>NZ_FTNT01000003.1 GCF_900156495.1 Williamsia sterculiae
CGAGATCGGACCGCTCACCGCGTTGGCCCAGGTGGCTCAGGACCTCGGTGGCGCGATCGGGTTGGTGATGGTCGGTGCCGTGGTCACCTCCCGGACGCTGTCGCTGGGTGGTACCACCGGCCCGGTCGAGACGATGAACGCCGACCAACTCGACGCCCTGGCCAACGGTTACGGGCTGGCGTTCGTCTGCTGTGCGGGGATCGCGGTGGTCGCCGGGGTGGTGGTGCTGTTCATGCGGTTCACCCCCGACGACGTGGCCGAAGGGCAGGCCGCGCAGGAGCGGGCCAACTCCGACCTCGACCCCGATGAACTGACGCACTGATCCCGGTGCCCGGAACCGGTCGCGTCGGCTCAGTCGGTGACGACGACGAGTTCCCGCTCGCCGGCGATCTCCACCCGCTGACCACCGTCGGCGATGACCGCGGCCACCGCGGCGATGTCACGCGGGTTGCGTCGGGTGACCACCAGGGACCGCGCCGCCACCCCCTTGTGGTGTTTGTTGAAGTGGCTGACCACCCCACGCGACCCGTCCGACTTCTCGGTGACCACCGTCGCGGTGATCGCCCCCGGCACCGGACCGAGCTGCTGATAGACCCCCGACCGCAGGTCGACGACGAGGTCGTCGGCGTGGGCCAGTGCCGGGCCCAGCACCGGTTTCCAGGTCGCGGCCAGCGTCGGGCGTCCGGGTAGCCGGGTGCCGCCGGACAGCCGGTACGTCGGGATCGGGTCGCCGGCCCGGACCGCGCCGAACAACGCCGACCCGATGGCCACCCGATCCCGGGTCTTGGCCCGTTGTGCCCGCGTCATCGACCGATGGTCGAACGCGTCGTAGAGCACCCCCGTGTACCGCTCGATGGCGGGCGCCGTCGGCGACGTCCACAACCGGGTGTTGCGTTCGATCTCGGCGTTCTTGGTGGTCCCCAGCACCGACGCCGCGGTGCTCGGATCGGCGGACAACCGCGCCGCCGCGTGCGCGATGTCGGTACGCACGTCGGTGAGCTCCGGCCAGGACAGTACGGTCAGATCCAGCGGGGCCCCGGTTCCGCCGTCGGTCTTGGTCTCCGACGGGGGCAACAGGATCAACACGGACGCCTCGTACGCACGGGTGACCACGTTAACGGCCTACGGCCGGACCGGGATCACGCGGTCCGCTGCGGGGTGACCGAGCGGCGGGAGATCGACGGCAGCCGTCTAGGCTGGTCGATCGTGATCACCCGCATGTCGCACCTCTTCCTGCGCACCCTGCGCGACGACCCGGCCGACGCCGAGGTCCCCAGCCACAAACTGCTGGTCCGCGCCGGATACGTCCGGCGCGTGGCCCCGGGTGTCTACAGCTGGCTGCCGCTCGGGCTGCGCGTGCTCAAGCGGGTCGAGGACGTGGTGCGCGACGAGATGAACGCCATCGGGGCGCAGGAGATCTCGCTGCCCGCGCTCTTGCCGCGCGACCCCTACGAGGTGACCGGCCGCTGGAACGAGTACGGCGACGCGTTGTTCCGGTTGCAGGACCGGAAGGGTGCGGACATGCTCCTCGGCCCCACCCACGAGGAGCTCTTCGCGCAGCTGGTGAAGGGGGAGTACTCGTCCTACAAGGATCTGCCGGTCATCCTGTACCAGATCCAGACGAAGTACCGCGACGAGGAACGCCCGCGCGCGGGCATCCTGCGCGGCCGTGAGTTCGTCATGAAGGACTCCTACTCGTTCGACCTCGACGAGGACGGACTGAAATCGGCCTATCACGCGCACCGGGAGGCCTATCAGCGCATCTTCGCCCGGTTGCTGGTCCGCTACGTCATCGTCGCCGCCACGTCCGGGGCGATGGGCGGCAGCGCGTCCGAAGAATTCCTGGCCGAGAGCGACATCGGCGAGGACACCTACGTCCGCTGCCCGGAATCGGGATACGCGGCCAATGTCGAGGCGGTGGTGACGCCCGCCCCCGAGGCGTTGCCCGTCGACGGGCTGCCTGCCGCGCAGGTCCACGAGACCGGGTCCACCCCGACCATCGCCACTCTCGTCGACTGGGCCAATGCCACCCTCGACGACCCGGTGACCGCCGCCGACACCCTCAAGAACGTGCTTCTCAAGACCCGCGTGCCCGGTGGCGACTGGGAACTGCTCGGCGTCGGCGTCCCGGGTGATCGCGAGGTCGACATGAAACGTCTCGAGGCGTCACTGGAACCCGCCGAGGTGGTGCTGCTCGATGACGCGGACTTCGCCGCGAATCCCTTCCTGGTCCGTGGGTACATCGGTCCGCCGGGACTGCAGGCCGCGGGCGTGCGGTATCTCGTCGACCCGCGGGTGGTGGATGGGACCACCTGGATCACCGGCGCCGACGAACAGGGCAAACACGTCGTCGGCCTGGTTGCCGGGCGCGACTTCACCCCCGACGGCACCATCGAGGCAGCCGAGGTCCGCGACGGCGACCTGTCGCCGGACGGGCAGGGCACGTTGGTGTCGGCCAAGGGTATCGAGATCGGCCACATCTTCCAGCTCGGGTACAAGTACACCGACGCCTTCGCCGTCGACGTCCTCGGCGAGAACGGCAAACCCAACCGGTTGATCCAGGGGTCCTACGGGATCGGAGTGTCCCGGTTGGTCGCCGTGATCGCCGAACAGCAGCACGACGACAAGGGCCTGCGGTGGCCTGCCGAGGTCGCGCCGTTCGACGTCCACGTGGTGATCGCCAACAAGGACGACGCGGCCCGCACCGGTGCGGAGGAACTCGCCGCCGATCTGGACGTCGCGGGCTTCGAGGTGCTCATCGACGACCGCACGGCATCGCCGGGGGTGAAGTTCAAGGACGCCGAACTGCTCGGCATGCCGACCGTGGTGGTGGTCGGCCGCGGTTTCGCCAACGGCGTGGTCGAGGTCCGCGACCGTTTCACCGGTGAGATCACCGAGGTGGCGCCGGACGCGGTGATCGGGACCCTGCGCGCCGCGCGGGGTTGAGACCGGTCAGCGCTGGGATCCGGCCCCCGGCAACGCGACGGTGGACGGTGAGATCTTCAGGGCCAGTCGCCACGTCGCCGCGCGGGTGGCGACGTCGGTGAGCCGGTCGAGTCCCAGTCGCCGCAGCGCGTCGGCATCCGCCTGCTCCAGCAGCGCGCGATATCCGGTCGCGCAGTCCTCCTCGAGGACCAGGGCGAGTCGGATGGCCGACTCGGCATCGGCGACCGGGAACGGCGGGTTGTAGCCCAGTGCGGCGGGCGGTGCCTGGGTGCCCCCCGCGGTGAGGGCCGCGGCCACCCGGTCGCGTGCCGCGCGGTGTTCGGTGATCGCCGTGTTCACCGCCGAGCGTCGGTTCTCCGCGGCCCGTGCGGCGACGACCCCGTAACCGAACACGGCCGCGTTCTCCGCTGCCAGTGCCGCGATGAGTGCCTTGGAGGCGGTGTCGTTCATGCCAACTGCACCTTCACCAGCGTCGCGACCGACGCGCTGATCGACCCCAGCATCCCTGCTCGGTACCCGTTCTGGGTGACCGCGAGGTCGCCCGTCGTCCGTGCGGTGGCGGTCAACCGGGAGCGCAGATCGGCCAGCGTCGGTGCCGCGGGTGCGACACCCGGTGCCGACGGCGGGGCGCTCGACGACGGTGACGCCTGATAGGCGGCGGGGTGCAGTCGCGCGATCTCCTGTTCGAGCACCGTCGCGTGGGTCTGCCGTTCGTCGGCGATCACCCGTAACGCGGCCGCGCGGTCGGGTTGGGTGGCGATCAGGGCACGTGCGTCGGCGGCGTCGGTCGCGGCGGCGATCGCCAGTGGTTGCAACGACTCCGCGGTCCGCTGCTCGGCGGAGATCCCGCCGTCGGAACAGGCGGACACGATGCCGGCACCCGCGATCCCCACGGCGGTGACCGCACCACAACGCATCAGGTCACGCCGGCTGAGCCGGGCGAACGACGGGGCGGGGGCGAGCCCGGCAGGGGGCTGACGTGTGGACACAGTCAGTCATAGTGCCAGTCGCGAGGCCACCGCCCGCACACCCACGCGCGATCGTCGGCCCGGTGTCCGTCGGTCTCCGGTGTGGTCGGGTGGTCGGTGACGCGCGTACTACGCTGGTCGAACGGCTGTCACCACGACGACAACGCCGATCCGACAACTCAATACGGAAGGGGCCGGAGATGTCAGCACTGGTCGAGGAGGTCACCTCGTTGCTCGAGCCGACGGTGGCCGCGCACGGGTTCGACCTGGAGGACCTGACCGTCACCGGGCCTCCGGCGCACCGGGTGATCACCGTGATCGTCGACAGTGACGAGGGCGGATCCCTCGACGCGCTCGCCGACCTCAGTCGCGAGCTGTCCACCCGGATCGACGACGCACCCGGACCCGAGGTGGCCGGGTTGGCCGCGTTCACCCTCGAGGTGACCACCGCCGGCGTGGGCAGGCCGCTGACCGCGCCGCGACACTGGCGGCGGGCCCGCGGTCGCAAGGTGGTCATCACCCTGACCGCCGGCGGTGCGCTCACCGCCCGGGTGGGTGCGCTGCACGACGACGCGTCCGGTGTGCAGGTCGTCGAGCGCACCCAACGTGGACCGAAGGTGCGGGAACTGTTGCTCACCGATGTCGCCTCGGCCCGGGTGGAGGTCGAGTTCGGCGATCCGGCGCCCGCCGAACTCCGACTCTGCGGCCTCGACGACGAGCAGATCGCCGCCCGGACGCAAACCGGTAGGGTGTCTCGGGCATCGGCCGCGTCCGACACCACCCGGTCCGAGGTCTCGAAGTCAGGGGTCGCGGACTCGGGGATCTCCGACGGGCCGGTGGTGCAGAGCGTAGAGAAGGGGAACAAGTGAATATCGACATTGCCGCACTCCGGATGATCGAGGCGGACAAGGGGATCTCGATCGACACGGTGATCACCGCGATCGAGACGGCGTTGCTGACCGCCTACCGGCACACCGACGGCAACGAGCCGCACGCACGCATCGACGTGAACCGCAAGACCGGTCTGGTGCGGGTGATGGCCCAGCAGGTCGACGAGTACGGCGACGTCATCTCGGAATGGGACGACACCCCCGAGGGTTTCGGCCGGATCGCCGCAACCACCGCCCGGCAGGTCATCCTGCAACGGCTGCGGGACGCGGAGAACGAGAAGACCTTCGGGGAGTACGTCACCCACGAGGGTGAGATCGTCGGCGGGGTGGTGCAACAGGACGCCCGCGCCAACGCGCGCGGAATGGTGGTGGTGCGCATCGGGGGTGACGCCGGTGGTACCGAGGGCATCCTGCCTCCCGCCGAACAGGTTCCCGGCGAGAGCTACAAGCACGGCGACCGCATCAAGTGCTACGTCGTCGGCGTCACCCGCGGTACCCGCGGCCCGCAGATCACCCTGTCGCGCACCCACCCCAACCTGGTGCGCAAACTGTTCTCCCTGGAGGTCCCGGAGATCGAGGACGGTTCGGTGGACATGGTCGCGGTGGCCAGAGAGGCCGGGCATCGTTCCAAGATCGCCGTGCACACCACGGTGCCGGGACTCAACGCCAAGGGCGCCTGCATCGGCCCGATGGGCCAGCGGGTGCGCAACGTGATGAGCGAGCTCACCGGCGAGAAGATCGACATCATCGACTACGACGAGGACCCGGCCGTCTTCGTCGGCAACGCGTTGTCGCCGTCGAAGGTCGTCTCCGAGACCAAGTCCGCGCGGGTGGTCGTCCCCGAGTACCAGCTGTCGTTGGCCATCGGCAAGGAGGGGCAGAACGCCCGTCTCGCGGCCCGGCTGACCGGGTGGCGGATCGACATCCGGTCCGATGCCGACGAGTCCGACGTCGCGGACGACGCAGGGTGATCGGCGGCCTGATCACCGATCCTGCGACGGCCGTGACAGGCCTGACTACGTTCGCGGCGACATAGACGGTAGACTGGCCGATGGTTCTGGGAATGATGACGATGTCCACACCCACGCGCACCTGTATCGGGTGTCGACGGCGGGATTCCGCGGTGAGGTTGCTGCGGTTGGTGGCAGAGTCGGACGGACACCCCCGGGTGGTCGTCGATCATCGTCGGACCAAGCCGGGCCGAGGCGCCTGGTTGCATCCGGACGCGCAGTGTCTGCGTACCGCGGTGCGACGTAAAGCCTTCGCCCCGGCGCTGCGTGTCGGTGGACTGGCCGTCGACACCGCAGAACTGGAGCGAGAGATCGCGACGGCATCTTCAAGGACAGGTAGCAGCGAACATGAGCACACCGTGAAGTACCCACGATGAGCACGTACTCGAGATAACCGAGGTCGTGGCGGCCAGCCCGCTCGACCTCACCCCAGTGAGGAGAGCAGTGGCAGGCAAGGCCCGTGTGCACGAGTTGGCCAAAGAACTCGGCGTCACCAGCAAGGAAGTACTCGCTCGGCTGAGCGAACAGGGCGAATTCGTCAAATCAGCCTCGTCGACGGTAGAGGCCCCGGTGGCCCGTCGTCTGCGTGAGTCCTACCCGCAGAAATCCGATACCAACGGTAAGGCGTCGGCCCCGGCC
The DNA here is from genome assembly GCF_900156495.1 of Williamsia sterculiae. Lineage (GTDB taxonomy): Bacteria > Actinomycetota > Actinomycetes > Mycobacteriales > Mycobacteriaceae > Williamsia_B > Williamsia_B sterculiae. The sequence continues at coordinate 6,454 of NZ_FTNT01000003.1, forward strand.
GCCGCGGCGCGCAAGCCCGCGGGCACGTCGGCCAAGCCCGGCCCCAAACCCGCCGCCCCCAAGCCGGCGGCGCCGTCGCCCACGCCGGCGGAGCAGCCCGCGCCGGCGGCGCAGACTCCGGCCGCCCAGGACCCGGCGCCGCAGGCTCCGGCCGCCCGGGCCGCGACCCCGGCGCCGACCAACCAGGGCCCTCGCCCGGGTGCTCCGCGACAGTCGACCCCGGCCGCCTCCGGCAACGGTGCCGCTCCCGCGGCACCTCAGCAGGATCGGCCGCAACAGAATCGTCCGGCCCCGGGTCCCGGCGGCCCCAAGCCCGGACCGCGTGCCCCGCGGGTCGGCAACAACCCCTACTCCTCGGCACCCACGCCGGCTCCACGGCCCGCGCAGCGGCCCGCTCCGGGTCAGGGTGGTCCCCGTCCGGCACCCGGTCAGGGTGGCCCGCGTCCCGGCGGTGGTCGTCCCGGTCCCGCGGGTCAGGGTGGTCCGCGTCCGAGCCCGGGCAGCATGCCCCCGCGTCCCAACCCGGGTGCGATGCCGTCGCGTGCGGCTCGTCCCGGACCGGGTGGAGCCCCGGGCCGGGGTCGTCCCGGCGCCGGCGCCGGTGGTCGGGGAGGACCCGGTGGCGGTGGCGGCGGTAACTACCGCGGTGGCGGCGGTGCCCCCGGTGGCGCACCGGGTGGTCCTCCCGGAGGTTTTCGCGGACGCCCCGGTGGTGGCGGTCGTGGTCGCGGCGGTGCCGCGGGCGCGTTCGGTCGTCCCGGCGGTGCCCCGCGCAGGGGCCGGAAGTCGAAGCGGGCGAAGCGCGCCGAGTACGAGAACATGCAGGCGCCCGCCGTCGGTGGTGTTCGGCTGCCCCGCGGCAACGGTGAGACCATCCGTCTCGCCCGCGGTGCCTCGCTGTCCGACTTCGCCGACAAGATCGACGCCAACCCGGCCGCTCTGGTCCAGGCGTTGTTCAACCTCGGCGAGATGGTCACGGCCACCGAGTCGGTGAACGACGAGACGCTGGAGCTGCTCGGCGGTGAGATGAACTACACCGTCCAGGTGGTCAGCCCCGAGGACGAGGATCGCGAGCTGCTCGACAGCTTCGACCTCAGCTACGGCGAGGACATCGGCGGCGAGGAGGACCTCGAGCAGCGTCCTCCGGTGGTGACCGTGATGGGTCACGTCGACCACGGTAAGACCCGACTCCTGGACACCATCCGCAAGGAGAACGTCCGCGAGGGTGAGGCCGGTGGCATCACCCAGCACATCGGTGCCTACCAGGTCGATACCGACCTCAACGGCGACCACCGCCTGATCACCTTCATCGACACCCCGGGTCACGAGGCGTTCACCGCCATGCGTGCCCGTGGCGCGAAGGCCACCGACATCGCCATCCTGGTGGTCGCGGCCGACGACGGAGTGATGCCGCAGACGGTGGAGGCGGTGAACCACGCCCAGGCCGCCGACGTCCCGATCGTCGTCGCGGTGAACAAGATCGACAAGGAGGGCGCGGACCCGCAGAAGATCCGCGGCCAGTTGACCGAGTACGGGCTGATCCCCGAGGAGTACGGCGGCGACACCATGTTCGTCGACATCTCCGCACGCGAGGGCACCAACATCGACAACCTGCTCGAGGCGGTGCTGTTGACCGCCGACGCGTCGTTGGACCTGCGGGCCAACCCGGACATGGACGCCCAGGGCGTCGCGATCGAGGCCCACCTCGACCGTGGCCGGGGTCCGGTGGCCACCGTGCTCGTGCAGCGTGGAACCCTGCGGGTCGGCGACTCCATCGTCGCGGGCGACGCCTACGGTCGCGTCCGACGGATGGTCGACGAGCACGGTGACGACGTCGAGGTGGCACTGCCGTCGCGTCCGGTGCAGGTGGTCGGTTTCACCTCGGTACCCGGCGCCGGCGACAACTTGCTCGTGGTCGAGGAGGACAGGATCGCCCGGCAGATCGCCGACCGGCGCAATGCGCGCAAGCGCAACGCGCTGGCCGCACGGAGCCGCAAGCGGATCAGTCTGGAGGACCTGGACTCGGCGTTGCGTGAGACCAGCCAGCTGAACCTGATCCTCAAGGGAGACAACTCCGGTACCGTCGAGGCCCTCGAAGAGGCCCTCATCGGCATCGACATGGGCGACGAGGTGCAGTTGCGCGTCATCGACCGTGGTGTCGGCGGTGTCACCGAGACCAACGTCAACCTGGCGGCGGCGTCGGACGCGATCATCATCGGGTTCAACGTCCGTGCGGAGGGCAAGGCCACCGAGCTGGCCAACCGCGAGGGCGTCGACATCCGCTACTACTCGGTGATCTACCAGGCCATCGACGAGATCGAGAGCGCCCTCAAGGGTCTGCTCAAGCCGATCTACGAGGAGGTCGAGTTGGGGCGGGCGGACATCCGCGCGATCTTCCGGTCGTCCAAGGTCGGCAACATCGCCGGTTGCCTCGTCACCTCCGGCATCATGCGGCGCAACGCCAAGGCGCGGTTGCTGCGTGACAACACGGTGGTCGCCGAGAACGTCACCATCGCGTCGCTGCGACGCGAGAAGGATGATGTCACCGAGGTCCGCGACGGCTACGAATGCGGTCTCACGCTCACCTACAGTGACATCAAGGTCGATGACGTCATCGAGAGTTACGAGCTGCGCGAGAAGGCGCGTGAGTGACGATGGCGTATCGACCGGACATCAAGGTCGATGACGTCATCGAGAGTTACGAGTTGCGCGAGAAGGCGCGTGAGTGACACTCGACGTCACCTGAAGAACTGAGAGAGAAGGCTCGCGAGACGGTCACCCGTTGATCGGTCACGACGAGCTCGGACGAACCCCCGGCCGGCACCGCCGGTCGGGGGTTCGTCCCCTTACCGCGGGCGTCCGTCGTCGCCCGCTGAGAGGACGGGGAGTCATGCCGGATCAGGCACGCGCACAACGGCTCGCCAAGCGCATCGCCGAGATCGTCGCATCGGCGATCGCCCATGAGATCAAGGACCCACGCCTGCGGTATGTCACCATCACCGACACCCGGGTCACCAACGACCTGCACGACGCGACCGTGTTCTACACCGTGATGGGCGCCACCCTCGACGAAGAACCCGATCACGAGTCGGCCGCGGCCGGGTTGGAGAAGGCCACCGGCATCCTGCGATCCAAGGTCGGGGCGGGCACCGGGGTGCGCTTCACCCCGACGCTGCAGTTCCGGCTCGACACCGTCGGCGACTCCGCCCGGCACCTCGAGGAGCTGATGGCCCGGACCCGCGCCAACGACGAACTGCTGGCCCGACAGGCCCAGAACGCCTCGCCCGCGGGCGACGCCGACCCGTACAGGGAGGCTCGCGCGGTCGACGAAGGCGACGTCTAGATGACCCCCGGCGTCGCGACCGGCGGCGGTGTCAGCGGCCTCGCCGACGTGCTGTCACAGGCGACGGCGGTGACGATCCTCTGTCACATCCGGCCCGACGCCGACACCATCGGCAGCGGGTTGGCCCTGGCCATCGCCCTGGACCGTCGCGGCGTCGACGTCGAGGTGTCCTACCCCGGCGGCGACCCGTTGCCCGCAGCCCTCGCCGATCTGCCCGGGAGCAAGTTCCTGGTCGAACCGGCTCAGCTGCACGGACACCCGGTCGCGGTGGCCGTCGATTGCGCGTCACCCGGACGTCTCGACGAACTCGCCGCGGTGTTCGAGCGGGCGGAGCATCGACTGGTCGTCGACCACCACGCCTCGAACCCGGGCTTCGGTACCGTCGCAGTGGTCGAGCCCGACGCGGACTGTACAGCCGAGTTGATCCTGGAGATCCTCGACGTGGCCGACGTCGACGTCGACGCCGATGTCGCGACCTGCCTGTACGCCGGACTGGTCACCGACACCGGGTCGTTCCGCTGGTGCCGCCCGCGATCCCACCTGATCGCGGCCCGACTCCTCGACCTCGGCGTGGACGGCCAGCTCTGGTCCCGTCGACTTCTCGACACGCACTCGTCGGGATGGTTGTCCATGGTGTCGGCCGCACTCGGCTCCGCCACGGTGCTGCCCGACGCATTCGGCGGTGAGGGCCTCGTCTACGCGCATGTCACCCTCGAACAGGCCGCCGGTCTGAGCTGGGAGGAGGCGGAGAGCATCATCGACCTGATCCGCACCGTCGACCAGGCCGAGGTGGCCGCCGTCTTCAAGGAGACCGCACCGCAGGTGTGGTCGGTGTCGTTGCGGTCCACGTCGATCGACCTCGTCCCGTTGGCCCGACGCCTCGGTGGCGGGGGACATCCGCACGCCGCCGGTTACAGCGACACCGGCAGCGCCGACGACATACTCGCCGATCTCGTGCAGCTGGTGTGACCACCGCGTCGTCCGATCCCCCGGAGGTCGCGGGCGGCCCGGTGAGTATCCGTCGGGTGACCGTGTTGTCGGTGTCCGCACTCGCGGTCCTCGTCGCCGAGCCGCTCTATCTCCTGCTCGACCTGGGTGTCGTCGGACGGCTCGGTGCGCTCCCGCTGGCCGGGCTCGGTGTGGGCACCCTGGTTCTCGGCGTCGTCAGCACTCAGCTGACCTTTCTGTCGTACGGCACCACCGCCCGCTCGGCACGCCGTTTCGGTGCGGGTGACCGGGCTGGTGCGGTGGCCGAGGGACTCCAGGCCAGCTGGATCGCGATCCTGGTCGGCGGAGCCGTCGTGGCCGTCGTCGAGGTCGCAGCGCCGACGATTCTCGGTGCGCTGGCCGGTGATCACCAGACCGCTGCGGCCGCGACCTCGTGGCTGCGGATCGCGGTCTGCGGCGTCCCGCTCATCCTGCTGTCGATGGCCGGTAACGGATGGCTCCGCGGCATCCAGGACACCCGCGCACCGATCGTCTACGTGACGGTGGGACTCACGATCTCGGCCGTGTTGTGTCCCGTGCTGGTACACGGTCTGCTCGGTGCGCCGCGGCTCGAGTTGCCGGGCAGCGCCGTCGCCAACCTGGTGGGCCAGAGCGTCAGCGGGGCGGCGTTCGCGGTGCGGGTGCTGCGGGAGAACTCCCGCGGTCTGCGACCCCGGCCCGCCGTCATCCTCGCGCAACTGACCATGGCCCGCGACCTCGTGCTCCGCAGCCTGTCGTTCCAGGCCTGCTTCCTGTCCGCCGCGGCGGTGGCCAGCCGATTCGGGGTGGCCTCGGTGGCCGCCCACCAACTCGTACTGCAGCTCTGGAACTTCGTGTCATTGGTGCTGGACTCCTTGGCCATCGCCGCGCAATCACTGGTGGGGGCCGCTATCGGTGCCGGATCGGCGAGAACGGCACGTCGGGTGGCACGCACGGTGACCATAGGGTCGGTCACCGTGGCGTCGGTGCTGATGCTGATCTTCGTCGTCGGGCACGCCGGTATCCCTCGTCTGTTCACCACCGACGGTGCGGTGCTCGCGCAGGCAGGGGTGCCGATGTGGTTCTTCGCGGCGATGTTGCCGGTCGCGGGGGTGGTGTTCGCCCTCGACGGGGTACTGCTCGGTGGGGGTGACGCCGCGTTCCTCCGCACCGCGACCCTCGGTGCGGCACTGCTCGGGTTCCTGCCGTTGATCTGGTTGTCCTACGCCTACGGGTGGGGGCTGGCGGGGATCTGGACCGGACTGTTGACGTTCATGGTGCTGCGCCTGCTCACCCTCGTCTTCCGGATACGTGGTGACGGCTGGACCGAGGTCCCGATAGCCGTCGACTCGTCACCGACGAATTCATCGGGTACGGTCGGCGATCAGTGATTCTTCGATAACCGCGTCCCATCACATATCTGCTGCATAGCAGGCATTTCGGACCGGATTCGCGATACCATTCGGGCTCATGAATCGCCGTTGGCCGGTGGTCGAGCGAGAACGCGAATTCCAGACCATCCGGTCGTCCCTCATCTCCGCCACCGGCGTGTGCGGAGTGGTGCTGACCGGGGATGCCGGCGTGGGCAAGACGACCCTGGCCCGCCAGGTGACCTCGACCCTCGACCACGCGGTCCGGTGGGTGGCAGGCACCGAGTCGGCGCGCACCATCCCGTTGGGGGTCTTCGCGCATCTGGTGGACGCGTCCACCTCCAGCGACCCGGTCACCTTTCTGTCGGCGGCGCGTCAATCGCTGTTGGCGGCCGGGCAATCGGTGATCGTGGGTGTCGACGACGCCCACCTGCTCGACGAACTCTCGGCGACCCTGCTGCACCAACTCGCCATCGACCGGTCCGCGCACATCATCGCCACCGTCCGCGACGGTGAGGCGGTGCCGGACGCGGTCACCTCACTCTGGAAGGACGGCCACCTCGACCGCATCGATCTCACGCCGTTCACCCAGGAACAGAGCATCAGCTACATCGAGGCCGTGCTCGGGGGACCGTTGGAGGGGCTCAGCGCCGACCTGATGTGGCGGGCGTCCGGGGGCAACGCGCTGTTCTTGCACCACCTCGTCGAGGGGGCGTTGGAGGCCGACACCCTGCGACAGGTGCGCGGGGTCTGGCAACTGCGGGGTCGCACCGCGGTGACCTCCGAGCTGGCGTCGTTGTTGGAGAGTCGCATCGACAACCTCGGCGGTGCCGTGTCGACGATCCTCAAACTGCTCACCCTGTGTGAACCGATCGATCTGGATGTGCTGACCACTCTGGTGGACGAGGACGCGGTGGACGACGCCGAGATGCGGGGACTGATCCGCATCGAACGGGAGGGACGCGGTCTGCAGGTCCGCTACACGCACCCGCTCTACGGTGACGTGGTCCGTCGCCGACTGGGATTCACCGCCTCCCGGAGGCTGCGCGGGCAATTGGTGGCCGTGCTGCGCACCCGGCGATCCGCAGCGCCCGCCGACCGCATCCGACTCGCCGAACTCGCCCTCGACAGTGACGAGACCGTGGACAAGGCGCTGTTGCAGTCCGCGGCCAACGACGCCATCACCATGGCCGACGCGCAGTTGGGACAGCGGTTCGCCGAGGCGGCCTTGGCAGCCGGGGCAGGGCTGCCCGCGGCTGACCTGCTGGCGCGCGCGCACCTGTGGCAGGGGCATCCGCACGAGTCCGAACAGACGCTGTCCGCCTACGACCCCGACACCCTCGACGACCTGGAGCTGTGTCGTTGGGGGCTCACCCGGATCTGCAACCTGTGGTGGGCGATGGGGGACGCCGACCGGGCCGAACAGATCCTCACCATGGTCTCCGGTCGCGTCACCGAACCGGTGCTGCAGGGGATCATCCGCGCGGTCGAGTCGGCGTGTGCGGTGTTCGCCGACGACCTCTCCCGCGCCGAGAGGCTCGCGACCGCCACCCTCGACGATCCGGCGGCGACCCCGTGGGCAACCGAATGGGCCTGCTTCGGCGGGGGTCTGGCCCTCGCGCTGAGCGGTCGCGGGTTGAGTGTCGACGCCATCGCCGCACGCGGCCGGACCGTCGTGGGGCGGACGGACGGATTCCTCCGCTATCCAGCCGGTCTGGGCGAGGTGCTGGCGTTCACCCTGACCGGTCGGTTGGCGCAGGCGCGGCAGGCGGCGGGTCGGTTCACCGAGTTCTCTTCTGCCGGACAACTGCACGCCTGGGCGATGGCGGCGCTGTTGATCGCCACCGTCGACATCGCGGAGGGACGATTCGACACCGCCATCGGCCGGCTCCGCCAGATCCTGGCCGTCCTGGACACCCAGGTTGCGGCCGCCTGGGGGTATCCGGCGCGGGTGTTGCTGGTGCAGGCCTACGCGGCGACCGGTCGCGCCGACGACGCAGACCGCACGTTGGCCGACGCCATCCGGCTGATGGGTCGGTATGTCGCGGTCTTCGCCCCGCAGCTCCAGCTGGCCCGGTCGTGGGCGGCCGCGGCGCAGGGTGTGGTCGGTGACGCCGTCGACATCGCCCGGCGAACAGCCGATCTCGCGCGGGACTCGGGTCAGCGCGCGATGGAGGCCGAGGCCCTGCACACCGCTGCGCGATTCGGGGACACCGACGTCGCCGATCGTCTCGGCGTCCTCGCCGACGAACTCGACGGCGACCTGGTGACCGCGCACCACCGGCACGCGCGGGCGCTGGCGGATGGTGACGGTACCGAACTCGACGCCGTGGCCGCGGATTACGAGCGGATCGGTGCGCTGTTGTCCGCGGCCGACGCGGCGGCACAGGCGGCCACCGCACACGACCGGCACGACAGGCGCGGCGCGACCTCGACGTCGGCGGCCAACGCCACCCGGCTGGCGGCGCGGTGTTCGGGTGCCACCACTCCCGCGCTGCGGGCAGCGGCGCAACCGCTACCGCTGACGATGCGTGAACGGGAGATCGGCACGCTGGTCGCGGCCGGGTTCAGCAACCGCGCCATCGCCGACCGGTTGACCGTCTCCGTGCGCACCGTCGAGGGCCACATCTACCGCGCCTGCACCAAACTCGACGTGTCCGACCGGGCGGGATTGGCCGACGTGCTCGGGGGTCAGACATCCGACACAGTCGGGGGTCAGGCCTCCGACCGAATCGGGTAGTCCACTACTCAGGTGCATCCGGGACATCGGGAGAAGGGTGACGGCCATGAAGAACATCGTCATCTGTTGTGACGGCACGTGGAAGAAGTCCGATGACGTCAACGCGTCCAACATCGAGAAGATCGCCCGGGTCGTCGACACACGCCGACACGATGGTGTCGATCAGATCGTGTACTACAACGCTGGTGTCGGCACCGGGGCCACGCGGTTCGAGCGACTCGCCGGTGGCGCATTCGGCCTCGGGTTGGACGAGGCGATCGTGTCCTGCTACCGATTCCTGGCCCTCAACTACGAGGTCGGTGACCACGTCTACGTGTTCGGGTTCAGTCGCGGTGCCTACACGGCGCGGAGCCTGATCGGCATGATCGACCGACTCGGACTGCTCACCCCCACCGGCGTCGCCCGAAACCTGTTGCCCCAGGCCATCGAGCTCTATCGCGGGCGGTTGCCGATGGTGTCGCGTCCCGCACACTTCGCCGGCAGCGGCACCGCACCCGATCCGACCGAACTGGAGGCTGCCCGGGCAGCCTTCCGTGCCCACTGCCACGACTCCCGCGACGTCATCATCCGCTTCCTCGGGGTGATGGACACGGTCGGAACCCTGGGCGTTCCGGGACTCACCAACCGGCGGTACCGGTTCCACAACGTGGATCTGTGCACCAGTGTGGTCACCGCCCGTCACGCGCTGGCGATCCACGAGCGTCGGCGGGCGTTCGCGCCTGCGGTGTGGACCGCGCCGCCCACGCCACCCGGCACCGCGGCACCCGAGACTCCCGACGTCAAGCAGGTCTGGTTCGACGGCGTGCACAGTGACGTCGGTGGTGGTTACGCCGACTGCGGACTGTCCGACACCGTCCTGCGCTGGATCCTCGGGGAGGCGGCCGTCTGCGGTCTGGTCATCGACGACGACCTGCTGGCCATCGTCGCGCCGCCCGACGGCGTTCTGGTGCTGCACGATTCGATGACCGGGTGGTATCGCGCGGCCAATCTGCTCGGTGTGCTGACGGGTGTGTTCCGCGCCGCCGCTCGTACCGGTGGACGATTCCGTCTCGGTTGGCGGGTGATGGAGGTTCGACGCGGTGAGCACGACGATCTCGCGATCATGATCTGGGACCCGGCCTACCAGCGTTCGATCGCGCGACAGGACGGATCGTTCCGCTCGGGCCGCAACGTGTTCGCCTGGTACGGCATCCTCGAGCGGATCCCGGTGTCGGTGGACCTGCGCCGCGAGCGGTCGACGCCGCGGTGAACCACTGTCCGGCCATCGGTATGGTCGAGCAGAGGCGACCACAGGAGAAGGGGTGGGAGTGGCGACACTCTGGGCGGTCAGCGATCTGCACGTCAGCCATCGCGGCAACGAATCGGTGCTCGACGACATCCGTCCCAGCGATGACGACGACTGGCTGATCGTCGCCGGCGACGTCTCCGAACGCACCGACGACATCGCCGAGACGCTGCGTCGGCTCAAGGCGCGATTCCGGACCGTGGTCTGGACCCCGGGCAACCACGAGCTGTACACCACGGCCAAGGATCCGATGCAGATCCACGGTGTGGCCCGGTACGACTACCTGGTGCAGATGTGCCGCGACCTGCACGTGGTCACCCCGGAGGACATCTACCCGGTGTTCGACCCTGGCAACGGTGACCGTCCGGTGCGGGTGGTGCCGATGTTCCTGCTGTACGACTACACGTTCCGACCGGCCGGTACCAGCACCAAGTTGGAGGCCCTGGCGCTGGCCAGGGAGAACAACGTGGTCGCCACCGACGAGTTCCTCATCTCGCCGGAGCCGTACCCGACCCTCGACGCGTGGGGGCGCAACCGCATCCAGACCACCCTGGCGCGACTCGAGGCGCTCGATCCCGACGAGCCGAAGGTGCTGGTGAACCACTGGCCGTTGCGTCGGGAACCCACCGATGCGTTGATGTACCCGGAGTTCGCCCTCTGGTGCGGTTCCGAACTCACCGCGGACTGGCACCGACGCTTCAACACCGTCTGCTCGGTGTACGGACACCTGCACATCCCGCGGACCACGTGGTACGACGATGTCCGGTTCGAGGAGGTGTCGCTGGGGTACCCACGTGAATGGCGGCGCCGCGGCAAACCCGATCCGCTCCTGCGGGCCATCGTGCCCGATCCCGGTCTGCGTCCGGATCATCTACCCGAGCACGGTGTCCGTTTCGACCTGCCCCCCGACTACGCGGAGAGAGCGCAGGAATTCCGGGACCGCGTCGCGCGCCGACGCGCCGAACGCGCGGCGAGTCGGGCCGGTGGGTCGACCGGAGAGGAATCATCGTGATCGAGCGCGTCGTCCCCGCCGAGGTCGCCTCGGCCGAGAGCTTCGGCGATCCGCCCGACGCGTCCGCCCTCGCCGCCGAGTCGCCGATCGTGGCGCGCGCGGTCGACAAACGGCGCCGCGAGTTCGTCACCACCCGCCACTGTGCCCGGATCGCGTTGGGCAAGCTCGGGATGGAGCCACAGCCCATCATGCGCGGCGAGAACGGCGAACCGTTGTGGCCCGCGCGGGCGGTGGGCAGCCTCACCCACACCGACGGGTACCGAGCCGCGGTCACGGCGTGGTCGTTGCAGGTCCGTTCGCTGGGCATCGACGCCGAACCCCACGACGCCCTGCCCGAGGGTGTCCTCGACCACGTCAGCCTGCCCGCCGAACGCCACGTCCTCGCCGCGCGCGACCCCGACCTGCACTGGGACCGGATCCTGTTCTGCGCCAAGGAGGCAACGTACAAGACCTGGAACCCGCTGACGCACCGCTGGCTGGGATTCGAGGACGCGCACATCACGTTCGAACAAGTCGGGAACGCGTATGGCACGTTCCACTCGGAACTGCTCGTCGACGGGCGCACCGACGACGGGGGAGCACCGTTGACCGCCTTCGACGGGCAGTGGTTGGTCGCCGACGGGTACATCCTCACCGCCATCTGTCTGCGCTGACGGGCGAACCACACCTCGGGACCACCCGACCGACGCCTCGGAGTCGACATCCCCGCCGGCTGGCACAATCCTCCTGTGTCCTCCCGTGCCCACCGCTCGCATCTCGATCACGCAGGCCTCGTCGTCGTCGACAAGGCACGCGGCGTCACCAGCCACGACGTGGTGGCCCGCTGCCGCAAGATCTTCGACACGCGTCGTGTGGGTCACGCGGGCACGCTGGACCCGATGGCCACCGGGGTGCTGGTCATCGGTATCGACCGCGCCACCAAACTCCTCGGCCTGTTGTCGCTGACCAGCAAGGCCTACGCCGCGACCATCCGTCTCGGCGCGAGCACCGACAGCGACGACGCCGACGGCGAGATCCTGACCACCGCCGACGCCTCCGGCGTCACCGACGACGAGATCACCGTGGCGATCCCCGCCTTCGTCGGGGATATCGAGCAGGTGCCCGCCCGGGTCAGCGCCATCAAGGTGGACGGCCGGCGGGCGCACAGTCTGGCCCGCGGCGGCCACGAGTTCGAACTCGCCGCCCGGCCGGTGACGGTCAGCCGCTTCGACGTCGGACAGATCCGTCGTACGGACGCACACGTCGACGTCGACGTGGTGATCGAGTGCTCGTCGGGCACCTATGTCCGTTCGTTGGCCCGCGACCTCGGCGCGACGCTACGGGTGGGCGGTCATCTCACCGCGCTGCGCCGGACCGCGGTCGGTCCGTTCACCCTCGCCCATGCCCGGACCATCGACCGGCTCGCCGCCGAACCGGCCCTCGGTCTCGACATCGACGAGGCCGCGAAACTGGCCTTTCCGCACCGCGACATCACGGCCGACGAAGCCGAGTCCATCAGTCAGGGGCGATGGCTGGATCCGGTGGGTATCGCGGGTACGTACACGGTCATCGACCCCGACGGCAGGGCGATCGCCCTGGTCGAAGAGTCGGGGAAGCGGGCCGCGTCGGTGATGGTGGTGCGGCCGGCGACGCTGCGCTGACCGCGGTCAGTCGACGGTCAGCCAGATGGCCTGCGCGGCGATGTCGCCGAGGTCGACCGCGGTGGTGCCGTCGAGCGAGATGGCGATGGTGCCTGCGAAGGGGCGTTTCTCGCTGACCGTCACCACGGTGTCCAGTGCGATCCCCACTGAGTCGAAGTACCGCAACATGTCGGGGTCGTGGTCGGCGATGCGGGCGACCCTGCCCGACTGACCGGCCGCGAGGTCGGAGAGCAGGGTGGCCTCGGGGGTGGGCACCGACCCCTCGATGGTCGGAATCGGATCGCCGTGCGGGTCGCGCACCGGATGCCCGAGTTTGCTGTCGATACGGTTCATCAGCCGGTGCGACACCGCGTGTTCGAGCACCTCGGCCTCGTCGTGCACCTCGTCCCACCCGTAACCGAGCTCGCGGACCAGGAACGTCTCGATCAGCCGGTGGCGACGCACCATCAGCACCGCGGCCTGGCGCCCGGCCTCGGTCAGCGTCACCGCGCCGTAGCGCTCGTGACTGATGAGGCCCTGGTCGGCGAGTTTGCGGACGGCCTCGGACACCGTCGACGGCGACACCCCGAGCTTCTCGGCCAGCAGCTTGGTGGTGATCTTCGCCGGGGCCCATTCCTGCGCGGTCCAGATGACCTTCAGATAGTCCTGGGTGACCGCCGACAACTCGGTCACCGCGGCGTCGAGTTCGGTGCCCCGGAGTTCGGTACCACCGTGCTCACCGTCGTTCTGGGTCTCGGTGTCGATCATGCTCCGAGCTTAGGTCCACCTGTGCGCGGTGGTGCACGGTGTCGGTCGGCCGGGGCGTTCCGGATCGGCCCGCGGCACCCGGACCGGGGTGGCCCACAGCGCGGCCGGGTGATCGGACAGGAGCCGTGAACAGATGACGAACCGTGTCCGCACCCCACTGGTTGCCGGTGGCGGCCCACCGTAGGCTGTGGTCGTGCTGCGATGGCGAGGCGTGGACGATGTGCCGGCCGACTGGGGTCGGTGCGTGGTCACCATCGGTGTCTTCGACGGGGTACACCGCGGACACGCACAATTGATCCGTACCGCCACCGAAGCCGCCCGCGAGCGCGGTGTGCCGACGGTGTTGATGACTTTCGACCCGCATCCGGCGGAGGTGGTCCGGCCGGGCACCCATCCGCCGCAGTTGTCCACCCTGGCCCGACGCGCCGAACTCGCCGAGGAACTCGGTATCGACGTCTTCCTGGTGATGCCGTTCACGGCCACGATGGCCGCGCAGGCACCGAAGGATTTCGTGCACCAGATCCTGGTGGAGCGACTACACGCCGCCGATGTGGTGGTCGGCAGCAACTTCACCTTCGGCAAGAAGGCCGCAGGTAACGTCGACACCCTGCGCGACCTGGGGTCGGCGTTCGGGTTCGAGGTGCAGGCGGTGTCGTTGCTCAGCGTGCACGCTGTGACGTTCTCGTCGACCTACATCCGATCGTGCGTCGCCGCAGGGGATGTCGAGGCCGCCGCGGAGGCGCTGGGTAGGCCGCATCGGGTGGAGGGTGTGGTGGTCCGCGGTGACGGCCGCGGTCGAGAACTGGGTTTCCCCACCGCCAACGTCGCACCGCCCATGTACTCGGCCATTCCCGCCGACGGTGTCTACGCGGCGTTCTTCACCGTTCTCGGTCAGGGCCCGATGATGGGTCAGGTGGTGCCGGGGGAGAGCTATCAGGCCGCGGTGTCGGTGGGATCGAACCCGACCTTCTCCGGGCGCACCCGCACCGTGGAGGCGTTCGTTCTGGACGCCGACGCCGACCTGTACGGCCAACATGTCGCGGTGGACTTCGTCGCGCGGATCCGCAGCATGGTCAAGTACGACACCCTCGACGCCCTGCTCGAGCAGATGCGCGACGACGTGGAGCGATCCCGCAGTCTGCTCGCCGCCCATCGTTCCGACTGACCTCGCGCCGCCGATTTCGATTGCGGACGGCCGCGCTGGTAACGTCTCCTGGCGGTATGTGCTGCGGTCCGCGGCGGCCATATCCCCGGCCTGTGGGCCACGTGTGAGAACGCGGCACTGAGAAATTGGGAGTACCACCATGGCGTTGACCGCCGAGCAGAAGAAGACCATCCTGACCGAATACGGTCTGCACGAGAGCGACACCGGCTCACCGGAAGCTCAGGTCGCGTTGCTGACGAAGCGCATCACCGACCTCACCGAGCACCTCAAGGAGCACAAGCACGATCACCACAGCCGTCGCGGGCTGTTGCTGTTGGTCGGACGTCGCCGTCGGTTGCTCAAGTACGTCGCCAAGGTGGACGTGCAGCGCTACCGTTCGCTGATCGAGCGCCTGGGCCTGCGCCGCTGACCTCCTGCGTCGCTGATTCGCAGCCGGCCGTTCGCCGGCCGCCATCGATTCTCGTCTCGCCCCCGATGTCACCCGACATCGGGGGCGAGGTGTGTCGGTGCCCGCTGCTCGACGGGTGTCGACGGTGTGGGACCTGACCGGGGTCAGGGGCGCTCGGTGCTATCCTTCGAGCGAACCTCGTGCCAGGTACTGCGAGCGTGAACGCGGAGATCTCGACGCGCGACGCCTGTGCGGTCCTCGGTAGTGGCGGCCGGAGTGCTGTGTGTGAACACGCATCTCCGACCGCTTCGATCGAAGGCCGTAGACATGGCAGCGGAGTCGATTTCTCCGGGCGACCTCATCACCGCCGGGCCCCGACAACCGGGTGCCGGACCTTCCCTCGCAGTCCGCCGACGGGTTCCCGGTGGCGACCCACGCCGCCGGACACGAGCATGCCCTCCTGCAGGGCGCTGAGAGGAACCATAAGTGTCCGATACCGACACCGACTTGTACGACGACTCCATCACCGAGGCCACCGCCGTGATCGACAACGGCAGCTTCGGCACCCGCACCATCCGTTTCGAGACCGGTCGGCTGGCCCAGCAGGCCGCCGGTTCGGTCACCGCCTATCTCGACGACGAGACCATGCTGCTCTCGACCACCGCGGCGTCGAAGCATCCGAAGGAGCATTTCGACTTCTTCCCGCTGACCGTCGACGTGGAGGAGCGGATGTACGCCGCGGGCCGCATCCCCGGATCCTTCTTCCGACGCGAGGGCCGTCCGAGCACCGACGCGATCCTCACCTGCCGTCTCATCGACCGCCCGCTGCGCCCGTCCTTCGTCGACGGTCTGCGCAACGAGATCCAGGTCGTGGTGACGGTGCTGAGCCTCAACCCACAGGACCTGTACGACGTGGTCGCCATCAACGCCGCCTCGGCGTCCACCCAGATCGCCGGTCTGCCGTTCTCCGGCCCCGTCGGTGGTGTGCGCGTCGCGTTGATCCCGACGGCGGAGAACAAGGCGGGCCAGTGGGTCGCCTTCCCGACCGTCGAGCAGCTCGAGGACGCCGTCTTCGACATGGTCGTCGCCGGTCGCGTCGTCGCCGGTGAGGGTGATACCGCGGACGTGGCCATCATGATGGTCGAGGCCGAGGCCACCGACAACGTCATCGAGATCATCGACGGTGGGGCACAGGCGCCCACCGAGGCGATCGTCGCCGAGGGCCTCGAGGCCGCCAAGCCGTTCATCGCCCGCCTCTGCGAGGCGCAGAAGTCCCTGGCCGCCGCGTCGGCCAAGGAAACCGGGGAGTTCCCGCTGTTCCCGGCGTACTCCGACGACGTCTACGCCGCCGTCGCCGATGCGGCCACCGATCGGTTGGCGAAGGTGCTGACCATCGCGGGCAAGGCCGAGCGCGACGACGCCACCGACGACCTCAAGGCCGACATCCTCGACTCGCTCGGTGAACGATTCGAGGGTCGGGAGAAGGAGATCGGCGCCGCGTACCGGTCGCTGACCAAGAAGTTGGTCCGCCAGCGCATCCTCGCCGATCACTTCCGCATCGACGGCCGCGGCATCACCGACATCCGTGCGCTCTCGGCGGAGGTCGGGGTGATCCCGCGCGCTCACGGCAGTGCCCTGTTCGAGCGTGGAGAGACCCAGATCCTGGGCGTCACCACCCTCGACATGGTGAAGATGGCCCAACAGGTCGACTCGCTCGGCCCGGAGACGTCCAAGCGCTACATGCACCACTACAACTTCCCGCCGTACTCGACCGGTGAGACCGGCCGCGTGGGTTCGCCCAAGCGTCGCGAGATCGGTCACGGGGCGCTCGCGGAGCGGGCCCTGATCCCCGTGCTGCCGAGTGTGGAGGAGTTCCCCTACGCCATCCGTCAGGTCTCCGAGGCGCTCAGCTCCAACGGATCCACCTCGATGGGCTCGGTGTGCGCGTCGACGCTGGGTCTGCTCAACGCCGGCGTGCCGCTGAAGTCCCCGGTCGCGGGTATCGCGATGGGTCTGGTCTCCGACGAGGTCGACGGTCAGGCGCGCTACGTCGCCCTGACCGACATCCTCGGTGCCGAGGACGCCTTCGGTGACATGGACTTCAAGGTCGCGGGCACCAAGGACTTCGTCACCGCCCTCCAGCTCGACACCAAGCTCGACGGCATCCCCTCGCAGGTGCTGGCGGCCGCGCTGAGCCAGGCCAAGGACGCGCGCCTGACCATCCTCGACGTCATGGCCGAGGCCATCGACGAACCGGATGAGATGAGTCCGTTCGCGCCGCGTGTCACCACCGTCAAGGTGCCGGTCGACAAGATCGGCGAGGTGATCGGGCCCAAGGGCAAGACGATCAACAGCATCACCGAGGAGACCGGCGCCAACATCTCCATCGAGGACGACGGCACCGTCTTCGTCGGTGCCACCGACGGTCCCTCTGCGCAGGCGGCCATCGACCGCATCAACGCGATCGCCAACCCGCAACTGCCCAAGGTCGGCGAGCGTTTCCTGGGTACCGTGGTCAAGACCACGGCGTTCGGCGCGTTCGTCTCGCTGCTCCCGGGTCGCGACGGCCTGGTCCACATCTCCAAGCTGGGCAAGGGCAAGCGCATCAACAAGGTCGAGGACGTGGTGAACGTCGGGTCCAAGCTGCGCGTCGAGATCGCCGACATCGACGATCGCGGCAAGATCAGCCTGGTCCCGGTGGACGACGACGCCGAGAAGGCCGACGCGGATCCCGCCGTCGTCGGTGCCGCGACCGAGTGACACCGCGACCCACGGGTCGCACCTCCCGCTCGCCGGCGCCCGCGGTCATCACCGCGGGCGCCGGCGAGCGGGTACGCAAGACCGTTCTGAGCAACGGGATCCGCGTCGTCACCGAGTACATCCCGGGTGTCCGGTCGGCCTCGGTGGGGTTGTGGGTGGGAATCGGCTCGCGCGACGAGAAGCCATCGGTGGCCGGTGCCGCACACTTCCTGGAGCACCTGCTGTTCAAGGCCACCCCCACCCGCGACGCAGCATCCATCGCCGAGCAGATGGACGCCATCGGCGGCGAGTTGAACGCCTTCACCTCCAAGGAACACACCTGCTTCTACGCGCATGTGCTCGACGATCACCTCGAGCAGGCGGTGGATGTGGTCTGCGATGTGGTGTTGCGCGGTCGGTGCCGTCGCGCCGACGTGGATCTCGAACGCGACGTGGTGCTCGAGGAGATCGCAATGCGCGACGACGATCCCGAGGACCTGCTGGCCGACGAGTTCATGACCGCGATGTTCGGCGATCAGCCCATCGGGCGTCCGGTCATCGGGTCCGCGGAGTCGATATCCGCGATGACCCGCGAACAACTGCACTCGTTCCACACCCGTCGGTACACCCCCGACCGGATGGTGCTGGCCGTCGCGGGCAACGTCGACCACGCCGCGGTGGTCGCGCAGGCCCGCAGATCCACCGGATCCGGCCGGGGTGTCGTCACGACACCGTCGCGCCCGGTCGTCGCGCGCCGGCCGGCGGGCGGTGTCACCACCGAGGCGAACCTGCGGCTGACCCATCGGGAGACCGAACAGGCCCACCTGCTGCTCGGCATGCCCACGCCCGGCCGCGGTTCGCCCGACCGGTGGGCGTTGTCGTTGCTCAACGTTGCCGTTGGCGGCGGACTCAGTTCCCGGCTCTACCAGGAGATCCGCGAGGAACGGGGATTGGCGTACTCGGTGTACTCCACGGTGGACACGTTCAGCGACGTGGGTACGTTCTCGGTCTACGCGGGCTGTTCCCCGGACAGCCTCGGGGAGGTGGTCGGGATCATCCGCCGCATCCTCGAACAGGTCGCCGTCGACGGCATCACCGACGCGGAGGTGGATCGGGCCAAGGGCGCGTTGCGCGGCGGAATGGTGCTCGGGCTGGAGGACTCCCAGTCCCGCATGCACCGGCTCGGTGGCAACGAACTCGCCGATCGCCGGCGTCGGTCGCTGGCCGACACCCTGGACCGGATCGATCGGGTGACCCCGGCCCAGTTGCGCAGGGTGGCGGCGCGGGTCCTCGATCAACCTGCGGCGACGGCCGTCGTCGGTCCGTTCCGATCGGTTCGACGCCTACCCGCGGAGGTGAGACGCCGCTGAGTGACTGCGCGTCGGGAGAGTCATCGGTAACATCGTCGGACGGGCAAGCGACGTACAAGTGACCGATCGACGTCGGCACGGCGTGTGATCCGGGTGGGGACCCGGTCGTCGAGCCGTCGACAACGTTTCCGTGGGGGGAACTCTGAAGATGACGGGTGGAACTCTGTTGTGGGCGGGCCGCGAGGCGCTCGCCGTGGACCGCTCGACGGGGAGCTTCGTACCCCGCCCGAACACCGTGGGCTGGCTCCTGTCGCAAGCCGCCCGACAGCGTCCCGACGCGCTCGCGGTCGTGACGTCCACCGGGTCGGTGACCTACCGTCAGCTGGTCGACGGAGCCGTCGACGTCGCCCGTCACCTCGGCGATCGGCATTCGCTCGCCCCCGTACCCGTGCACCAGGACGGCGGCACGGCCGCGATCACCACCGCACTGGGAGCCCTGATCGCCGGACGGCCGTTGGTGCTGGTCGACCCGGGGCTGCCGGACCAACGGGTGGACACCATGCTGCGTCTGGCGGAAGCGGAGTCGATGACCCGAACGGCGTACGCCGGTGCGGTGCGCGACGTCCGTGCCGACGATCTGGCCCTCATCGGATTCACCTCAGGGTCGACCGGAGCTCCCAAGGGAGTCTTGCTGAGCCAGTCGGCCTGTGTGGCCAAGGCCACGGACGTGGTGTCAGGTCAGGGACTGTGCGCCGACGACGTGCTCGCCAACCTGCTGCCGCTCGGATTCGGCGCCGGTATCACCACGCTGTTGGCCGGACTGGCGTGCGGGGCGACGGTCCTGTGTATCGATCCCCGCGACACCGCGGCCGCGACGCTGTTGTCGACCCTGCGTCGTCGACGCGCCACCACCGTGCAGGCCTCGGCCGCCTTGGTCCGCGCGCTGGGCAACGCGGCGTCCGGCGGCGCCTCGCCGGTCCCCACGCTGCGTCAGATCACGCTGTACGGCGAGGCTCCGTTCGGCGCCGACATGATGCGCGCCCGGGAGGCGCTGGCCCCCGCGGCGACCCTGGTCAACTGGTATGCCACCACCGAGGCAGGTGTGGTGGCCATGGCGACGTTCCCTCCGGGTGTCCCGATTACCGATGGTCGGCTGCCCGCGGGTGGGCCGGTCGCCGGCCGGCGCTTGCGCATCTGTGACGAGGGCGGACGCCGGGTTCCGGACGGAACGGTCGGCGAGGTCGTCGTATGTGGAAGTGGATTCGCCGATGGCTATCTGCATCTCGCATCGGACCGGTTCGCCCCGGACGGTACCTGGTACCGCACCGGTGACCGCGGGTTCCGTGACGCGCGCGGGGTACTGCACCTCGTCGGTCGGGTCGACGACGCGGTGAAGATCCGCGGTTATCTGGTCGAGCCCGGTGACGTGGCCGCCGCCCTGCGGGGCATCGCCGTGGTGTCGGAGGCCGCCGTCGTCGCGAGGTACGAGCAGGGGCGCACGGAACTGGTGGGGTATGTGGCCGGGCCCACGGTGCCGAAGACACTCGGCGATGACGAGATCAGGACCGCTTTGCGCGCCCAGCTGCCCGAATGGATGGTGCCGCGTCATCTGGTCCTGATGACCGAGCTGCCCCGCAACGAGCGGGGCAAGGTCGACCGCTCCGCCCTGCCCGCGCCGCGCGCCCAGACGCCGGCGCGCCGTCGCGCGCACCGGGGCGATCTCGTCGACGTCGCTGTGGCCCTCGCCGTCGCAGAAGCATTGCGTCGCGACGACATCACCGACGATCAGGATCTGGTGGCGCTCGGCGCGGATTCGTTGGCGCTGACCACCATCATCAGCACACTGCGCGCCCGCCTGCACGTCGACATCGACCTCGCGACGTTCGGCGCGACACCCACCGTCACGACCCTCACTGCGACGGTCCGCGACGCGCTGGACAACAGTGTCCGCACCCGGTCGATGCACCCGGTGTTGGTACCACTGCGCACGTCGGGGACGGGGACACCTCTGTTCTACGTGGTCGGAGCCGGAGCGCCGGCGGTGTCGGCGATGGCGTTGGTCCGCCACCTCCCCGCCGACCGCCCGGTCTATGCGTTGCAGGCCCACGGGTTGGAGTCGCGGGGCAGGCCGGATCGGACGATTCGTGACATGGCCGACCGCTACCTCGACCTGCTCGGTGAGGTGCAACCGGACGGTGGCTATCTGCTGGCGGGACATTCGATGGGTGGGGTGGTGGCCCTGGAGATGGCCGCGCAGCTCGCCGACCGTGGCCGAACCGCGAAGCTGGTGGTCGCGGTGGACGCGATGCTCAGTGAGCGCATGGTCGACTCGCTGCCGGTGACCACGGGGGCGGATCACGTCACGGACGACGAGCGGGTGCCCGATGCGGAGTCGGAGCGTTTCGTCCCCGACATCACCCTCTCGGCGTGGAGTCTGGCGACGATCGTGGTGAAGCAGTTGGTGGCCGGAAGGGTGCAGTTCGAGCCGCTGACCCAATGGATGATCTTCTACAACCGTGGTCTCCGGATGTTGCGACGTCACCGCATCCGTCGGCTGTCCGATGTGCCGGTGGTGCTGGTCAGATCGCGTGGGAACCGGCAGCCGGCGATGTGGTGGCGCGCGATCACCACTGGTCCGGTCACCGAGACCGTGGTAGACGGTGAGCACAACGACCTCGTTCGGGACCCACACGTCGCCCAGGTCGCCGCGGTGATCACGGGCGCCGTCTCGGACGTCGACTGACCGCGCGACCGTCCACGAACGCCGAAGCGGGGTCGACCACGTGGTCGACCCCGCTCCCGGAGCACGAGTGTCAGCGCGTCACTGGGGCATCGTCCAGGCCGGACCCAGCTTTCCGCCGGTGTGGCTGCTGACGTTGCCGCGAATGGCATACCAACCCCCCACCATCACCACGGCGATGAGGGGTACGCCGACCACCACCACATAGAAGTCGACCTTGTCGTCACTGAGCCAACCGGAGATCGCCAACGCGACGATGACACCGACCAGGAACACCAAACCGATGATGGAGGTGTACGGATAACCCGGTGCCTGGAAGGGACTCTTGGGGATCACTCCGCGATTGACCAGCTGACGTAGACGTAACTGACAGGCGAAGATCGTGCCCCAGGTGAACACGATGCCCAGCGACGACGCCTCCAGGGCGATGTCGAACGCCTTTCCGGGCGCGACGACGTTCAGGACGACGCCGAGGACGTAGACGATGGACGTGATGCCGATACCGGCCCACGGCACCCCGTGGCTGCTCATCTTGGTCATGAACTGCGGCGCCTGCTTGGACATGCCCAGGCTCCGCAGGACACGGCCCGTGGAGTACAGGCCGGAATTCAGGCTGGACATCGCGGCCACGATCAGCACGGCGTTGATGACGTCACCCATCCACCCGAAACCGAGGCGGCCGAAGACCGTCACGAAGGGGCTCTCACCGCTGGTGAAGTTCGACGTGGGCAGCATGCAGACCAGCAGCAGGATCGACCCGCAGTAGAAGACCGCGATACGGAAGACCACCGCGTTGACCGCCTTGGGCACCTCTTCTTTGGCGTTGGTCATCTCGCCGGCGGCGACGCCGACCATCTCGATCGCGGAGTAGGCGAAGACCACGCCGCTCATGACCAGAATGGGTCCGTACCAGTTGTAGGGATCAGCAGTGGGCCAGAACCCACCCTCGTTGTTCCAGAGGTTGGAGAACCCGGCCTGATGACTGCCGACGTGGACCGTGCCCAAGACCACCACCAGCCCGACGATCAGGAACAGCACGATGGCGCCGACCTTGAGTGCCGAGGCCCAGAACTCGAACTCACCGAAAGCCTTGGCCGACATCAGGTTGACCACCAACACCACCACCAGCGCGATCAGCGCGCTGGCCCAGGTCGGCATGTCGGGGAGCCATTTGGTGATGTAGACACCGACGGCGGACAACTCGGCGATGCCGGTCAGCGCCCAGTTGAGCCAGTACATCCACCCGGTGACGTAGGCGGCCTTCTCGCCGAAGAACTCCCGCATGTAGGACACGAACGCACCGCTGGTGGAGCGATGTAGTACCAGCTCGCCGAGTGCCCGCATGAGGAAAAACGCCATCAGGCCGGCGAAGGCGTAGCTGAACAGCAGTGCCGGGCCCACCGAGTGCAGACGTGAGGCCGAGCCCAGGAACAGTCCGGTTCCGATCGCACCGCCGATCGCGATCATCTGGACCTGGCGGCTACCCAGAGACTGTTTGTAACCGACCTGTTCGGCATCGAGGCCGCTGGGGCCTGTCGTCTGTGTCTCTGATGACATCGGCATCCTCCTGCTCGTGACGCAACACTCCCGCGAAGCGCGATGAGCGTGAATGATTCCCGAACGATGTTTCATCGATATGAACAAAGCGGACAACGATGTTTCGGGTTCGTCTGTGGGTGACTCTGGACGAATACTGCCCGATCCCGACGCATTCGGTGGCATTAACGCGATCCGAGTGTCGTGGGAGAATGACCCGGTGCCCGATCTGGCCGTATTGCTGGCAGACCATCCGCCGTTCGACGCTCTCTCCGAGAGGGAGCTCGACCGGCTCCTCGCTCGTGCCGAGGTGGTCGACGTCCCCTCCGGTGCAGAGATCTTCAACGGTTTCACCACGCCCGCCGACGACCTCCGAGTCGTGCTGTCCGGTCAGGTGGAGTTGTGGAACACCCAGGGATACGCACCCGAGGGTCCGGACGAGACGCTGGGACCGGGCGGGGTCTTCGGCTACTCGTCACTGCTGACCGGGTCGATGAACGGTCCGCTGGCCATCGCCGTCGGTCCCGTCCGGATCTGTCGGATCCCGGGAGGTACCGCGCGATCGTTGTTCTCGGCTCCCAGCGGTGCGGAGTTCCTGGCCAAGCAGCTGGCGGTGCCGCGGCGTAGGTCGCCCTCCAATGCCGGTCACGGCACGGTCGACGAGTTGATCCACTCGGCACCGGTGGTCGGCGACTCCGCGATGACCGTGCAGCAGGCGGCATCGATGATGACCGACCGGAAGCAGGATCATGTGGTCATCCCCGCGGGCGACGGTACCTTCGGGGTTCTCACCGACGCCGACATCCGGTCGCGGGTGGTCGCCGCGGGACGCGATCCGTTCACTCCGGCGCGTGAGGTGATGACCCACCCCGCGGTGACCGTCTATCAGCGCACACCGGCGTCGGAGGCGTTGACCGAGATCCTCGAGCACGGTCTGAGTTGTGTACCCGTGTTGGATCCCGCGGGGCAGTTGCGCGGGGTGGTGGGGCCCTCGGACTTCATCGCCGCACCGGCGGGTCCGAGCATGTCGCTGCGTCGTCTCGTCGACCGCGCCCGTACCGTCGAGGACCTCAAACAGCAGGCCCGCCGGATGCCGTATCTCGTCGACGATCTGGTCCGTCGCGGGCAACCCTCCTACGAGGTGACCACCGTGCTGTCCTTGGTCAACGATGCCGTGGTGCGCCGAGCGTTGGAACTGGTCCTGGACCGTCACCCGGAGCTGGATGGCTCGGAGCTCACGTGGCTGTCGTTGGGCAGCAACGCCCGTCGTGAACCGGTGCTGAGCTCCGACATCGATTCGGCTGTGTCCTTCGACGATTCGGTCGACGACGACCGCATCGCCCTCTACCGCGGGGCGTTTCGGCAGGTCGACGATGTTCTACGCGGATGCGGACTGGCCATTGATGTGAACGGGGCCATCGCCTCGATGCCGTTGTTCGCGCGCACCCACTCCCAGTGGCGGGCCGCGGCCCAGCAGTGGCTGAACGCACCGCTGGACGACAAGGGCATGATCTTCACGTCGTTGCTGCTCGACGGCCGGCCGATCTGGGGTGATCGGGGACTGACCGCGGTGGGTGAGGTGTTCTCGGATCTGCGCTCGCACAGCGGGACTCTGCGACTGCTGCTCGCCGAGACGTTGACCAGCAAGGCGAGGCTGCGCTCGATGCGTGACGTGCTGGCCCGCCGCGGTGGCACCTTCGACATCAAAGCGCATGCGCTGGCCCCGCTCGTCAACATCGCGCGCTGGGCGGCGCTGAGCGTGGAGTCCACCGAACTCGACACCCGGAGTCGGTTGATGGCGGGTGCGGGCAGCCCGATGTTGACCGAAGACAACGCCACCACACTGGTGGAGGTCTTCGACGTGCTGCAGAAGCTGCGCATCACCTATCAGGTCGCTCAGCACGAGCGCGGTGAGAAACCCACCGACGTACTGAGCATGCGGCGGTTGTCCCCGCTCGACCGGAGCCTGGTGGCCCAGGCGGTGCGGGAGATCGCCGGAGTGCAACGTCGGATGGCCAATCTCTCGCAGTACGCCCCGGTCGGGGACTGACGCGGTTGTTGCCGCGACACTTCTCGCTTCCTGCGACGCGTGATCTCTGTCGCGGGAGGCGAGAAGTGCCGCGCGAGGCCGATCCCGCTCAGACGAGCGGCGACTCGGCGAGCGGGATGTCCAGCGCCTCGGCGACGTGGTCGGACAGCAGACCGCCTGCGTGGGTGCTGAGGCCGGCCGCGAGGCTGGCGTCCCGGCGGCAGGCCTCCGCCCACCCCAGTTCGGCCAGTCGCAGCACGTAGGGCAGTGTCGCGCCGGTGAGCGCCATCGTCGATGTCCGGGCGACGGTGCCGGGCATGTTGGCCACGCAGTAGAACACGGTGTCGTGCACGCTGAAGGTCGGGTCATCGTGGGTGGTGGGTCGCGAGTCCTCGAAGCAGCCACCCTGGTCGATCGCGATGTCGACCAGCACCGCGCCCGGCTTCATCTGTGCGACGAGACCGTTGGGCACGAGCACCGGAGCTTTGGCGCCGGGGACCAGCACCGCACCGATCACCAGGTCGGCCTCCTTGACGGCCTCGGACAACGCCAGTGACGTGCTGTAACGGGTGTGTACTCGGCCGTGGAAGCGGGCGTCGATGGCTCGCAGCTTGCCGATGTCCAAGTCGAAGACGGTCACCTGGGCGCCCATCCCCACCGCGATGGTCGCGGCGTTCACCCCACTGACGCCACCACCGATGATCACCACGTCGGCCGGGGGCGTGCCGGGTACGCCGCCCATCAGCACGCCGCGCCCACCCATGGACCGCATCAGGTGGTACGCACCCACCTGGGGCGCGAGTCGTCCGGCGACCTCGCTCATCGGCGCCAACAGCGGCAGTGTCCCGTCGGGGGCCTGCACGGTCTCGTAGGCGATCGCGGTGGTGCCCGAGGAGAGCAGCGCATCGGTGCACGGACGACTCGCCGCGAGATGCAGATAGGTGAAGATGGTCTGCTCGGCCCGCATCAGCGCGTACTCGGCGGCGATGGGCTCTTTGACCTTGAGCAACAGGTCGGCCTGCTCCCACACCGCTGCGGCGGTCCCCAGGATCTGTGCGCCTGCCTCCTTGAAGTCCACATCGGCAATGGCCGAGCCGACCCCGGCGCCCGCCTCGATCACCACCTCGTGGCCGCGGCGGGTCAGTTCTGCGACACCCGCGGGAGTCACCGCCACCCGGTACTCGTTGTTCTTGATCTCGGTGGGGATGCCGACGCGCATGAGGTGCTCCTTGGACGATCGGAATGTGCAGCGGATGGTCCAAGGATGAAGGATCATCGGTAGACACACAATCAATGTGTAGATTGTTCTGAAACATCGCAATTATAGCGAACGAAAGTCAAGCAGAAGGAGCAGGTCGATGGTCACGCCGAATGATCTTCGGGCCGCCGCGCCGGAGTTGGACACCACCGATCGGGCGCTGCTGCGCGTCCTGCGGTCCGACGCCCGGATGGCCAACAACGCCATCGCCGAGAAGGTGGGGATCGCGCCATCGACCTGTCACACCCGTATCCGCCGCCTGCTCGATCTGGGGGTGATCCGGGGGTTCTTTGCCGATGTCGACCCCACCGCGGTCGGTAAGCCGTTGCGGGCGATGGTCGCGGTCAGCCTGCAGTCGGACGCACGCGGGCGTATCCGGCACTTCGCAGGCGAGATCGGCCGCAGCGCCGACGTCATCGACGTGTTCTTCCTCGCGGGCACCGACGACTACATGCTGCATGTGGCGACCGCGGACACCGAGAGCCTCCGGGTGTTCGTGGAGATGCTGAACTCTCGGCCCGAGGTCGCCGGTACCACCACGTCCCTGGTGTTCGAGCATCTCCGCGGTGGGGCGCCGCTGTTCTGAGGCGGTGCACCGAGCCGGCTGTCGGAGGAATCCCGGTGACTGGGTCCACGGGGGTTAGACGGCCAGGGCGGAGGTGGCCAGCCGGGCGTCCATCCGTTTGCGGATGCGGGTGAAACCGCGGGCGGCGTCCACCCCGATGGCGGCCACCGGGTCGTCCGGGTCTCCATAGACGGCCAGGTACTCCGAGCCGGTGTCGAGCGGGGTGTGGAGTGCGCCCGTGACCACCGTCGGCGCCTGCCCGGCGGGGACGCTGCCACACACCTGGATCCGGTGACCGTGCTGGTCGCTCCAGAAGTACACGGCACGACGACGGGGCGGAGTCGATCCCAGGATCGCTGCGGCCGCGCGTCGGCCGTGTTCCACGGCGGCACTCCAGTGTTCGTGACGGTGATGCCATCCGGTCAGCGGGTCGAACACCCGCGCACAGTCGCCGACCGCGTACACCCGGGGCATCGAGGTCGCACAGTTCTCGTCGGTGACGAAGCCGTCGTCGATGGCCAGACCCGACGACGCGGCCCATTCGGTCTCCGGCCGAGCCCCGATCCCGATGACGACCGTGTCGGCGGCGAGCACCGTGCCGTCGGCGAGGGTCACCGACCGGACCCGGCCCTCCCCGTCGGGGTTCAGGGTGGACACCGCGGTGCCGGTCAACACGGTGATGCCGTGGGCGCGATGCACATCCAGAGTCCACTGAGCCACGTCGGGGCCGAGGGCCGAGGCGCCGGGAGCCTGGGACGCCTCGACGATGGTCACCGATGCACCGAGCGCGGCCGCAGTCGCGCCGACCTCGGCGCCGATGAAACCCGCACCGATCACCACCACCCGCCGCGATGTCACCAGCGACGCCCGGAGCTCGCTCGCGTCCTGCAGTGTGCGCAGCGTGTACACCCCGGCCAGGTGATCGCCGATCAGACCTCGCGCCCGGGCGCCGGTGGCGACCACCACCGAGTTCGCGGACACCGGTGCACCGTCGTCGAGATCTATGCGATACGCGGCCTCCACCGCCGTGATGCCGATGGCCCGGGTGTCGGTACGCCACCGCAGTCCGGCGACCTCCTCGCTGGACAACAGCGCATGATCATCGACCGATATCGCCCGGTGCAACGCCTCTTTCGACAACGGTGGGCGGTCGTACGGATGATGGGGTTCCGCTCCGATCACCGTGATCGGTCCGGTGACACCCGCCGCGAGCAGATCCCGTGCTGCGGTGGCCCCCGCCAGCCCGGCACCGACGATCGCGACCGAGCCGATCATGCGGCGTCGACGTCGCGTGCGTGGGTGATCTCGACGTAGACCGCGCCCTCGACCACCCGCACCGCGTGGGTCACGACCGGGCGGCTCGCCGGCGGGCCCGACGGCACACCGGTGCGCAGGTCGAAACACGCCTCGTGCAGGGGGCACTCCACGGTGCAGTCCTCCACCCAGCCGTCGGCCAACGAGGCGTCCTGGTGGGTGCACGTGTCGTCGATGGCGAAGAAGCCCTCATCGGTGCGGAACACCGCGATGGGCGCCGCGCCCGGGGGATTGATCCGCAGCGCCTCCCCGAACTGCACCGAGTCCGTCGTCCCGGCGTAGACGAGGGTGCTGCTCGTGGCCTGCTCGCTCGTCTGGTCGACATTCGACGCATCGGTGGACCGGGCCGGAGCGAGGGAGGGAGTCTCGGACATGATCGAACCTCGGGATTCTTGCGGAGTGTATTTGTTGCGACCATTGCAACCGGATGCGTACTACGCAACACACTGACAAAACCCGACGCGTCCGTCAAGCCCGCCGCGCCGGCGTTGCGCAGGGTGCACCTGCGCCGATGCGACAGCCGCCCATAGGGTGGGTGACCATGGCACCAGGCGACGGCGGAGTTGCGGGCGGGGACACCGGGTCCAAGGGCGCGTCGATCCAATCGGTCGACCGGGCCCTCGAGGTGCTCGAACTGTTGGCCCGACTCGGTGAGGGCGGTGTGTCGGAGATCGCCGAACGCATCGGTGTGCACAAGTCGACGATCTCCCGGCTGATATCGGTGCTGGAGAGTCGCGGCTACGTCGAGCAGGTCAGTGACCGGGGCAAGTACCGCCTCGGGTTCACCATCATCCGACTCGCCGGATCCACCATGGCGTCCCGTGACCTGGCCCGGGAGAGCAAGGACGTCGGCGAGGCGTTGGCCGCCGAATGTGGTGAGACGGTCAACCTCGCGGTGCTCGACGGGGACCGCGCCGTCAACATCACCCAGGCCGCGGGTTCCGCCGGAATAGCGTTGCGCACGTGGGTCGGGCAGAACTCGCCCGCGCACGCCACGTCGAGTGGCAAGTCCCTTCTCTCCGGACTGTCGGACGAACGGTTGACCGTGGTGCTGCCGGAGCGGCTGGAAGGGTTCACCGCGACGACGATCGTCGAGCGGTCGACCCTGCTCGCGCAACTTCAGCAGGTCCGGTCGTCGGGGTGGTCGAGCGTACGAGACGAACTCGAGGACGGGTTGACCGCCCTGGCTGCCCCGGTGCGTGACCACACCAACGCCGTGGTCGCGGCGCTGAGCATCTCCGGGCCGAGTTTCCGTCTCGGTCCCGAGGCGGTCGAGGGGCTCGCCGATCGCGTCCGCGTGGCGGCGGCCGAGATCAGCACGCGCCTGGGTCA
Source organism: Williamsia sterculiae (assembly GCF_900156495.1). Lineage (GTDB taxonomy): Bacteria > Actinomycetota > Actinomycetes > Mycobacteriales > Mycobacteriaceae > Williamsia_B > Williamsia_B sterculiae. The sequence continues at coordinate 35,933 of NZ_FTNT01000003.1, forward strand.
CGCGGGCTGAGCCCGCGCCGCGCCGCCGCATCGCTTGACACCGGTCGGAGGTGGGCGCAGCATTTGTTGCACAGTGCACACTGCGTTGCGCTGTATGCAACAGCCTCGCTCATGCTGATGAATCGGAGTCTCGGTGTCCGCTCAGTCCTCACCCCCTCGTGTCGTCATCGTCGGTGCCGGCATCGTGGGCACCTCCCTCGCAGATGAATTGACCGCACGCGGGCATCACCGCGTCACCGTCCTCGACCAGGGTCGGCTGCCGACCACCGGTGGCTCGAGTTCGCATGCTCCCGGTCTGGTTTTCCAGACCAACCCGTCGCGGACGATGGCACACTTCGCCACCTACACGGTGCAGAAGTTTCGTGGTCTGAACAGCCGAGACCATCTGTGCTTCAACACCGTCGGCGGCCTCGAGGTGGCCACCACCCCGGCGCGACTGTTGGACCTGCACCGCAAACTCGGGTGGGCCAAGGCCTGGGGGATCCCGGCGGAGATGGTGGACCCGTCGACGTGCGCACAGCGGTATCCGCTGCTCGATGCCGACGCCGTCCTCGGCGGGTTGTACACGCCGACCGACGGTCTGGCCGGCGCGGGCGCGGCGATCGACGCGCAGACCGTACGGGCGACCGAACGCGGGGCGGTGTTCCGCGGTGAGCAGACGGTGGTCGAGGTGCTGCAGTCCGCGGGACGGGTGACCGGCGTCCGCACCACCACGGACACCTTCGACGCCGACATCGTGGTCTCGTGCGCGGGGTTCTGGGGTTCCGAGCTCGGCGACCTGGTCGGCCTGCGGGTTCCCCTGGTGCCCATGGCTCATCAGTACGTACACACCGCTGACGTGACCGCGCTCGCCGATCTGCCGACCTCGGGCGCACCGGCGGATGCCGGGCTGCCCATCGTCCGTCATCAGGACGACGACCTCTACTACCGCCAGCACGGGTCGCACATCGGCATCGGGTACTACGGCCACCGGCCGATGCCGGTGGACATGACCGCACTGGGCGACGACACGCGCGACCAGCCGATGCCCTCGATGTTGCCGTTCACCGGCGACGATTTCGCCTCCGCCTGGCGGGAGTCGCAGCGTCTGCTGCCGCCGCTGCGCGACACCACACTCGCAGGCGGCTTCAACGGTGTCTTCTCGTTCACCCCCGACGGCGGGCCGATGATGGGGCGACACCCCGGACTCGACGGCTTCTGGGTCGCCGAGGCCGTGTGGGTGACCCACTCCGCAGGCGTGGCCCGCACCATGGCCGAGTGGATCACCACCGGGACGCCGGACGTGGACCTGCACGGGTGTGACATCGCCCGTTTCACCGACATCGAGCTCGATCGCGACGTGGTGCTCGACCTCTCGTCGCAGGCGTTCGTCGAGGTCTACGACATCGTCCATCCCCGTGAACAGCGCACCGTACGCAGGGATCTGGCCCGCGGCCCGTTCCACGCGGCGCACCGCGAGCGCGGCGCCGTGTTCGGGCAGGGCCGGGGCTGGGAACGACCGTTGTGGTTCGAGTCCAACGCCGATCTGCCGGTACCGCCGCACATCCCGGCCGACGGCTGGGCGATGCGGCACTGGTCACCGATCGTCTACGCCGAGGCCCGAGCCACGCGAGAACGCGTCGGGCTCTACGACATGACGTCGTTGATGCGGGTGGAGGTGACCGGCGCCGACGCGGCAGCCGTTCTCGATCGCGTGGTGACGCGCAAGGTCGACCGACCGGTCGGTGTGGTGGTCTACGCCCTCATGCTCGACCACCGCGGCGGGATCCGCAGCGACGTCACGGTCGCGCGCACGGCCGCGGACCGGTTCCAACTCGGGGTCAACTCGCCGATGGACGTGGACTGGCTGCGTCGTCATGCCGCGGCCGCGGTCGCGGACGGCGCCGATGTCCAGGTCACCGACATCACCGCATCCACCTGCTGCGTGGGGGTCTGGGGACCGCGGGCGCGCGCGCTCGTCGAGCCGCTGACCCCTCTCGAGCTCGACGATCTCGGCGTGTACCGGTGCGCGACGACCACCGTCGCCGACATCCCGGTGACCATGCTGCGGGTGTCCTACGTCGGCGAGTACGGCTGGGAGGTCTACACCGACACCGACCGCGGCGCCGAACTGTGGGACGTCCTGGCCGCCGCGGGCGACGACCTCGGCGCCGTCTGGGCCGGCCGAGGGGCACTGGACTGTCTCCGCATCGAGAAGGGCTATCGCTCCTGGGGTCATGACATGACCACCGAGGACACCCCGGTGGAGGCCGGGTTGTCGTTCGCGATCGGCAACGGCCACAACCACATCGGTGACGGCGCATCCGACCGGCCGGCCACCCGCATCCTGCAGACCCTCGTCGCGGACGTCGCGGCGTCGATGGCGATGGGTCACGAACCGATCCTGTGCGACGGGGTCGCGGTCGGTTACATCACCTCCGCCGCGTTCTCGCCCACCCTCGGTCGGGTCATCGCCTACGGGTGGACGCCGCCCGACGTGCGGCCAGGGGACGCGGTGACCGTCGAATACTTTGGTGCCGCACAGATTTTCACCGTGTCCGAGCCGGTGAGTGTGGACCCCTCCGGCGATCGTGTCCGCGGTCGGGTGACCGTACCCGCCGGTGAGGTGGCCTGAGTGAGCGCCCCGCGCCACGACGTCATCGTGCTGGGCCTGGGCGGGATGGGCTCGGCCGCCGCCTACCACCTGACCCGGCGTGGGTACTCGGTGCTCGGCCTGGAGAAATTCGGACCGGCCCACGACCGCGGCTCCAGTCACGGCGGTAGCCGCATCATCCGTCAGTCCTATTTCGAGGACCCCGCGTATGTGCCCCTGCTGCTGCGGGCCTACGAACTGTGGGAACAGCTCTCCGTCGACTCCGGCCGGGATGTCCACTCGCTCACCGGTGGTCTGTTCGTCGGGCCACCGGAATCAACCACGTTCGCGGGGTCGCTGCGTGCCGCGCAGGAATGGGGACTCACACACGAGGTCCTGGATGCAGCGGACGTGCACCGCCGGTTCCCGACCATTCGGCCGGAACCGGGACAACTCGCGCTCTACGAGGCCAAAGCCGGCTTCGCCCGCCCGGAGCTGACGGTTGCCGCCCACCTGGATCTGGCCGCGCGGGCCGGCGCGGAGCTGCATTTCGACGAAGCCGCGCTCACCTGGACCGACAACGGCAGCGGTGTGCGGGTCACCACGGCGGCCGGCGAGTACAGGGCCGACCAACTGGTCATCTGTCCGGGGGCATGGGCACCGGACATCCTCGCCGACCTCGGCGTGCCCATCACCATCGAACGACAGGTCATGTACTGGATCGAGCCGTCGGGGCCCGCCGACCGGTGGGCCGACATGCCGATCTATATCCACGAGACCGATGCGGTGGAACAGATCTACGGCTTCCCGGCCATCGACGGTCCGGCGGGTGGCGCCAAGGTGGCGTTCTTTCGCAAGGGCGTCGAATGCACCCCCGAGACGATCGACCGGCAGGTACACGAGGAGGAGAAGGCGCAGATGCGGCACCGCGTGCAGCGGCTGCTGCCGCACCTGGACGGCCCCGTCCTCGACAGCGCCACCTGTATGTACTCGACCACTCCGGATCACAATTTCGTGATCGCCCGGCATCCCCGACATTCCGCGGTCAGCGTCGCCTGCGGGTTCTCCGGTCACGGTTTCAAGTTCGTTCCCGTGGTCGGCGAGATCCTCGCCGACCTCGTGGCCGACGGCCGCACCGATCACCCCATCGGACTCTTCGACCCCACCCGGATGGCGCAACTATGACTCTCACCGACGACGCACGGGCTCACCCTGACACCGCCGACGGACCCCTGATCCGCACTCTCGGCGGTGACTCCTATGTCGATCCCGCCGTGTTCGCCGCGGAGCAGGACCGCATCTTCGAGAAGATGTGGTTCTGCGCCGCCCGATCCGTTGACCTCGCCGCGCCCGGCAGCTTCCGTCGGGTCACCGTCGGCGCCGAGAGCGTGCTGGTCGTCCGGGGACGTGACGCGACGGTTCGTGCCTTCCTCAACAGCTGTCGGCACCGCGGCGCGCTGATCTGCACCGAGGAGGCGGGCCACGTGCGGCGCAACCTGCAATGTCCCTACCACGCCTGGACCTATGGGCTGGACGGCAGACTCATCGCCGCGCCCAACCTCAGCTCACTGGGTGAGATCGACCGGACCGAGTTCGGCCTCGTCGCCGTGGCCACCCGCGAGTGGCTCGGGTACACCTGGGTCTGCCTGGCCGACGAGCCGCCCGACTTCGAGGAGACGGTCGTCGGTGCCGTGGTCGAACGTCTCGGTGACATCGGGATGATCGAGGCCTACCGGACCGACGAACTCGCCCTCGGGCGACGGGAGACGTACTCGGTGCGCTCCAACTGGAAGCTCATCGTCGAGAATTTCATGGAGTGCTACCACTGCGCGACCATCCACCCCGAACTCACCGAGGTGCTACCCGAATTCGCCGACGGCCTGGCCGCCCAGTACTTCGTGGGGCACGGGGCCGAGTTCGGCCGGGATGTGCAGGGATTCACCGTCGACGGCAGTGCCGGCGTCGGGGCGCTGCCCGGGGTGGAGGAAGACCAGGACCGGCGCTACTACGCCATCACCGTGCGTCCGCAGGTGTTCGTCAACCTGGTTCCCGACCACGTCATCGTGCATCGGATGTACCCCATGGCCGTCGATCACACGGTCGTCGAGTGCGATTGGTTGTTCGCGCCGGAGGTGGTCGAGTCGGGTGTGGACCTCGACCGGTCGGTGGAACTGTTCCATCGCGTCAACCAACAGGACTTCGACGCCTGCGAACGTACCCAGCCGGGCATGTCGTCGCGGGCCTACCGGTCGGGCGGGGTGCTGGTGCCCGCCGAACACCACATCGCCGAGTTCCACGATTGGGTGACGTCCGCCATCGAGGGTGCATAGGGTTTAAGGTCGTGGTGCCCTGGCGTGGTGCGACGGTGCAGCTCCGGGGCCATGGGACCGGTCAACTGAACACCCGAGGGGGACGAGCGCGTGGCGGATCTGCTGATCGGCGGCAAGTGGGTGGAATCGGGATCGGGTGCGACCCGTGACTGCATCAACCCCGCCGACGGCTCGGTGATCCGTCCGGTCGACGAGGCCACACCCGACGACGCCCGCGCGGCGGTGGCCGCGGCGCGGACCGCATTCGACGACGGTGCGTGGTCCACCAGCCCGGTGGCCGATCGGGTGGCGATCCTGTATCGGATCGCCGACCTGCTGGAACGGGACAAGCAGGAGATCGCGCGCGCGGAGACCCTCGACACCGGCAAGACGCTGGCGGAGAGCGAGATCGACATCGATGACGTGGTCGCGGTGTTCCGTTATTACGGTGCGCTCGCCGCGGTCCGGTCCGATCGTGCCGTCGACGTGGGTGACCCGGCGGTCATCAGCCGCGTGGTCGCCCAGCCGGTCGGGGTCTGTGTGCTGATCGCGCCGTGGAACTATCCCCTGCTGCAGATCTCCTGGAAGGTGGCACCGGCCATCGCGGCCGGATGCACGATGGTCCTCAAACCCAGTGAGGTGACACCCCTCTCGACCATCGCACTGACCAGGATCCTGGAGGAGGCGGGGGTCCCGGACGGGGTGGTCAACCTCGTCAACGGTGCCGGATCCGATCTGGGTGCGGCCCTGACCGACAACCCCGACGTCGACCTCATCTCGTTCACCGGTGGGCTCAGGACGGGGACGGTCATCGCTGAGAGTGCCGCCGAGCACGTCAGCAAGGTGGTGGTGGAACTCGGCGGCAAGAACCCGCACATCGTGTTCGCCGACGCGTGCGCCACGGACGAGTCCTTCGCGGCCTCGGTGGACCAGGTCGCGACGGGGGTGTTCCTGCACTCCGGTCAGGTGTGCAGCGCCGGTACCCGCGTCATCGTCGAGGCATCGATCGCCGACCGGTTCGTCGACGCCCTCGTCGACCGCGCCCGCACGGTGGTGATGGGCCCGGGACTGGATCCGAACAGCAGGACCGGTCCGCTGGTGTCGCAGACGCAGCTGGACAAGATGATCGACTTCGTCCGACTGGGCGTCGACGAGGGGGCGGTGCTGCGCACGGGCGGGCAACAACCCGACGACCCGGCGCTCGGGGACGGATACTTCTTCCTGCCGACCGTCTTCGACCGGTGCGACCGCACGATGTCGATCGTGCAGACCGAGACCTTCGGCCCGATCCTCACCGTCGAACGGTTCGACACCGAGGAACAGGCCCTGACGCTCGGCAACGACACCCAGTACGGCCTCGCGGCCGGTGTGCGCACCGCGGATCCGGCACGTGCGGATCGGATGGCGCGTGGGCTCCGCCACGGCACGGTGTGGATCAACGACTTCGGCTACTACACACCTGCGGCCGAATGGGGTGGTTTCGGCAAGTCCGGCAACGGACGCGAGCTCGGGCCATCCGGACTGGCGGAATACCAGGAGCTCAAACACATCTGGAACAACACCACGGCGCCTGCCGCCGGCTGGTTCGCACCATGACACCGATGTCGTAGTTCCGCGTCCAGTTCGTCGCTCTGGCCGGCTCATGCCTCGTCAGACCAGTAGGGATCTCTCGGAGGGACTGTCATGACAACCAAGGAGCCACCTGCCGTGTCGGCCGAGTCCGACACCGGTATGGGAGATTTCGGTTACAAGGAGAGCCTGGATCGCAGCATCGGCAAGTTCGCCAGCTTCGCGGCCGGGGTGAGCTACATCTCGATTCTCACCGGAACCTTCCAGCTTTTCTACTTCGGGATGGGCAACGCCGGACCCGCCTACCTGTGGAGCTGGCCGATCGTCTTCCTCGGACAGCTCGCGGTGGCGCTGTGTTTCATGGAACTCGCCGCCAAGTACCCGATCGCCGGGTCGGTGTACAACTGGGCGAAGATCCTCGGCAACAAGCTCGTTGGTTGGTTCTCCGGGTGGATGATGCTCACCGCGTCCATCGTGACCATGTCGGCGGTGGTGTTGGCCATCGACTCCACCCTGCCCAAACTGTGGAGCGGCTTCCGCATCCTCGGCAGCGACGACCTCAGCGTGGTGTCGCCGTCCAACGCGGTGCTGCTGGGCTCCATCCTGGTCGCCGTCACCACCGTGATCAACGCCTTCGGTGTGAAGTTGATGGCCAGGATCAACAGCGCGGGTGTGTTCATCGAGCTCATCGCCGCGGTGTTGATCGCCGTGATCCTGGCCTTCAACATCACCCGCGGACCGTCGGTGTTCTTCTCCAGCAACGGATACGGCGCCGGGGTGAGCGGCGGTTACCTCGGTGCGTTTCTCATCGCGTCGCTGGCGTCGGGCTATGTGATGTACGGCTTCGACACCGCCTCTTCGCTGGGCGAGGAGACGATGAATCCGCGCAAGACGGCCCCCACGGCGATCCTGCGGGCCATCCTCGCCTCCTTCGTCATCGGCGGCGCGATCCTGGTCTTCGCGATCCTCGCGGCGCCGAACCTGCAGGACCCGAAGCTCGCCCAGCAGGGTGGGCTGCAGCAGATCGTGCTGGACGTGATGTACGGGCCGGTCGGCCGGATCTTTCTGATCTGCATCGTGATCGCCGTGTTCGTCTGCACGCTCGCGGTGCACACTGCCGCCATCCGGATCACCTTCGCGATGGCCCGCGACAACGCGCTGCCGTTGGGTGAGCAGCTCGCCCGTGTCCACCCGAAGTACCAGACGCCGGTGGTCCCGGCGGTCACCATCGGGGTGCTGTCGGTGCTGATCCTGGTGATCAACATCAACCAGCCGACGATCTTCGTGCTGCTCACCTCGGTGGCGATCATCATGATCTACATCGCCTACCTCATGGTGACCGGTCCGATGCTGGTGCAGCGGATCAAGCGGAACTGGCCGCCGAAGGACCTGAAAGAGGGCGGGTACTTCACGCTCGGCCGCTGGGGTCTTCCGGTCAACATCGTCGCGGTGGTCTGGGGGATCGGTATGGCGCTCAACCTGGCCTGGCCACGCACGGCGGTCTACGGCGTCGGTTGGTACAACACCTGGGCGGCGTTTCTCTACATCGGGGTGATCGGTGGTGCCGGGCTGCTCTGGTACTTCACCGTCGGGTCGCGGCACATCGGTACGTTGTCCTCGCACGCGGCCGAGACCGCGAAGCCCGCGGCCGAATCCGCCGCACCAACTAGTGAACCCGAGGGAGTGTAGATGCCGGACCCGTTGCGCGACAACCACATCACGGCGGGCGAATTCGACTACGTGATCGTCGGCGGGGGTACCGCGGGATGTGCGCTGGCCGCGCGATTGTCGGAGGACCCGGAGGTGCGTGTCTGCCTGATCGAGGCCGGACCCAGTGACGTCGGTGACGACAACGTGCTGGTGCTCAGCGAATGGATGCACCTCCTCGACTCCGGTTACGACTGGGACTACCCGATCGAGCCGCAGGAGCGCGGCAACGACTTCATGCGTCACGCCAGGGCGAAGGTGCTCGGTGGCTGTTCGTCGCACAACTCCTGCATCGCGTTCTGGCCGCCGTCGGAGGGCCTCGACGAGTGGGCGGCGAGCGGGCTGACCGGATGGAGTGCGGCGGAGATCCTGCCGTTGGTGCGCCGACTGGAACGCAACGACGCACCCGGCGACCACGGCCACGACGGGCCGGTGCGGTTACGCGACGTTCCGCCGCTGGACCCGTGCGGCACCGCGGTGTTGGCGGCGGCCGCCGAGGCCGGACTGCCGACGGTGGGGTTCAACCGCGGACAGACCGTGGTCAACGGTGCCGGCTGGTTCCAGATCAACGCCGACGAGGACGGCACCCGGATGTCGACCAGTCACGCATACCTACACCCGATCCTGGAGCGCCGCAGCAACCTGGAGGTACGCACCGGGTGCTGGGTCTCCTCGGTCGTGTTCGACGGAGACGAGGGGGAGGGCAGCACGGCGGTCGGGGTGCGGTATCAGCGCCCCGACCTGACGGGTTTCGACGTGGTGGGGGCGCGCCGTGAGGTTGTGGTGACCTCGGGTGCGATCAACACCCCGCAGTTGCTGATGCTCTCGGGCATCGGCCCCGCGGACCAGTTGCGCGAGTTCGGTATCGACGTGCGCGCCGACCTGCCCGGGGTGGGAGCCAACCTCGACGACCACGTGGAGGGTCTGGTGTTCTGGGACGCCGCCAAGCCCATGGTCACCAGCTCCAGCCAGTGGTGGGAGATCGGGTTGTTCACCTCGACCGGACTCTCACCCGATGCCGACGCGGCGGGCCTGCCGGACCTGATGATGCACTACGGCAGTGTGCCCTTCGACATGAACACCCTGCGTAGGGGGTATCCGACCACCGACAACGGTTTCTGTCTGACACCCAATGTCACGCAGGGCTATTCACGTGGCACGGTTCGACTGCGGAGCCGGGATTTCCGGGACCGCCCACGGGTCGATCCTCGTTACTTCACGGACCCGGATGGTCACGACGAGGCGGTGATGGTCGCCGGGGTCAGACTCGCGCGCCGCATCGCCGAAAAACCGGCCCTGCGTGATTGGGTCGCCGCGGAACTCGCACCCGGCCCCGACGCGATCTCCGACGACGAGATCGTCGACTACCTGCACAAGACGCACAACACCGTCTACCACCCGGCGGGCACCGCCAAGATGGGTACCGACGACGACCCGATGGCCGTCTTGGACGCCGAACTGCGAGTCCGCGGGGTCCGGGGTCTGCGGGTGGTGGATGCGTCGGCGATGCCCAAGCTACCGGCGGTGAACCCCAACATCACCGTGATGGCCATGGCCGAGAAGTGTGCCGACCTGATCCGCGGCTAGTCGCCGGTTCCTTTCGGCCCGAGCACGCGCCGTAAACTCGGCATCCGGACAGTCTCCGGGGTGACGAGCAGAGGAGTGGGTTGTGGTCGACCACATCAAGGTGGGTGTGCTGGGCAGCGGTGGCAAGGTGGGACAGGCCATCGTCGACGCGGTGCGGGCGGCCGACGACCTCGAGTTCACGGTGGGGGTGGACCGCGACGATCCGCTGTCGGACTTCGTCGACTCCGGCACCGAGGTCGTGGTCGACTTCACCCACCCGGATGTGGTCATGGGGAATCTCGAATTCCTCATCGCCAGCGGCATCCACGCCGTGGTGGGGACCACCGGATTCGACGACGAACGCATCAGCGCCCTGACCACCCGACTGGCCGACAGCCCGTCGGTGGGGGTGCTCGTGGCCCCCAACTTCGCCATCGGCGCCGTGCTCAGCATGCGGTTCGCCCAACAGGCGGCCAAGTACTTCGACTCCGTCGAGGTGATCGAACTGCACCACCCGCAGAAGGCCGACGCACCGTCGGGTACCGCCTACCGCACGGCCCGGTTGATCGCCGAGGCTCGGACCGCGGCGGGAGTGGGACCGAGCCCGGACGCCACCACCACCGAACTGGCCGGTGCCCGCGGCGCCGACGTGGACGGCGTGCACGTGCACTCGGTGCGATTGGCCGGCCTGGTCGCGCATCAAGAGGTGCTGCTGGGAACGCAGGGGGAGACGCTGACCATCCGGCACGACTCGATCGATCGGTCGTCGTTCGCGCCCGGCGTGTTGCTCGGTGTGCGGGAGATCGGGAGCCGCCCGGGGCTGACCGTCGGGCTCGACGAGCTGCTGGATCTGTGACCACTCCCCGCCAGAAGGACGCCCGCCCGATCGTCATCGGGATCGTCGTCCTGGTGGTGGTCCTGGCCTTCTACTTTGCCCTGCTCGGCCAACGCGGTGTGGACCTCATCGCGACCGGCACCGTGGTCGGGATCGGTATCGGTATCGGAGTGCTGATCCTTCCGCTGCTCGGGGTGTGGATGGTGTGGACCACGTTGCGCGCCGGCCTGGCCCACCAGCGGCTCGCGCGCAGGATGGTCGAGGAGGGCCGGGAGCTCGACGTGTCGTCGCTGCCCCGCCGGCCATCGGGACGGATCGAACGTGACGCCGCCGACGCGCTGTTCGCGCAGGTCAAGGTCGAGTGGGAGGCTGACCCGGACGACTGGCGCAACACCTATCGGATCGCTCGGGCCTACGACTATGCCGGCGACCGCACCCGGGCCCGCAAGATGATGCGCCGCGCCGTGGAGCAGGAAGCCGCATCGTGACCGCACGGTTGTTGGTGGTGCACCACACGCCGTCGCCACATCTGCAGGCGATGTTCGAGGCCGTGGTGTCGGGCGCGACCGATCCGGAGATCGAGGGCGTGGAGGTGGTGCGCCGGGCCGCGCTGGCGGTGTCGGCGACCGACTTCCTGGACGCCGACGGCTACCTGCTGGGCACCCCCGCGAACCTGGGATACATCTCCGGTGCGCTCAAGCACGCCTTCGACTGCGCTTACTACCAGATCCTCGACTCGACCCGCGGCCGTCCGTTCGGGCTGTACCTGCACGGCAACGAGGGCACCGAGGGGGCGGAGAACGCGATCGATCGGATCACCGCCGGACTCGGCTGGACCAAGGCCGCCGATTACGTCATCGCGTCGGACAAGCCGGACAAGGCGGCGCTGGAGGCGTGTTGGGAACTGGGCGCGAGCGTCGCCGCCGGGTTGATGGGGTAGGTCTCTAGACTGGCGGGCGTGACCTCCACAGCTCCGCGGACGACCGGGATCATCCCCACCCCGTACGAAGACCTGTTGCGACTGGTGTTGGAGGACGGTACGCCGAAGTCCGATCGCACCGGGACCGGGACGCGGAGTCTGTTCGGCCACCAGCTCCGCTACGATCTCGGTGCTGGGTTCCCGCTGATCACCACCAAGAAGGTGCACCTCAAGTCGATCATCTACGAGCTGCTGTGGTTCCTGCGCGGCGACTCGAACATTGGCTGGCTCCACGAGCACGGGGTGAGCATCTGGGACGAATGGGCAGACGACAACGGCGACCTCGGACCGATCTACGGCGTGCAGTGGCGCAGTTGGCCCACCCCGTCCGGCCAGCACATCGACCAGATCAGCGCCGCCCTCGACCTCCTCAAGACCGACCCCGACTCGCGGCGGAACCTGGTGTCGGCGTGGAACGTCGGTGAGATACCACAGATGGCGCTGCCGCCGTGCCACGCCTTCTTCCAGTTCTACGTCGCCGACGGCAAACTGTCGTGCCAGCTCTACCAGCGCAGCGCCGACCTCTTCCTCGGGGTGCCGTTCAACATCGCGTCGTACGCGCTGCTCACCCACATGATGGCCGCGCAGGCGGGTCTCGACGTCGGCGAGTTCGTCTGGACCGGCGGCGACTGCCACATCTACGACAACCACGTCGAACAGGTGGGCACCCAGTTGTCCCGGGAACCGTACGAATACCCCACGCTCCGTCTCGCCCGGCGGGATTCGCTGTTCGACTACGAATTCTCCGACGTCGAGGTGGTCGGATACCGCAGCCATCCCGGCATCAAGGCACCCGTTGCCGTCTGAGGGTGTCTCGCAGGTCGCGGGAGTCGCGCTGATCTGGGCTGCGGACCGTCGCGGTGCGATCGGTCGGGCGGGTGAGATCCCGTGGCGCATCCCCGAGGACCAGAGGCGATTCCGAACACTCACCCGTGGTCATCCGGTGATCATGGGCCGCAAGACCTGGGATTCGCTCCCATCACGCTTCCGACCGCTGCCGGACCGGCGGAACCTGGTGGTGACCCGTGATCCCGCGTGGTCCGACGACGGCGCCGAGGCGTTCACCGATCTCGCCGCCGCGGTGGCCGCTGCCGGGGAGGGACGACTCACCATCATGGGTGGCGGCCAGATCTACGCGGCGGCCATGGACATCGCCGATGTGCTGTACGTCACCGAGGTGGACGTGCAGGTCGACGACGCCGATGCGTTCGCCCCGGCCGTCGACCCCGACGTCTGGCAGGTCGCCGAACAATCGGAGTGGCTGACCTCCACGACGGGAACCCGGTACCGCTTCGTCGATCACCGACGGATCACTGTCGGTGCCGCGCGGCACACTGACCGACCATGACCGACATGCCGGCGGAGACCGCCGACCCGGGACCGGTCTAGTGGGTCCCACCGGGCCGACGCTGACCGCCGCCCAGGCTCGCCGCACTGCCCTGGCCGCACAGGGTTTCGCCGACCCGTTGCCCCGCGGCGCGGTCACCCGGCGGCACCTCAGCCGGGTGCTGGACCGCATCGCCCTGCTGCAGATGGACTCGGTCAGCGTGGCCGTGCGCGCACACTACGCACCCCTGTTCAGCAGGCTGGGGCCCTACGACCGCGAGCTCCTCGACCGTGCTGCGTGGGCCCCTCCGACCGCCCGGTCCCCGCGCCTGCTCGCCGAATACTGGGCGCACGAGGCCGCCCTGATCCCCGTACGGGACTGGCCGCTGTTCCGGTGGCGGATGGACGACTACCAGCATGGCCGATATCAGGGTGGTCGGGCGTGGTCGGCGAAGCAGCACGCGCTGCGTGCCGACATCCACGCGGTGATCGCCGAGTCCGGTCCGGTGTCCAGCGGGCAGGTCGAGGATCTGCTCGGCATGGCCAAGCGGGTGCGGCGCGGCACCTGGTGGGACCGCAGCGACGTCAAGCACATGTGCGAGATCATGTTCGCCGCAGGTGAGCTGTCGGCGGTACGTCGTAGCGGGTTCTTCCGTCACTACGACCTGGCCGCCCGCGTGGTCGGCGAGGAGATCGCCGGACGCGAGGTCGGTCGCGACGACGCGGTGACCGCGCTCGTCCGACGGGCTTTGCACGCGCTGGGGGTGGCCACCGAGGCCGACATCCGCGACTACTACCGATTGCCGGTGACCGACACCAAGCACGCACTGCAGGCACTGACCGACGCCGCCGAGGTGGACCGGGTACAGGTCCGCGGGTGGGGGCAGCAGGCCTACGCGGATCCTACGAGGACCACGCCGCGACGGGTCGCGCGCAGCGCGTTGCTGTGCCCGTTCGACCCGCTGATCTTCCACCGCCCCCGCACCGAACGCCTCTTCGGTTTCCACTACCGCATCGAGATCTACGTCCCCGAACCGAAGCGGGTGCACGGCTACTACGTGTTCCCTTACCTGCTGAACGACGAGTTGGTTGCCCGTGTGGACCTGAAGACCGATCGGGCCGCAGGCGTGTTGCGGGTGCTCGGCGCGTGGGCGGAACCCGGGCTCCTCGACGCCGGGGTCGACGCGAACACCGCGGCGGTGTCGCTGGCCGCCGACCTGCGGCTGATGGCCGACTGGCTCGGCGTCGAGCGGGTGCAGGTCGTCGACAACGGCGACCTCGCGCCCGCGCTGCGCCGGGTGATCAGCGGCTGACCCGCGGGGTCATCGGCACCAGCAGGGCGTCGCGCAGGGCGTTGAGGTCGCCGTCGGTCAGACCCAACCCCCTGGCCGCGTAGCCCGCGAAACTCCCGTAGCGCTGGTCGGCCAGGGCGAAGGACGACCGCAACCAGGACGCGTTGACCCCGTTGAGGCGGTCGGCCGCGCTGGTGTGCCGGTAGGTGTTGGAGTCGAGGTAGTCCTGCTCGACCTTCGCGCGGTCCACCCCGAGCAGGGTGAGCAGCACCGCCGACACCCAGCCGGTGCGGTCCTTACCCGCCGAGCAGTGGAACAGCGTGACCTTCCCCTGCGCGGCCTGCCGGGCGATCTGCCGCACCGTGTTGCCGATGGCCAACCGGGAACCGGGGTCGAGTACGAACGCGCGATACGCCGAGTTCAGATCCACGAGAGTGGCCGGTGCGGTGGTGCTCAACACGTCGTGGACGGTGACGGTGGCACCGGGTATCGGCCGGTCCGGCTGTACGGCACGCTCGACAACCGTCCGCAGGTCGATGATCGAGCCGACCTTGCGCTGCCGCAGGACGGCGACGTCGGACGGGGTCAACGAGGCCAGATTGTCGCTGCGGATCAGCAGCGTGGGCGACACCAACCGGCCGTCCGTCGTGGTGTAACCGGCGAAGGTGCGCGCGTTGGGCGCGCCCTGCAGATGCACGGACGGATTCGCGATCGGCGCCGCAACCGGTGCGGCGGCGGCGGGACCGGCGAACACCGTGAGCGCGGCGGCGACGACCATGATCAGCGCACTGATCACCGTCGTGAAGTGAGACTTCGATGACGTGAACACGAGACCATAGCACCCCATCTCGGCGCGGCTGGCAAGTAACGGACCGGGTCCGCGATCGGGGCGGACGACAATTCGTCTGCTCGTCGCCGGTCGTTCATCTGCTCCGGTCGCTCGGCATCGGCAACGGGTTAGCCGCTGAGGCGGGGCGTCGTGGACAATCGCAGGGCGCCGGGGCGATGCCGGGGCAGGCGCAACGAGGGAAGGACGACCGTGTCGGAACTGGTGCCGTTGAGAGTGCAGATGGTCGCCCATACGGCCTTCGAGCCGCCCGCGGACATTCCCTGGTCGACCGACGCCGACGGTGGGGAGGCGCTGATCGAGTTCGCGGGTCGGGCGTGCTATCAGAGCTGGGACAAGCCGAACCCGCGCACCGCCACCAATGCGGGGTATCTCCGGCACATCCTCGAGGTCGGTCACCTGTCGTTGCTCGAGCACGCGTCGGTGACCTTCTACATCACCGGGATCTCCCGCTCCTGCACCCACGAACTGATCCGCCACCGGCACCTGTCGTATTCGCAGTTGTCGCAGCGGTTCGTACCCGAACACGACTCCAACGTGGTCTGCCCGCCCGCCATCCGTGGCGACGAGGAACTCGAGGCCATGTTCGTGGCGGCCACCGACGCGGCCCGCGCGGCCTACACGGAACTACTGACTGCGTTGGAGGCCAAGTTCGCCGACGTCCCGAACGCGATCCTGCGCCGCAAACAGGCCCGGCAGGCCGCGCGGTCGGTGCTACCCAACGCCACCGAGACCAAGATAGTGGTCACCGGAAACCATCGCGCCTGGCGCCATTTCGTCGCCATGCGCGCCACCGAACACGCCGACGTGGAGATCAGGCAACTCGCCATCGAGTGTCTGCGGCAGCTGACGGTGGTAGCGCCCACGGTGTTCGGCGACTTCGAGATCGGCACCCTGTCCGACGGCACCGAGGTCGCGACCTCGCCGTTCGCCCTCGAGGGCTGAGCGGCACGACGTCCGGTGTGCGAATGCGGAGGTGAGAGCCTGCCGGGGTAGCCTTTGTCCTCATGAGCACAGGGGAGACTCCGGGGGTGCCGCACCCTTTCGGCACCGTGTCGGTCGCGATGGTGACACCGTTCACCGCGGACGGAAAACTGGACCTCGACAAGGCCGCGGAGTTGGCCGATCGACTGGTCTCGAACGGCTGCGACGGGTTGGTCGTCTCGGGTACGACGGGCGAATCGCCGACCACCACACCCGAGGAGAAGTTGGCGCTGCTGCGGGTGGTCCTCGACGCGGTGGGCGACCGGGCCCGGATCACCCAGGGGGCGGGCAGTTACGACACCGCCGAGAGCGTGCGGTTCTCGATAGCGGCGGAAGAGGTCGGGGCGCATGCGTTGTTGCTGGTGACCCCGTACTACTCGCGGCCACCGCAGGCCGGGGTGCTCGCACACTTCAGCACGATCGCCGACGCCACCGGTCTGCCGGTGATGCTCTACGACATCCCGCCCCGGTCGGTGGTGCCGATCGCCTACGAGACGTTGCTCCGGCTGTCGGAGCATCCGCGCATCCTGGCAGTCAAGGACGCGAAGGGTGACCTGAACGCTGCCGCGTCGCTGATCGCGGATGGGCGCCTGCAGTATCTGTCCGGCGAGGACGCACTCAACCTGGCCTGGCTGGCGGTCGGCGCGGTGGGATTCGTCAGTGTGATCGGGCATCTGGTGCCCGGTCGGCTGCGTGACCTCCTGGATGCCGTCGACAAGGGAGACCTGGTGCGGGCGCGGGAGATCAACGTCTCGATGATCCCGTTGGTGGACGCGATGAGCAGACTGGGTGGAGTGACCATGACGAAGACCGCACTGCGACTCGTCGGTTGCGACGTGGGCGGGCCGCGCCTGCCCCAAGTGCCCGCAGATCCCCTGCAGATCGAAGCGCTGCATGCCGACCTCGTTGCCGCGCAGGTGATCTCGTGACCGATAACTCAGCCCGCAGGCGTGGCCGTGCCGTTCGGCGTGCGGCCGGACCACCCGACCCGGAGGCGGCCGAGAAGGCCGCCCAGAAGCGGGGTGCCGAGAAGAAGGCTGCCGAGTCCACGGCCGCGACGACCACGGCTGCGGCGACCACGGCGGGGGCCGGGGTCGAGCAGAGTCGCGACGGTGGCCGACAGGGTGGTGGCGACAAGAACAGCGGCGACAGGAAGAGCAGGGGGCAGCAGTCCGGCGGGGGCGGAGCGCGTCAGAACCGTTCCGGCGGGGGCCGGAACGGTTCCCGTCCCTCCGCCGACAAGGGTGGCAACAGCGGTGCGCAGCAGGGCGGTGAGCGCGGTACCGGCGACACCAGCGATCGCCTCGGTCTGCCCCGCAAGCTCCCGCGCGGTGGGCTGCGGGTGGTCGCCCTCGGCGGGATCGGTGAGATCGGCCGCAACATGACCGTCTTCGAATACGACGGCAAGCTGCTCATCGTGGACTGTGGCGTGTTGTTCCCCGAGGACGCACAACCCGGCGTGGACCTGATCCTGCCGGACTTCCGCTACATCGAGGACCGGTTGGGCGACGTGGAGGCGGTGGTGCTGACCCACGGTCACGAAGACCACATCGGCGCGCTGCCGTTCCTGTTGCGTCTCCGTTCGGACATCCCGGTCATCGGATCCAAGTTCACCCTCGCCCTGGTCGCGGCCAAGTGCAAGGAGCACCGCCTGCGTCCGAAGCTCATCGAGGTGGTCGAGGGCGAGAAGACCCAGAACGGACCGTTCGAGTGCGAGTACTTCGCTGTCAACCACTCGATCCCCGACGCGCTGGCCGTGGCGATCCGGACGCCTGCGGGCGTGGTCCTGCACACCGGTGACATCAAGCTCGACCAGCTGCCGTTGGACAACCGGTTGACCGATCTGGCCGGTTTCAGTCGCCTCGGTGACGACGGCGTCGACCTGTTCCTGGTCGACTCCACCAACGCCGAGGTTCCCGGATTCGTCACCCCCGAGCGCGAGATCGGGTCGGTGCTCGACCAGGTGATCGGCCGGGCCAGACATCGCGTCATCGTGGCCTCGTTCGCCTCACATGTGCACCGCATCCAGCAGATCGTCGACGTGGCGCAGGCGCACAACCGCAGGGTGGCCTTCGTCGGCCGGTCGATGGTGCGCAACATGCAGATCGCCCAGGATCTCGGGTACCTGCGCGTGCCCGACGGCGTGGTCGTCGACATGGACACCGCCGCCACGCTGCCCGATCACCGGGTGGTCCTGATCTCCACCGGCTCGCAGGGTGAGCCGTTGTCGGCGTTGTCGCGGATGGCCCGCGGCGAACACCGACAGATCAACATCCGCGCCGACGACCTCGTGGTGCTGGCGTCGTCGCTGATCCCCGGCAACGAGAACTCGGTGTTCGCGGTGGTCAACGGCCTGGCCAAACGCGGTGCCACCGTGATCACCCAGCAGAGCGCCAAGGTGCACGTGTCCGGCCACGCGTCGGCGGGGGAGTTGCTGTACCTCTACAACGCCGTCCGACCGTCGAACGTCATGCCGGTGCACGGCGAATGGCGCCACCTGCGGGCCAATGCGGCGTTGGCCGTGGCCACCGGGGTCAGCGAGGATCGCGTGGTCCTCGCCGAGGACGGTGTGGTGGTCGACCTGGTCGACGGGCGGGCCTCCGTGGTCGGTCGGGTCCCGGTCGGATACGTCTACGTGGACGGGTTGTCCGTCGGTGACGTCGGTGAGTCCACGCTGTCAGAGCGGCTGGTCCTGGGTGAGGGCGGGTTCATCGCCATCACCGTGGTCATCGACAAGACGACCGGGAAGTTGGTCAGCCCGCCGGAGGTGTCGGGGCGCGGATTCTCCGACGATCCGACCGCCCTCAAGGAGGCCGCCGATTTCGTCGACAGGGCACTGGACACGCTGGCCGCCGAAGGTGTCACCGACACCCATCGGATCGCGCAGACGATCCGGCGCACGGTCGGTCGCTGGGTGGCCGACACCTACCGCCGCCGCCCGATGATCGTCCCCACGGTGCTCGCCGTCGGTGAGTGAAACGAGCCGCGCCATGCTCACCGTCGGTGAGTGAAACGAGCCGCGCCATACTCACCGTCGGTGAGTGAAACGAGCCGCGCGGCGGTGAGTCTGCCTAGGGTGGGCTGATGACCGCAGCCCGCTCGGAACGTGCCGCCATCGTCGAGACCCTGTCGGTCGTCGGACCGGATGCGCCCACCCTGTGTGAAGGGTGGACCACCCGTGACCTCACCGCACACATGGTCGCGCGCGAGTGGCGCCCCGACTCGTTGCCGGGGATCGCGGTGCCACTGCTGTCGGGGTACACCACGTCGGTGCAGAACGGGTTCGCCGGTCATCACTACGCGGATCTGTTGGACAAGCTGGCGTCCGGTCCGCCGCTGTGGTCGCCGTTCCGCTTCGTGGACCGACTGGCGAACGTCGGCGAGTTCTTCGTACATCACGAGGATGTGCGGCGGGTACAGCCGGGGTGGACAGTTCGCGATGTGGAACCCGAGGTGCAGAGTGCTCTGACCTTGCCGGTTCGCACCCTGGGCAAGGTGATGTTGCTGTCGTCGCCCGTGTCGGTCCGGCTCCGCACCCCGGACGGTCGCACCCTGGTCTCGGCCGGGTCGGGACCCGGGGTCGACGTGGTGGGGGACCCCGGTGAACTGCTGCTGTTCGTGTTCGGACGGGACGAGACCGAGGTGGCCTTCGACGGTGACGAGGATGCCGTGGCCGAACTGAAGGCCGCCGACCGGTCGTTCTGAGCGGGCCGACCGACCTGGGAGATCCTCGCCGAGCGCATCACGAAATGGATACGCGGGCCGTGAGGGGTGTTGTGGGTGAGGCTGGTGTGACTGGTACCCACTATTGTGATCGCCATGGCATCCAAGTCCACGACCCGCGGATCGACCACGCGCACCCGAGCGGCCTCGGGGTCGCGGTCGGGGTCGTCGGCACGGCGGGCCTCGGCGTCGCCGTCGCGACGGTCCGGCACCACACGGTCGACCCCGGCGCGATCATCGGCCGTCCGTTCGTCATCGGGTCGTTCGTCATCTGGGCGATCGAAACAACAACCCGCCGGACGTGGACGTGCGGCTGTCGCCGAGCGTCCCGCGGTCGGCGTGCGTGCGGGAAAGTCCGTCGGTCGCGGCATCGGGTCAGGGTTCACACTGCTCGCCCGCGGGGTGGGCGGCATGGTGCGTATGGGCGGACATCGATCGGACGACGCGATCGAGGACCCGACGGCCGCGCGCCGTCGGGCCACCGGGGAGGACGCACTCGAGGCCGATACGCCGTCGCTCGATGTGGACCACACCCACCGCCGTGATGCGACGGCCCTGGTCCTGCTCGCGTTGGCCATCGTGGTCACCGCTGCGGTCTGGTTCGGTGCCGGTGGACCGTTGGGTGCCTTCGCCGACGCGGCGATCCGAGCGGTGATCGGATCGGCGGCCGTGTTCGCGCCGATCATCCTGGTGGTGATCGCGGTGGTATTGATGCGCCGCCCGCCGAACCCCGCCAAGCGCGGACGCTATCTCGGGTCGGCGATCCTCGTCGGACTGCCCATCACCGGACTCTGGCATCTCGTCGGAGGTGCTCCCATCGACTTCGCCGGACGCTCCCATGCGGGCGGGTTCGTCGGCTTCGCGGTGGCCGGACCGTTGACCATGGGTGTGACCGCCTGGTTGTCGGTCCCGCTGCTGGTGTTGTGCCTGTTCTTCGGGGTGCTGCTGTTCACCGGGACCACGGTGCGTGAGCTCGCCGACCGGCTCAACGGCTACTTCGGAGTGGGTACGGGTGGGGGCGCCCACGACGACCTGGACGACTGGGATCACGACGAACCGGACGATGACGAGGCCTCGTTCGATGACGACCCGGACGGCGATCTCGACGAGACGTCCGATCGGACCTGGTCGACGGGTGCGCTGCCGTACGGCGATCCGTATCAGAACTACCCACCGGACGAGCCCGCCCGCCGGGCGGGTTCGCGGTCGCGACGATCGCGGGACTCCGAACCCCTCGACGAGGCGGTCACCGAGGAGATCCCGGATCTGACCACGATGCCCACCGAACCGGTGGTGGCTCCCGAACCGAAGCGGGCCCGCACCCGACGCCCGGCGAAGGCGACCGCCCCGGTCGCCGACCCGGATCCGGTGGCCGCCGTCGACTCCGACGCGGAATTGGTGCCAGCCCAGATCGTGGACAAGCCGCTCGACGGTGACTACCGGCTTCCGCCGGCAACACTGCTGGTCGACGGTGATCCGCCGAAGACCCGGAGTTCGGCAAACGAGGACATGATCGACCGGATCACCGCCGTGCTCGAGCAGTTCAAGATCGACGCCGCGGTCACCGGTTTCACCCGCGGGCCGACGGTCACCCGATACGAGGTGGAGCTCGGTCCGGGCGTGAAGGTGGAGAAGATCACCGCGCTGCAGCGCAACATCTCCTACGCCGCGGCCACCGAGAACGTACGGCTGCTGGCCCCCATCCCGGGGAAGTCGGCGGTGGGCATCGAGGTGCCCAACACCGACCGGGAGATGGTGCGACTGGCCGACGTCCTGAAAGCGCCGGACTCGCGCAAGGACTCTCATCCCCTGGTCATCGGGCTGGGCAAGGACATCGAGGGCCATTTCATCTCGGCGAACCTGGCCAAGATGCCGCACCTGCTGGTGGCGGGTTCCACCGGTTCGGGTAAGTCGAGCTTCGTGAACTCGATGCTGGTGTCGTTGCTGACCCGCGCCACCCCCGACGAGGTCCGGATGATCCTCATCGACCCCAAGATGGTCGAGTTGACGCCGTACGAGGGCATCCCGCACCTGATCACCCCGATCATCACCCAGCCCAAGAAGGCCGCTGCGGCGCTTGCCTGGTTGGTGGAGGAGATGGAGCAGCGCTACGAGGACATGAAGGCGTCGCGGGTCCGACACATCGACGACTTCAACGCCAAGGTGCGCACCGGGGAGATCACCGCACCACCGGGTTCGCAGCGGATCTACAAGCCATATCCCTACATCCTGGCCATCGTCGACGAATTGGCCGACCTCATGATGACCGCGCCACGTGACGTGGAGGAGGCGATCGTGCGCATCACCCAGAAGGCGCGCGCCGCGGGCATCCACCTGGTGCTGGCCACCCAACGGCCGTCGGTCGACGTGGTGACCGGTCTGATCAAGACCAATGTGCCGTCGCGGTTGGCGTTCGCCACCTCGTCGTTGACCGACTCCCGCGTCATCCTGGACCAGCCCGGTGCGGAGAAGTTGATCGGTATGGGCGACGCCCTGTTCCTGCCGATGGGTGCCAACAAGGCGGTCCGTATGCAGGGCGCGTTCATCACCGACGAGGAGATCGGCGCGGTCGTCGACTTCGCCAAGACGCAGGCCGAGCCGGAATACGACGAGGGCGTCACCACCGCGAAGGCCGCCGACAAGAAGGACATCGACGCCGACATCGGCAATGATCTCGACGATCTGCTGCAAGCCATCGAGCTGGTGGTCTCCAGTCAGTTCGGATCCACCTCGATGTTGCAGCGCAAGCTGCGGGTCGGCTTCGCGAAGGCGGGCAGGTTGATGGATCTCATGGAGACTCGCGGCGTGGTCGGTCCCAGTGAGGGGTCGAAGGCACGCGAGGTGTTGGTCAAACCCGACGACCTGGCCGGGGTGATCGCGTCCATCAACGGCGGGGGCGACCCTGATGACGAGGCGGCACACGAGGGGGAGTGAGCTCGCCCACGGTGCGGTGGCGGCATGAGTAAAGAGAAGGTAATGTCGAGGCCGCTGGTGAGGGGAGTATCCCTAGGCGGCATGTTCGTCAGTACGGCCAGCGGAACCCCACGCCATCGTGACCGGTCCCGCTGACCCGGACATGTCGGTCGCGTGAGCGACGGGAGAGACCTCCGGCACACACCCTGTGAGCTGGAGGAACTGTCCTGTGAACGTCTCGCCCACCGTGTGGGTCATCACGATCGTGGTGATCGGCGCGCTCTTCGTCTTCGACTTCTTCGCGCACGTCCGTACACCGCACGCACCGTCTCTCAAGGAGTCGGGGTCGTGGTCGGCGGTGTACATCGTCATCGCGCTGCTGTTCGGCGGATTCATCTGGTGGCAATGGGGCGGCACCTACGGCGGTGAGTACTACGCCGGGTTCGTCACCGAGAAGGCGTTGTCGGTGGACAACCTGTTCGTCTTCGTCATCATCATGGCCAAGTTCGCGGTTCCGCGTGAGTACCAGCAGAAAGTGCTGCTGCTCGGCATCGTGATGGCGTTGGTGATGCGTGGAGCGTTCATCGCGGTCGGTGCGGCCGCGATCAACGCCTACAGCTGGGTCTTCTACCTGTTCGGTGCGTTCCTGATCTACACCGCGATCAAACTGGTCCGCGACGCCGCGGGACACGACGACGCGGGGGACGAGGACGAGGGTCGGATCCAGAAGTTCGTCGCCAAGCACCTGCGCAGCACCGAGGAGTACGACAGCGACAAGCTGTTCACCAAGGCCAACGGCAAGCGACTCGCCACGCCGATGCTCATGGTGCTCATCGTCATCGGCTTCACCGACGTGTTGTTCGCGCTGGACTCGATACCGGCCATCTACGGCCTCACCGAGCAGCCCTACATCGTGTTCACCGCCAACGCCTTCGCGTTGATGGGCCTGCGTCAGCTGTACTTCCTGCTCGGCGGTCTGCTCGACCGTCTGGTGTACCTGTCCTACGGGCTGTCGATCATCCTGGCGTTCATCGGTGTGAAGCTGGTGCTGCACGCGCTGCACGAGAACACCTTGGGCTTCATCAACGGGGGTGAACACATCTCGGTGCCGGAGATCCCGACCGCCCTGTCGTTGGGTGTGATCGTCGGCGTCCTGGTCGTCACCACGGTCGCGAGCCTCGTGTGGGGTCGGCCGGCCGACAGGGACCCCGAGGTCGACGACCGTGAGGGTGGCGCGCAGGTCGCCTCCGGAGACGGGACGCGCTGAGGCGACCCGGTCGGTCTCAGAGGGAGCCGAACACCACGTTCCAGGGCTTTACCCGGACCCCGTCGACCGCCCCGTTCACCGCGAACGGATCCTGGGCCAACACGGCGTCGAGGGCGGTACGGTCCTCGGCCTCGATGACGATCAGCGCACCCGACTGATCCTCGAACGGCCCCGACAGCCGCACCACGCCGGCTTCGTGCTGCTCCCGTAGCCACGTCCGGTGCGCCGGACGGTGGACGTCGCGCAGGCCGGCGGTCTCGGTCCGGTAGGTGTAGTCGACGGCGAACAGGGTCATGGGTTCAGGCTCCTTCGAGAACGGCGAGCATCCGGGTGTTGCCCAGGGTGTTGGGCTTGACATAACTGAGGTCCAGGAACTCGGCGACACCGGCGTCGTACGACCGGCACATCTCGGCGTAGACCTCGGCGGTGACCGGCGTGCCGTCGATCTCGACGAACCCGTGGCGACCGAAGAACGAGGTCTCGAAGGTCAACACGAAGACCCGGGACAGTTGCAGGTCGCGCGCCACCCGCATCAGCTGGGACACCAGATGGTGACCGATACCGCGGCCGTTGTGGGCACGGGACACCGCGACCGTGCGAACCTCGCCGAGATCGGCCCAGAGCACGTGCAGCGCACCGCATCCCACCACTGCGCCGTCGAATTCGGCGACCCAGAACTCCTGGACGGCCTCATACAGGGTGACCAGGTTCTTCTCCAGCAGGATGCGGCCCGCGTACTCGTCGATGAGTTCCTTGATCCGCGGCACGTCGGAGGTGCGAGCACGGCGGACGACGATGCCCGGTTGTTCCGGCGCGACCGGTTCCGGTGCGGTCGGGGGGTGCTCAGACACCGCGGACCTCCGCGGTCCGGTCGGGGGATGCGATCAGCGGATCGGTCGCCATGGGAGCACACTATCGCCCACCGCGCCGTCACTCACGGATCCGTCGGGTCCGTCGACCGGGACTCGCTGGGTACCGCCCGAGTGCCGACTGTGAGCCGTGCAACTGCTCGGATACTCTGAGGCCGTGCGTGATGTGTGGGCCGGACAGAGCTATGCGGGGTGTGCGGCATGACCGAGCACCTGCGTCGCTCGGTACCCGAACGTGGACCGGATCCGATCACCGACCCGGTCGACCACGTTCCCGTCGTCAACATCGCCAACATCCTCACCGTGTTCCGCATCGCCCTGGTTCCGGTGTTCGTGGTGGTCCTGTTCGTCGCCGGCGGACACGACACGGTGTGGCGGATCGCCGCCTGGGCGGTGTTCGCCCTCGCCGCCATCACCGACCGCTACGACGGCCGACTGGCTCGCGACCGTGGTCTGATCACCGACTTCGGCAAGCTGGCGGATCCCATCGCCGACAAGGCGCTGATCGGTGCGGCCATGGTGGGCTTGTCGATCCTCGGCGACCTCTGGTGGTGGATCACCATCGTGATCTTGGCGCGCGAACTCGGTATCACCGCGCTGCGGTTCTGGGTGTTGCGCCACGGGGTGATCCCGGCCAGCCGCGGTGGCAAGCTCAAGACCCTGCTGCAGGCCGTCGCCATCGGTCTGTTCATCCTGCCGTTGCCCGGTCCACTGCACTGGGTGGCGATCGGCGTGATGGTCGCGGCCATCGTCGCCACGCTGGTGACCGGCGTGGATTACGTCTGGCAGGCGTTGCGGATGCGATCGCGATCCCGGGAGTCCGCTGCGGGCGAGGGTGCGTCGCATCCCGCCGCGGACGCCGCCGCCCAGCGTCGTGCGAGCTGATCGCCACCCCGTCGGGGAACCGATCGGGGCGGTGTCGCGTTGAACCGGGTGAGTGAGGAGGCTCAAATGGCACAGCTACTGCGTGAAGCGCTGGGGAGCAGCCTGCGGCGGGTGCGCAACGATCAGGGTCGGACGTTGCGTGAGGTCTCCACCAGTGCCCGGGTGAGCCTCGGGTATCTGTCCGAGGTGGAACGTGGGCAGAAGGAGGCGTCCAGCGAACTGGTCGCCGCCATCTGCGATGCCCTCGACGTGGAGATCGCGGACGTGATGCTCGACGTGGGCAACACCCTGCGCCCGATGGAGCCGAGGGTTGTCCCGGGGCATGTCGCCCAGGCCCGGATCGCTCCGTCCCGCGTTGCCCCGTCTCGGATCGCCCCGTCTCGAATCGCTGAGGACACCAAAGTGGTTATCCCCGCACCGGCATCGCTCGCCGCGGTCTGAGGGGCCCGGGCGTCGAACACGATCACCCACCGACATCGCCCTGTCGCTGCGCCCACCCGCTAGATTGGTGGGCGAGGCGACGGCCGGGATGACCGGACACCACCTGCGGCGCGGCAGTGCCGCACGTAACGGGCCGAGCTCGCGGGTACCGGCGAAGAGCGACACCGAACGGAGTGACTGCGGACCATGGCGAATCCCTTCCTGAAGGCGTGGAAGTACCTGATGGCGTCCAGCAACGCCAAGATCGACGAACACGCGGACCCGAAGGTCCAGATCCAGCAGGCCATCGAGGACGCCCAGCGTCAGCACCAGGCGTTGTCACAGCAGGCAGCCGCGGTCATCGGCAACCAACGCCAGCTGGAGATGAAACTGAACCGCCAGCTCGAAGAGGTGGAGAAACTCGGTGCCAACACCCGGCAGGCGATCACGCTTGCCGATCAGGCCACTGCGGCCGGTGACACGCAGAAGGCCACCGACTACACCAATGCCGCCGAGACCTTCGCCGCACAGCTGGTGACCGCCGAACAGGGCATCGAGGACCTGAAGAACCTGCACGACCAGTCGCTGCAGGCCGCCACCCAGGCCAAGCAGGCGGTGGAGCAGAACTCGATGCGGTTGCAGCAGAAGCTTGCCGAACGGACCAAACTGCTCACGCAGCTCGAGCAGGCGAAGATGCAGGAGCAGGTCAGCGCGTCGTTGAACCAGATGAGTGAACTGGCGGCCCCGGGCAACACCCCGAACCTCGAGCAGGTCCGCGACAAGATCGAACGTCGCTACGCCAATGCCCTCGGCTCCGCCGAGCTGTCCCGTGGATCGGTGCAGGGGCGGATGATGGAGGTTCAGCAGGCCACCACACAGCTGGCCGGACACTCCCGCCTGGAGGAGATCCGGGCGAGCATGCGCGGCGAGGCCCTACCGGGCGGGTCGTCGGGCGCCGGGCAGACCACCCCGAATCAGACCCCGAATCTCGAGAAGCCCACCCAGAACGGTTGACCCGCGTCCGCATGCGGCCGGCCCAGGGTTCACCCTGATCTTCCACCCATCTCCGCGGCAGGGCCGTGACCTCGGCCTGACGCGGTGTCACGCTGGATGGCAGATCGGGACAACGGGTCCCGGGGACATCGAGGGAGACAAGGTATGTGGTGGAAGGTCCTGTTGGCCGCACTGGTGGTCTGGTTGGCGTTCGGACTGATCGTCGCCGTGGTGAAGGGTCTGTTCTGGCTGTTGGTGGTGGGTCTCGTGGTGATCGGTGCGGTGACCGCCGTCAAACGGTTCACCGGCGCCGCATCGAGGCACGAACACGTCTGACCCCCGGCCGGGGTCGGTGACCGGTGCGCGTCGCCATCGTCGCCGGACCCGATGCCGGACATGCTTTCCCGGCCTTCGCCCTCGCCGAGCGCTTGACCGCGGTCGGTGACACGGTCGCCGTGTACACCGGGTCGCGCTGGTTCGACGCCGCCGGACGTCGCGGTATCGACATCCGCGAACTCCCCGGTCTCGAGCTCGAGGCGAGCGAGGATGCCGGCGATGCGGGGCAGCGTCTCGGCGCGCGGGCGGCCCGGATGACCATCGGGCTGATTCCCGAACTGCGGCGATTCGCCCCCGACCTGGTGGTCTCCGACGTCATCACCGTCTGTGGTGGCTGGGCGGCGGCCGAACTCGCGATCCCGTGGATGGAACTCTCGCCGCATCCGCTCTACCGACAGTCGCGACATCTGCCACCGATCGGCAGCGGGCTCACCCCGGGGGCGGGACCGTGGGGTCGTGGGCGGGACCACGTGTTGCGTGCGAGCAGTTCCCGTTGGGAACGGCTGGGCGAACGACAGCGCCGCGACGCCCGGGTGGCCGTCGGTCTGCGGCCCCACGCCGCACCCCCGGTCGAGCGGCTCATCGCGACCGTACCCGCGTTGGAGGTGCCCCGACCCGACTGGCCGGTGGAGGCGCACCTCGTCGGACCACTGCTGTGGGAACCCGTCGACACGGTGTTCCCACGCCCTCCGGGTCACGATCCGCTGGTGGTCGTCGCCCCGTCGACGGCGGAGACCGGCGCCGCCGACCTGGTCGGTCAGTCGCTCGCCGCACTCGCCCCCGAGGTGCTCGGACATGTTGTCCGGGTGGTGATCTCCGCGTTACACCACGACCTCGACGACCTGCCTGATCGGGTGGTCGCGGCAACCGGGCGACAGGACGAGCTGTTGACCGGCGCCGACCTGGTCATCTGCGGCGCCGGTCACGGGATGTTGGCCAAGACCTTGTGTGCGGGGGTGCCGGTGGTCACCGTGCCCGGCGGCGGTGATCAGTGGGAGTTGGCCAACCGCGCTCAGCGGTTGGGGGTGGGACCGCTGGTCCGCCCGGTCACCGTGGCGTCCCTCGCCGACGCCGTCCGGACCGTGTTGTCGGAACCCGGATACCGGGAGCGAGCGCGCGCGG
Organism: Williamsia sterculiae; assembly: GCF_900156495.1. Classification (GTDB taxonomy): domain Bacteria; phylum Actinomycetota; class Actinomycetes; order Mycobacteriales; family Mycobacteriaceae; genus Williamsia_B; species Williamsia_B sterculiae. The sequence continues at coordinate 64,447 of NZ_FTNT01000003.1, forward strand.
CCGCTGCGAATCGGGACGGGGTCGAGGATCCGGTGCGGATCTGTCACCTCGTCGGATGACGGGGACGCCACCGTCGGCGGTGCGGCCACGGCCCGTCTCGGTAGGGTCGACATCGTGCGACTGACCGATTTCACCGAGCTGATGCGCAACGAGTTCGGCACGATGGCATCGGATTCGATGCTGCGCGATCACGTGCTGTCGGATCTCGGTAACCGCACGGGGGCTGTCGCCATCGAAGAAGGTGTCGACCCGCGCGAGGTCTGGCTCGCCTTGTGTCGCGACTTCGATGTCCCTCGCGACCGCTGGTACCTGCATCCGTCCTGAACGGCCGCACGCCGGGAGTTGTGCACGAACGCGCAACTGTGGAATTCGCTCGGCGTGTCCCGGCCGTGGTGATTGACTCGAACACGTGTTCGTCTACTCTGGGTGCCGGAATTCACGATTGTCGACACAGGCGATCGCGTCGACCGGCATGGCCCACGTCATCAGATACGCGAGCACTGTCGGTGGGGCGGTCTAGCGTGACGGCAGCTCACGAGATGACGCCGAAACACACACGCGAGACCACGTACACCGACACCTCACGTCCGCCGACAACCGTCGGCCTACGTCGCCGACGACCGTCGGCTCTACCAGGGAGTAATCACCATGGCAGCACCGCAGGATCGCGAGAAGGCGCTCGACCTCGCCCTCGCCCAGATCGACAAGAACTACGGCAAGGGATCGGTGATGCGCCTCGGCGAGGACGCGCGTCAACCGATCGAGGTCATCCCGACCGGGTCCATCGCACTCGACGTCGCGCTGGGTATCGGCGGACTGCCCCGTGGCCGGGTCGTCGAGATCTACGGGCCGGAGTCGTCGGGTAAGACCACCGTCGCGCTGCACGCGGTTGCCAACGCACAGGCCAACGGCGGTATCGCGGCGTTCATCGACGCCGAGCACGCCCTGGACCCGGACTACGCGGCCAAACTGGGTGTCGACACCGACGCGCTGCTGGTCTCCCAGCCCGACACCGGTGAGCAGGCGTTGGAGATCGCCGACATGCTGATCCGCTCCGGCGCTCTGGACATCCTGGTCGTCGACTCGGTGGCCGCGCTGGTACCGCGCGCCGAGATCGAGGGTGAGATGGGTGACAGCCACGTCGGTCTGCAGGCACGTCTGATGAGTCAGGCGTTGCGCAAGATGACCGGCGCGTTGAGCACCTCCAACACCACCGCGATCTTCATCAACCAGTTGCGCGAGAAGATCGGCGTGATGTTCGGCTCGCCCGAGACCACCACCGGTGGCAAGGCGCTGAAGTTCTATTCCTCCGTGCGGCTCGACGTGCGGAGGATCGAGACGTTGAAGGACGGCACCGACGCGGTCGGTAACCGCACCCGGGTCAAGGTCGTCAAGAACAAGGTGTCGCCGCCGTTCAAGCAGGCCGAGTTCGACATCCTTTACGGTCAGGGCATCTCCAAGGAGGGCTCGCTCATCGACATGGGTGTCGCCCAGGGCTTCGTCCGCAAGTCCGGCTCGTGGTTCACCTACGAGGGCGAGCAGCTCGGTCAGGGTAAGGAGAACGCCCGCAAGTTCCTGCTGGAGAACCCCGACGTCCGGGACGAGATCGAGAAGAAGATCAAGGAGAAGCTCGGCATCGGAGCGGTGTTGACCGATGACGAGGTCGCGCCGGCACCGGTCGACTTCTGAGCGTGCCGGACGAATTCGATGACGCGGGGAACGCGATGACCCCGGGACAGTCGATGACATCCGGATCGGAACCGGAGGACGACGTCCGCGCGTCGCTGCACCAGGCGACCGCGGACATCCTCACCCGGTCCAGAGCGACGCCACCCACCGCACCGGACCAGCGCTCGGGGGCCGTCGACCTCGAGGCGGTGACCGACCCGGTGACAGGTCGGCAATCGACGGGAGGCAAGTCGGGAGCGAGCTGCTGGGACAGCGCGTTGCGGTTGCTCGGGGTGCGGGCACGTAGTGCTTCGGAGATGCGCAACCGACTGCTGCGCAAGGATTTCGACCCGGACGAGGTCGATGACGTGATGCGCCGACTGCACGATCTCGATCTGCTCGACGACTCGGCGTTCGCCGACGAGTGGGTGCGCTCGCGCCACACCCACAGTGCCAAGGGGCGCGGCGCGCTACGGCGGGAGCTGCGGGACAAGGGGGTCGCCACCGAGACGGTCGAGCGGTCGCTCGAGCAGATCGACGACGAGGCCGAACGGGATCGGGCGGCGGAGCTGCTGGACCGCAAGCTCGGCCGCGGCGACCGTGCGCAGGTGCCGGACGACCCCCGAGAACGTGACAAACAGCTACGTCGCCTGGTCGCGATGCTGGTGCGGCGCGGATATGCGCCGAGCCTGGCGATGGAGCTGGTACGAGACCGGTTGTCGCATCCGGCGCACGACTGAGCGCACCGCGTACGAACAGACTCAGATCAGTCCGGGCTCCTTGTCCAACTCCACCGGCACCCGGGTCGCGCTGCTGCGACGACCCTGGCGCAGGCGGCGTTCCAGGTACGTGGCCAGTACCGACAGCCCGAAGTTGATGACGATCATCACCGCCGCGACCACCACCAGTGCTGGCAGGTAGTTGCCGAAGTACGAGGCGGACTGGATACCGGATCGCACCACCTCGACATAGCCGATGGCATAGCCCAGAGCACTGTCCTTCAGCGCGATCACCATCTGGGAGATGAGGGCCGGAAGCATCGCGGTGACGGCCTGCGGCAGCAAGATCAGCTGCATCGCCTGCGATTTGCGCAGGCCGATCGCGGAGGCGGCTTCGGCCTGCCCCGAGGGCAGCGAGTTGATGCCGGACCGGATGATCTCGGCGATGACCGACCCGTTGTACAGGGTCAGCCCGAACACCACCGCGGCGAACGGCAACTGCGAGGACGGGAAGACCGCGTACCGCGCGAACAGGTAGTAGGCGAAGATCATCAAGATCAACACCGGGATGGCCCGGAACACCTCCACGATCACGCCGGACATCCCGCGCACGATCCGGTGATCCGACAACCGGCCGATTCCCAGCACAGTGCCGACCAGCAGAGCCAGCACGATCGACACGGCGGCGGCCTTGAGCGTTCCCCACAGGCCGGGCAGCAGATAGGTGGTCCAGGTGTCGCCGTGGACGAAGGGTGACCACTTCTCGCCGGTGAGCTGGTCGTTGCCGGCGAGAACCACCAACACCCAGGTGACCACGCCGACGACCACCAGCCCGAAGACCACCGCGATGGCCAGGTTCCGGATACGGGCCTTGGGTCCGGGTGCGTCGTAGAGGACTGTCGCGCTGCTCATCGCCGGACCGCCCATCGCCGTGCCAGGAAACCGAACAGATACCCCTCGGCGAGGGTGAGGATCATGAAACCGACCGCGATGATGACGAAGATCCACACCACCTGATCGGCGTGGTTCTCGATCTGCTCCTTCATCAGCAGGGAGGCCTCGGCGACTCCGATGGCGGAAGCGATGGTGGTGTTCTTGGTGAGGGCGATGAGCACGCTGCCCATCGGCCCGATCACCGACCGCGTCGCCTGCGGCAGCACGATGACGCCGAAAACCTGGGTGAACGACATCCCCAACGACCGGGCCGCCTCCGCCTGCCCGAGCGGCACCGTGTTGATGCCGGACCGCAGGGTCTCGCAGACGAAGGTCGAGGTGTAGAGGATGAACCCGAGCACCGCGAGCCAGAAGTTGTTGTTGTCGATGAAGTTCTCGTTCTCGGGGGCCAGCGCGAGACCCAGATTCTGATACAGCCCCACCGAGCAGAAGATGACGATGAGGGTCAAGGGGGTGTTGCGGACGATGTTCACGTACCAGGTGCCGACCCACCGCATCACCGGTACCGGGGAGACGCGCATACCAGCCAGCACCGTGCCCCAGATCACCGAACCCAGGGCCGCCCAGAACGTCAGCTTGATGGTGACCCAGAACGCCGGCCACAACCCGGGGCCCATGTCCGACCAGAGTTCGCTCATGACTGGTCCGCCGGGCACGGGGTCGACGTGGCGTCCAGGAAGGCCTGGTCACCGGGCGTGGGCACCAGGGAGTACTGCGATTCGGGTGCCGATGCACGCGCTTTCAACTTGTCCACCTCGCCATCGCCGATGTTCTCCCGCAAGGTTCGCTCCCAGGCCGACTCGCCACCGTCGGGACCGGGGGTGAGCATTGCGTCGAGAGCGGTGTTCACCTCGTCGACGGCCTGTGGGAACTGCTGGGCCATGCCGATCCCGTAGCGCTCGGTGGAGAACGGTGCACCGGCCTTCTTCAACGACTTCTTCCCGGAGGCCGTGACGCACGCGTTCTTCGGATATGTCATGTCGACGATTTTGAACTTGTTGCGGTACAACGAGAAATCCGCGAATCCGGCCAGGATCACCTCGTCGGTGGTCAGTGCGTCCACCTTCTTCAACCGCAACGCCTCGACGCACGACGAGTACGAGTCGTACTCCTGCAACTGCACGCCGGACAGCTGGTTCTTCACGTTCTGCGCCGATGTGGAACCGGTGACCGAACACAGCTTCTTACCCTTGTCGAGGTCGGTCAGGGTCGAGATGCTGTTGTCGTCCTCGCGGACCAACAGGCCCTGGTAGTTCACCAGGTAGGGACCGGCGAAGGCCACCTTCTTGGCGCGGGCGGCGGTGATCGAATAGGTCGCGGCGATCATGTCGACCTCGCCGTTGTCGATCAGCGTCTCTCGTTGAGCCGACGGCGTCTCGCGCCAGGTGATCTTGGGGTGCTTGACCTTGAGCCGGTCGGCGATGTTGTTGACCACGAAGGTCGACACCCCGACATCGAATCCGGTGAACGTGTTGTTCGGTTCGCGCAACCCGAGCCCGGGCTGGTCGTACTTCGTCCCGAGGATCACCGAGCCGCGCTTGATGGAATCGATCAGGTTGCGCGGGTCGGTGTTACCACAGGCGGCGATGCCGAGTCCGGTGACAGTCATCGTCAAGAGCAGGGCGAGCCCGATACGTAGTCCACGGCCCGGGCGGAGTCTGCCTGTGCGGTCGCGTCCGTCCGGACCGGCGAGCGAAGCTCGGACAGCCATCAGTGGCCGAGAATCTTGGACAGGAAGTCCCGGGCACGCTCGGACTTCGGCGCGGTGAAGAACGATTCGGGGTCGGTGTCCTCCACGATGACACCGTCGGCCATGAACACCACGCGGTCGGCGGCCTTACGCGCGAAACCCATCTCGTGGGTGACCACGAGCATCGTCATACCCTCCCGGGCCAGCGACACCATCACGTCGAGCACCTCGTTCACCATCTCCGGGTCGAGGGCCGAGGTGGGTTCGTCGAACAACATGACCTTGGGGTCCATCGCCAGCGCCCTGGCGATCGCGACGCGTTGTTGCTGACCACCCGACAGTTGCGCCGGGTACTTGTCCTTCTGCTCGGCGATGCCCACGCGTTCGAGCAACTCGACCGCTCGCGCGCGGGCCTCCTCCTTCTTCTTCCCTCGGACCTTCACCGGTCCGAGGGTGACGTTGTCGAGGATCGTCTTGTGGGCGAAGAGGTTGAACGACTGGAAGACCATGCCCACCTCGGCCCGCAGATTCGCCAGCGCGCGCCCCTCCGACGGCAACGGTTCGCCGTCCACGCGGATCTCACCGCTGTCGATCGGTTCGAGGCGGTTGATCGTCCGGCACAGGGTGGACTTGCCGGAACCCGAGGGGCCGAGGACCACCACCACCTGACCGCGAGGGACCTCGAGTTCGATGTCCCGCAACACGTGCAGGTCGCCGAAGTGCTTCTGCGCCGAGCGCACCGAGATCATCGATGGAGCATCGGGTGCCGCCACACCACCGCCTCCCGACGCGGAGGTGTCGGGGGAGCGGCCTACCGGTTCGAACTGCGAGTCGGTCATGGCGAGCACGTTACTGACGGACATCGTCTCGGAGACCGGGAATCGACGCCAGGAGAAAATGGCAATGCAATCTTTACCAACCGTGGTCCGTGTTCTCACCGATGTGGGCTCGCCGAGGGGTGGGACGTACCCTGGTGGTCGATGAACACCGTTCGTGAACACCCAGCCCACAGTGCCTCGTCGGACCCGACCGAGGGCAGGCTCTACCAGGTCAGAACATACGGCTGCCAGATGAACGTGCACGACTCGGAGCGCATCTCCGGCATGCTCGACGCCGCCGGCTACCGTCGTGCGGCGCAGGACCAGACACCCGACCTGGTGGTGTTCAACACCTGTGCCGTGCGGGAGAACGCGGACAACAAGCTCTATGGCAACCTGTCGCATCTGGCCCCGGTGAAGGCCGAGCGTCCCGGCATGCAGATCGCGGTCGGTGGATGTCTGGCGCAGAAGGACAAACAGGCGGTTCTCGATCGCGCGCCCTGGGTCGATGTGGTGTTCGGTACGCACAATCTGGGCTCGCTTCCGGCGTTGCTGGAACGGGCCCGGCACAATGACCGCGCCCAGGTCGAGATCGCGGATGCGCTCGAGCATTTCCCGTCAACGCTGCCCGCCCGTCGCGAGTCCACCTATGCCGGTTGGGTGTCGGTGTCGGTGGGCTGCAACAACACCTGCACCTTCTGCATTGTCCCCGCCCTGCGCGGGAAGGAGATCGATCGCCGACCCGGTGATGTGCTCGCCGAGGTCCAGGCCCTGGTCGAGGAGGGGGTCCTCGAGGTCACCCTGCTCGGTCAGAACGTGAACGCCTACGGGATGTCCTTCTCGGATCCCGACCAACCCCGCAACCGCGGGGCGTTCGCCGACCTGCTCCGTGCCTGCGGGCAGATCGACGGACTCGAGCGGGTGCGGTTCACGTCGCCGCATCCGGCCGAGTTCACCGACGACGTCATCCACGCCATGGCCGAGACAGCGAATGTCTGCCCACAACTGCACATGCCGCTGCAGTCAGGATCCGACCGGATACTGAAGGCCATGCGCCGCTCCTACCGGCAGCGCAAGTTCCTGGGCATCATCGAGAAGGTGCGTGCGGCGATGCCCGACGCCGCCATCACCACCGACATCATCGTGGGGTTCCCCGGTGAGACCGAGGCGGACTTCCAGGACACCCTCGACGTGGTGGCGCAGGCCCGGTTCAGCAGCGCGTTCACCTTCCAGTACTCGCCGCGTCCCGGGACACCGGCCGCGGAGATGGAGGATCAGGTGCCGCCGGAGGTGGTGCGTGAGCGATATCTGCGGCTCACCGCGCTGCAGGACGACATCTGCCTGCAGGAGAACCGGCGCCGCGTCGGCCGCGTCGAGGAACTACTGGTGACCGCGGGCGACGGACGTAAGAACACCGAGACGCGCCGTCGTAGCGGGCGGGCACGCGATGGTCGACTGGTGCACTTCGCCGTCGCCGAGACCCAGACCATGCCGCGTCCCGGCGACGTGGTGGAGGTCCGGATCAGTGCCGCCGCCCCCCATCATCTGCTCGCCGACGACGGGGTTCTGAGTCATCGCCGGACCCGTGCAGGCGATCTGCACGAGGCCGGGACCGCGACCACCACCCCGCCCATCGGGGTGGGGCTGGGGCTCCCGGGGATCGGGCGCCCGACGGTCGAACCGGTCGATACCGGGTGTGCATCGGGGAGTGCGGTATGAGCGAACGATTCGGTCAGTTCGAGACCGACCTGAAGAAGGTGGAACGCAAGGTTGCCGGGGAGATCGATCCCGGTGCCCGGGCGCTGGTGGTCGCCGTCGCCGTCCTGGTGGCCATCGGGTCCCTGCTGTTGCCACACAGTGGGACGGCGACCGGTATCGACGTGTTGACGTCGTCGGCGCGCGCACACGCCGAGGCGATCACCATCACCTCACGCGCGTTCGTGTACCTGCTGGTCGTGTTCGGGATCGGGTTCTCCGCGGCCGCGCTGCTGACCAGACGCTGGGTGCTGGCCTGGGTCGCACTGTGCGGCAGTGCGGTCAGTTGTGTGGCGGGAATGCTGGCCTGGTGGTCGCGAAACACCCCGGGGGTCAACAACGTGCACCCCGTCCACGGCGTCGGGATCGGGCTGGTCCTGGGCTGGATCGCGGCATTCGTCATCGCATTCCACTGGGCTCGCGTGGTGTGGGCCCGCACCAGTTACCAGCTCACCCTCGAACAGCAGCGGCGCGACGAGGCGGCAGGCGCCGAACGTCGAGCACGCTCGCTGCAGCGGCGCCCCGGCACCGACACCCCGGCCCCCGACAACCACGACGACCGATAACGGCCCACTCGACGGTAACGAGGGCCCACTCGACGGGGTCACCCCGTCGAGTGGGCCGAAACCGGCGTCGAGCGTGCCGTTGATCAGCGGTCGGAGACGGCGCTCTGGGCCGCGTCGGCCCACTCGCGCCACTGAGCGGCCTGCTCGCGGAGCTTGGCGGCGTCCTTGGTCTTACCGTTCGCCTCGGCCTTGGCGGCCTGCTGCTCGAACTGGTCCACCCGGAGCCGGAACTGTTCGGCGCGGGCCTGCGCCTCGGGGTCGGTGCGTTGCCATTGTGCGTCCTCGGCGTCGCGGATCCGCTTCTCCACCGCGCGCAAGCGGTTCTCGAGGGTGTGCATCTGCTCGCGTGGGACCTTGCCGATCTCGTCCCAGCGGTCACGGATGCCCCGGAACCCGCGTCGTGCCGCCTCCAGGTCGCGTCCGGGGGTCAGCGCCTCCGCCTCGGTCAGCAGCTCGGCCTTCTTTTTCCCGTTCTCCTCGTACTCGGCGTTGATCTCGTTGTTCACCGCCTTGCGGGCGTCGAAGAAGACGTCCTGGGCGGCCTTGAACCGGGCCCACAGCGCGTCGTCGGTGTCGCGCGGTGCGCGACCCGAGGCCTTCCACTCGGTGAGCAGGTCGCGGAACTTCGCCGCGGTCGGCGACCAGTCGGTCGACGACGACAACGCCTCGGCCTGCTCGATCAACTCCTCCTTGCGGGCCTTGGCGCCCGCGCGCTCCCGATCGAGTTCGGCGAAGTGGGCCCCGCGGCGGCGGTTGAACGCGTCCCGGGCCTTGGAGTATCGACGCCACAGCACGTCGTCGGTCTTGCGATCGACACCCTTGATCGACTTCCACTCGTCGAGGATCGCGCGCAACCGGTCACCCGAGACCTTCCACTGGGTGGATTCCTCGCCGATCTGCTCTGCCTCGGCCGCGAGTTCCTCCTTGCGGGCGATCGCCGCGGATCGAGCGCGCTCACGATCCCGCCCCGCCTGCGCCGCCGCCTCGTCGGCGCCGACGACCAGGGCGTTCAACCGTTGCTCCACGGCTGCGAGGTCGCCGATCACCGCTGCGGTCGGCAACGACTCCAGCAGGTGTTCGGCGGCCACCTTGACCTTGCGGAGATCACCGGCGCCCGCCGCCAGGCGTTCCTCGAGGATCTCCACCTCGGTGTCGAGGTCGTCGAACTTGCGACCGAAGTGCGCGAGTCCGTCGTCGGGGGAGCCTGCCTGCCAGGACCCGATCTGACGGTCACCGGTCGCGGTGATGAGGAAGACGTTGCCCTCCTCGTCGACCCGGCCGAACTTGCGCGGGTCGGACGTGGGTCGGGTGGGGGTGGGGTCGAGCCGGGGCGGCACCGCGACCGGGCCCGGTCGTGGACCCGGACGTGGCCCGGGCCGAGGTTTCGGGACGGGCCGCGGCGCTGCCGGCGAGCCAGTCCCTGCCGGAGTCTCGGTGCCCGGGGTGATGCTGCCGCCCGACGGGTTCTCGGTGTCGCCCATGAGTTGCCTCGTCTCTGCCGCGCGTCACGGCTGCCACGATCTGACCTCGTTCGACGCATACGTTGCGCCGATGTTCGGGAACCATTCAAGCAGCCCGGCCGGTATCGCGCGGTGGTTGCGCACATCACCATCGCTCACGTCTTCGGACCCGACGCCTCGAGCTGCGGCCGCCCGTCTGCGGAGGTCGACTACCGTCGTGGTGTGCTCGCCGCCGTGGTGTTCGTCCCGAGCGCACCATTGTTGGTGCCGCAGTTGGCCGGTCCGTCCGCCGCCGACACCGCACCGGTGCGTACGGCCGCTCTCCGCGCGGTGGCGGGACTGGCCGCGACGAGCCGGCGGTGGGTGATCGTCGGGGCCGACGCCGACGAGCGCGACGTCGCTCGTGTTGGGACGTTTCGTGGCTTCGGAGTGGACGTCGTGGTCTCGCTCGCCCCCGTCGACGGGCGTGACCACCCAGCGGACCCGGGGATGCCGTTGTCGTTGTTGATCGGCGGATGGTTGCGCGGTCGGGTGGGCGCCGACGTCACTGCTCGTCCGCTGCTGGTCGCCCCGGACCTGCCGCCCGCGGACTGCGCGGCCAGAGGGGCCGCCCTGCGCGCGGAACTCGACGCGGACGCCGAACCGGTGGGCGTGCTGGTGGTCGCCGACGGCTCCACGCGGCTCGGCGACACGGCACCGGGCGGGGGGTTCTCGCCGGAGTGTCGCGCCCTGCAGGACGACCTCGACGCGGCCGTCGGCACCGGTGACCGCGACGGTCTGATCGGCCTGTCGGTCGGCGCCGCGTCTGGTGCGGGTATCGGCGGCCGCGCCGCGTTCCAGGTCGCGGCCGGACTCGACACCGACGGCCGATTCCACGGTGAGACCTACTATGCGGCAGCACCGTTCGGAGTCGGGTACATCGTCGCCCGCTGGTCGGTGGGGGGCGCCTCGTGAGCTCTCCGGTGGCGGTGATCGGTCCCACCGCGAGCGGCAAGTCGGCGCTGGCGTTGTCGTTGGCCGAGGAACTCGACGGCGAGATCGTCAACGTCGACGCCATGCAGCAGTACCGCGGCATGGACGTCGGCACCGCGAAGACGCCGGTCGCGGAACGGCGGGGTATCCCGCACCACCAGTTCGACGTGCTCGATGTGACCGAGACCGCGACGGTCGCCCGGTATCAGGCGGCCGCCCGACGCGACGTCGAGGACATCCGGGCGCGGGGGCGACGGCCGGTGATCGTCGGGGGTTCGATGATGTACATCCAGGCCCTGCTCGACGACTGGCAGTTTCCGGCCACCGATCCGGCCGTCCGCGACCGATACGAGCGGCAACTCGCGGCCGACGGGGTGGCCGCATTGCACCGACGGCTCGCCGAGGTGGATCCGCAGGCCGCCGCCACGATCCTGCCCACCGACGGCAGGCGCGTCGTCCGGGCTCTGGAGGTGGTGGAGGTGACCGGCAGGCCGTTCGCGGCGTCGGCGCCCGTCCGTGGCCGCCCCGCGTGGGACACCGTCATCGTCGCCGTCGACCGCGACACCGCCGAACTCGATCAGCGCATCGCCGACCGCACCCGGCAGATGTTCGCCGACGGTCTGGTCGACGAGGTGCGTGGTCTCGTCGACGCGGGCCTCCGGGATGGTCTCACCGCGGTCCGGGCCATCGGTTATTCGCAGGTGCTGGCCGCGATGGCCGGGGACCACGACCTGGCCGCCGCCGAGGAGCTGACCGCCGCCGGAACCCGACGGTACGTGCGCAGACAACGCTCGTGGTTTCGCCGCGACGACCGGATCGTCTGGCTCGACGCCGCCCGGCCCGACCTGACCGGTGCGGCGATCGCCGCGGTGCGCCGGTCGGAGACACCGAACTCGACCGGCGGTCCAGCGGGCTCGGCGACCGCGACCTACGACTCGGAGACCGGAGCCCGGGACCGGTAACCTGGGATGATGACCTCGCGCGCCCCGATCCCGTTCCTGAAGGGTCACGGCACCCAAAACGATTTCGTGGTGCTGCCCGACCCGGAGGTGACGCTCTCGCTGCGGCCGGAGTCGGTTGTCGCCCTGTGCGACCGTCGACGCGGCCTCGGCGCGGACGGTCTGCTCCGGGTGGCCCGGGCCGGAGCGCTGGTCGACGCCGGGGTGCTGGACGGGCTGCCGACGGGCGTGACCGCCGACGACTGGTTCATGGATTACCGCAACGCCGACGGCAGCATCGCCGAGATGTGCGGCAACGGGGTGCGGGTGTTCGCCCACTTCCTCACCCACGCCGGGCTGGTCACGGGAGCGGAGTTCACGGTCGGCTCGCGGGCCGGGGCCCGCCCGGTCCACGTTCACTCCGCCCATGACGGTCTGGCCGACGTCAGCGTGGACATGGGCACGGTGACCGTCGGTCCCGAGTCCAAGGCCACCGTCGCCCGGCAAGTGTTCGGCGGGGTGGTGGTGGATGTGGGCAACCCGCATCTGGCCTGCGTGGTCGACGAGCTGGACCCCCGAGCCCTGGCCGCGCTGGACCTGACCAGTGGGGTGGAGTTCGACACCGCGGTGTTCCCGACCGGCGCCAACGTCGAGGTCATCACCGCGCCGCGGGACGGACGCGTGCACATGCGGGTGTTCGAACGCGGGGTGGGAGAGACCCGCAGTTGCGGTACCGGCATCGTCGCCACCGCGGCCGCCGCGCTGCGTGCCGAGGGACGAGACATCGGCCGACTGACCGTCGTGGTGCCCGGTGGTGAGGTACAGGCGTGGGTCGACGGAGACGGCAGCGGACTACGCGGTCCGTCCGAGCTCGTCGCCGAGGGCGTCCTCGGTCCGGCCTGGCATGCGGCCCTGCGGTGACGCGTCCACCGGACCACCGAAAAACGGCGTGCGCTGCACACTCGCGGCGTGCCACCCTGTCCGACATATGACTGAGAGCTACATGACAGACCTTCATCCCTCGCCGACCACCGGCGAACTCCAGCTCGACGAACGCAGCTCGTTGCAGCGCGTGGCCGGGCTGTCCACCGAACTCACCGACGTCACCGAGGTCGAATACCGGCAGCTACGCCTCGAACGGGTCGTCCTCGTGGGCGTCTGGACCGAGGGATCGTCCGCGCAGGCCCAGGCCAGCATGGTCGAGTTGGCCGCCCTCGCCGAGACCGCGGGGTCGCAGGTTCTCGACGGCATGATCCAGCGTCGCGACCGCCCGGATCCGGCCACGTACATCGGATCGGGGAAGGCCACCGAGCTGCGGGAGGTGGTGCTGGCCACCGGTGCCGACACCGTCATCTGCGACGGTGAGCTCAGTCCGGCACAGCTGACCGCGCTGGAGAAGGTGGTCAAGGTGAAGGTGATCGACCGAACCGCGTTGATCCTCGACATCTTCGCCCAGCACGCGACGTCCCGGGAGGGCAAGGCGCAGGTCGCACTCGCGCAGATGGAGTACATGCTGCCGCGGTTGCGCGGTTGGGGTGAGTCGATGTCCCGGCAGGCCGGTGGTCGTGCGGGGAGCAACGGCGGTGTGGGCCTGCGTGGTCCCGGTGAGACGAAGATCGAGACCGACCGCCGCCGTATCCGTGAGCGGATGGCCAAACTGCGCCGTGAGATCCGTGGGATGAAGACCGCGCGCACCGTGAAGCGCACCCAGCGGTCCGATGCCGCGGTGCCCGCGGTCGCGATCGTCGGATACACCAACGCGGGCAAGTCCAGTCTGATCAACGCGATGACCGGATCCGGCGTGCTGGTACAGAACGCCCTGTTCGCAACCCTCGACCCGACCAGCCGTCGCGGTGTCCTCGACGACGGCCGGGAGGTCGTGTTCACCGACACCGTCGGATTCGTCCGTCACCTGCCGACCCAGTTGGTGGAGGCTTTTCGGTCGACGTTGGAGGAGGTGACCGCCGCCGACCTGCTGCTGCACGTCGTCGACGGATCCGACGAGTTCCCGACCGATCAGATCGATGCGGTGAACACCGTGTTGCGCGACATCGAGGGGGACGGCGGGATCACCGCCGACAACGTGACCGACTGGACGGCGCCGACCGACCTCGCCGGCACTCCACCGGATGTCGCGTCCGCCGACGGCAGCCGGGGCGCGGCGATGCCGCCGGAGATCCTGGTGATCAACAAGATCGACAAGGCCGACCCGCTGGTGTTGGCCCAGTTGCGGGGTGCGTTCCCGGGGGCGGTGTTCGTCTCCGCCGCCACCGGCGCCGGTATCGGTGAACTGCTCGACCGCATCCGTGAGGTGGTCGGTCGCGACGACATCGAGCTGTCGGTGCGTATCCCGTTCTCCCGCGGTGATCTGGTGTCACGCATCCACGCCCAGGGCGACGTCCTGTCCACCGATCACGACGCCGCCGGCACCCTGATGCGTGTCAAGGTGCCGTCGGCGTTGGCGGGTGAACTGACCGACCTGGTGGTCAGCGGCTGATCGACCGATCGACGACCAGGTCGGTCAGCCGTCAGGCGTCGAGGTCGGCGGCGACGAGCCCGGCGATCTGGTCGAGCGTCGCCTGATCCTCCGCGTCGACCGTGATCGCGGTGCCCTTCTCGGCGCCGAGGGTCATGATCATCAACGCCGATCCCGCGTCCACCGGTTCGCCGCCGTCGACGGCGAGGGTGACCGGCGAGCCGGTGGCCGCGACCGCCTCGGCGATGATGGTGGCGGGACGGGCGTGCAGGCCGACGGCTGAGCCGACCGCGACGGTGGTACTGGGCATGATGGGTTCTCCTGATCTCTGATGGGTGTGCGGTGATGTGGTGACGGTCAGGCGGCGACGGTGTGCGTGGTGGCGGTGACCTCGGACTGCTGTTCGGTGCGGGCCTGATGATGTACCCGCATCTGTTTGAGGGCGAGGACCAGAGTCGCGCTGATCACCATCCCGACCAGCAGCGACAGCAGGAACCCGAACACATTGCCCATCGCGAAGAAGACGAAGATGCCGCCGTGCGGTGCCCGCAGGGTCACGTCGAAGGCCATCACCAGGGCGCCGGTCACGGCGCCGCCCGCCATCATCGACGGGATCACCCGCAGCGGGTCGACGGCCGCGAACGGGATCGCCCCCTCGGAGATGAACGACGCGCCGAGCAACCACGCCGCCTTGCCGTTCTCCCGTTCCGGCTCGGTGAACAGTCGTGGTCGCAGTGCGGTGGCCAGGGCCAGGGCCAACGGTGGGACCATACCCGCGGCCATCACCGCTGCCATGATGCGCAGTTGCGCCGGATCGCCGCTGGACAGGCCCTGCACCGCGAACGCGTACGCCGCCTTGTTGACCGGGCCGCCGAGATCGAAGCACATCATGAGGCCGAGGATGATGCCCAAGATGATCGCCGAGGTGCCGGACAACCCGTTGAGCCAGTCGGTCAGCGAGGTGTTGACCCACGCCAGGGGGCGACCGAGGAACAGGAACATGATGCCGCCGGTCGCCAGGGTGGCCAGCAACGGGATGATGACCACGGGCATCAGGCCGCGCGCCCACGCGGGCAACGGGATCCGTCCCACCCAGAGGGCGACGAAGCCGCCGAGCAGACCGCCGACCAGACCGCCGATGAAGCCGGCGCCGACGAAGACGGCCACCGCGCCCGCAGTGAAGCCTGGTGCGAGACCGGGTCGGTCGGCGATGGCGTAGGCGATGTAACCGGCGAGGGCAGGGACCAGGAACGAGAAGGCCAGGCCGCCCAGGGTGAAGCAGATGGCGCCGAGGTACTGGGCGAGGCCGCCCGACGGCAGGTTCCACAGGCTGTTGCTCAACGCGATGGTCTTGCCGATGGCCTCGGTGCCGTCCGCCGATCCCGGTGGGGCCAGGGCGATCTTGTACCCGCCGAGCAGAAAGCCGAGGGCGATGAGCAGACCACCGGCGGCGACGAACGGGATCATGTAGCTGACTCCGGTGAGCAGTACCTGGCGTAACCGGGTACCCCACCCGAGATCCCCACCGGCCGTCGAGGCGGTGGCCGCGGCAGCGGTGTCACCGCCGACACGCGACGCGTCGGGGTCGCCTGCGGCCGCGACGGCCTCGGCGATCATCACATCGGGTTCGTTGATGGCGCGCTTCACCCCGGAGGCGATGACAGGTTTGCCTGCGAACCGGTCACGGTTCTTGACGCCCACGTCGGTGGCGAAGATGACGGCGTCCGCGTCGCGGATCACCGATGGATCGGTCGGGGTGTTGGCCGACGAACCCTGGGTCTCGACCACCAGATCGACCCCGGCGCGTTCGGCGGCGAACTTCAGTGCGTCGGCGGCCATGTAGGTGTGCGCGATACCGGTCGGGCAGGCGGTGATCGCAACCAGTCGGGTGGCTGCCTTCGCCGGTGCGCCGCCGGACGCCGCCGGAACCGCGGCGGCAGCAGGAGATGTGGCTGGGGCGGGGTTGATGGCCTGGTCCACCAGGGCGACCACCTCGTCGGCCGACTTCGCGTTGCGCAGCGAGGTGACGAAGTCGGGCCGTACCAACGCGCGAGCCAGTGAACTCAGCAACTTCATGTGCTGCGAACCACCGGACGCGGGGGCTGCGATGAGGAACACGAGGTCGGCGGGGCCGTCCTTGGCGCCGAAGTCGACGGCAGGCGCGAGGCGGGCGAACGACAGGCCGGCGGCCGAGACACCCTCGGTGCGGCAGTGCGGGATGGCGATACCACCGGGCAATCCGGTCGCCGACTGCGCCTCGCGCGCCATCGCGGCCTCGTTCACGGCAACGGTGTCGTGGACCCGGCCGTCGGCGGCCAGTCGTTCCACGAGGAAGTCGATGACCTCGGACTTCTCGGCACCGGCGTCGACGTCGAGGGCGACGAGGTCGGTGGTGATGATGTTCTCTGACATTCTGGGCTTTCTCGAGTGGTGATGCGATTCGGCGGGTGGATGGTCGGACGTGGTGTCAGGCGGCTCCGGGGGTGAGTTCGACGACTGCGACATCGGCGAGGCGGAGCTGGGCCGTGGTCGGCGGTTGGGTTCCGGGCAGGGCGGCGGCGGCGGCGCCGTAGGCGACGGCCGTGCGTAGGCATTCCGCGGGCGGCGCGTCCCGCGCCGCGGCGATCAGATAACCGGCCAGTGAGCTGTCACCCGCGCCGACCGTGGACAACGGGACGATCGATGGGGGAGACGCATACCAGCTCCCGGAACCGGTGAGCAGAAGAGCGCCGGCGGACCCCAGGGTGGCGAGTACGCAGGAGCCGCTGAGTCGGGCGAGCTCACCGGCCGCGGCCAGCGCCGGACCGGGATCTCCTTGCGCTGCGGCATTTTCCAGGTCGTCACCGTTGACCCCGACCAACCCGGCCAGCTCGTGGGCGTTGGGTTTGAGCAGGTCCGGAGACGAGTCCGGGAAACCTGCGGCCACCTCGGCCAGCGGGCGGTCCGAGGTGTCCAGGGCGGTGCGGCAGTCCACGTCACGTAAGGCCGTCAGCACCTCGCGGTACCAGTCGACGGGGACCCCCGGGGGCAGGGAACCGCAGACGGCGACCCAGTCGGCGGTCCGTGCGTGGGTGAGCACGGTCCGCGTGAGAACGCCGAGTTCGTCGGGGCCGATACCGGCGCCGAGCAGGTTCAGTTTTGTGGTGGTGCCGTCTGGTTCGGTGACCGTGACGTTGCTGCGCACCTCGTCGGACACGGTGACCGCGTCCACCGGCAACCCGGTCGCGGCGAGGGCCACCAACAGCGGGTCACCCGGACGAGCGGGGACGACGGCCAATGTCGATGCACCGGCGAGGTGCACCGCGCGGGAGACGTTGACGCCCTTACCGCCGGGCTCCTGACGCGAGGACAGCGCCCGGATCACCGAACCGCGCGTCAGCGGGCCGGGCAGGGCCACGGTGCGATCCATGCTGGGGTTGGCGGTGACGGTCACGATCATGCGATCACCACCTCCACACCGTGGGCCGACAGGGTCGCCGACAGGTCGGCGGGGATTCCCGCGTCGGTGACCAGTACGTCGATCTGTCCGAGGTCGGCGAACGACACCAACTCCTCGCGGCCCACCTTGGACGAGTCCGCCAACACCACGACCCGCTTGGCCGCGTCGATCATGGCCGCCTTGACCGCTCCCTCGTCGGTGTCCGGCGTGGACAGGCCGTGCTCCTCGCTGATCCCGTTGGTGCCGACGAAGGCGACATCGATGCGATAGCCACGTAGTTCGGTCAGGGTGGTCGGACCGACCGCGGCCTGGGTCAGTCCGCGGACCCGGCCGCCGAGTAGCTGCAGCTCCGCACGTCGGCGGCCCGATGTGGGTGCGGCCGGCTGGGCGGCGACGGTCGCGGCGATCTGCACCGAATTGGTGAAGACGGTGAGCGAGCGATCCGTGGGCAGGTGGGCGGCAGCCTGCACGGTGGTGGTGCCCGCGTCGATGAGCAGACTGCCGCCGTCCGGTGGGCAGAAGCGGGCGGCGGCCGCCCCGATCCGCCGTTTGCGGTCAGGGTGAGAGGTCTCGCGCTCGGCGACACCGAGTTCACCCATGGACACGGCATCGACGGGGACCGCGCCGCCGTGGACCCGTCGCAGGTGTCCTGCTCGTTCGAGGCTGGCCAGATCGCGGCGAACCGTCTCACTGGTGACGTCGAACGCGTCGGCGAGATCAGCGACCGATGCCCGACCCAGCGCATGCACCTGGTCGGCGATGGCGCGTTGGCGCTCTTCGGCGTACACGGATGGCTCTCCGATCTGACAGGGTGAATCCGGTTACGAGGAAAATCTGTGTTTGTGTGGTCTCAGATGTTGATATGTATGTGTTTACGCCTGAGTGTGTTGACAAGTCAAGGAATTCTTGTAACTTCGATCACATGAGTTCGCACGTCGACGCCCCCGTCACCACCGACCCCGACACCACGGACACGGTGCCGGCCCGCACGGTGTTCACCGGAACGCCGGTGGTCGCCGGGGTCGCCTATGCGCCGGTGATCCGGCCAGGGAAGCGGCCCGACGTACCCGACGCAGCATCCTCGGCGGTGGTCGACGATGCCGAGCGTGTCGCCGAGGGCGAGCGTTTCACCGCGTCTGCCGCACGCGTAGCCGACCGGCTGCGCGCCCGCGCGTCCGCCGCGACCGGCGTGGCTGCCGAGGTGTTGTCCGCAACCGCAGGGTTGGCCCAGGACCGTGGCTGGACCGGCACGGTGGGCAAACTCATCGTCGCGGGCAGCACCGCGGAAACCGCGGTCGCCACCGCGAGCGCGCAGTTCGTCGACATGTTCACGACCCTCGGCGGCGTGATGGCCGAGCGGGTCACCGACCTGCGGGATGTACGTGACCGGGTTATCGCGGATTTGTCAGGGGTGCCTGAACCTGGTGTGCCGCAGCCTGATCGACCGTCGGTGCTATGTGCCGACGATCTTGCGCCTGCCGACACGGCAGGGCTCGATCCGGCCATGGTCCGGGGATTGGTCACCCGGCTGGGTGGTCCCACCAGTCATACCGCCATCATCGCGCGGCAACTCGGTATCCCCTGTGTGGTCGCCGTCGACGGCCTCGACCGTGTCCCGGTGGGCACCCGCATCCTGGTCGACGGCGGTGCGGGGGAGATCACGGTGGAACCCGACCCGGATCAGGCCCGCGACCTCGAGCGGCAGCATGCGCGACACGCGGCCGAGATCGCCCGCTGGAACGGCCCCGGAACGACGGCCGACGGCGTTCCGGTGGCGATCCTGGCCAATGTGCAGGATGGGATCTCGGCTCGGAAAGCATCGACGGCGCCGGTCGAGGGGATCGGGCTGTTCCGTACGGAACTCGCGTTCCTCGACCGCGCGACCGAGCCCACGGTCGACGAGCAGACGGCGATCTACCGCGAGGTACTCGAGGCATTTCCGGGCGGCAAGGTGGTGATCCGCACCCTCGACGCGGGATCGGACAAGCCGCTGCAGTTCGCCGACCAGGGGGTGGAGGCCAATCCGGCGCTCGGGGTGCGCGGACTGCGTATCGCCACCGGCTCCCCGGGGTTGCTCACCCACCAGCTCGACGCCATCGCCGCTGCCGCCGCGGCGACCGGCGAGTCGCCCTGGGTGATGGCACCGATGGTGGCGACCGCGGCCGAGGCGCGCGACTTCGCCGCGCTGTGCCGTGACCGCGGGCTGACCCCGGGCGTGATGGTCGAGGTCCCGGCCGCGGCACTGTTGGCGCCGGCGATCCTGGCCGAGGTCGACTTCGTCTCCATCGGCACCAACGACCTGACCCAGTACACGATGGCCGCCGACCGGATGTCGTCGGAACTGGCAGCTCTGACCGATCCATGGCAACCCGCGGTACTGCGTCTCATCGAGATGGTCGGCCGGGCGGGCGGCGACGCGAACAAGCCGGTGGGAGTGTGCGGTGAGGCAGCGGCCGATCCGGTGTTGGCCTGTGTCCTGGTCGGTTTGGGCGTGACGTCGCTGTCCGGTGCCCCGACCTCGTCGGCTACCGTGGGAGCCCGGCTGGCCGACGCCGATCTGGCGCACTGCCGAGCGGCGGCCGCCGCGGCGCTGGCGACGGCCGATCCGATCGCCGCGCGCGAGGCGGCAGCGGCCGCACTGTCCGGCTGATCGTCGCCCGGGGAACGGGTCGGTCGGTCAGACCCGTCGCATCACCGTGACCACCTTGCCGAGAACAGCGGCATCGTTGCCGGGGATCGGCTCGAAAAGCGGGTTGTGCGGCATCAGCCACACCTCGCCCTTGGTGCGTTTGAACGTCTTGACGGTGGCCTCGCCGTCGATCATCGCGGCCACGATGTCGCCGTTGTCCGCGACGTTCTGCTGACGCACCACCACCCAGTCGCCGTCGCAGATGGCTGCGTCGACCATCGACTCGCCGACCACCCTGAGCAGGAACAGTGACCCCTCACCGACCAGCTCGCGCGGCAGCGGGAAGACGTCCTCGACGGCTTCCTCGGCGAGGATCGGACCGCCCGCCGCGATGCGCCCGAGTACCGGGACATACGTCGGGGAGGGTAGGGCCTCGCCGTCGACGCCGGGCGCCGCGGGGGGTGTCGGTGGGGCGTCCTGGGCGGGTGAGACCAGCACGGCCCGCGGGCGATTGTGGTCTCGTTTGAGCAGTCCCTTGCGCTCCAACGTCCGCAGCTGATGCGCCACCGACGAGGTGGACGTGAGTCCCACGGCGTCCCCGATCTCGCGGATGCTCGGTGGGTAACCGCGGTCGCGCACGGACGACCGGATCACGTCGAGAACCTCCCGTGCACGCGGCGTCAGCGACGACTCGGCCTCGGCGGCGGACTCCTCGAAACCGGCGGCGGTGACGCCGGCGCCGAGCTTCTTCGACCCCGGTGTGGACTTCTCTGGCACTGTCTCCTCCTCTGACCAGCGGATATCGACGACGCTACTGCAAGAATGTCTCGATCTCAAACATTTGTTCGACGCGAGTCGCGCGGATGTCGGACCCCCGTGGTACAAATCGAACATGAGTTCACTCGAACACGTGATCGACGCACGGCGGGCCCTTGTCGAGCCGTCGGGTACCGATCACGACCACCGACATCTGGAGGGCTCCGTGACCGTTCTCGACTCCACCCCCCGCGGCGAGACCCCCCGCACCGCGGCGGACACCGCCGCGCGGTCGACGCGCGGACACGTCCCCACGTCGGCCACCGGACGAACCGCCCGCCGCCGCGGCGGACGCCGCCCGGTCGCCCCGACGTCGACGGTGGCGGTTGCCGTGCCGGTGACCCGGCCCGTGCCGACGCGGAGTCGGCGTACCGCCGCCGAGTCCCGACGTCGTCCCGACGACCGCCGGATGACCTCTACTCGTGGCGGCACCGCCTGCCGTGGATCTCGCCGGATCACGTCGGCGGTCCGGGTGTCGTGGGCGGCGGCGTTCGCGGTGGGGGTCGTGCTGGCCCTGACCGTCGTGATGTTCGCGCTGCTCGGAGGTGCCGTGCAGGATTCCGCCGCACCGGCGTCGACGGCCACCCAGGTGGTGCACGTGCGCGTGGGCGAGTCGCTGAGCGAGGTCGCGATGCGTACGGCACCCGATCGCGCACCGCAGGCGGTGGTGAACGCCATCATCGCGCTCAATCACCTGGCCGACACGGGGGTGACCCCGGGACAGGCGTTGCTCACCCCGGTGTACGCCACTCCCTGAGCCGCGTCGGGTCATGTCCAGTTCATCGCGTTCACCGCGGTGCCTCGGCGGCGCCGTCGGCTCGCTGTCGCACGCCGTGCCGGTATCCTCGACGGCGCGGGGCCGGGTCGATGGTCGACCCGGAGCGGATCCGGATCGCCGGTGTTCGCGACCCCCGGATGGCGACGAGGTCGAGATGCACTGCCCCTTCTGCAAGAACCCCGACACACGGGTCGTGGACTCGCGGGTGGCAGAGGATGGTCAGTTGATCCGCAGGCGTCGCTCCTGTCCCGAGTGTGGGCGGCGGTTCACCACTGTGGAATCGGCGGTGCTCGCCGTGGTCAAACGCAACGGTGTCACCGAGCCGTTCAGCCGCGAGAAGGTGATGCTGGGGGTGCGCCGCGCCTGTCAGGGGCGCGACGTCGACGAGGACAAGCTGCGGTTGCTCGCGCAACAGGTGGAGGACACCGTGCGTGCGTCCGGCAGCGCCGAGGTCCCGAGCAACGAGGTGGGATTGGCGATCCTCGGCCCGCTGCGGGAGCTCGACGAGGTCGCCTATCTCCGGTTCGCCTCGGTGTACCGATCCTTCGATTCGGTGGACGACTTCCAACGGGAGATCGACGAGTTGCGTAGTCGCACGCCCGAGGCGGGCGTCACCTCGAACTGACCCTCGGTCTGCTCACGTCAGGTCGGTGATGGCCCTGCGGATCCGCTTCTCCGACACGGGGTAGGCGGTGCCGAGTTGCTGCGCGAACAGCCCCACCCGGAGTTCCTCGACCATCCATCCGATGGCATCGTTCACCGCTGGCCGCCGTGGTGCGGGAACGCGGGCCAACCGGTCGTTCCAGTACTCGACGACGCGATCAATCGTCGCCATCGCCGTGGCGTCGCGGTCGGACGAGGCCGGCAACTGCGCCAATCGTTCGACGATCGCCGACAGGTAGCGCGGGACCTGGCGCAGATGGTCGGGGGTGGTGGCACCGACGAAACCGTCGTACACCAGGTGGTCGAGTTGGTCGGTCACATCGTCCCGGACGTCGGCGGAAACGGTCGTCGACAAGGCTTCTCGTGCCCGGCCCAGTTCCTGGGTGATGTCGGCGACGGTGGTCAACACGGTGACGGCCACCCCGTGTGCGCGTGCGCTCACCTCGGTACGCACCGCGGCGAAGTCGTCGGCGGTGCGCACGTCACCCGCCGTGCGCGGCATCAGCGATCGGATGGCGCACCGGGTGCAATCCCGCAGCAATGCGTCGACGTCGGGATAGGGACTGAGGCGAAGCGAGATCCGTTGCGCGGTCGGCAACGACGACACGGTCGCCGGCCGCAGACGAGGTGTGGACCGCTCCAACAACGCCAGCACCGCGACCCGGGTGGTACCCCGCCGTTGACCGACGGTGTCGAAGGTGCGGACGATGATCCCGGCCGGTGTCGCCGCGAGCCCGGGGTAGCTCGTCACCCGCTGACCTCCGATTTCCTCGGTCACCGACTCGGGCAGATCGCCGATGGACGCGGCGGTCCAGTCGGTATACGCGGTGGTGGTCGGGCGGCGCGGGGACGACGATCTCGGTATCCGTCGCCGTAGTTCGGTGAGCGACCGCGCTGCGGCGATCTCGGAGCCGGAGTCGTCGATGGCGGCAAAGCGCATCTTCAGGTGGTCCGGCACCGTGTCCGGGGCGAAGTCGCTCGCGCTGATGCGGGCATCGGTGAGAGTGCTCAGTTCGCGGGCCAGCCCGTCGATCAACGGCTCGGATCGGACGGTGAGTCGGGCGAGCGCGGCGGCGGCGAAGTCGGGAGCGGGTACGACCTGGCGCCGCAGGGGTTTCGGCAGCGTACGGATGAGTGCGGCGGCCAGTTCGGTGCGCAGACCGGGAACTTGCCAGTCGAATCCGGATCCGCGGACCCGGGACACCAGGTCGACGGGGACGCGCACCGTCACACCGTCGTCGTCGGCGCCGGGTTCGAACCGGTAGTCCAGCGCGAACCCGGACTCACCCTGTTGCCAGCGTTCCGGGAAGTCCTGCCGGGACACCTCGGCGGAGGTGTCGGCGACATCGGCGAAGGTCATGTCGAGGAGCGCGGGATTCTTCCGACGCTCCGTACGCCACCAGGTGTCGAAGTGGCGCGCCGACACCACATCGGGCCCTATCCGTCGGTCGTAGAACTCGAACAGCTGGTCGGAGTCGATGGCGATGTCCCGGCGACGGGCGCGGTGTTCGAGTTCCTCGGCGTCGTCGAGGAGTTCACGGTTGCGATGGACGAACTCGTGGTCGGAGCGCCACTCGCCCTGTACCAGCGCGTGCCGGATGAACAGTTCCCGCGAGACCTCGGGGTCGATGCGGCCGAAGTTCACCAGACGTCGGGTCACCAACGGGACCCCGTAGAGGGTGACCCGTTCGTAGGCCATGGTCGCCTGTCGCTTGCGGGACCAATGAGGTTCGCTGTGTTGGCGTTTCACCAGATCGCCGGCGAGTCGTTCGGCCCATTCCGGTTCGATCCGGGCCACGGTGCGGGCCCACAATCGTGAGGTCTCGACGAGCTCGGCGGCCATCACGAACCGAGGTGGCTTCTTGGCCAGAGGCGAACCGGGGAACACGGCGAAACGGGTACCGCGGGCGCCGAGGAACTCCCGGGTGTCGCCGTCGCGGACACCGATGTGGCTGAGCAGTCCAGACAGTACGGATTGATGGATGGCGGTCACGTCGCCGTACACGTTGTCGTCACCGTCCGGCTCGACCGCACCCGAGGTCGGGGTCCACCCCAGCTCCACCACGGTCTGACGCAGCTGGCGATGCAACTCCCGCCATTCCCGGATCCGCAGGTAGTGCAGGAATTCCCGCTGGCAGCGACGACGGAACTGCCCGTGCGACAGTGTCGCGCGCAACTCCTCGAGGTGCTTCCACAGCGCCAGGTAGGCCACGAACTCCGAACCCGACGTGGCGAAACGGGCGTGTGCGGCGTCCGCGGCCTCGCGGTGGTCGGCCGGTCGTTCCCGCACATCCGGTAGTGACAGCGCGGCGACGATGATCAGCAGTTGCTCCAGACACCCTTGACTGTCGGCCTCCACCAACATCCGACCCAGACGCGGTTCGATGGGCAGTGCCGCGAGCTGGCGCCCCACCGCGCTCAATCGCGGCCCACCGTGCCGCTGTTCGGATCTCGACGCCGGCACCGCGGGATCGGTGACCAGCGCGCCGAGTTCGGTGAGCAAGCCGATGCCGTCGCGGATGGCGCGGTCACCGGGTGTCTGCACGAACGGGAAGGCCGCGATGTCACCGAGACCGAGGGAGGCCATCTGCAGGATCACCGACGCCAGATTGGTGCGCAGGATCTCCGGATCGGTGTACTCCGGACGCGATTCGAAGTCGTTCTCGCTGTACAACCGGATGCAGATGCCGTCGGACACGCGGCCACAACGACCGGAACGCTGGCGTGCGGCGGCCTGCGACACCGGTTCGATGGGCAGCCGTTGCACCTTGGTGCGCAACGAGTATCGCGAGATTCGTGCGGTGCCCGTGTCGATGACATAGCGGATGCCGGGGACGGTCAGTGACGTCTCGGCGATGTTGGTGGACAGGATGATCCGGCGTCCGGTGGACGCGGTGAAGATGCGGTGCTGCTCGGCGGCGGACAGTCGGGCGAACAGTGGGAGGATCTCGGCGCCACGGGTCTGGGTCAACGGCCGTAACGCCTCAGCGGTCTCGCGGATGTCGCGCTCGGTGGGCAGGAACACCAGGATGTCACCCGCGGCGTGGGACCACAGCTCGTCCACCGCGGCGCGGATGCCCTGGATCTGATCGAGGTCGTCCCGGTCGTTACCGAGGTCGTCGCCGGTCCCATCCGTATCGTCCGGTGCCCGGTCCTGGGCCCGCAGCGGACGGTATCTGATCTCCACCGGATAGGTGCGCCCCGACACCGAGATGATCGGCACCTCGGCGTCCGCTGTGGCGAAATGCTCGGCGAACCGCGCCGGTTCGATCGTCGCCGAGGTCACGATGACCCTGAGGTCGGGACGACGGGGGAGCAGTTGCCGGAGGTAGCCGAGGATGAAGTCGATGTTCAGACTGCGTTCGTGCGCCTCGTCGACGATGATCGTGTCGTAGGCCCAGAGCATCGGGTCGCGTGACAGCTCACGCAGCAGGATCCCGTCGGTCATCACCTTGACCAGGGTGGTGTCGCCCACCCGGTCGCTGAACCGCACCGAGAAGCCGATCGCCCCGCCGACCTCGGTCCCGGTCTCCTCGGCGATGCGCTCGGCCACGGATCGCGCCGCGATCCGCCGCGGCTGGGTGTGGCCGATCATCCCGCGGACCCCACGGCCGAGTTCGAGGCAGATCTTGGGGAGCTGGGTCGTCTTCCCCGATCCGGTCTCCCCGGCTACCACCACCACCTGATGGGTGGCGATGGCCTCGGCGATCTCGTCCCGCGCGGCACTGACCGGCAGCACGGCGGGGTAGTCGATGCGCGGGACGGCGGCTCGCCGACGTTCGACGCGGGCGAGGGCCCGGTCGAGGTCGCGGCGGAACCGTCCTGCTGCCGGGCTCTCCGGGCGTTCGCGGATCGTCGGCAGGCGACGCAGCAGCCGGTGTTCGTCGGCCAGCGTCACCGTGGCGAGCTCGGCGGACACCTCGTCGACGTCGGCTGCGGGTGGAGGAGTGGGCATGATGCCCTCCATCGTATGGGTGCCGTACCCGGTCACCGGGCGCGACGGCGACCGGGCATGATGAGGGCATGGATTATCCGCTGTGGCACGGGTTCGCGGACATGGGTGCGGTGACGGCGTCGGGGCCGTTCGTCGTCACCCGCGGTGAGGGTGCGTATATCTGGGATGCCGACGGTAACCGTCATCTCGACGCGACCGCCGGCCTCTGGTTCACGAATGTCGGTCACGGCCGCACCGAGATCGCCACGGCCGTCGCCGATCAGCTGTCGTCGCTGGCGCACTGCTCGGGGTTCGGTGATCTCACCTCCGACGTCACCCTGACGCTGGCACGGCGACTCGAGGCCATCGCGCCGGTGCCCGGCAGCAAGATCTTCTTCACCTCCGGCGGTAGCGATTCGATCGACTCCGCGGTGAAGCTGGCCCGGCGGTACTGGCACGAGCAGGGTCGTCCGGAGAAGAAGACCGTCGTCAGCCGGACGAAGGCCTACCACGGTATGCATGTCGCGGGTACCGCGCTGTCGGGGTTGCCGCCGAACCGCGAGGGTTACGGCGAGTTCATGCCGGATGCGGAAACCGTCGACTGGGACGACGCGAAGAGCCTGCTCGGGCTGATCGAGCGGGTCGGTGCGGACAACATCGCGGCCTTCTTCTGCGAACCGATCATCGGTGCCGGTGGCATCTACCTGCCGCCCGACGGATATCTCACCGAGGTACGTGAGATCTGTCGTGACCACGACGTGCTCTTCGTGGCCGATGAGGTGGTCACCGGATTCGGTCGGATCGGTGGCGGCGCGTGGTTCGCGTCGTCGCGATTCGACCTGCAACCCGACATGATCACCACCGCCAAGGGTCTGACCAGTGGGTACGTGCCGATGGGTGCACTGTTCGTCGCGCCGCACATCGCCGAGCCGTTCTTCGCAGGCGGCGTGTGGTGGCGACACGGTTACACCTACGGCGGGCACGCGGGGGCCGCCGCCGCGGCCATGGCCAACCTCGACATCATCGAGCGCGAGGGTCTCCTCGACGAGGCCGCACGCCTGGAGGATGAGCTGGCCGAACACCTGGCGCCCCTCGGCGACCTCCCGGCGGTCGCCGAGGTTCGGACCGGACTCGGCGTGGTCACCGCGGTACAGCTCGCGGATCCGGCCCAGGCGCCGGGCGCGGTGGTGGCGCTGCGCAAGCACGGTGTCAGCACGCGGGCGGCCGGACAGGGCGCGCTGCAGATCTCCCCGTCCTTCGTGATGACGACCGAGCAGGTCGCCGACCTCGCCGACCGGATCGGTGCGGCTCTGCGCTGAGGCAGTCACAACGCGACAGGGCCGGTTCACCTCGATGGTGAACCGGCCCTGGTCGGTACGGGCGCGACCGATCAGCCGACGAGCACCTCGGCGGTGGTGAGGGCCTGTGCGACCCCGGCGACGATCGAGGCGACCTTGAGCGCCTCCAGCACGGCCTCACGGTCCACGCCGTCCTCGCGCAGGGTGTTCTCGTGTGCGGCGACACAGTGGCCACAGCCGTTGATCGAGGAGACGGCGAACGACCACAGTTCGAAGTCGGCCTTCTCCACACCGGGGTTGCCGATGATGTTCATCCGCAGACCCGGACGCAGGTCGTCGTACTTGCCGTCGAGGAAACCGCGGCCTCGATAGAACACGTTGTTCATACCCATGATGGATGCGGCACCCAGTGCGGCGTTGTATGCCTCCGCGGACAGGATGTCGGCGGCCTCGTCACCGATCTCCTTGAGCACCCGGGCGTTCCGCGTCGCCGCGGCACTGGCCAACAGCGTCCCCCACAGCTGGTCCTCCTTCAGCACGGTGGTGCGGGCGATGGAGCCCAGATTGAGCTTCAGATCCTTCGCGTATTCGGGCAGTGCGGACTTCAGGTTGTCGATACTCATTCTCGGTGCTGCCTCCTGGGCGACGAATGGTGGGCGAGGGATGCGGAGCGATCAGACACTCGCGGTGAGGAGTTCCTTCGCGTCGATCGTCGGATCGCCCTTACGCCAGTTGCACGCGCACAGCTCGTCGGATTGCAGTGCGTCGAGCACGCGCAACACCTCGTCGACGTTGCGGCCCACCGACCCGGCGGTCACGGAGACGAACTGGATCTCGTTGTTCGGATCGACGATGAAGGTGGCGCGATCGGCCACACCGTCGGCGTTCAGCACGCCGGTCGCCGACGCCAGTTCGCGCTTCAGGTCGGAGAGCATGGGGAAGGGCAGCGTCTTGAGCTCGTCGTGCTGTGCGCGCCACTGGAAGTGGACGAACTCGTTGTCGACGGAGACACCCTGCACCAGCGCGTCACGATCCTCGAACTCCTCGTTGAGCTTGCCGAAGGCCGCGATCTCGGTGGGGCACACGAAGGTGAAGTCCTTGGGCCAGAAGAACACGATGCGCCACTTCCCGGGATTGTCGTCGCTGCTCACCGCGGTGAAGTAGTCGTCGGGCTGCTGTGCGTCCACCGCGGAGAGGTCACCGCCGATGACCGCGGTGAGCTTGTAGGACGGGAACTGGTCGCCGATGGTCAACAGGGCCATGGGTTCTCCTTCGATCGTTGTGGACACGGAGGCGGTGTACCCGGACGGGGCACGTGCGGGGTCTCCGCCGTCGCTCGTCGCGCATCGAGAGGCGCGTGTGCACCATCGTGCCAAAAACGAATCAAAAGCGAAACGTGATGACACGCACTATACTGATAGGCATGTCCAATCGCTCTTATCGGCCCACTGTGGTCGGGTTGCGTGCCTTCGTAGAAGTGGCGCGGAAGCGCCACTTCGGTACCGCCGCAGCGTCACTGGGAGTCAGTCAGCCCTCCCTGTCGCAGGCCCTGGCCGCGATGGAGGAGGGCTTCGGCGTGAAACTGGTCGAGCGCAACACCCGATCGGTGATGGTCACCGTGGAGGGGGCCGAGTTGCTGCCGAAGGCGATGAGCGCCCTGGACGCGATCGATGAGTTCACCGCGGCGGCCACCGGTATCGGCGATCCGCTGGCCGGAACCATCCGCCTCGGGATCATCCCGACCGTCGCACCGTACGTGTTGCCCCTGTTGCTGCGCGGACTCGCCCGCGAACTCCCGGACCTCGTGCTGCAGGTGGTCGAGGACCAGACCGCGCGGCTGCTTACCGGGTTGACCACAGGATCGCTGGACGTGGCGGTGATGGCACTGCCCGCCGACGCGGCCGGGGTCACCGAGATCCCGATGTACGACGAGGACTTCGTGCTCGCACTGCCGGACGGACACCCGTTGGGCGGCAGCGCCGACGTGGATCCCGCCGATCTCTCGGAGCTACCGCTGTTGCTGCTCGACGAGGGGCACTGCCTGCGCGATCAGGCCCTGGAGGTGTGTCGACTCGCCGGTGTTCGTCCGGACATCGGCCACACCCGGGCGGCGTCACTGGCCACAGCGGTGCAGTGTGTGGAGGGTGGACTCGGGGTGACGCTCATCCCGCAGACCGCGATCCGCACGGAGACGGCCAGCGGCGCGCTCCGGACGGCGTCGTTCGCGGCGCCCGCACCGGGCAGGCGCATCGGACTGGTGCACCGGGCGACCAGCGGGCGCGACGACTCCTATCGCATCCTGGCGCGCCTCGTCGCGGAGTTGGTGGCCGCGGATCTACCCGTGACGGTCTGCGACCGGGCGACCGCAGAGCTCAGCCCCGGATGACGGCCACCTCGCGCAGATCGGGTTCCTCCACCGGGTCGAGAACGGGAGCGTCCGCCACCGCGATCACGGACCATCCGCGGTCGCCGTCGGGATCGTCGATGGTCTGGCGTAACCGCCACACGGTGCGTCCATCGGTGTCGACGGACTCGGTCACGGTGAACAACGCCGGGCCGCGGGCATCGGGACCCGTTCCGACGGAATCGTACTCATCGAAGTAGTCGTCCATCTCCGTCGCCCAGTCGAGGTCGGGATACCTCGCACCGAGTGCATCCCAGTCTTCCCGTGCCATCAGGGTGATGATGTGGAACATCCTGTTGCGGAGGGCTATGCGCCAACCCCGGGCATCGGGACGGCGACGCGGTGCCGCGATCGCGTCGGGGCCGGAGGTGGGGTGGGTGAGTTCCTCCCATTCGTCGATCAGGCTGGAGTCGACCACCCGGATGAGCATCCCCAGCCACTCGATCACATCACCGAGGTCATCGGTTCGTGCCGCGGTCGGAAGGCCTTGCCGCAGTGCGCGATACACGTCAGTGAGGTAGCGCAGCACTACGCCCTCGCTGCGGGACAGGCCGAACCGGGCGACCAGGTCGCCGAAATCCATCCCCTCCTCGATCATCATCCGCAGCACCGATTTGGGGCTCGGTGGGGTGTACACCCAGGGGTGCGCACTGCGGTAGATCTCGAACGCCGCTTCCAACAGCTCCGACAACGGTGTGGGCCAGCCGATCTCGGCGAGGCGCTCCATCCGCTCCTCGTACTCCAGGCCGTCGGCCTTCGTCGTCGCCATCGCCTCATCGCGGGCGGCGTTGCGTTGTGCCATCAGCACCGGACGCGGGTTCTCGAGGGTCGACTCGATCACCGAGATGACGTCCAGCGTGTGATCTGGCGAGTCGGGGTCGAGTAGATCGAAGGCGGCGAGCGCGAACTCCGACAGTGGGTGGTTCAGTGCGATGTCGTCGGGCAGCTCGGTGGTGAGCTCGACGTTCTTGCCATCGGTTCCCACCTGGTCACGTCGGACGACGATCCCGGACTCGAGCAATCCGCGGTAGAGCTCGATGGTGTGCCGGATGTGCTTGCGCTGTCGTTCGCGTGGCTCGTGGTTGTCCTCGAGCAGATGGCGCATGGCGACGAAACAATCACCGGGACGGGCGATCACGTCCATCACCATTGCGGTGGTGACCCGGAAGTGGGACCGCAATGGTTCGGGCGGGGCGGCGATGAGACGGTCGAAAGTACCCTCGCCCCAGGAGACGAACCCTTCCGGCGCCTTCTTCTTCTGCACCCGCTTGCGCTTCTTGCCGTCGGCCGCGGCGGCCTTCGCCTCGGCGCGCGCGTTCTCCACGTCGTGCTCGGGGGCCTGGGCGACCACGAAACCCTCGGTGTCGTAACCGGCCCGACCCGCCCGACCGGCGATCTGGTGGAACTCCCGGGCACTGAGGTGTCGGGTGCGGACACCGTCGTACTTGGTGAGCGCGGTGAACAACACCGTGCGGATCGGCACGTTGATGCCCACGCCGAGGGTGTCGGTGCCGGCGATGACCTTGAGCAGCCCCTGTTGGGCCAGGCGCTCGACGAGTCGTCGATACCGGGGCAGCATCCCCGCGTGGTGGACGCCGATGCCCGCGCGCACCAGCTTGGACAGCGTCCTGCCGAATCCTGCGGAGAACCGGAAGTCGCCGATCGCCTGGGCGATGGCGTCGCGTTCGGTGCGGTCGCAGATCTTGGCACTCAGCAACGCCTGCGCGCGTTCCACCGCCGATGCCTGGGTGAAGTGCACCACGTACACCGGTGCACGATTCTCCGCGATGAGTCTTTCGATGGTCTCGTGCACCGCGGTGAGCACGTACCCGTAGTCCAGCGGTACCGGTCGGTCGGTGCCGGTGATCGCCGCGGTGGGCCGTCCCGTGCGTCGGGTCAGGTCGTCGACGAAGGTCGTGACGTCGCCGAGGGTGGCCGACATCAGCAGGAACTGCGCATGGGGCAGTTCGACGAGCGGTACCTGCCAGGCCCAACCGCGGTCCCGGTCGCCGTAGAAGTGGAACTCGTCCATCACCACCAACGCGACCTCGGCGGCGGCGCCCTCGCGGAGCGCGATGTTCGCCAGGATCTCGGCGGTGGCGCAGATGATCGGCGCGCGAGAGTTGACCGTCGCGTCACCGGTCATCATCCCGACGTTCTCCGCACCGAACTGCTCGCACAGGGCGAAGAACTTCTCGCTGACCAGCGCCTTGATCGGCGCGGTGTAGAAGCTCCGACCACCTCGCGACAACGCGGCGTAGACGGCACCGGACGCGACCAGGGACTTCCCCGAGCCGGTGGGGGTGGAGAGGATCACATTGGACCCGCCGACCAGCTCGATCAGCGCCTCCTCCTGAGCGGGGTAGAGCGCGATGCCTCGGCCCGCCCAGAATTCGCCGAAGGTGACGAACAGCTCGTCGTCGTCCGCGCCGGTGCGGGCGAGCAGTGGTCCGGTCGGCCCGGCCGTGGTCACCGGCCGTCCACGTGGGGGTCAGCCACGCGCGCCGCTCTCACCGTCGTCTGGACGGTCATCACCGGTCTGGGCGGCCAGGAATCGCTCCAACTCGGCGCCGAGCTCGTCACCGCTGGGCATCGACTCGTCGCGAGCCAACAACGACTGCGTCTCCGACTGGGCCGCCGCGTAGGTGTCGTACTGCGCCTCCAGTGCGGTCACCACCGACTCGACCTCGTCGTTACCGCTGACCTCGGCGTCGATCTGGGTACGCACCTTGGCCGCGGCGTTCTCCAGCGCGGTCACCGGGAGGTCCAGACCGGTCGCCGTGGCCAGGGACTGCACCAGAATGGCGGCTGCCGCCGGATAACTGGACTGCGAGAGGTAGTGCGGGACGTGCACCGACAACCCCGCCGTGCGGTACCCGCGGTCGCCGAGGCGCAGCTCGAGCAGCATCGACGCGCTGGCCGGCACCTTCATGGGCGTGCCCCACCGCGGAAGATCTCCGAGGAGCTCGGCGGCATTGCCGTGTGCCGTGATCGTCGACGGTCGCGTGTGCGGAACCGCCATCGGGATGGCGTTGAGCCCCACGGCGGTGGCCACCTCGAAGTGATCCGACAGCCTGCGCACGGCGTCGACGAACTGCTCCCAGCGCAGATCCGGCTCCACCCCGGACAGCAGCAGGAACGGACGGCCTCGGTTGTCGCGGATGGCGTGCAACTGCAGAAGCGGCATCTCGACGCCGGTGAACTGTTCGCCGGAGAACTGCATCGTGGGCCGCCGTGAGCGGTAGTCGATCAGTTCGTCACCGGAGAACGTCGCGACGAGTTCCGAGTCCAGCGCGTCGCGCAGGTGCTCCGCGGCCAGTGCCACCGCGTGTCCGGCGTCGGCGAAACCCTCGAGAGCGTGGACCAACACCGGTCCGTCACCATCGTCACCGGTGACCTCCGGGGCCGGGAACTCCAGCTCGTACAAGCGTGAGCCGGTGTCGTCCGACCAGACGGCTTCCTGGTCTGCGCCCGGCTGGTCGGGGGTGCCGCGGTCTGTGGTGCCGCGGTCGGGGGTGTTCTGGTTCGGGACGTCGTCGGCGGAACCACCGTCGCCGGTGGGGAAGTCCTCGTTCATAGTCTCTCCTCTTCGGCTGGGCACGCGCGCGGCGAACCATCCTGCCGTATGTGCATTGTGGCTCAGCATCCAGGCGGTGGGGACATCGACGCGGCCGGTACCCCGGTGCCTGTCGTCCGCACATCTCGCCGGTGTGCACTGGTCTGCAGGTCACAACGTCCGCGCGGCGCCGCGGATTCCCCGTGCGCGGCCGCCGAGTCATCGCGTCCCCCGGCGCGTGCGCCGGCGTGTGGCAGGGTTGAGGGGACATATGCAGGGTCGGTGATGAGAGGGAACAGCGCATGTCGCAGCAGGTACGCGGGGTCGTGTCGCGCAAGAAGTCAGAGCCCACCGAGGTGGTGGACATCGTCATCCCGGACCCGGGGCCCCGCGACGTGGTGGTCGACATCACCGCGTGCGGCGTGTGCCACACGGATCTGGCGTATCGCGACGGCGGCATCAACGACGAGTACCCGTTCCTGCTCGGGCACGAGGCGGCCGGTCGGGTGGAGGCGATCGGTACGGAGGTCACCCACGTCGGTGTCGGCGATTTCGTCGTGCTGAACTGGCGCGCGGTGTGCGGGCAGTGTCGTGCGTGTAGGCGCGGCCGACCCTGGTACTGCTTCGACACGTTCAACGCGAGCGTGCCGATGACGCTCACCGACGGCACCGAGCTGACCCCTGCGCTGGGGATCGGTGCCTTCGCCGACAAGACGCTGGTGCACGAACTGCAGTGCACGAGGGTGGACCCGGACGCCGATCCCGCGGTGGTGGGGTTGTTGGGCTGCGGTGTGATGGCCGGCCTGGGTGCGGCGATGAACACCGGACAGGTGGTCCGCGGTGACTCCGTCGCGGTGATCGGGTGCGGCGGGGTGGGCGACGCGGCCGTTGCCGGCGCCCGGCTGGCCGGCGCCACCAGGATCATCGCCATCGACCGCGACCCGGCCAAATTGGACTGGGCCACCGACCTCGGCGCCACCCACACCATCGACGCGTCTCAGGTGCAGGACGTGGTCACCGCGGTGCAGGAGCTCACCGACGGCAACGGTGCCGACGTGGTCATCGACGCGGTCGGTCGCCCGGAGACCTACGAGACCGCCTTCTACGCCCGCGATCTGGCGGGCGTGGTGGTGTTGGTGGGCGTGCCCACCCCGGAGATGCGGTTGGAGCTGCCACTGCTGGACTTCTTCTCCCGCGGGGGTGCGCTGAAGTCGTCCTGGTACGGCGACTGTCTGCCCGAGCGCGACTTCCCGATGCTGGTGGACCTCTATCAGCAGGGTCGGTTGCCACTGGAGAAGTTCGTCACCGAGCGTATCGGTCTGACCGACATCGAGGAGGCGTTCGAGGCCATGGAGGCCGGCACGGTGTTGCGCTCGGTGGTGGAGCTGTGAGCGCCGGACAACTGCGCATCGACCAGGTGGTCACGTCGGGGACGTTCTCCCTGGACGGCGGCACCTGGGAGGTGGACAACAACGTCTGGGTGGTCGGTGACGACTCCGAGTGTGTGGTCATCGATGCGGCTCATCAGGCCGAGCCGATCGTCGAGGCGGTGGGCGGACGCACGGTCACGGCCATCCTCCTCACCCACGGCCACAACGACCACGTGACGGTGGCCCCTGAACTGTCCGAGCGCCTCGACGCGCCGATCCTGTTGCACCCGGGTGACGACATCCTGTGGGTACTGACCCACCCGGAGGTGGTCCACCGGGACCTCGATGACGGACAGTCGATCTCGGTGGCGGGTACCGAACTGCGGGTGATCAACACCCCCGGTCACTCTCCCGGGTCGGTGTGCTTCCACGCGCCGGAGTCGGAGGAGTTGTTCAGCGGCGACACCCTGTTCAGCGGCGGACCCGGGGCCACCGGTCGGTCGTTCTCGGACTTCCCGACCATCATCGACTCGATCAGCGGCCGAATCCTGACCCTGGACCCGGCGACGCGGGTACACACCGGGCACGGTGACGGCACGACCGTCGGTGCCGAGGCGCCGCATCTGGAGGAATGGATCAGGCGAGGGAGTTGATGCGGTCGGTCGCCGTCGCGAAGGCGGTGAGTGCCTCACCCACGGTCCCGGTGTAGGCGATGCCCGGCAGCTTCTCCACCTCGTCGACGGCCGTTTCCAGGGTCTCCCGGCGTTCGATGCGATGGTCGGCGGGCAACGTCGAGGATGCGATGAGTGCGTCGTCGAGGCGAACGGCGGCCCGTTCCAACTCATCGCGGGCGACGCGCAACCGATCGTTCGGGACGATGCCGGGATTCTGTCGGATCTCGTCGAGGGCGTAGCGGATCCTGCGGTGCAGTACCGCCTCGGGTTCGGGGGATCGGGCCCAGTCGGCGGGGGCGTTGCCGGGTAGACCGGGGATGATCTCGTTCGAGCGGGCGAAACGGCGGATCCGCCGGTTGGCGGCGACGGCGAACGTCGCCGCGCCCACCAGCACGAACACCGCGACGACGACCACGACGACCATGACGGCGGTTCCGCTCATCACACCTCTTCCCGTTCTTCACCGATCCGGAGGTCCGGCAATGACGCGGGTACCGGACGCGACCCCGACCGTAGGTCGATACAGGTGCGGTAGGCAACGAAGCGGTGTCGGTGTGGGCACGGCCGCGTCGGTGATGGCACAGTGTGACCGGTGAGGTTCGTGAGCCGGGGTGTCGACCGTCGAGGGGCCACGCGTCCCTGTGGCGCGGTGCTGTGCCTGGCGTGCGTCGCCGCGGTGATGATGGTGTCGGGCTGTGGCCGGGCGATCGAGGGGATCGCGGTCGCCGCCACGCCGACCTCGCCGTCGGTGGATGTGGGGGCGCTGGCGTTGACACCCGCCGACTTCCCTGCCGGTTATTCGGCCGATCGGCTGCGGTCGCAGCAGGCGACCGACGTCCTCGCCGACCTTCTCGGAGTACCGGTGGGGGCGACCGTGTTACCCGCCTCCTGTGCGCCGCCGGCGATCGATCCGTCGCGTGCGGTGGTGGTGACCGGTATGCCGAGCGCCACCTCGACCGCCACCAGGGGCGGCAATCTGACCGTGGTCACCGCGGCTGTGGATGCGCCGCTGCGATCGGTGGCCACCTGGGCCGACCGGTGTCGCACCTATGCCACCAGCCGGGGAGCGGCCGCGACCGCGGTCACCGTGACGACGGTGCCGCCCGCACCCGTCGAATCGCAGGAGTCGTTCGCGATGCGCCGGGTGGTGACATCGACGACGTCGCTGCAGAAACCGCAGACCACCACGATGCTGATCGCGCAGAACGACGGCATTCGGGTGTACGCCGCCTATCTGTCGTACACGTCGGACAAGCCGGACGGTGCGGCGTTGGACGAGGTGTTCACCACGGCTGTGCGCAAGTCGCGGCAACGATGACCGGGCTGCGAGACCGCGGCCGGGGCCACCGACACCTCTGACCGGCGCCCGGGCGTCGCCTGCGCGTTGTGCACAGATCTCCGAACCGTCCACAAGCAGACGCGCCGGCCGGGTTCGTGACCGACCGGGTGCTCATTCTGGTTGGCATGAACAGCGACAGCGGGGCATCCGCCGACGGACTCGATCAGCACCCGCACACCGTACGGATCCACGGCGGTGGCGACCTCATCGCCGCCATCGGTCCGCTGCTGGGCTTCCTGCCCGAGCGATCCATCGTCTTGATCTGTCTGCGGGGCGGACAGATCCGGATGTCGATGCGTCACGATCTCCTCCTGGATCACCGCGGGACCCCTGTGCCCGCTCTCGTGGGCGTGCTGCGCCGGCTCGCCGCCTTGTGTTCGGACCATGAGGACAGCGTCCTGTACGCGGTGATCGTCGACGACCGGTATCCGGATCACTCCACCGTCTACGCCGAGGTCATGGAGCTCATCGAGGGTCTGTTGGCCGATGACCGGGCGCTCGGCGGTGGCTACGTGGTGCCGGAGATCGAGGCCGGGGCACGGTGGACCCAGATCGCGGGAGCCGTGGGTACCGACGATGGCACCGGGGTGCTCGAGGACCCGCGCACCACCCCGCTGGCCATCGCCCACGCCGTGGTCGGGGGACGGCGCATGCTGCGAACCCGAGCCGAACTCGTCGCGTCGTTGGAACCGCTGACGCCGTGCGACGCGGTGGCCTGCCCGGTGCACACCCCGGCACGGCGCGATCCCATCGATGCGGGCCCGTCGGCGGCAGAGGATCACTTGGCCACGGTGATGCGGATGCTGACCCATCCCGCGGGGGGCCAGATGTCGTGTCGACGGCTCGAGCGGCTCGCGGCCGGCCTGACCTCCATCCCCGCGCGCGATGCGCTGCTGGCGGTGGCGGTGACCGATCTGCACGATGTCGCCGAGGCACTGTGGCGGCTGGGCGCCCGACGACTGCGGGGGCGTCCACAGGCCGCCGCGGCGACGCTGTTGGCACACCTCTACTACATCTCCGGGGACGGAGCCGCCGCCGGTGTCGCGCTCGACGTGGCCCTGGCCGCCGACCCCCACGCCTCCCTGGCCCGGTTGCTCGACCGATCCCTGCGCGCGGGGATGCACCCGTCGACGCTGTGGGATCTGCTCGGCGACAGTTACGCCATCGCCGACGATCTCGGTGTGCGGATACCACCCCCGACTCGCAGGATCGCCGGATGACCGGCCCCGCACGATCGCGCGGAGCGGATCAGGCGCGTGCCGAGTGTGCCCGGTCGCCCAGTGATCGGGTGAAATCCCAGGCGTCGGAGACGATCACCGACAGATCGGTGCGATCGGGCTTCCAGCCCAGCTCCGCGATCGCCTTGTCACTCGAGGCGATGAGCACCGCGGGGTCGCCGGCCCGGCGTCCGGTCTCCTCCACCGGGATCTCCGCGCCGGTCACGGTCATGCAGGTGTCGATGACCTGTCGTACCGAGAACCCGGTGCCGCTACCGAGATTGAAGATGTCGTGCCGACCGGGGGTGGAGGCTTGCAAGGCAAGGGCGTGCGCCTGGGCGAGGTCGTAGACATGGATGTAGTCGCGGACCGCGGTGCCGTCGTCGGTGGGGTAGTCGGTACCGAAGATCTTGACGCCCGCACGGTGGCCGAGTGCGGCCTGCAGGACGATCGGGATGAGATGGGTCTCGATCACCCGGTTCTCGCCCGCCCCGCCGTGAGCACCTGCGACGTTGAAGTACCGCAGGCTGGTCGCCGCGAGTCCGTAGGCCGCGCAGTACCCGGAGATGGCGGTGTCGATGGCCAGCTTCGTCGCACCGTAGGGGTTGGTCGGCCGAGCGGGCGACGACTCGAGGATCGGCACCGACTCGGGCTCGCCGTAGGTGGCGGCGGTGGACGAGAACACCAACCGCGGCGTGCCCGCGTCGCGCATCGCGTCCAACAACGCCAGCGTCTCGACGACGTTGCCGTGCCAATACTTCTGCGGGTTCTCCACCGACTCGCCGACCAACGACTGTGCGGCGAAGTGCACCACGCCGTCCACGTCGCCGGGGTCGAGCACCGTGGCGGCGACGTCGCGGACGTTGCCCTCGACGAATCGGGCCCCGTCCGGCACGGCGTCGGCGTTACCGGTGCTGAGATTGTCGACGATGGTGATGTCGTGGCCCGCCTCGAGCAGCACCCGGGCGCAGACGCTTCCCACATATCCGGCACCGCCGGTGACGAGGAGTTTCATGCCTGCCGGTCAGACCTTCTCGACGTGAACGGCGTGTGCCATCTCGGTGGACAGGTCGAGACCGTCGTGACCCGGGGTGCTGATGGTCACCGAACCAGGGGCCGCGGTCACCGTCACCCGGGCGTTGGGGACCACCCCGGCATCCCGGAGATCGGCGATCAGCTCGATGTCGGACTGTGCGTGTTCGGACAACCGCCGCACGATCACCGCGACCGGCTCACCCTGCGGCAGGTCCGACAGCCGGGTCACGGTCGGTGCGGGTGTGGCAACGTCCATGCCCAGCATCTCCAGTCCCGGAATGGGATTGCCGTACGGGGAGGTGGTCGGCCGGTCGAGGACCTCGAACAGTCGGCGTTCCACGTCGTCGCTCATCACGTGCTCCCACCGGCAGGCCTCTGCGTGTACGTCCTCCCAGGGCATCCCGATCACGTCGACCAGCAACCGCTCGGCCAGGCGGTGCTTACGCATCACCGAGATCGCCAGCGTGCGTCCCTTGTCGGTGAGTTCGAGGTGACGGTCACCGGCCACGCGGACCAGACCGTCGCGCTCCATCCGCGCGACCGTCTGCGACACGGTGGGGCCGCTCTGCTCCAACCGCTCGGCAATCCGCGCCCGCAAGGGGGTGATGCCCTCTTCTTCGAGGTCGTAGATGGTTCGCAGATACATCTCAGTGGTGTCGACCAGATCGTTCACTCGGACCCATCCCTTCGTGTCACCGCACCAGATTACCTGGTCCCGGCCGGACACCCGCGTGGCTGTGACGACGCGCGCGCGGAGATCGCGCGGGCCGTGGGGGTGTCGATGCCGGACGGACAAATCCGCGCGACCAACCGGGACACGTTCTAGCCTGGAGACCCATGAACAGAACTGCGGCCGCCGGACCCGACGCCGCGGTGATCTGGAGTGAACGGTTCCTCGACTACCGGTGGATCAGCTCGCACCCGATGAATCCCTGCCGCCTGGCACTGACGATGTCACTGTCCCGATCGCTCGGTGTACTCGACGGAATCGACCCCACCGCTCCGGTGCCCGCCGCCGACGATCTCTTGCACCGGGTGCACACCTCCGCCTACGTCGACGCCGTCCGCGCGGCCGGGGCGCGGGTTCCCGCGATGCCCGCCGCGGTGTTGGAGCGGGTCTTCGGGCTCGGTGGTGACGACAACCCGGTCTACCCGGGCATGCACGAGGCGTCGGCGTTGCTGGTCGGCGGATCGGTGGCGGCCGCACAGGCCGTCGCCACGGGTGCGGTACGGCGGGCGGTGAACATCGGTGGCGGTATGCACCACGCGATGCGCGGCCACGCGTCGGGGTTCTGTGTGTACAACGACGTCGCGGTCGCCATCCGGTTCCTGCTCGACCACGGATTCGACCGGATCGCCTACCTCGACATCGATGCCCATCACGGCGACGGGGTGCAGCAGGAGTTCGTCGCGGATCCGCGCGTGCTCACGGTGTCGCTGCATCAGCACCCGGCGACGCTGTGGCCGGGTACCGGGTCGTCGCAGGAGGTCGGTGAGGGTGAGGGGGAGGGGTCCGCGGTGAACCTCCCGTTGATGCCGGGTACGCCGGATCGCCTGTGGCTTCGGGCGTTCCACGCGGTGGTCCCGTCGGCGCTGGAACACTTCCGCCCGCAGATCCTGGTCAGCCAGTGCGGGGTGGACACCCACCGACTCGATCCGCTGACCGACCTGTCGCTGACCGTCGACGGTCAACGGGCGGCGTTCCTGGCCATGCGCGATCTGGCCGACCGGTACTGCGACGGCCGCTGGGTCGCGGTGGGTGGCGGGGGGTACGGGGTGGTCGACGTGGTGCCGCGCGTCTGGACCCATCTCATCGCCGCGGTCCTCGACCGCGACCTCGACCCGCAGACGCCGGTCGACCCACAGTGGTGTGCGGCTGCCTCGGACCGGGCGGCAGGCGTGGACGCCGCCTACGCGCGGCAGCCGGTGCCGGTGATGACCGACGGTGGCGACGTCGATCATGTGCCCTGGGACGGCGACAGCGGTCAGGAACCGCCCGCGGGCATCAGCGAGTCCGCGCAGCGCAGCACCGACGCGGCGATCCTGGCCACCCGCCGCGCGGTGTTCCCGTTGTACGGACTCGACCCGGAGGATCCCCGTGACTGAGCCGACCACCGGTACCGAGGGACCGACCGCGGCGCGGGAGAGTGCGCCCGGCGGCGGCGTGCCCCGTCGCGGCCCTCGAGACTTTCCCCGGCACTGGATCGCCGACGTGCTGGCCAGCGACGGCGGCGTGGTACATCTGCGACCGATCGTGCCCGAGGACGCCGATCGGTTGGTGCGGTTCCACGCCACGTTGTCCGAACGCACGCGATACATGCGCTATTTCGGGCCGTACCCGACACTCTCGCCACGGGACATCGCACGGATGACCACGGTCGACCACCACGACCGAGTCGCGATGGTGGGGCTCCTCGGTGGCGAGATGATCGCGATGGGCGTCTACGAGGGGATGCGCACCATGGGGCGCCCGCACTCGGCGGAGGTCGCGTTCGTGGTCGCCGACGACCATCAGGGCCGCGGACTCGGCCCCATCCTGCTCGAACACCTCGCGGGCGCGGCCGCCGAGAACGGGTTCACCCGATTCGAGGCCGAGGTGCTCACCGAGAATCCGTACATGGTGGCGGTGTTCCGTGACGCGGGATACCAGTTGACCCGCAGTTTCGATGGCAGCACGGTGCACGTGGAGTTCACGATCGACCCCAGCGAGGCCCTGCTGTCGGTGCGCAACGCCCGCGAACGCGGATCGGAGGCGCGGAGCGTGGCCAACCTGCTGCGGCCCGCCTCGGTGGCCGTCATCGGCGCCTCCACCGACCGCACCAAGGTGGGAAACGCCCTGCTGGCCAACATCGTCGACCACGGATTCACCGGCCCGGTGTACCCGGTGAACGCCGAGGCACGTGAGGTGCGTGGCATCCACGCCTACCCGACGGTGCGCGACATCCCCGAGCCGGTGGATCTCGCGGTGGTCGCGGTGCCCGCGGGCACGGTCGACGAGGTACTCGCGGACTGTCTGACCAAGGGGGTGAAGACGCTGGTCGTGGTGTCGTCAGGGTTCGCCGACACCGGTGAGTCGGGTCGCGCATCGGAGGCGCGACTGGTCGCCGCGGTACGCGAACACGGGATGCGACTGGTCGGTCCCAACGCCCTCGGCGTGGCCAACAACGACCCCGAGATCTCGTTGAACGCGACGCTGGCCCCGCGGATACCCTCGCTCGGGCGGGTGGGGTTCTTCTGTCAGTCCGGTGCGCTGGG
Organism: Williamsia sterculiae; assembly: GCF_900156495.1. GTDB lineage: Bacteria > Actinomycetota > Actinomycetes > Mycobacteriales > Mycobacteriaceae > Williamsia_B > Williamsia_B sterculiae. The sequence continues at coordinate 106,870 of NZ_FTNT01000003.1, forward strand.
CATCGCCATCCTCGACACCGCCGCCCGGCGGGGACTGGGCCTGTCGACGTTCGTCTCGGCGGGCAACCGCGCCGACCTCTCCGGCAACGACCTGCTGCAGTACTGGGATTCCGATGCGGGCACCGAGGTCGTCCTGCTGTACCTGGAGAGTTTCGGCAACCCCCGCAAGTTCTTCCGGTTGGCCCGCCGGGTGGCGCGGGACAAGCCGATCGTCGCGGTGAAATCCGGTCTGGGCGCGGTCACCGCCAAATTCGCCACCGGAGAACCCGAGCTCGGCGACGAGGGGTCCCGGGGCATCCTGGCCCAGGCCGGGGTGATCCAGGTGGACACGCTGACCGAACTGTTCGACTGTGCGCTGGCGCTGGCATATCAACCGTTGCCCGCGGGTCCGCGGGTCCGGGTGGTCGGCAACTCCAGCGTGCTCGGCGCGATCGCCGCCGACGTCGGTGGGAGGTACGGGCTGGAGTCGAGTGGCAACATCGACCTCGGTCCGGCGGCGAGTCCTGAGGAGTTCCAGGCCGCGGTGGGGTCCGCGGCCGCCGATCCCGACGTGGACGCGATCATCGCGGTGTTCGTGCCGCCGGTCGCGGTGAGCGCCACCGCCTACGCCGACGCGTTGATGGCAGGCGCCCGCGATTCCCGGACGCCGGTGGTCTCGACGTTCCTGGCCGCCGAGGGCGTTCCGGACGCATTGATGGTCCGGGGTGACAACGGCGGACCGGCCCGTGGATCCATTCCGTCGTATCCCGGTCCGGAGCGAGCCGCCCAGGCGCTGGGTCAGGCGTGGCGATATTCGCGCTGGCGCTCCCGGCCGGAGTCCCCGATCGTGCGCCCCGACGGCATCGACCCCGCCGCCGCCCGCGGGCTGGTCCGCGACCTGCTCATCAGTGGGGGGGAGCAGGGTATCGACCTCGACGACCGCCAGTCGGCGAGCCTGCTGCGGTACTACGGCATCCACGTCGTCGACTTCCGCGAGACCGACACCGCCGAGGAGGCGATGGCGGCGGCCGAGGAACTCGGGTTCCCGGTCGCCGTGAAGGCGATGTCACCGGGCTGGCGCGGTCGCCTCGACCGGGAGGGTGCCCGCCTGGACCTGTCGGACAGCGTCAGCGTGGGTGCGGCGTTCACCGAACTCACCCTGGTCACCGGGGATCGCACCCTGCAGGTACAGCGGATGGCCCATCGCGGCATCAACACCGTCATCCGGGTCGGCGACGACACGTCCTTCGGTTCGTTGATCTCGTTCGGACTGTCCGGGGTGACCTTCGAACTGCTCGGCGATCACGTGTACCGGGTACCGCCGCTCAGTGAGGCCGATGCCCGGGAACTGATCGCCGCGCCGCGGTCGGCTCCGCTGTTGCAGGGCTACCACGGTCAGCAGGTGGTCGACACCGACAGCCTCGTCGACCTGTTGCTGCGGGTGTCGACGATGGTCGACGACATCCCCGAGGTGCGTTCGCTGTCGTTGGATCCCATCCTGGTCGCCTCGGACTCGGCGTCGGTCCTCGCCGGCCGGGTACGACTCGGCCCGGTGCCCACCAGGGTGGACACCGGGCCGCGGAGGCTGCGCTGAGGAGTCGGTCAGCTGGCGTAGGCGCGCAGACGTTCGGCCCGCTCACCCTGGCGTAGTTTGGCCATCACCTCACGTTCGATCTGCCGGACACGCTCGCGGGAGAGCCCGAACAACCGACCGATCTGGTCGAGGGTGCGCGGCTGTCCGTCGTCGAGGCCGAACCGCAACCGGATGACCTGCTGCTCACGCTCGTCGAGGGTGGACAACACGCTGCGCACGTCGGAGTGCAGCAGACCCGCCAGCACCGCGCTCTCCGCCGAGGTCGCCTCGGCGTCCTCGATGAAATCACCGAGGGGGGCCTCCTCGTCGCTGCCGACCGGCATGTCGAGGCTCACCGGGTCGCGACTGTGGTCGAGCAGATCGGCGATCTTCTCGGCCGGGATGCCGGACTCGTTGGCCAGCTCGTCGTCGGTGGCCTCGCGACCCAGCTGCTGATGCAGCTCACGCTTGATGCGGGCCAGCTTGTTCACCTGTTCCACCAGGTGGACGGGCAGCCGGATGGTGCGGCTCTGATCGGCCATCCCACGGGTGATCGCCTGGCGGATCCACCAGGTGGCGTAGGTGGAGAACTTGAAGCCCTTGGCGTAGTCGAACTTCTCCATCGCGCGGATCAGACCCAGGTTGCCCTCCTGGATCAGGTCGAGCAGCGGCATCCCGCGACCGGTGTAGCGCTTGGCCAGCGAGACCACCAGACGCAGGTTGGCCTCCAGCAGGTGTGCCCTGGCCGACTGCCCCTCGCGGACCAGCATGGCCAGATCGCGCTTCTTGGTGGCCGAGAGGCGCTTGCGTGTGGCGAGCACGTGCTGCGCGTAGAGACCCACCTCGATCTGCTTGGCCAGTTCCACCTCCTGCTCCGCGTTGAGCAGGGCCGTCCTACCGATCCCGTTGAGGTACACACGGACGAGGTCCGCGGCGGGGCTCTGCGCATCGAGGTCGGCGTCGGTCATCGCCGGACGCGTGGTCTCAGGTGCCCGGGTGGTGGCGGTGGTGCGGTGCATGTCGGCCTCCTCGAGTCATTCGCTTTCATGAGGTCCAACGACCCGTGGGGAGGAAAAAGTTCCCCGCACCGACTCGTCGCTGCCGCTCTGAGCTGCGGGAATGCCTCACCCGGCTGAGAACTTACTGAGAAGTCAACTCCGCGCGAACATCCGGGGAACCCGCGACCAGGACGCCGTGGCGGACCAACGCCTCGACGAAGCCGTGCACCGCGTCCGGTTCGGGAGCATCGTCGACCGCCGCGGCCAGCAGCGCGACCACCTCGTCCAGGGGGAGTCCGTCGTGGCGCAGTCCGCCGACCAGGGCGCGGCCCACCGCATCGACCTCGTGGGCCCACCGGGGGCCCTCGGTGCGGTGCAGGCGCAGGGCGACCCGACGCCAGTCATCGACGTCCACGCCGTCGGGACCGGTTGTCCTCGCGCGGACCGCCACGTCGGTGAGGGCGACGTCGTCGGCCAACTGCAGCCGCGCCGACCCCAGCTCGTGATCACGCAACCAGGCGACTCGGTCGAGGTAGGCCGGTGCCTCCACGCCGAGACGGCCGTCGAACTCGTGACGGATCTCCTCGGCCAGCACGTCGGAGGGGGCGTCGGTGGCGCGCAGGTAGACGAAGCCGAAGCCGATCCCGCGGACCCCGGCGGCCTCGAGGTGCGTCAGCCACTGCGCGGCCAGCTCGGCGCCGCGACCCATCCGCGGATCCAGGCCGGCGTCGCGGATCCAGGTGCCCACGTACAGCGCCGGGTCGGCCACGTCACGCTGCAGGATCCACGCGTCCACTCCGTGGTCGGGGATCCAGCTCGCGACCCGTTCGCGCCAGTCGTCACCGGTGATCACCCATGACGCCAACATGCTCGCGGTGCCGCCGGGTACCAGGTGATCCGGGGCGGTCGAGATCATCAGCCGGCTCGCCCCGTCGAGGTCGAGACCGGAGTCGCGGTAGCTGTGGGTGACCGCGGGCGGGCCCACGACGAACGGCGGATTGGTCACGATGGCGTCGAACCGTCGGCCGACGACCGGTTCGAACCAGGAGCCGCGGAGCAGTTCGTGACGTGACGGATCGACGGCGTTGATGGCGAATCCGGCCCGGGCCAGATCCAGCGACCGTCCGGTGATGTCGGTGGCGGTGACGTGGCGCGCGTGGTCCAGCGCGTGCAGTGCCTGCACCCCGCAGCCGGTCCCGACGTCGAGCACGGTGCCCACGGGCGTCGACGGGGTGGCCTGCAGCAGCGATAACGACGCGTGTCCGACACCGAGTACATGGTCGGTGGCGATGTCGACGGGGCGCATGCTGCCGTCGATGTCGGAGAACAACCAGCGGTTGCCCGAACCGGTGTCCAGCGGACGCACGTCGACCGCGGCGCGCAGTCGATCACCGTCGGTGATCAGCAGCCCGGTGGTGAGCGCGTCCCCGACCGTCACCGGGTGCAGGGCCGCCGCGACCTCGTCGCGGCGGCAGGCGTCGGCGACCAGGAACAACCGGATCAGGATGCCGAGTTCGCCGGCGTCGGCGGCGGCCCGACGCACCGGGACCGGTTCACCGCGACCCAGTGCGTCATGGGCCTCCGCTCCCAGGGCGGCGAGCACACCGTCCGCGTCGTACCCGTGGGTGAGGAACGCGGTACGCAGATCGGAGCAGATGGTGTGCAGGGCGTCGACGGCGGTGGGTGCGCCGTCGAGGTCGGTGGTCACTCCTGGCGGCCCTCGATACGGCGCAACTCCTGGTCGATGTGGGTGGTGTGCGGGTGCTCGTCGACCACCGACGAACGGCCCATCCCCAATTCGTTGCCGACCTTGGCACCACCGAATTTGTAGTGCCGCGCCTCGCCCTTGGCCCGGGGCGGGCGGTCGTTGGCGATGAGCACCGCCATCCACGGCAACGGGATGGACAGCGCGATGACACCGAGGGCGACGTAACCGTTGCCGGTGACGCCGTACAGCACACCCGCCAGCACCAGCGCGGGAACCCGGAAGGCCATCAGGAACAGATAACGCCGGACCCTCGCCCGGTGCTGTGCATCCTGCGGCAACTCGGCCTGCGTTATCAGGATGGCTTCCCGATCCTCCTTGCGAACCACGTGCTCAACTCTTCCACTTTCCCGAGCTCGCCGCATCGTCGCAGGCGAGAGCCGTGCTGAAACGGATCGGACCGTCCTGCGGCGTCGGTGGTCACCCGGGCACCCGATCCGGCACAATGTCGGGTATGGGTACGCAGACGATCGAGCGCCCCGATCTGCTGGAGGACGTCGACACCGACGACACCACCGACGACGACGCGCCGAAGTTTTTCCACTACGTCAAGAAGGACAAGATCGCCGAGAGTGCGGTCATGGGCAATCACGTCGTCGCCCTGTGCGGCGAGGTGTTCCCGGTGACCCGGTCGCCGAAGCCCGGCGCCCCGGTGTGCCCGGAGTGCAAGAAGATCTACGCCCGGATGAAGAGCTGACCGCGGGTCGAGCCCATTCCGATGGTCGTCATCGGCGCAGCGGCGACCGGCTCCGCTGTTGGTGTCCGTCCCTGGCGACCTCGGTGATGTCGCCGGACTGCATCGGCATCTCCGTCGATCTCGCGTCGGCCGCAGGGTGGCCCCGGCGGCGGATCGGCCCGGTCTGCAGCCGTTCGGGGATGCCGCGGAGCTGACCGGTGATGTCGTCGGCCTGGGCCGACACCCAGTCACGGACCACGTCGATGTGACTGGGCTTGGCGGGCCACATGCGCTGCACCGTCGCGTTGAACTCGGCCCCGATGACGATCGCGAAACCGAGGAAGAACGTGAACAGCAAGAAGGCGATCGGGGTGGCCAGCGCGCCATAGGAGTAACCGGCCTTGACCACGTAGGCGAGGTAGATCCGCAGGATCCACGACGCGACCGCGAACACCACCGCGGCCAGCAGCGCACCGGCGATGAGCCGGTGCCAGGGCAGCGGTCGCGGCAGCGCGACGTGGTACATCGTGGCCAAACCGAGGACCAGCAACAATCCGACCGCGGGGTAGTAGCCGTAGGCGATCAGGTGGTTGCCGATGGGGTTCCACGAGTCCGGCAGCAGCTCGTTGATGTAGGTGGGGCCCAGGGCGACCAACGGCAGGATGAACACCGCGCCCACCAGGAACGCCAGGTACACGTTGAGCGCGAAGATCCGCTGCCAGACGGGGTTGCGCAGGGAATTCTGCTCGTGTGCGCGGGAGATGGAGTCGATGAAGTTGCTCATCGCCGACGATCCGGCCCACAGCGACATGACGAAACCGATGGAGATGAACTCGACCCGGCCCCGACCCAGCACGTCGGCGACGGTGGGTTTGATGATCTCGTCGACGACGTTCTCGCTGAACGTCCGACTGGCGAACCCGATGATGCGCGCGTGCACGATGTCGATGGTGTCCGGGCCGAACCACCCGGCGACATAGCCGATGCTGCTGAGCAGGCCCAGCAGCAGGGGAGCCAACGACAGGGTCTGCCAGAAGGCGGCCTGGGCCGACATCGCGACGATCGAGTCCTGCCACGCCTTGACCGCCGTGCGCCAGACCAGACGATGCAGGTTCGACCACACCGGCAGGCGCAGACGATCCGGCTCCGTCGCGGAATCGTCGACGGGCCTGGTGCGGGCATCGTGTCTGTCTATGTGACCAGCATCCCTGATCGGGGCGATGGACCGCGGGACCGGGTCGTGCGTGTCCCGGGGAGCGGGCCCGCCTCGGGTAGAGTCGCAGCGGTGCGTCCGGGCTCCGCCACCCGACCGTGACGTCGGTGCGGTGGCCGGAATCGTCGCCAATCCCCTTTGTCTGTCGGGGTTTTGCAGTGTGTAGGGAGTTCTACTGTCTGTCAGGAGTTCTACTGTCGTGGTCGACACCCAGAACGCCGTCTCCACCGGTGCGTCGCTACGTATGTGGCAACGACGCGCGCTGACCCGATACCTGGCCACCGCGCCGCGGGACTTTCTCGCGGTGGCGACCCCGGGTGCGGGTAAGACGACGTTCGGGTTGCGGATCGCCACCGAGTTGCTCGCCGACCGCACCGTGGAACAGGTGACCGTGGTCGCTCCCACCGAACACCTGAAACACCAGTGGGCAGACGCCGCCGATCGGGTCGGTATCTCCCTGGACTCCCGGTTCTCCAACTCCACGGGTCAGACCAGCTCCGACTTCGACGGCGTGGTGGTCACCTACGCGCAGGTCGCGGCGCACCCGTCACGACACCGCGTGCGCACCGAGAATCGGCGCACCCTGGTCGTCCTGGACGAGATCCATCACGGCGGTGACGCCAAGACCTGGGGTGACGCCATCCGGGAGGCGTTCTCCGACGCCACCCGACGCCTGGCGCTGACCGGTACCCCGTTCCGGTCCGACGACAGCCCCATCCCGTTCGTCACCTACGAGTCCGACGCCGAGGGCGTGCAGCGGTCCAAGGCCGACCACAATTACGGTTACGCCGACGCCCTCGCCGACGGCGTGGTGCGTCCGGTGGTGTTCCTGGCGTACTCGGGGCAGGCGAGCTGGCGGTCCAACGCCGGCGAGGAGTTCAGCGCCCGGCTCGGTGAACCGTTGTCGGCCGAACACACCGCGCGGGCGTGGCGTACCGCGTTGGACCCGCACGGTGACTGGATCCCCGCGGTCCTCACCGCCGCGCACACCCGTCTGCGAGCACTCCGCGAGTCGGGTGTTCCCGACGCGGGGGGTCTGGTGATCGCCAGCGACCAGAAGTCGGCCCGCGACTACGCCGAACTGCTGAGTTCCATCAGCTCCACCCCGGTCACGCTGGCGCTGTCCGACGATCCCGGGTCGTCGAAGAAGATCGCCGCCTTCGGCGAGTCGAACGACGAGTGGATGGTCGCGGTGCGGATGGTCTCCGAGGGCGTGGACGTGCCGCGTCTGTCGGTGGGGGTCTACGCCACCTCGGCGTCCACCCCGTTGTACTTCGCGCAGGCCATCGGCCGGTTCGTGCGGTCCCGGCGACCGGGGGAGACGGCGAGCGTGTTCCTGCCGTCGGTGCCGGTGTTGCTGCAACTGGCCGCCGAGTTGGAGGCGCAGCGCAACCACGTGCTCGGCAAACCGCACCGGGATTCCGACGGTCTGGATGACGCGCTGCTCACGGACGCGCAGCGGGAGAAGGACGAGGGCGACGCCGACGAGCGCGGCTTCGAGTCGCTGCACGCCGACGCCGAACTCGACCACATCATCTTCGACGGTTCGGCCTTCGGCACCGCCACCTACTCCGGCAGCGAGGAGGAGTCGGACTACCTGGGTCTGCCGGGGCTGTTGGACGCCGACCAGGTGCGGACCCTGCTGTCGCAACGGCAGCAGGAGCAGGTCCAGGCGCGCACCGCGGCGGCGGCGAACGGCGACCAGGCCGTCACGCGAACCGCGGCCGAACCCGACACTCGGGCGCAGTTGTCGTCGCTGCGCCGCGAACTCAACAGCCTGGTCGCGATGCACCATCACCGCACGGGCAAGCCACACGGTCTGGTGCACAACGAGTTGCGGCAGCGGCTGGGCGGTCCGCCCACCGCGATGGCCACCGCCGAGCAACTGCGCGAACGGATCGGCGAGTTGCGTCGTTGGAAGTGACCGGCGCCGCCGTCACGGTCCGACGCGACTCCCGGACAGCACACGGCCCGTGGTTCCGCTCGACCGGCGTAATGGTCGTCGCGGGGCCACGGGCCGTGGGCGTGGTTCGCCGGTGCCGATGTGTGTCCAATCAGCGGCCAGCGGTTGGATCAGCGGCGAAGGCCTGCGTCTCTGGACCAGCTCCCGTCTCTAGACCAGCTCTTCGGACGGCATGGACACGGTCGCGCCGAGGTCGACGAGTCGCGCCTCGTGCTCGGTGAAGTGGTGACGGCAGAACAGCAGCAACCCACCCGCGGGGAGGTCCGCACGAACACGTGCGGCGGCTCCACAACGATCACACCGGTCTGCGGCAGTGAGAGGCGTGGAGATCGGGGGTGTAGTGGTGACATCTGACATTTTTCCTCCGTCCCGGGCCAGCGTGACGCTTTCCCTTCGCGTGCCGCGTCCGATGCGACGCGACGCACTCACTGTCTCAGACGATGCTGGACGCCGTATTGTTCCCGGCCCGCCCCGCCGTGTGTTGTCACTCACCCGTAACACGGGGCCGATGGGACGTTCTCGGAACACCCCGTGGCCGACGGTCGATGGCAGGACGCGTTGGGATGTGCGCTGGTCAGCGAAGGAAATCCACTGTGCGTAGCGGTTTTGTCCCGGTTCTGTTCATCGTCGGAGCCGTCTGTCAGTACGGCGGTGCCGCGCTGGCGATTCCGCTCTTCGCGAACTGGGACCCGGTCAGCGTGGCCTGGTTGCGGTGTCTCGCCGCCGGGGTGGTGTTGGTCACAGCGCTCCGTCCGCGGGGCGTCGACCGGAGTCGATTACTCAGGGCAACGATCTTCGGGTTGACCACGCTGGCGATGAACGGTGCCTTCTACCTGGCCATCGACCGCATCCCGCTCGGAGTCGCCGTGGCGGTGGAGTTCGTCGGTCCGGTGGCCGTGGCCATTCTCGGCTCCCGACGGCTCGCCGACGTGGCCGCCGCCGTGACCGTGCTCGTCGGGGTGGTGCTGGTGTCCGGCGCATCACTGAGCGGTGAGTGGGTCGGGGTGGTGTGGGCGCTGGCCGCGGCGGCGATGTGGGCGGGTTATGTGGTGATCGGCAAACGCATCAGCGACCGATCGGCGTCGGGTGCCGACACCGACGCGGACCGCCCTCGGCCCTGGAGGCGAGGGGTGGAGGATCTGGGCATCGGTCTGACGGTGGCGTCGTTGCTGCTCATACCGCTGATCGTGGTCCTGCGGGTGGTGGACGTGCAGAGTGTGTCGAGGACCGGGGGCGGTCCGGTGGCCTGGTGGCATCTGGTGGCGCTCGGCATCGCCGTCGGTGTGCTCTCCAGCGCGGTGCCCTACGTCCTCGATCAGGTGTCGCTGTTGTTCCTGGGGCGGGCCCGGTTCGCGTTGCTGCTGGCGTTGCTGCCGGTGACCGCGGCGCTGGTCGGCGCGGTCACCCTGGGTCAACTGGGTGACCTCCGCGAGTGGCTGGGCATCGTGATGGTGTGCGCGGCCATCGCTCTGACCGCCCTGAACGACGCCCGCCGGTCACCGGCGCGGAAGTATCCGCCCGGTGACGGGATCGCGGATCCGCCTGCCTGACCGCTTATCGTGGGAGAGTGGTCGCCATGACGACCTCCGAGACCGCAGACGACCCGACAGGTCCGCTGGTGCACCTGTGCCCCCGCGACGACTGGGCGGCCGCGGACGGTGACCTGCGGCCCGCGTCGTTGGCCGACCAGGGGTTCGTCCACCTGTCCTTCCTCCGCCAGGTGCACATCCCGGCGTCGGCATTGTTCGCCGGACGGGACGATCTGTTGCTCCTGCACATCGATGTCGATCGACTGACGGACCCGGTGGTCGTGGAGGCCGCAGACCCGCCGCGGTCGGACGGTATGCGCTTCCCGCACCTCTACGGACCGATACCGGTGACAGCGGTTGTCGGGACCGAGGCGTACCCACCGAATGCCGACGGGACGTTTTCGGCGCGCTGACATCGGTGGGGCAGTAGCGTGCCCGGTGTGCCCATCGCCCTCGAGAACGTCGCCATCGCCGTCCGTGACCTCGACGCGACGATCAGGTTCTTCACCGACCTCGGTCTGACCGTCCTCGGCCGCGACGAGGTGAGCGGCGCATGGGCCGACACCGCCGTCGGGTTGGACGGCAACCACGCCAAGATCGCCATGCTGCAGACGCCGGACGGGCACGGTCGGCTGGAACTGTTCGAGTACATCCACCCCGACGCCATCGAGACCGAGCCCACCCTGCCCAACGAGATCGGCATGCACCGCGTGGCGTTCTCGGTCGACGACATCGACGACGCTCTGGCGATCGCCGCTCGGCACGGTTGTCATCCGTTGCGCGGGGTCGCGAACTACGCCGACGTGTACAAGCTGACCTATGTCCGCGGACCGAGCGGCATCATCGTGATGTTCGCCCAGGATCTGACGGCACGGTGAGATCTCGGTCCGACGCGAGCGACTAGTCCAGGTAGTCGCGCAACACCTGCGAACGTGACGGGTGGCGCAGCTTGGACATGGTCTTCGACTCGATCTGCCGGATGCGCTCGCGGGTGACCCCGTACACCTGCCCGATCTCGTCGAGGGTGCGCGGCTGACCGTCGGTCAGGCCGAAGCGCAACCGGACCACGCCGGCCTCGCGCTCCGACAGGGTCTCCAGCACCGACTGGAGTTGATCCTGCAGCAGGGTGAACGAGACGGCGTCCACGGCCACCACGGCCTCGGAGTCCTCGATGAAGTCGCCGAGCTGACTGTCGCCCTCGTCGCCGATGGTCTGGTCCAGTGAGATCGGCTCGCGCGCGTACTGCTGGATCTCCAGGACCTTCTCGGGCGTGATGTCCATCTCCTTGGCGAGTTCCTCCGGAGTGGGCTCGCGCCCGAGGTCCTGGAGCAGTTCGCGCTGGATACGACCGAGTTTGTTGATGACCTCCACCATGTGCACCGGGATACGGATGGTGCGGGCCTGATCGGCCATGGCGCGGGTGATGGCCTGTCGGATCCACCAGGTGGCGTAGGTCGAGAACTTGTACCCCTTGGTGTAGTCGAACTTCTCGACCGCACGGATCAGACCCAGGTTGCCTTCCTGGATCAGGTCGAGGAACGCCATGCCGCGGCCGGTGTAGCGCTTGGCCAACGAGACCACCAGACGCAGGTTGGCCTCCAGCAGGTGGTTCTTGGCGCGGTTGCCGTCGCGGGAGATCCACAGGTAGTCGCGACGCTGGGCGGTGGTCAGCTTCTCGCCGGCCTCGGCCTTGCGCCGCATCTGCTCGGTGGCGTAGAGACCGGCCTCGATGCGTTTGGCCAGCTCCACCTCCTCCTCGGCGTTCAGCAGGGCGACCTTGCCGATCTGCTTGAGGTAGGCACGGACGGAGTCGGCCGACGCGGTGAGCTCGGCGTCCTTGCGCGCCTGCCGCAACGCCTCGGACTCCTCCTCGTCCCAGACGAAGTCGCCGGACTTCTTGTCCTCCTCGGTGGGCTCCTCGATCTCCTCTTCGTCGGCCGGGCCGGCCTTCACGGCCTTCGGGGTCGGCGCGGTCGAGGCGGCGTCCGCGGTGTCGTCCGTGTCGTCGGTGATCTCGACGTCGGTGTCGGTCAACTCACCCTCGGGTGCGTCGATGTCGTCTATCGAGGTGTCGGCCTCGTCACCGTCGACCACGCCGTCGGCCGCTGTATCGGCGGTGGCGGCAGCTGCCTTCTTCGCGGCGGCCTTGCGGGGAGCCTTCTTCACCGCGGTCTTCTTGGCCGGGGCTTTCTTCGCCGGCGCCTTACGGGCCGTCTTCTTCGCGGTCGTCTTCTTCGCCGGTGCCGGAGCCGCGCCGGTACCCGTGTCGTCGGACTCCGAGGTCTCGGGGTCCTGTGTTGCCTGGCGGGTCTTGGTGGCTGCCACGTATACCTTTCGAAAACTAGCTCAGGTGGCGGCACGCCGATGGTGATGAACCTCGGCGGCTCTGCGATGTGATCGTGTCCCCGATGGGGTAGGACCTCTCCATTGTAACGACTACCGCGTCGTCGGCCCGCCGTGGTGCTCGCAGGCGCCCGGCGAGCCGAGGGCCCGGCAGGCGGCGATCACACCTTGAGACCGGCCGAGACCGCCATCGCCGCGCCCACGATACCGGCGGTGTTCTGCAACGTGGCCGGGACCACGGGCACCGTGTTGGTCAGGTGCGGCAGCCATTTGTCGGCCTTACGGCTGATCCCGCCACCCACGATGAACAGGTTGGGTGAGAACAGCTTCTCGTAGGTGATGAGCACGGCCGACACCTTGGTGGCCCACTTCTCGTACGACCAGCCCTTGTCCTCCTTGACCTTCGACGAGGCCTGGTGTTCGGCTTCCTTCCCGTCGACCTCGAGGTGGCCGAGTTCGGTGTTCGGCAGCAGGACCCCGTTGTGCAGGATGGCCGAACCGATCCCGGTACCGAAGGTCAGCAGGAAGATGACCCCCTTGGCGTCCTTACCCGCGCCGTAGGCGTCCTCGGCCATCCCGGCGGCGTCGGCGTCGTTGAGCACCGAGACCTGACGACCGTCGAGCGCGGTACTGAACAGCGAATAGACCTCCGTGCCGATCCATCCCTTGTCGATGTTGGCCGCGCTGCGGGCGACCCCTCCGGTCACCACCGACGGGAGGGTGATCCCCACCGGGCCCGACCAGCTGAAGTGTTCGACCACCTCGCGCACGCCCTTCGCCACCGCGTCGGGGGTGGACGGGTGCGGGGTGAGCACCTTGTGCCGCTCACCGACCAGGGCGCCGGTGTCGAAGTCGACCACCCCGCCCTTGATGCCGGAGCCACCCACATCCACCCCGAACCCGAGGTTGGTGCCGGTGGGTGCGGTCTGGATGCCCGGGTGGGACTCGGGCAGGGAGGTGTCGGATTGTTCGGGCGTCGAGGCGGACATCGGGATCCCTTCGAAGTCGAGGTGTCGGCGTGGACGTCACACGCCCAACAGACGAGAGCTGGACAGGCGCAAACTGCTGACAAGGCTAGTCACGCGGGCGGGTTCGCGCGTTGCGTCTCGCGATCCTCTCCTCACCGGGCGCGCCGGTCGGTTCGGCGTCGCGCACCGTGCTGTGCTGACATGGAGGTGTGACCGACGTACCGGCGACACCCGACCGATCGACCCACCTCACGACCTCGACGCACGGCGCCGGAGAGCGGGTGACCCGAGACCCGGTGGAGCTCACCCGCATCGCCGTCGAGATCGCCGAGGCGGCCGCTGAGCACGTCCGCGCGCGGCGGGCCGAGGTGTTCGGGGCGGGCCCGGGGCCGGCGCAGTCGCACGCGGTCACCGCCAAGTCGACGCGGACCGATCCGGTCACCGTGGTCGACACCGAGACCGAGACCCTGGTCCGCCGTCTGTTGGCACAGCGTCGGCCCGACGACACCGTGCTCGGCGAGGAGGACGGCGGCAGCGTCGACGTCCCCGACGGTGTGCGCTGGGTGGTCGACCCGATCGACGGCACGGTCAACTTCCTCTACGGGATCCCCGCCTACGCCGTCTCGTTGGCCGCGCAGATCGCGGGGGAGTCGGTGGCCGGGGCGGTGGTCGACGTCGCACGGGGCATCACCTACAGCGCCGCTGCGGGTGCCGGTGCCCGGGCCGACGACGGCGTCGAGTCCCGGGTACTCCGGTGCTCGGTGGTCGACGAGGTGGGGATGACGCTGGTGGCCACCGGTTTCGGCTATGCCGCCGACCGCAGGCGCAGGCAGGGCGAGATCGTCGCCGGGTTGTTACCGCAGGTCCGTGACCTCAGGCGGGTCGGCTCGGCCGCCCTGGATCTCTGCATGGTCGCCGCGGGTACCGTCGACGCGCACTTCGAGCACGGACTGAACCCGTGGGACTGGGCGGCCGGGGCGCTCATCGCCGCCGAGGCGGGGGCGGTGGTCACCGTGCCCGGTCCGGGGTCGCGCGGACAGGCAGGCGACGTGACCCTGGCGTCGGCGCCCGGCGTCGCCGCGGAGTTCACCGCGATCCTGCGTGATCTCGGTGCGTTGGATCCCGTCCCGGGCTGACCGACTCCCGGCGCCGGTCAACACTTCCCGGAGTGGACCGCCTTGATCAGGGACGGGTCGACGCCGGCCTTGGGATCCTTGGGGTCGGCGGAACGCAGTGACTCCAGCGCGGCCTGCGCGTCCTGCGACTGCTCGCGACCGGTGAAGTGCTGTCCGAGCGCCACGTCCACCTCGGTGCCCTTGCGACCGTCGTTGACGACCTGCGCGCACGGAACGGCGAGCCATACCGACGCGGCCGCGGCCTTCCCCGCGTCGCCGAAGCGGATCTGCGCCACACAGTTGAGGTCGGTGGCGCCGTACACGGTGTCGTCGCCGTAGGGGTTCGCGGCGGTGGGCAGGAATCCCTGCCCGGTCAGGTCATCGAGGACCTGGTGCGCCTGGCCGCGTTGCCCGGATGCGTTGAGCACCCGGACGGTGAACGTGGACAACGGTGCCGGGGCCACCCCGAGCATGGTGTCGCGGTCGATGACGGTGAGTCTCGCCGGAGCTGCCGGAGCTGCCGATGCGGTCCCGGACGCGGCAGCCGGGGCCGTCGGTTGCGGGCAGTCCACCGGGGTGGCGTTGGACGAGGCCCGCGAGAGGGCGCTGATCCAGACGGCGCCCATGATGACGATCAGCACCACCACGGTGATGATCGCGGGCACGATGCGGCGTCGGCGGAACGGTCGACCACGGTCGTCGGTGGGATAACCGGTCGTGATGTTCGAAACCACCAGAAAACGCACCTTTCGGGCCGGGTTGTGCGAGTCACCACTGTACGGTGCGCGCAACGCCATCCGGCGCACGTTCGCGGCGGTGTCGGCAGCCCCTTCGACGGCCGGATGCCGCAGGTGTTGACGCGGGCACCCCTCCTGGGTATGCTTCGCCCGCTTCCCCGGTATTCACGTCGACCGTCTGTCACACAAGGGACAGTGGCGAAGATCACACGATACCGGCATGGTGTGGGCAACGAATCGGAGGCATTCGACGTTGTCCAGTGAACGCGGTCGAGGCCCAACAGTGAGCCGAGATCGGCGACGTGGCATCCGCGGCAGACCAGGCCGCCGGCCACAACTCACCACCGGATGCTTCCAACACGACGTTAGGCGGACACATGGCGACTGACTATGACGCACCCCGGCGAACAGAGACCGAGGAGATCGGCGAGGACTCGCTCGAGGAACTGAAGGCACGGCGCAGCGAGGCCCAGGCGGCCTCGGTGGACGTGGACGAGGGCGATACGGCGGAATCCTTCGAACTCCCCGGCGCGGACCTGTCCGGCGAGGAGTTGTCGGTCCGGGTCATCCCCAAGCAGGCCGACGAATTCACCTGTACCAGCTGCTTCCTGGTGTATCACCGCAGCCGGCTGGCTCGTGAGTCCGGAAGTCAGCGGATCTGCGTCGACTGCGCCTGAGCGCGTCTCGACCCGGACGACCGGGGCCATCGGGCTCCACGAGGGACGCCCGCCCGCGGCGACGATGCCCCAGGGCGACAACATAAGTGAACACGAGGTGAGCGCGGTGTGGCGCTCACGTGACGAACTGCCCGACACCCCGACGGTGCCGGGCAGTCTTGTGTCTCGGGTCGGTCAGCGCGTGGCGGCGTCGGTCAGACCCAGCGCCGTGATCAGCCGCTCGGGATGCCGGGTGCTGACCAGCCAGTACGGCGTCGGGTCGTCGGGGTCGTCGAGGACCAGCAGCACCATCGTCTTCACCCAGAACTTGTGCACCAGATAGGCCGCCGGGTCGAGTTGCCTGCCCAGTGCCGCGCTCTTCGCGGTGGCGGGAACACTGCCCGCCCTCGCGATGACCGACACGGGCAGATGGGCCCTGTGGGCGAACAATTCCGGCGGGAAACCGTCGGCACCGGGCGCGACCCGGATCTGGGTGCGGCCCATCGACCACAGCATCCAGGCCGCCAACGCCGCGAGCAGCGGATAGGCGATCGCACTCCACAGCATGTGTCGCGCCGAGATCTGGATCTCGTATCCGAACACCGCCACCACGACGGCCGCGGCGGGCCACCACCACAGGGGGACGCGCAACCGCTCGTCGAAGGTGTGCGACGCGGCCGCGCTCTTGGGGGAGTCGGTCGAGGGGGATCCAGCCACGCCGTCAGCGTAGTCTCCCCGATGTGGCAAGCGATTCGGAGATCATCGACCCCCGTCCCGAGGCGCACGAGGTGTCCGCGGTGCGGGTACGCCGCCTCGATGTGGGGCTCCCGCTCCCGACCCGGGCTCACCCCGGTGACGCCGGTGTCGACCTGCACTCGGCTGTCGACGTCCGGCTGGAACCCGGTGCCAGGGAGCTGGTCGGCACGGGGATCGCGCTGGCCCTGCCCGTCGGCACCGTCGGCCTCGTGCACCCGCGCTCCGGTCTCGCCGCCCGCGCCGGACTGTCGATCGTGAACACCCCAGGCACCATCGACGCCGGGTACCGCGGAGAGATCAAGGTGTGTCTGGTCAACACCGATCCGACCACGCCGATCACCATCTCCCGCGGTGACCGTATCGCCCAGCTGCTGGTCCAGCGGGTGGAGCTGCCCGAATTCGTCGAGGTCGACGAGCTCGACGACACCAGCAGGGGCACCGGTGGATACGGGTCCAGCGGCGGCCACACCACGCTGGCGACCTCGGCCCCGTCGACCACGGAGGTGACGCCCTGATGGCCCGCCGCGACCGGCCCACCGACTCCGACGAGCAGACCCCGCAACCGGCCATCGGCCAGGGTCTGGGCCCCTACGACATCGGCGACCTCGGCGCCGAACCCGATCTGGAGAACTCCCATCTCGACCTCGGGTCGGTCTTGGTGCCGGTGGTCGAGGGCGGCCAGGTGACCGTCGAGATGTCCGCCGAACACCAACCGCAGGCGGTGCACCTGGTCACCCCGCACGGCCGCATCACCGTGGCCGCTTTCGCCGCCCCCAAGTCGCCGGGGTTGTGGCGTGAGGTGATGAAGGAACTCACCGAGTCGTTGCGTGGCGAGGGTGCCCAGGCGGCCTACGAGAACGGCCACTGGGGGCGCGAGATCGTGGCCACCGTCCCCGGTGCCGTGCACCGGTTCATCGGTGTCGACGGTCCACGGTGGATGGTGCGGTTGGTCGCCAGCGCACCCCCGGAGTCCGCCGACGCGCTGACTCCGGTGGCCAGGGCGGTGCTCAGCGAGAGCGTGGTGCGGCGGGGGACCGATCCGTTGCCCCCCCGCGAACCGTTGCCCGTGGTGCTGCCCCCTGTGCTCGCCGAACAGGTCGCCGCGGCCCAACAGCAACTGCTGGCCGAGCAGGCCGGAGACGAGGGCGCCGGATTCGACGTATCCGCCACCGAGACCCCCGTCGTCGAGACCGCGGCCGTCGCTCCCGGCTCCGACGAACCGGTCGCCGACCCGCCGCCCGGAGCCCGGTTCCAGAGCGCCCAGGCGACCGTGTTCAGCGAGGACGACGAGACACAGCCGGTCGTGCAGGACACCCCCGACGATGCGGTGACGCCCCCGGACGACCCCGCATCGGGGTCGGAGTCGGCCGAACCGTCGGAGGGCTCGGCGCTGCAACAGCTACGCCGCCGTCGGTGGCGGCGCGGCTGACGGCTCCGCGGCGTGCGGGACCTGCCGCAGGCGCATCGAAAGCGCAGGTCAGAGGCGTGAGTTCGGGCGGTCGGGCCGCCTGTGGTGAACCGCCGCGCACAGGTCTACAGTGGCCATGACCAAGGCCGGATGGGCCAGGGCTTGACAACGATGTCGGCGGGTGCGTCGACATGGTTGCCGGGAGTCGGGCACAGCCCGCCCGACGGAGAGGTGACAATGACCGCAGGTGGATACCTGAAGCGTCTGACGCGCAGGTTGACCGAGGACCTCGAGAGTCTCGACGCCGAGGAGATCTCACAGGAGTCGCGTGCGGCCGGTGGGCAGCGCGCGGCGGAATGTTGTCGAGGCGAAGAGGTCACGATGCACGGCGAACTGCGGTCGGTGCAGACGTGTTCGAAGGCCGCGCACAGCGGGGTGATCGCCGAATTCTTCGACGGCACGGACGTGGTCAAACTGAAGTGGATCGGTCGCAACCGCATCCCGGGTCTCGAGCCGGGTCGCAAGCTCACCGTCCGGGGTCGGGTGGGCGAGAAGGACGGGGTCAAGGTCATCTTCAACCCGTACTACGAGCTGCTCGGTGAGGACTGACCCCGTTTCCGGTGGCACCGACCCCGAGGGGGATCGAGTCCCCGGCGGGGACCACCACGGTGGTGACGACGAGACCACTGCCGGCGACGCGCGAGGTGACCGCGCGGACAACGGGACGATGCTCGAGCAGCTCGGTGGGGTCTCCGGGCTGATCTACTCCACGGTGCCGATCGTGGTGTTCGTGCCGGTGAACAGTTTCTTCGGTCTGAAGTGGGCCATCATCGCCGCCCTGGCGTCGGCCGCGGCGATCTTCGCCATCCGGTTGGCCCGCCGCGAAGCGCTCCAACCCGCCGTCTCCGGTCTCATCGGGGTCGCGATCTGTGCGTTCATCGCCCACCGCACCGGCAGTGCCAAGGGCTACTTCCTCTTCGGTATCTGGTCGACCCTGGTGTACGCCGCCGTGTTCGTCCTGTCGATCGTGGTGCGATGGCCGTTGGTCGGCGTGGTCTGGAACATGATCAACGGCAACGGCTCCGAGTGGCGCAGACATCGCCGGACGTTGGTCGCCTACGACATCGCCACCGCCTGCTGGGCGGTGCTGTTCATCGCCCGCTACCTCGTACAGTCGTCGCTCTACGACCACGACCAGACCGGCTGGCTCGCCGCGTCCCGCATCGCGATGGGCTGGCCACTCACCGCCGTCGCCGTGCTCGCGACCGTGCTGCTGGTGCGGTGGGCCGACCGCGGCGCCGCCGAGAGCCCGGACAACACCCGGTCGGGTGCCGCGTCACCGGAGCACGCCGGGGACTGAACCGACGATCAGGGCTCGATGATGGCGGTGCGCAGCGCCTCCTCGACCTCCACCGGGGCGATGAAGACCAACTCGTCGCCGCCCTCCACCGGGTCGTCGGACTGCGGCACGATCACCCGGCCGCCGCGCAGGATGGCGACGAGTGCGGCGTCGCGGGGCAGCAGCAGTTTGCGCACCGGTTTCCCGGCCAGTGGCGTGTTGTCCGGCAGCGTCATCTCCACCAGGTTGGCCTGGCCCTGGCGGAAGGTCATCAGCCGGACCAGATCACCCACCGACACCGCCTCCTCGACCAGGGAGGCCAGGATGCGGGGGGTGGACACCGCGACGTCGACGCCCCAGTCCTCGTCGAACAGCCACTCGTTGCGCGGGTCGTTGACCCGTGCGACCACGCGGTTCACCGCGAACTCGGTCTTGGCCAGGAGACTGACCACCAGATTCGCCTTGTCGTCGCCGGTGGCCGCGACCATCACGTCGTAGGTCTCCAGCGCGGCCTGTTCCAGGTTGTCCAGCTCGCAGGCGTCGGCGAAGAGCCAGGTGGCCCCGACCACCGCGTCCTCGTCGATGTGGGCGCGTTTGCGCTCCAACAACGTCACCTCATGGGAGTTGGCCAGCAACTCGCGGGCGATGGACCTGCCCACCGCGCCTGCGCCGGCGATTGCCACCTTCACGGGTTCCTCCTGTGGGCACGGGTGCCGTACGGATGGCTCACGGTCGCGTAGGCCCCCGTCGTCTGGGATGCCGTCGCGCGCGATGTCGATGGTCGGGGAGTGGGTGACCGGTCAGGCATCGTCGCGCTCCCGGGGTGCGGCGGCGATCGCGCGGGCTTCGTCGATGCGTTCGCGGAGCACCGCGACGTAGATCGAGTCGTCCTGCTGCAGCGCGGTCTTCGGATCCGGCAACACGGCGTTGCCCAGGCGCAACAGGAACACCACCCGGGCCCCGGTCTGCGCCTGCAGCTTGGCTGCGGTCACCCCCACCCACGATTCGTGCAACTCGAGGGGGATCACCACCACCTTGCGTGACGGGTCGCTCCAGCCGTCGTCGGCGCGGGACTCACCGAGCGCGGACATGAACCGTTCGGTGGTCCACGGCACCGTCGCGACGGTCGGGATGCCGAGGCGTTCGTAGACGGCCGCCCGTTTGGCGTCGTAGATCCGCGCGACGACCCGTTCCACGCCGAACTGCTCGCGGGCGACTCGCGCGGAGATGATGTTGGAGTTGTCACCCGAGGAGACCGCGGCGAACGCGTCCGCCTCGTCGATGCCCGCCTTGCGCAACACGTCCCGGTCGAATCCGACGCCGCGCACGCGGGTGCCCGTGAAGTCGGGGCCGAGTCGGCGGAACGCGGTCTCGTCGCGGTCCACGATCGCGACGGTATGACCCGCCCGTTCCAGCGCCACGGCCAGGGACGACCCCACCCGGCCGCAGCCCATGATGACAATCCGCAAACCGAACTCCTCGCTGGTCGGTGGTCGGTACGCACCGGTCCGCCACGTCGTGCACGACGCATCGTGACGCCAGTATCCCCCGGCGGTCTGAAACCGTAGCGCGTGCGTCCGGCGAAAACTGCGGGAGATCCGATCTCCCACAGTTTCGGTTGTCAGCCGCCGATGCATCGACGGGAGATCCCCGGTCGAGCGGGAAATCGGATGTCCCGCAGTTTTCGCGGGCAGGCCACCGGCGGCCGGAGCGTGCGCGGTCACCGGACCACATCGGTCCGGGAGTATGCGGGTCGGGGGGACGACGTCGGTCGCCAACCCCTAGTGTTGCCTGCGTGTCGAAGGTCTCGAAGGTGTCCGTGGCGACCAAACGGCTGGTGCTCGGACGCCCCTTCCGCAGCGACAGCCTCGGTCACACCCTGCTCCCGAAACGCATCGCGCTGCCGGTCTTCGCCTCCGACGCCATGTCGTCGGTCGCCTACGCCCCCCAGGAGATCTTCCTGGTGCTCTCGGTGGCCGGGTTGTCGGCGTACACCTACACCCCGTGGATCGGGATCGCTGTCGCGGTGGTGATGGCCGTGGTGGTCGCCAGCTACCGACAGAACGTGCACGCCTACCCGTCCGGCGGTGGCGACTACGAGGTCGCGACGGTCAACCTCGGTCCCAAGGCCGGGTTGACGGTGGGCAGTGCACTGCTCGTCGACTATGTGCTCACCGTCGCGGTATCGATCTCGTCGGCCGCGGAGAACATCGGTTCGGCGATCCCGTTCGTCGAACAGCACAAGGTGCTCATGTGTGTCGGCGCGATCCTGCTGCTCACCGCGGTGAACCTACGCGGCATCAAGGAATCGGGTGCGGCGCTGGCCGTCCCCACCTATGCCTTCATCGTCGGCATGGTCGTGATGCTGGTCTGGGGGTACGTCGAGATCTTCGTGATGGGGAGGTCGCTCACCGCCGAGACCGCGTCATACGGGGTGAAGGCCGAGCACAACCACCTCGTCGGCATCGCGTTCGTGTTCCTCATCGCCCGGGCGTTCTCGTCCGGCTGTGCCGCGCTGACCGGTGTGGAGGCGATCAGCAACGGGGTGCCCGCCTTCCGCAAGCCGAAGTCCCGCAACGCCGCGACCACCCTGCTGCTGCTGGGGTCGATCGCGGTGGTGTTGCTGCTGGGGATCATCCTGCTGGCCAAAAAGATCGGTGTGAAATACGTCGCCAACCCCGCCTCCGACCTGGTCGGTGCACCGGCGGGTTATCAGCAGAAGTCGCTGATCGCCCAGCTCGGGCACGCGGTGTTCCACGACTTCACGCCCGGCTTCTATTTCATCACCGTGGTCACGGCGCTGATCCTGGCGTTGGCCGCGAACACCGCGTTCAACGGGTTCCCGGTCCTCGGTTCGGTACTCGCCCAGGACAGGTATCTGCCGCGGCAGTTGTACACCCGTGGCGACCGGTTGGCCTTCTCCAACGGCATCCTGTTCCTGGCCGCCGCGGCGATCGTCTTCGTCGTGGCGTTCGGCGCCCAGGTCACCGCGCTCATCCAGCTCTACATCGTCGGTGTGTTCGTCTCGTTCACGCTGAGCCAGACGGGCATGGTGCGGCATTGGACCCGCAGCCTGCGGACCGAGACCGACCCCCGTGCCCGCGGCCGGATGCAGCGGTCGCGGGTGATCAACTCCATCGGGCTGCTGATGACCGGCACCGTGTTGATCATCGTGTTGCTGACCAAGTTCACCGCGGGTGCCTGGATCGCCATCGTGGCGATGATCGCGATCTTCGTGATCATGATGCTGATCCACCGGCACTACAACACCGTGCAGGATGAACTGCACAACGCGGATGCGGACTACGAGTCGATCCTGCCCAGCCGCACCCACTCGATCGTGTTGGTGTCCAGTCTGCACCTGCCGACCCGTCGCGCGGTGCTCTACGCGCGGGCCACCCGCCCCGACGAACTCGAGGCGGTCACCGTCAACGTCGACGACGCCGAGACCCGCAAGTTGGTGTCGCAGTGGGAGAAGAGCGACATCTCGGTTCCGCTCAAGGTGATCGCCTCGCCGTACCGGGAGATCACCCGTCCGATCATCGACTACGTCCGTCGGGTGCGGCGGGAGTCCCCGCGCGACGTCATCACGGTCTTCATCCCGGAATATGTGGTCGGCCACTGGTGGGAGCAGATCCTGCACAACCAGTCGGCGCTGCGACTGAAGGGTAGGTTGCTGTTCGAACCCGGGGTGATGGTCACCTCGGTGCCGTGGCAGTTGTCGTCCTCCGACCGCCGCAAGGACCGGGACACCCTCTACACCGCACCCGGTGACACCCGGCGCGGTGTCGGGTCGGTCCGTGCGGCCGACCGCTCGCAGCGCTGATGACCGGTCTCGGATGGGTGGGGCAGGTGCTCACCGTCGAGATCACCGGATTCGCACACGGCGGGCTGGGTGTGGCACGCCATGACGGCCGGGTGGTGTTCGTGCGCGGCGCGCTGCCGGACGAGCGGGTGACCGCCCGCGTGGTCGACGATCGCAAGGCCGCCTTCTGTCACGCGGAGCTGGTCGAGGTCCTCACACCCTCGGTGCATCGCATTGATCCCGTCTGTCCGGCGGCCGCCGCGGGCGCGGGATGTTGTGACCTGTCCTTCGTCACCGGGTCGCACGGACGAGAACTCAAGAGCCGGGCGTTGGCCGATCAGCTACGCCGCATCGGCGGAGTGGACTGGGAGGGGGTGGTGGAACCGATCGGGTCGTCGGACACCGACGCACCCCAGGTCGGTTGGCGTACCCGGGTTCGTCTGGCGGTCGACGCCGACGGTCGTCTCGGCTACCACAGACACGGCAGCGACGAGGTGATCGCGCAGACCGACTGCGCCCAGCCGGTGGCCGGCCTCACCGACGGGCTCGCCGGTCTCGGCGGACTGCGTCCCGGCACCGAGCTGGTGGTGTCGATCGACGACGCCGTCGGCGACGCGGCCCCCGCGCGGCAGATCGTGCAGATCGCCGCGCCGAGCCGCGGTCGAGGTCGGCAGCGCCGCCGCCCCCGTACCGGACCGCCCCGGGTGATCGAGGGCGGCCCGACCACCCTGCGACGAGTCGGGGAACGGATGTGGCAGGTACCGGTGACCGGGTTCTGGCAGGCGCACCGCGACGCCGCCCTGGTGTACAGCGACGTGGTCACCGGCTGGGCATCGACCGGCGCGGAGGTGGCCGTCGGCTGGGACCTCTACGGCGGCGTGGGGGTGTTGGCCGGGGCACTACGCGACGCCGGGGTGGCGCAGGTGTGGACCGCCGAGGGTGACGCCACGGCCACCGCGGTGGCCGTGAACAGCTTCGCCGACGACAGCGGGGTCCACCCGGTCACCGGGTCCACCGAGACGGTCGTCACCGGACTGCCCCGTCCGGGCGTGGTGGTCGCCGACCCGCCGCGGTCCGGGGCGGGCAGGGCGGTGGTCGCCGCGATCTGCGCGGCCGGACCCGACACCGTGATCCACGTGGGCTGTGACCCCGCCGCCCTCGCGCGGGATCTGCGGTTGTTCGCCGAGCACGGATACCGCGTACGCGACATCCGCGGATTCGACGCGTTCCCGCTCACCCATCACGTAGAGGCCATCGCCGTGTTGAATCGCGACCGGTGATCGTCTGCGATCTGAGGCCACGTCCGTAGACTGTCGCCTACACCGCAGATTGGAGTGTCGATGGGTCAGCTCGAAGCGATCCGGTGTCCCGCAGACCTGCGTGGACTGTCGGACGAACAGGTCTGCGACCTGGCCGACGAGATCCGAGAGTTCCTGATCGACAAGGTTTCTGCCACCGGCGGTCATCTCGGCCCCAACCTGGGTGTGGTCGAGCTCACCCTCGCCGTGCACCGGGTGTTCGACTCACCGACCGATCCCGTCGTCTTCGACACCGGCCATCAGAGCTACGTGCACAAGATCATCACCGGCCGGGCGGCCGGTTTCGACCGATTGCGTCAGCGCGACGGTCTGACCGGGTATCAGGACCGAGGTGAGAGTGAACACGACTGGGTGGAGTCGTCGCATGCCTCCGCCGCGATCTCCTACGCGGACGGACTGTCGAAGGCCTTCGAGCTCGACGGGGCCGACCGACACGTGGTCGCCGTCGTCGGGGACGGCGCGCTCACCGGCGGCATGTGCTGGGAGGCGTTGAACAACATCGCCGACGGTCACCGCCCCGTGGTCATCGTCGTCAACGACAACGGCCGCTCCTACGCACCGACCATCGGCGGCCTGGCGCGACATCTGTCCGGTCTGCGGTTGCAGCCCGGATACGAGAAGGCCCTGGAGGAGACCCGCAAACTGCTGCAGCAGGTGCCCGTGGTCGGACCCGCGGCGTACGCGGTGATGCACGGTCTGAAGACCGGTCTCAAGGACCTCGTGGCCCCGCAGGCCATGTTCACCGACCTGGGGCTGAAATACGTCGGACCGGTCGACGGCCACGACCTGCACGCCATGGAGTCGGCCTTGTCGCAGGCCAAGGCCTACGGCGGTCCGGTCATCGTGCACGCGGTGACCCGCAAGGGGATGGGTTACGCCCCCGCGGAGAACGACGAGGCCGACCAGATGCACTCCACCGGCATCATCGACCCCACCACCGGCATCCCCACCAGCGTGCCGCCACAGGATTGGACGTCGGAGTTCTCCGCCGCGTTGGTCGAGGCCGGCGCGCGCCGCGACGACATCGTCGCCATCACCGCGGCGATGTCCGGCCCCACCGGGTTGGCCGCCTTCGGCGAGCGCTTCCCGCACCGGTTGTTCGACGTCGGCATCGCCGAGCAGCATGCGCTCACCTCGGCCGCGGGTCTGGCCCTCGGCGGCAAACATCCGGTGGTCGCCATCTACTCGACCTTCCTCAACCGCGCCTTCGACCAATTGCTCATGGACGTGGGTCTGCTGCACCAACCGGTGACGTTGGTCCTCGACCGCGCTGGGGTGACCGGCCCGGACGGTCCCAGCCATCACGGTATGTGGGATCTGTCGCTGCTGGCGCTGGTCCCGGGAATGCGGGTGGCCACCCCGCGAGACGCCGTCCGGTTGCGCGAGGAACTGGGCGAGGCGCTGGACGTCGCGGACGGCCCGACCGCGCTGCGGTTCCCGAAAGGCCCGGTGCCGGAGGACATCCGCGCGGTGGAGCGGCTCGACGACGGGGTCGACGTGTTGTACCGGTCGACCCGCCACCCCGACGACGTGGTGATCGTCGCGGTGGGGGCGCTGTGCTCGTTGGCGGTGGACACCGCCGAACGGTTGGCGCATCAGGGGATCGGCGCCACCGTGGTCGACCCGCGGTGGGTGCTGCCCGTGCCCGGTTCGGTGGTCGAGCTGGCCCGGTCGCACCGGCTGGTGGTCACCGTCGAGGACAACGGGGTGCAGGGCGGCGTGGGGGCCACGGTCACCGCCCGGCTGCAGGACGCGGAGATCGACATCCCGGTACAGGTGCACGGCATCCCGCAGGAGTACCTCCAGCACGCCTCCCGGGGGCAGTTGCTCGAACAGCTCGGCCTGACCGCGCAGGACCTGTCGCGCAGCATCACCGCCACGGTGTCGGGAATGCAGTCGGCAGGCGTGCACGACGACTCACGCGACGACGCGGACGTCGAGGCGTCCGGGGTCGACACCTCCGGGGTCGAACAGGACCGCTGAGTCGGCTCAGTCGTCGGCGGTGGCGGTGTCGTCCTGCGCGTCCGCACCGACCAGCGCGGCGGCGATGGCTGCGACGGTCAGCTCGCGCTGCCACCGGCGCGCGGATCCCTCGCTCAGCCGGGCGTCGACGCTCTCCGCGGTGACCGGGGACGGCAGTCCGTCCCAACACAGCTGGCGCACCAGATCGGGTTGCAGCAGGTTCTCCGCGGGCACGCCGTGTGTCTCGGCGATCCCGGTCAGCTCCGCGCGGACCGCGGTGAACCGCCGGGACGCGTCGGGGTTGCGTTGCCGCCACCGACTCACCGGCGGCAGACCGGGTTGGCCGGCGCCGCGGGCGGGCAGGTCGGCGTCGGGCAGTGCCCGGGCACGTTCGATGGCCCCCCACCACCGGCGGGCCTGCCGCCGCTGTCGCGGGCCCTTGAACACCGGTAGTCGCAGCAGGTCGTCCAGGCTGGTGGGCGATGCGGTGGCCGCCTCGACCATCGCCTTGTCCGGCAGTACCCGCCCCGGGGCGACGTCGCGGTTGCGCGCCACCTCCTCGCGGGCCTCCCAGAGTTCCCGCACCACCGCGAGTTGTCGGGGACTGCGCACGGTGTGGATCTGCGAGGTGCGGCGCCACCGATCGGTCCGCGGCGCCGGATCGGGTCGGGTCCGGACGTACTCGAACTCCTCTGCCGCCCAGCGATCCTTGCCCTGGTCGGCCAGGGCCGTCGCCACCGCGTCACGCAACTCCACCAGCACCTCGACGTCCAGGGCGGCGTAGTTCAACCAGTCGTCGGGCAGCGGGCGCTGCGACCAGTCGGCCGCACCGTGGCCCTTGGCCAATCCCAGCCCCAGGAATTCGGCGACCATCGTCGCGAGGTTCACCCGCGCCACCCCGAGGAGCCGGCCGCCCAGTTCGGTGTCGAACAGCTGGGCACACCGGAAACCGAGCTCGCGGAGACAGGGCAGATCCTGGTCGGCGGCGTGCAACACCCACTCCGGGCCGTCCAGGACCTCGGTGAGTGGGGTCAGCGCCTGGGGCGCGTCGATGGGGTCGACGAGAAACGACCCGGCGCCCTGCCGGCGGATCTGGATCAGGTACGCCCGCCCCGAATAGCGGAACCCCGAGGCGCGTTCGGTGTCGAGGGCCACCGGTCCCGAGCCTGCCGCCAGCGCAGCGGCCGCGGCCGCGAACTCGGCAGGTGTGGTCAGCACGGGTGGAACCCCGTCAGCGGGTGTCGTCAGGGGCTCGGGTTCACCGGCGGGGTCGTCGGTGACGGCGGCATCGGGAACGGGGGTCTGCGAGGCAGGTGTCACCGCGTCGGCGGGGTCCTGAGCCGTCATCGCGGGGTCGGGTCAGCTCGGGATCTCGCCCAGCCGGGTGATCCCGGCGGGAGGCAGTCCGGCGACCGCCGAGAGCACATCGCAGAACGCCTCGACGTGGGACCCCAGCGCCAGGCCGGTCGCGGTCCAGGACGCGCGCAGTTCCAGCTGATGGGCCCGGGGTGGGCCGGCGATGTCACCGAAGCGCACCGAGGTCGTCGACGTCACCGTGCCACCGAGTGCCGTCACCTCCGAACCGTCGTTCCGTGGCGCCTCGGTCAACGCGTCCGACAGCCAACTCCACGCCACCTCGGGCAGCAGCGGGTCGGTGGCCAACGCCTGCTCCACCTCGGCCTGCAGATAGGCGACCAGGCGGATGGTGCCGTTCCAGGCATCCTGACCGTCAGGGTCGTAGAGCAGGATGAGGCGACCGAAGGCGGTTCCGTCGGAGTCGGTGGGCACCACGTCGGTCTCGGGCTGGCGCACCTCCGCGCCGAGCGCGTAGCTGTACGGGGCCAACCGTTGCGGCGGGCGGATGCTGCCCACCTCGATCTCCGGTCGGATGCGGGCCGAATGCATCGAATCCACGGCGACACGGAAATCGGCAGGTTGAGCCGAGGTTCCGGATGTGGTCACCCGATCGACGGTAGGCGTAACCGCAGCACCGGGCGGGTAGGCGCGCCGACGGGGGACGGTCGCGGCGTGAGACGATGGTTGCCGATGAGCCTCCCGACGACGCCGTCCGCGACGGCCGCAGCCGCCACCCGCCTCCCGTTGATCGCCGCGGCCACCGGTGCCACCCCCGACCGCAGGCCGGTGTGGTTCATGCGGCAGGCCGGACGGTCGTTGCCCGAGTATCGGGAGGTGCGGGCCGGCCACGGGATGTTGGAGGCGTGTTTCGACGCCGACCTGCTCACCGAGATCACCCTGCAGCCGGTGCGCAGACACGGGGTCGACGCGGCGATCCTGTTCTCCGACATCGTGGTGCCGTTGCGGGCCGCGGGCATCGACCTCGACATCGTCGCCGGTACGGGTCCGGTCATCGCCGAGCCGGTGCGCGACCGGGCGGGTATCGCGACCATCCCGCAGCTGCTGCCGGAATCGGTGGGGTCCGTCGCCCGCGGTATCGGCACGCTCACCGCGGTACTCCGATCCGACCATCCGGGCACCGCGTTGATCGGCTTCGCCGGGGCTCCGTTCACATTGGCGTCGTATCTGATCGAGGGCGGACCGAGCCGCAACTACGAGCGGACCAAGTCACTGATGTACTCCGACCCGGAGGCCTGGCATCAACTGGTCGGCAGGCTCGCGGACATCACCATCGCCTTCCTGCGCATGCAGCTCGAGGCCGGGGTCGACGCGGTCCAGCTGTTCGATTCGTGGGCGGGGATGCTCTCGTTGGCGGACTACCGCGAGTACGTGCAGCCGCACAGTGCCCGGGTCCTCGCCGAGGTCGCCGACTTCGGTCGCCCGCGGATCCACTTCGGCGTCGGCACCGGGGAACTGTTGGCCGCCATGGGTGAGGCGGGTGCCGACGTGGTGGGTGTCGACTGGCGGTTGCCACTGGACACCGCGCAGCGGCGCATCGGCGGCGACCGTGCGCTGCAGGGCAACCTGGATCCGGCGATCCTGTCGGCGCCCTGGGCGGTGATCGACCGCGAGGTCCGGCGGATCTGTGCCGAGGCCGACGCCGCGATCGCGACAGGCGCCCGCGGCCACATCTTCAACCTCGGACACGGGGTCCTGCCCGAGACCGATCCCACCGTGCTCACCCGCATCGTGGAGCTGGTGCACACGCTGTGAACCCCGGGTCGCCGGCGGCCGGACCGGCCCGACGGCTCACGATCGCGGTGATCGGCGGTGGCATCTCCGGACTGGTCGCCGCCCATGCTCTGCGCACCCACCTGGGTGCGGAACTGGACCTCGATCTGTTCGAACGGTCGGACTCGCTCGGTGGACTGCTGCGCGAGCGGGTGGTGGCGGGCCGGGCCGTCGACGTGGGTGCCGAGGCCTTCGTGGTGCGTCGCCCCGAGGTGCTCGCGCTGGTCGACGAACTGGGGTTGTCGCACAGCGTGGTCCACCCGACGGGTCGTCGGCCCGCGCTGTTGGCTCGGGGCAGGCTGTGGCCGCTGCCGCGTCCGACTCTGATGGGTGTTCCGGCGGGCCCCGAGGCGATCGCCGATGTCGCCGACGCGGACGACGTCGATTGGACGCGTGCCGAACCCACGCGACCGCTGGGGTGGACCCGCGGGGACGATCCGGCGTTGGGGGAGTTCGTCACCGAACGGTTCGGGGCCTCGGTCACCGCGCGCAGTGTCGACCCCATGCTCGCCGGGGTCTACTCCTGCCGGGCCGACGACATCGGGCTGCGGGCGGCGCTCCCGCAGCTCGCCGCCCGGCTCGACGCCGGTGCCGAGAGTCTCACCGCCGCGGTCACCGGACTGATCAGCGCGGGTGGGGACGGACCGGTGTTCGGCACCCTCGACGGCGGTTATTGGATGCTGGTGGACCGGTTGCGCGTCACATCGGGGGCCACCGTGCATCTGAACAGCACGGTCGACGCCGTGACCCACGACGGGACGGCCTGGCGGCTGGGAGACCGGGGTGAGCACGTCGGGGGTGCCTACGACGGCGTGGTCGTCGCCCTGCCCGCGCCCGCGGCCGCGACGGTGCTGCGCGACGGTGCACCGGAGGCGTCCGCGGCCCTGAGGCGGGTGCAGGTGGCCGGATCGGCCCTGGTGTCGGTGGCGTTGGCCCCCGCGGCCCGGATACCCGACCACTCGGGGGTGCTCGTCGCCACCGGCGAGCCGACCGCGGCCAAGGCGTTCACCTTCTCCTCGCACAAGTGGCAGCACCTCGTCGGCGATGCGCAGCATGTGCGGATCTCGTTCGGCCGTCTCGACGACCCGGTCACCCTCGCCGACGACGCACTGGTCGCCGCGGCGGTCCGTGACCTCGGCCGGGTGTCCGCGCTGGCCGGTGGCGCGGTGTCGCCGGGGGATGTGGTGGACGCGGTGGTCCAGCGTTGGCCGGTCGGGTTGCCGCGATACGCCCCCGGGCACGGCGACCTCATCGCGACCGTGGACGCGCACCGGCCCCGCGGCCTGGCGTTGGCCGGATCCGCCTATTCCGGGGTCGGGGTGCC
Source organism: Williamsia sterculiae (assembly GCF_900156495.1). GTDB lineage: Bacteria > Actinomycetota > Actinomycetes > Mycobacteriales > Mycobacteriaceae > Williamsia_B > Williamsia_B sterculiae. The sequence goes on from NZ_FTNT01000003.1 coordinate 137,445, forward strand.
CGCATGTGTGGGGCGGGCGCGGCACGCGGCCCGGCTGCTCGTCGGAGATCTCGCCGATGGCACGATGGGTGCATGACCGGACCGGATGCCCCACACACCGCCTGTGAGAGCGACGCCCGATGAGCAGGCTGAACCCATGAGCAGACTGAACTACGCGGAACTGAACTCGACCATCCGCTACCTGATGTTCTCGGTGTTCGCGGTGCGACCGGGTGAACTGGGTGACGATCGCGCCGCTGCGACCGCCGAGACCAAGACGTTCTTCGGGGAGCTCGAGGATCGCGGTGTGGTGGTCCGCGGGCTCTACGACGTCGCGGGGATGCGTGCCGACGCCGACTTCATGATCTGGTGGCACGCCGAGACCGTCGAACAGTTGCAGACCGCGTACCACGATTTCCGCCGCAGCACTCCGCTGGGCCGGGCGAGCACCCCGGTGTGGAGCAACACCGCCCTGCACCGACCCGCCGAGTTCAATCGCAGCCACATCCCGGCGTTCCTCGCCGGCGAGGACCCCGGCCGCTACATCTGCGTGTACCCGTTCGTGCGGTCGTACGAGTGGTACCTGCTGCCCGACGCGGACCGTCGCAAGATGCTCGCCGACCACGGGATGCAGGCACGGGAGTTCAAGGACGTCCGCGCGAACACCGTCGCGTCGTTCGCGCTGGGGGACTACGAGTGGATTCTGGCGTTCGAGGCGCCGGAACTACACCGCATCGTCGATCTGATGCGTGAGTTGCGGGCCACCGAGGCGAGGATGCACGTGCGGGAGGAGACGCCGTTCTTCACCGGCCCGCGGATCGAGCCCGCCGAGCTCATCGCCGCACTGCCCTGACCGGTCGGCCACCTCTCGACCAGATGAGATCGCCCGTGTCAGCTCGTGGGCAGGCGCCGTTCCGGCTCGGGTGAGGTGCCGACGGGTGTGCGGGCGTGCTCGTTGCGGACGTCGAGATAGCGGAACAGCAGCACACAGAACACGCTGAACATCAGCACCGACCAGCCCCAGGTGACCTTGTTGTACTCGAGCACCCGGCCCAGCGCCGCCCACCGCTTGGACGAGAAGCTGTCGAAGTTCATGCACAGGTAGACGCCCAGCCACACCGGCCAGTTGCGCATCACCGAACCCGGCATGAGGACGGTCATCACCATCGGGAACAGCAGCATCGAGTAGTAACCCTGCCCCAGCGACGACACCAGGAACGACGTGCAGAGCAGCACACCGGCCGAGGTGGTCAGCCACAGCAGCTCGTTGGTGCGGCGGTAGTAGCGGTAGAGGAACCACAGGCAGAACACCGCCATCAGGACGAACGCGATCCGCATCAGGTAGAGCAGCCAGGGCTGCACACCGAGGTAGGAGCCGTTGCCGGCGATGGAACTGTTGTAGTAGTCGCGCGCCAGACCCAGGTAGGGGACGGTGCGGCGGACGAACGACATCGGGTCGGCCGACAGCGGCCAGGCCAGCGCGGTAAGCACCACCGGGATGCCGATGGCGGTGACGAGTGCTCGCCACTGCCGGTTCAACAGCGGCAGCAGCAGCAGCGGCGCCAACACGGGCTTCACGGCCAGGGTGAGCGCGATGGGGACACCGGCCCACAGGTCGCGACGCGCGAGCAGCAACATCATGAACAGCAGCTCGCCGAGCAGGACGAACGAGTTGAAGTTGGTGAAGATCAATGTGTGCGCCACGGTCTCGGTGCTGAAGAAGAAGAACAGCACCAGCGGCATCACCACCGACCGCACGCCGTAGCCGAACATCCTGGTCAATAGATACGCGCAGATCAGCAGGGCGATCACGCTGACGAAGATGAACAGCCAGCGGGCTCGCTCGGGGTCGATGTAACCCAGCGGTGCCATCAACAGCGTTCCCGACGGTGGGTACAGATAGTGCGGGTCGACGGTGTTGTAGTTCTCGGTGTACACGGGCTGGTGGCGCAGGAAGGCCAGCGCGGCCTTGTAGACCGGGGTGAAGTCGTCGGTGCGGTCACCGTTGACGCCGAGGAACACCGATCTCTGCACGATCAACACGATGCTGATGGGCCACAGGATCAGCGACACGATGCGCTGGGTGTCCATCGTGGGCGAGAGTCTGTCGAGCATCGGCACCCGCGAACCGTACTACGACGGTGTGTCCGGAACGCGAACTGACACCGGCCCGGCGGTCACGCCGGGCAGTCCGTGGACGGCGGTGCGGTGCCCGTGTCCAGGTAGGCGCGGGTGGCACCACCCGCGCAGTCCGAGCGGGCCCAGGCCGAATATCCGACGCCCTGCCAACCGATGGCGCCCACCGAGACCCGGGCGCCGACGAGCGCTTTGGTGACGGCCTCGATGCCACCGTTGCCGTTCAGGGTGTCGGCGGCCGCGGACAGCAGCAGCACCGGCACGTCGAGGCCGGTGACGGTGGGCGCGGGCGGACCTGCCGACCAGCCGTTGCAGCGCAGCAGGTCCAGGGCGGTGGTGGTACCCGTGAGTCGGTACTGGGTGGTCCAGTCACCGAGAAGCTGGTCGACGGTGGACCGACCCACCGTGGCGGCGACGTCGTTGCATCGCCCGACGAGCTGACCGTCGCCGTCGCGCAGCGCATGTGCGGTGCTCACGGCTGTCTGCAAACGTGACGTGTCGCCGGCGCCGGCCGCGGAGAGGATGTCCGCGGCCGCGGTCACCGAGCTGCGGCGATCGAGCGGTCCGACGGCGAGCGAGGTGGTCAGCGCGGCAAGCACGTCGGTGTCGGAGAACCCGGACAGATCTCCTGCCGCGGCGCGGTCGAGGAGGCGGCGTACCGCGGCACCCGGGTCGGCACCGAGCGAGCAGTCGACGGCGCGACACTGGTCGGCGAAGCCGTCGAGGGCGGCCTGCACCCCCGCGGCGCGGTTCTGGGCGCGGTCCTTGGTGTCGGTGCGGTACGGGGTGGGGGTGTCGAGCACCAGCCGGGCGACCCGCGACGGGTAGAGCCCTGCGTAGGCCAGCGCGACGTCGCCACCCTGACCGACACCGACCAGACCCAGGCGGTCGACCTGCCAGATGGTGCGCAGCTTCTCGATGTCGGCGGCGGCGAAGGCACTGGTGTAGTCGAGTTGGTGGGGGCTGAGGGTCTCGGTGCAGCCGTCGGCGGCCGACGCCGCGGCGGCCGCCAGCCGGTCGGAACGCTGCGCTCCGGACGCGGCCGGGGGCGGCTGAAAGCCGTCGGCGACCAGGGTGCTGCGTTCGGTGCGGGTCAGACAGTCGATGGGATCGCTGTTGCCGGTACCGCGACGGTTCAGCGCGACGACCGGATGGTCGAGAAGTTGTTCGTGGTTGGGGCCGGCGGCGTAGAGCATCAGGGCCGCCGCCGAGGGCAGGTCGGTGCCGGTGGTCAACACCACCGGTGTCGCCTCCCGCGCGGTCCGGGTCAGCCGCGCGCGAACGGCACCGACGGTGACGGTGTCGAGCCCCTGGGTGCCCGGCGTGGCAGCGGTGCGGAACGACGCGCACTCGAGGATGACGTCCGACGCGGGGGTGGCGAATCCGTAGGAGCGGACGAGGTCGTCGCGGCAGTCGCGCCAGCCGAGGTCGGCGCGCGGCGACTGCAGTGCGGGCGGACCGGACGGTGCCTGCACCGACGACGAGGTACCGCCGCCGTGGGCGTCGTCGCCCACCACCAGTGGGGGACCGTTGTCGGGCCCGACGGCGCACCCGGCGATCACCACACAGCTGATGATGATCAGCCACAGTGCGATCGGACGTCCGACCGAGGAATGACGCGACGACGGGTCGTGCGGTCGGCGGTCCGGTCGGCGCATATCGGCGAGCCTAGCGGTGCGGATGATCAGGTCGGTCGCCTCAGGGTGTGGGGCGCGTCCACCGCGAGTAGAGGAAGCCGTCGTCGTCGGTGAGCAGTTGGGTCGGACGCAGGTGCCGGGGTCCGGATTCCTGGTGGGAGACCGCGATCCGCCCGGCATCCCCCGCGACCAGGGTGGGTCCGGTGGTCAGGCACAGTTCGTCGAGCAGGTCGGCGGAGATGAGACCACCGAGCAGCGTCGGTCCGCCCTCGCACAACACCCGCCACCGGCCGATGCCGGCGAGATGGGCGAGCACCGCGCTCAGGTCGACGTGGTCGTCGCCGCAGTCGACGATCTCCGCCCCCGCATCCGCGAGCGTCCGGCGCCGGCGGGCATCGGCACCGGCCGAGGCGAACAGGACGGTGCCCGGGGCGCGGGCGGCGTCGGAGTCCGGGGCCAGACTCAACGACGCGCTCACCACCGCGATGATCGGAGCCGCTGACTGGCCGTTGTGTTCGCGCAGATCCGCGACGTCGGGGTCGGGTTCGATGGCGTGATAGCTCTCGGCGGTGACGGTGCCCGCACCGACGAGCACCACGTCACACAGCCCGCGCAGCGCGGTGAAGATGGCCCGGTCACCGTCGGAACCCAGGGCCGCGGACGCACCGTTGCTGCTCGCCGCACCGTCGAGGGACGTCACCATGTTGGCGCGCACATGGCATCCCGACACCGCGGCGGGCTGGTCGGGGTAGGCGTACAGACGTGCCAACTCCGATGTGGTGGGGGTGGTGTGAGCACCCTTCCGCAGGACGTACATCACACCAGTCTGCGGGCACTTGGTTACGCTCTGCGCATGACCCCCCGGTTGAGCGACCGAACACCGCAGGTTGCGCCCGAAGCGCTGGTCGACCAGATGGTGCCGCCGCCGATGTTCGACGACGTGAGCTTCGACAGCTACATCCCGGCACCCGACGAACCGTCACAGGCCGAGGCGGTGGAGGCCGGTCGGGACTTCGTGAAGCGGGCCCAGAAGGCGCGGTCCGGTAAGCGGGGGTTGTTCGGCAAGAAGCAGGCCTCCACCGGTGTCGGGCTGTACCTCGACGGCGGGTTCGGTGTGGGCAAGACCCACCTGTTGGCGTCCATCTACCACGCGATGCCCGCCCCGAAGGCTTTCGCCACCTTCGTCGAGGTCACGCACGTGGTGGGCGCGCTGGGCTTCGCGAACGCGGTGGAGCGACTGTCGGACCACAGCGTGCTGTGTATCGACGAGTTCGAACTCGATGATCCCGGGGACACGATGCTGGTGTCGCGGTTGCTGGCCGAGCTCACCGAGGCCGGGGTCTCGATCGCGGCCACGTCCAACACCCTGCCCGGCCAGCTGGGCGAGGGCCGGTTCGCCGCCCAGGACTTCCTCCGCGAGATCCGCAAACTGTCGTCGGTGTTCGAGACGGTGCGCGTCGACGGTCCCGACTACCGACACCGCGATCTGCCGCCTGCGCCGGAGCCGCGGACCACCGAGGAGCTCACCGAACTCGCCGAGTCGACACCGGGGGCCACCCTCGACGACTTCGACGCGTTGTCGGAGCATCTCGCGACCCTGCATCCCAGCAAGTACAAGGACCTTATCGAGGGTGTGACGCTGGTCTGTATCTCGGATGTGCATCCGGCCGCGGATCAGTCGATCGCGCTGCGGTTCGTGGTGCTGGCCGATCGGTTGTACGACGCGAACATCCCGGTGACCGTGTCCGGGTCGAAGTTGGACGAGATCTTCACCGAGGAGATGTTGTCGGGCGGGTACCGCAAGAAGTACCTGCGGGCGACGTCGCGGCTGTTGGCGTTGTCCCGGTCCGCGGACACCTCCGACCGGGCCGGTTGAGTCGACGCGTCAGGTCAGCGGCAGCCGCATCACGAAGTCGTGTTCGATACGCCCACCGACATCGAAGGTCTTCTCGCCCGCGACCTCGAATCCCGTCTTACGGTAGAACTTCTGCGCGCGGACATTCTCCTGGTTCACGCCCAACCAGAGGGTGACCGCACCCGCATCGCGGGCGGCGGCCACGGCTGCTGCCATCAGCGCGTGGGAGACGCGGGCGCCGTGGTGGCCGGGTAACACGTACATCTTCGACAGCTCGCAGACCGGGCGTTCGGGTATCGCAGTGCGGACGTCGTCGGCGGTGGGGTCGGCATGGATCAGCAGGCAGTACCCGATGACGGCACCCGTGTCGTCACGGGCGGCGAAGACGTCGCGGTCGTCGGCGGTGAGGTGGTCGCGGAACTTCTCGGCGGTGAGGTGCAGGGCGGTGAACGCCGCTGCGGCCTCGGCCGTCGTCGACGGGGGACAAGCCAGCGGAAAGGTGGCCGCAGCCACGGACGCGAGCTCCTCGGCGTCCGCCGGGTCGGTGACGCGGTGTACGGCAGCGTCGTTCATTCCCGACACGTTAGCCGGGTAGGGCGGACGTCGGCACCGCGGCTCAGTCCCGCTGGTCGAGCCCCCTGGACAGTTCGGCGACGGCCGCGGCGAGGTGCTCGACCGCCTCGGCCAACAGTTGATGCGGGCGGTCCTCGCTCAGCTGGGCCTTGGCCAGTGCCGCGTCGCCCGCGGCCTGGTCGGCGAGTTCGGCTGCGCCTGCAAATGTCATCGTCGGATCGCCTCTCGTGAATGGACGTTGATCACAGGATTCCATCACCGCGCGGCATCGGCGGCGATTCCACCGTTCTGATCGACCCGACGATGCCTCGGTGGTCGACGGAGTCATGCGCGTGATGACGTGGCGGCGTGCATGTAGGTGGCCGGTGTCTGCCCGGTGACCCGGCGGAAGGCGGTGATGAAGGCACTGGGTGTGCCTTAACCGACCGTGCGAGCGGTGGCGCCGACGGTCGTGCCGTCGGCAAGCAGTTGGATGGCCGCCCGTATGCGCACCTGCGTCCGCCAGGTCGCGAAAGTCATCCCGGTCTCGGCGCGGAAGAGTCGCGAGAGGGTCCGCACCGACGTGTGCACCGCCATGGCCCACGCCGCGAGTTCGCGCTGATCGGACGGATGGTGGATGAGGTGTTCCGCGACCGCACGCACGCGGGCGTCGGCGGGCATGGACACGTGGATGTCGTGGGTGGGTAGTGGGGTGAGCAGTTCGAACATCAGCGCTTCGGCGTGGGGTCTGGTCGGTTCCTGCGGCTCGACATGGTGCAGATGTGTGATGACTTCACGCAGGAGGGGTCCGATCACCACCCCGGTGGGCTCGGACCAGTCGATGGGACAGCGGTCGGGCGCAAAGGTGATGAGTGACATGTCACCGGCGTGCAACACGGTTCCGGTGTGTTCGACGCCGCCGGGGACCCACAGCCCATACCCGGGTGGGACCAGCCAGTCGCGGGCGGCGACGACGCCGACGAGCGTGGCGCCCGAACTCCACATGAGCATCGGTTCCGGATGTGAGTGGGTGGGTAGTCGTTGATGATCGGTGGCCGTACCGCGGTCGATGCGCAGGATCGGCGAGCGGTACGAGGTCGTCGGCGGGTCCGGCGACGGGGAGTCCCGGGTGCTCACGGCGCTGATCCTGCCTGCCGCACAACTGCGTGCTCCATCCCCGCCACAGGGTTGGCCGGTATGGAGTATCGGTTGGCCATCGTGCTCACAAACGCCAGCTTAGGTTAGCCATACCTGACTGATAGGAGTGGGCGTGAATGAGTTGATGATCGAGGCGCGGGGACTGGTGAAACGGTACGGGGCCACCGATGTCGTCGCCGGGATAAGCCTGACGGTACCCACCGGAACGGTGTTGGGCGTTCTGGGTCCGAACGGTGCCGGCAAGACGACGACGGTCCGGATGTTGACCACATTGGCCACGCCCGACGATGGATGGGCGAGAGTGGCGGGGTACGACGTGGTTCGTGAGGCCACAGAGGTGCGGACCCAGATCGGGGTCACCGCGCAGGATGCCACGGTCGACGAGATGCTGACGGGGCGGCAGAACCTGGTGATGATCGCCGTCTTGAGCGGGTTGCGGCGCACTGCCGCGTCCAGACTGGCCGAGGCTCTTCTCGAGCGTTTTGAGCTCACGGCTGCTGCGGGCCGCGTGGTCAAGGGTTACTCGGGCGGCATGCGGCGGCGCCTGGACTTGGCCGCGGGCCTGGTGACGCGACCGCCGGTGTTGTTTCTGGACGAGCCGACCACAGGTCTGGATCCAGCGAGCCGGGTGCGGATGTGGGGCGTGATCCGTGAGCTGGTCGCCGATGGGACCACCCTGTTGTTGACGACCCAATATCTGGAGGAGGCCGACGAGTTGGCCGACCGCATCATCGTGGTCGACAACGGCAGCGTGATCGCCGAAGGCACTGCGGCCGAGTTGAAAACGCAGACCGGGGGAGCCCGGCTGCAGGTCACGCTGCCGGACTCCCACCCGGAAGCCGCCACTGCGCTGCGCCGGTTCACCACCGGAGACGTCACGGTCAGTGCCGATGGGCGACACCTGCGCGCCGCGGTCGCCGGTGGTTCGGGGTTGGCCAGCGCCGTGGTTCGCGCACTGGATGCGTCGGGTATCACCGTCGACGATGTGGAGGTCAGGCCGCCGTCGTTGGATGACGTCTTCTTTGCGCTGACCGGACACTCGTCGGTACCGCAATCGAGTACCGATGCGCGCACCGGTGAGCTGGCGGGGGTCCAGGTATGAGCGTGACGACCATGACCCCTACGACGGCGTTGCCGACCGCGGTGGCGAGGACGCACGGCGTGGGCCGCAGTGTGTCCGACGTGCTGGCCCTGACCCGCCGCAACCTGGTCCACATCTCCCGGGAACCGTTCCAATTATCGGACGTGACAATACAACCGGTCTTGTTCACGTTGATGTTCGTGTACGTGTTCGGTGCCGGGATGGTGTTGCCCGGTGGCGCTGATTACAAAGATTTCGCCGTCCCCGGCCTGCTGGTGTTCAACCTGGTCACCAGTACGGTCGGTACCGGGGTCGGTTTGAGTATGGACGTCAACAGCGGGGTCGTCGATCGATTCCGGACCCTACCGATGTGGCGTCCGGGAATTCTCGTCGCTCGTTCGGTCACCGACCTGCTCACCGCCGCCGTCTGTGCCGGTGTCGTCGCGGTCACCGGCTTCGCCATCGGCTGGTCGCCGACCGATGGTGCGGGGAGAGCGTTGGCAGCCTTCGCTCTCGTGCTGCTGTTCGGATATGCGGTGTCGTGGATGTGCGCCTGTCTCGGGCTGGCCAGCAAGGGAGTCGAGACCGCACAAGCGCTGGGCCTGCTCGTCCTGTTCCCGATCGTGTTCGTATCGAACGCGCTGGTGCCCACGCAGCGCATGACTCCGTGGTTGCGTGACCTCACCACCTGGAATCCGGTCAGCGCCGTGACCGCCGCGGCCCGGGAGCTGCTCGGAAATCCCAATCCGGCCTCCGCGATTCATGCCTGGCCGATGCAACATCCCGTCTACACGACACTCATCTGGTCTGCCGGGCTGGTGGCGGTCTTCGCGCCGATGGCCACATTCCTCTACCGCCGCCGGGCGGCCGACTGATCATGACTCCGACTGATCCAGGAATAGGGAACCGATGATGAAACACCGTCTGCTCGACCGTTTTCTGGTGCCTGCCCGGGTGCACGCCGCCGAATCCGTGGGACCACGTCTACGTCGTATCACTCTCACCGGGCCGGGAGTGTCCGGACTGTCCTGGGTTCCCGGACAACAGGTTCGCCTGCAGGTCGCCGCCGCCACCGCGGCTCTCGACTGGTTGGTCGGCACATTGCGTACCTACAGCGTGTGGGAGTACGACGGCGAGAGCATGGAACTGATCGTGTTCGAGCACGGTGACGGTCCGGGGGCCGGCTGGGCAGGCACCGTCAAGGCTGGCGATGAGCTGATGCTCCTCAAACCCGAAGGGTCCTTCACTGTCGTGCCGGAGGCCGACTACCACCTGTTCGTCGGCGAGGAGACCGCTCAGGTCGCCTTCGGCCCGATCCTGCGGGCACTCCCGGTCGGGGCGCGGGTATTCGGCCATCTCGAGGTCGACAGTCCCGATGAGCGTCTCGACCTCGGCAACGCCGATGATCACCAGGTCACCTGGTCGTATCGCCGTGGTGAGTCGGCTGCGGCGTCGACGACGCTGGTGGACGCGCTCCGCGGACTCGATCTGCCGCCGACGCCTGGAGTCGCTTATCTGGCGGGTGAGGCGCGGACCATCCAACTCGTCCGCCGCCATCTGGTGGAAGAGCGGGGTTGGTCACGACGCGATGTGCGGACCAAACCGTTCTGGACACCGGGCAGGAAAGGGCTTGACTGACGTCGTCGCCGATGGTGGAGGAGCCGGTTCGGTCAGTTCTTCACCAGTCCGCCGTCGACGACGAGGTTCTGACCGGTCACGGCACGTGACCACGGGGAGAGGAAAAACAATACTGCGTCGGCGAACTCGGCCGGGGTGGTGACCGCACGCAGCGGTGTGGCGGCGGCGATGGCGTCGAAGACCTCGTCGGGCGTCGCCGAGCTCGCGTCGGTGGTGCGGAGCAGTCCGCCGGAGACCATGTTGACGGTGATGCCGTCGGGTCCCAGATCGTGCGACATCGTGCGGGTCAGGCCGAGCAAGGCGGACTTCGCGGCCGTGTAATCGTGGTACGGCACCACAGGATTGTGAACGAGGTTGGTGCCGATGTTGATGATTCGCCCACCGCCTGCGGCGCGCATACCCGGCGTGGCGGCCTGCGTCGTGTTGAGCGCGCCGCCGACGACGCCACGAAGCTGTGCGTCGATCTCTTCCCACGTGAGGTCGTCCAGGTGTGAACGATGGTCGCCATTGAAGGAGTAGTCCGGCAGCGCATTGTTGACGACCGTGGTGATCGGTGACCCGAAATGCTCGGCGGCGGTGTCGACCATGGCGCGAACCGCCCGTGCGTCGGTCACGTCGGCACGTAGCGCCAACGCGTTGGCACCGAGGTCCGCGGCGAGCCTGTCGGCGGCCGCGGCGCTGCTGCGATAATTGATGACGACACGGGCGCCATGGTCGGCCACGGCCCGGACGATGTGGGCGCCGAGTCCTCGGCCGCCACCGGTGACCAGCACGATGTGTTCGTCAATGGGGCGAGCAGCAGACATTCGACCATCCCTTCGCCAGTGTGAACTGGAGCAGGTTCAACGGGTGTGATCTCAGCCGGCCTGTTGCCGACACCCCGTGTCGTCGATCATCTGATCGCACCGACGGGGGAGGATGCAAGCCGTCCGGCACCTGTCGGTGTAGCGATCAGACGCCGGCGGGTCTGTGCCATGGTGTGGCCGACGATGTGTCCCAGACATAGCAAAACCCCCAGTGAACTGGGGGTTTGCTGGTGCGCGATACTGGGATTGAACCAGTGACCTCTTCCGTGTCAGGGAAGCGCTCTCCCACTGAGCTAATCGCGCGGATCCGTTCCCGGAGGAACGGTGACCCAATCGGGTGTGGAGGTGGCGACGGGAATCGAACCCGTGTGCACGGCTTTGCAGGCCGTTGCCTCACCACTCGGCCACACCACCACGGTGAGATTGTTACCCGAGCGGATGACGGGATTCGAACCCGCGACCCTCACCTTGGCAAGGTGATGCGCTACCAGCTGCGCTACATCCGCACGCTCCGCGGGTGAGTGCTCTCTCTCGCGGTGCGAAGCGAAACACTATCCGATTCGCGGCGACCCGGCCAAATCCGCTGGTCGAGACTCTGGGCAACCTGGACGTCATGCAGCGGCCACCTGAGCCGCACGGAGGCTCGGCCCTGCGGTCCGGGGCGATTTGGGGACCGCCGGACGCGCCGTGTAGCGTTTCCCCTCGTCGCACCATGCGACGCACGGTCCCGTGGCTCAGTGGAAGAGCGTCCCGTTCACACCGGGGAGGTCGCTGGTTCGATCCCAGCCGGGACCACACATCGGTCGTACTTCCCTCGACTCAGCCTGAGTTCGAGTCGCTGAACCCGTCGCGTTCTCGCATCCGCCCCGCTTTCGTCAGTTCGATGATCGTGTCCGGGCGAAGCTTCTCCAGGAACGTGGTGTCGTGACTGACCACGAGCAGGGCGCCGCGGTAGGCATCCAGGGCCTCGGCCAACCGGTCCACGCTGGCGATGTCGAGATTGTTGCTCGGCTCGTCCAGGATCAGCAGCTGAGCGGGCGGTTCGGCGAACAGCAGACGGGCCAACGACACGCGGAATCGCTCACCACCGGACAACCGCCGAACCGGTCGATCCACACTGTCGCCCCGCAGCATCAGACGTGCGAGATGGTTGCGGATCGTCCCCGGCGGGGTGTCGGGCGCCGCGGCTGCGACGTTCTCCATCGCGCTGGCATCGTCGTCGAGGACGTCCAGACGTTGCGGTAGGTAGCCGACGAGCTCGGTGGCCAGACGGCCGTGGGCCCGCCCGGGAACCGGGTCCGACCCGCTCAGCAAGTGCTTCAGCAGCGTCGACTTCCCGGTGCCGTTCGCACCGATCAGCGCGACGCGTTCCGGGCCCTGGATCACGATCATCCGGTCATCCGCGTCCACCAACTCGGCGATGCGTCGCCCACGGGGGACATTTGGATCGGGTAGCTCGAGACGGATGTGCTCCTCGTCGCGAACACGTCCGTCCGCCTCGTCGAGCGTCGCCTGCGCCACTCGCACCTTGTCGTCGAGCGTGGAGCGCATCGCCCCCGCCGACACCTGCGCGTTGTTCGCGCGCTTTCCCGCGGCGATCTTCGGGATACCACCGTCGCGCTGCGTCTTCTTCGCGGTACGGGCTCGACGCGCCAGCTTGGTCTCGGCCTCGACGCGTTGACGCTTCTCCACGGTGAGTGATTGCTGAGCGGTGCGTGCCGCCTGCACCGCCGCGGCTTGCTCCTGCGCCCGCCGCGCCTCCCACACGCTGTACGGACCGCCGACGGTATCGAGTTCACCCCCGAACAACTCGGCGGTCTGGTCCATCCGTTCCAGCAGTTCGCGATCGTGACTCACGACGATGAGGGTTCCGGGCCACTCGTCGACAAATGCGGACAGCGTTGCCCGGGTCGGGCGGTCGAGGTTGTTGGTGGGCTCGTCGAGCAGGGTGATCGGTGTCCGATGGATGCGCAGACCGGTGATGGCGATGAGCATCGTCTCGCCACCCGACACCTCTGCGACCCGGCGGTCGAGGTCGGCGGCCGAGAATCCGATCTGGTCGAGCGCCTCGTCCGCTCGGGCCTCGATATCCCAGTCGTCACCGATCGTGTCGAAGTGCCGTTGGTCGACGGCACCGGACTCGATCGCCGAGAGCGCGGTCATCACCTGGTCGATGCCGAGCAATTCCGCGATGGTGGCGTCACGCCGAAGCGGCAGTGTCTGCGGGAGATACCCGACCTCCCCGACGACGTCGATGCGACCGGATGTCGGATGCAACTCGCCGGCGATGAGTTTCAGCAGGGTCGACTTGCCGGCACCGTTCCGACCGACCAGTCCGGTCCGGCCGGAACCAAAACTGCCGTCGACGCTGTCCAGGGCGACGGTGCCGTCCGGCCATTCGAGGGACAGATCATGCAGGGTGACAACTGATGTGGGAAGCACGGGCACTTCTCTCTCATCCGTCGGACGAATGCCGGATAGACTGTCGGACGAATGGTGGACAGCGGCAACGATGTATCTGGGGCCGATCGCGATGCGTCACAACGGCAGCGGCGCGCTGCCGGGATGCGGCCCGGGACCGGTCGGTGGGCAGCGGTCACCTGGTGACGGCGCCCTGGTCTCTCGCGCTCAGATGTCCATGTCGACGACGATAACAGCCGCGTCGTCTCGGGTGCGCCCCGTTTGTTTGTGCCGGGCGGGACCAGTCGGATGTGCTTACTCCGACGATGTGTGCGGGTGACGAGTGTGCACTGAGCGCGAGTTATCCACAGGGCGCAGTGATGTTGACCGATTTCTGTCGGTGGGTATGGATATTCTGACAGGGGCCCTTCTGTCTTCGTCGAAACATGTGCCTGCACAACATGATTGATCGTCGCCATCCTTGCCGACGCTTTCGAACACGTGTACGATGAACTCATGACTCGGGGGATGTTCACGGAGGTCGGCGACCTGCTCGTCGATCAGCTGGGGGTTGATAGCAGGGTGGTCGATGATGTGGATGCCGACATCGTCGACGCGATCGGTGGTGCGGTACGGCTGCGGGCGATCACCGATCATGTATTGGCGACGCTTGCGGCGCAGGCCGAGCGGGTCGGTGTCGGGAAACGGTCCGGGATGACGACGCGGGAACTGTTGCTGGCCAACGGAATGGCACCGGTCGCGGCGGATCGGTGTCTACGGGTGGGACGCGCAGTGGAGGAGTTGGCTTCCCTGCGGCGGTACAGCAGCAACGGGTTCCTCTCCGGTGAACACGTCGACGCGGTCGTGCGCGGGATCGCACATGTGAGCACACGTACCCGTGAGCCCATCGGCTCGGAGACGATCACGGAATTACAGAGCACGTTGGTCGGTCAGGCCATCTCCGGTGCCAGTCCCGCGGAGTTGATGGCTCTGGCGCGTGCGGTTGCTGTCGAGGCCGCACCCGACTACGAGGACACCATCTCGGCCGCCGAGGACGCCACAGTGAACGAGATGGGCTGGCATCAGGGTGACGACGGACGCCTGCAAGGGCACCTTCGATCTCGATGTCCTCACCGGGGAACGCCTGATCTGCGCGGTCGACACCGCATCACGACCACGACCCCTACCCGACGGCACCCCGGATCCACGATCCGCGGGCAGGCGTCGCGCCGACGCCTTCGGGCAACTACTGGACTGCGCGGTCCGCGCCGCCGCCGACGACGCGATGGTGGGAGCACCCAGGACCGAAGTCGTGGTCACCGTGCCGATCGCGGAACGGTACACGGTGCGCCTGGGGTGGTTGGGGTCCATCTCCGACCGGGCAGCGATGCTGGTCGGGTGCGACGCCGGGATCACCCGGGTCGACCTCGACCAGCACGGCGTACTCACCGCGGTATCGGCCACCAGACGCCTGTTCACCGGGGCGGTACGCAAGGCGATCGTCGTGCGTGACCAGCGCTGCATCAAGTGTGGGGCACCCGCGTCGTGGGCGGACTGCCACCACATCATCCACCACGCCGACGGCGGCCCGACCATCCTCGCCAACGGATGCCTACTCTGCCGGTCCTGCCACACCGCGGTGCACCACCAGGGATGGGAAGTGATCATCGGCCACGACCGCCACCCCTGGCTCATCCCACCCGCAACCCTCGACCCGAAACGACGACCCCTGCCCGCCCACAACCGACGAACCATGAGACTCGATCACACCCTGCTCACGGCGGCCTGATCCCGAGACCCGAGGCCCGAGCCGACCAGCGACCGCCGCTGCGGACGCGAATGATCCTTGACAATTCCATAGCGTGGCCCCCGTCCGGTGGTCGTCCACTACCGGCGCTCGGTCGGTGCCGCGGTCGTTCAGTACGATCGTCGGGACACGACGGGCCGCATCGGCTGCACATCGCGACACGCGGGCGACGACGACAACCGGGCGAGGATGATGACTGAGAACGCCGAATCGAGCACGGTGCGACCTGACGGTGGCGACCAGAAGTACGCCGACACAGAACAAGGTGGCGGTCGCGATACCGCCGGGCACGGCGACGCCGGAGACGATCCCAGCAGTCTGCTACCCGCACCGCTGCGGGAGCAACGCGAGAAGATCCGCAGCCATCGGACACTGAACCTCGCCTACCGCATCGCCGTCGGGGTGATCGGTACCGCGGTCCTCGTTCTCGGGTTCGTGCTGATTCCGTACCCCGGTCCCGGGTGGGTGGTCGTCTTCGTCGGGCTCGGGATCCTCGCCACCGAGTTCAGTTGGGCACACCGCCTGCTGACTTTCGCCCGCGCCAAGTACGACGCGTGGATGGAGTGGGTGAAGCGGCAGCACTGGACGGTGAAACTGTTGCTGGGTCTGGCGACCTTCGCGATCGTCCTGCTCACGCTCTGGCTGCTCAATGCGCTGCATCTGGTCGCCGGATGGGTGGGTCTGGATTGGGCCTGGTTGCAGAGCCCCATCTTCGGTTCCTGAGCCGCACCGTCGCGGTCGAACTCCGCGGGGACCGACCGACACGGTGCGGGGCGGCCATCGACGGGCCGGCGTGATTTGCCCCTGCGGTCCCGGCATGCCGCGGGTCGATACGATCTGAACTGTCGCAATCCGTCTGTTCTACCGTCGGCTGTCCGCAGCAGCGGTGGACCCTGCCACCGAGGAGCACCCCGTGCCCGATCAACCCGTCGTCACGAGCCACGCCACGATCCGTGTGCCGGCCGGGACGACTGCGGGCACCGCGCTGCGTGAGGTGGACGCACCCAACAAGGGACCGCAGGCCATCGTGGTGGTCCGCGACCCGGAGGGTCGGCTCCGCGATCTCTCATGGGCACCCGACGTCGACACCGACGTCGAGCCGGTCTCGGCCGACACCGAGGACGGCCGCAGCGTCATCCGGCACTCGGCGGCGCACGTGCTTGCGCAGGCCGTTCAGGATCTGGACCCCAGCGCCCGGCTCGGCATCGGACCGCCGATCACCGACGGCTTCTACTACGACTTCGACGTCGACCAACCGTTCACGCCGGAGGATCTCGCCGCGCTGGAGAAGAAGATGCGACAGATCATCAAGCAGGGGCAACGGTTCTCGCGTCGGGTGTACGCGTCCACCGACGAGGCCAGGGAAGAACTGGCCGGCGAACCGTTCAAACTCGAGCTCATCGACGACAAGGGCGGCGCGGCCGACGACCCCGAGGTCATGGAGGTCGGTGGGGGAGAACTCACCGCCTACGACAACCTGAACCCGCGCACCGGTGAGCGGATCTGGGGCGACCTGTGCCGCGGTCCGCACGTACCCACCACCAAGTACATCCCCGCGTTCAAGCTGACCCGCAGCTCCGCGGCGTACTGGCGAGGCAACCAGGACAACGCCGATCTGCAACGCATCTACGGCACCGCGTGGGAGTCGACCGAGGCGCAGGATGCGTACCTCGAGATGCTCGCCGAGGCCGAGAAGCGTGACCACCGGCGCCTCGGCACCGAACTCGACCTGTTCAGCTTCCCCGACGAGATCGGATCCGGGCTGCCGGTCTTCCACCCCCGGGGTGGCATCATCCGCAAGGAACTCGAGGACTACTCGCGGCTGCGGCACTCCCAGGCCGGTTACGAGTTCGTCTACACCCCGCACGCCACCAAGGCCGAACTCTTCCAGCTGTCCGGCCACCTCGACTGGTACTCCGACGGCATGTACCCGCCGATGCAGTTGGACGAGGAGCGCAACGCCGACGGGACGGTGCGCAAGCCGGCCATCGACTACTACCTCAAGCCGATGAACTGCCCGATGCACAACCTGATCTACGGTTCGCGGGGGCGCTCGTACCGCGATCTGCCGTTGCGGTTGTTCGAGTTCGGGACGGTCTACCGCTACGAGAAGTCGGGTGTGGTGCACGGTCTCACCCGCGCCCGCGGTTTCACCCAGGACGACGCGCACATCTACTGCACCCGCGAACAGATGGGCGCCGAGGTGCGGTCGTTGCTGCAGTTCGTCCTCGACCTGCTCCGCGATTACGGTCTCGACGATTTCTACCTCGAACTGTCCACCCGCAATCCGGACAAGTCCATCGGTTCCGACGAGGCGTGGGAGCAGGCGACCCAGGTGTTGCGCGAGGCCGCCGGGAGCTTCGGACTCGACCTGGTCGACGACCCGGGCGGCGCGGCGTTCTACGCACCGAAGATCTCCGTGCAGGCACGGGACGCCATCGGCCGCACCTGGCAGATGTCCACCATCCAGGTCGACCTGATGCTGCCGGACCGATTCGAACTCGAGTACACCGGTGCCGACGGCCGCAAACACCGTCCGGTGATGATCCACCGCGCCCTGTTCGGCTCCATCGAGCGGTTCTTCGGCGTGCTCACCGAGCACTACGCGGGCGCTTTCCCGGCCTGGTTGTCGCCGGTGCAGGTGGTCGGGATCCCGGTCGCCGAGGGTTTCACCGACCACCTCACCGGCGTCATCGACCGGTTGCGGGAGCGGGGGATCCGCGCGGAGGTCGACGAGTCCGACGATCGCATGCAGAAGAAGATCCGGACCCACACCACCGGTAAGGTGCCGTTCATGCTGATCGCCGGGGAGCGCGACGTGGAGGCCGACGCCGTCAGCTTCCGGTTCCGCGACGGCACCCAGGTCAATGGCGTACCCGCCGCCGACGCCGTGGAGCTGATCACCGACTGGGTCACCTCCCGGCGCAATCAGTCACCGACCGCGGCACTGCTGGAGGAACCGCATCCGGTCGGGGCCGACGGGGTGTCAGGTGGCTGACGACAACGTCCTGCGGGTGACCGGTGTCGGCGAAGAGGACCGACTGCAGCGGCTGTGGAGCCCGCACCGCATGTCCTATGTCGCCGCGCCAATACCGGCGGGCGGCGAGAAGGGCGACATCACCACCGCCGACGGCTCGTCGGCCAAGTCCGAGCACCCGTTCCTGGACATCCCGCGGATGTCGGACGAGGACGGACTGATCGTCGCGCGGGGCGCCACGGTCTACGCGGTGTTGAACCTGTACCCGTACAACCCCGGGCACACCATGATCGTGCCGTACCGGCAGGTCGCAGACCTCGAGGATCTGACGCAGGAGGAGTCCCACGAGGTGATGGGATTCACCCAGCATCTGATCCGCACCATCAAGTCGGTATCGAGTCCCCATGCCTTCAACGTGGGCCTCAACCTGGGTGCCGCCGCGGGCGGTTCACTCTCCGAACATCTGCACATGCATGTGGTGCCGAGGTGGGGCGGTGACGCCAACTTCATCACCGTGGTCGGCGAGACCAAGGTGATCCCGCAGTTGCTGCAGGACACCCGAGCGCTTCTCGCCGACGCGTGGGAGCGGGAGTCGTCATGAGGGGGTCCCGGTGCTGAGCATTCGTGGGCGCGCCTCGGTGTCCAAGGTGACCTTGCCCATCGGTCGATCGCTGTTGCGGACCGGGCTCACCCCCGACGCGCTCACCGTCGTCGGCACCATCGGCTCGGTCGCCGCCGCCGTGGTGCTCTATCCGATGGACCAGCTCTTCTGGGGTTCGATGGCCATCTGGCTGTTCGTCATGTTCGACATGCTCGACGGCGCCATGGCCCGTGCCCGCGGTGGCGGCACCCGGTTCGGCGCGGTCCTCGACGCCACCTGCGATCGTGTCGCCGACGGCGCGATCTTCGCCGCACTGGGGTGGTGGTCGCTGGTGACCCATCCGGACCGCTGGCTGTTCGTCGCGACGATGATCTGCCTGGTGACCTCGCAGGTGATCTCCTACGCCAAGGCCCGGGCCGAGGCCAGCGGCCTCAACGGCGACGGCGGGCTGATCGAACGCCCCGACCGGTTGATCATCGTCCTGGTGGGAGCCGGGTTCTCCGGACTGTTCGGCGCGCACTGGCTGATCCAGGTCGCGATGTGGTTCCTCGCCGCAGCCAGCGTGGTCACCGTGCTGCAGCGCATGTACTCCATCGCCACCTCGCCGGGGGCCCGCGACCTGCTGCCGATCACGAGCGCCGCGACCGAGACGACGGACGACGCGCAATCGTGACGGTTCGGGAACAACTGGTGGACCTGGGGTACGCGGCCGGGTGGTCCGCCGTGCGGGCCGCACCCGAACCGATGGCACGGGGTCTGTTCGATCGGGTGGGTAACCGGCTGGGTGCCAACGGCGGCCCCGTACAACTGCGCAAGAACCTGGCGCGGGTGATCGGCACGTCGCCGTCCGCGGTCCCCGAATCCCTGATGCGCGACGCGATGCGCAGTTACGCGCGGTACTGGTGTGAGGCGTTCCGGTTGCCGTCCATGGACTTCGTCCAGGCCGCGGCCCGGGTCCACCTCAGCGACGAGACACTCGCGCGGTATCACTCCGCGCTGGACCGCGGGAAGGGTGTGATCTTCGCGCTCCCGCACAGCGGCAACTGGGACATGGCCGGCGTGTGGCTGGTCCATGAGCAGGGGCAGTTCGCGACGGTCGCCGAGCGGTTGAGACCGGAATCGCTGTTCAACCGGTTCGTCGCGTACCGGGAGAGCCTGGGATTCGAGATCTTCCCGCTCAGCGGTGGCGAACAACCGCCGATGCATGCCCTCGCCGAGCGGTTACGGGCCGGCGGGGTGGTGTGTCTGCTGGGCGAACGGGACCTGGCCCGACACGGAGTGCCGGTCACCTTCTTCGGCGAGCCCACCCGGATGCCCGCGGGGGCGGCGAAACTCGCCATCGACACCGGCGCCACGTTGTTGCCGGTGCACCACTTCTTCGGCCCGGGTGCCACCTCGACCATCCTGTGCGACGCCCCGGTCGACGTGTCCGGGGGCGTCCGGTCGGCCACCCAGGCGGTGGCGGACGCGTTCGAACGCAACATCGCCGCCCACCCGCAGGACTGGCACATGTTGCAACCGCTCTGGGAGTCCGACTGGTCGGCCGAGCGTCGCGCCCGCATCACCGGCGACGGGTCCGGGGCCCAGCCAGCATGAAGGCCGGGACCGCATGAAGATCGGGATGATCTGTCCGTACTCGTTCGACATCCCGGGCGGCGTGCAGGCACACGTCGTGGAGCTGGCCCAGGTGTTCATCGAGCGCGGACACGAGGTCAGCGTGCTCGCCCCCGCCGGGGATGACGTCGAGCTCCCCGATTACGTGGTCTCGGTGGGCCCGGCGCTGGCCATTCCCTACAACGGCTCGGTGTCGCGGGTGAACTTCGGGCCCAAGGCCTACGCCAAGCTGCGGCAATGGCTGCTCGACGAGAGATTCGACGTGCTGCACGTCCACGAACCCAACGCGCCCAGCATCTCGATGTTGTCGCTGATGGTGGCCAACGGACCCATCGTCACCACGTTCCACACCTCGACCACCAAGTCGTTGTGGCTGAAGCTGTTCCAGGGCATCCTGCGTCCCTACCACGAACGGATCGTCGGGAAGATCGCCGTCTCCGAACTGGCCCGACGCTGGCAGATGGAATCGCTCGGATCCGACGCGGTGGAGATCCCCAACGGCATCCACGTGTCGATGTTCGCCGACGCCCGCCCGCTGGAGGGTTACCCCTCGCCGGGACGGTCGCTGCTGTTTCTCGGCCGCTACGACGAACCGCGCAAGGGCATCGACGTCCTGATCCGTGCGCTGCCGCTCGTCGTCGAGCGTTACCCCGACCTTCGGGTGCTGGTGGTGGGCGGCGGCAACGAGCGGGAATTGCGCAGGCGGGCAGGGGAGCTGGCCGACCACCTCGTGTTCCTCGGTCAGGTCGACGACCAGACCAAGGCCCGCGCGTTGCGGTCGGTGGACGCCTATTGCGCGCCCAACCTGGGTGGTGAGAGCTTCGGCATCGTGGTGGTCGAGGCGATGGCCGCCGGAGCCGCCGTGGTGGCCAGCGACCTCAACGCGTTCCGGCGAGTCCTCGACAACGGTCGGGCGGGCACGCTCGTGGAGGTGGGCAACCCGGAATCGCTCGCGGCCGGGATCCTGGCGGTTCTCGACGACGACGCGCTGCGGCTCCGGCTGACCGACCGCGCGCGCGCCTGCGCGGCCCGATACGACTGGCCACGGGTGGCCGACGAGATCCTGCGGGTCTACGACACCGTGACCGTCGGCGCCGAACCGGTGCAGGTCATCGACTGATGACCGTGTCCGCGCTGACCGTGCTGGTGACGGGATTGATCGTGGTCGTGGTGGTCGCAGGCCTCGGCTGGGCCTACAAGACCGCCAACCGCCTCGACCGGCTGCACGTCCGGGTCGACCTGGCCTGGCAGGCGCTCGACGCCGCGCTGGCCCGCCGGGCGGTGGTCGGACGTACGATCGCCGCCGGTCTCGGACCGACCGGGCGTGAACTCATCGCGGCCGCGGACGTCGCCGAACGCGCCGACCGCGACCAGCGCGAGGATGCGGAGAACGTGGTGTCCGCGCGGTTGGCCCAGGTCGACACCTCCGGTCTGCGGTCGCAGTTGGTCGCCGAACTCGCCGACGCCGAGACCCGGGTGATGATGGCCCGCCGGTTCCACAACGACGCTGTCCGTGACACCCTCGCGCTGCGACTGCGCCGTCCGGTCCGGTGGCTGCATCTCGGTGGTACCGCGCCGGTGCCGCGGTACTTCGAGATCGTCGAGCGCGGCGTCGACTGAGCTCAGCGGGGGAGTTCCGACGGTCGATCGGAACGGGCCTAGACTGGACACCCGTACCGCAGCCCGTCCACACGTTCGTCGATCAGGAGTGTCACGTGAGCAACGCCTTCGAGTCCGATCCGACCGCAGCCGCGTCGGGGCAGGGCACCGCCCGCGTCAAGCGTGGGATGGCCGAGATGCTCAAGGGCGGCGTGATCATGGATGTGGTCACCGCGGAGCAGGCCAAGATCGCCGAGGACGCGGGCGCCGTCGCGGTGATGGCGCTCGAACGCGTCCCCGCCGACATCCGGGCCCAAGGTGGGGTGTCCCGGATGAGCGACCCCGACATGATCGACGGGATCATCAACGCCGTCAGCATCCCGGTGATGGCCAAGGCCCGTATCGGCCACTTCGTGGAGGCGCAGATCCTGCAGGCACTCGGCGTGGACTACGTCGACGAGTCCGAGGTGCTGACGCCGGCCGACTACGCCAACCACATCGACAAGTGGGCCTTCACCGTCCCCTTCGTCTGTGGCGCCACCAACCTCGGCGAGGCGCTACGACGTATCACCGAGGGCGCGGCGATGATCCGTTCCAAGGGTGAGGCGGGAACCGGCGACGTCTCCAACGCGACCACCCACATGCGCACCATCGGCGACGAGATCCGCAGACTCACCTCCCTGCGTGAGGACGAACTGTTCGTCGCCGCCAAGGAGCTGCAGGCGCCCTACGATCTGGTCGTCGAGGTGGCCCGCGCCGGCAAACTGCCGGTCACCCTGTTCACCGCGGGCGGCATCGCCACCCCGGCCGACGCGGCGATGATGATGCAGCTCGGCGCCGAGGGTGTCTTCGTCGGGTCGGGCATCTTCAAATCCGGCAACCCCGCACAACGGGCGGCCGCGATCGTGCAGGCCACCACCTTCCACGACGACCCACAGGTGCTCGCCAAGATCTCCCGCGGTCTCGGCGAGGCGATGGTCGGCATCAACGTCGACGACATCCCGCAACCGCACCGGCTGGCCGAACGGGGCTGGTGAGCCCGCACAGCGCCCGCACAGCGATCCCGAGGACAGCCGGGACCGCACAAAACGGTGACGACCACACGACACCGGCCGCCGCAGACCATCGATGCGCGGTCGAGGGTGGTATGCATTGGTGCGTGATCACCGCTCAGGCAATCGAGTCATGACCGTGACCGGCGTCGGCGTGGTACGCGACGACACCCTCTCCGGGGCGGACGTGGTGGGGGATGTGCACGTGAGTTGGGCGGCGGTCAGCGACGTCGGCCGCTCCAGGGAGACCAACGAGGACGCGGCGTTGGCGATCCCCGGCCTGTACGTGGTCGCCGACGGCATGGGAGGGCACGACCGCGGCGAGGTCGCCTCCGAGGCGGCGTTGGAGTCGTTGCGGGCGGCCGAACGCGCCGACATCGCGGCGACCCGGCTGAGCATCGTGGACCGGCTTGACGCCGCGCAGCAGGACATCGCCGGCATCGACTCCGCATCGGGACGCAGCGCGGGCACCACGGTCACCGGGATCGCGCTGGTCGACGACCCGACCGGCCCCCAGTGGTTGGTGTTCAACATCGGTGACTCGCGCACCTACCGTTACGCGGCCGGTCAGCTCGACCAGGTCACCACCGACCACTCCCAGGTCCAGGAACTGGTGGCCGCGGGGTATCTCACCGTGGAGCAGGCCCGGGTGGACCCGCGCCGCAACGTGATCACCCGCGCGCTGGGCGCGGGGATGCCGCCGGACGCCGACTTCGTCTATCTGCCCGCGGTGGCCGGGGAGCTGATCCTCATCTGCTCCGACGGCCTGCCCGGCGAACTCCCCGACGCGGAGATCGAGGCGATCCTGACCGATCATCCCGACGTGGTGGACGCCGCGGACGCCCTGGTGGAGGCCGCGGTCGCCACCGGCGGTCGGGACAACGTGACCGTCGTCGTCGTCGCGGTGACCGATGCGCCTGCCGCCCCAGATCCAGCCGCCACCGAGACCGCCGCCACAGAGACCACCATGGACCACCCGCTGGTCGCCGACGCCGACGCAGCGGACCAGGTGGACGGCCCGGACGAGGGGACCGGCCCCCGGACGTGACCGAACCGTTCGTCGACTACTGCGGTGAGCGGTTCCCGTTGCGGCCGGATGTGTCCTTCTCCATCGGTCGAGAAGCCGACCTGACGGTCGACGACAACCCGTATCTGCACCGGCGCTTCCTCACGGTGCACCACGACAACGGGATGTGGTGGCTGTCCAACGTGGGTGCGCACCTGTCGGCCAGCGTGGCCACCGGCGACGTCGGGTTCTCCGCGACCCTCGCGCCCGGCGCCCGGATGCCGTTGGTGCTCGGGCGCGCCACCGTGGTGTTCTCCGCCGGTCCGACCACGTATGAACTAGACATCCACACCGACCCGGTGGCCGCATCCGGTGGGCAACTGACCGACGGGCATGTCGGTCGGACCACGTTGGGTGTGCCGTCGCTCACCGAGAGCCAGCGGGTGCTCATCGTGGTGCTCGCCGAAGAGATGTTGCGGCGCGACGGGACCGGTGCGAGTGCCATCCCGTCGTCGGCGGACGCGGCCGCCCGGCTCGGCTGGTCGATGACCAAGTTCAACCGCAAACTCGACAACGTCTGCGACAAGTTCGATCAGATCGGGGTCAATGGAATGCGCGGTGGCGGAGGCAGACTCGCGAGCAACCGCCGGGTCGCGCTCGTCGAGTACGCGGTGTCGTCGCGGTTGGTGACACGCGCCGACCTGCCGCTGATCGACGCCGAACGCGCGCGCAACTGACCGCTACACATGGGTAGTTCTCCCCATCGACTACCCGCTACGACGCCCATAACGTCGTGCTCATCACCACCGCCGTACCGGCGAGAGCACAAGGAGCACACCATGACCGTCGTCAGCGATCACGTCATCCCGACCACCCACCGCGGCGCCGCGCACCTGCGAGCCACCGGCACGGCATCGGCGCGGGTGCCGAGCGATCCGGCCCGCCGCGCGCTGCGCGAGCAGGCACTGGCACGCCTGGCACAGCGGACGATGCCGCTGCCGGGTCGCCCGTTCGGCGTGGTCGCCGACGACGGGACGGTCTCCGCCCACGACTGCACCTGCGGACGCCACCGGCGGTCGGACACCGCAGGTCCGCGCGCCGACCTGCCGCGTCCACGACTGTCCGACCGCGAGATCGAGGTGTTGCGCACCTGGATGCATGTGGACTCCAAATCCGCGGTGGGCGAACGGCTCTACATCTCGTTGGGCACGGTCAACACCCATCTCGCCAGGATCCGGGTGAAGTATGGCGACGTGGGCCGCGCGGCGCCCACCAAGGCCGCGCTGTTCGCCCGGGCCGTGCAGGACGGCATCATCGCCCTGGATGAGCTCTGACACCGCTGAGCTCTGACACCGCTGAGCTCTGAGGCCGGAGCGTCGCCCGCGAGGGGTGGGCGATAATCTTCTCGCGGTGCCGGAGTCCCATCCGGTCCGGGGCGACGAGACGAGGGCGGCGATGGCGCGGATCGAGGACATCCTGCAACTGGAGACCATCGACAAGGACATCTACCGCGGTGCCGTGCACGAGAGTCAGTTACAGCGCACCTTTGGTGGTCAGGTCGCGGGCCAGGCGCTGGTCTCGGCAACCAACACCGTCGAGGACCGCTATCAGGTGCACTCGCTGCACGGCTACTTTCTGCGCCCCGGCAACCCGACCCGCCCGACCATCTATCTCGTGGACCGCATCCGGGACGGTCGTTCGTTCTGTACCCGCCGGGTCACCGGCGTGCAGAACGGAGACGCGATCTTCACCATGTCCGCGTCGTTCCATGTGCTCGACGAGGGCATCGAACATCAGGATCCCATCCCGTCCGGCGTCCCGGGCCCCGAGGAGCTGAAGGATCAGCTCACCGAACCCGGCAGTGAACTGTCGGTCTTCCGCGAGTGGGAGAACTTCGACCTGCGGTTGGTCCCCGCCGACCGGTTCACCGGCAGCGACTATTTCGTCGCCCAGCAACGGGTCTGGTTCCGCTACCGGCACCGGCTGCCGGACGATCAGGTGTTCCACGTCTGCACGCTGGCCTACATGAGCGACATGACGCTGCTCGGTTCGGCGCGGGTACCGCACCCCGACGTCACCCCGCAGAGCGCGTCCCTGGACCACGCCATGTGGTTCCTGCGGCCGTTCCGCGCCGACGAGTGGCTGCTCTACGACCAGACCTCGCCGTCTGCCGAATCGGGCCGGGCGCTCACCCAGGGTCGCATCTTCGACGCCGCGGGCAACATGGTGGCCGCGGTGGTGCAGGAGGGGTTGGCGCGCACCGGACGGTCGATGCCCGCCGACCAGCACGCCCGCGCGGACAAGCGGGCGTGAGCCCGCGGGTAGGGGTGCTCGCCCTGCAGGGCGATGTGCGTGAACACCTCGCCGCGCTGACGGCGGCGGGGGCATCGGCGACCACGGTGCGCCGTGCCGAGGAACTCACCGGACTCGACGGCATCGTGCTGCCCGGTGGCGAGTCGACCACGATGAGCCGCCTGCTCGGTGTCCTCGACCTGTTCGACCCGTTGCGCGACGCGCTGACCGAGGGATTACCCGCGTACGGTTCCTGCGCGGGCATGATCCTGCTCGCCTCCGACATCCTCGACACCCGCCCCGACGCGCGGCACCTCGACGCCCTGGACATCACGGTGCGGCGCAACGCGTTCGGCAGGCAGGTCGAGTCCTTCGAGACCGATCTGCGAGTCGACGGCATCACCGACACCGGAGACGACCGCGGACCGATGCGGGCGGTGTTCATCCGGGCGCCCTGGGTGGAGAAGGTCGGCACCGAGGTGGAGGTGCTGGCCACCGTTCCCGACGGTCCGGCCGCCGGTCGGGTGGTCGCGGTGCGGCAGCGGTCGGTGCTGGCCACGTCGTTCCATCCCGAGGTCACCGGGGACCGGCGGGTACATCGGCATTTCGTGCGGATGATCGGCGGGTAGGATCAGGCGGCAAGTTTTCCCAGTCCGGTGTCGGCGCACCCGGCTGTCGTGCGACGAAAGGGGCTCACTGCGATGAGCGGCCACTCCAAATGGGCCACCACCAAGCACAAGAAGGCGGTGATCGACGCCAAGCGCGGCAAGATGTTCGCCAAGCTGGTGAAGAACATCGAGGTGGCGGCGCGCACCGGTGGTGGCGACCCGGCGGGCAACCCGACCCTGTACGACGCCATCCAGAAGGCCAAGAAGTCGTCGGTACCCAACGACAACATCGAACGGGCCCGCAAACGCGGCGGCGGTGAAGAGGCGGGCGGCGCCGACTGGCAGACCATCACCTACGAGGGTTACGGCCCCAGCGGCGTCGCGATCCTCATCGAGTGTCTGACCGACAACCGCAACCGGGCCGCCGGTGAGGTGCGCACCGCGATGACCCGCAACGGCGGCAACATGGCCGACCCCGGGTCGGTGGCGTATCTGTTCACCCGCAGGGGTGTGGTGACCCTGGAGAAGAACGGGCAGTCCGAGGACGACGTGTTGATGGCCGTCCTCGACGCCGGTGCCGAGGAGGTCAGTGACCTCGGCGACAGCTTCGAGGTGGTCAGCGAGCCGACCGATCTGGTGGCGGTGCGCACCGCGCTGCAGGACGCCGGTATCGACTACGACTCCGCCGAGGCGAGCTTCCGCGCATCGGTGGACGTGCCGGTCGACGCCGACGGCGCGCGCAAGGTGTTCAAGCTGATCGACGCCCTCGAGGACCTCGACGACGTGCAGGAGGTCTACTCCAACGTCGACGTCTCCGACGAGGTGCTCGCCGAGATCGACGACTGAGGGAGCTCACCCGCCTGAGGGAGCGCACCGACTGTGGGAGCCGATCAGCGCTGTGCGGCCACAGCGGGACGATCGGGGTGGTCGTAGCGGACCAGCAGATCCGGGATGGCACCCGGGTGGTGGTCGAGCAGCGGGTCCACCGTCCACGCCGCGTCGTCGGGCGTGGTGCGCAGCAGCGCCGCCCTGCTCATCTGCAGCCCCACGGTCGCGTCGAAGCGCAGACCGCGGCCGAGCAGCATCGGCCCGCACACGAACACCACCTGGTCGTCGGCGGCCACTCGCGGTCGGTCGCGCGGCGATCGGTCGGTGACCTCATCCCACAGCCGGGGTAACCACCGCCCGTGATCGCGCAGGGCGCCGAGCACCTCACGGTCGAGGGCGGCGTAGTCGAACCAGGCGGTGCGGAAACTCTCCGGATCGGTGTGCCCCCACTCCATCCGCACCGACGCCGGTCGGATGAAGTCGCGCAACGCCACCACCTCGGCGGGCCGGCCGGTCGCGCGCAACACGGCCGCGGCCCGGTCCCCGAGGACATCCGGTGTGGCCGCGTCGGCGCCGTCGATCGCGACCACGATCCGGCCGGTCCCGCGCGCGGCGAGATCGGCGACGGCGACGACGAGGTCGTCGGGAGAGCTGGGTCGGAAGTCGGGCATCGACCACATTGTCCCGTGTTGTTGCCGGGGACCGTCGGCGCACCCCGCTAGAATCTCGAACAACTGTTCGTTTTGTCGACGTCGGAGGTGCCGTGCGGGTGATGGGGGTCGATCCGGGTCTCACCCGGTGCGGTATCGCGCTGGTGGAGTCGGGTCGAGGGCGGGCGGTGACCGCACTCGACGTCGACGTGGTGCGCACGCCGTCCGACATGGATCTGGCCGCACGGTTGCTGGCCATCCACACCGCGGCCTGCCACTGGCTCGACGTGCATCAACCCGATGTGGTGGCGATCGAGCGGGTGTTCGCGCAGAACCAGGTGTCGACCGCGATGGGGACCGCCCAGGCAGGTGGGGTGGTAGCCCTGGCCGCCGGCCAGCGCGACGTCCCGGTCCGATTCCACACCCCGTCGGAGGTGAAGGCCGCCGTCACCGGCAGCGGGCGCGCCGACAAGGCACAGGTCACGGCCATGGTCACCCGGATCCTCGGCATGCAGACCAAACCGCGCCCGGCCGACGCCGCCGACGCTCTGGCCCTGGCCATCTGTCACTGCTGGCGCGGCCCCATGGCCGAGCGACTGGAGGAGGCCGCCCGTCGCGCGGCCGCTCAGCAACGGATACACCGGGATCGGGTGGCCGAGGCCGCGCGGGGCCGCGGGTGATCGCGTCGGTGCGCGGCCCGGTGATCGACGTCGCGCTCGACCATGTGGTCATCGACTGCGCGGGGGTCGGATACCGCGTGCTCGTCACCCCGGCCACCGCGTCGGGGCTGCGGCGGGGGGCCGAGGCCACGCTGCTGACCACGATGATCGTCCGCGAGGACTCGATGACCCTCTACGGGTTCACCGAACCGGATGCGCGCGCGCTGTTCACCGTGCTGCAGACGGTCACCGGGGTCGGCCCACGGTTGGCGATGGCCACCCTCGCGGTACTGGAACCGGACGCCCTGCGCCGGGCGCTGGCCGACTCCGACACGAAGACCCTGACCGCGGTGCCGGGCATCGGCAAACGCGTCGCCGACCGCCTGGTGGTGGAACTGCGCGACAAGGTCGAGGCGCCCGGGACCCCGGGTGACACCGCGGTCACCGCGGGCGCGGGGTCGTCGGTGCGGGATCAGGTGGCCGAGGCGCTGGTCGGTCTGGGGTTCACCGCCGCGCCCGCCGAGAAGGCGGTCACCGCGGTGCTGGCCGACGACGCCGAGGCCGACGCCTCGGTGGTGCTGCGTCGATCGCTGACCCTGCTGGGTAGGAGCTGACGGTGTACCCCGATGATCCGTCCGAGCAGGACCGCGATCTCAGCCCGGCCCGGCTCCGATCCGACGGCGACTACGACAACAGCCTGCGGCCGCGCAGCCTGACCGACTTCATCGGCCAGCGGCGGGTCTGCGAGCAGTTGGATCTGGTGCTACAGGGAGCCAAGGGTCGGGGGAGCACACCCGACCACATTTTGCTGTCGGGACCGCCCGGACTGGGTAAGACGTCGCTGGCCATGATCATCGCGGGCGAGATGGGGTCGGCGATCCGGGTCACGTCGGGTCCGGCGCTGGAACGGGCGGGTGATCTCGCGGCCATGCTGTCCAACCTGGTCGAGGGCGACGTGCTGTTCATCGATGAGATCCACCGCATCGCCCGCCCGGCGGAGGAGATGCTGTACCTGGCCATGGAGGACTTCCGGGTCGACGTGGTGGTCGGCAAAGGACCGGGCGCCACCTCCATCCCGTTGGACGTGGCCCCGTTCACCCTGGTCGGCGCGACCACCCGGTCGGGGTCGCTGACCGGACCGTTGCGGGATCGCTTCGGTTTCACCGCCCACATGGAGTTCTACGAGACCGACGAACTCGTCGACGTGCTGCGCCGCTCGGCCGACATCCTGGAGATCCGGATGGATGCCGACGCCGGGACGGAGATCGCCGGGCGCTCGCGGGGCACCCCGCGGATCGCCAACCGACTGCTGCGTCGGGTGCGCGACTACGCCGAGGTCCGCGCCGACGGGGTCGTCACCCTGGCCATCGCCCGGTCCGCGCTGCAGGTCTATGACGTCGACGAACTCGGTTTCGACCGTCTCGACCGCGCCGTGCTCAACGCGCTGATCCGCGGCTTCGGCGGCGGTCCGGTGGGGGTGTCCACCCTCGCGGTCGCGGTCGGGGAGGAACCCGCGACGGTCGAGGAGGTCTGCGAACCGTTCCTGGTGCGGGCCGGCATGGTCGCCCGCACCCCCCGCGGCCGCGTCGCCACCGCGGCGGCGTGGCATCACCTCGGCCTCACACCGCCGGCAGGCGCGCTCACCTCGTCGTTCGGGGTGCGGGTACGCGAGGACCCGACCGAGTCCCTCTTCGACGATCTCTGAGGCAGGTCGTGCCCCGGCGCGGTGACCTGAGCGTCGGCGGGCGGTCCCGGGAATGGCACACTGGAGGGTCAGCGCGGGTTCACCGCGATCACGTTCGAGAAGTGTCAAGGGACTGAATCAACACCATGGAAGCAATTCTTCCGATCCTGCTGGTCTTCGTGGTCGGCTTCATGTTCTTGTCGGTGCGACGCCAGAAGAAGGCGCAGGCCCAGGTCCAGGAGATGCAGGACGCGCTGCAGCCCGGTGCCCGGGTCCAGACCACCGCGGGGTTGTACGCGACCGTCGTCGGGGTCGATGACGGCGTGGTCGACCTGGAGCTCGCCCCCGGGATCGTCACCCGGTGGAACCGGTTGGCCATCCGTGAGGTGGTGCACGACGAGGACCTCGCCGGTTCGTTCCCGGGTGCACCGGTCCATACGACCAGCATCGACGACGACGTCGCACACGCCGAGTCGGTCGATCCGGATCTCGCCGATCCGTCGAGCCACGAGGTGATCGACGGTCAGGGCAACGGCGTGTCGAACGACTCGGTCTCGTTCGACAAGCGCCCCGACACCAACTGACCCCGAGAGTGATCGGGGGCCCGTGTTCGCGGTGACGCCGCGAGCGTGGAACCTTCGTACGCGTCGGCGACCCGTCGCCGACGCGTGCTCTACGGTGGTGCAGTCCGTCGGCCGAGGTGTCGGCGGGCCGTGATCCCGATACACGGGGATCTTCGGCATCTGGGATTTTCGACAGAGGAGACGTAGCAGCGTGGCTCGGTCCAGCAGTCAGGCCTCGCGCCGGGGGGTTCCCCCGGCGCGGATGGTGCTCATCTTCCTGCTCCTGATGGTCATCGTCTACGCGCTGGTGTTGTTCACCGGTGGCGGCTCGACCAAGCCGAAACTCGGCATCGACCTGCAGGGCGGTACCCAGGTCACCCTCACCGCCCGCACCCCCACCGGGTCGGCACCCTCGCAGGATCAGCTGAACAAGGCCAAGCAGATCATCGAGCAACGCGTCAACGGGCTCGGTGTCGCCGGGTCCGAGGTCGTCGTCAACGGCGACAACCTGGTCATCACCGTGCCCGGTGACGACGGCAAACAGGCCCGCACCCTGGGGCAGACCGCGAGGCTCTATGTCCGGCCGGTCACCTCGGTGCAAGCGGCGACCCCGCAGCCGGGTGCCGCGCCCGCCGTCGACGACAGTGCGCAGGCCATCGACGCGGCCAAGAAGGCCCGGCAGGCCCCGGCCAATGCCGACCCGAAGGCGCTGCAGGCCGGGATGGCGAAGATGAACTGCGCACCGAATGCGCCGGATCCGTTGGCCGGTAACGACGACCCGAACCAGTACCTGGTCGCCTGTTCGCAGGACGGTGCGCAGGTGTACCTGCTGGCGCCGAAGATCATCGACGGCACCGACATCAGCGACGCGTCGTCGGGTCAGGACACCCAGAACGGGGGCGGGTGGATCGTCAACGTGTCGTTCAAGGGTGCGGCGAAGGACTTCTGGCCGAAGTACACCGCGGACAACACGGGTAAGCAGACCGCGTTCACGCTGGACTCGCGGGTGGTCAGCGCCCCGAGCATCAACGGCGCGATCAACACCCCCAGCACCCAGATCACCGGCAACTTCACCCAGAACGAGGCCAAAGATCTGGCCAACGTACTGAAGTACGGTTCGCTGCCGCTCTCGTTCAAGTCGTCCGCCGCGGAGTCGGTGTCGGCCACACTGGGTCTGGCCTCGCTGCAGGCGGGGCTCATCGCCGGCGCCGTCGGCCTGGCCCTGGTGCT
This sequence comes from Williamsia sterculiae, assembly GCF_900156495.1. Classification (GTDB taxonomy): domain Bacteria; phylum Actinomycetota; class Actinomycetes; order Mycobacteriales; family Mycobacteriaceae; genus Williamsia_B; species Williamsia_B sterculiae. Next base: position 169,857 of record NZ_FTNT01000003.1, read on the forward strand.
GGTGTACGCGCTGGTCTACTACCGCATGCTCGGGGTGCTGGTGCTGTTGTCGCTGGTGGCGTCCGGGATCATGGTCTACGGGATCATGGTGCTGCTGGGCCGCTACATCAGCTTCAGCCTCGACCTGGCGGGTATCGCCGGCCTCATCATCGGTATCGGTATGACCGCCGACTCGTTCGTCGTCTACTTCGAGCGCATCAAGGACGAGATGCGCGAGGGGCGGAGCTTCCGGTCGGCGGTGCCACGCGGTTGGGCCAGCGCGCGGCGCACCATCTGGACGGGCAACGCCGTCACCCTGATCGCCTCCGCGGTGCTTTACCTCCTCACCGTCGGTGACGTGAAGGGCTTCGCGTTCACCCTCGGCCTGACCACCATCCTCGACCTGGTGGTCGTGTTCCTGGTCACCCATCCGCTGGTGGTCTACGCGACGCGCTCGACCTTCCTGTCCAAGCCGACCGTCAACGGCCTCGGCGCGGTCAGCCAGATCGCCAAGGAACGGCGCCGTAACCAGCACGCTCCGGCGCCCGGCGCTCGCCCCACCGTCTTGACCAGTGAGTCCGTCTCCACCGGCAAGGAAGGACCCCGATGAGCAGGCCAGTGGACACGGGATCGGCCGAGACCGGAGCCGCGGGGGCCGCGGACACCGACGACCGCCTCCCCGCCGGGTCGGACGCCGACTACGTACCGGCGAAGGACCACTCGCTGCTGTCGCGGCTGTACACCGGTACCGGCGCCTTCGAGATCATCGCCCGCCGACGCATGTGGTACGGGATCACGGCGGCGATATTGGCCATCTGTGTGCTGAGTATCGCCATCCGTGGATTCACCTTCGGCATCGACTTCGAGGGCGGCACCCAGGTGTCGTTCCCTGCGACCGCCGAGACCAGCACCAGCGCGGTGGAGAAGGCTTACCGGGACACCCTGGGCACCGACCCGACCACCGTGCAGACCGCGGGGTCCGGGAGCAGCAAGACGGTGCAGATCCGCACCGAGACGCTGAGTCAGCAGGACACGCAGAAACTCACTCAGAAGTTCGCGACGACCTTCGGCCCGGAGGTCACCGCCGACAAGGTCAGTTCGTCCGACGTCAGCTCCAGCTGGGGTTCGGAGATCACCAAGAAGGCCATCATCGCGTTGGCCGTGTTCCTCGCGATCATCCTCGTCTACATCACCATCCGGTTCGACCGGGAGATGGCGTTCGCCGCGCTGGCGTCCCTGTTCTTCGACGTGCTGTGCACCGCGGGCATCTACTCGCTGGTCGGATTCGAGGTGACTCCGGCAACGGTGATCGGTCTGCTGACGATCCTCGGTTTCTCCATCTACGACACCGTGGTGGTGTTCGACAAGGTCAACGAGAACACCCGGTCGTTCCTGCACACCACCCGTCGCACCTACGCCGAACAGGCGAACCTCGCGGTCAACCAGACGTTGATGCGGTCGATCAACACGACGGTGATCTCGGCACTGCCCATCCTGGCGCTCATCGTGATCGCGGTGTGGTTGCTCGGCGTGGGCACGCTCAAGGACCTGGCGTTGATCCAGCTGGTCGGTGTGGTCGTCGGCGCGTACTCGTCGGTGTTCTTCGCCAGCCCGCTGTTGGTCACCCTCAAGGAACGACGTAGCGAGATCGCCCGGCACACCCGCAAGGTGTTGGATCGACGCATCCGGCAGGAGGGTGGGGTGGTACCCACCACCGACGACGACGAGACCGCCGCGCGACGTCCGCAGGGTGCGGCCGCGCGCCGTCGCAACCACCGCGTCGCGACGGGAGATGATGCTGGACGCGGTGGTACGCCGTCGCGGCCCAGCGGCAAACGCCGCACACGCTGAACGACAGGACTCCTGACAGTGACCCTGAGACGTCTGGCCCTCGCGCTCCTCGCCACCGGTTCGGTGGCCACCACGATCGCCGGGTGCTCGTCGGACTCGCCGTCACCGTCGGTCGACTACCTCATCGACGGCGCGGTCACCACCTACAACGCGAACACCGTCGAGGGCGGTCGCAGTGGGGCGTTGATGGCCTGGAACCGGGTGTTGCCCGGGTTCAGCTACCTCGGTCCGGACGGCAGCAACGTCGCCGACACGGATGTCGGTACGGTGAGCGAGGTGCTCGGTGACCAGCAGACGCTGCGCTACCAGTTCTCGGACAAGGCAGTGTTCTCCGACGGCAAGCCGATGGACTGCGACGACCTGGTGCTGGCGTGGGCCGCGCAGAGCGGGCGATTCGAGGGTTTCACCCCGGCGACCACCGCCGGATACCGCGACATCGAATCCGTCGACTGCGATCCCGGGCAGAAGTCCGCGACCGTCACCTTCGCCAAGGGCCGTGACTACCGCGACTGGCGCGGGTTGTTCGGCGCGGGAACGTTGTTGCCCGCCCATCAGGCGGCGGCGGCGGCGGGTGTGCCCGACGTGGTCGCCCCCATCCGCAACCGCAACACCGGGGCCGTGGCGCGCATCGCGAAGTTCTGGAACACCGGGTGGTCGTTGACTCCGGGCTCCATCGACCCGGCCAGGAACCCAGCATCCAAGTACCCGTCGTCGGGCCCGTACAAGCTCGAGTCCTACAGTGCGACGGACGGTCTGGTGCTGGTCGCCAACGACAAGTGGTGGGGTGACAAGCCCACCGAACCGCGGATCACCGTGTGGCCACGCGGCACCGACGGTGCCCAGCGGTTGTCGGCCGGGCAGATCGACGTGATGGATACGGGCAGAGGGACCTACGGTTCCGGTTCGGTGAACCAGACCCCGTCGTCGTCGGCCCCGCCGGTGAACGGTGCCACCGAGGGCCGGCCCACGTCGACCGGGGTGGAGCGGTTGGTGATGTCCACCAGCGGTCCGCTGGCCGATCCGAACGTGCGCCGAGCGCTGGCCGCCTGTCTGCCGCGTGATCAGCTCGCCCAGACGGCGGGCACCGCGATCAGCAATCTGCACCTGCTGGGCGCCGGTGACCTGGTCGCCGCGACGCTGAACGGTGAGTTCGGCGCCGACGCCCAACGCGCCGACGTCGACAAGGCCCGCGCGCTGCTGAAGACCGCCGGCCGCACCGCGCCGGTGGCGGTGCGGATCGGCTACCCCGGCCCGGATCAGCGGCGCGCGCAGACCGTCTCGCAGATCGCCTCCTCATGCGCGGGCGCCGGCTTCCGGATCCAGGATGCCGCGTTCACCGGATCGGAGCCCGCCCTGGAAGCGGTGCTCACCGGTAGCGGCGACGACTTCGCCGCGTCCGGTGCCGCCGATCCCACCCGCGACAGCTACGCCCTCTACGCCGGGGATCCGGCGAACGTCGGGCGGTACGACGACAAGGGCGTCGCCGACGGCATCGATGAGCTCGCGGTGACGTCGGACGGTCAGACCCGGACCACCCGATTGCGGGATCTGGAGAAGACGCTGTGGGATCAGATGCCCAGCGTGCCGCTGTTCGTCAGCCCCCGCGAGGTCCAGTGGCGTTCCGGTGTCGGCAACGTGGTCGCCGCCTCGGGGCGCAATGGTGCCGGATGGAACATGGATCGTTGGGAGCTGCGATGACCCCCGAGAACCCCGGCTCCGCAGACCACGACCCCGACGAACCGGGGACCGCGAAGCGCGTCATCGACCGACTGACCCGTCGGGTCGCCGACTTCCCCGAACCGGGGATCCAGTTCAAGGATCTCACCCCGGTGCTCGCCGACCCCGACGGGCTGCGCGCCGTGGTCGACGGGCTGCTGCACGACGTCCCGTCGATCGACGTGGTCGCGGGGATCGACGCGCGGGGGTTCCTCATCGGTGGGGCGGTCGCCCTGCGTCGCGACGTCGGGGTGCTGGCCATCCGCAAGGCGGGCAAGCTGCCGCCGCCGGTACACACCCGCGAATACCAGCTGGAATACGGCGCGGCCTCCCTGGAACTGCCCGCCGACGGTCTCGACATCGCAGGCAAACGGGTGCTCGTGGTCGACGACGTGCTGGCCACCGGCGGCACCGTGTTGGCGGCGGTGGGGTTGCTGCGGGAATGCGGCGCGCAGGTGGTGGCCGTGTCGACCATCATGGAGATCGCCGACATCCCCGGTCGGCGGACCGTACAGGCCGAGCTCGGTCCCGACGTGCCGCTGCTCAGCCTCACCGAGGGATGACCCGATCGCCCACGATCGGGCGACGGGCGCACCCACGCGACGCCGACGACTAGAGTCGGCAACCAACACGCAGCGGAGGAGGTGGCGATGACGGAACGGACCGACACGGCAGGTGCGGAACCGGTGGCCGACGCCGACCCCGCGCCGGAGACATCGGTGCCGGCCGCACCGGAGGCCGGTGGCGAGCCGGCAGCCGTCGCCCCGACCGACACCCAGCCCGACGGCACCCGGACGCCCGTCGGCTCCTCGTCGACGTCGCGCCGAGTCCGGGCCCGCATCGCGCGGCGGATGACCGCGACCCGCAATCCCATCCGGCCGGTTCTCGAACCGTTGGTGGCGCTGCACCGCGACGTCTACCCCAAGGCCGACGTGGTGGTGCTCCAGCGGGCCTACGACGTGGCCGACGAGCACCACCGCGGACAGTTCCGCAAGTCCGGCGACCCCTACATCACCCATCCGCTCGCCGTCGCGACCATCCTCGCCGATCTGGGCATGGACTCGACCACGCTGGTCGCCGCGCTGCTGCACGACACCGTCGAGGACACCGGGTACTCGCTGGCGCAGCTGTCGCAGGACTTCGGGTCGGAGGTCGCCCACCTCGTCGACGGCGTCACCAAACTGGACAAGGTGGCCCTCGGCCACGCCGCCGAGGCCGAGACCATCCGCAAGATGATCATCGCGATGGCCCGCGACCCCAGGGTGTTGGTCATCAAGGTCGCCGACCGCCTGCACAACATGCGGACCATGCGTTTCCTGCCACCGGAGAAGCAGGCCCGCAAGGCCCGGGAGACCCTCGAGGTGATCGCCCCGCTGGCCCACCGCCTCGGGATGGCCACGGTGAAATGGGAACTCGAGGACCTGTCGTTCGCCATCCTGCACCCGAAACGCTACGAGGAGATCGTCCGGCTGGTCGCCGACCGGGCTCCGTCGCGCGACACCTACCTGGCCCGGGTCCGTGCCGACATCACCACCGCGCTCACCGCCTCCCGGATCAGCGCGACCGTGGAGGGTCGGCCCAAGCACTACTGGTCGATCTACCAGAAGATGATCGTCAAAGGACGCGAGTTCGACGACATCCACGACCTGGTGGGGATGCGGATCCTGTGCGACGAGATCCGCGACTGTTACGCCGCCGTCGGGGTGGTGCACTCGCTGTGGCAGCCGATGGCCGGTCGGTTCAAGGACTACATCGCCCAGCCGCGGTTCGGGGTCTACCAGTCCTTGCACACGACGGTGATCGGGCCGGAAGGCAAGCCGCTGGAGGTGCAGATCCGCACCCAGGACATGCACCGGACCGCCGAGTTCGGCATCGCCGCGCACTGGCGCTACAAGGAGACGCGCGGTCGCAACGGCGCCAAGTCGGGATCCGACGCCGGTGAGATCGACGACATGGCCTGGATGCGTCAACTGCTCGACTGGCAGCGTGAGGCCGCCGACCCGGGGGAGTTCCTGGAATCGTTGCGCTACGACCTGGCGGTCAAGGAGATCTTCGTGTTCACCCCGAAGGGTGACGTGATCACGCTGCCTGCCGGGTCGACGCCGGTGGACTTCGCCTACGCGGTGCACACGGAGGTCGGTCACCGATGTATCGGCGCTCGGGTCAACGGCCGGCTGGTCGCGCTGGAGCGCACGCTGGAGAACGGCGAGGTGGTGGAGGTGTTCACCTCCAAGGCGGCCACCGCTGGACCGTCCCGGGACTGGCAGACCTTCGTGGTGTCGCCACGGGCCAAGGCCAAGATCCGGCAGTGGTTCGCCAAAGAACGCCGCGAGGAGGCACTGGAGGCGGGCAAGGACGACATCGCCCGCGAGGTGCGGCGCGGGGGTCTGCCGCTGCAACGGTTGATGAGCGCCGAGTCGATGGCCGCGATCGCCACCGAACTGCGCTACACCGACGTCTCCGCGCTGTACACCGCGGTCGGCGAGGGCCACGTCTCGGCCAAACACGTGGTCGGCAGGCTGGTGGCCTCGCTGGGTGGTCTCGAGGACGCCGAGGAGGAACTCGCCGAGCGGTCCACGCCGTCGACGATGCCCACCCGGCCCCGGCAGACCGGTGACTCGGGGGTGTTGGTGCCGGGCGCCGACGGTGTGGTGGCGAAACTCGCCAAGTGCTGCACCCCGGTGCCGGGCGACGAGATCATGGGCTTCGTCACCCGGGGTGGCAGCATCAGCGTGCACCGCACCGACTGCACCAACGCGGGGACTCTGCAGGCCCAGTCGGAACGCATCATCGAGGTCACCTGGGCTCCGTCGCCGTCATCGGTGTTCCTGGTCGCCATCCAGGTGGAGGCCCTGGACCGGTCGCGTCTGCTCTCCGACGTCACCCGGGTACTCGCCGACGAGCGGGTGAACATCCTGTCCGCGTCGGTGACCACCAGTCGTGACCGGGTTGCCATCAGCAAGTTCACCTTCGAGATGGGTGACCCCAAACACCTCGGTCACGTACTGAACGTGGTCCGCAACGTCGAGGGTGTCTACGACGTCTACCGGGTGACATCGGCCGCCTGACGGCGGGGGTGACATCGGCCGCCTGATCAGCTCAGCTTCACCGTCGAGATGTCCACCGGGGTCTTCGGCTTGCCGTCGCCGGGGGTCTGCTGGAAGCCGGTCACCGCGCCGGTCTGCTGGTCGCGGCTCGGTTGCACACCGGGCGTCACACCACCGGCGTAGATCTTGTCGATCACCTTCATCCCCGCGTCGTCGACCTTGCCGACCAGGCTGTAGTTCGGCGGCAGCTGGGCGTCCTTGATGGCGATGAAGAACTGGCTGGCACCCGTGTTCTGGCCCACCTCCTGGCCACCCGCGGACTGATAGCCGTTCGCGATGGCGACGCTGCCGCGCGGGTAGATCGCCTTCTGCGGCAACCCGTAGGCCGCGGACTGCTCATCCTGGGGGAGGGTCTTGAGGTTCTTCGGGAACTCGTCGGGGCTGGTCCAGCCGGGGGTGCCCACACCGGTGCCGGTCGGGTCACCGCACTGCAGCACGGCCAACTTGCCGGAGTCGTCACCCTCGGTCATCCGGTGGCACGAGGTGTTGTCGAAGTACTTGTCGCCGATCAGCGCGCCGATCGCGGCCACGTTACACGGGGCCGACGCGCGGTCGAGGCTCATGGTGATCGCACCCTGTGAGGTGGTGAAGGTGGCCTTCTCGGTGCCTTCCTTCAGCTGCCGGTTACCTGGTTGGGATTCCTTGCGCTGCTTTGCCTTACCCGCGTTGAGCTCGTCGACATACTGTTTGCCCCACGCCTGCTGGTCGGCGGGTAGGTTCGCCGGGACCGTCGGCACCTGACTGAACGGGTCCTGGGTCATCGCTGTGTAGGCGCAGGCGGTGTGGCGCGCGTTGTCCCGATCCTGCAGGACCTTCATGGTGATCAGGGTCGCCGCGGTGGCGGCCACCGCGACCACCACCACCGCCGAGGTGCCGATGATGATGAACCGCCGCTTCCGGGCCGCCTGCCGTTCCTGCTGCAGTCGGTCCTCGAGCTTGCGCTTCGCCGCCTGCCGGCGCTCCTCATTGGTGGACACAGCCGCATCCCTCTTCCCGCACGTCTGGCCGACGCCGTCCACCGGCCGGCTGGTCTGTGACGACCGATTCCGGCGCGACGGTGCCCGCATCGGTTACTCGATCAACTCCAAGGCACTTCTCGCTGAGATGGCATCGCTGCCGGGGCAAAGTGTGCCAGTGCGAGCTGAGAGTTTTCTCAGTGGGAGGCGTTCCGCGCGTCGGCGGGCACCGGAATCGCCCTTCTCGGCGACCGCGGCCGCACGTACCGATTTGCGTCGACCAGTCCGCCCGCCAGAGACTGGACACCCACCAGCGTCCGCGGCGGAGACCCCGAGGCGGCGCTGTCCGGGGCAGATGAAGGAGTGGTATTCGGTGCTGATCACCGGTTTCGCTGCAGGCGTGTTCTCGACCAACTGCTACCTGGTGGCACCGGAGCCGGGTGGCGAGGCGATCATCATCGACCCGGGACAGGATGCCGCCGCGCAGGTCGCCGAACTGGTCGACCAGCACGAGGTGCGCCCGGTGGCCGTGCTGCTGACCCATGGACACCTCGACCACACCTGGACCGCATCGCAGGTGTGCGAGCGCTACGACATCCCGGCCCACATCCACCCCGGTGACAACGCCATGCTCGCCGACCCGACGGTCGGCATCGGACCCGGTCTGGCCGCCATGATGCCGACCATCGACTACACCGCACCCGCGGACGTCCGTGAACTGGTGGACGGCACGGCACTGGACCTGGCCGGGCTCAGCATCGGGGTGCAACACGCACCCGGTCACACCCAGGGTTCGGTGCTCTACAGCCTGCAGATCCCCACCGACGCGGGGGTGGTGCCGATCTGCTTCAGCGGCGACGTGCTGTTCGCCGGATCGATCGGACGCACGGACCTGCCCGGCGGCGACCACGCGCAGTTGCTGGAGACGCTGGCGACCACGGTGTTGCCGATGGCCGACGACACCCAGGTGTTGCCGGGGCACGGTCAGCAGACCACCATCGCGCGCGAACGCGCCACCAATCCGTTCCTCACCGAGTTGACCCGGTCCAGCTGACCCCACCGAACCGACCCGGGCACCGCACCCGGTGGGTGAACACCCGGTGACCTGCCCTGCAGCGGATGGTGGCACAGTGGCGCACGACCGTTCGCGCGTCTGAGATCTCCGGTGGCGCGCCGATGCGAGAAAGGACGAACCTCTCCGGTGAGTGCAGGTTTCCAGGCTCCGAGGGGCATCCCGGACTACGTCCCACCCGGTTCCGCGCAATTCGTCGCGGTCCGCGACGGGCTGCTGCAGGCCGCCCGGCTGGCTGGTTACGGCCACATCGAACTGCCGGTGTTCGAGGACACCGCGCTGTTCGCCCGGGGCGTCGGGGAGTCCACCGACGTCGTGTCCAAGGAGATGTACACCTTCGCCGACCGTGGTGACCGGTCGGTGACCCTGCGACCCGAGGGCACCGCGGGGGTGATGCGCGCGGTCATCCAGCACGGACTCGACCGGGGCGCGTTGCCGGTCAAATTGAGCTATGCGGGGCCGTTCTTCCGGTACGAGAAGCCACAGACCGGTCGCTACCGGCAGCTGCAGCAGGTGGGGGTCGAGGCCATCGGCGTCGACGACCCGGCACTGGACGCCGAGGTGGTGGCCATCGCCGACGAGGGTTACCGCCGCCTGGGTCTGCGCAACCACCGGCTGGAGATCACGTCGCTGGGCGACGGCACCGACCGTCCCGCCTACCGTGAACGCCTGCAGGAGTTCCTGCTCTCGCTCGACCTCGACGAGGACACCCGCAACCGGGCGCGGCTCAACCCGCTGCGCGTCCTCGACGACAAGCGCCCACACGTCCGGGAACTCACCGCGGACGCGCCGCTGATGATCGACCACCTGTCGGAGTCGTCGCGGGCGCATTTCGACGCCGTGCTCGGCCATCTCGACCGGATGGGCGTGGCCTATGTGGTCAACCCGCGTCTGGTCCGCGGGTTGGACTACTACACCAAGACCACCTTCGAGTTCGTGCACGACGGCCTCGGTGCGCAGTCGGGTATCGGGGGCGGCGGTCGCTACGACGGGCTGATGCGCGACCTCGGGGGCAAGCAGGAGCTGTCCGGGATCGGTTTCGGTCTGGGCGTCGACCGGACCGTGCTGGCCCTGGAGGCCGAGAACGTCGCCGCGGCGCCGGATGCGCGCTGTGACGTGTTCGGTGTGCCGATGGGAGAGAACGCCCTCGACGAACTGGTGGCGCTGGCCGCCGCGCTGCGCGCCGCGGGTGTGCGGGTGGATCTGGCGTACGGCGGTCGCGGTCTCAAGGGCGCGATGAAGGCCGCGGACCGGTCCGGTGCGCGGTACGCGCTGGTCCTCGGTGACCGGGAGCTCGAGGCGCGCGAGATCGAGGTCAAGGATCTCGGCACCGGACACCAACAGCGGATGCCGATCGACGGCGTCGTCGCCTGGTTGCGGGCTCAGGTCCTGCTGTCGCGCTGACTCATTCCCTGCTCGTCGACCATCTCCGTGCGTAGGACGTCGAGGCTGACCCCGCCGAGTCGCAGTGCTCGGGAGTGGAAGTCCTTGAGCGTCGCGGTGGGGTGGCGACTCAGGTAGTCGGCCCGAGCCTGTTCCCACACCCGCTGTCCCAACGCATACGACGGCGCCTGTCCGGGCCAGCCCAGGTATCGGTTCAGTTCGAACCGCAGCACCGCGCGGTCCATGGCCACCGCGTCGGTGAGGAAGGCCCATGCCTTGTCGGCGTCCCAGAAACCGCCACCCACCGACTCCGGCGCCCGCAGTCCGCAGTGCACGCCGATGTCGACCACCACCCGCGCTGCGCGCAACCGCTGCGAGTCGAGCATGCCCATGCGGTCGCCGACGTCCGACAGCCACCCGAGCTCGTCCATCAGACGTTCGGCGTAGAGCGGCCCAGCCCTCGCCGTGACCGGAGGTGAACGACGCCAGCTTGCGCCAGCGGTTCAGTTCGGGGCTGATCATCGACTGACCGAGCTGCAGATGGTGACCGGGGACGCCCTCGTGGAAGACCGTCGTGGTCTCCTGCCAGGTGTGGAACACGGTCTGCTCCGGTGGCACCGACCACCACATGCGTCCGGGCCGGCTCAGGTCCTCACTGGGCGCCGTGTAATAGATCGTCCCGGTCGACGACGGTGCCAACCGGCATTCGAGACCGGTCAGGCCGGCGGGGATGTCGAAGTGTTCGCCGGCCAGACCGTGCAGAGACCGGTCGGACAGATCCTGCATCCAGGCGACGAAGGCCGCGCGGTCGGTCATCTGGTAGCGGGGATCGGCGTCCAGTGCCGCCATCGCCCCGGCGACGGTCGATCCGGGCGCGATCCTGTCGGCCAGGGACTGCTGCTCCGCGGCGATGGCCGCGACCCGATCCAGACCCCACGCATACGCCTCGTCGGGGTCGATGTCGGCGCCGAGGAACTCCGCGGAATGCAGCAGGTACCGGTCCCGACCCACGCCGTCGGTCTCGACGGCGTCGGGCAGCACCTCGTCGCGGAGCACCAGGCGGAAGCGGTCGAACGCGGCCGCCGCGTCGGTGTGGGCGGTGGTGAACCGGTCGGTCAGCGCGGCGTCGGCCGCGAGGGCGCGGGCCACATTCGTCCACAGCGCGTCGGCCGCGGCACCTGCCTGGTCGGCGACCAGCTCGGCCTGCCTCCGGGGTACCGGTGGGCCCGCGGTGCGCCGGTACCGTAGCCCGGCGACGGCCGCATCGATCGCCGGCGGGAGCGCCGCGACCCGCAGCAGCATGATCTCGCGGTCGTCGGTCGTCTCGACCGGCATCAGGTCGAACACGTCGCGGAGTGCCTGCAACGGCGATTCGATCACGTTGAGCTCACCGGTGCGAAGGCCGGAGTCGTCGACGGCCAGCGCGCGACCGAGCTGTGCGGCCATGGTGGCGACGGTGACCCGGTCCACGTCGTCACCGGGGGCGGCCGCGGCGAGATCGGCGACCACGGACCGCTGTAGGGAACTGCGTTCGCTGATCGCCTCGGGGGAGTAGTCGGTCAACCGGTGGTCGTGGCCCGGTACGCCGACCAGTGTGGCGAACACCGGGTCGAGGCCGCACGATCGCACCAGGAAGTCGTCGGCGATGGCGTCGATGGTGCTGGGTGTGCGATTGGTCGCGGCATCGGTCATAGGGGATATGCAATCAGAGCCGACCGACGCCAGGCGGGCGGCCACACGCCGTGGCCCGGACATCTCGATCGGGACGGGTGCCATCGGAGTGCGCGCACGATTACGGTCGGGGAATGGGCGATGTCAGCACCGACGAGCAGACCCGGGTGACCAACCTACTGGACGCACAGCGCATGGCGGTGGGTCTCTTCGACGCCATCACCGAACAGGGGCTGATCCGACCCGGCGTCTCGGAACGGCAGGTCAGCGACGAGGTCCGCGACCTGGCCGCCGAGATGTACGGGGTGTCGCGGTTCTGGCACAAGCGCATCGTGCGCGGCGGGGTGAACACCTTGCAGCCGTACCGCGAGAACCCTCCCGACCGCACCCTGACCGACGACGACATCGCGTTCGTCGACTTCGGTCCCGTCTTCGAGGGCTGGGAGGCCGATTTCGGGCGGACCTACGTGCTGGGCGCCGACCCGCGCAAACAGGCGCTGCGTGACGCCTTACCGACCATCTTCGACGCGGGCCGGTGCTACTTCGACAGCCACCCCGAGGTGACCGGCGAGGAGCTATACCAGGAGGTGGTCCGACTCGCCGAGCAGGACGGGTGGGAGTTCGGCGGTGAGATCGCCGGCCACCTGGTGGGTGAGTTCCCGCACGAGAAGATCCGCGGTGACGAGGTGTTGTCATACATCGCGCCCGGCAGCACCACCCCGATGCGCCGACTCGACGGGTCCGGACGCCCATGTCACTGGATCCTGGAGATCCATCTCGTCGACCGGGACCGCGGTATCGGTGGTTTCCACGAGGAGTTGCTGGACATCGGGCATCGGTGAGGTGTGCGGGTACGGTCACGATGAACGACGGATGAGACCTGCATCGCACCCGATGACGAGGTCGTCGGGTACTCACGGCAAAATGGGCATCGCCGACACCCCGTGTGAACGGATAATGGATCACGATGTCTCCTGCGACCCCGCTGCGCGTGCACGTTCGTCGACTGGTTCGACTGCTCGAGCAATGGTGGAACGACCCCGCGGACTACCGGTGGCTCACAGCGCTGATGGACTCGCGTGGCCTGTTGCCCGCCATGAAGGCGTTCATCGCCTTCGGTGGATTGGTCCTCGCGCTGATCTCCGCATTGGTGCAGTTCAGCTCCAGTGCGCCGGATACGATCGTCGGCCGGGTGGTGTGCGGCCTGGTCAGCGTTCTGGCGTTGGTCTGGGCCATGCGCTGGGCGTTCGGGGAGTGGCCGACCCCCGGTGAGTCCTTGCGGCTGTGTGTGGCGGCGGACGTCGCCATCACCGTGGCCTGTGTGTTCGACTCCAACCGATTGGCAGGACTTGCCGGCACCACCCTGTTCGTGGTCACCGGCGCCTACATCACCTTCTTCCACGGCCCCCGGTTGCACGCCGCGCATGTGGTGTGGGCCACCGTCTCGGTCGTCGCGTTCGCGGTGTGGATGGGGGTCGACGGCGGCACACCCGCACTGGTGTTGGCCGTCGCGAAGGCGTTGATCGCGTTGATCGTGATCGTCGGGATCCTGCCGGTCCTGCAGTTCGGCTACTGGCTGATCCGCACCAGCGCGGTCGATTCGCTGGTGGACCCGCTGACCGGTCTCGCCAACCGACGTGGGCTCGACCATCACATCGCGCACACCTTCACCGCGGGTCCTGCGACGACCGTCTGCGCGATCCTCGTCGATCTGGACAACTTCAAGGCCATCAACGACCGGTATGGGCATGCCGTCGGCGACCGGGTCCTGGTCCGGGTGGCCGACCGCATCCAGCGTGCGGTCGATGCCGGTGGGTTCACCGCACGCCTCGGCGGCGAAGAGTTCCTGGTCCTGCACACGTTGTCCGCGTCGGTGGCCGCCGAACTGGCCGAACGGGTCCGCCTCGCCGTCGCCGAGCCCGCCGACCCGCCGATCACCGCCAGCGTCGGGGTCGCGCTCACCGACCACCCGCGCGGTCTCGCCACCGGTACCGGTGACATCGGCGACCTGCTCGCGGCGGCCGACACCGCGATGTACGCCGCCAAACAACTCGGCGGTGACGCGGTGCGCCACCACGCCGCCTAGCCGTACCGACCACGGAGGGCGGTGACAGCGCTCAGAGTTGGTCGGTGTCGAAGGTGCCGCAGTCGCGCGGATCGCCGCCGCGGTAGCCGTTGGTGAACCAGCGCACCCGCTGCGCCGCCGAACCGTGTGTCCAGCCCTCGGAGTCGTTGTTGCCCGACAGCGTGTCGTCGCCGATCGCCTTCGCGGTCTGGATCACCTCGGAGATCTGATCCTGGGTCAGCGTCTTCAGCATCGCGTTCGGCCCCTTGTCGGCGTGTTCGGCCCACACACCCGCGTAACAGTCGGCCTGCAGTTCCAGCCGCACCGACCCCGACGTCGGGCCCTGCGAACCCAGGCTCTGCGCCTTGCTCATGGTGCCCATCAGGTTCTGGACGTGATGACCGAACTCGTGAGCGACCACGTATTCCTGGGCCAGCGGGCCGTTGCTGCCGCCGAGTTTGTCGTGCAGTTCGTCGAAGAACGACGGGTCGAAGTAGGCGGTCCGATCCTCGGGGCAGTAGAAGGGGCCCACCGCAGAGGACGCCACCCCGCACCCCTGCGTCTGCACCGAACCGGTGAAGATCTTGGTCTCCGGCGGGGTGTACCGCGACAGCATCGTCGGCCACACCTTGTTCAGGCTGTTGGTGGTGGCCACGATCCGGCAGATGGTGTCGGTGTTCGCCTTGGCGATGGTGCAGCTGTGGATCTGGTCGTCGATGGCCGAGTTGCCCGCCGACGCGCCCGCACCACTACCGGTCGACGAGCCACCGTCCTCACCGAGGATGTCGCCGGGGTTGATCCCGAACAACAGCGCCACCACGGTGACCACGAGCCCCACCCCGCCGCCGATCGCGATTCGGCCGCCGCCGCCACCACCGCCGCCGGACACACCACCGGTGTCGAGCGGGCCGTCCCCCTGGAAGGTCATCGGACTCCTCGTGTCCTCGCGCACCGGTCGGCGCCCCATCGTGTCCCCGCGCCGGTCGGCGCCGATCCGAATCATCTCACCATGTCGGTACTCCGTACGATGACGGACGGACAATGTGCCGGGGCAGCCCCGCGCGCGTCCCGCCGGTCGTGTCCTCCTCACCCGGCGGTGTGACGCCGACGGACCCCCGGGTGATGGCTAGGAAAGGACCTCCACCAGTGCTGCGCAGCAATCTCGCCGGCTCGTTGCGGATGCAGAACGCCTCCGACGTCGTGACCGTGGCCGGGTGGGTGGCCCGTCGACGTGACCACGGCGGTGTCATCTTCATCGACCTGCGGGACAGCTCCGGCGTGGTGCAGGTGGTCTTCCGTGCCGAGGCGATCGCCGAACAGGCCCATCGGTTGCGCGCCGAGTACTGCGTACAGGTGACCGGGGTGGTCGAGGCCCGACCCGAGGGCAGCGCCAACCCGGCCCTGGCCTCCGGTGAGATCGAGATCAACGCCACCGAGTTGACCGTCCTGAACGAGTCGGCACCACTGCCGTTCCAGCTGGACGAGCAGCCCGGCGAGGAGACCCGCCTGCGCTACCGCTATCTCGACCTGCGACGGTCCGGTCCGGCGGCCGCACTGAAACTGCGGTCCGCGGCGAACTCCGCGGCTCGAGGTGTGCTGGAGGCTCACGACTTCGTGGAGGTGGAGACCCCCACCCTGACCCGGTCGACGCCGGAGGGTGCCCGCGACTTCCTCGTCCCGGCCCGACTGCAACCGGGCGACTTCTATGCCCTGCCGCAGAGTCCGCAGCTGTTCAAGCAGCTGCTCATGGTCGCGGGGGTGGAGCGCTACTTCCAGATCGCCCGGTGTTACCGCGACGAGGACTTCCGCGCCGACCGGCAGCCCGAGTTCACCCAGCTCGACGTCGAGCTCAGCTTCGTCGACCAGGACGACGTCATCAAGGTCGCCGAGGACATCCTGGTGGCCGTGTGGCGACTCATCGGCCACGAGATCTCGACCCCCATCCCGCGGATGACCTACGCCGAGGCGATGCGCCGGTTCGGCAGCGACAAGCCGGACCTGCGGTTCGGTGTGGAGCTCGTCGAGTGCACCGACTTCTTCGCCGACACCCCGTTCCGGGTGTTCCAGGCGCCCTACGTCGGCGCCGTGGTGATGCCCGGGGGCGCCGGTCAGCCGCGTCGTCAGCTCGACGCCTGGCAGGAATGGGCCAAGCAGCGCGGTGCACGGGGACTGGCCTACGTCCTCGTCGGTGAGGACGGCACGCTCGGCGGCCCCGTCGCCAAGAACCTGTCCGATGCCGAACGCGCCGGTCTGGCCGATCACGTCGAGGCCCGGCCGGGCGACTGTGTGTTCTTCGCCGCCGGTCCCGCGAAGGCGCAGCGTGCGCTGCTCGGTGCCGCCCGGGGCGAGATCGCCCAGCGACTCGGCCTGATCGACGACAACGACTGGGCGTTCACCTGGGTGGTCGACGCGCCGTTGTTCGAACCCGTCGAGGACGCCACCGCCGGCGGCGACGTCGCGGTGGGCACGGGTGCGTGGACCGCGGTGCACCACGCCTTCACCTCACCCACACCGGAGTCGATGGACATCCTCGAATCCGATCCCGGCGCGGCCCTGGCCTACGCCTACGACATCGTCTGCAACGGCAACGAGATCGGCGGCGGCAGCATTCGTATCCACCGCCGTGACGTGCAGGAGCGGGTGTTCCGGATCATGGGCATCGACGACGCACAGGCACAGGAGAAATTCGGGTTCCTGCTCGACGCCTTCGCCTTCGGCGCCCCGCCGCACGGGGGAATCGCCTTCGGCTGGGACCGCATCACCGCACTCCTGGCCGGTCAGGCCTCCATCCGCGAGGTCATCGCCTTCCCCAAGTCCGGCGGTGGGGTGGACCCGCTGACCGATGCCCCCGCGCCGATCACCGCAGCGCAGCGCAAGGAATCGGGTATCGACGCGACGCCCAAGCCTCGCGGCGACGGGTCCGTCGGCACCCCTGACGGCGCGAGCACGGGCAACGGGGACGAGTCGACCCCGCGGTGACCGCGCGCCACGGGGTTCCGGCGAGACCCCTCCCGCGGTGCACACGTACAGTTCTCCGGTGACTTCTTCACCGGTGCGACTCGGTGACCGGGCGGACCGCGACGACAGATCGCTCGACACCTACCGCGCCCAGCGGTCCGGGGATGCGCCCGGGACCGGAGACGAGATGCTCGAACCGGACGGTGAGATCCGGTCGGTGTGGGCGGATCTCATCGGTACGTTCGCACGTACCGGCGACAGCGGACTCCGGCAGGCCACGCAGCGGGTGGCCGCAACCGTCCGCGACGACGGCATCACCTACAACGCCCACACCGCCGCCGACACCACCCAGACCCGCAGTTGGGTCCTCGACAGCATCCCGCTGGCGATCGACGGTGCGGAATGGGCTGGGTTGGAGCGGGGCCTGGCCCAGCGCGCGCTGCTCCTCGACGCCCTGCTGACCGACATCTACGGCGAGCAGCGAACCATCGCCACCGGCCTGCTGCCTCCCGAACTCGTCTACGGCCACCCCGGTTATCTACGCAAGGCGGCCCGGCTGCCCACCCCGGGTCCGCACGCATTGTTTTTGCACGCCGCCGACATCGGACGCACGGCCTCGGGCGAGTTCGTCGTCTACGCCGATCGCACCCAGGCACCGTCCGGGATCGGTTACGCCATTGCCGACCGCCGGGTGCTGTCGCGGGCTTTTCCGCGGATGTTCGGCCGATTCGGTCCGCGTCCCATCGCCGGCTTCATCGCGGCCCTGCGGTCGGCGCTGATCGGCTGCGCCCCCGACGACGTCACCGAACCGACGGTCGCGGTGCTGAGCCCGGGCAGCCTGTCGGAGACCGCCTTCGACCAGGCGCATCTGGCGTCGGTGCTCGGCTTCCCGCTGGTCGAGGCGGCGGACCTGGTGGTCCGCGACGGTGGGCTCTACATGCGTTCGCTGGGCCGGTTCAAGCGGGTCGACGTACTGCTGCGGCGAGTGGACGCCCCGTGGGTCGACCCGTTGGACCTGCGCAGCGACTCGCGGCTCGGGGTGGCCGGACTGGTGGAGATCATCGCCAGGGGACAGGTCGGCGTGGTCAACACGCTGGGTAGCGGGGTGCTGGAGAATCCCGCCCTGCACACGCTGCTGCCGCGACTCGCGCCGGCGCTCATCGACGAGGACCTGCTGATGGGTTCGGTCTCCACCTGGTGGGCCGGCGACCCGACGCAGCGGACCGTCATCCGCGACGACGCGGCGTCACTGGTGCTCACCAACTTCCACACCGGCGAGGAGTTCGTCGGCCCGTTGCAGTCCGCGCGACGGATCGACGAACTCCGCGCCCGGGTCGAGGCCGAGACCTGGCAGTGGACCGCGCGTGGCATGGAGCACTATTCGGTGGCCCCGTCGGTTGTACCCGGCGGTTCCGGTGCACAGTTGCTCCGGCCCGCGCCGGTCGGGTTGCGCAGTTTCGCCGTCGCCCAGACCGGCGGATACGCGGTGATGCCGGGCGGGCTGGGCCAGGTCCTCGCCGACGGGCCGCTGGGTGCGGCGATGGTCTCCGTCGCGGGCAAGGATGTGTGGGTCAGCAGCGAGTCGTCGGCACCCACCCGCATCACCGACACCCAGTCGACTCCCGCCGACGCGGTGGAACCGTCCGGCGGGGCCGAGTCGTCGTGGGCGTCGCCGCGCGTGGTGTCGGACCTGTTCTGGCTCGGTCGCTACGGCGAACGGGCCGAGGTCGCCAACCGGTTGCTCAAGGTGGTCCGCGAACGGTACGAGGACTACCGGTTCCGGCCGTGGATGAACGGCACCCGGTCGATGCCGCTGCTGCTCATCGCCGCGGCCACCGTCACCGCGAACCCGCAGCTCGTCGCCGACGTGGACGCCGCGACCCCACCCGACGACGACGACGTCTCCGAGGCGTTGACCGTCATCGCGGAGCTCACCGTCGCCAGACACGTGCCGGGTACCGTCGCGCACTCCACCGACCGTCTCACCGCGTCCGCCCGTGCCGTCCGCGACCAGTTGTCCACCAGCACCTGGATGGTGCTGAGCAGCGTCGACCGCGCGCTGAACACCCTGCGCTCGGTGTTGCACCCGGAGTCCTCATCGCCCCGGGTCGGGGTACCCCGCGCCGACCGTGGTGAGGCGTCCAGCGACGACGCGGGCCCCGAACTCGACGTCGTCGAACTCGGTCGTGCGCAGAGCGAGGTGCTCAACGGGTTGCTCGCCCTGACCGGTCTGCAGGCCGAGTCGATGGTGCACGACCCGGGTTGGCTGTTCATGGACATGGGTCGCCGTCTCGAACGGGGGATCACGCTGGCCGATCTCAACCGCGTGGTGCTCGACATCCGGCACGACCCCGATACCGAACAGGCTCTGTTGGAGGCGTACCTGGTGGCCAACGAGTCGAGCGTCATCTACCGACGCCGCAACCGCGGCATCATCCGCCCGGTGGCGGTGCTGGCTCTGTTGCTGTTCGACGAGACCAACCCGCGGTCGATGATCTTCCAGCTCACCGGTATCCGCGGCGACCTGGTCGGGCTGCCCGAGGAGATCCGGTCGGCCCCGGCCGAGCGCATCGTCGAGGATCTGATCGCCGAACTCCGTCGGGTGGACCCGACCGATCTGGTCGCCGTCGCCGGTGACGGGCGTCGCGAGTTGCTCACCGAGTTGATGACCACCATCGGCGACGGTCTGCGTGAGCTGTCGACGGTGCTCGGGCGGACGCGTTTCGCGCCGCCCGCCGACCTGCAGCCGCTGTGGGGTGGCGGTCTGTGGGGCGCCAGTGGAGATGAGGTGGGATGAACCCCGCCCGTGACATCCCCGCCCGTGACATCCCCGCGCGCAGTTACCTGGTCACCCACGTCACCGACTACTCCTACGACGACACGGTGACCTCCTCCTACGGCCGCTGCCACCTCACCCCGCAGGATCTGCCCGGACAACGGGTGCTCGAGACGGAGGTGACCATCGACCCGCACCCCGACGATCGCTCCACCGGTATCGATGTCTTCGGCAACGTCGACACGTACTTCCACGTCCGCACCCCGCACACCCGGCTGACCGTGACCGCGCGGACGCGGGTGGACGTCGACCCGCTCGACCCGGCGCTGGTCACCGGTGGCGCCGCCCTGCGACCGTGGGAGTCGGCGCGACCGACCGCTCGGGCGGGCGGGTCCGATGCGCTGGCGGTCGAGTTCGTCCTCGACCTCACCCCTCCGGAGATCACCGATGCCGTCCGTGCCTACGCCGCCCCCACTTTTCGTCCCGGTCGCCCGCTCATCGACGTCGTCACCGAGCTGACCACCCGGATCAACACCGACTTCACCTACCGGTCGGGGTCCACCGCGATCTCCACCCGGGTCGACACCGTGATGGACCGACGCGAGGGGGTCTGTCAGGACTTCGCACGGGTGGCCATCGCCTGCCTGCGATCCCAGGGTCTCGCCGCGCGGTATGTCTCGGGGTACCTGGCCACGGATCCGCCGCCCGGACGCGACCGGATGGTCGGTGCCGACGCCAGTCACGCCTGGGCGGCGGTGTGGCTGCCCGGTGGCACCTGGCTCCCGTTCGATCCGACGAATGACAAACTGGTCGACGAACGACACGTCACCGTCGCCTGGGGCCGGGATTACGACGACGTCCCGCCCCTGCGCGGGGTCATCTACACCGACTCGCGGCGCAGCAAGATCGACGTGTCGGTGGATGTCGCGCCGGTGTCGCCGACGTGATCACCGACCCGCGACATCACGACCGCGTGGAGGGCACCGCGCCCCGGGTGCGGACTCGTCGCGATCCGAATCGGCGCGGTGGCGACGACCTGCACGAGCGGTGACTCCGGTGACCACGGCCGGGGTGTTCGTTCGACGGGTTGGCGTAGGTTGGGGTGCGATGAGACAGGGCCAGACATGAGACCCGGACGACACCGGACGCCCGGGTACACGGCGAACCGAGGGGACGTTCGATGACGGTGGTGGTCGACCATCGCATCGCCGGGGCGGTGCACACGGCCGAGAAGGTGTTGTCGATGCGGGCGGGTACCGCGGTCACGCTGGCAGAACCGGAAGACCTCGGCGGCAGTGGACGTACCCACGTGGTCCGCGTCCGGGTCGCGCAGAACCCGCTGTCGATGGACCGTTCGCTGGTCATCAAGGCGTTGCCCGACGACGAGCCGATGGACGCATTCAACCGGGAACTGGTGTCTTACAAGTACGCGACCGCATTACCCAGTGATTCCCGCCCTGGACCGCAGTTGGTCGCCTATGACAGCGACGAGCGGACCATCGTGCTCAGCGACCTCGGTCACGGCCGCGCGATGGCCGACCTGCTGCACAGCCCGGAACAGACCGACATCGACCGGGCGATCAGCGCCTGGGGGCAGGCGCTCGGCCGGATGCATGCCGCGACCGTCGGCGGCGAGCACGATTTCGCGGCACTCCTACGGTGGAGCAACGGCGGCCGCGCCGTCGACGGGTTGTGGGAGCAGGCGAAGTCGGCGGCCGAGGTCGCCGACACCGTGCTGACCGACCAGTTCGGCCTGCCGCCGGTACCGGGGGTGCTGGAGGTGCTCGACGAGGGCTGCTCGTTGTTCGTCGAGGGCGATCACCGGGCGTTCAGCCCGTCGGATGTGGGCCCCGAGAACATCATGATCAACGACT
This sequence comes from Williamsia sterculiae, assembly GCF_900156495.1. GTDB lineage: Bacteria > Actinomycetota > Actinomycetes > Mycobacteriales > Mycobacteriaceae > Williamsia_B > Williamsia_B sterculiae. Next base: position 191,265 of record NZ_FTNT01000003.1, read on the forward strand.
CCGGGGTGCAGTTCCTCGACTACGAGTGGGGCGGTTTCCGCGACGCGACACTCGACATCGCCTACGCGGTGGTGACATTCGGTCCGCACCTGGCCTCGCAGTGGGCCGACCGCACGCCGGCGTTGGAGACTGCGATGGTCGATGCCTGGCGTTCGGAGGTCCAGGCCATCTGGCCGTCGCTGGGTCACGACCGCGAACTGCGGCGCAAGGTGTTCGCCGCCCGCGCGATGTGGGTGTGGCTGTCGACGGTGTGGATGTTGCCGGTCGACGTCAACCGCGACGAGCAGCAACACGGACTGGCCCTGTTCGCCTCCGATCCGCATGTCATCGTGCAGCGCTGGCGGGACCTGTCGCGAGCGGCCCAGGGACTGCACGACGGTTGGGCCGCATACGCCGCCGAGGTGGCTGACGCGCTCGACGCGTCCTGGTTGTCCTAGGTCGCGCTCATGACCGGTGAGGATTTCGGCCTCTTCCAGATCACCATCGGAGAGGACGATCGGCCGTCGGGCCCGAGCGCGGTGCCCGCATCGGCGCCGCTCGCCGTGCGGATGCGGCCCCGCAGCCTCGACGAGATCGTCGGACAGACCCATCTGCTGACCCCGGGTTCGCCGTTGCGACGCCTGATCGACGGATCCGGGGCGGCATCGGTGCTGCTCTACGGGCCGCCGGGCACCGGGAAGACCACCATGGCCTCGCTCATCTCCACCGCGACGGGCGGTCGGTTCGAGGCGCTCTCGGCCCTCTCGTCCGGGGTCAAGGAGGTGCGCGCGGTGATCGACACGGCTCGCCGCCGGTTGGCCGGCGGCCGGCAGACGGTGCTGTTCATCGACGAGGTGCATCGCTTCTCCAAGACGCAGCAGGACGCCCTGCTCGACGCGGTGGAGAACCGGATCGTGCTGCTCGTCGCGGCCACCACCGAGAACCCGAGCTTCAGTGTGGTCTCACCGTTGTTGTCGCGGTCGCTGGTGTTGCAACTGACTCCGCTGTCGGATGGCGACCTCACCGAGTTGCTGGGTCGCGCGGTGGCCGACGAGCGGGGGCTGGCCGGGGCGGTGGTGCTGGCCGAGGACGCGCTCGACCACCTGGTGTCGTTGTCCGGAGGTGACGCGCGGAGGGGTTTGACCGCACTCGAGGCGGCGGCGGGGGCGGCGCTCGATCGTGACGGTGACGGTGACCCGGTGGTGGTCACCCTCGCCGACGTGGAGTCGGCGGTCGATCGCGCGGCGGTGCGCTACGACCGCGACGGCGACCAGCATTACGACGTGATCAGTGCGTTCATCAAGTCGATCCGCGGTTCCGATGTCGACGCCGCGGTGCACTACCTGGCCCGGATGATCACGGCGGGGGAGGATCCTCGCTTCATCGCCCGGCGACTGATGATCCACGCCAGCGAGGACATCGGCATGGCGGATCCGACGGCGTTGCAGACCGCGGTCGCCGCCGCGCAGGTGGTGGCACTGGTGGGGATGCCGGAAGCGAGACTGGCGCTGACGCAGGCGACCATCCACCTGGCGACCGCGCCCAAGTCGGGCGGGGTCGTGTCGGCCATCGGCGCCGCCATGGCCGATGTCGCAGCGGGGAAGGCCGGGCTGGTGCCGCCGCATCTGCGCGACGGTCACTACCCCGGTGCGAAGTCCCTCGGCAACGCGCAGGGATATCTGTACCCGCACGACGACCCGGACGGGGTCGTCGCCCAGCAGTACCCACCCGATCAGCTGGTCGGGGTGGACTACTACGAACCCACCGACCACGGATACGAACGGGAGATCGGTGGTCGGCTGAAGCGGTTGCGCAGCATCGTGCGCGGTCGTCGGCGCGCTCGCTGACCACCGGCGGGTCGTCGGCGTGTCACCGGTAGGGTGGACTCGCCCCGACGACGGACGCCCCACGCGACCGCCGAGGCGACGAGGATCCCCCGGGCGCCGCACCGCCGCGCCCACGAACAGCCAGTGAGGGCAGCGCAGTGCAGACGCATGAGATCAGGAAGCGATTCCTCGATCACTTCATCCGTGCCGGACACACCGAGGTGCCGAGTGCGTCGTTGATCCTCGACGACCCGAACCTGCTGTTCGTCAACGCCGGCATGGTGCCGTTCAAGCCGTACTTCCTCGGCGACCAGACACCGCCGTGGGACCGCGCCACGAGCATCCAGAAGGTGGTCCGCACCCTCGACATCGATGAGGTCGGCAAGACCACCCGGCACAACACCTTCTTCCAGATGGCGGGCAACTTCTCTTTCGGCGACTATTTCAAGCGTGAGGCCATCACCTTCGCCTGGTCGTTGCTCACCGACCCGGTCGACCAGGGTGGATACGGCATCGACCCGCAACGACTGTGGCCCACCGTCTATCTCGACGACGACGAGGCGTACGCCATCTGGCGTGACGAGATCGGCGTCCCTGGCGACCGCATCCAGCGCCGCGGGCTCGCCGACAACTACTGGTCGATGGGTGTTCCCGGGCCCTGCGGACCGTGTTCGGAGATCTTCTACGACCGCGGACCCGACTACGGCGTCGAGGGTGGACCCGAGGCCGACGAGGACCGCTACATCGAGATCTGGAATCTCGTGTTCATGCAGAACGAACGCGGCGAGGGCACGAGCAAGGACGACTACCCGATCCTGGGCCCGCTGCCGCGCCGCAACATCGACACCGGTCTCGGGATCGAGCGCCTCGCCTGCATCCTGCAGGGTGTCGACAACGTCTACGAGACGGATCTGGTCGAGCCGGTGATCGAGACCGCGGAGGCGGCCACCGGCCGTCGCTACGGGGCGGGCAACCACGACGACGACGTGCGGTTCCGGGTGATCGCCGACCACGCCCGCACCGCGTCGATGCTCATCGCGGACGGGGTGCGCCCCGGCAACGACGGCCGCGGTTACGTGCTGCGCCGGTTGCTGCGCCGCATCGTGCGATCGGCACGGCTGCTCGGCGCCACCGAACCGACGATGGGGGCGTTCATCGAGACCGTCCGCGCGACGATGTCACCGTCGTATCCGGAGCTCGACCTGCAGGCCGAGCGAATAGCCGAGATCGCCGTCACCGAGGAGTCCGCGTTCCTGCGCACCCTGAACGCGGGGTCGTCGTTGTTCACCGATGCCGCCGAGGCGACCAGGGAACAGGGTCGGGACCGGATCAGCGGGGCCGACGCGTTCGCTCTGCACGACACCTACGGCTTCCCGATCGATCTGACGCTGGAGATGGCCGCCGAGGCCGGACTCCAGGTCGACGAGGGCGGTTTCGCCGAGCTGATGCAGGAGCAGCGCGATCGTGCCAAGGCCGACGCCGGTGCCCGCAAACACGGGCACGCCGACATGTCGGTGTACCGCGAGTTCCTCGACCGCGGGCCGACTCTCTTCACCGGGTTCGACGAGTTGGTGACCGACGCACACGTGCTCGGGTTGGTCGTCGACGGCCGGCGCGTCCCCATCGCCACCGCGGGGCAGGAGGTGGAGGTCATCCTCGACCGCACCCCGCTCTACGCCGAGTCCGGCGGCCAGATCGCCGACGTCGGCACCATCACCAACGGACCCGGCACCAAACTCGTCGTCCGCGACGTGCAGAAGGTCGCCAAGTCGGTGTGGTTGCACCGTGTGTACGTCGAGGAGGGGGAGATCGCCGAGGGGGACGAGGTGCTCGCCCAGGTCGATCCGGCATGGCGACACGGGGCCACCCAGGGCCATTCCGGAACCCACCTGGTGCACGCCGCGCTGCGACAGGTGCTCGGACCGGGAGCCACCCAGGCCGGGTCGCTGAACCGCCCCGGTTATCTACGCTTCGACTTCAACGCCAACGCCCCGGTGACCGAGTCGCAGCGTACGGAGATCGAGGAGATCGCCAACGGCGCCGTGGAGTCGAACTACCCGGTGCACACCTTCGAGACCGGCCTCGAGGAGGCCAAGGCGATGGGTGCGATGGCGTTGTTCGGTGAGAACTACGGCGACGTGGTCCGCGTGGTCGACATCGGCGGGCCGTTCTCGATGGAGTTGTGCGGCGGCACCCACGTGGGATCGTCGTCGCAGGTCGGCCCGATCACCTTGCTCGGCGAGTCGTCCATCGGGTCGGGTGTCCGCCGCGTCGAGGCCTACGTGGGCATGGACTCGTTCCGACACCTGTCCCGGGAGCGGGCGCTGCTCGCCGGACTCGCCTCGTCACTGAAGGTGCCCTCCGAGCAGGTGCCGGACCGGGTGGAGAATCTCGTCGCCCGGCTGCGTGACGCGGAGAAACAGCTGGAGCGGCTGCGCGCCGAGCAGGCTCGAGCGTCCATCGGCGGGCTGATCGACAGCGCCGTCCGGGTGGGCGACGTGCTGGTGGTCGGCGGACGGGTCGCCGACGGGCTCGACGCCAACAATCTGCGTGGACTGGCCACCGACCTGCGGGGTCGGCTCGCATCCGACACCGCCGTGATCGCGCTGTTCTCGCAGACCGACGGCAAGGTGCCGTTCGTGGTGACCACGACCGAGGCGGCCCGCGACCACGGGCTGCGCGCAGGTGACGTCGTCAAGGCGATCGGACCGGCGGTCGGAGGTCGTGGTGGCGGCAAGCCCGACCTCGCCCAGGGGTCGGGGACCGACGCCACGGGCATCGACCGCGCACTGGGCGAGCTGCGCGACCTCGCGGCGAAGGCCGGATGACCGCGTTCTCCCGGGGACGCCGCGTCGGTGTCGACGTCGGCAGTGTCCGCGTCGGCGTGGCGATCAGTGATCCGGACGGGATCCTCGCCACACCGGTGGAGACCGTGGCCCGAGGTCGCGGCGACGTCGAGCGGATCGCCGGCATCGTCGACGAGTACGAGGCGGTCGGCGTGGTGGTGGGGCTGCCCCGCACGTTGCGCGGCGAACGCGGCCGTGCCGCCGACGAGGCCGACCGATTCGCGCAGGTCATCGCCGCGCGGGTCGCGCCGGTGCCGGTGGAGTTCGCCGACGAACGGTTCAGTACCGTCACCGCGTCGCAGGCGATGCGGGCCAGCGGGCGGTCGGCGAAAACGCAACGCGCCGAGATCGATCAGGCGGCTGCGGTGACCATTCTGCAAGGATGGTTGGACCTGCGTCGTTCGCAGGCCGCGGCAGCGTCCGGAGCGGGCGAGACGAACGAGGGAGATCCAGCGTGAGCGAGCATCCGCGCGGCAGTCACCGCCGCGAACGCCGCTCAGACGTCGACGACGAGCGGCTGCGGTACTTCACCCAGGGCACTCGTGCCCCTGGTGTGGGCCACCGACACCGCCACGGCGGTAGCGCACCGACCTCGGAGTGGACGGGTCCCGCGGCTCGTTACCGCGGCGATCCGCCACCCTCCGACCGTTCCGCTCCCCGCGAGTCCGTGCGACCACAGACTCCTGACCCCGACCTGCACGACACCGACACACGAGTCCAGGACGCCGACGGCCCGGACACCGCCGCGACGGTGTCCTCGAATGGTCACGCTCCGGTCGCCGACCCGCAGGACGACGTGACTCGACCGGCGATCGACGAGCGCACGCAGTCCGAGCACGACGACGCCGCCCGCGTGGCCGACGCCGTCCGCGTGGCCGACGCCGGAGGGGTCGTCGTCGGTGCCGATATCGTCCACGGTGACCCGGACGAGTCCGCCACCGAACCTGATCAGGACGGCGAGCCGTTCCGGGACACCGGTTCGGACGTGAACGGTGCGTCGGAGCAGAACACCCACGAGCCGGAGACCGCACGCAGCGACGGCAAGGACCTCCCCACCCGCAGCAGTCGGCCGCAGTCGGCACCGGATGACAGCCGCACATCTTCCGGCGAGGGGTCCGACTCCGACCGGCGACGCACCGCCCGACTGCGGCCGTTCCGCGCGGGCGGCGAAGACCTCGGCAGCGTTCGGCCCGACGACGCACCCCCTGCGGTCGCCGAGTTCGACCGCGCCGACGACGCCGCGACCGAGAGCACCACGACCGACAGCACCACGACGCGTCGTGGTGCCGCGCTGCGACCTGTCGTCGAACCGGATTCGGACCGCGAACCGGGGTCAGACGACCGACCCGACGTAGCATCCGGCGACCGTCGCGACCGGGTGTCGGTGGGCGACGGCCGAGGCGGCGACCATCGCCCGCCGCGGCCCTCCACCGCTCGGTCGGGTTCGTATCCCGCACCGACTCGCGACTCCGCATCCAGACCGGTGGAACCGGTACACGACTCACGACCGGTCACGGACATCCCGCGACGTCGCCCGACGGATGCCGGTGCGAGTCGTCGCGAACAGATCACCCGGAAGCGGCGACGCGGTGCGGTGTTGGCCGTGGCGTTGGTGGTGATGCTCGCGGTGGTCGGCGGAGTGGCCTACCTCGGGCTCGAGCGAACCGGGTTCTTCGTCAATGATGACGACTACTCGAACACCGCGGGCACCTCCGATGTGCTCGTGCAGATCCCGGCCGACTCCACCCTCACCGATTTCGGCCGGATCCTGCAGAAGGACAAGGTGGTGGGCAGTGTGAAGGCGTTCACCGATGCCGCCGACGGCCGTGGGATAGAGGCCGGGTACTACCGTCTGCGTACCGAGATCCCGGCCAAGACCGCGGTGTCGATGCTCGGGGACAGCAACAACCGCGTCGGCAGGCTCTCCATCCCCGCCGGTCGACAACTCGACACCAAACCCAATGCCGACGGCACGAACAACCCCGGTTTGTTCGCGCTCATCGCCGACGCCATGAGCTACGAGATCAACGGTGACAAGCACGAGGTCACGATCGAGCAACTGGCCCAGGCCGCGGCAACGGCTTCGCCCGAGGAACTCGGTGTCCCCGATTGGGCGACGTCGAAGGTCCGGAGCCTCACCGGCGATCACCGTCGCGTCGAGGGTCTCATCGCCCCGGTGTCGTGGGAGGCGGTCGATCCCGACGAGACCCCCGTACAGGTCCTGCACACTCTGATCTCGGGCAGTGCTGAGTACTTCCAGCAGTGGGGTCTCGACGACAACGCTTCCGGTCTGTCGCCCTACGACACGTTGACCGCGGCGTCGATCGTCGAGAAGGAGGCATCGGGAACACCCGAGCAGGTGAAGGCCAAGGTCGCGCGCGTGATCCTCAACCGGCTCAAGGACAACCAGCGTCTGGAGATGGACTCCACCGCGAACTACACCGCCGCGGTGCAGAACATCGATGTGGCGGGCGATGCCTATTCGGCGCCCACCCAGTGGAACACCTACCAGCGCTTCGGTTTACCTGCGACACCCGTCGGATCGGTGGGACAGGATTCGCTCACTGCGGCCGCCAATCCGCCGCAGGGCAACTGGTTGTTCTTCGTCACCGTCGACCGCACCGGCAAGACCCTCTTCGCCGACAACTACGAGGACCACAAGCGCAACCGCGAGCAGGCCTGCCGCAGTGGACTGCTCACCGTCGGCTGCGACTGACGCAATGGCCCCCGATTCCCTTCCGACCGAACCCCCACCCGCCTCCGGACGCAAGGCAGCCGTGGTCGGATCACCCGTCGGACACTCCCGGTCGCCCGATCTGCACCGCGCGGCCTACGCCGCACTCGGCCTCGACGACTGGTCCTACGACCGTATCGACTGTGACGCCGACGGATTCGCCGCCATGCTCACCGCACTGGGACCCGAGTGGGTCGGGCTGTCGGTGACCATGCCGGACAAGATGGTCGCCCTGGCCACGGCCACCACGGCCACCGCGCGCGCCCGGATCGTCGGATCGGCGAACACCCTCATCCGCACACCCGACGGGTGGCACGCCGACTGCACCGACATCGACGGTGTCGCCGGTGCGCTGGACGAACTCGACCGATCCGACCTCACGGACACCTCGGCCGTGATCGTCGGCGCGGGCGGGACCGCGCTGCCCGCCCTCGCCGCGCTGGGCGGTGCGGGGGTGCGGTCGGTCACCGTCGTCGCCCGCGACTCCGGCCGCGCCGCACCGGTACTGCAACTGGCGCGACAACTCGGCGTCACCGCCGACGTCGTGCCGTTCGAGCGCGGTGAGCGACTCGCCGGCCGGGCCGCGTCGTCATCGGTGCTCGTCAGCACCGTGCCCGCCGACGCAGCGGCAACCCTCGCCGCCGACCTGGCGGCCGCCACCGCCGTCGTCGACGTCATCTATCACCCGTGGCCGACGACCCTCGCCACCGCCGTGCGGGAAGCCGGCGGCACCGTGGTGGGTGGGTTGGTGATGCTGTTGAACCAGGCCTACGCACAGGTGGAGCACTTCACCGGCATGTCCGCCCCTCGCGACGCCATGGCCGCCGCCCTCGGGTCAGGTCGGTAGATCCGACCCAGGGCGTCGGGTGGCCCGGATCGGCGAGGATCCCCGACCGGTGTCGACTGCGATCACACTCTGTAGTTGTCAAGGTACGCAGCGACAAGGCAGCCGCTCGACGGAGATGATCGCGTATCCGGGATCCGAAGCCGGGGATCGTCCGTCACCGAGATCAGACCCGACGACGCCGACCATCCACTCCGGCCGGACCGGGTCCAGCACGGTGTTGTCCACAGTTCCGGACTCTCTCCACAGATTCGGATCGGTGCCACACCGACGTCTCGTCCTCCACCACGCTGCGGATATGGAACTGTGTCTCGGCGTACTCATCGGGTCGGCTGTCGTCCTCTCCGTCGGTGATCTGCGGCGACGACGCCTTCCCAACGCCGCGACCATCCCCGCAATGCTGGCGGCGACGATCATGGCGGTGTCGTCGACCCTGCGCGGTGACGTCACCGTCGGGTGCGGACTGGCAGTGGCTCTCGCGGTGTACACGGCAGGCTTCCTGACGGGCGGTTGCGGTGGGGGAGACGTGAAGCTCGCGGGAGTCCTCGGTGCGTCGGTGGGCGGGGTGATGCCGACCCTGGTGATGATCGTGCTGGCCCAGGCGGCGACGGTCGTGATCGCGGTCCTGACACGCGCACGGCGGACATCCGCGCGGCCGCATGCGCCGCCCCTCATCGCGGCGGCGATTGCCGTGGTGATCGCAACCGGCGCGTGACGTCGATACGCCGACGATCTGCGGGCGACCGGCGATGGTCCGCCGCATCGGTGTCATCCGCATCATGGAAGAATCGGGAACCGTGTTGCGATGGATGACCGCCGGCGAATCCCACGGACCGGCACTGGTAGCGGTCCTCGAGGGCATGATCGCCGGCGTCGAGGTGACGTCGGGTGACATCGCCGAACAGTTGGCCCGTCGTCGGCTCGGATACGGCCGCGGCGCGCGGATGAAGTTCGAGGCCGACAGGGTGACCGTGGTCGGGGGTGTGCGGCACGGCGTGACGATGGGTGGCCCGGTCGCCGTCGAGATCGCCAACACCGAATGGCCCAAGTGGGAGACGGTGATGGCCGCCGACCCGGTGCCCGCCGAGGAACTCGCCGACGTGGCCCGTAATGCGCCGCTGACCCGGCCGCGACCGGGGCACGCCGACTACTCGGGCATGCTCAAGTACGGCTTTGACGACGCGCGACCGGTCCTCGAGCGTGCCAGCGCCCGGGAGACCGCGGCCCGGGTGGCCGTCGGGACGGTCGCCAAGGCACTGCTGCGTCAGGTCCTCGGAGCGGAGGTGTTGTCGCACGTGATCTCGATCGGCGCGTCGGAGCCCTACACCGGTCCCACACCGGACATCAGCCGACTCACCGCCATCGACGAGAGCCCGGTGCGTGCCGCGGACGCTGCCGCCGAGGCGTCGATGATCGCGGAGATCGAGGCCGCGAAAAAGGAGGGCGACACCCTCGGCGGTGTGGTCGAGGTGGTGGTCACCGGCCTGCCCGTGGGGCTCGGGTCGCACGTCAGCGGGGACACCCGACTCGACGCGCGCCTCGCCGGTGCGCTGATGGGGATCCAGGCCATCAAGGGCGTCGAGGTCGGCGACGGCTTCGAGACCGCGCGTCGCCGAGGCAGTCAGGCCCACGACGAGATGGTTCCCGGGGCCGACGGGGTGCTCCGCTCGACCAACCGGGCGGGCGGACTCGAGGGCGGGATGACCAACGGCGAGAGCCTGCGGGTGCGGGTGGCGATGAAACCCATCTCCACCGTCCCCCGTGCGCTGTCGACGGTGGACATGTCCACCGGCGAACAGGCGACCGCGATCCATCAGCGCTCCGACGTGTGTGCGGTCCCCGCGGCGGGAGTGGTCGCCGAGGCGATGGTGGCGTTGGTCGTCGCCCAGGCCGCACTGGAGAAGTTCGGTGGTGACTCGGTGGTCGAGACCACCGGCAACGTCCACCGCTACCGCGAACTCGTCGACCAACGGATTCCGCGGTCGTGACCGACCGCGGACCCCGGGTGGTGCTGATCGGCATCATGGGTGCCGGCAAGACCACGGTGGGGGACCGCCTCGCCCGGCAGCTGGGCGTGACCCTGGTCGACACCGACCGGGAGATCGAACGCCGTACCGGCCGCTCGATCCCGACCATCTTCGCCGAGGACGGAGAGACCGCGTTCCGTGACATCGAACGTCAGGTCGTCACCGCCGTCCTGACCGAACACGACGGCGTCGTCGCACTCGGTGGTGGTTCCATCCTCACCGACGCCATCCGAGACGCGGTCCGACACCACCCCGTGGTGTACCTGCACGTCGACGCCGACACCGGGTTCGCGCGGGTCCGGCACTCCGACCGACCGCTGCTGCGCAGCGCCGACCCGGGTGCCACCTACCGGGCCCTGCACGCCGAACGCGACCCCGTCTACCGCGCCGCCGCGCACCTGGTGGTCGATGCGAGTGCCGACCCCGACCGGGTGGTCGCCGACATCACCCGGACCATCGGCGCCCCCGAACCGATGGAACACGATGACAGGAGCACGATGACGGCACCGCAACCCACCCGGATCACCGTCGCCACCGCCGATCCCTACGACGTGGTCATCGGCCGAGATCTGTCCGCCGACCTGCTCAAGGCGGTGCGCGGTGCCGACTCCGTCGCGATCATCTACCAACCACCCCTGCTCGCGACCGCCGACGCCATCCGAGAAGCGCTCAACGACAACGGTTTCGACGCGCACCGGGTGGAGATACCGGACGCCGAGGACGGCAAGGACCTGTCGGTGGCGGCTTTCTGTTGGGAGGTCTTCGGCCGCATCGGTATGAAGCGCAACGACGTGGTGGTGAGCCTCGGAGGCGGGGCGGCCACCGACCTCGCCGGATTCGTGGCCGCCACCTGGATGCGGGGGATCCCCGTGGTCCACGTCCCGACCACCCTGCTCGCCATGGTGGACGCAGCGGTCGGCGGCAAGACCGGCATCAACACCGACGCGGGTAAGAACCTGGTCGGCTCGTTCCATGAACCCCGAGCGGTGCTCGTCGACATCGACACCCTGCAGACGGTCCCGCACAACGAGATCGTCGCGGGTATGGCGGAGATCATCAAGACGGGATTCATCGCCGACCCGATGATCCTGGACCTCGTGGAGGCGGACCCGCAGGCCGCGTTGGACCCCGCCGGAGTCGTTCTGCCCGAACTCATCGAACGTTCGATACGGGTGAAGGCCGACGTGGTCGCCGCGGACCTCAAGGAGTCGTCTCTGCGGGAGATACTCAACTACGGGCACACTCTCGGTCACGCCATCGAACGGCGCGAACGCTACCGCTGGCGGCACGGTGCCGCGGTCGCCGTCGGCCTGGTCTACGCCGCCGAACTGGGACGGTTGGCCGGGCGGCTCGACGACGCCACAGCCGACCGGCACCGACAGGTGCTCGAGACCGTCGGCCTTCCCGTCGCCTACGACGCCGACGCCTTCCCCGAGTTGCTCAAGGGAATGGCCGGCGACAAGAAGAACCGGTCCGGGATGTTGCGGTTCGTGGTCCTCGACGGTCTCGCGGAGCCCGGACGACTCGAGGCGCCCGATCCGAGCCTGCTGGCCGCCGCGTATTCAGCGGTCGCGTCCGAGCAGACACCGGGAAGCGGTCCGATCCTGCTCTGACCGACGGACCACACGGTGGTGGCCGATGGACGCACGCTGTACCGGCCGGCGCGGCCCTCCGGACCACGACCGCTCCGGCGACCACTGCGGACTACTGCGCGGAGCTGTACTGCCTGCTGTGGGTGTCCCGTTCGTCGCGGCCCTCACCGTTGCTGTCCCGGTCGTCCCGGTCGTCGTCATCGCGGTCGGCGCGCTTCTGCGCCCTCCTACGCTGCGACCGGATCAGGAACCGGCCCACCGCCACCCCGGCCATCGCCGGGATGAAGACCAGCAGCGCGGTGAACGAACCACCCGCGATCAGCTCGATGAAGAAGCCGTTGTCGCCCATTCCGGCCAGCACGTGCTGAGCCAGGAGATAACACACGATGGCTGAGATGAGCCCGGTGAACAGGCCCGCCTTCAGCCACCGCATCAGCAGATCCCGGTAGTCGTCGGGCTCCTCGTGCGCGCGCGCGTCGAGGATGCCGTCGACACCGCCCCAGATCAGGGCGATCAGGATCACCACGGCCACGGCGAAGAACTTGTACGCCGTCCCGTGCAGCGGCGACTCCACCACGGCAATCGCCAACAGCACTCGAGCGGCGATGTGGACGCCGGTCATCACCAGCCCACGCAGCAACCACGCAATCATGGGCCGTAGCGTACCCACATCCCCGGCGCTGACGACCGTATTCGCGACTTCCGGCGGTAGCGTGGCGGATGTGTCTGCCGACAACGACCCCATTCAGGACGATCCGCCGCAGGTGACGGCCGGCGGCCCCGCGACCGGCGGCGTCGTCCGGATCGACAGCGAGACGACGGTCCCGCACGCTGCCCGACGCGATCGCCTACGGGCGCTGCTCACCGGGGAGGGTGTGCAGACCCTGGTGGTCAGCGACCTGATCAACGTGCGGTACCTCAGTGGGTTCACCGGTTCGAACGCCGCCCTGCTCATCGACGCCGCCGGCCCCGACGACGACCGGATCTGCACCGATGGGCGCTACATCACCCAGGTCGGCGAACAGTCACCCGACCTGACCGCGGTGATCGCCCGTGACTGTGCCGCCGAGCTCGTCGCACTCGCGGCCGAACAGGCGCCCGTGATCGGGTTCGAGGCGCACGTCGTGACCGTCGAACAGTGCGAGCGACTCCGTGAGCGGCTGTTCGACACGCGCCCGGAAGCCGACCTGCGGGGGGTCGGCCGCCTGGTCGAGGACTTGCGGATGGTCAAGGACCCGGGTGAGGTGGAACTGCTGCGGATGGCCTGTCAGGCCGCCGACGTGGCGCTGGCGGCGATCATCGAGCGCGGGTTGTTGGCCCCCGGACGCACCGAACGTGAGGTGGCACGCGCCCTCGAGTGGGAGATGTATGCCCGCGGCGCGGACGAGATCTCCTTCGAGACCATCGTCGCGGCGGGTGCCAACTCCGCCGTGCCGCACCACCGGCCCACCGACGCCGTGTTGGCCTCCGGGGATCTGGTGAAGATCGATTTCGGCGCGGTGGTCGACGGCTACCACTCCGACATGACCCGTACCTACGTCCTCGATCACGCCAGTGAATGGCAACGCGAGATCTACGAGTTGGTCGCCGAGGCCCAGCGCGCCGGTCGTGAGGCGCTCTCACCGGGTGCCGACCTGCGGGCCGTGGACGCCGCCGCACGCGACGTCATCGACGGCGCCGGATTCGGTGACCAGTACGTGCACGGTCTCGGCCACGGTGTGGGGCTGGAGATCCACGAGGCCCCGGGAATCGGCAAACTCGCCGCGGGCACCCTCCCGGAACGCGCAGCGGTCACCGTCGAACCGGGCATCTACCTGCCCGGCCGGGGCGGCGTGCGCATCGAGGACACGCTCGTGGTCACCGCCGCCGGCCACCGACCCGAGTTGCTCACCATGACCGACAAGGCGTTCACCATCGTCTGACGTGGTGGCATAACCGCACCCCGCGTGGCGGTACACTCTGCATCGCGGTGGCGACGGCCGGTGACCGGCCCCCGCCGCGCCGTGAGACCCTCCGCCGCACAGCTCCACCCGCGCGAGGGCTCGACCGAGCGCATCGCACGACCAGCGCACCCGATGAACCAGGACTCGTGCCGCGGGAACACGCACCGCAGCGGGCCCGACGAGACGCGCCCCGACACCCGGCGGGGCTGGAGGAATCACACGTGGCAACCACCGCCGACTTCAAGAACGGTCTGGTCCTGCAGATCGACAACCAACTCTGGCAGATCACCGAGTTCCAGCACGTCAAGCCCGGCAAGGGGCCGGCGTTCGTGCGAACCAAGATCAAGAACGTGCTGTCCGGCAAGACCGTCGACAAGACGTTCAACGCGGGCGTCAAGGTCGAGACCGCGACCGTGGATCGCCGCGACATGACCTACCTGTACAACGACGGCTCGGACTTTGTGTTCATGGACGGCGAGACCTACGACCAGATCTCCGTCCCTCCGGCCACCATCGGTGACGCCAGCCGCTTCCTGTTGGAGAGCATGCCCGTCCAGGTCGCGATGCACGAGGGCAACCCGCTCTACGTCGAACTCCCGGTGACCGTCGAGCTGGAGGTCACCCACACCGACCCGGGCCTGCAGGGCGACCGCTCCACCGGCGGCACCAAGCCGGCCACCGTGGAGACCGGCGCGGAGATCTCCGTTCCGCTGTTCATCAACACCGGCGACAAGCTCAAGGTCGACTCGCGCGACGGCAGCTATCTCGGCCGTGTGAACGCCTGATCACCCCATCCCGTGAAGAAACCCGGTACCCGGCACAGGGCTCGCAAACGCGCCGTCGACCTGCTGTTCGAGGCGGAGGCCAAGGGCGTCTCCGCCGCCGAACTGGTGGTGCAACGGCGTGAATACGTCCGCGAGGACGAGAGCATCGGCGTCATCAACGACTACACCGCCACCGTGATCGACGGGATCACCGCCGACAGCGCGCAGGTGGACGCCGTCATCGAATCCCACCTCACCGACTGGAAACTGTCGCGGCTGCCCGCCGTGGACCGGGCCATCCTGCGCCTGGCCACCTGGGAGATGTTCAACTCCCTCGACGTCGACCCGATGGTCGCCGTGGACGAGGCCATCCAACTCGCCAGGGAACTGTCCACCGACGAGTCGCCGGCCTTCGTCAACGGGGTCCTCGGGCGCATCGTGGAGCTCGCCCCGCAGGTCCGGGCGGCGCAGGCGGCACAGCCTGCCGCCCGACCCGCCGTGGAACCACACGCCTCGGAATGACCCCCGCCGGTCGGGGGTTGCGGTCGCCGACTGCTAACCTCGACCTCGAGACAGACATCCTTTAACGATCCGTCCCGTGAGGCGGAGAAGGAGGTCGATATGACGCAGCCGCCAGCAGGTTCCGTACCAGACGACTCCGCAGACTCCGGTCGCGTACTGCTCGACGCCGCGGACGTCAGTCGCACCGTGGCGCGGATCGCCCATCAGGTGATCGAGAAGACCGCCCTGGACGCGCCGGACGCCCGTCCTGTCGTCATCCTCGGCATTCCCACCCGGGGCAGCACCCTCGCGTATCGGCTGGCCGCCGACATCCGGGACTTCACCCAGGTGGATGTGCCGGTCGGATCGCTGGACATCACCCTCTACCGCGACGACCTGCGCGCCAAGCCGCACCGTCCACTGGAACGGACGTCGGTACCCGCAGGCGGTGTCGACAACACCCTCGTCATCCTGGTCGACGACGTACTGTTCTCCGGCCGGACCGTGCGAGCGGCGCTCGACGCCCTCCGCGACCTGGGGCGACCCGCCGCCGTGCAGCTCGCCGTCCTCGTCGACCGCGGCCATCGGGAACTCCCGCTACGCGCGGACTACGTGGGCAAGAACATCCCCACCGCCCGCAGCGAGGACGTCGCGGTGCACCTCACCGAGCACGACGGCCGTGACGAGGTGGTTCTGCGCGGACAGGCCGACGGCCACGGTGGTCGGTGATGAAGCACCTGCTGTCGGTCGACGACCTCGACCGGGACACGGCGACCGGACTGCTCGACGAGGCCGAGCGGTTCTCCCAGGCCCTCCTCGGGCGGGAGATCCGCAAACTGCCCACCCTGCGTGGCCGCACCGTGATGACGGTGTTCTACGAGAACTCCACCCGCACCCGGGTGTCGTTCGAGGTGGCGGGCAAATGGATGAGCGCCGACGTGATCAACGTCAGCGCGTCGAGCTCGTCGGTCAACAAGGGGGAGTCGCTGCGCGACACCGCCAAGACGCTCTACGCGGCGGGCGCCGACGCACTCATCGTCCGACACCCCGCCTCCGGTGCCGCCCATCAGATCGCCCGATGGACCGCCGAGGACGACGGTGCGGGCCCGGCCGTGATCAACGCCGGTGACGGCACCCACGAACATCCCACCCAGGCCCTGCTCGACGCACTCACCCTGCGGCAGCGTCTCGGCGGTCTCGAGGGCAGACGTATCGCCATCGTCGGCGACGTCGTGCACTCCCGGGTCGCCCGGTCGAACGCCCGACTGCTGAGCACCTTCGGCGCCGAGGTCGTTCTCGTGGCCCCACCGACCTTGTTGCCCGTCGGCGTCGGCAGCTGGCCGGTGGAGGTCTCCCACGACCTCGATCGGGTGTTGCCCACCGTCGACGCGGTGATGATGCTGCGGGTCCAGGCCGAACGCATGAACGGCGGGTTCTTCCCCAGTGCACGCGAGTACTCGGTGCGCTACGGGCTCAACGACCGCCGCGGTCGACTGCTGCCCGACGACGCGGTGGTGCTGCACCCCGGGCCCATGCTGCGCGGAATGGAGATCGGTTACGACGTCGCCGACTCCCCGAGAGCCGCCGTGCTGCAACAGGTCTCCAACGGTGTGCACATGCGGATGGCGGTCCTGTTCTCGTTGCTCGTCGGAACCGAGGGAGGCGGCGCATGACCGACCTGTTGATCACATCCGTGCGCCCCTACGGTGAGGGCGACCCGGTGGACGTCCTCGTCCGAGACGGCGACATCGCCGAGATCGGGCCGGGTCTCACCGCCCCCGACGACGTCGACACCGTCGACGGGGCGGGCGGCGTGCTGCTGCCGGGCCTCGTCGATCTGCACACTCACCTGCGCGAGCCCGGACGCGAGGACACCGAGACCATCGGGACGGGTTCGGCCGCAGCGGCACTCGGCGGGTTCACCGCGGTGTTCGCGATGGCCAACACCGATCCGGTCGCCGATTCACCGGTGGTCACCGACCATGTGTGGGCGCAGGGGCAGGCGGTCGGACTGGTCGACGTGCACCCCGTCGGAGCGATCACCGTGGGGCTGGGCGGCTCCCGGTTGTCGGAGATGGGTGCGATGGCGGCGGGCGCGGGCAGGGTGCGGGTCTTCAGCGACGACGGTAAGTGTGTCGATGATCCGCTGCTCATGCGTCGCGCACTCGAATACGCCTCGGGACTCGGTGTGCTGATCGCCCAGCACGCCGAGGAACCCCGGTTGACCGTCGGTGCCATCGCCAACGAGGGAGCCACCGCGTCCCGGCTCGGCCTGCCCGGTTGGCCGCGGTCGGCCGAGGAGTCGATCGTCGCGCGCGACGCGATCCTGGCCCGGGACGCCGGTGCGCGGGTGCACATCTGCCACGCCTCGACGGAGGGCACCGTGCAGCTGCTGCGCTGGGCCAAGGCCCAGGGCATCGCGATCACCGCGGAGGTCACCCCGCACCATCTGCTGCTCGACGACTCCCGGCTGGAGACCTACGACGCGGTGAACAAGGTGAACCCACCGCTGCGCGAGATCCGCGACACCACCGCGTTGGCCGGTGCACTGGCCGACGGCACCGTCGACTGTGTGGCAACCGACCACGCACCCCATGCGGCACAGGAGAAGTGCTGCGAATTCGCCATCGCGCGCCCCGGCATGCTCGGTCTGCAGACGTCGCTGCCGATCGTGGTGCAGACCATGGTGAACACCGGATTGCTCGACTGGCGCGGCGTGGCCCGCGTGATGAGTGAGCGGCCCGCCGAGATCGTCGGGTTGACCGACCAGGGCCGCCCGATCGCGGTGGGCGAACCGGCCAACCTGACCGTCGTCGACCCCGAACGGTCCTGGGTGGTGGAGTCCGCGGAACTGGCCAGCCTGTCGCAGAACTCGCCCTTCCAGGGGATGACGATGCCGGCCACCGTCGTGGCCACCGTGTTGCGCGGTGCGGTGACCACTCTTGACGGCGAGGTCCGGTGGCCGGAGGTCGTGCGCCGATGAGTGAGGTCCTGATCGTGGTGGTGGTGCTCATCGCCTGGGCGGGTGTCGTCGCGCTGATGCTGCGCGGGTGGCGCAACCGCGGACGCAGGCAGGCACAGTCGCTCGGCGCATTCCCCGAACCGCCCGCCGACCTGCCCGCCCCGCTGGTGGGCCCGGACACCGGCCTCTACGTCGGCTCGACCATCGCACCGAGTTGGCAGGACCGAGTGGCCGTGGGCGACTACGGCGACCGCGCGTCGGCGGAGCTCTCGCGATACCCGCAGGGAATCCTCATCGCGCGCAGCGGGGCCAACCCGATCTGGATCCCCGTGGGGGCGATCACCGCGATCCGCACCGAACGCGGGTTGGCGGGCAAGGTGATGAGCGCCGACGGTGTGCTGGTCATCCGCTGGGTCCTGCCGTCGGGTACCGAGATCGACTCCGGTTTCCGCGGTGACGACAAGGCCCGTTACCCCTCCTGGGTGGCACTGGACCCCACGAGACCCGAACGTGAACACAGCAATTCAGCCGAGGAGAACGGTACCGAGCAGTGACCACAGCCCTTTTGGTGCTCGAGAACGGGCAGACATTCACCGGTAGGCCCTACGGAGCCGAGGGTCAGACCCTGGGCGAGGCCGTGTTCTGCACGGCCATGACCGGATACCAGGAAACCCTCACCGACCCCAGCTATCACCGTCAGATCGTGGTCGCCACCGCACCGCAGATCGGCAACACCGGCTGGAACCGCGAGGACGGCGAGAGCCGGTACGCCGGGCCGGACGGACAGAGCGGCGACGACGTCGGCCGGATCTGGGTCGCCGGATACGCCGTGCGCAACCCCACCCGCCGGGTGTCCAACTGGCGGGCCACCACTAGCCTTGCGGACGAACTGCACTCGCAGGGCGTGGTCGGCATCTCGGGCATCGACACCCGGGCGGTGGTGCGGGTGTTGCGCGAACACGGGTCGATGCGGGCCGGGGTGTTCTCCGGCGATGCGCTGGCCGACCATGACGTGTTGCTCGAGCGGGTCCGCGGGCAGCAGCCGATGACCGGCGCGGATCTGGCGGGTGAGGTCAGCACCGACGAGGGTTACGTCATCGAGCCGATCGGTGAACACCGGTTCACGGTCGCGGCCATCGACCTGGGCATCAAGACCAACACCCCGCGCATGTTCGCCGAACGCGGCGTGCGGACCCATGTGCTGCCCTCGAGCGTCGGATTCGACGCCATCGCGGACGCGGCCCCCGACGGGGTCTTCCTGTCCAACGGACCCGGCGACCCGGCCACCGCGGACGGTCCGATCGCGCTGACCCGTGAGGTCCTCGGAGCCGGGATCCCGCTGTTCGGAATCTGTTTCGGCAACCAGATCCTCGGCCGGGCGCTCGGTCGCGACACCTTCAAGATGACCTTCGGCCACCGCGGCATCAACATCCCGGTCATCGACGTGGCCACCGGCACCGTCTCGATCACCGCCCAGAACCACGGTTTCGCGCTGCAGGGCGAGGCCGGGGAGGAGTTCGACACCGCCTTCGGACGCGGTCGGGTCAGCCACGTCTGTGCCAACGACGGCACCGTCGAAGGCGTCGAACTCGTCGACGGCCACGCGTTCTCGGTGCAGTACCACCCCGAGGCCGCGGCCGGGCCGCACGATGCGGCCTACCTGTTCGACCGATTCACCGCTCTCATGCAGAAAGGTCGTGCCTGATGCCACGCCGCACCGACATCGAGCACGTCCTCGTCATCGGCTCCGGGCCGATCGTCATCGGTCAGGCCTGTGAGTTCGACTACTCCGGAACGCAGGCCTGCCGGGTGCTGCGGGCGGAGGGGCTGCGGGTCAGCCTGGTCAACTCCAATCCGGCGACGATCATGACGGACCCCGAATACGCCGACGCCACCTACATCGAGCCGATCACCGCCGACTACGTCGAGAAGGTGATCGAGGCCGAACGCGATGCCGGACACCCCATCCAGGCCGTGCTGGCCACCCTCGGTGGTCAGACCGCGCTGAACACCGCGGTGGCACTGCATGATCGTGGCATCCTGGCCAAGCATCACATCGAGCTGATCGGCGCCGACTTCGACGCCATCCAGCGCGGTGAGGACCGGCAGATGTTCAAGGACATCGTGGCGAAGGTGGGTGGCGAGAGCGCACGTTCGCGGGTGTGCCACAACATGGATCAGGTCCGTGAGACCGTGGCCGAGCTGGGATTCCCGGTGGTGGTGCGCCCGTCGTTCACCATGGGTGGCCTGGGGTCCGGGATGGCCTACGACGACGCCGATCTGGACCGGATCGCCGGCGGTGGTCTGGCCGCGTCGCCCACCGCGAACGTGCTCATCGAGGAGTCCATCCTCGGCTGGAAGGAGTACGAGCTCGAGCTGATGCGCGACAACCGCGACAACGTGGTGGTCGTGTGTTCCATCGAGAACGTCGACCCGGTGGGTGTGCACACCGGCGACTCGGTGACCGTCGCCCCGGCGATGACGCTGACCGACCGCGAATACCAACGGATGCGTGACCTGTCCATCGACATCCTGCGCGAGGTGGGGGTGGACACCGGCGGCTGCAACATCCAGTTCGCCGTCGACCCCACCGACGGTCGCATCGTGGTCATCGAGATGAACCCGCGGGTGTCGCGGTCGTCGGCCCTGGCGTCCAAGGCCACCGGCTTCCCGATCGCCAAGATCGCCGCCAAACTTGCCGTCGGTTACAGCCTCGACGAGATCGTCAACGACATCACCCGCAAGACCCCGGCGTGTTTCGAGCCGACCCTGGACTACGTGGTGGTGAAAGCTCCCCGGTTCGCCTTCGAGAAGTTCCCCGGGGCCGACGACACCCTCACCACCACCATGAAGTCCGTGGGCGAGGCGATGGCGTTGGGGCGCAGCTTCGCCGAGGCCCTCGGCAAGGTGATGCGGTCACTGGAGACCAAGGCCGGCGGCTTCTGGACCGAACCGGGGTGGCAGAACGGCCACCGCACCGTCGACGACCTCCCCGCGTTGCTGGAAGACCTGTCGACCCCGCAGGACGGCAGGCTCTACGGCCTGATGCAGGCCCTTGCCGGCGGCGCGACAGTCGACGACCTCTACCGGGCCACGGCCATCGACCCGTGGTTCCTGGCCGAGATCGCCGGGATCGCCGAGGTGGGGGCGGCCGTCCGTGACGCCGACACCCTCGCCGAGACGCTGCTGCGGGAGGCCAAGTCACACGGGCTGTCCGATCGCCAGATCGCCGCACTGCGTGCCGATCTCGCCGACGAGACCGCGGTACGGGAGCTGCGCGCCGAGCTGAACGTGCACCCGGTGTACAAGACGGTGGACACCTGCGCGGCCGAATTCGAGGCCGCGACGCCGTATCACTACTCGACCTACGAGCTCGACCCCGCGGCGACCAGTGAGGTGGCGCCGCAGACCGAACGACCGAAGGTGCTGATCCTCGGTTCGGGTCCCAACCGGATCGGTCAGGGCATCGAGTTCGACTACTCCTGTGTGCACGCCGCGCAGACCCTCAGCGAGGTCGGGTACGAGACCGTGATGGTCAACTGCAACCCGGAGACGGTGTCCACCGACTACGACACCGCCGACCGGTTGTACTTCGAGCCGTTGACCTTCGAGGACGTCTACGAGGTGTACCGGGCGGAATCCGCCTCGGGCACCGTGGCCGGCGTGATCGTGCAACTCGGCGGTCAGACACCGTTGGGGTTGGCCCGCAGGCTGCAGGATGCCGGGGTCCCGATCGTCGGCACGTCGCCCGAGGCCATCGATCTCGCCGAGGATCGCGGAGAGTTCGGGCAAGTGCTCTCCCGGGCCGGTCTGCCCGCCCCCGCCTTCGGGACGGCGACGAGCTTCGACCAGGCACGTGAGATCGCCGCCCGGATCGGATACCCGGTGTTGGTGCGCCCGTCCTACGTGCTCGGTGGTCGGGGGATGGAGATCGTCTACGACGAGAGTTCGTTGGAGGGGTACATCTCCCGGGCCACCGAGCTCAGCCCCGAGCACCCGGTGCTGGTCGACCGGTTCCTCGAGGATGCGGTGGAGATCGACGTCGACGCCCTCTGTGACGGGGACGGGGTCTACATCGGCGGCGTGATGGAGCACATCGAGGAGGCCGGTATCCATTCCGGTGACTCGGCCTGTGCGCTGCCACCGATCACCCTGGGCCGTACCGATCTCGAGACGGTTCGCCGCTCCACAGAGGCACTGGCCACCGGGATCGGGGTGCGCGGACTGCTCAACGTCCAGTACGCGCTCAAGGACGACATCCTCTACGTGCTGGAAGCCAACCCGCGCGCCAGCCGCACGGTGCCGTTCGTGTCCAAGGCCACCGCGGTCCCGTTGGCCAAGGCCTGTGCCCGCGTGATGCTGGGCAGCAGCATCGCCGAACTCCGCGATGCGGGACTGCTTCCCGCCGAGGGTGACGGTGGGGTGGTGCCCGCCGACTCGCCGGTCTCGGTGAAGGAGGCGGTGTTGCCGTTCAACCGGTTCCGTCGCGCCGATGGCACCGGGGTGGACTCGCTGCTCAGCCCGGAGATGAAGTCC
Organism: Williamsia sterculiae; assembly: GCF_900156495.1. Classification (GTDB taxonomy): domain Bacteria; phylum Actinomycetota; class Actinomycetes; order Mycobacteriales; family Mycobacteriaceae; genus Williamsia_B; species Williamsia_B sterculiae. Next base: position 213,819 of record NZ_FTNT01000003.1, read on the forward strand.
ACCGGCGAGGTGATGGGTATCGACGCCGATTTCGGCCGCGCCTTCGCCAAGTCGCAGACCGCCGCCTACGGATCACTGCCGTTGAGCGGTAGCGTCTTCGTGTCGGTGGCCAACAAGGACAAGCGGGCGCTGATCTTCCCCGTGAAGCGGTTGGCCGATCTCGGGTTCCGGGTGTTGGCCACCGAGGGAACCGCGGATGTGCTGCGTCGCAACGGGATCACCTGCACCACCGTACGCAAGCACTTCGAGGCGATGGACGACCCCGAGCAGCGGACCATCGTGGACATGATCCGCGACGGTGAGGTCGCGATCATCATCAACACCCCCTACGGCAATTCCGGGCCACGCGTGGACGGTTACGAGATACGCAGCGCCGCTGTGTCGGTGGGCATCCCGTGTATCACCACGGTGCAGGGTGCCAGCGCCGCGGTACAGGGCATCGAGGCGGCGATCGACGGCGACATCGGAGTGTTGTCGCTACAACGCAGACATTCGGCGATGATCGGGTCGTGACCTTCGGTGCGCGGTACCGCGATGCGGTGGGCTCCCGCGGGCGCTTCTGCGTCGGGGTCGACCCGCATCCGGAGCTGCTCACCGCCTGGGGTCTCGGGGTGGACGCCGACGGGGTGCGCCGCTTCGCGGACATCTGCGTCGAGGCGTTCGCCGGGACGGCCGCGGTGGTCAAGCCCCAGGTGGCGTTCTTCGAACCGTTCGGTGCCGACGGGTTCGCGGTGCTCGCGGATCTCATCGCGGCCTGCCGGGCCGGGGGAGCGTTGGTGCTCGCCGACGCCAAGCGGGGGGACATCGGGTCGACCATGGCCGCCTACGCGTCCGCCTGGTTGGCCGACGGTTCGCCGCTGCGCGCGGATGCGGTGACGGTGTCGCCGTACCTGGGGTTCGGCGCCCTGGCGCCGGCACTGAGCGCGGCCCGCGCAGCCGACGGCGCGGTGTTCACCCTGGCCCGCACCTCCAACCCCGACGGCACCGGGGTGCAGACCGCGCGGGTGATGGGGACCGGGGTGACCGTGGCCCAGCAGATCGTCGACGAGGCGGCAGGGGAGAACGCGGACGGCAGTGCCTCGGTCGGCCTCGTGGTGGGCGCGACCCGGGCGCACGGCCTGGACCTGGCACGGTTCGGAGGGCCCATCCTGGCGCCCGGGTTGGGCGCGCAGGGGGCGAGCGCCGCTGACCTGCCCGAGGTGTTCGCCGGTGCGGATACCCGGTGGGTGCTGCCCGCCAGCTCCCGCGACATCCTGCGACACGGCCCCGACGTCGCGGCATTGCACGCGGCTGTGGAGCGCACCCGCGACGAGGTCGAGGGTGCGCTGGGCCCCTAGCCGATCGATGACTCGTCGGCGGAGGTGTCCCCGCCGACCGGGTGGTGGCCGATCGGCTCGCTGTCGGGTTGGTCGCCCCGCGCATCCAGGGAGTCGTAGAAGGCGTCGATCCGCGGCCAGGTGTGCTCGGCGGCGTCGGCTCCGGCGATCAGCCCCAGATGGCTGGTCTCCACGGTGGTGAAGTGCACCTCCTCGGCGCTACCGAACAACTCCAGTCCGTGCCGCGCCGCGTCCCACGACACGATGGCGTCACGATGGCTGCCGAACAGCTGAATGGGCACGGTGATGGACGTCAGATCGACCGGCGCGCCGTCGATGGTGACCACGCCGGTGGCCAGCTCGTCGCGGAAGATCAACCGCCCCCACATCTGGCCCGCCATCCGGCCGGTGTAGCCGAGCATCGAGTCCTGGAAACGGTCGATGACCTCCATGCGCGCCAACGTGGCGTGGTCGTCGATGTTGGACAGGATGTACGCCGGTTTACGTATCTCACGCTGCCAGGCGCTGGCCCGGTAGGCCACCCGCACCGCCGGGGCGGGGATACCCCCCAGCGTCCGCAGCACGGCCGTCACGGCCATGCCACCGGTCGGCTTGTTCACCGCGCGCAACAGCGGGTAGCCGGGCAGCGCCGAGTAGTCCAGTGGGGTGCCGATGGCGGTCACCGACCGGATCGGCAGATCCGGCCGGGCCGCCGCGGTCAACAGGCTGATGGTGCCGCCCAGGCTCCACGCGGCCAGGTCCACCGCGTGCGCGTCACCGCCGGTGGCCGAACCGTGATCGGCGGCGACGCGCACCAGGGCCTGCGGGATGATGTCGTCGAAGAAGTCCTCGAAGCCGATGCGCCGGTGCTCACGGCTGCCGGTCGCGCCGTGGTCGAGCACGTAGGGGATCCGACCGGTATCCAGCAGATGCGCCACCAGCGACGTCTCCGGTGACAGGTCGTAGCAGCGGGCCGACACCGCGGGCGGGGGCAACAGCAACACCGGGGAGGCACCGCGGGACCGGGCGTCGGCGAGTTGCTGTTCGGTGCCGTAGCGGCGCAGGGTGCGCAGCGGTTCGTCGGCGATGGTGGTGTGTTCGGTCTGTACGTCGGGACGGATGCCGTCGCCGAGCGTGAGTGAATACAGCGTGCGGGCCTGGTCGGGTAGCCGTTCCAACAGTCGGCGCGGCCGATCGAGCACGGACATCGTGTCTCCGATGGGTCGGGCGGGGCACTGCGGCACCCGCCGGGAATGCGCCGGATGCCGTCGCGGAATCGCGACACGCGGGGCGCGCTGTTGGCTCGACAATAAACGGCTGTCCCCGGGTCGCCGACGGCCGGGCGGCGGCAAACCCCGTCCGGTCGTCGTGGCGACGGTATCCGAGCCACTCCGGTGCTGTGAGCTGCACCGATACCGTGCGGTAGGTCCTCGGGGACGTCGCGGGGTCCCCACCACGCAGATCGGTGGTATCCCGGTCGTGGTGACCCGTTACAACACCGCCTGGCGTGCATGTTTGCCGGGGTGGGACTCGCAAATCCCAGCTCACGTCGGTACGGTCGCTTTCGCTGCCCCGTTGCGGGCAGCGGTCCGCCCACCCGAGACGGACCCGGCCGCACCGGCGGCCCACATGCCCTCAGACCGGCGAGGTCTGAGCAGATGTTCAGTTGCGAAAGACACGAAAGACGGAGGAACCGTGGCCCTTCCCCAGTTGACGGACGAGCAGCGCGCTGCAGCGTTGGAGAAGGCAGCTGCCGCTCGGCGGGCGCGTGCGGAGCTCAAGGAGCGCCTGAAGCGCGGCGGCACCGATCTCAAGCAGGTTCTCAAGGACGCCGAGACCGACGAGATCCTGGGCAAGATGAAGGTGTCGGCCCTGCTCGAGGCCCTGCCCAAGGTGGGCAAGGTCAAAGCGCAGGAGATCATGACCGAACTGGAGATCGCCCCGACACGCCGCCTGCGCGGCCTCGGCGATCGCCAGCGCAAGGCCCTGCTGGACAAGTTCGACCAGGCCTGAGAGACGCCCGGTGATCTGCGCGTCAGCCCGGTCCGGGCGTTCCGACGGACCTCGGCGGTGAGCACCGGACCGGCGGCGTCCGCAGACGTGACGAGGGGTCGACTGGTCGTACTGGTCGGCCCCTCCGCCGTCGGTAAGTCCAGCGTGGTGACCCGACTCCGGCAATTGCTGCCGAGCCTGTTCTTCAGTGTCTCGGTCACCACCCGCAAGCCGCGAGTCGACGAGGTGGACGGGCGCGACTATCACTTCGTCAGCCCCGAACGGTTCGACGAGATGATCGCCGCCCACGATCTACTGGAATGGGCTGAGATCCACGGCGGACTGCAACGCTCGGGGACGCCACGCCGACCGGTGCTCGACGCGCTGGCCGCGGGCACACCCACCCTGGTGGAGGTCGATCTGGCCGGTGCGCGCAACGTGCGCGATCGACTGCCCGAGGCGGTGACGGTGTTCCTCACCCCGCCGAGCTGGGAGGAACTGGTCGCTCGGTTGAACGGTCGGGGCACCGAAGACCCGGCGGCGGTGGAGCGACGGTTGCAGACCGCTCGCGAGGAATTGGCCGTCGCCGACCAGTTCGACCTGGTCATCGTCAACGACGAAGTCGACCGGGTGGCGCATGAGTTGCTATCCTTGCTGGTCGGACCTGCGACCCGGCCGGAATCGGTGGTCGCCGACTCGCGGATCGCAGCACCGGACGCCTGAACCCCGACCTCCACTCCACTGATGTGCGACCGGCACACGGTCGCACCACCAGCACCCAGAGTGCGCACGAACAGCAACAACTAGGAGAACGCGTGAGCAGCCCGAACCTCGACAGCATCGACATCCACGGCATCGACCTGCCCGCCGAGATCATCGACGCGCCCGCGTACGACACCCCGCTGGGTATCACCAACCCACCGATCGACGACCTGCTCGACCGCGCCTCGTCGAAGTACGCGCTGGTGATCTACGCGGCCAAGCGCGCCCGTCAGATCAACGACTACTACAACCAGCTCGGCGACGGCATCCTCGAATACGTCGGCCCGTTGGTGGAGCCGGGTCTGCAGGAGAAGCCGCTGTCGATCGCCATGCGCGAGATCCACGCCGACCTCCTCGAGCACACCGAGGGCGAGTAACGCCGAGCAGCGTCCACCAGCGGTGATGACCGAGCGGAGCAGTGTGGGACCTGTGCAGTCGGGGGTCGGTGAGCGGGTACCCACGGGCATCCGCCGGCTCCGCATCGTGATCGGCGTGGGCGGCGGTATCGCCGCCTACAAGGTCTGCTCGGTGATCCGCCACTTCACCGAGGCCGGCCACGACGTCCGGGTGATCCCCACCGCCAACGCGCTGGAATTCGTCGGCGCCGCGACGTTCGAGGCGCTCAGCGGGAACCCGGTGACCACCGACGTCTTCGACGACGTTGACCAGGTCGCGCACGTCCGGATAGGACGCGAGGCCGATCTGGTGATCGTCGCGCCGGCGACCGCCGACCTGCTGGCCCGAGCCGCGCAGGGGCGCGCCGACGACCTCCTCACCGCCACTCTCCTCACCGCCACCTGTCCGGTGATGTTCGTGCCCGCCATGCACACCGAGATGTGGCAGCACCCCGCCACCACGCGCAACGTCGCCGCACTGCGGGCCGACGGGGCCACCGTGGTCACCCCGGCGTCGGGTCGGCTCACCGGCGCCGACAGTGGTGCCGGTCGGCTCCCCGAGGCCGATGAGATCGCGTTGCTCGGGGAGCTGTTGCTCAACCGGTCCGACGCCCTGGTCCGCGACCTGGAGGGAGTGCGGGTCCTGGTGAGCGCGGGCGGCACCCGTGAGGCTCTCGACCCGGTGCGGTACCTAGGAAATCGCAGCTCCGGCAAACAGGGATACGCGATCGCACGGGCAGCCGCGCAGCGGGGAGCGCAGGTGACCCTCGTCGCCGGATCGGTGAGCGGCCTGGCGGACCCGTCCGCGGTGGAGGTGATCCGGATCCGCACGGCGGCCGAGCTCACCACCGAGATGCTCAAACGCGCCCATGAGGCGGATGTGGTGGTGATGGCTGCCGCGGTCGCCGACTTCCGGCCCGTCACCGTGGCCGACGCCAAGATCAAGAAGAACGACACCGGCCCGGCCCCGATCGAGCTGACCACCAATCCCGACATCCTCCGCGAGTTGGTCTCCGCCCGTCACGACGGCGCCCTGGACGCACAGACGGTGATCGTGGGGTTCGCGGCCGAGACGGGTGACGACCACGGCGGTGTCCTCGACCACGGACGCGCGAAGCTGGCGCGCAAGGGGTGCGATCTGCTGGTGGTCAACGCGGTGGGCGAGGGCAAGGCTTTCGGCACCGATGACAACACCGGGTGGATACTGACCGCCGACGGTCAGGAGACCGCGCTGCCGTTGGGACCGAAAACACTCATGGCGAGCAGAATCCTTGACGCTGTCGCCTCGGTTCTCGGCGACGAACGATGTAGCTGATCAGCGGCCCGTTCCCTCGGCAATCGGCCACCACCTGCACGACGACGATGTCACCCCCCGTGTGTAAGTTGTGGTGTCAGCCGCCGGGGGACCGTGCACGCTGCTGCAGGCGACACCTCCACACAGCGGGGGCGTACCGGCCACCCACGACCCACCCCAGCGCACACCCGCGTGCGACCCAGTTCGGAAGGAAGCGATGACCACCGATTCCCGGCTCTTCACCAGTGAGTCCGTCACCGAGGGACACCCCGACAAGCTCTGCGATGCGATCAGCGACTCGATCCTGGACGCCCTGCTCGCCGAGGACCCCACGTCCCGCGTGGCCGTGGAGACCCTGGTCACCACCGGACAGGTACACGTGGCCGGTGAGGTCACGACCTCTGCCTACGCCGACATCCCCAGGATCGTCCGCGAGAAGATCCTGGAGATCGGTTACGACTCGTCGGCGAAGGGCTTCGACGGTGCGACCGCGGGGGTCAACGTGGCCATCGGTGCGCAGTCGCCCGACATCGCGCAGGGCGTGGACAACGCCTACGAGGCTCGTGTCGGCGGTGAGACGGACGAGATCGACAAGCAGGGCGCCGGCGACCAGGGCCTGATGTTCGGGTACGCCACCAACGAGACCCCGGAGTTCATGCCGGTCCCGATCGCGCTGGCCCATCGGCTGTCGCGCAAGCTGACCGAGGTCCGCAAGAACGGCACGCTGCCGTACCTGCGCCCGGACGGCAAGACCCAGGTCACCATCGAATACGAGGGTGACAAGCCGGTCCGGCTGGACACCGTGGTGCTGTCCACCCAGCATGCCGCCGACATCGACCTCGACAACATGCTGACCCCGGACATCCGCACCCATGTCGTCGACGCGGTCCTCGCCGACCTCGACCTGCCGGACCTGGACACCTCCGACATCCGCCTGCTGGTCAACCCGACCGGCAAGTTCGTTCTCGGTGGTCCGATGGGTGACGCGGGTCTGACCGGCCGCAAGATCATCGTCGACACCTACGGCGGCATGGCCCGCCACGGTGGCGGTGCGTTCTCCGGTAAGGACCCGTCGAAGGTCGACCGCAGTGCCGCATACGCGATGCGCTGGGTCGCGAAGAACGTGGTGGCGGCCGGACTCGCCGATCGGGTCGAGGTGCAGGTCGCCTACGCCATCGGCAAGGCCGCTCCCGTGGGTCTGTTCGTCGAGACCTTCGGTACCGAGACCGTCGCCCCGGAGAAGATCGCACAGGCCATCGGTGAGGTCTTCGACCTGCGGCCCGGCGCCATCGTCCGCGATCTCGACCTGTTGCGGCCCATCTACGGTCCGACTGCCGCGTACGGCCATTTCGGTCGCACCGACCTGGATCTGCCGTGGGAGAACACGGATCGCGCCGACAAGCTGAAGGCGGCCGCGGGCGCCTGACGCCGTCATCCCGTCGTCCCGTCAGCAGCCGATGAGTACCGCCGCTGCCGGGCGCGACGCGGTGACCGATCCGGCCGGCCGGTCACCGGCGCCCCACCAATCGGTCGCGCGGGTGCTGCCCCTACTCGGGTTGTCTCACCTGGACCGGGCGTTCGACTACCGCGTCGACTCCGATCAGGACATCGAGGCTCGACCCGGGGTGCGGGTGCGGGTGCGCTTCGCGGGCCGACTGGTCGACGGGTTCCTGCTGGAGCGTCGGGACGACACCGATCACGCGGGCACATTGGCCTGGTTGGACCGGGTGGTCTCACCCGAGCCGGTGCTCACGCCGGAGATCGCGCGGCTGGCGCGCGCCACGGCCGATCGTTACGCCGGGTCGATGGGTGACGTGCTGCGCCTGGCCATCCCCCCGCGGCACGCACGGACCGAGTCCGCCGAACCCAAGGTCGACGAATCCGTCGGTGTCGACGCTGGCGCAACCGCCGGGGTCGAGGTGGATCTGTCGGCCTGGGACGCCTATGACCATGCCGATCGATTCGCCGAATCGGTGGTCGCCGGAGCTTTCCCGCGGGCGGTCTGGCAGGCCGCACCCGGTGAGGACTGGCCTGCACGCCTCGCCGAACTCGCCGCGGTCACCGTGCGCGGCGGGCGCGGGGTGGTGGTCGTGGTGCCGGATCAGCGCGATCTCGACCGGGTGGCGGCGGCCACGGAGGCACTGCTCGGCGACCGGGTGGTCGCGCTGTCGGCCGGATTGGGCCCGTCGGCTCGGTACCGCCGCTGGTTGCGTGCGCTGCGGGGGCACAGTCCAGTGGTCATCGGTACCCGCAGTGCGGTGTTCGCACCGGTCCCCGACGTCGGGTTGGTGGTGATCTGGGACGACGGTGATCCCAGCATGTACGAGCCGCGGTCGCCGTATCCGCATCCCCGCGAGGTCGGGGTGCTGCGGTCGCACGGCAGTCGCTGCGGTCTGCTCATCGGCGGCTTCGCCCGCACCGCGGAGGCCCACACCCTGGTCACCGCCGGGTGGGCGCACGATCTGCTGCCGCGCCGCACGATCGTGCGCGACCGCACCCCTCGGGTGACCGCACTCAGTGACGAGGACCGGCGGGTGGCCCGGGACCCGCTGGCCATGTCGGCACGCATCCCCGGTCTCGCATTCGACGCCGCGCGCGCCGCGTTGGCCGCCGACACCCCGGTGCTGTTCAGCGTGCCCCGCCGCGGGTACCTGCCGTCGCTGCTGTGCGCGCGCTGCCGGGAGCCGGCCCGCTGCCGACACTGTCACGGGCCGTTGCAGTCAGCCGGTCCCGACCAACCGTTGACCTGTCGGTGGTGCGGTCGCGCCGATCCCGGGTTCCGCTGTGCGCACTGCGGTTCGACGACCGTGCGGGCCGGTGCCACCGGAGCCCGGCGTACCGCGGAGGAACTGGGCCGCGCGTTTCCCGGTGTTCCCGTCCTCACCTCCGGCGGCGACAGGATCGCGGACAGCACCGAACCCGGTGCGCGGGTGGTGGTCGCGACCCCGGGTGCCGAACCCTGGGTCGCCGGTGGATACGGCGCGGCGGTACTCCTGGACACCTGGGCGCAGCTCGACCGTGCCGAACTACGTGCGGGAGAGGACGCGGTACGCCGGTGGCTGAACACCGCCGCGTTGGTGCGCGGCCATCGCGACGGCGGCACGATGGTCATCGTCGCCGACGCGGGACTTCCGGTGGTGCAGGCGGTGATCCGTTGGGATCCCGTCGGGTTCGCCGAACGTGAGGTGCTGCAACGCGCCGAGCTGGGGTTCCCGCCCGCGGTCACCATGGCCGCCGTCGACGGCGACGCCGCCGCCGTCGTCACGTTCACCGACACCCTCGAATTGCCCCCAGGGGCGGAGCGGTTGGGGCCGGTGGCGCTGCCACCGGGGGCCCGACCGCCTGCCGGAAGCGAGAACCGCGACGACGTGGAACGCGTGCTGGTGCGGGTGGACCGTCGACACGGACGAGAACTGGCGGCCGCCCTGCAGACCGCGCAGGCGATCCGCGGCGCCCACCACGACGGTCTGAGCCTGCGGGTGCAGGTCGACCCACCCGACGTGGGCTGACGTCCGCGACCGGTCGGTAGGCTGTGACCCTGTGGCTGTACTCCCCATCAGGCTCTTCGGCGACCCGGTGCTGCGCACCCGGGCCGCCGAGGTGACCGACTTCGGACCCGAACTCCACCGCCTCGTCGAGGACATGACCGACACCATGCGCGAGTTCCACGGTGCGGGTCTGGCCGCGCCGCAGGTCGGTGTGGACGCCCGCGTGTTCGTCTACGAATGCGGCGGCATGACCGGGCACATCGTCAACCCGGTGTGGGAGGTGGTCGACGACGACACCCAGACCGACGACGAGGGCTGTCTGTCGATCCCCGGCGTCCGAGCGCCCTGCACGCGCGCGGAGCGAGTGCTCGCCCACGGCCTCGACGCCGACGGCGCGCCGGTCGCGCTGGAGGTCGAGGGCATCATGGCCCGCTGTGTGCAGCACGAGACCGATCACCTCGACGGGGTGCTGTATCTGCAGCGGCTCGACCCGGACGTCCGGCGGGAGGCGATGCGGGTGATCCGCGGATCCGACTGGTTCGCCGCAGGCGAACGGGTGACCGTCGATCCCGAACGGCACCCGACCGTGCGGGTGGGGCGTCCGGTGTCCGCCGAATGAGACTCGTCTTCGCGGGCACCCCGGTGGCCGCCGTCCCCGCGCTGCGGGCGCTCATCGCATCGGACCGGCACGAGGTGGTCGGAGTGATCAGCAGGCCCGACGCGGCCGCCGGGCGCGGGCGCAAGACGTCGCGGTCGCCGGTGGCCGCTCTCGCCGACGACCACGCCATCGACGTCATCACCCCGCAGAAGCTGTCCGATCCGGACGCGCTCACGCGGCTGCAGCAGTGGGCCCCGGACTGTTGTCCGGTGGTCGCCTACGGCGGATTGGTGCCCGCCGAGGCGTTGGTGCTGCCACCGCACGGTTGGATCAATCTGCACTTCTCCATCCTCCCGGCCTGGCGCGGGGCCGCTCCGGTGCAGGCGGCCATCGCCGCGGGCGACACCATGACCGGGGCCTCGACCTTCCAGATCGAGGCAGGTCTGGACACCGGACCGGTGTTCGGGGTGGTGACCGAACGGATCGTCGCCGACGACACCAGCGGCGCCCTGCTCATGCGGCTTGCCGACACCGGGGCCCGGCTCCTGGAGTCGACCCTCGACGGCATCGAGGGCGGCGAGCTGGCCGCGGTTCCGCAGTCCCGCGACGGGGTGAGCCTGGCCCCCAAGATCTCCGTGGAGTCGGCGCGGGTGCGTTGGGACCTGCCCGCGCATCTGGTGGATCGCCATGTCCGCGCCATGACCCCCGACCCCGGGGCATGGACCATGCTCGACGACCTGCGGGTGAAGATCGGCCCGGTGACCGCCATCGAGGACGACCCGCTGCCCGCGGGGGCCGTGCTGGTGCGCAAGAACGCGGTCACCGTGGGCACCGCCGACCGGCCGGTGCGTCTCGGTGAGGTGCAGGCCCCGGGTAAGAAGCGGATGGCCGCGGCCGACTGGGCCCGCGGCCTGGGCGACACGGACGGTCTGGTGTTCCGGTGAGCCGCCCCGCCCACCTCCGGGACAAGGCGGTCGATCAACCTCGGGCCGCCGCCCGTGACACCCTGCGCGCGATCCGCGAACGCGACGCCTACGCCAACCTGGTGTTGCCGAAGCTCTTGCGTGAGCGGCAGATCACCGGCCGTGACGCCGCCCTGGCCACCGAACTCGCCTACGGCACCGCCCGGGCGACCGGAATTCTCGATCAGATCATCGCCTCCGCCGCAGACCGTCCGGTCGCCGACATCGACGGTCCGGTGCTCGACGTGCTGAGGTTGGGCTCGTACCAACTGTTGCGGACCCGTATCGGGGCGCACGCCGCGGTGTCCACGTCGGTGGATCTGATCCGATCCGAGATGGGGCAGGGACCGGCGGGTTTCGTCAACGCGGTGTTGCGCAAGGTCTCTCAGCGCGACGAAGAGCTGTGGATCGACCAACTGGCCCCGCCGATCGCCGACGACGTGATCGGGCACCTCGCGTTCCAGTACGCCCACCCGCGATGGATCGCCCAGGTGTTCTCCGACGCGCTGGGCGGTTCGGCCGGACAACTGCAGGCGCTGTTGGCCGCCGACGACGAGCGTCCACCGGTGCACCTGGCCGCGCTGCCCGGGATGATCACCGCCGAGGAACTCGCGCTGACCAGCGACGGCGAGGTCGGAACGCTGTCGCCGTACGCGGTGTACCTCGCCGGCGGTGATCCCGGCGCGCTGGAGGCCGTCCGCGAGGGGTGGGCACGGGTACAGGACGAGGGCAGTCAACTGGTAGCGCGGGCGCTCTCACTGGCGCCGACCGTGGGCGAGGACACCGGACGGTGGCTGGATCTCTGTGCCGGGCCCGGTGGCAAGGCCGCGATGCTCGGTGCACTGGCGGACATCGCCGGCGCGCGGGTCGACGCCGTGGAGATCGCCGAACACCGGGCCGAGCTGGTCCGTTCCGCGGTCCGCGACCTGCCGGTCACGGTGATGGTCGGTGACGGCCGCGATCCCGGTCTGGAACCCGGGTTCGACCGCGTGCTGGTGGATGCGCCGTGCACCGGGTTGGGATCGTTGCGGCGCCGACCGGAGGCGCGCTGGCGCCGACGTCCCGCCGACGTGGCCGATCTGGTGGTCTTGCAGCGCGAACTGCTCACCGCGGCACTGGGCTTGGCGCGGCCCGGTGGCGTGGTGGCCTATTCGACGTGTTCACCACACCTCGACGAGACCCGCGGGGTGCTGGATGAGGTCCTGGCCGAGCATCCGGCCGTGGAGCTGCTCGACGCCCGTGAGCTGGTCCCCGCACCCGACCTGGGTGACGGGCTGACCGTGCAGCTGTGGCCGCACCGGCACGGTACCGACGCGATGTTCCTCGCGGTGCTGCGCAGGGCGGTTTGAGTGCACCGTGGTCGTCGGACCACACGTCACAGACCGAGCACCGACGCCCCGTCGACGTACATGCTGCGCTGCTCGCTCTTCGGCAACACCGGCAGCACCTGCTGGAAGTAGCCGTTGAGAGTCGACATCGCACCGACCACGGCAGTACCCGCGGTGATGAAATCGACTGTCGCGCGACGTACGTGGTCGGGGTCGGACACCAGCACGGCGTTCGACGCCCCGATGGTCCGCATGAGTGCGGTGGAGTCGATGGCGTTGCCGACCGTGGACGGCGCCTTGCTCTCGGCATGGATACGGCCGGTCGGCACGAGGTGTCCGGCCAACCATGCCTTCATCGCGGCCGCCTCGGTGATGCCGTTGTGCGGGTTACCGCCGGTGACGATGATCGGCGAGGCGGGCGCCATCAGAGCCTGGACCAGTCCGGCCTCGAGTCGGCCGACCAGTTCGGGGCGCATGGCACCGTTCGGCAGCAACCCGTAACCCAGGATGACGATGGCCGTACCCGGGCCGACGACGGCCGGGAACGGGTTGGGCGGTCGCAATGCGACGTCCGCCACGGTGTTCAACATCCGGTCGACCCTGCCGCGCAGCGCGGAGTCCACCGTGGTGAGACGGTTCAGCGAATCCGTCTTGGTGACGAAGTCGTAACCGAAGTCGGCGCTCACCGCGCGTAGGGCCAGTGCCTTGGCGTTGGTCGGATCGGTCGCCAGCAGGGTGCCGAGAGCGGCTGTCGCGGCCGGGCCGTTGCCGGCCGCGAGCGCACGTTTGGCGGTCGCATAGAGCGCTGCCGAGGGCGGAGCGGCCGACGCCGGTGCGGCGGCCACGCCCGTCGCGATGAGCGTCACGACGACGGTGGTCGCGAGGAGGAACGTGAGACGGCGGATGAGGGAGATCGTCGGGCTACCTCGCCGAGTGGTCCGGGACATGAGATGCGGTCTCCTGCGGTGCGCTGATCCGAGAGCCGGCCGCGGCCGGCGGCTCCACGGTAGCGGCGATACGTGAGTTGCGCAGGGTTCGCATGTGACAGACGTGACAGATCTCCCCGGGGGAGTCGGGGTTCAGGCGGCGGAGTACGCGGGTTCGCTGCGGAACCGCGACGGCCGACCACCGATGCCCAGCGCCGACCACACGCGACGCGACACCGGGTTCATCAGACCGCACTGTTCGGTGAGCATCCGGACGTCGCCGAAGATGTCGCGCAGCAGGCGGGCCGACTCCGGCGACTGCCAGAACATGCTCCGCATCACCGACCGTGGCACGTCGAAACGGCGACGGAACTCCTTCGGCGGCACCATGATCATCGCCGCCATCGTGCGCATGATGACCGGCACCAGCAGCGACAGCGCGAACCGTTGTGCGGCGTTCTTGGTGGGCACGGTGTCACGCAACAGATGGTGGGCGAACGAGATGTGCCGGGCCTCCTCGGCCACGTGCAACTGCATGACCGCTGCCATCACCGGGTGCAGGTTGCGCTCCTCGCGCAGGAAGTCCTTCTGCAGGTGGTCGATGGGTTCCTCGCCACCGAGCACCATGAAGAAGAACACGGTGGGGAAGATCGTGGAGGTCAGCGGGACGAGCGGGGAGATGCGGCGGATGATCTTCGGGGCGCCGGGCACGTCCATCCCGATCCGGTTGACCATCTCCTGGAACATCAGCGTGTGGTTGCACTCTTCTTTGGCCTCGTGCGTGGTGTAGCGGAACTCGCGCGCGCCGTTGGGGAGGCTGAAGCTGTACTGCATCAGACCACGGATGAGCATCGACTCGAACTGCAGCCCGACTCGGGCCACGTTGGCCTGCCGCCACATGCCGACCTCGATCTGCTTGTCGCGCGGCAGGTCGACATACCACTCGTCACGGCCGACCGGATCGACGGTCGACGACAGGATCCAGCGATTGTCGTCCTCGACGACCGCCATGTCCGGGGCATCCCAGGCGATGTCGATGTAGGGGTCGAAGCTGCGGTGCACCGACGCCGCGGAGAGGTCGTCGACCAGTTGGCCGTAGTCGCTGGGTTCGGGTTCGGGTGTGCTGGGTACGTATGCGACTGCCTGCGACATCTGTCCATCCCTTCGGCCACACCGCGGACCGTCACCGCGATCGAGTTAGGTGTGACGCTACGTAACAGCTGGCGATCGTGTCAATGGTTGTTGGCAGAACAACGGCGGTTGATACATCGGTCGACCTCAGGCGCGGTCACCGTCCCTCTCGGCCGAGTCGGGCTGCCACAGGCGGTCGTGAGTAGGCGGCGAGAAACTCGTCGAGCAGTGCCGCAACCGCTTCGCCCGGACCGTCGCGGGAGATCACGTTGAACTCCCAGTCGATGCGTTCGACGAGCTCGACGGACACGATCCCCTCGCTCGGGGGGATCAACAGCCGGGGGAGCAGGGCGATGCCGAGGCCGACCGCGACAAAAGGGGGAATGGCCCCCGTCTCGGTCACCTCCGCTCGGATGTCCCGCACGATGCCCCGTGCGTGCAGCGCACTGTCCAAAACGTCGCGGTTCCCGAAGCCGACGGGGGAGTCCACGAAGCGCTCACCCGCGAGGTCGGCGAGCCGTACCTCGTTGCGCCGGGCCAGCGCATGACCCACCGGGAGGAGGACTCGATACGGGGTGGTCGCGAGCCGGTGCACGGCCAGGCCGGGTGCTGCGACGGCAGGGAGTCCGAAGAGACTGAGATCGAGCCGACCACGCCGAACCGCGTCGGCGAGTTCTCCCGAGCCACCGGGGGCGGCGCGCAGGCGCAGATCCACGCGCGGGTGGGCGCGATGGAAGGCGCCGATGACCTGCGGGATCACGAGGTAGCTGACGCTGGAGAACACCCCGATCCGCAATTCGCCCCGCAGCTCACCCCCGGGGTCGGCGGCGGTCTTGGCGCGCGCCTCGGCGTCGGCGAGTTCGCGCAACGCGGGGAGCACGGCCTCGCCCGCCGGGGTGATCCGTACGCTGCGCTGATCACGCTCGAACAGGGCGGTGCCGAGTTCCTTCTCCAACGCCCGCACGCCTGCCGAGACCGTCGACTGCCCCGCGTAGACGCGTTGCGCGGCCCGGGTGAAGTTCAACTCGTCGGCGACGGCGATCGCGTACTCGACCTGTCTGGTGTACACGATGCACGCCCTTCATCGCTCAAAACGATCAGTGTGATCCACAGTAATCGTTGGACGCGATGACGTCGTCGACCGACGATGGACCGGTGACGATCACCACGGCCCCCACGCCTCGAACCACCGGACCTGTCCGGACCGGATTCTGGATCATCGCGCTCGCCTTCCTGACCCAGATGGCGTTCTGCGCGGTCCCGACACCGCTCTACGCGATCTACCAGCACCGGGACGGGTTCCCCACCATCGTCCTCACGCTGATCTTCTCCGTGTATGCCGTCGGGGTCATGGTGAGCCTGTACCTCGCGGGCCACGTGTCCGACTGGCTCGGACGTCGGCGGGTCGTCCTCGGATCGCTGCTGATCAGCCTGCTGGCGACGACGGTGTTCCTGGTGTGGAACGACGTCACCGGCCTCCTCGTTGCCCGCTTCGTCAGTGGTCTCGGCATCGGCATCCTCACCGCGACCGCCACCGCGCATCTGTCCGAGCTCGGTGTCGTGGCCGGTCACCCCACCGGTCGCGCCGCGCTGGTCTCCACATTCGCGAACCTCGGTGGCATCGGTCTGGGCCCGCTGATCGGCGGCCTCATCGCGACGTGGTCCACACGTCCGCTGGTCCTGCCCTACGTCCTCTTCGCGATCCTGTTCGTGATCGAAGGGGCCCTCGTCGCCGTCGTCCCCGAGACGGTCGAGCGCAGGGCCGAGCGTCCCGCCTACCGGCCCCAGCGAGTGGCCGTTCCACCGGCCGGGCGCGGCGCCTTCTGGTCTGCGGGGATGGCCGCATTCGGGGCCTTCGCCGTGTTCGGCACCTTCATGGGACTCTCCGGCACGTTCCTCGTCGGTATCCTCGGCCTGCACTCACATCTGCTCGCCGGAGTGGCGCCGTTCATCGTGTTCATCGCCGCGGCGGGCGCGCAGATCCTCACCGTGCGGATCTCCACCCGGAGCCAGATCCGCTTTGCGGTGGGGCTGGCCGCCCTCGGTCTCGTCGCGGTGGGCACCGGTGCCCTCGTCGCGTCGCTGACGTTGTTCCTGATCGGCGGCGGGGTCGCGGGCGCAGGCGTCGGCATCCTGTTCCGCGGGTCGCTCGGCACCGCCGCATCGGTCGCCGACCCCCGGCGACGGGGGGAGGCCCTCGCGGGCATCTTCCTCGTCGCCTACGCCGGTATGACGGTTCCACCCCTGCTCACCGCCGCGGCACTCAGCGTGTGGCCTGCCGTCGGCGTGCTGGTCGGCATCAGCGCGCTGGCGATCGTCCTCGTCGCGGTCTCCGGGGTGCGGATGCTGCGCCGCTGACGTGGCCGAGGGTCGGTCATCCCATCGATCTGCCCACCCACGCGCCTGCCCGCCTGCCGGGCGTTCCGCTCGGCCCCGGTCGACCTAGACTGCCCCTCATGGCCGCCGTGACCCCACCGATGATCGCCCCGTCGATCCTGTCCGCCGACTTCGCCAACCTGTCGTCCGAGGTCGCGTCGGTGGCCGGGTCGGACTGGCTGCACGTGGACGTGATGGACGCCCACTTCGTGCCGAACCTGACCCTCGGGTTGCCGGTGGTACAGAGCCTGCTCCGGGTCACCGACATCCCGTTGGACTGTCATCTGATGATCGAGGACCCGGGCCGGTGGGCGCCGCCGTACGCGGAGGCCGGCGCGCACAACGTGACGTTCCACGCCGAGGCGACCGACGACCCGGTGGCCGTGGCCAAGGACATCCGTGCCGCGGGCGCGCGGGCCGGCCTCAGCGTCAAACCCGGGACTCCCATCGACGACTACCTGGCGATCCTCGACCAGTTCGACACGGTGCTGGTGATGAGTGTGGAACCGGGTTTCGGTGGCCAGTCGTTCATCCCCGGGGTGCTGGACAAGGTGCGGTTGCTGCGCGACAGGGTCGACCACGGTGAGCTGCGCATCCTCGTCGAGATAGACGGCGGCATCAACGACGACACCATCGAGCAGGCCGCCGAGGCCGGGGTCGACTGCTTCGTCGCCGGCTCGGCCGTCTACGGCACCGCCGACCCGGCGCTGGCCGTGCAGAAGCTGCGAGGGCTCGCCGAGTCCGGTCGCGACGAGGCCCGCTGAGCCGATGACCGGGGCTGGCGCGGCGCCGCCCGCGATCGTCTCCGCGATGCGAGCCGCGATCGCCGAGTCCCGCACGGTCCTCGGCACCACTGCACCGAACCCGCCGGTGGGTGCCGCGATCGTCGACCCCGATGGCCGGATCGTCGGCCTGGGGGCCACCCGGCCTCCCGGTGGCGCGCACGCCGAGGTGATGGCGCTGGCCGCGGCGGGGGAACGTGCCCGCGGTGCCACCGCCGTGGTCACCCTGGAGCCGTGTGACCACATCGGACGCACGGGCCCCTGCTCGCGGGCGTTGATCGCGGCAGGGGTCACCACGGTGTACTACGCCGTCGCCGACCCCAGTCCGCAGGCCGCGGGTGGCGCCGACACGCTCCGGGCCGGCGGGGTGCGGGCCCACGCCGGGCTGTTGGCCGACGAGGTGCGCGCCGGGCCGCTGGCCGGCTGGCTGTTCCGCCTGCGGCACGACCGGCCGCGGGTCACGGCCAAGATCGCTGCCACCGTCGACGGCCGGGTCGCGGCCCCCGACGGCAGCAGCCGCTGGATCACCGGGCCCGCTGCCCGGGAACACGCACATCGGATCCGCGCCGAACTCGACGCGATCGTGGTCGGTACCGGCACCGTGCTGCGTGACGACCCGGCGCTCACCGCGCGCTCAGCGGACGGAACCCTGCTGCCGCACCAGCCCACCCGGGTGGTGCTCGGCGACCGGCACCTTCCCCCGGACGCCCGGATCCTCGGTCCCGAGGCTCGCACCGTGCTGGTGTCGGGCCACGACGTGACCGCGGTGCTCGATGCTCTGCCCGACGCCGCCGACGTGTTGATCGAGGGCGGCCCGACGGTGGTCGGGGCATTCCTCACCGCGGGACTCGTCGACCGCGTCCACGCCTACCTCGCGCCGATGACGCTCGGCAGCGGGTTCGCCGCGGTGTCGGCGCCGGCGGTGACCACCCTGACCGACGGGTGGCGGATGCGGCGCACCGGACTGCTCGAACTCGACGAGGACATTCTCCTCACCCTGGAGCCAACCCGCTGACCGGCGGTTTCGCCGGTCGAGGGCGCCGTTCGGAGAACCGCGCTGTGCTAGCGTCGATGACGGAGGTTCTCAGGGCGGGGTGCGATTCCCCACCGGCGGTGATGGGGCCGGGTCCGCGACAGCGGGCCGACCCCACGAGCCCGCGAGCGCCCGGTCACCACGACCGGGGACCAGCAGATCCGGTGTGAATCCGGAGCCGACGGTGACAGTCCGGATGAGAGAGAACGGCCACGGCCGAGTCGGCCGTGTGCGATGCCGCCCTGGGTCGAACGTGGACCGAAGAAGGAGCGGGGAAGATGTTCACCGGGATCGTCGAGGAATGCGGCGTGATCGTCGCGCGAACCGATCTGGACGATGCGGCCAGACTGACCGTGCGGGGCCCACTGGTCACCTCTGATGCCGGACACGGCGACTCCATCTCGGTCAACGGCGTCTGCCTGACCGTGGTCGAATCCCCGCGACCCGATGAGTTCACGGTCGACGTGATGGGGGAGACGCTGGCGCGCAGTTCGCTGACCGGCCTCGGGGCGGGCAGTCGCGTGAACCTGGAACGGGCGATGGCCGCGGGTGGGCGCTTCGGCGGTCACATCGTGCAGGGTCACGTGGACGCCACCGGCACGGTCAGCTCGGTCACCCCCCACGAGAACTGGACGGTCATCCGGTTCACCATCGATCCGGGTGTGGGTCGCTACATCGTCGAGAAGGGTTCCATCACCGTCGACGGCGTCTCGCTGACGGTGTCCGGGTTGAGCGATTCTGGGGTGAGCGAGCCCGCGGCCGCCGATGCCTGGTTCGAGGTGTCGTTGATCCCCACCACCCTGCAGGTGACCACCCTCGGCGACCTCGTCCCGAGTGCGGTGGTCAACCTGGAGACCGACGTCATCGCCCGCTACGTGGAGCGGCTCGCCGTGGCGCCCCCGTCCGGTCAGCCGCCGTCCGGTGACCAGGGCCACCCCGGAGGCATCGGATGACCGGGTTTCGCGTTGTAGATACTGGAAGCATGTGCGCGGCGCGGGTCGCCGCCGCCGCGAGGATCGGGATGGGCGAATGACGAAGTTCGACAGCGTGGAACGCGCGATCGAGGACATCGCGGCCGGGCGGCCGGTGGTGGTGGTCGACGACGAGGACCGCGAGAACGAGGGCGACCTGATCTTCGCCGCCGAGAAGGCGACCCCCGAACTCGTGGCCTTCATGGTGCGCTACACCTCCGGGTACCTCTGTGTCCCGCTGGACGGTGCCGATTGCGACCGCCTGGGCCTGCCCCCGATGTACTCGACCAACCAGGACAAACACGGCACCGCGTACACCGTCACCGTCGATGCACGCGAGGGCATCGGCACCGGTATCAGTGCCTCCGATCGCGCCGCGACCATGCGTCTGCTGGCCTCGCACGAGACGAGCGCGGCCGACTTCACCCGACCCGGTCACGTGGTCCCGTTGCGGGCCAAGGAGGGTGGCGTGCTGCGTCGCCCCGGACACACCGAGGCTGCTGTCGACCTGGCCCGGATGGCGGGATTGCGTCCTGCGGGTGTCATCTGCGAGATCGTGTCCCAGAAGGACGAGGGCGAGATGGCCCAGACCGACGAGCTGCGGGTCTTCGCCGACGAACACGAACTCGCGCTGATCTCGATCGCCGATCTCATCTCCTGGCGCCGCCGACACGAGAAGCACGTGGTGCGGGTGGCCGACGCCAGGATCCCCACCCCACACGGCACCTTCCGCGCGGTCGGGTACACGAGCATCTACGACGACGTGGAACATGTCGCGCTGGTGATGGGCGACGTGACCGGCCCCGACGGTCAGGGCGACGACGTGCTCGTGCGGGTGCACTCCGAGTGCCTGACCGGTGACGTGTTCGGGTCGCTGCGCTGCGACTGCGGGCCACAACTGGACGCCGCGATGGAGATGGTGGCCCAGGAGGGGCGGGGTGTGGTGCTGTACATGCGCGGCCACGAGGGTCGTGGGATCGGCCTGCTGCACAAACTGCAGGCCTACCAACTGCAGGACTCCGGATCCGACACGGTGGACGCCAACCTGCAGCTGGGCTTGCCCGCCGACTCGCGTGACTACGGCATAGGTGCGCAGATCCTGGTGGACCTGGGCATCTCGTCGATGCGGCTGTTGACCAACAACCCGGCCAAACGTGTCGGCCTGGACGGGTACGGACTGCACATCGTGGAGCGGGTGCCGATGCCGATCCGCGCCAACGCCGAGAACCTGCGCTACCTGCGTACCAAACGCGATCGGATGGGACACGACCTGGTCGGTCTCGACGCCCACGACACCACCGCTGACGCCGTCGTCGAACCGCACCCCAACGCCGGCGGGGACCCGGCGTGAGCGGCGCGGGCGAACCGGACCTCGACCTCGGCGACGCGAGCAGGCTGCGGCTGGCCGTCGTCGCCTCCCAGTGGCACGACACCATCTGTACCGCCCTGCTCGACGGCGCGCTGCGCACCGCGCGTGCCGCCGGCGTCACCGAACCCACGGTGGTCCGGGTGGCTGGGGCCATCGAACTACCGGTCATCGTGCAGGCGTTGGCCCGTCACCATGACGCGGTGGTCGCGCTGGGTGTCGTGATCAAGGGGGAGACCCCGCATTTCGAGTACGTGTGCGACGCGGTGACCGCGGGTCTGACCCGGGTCTCGCTGGACGAGAGCACCCCGGTGGGCAACGGGGTGTTGACCACCCTGGACGAACAGCAGGCGCTGGATCGGGCCGGACTTCCGGACTCGAAAGAGGACAAGGGCGCCCAGGCGGCGTCGGCGGCGCTGGCGTCCGCGCTCACCCTGCGTGCCCTGGCCCGCGGGGAGAGCCTGCCCGGGGTGAGCTGACCATGGCGTTGCGTGCGCGGCGGTCGCCGTCGGCCACGGCGGCGTCGGCGGGTGACGACTGGGAGATGGTCTACCGGGGGACCCGCACCCCGCGGTACGCGATGATCGTCGCCGCGTTGTTGGTGATCACGCATGTGACGGTGGGCGCACTGTTGCGGATGTCGAACACGGGGGTCGACTTCCGGGTCACCGACCAGTTCGGGCTGGCGCTGATCGGGGTGGTGTTGGCCGGGGCGGTGCTGCTGCTCACCCGTCCACGGCTGCGGGTGGGTCCCGCCGGGGTGGCGGTCCGCAATCTCACCGACGAGCGGTTGTTCGGCTGGGACGTGGTCGGTGGTCTGTGGTTCCCGCAGAAGGGCCGGTGCGCTCGTCTGGAATTGCCGGGTGACGAATACACCCCGGTGCTGGCCATCCAGGCGAATGACGGCGATCTCGCGGTGGCCGCGATGGACCGATTTCGTGAGTTGTACCAGCGGTATTCGACCGTCGGCTGACCCGCTGCCGTGCGATGGGCACGCTCGCGCCACCGGCACCTGTGTCGGGGCCAGCGACTAGCCTGGTCGTGTGGCAGACCCGATCACCTACCGCCCCGCGCCCGGGACCATTCCCATCGACCCCGGCGTGTACCGGTTCCGTGATCAGTACGGTCGCGTCATCTACGTGGGCAAGGCCAAGAGCCTGCGATCGCGGCTGAACTCCTACTTCGCCGACATCACCCAGCTGCACCCTCGCACCCGGCGAATGGTCACCTCGGCCAGTTCGGTGGAGTGGACGGTGGTCACCACCGAGGTCGAGGCGCTGCAGCTGGAATACAACTGGATCAAGGAATTCGATCCGCGGTTCAACGTCCGCTACCGCGACGACAAGACCTACCCCATGCTCGCGGTGACCCTCAACGAGGAGTACCCGCGGCTGTTCGTCTACCGCGGTCCGCGCCGCAAGGGTGTGCGCTACTTCGGTCCGTACTCCCATGCGTGGGCCATCCGCGAGACGCTGGATCTGCTGACCAGGGTGTTCCCCGCCCGCACCTGTTCGGCGGGGGTGTTCAAACGGCACCGACAGATCGACCGGCCCTGCCTGCTCGGGTACATCGACAAGTGCTCGGCACCCTGTGTGGGCCGGGTCGACGCCGCCGAACACCGGCGGATCGTCGAGGACTTCTGCGACTTCCTCGCCGGGCGCACCGACCGGATGATCAAGGCTCTGGAGAACCAGATGTCGGCGGCCTCCGAGGACCTCGATTTCGAACGGGCGGCCCGCTTGCGGGACGACATCGGCGCGCTGCGGCGCGCGGTGGAGAAGCAGTCGGTGGTCTTCGGAGACGGCACCGACGCCGACGTGATCGCCATGGTCGCCGACGAGCTCGAGGTGTCGGTGCAGATCTTCCACGTTCGCGGTGGTCGCGTCCGCGGCCAGCGCGGGTGGGTGGTCGAACGCGTCGACGCAGGCGACTCGGGCACCGGCGTCGACACCGACCGCCGCCCGGGTTCGGCACCCGGGACCGCGGACGTGTCCACCCTGGGTGATCAGGTGGGGCAGTTCCTCACCCAGTTCTACGGGGCGCAGGTGGAGCAGGTCGCCTCGGTCGACGGTGAGGCGGCCGAGCCGGTACCCCGACAGGTGCTGGTGCCGGTGCTGCCCGACGACGCCGACGACCTGCGCGCGTGGTTGACGGAGCTGCGCGGCGCCAACGTCGACCTGCGGGTGCCGCAGCGCGGTGACAAGAAGGCGCTGTTCGAGACGGTAACCCGCAACGCGCACGAGGCGTTGACGCAGCACAAACTCAAACGGGCGGGTGACCTGACCACCCGGTCCGCGGCGCTCACCGAGATCCAGGACACCCTCGGTCTGGACTCGGCGCCGCTGCGGATCGAGTGCATCGACATCTCCCACGTCCAGGGCACCGACGTGGTCGCCTCGCTGGTCGTCTTCGAGGACGGTCTGCCGCGCAAATCCGACTACCGGCACTACGCCATCCGCGAGGCCGCGGGTGACGGGCGCTCCGATGACGTCGCCTCCATCGCCGAGGTCACCCGGCGCCGGTTCCTGCGGCACCGCGGCACCACCGCGGCTGAGTCCGCGGTGTCCGGGCCGGTGTCCACCGACCGGGGCGAGGGAGGTGGCGACGGGGGTGACCTGGCCCCCGACGCCGCCATCGACCCGGCCACCGGACGGCCGCGGCGATTCGCCTACCCGCCGAACCTGTTCGTCGTGGACGGCGGCGCCCCCCAGGTCGAGGCCGCGGCCGCCGTACTCGGTGACCTCGGGATCACCGATGTCGCCGTGGTCGGACTGGCCAAGCGACTGGAGGAGGTGTGGGTGCCCGGTGAGGACGACCCGGTCATCTTCCCGCGCACCAGTGAGGCACTGTTCCTGCTGCAACGGGTCCGCGACGAGGCGCACCGGTTCGCCATCACCTTCCACCGCAGCAAACGCAGCAAACGGATGACCGCGTCGGTACTCGACGGTGTGCCCGGCCTCGGCCAGGCCCGCCGGTCGGCGTTGGTCTCACATTTCGGTTCCGTCGCGCGGTTGCGGGATGCCACAGTGGAGGAGATCGCCGAGGTGCCGGGGATCGGGGTGTCCACTGCGCGGGCGGTGCAGTCCGCTCTGCGGCCGCCCGACGACGTCAGCTCCGGTGACGGGGCGACCCGCGCGGAGGCCCCGGGGACGACGTCGGACGGGGACATCCGGGAGCCGGTGTCCGCACACGTCGGGAACGCCGGCGACGGTCACCGGGACACCGGGACCGACCAGAGGAGGGGAGCGCCCGATGGTCGTTGAGTCCGACGCCGCCGACCGCCCGGTGACCGACGCGGGCACCGTGCGCCCGCGGGTGGAGGTGCTGCTGGTCACCGGCGTCTCCGGGGCCGGTCGCGGTACCGCGGCCAAACTCCTCGAGGACGCCGGGTGGTACGTCGCCGACAACGTGCCCGCCGGACTGGTGGTCGACATGGCGCGGGTCGCCGAGGCCGATGGTTCGATCACCCGGCTGGCCACGGTGATGCGCGCGGCCGGACCCTCGTTCACCGACGACTTCACCGAGTTGCGCGACGAACTCGAACGCAACGGGTTCCGACCGCGGGTGATGTTCATCGACGCCGACGATCAGGTGCTGGTGCGCCGCTTCGAGCAGGTGCGCCGCCAGCACCCGTTGCAGGGGCACGGCACCCTGACCGAGGGAATCGCCGCCGAACGGGCGATCCTGGCGCCGATCAAGGACGGCGCCCACCAGGTGGTCGACACGTCCACACTCGCGGTGAGCGCCCTGCGGGAGATCGTCGACGAGGTCTACGCCGACGAGTCACGAACCCGGATCAGCCTGGTGCTCGAGTCCTTCGGCTTCAAGTACGGGCTGCCCATCGACGCCGACCTGGTCGCCGACGTGCGGTTCCTGCCCAATCCGTACTGGGTGCCGGAGCTGCGCAATCACAACGGCCGCGACGCACCCGTGCGCGACTACGTACTCGGGCAGGCCGGCGCCGACGAGTTCGTCGACACCTACGAGAAACTGGTCCGGATCACCGCCCGCGGGTACCGCCGCGAGGGCAAGCGCTACATGACCGTGGGCATCGGGTGCACCGGTGGCAAACACCGCAGCGTCGCCATCGTCGAGGAGGTGGCCAACCGGTTGCGCAGTGACCTCTCGGTCACCGCGCCCGAGCCCGAGGATCCGGATGCCGCGACGTTCACGGTCCGGGTGGTGCACCGCGACCTGGGTCGGGAGTGACGGCCGCGATGCGGGTGGTCGCGCTCGGTGGAGGGCACGGTCTGTACGCGACGTTGACCGCGGTCCGGCAGGTCGCCGACCAGGTCACCGCGGTGGTGACCGTGGCCGACGACGGCGGATCGTCGGGGCGGTTGCGTGCGGAACTCGGCGTCATCCCACCGGGCGATCTGCGGATGGCGCTGGCGGCGTTGTTGTCCGCCCCGGACGCTCGCGGTTCGGCATCGCCGGGAGCGGTTCATCGGGCGAATGTGCTCCAGCACCGACTGGGCGGCAGCGGTGCGTTGGCGGGTCACCCGATCGGCAACCTGTTGCTGGCGGGGTTGACCGAGATGGCGGGCGATCCGGTGGCCGCACTCGACGAGGTCGCGGGGTTGTTCGGGGTCCCCGGACGGGTGCTACCGATGTCGACGGTCCCGCTGCAGATCGAGGCCGACGTGTCCGGCCTGGAATCCGATCCGCGGGTAAGTCGCGCGATCCGCGGACAGGTCGCTGTGGCCACCACCCCGGGCAAGGTGCGGCGCGTGCGCCTCTTGCCCGACGACCCGCCCGCATATCCGGGCACCCTGGCGGCGATCGCCGATGCCGACCTGGTGGTGTTGGGCCCGGGGTCCTGGTTCTCCAGTGTCATCCCGCACGTTCTCGTTCCCGACCAGCTGGCGGCGCTGAACACCACCACCGCCCGCAAGGTGTTGGTGGTGAACCTCGCCGCCGAACCGGGGGAGACCACCGGGTTCTCCGTGGAACGGCATCTGCACGTGTTGCACGCCCACGCCGCTGATCTACGGGTCGACGACGTGGTGGTCGACGCCGGGTCGGTGCCCGCGGGCCGCGAACGTGAACACCTCGAACGTGCCGCCGGGGGCTTCGGCGCGCGACTGGTGGTCGCCGACGTGGCCACCCCGGGTACCCAGGTGCACGACCCCGCGAAGCTGGCCGCGGTGATTCGTGGTCTGACCGGACGAACCGCTGCCGACGACACCACGGGCGAGGTCTCGGGCGCACAGATCGGGGGACACGGACGCTCCCGGGATGGTTACGCTGTCGGGGCGGTGCGGGATCACACGCCACCGGGGACCGGCGGTCGCCCCGCGGCCGACGACCGGTGATCGGCGCGGTGGCGACCGTGATGGACAGACGGTGCCCCGTGAGCCCCCGCGGTGGCTGAGCGCGAGTAGGAGCACGAACACCGGTCCCGGGATCATCGGGGTCCCGCGGGTTGCCGCACACCGACGCGTGTGGTCGGCTGACCCGGTGCGCGTCCGATGGGCGCGCGGTGTGAGAAGGGGTCGGTCGGTGCCGAGAAGGGACACACGACCCGTGTCGAGAAGGAAGGCGTACATCCGTGGCGATGACCGCAGCGGTCAAAGATGAGCTGAGCCGGTTGGTCGTGACGCAGGTGAGCTGCCGGAAGGCCGAGGTCTCCTCGTTGCTCCGGTTCGCGGGCGGGCTGCACATCGTTGCCGGCCGGGTGGTCGTCGAGGCCGAGGTCGACATGGGCAACGTCGCGCGCCGACTCCGCAAGGACATCTTCGACCTGTGGGGATATCAGTCCGAGGTGCATGTGCTGCGCGGCGGACAGATCCGCAAGAGCGCTCGCTACATCGTCCGGGTGGCCAAGGACGGCGAGGCCCTGGCCCGTCAGACAGGTCTGCTGGACATGCGCGGGCGCCCGGTCCGCGGGCTACCCGCCCAGGTGGTCGGGGGCAGCATCGCCGACTCGGAGGCCGCCTGGCGTGGGGCGTTCCTCGCCCACGGGTCGTTGACCGAACCGGGCCGGTCGTCGGCGCTGGAGGTCAGCTGCCCGGGGCCGGAGGCCGCGTTGGCGTTGGTCGGGGCCGCACGTCGACTGGGCGTGACCGCGAAGGCCCGCGAGGTGCGCGGCGCCGACCGGGTGGTGATCCGCGACGGCGAGGCCATCGGCGCGCTGCTCACCCGCATGGGCGCTCAGGACACCCGACTCACGTGGGAGGAGCGCCGGATGCGGCGCGAGGTCCGGGCCACCGCGAACCGACTCGCCAACTTCGACGACGCCAACCTGCGCCGCTCCGCCCGCGCGGCGGTCGCGGCCGCCGCCCGCGTCGAACGAGCTCTGGAGATCCTCGGCGACACCGTGCCCGATCACCTCGTCGCCGCCGGACGACTGCGGGTGCAGCACCGTCAGGCGTCCCTGGAGGAGCTCGGTCAGCTGGCCGACCCGCCGATGACCAAGGACGCGGTCGCCGGTCGCATCCGGCGGTTGTTGTCCATGGCCGACAAGAAGGCGCACACCGAGGGAATCCCGGACACCGAGTCGGCCGTCACCTCCGACCTGCTCGACGAAGCCTGACCGGGCTCCTCCGCGACCCGGCCGACGTGCGCCGAGGCCCCGGTACGTGTCCGGCCGCACCCCATTAGGCTGGACACCGTTGCCACGACTTCCATCGCATTTCCAGCCGTTCCACACAGCAAGGAGCACATCGTGACCGTTCGGGTAGGCGTCAACGGATTCGGCCGCATCGGCCGCAACTTCTTCCGCGCAGTCGACGCCCAGAGGGCGTTGGGTACCACCGACATCGAGATCGTCGCCGTCAACGACCTGACCGACAACGCCACGCTGGCGCACCTGCTGAAGTACGACTCGATCCTGGGCCGCCTGCCCTACGACGTCTCACTCGAGGGTGACGACACCATCGTCGTGGGTGACACCAAGATCAAGGCACTGGCCATCAAAGAGGGCCCGGCGGCGCTGCCGTGGGGCGATCTCGGAGTCGATGTGGTGGTCGAGTCCACCGGCATCTTCACCGCGCGTGACAAGGCGCAGGGCCATCTCGATGCGGGCGCCAAGAAGGTCATCATCTCCGCGCCGGCGAGCGGCGAGGACATCACCATCGTCATGGGCGTGAACGACGACCAGTACGACGGCAGCCAGAACATCATCTCCAACGCGTCCTGCACCACCAACTGTCTGGGACCGTTCGCCAAGGTCCTCAACGACGAGTTCGGCATCGTGTCGGGTCTGATGACCACCGTGCACGCCTACACCCAGGACCAGAATCTGCAGGACGGTCCGCACAAGGATCTGCGTCGCGCGCGCGCCGCAGGGATCAACGTGGTCCCGACCTCGACCGGTGCGGCCAAGGCCATCGGCCTGGTGCTGCCGGAGCTCAAGGGCAAGCTCGACGGATACGCGCTGCGGGTGCCGATCCCCACCGGTTCGGTCACCGACCTGACCGCGGTGCTGGAGAAGTCGCCGTCCGTCGACGACGTCAACGCCGCGATGAAGGCCGCCGCCGAGGGCCCGATGAAGGGCATCCTCAAGTACTACGACGCGCCGATCGTGTCCAGCGACATCGTGACCGATCCGCACTCGTCGCTGTTCGACCCGGGCCTGACCAAGGTCATCGGCAACCAGGTCAAGGCCGTCTCCTGGTACGACAACGAGTGGGGTTACTCGAACCGGTTGGTCGACATCTCCGGCCTCGTCGGCAAATCGCTCTGAGCCGGTAGCGCGCGATGGCATCCGTACCCACGCTCACCGACCTGTTGGCCGACGGTGTCTCGGGCCGGGGCGTACTGGTCCGCTCGGACCTCAACGTCCCGCTCGACGACCACGGTCAGATCACCGACCCGGGCCGCATCCTGGCCTCGGTTCCCACATTGACGGCGCTGCTCGACGCCGGCGCCAAGGTGGTCGTCACCGCCCACCTCGGCCGGCCGAAGGGCGCGCCGGAGGCGAAATACTCGCTGGCCCCGGTGGCCGAGCGGCTGAGCGCCGAACTCGGCCGCAACGTGCAACTGGCCGGCGACGTCGTCGGGCAGGATGCGCTGGCCCGGTCCGAGGGGCTCACCGACGGCGACATCCTGTTGGTGGAGAACGTTCGTTTCGACCCGCGGGAGACCTCGAAGGACGAGGCCGAGCGTACCGCGCTGGCCGAGGCCCTCGTGGAGTTGGTCGGCGAGGACGGGGCCTTCGTCTCCGACGGGTTCGGGGTGGTGCACCGCAAACAGGCGTCGGTCTACGACGTGGCGAAGCTGCTGCCGCACTACGCCGGTGAGCTGGTGGCTGCCGAGGTGGAGGTGTTGACCAAACTGACCGACGAGGTGGAACGACCCTTCGCGGTGGTGCTCGGCGGTTCCAAGGTGTCCGACAAGATCGGGGTCATCGAGGCGCTGGCACCCAAGGTCGACACGTTGGTGATCGGGGGTGGCATGGCGTTCACGTTCCTCGCCGCCGAGGGATTGAACGTGGGCGATTCGCTGCTGCAGCAGGATCAGATCGAGGTCTGCAAGGGTCTTCTGGAACGATTCGGTGACGTGATCCACCTCCCGGTCGACGTGGTGGTCGCCTCGGCGTTCGCCGCGGATGCCGAGTCCAAGGTGGTGCCCGCTCAGGAGATCCCGGATGGCTGGATGGGTCTCGACATCGGACCGGAGTCGGTGAAGCGGTTCGCCGCCGTCCTGTCCGGTGCCAAGACCATATTCTGGAACGGACCGTCCGGGGTGTTCGAGTTCGCGAAGTTCGCCGACGGCACCCGCGGGGTGGCCGAGGCGATCATCGAGACCACCCGTCACGGCGCGTTCACCGTGGTCGGCGGCGGCGACTCCGCGGCCGCGGTGCGCACCTTGGGTCTGCCCGAGGACGGCTTCTCGCACATCTCCACCGGTGGTGGGGCGTCGTTGGAGTACCTCGAGGGCAAAGACCTGCCCGGACTGCAGATCCTGGAGAGCTGATCGTGGCGAACCGAACCCCGCTCATCGCGGGCAACTGGAAGATGAACCTCAACCATCTCGAGGCCATCGCCCTGGTCCAGAAGATCGCTTTCGCGCTCCCCGCGAAGTACTTCGACAAGGTGGACGTGACGGTGTTGCCGCCGTTCACCGACATCCGCAGCGTGCAGACCGTGGTCGACGGCGACAAACTGCTGCTCACCTACGGAGCGCAGGACCTGTCGCAACACGACTCCGGCGCGTACACCGGCGACATCAGCGGGGCGTTCCTGGCCAAGCTGGGGTGCAGCTACGTGGTCGTCGGGCACTCGGAGCGGCGCACGCTGCACGGGGAGACCGACGAGATCGTCGCGGCCAAGGCGAAAGCAGCCATCGACCACGGCATCGTGCCCATCGTGTGCATCGGCGAGCCGTTGGAGGTGCGTGAGGCCGGTGAGCACGTGGCGCATTGCGTCGCCCAGGTGAAGGGGTCGCTCGCGGGGTTGTCGGCAGAGCAGATCGGTCGCACCGTGCTGGCCTACGAGCCGGTCTGGGCGATCGGCACCGGGCGGGTGGCGAGTGCCGACGACGCCCAGGAGGTGTGCGCCGCGGTGCGCGACGCCATCGCGCAATTGGCCGACCAGGCGGTGGCCGACGAGGTGCGGGTGCTCTACGGCGGTTCCGTCGGTTCCAAGAACGTCGGGGAGCTGGTCGGCAAACCGGACGTCGACGGTGCGCTGGTCGGCGGTGCGTCCCTCAAGTCGGACGAGTTCGCCACCCTGTGCGCGATCGCCGCAGGCGGCCCCCTGCCCTGAGATGGTGGGGCGCGGGTGTCGCGCGAAATCTGCGGGAGATCCGATGTCCCGCAGTTTTCGCCACACCCCAGCGGCGCCGCGAGCTGATTTCATCGCGGCCGTCGCGTCCACGTACACTGTGGAACGGTCACCGCGACCACCCGTACCTGACGTCGTCATCGGATAGGACCACCGCGCCCGTGAAGCTCGCCCTGGACATCGGTTTGCTCGTCACCAGCCTGCTGCTGGTGGTGTTGGTGCTCTTGCACCGCGGCAAGGGCGGCGGCCTGTCGTCGCTGTTCGGCGGCGGCGTGCAGTCCTCGCTCGCCGGTTCGAGCGTGGTGGAACGCAATCTGGACCGGTTGACCATCTTCGTCGGCGTGATCTGGTTCGTGCTGATCCTGGGCACCGGTCTGGACATCAAACTGTCCAACTGACCCCTTACGACCTGCGAGACCCTGCACCGCACGGTGCGGGGTCTCGTCGTCTCCGTGGCCGTGACGCGCGTTTCATCGACGTGACATGAGCGCGGCTCCGCATGCCCCGACCCTCGGTAGGCGGGATACTGAGCGCATGACCGAATCCTCTGCCGGCGGCCCCGCCGTCGATCTCCGGCCCGTGCCCGATTCTGCCGCCGACACCGGGAGGGCGGCCACCGAGCCGCTGCGTGAGGACATCCGGCTGCTCGGCGGGATGCTGGGTGAGATCATCCGCGAGCAGTCCGGTGAGCACGTGTTCGAGTTGGTGGAGGACGCGCGGGTGGCCGCGTTCAAGGTCCGTCGCGGCGAGATCGACCGCGACGAGATGGTGCGGATGCTCAGCGACATCGCCCCCACCGACGCGCTTCCGGTGATCCGAGCGTTCACCAACTTCGCGTTGTTGGCCAACCTGGCCGAGGACATCCACCGAGAACGCCGCCGCGCCATCCACGTCCGCGCGGGTGAACCCCCACAGGACAGCAGCCTGGCCGCCACCTACACCAAGCTGCACGACGCAGGCCTCGACGACGGGCAGGTGGGCGACGGTCTGGCCCATGCGACCGTGGTCCCGGTCATCACCGCACATCCCACCGAGACCCGCCGCCGCACCGTCTTCGAGGCACAGAACCGGATCACCGAGCTGATGCGGTTCCGCGGACGTACCGAACTGACCCCCGCCGAGGTCGACGAGGTGACCACCGGACTGCGCAGGCAGATCATCACCCTCTGGCAGACGGCGCTGATCAGGCTGGAGCGGTTGCGCATCCAGGACGAGATCGAGGTGGGTCTGCGCTACTACGACGCCGCCTTCTTCGACGTGATCCCGCGGGTCAACGCGCAGGTACGCGCCGCGTTGCGCGAGCAGTATCCCGACGCCGGGTTGACCGACGACCCGATGCTGCGGATGGGGTCGTGGATCGGCGGCGACCGGGACGGCAACCCGTTCGTCACCGACGAGATCGTGGCGATGGCCACCGGCCGGGCCGCGCAGACCGCGGTGACCCGACATCTGCGCGAACTGCGCACCCTGGCCCAGGAGCTGAGCATGTCCGCCCGGCTGGTGGAGGTGAGCGACGAGGTCCTCGCCCTCGGCGGGGTGGACCGCGGCGACCCGGGAACCGACGAACCGTACCGGCTGGCCCTGCGACACATCCGGGCCCGGCTGGCGGCGACCGCGCACGCCATCTTCGGCGCGGAGTTCGACGTCGAGGCCGACGAGTACCTGCTCGACGGGGCGCCCGCGTACGCGGACGCCACCGAGATGCTCGCCGATCTGGATGTGCTGGACCGGTCGTTGCGCGACAACCACACCGACGTCCTGGCCGATGCCCGGCTGCTCACCCTGCGGGAATCGGTGCGGGCGTTCGGCTTCCATCTGTCCGGACTGGATCTGCGGCAGAACTCCGACATGCACGAGGAGGTGGTCGCCGAACTGCTCGCCTGGGCAGGGGTCGAGTCGGACTATCTGTCACTCGACGAGGACGCCCGGGTGCGCGTGCTCACCGAGGTGCTGTCCAGTCGCAGACCGCTGCTCGCCCCGGGCGCCGAACTGAGCGAACTCGCCACCAAGGAGCTCGGCATCGTGCGTGCCGCCGCGCATGCGGTGGCCACCTACGGGCCCCAGGCCGTGCCCAACTACGTGATCAGCATGTGTCAGTCGGTCAGCGACATGCTCGAACCGATGATCCTGCTCAAGGAAACCGGACTCTTCGACCCGGGTGTCGACGGGAAAGACCTGCGCTGCACGGTGCGGATCGTGCCGCTCTTCGAGACCATCGAGGATCTGCAGCAGGGCGCGACCACCACCGTCGCGGCGTTGGACCTGCCGTTGTACCGCGCGCTGGTGGACCAGCAGAGCGGCATCCAAGAGGTGATGCTCGGGTACTCCGACTCCAACAAGGACGGCGGGTACCTGGCCGCGAACTGGGCGCTCTACCGAGCCGAACTCGATCTCGTGGAGGCGTCGGCAAAGGCGGGGATCCGACTGCGGCTGTTCCATGGTCGCGGCGGGACCGTCGGTCGCGGCGGCGGTCCCAGTTACGACGCGATCCTGGCCCAGCCGCCGGGCGCGGTGCAGGGATCGCTGCGGTTGACCGAACAGGGTGAGATCATCGCCGCCAAGTACGCCGAACCGGTGTTGGCCCGACGGAATCTGGAGACGCTGCTCGCCGCGACCATCGAGTCGACACTGCTCGACACCGAGGGCCTCGGTGGTGATGCCGAGGCCGCCTACCTGGTCCTCGACGAACTCGCCGCGCTGGCCCGCACCGCGTACAGCGAACTGGTCCACGACACCCCGGGGTTCGTGGAGTACTTCACCACCTCGACCCCGCTGTCGGAGATCGGTGCGCTGAACATCGGCAGCCGACCGGCGTCGCGCAAGCAGACGGAGAAGATCTCCGATCTGCGGGCCATCCCGTGGGTGTTGTCGTGGTCGCAGTCGCGGGTGATGTTGCCGGGGTGGTACGGCACCGGCGCCGCATTCCAGCGGTGGATCGACGGCGACGAGGGCCGGTTGGAGACCCTGCGCGACTACTACCGCCGGTGGCCCTTCTTCCGGACCGTGATGTCCAACATGGCCCAGGTGATGGCGAAGTCCGACATGGGGCTGGCCCGCCTGTACTCCCAGCTCGTCCCCGACGTGGAGCTGCGGGAGAAGGTGTTCGGGATGATAGAAGACGAACACCAGCGCACCATCGACATGTACTACGCGATCACCGAGACCGACGACCTGTTGGCCGACAACGCCGCCCTCAAGCGATCAGTGTTCAACCGCTTCCCGTATCTGGAGCCGTTGAATCTACTGCAGATCGAGCTGTTGCAGCGCTTCCGCGCCGGGGACGACAGCGATGTGGTCCGTCGCGGTATCCAGTTGACCATGAACGGTCTGGCCACCGCGCTGCGCAACTCGGGGTGACCGCGTCGCGGCGGGCGGCCGAAACCGGTGGCCCGGGCAGTGCCACGGAGTCGACATCTCCGGGGACACCCGCCTCGAGGTCACACGTAGGGTCGTCGCGCGGTCTCGGGATCGCCGTAGGTGATGACCCGCTCGCCGCGACCGCCGCCGATGATGGCCGCCGCCCAACTGGCCAGGGTCCACGTGCGGTTTCGGGTGCCCGCGAGGAAGGTGATGTGGATGCCGCCCCATCCCAACCATCCCAGGAATCCCGACAGACGCAGCGGTCCCGATTGCAGCAGTGCGTGATAGCGCGCGATGTAGGCGGCGGTTCCCAGGTCGCGATAGGTGAACGGGGTGTACGGCGCGGGTGAACCGCCGACGGCGCGGGCGATGTTATGGGCGGCGTGATACCCGGACTGCATGGCCACCTCCGCCACACCGGGGAGGTCGTCGAGGCTCATCATGTCGCCGACGACCGAGATGGTCGGATGACCCTCGACGGTCAGGTCTGGGCGCACCGGGATGGTCCCGCCCCTGCCCTGGGTCACCCCGGTGGCGGCAGCGAGTGCCGCGGCGAACGGAACCGCTTCGACACCGGCGGTCCACAACACGGTATGGGTGTCGATGCGATGCGTGGCCTTCGTGTCCTTGTCGGTGATCGATGCGTGATCGGCGCCGACGTCGGTGACGTGATGTCCTAGCAGCGTCCGCACACCGATCTTGTCCAGGATGCGTTGCGCCTTGTGCGACAACCGGGGGTGGAACGACTCGAGTACCCGGGCGCCTCCGTGTACCAGGACCACATCGGCCTCGGCAGGGTCGATGGTGTCGAATTCGCGGGCCAGCGCGCGGGTCGCCATCTCGCGTATCTGACCGGCGATCTCGACTCCCGTCGGGCCCCCGCCGCTGACGACGAACGTCAGCCACGGCCGCCGCAGCTCGGCGGTCGCGAGTGTCTCGGCGATCTCGAACGAGGACACGATCTTGCGGCGGATCGCCAACGCGTCGTCGATGGTCTTCATGCCGGGTGCGTGGGCGGCGAACTGCTCGTTGCCGTGGTACGACTGGCGCATCCCGGCACCCACGATGAGGTGGTCGTAACCGATGGTGAAGGTCGACCCGTCGAACCGCGTGGCCGTGATGGTCCTGTTCTCGACATCTATCCCGGATGCCTCGCCCAGCAGTACGTCGAGATTCTTGTGTCGGCGCAACAGATGGCGCAACGGGCTCGCAATGTCTCCCTCGGACAGCAAACCCGTCGCGCACTGGTAGAGCAGCGGCTGGAAGACGTGCGAAGTGCCGCGATCGAGCACGGTGACGCGTACGTCGGCACTTTTGAGTCGCCGCGCGGCGTACACCCCGGCAAAGCCTCCGCCGATGATGACTGTGTGCACGCGGTCGTCGGCCATGTCCCGAGTCTGCCGTACTCGGTTCGTCAGACACCAACCCCGTCCCGTCGGCCCGCGAGCGAGGCGCGTGCGCCGCTCAGCGACGGCGGGTTAACGCCCAGGTACTTCCCGGCGACTCATCAGGTGAGTACGCACCACGTCCGAGTGAAGGGAAGATCATGTCTGTAGCGTTTGACTGGATCCGACAGGGATATCTGAGTGGCGACCCGGTGGCCACGGCCCTGTTCATCGGACTGTTCGCGGTCGGTGGTGTCTGGACACTGATCAGCGGTGGGTCGTTCTGAGTCCAACCGGAACACGAGGGCGGCAGCATGGACCGGGACCGCGGTTCGCCCCGACCCGGACGGTTGCGATTCAGGGTAGGTCGGTGGCCGCGGCCCGATCGACGAACCAGACCGTCGCCTCGGTGCCGTGCACGGCGGCGCACGGCCACTGCTGCG
Source organism: Williamsia sterculiae (assembly GCF_900156495.1). Lineage (GTDB taxonomy): Bacteria > Actinomycetota > Actinomycetes > Mycobacteriales > Mycobacteriaceae > Williamsia_B > Williamsia_B sterculiae. The sequence continues at coordinate 249,455 of NZ_FTNT01000003.1, forward strand.
GATCACCGCCGGTGACGCCGGCCGCGACGGCCTCGGCCTTCTCCCCGCCGGCGACCAGGAACCAGACCTGGCGCGCCCGGTCGACCACCGGTGCGGTGAGGGTGATGCGCCGCGGCGGCGGCTTGGGGGAGTCCGTCACGGCGACCACCGGGCGGACCTGTTCGGCGAGCGCCGGGGTGTGCGGGAACAGTGAGTTGATGTGGCCCTCGCCGCCCATGCCCAGCAGGTGCAGGTCGAAGCGGGGGATCTCGCCGTCCCCGTAGGACACCAGCCGGCTCGCGTAGTCGGCGGCCGCCGCCTCTATGTCGTCGCCGAACCGTCCGTCGGACGGTTCGATTGAGAACACTCGCTCGGGGCGCACGGGCACCCGATCCAGCAACGCGGCGATCGCCTGGCCCTCGTTGCGTTCCGGGTCGTCGGCGGGGACGAACCGGTCGTCACCCCAGAAGATGTCGACGTGCGACCAGTCGATGTCGCCGCTGTCCTCACGCAGCGCGGCCAGCAGGGCGATGCCGTTGCTGCCGCCGGTGAGGACCACCGACGCGCTACCCCGTTCGGACTGCGCGGCGGTGACCACCTCGCGGAACCGTTGTGCGGCTGCCGCCACCACGGCATCGGCGTCGGCGCCGACCACCACCTCGCTCATGCGGTCACCTCTCCCTTGACTCCGGACATGCCCTGTAGGGCCTGGTGATAGATCTCATCGGGGTCCAACCGCCGTAGTTCCTCGGTCAGACATCCGGGTACGTCCCGGGAACTCATCGCGATGCGACCGTCGGGTTTACCCGGGCTGATGAGGATCGCGTTGCCATCCTCGTCGACGGCCAGCACCGTGGTGCCGTCGTCGCGGTCGAGCCGCACCTCGAAGCTGCCCTGACCCCGGTCCACCTGCACGCCGAGTTCGGTGCGCAGCCAGCCGGCGAGCAGGTCGATCGACGGTGAGCCGGCCGGGCCGGTGACCGTCGCCGAGGTGATCGGCGTGTGCGGCGGACGGTCGATGGCCGAGGCCAGGATCGCACGCCAGTAGGTGATCCGGGCCCACGCCAGATCCGAGTCACCGGGGGAGTAGTTGCCCAACCGGGTGCCGAGGGTCGCGAGCGGATCGTCGGCTTTGCTCGCGTCGGTGATGCGTCTGCCACCGAGCTGGCCCATCGGGTCACCGGCCGGGTCGTCCGGTCCGACCCCGGGCCACCAGGTGACCACCGGGGTGTCCGCGAGCAGGAACGGGATGACCACGCTGTGCCCGTGATTCGCCAGTTCGCCCCGCAGCTTGAGCACCACCACCTCGGAGGCGCCCGCGTCGCCGCCGACCCGGATCTCGGCGTCCAGACGGGACTCACCGGAGCGTTCGCCGGACGCCACCACGATCACCCGACAGGGGTGCTCGCGACTGGCCGCGTTGGCGGCGTCGATCGCTCCCTCGGTCGGTTCACCGATGTCGGTGACGACCACCAGGGTGAGCACCCGACCCAGGGTGACCGCACCGCCGTGTTCACGGGTCATCACCAACTGCTTGGCCACGTTCTCGGTGGACGTGTCGGGCAGGTCGATCTTCATCGGTGTCCGGTCCTCTCATGAGCGAAGGGCGGCACGAACGGCGTGGTGGTCGTGGTCTGCGCCCCGCCGTGGTCTGCGCCCGTCATGGTCTGCGCCCCGTCATGGTCTGCGCCCCGTCATGGTCTGCGCCACTGCCTGCCCGCGCGTTCCATCATCGTGTCGGCGGAGTCCGGACCCCAGGTACCCGCCTCGTAGGTGTCCGGCGACCCGTTCTCCGCCCAGGCGTCGAGCACCGGGTCGAGGATCTCCCACGACAACTCGACCTCGGCGTTGACCGGGAACAGCGACGGCTCGCCGAGCAGGACGTCGAGGATCAGGCGTTCGTAGGCCTCGGGGGAGGACTCGGTGAACGCCTGCCCATAGCTGAAGTCCATGTTGACGTCGCGCACCTCCATGCTGGAGCCGGGCACCTTGGACCCGAAGCGCAGGGTGATGCCCTCGTCCGGCTGGACTCGGATGACGAGCGCGTTCTGGCTCAACTCCTCGGTCATGGTCTTGTCGAACGGCAGGTGGGGTGCCCTCTTGAACACCAGGGCGATCTCGGTGACGCGACGTCCGAGCCGCTTGCCGGTGCGCAGGTAGAACGGCACCCCGGCCCAGCGCCGACTGTCCACCTCGAGGGCGATCGCCGCGTAGGTCTCGGTGTTCGAGTCAGTGTCGAACCCCTCCTCCTCCTTGAGCCCGACCACCTGTTCGCTGCCCTGCCATCCGGCCCCGTACTGACCGCGGGCGGTGTGCTCGGTCAGCGGGAGGATGTTCTTGGTCGCCGAGAGCACCTTGATCTTCTCCGCCTGCAGCTCACGGGGTTCGAACGAGACCGGCTCCTCCATGGCCACCAGGGCCAACAACTGCAGCAGATGGTTCTGGATGACGTCCCGTGCCGCGCCGATGCCGTCGTAGTACCCGGCGCGGCCGCCGAGACCGATGTCCTCGGCCATGGTGATCTGCACGTGGTCGACATAGTGCGAACTCCACACCGGGTCGAACAACTGGTTGGCGAAGCGCAACGCCAGGATGTTCTGGACGGTCTCCTTGCCCAGGTAGTGGTCGATGCGGAACACGGACTGTTCCGGGAACACGCTGTTGACCACCTGGTTGAGTTCCCGCGCCGACTCGAGGTCGTGGCCGAAGGGCTTCTCGATCACCACCCGACGCCACTGATCACCCTGCGCCGTCGCCAACCCGCTGCGCCGCAACTGCTCGCAGACCACCGGGAACGCCTTCGGCGGCACCGACAGGTAGAACGCATGGTTGCCGTCGGTGCCGCGTTCGGCGTCGAGGGTGGCCAACGTGTCCCGCAGTCGGTCGAAGGCCGCGTCGTCGTCGAAGGAGCCCTGCACGAACCGGAATCCTTCCGACAGCCGCTCCCACACGTCCTCCCGGAACGGGGTACGCGCGTGCGCCTGCACCGCGTCGTGCACCACCTTGCCGAAGTCCTCGTCGTCCCAGTCGCGTCGGGCGAAACCGACCAACGCGAAGCTCGGCGGCAACAACCCCCGGTTGGCCAGGTCGTAGACCGCGGGCATCAACTTCTTGCGGGCGAGGTCACCGGTGACGCCGAAGATGACCAGGCTGCAGGGACCCGCGATGCGGGGTAGACGCTTGTCGCGGGGATCGCGGAGCGGGTTCGACCAATTCTCTTCCGTCTTGGCCGCCACCCGGTCAGCCCTTCGCGGCCTTCAGCTGTTCGGACGTCGCGTCCAACAATTCCTTCCAGGACACCTCGAACTTCTCCACGCCCTCGTTCTCCAGAGTGATGAAGACGTCGTCGAGGTCGACTCCCAGATCGGAGATGGCCGCGAAGACCTCCTCGGACTCGGGGCCCTTGCCGATGATCGAGTCGGTATCCACCGTGCCGTGGTCGGCGAAGGCGTCCATCGTCTTCTCCGGCATGGTGTTCACCGTGTTCGGTGCCACCAGGTCGCTGACGTACAGGGTGTCGGCGAAGTCGGGGTTCTTCACCCCGGTGGATGCCCAGAGCGGCCGCTGCGGGCGTGCGCCGGACTCCAGCAGCGCGCTGAATCGCGGTTCCACCTCGAAGACCTGCTGGTAGGCGACGTAGGCCAGGCGGGCGTTGGCCAGCGCGGCCTTGCCCTGCAGGGCGACGGCGTCGGGGGTGCCGATCGCGTTCAGGCGCTTGTCGACCTCGGTATCCACCCGCGACACGAAGAACGAGGCGACCGAGTGAATGCGGGACAGGTCGTGTCCGGCCGCCTTGGCCTCCTCGAGACCGGCCAGGTAGGCGTCCATCACCAGGCGGTAGCGCTCCACCGAGAAGATCAGCGTCACGTTGACGCTGATGCCTTCGGCGAGGGTCTTGGTGATCGCGGGCAGACCGGCCTCGGTCGCCGGGATCTTGATGAACAGATTGGGCCGGTCGACGATCTTCCACAACTCCACCGCCTGCGCCGCGGTCTTGTCCGCGTCGTGGGCGAGTCTGGGGTCCACCTCGATCGAGACGCGACCGTCGACCCCGTTGCTCGCCTCGTAGACCGGCGTGAAGACGTCGCAGGCGTCCCGGACGTCGTCGGTGGTGACGGTGCGGATGGTCGCGTCCACGTCGGCCCCGCGCGCGGCGAGCTCCTGGATCTGCCCGTCGTAGGCGTCTCCCTTGGAGAGTGCGGCCTGGAAGATCGATGGGTTGGTGGTCACGCCGACCACCGACTTGGTGTCGATGAGCTCCTGCAGGTTCCCCGACGCGATGCGGTCGCGGGACAGGTCGTCGAGCCAGACCGACACACCGGCGTCGGACAGGGCCTTGAGGTTCGTGTTCTGGGTCATGAGGTGTATCCCTTCACGTTGGCGATCGAACGCTGAGCGGCGGCGACGGTGGCCTCCGGGGTGATGCCGAATTCCTTGTAGAGGGTCTTGTAGTCGGCGGACTCGCCGTAGTGCTCCAGCGAGACGCACTCGCCGAAACCGCCGACGATCTTCCACCACGACATGGCGATCCCGGCCTCGACGGAGACCCGGGCCCGAACGGTCGGCGGCAGCACCTGGTCCTGGTAGTTCTGGTCCTGGCTGAAGAACCACTCCATACACGGCATCGACACCACGCGGGTCCCGATGTTCTGCTCCTCGAGCTGCTTGGCCGCGGCCACCGCGATCTCCACCTCGGAACCGGTGGCGATGAGGATCACGTCGGGCGCGGCGGTGGACGACTCGATCAGCACGTAGGCCCCCTTGGCGGTGCCCTCCCGGGAGGTGCCCTCCAGGATCTCGACGTTCTGGCGGGTCAGGCAGAGTCCCACCGGGCCGCTGCTGCTGGAACGGGCCAGCACCGCGTGCCAGGCGTGCGCGGTCTCGTTGGCGTCGGCGGGGCGCACCACGCTGAGGTTGGGGATCGCCCGCAGCGCGCTCACCTGCTCCACCGGCTGGTGGGTGGGGCCGTCCTCGCCGAGACCGATGCTGTCGTGGGTCCAGACGTAGATGGGGTCGATGTCCATCAGCGACGCCAACCGCACCGCCGGCCGCATGTAGTCACTGAACTGCAGGAACGTGCCGCCGTACGCGCGGGTCGGTCCGTGCAGGACGATGCCCGACAGGATGGCGCCCATCGCGTGCTCGCGGACACCGAAGTGCAGGGTGCGTCCGTACGGTTCGGCGTTCCAGTCGTCGGTCGAGATGGACGTCGGCCCGAACGAGTCGGCGCCGGAGATGGTGGTGTTGTTGCTGCCCGCGAGGTCGGCCGAACCACCCCACAGCTCCGGCAACACCGGTCCCACCGCGCCGAGCACCTCGCCGGAGGCGGCACGGGTGGCCACCGGTTTGCCACCCGGCTCCCACGACGGCAGGTTCTCGTCCCAGCCCGACGGCAACTCGTCGCCCTTCAACCGATCGAACAGAGCCTTGCGCTCCGGGTTGTCGGCTGCCCACTTGTCGAAGACCGGACGCCACGCCTCGTGGGCCTCGTGACCGCGTTCGACCAGCTTGCGGGTGTGCGCGATCACCTCGTCGGAGACCTCGAACGTCTCGTCGGGGTCGAAGCCGAGGATCTTCTTGACGGCCTTCACCTCATCGTCGCCGAGTGCGGCCCCGTGCGCAGCCCCGGTGTTCATCTTGGTGGGTGCCGGGTAACCGATGATGGTGCGTAGCACGATGATCGACGGCTTGTCGGTGACCTCCTTCGCGTTGGCGACAGCGGCTTCGATGGCCGTGACGTCCTCGCCGCCCTCGACCACCTGCACATGCCAGCCATAGGCGGCATACCGCTCGGCGGTGTTCTCCGACAGGGCGATGTCGGTGGCGTGTTCGATGGAGATCTTGTTGTCGTCGTAGAACAGGATGAGGTTGCCCAGCTGCTGGGTACCGGCCAGCGATGACGCCTCGGAGGTGACACCCTCCTCGATGTCACCGTCGGAGGCGATCACATAGATGTAGTGGTCGAAAGGACTGTCACCCCAGGCGGGTTCCGGATCGAAGAGCCCACGCTCACGGCGCGACGCCATCGCCATCCCGACCGACGACGCGAGTCCCTGGCCGAGCGGGCCGGTGGTGATCTCCACTCCGCGGGTGTGGCGGAACTCCGGGTGACCCGGAGTCTTGGATTTGTAGGTGCGCAGGGCGCCGATGTCGTCGAGTTCGAGGCCGAAACCCCCGAGGTAGAGCTGCAGGTACAGGGTCAGGCTCGAGTGGCCGCACGACAGCACGAAACGGTCGCGGCCGACCCAGGCGGTGTCCTCGGGATCGTGGCGCATGATGCGTTGGAACAGCGTGTAGGCGAGCGGGGCCAGGCTCATCGCGGTGCCGGGATGCCCGTTGCCGACCTTCTGCACCGCATCCGCCGCCAGCACGCGGACGGTGTCGACGGCCCTGGTGTCGAGGTCTGTCCAGCCCTCCGGGTAGGACGGTTCGGTCAGCTCGCGGATCTCATCAGTTGTGGACACGGTCAGCGATTCTCCTGGTGATCGAAAACGGATCTGGACAGCGGACGCGGTGGTCGTGAGCATCGGCCGGGACCGATGTCAGGGACATCGCCGGGAAGCGGAGACGACGGTTCACCCGACGCACCTGCCGCCCCCGGGCCGGAACGGACCTCACGTGGCCAAGCCTAGACCCGATGGGGCGACCGGACCCCGTGCGTGCGTGAACTCTGCGTGGCCGGGCCCGGGTAGCCTCATTCGGGTGTCCTGAGTGGACCCGGACGTCGGTCGCCGAGGGTCGCCTCGATTCTCTGATCGGTCGGGGAGCCGTCTACCATTCCCTGTAGTAGTCGGTTCGGAGACCCACGGTCGGAGCCGGGACACGGACGTGAACAGCGTCGGCGCAGACATGACAGGCGCCGAGGTGACAACCGGGCGAACGCAACCGTCCGGTGGTTGGGAGACCAGGTGAGGATGGGGAGCTGGTGAGCGGACATGGTTTCGCCGCCTCCCGATCGACCCCCGACGAGGATCAGACGGCGGTCGCCGTCGCCGACCACCGATCGGTGCCGTCGCGGGTCCGCGGGCTGTTGCTCGCGTACCTCGCGCTGACCAAGCCGCGGGTCATCGAACTGCTGCTCGTGGCCACCATCCCGGTGATGTTGCTGGCCGATCGCGGTCGTATCGACATCGGCCTCATCCTCTGCACCCTGTTGGGTGGGTGGCTGGGTGCGGCGAGCGCGAACACGTTGAACATGGTCGTCGACGCCGATATCGACCAGAAGATGAAGCGCACCGAGCGTCGGCCCCTGGCGCGGCAGGCCGTGAGCAGGGGACACGCCCTCGTGTTCGGTCTGGTTCTCGGGCTCGCGTCGTTCGTGGTGCTCTGGCTGACGGCGAATCTGCTCAGCGCGTTGCTGGTGATGGCGACCATCGCGTTCTACGTCTTGATCTACACGATGGTGCTCAAACGGCGGACCTGGCAGAACGTCGTCTGGGGTGGGGCCGCGGGCTGTATGCCGACGCTGGTCGGCTGGGCCGCGGTCACCGGCTCGATCGGATGGCAGCCGCTGGTGTTGTTCGGGGTGATCTTCTTCTGGACGCCGCCGCACACCTGGGCGCTGGCCATGCGCTACAAGGAGGACTATCGGGCGGCCGGTGTGCCGATGTTGCCGGTGGTCGCGACCGAGGCCCAGGTCACCAGGCAGATGGTGGTCTACACCTGGCTCACCGTCGCGTGCACGCTGGCGCTGATCCCGGCCACCGGCTGGATCTACCTGGCGGTCGCGGTCGCGGCCGGGCTCTGGTTCCTGCTCGAGGTGCACAAGCTGTACCGCGACACCCTTCGTGGCGCGGAGGTCACCCCGCTGAAGATCTTCCTCAAGTCCAACGAGTACCTGGCCATCGTGTTCTGTGGCCTGGCCATCGACGCGGTGGTGAACCTGCCCACCATCGGCAGTCTGTTCTGATCCGGTCATTCTGACGGGCCGCGACGGTGCGTTCCGGCCGCGGTTGCCGGGCTCACGGTAGGTGCAGGAACCGCAGCACGGTGTCGGGTGCGAGAGGTGCCGATCTCATCACCGCCTCACCGAGTACTCGTAGGCGGTCGCCGAGCCCGTCGGGGGTGAACGTGTCGGGGGTGAACGTGTCGGGGGTGAACGGTGGGCGATCGAGGACGGTGTCCGGGCCCCGGTCCACGTACGGCGTCGGATGACCGCCGCCGATGACGGTGGCGATGTTGCGGAAGCCGTCCGACCCGGGATCGTGCAGGTAGTCGCCGTGGCCGTGCAGCCCCGTGACCAGGCGGCCGTCGGAGAGGTGGCCGGTGTCCAACCGGGTCACCCCGGATGCGTCGTCGGGGTCGCCGCCGTGCGGCCAGGGCAACTCCTGCACGTACTGGATCGGATCACCGGGTGCGGTCATCGAGAATCGCTGCACCCGCAGGTCGGCGTCCTGCCATCCGCCGAGGAACACCCCCGTACCCGCCGAGGATGCGTACACCACGCGGTCGGCCCGCAACCCCTGCTGCTCGGCCGACCCCACCACCGATCCGCCGTAGGAGTGTCCGAGCACGGTGGTCGACGCACCCGGGCTGTGCGCGGCGACCTCTCGGTCGAGGGCGCGGCCGAACGCCACCAGATCGGACGCCATCCGCGCCGCCGGAACCGGGTTGGACGCGCCGTCGACGGTGGCGCCGGCGACCGCACCGACCACCCCCACCGCACCGCCGAGCAGTGCCGCGCCCGCGCCCGTCGAGGCATGCCCGGTGACGGTGTCGGGGAAATCGCCGCCCACCCAGAGGATGACCGGGCAGCCGGAGGCGTCGGCGAGGTCGCGGGCGGTCTGCGCGGACTCGCCCGAGTCGTCCAACGACGCGCCCGTGCCCGGGACGAACAGTCCTGCCCCCCGCGTTCCCGGACCGAGGGTCCCGAACATCTCGACGAGTCGGCCGTCGCCGTCGGCGTCGAATCCGATGATCTGCCGTTCGCGTAGGTGGTGGGGGCGTACGTCCGCCGAGACCGTCTGGGTTCCCGGCGAGGGTGTGGCGGGGATCGGGCGGAGCAGGTCGCGCAGACGGTTCACCCGCGCGGCGTCCGGCCGGTCCGCGCGCAGTTCCGCTGCCAGCGCGACCCGGATCCCGACCGCGTTGGCCTTGATGCGCACCGGGAACGGGATCCCGTCGGTGTTGCCGACGAACTGCGGATCCGCATCGACGAGTCGCCCGACATCGGTGTCCGACAGTCCCGACACGTAGCTGTACCGCGCCTCCGGCTCCATCTGGCCGAGCAACCGGACCACACGGTCGGGATCGCAGCGGGTGCCGTCGGGGCCGCGGATGTCGGCGGGTCCGGTGTGCAGTGCGGTCAGGTCGGCGACGATCGCGTCGAGCGTCGAGGCGTGCCCGGCATCGACGCTCTCGGCCTCGAGCACCGCGCGGTGCACGGCGTCGGTCGCCGCATGATGGGCGGGCCCGAGTTCGATGAGGGCCGCCTGTGCGGCCCGCAGGTCGGCTGCGGCCTCACCGATCCCGTCGGCCAGCCGGTACAGCGCGTTACGGATCTCCCGGCCGTGGTCGACCTCGGCGTCGATGCGGCGCCGGACGGCGTCGCGCAGGCCTCCGGACCAGCCGGTGATCGAGTCCGTCCCCCGGAGCACGGCATCCAGTGCGCCGTCGAGGGCGTCGGTGTGATCGGCCAGGTGCACACCGGCGGTGTCGAGTCCGTCGACGTCCCAGCCGACGATCGCCGCGGCCGCCGCGGCGTCGTTCATCGGGGACCGTCTGCGGCGATCCGGACGGCGGCATCGGCGTCGGTCGCGACGCCGGCACCGATGCAGACCTCCAGTCCGTACGCCACCTCGTGCAGCCGGGCGGTCATCGCCCCGATCGTGGAGCCGATTCCGGCGGCCGCGCGGCGGATCGCGGCGGTGGTCTGACCCGTCGAGGTCGTGCCCTCGAGGTCACCACCCAGTGGCAGCGCTTCGATGGTGTCGGCGAGGGCATGCCATCGCCGGGCGAGTTCGCGCAGCACCGTCGGGGAGAAGGTGACCCGGCCGGCGATGCCGCCGGGGGACAGCGGGACGGGTCCCCCGGGTCGGGTGGGTAGCGACGACGATGTGGGCGGACCTGACATGGGCGGACCTCACGGATCGGGGACGGGAACCCACGTCGCTACGCCCATGTCGTTGCTCTCGGTGATCAGACGGGTGGTCGCGCCCGATGGTTCCGCCCGATCGTCAGGGCGCCAGGACGGTACTGCCCACCGTCGATCGCGCCTGTAGCGCACGGTGGGCCTCCGCCGCCTCGTCGAGTGCGAACCGCTGACCGACGGTCAGAGTGAGCGTGCCGTCGGACAACCCGCGCATCACGTCACCGGCTCGCCAGGCGAACTCCTCCGGATCCGCGACGAAGTGCGCCAACGTCGGCCGGGTCACCGACAACGAGCCGGCCTTGTTGAGTCGCTGCAGGTCGAAGGGTGGGACCGGGCCGCTGGCCGCGCCGAACAGCACCACGGTGCCGCGGATGCGGGTGGCCGCGAGGCTCGCCTCGAAGGTGTCCGCGCCGACGCCGTCGTACGCGACCGCGACACCGGCACCATCGGTCAGGTCCCGAACCCGGTCGGCCAGTCCGTCGCCGTACCGGAGCACGTGATCAGCGCCCGCCTTCCGCGACAGCTCTTCCTTGGCGTCGGTGGACACGGTGCTGATGACCCGTAGTCCCTTCGCCGCGGCCAACTGGGTCAACAGCAGTCCGACCCCGCCCGCACCCGCGTGCACCAACGCGGTGTCCCCGGGGTCGGGGTGCGAGCTGCCGTCGAGCAGATAGTGCGCGGTCATACCCTGCAGCAGGATTGATGCGGCCTGGTCGTCGGGTACGCCGTCCGGGACGGTCACGGCGCGCGCGGCGGGCACCGTCACCAACTCGGCGTAGCTGCCCGGCGCATCCGACCACGCGACGCGTTCACCGATCCTCGATCGAGGGACGTCGTCGCCGACGTCGACGACCTCACCGGCGCCCTCGCTGCCGGGGGTGTACGGCAGTGAGGTCGGGTACATCCCCGCCCGCAGATAGGTGTCGATGAAGTTCACCCCGGTGGCACGGACCCGGACGAGCACTTCGTCGGGGCCGGGCCTCGGGTCGTCGACCGTGGTGGGGACCAGGACCTCGGGTCCGCCGTTCTCGCTGACAACGATGGCGCGCATGTGACCGTTCTACCCGTCGGTCGTGAGGCAGGTCGGTGCCGCCCATGGGTGTCCGGCCCACCGGGCCGCCGACGGTACGAGGTGTGCCCGGATCGGGACCGCGCGGCACGTATGCTCAGCGGCATGACCCACTCCGACGACGCCGCGGCCGACGCCGGCGACACCGCTCAGACCGGAGACGCCCAGGCCGCCCCGGACAATCAGCCGGCGGACAGCGTGCGGGTGCCGCCGCAGACCGTCAAGGCGATCAACGGCTACCTCTCCCGACACGGCGGTATGGCAACCGCGGTCATCCAACCCATCGGTGCGTCGGGCGTGCGGATCACTCTCGTCGCCGGTGACGGCGGCATCCTGGGCGACCAGGTGGTCGACGACGTGGCGACCGCGGAGGCCGTCGTCGCGCGAGTTCCCGACCTCGAGGTGGGGGAGTGGGACCGCGAACTGACCTCGGTGGCGACTCCGGCGCCCGGACACTGGACCAAGATGGCCGGTTGGGTGGCCCGTACCCGCTGACCCTCGTCGCTCAGACGCTGGGGGTGACCGCCCGGTCGGCGGTGACCCTCGGTGTGGGTTCCGGCACCGCGCGGGGTCGCAGCGAGATCCACAGGGCCGCGGTGGCCGCGACCGACGCTCCCGCCCCGGCCACGTGCAACACCACCAGGGCCTCCGGCACGTTCAGTGCGTACTGGGTGACGCCGATCAGTGCCTGCACCACGACCGTCGCGACCACCACGTAGAGGCGTCGCCTCACCCGGACGGGCGCACCGACCGCGACGAGCGCGAAACCGAGTGCGACCAGCAGCGCGAGATAGGCGATGAGCAGGTCGGCGTGCAGGTGCACCAGCGTGACGATCTGCACCCGCAACCGCGGCACCGGGTTCTGCGGGCTGGTGTCACCGGCGTGCGGACCGGCTCCGGTCACCATCGTCCCGGCCACCAGCACGCCGGCCATCACCACCGCGCTCAGCACGGTCAACCAGCGCAACGGCGCGGGCACCTGCGCCACGGCATCGCTCCCGGCGACCACCCCGGTGTCGGGCTCGCGGACCTTCTCCAGCAGCATCACCGACAACCACACCATCGCCATCGACAGCAGCAGGTGGATCGCGACGGTCCACCACAGCAGACCGGTGAGCACGGTGATCCCACCGACCACCGCCTGCACCACGGTCGATGCGGGCATCAGCCAGGCGTAGAAGCGCACCTCCCGACGACGTCGCGCGCGGGTGACGGCGATGACGATCAACGCCGCGGTCACCACCACCAGGAAGCTGAGTATCCGGTTGCCGAACTCGACGGCCTGATGCACGCCGGCCACCTCGGCATGGGCCTCCGGGGTGAAGCTGCCGGGAAAGCACTGCGGCCAGGTCGGGCAACCGAGGCCCGACGCGGTGACCCGGACCACGGCACCGGTCACCGCGATACCCGCCTGCGAGATCAACACGGCCACGGCGACGGCCACCTGCACCCGGCGTGCGGGTTCGGGCAGCAGGTCGACCACTCGGACGAAGGCGCGGTAGAGCACGGAGATACCTGTTCTGTTCAGATGAACCGGAAGTAGCGGACGGCAGCGGCGGCGGCCACGGCACCCCAGACGACGAGCACGAGCAGACCGAACACGTCGAACGATCCGGCCGCGGCTCGGTGCAGCGACTCGCTCAGCGCGCCCGACGGTGTGCAGCGGGCCACCCACCACACGGCGCGGGGGACGCGGTCGCCCATCACCACCAGACTGCCGATGCCGATGAACACGAACCAGGCGATGTTGGCCAGCGCCAACACCACCTCGGCGCGCAGGGTGCCCCCCAGCAGGAGCCCGAGCGCGGAGAACGTGACGGTACCCACCGCGATCGCGACCGCGCCGATGAGCAGGCCGACGGGCGTGACATCCCACGAGAACGCCAGGCCGATGAGTCCCAGGATGATCGCCTGCAGGATCACCACGGCGACCACGGCGAGCGACTTGCCCGCGATCACCCCCCAGCGGGGTAGCGGGGTCGCACCCAGCCGCTTCAACGCCCCGTAGCGACGATCGAAACCGACGGCGATGGCCTGACCGGTGAACGCGGTGGACATCACCGCGACGGTCATGATCGCGGGCACGAACAGGTCGGCGCGGCGTTCGCCGAGGTCACCTAAGGGGATCAGGCACAGCCCCACCAGCAGGGTGATCGGGATGAACATGGTCAGCAGGAGCTGCTCACCGTTGCGCAGCAGCAGCAGCAGTTCCATCCGCGTCTGCGCCACCAGCATCCGCATGACCGGCGCCGGGCGCGGTGACGGCGCGAAGACCCCGGACGGGAAAAGCGTGGGGGACACCGCCGCGTCGCGCAGTGGGCCGAGATCCGGTGATGACGTCACGGTCGCAGCTCCCGCCCGGTGAGGTCGAGGAACACGTCCTCGAGGCTGCGGGTCTCCACCCGCAGGTTGGTGGCGAGCACGTTGATCTTGGCGCACCAGCCGGTGACCGTGGCCAGCACCTGCGGGGTGACCTGACCGCTGACCAGGTAGGTCCCCGGTGTCGGTTCGGTGCAGTGGTAATCCTCGGGCAGCACGGTGCGCAGCAGCGTCAGGTCGAGCCCCACCGGCGCGGTGAACCGGAGTTCGTTCTCGGCGCCTCGGCTGGTCAGTTCGGCAGGCGATCCCGCGGCCACCGTCACCCCGTGATCGATGATGAGCACGTCGTCCGCCAGATCCTCGGCCTCGTCCATCAGGTGGGTGGTCAGCAGCACCGCGACCCCGTCGTCGCGCAGCCGACCGATGAGTTCCCAGACCAGCAGGCGGGCGTGGGCGTCCATCCCCGCGGTCGGTTCGTCCAGGAACACCAGCTCCGGCCGACCGACCAGTGCGCAGGCCAGCGCGAGTCGCTGCTGCTGGCCTCCGGACAGACGTCGGTACGAGGTGCGCTGGGCGTCGGCGAGGCCGAGGGTGCGGAGCAACCAGTCGGGATCCAGTGGGTCGGCCGAGTACGCGGCGCAGAGCCGCAACATCTCACCGGCGCGAGCGCCGGGATACGCACCACCGCCCTGCAGCATCACACCGATCCGGCTCCGCAGCCGGTCGTTGTCGGCCACCGGGTCCAGACCGAGGACCCGGACCTCACCGTCGTCGGGGCTGGTGAATCCTTCGCAGATCTCGACAGTCGTGGTCTTGCCCGCACCGTTGGGACCGAGCAGCGCGAGGATGCGGCCACGCGGTAGGTCGAAGTCGAGGCCACCGACGGCGGTGGTGGCACCGAAACGCTTGACCAGGCCGCGCACCCGCAGCGCCGGTTCTCCCCGACCCGGCGTGTGATCACCCGAGTCGTGGTCGCTGGTCACGGCCCCCCGCTCGGTCAGATCACCACCCACGACGCCAAGGGTATGCGTGTGTCGTGGCCCACCCGGCAACGGGCGGGGTCGACCGACCGCCGCGCGCCTCACCGGGAGCTGCTCGGGGTGGTCGACCGGTCGACCACCCCGAGGTCCTGGTCGTCGACGGCGGACGACCCCGGATCGGGGACCGCGGTCCGAGGAGCGCCGTCGGTGTCGACCCCGGCGTCCCGATGGTCCCGCTGCCACGGCATCCGCTCGAAGAACAAGGCGGTCAGAACCGCCGAGACGATGACCGCGGCGACCAACCCCTCCGCCAGTTGGAACCCGCGGGTGCCGGCACCCGTCGGCAGCACCACGATGGCGATGACCGCGGAGACGATGATCGCGATGAGGCGGAACCAGCGCCCGGTGGCCCAGGCGGCCAGCGGGATGATCGCCCACAACAGGTACCAGGCCTGCACGAACGGGAAGAACACCACGAAGGTCGCGGTCGCCACGCCGTAGGCACCGAGTGGGTGCAGTCGATCACCGAGAGCCGCGAGCAGCCATCGGATGATGAAGATCCCCGCGACCAGCTGTCCCACCGGACGGGCGACGTCGAGCATGGCCTGGGTGTGGTCGCCGAGACCCATCCACACCCCGACGCGTCCGGTGGTGACCGCGAGCAGAGTCGGCATGGACATCCAGGACCGCACCACGTTGCCGGTGCTCAGCGTGGAGGTCCAGCCGAAACCGAGGCCGGTGCCGACGCAGATGACCACGGCGACGGCTCCGAGGATGGCACCGAGGGTGGCGGCCGCCGCGAGGAGTGCCAGCACGCTGCGCCGCGATCGCTGCCACCACTGACGGACGGGCGCATGTCGCAGCGCGGGCAAGGTGGCACCCCAGCGTCGGGCCAGAGCGATCCCGACGAAGCCCAACGCCATCACCGAGGACACCTTGACCATGGCCGACGCGGCGATCACCGCGGTGCCACCGATCAGCAGCCACCCCGCGGTGGACGGCCACCGCGATCCCGGTCTGCGCAGCGACGTCGCGCTGTCGATGCCGCGGAAGCACAGTTCGATGCCCGCCAGCATCAGGCCCAACATCAACCCGTCGTTGTGGATGCCACCGACCAGATGCAGGATCAGCAGCGGGTTCATCGCTCCCAACCACAGTGCGGTGATGGGGGACACCCCACAGCGGCGGGCCAGTCGCGGCAGCGCCCACACGATGAGCGCCACCCCGACCAGCGCGATCGCCCGGTGCAGCAGGATCGCGGCAGGCAGGTTGTCGCCGGTGATCGCGGTGATGCCCTTGCCGAGCCACAGGAACAGCGGACCGTACGGAGCCGGGGTGTCTCGCCACAGTGTGGGCACCGACCGGGTGAAGACGTGGTCCACGCCCAGCCCGGCGGCCGGGCTGATCGTGTAGGGATCCATCCCGCGGTAGGCGATGGCGCTCTGCGCCAGATACGAGTAGACGTCCTTGCTGAGCAACGGCGGGGCGACGACGAACGGGGCGATCCACAACAACAGGGTGCGATCGGCCTGTCGTCGGGTCATCCGCCGTTTCGGCGCCCGGCCGCGCATCACGTCGTCCTGCAACCGGCCGACCGCGAATCGACCCAGCATGAGCCAGGCCACCACCAGCACGATCGTCCCGGTGACCGACAGGGTGACGGCGGTCGTGGCCATACGCGAGGGCAACGACAGCACGCGGACCCCCGCGATGGGGTTCTGCAGCACGGGCAGCGCGCCGGTGCCCAGCGAACCGATCAGCAGCAGGATGGACCCGACGCCGCCGAACAACCGGATCCGCTGCAGCCTGCGGTTCTCCACCGGCAGCAGCGGCCCCACCTCGGGTTCGTTGCGATGTAGGCGGGCCACCGCGGTGCCGTAGTCGCCGGTGCTGTCCGTGCCCCGGTCGGTGACCTTGCGCAGTCCCAGATAGTCCAGTCCACGGGTCAGCCGACTCGGCTGCGGGTCTCCCGTGGGGATGTCTGGCACAAACGCCGATCGTAATGCCTCGCCGGCGGGTGACGGACCGCCCGGCGACGACCGGGATCACCGCTCCCGCACCGTCGAGTAGGCAAGGTCACCCTTGCTGGCAATGTCCCGGGAATTAGGCAACACTCGTGTTGTGAAAACAGTTCGCCTCGAATCCCACGCGGCCGCGGCCGACGCGTCGGTGCCGACGACTGTCGATCGCACCACGTCGACGACTGTTGCCCACCCGACATCGTCACCGCAGGTCAGCGATCCGCACACCACGGCTCATCCTCCCGTGGCCGAACACCACGACGGGCAGACCCGAGCAGCTGTGGTGACCATGCTCGTCGAGGGTGGTCCCGCCACCGCCACCGATATCGGCCACCGCCTCGGACTGACCGCGGCGGGCGTCCGCCGACACCTCGACGCGCTCATCGCCGCGGGCGACGTCGAGTCCACGATCGGTGGATCCCGGTTCGAACAGCGTGGTCGCGGACGGCCCGCCAAGCGATTCCGGTTGACCCCCACCGGTCGGGGGCGCCTGCACCACACCTACGACGACCTGGCCGGGGCGGCGATGCGCAAGTTACGCGACGTGGCCGGCGACGATGCTGTGACCGATTTCGCACAGGACCGGATCCGGGGAATGGTCGGCGGCGTCGATCCCGTTGCACCAGGCGGTGACGGAACCACCTCGCCCGAGCAGGTGGAGCGGACAGCCGAACAGATCGCCGAGGCGCTGACCGCCTCCGGGTTCGCGGCGTCCACCGAACGGGTGGGTACCGGCGTGCAGATCTGTCAGCACCACTGCCCGGTCGCGCACGTCGCGGCCGAGTTCCCGGAACTCTGCGAGGCCGAGACAACGATGTTCACCGAGTTGCTGGGGACGCACGTGCAACGGCTGGCGACCATCGCCAACGGCGACTGCGCCTGCACCACGCACGTACCCCTGGTCCCGACAGCGGAGCCGGTGGCACGCCAGACCACGACACCCCAGACCGTGACACCCCAGACCACGACACACCAGACCGTGACACCGGAGTCCGGTACACACCGACAGACATCCACCACCACCGATGTGCAGCCCACGTCGGACCGAGGGAACCGAGTAGAGGAGACCCGATGACAGTCACCGACCCCGATCGCACCGCGGGCACCGTGACGGCACCGTTGACCCAGGAAGAGGCCCTGCAGTCGTTCGGCGCCTACGGGTACGGCTGGGCCGACTCGGACGTCGCGGGGGCCAGTGCGCAGCGTGGCCTGTCGGAGGCGGTCGTCGCCGACATCTCGCAGAAGAAGAGCGAGCCTGCCTGGATGTTGGAGGCCCGCCTGAAGGCTTTGAACATCTTCGACCGCAAGCCGATGCCGACGTGGGGCAGCAACCTCGACGGCATCGACTTCGACAACATCAAGTACTTCGTGCGGTCCAGCGAGAAGCAGGCCGCCACCTGGGACGACCTGCCCGCCGACATCAAGAGCACCTACGACAAGCTGGGCATCCCCGAGGCGGAGAAGCAGCGGCTGGTCTCGGGCGTGGCCGCCCAATACGAGTCCGAGGTGGTCTACCACTCCATCCGTGAGGACCTCGAGGCGCAGGGTGTGATCTTCCTCGACACCGACACCGCACTCAAGGAGCACCCGGAGCTGTTCGAGGAGTACTTCGGGTCGGTGATCCCGGCCGGCGACAACAAGTTCTCCGCGCTGAACACCGCGGTGTGGTCGGGAGGCTCGTTCATCTACGTGCCCAAGGGTGTGCACGTCGACATCCCGCTACAGGCTTATTTCCGTATCAACACCGAGAACATGGGCCAGTTCGAGCGGACGCTGATCATCGTCGACGAGGACGCCTACGTGCATTACGTCGAGGGGTGCACCGCGCCGATCTACAAGACCGACTCGCTGCACTCGGCGGTCGTCGAGATCATCGTCAAGAAGGGTGGTCGGTGCCGCTACACCACCATCCAGAACTGGTCGAACAACGTGTACAACCTGGTGACCAAGCGGGCGAAGGCCGAAGCGGGCGCAACCATGGAGTGGGTCGACGGCAACATCGGCTCCAAGGTGACGATGAAGTACCCGGCCGTCTGGATGACCGGCGAGTACGCGAAGGGCGAGGTGCTCTCGGTGGCGTTCGCGGGCGCCGGGCAGCACCAGGACACCGGATCCAAGATGGTCCACCTGGCCCCGCACACGTCCTCGAACATCGTCTCCAAGTCGGTCGCGCGGGGTGGCGGACGGGCCTCGTACCGCGGCCTGGTGCAGGTCAACAAGGGAGCCCACGGCAGCCGCTCGACGGTGAAGTGCGACGCGCTGCTGGTGGACCAGATCTCCCGTAGCGACACCTACCCCTACGTCGACATCCGTGAGGACGACGTGACCATGGGCCACGAGGCCACGGTGTCCAAGGTCAGCGACGATCAGCTCTTCTACCTGATGAGCCGTGGCCTGACCGAGGACGAGGCGATGGCCATGGTGGTCCGCGGGTTCGTCGAGCCCATCGCCAAGGAGTTGCCGATGGAGTACGCACTCGAGCTCAACCGGCTCATCGAGCTGCAGATGGAAGGATCGGTGGGTTGATGGCAGCGGAGTCCACGCCCGCAGGGGTGGTCGGAGCGGTCCGCGGCGAGAACGTCGACAAGACCCCGACCGTCATCGTCACCAACAAGGGCGAGCAGTTCACCTCGTACGACGTCGACGCGTTCGAGGTGCCGAGTCCGCGCGAGGAGGCCTGGCGGTTCACCCCGTTCCGTCGGTTGCGCGGTCTGCACGACGGAACCGCCGAACGTACCGCGGAGGCGGGTGTGACGGTGTCCGACGCCGGTGACGGCGTGACCGTCGAGACCGTCGGTCGCGACGACTCCCGCCTCGGCGACGGCGGCGTCCCGTTCGACCGGATCGCCGCCCAGGCGTGGTCGTCGTTCACCGCGGCCACCGTCGTCACCATCGGCGCCGAGGTCGAGCAGCGCGAGCCCATCTCGGTGGTGGTGACCGGACCGGGCGAGGACCAGGTCGCCTACGGTCATCTGCAGATCCGATTGGAGCGGTTCGCCCGCGCCGTGATCGTGCTGGACCAGCAGGGCAGCGGCACCTATGCCGAGAACGTCGAGTTCGTCGTCGGCGACGGCGCGCACCTGACCGTGGTCAACGTGCACGACTGGGCCGACGACGCCGTCCACGTCGCCGCACACCACGTGCGTGTCGGGCGCGATGCGGTCATCCGGCACTTCGCGGTCAGCCTCGGCGGTGACCTCGTCCGGCTCTCACCGGTGGTGCACTACGACGGACCCGGTGGTGACGCGGAACTGCTCGGTCTGTACTTCGCCGACGCCGGACAGCACCTCGAACAGCGACTGTTGGTCGACCACGCGCAGCCGCACTGCCGGTCCAACGTGGTGTACAAGGGTGCGTTGCAGGGCGATGTGGGGCCGGCGCAGAAGGATGCCTCCGGTCGTCGCCGTGAAGCGCACACCGTCTGGATCGGCGACGTGCTCATCCGTCCCGAGGCCGAGGGCACAGACACCTTCGAGCTCAACCGCAACCTGGTGCTCACCGACAACGCCCGGGCCGACTCGGTGCCCAACCTGGAGATCGAGACCGGGGAGATCGTCGGTGCCGGACACGCCAGCGCCACCGGCCGGTTCGACGACGAGCAGTTGTTCTACCTGCAGGCGCGCGGCATCCCCGAGGAGCAGGCCCGCCGACTGGTGGTCCGTGGATTCTTCGGCGAGATCATCGCGCGCATCGCGGTGCCCGAACTACGCGAGCGGTTGAACGCGGCCATCGAGGCCGAACTCGAGACCGCAGGCGCCTGACGCCGACCGATCCCTCACACCCGAGCCCAATTCTTCTCGAGCCCCAATCTCGTATAGAGCAAGGAACTTTTTCTACCGTGACCACTTTGGAGATCCGTGACCTGCACGTCGACGTCGCGCAGAGCGACGCCGACGCCGAACCGATCCACATCCTCAAGGGTGTGGACCTGACCGTGTCGTCGGGGGAGACCCATGCGATCATGGGCCCCAACGGCTCCGGCAAGTCGACGCTGTCGTACGCCATCGCCGGCCACCCCAAGTACGTCGTCACCCAGGGGTCGATCACCCTCGACGGTGAGGACGTGCTGGAGATGACCGTCGACGAGCGGGCCCGCGCGGGCCTGTTCCTGGCGATGCAGTACCCGGTCGAGGTGCCCGGCGTGTCGATGTCGAATTTCCTGCGCACCGCGGCGACCGCCGTGCGTGGCGAGGCCCCCAAGCTGCGCCATTGGGTCAAGGAGACCAAGGAGGCGATGACCGAACTGGACATCGATCCGTCCTTCGCCGAGCGCAGCGTGAACGAGGGCTTCTCCGGCGGTGAGAAGAAGCGCCACGAGATCCTGCAGCTGGGGCTGCTCAAGCCGGGTATCGCGATCCTCGACGAGACCGATTCCGGCCTGGACGTCGACGCGTTGCGCGTGGTCTCCGAGGGAGTGAACCGCTACAAGGAACGGGAGAACGGCGGCGTGCTGCTGATCACCCACTACACGCGAATCCTGCGCTACATCCACCCCGATCACGTGCACGTGTTCGTCAACGGCCGCATCGTCGAGTCCGGCGGTCCCGAGCTGGCCGACGAGCTCGAGGAGAACGGCTACGAGCGCTTCACCGCAGGCGTACGGGCCTGATCGTGGGTTCGTGACCATCGGCGGATCGCCCAGAACGGGTAGCGCGGAACGTTTGGCGCAGAACAGGAGCCGTCTCATGACCATCACCAGCAGCACCGATGCACTCGACATCACCGCCCTGCGCGCGGATTTCCCGATCCTGTCGCGCACGGTGCGTGACGACAAGCCGTTGGTCTACCTCGACTCGGGTGCGACCTCGCAACGGCCCGAGCAGGTGCTCGACGCCGAGCGGTACTTCCTGACGCATCACAATGCCGCCGTGCACCGCGGCGCCCATCAGCTCGCCGAGGAGGCGACGGATGTCTACGAGGAGGCGCGCGCCGACATCGCGGCGTTCGTCGGTGCGACCGCTGCGGAGATCGTGTTCACCAAGAACGCGACCGAGGCGCTGAACCTGGTGGCGTTCACCCTCGGCGACGACCGATCGGCACCGCTGTTCGGTGGCAGGCCGCTGGTTCCCGGCGACACCGTGGTCACCACCGAGCTCGAACATCACGCGAATCTCGTTCCGTGGCAGGAGCTGTGTCGACGCACCGGTGCCACGTTGCGCTGGTACGGCGTCACCGACGACGGTCGCATCGACCTGGATTCGCTGACCCTGGACGACACGGTGCGGGTGGTCGCGTTCACCCACCAGTCCAACGTCACCGGTGCCGTCGCCGACGTCGCGGAGCTCGTCTCGCGGGCCCACGCGGTCGGCGCGCTGGCCGTGCTCGACGCATGCCAGTCGGTGCCGCACATGTCGGTGGACTTCGCGGCCTCGGATGTCGACTTCGCGGCCTTCTCCGGTCACAAGATGTTCGGGCCGTCGGGTGTGGGTGTCCTCTACGGAAAGTCCGCACTGCTCGAGCAGCTGCCACCGTTCATCACCGGCGGTTCGATGATCGAGACGGTCACCATGGAGGGCTCCACGTTCGCGCCACCACCGCAGCGGTTCGAGGCCGGGGTGCCGATGACCTCGCAGGTCGTCGGGCTGGGCGCGGCCGTGCGGTACCTGCGGACGGTGGGGATGTCGGAGATCGCGGCACATGAGCACGACCTGACCGCCCACGCACTCGACCGTCTCACGGCGATCGCCGGCGTCCGCATCGTCGGTCCGGAGACCACCGACCGTCGCGGTGGCGCGGTCTCGTTCGTGGTCGACGGCATCCACGCCCACGATCTGGGGCAGGTCCTCGACGACGAGGGCGTCGCCATCCGCGTGGGCCATCACTGCGCGTGGCCACTGCACCGTCGCTTCGGCGTCGCGGCCACCGCGCGCGCGTCATTCGCGGCCTACAACACGCTCGGCGAGGTCGATGCACTCGCCGACGCGATCGTGACGGCGCAGAAGTTCTTCGGGGTGACGCCGTGAGAATGGAACAGATGTACCAGGAAGTGATCCTGGACCACTACAAGCACCCGCACGGACGTGGGCTGCGGGATCCGTACGGGGCCGAGGTGCACCACGTGAATCCGACCTGTGGCGACGAGGTCACGCTGCGCGTCGAGTTGTCCGACGACGGCAGAACCGTCTCGGACGTGTCCTACGACGGGCAGGGGTGCTCGATCTCGCAGGCGTCCACCTCGGTGCTCTACGACCAGATCGTCGGGATGAGTGTCGACGAGGCCCTCGCCACGGTGCAGTCGTTCAACGACATGATGACCTCCCGTGGCAAGGATGCCGGTGACGAAGACGTCATCGGTGACGGCATCGCCTTCGCCGGCGTCAGCAAGTACCCCGCCCGCGTGAAGTGCGCATTGCTGGGTTGGCTGGCGTTCAAGGACGCGGTGGCCCAGACCGTCGCGTCGGCACCCGGTTGACCGCCTCGAATTTCTCGTCCACATCAGGGGAAGCCCACATCAGGAGAAGCCCAAGTCAGGAGAAGCAATGACAGACACCGAGACTCCCGCTCCCGAGACGCCTGCACCCCAGACGGCGCTGCCTGAGATCACCGACATCGAGGAGGCGATGTACGACGTCGTCGATCCCGAACTCGGCATCAACGTCGTCGATCTGGGCCTGGTGTACGGCATCGAGGTCAGTGACGAGGCGGTGGCCAAGATCGACATGACGCTGACCTCGCCTGCCTGCCCGTTGACCGACGTGCTGGAGGACCAGACGCGTACCGCGTTGGTCAATTCCGGACTGTGCACCGACATGGAGATCAACTGGGTGTGGATGCCGCCGTGGGGACCGGACAAGATCACCGACGACGGCCGTGACCAGCTGCGGGCGCTCGGGTTCACCGTCTGAGCCGTACCTCGGGCGAATCGTGGTCGACGAACCCAGCGGTGACCGATCAGCCGAGAACCCCGGTGGGCGGCGGCGCGCACCGCGTCGACACTGGAGCCGCCCGCGCCACGAGTCACGCGTCGACCGACTGATCCGCGAGGCCACCGAGCGCGGTGAGTTCGACAACCTGCCGGGTTCCGGGAAACCGTTGAACCTGAACGGGCTCGACGACCCCGACTGGTGGGCGAAACAGAAGATCGCCGACGAGAACCTCGACTCCTCGGCGCTGATGCCGCCCGTCGTGCAACTCCGTCGCGAACGGGACGGGTTCCCGGGGTCGCTGCTGGACGTGGCCGACGAGAGTGCGGTACGCGCGGTGTTGCAGGACTTCAATCGTCGGGTGAAGCTGGATCGACTCGCGCCTCGCCTCGGTCCGAGTGCGTCGTTGGTGGCGCAGACGGTGGACGTCGACGATCTGGTCCGACGCTGGCGGGAGCTGCGACGCCGCTGATCGGACCGGGTGTGTCGACCTGATCGTCTGCTCTCGCCGTCCGGGCACGGATCCGCGCCCGAATCCCCAGCCAGGTGATCGCCACGAGTATGGCCACATACGGGGCGGCGTCGGAGAACTGCATGGGCAGCCCGACCGTCTGCAGCCGGAACCCGAGCGCCTGTGCGTACGCATAGAGGATCAACAGGGCCACGACAGCCATGACGCGGCCTCCGGCCAGCAACATGATGAGCACCAGCACCCAGCCCCGCCCCGCGGACATGTCCTCGGTGAAGAGGGCCACGGAGCCGAGCGACAGCTCCGCGCCTGCCAACCCGCCCAGGACGCCCGAGACCAGCAGGGCAGCGAACCGATACCTCGACGGTGTCACCCCCAGCGAGCTCGCCGCCTCCGGATGTACACCGACCCCACGAAGCCGTAGTCCGCTCACGCTGTGGCGCAGATATCCGTACACGGCGACGACGGCCAGGATCGCCAGCACTCCCAGCGGGCTCACGGCGGCGATCGCGGGACCGAGGTACGGGACGGTGTCGGTCGCAGAGGTGAACCAGTGGGGCAGTCGCGCGAGGTCGGGGCGTTGATATGTACCGCGCACATGGAACATCGCCTGGAGCAGGAATGTGGTCAGGCCGGACACCAGCAGGTTCGCCGCGGTGCCGAGGATGAGGGGATCACCATGGCGGGATACCGCACCGACCGCGAGGACGTACGCGACCGCCGTGGACGCGCCGACGGCGATGAGCACGGCGAGGACGACGTTTCCGGTGAGCGCGCTACCGGCGACCGCCGCGAAGCAACCGGTCAGCATCAGTCCCTCGAGCGCGACATTGAACACCCCCGCCTGGTGACAGATCAGCGCCCCGACCCCCAGCAGGATCAGCGGAACGAGTGCACGGACACAACCCGCCAGGATCTCCGGTGACATCACCACATCCGGGTTCACCGTCGCACCCCCCACCGTCGTGCGAGCACCCGAGGCGTCAGCTTGATCGACACCAGGAAGACCACCAGCGCCTGCACGATGGTCGAGACATAGGACGACAACCCGTAGTCCCGCTCGATCTCCTCGCCACCGACGCCGAGCGCGGTGAACAGGAACCCGACAACCACCACCGCAACGGCCCTGTTGCGCGCGAGGAGAACCACCAGCAGCGCGGTGATCGGGTACCCGGTGCCATCGAGCGCCCCGTCGATCAGTCGGAAATGGGTGCCGAGCACCACGACGATACCCATCAGCCCGGTGATCGCTCCGCCGATGGCCATGTTGACGAGAATGGCCCTGTCGGAACGGATGCCGCTGCTCCGCGCCATGTCCGGACTCAACCCGATGAGTCGTGTCTCGAATCCGATGGGCAACCGCGCGTTGATGAACACCACGAGAGCCCAGATCACCGCGACGATGAGCACCGACCAGTTGAGACCGCCGACGATCAGCGTGGCGGTGCTGTACTGGCCGAACACGGAGTCGAACAGGTGGGCCACGGATCCCCCAGGCGGGCCGATCACGCCGATGCGACGCTCGGTGGGTATGAGGCGGGAGGCGTCCATCGACGAGGTGGGGTCCTTCATCGTCACCTTGATCAGGTATGAGCTGGTCGAGATGATCGGGTAGTTCAGCAGCAGCGACGTGGCGAACACCGGTGCGCCGAGTGCGGTGAACAACGCCGCGCAGATGGTCGACAACGCCGCGCCGACGACCATCGCGGCGAGCAACGAGGCGCCGATGACCAGCCAGCCGGGGCCCGGCATGGTGAGTGCGACCGCCGTTCCGCCGACCCCGCCGCCGACGAACTGACCCGCCGCGCCGAGATTGAACTGACCCGCACGGAAGGAAAAGGAAAGCGCGAGGCCAAGACCGACCACGGGCACGGTCTGCTGGAGTGTCGTGACCAACCCGATTCCGGCCAGCGAACCCGCGAACAGGCTGTGGTACAGGGCGAACGGATTGCGGCCGGCGGTACTGAACAGGGCGGTCATCACGGCGGCGGTGAGCACCACGGCGAGCGCTGTGTCGAGGGTCCGCACCGGATCGACGCTCCTGACCCGGCGCGTGGCGAGCTCGCCTGCCACCCGGCCCAGTCGACGCGTCATCGTGGTCGTCGTACTCATCGACAGGTCTCGTCGACCGTCGCTGCGGTTCCCGACATCAACGCGCCGATCCGCTCGGGAGTGGCCTCCACGGCGGACAGTTCACCGGCGATCCGTCCGGCGAACATCACGAGTATCCGATCGCTGAGGCTGAGGAGCTCGCTGATCTCACTGGAGACCAGTAATATCCCGCCGCCGTTGCGTCGATAGCGGTCGAGTCGCTCGTAGATGAACTCGATGGCGCCGAGATCGACTCCACGCGTCGGTTGTTCGGCGAGTAGGAACGGTACGGCGTGTGTCAGTTCCCGGGCGATGACCACCTTCTGGGTGTTGCCGCCGGACAGAGTACGCACGGCGACGCCGGGACCACCCACCTTGATGCCGAAATGGCCGATGAGATCGGTGGCGTGGGCGCGAATCGCGCGTGGGCGGAGTATCCCGCGCACCGCGAGAGGCGCGCTGCGGTGAAATCCGGTGGCGAGATTCGTGGCCACGTCGGCATCCCGCGCGACCCCGTCGCGATTGCGGTCCTCAGGGATGTGGGCGAGCCCGACCCTTCGTCGGTGATGATTGTACGTTCGGGTGACGTCGACGCCGTCGAGGATCACGCGTCCGGCGCGCAGCTGCCGATGCCCGGCCACGACGGCCGCGAGTGTCTCCTGGCCGTTGCCCGCCACCCCTGCGACACCGACGATCTCACCGGCACGCACCTCGACCGACACGTCGTCGAGCGCACCGCGATCGTCACTGGCACCGCAACGTGCGTTCCCGACCGTGAGCACCGCGGCACCCGGTGCGGTGGATGCACGTCGTGGTCGTAGGTCGAGCTCACGCCCGGTCATGTGCCGCGCGAGTTCTCGTGTCGTCGTCTCCGACACCGGTGACCGGAAAACCGTACGACCGTCGCGCAGCACCACCACCTGATCGGCGACGGCGACCACCTCGTCGAGCTTGTGGGTGATGAGGATGACGGAGCGTCCCTCGGCGGCGAGTTGACGCAGCACGACGAACAGTGCTCGTGCCTCCTGCGGCGTCAGCACGCCGGTCGGTTCGTCGAGGATCAGCGTCTGTGCTCCGCGGTAGAGGGCTTTGACTATCTCGATGCGCTGCAGCAGCCCCACGGGTAGGTCGTCGACCGGGGCCGTCGCGGGGACCTGTAGCCCGTACCGCGTCGCTATCTCCTCGACCTGCCGCGCCGAGTCTCGACGACGAAGAACCCCGAAGCGATGGCGAGGTTCGGACCCGTACACCACGTTCTCGGCCACCGACATCCCGGGGAACAACTGGAAGTGCTGGAAGACCATCCCCAACCCACTGCCGATCGCGTCGGCGGTGGACTCGAATACCACGGGTTCACCGTCCAGCGTGATGTGACCGGAATCGGGGCCGTGGATCCCGTACAGGATCGACATCAGCGTCGACTTACCCGCTCCGTTCTCACCGACCAGCGCGAGGATCTCGCCCTCACGCACCGTGATCGACACGGCGTCGTTGGCGAGAACCGCGCCGAATCGTTTGGTGATCTCGTGCATAGCGACGGTGGGCATCGGAAGCCGTCGCCTCAGCTGCTGGCGTGCGGAATGGTGATCTGCCCGTCGACGATCTGGTCACGGGCCTGTTTGACGCGAGCCAGGATGTCGGGGTGCCGGCTGATGACGCACCCGCTGGACGAGGCGTCCTCGGTGAGGCCCGTGACGGTGGAGCCGTCCTGTGCCAGCCCGAACTCGGTGTCGGTACCACCGGGTCGGTTCTGGGTGATCTGCGTCAGCAGGTCCAGTTCCACCTTGTCGATCCGCTTGATGGCGTTGTCGACGATCGTCCCCGGTGCCTGCGGGCACTGGTTCACGTCGACTCCGTAGGCCAGCACGCCGCGGCTCTGCTTGGCGGCCTCGAACACTCCGCCGTTGCCGCCACCGGTCACTCCGTACACCTGGTCCGCGCCCGACTGGATGAGCGTCAGTGCCAACTCCTTCGAGCGGGCCGGGTCGCCGACGGCGTTGTCACCGCCGACGAACAGTTGGGAATCCCGCAGACGCGGGTTGACGCTCCGGGCACCCAACGCGAATGCGTCCGACCAACGGTGGAAGAAGGGCGAGTCCTTGGCGGCCACCGTACCGATCTTGGTCGAATGCGTCAGCAGGCCGGCCTCGACACCGAGAAGGTACGAGGACTCGTACTCCTTGAACTGACCGCACCGCAGGTTCGTGGGTACCTCCTGCGGGCACGAGTCGATCAACACGAACTGCTGACCGGGATACTGTTTGGCGAACTCCACCGCCAGGTCGTCGAATTCATATGTGATCAGGACGATGGCAGCGGGCTTACGGGCGACGGCCGCCTGCAGATTCGACCGCCGCGACTGCTCGTCGGTGCTCTCGTAGGTGTGTGCGGTGTGGCCGAGCGCCTTGGCCGCGGCTTCGGTACCGGTCTTGCCGAGCTGGAGGAATTGGTTCTGCCCGATGGGCGCATCGGTGATGTACACGAACTCGTGGTGCCCGTCGGCGGTGTCTCCACCGGCACATGCCGCCGTCCCCATCAGCAGGAGAGCAGTCAGCAGCGTCCATAAGGACCGGGCCGTTGAGGGGAGCGAGACTTTGCGCATGGGTGTCCTGTCGGCGAGGCGGAGTGAGGTGAGGGCAGGTGGTGTCAGTGGTGCTGCGACGGGGTCTCGGTGTCATCGGCACCGCCGGCGCTGTTGAGGAAGCTGCGCGGCGGGGTGCCGTTCACCGCGTGATCCCCGATCAACGACGCCTTGTATGCCGCCGGGTTGTGCGACGAGACCGTGCGCGCGTTGCGCAGGTGGCGATCCAATCCGCGACCGGATTTCACCGCGCTCGCACTGCCGGCGTCGAACAACCGCCACGCGGCGGTGCCCACGATGTCGGTGTTGATCACCTGCGCGGCAGCGGAATCGAGCAGCGCCTGCCGCGCGGTCTCCGGAGTGGGATCGTCGTTGAAGGCATCCAACGTCGCGGCCAGATGCAGTACCGTCGCTCTGGCTGCGAACGCCTTGCTCGTGAGCTCGCCGACGATCTCGAGGACCTGAGGGTCTCGCGCCGCGTCGGGTGTCGACGCCAGGGGATAGGAGCGGGTTCGTCCGCGCACCAGTGTGGCGGCGTCGTCGGCGACGGCAGCCGCGATGCCCGCTTGAGTGGCCGAGTGCACGAACTGGTAGAACGCCTCCATGTAGTCGTTGGTGAGCGGGTCTCCATGCGGCAGGACGAAGTCCGGATCCACTGGCGTGTTGTCGAAAACAGCTGTACCACTGGCGGTCAGTTGCTGTCCGAAGCCGTCCCAATCGTCGAGAACCTGCACACCGCGGGCGTGGCGGTCGACGATGGCCGACACGAACCGACCTTCTTCGACCACCAGTACGTTCAACCAGTCCGCATACAGGCTGCCGGTCGTGTAGTACTTGGACCCCGCCAGCAACAGGCTCCCGTCGACCCGGCGCAACGTGGTCGACAAGGAGGTCAGAGTCGTCGCACTGACCTCCGTCCCCGCGGGACCGAAGAACTGTCCGTTTGCCGCTCCACGCAGCAGGATGTCCCGCGCACGTCCGGATCCGTAGCGGCGCAGGATCTCGGTGAGCCCGAGATGCCCACGGAAGATCTGCGCGAGGTTCGAGTCCGCTGCGGCCACCGCGATGAGCGCCTCGGCCAGGGTCGCGACACTCGCCCCGGCACCGCCGAAATCGGTCGGAACGCGCAATGACCCCAGCCCGGCGTCGAGCAGAGACGACACCTGGTCGCGCGGTGACGCGTGGGTTCGCTCACGGTGTGCCGCCTCCGCCGCGAATGGTTCCGCGGCGAGCGCGATGGCAGTTATCGGATCGCGCAGAACGGCTGAGGAAGCCATCGTTTCTCCGATCGGTCGACACGCGTGATGACGTCGTGTGGTGCCAGGAACATGCGCACGGAAACGTACCTCTCACGATGTGGAAGTCGAGCGGTTCGGCGGTGTGCGTAGCAGTCGCGCAAGCGATCACAAATGTGCAATAAATCGCTGAACTGCACAAATGCGACTGCCCGCCGTTGCTTTCGAGGCTTTTAACCGATCCGGTGAAAAGTCGTGACCAGATTGGTCGATCGTGCGGAGGGTTAACGAACAAAGAAATCTATCAGCACATTCCTTTAAGTCATTAGTGCTGCAAATTAGATACATTCACCTTGGCCGCAACTGTTTTCTGCGATCATCCCGTCGACCTATCGTCACCACAGGTCGAATCGGCTCCACCCAACACCAACGATGTCGCACGGGAGGTCTGTGCATGGCAGCTGTCAGCAGTGCTGGAACGCACACCTATGTGCTGTCGACGGAGGTCGAGGACGCTCTACATCACGGCCGTCCGGTGGTGGCACTGGAGTCGAATGTGATCGCGCACGGATACCGGTGGCCCGAGAATCTCGAGGTCGCACGCGCGGTGGAACGGGTCGTACGCGAGGGAGGTGCGGTGCCGGCGACCGTGATGGTCGAGAGCGGTCAGGTGATGGTCGGCGCCGATGACGCCGCCCTCGAGCGCTTCGCGCGCTCCGAGCACGCCGCGAAGGTGACCAGACGCGACCTCGGAATCGTCTTGGCGGGTGGGGGTCTGGGAGCGACATCGATATCCGCGACCATGGCGATCGCTGACCAGATCGGGATCAGGACGATCGCGTCGGCCGGGCTCGGAGGCGTTCACCGAGGTGCCGAGCATTCGATGGACATCTCCTCGGACCTGACCGAGTTGGCGCGCACCGAGCTCATCGTTGTCTGCGCCGGTGTCAAGATGATCCTCGACGCGGGACGAACACTGGAGTTCCTCGAGACGCAGGGCACCCCCGTGATCGGGTTCCGGCACGAACAGTTTCCCGCCTTCTACTGTCGTGACAGCGGGTTTCCCACCCAGATCCGGCTGGACCATCCCCACCAGATCGCGGAGACCGCGCGTCGGCACTGGGGCTTCCCACATTCCGGATCGATCCTGGTGACCCACCCGATTCCCCGCGAAGACGCCCTGGACAGCGCACGGATCGAGCTGGCGATCGACGAGGCGCTCGCGTCGGCCAAGGATACCGGCGTGGTGGGTGCGGGTATCACCCCCTTCGTTCTGCGTGCGGTCGATGCGGCCACGGGTGGGGAGGCCCGTGCCGCCAACCGGGCGGTCCTGCTCAGTACCGCTGCGGCGGCAACCGAGATCGAGGTCGCACGCGCGACGAGTGAGAGAGGAGTTCTCGATGGCGTCCATTGACGTTGTCTCCCACGGCGTGAGCGCCGTGGCACTGTTCGATCTGGACGGCACGCTGCTGGACACGCCCCGTGCGATCGTCGAACAGATGGGAGCCGCCGTGGAGGATGTGATCGGCCGCCGACCGGATCCGGTGCACACGAGAAGGCTGATCGGATCGCCGCTCGAGCGGATGGCGGCGGCTTTGGGCGGGCATGACGAGACTGCGGACGTCACGGCGCGTATCGCGGCCGGCTATCTCAACCGGTACCGGGAGACGATCGTGCCCGCGGCACCCGAGCTGCTGTTCCCCGGTGTCCGAGATGGTCTGACACGACTGCGCGAGGCCGGAGTCGTCTCAGCGGTGGTGACGAGCAAGAAACATCACAGCGCCGAAATCATCCTCGAATCCGCGGGCATCCGAGAGTATTTCGCCGCCGTCGTGGGCGCCGACGACGTCGAGTACCCGAAACCGCATCGGGCCAGCGGTGATCGTGCGCTCGGTGCTCTCGGACGGACTCGGGTGGGACCCGCCGATTCGGTCATCGGCGACACGGCGTCCGACATCGGTCTCGGTGTGGCCCTCGGCGCACGGACCATCGCTGTCACCTATGGGGTGGCAACCGTGGACGAACTCACCGCGGCACGACCCGATGCGCTCGCCGATCACTTCGATCGCGTCATCGACCTACTGCTCCTCCAGACAGAAAGCGAGCCGGCACCATGACCGCCTGGACGCCCTCGGCCACCGTGCCCTTCGACCTCGATCGGTATCGGGGTACCAACGTGTTCGAATTGCCGAGGACTCCTGGGTTGGTCGCGTTGCACACCGAGGCGCGGAATGCCGAGACCGGGCAGGAACGTTTCGTGCGGGCCAGCGGCCGCATCGTCCGCATACTGCTCGAAGCTGCCCTGTCGCAGGTCGAACACCGAGCACGGGGCGTGACCACCCCCACCGGATACGTGTATGAGGGTGCCGAAGCCGTCGCGCCGTTGTATGCGGTGTCCATCCCGCGAGCCGGTGACGCCCTCGAGAGCGGGCTGCGTGAGATCAGGCCCGACGCCCGCATCGGCAAGATCCTCATCCAGCGCGACGTCGCCACCAAGCAACCCGCGTTGTTCTACAGCAAATTGCCGCCCGGTATCGGGGGGAACGAGGTGCTGTTGCTCGACCCGACCATAGCCACGGGTGGAACACTGCTCACCGCGGTCAACGAGCTGGTGGCGGCGGGGGTCGAAGAACACAGAATCATCGTCGTCAACGTGTTGACCTGTCCCGAAGGTCTGTCCACGGTGCTGTCGCGCCGCCCCGATCTGCGCATCGTGACCTCACACATCGACAACGGTCTGACCGATCAGGCGTTCATGCGACCAGGCATCGGGGATTTCGGTGATCGCTTCTACGGCACCACCAGGGAGTTGTCATGACGGTCGACCGGCCGCGGGTCACGTCCGGCGAGACGTTGTCGGCCCTTTTCGACGCGCAGGTCGCGAGCGCTCCGGATGCGACCGCGTGTGTGAGCGGGCCGGTGTCCGTGAACTACCGCGGGTTGTCGCGGCGAGTGGACACGATCGCGGCGGAGCTACAGGCGATCGGTGTCGGGCGCGGTGACACCGTCGCGGTGTTCTGTTCCCCGTCGATCGATGTCGTTGCCGCGGTGTGGGCGATACTCCGGACCGGAGCGGGGTATCTACCCCTCGCGACCGATTACCCGGCCGAGCGGCTGGCACACATGGTCGGCGACAGCGAGGTACGCACCGTCGTCGTCGACACGGACACCGAGGATCGGGCACGTCGCATGCTGCCGGCCACCGCCACCACGCTGCTCGTCGACGGGACGCAGACGGTGGGGGGCGCCGAGACCGGGAACCGCGTCGCACCCGTCACCGGCGATGACACCGCGTACACGATCTACACCTCGGGCACCACCGGCCTGCCCAAGGGGGTGATGGTGCCCCATGCGGCAATCGTCAACCAGTTGCGGTGGTTGCGTGATCAGCTCGGACTCGCGTCCGGGTCCCGCATCCTGCTCAAGACTCCGATCGGATTCGACGCCGCGCAGTGGGAGTTGCTGGCGAACGCTTGTGGCGCAACGGTGGTCGTCGCTCCGGTCGGCACCAGCACGCGTCCATCCGAGATACTCGACACCGTCGCACGTCATTCCATCACCATCCTGCAGTGCGTACCCACGGTGTGGCGGGAGCTCGTCGCCAGCCCGGACATCGAGCGGGCCCGCGACCTCCAGGTGGCGGTGAGTGGGGGAGAGCCCCTTCCCGAAAGTCTGGGTACCCGAATGCAGACGGTGTTGCGCGGTGCCCGGATGATCAACCTGTACGGGCCGACGGAGACCACGATCAATGCCACGTGGTTCGACTTCACCGACGTCGACCTGACCGGCACCGCGGTTGTCCCGGTCGGCACACCGGTCACCGGGTGCGCGACGGTGGTGGTCGACGCGTCCGACACGGTGGTCGGGCCGGGGAGCACCGGCGAGTTGTTGATCTCGGGAGCGCAGCTCGCCTCCGGTTACCGTGGGCGAGTCGATGTGACAGCCGCGCGTTTTCCGAGTCTCGACGTGGGCGACGGCGAGACGCGTCGTTTCTACCGGACCGGTGATCTCGTCCGTCGACGACGGGACGGTGTCCTCGAGTTCGTCGGACGCAATGACGAACAGGTGAAGATCAACGGTCATCGTGTGGAGACCAATGAGGTCCGGATCCGGATCGAGACACATGATTGGGTCCGTGCGGCGGCAGTGGTGCCGTGGGTGAACGAACAGGGCACCACACAACTGGCCGGATTCGTCGAACTCGACCCCGACGAGGCGCCGCTGATGGACTCGGACGTCGCCGGGCGCCATCATCGGTCGAAGTCGACCCGCACCCAGGTCGCGGCTCAGCTACAGAATCTGGCGGCCAGGCGATTCGACGACGCTGTCCAGGTGGTGTCGCTCCCCGGCGGTGCGGGTGACCCGGAGCAGTTTCGGGAAGTATTCGCACGGAAGACATATCGTCACTTCACCGACGAGACGGTGGATATCCTGACGGTGTGCGACCTGTTGGACAGGGCGAGTGGCCAGCGAGTGCCACCGGTCGACGCGACGCCGATCTCACTGGCGAGTATCGGGCGGTTGCTGCGCTGGTTCGGTCCTTTCGAGAGCGCTGAGCGACTGCTGCCCAAGTACGCGTACGCGTCACCGGGAGCCCTCAACGCGACGCGGATCTACATCGAGACCTCGGGAGCACCCGGTCTCGATGCGGGCGTCCACTACTTCGATCCGGTGAACCACACGCTGACCCGGGTGGGCGCCGCGCGGCGCCAGGGATTGCATCTCCACCTGGTGGGCGTACCCGCGGTGATCGAGTCGGTGTACGCGACGAATGTCCGCGAGGTGCTGCATGTCGAGGCCGGTCACATGCTCGGCGTCCTCGACCGGGTCACGGCCCGATGGGGGTGGCGCCCGGTCACCGTCGACCCCGCGACCGATCTGCAGGACGTCGCCGACGGCGGTGTGGCGACCGCGTCGGTGCGGGTGGAGTCGGATGCCACGGGCGCCGAGGTCGGGGGTCGTCGACCGTCGGTGTATCTCCAGACGCACGACAGCGTGTCGGGCGCGGGCCTGTATCGCCACACCGGTCGGGGACTGGAGTTCGTCACCGCATCGCGAATCGAACGACGGCACGTCGTCGCCATCAATCAGCGGACATTTGCCCAGTCCTCGTTCGGGTTGATGCTCGCCCTCGGGGCGGACAGCGGATGGTCGGGGTTCGTCGAGCTCGGTCGGTTCCTGGCGCATGTGCAGCAGGAGGGCGTCGCGCTGAACATCGGACTGATGTCCGCGGGTTATTCGTCGCTCAGCGGGCGAGACCTGCCGTCGGCCAGCCGCTTTCGTGAGATGGGTGGTGTCGAGTCCGACGGTCTCAGCTACTTCGCGGTCGGCGGTCATGTGAGTGACACGCAGATCGTGTCGACCGGGATGGACGAGGACATCGTTCACATGGACGGTCCCGAGGAGTTGCTGAAGGAGTCGCTACGAGAGGTGTTGCCCTCGGCGATGGTGCCGACCACGATTCATGTCATGGACCGCATCCCGCAATCACACCACGGCAAACAGGATCGGCCCGGTCTGGTGCGGCTTGCCGGTGACCTAAACCGACGCACGAGACGCGTTGCCGACCCACCGGTCGGCCCGCACGAGAGCAGGCTCGCCGACGTCTGGGCGCGGGTGCTGGACTACCGGCCGGTGTATCGGTCCGACGACTTCTTCGCACAGGGTGGTAATTCGATGTCGGCCCTTCGCCTGATCCGCGCCGTGCACGATGAGCTCGGGGTCACCATGCCCGTTCAGACCATCTTCACGGCCCCGACGGTCGCTCAGCTCTCCACGCAGATCAGTACGCGAGTCGCCCGCTCCGAGGAGGTCCCGGTCGCGCCGGTCGGTCGCGTGCATCGGCTCGCCGGAACCGGAACACGCGGCACCACCCTGCTGTGGCCGGGGCTCGGCGGCTACCCGATGAGTCTGCGCACCCTGGCAGGTGAACTCGCGCAGAACGGCCACACCGTCTACGGGGTCCAGGCGCGGGGACTCAATGCCGGAGAGCTGCCGCCCGGGTCGCTGGTCGACCTCATCGACGACGACGTACAGGCGGTGCGGGACTTGGACTTGCCGGAACCGTTACGGGTCGTCGGCTATTCCTTCGGCGCGCGGGTCGCCGTCGAGGTCGCCAGTCGTCTCGTGGACGCCGGTCACGCCGTCGAGCGGGTCGTCCTCATCGCCCCGGGCTCGCCGGTGATCGGCGGTCTCACGGACCGAACCGACGAGGCCCGGTACGACAACCGCTACTTCACACGCATTCTCGCGTCGGTGTTCACCGGTCGCACCGACCCACCCTTCGCCGCCGACCTCGACTCGGTCGGTCATCGGGAAGACTTCGTCGACCTGGTGGTGCGACATCAGACCGCGTTCGGTCGCGAGATGGTCGAACGCATAGTCACCGTCGTGGAGAACACTTTTCGGATGCGCGAGGAGCCGGTGGGTGTCGAGCCGGAATTCCTTGACAGGAGCCTGTATCTCCGCGCTCGCGGCGACGGGCCCTCGTTCGCGGATCTGCCGGTAGCGCCGTTGCATTCACGTCCTGGTCGGGTGAGCAATCTGCCCTATCGTCACTACGACATCATCGTCGACGGTGCGCTCGACATCGCCTCGGCGGTGCTGGAGCAGACCGTGGAAGGGGAACTGGTCTGATGCCACATGTGGAGATCTGGCACTTCCCGGCCACCGTGTCGGACGAGCGTCGTGAGCAGTTGGAGCGCGACGTGGTCACCGCCGTCGCGAGGGCATACGGCGTGGACGCCGGGGTCGTCTCGATCGGAACGCATGCGGTCGACCCCGGCCACTGGGACCAGGTGGTCTACCAGCCGCTGATCGGGGGGCGTGACGACGACGAGGACTCGCGTCTGCTGCGGAGGCCGAACTACTAGATGAGCCGAGACGACCGACAGAAGACGGTGACCGCGTCGGCCACGGTGACACCGCGGACCCCGGTGGTGCCGCTGGCCATCGCGATCGCCGCGGTCGCGGTGAACCTGCGCCCGGTGATCACCACCGTCGGTCCCCAGCTGGAGGTGATCACCGACCATCTCGGCGCCGGTGACACCGCGTCCGGACTGATCACCGCGGTGCCGGTGTTCGCCTTCGCCGTCGTCAGCGGCGGAGCGCCGCTGATACTCGCCCGACTGTCGATCAGGAGTGGTCTCTACCTCGCCCTCGCGGTCACCGGGTTGGGCATCGCCGTGCGCCCGTGGACCGGCACGGTCGGTTTCGTTCTCGCGACCTTCGCGAGTGCCCTCGGGGTCGGGGTCATCTCCGTCCTCCTCCCGGCACTGATCCGCTCCACCACGGCGGGTTCTTCTCGCCTGGTGACGGTGTTCACCAGTGCGCTCCAGGCCGGAGCCGCGCTCGGATTCGCCGCGGCGGTGCCGTTGGCCGAGGTGGTGGGTAGCTGGCAGGTCGGGTTGGCATGGTGGGCTGTACTGACACCGGTGGGGGTGATCGCGCTGGCGCTGACCCCGGAGATTCCCGCGCAGCGTCCGGACCGTCGGGCCGTCACGACCGTCAACCCGGTGCGGGTCGTCACCGGTGCACGAGCGTGGGGCCTCACCGTGTTCTTCGGGTTACAGGCCCTGCTCGCCTTCTCGTCATGGGCTGGTTGCCGTCGATCCTGCGGGCTGCGGGAGTCGGTGCTTCCTCCACCGGCGTCCATCTCGCGGTGCTCACCGCGGTGGCGGTTCCCGTCAGCCTGGTGATACCACCGTTCGTCGCCCGCTCGGCGCGCCCGGCGCGGTGGTTGGTGGCGTTCAGCCTTTTCGATGTGGCGGGCATCGTCGGTCTGCTCGTCGCCCCCGACGCGGCGCCGCTGCTGTGGTCGATCACCCTGGGTCTCGGAATGTCGGTGTTCTCCCTGGTGATGACGGTCGTCACGGTGCGTGCCCCGTCGCCGGGCACCGCGATCGCCTTCTCCGGGTCGGTGCAGGGGATCGGTTACCTGATCGCTGCCGTCGGTCCGTACCTCATCGGCGTACTCAGACATCAGGTGAGCGGTTGGTCGGTCCCACTGCTCGCCCTGTTGGGAATCGCACTCGTGCAGACCGTGATCGGCACCCGGATCACCTCAGAACCAGACCCCGGCGACCACCCCCGCGTTCGCGCAACCATATCCGCAGACGATCGGAGGTCATGACTCCATGTCACCGCACCGGGCGCTCGGCGACGTCTCGGATCTACTCGAGGACCGCTCCCGCCACATCGAGTTCAACGGGCACCTGACCAATCACGTCAAGCACGCGGTGATCGCGCTGGCCGCCATCGGAGCACCGGAGGCTCGTGTGCGCGAATACCATCGCGAATACTCGACCCTGACACCGTATGGCTTTCCCCTCGAGCCCGCGCGGCCGTCGGATCGGGTGATCACCGGCGACAACTGGCGTGATCATCTCGGTCGACGCCGTCACTTCAGCGCCTATCAGGACTTCTTCGAGGTCGAGGTGGCCGAGAAGGGCATCGACACAGCGGTGGGTGAATACGCCCCGGAACTCCTGCGTGGCTGGATCGGAGCGTTCACCCACGCGGCCATACACCTGGGTTGGGCGGTGTGGGCGCGCCATCCCGGAATGGCCGCGGAGGCCCTCGCGTATCTCGCGTTCTCCTACGTCCGGGTGATCGACGAGACCGACCAGACCCCCGCCACAGCGGATGCGGCCGACCCCGTGGCGTCGGTGACGTTGTTGGCGCGCCTCTGGGATGACGACGCACGGTTCCGGGCGCGTGTCGACGACGTCATCGCCGACGTGAACGCTTTCGGAGAGCTCCATCCGGAACTGAGTCGTTCGGGACTGCAGGCCCGCGTGGCCGGTGTTGCCGGCGCGGGACTGACGGAGCTCACCGATCGACCGAGGTGGCTGACCGATGCCGACCTTCCGACGATCCGTGGACGGGTACGCCGTGCGGCGACCCTGCTGTACCTGGCGTCACCCGGCGATTTCGTGGTGTTGCATCTGATCACCGCGCTGTTCGCGCTCGAAAGGGTCGCAGACGTGGTGGATTCGGCCACCGCGGTCGACGTGTACAACCTGTACTGGGCCGGAGCGCGGATCATCCTCGCCGCCGAGGCGAAGGTGCCGACGGCCTCCAAACTGCAGGAACTCGACGCCGTGTTCACCGACGTCGCCGAGGACGCGACCAACGGCGCGGAGGACTTCGAGTTGACCGCGCGGCGTGCCTGGCTCGAGGACGAGGAACACAATCCGAAACTCGTCTTCGTTCTGCGGTCGTGGTGGGACGACCGGCCGTTG
The DNA here is from genome assembly GCF_900156495.1 of Williamsia sterculiae. Taxonomy (GTDB): domain Bacteria; phylum Actinomycetota; class Actinomycetes; order Mycobacteriales; family Mycobacteriaceae; genus Williamsia_B; species Williamsia_B sterculiae. The sequence continues at coordinate 288,394 of NZ_FTNT01000003.1, forward strand.
TCGCTGTACCGGCATGCCGCGGCGCAATTCACCCAGACGCCGGATCTCCCGGCGACTTTCGAGGAACCACCGAATGACTGAGAAGAGGAAACCTGTGTCGTCGTCCGACGATGTGACCCCCACCGACCACCCGCAGACCGCGATACTACGGGAGCACCTGCGACGACGGTACGGCGACACCGCGCCGGATCACGGGGTCGCCACCAACCCCACGCTGGAGCTGTTGCTGCGGCATCGGACCGCGCGCCACTACCTTCCCGCGACGGTCACCGAGGCCGAGCTGGCCCTGATTCTCGCTGCAGGACAGTCGGCGTCGACGTCGGCCAACTTCCAGTTCACCAGTGTGGTGGTCGTCGACGACGCCGACCTGCGTGCGCGGTTGTCGGAACTGGCGGGAGGTCAGCAGCTGATCCTCGATGCGTCGGTCTTCCTGGTATGGGTCGCCGACTGGTCGAGGAACATCGACATCGCCGTCCGACACGGGCACAGTATCGAGGCGACTGAGTACCTCGACAGCACCGTGTCATCGATCGTCGATGTGACACTGTCCGCGCAGAACGCGGCGATCGCCGCGGAATCGTTGGGGTACGGCATCACCTTCGTCGGCGCGCTGCGCAACAACGTCGACGAGGTCATCGCGGCCCTGAAGCTGCCCGAGTGGACGTTTCCGGTCTACGGCATGGCGATCGGTCTGCCCGACCCGGCCGATCCCGCTGACATCAAACCGCGCTACAGCCAGGACGTGGTGGTGCACCGCAACACCTACACCGCACCGTCGGACGACGCCGTTGCCGAGTACCTGACGCGCATCAACACCTACTACCGCGAACAGGAGCTACCGGAGGACTGGGTGACCAACCGGTTGGCCGGCCGCATCTCGACCAAGGCCAGTCTGCATGGACGGCAGGGTATTCGTAACACTTTCAACCGCCAGGGCTTTCAGATGAAATGATCGGATCGCGACCGAGGGCACGACAGACGGGATGGTGAATGGCGACGGACTGGAAGAACGATGGGGTGCAGGTCATACCGGCGAACAGCCTGGACCCCAACACCGCTGCGACCCAGGGCATGGACAGGGCGACGGCGGTCGACCTGGCACGGGCGGGTGCTTCGAAGCTGTGGGCGGGCACCGTCACCATCCGCGCCGACGCCAAGACCGGCGCACACCATCACGGCGCGCTGGAGAGTGTCATCTACGTCATCCGCGGTCGTGCGCGGATGCGATGGGGTGACGCATTGCAGTTCGTCGCCGAAGGTGGCCCCGGTGATTTCATCTTCGTACCGCCCTACGTTCCGCATCAGGAGATCAATGCGAGCGAGGTGGATGATCTGGAGTGCGTTCTCGTGCGATCAGGTCAGGAGCCGGTGGTGGTGAATCTCGACATCGACGGCGTCGAGACGCCCACACACGTGCGATGGGTGGATCCGATCCACCGCGACGGCGCCGTCGACTGAGAACGAGGCACGGGACATCTGTCGCCGATGGCAGGCGGTGGCCCGTTCGATGTCTGCACCGTCGACGGTGCTGTTCGCGGCCCGGTCGGCTGTCCGTCGGTGTGCGCTACATCGGCCTCGTCGTGAGTGAACCAGAGGCAGTCGTGGGTGCTGCCGGTGCGATCAGCCGATGGTCGGAGGTCGTCGAAGGCTTCCGTGCGCCACCCGTGTCCCCAGAGTCAGGCCGGCCGAGGCGAACACCGCCGACATCGCGGCCACCGTGCCCATCACATCGTCACGGTCACTGAGATACGACCGTTGCAACGCCGGTGGCATGGCGAAGAAGGCGTCGAAGAAGCGCACGGTCTCGTCGGCATCGAGTCGCAGCAATGCGCCGAGCCCGCGCTGTCGAAGCCGGTGTACCGCTACGGCCTGCCAGGGCCATAGTGCGCGCGTCGGGTCCGTACCCGAGGTGATCGCCGCCGCCACCGTGTCCGCACACCGCAGCGAGGTCGCGACGCTGTACCCGGTGGTGGGGTGCTTCAGACCGCCGTCGGCGCCGAAGCGGGGTGGGTCCGCACGCCACGGTCGCCGCGATGCCCCCAGTAACGGGAACGCGACATGTTCGACGTGATGCACCGGGGTGTGCCGGAGACCGATGCCGTAGGCCGACAACCGTCGCTCGAGCCTGGCGTGCAGCTCGTCCTGACCGAGCGCCGGGTGACCCGCCAGGCAGGTCTCCTCCAGGAGCACCCGGCCCGCTCCGACCGGAATCGCGTAGAGGAATGACGGTAAGGCACTTGAATCATCCTGGCTGATGGACCAATCCATCAACAGAGCCTCGTGGCCGTCGAGCACAGGCGCTGCCGCGTCGGTGTCCACGACGACCCCATAGGCGGTCTGCCGCGGCGCGTGGCGTACGGACCCGCCACGACAGTCGATGACGACATCGGCGTGCACGTCGGTGCCGTCGTCGAGACGTACCGAGCGCGGTCCGATCGCGGCAGCTGAATGCGGATGGACGCGCGCGGCGGTGACCGTGAGCGCACGCTGCAGACCACCGGTGTCGAAAATGCTGTACCCGCGGGCGATCGAGTGCGGCCGGGGCGTGCGCACCTGGACCCGGTCCACCGACGCCGCGATCGACTGCTCGCCGAGCCAACCGGGGAGCTCGTCGGTCCAGCACGCGTATGTCGCGATCCACGGCCGATCCGGGTGAGGGTCGACCAGGTCGACCTCGACACCCGCTTCGAGCAAGCGGTGTGCGAGCCCGCGACCGGCGGGTCCGGCACCGACCACCACCGCGCGGCTCACCCGCGGGGCGCGACCGACGGCCGGGGTCGCATCAGATGCCGCCGGTGGCCAGCAGTCCGCCGTCGACGCGCAGGGTCTCACCGGTGATCCACGATGCCGTGTCACTGACCAGGAACGCGACCGCGGATGCGATGTCCTCGGGTGTACCGAGCCGGCGCAGCGGATAGGTCTGGGCCACCGTGTCCTCGCCTGCGGCGACGAGCGCCTCGGCGAACTTGGTCTTGACCACGCCCGGCGCCACGGCGTTGACGCGGATCGTGGGACCCAACTGCCAGGCCAATTCCTCGGTCAATCGGATGAGCGCGGCTTTGGACGCACCGTATGCGGCGATCACGCCGGTGGAACGGAGCCCGGCCACCGAAGCGATGTTCACCACGGCGCCACCACGTTCGGCCATTCCGGCGTGGTAGCACTCCTGCAGGTAACCCAGCGCCCCGACCACGTTGGTGTCGAAGATCTTGCTGACGCCCGTGAGGTCGGCCTTCATCAACTCGCCATACACCGGGTTGATGCCGGTGTTGTTGATGAGGATGTCGACCACGCCGTGCGCGGAGACGGCCTGGCGCACCGCGTCGGCGCGACTGTCCGGGTCGCCGGTATTCGAGGGCACCGCGAGCACGCTGGCATCGGGTACGTCCGCGGTGATGGTCGCGGCGGCCTCCTGCAGCGGTTCCGGCTTACGGCCGGTGATGGCCACAGCGGCACCGCGCGTAGCGAGTTCGGTGGCGATGGCCAGGCCGATGCCTCGGCTGGCCCCGGTCACCAGCGCGGAGCGGCCTTTCAGGTCCTGAGTTGTCGTATCGGTCACATGACCAACGTATCCTCCCCGTCTGCGACGCTGGTGGCGAATACGAGTCGGCGCGCCGCGTAGACTGGCCCGTCGTGATCACAGCGACCGACCTCGAAGTGCGAGCAGGAGTTCGTACCCTGCTGTCCGCACCGGGCCCCGCGCTGCGCATCCAACCGGGAGACAGGATCGGGCTCGTCGGACGCAATGGCGCGGGTAAGACCACCACCCTGCGCATCCTCGCCGGCGAGGGCGAGCCGTATGCCGGTGGGGTCGTCCGCTCGGGGGACATCGGCTACCTGCCGCAGGACCCCAAGGAGGGTGATCTCTCGGTACTGGCCAAGGACCGGGTGCTGTCGGCACGCGGGTTGGACACCCTGCTGCGCGACCTGGAGAAACAACAGGCGTTGATGGCGGAGGTCGCCGACGACGCCGCCCGCGACAAGGCCATTCGTACGTACGGCCAGCTCGAGGAACGGTTCTCGGCCCTGGGCGGCTATGTCGCCGAGTCCGACGCTGCGCGCATCTGCCACAGCCTCGGATTGCCGGACCGCGTGCTCGACCAGCAGCTGAAGACGCTGTCCGGTGGTCAGCGTCGGCGCATCGAACTGGCGCGGATCCTGTTCGCCGCCTCCGACGGCAGCGGCGGCAAGTCCGACACCACACTGCTGCTGGACGAACCCACCAACCACCTCGACGCGGACTCGATCTCCTGGCTGCGTGACTTCTTGCAGGCTCACGACGGTGGTCTGGTGGTGATCAGCCACGACGTCGACCTGCTGGCCGACGTGGTGAACCGCGTCTGGTTTCTCGACGCGGTGCGTGGTGAGGCCGACGTCTACAACATGGGCTGGCAGAAGTATCTCGACGCGCGCGCGACCGACGAACAGCGACGCAAGCGTGAACGGGCCAACGCGGAGAAGAAGGCAGGCGCTCTTCGTGCCCAGGCGGCGAAACTGGGGGCCAAGGCGACGAAGGCGACCGCGGCGCAGAACATGCTCAAGCGCGCCGACCGGATGATCTCCGAGTTGGACGAGGAACGGGTGGCCGACCGTACGGCCCGGATCCGCTTCCCCGACCCCGCGCCGTGCGGCAAGACACCGCTGATGGCCGAGGGACTGACCAAGGTCTACGGATCTCTGGAGATCTTCACCGGTGTCGACCTGGCCATCGACAAGGGCAGCCGGGTGGTGGTGCTGGGCCTCAACGGCGCGGGCAAGACCACACTGTTGCGATTGCTGGCCGGGACCGAGAGGCCGGACACCGGCGTCATCGAACCGGGATACGGGCTGAAGATCGGTTACTTCGCGCAGGAGCACGACACCCTGGACGACATGGCGTCGGTGTGGGAGAACATCCGGCACCTCGCACCCGATGCGGGGGAGCAGGACCTGCGTGGGCTGCTGGGTGCGTTCATGTTCAGCGGTCCACAACTCGACCAACCGGCGGGAACGCTGTCCGGTGGTGAGAAGACCCGTCTGGCGCTGGCCGGGCTGGTGTCGTCCGCAGCCAACCTGCTGTTGCTGGACGAACCCACCAACAACCTCGATCCGATCTCGCGCGAACAGGTGCTCGACGCGCTGCGTAGCTACACCGGCGCGGTGGTGCTTGTCACGCACGATCCGGGAGCCGCGGCAGCGTTGGAACCGGAGCGGGTGATCTTGCTTCCCGACGGGACCGAGGATCACTGGTCGACGGAGTACCAAGAGCTCATCGAACTGGCCTGACGGTCGGGTTCCGTCGCTCAGAATGTAGACATGTCGAATGCCGAGTCGCAGTCGAGACCGGTGCCGGTCTGGGCGACGGAATCGGTGCAGCTGACGGCCTGGAATCCGCGGTGGGAGCAGCGAGCTGCGGACTTCACAGCCGAAGTGCAGAGGCTGCTGCGCGGCTGGCTGGTCGGCGAGATCGATCATGTGGGGTCGACCGCGGTACCCGGCCTCATCGCGAAGCCGGTCATCGATCTGCAGGCCCCCTCCACGCATCCCGAGGCGGCTCTCGACCAGTCCCGCACCGCACTCGAAGCTGCCGACTGGTTTGTGGTGCCGCGCGAACTGGATCGACGGCCGTGGCGCTGGTTCGTGGTCCGCACCGATCGCGAGCGGAGGCGTCGGTTGGCTCACGTGCATCTCATGCTCCCCGGTGAACCGCGTATGCAGCAGCAGATGCGGTTTCGTGATCGACTGCGGGTCGATCACGATCTGGCGGGCCGGTACGCGACAGTGGAACAGGAGCTCGCGCGGCGACATCCCACAGACCGCGAGGCCTACACGAGGGCAAAGACGGCGTTCGTCGACACCGTCGTTGGTCAACCATCTGATGACTCCGTGTGAGTAGGTCCTCGCGCTGACCCCAGTCGCCGGGCAAGGTGCAGCCTGATGTCGGCGTGCAGGTCGACGCGCTCGGGAAGTACATCCGCGACCGCGTCAAGTGCTCGTCGGCGGTCGGCCCGGGATAGCTGGAGGTACGCCGACAGGGTCGAGAGGAATCCGATGTAGTCGGCAGACGACACGGTCGGCCTGCGTGTGATGGTCAGCTGTCGGACGTCGGTGAACAGCGGTGACTCCGACAATTCCGCTGCCGGCCAGTGATGGTCGAAGCTGCCGTCCGGTGCTGCCAGATGTTCCTCGTCGAGCCAGGGAGAACGCGCAGCACGAGACATGGCGGCCAACTCCGGATCGGCGAGGTCGACCGGCCCGCCCATGATTGCGACCGTCCCATCCGGCCTCAGCAGCCGAGCCACCTTCTGCCACCGCTGCGCCGGGTCGGTCCAGTGTAGGGCTGCGGCGGCGTACACCAGGTCGGATACACGCGTCGTATCGAGATCCTCGAGACTTGCCCGGATGACCACAACCGACGCGGGCACGTGCTGTCGGAGCTGATCGAGCATCGCGTCATCGGGATCGGTTGCGGTGACCCTGATACCGCTCTGCGTGAACAGAGTGGTCGCTTTTCCGGTCCCCGCCCCGATTTCCACCGCCTCGCGAAGCGGACCAGAGGTGTATCGTCCAATCGCGTCGACGACCGACGGCGGGTACTCGAGTCGGTAGCGAGCGTAGTCGGCGGCGACCGATCCGAAGAGGCGGGCGCGTGTTGGCATGGGTCCATCTTGCCCAGTTGTGCGCGTTCTGTGCGGTCTGGTGGTCTCCTTGTGGACAGGTTGTGGAGCTGTGGACAACCGTGGGCTCGCGAACCGGTGTGGTCGGAGATGGGCGCTAGCGTCGGACCCATGTACAGCGGGATGCTCAACGAGCTCGGTGATCTGCTCGTCGACGAGATCGATATCGACAGCGACGTTGTCGATGATGTGGATGCCGACATCGTGGAGGCGATCCGAGGAGCCGTGCGACTGCGTGCGGCCGCTGACCATGTGCTGGCCCGGCTGGCGGCGCAGGCCGAACGCGTTGGCGTGGCGAAGCGATCGGGAATGCGTACACGAGAACTCCTGCGATGCAACGGTATGACACCCACCGCGGCCATCCGATGCCTGCGAGTGGGGCGAGCGTTGCCGGAACTACCCACCCTGCGCCGCCACAGTGCACACGGCTTTCTTTCCGGGGAACACGTTCATGCCGTGGTCGAGGGCGTCACCCACGTCAGCATCCGCACGCACTCACCCATCGGATCGTCGGCGATGGCCGAGGTGGAGAGCACGCTTGTCAGGCACGCGATTGCCGGCGCCGGTCCAGCCGAGCTGATGCGGCTGGCTCGTGCGGCCGCGATAGCAGCGACACCGCCCAGGGACTCGGTGCCTGCGGCGGAGGACGCCACGCTCAACGAGATGGCCTGGCATCAGAGCGAAGACGGTCGGCTCCAGGGAACATTCGACCTCGACGTCCTGACCGGCGAACGACTCATCTCTGCGATTGATGCTGCGTCCCGACCGCGTCCGATGCCGGATGGTTCCCAGGATGATCGGTCGGCTCAGCGACGTCGTGCTGATGCCTTCGGGCAACTGATCGAGTGCGCGGTGCGTGCTTCGTCCGCCGATGCGACCGTCGGCGTACCCAAGACCGAGGTCGTGATGACCGTACCCATCGGTGACCCGATGCCGATCCGCTTGAATTGGTTGGGCCCGTTGACCGAACGCGGAGCACTCCTCGTCGGATGCGACACCTCGCTCACCCGTGTCGATGTGGACTCCAACGGAGCGCCCATCGCTGTGTCGGAGACCAGACGCCTCTTCACCGGTGCTGTCCGGAAGGCGATCGTCGTCAGGGACCGGTGCTGCGTGAAGTGCGGAGCGCCTGCTTCGTGGACGGATTGTCATCACATCATCCACCACACGGACGGCGGGCCCACCACCATCGACAACGGGTGCCTGCTCTGCCGGTCGTGTCACACCGCGGTGCACCATCAGGGTTGGGAGGTGTTCATGGGTCCCGACCGTCACCCCCGGCTCATCCCACCGGCGTCGGTCGATCCGACCAGAACCCCGCAACCGGCTTATCACCGACGAACCATGCGGCTTGATCCCGATGTGCGACGACATGCGGCGTGACCTGTTGTCACCCAGACAACGCGACGATCCGTTCAGGTCGCGACGGACGGTGTGGCGGTCACGTCAGCCGTTCACGGACGGCGAACCGATGCCTCCACCAGGTCGAGGACACCGTGCAGATCGTCGGTCGACTGACCGGTCGCCAGCCGGGTGATCAGGCCGTCGAGCACCAGGTCGAGGTAGCGCACGATGGTCTCGGTCGGCAGGTCATCGCGGAGACGGCCGGCCCCGCGCTGACGCTCCAACCGGGCGAGCGTCGCGCTCTCCAACTCCGCCGAGCGCGCCTGCCATTCGGCACGGAAGCTGCTGTCGGTGCGGAGCTTTCGGGCGATCTCCAGCCGCGTGCCCAGCCAGTCGAAATTCTCGGGATGGTCGAGCATGTCGCGCATCACCTGGACGAGGCCCTCCTGGGCGGCGACGTCGGCCATCCGGCCGGCGTCCTCGTGCGCGAGCGCGAGGAACAACGCCTCCTTGTCACGGTAGTGATGGAAGATCGCGCCGCGCGACAGGCCGGTCGCAACCTCGAGGCGCCGAACCGTGGCACCGTCGTAGCCGTACTCGGCGAAGCACCGTCGAGCGCCGTCGAGAATCTCGCGGCGACGCGCGGCGAGGTGGTCCTCGCTCACCTTGGGCACTGCACCATCCTGTCCTCGAAGCGACCTGTCCGGCGATACGACAGCGGCGGGCCGGATCTCGTCCGGCCCGCCGCGTCCGTCGTCAACTCGTCGGTCAGTCCTCGGCGATCATGTTGCGCAGCACGAACTGCAGGATGCCGCCGTTGCGGTAGTAGTCGGCCTCACCGGGCGTGTCGATACGAACCTTCGCATCGAATTCCACCGTGTTGCCGTCCTCCTTGGTCGCAGTCACGTGCACGGTCTCGGGGGTCTGCCCGTTGTTCAGATCCTCGATCCCGCTGATGTCGAACGTCTCGGTGCCGTCCAGGCCCAGCGACTTGTGTGACTCGCCCTCCGGGAACTGCAGCGGGATGACCCCCATACCGATGAGGTTCGAACGGTGGATGCGCTCGAAGCTCTCGGTGATCACCGCGCGCACCCCCAACAGCCGGGTGCCCTTGGCGGCCCAGTCGCGCGACGACCCGGTGCCGTACTCCTTGCCGCCGAGCACCACCAGCGGGGTGTCCTGCGCGGCGTAGTTCTGCGCGGCGTCGTAGATGAACGACTGCGGGCCGCCCTCCTGGGTGAAGTCGCGGGTGTATCCGCCCGTCACCCCGTCGAGCAGCTGGTTCTGCAAGCGGATGTTGCCGAACGTCGACCGGATCATCACCTCGTGGTTGCCGCGGCGAGCACCCAGCGAGTTGTAGTCCTTACGTGCCACACCGTGTTCGTCGAGATACTGCGCGGCGGGTGTGCCGGGCTTGATCGTCGACGCAGGCGAGATGTGGTCGGTGGTCACGGAATCGCCCAGCTTGGCCAGCACCCGCGCACCCTTGATGTCGGTGACCGGCGACGGCTCACGCTGCATGCCCTCGAAGTACGGAGGCTTCCGCACGTAGGTCGACTCGTCGTCCCACTCGAACGTCTTGCCGTCCGGCGTCGGCAGGTTGCGCCACCGGTCGTCACCCTTGAACACGTCCGCGTAGTCCGAGGCGTACTGCTCGGGAGAGATGGAGTCGGCGATGGTCTGCTCGATCTCCTCGGTGCTCGGCCAGATGTCCTTGAGGTAGACGTCGTTGCCGTCGGTGTCGGTACCCAGCGGATCGTTCTCGAAGTCGAAGTCCATGGTTCCGGCCAGCGCGTACGCGATGACGAGAGGCGGCGACGCCAGGTAGTTCATCTTCACGTCCGGGTTGATGCGACCCTCGAAGTTGCGGTTGCCCGACAGCACCGCGGTGGCGGTGAGGTCGTTGTCGTTGATCGCCTTGGAGATCTCCTCCGGCAGCGGACCCGAGTTGCCGATGCACGTGGTGCAGCCGTAACCGACCAGGAAGAAGCCCAGCTTCTCCAGGTACGGCCACAGGCCGGCCTTGTCGTAGTAGCCGGTGACGACCTGCGATCCGGGCGCCATCGAGGTCTTCACCCACGGCTTGGACGTGAGACCCTTGTCCACCGCCTTCTTGGCCAGCAGACCCGCACCGAGCATCACCGACGGATTGGACGTGTTGGTGCAACTGGTGATGGACGCGATGGACACGATGCCGTGATCGAGGATCATCGCGCCGCGTTCGGGCGACTCCACCCGGACGGGGTTCGACGGACGGCCCTCGGAGTTCTTGGACGCGTTGTGTGCGGGCTCCTCCTCGTCCGAGAACGACAGTGTGGCCGCGCCGGGGGAGGTCGACGGAGAGTCCGACGCCGGGAAGCTCTCCTCGTTGGACTCGTCGACGCCGTTGATCTTGGGGCTGTTGCCGTTCTCGACGTAGTTGTGGATGTCCTTGCGGAACGCGTTCTTCGCATCCCACAGCTCGATCCGGTCCTGCGGGCGCTTCGGTCCGGCGATCGAGGGCACCACATCGCCCAGGTCGAGCTCCAGGTACTCCGAGTAGACCGGTTCCTTGTCACCGGTGTGCCACAGCCCCTGCTCCTTGGCATACGCCTCCACCAGGGCAAGGGTCTCGGCGTTGCGGCCTGTGAGTTCGAGGTACTTGATGGTCTCCTCGTCGATCGGGAAGATCGCGCAGGTGGAGCCGAACTCGGGGCTCATGTTGCCGATGGTGGCCCGATTGGCCAGCGGCACCTCGGCGACACCGGCGCCGTAGAACTCGACGAACTTGCCGACCACACCGTGCTTGCGCAGCATCTCGGTGATGGTGAGCACCACGTCGGTGGCCGTCACACCCGGCCGGGTGGAACCGCTCAGCTTGAAGCCGACCACGCGGGGGATCAGCATCGAGATCGGCTGGCCCAGCATGGCGGCCTCGGCCTCGATACCACCGACGCCCCAGCCCAGGACGCCGAGGCCGTTCTCCATCGTGGTGTGCGAGTCGGTGCCCACGCAGGTATCGGGGTAGGCGACGCCGTCGCGGACCATGACCGAGCGGGCGAGGTGCTCGATGTTGACCTGGTGGACGATGCCGGTGCCCGGCGGTACCACGCGGAAGTCGGAGAAGGCACCCTGACCCCACCGGAGGAATTGGTAACGCTCGCCGTTGCGCTGGTACTCGATCTCCACGTTGCGCTCGAAGGCCTGCGCGTTGCCGAAGGCCTCGATGATCACCGAGTGGTCGATGACCATTTCCGCGGGCGCGAGCGGGTTGACCTGATCGGGGTCACCGCCCAGTTCCTTGACCGCCTCACGCATGGTCGCGAGGTCGACGATGCAGGGGACACCGGTGAAGTCCTGCATGATCACCCGGGCGGGGGTGAACTGGATCTCGATGCTCGGGTCCGCCTCGGGATCCCAGTTGGCGATGGCCTGGATGTGCTCGCCGGTGATGTTCGCGCCGTCCTCGGTACGCAGCAGGTTCTCGGCGAGAACCTTCAGAGCGTACGGGAGCTTGTCGGTGCCCTCGACAGCGCTGAGGCGGTAGATCTCGTACGACTTGTCACCGACCTCGAGAGTGCCCTTGGCCCCGAAAGAATCGACGCTGGATGAACCTTTACTCACTGCAACTCCACTCTGTGTCGTCGGCGAGTACGCCGACGGGTTTGTGCGCCGGGGGCTGTACCGGCGTCCGTGCCCTGATCCGTCCGGCGACCGTGTGACGTGGCGTTCGACCCGCCCGCGGTGGTCGTCGAGGACCGCTGCGACCAGCTTAACAGTACGCACGTACTGGTAAAACCGACGGGGCTGCCGAGCGTGTCGACGCGCATGTCGTCACCGGTGCACAGCGACACCTCGATTGTGTCGTAATGTGCTGCTCTGGGTTCGGTGGCCAGAAAAATCGCCCGAACGAGAATCGCCGAGTGATCGCCATTGCGCGATGCGAAGGGATGAGGACTCGCAGATGACACCGGGTCAGATGTCGCCGGCCTCCACCGTCGGATACGCGACCGACGTGACGGCGACCCCCGCGCACCTCGGTCCGTTCGCCGCGCGCCCGATGGTGGCGGACACCTCCGGTGACCAGCCGACCGTCGACATCCCCGCCATCGAGAACGATCTGCGTGACGACCACGTCAGCGCTCCCGCGGACATCACCCCGGGCCTGGTCCGGGTGGTCGCGGATGCCCGCGATCACGGTCACCAGCTCAACGTGGTGGTGCTGACCGAACCCCAGCCGGTGTTCACCCACTACCGGGACTTCGCGACCGAGATCCGCCACGACACCGGAGGCACCGTGATCGTGCTCGGTCCGGACGGTGTCGGATCGTCGTCCGCCGACTTCAGCCGCGTGCAGCTCGAGCAGGCGCAGGACAACCTCAAGATCAGCGATCCCACGGTCGCGGCCCAACAGATGGTCGACCGCGTGACGGATCAGACGCCGGTGCCGTGGACCGTGGTCACCGTGTGTCTCATCGTCGTGATGATCCTGGGCGCGGTGATCGCCCGCGTCCGGCAACTCCGTGCACGGGCGGCCGTGGACAACGCGGATAGCGACGACGCCGAGGTCGCGTCGGCGTCCGCTCGGCGCGGCTCCGCATCGAACGGCCCGGACGGCGTCTGACTCTCGTCGTCGCTGCGTCCATCTCTGCGCAGTTCAGCGCATTTCCGCAGGTAATCACCACAATGTAATTTGTGACTCGTGTTTCTTCGGGTGTCATTGTGGCGTACGGTTCACTTGTCCATGGGTGATGTTCTTGGGGAAGCAGCGCACCCCTGTGGCAGGAATTTCGTGACGTACGAGCGATGCCCCGAGGCGGCAGCACCGGGATCTCTGTGTCCTCGTCCGGCCACATGCTGGTGATGCGAGGGAGTGATCAGTGACGCGACGTACCGCACACGGTGGTTTGCGCATCGCGATCGGGGAAAGCCGCGGACGACGGGGCAGTGAACCGAGGCGTGCGCGACCTGCCGTCGGGCGACGGCTGACCGCGATCTGCGCAATGACCGTCGCACTCGCGGCCATGGTCAGCGCCGGCTACGCCTCGGGTGCCCCCGCGACCAACCCGCCGGTCAGCATCTCGCAACTGATCAACGAGATCGCCGGCGCCAATCAGACCCTGGCCGACCTCTCCAGCGACGTCGCGGCCAAACGTGAGGGTGTGAACCGCTCGCTGGTGGACCTGCAGAACGCCAGGGACGCCGAGCGCCTGGCCGGTGTCGCCGTGCGCACCGCGCAGGGTTCGGTACAGAAAGCGAGCGGTGCGGTCGAGGCCGCGCAACAGAAGTTCGACGAATTGACCCGCGCCGCCTACAAGCAGGGCAACACCCAGAACTCGTTGTCGAACTTCGTCGCGGACGACCCCGGCGCGATGCTCAACCGCGCGTCGGTTCTCGACCGGTTGAGTCACAACCAACAGGGCATCATCAAGAACCTGCAGATCGCCAGGAACGAGAAGGCGAACAAAGCGGCCACCGCGGTGGCCAGTCAGCGTCAGGCCACCCGGGCGACCCAGGCCGCCGCGGAGCGCAAGAGCAGCGCCGAACAGGCGATCTCGGCGGCGATCGCGGCGGTGAACGGCCAACAGCAGAAGCGCGACACGCTGATCTCCGCCCGCGATCGCGCCCAGGCCGCACTGGACGCCATGCGGGCCGCGGCGGGCAGGCAGTCGGCCGGTACACAGGCGACCACCGCACCGCGAAGCGGGTCCCCGGCCACCGCCCCGAGCACCTCCGGCAGCGGCGGTCAGGCCCCGGCTCCGTCGCAGAACTCTCCGCAGCCCGCCCCGGCCGCCCCGGGAGCACCGACCCAGGCGGCCGCGCCGGCGACGCCCGGCGCGCCGACGCCGGCCGCCGACGACACCTCCGCGCGCGACGCCGCCCTGCAGGCCGCGGCGAAAGCCGCCGCGGAACTGGCCGTCAACGGCACCCAGCAGATTCTTGCGAACCTGGTCGCGGCGGTAGGTGGCACCCACACCGACCTCGACGGATCCGCGTTCGGCAGCAGTGGCTGGGGCAGCGACTCCGGCAACAGCGGTGACGGCAGCACGGGCGGCGGCGGGGGCGGCACCGTACAGCCCGGCATCACCGGACCGGCCGCGGTGGAGATCGTGGTGAATCGTGCGATGTCACAGCTCGGGGTGACCTACGCGTGGGGCGGTGGTGACGCGAACGGGCCCACCCAGGGCATCCGCGACGGCGGTGTCGCCGACAGTTACGGCGACTACAACAAGGTCGGGTTCGACTGCTCGGGTCTGATGGTCTACGCGTTCGCGGGTGTCGGCATCTCCCTGCCGCATTACACCGGTTATCAGTACACCGCGGGACCGCAGGTGCCGTTGGCGCAGATGCAGCGTGGCGACATGATCTTCTACGGTGCCAACGCCAGCGAGCACGTGGCCATGTACCTCGGTAACAACCAGATGATCGAGGCTCCGGAATCCGGTGACGTGGTCAAGGTGTCGCCGCTGCGCACCAGCGGTGCGATGCCCTACGTGGTCCGGATGGTCTGACCTGTGCGACTCCTCGTCGCTCCACGTGACGGTCGGCCCCGGCCCGGAGATGACTAGTCTGGCGGTCGGCACGGCGACGGATCGACACGAGAGCGCGGAGGACAGCGAGTGGCCCCAGACGGCGCGACCACGGCAGGCGGAACCACGGCGGGTGGCAACCCGGCGGGCGGGGGGACCCAGGTGGGCGACCAACCCGCCCTCACCGAGGCCGACATCGCACTGCTCGAGCGGACGATGTATGAGGTCAAACGCGTCATCGTCGGTCAGGATCAGCTCGTCGAGCGCATCCTGGTCGGGTTGTTGGCGCGGGGTCACATCCTGCTGGAAGGTGTTCCCGGGGTGGCCAAGACCCTCGCGGTGGAGACCTACGCGACGGTCATCGGCGGGTCCTTCTCCCGGGTGCAGTTCACCCCGGACCTGGTGCCCACCGACCTTCTCGGTACCCGTATCTACCGTCAGGGACGCGAGTCCTTCGACACCGAACTCGGTCCGGTGGTTGCCAACTTCCTGCTCGCCGACGAGATCAACCGCGCACCGGCCAAGGTGCAGTCCGCGCTGCTCGAGGTGATGGCCGAGCGCCACGTGTCCATCGGTGGGGTCACCTACCCGATGCCCGACCCGTTCCTGGTGATGGCCACCCAGAACCCGATCGAGAACGAGGGTGTGTACCCGCTCCCGGAAGCGCAGCGGGACCGGTTCCTGTTCAAGGTGCTCGTCGACTACCCGTCGGTCGAGGAGGAGCGCGAGATCGTCTACCGGATGGGGAACGTGCCGCCGCAGGCACACCCGATCCTGGACCCGGAGGCGATGGTGCGGTTGCAGCGCATCGCCGCCAACGTCTTCGTCCACCACGCACTGGTCGACTACGTGGTCCGGGTGATCAACGCGACCCGCCGGCCCGCCGAACTCGGCATGGCCGACGTCGCGAACTGGCTCTCCTACGGTGCGTCCCCACGCGCGACCCTGGGCATCGTCGCTGCCGCCCGGGCACTGGCACTCGTCCGCGGTCGTGACTACGTGATCCCGCAGGACGTGGTGACGATCATGCCGGACGTCCTGCGTCACCGACTGGTGCTAAGCTACGACGCACTCGCCGACGAGGTGACCGCCGACGACGTCATCACCCGGGTGTTGCAGACCGTCGCGCTGCCGCAGGTGACGTCGCAGCCGCTCACCGCGCCGCCCCAGGTTCCCGCGCCCGGGCAGCCTCCCTATCCGCAGGGCGGTCCTCAGCGCCCCGGGGGACCGGTGCCGCCGCAGCAGCAGCCGGCACCACCGCAGGGCCCGCCCCCACAGGCACCGCCGGTGTCGCAGCCGGGTCCGATGACCAAGGCCATGCCGACCGGCGCGCCGCGCGAGAGCGCGGCGCCGCACGACCCCGCCCGAACCGACCCGGCGCCGCAGCAGCCACGGACGCACGATGGCGGAAGCTAGCCCGCTCCCGTCCTTCGGCGCGGGCGCACTCGAGGACCCGAGACTCAGCGCTGCGCTGCGCACCCTGGAGATCACGGTGCGTCGCAAGCTGGACGGTGTCCTGCAGGGCGATCACCTGGGGCTCATCCCCGGCCCGGGCAGCGAACCGGGCGAGGCACGCGAGTATCAGCCCGGCGACGACGTGCGTCGGATGGACTGGTCGGTGACGGCTCGGACCACGCACGCGCACGTACGTCAGATGGTTGCCGACCGCGAGTTGGAGACGTGGTTGGTGGTGGACGTGTCGGGCAGTCTCGACTTCGGCACCGTCCGGTCCACCAAACGGGATCTGGCGGTCGCCGGCAGCGCGGCCATCGCGCACCTCACCATGGGTGGGGGCAATCGGCTCGGGGCGATCGTGTCCAGCGGTGACCGGATCGTCCAGGTGCCCGCCCGCAGCGGTCGGGCCCACGCCATGAACCTCCTCAAGACCATCGCGACCACCCGTCGCGCCGCCGAGTCCACACGCGGTGACCTGCGCGGCGCCATCGACTCCCTGCGCCGACCGCAACGCCGCCGAGGCCTGGCCGTCGTGGTCAGCGATTTCCTCGGTCCCATCGATTGGGATCGTCCGTTGCGCGCGGTCGGCGCACACCACGAGGTGCTGGGGGTGGAGGTCCTCGACCCGCGCGACCTCGAGTTGCCGCCGATCGGCGAGGTGGTGTTGCGCGACGCCGAGAGCGGCGCGGTCCGGGAACTGACCATCACCGACGAGATCCGACGCGATTTCGCCGCCGCCGCGGGCGCGCACAGTGCCGCTGTGCGCCGCCACCTGCGACAGGCGGGCGCCCCGACCCTGCAACTGCGCACCGACCGTGACTGGGTCGCCGACGTGGTGCGTTTCGTCGCCCGCCGCCGGCAGGGCATGTCGGTGGGAGTGGGTCGGTAGATGTTCGACCTCGCCAGCCCCTGGTGGCTGCTGTTGCTGCTGGCCATCGCCCTGGTGGCGTTGGCCTACGTGCAGGCCCAGCGACGTAAGCAGAACCGCGCGCTGCGGTTCGCCAACACCGAGGTCCTCGACCAGGTCCTGCCCGCGCAGCGCAACCGGTTGCGGCACGTGCCGATCGCCCTGATGTTGGTGGCGTTGGTGGTGCTGACCGTCGCATTGGCCTCGCCGCAGGCCGACCGCCGGGTACCGCGCAACAAGGCCACCGTGGTGTTGGTGGTCGACGTATCGCGGTCGATGAACTCCACCGACGTCGCACCGACCCGCATCAAGGCGGCGCAGGCCGCCGCGAAGCGGTTCGCCGACGAGCTGACCCCGGGCATCAACCTGGGCCTCATCTCGTTCGCCGGTTTCCCGGTCACCCTGGTGTCGCCGACACCGGATCACGGGGCCACCAAACTCGCCGTCGACAAACTGCAACTCGCCGACAAGACCGCGACCGGTGAGGGCATCTTTGCCGCGTTGCAGCAGATCCAGACGCTCAACGCGGTGCTCGGTGGCGGACAGAACGCCCCACCGTCGCGGGTCGTGCTGCTCTCCGACGGCAAGGAGACCGTCCCCGACGATCCGGACGACCCGCGGGGTGCGTTCACCGCGGCGCGGAAGTCGAAGGAGGAGAAGATCCCGGTCAGCACCATCTCCTTCGGCACCGTCGGCGGCACCGTCAACCTCGACGGTGACGAGATCCCGGTGCCGGTGGACGACGACTCACTCCATCAGATCGCCAACCTGTCCGGCGGTGACTTCTTCACCGCGTCGAGCCTGGACGAACTGACCAAGGTGTACGAGACCCTGCAGAAGCAGATCGGGTTCGAGACCCGCCGTGGGGACGCGTCCCGGCCGTGGTTGATCGCAGGCACGATCCTGGTCCTGCTCGCGGCGGCGGGGGCGATAGCCATCAACCGCAGACTGCCGTGACGAGGTGGACCTGCCGGGACTCCGGACACGCGGAACCGATAGGTTGACCGTCATGGCTGAGAGCAACGACAGCGGGAGCAGCGCGGACGGCACCGTGTCGCGGTCGGTTCTGGTGACGGGCGGCAATCGGGGTATCGGTCTGGCGATCGCGCGTCGACTGTCGGCCGACGGTCACCGGGTCGCGGTGACCCACCGCGGGTCGGGCGCCCCCGACGGGCTGTTCGGTGTGCAGTGCGACGTCACCGACTCCGAGTCCGTCGCGAACGCGTTCGCGGAGGTGGAGAAGCAGCAGGGCGCTGTGGAGGTACTCGTGTCCAACGCGGGCACCACCGACGACACGCTGCTCATGCGGATGTCGGAGGAACAGTTCTCCAAGGTCGTCGACGCCAACCTCACCGGCGCGTTCCGGGTGGCGAAGGCCGCCTCCCGGTCGATGCTGCGCAAGCGCTTCGGCCGGTTCATCTTCATCGGTTCAGTGGTGGGGTTGATGGGAACTCCCGGGCAGGTCAACTACGCCTCGTCCAAGGCCGGACTGGTCGGGATGGCACGGTCGCTGACCCGAGAGTTGGGATCGCGGTCGATCACCGCCAACGTCGTCGCCCCGGGATTCATCGACACCGAGATGACCCAGGCGCTGCCCGACGAGTACGGCGAGCAGGTGCTCAAGGCCATCCCCCTGCAACGCATCGGTCAGCCCGACGAGGTCGCCGCCGTGGTCAGCTGGCTCGCCTCCGACGACGCCACCTACGTGTCGGGTGCCGTCATCCCGGTCGACGGTGGCCTGGGAATGGGTCACTGACGGCGCCCACCCCGACGCACGCACGATTCGACGCATTCGGCCACCCACTGCCCGACACCACCTCGAACAGGAGAACCCCGTGAGCGGACTGCTCGACGGCAAGACCATCCTCGTCACCGGCATCATCACCGATGCGTCCATCGCCTTCCATGCGGCCGCAATGGCCCAGGAGCAGGGTGCGACCGTGATCATCACCGGAATCCCCGAGCGACTGCGCCTCATCGACCGTATCGCCAGGCGTTTGCCCCAGGAGGTGCCGCCGGCGATCGGTCTGGACATCACCAGCGAGGACGACCTCGCCGCGTTGGCCGACAAGATCCGCGAACTCGCACCGCAGGGGATCGACGGCGTGTTGCACTCCATCGCGTTCGCGCCGCGCACCCTGATGGGACCCGACGCCGAGACCTTCCTCAACGGACCCGGCCCGGACGCGGCGAAGGCGTTCGAGATCTCGGCGTGGAGTTACGCCTCGTTGGCCCGGGCTGCGCTGCCCGCGTTGAACGAGGGCGGCTCGATCGTCGGCATGGACTTCGATCCGCGTACCGCGCTGCCGTTCTACAACTGGATGGGGGTGGCCAAGGCCGCGCTCGAGTCGGTGAACCGGTACGTGGCGCGCGAGGTGGGGGAGGCCAAGAGGATTCGCTCCAACCTGGTCGCGGCCGGGCCGATCAAGACGTTGGCCGCCAAGGCCATCGCGGGCACCGCCACCGACGACGCCGCGAAGCTCAACCAACTCAACGAGTACTGGGACGGGGCATCGCCCATCGGTTGGAACGTCGACGATCCGACCCCGGTGGCCAAGTCGATCTGCGCGCTGTTGTCGGATTGGCTCCCCGCGACCACCGGATCCATCGTCTACGTCGACGGCGGTGCGAGTCACAACACCTGGTTCCCCGAGGGCGGTTTCGGGCAGAGCGCCTCAGCGTGATCGGTATCGTCGAAGCGTGACAGCACCTTTCGACGCGGTTCTCGTCCTGTCCTTCGGCGGGCCGGAGAAGCCCGAGGACGTGCGGCCGTTTCTGGAGAACGTGACCCGCGGTCGCGGTGTGCCGCCGGAGCGCCTTGACGAGGTGGCTCAGCACTACCTGCACTTCGGTGGCAGATCACCGATCAACGACCTCAACCGCGATCTGATCGCCCGCCTCGAGCCCGCCCTCGAGGCGGCCGGTCTCCCGCTGCCCGCGTATTTCGGCAACCGCAACTGGCACCCGATGGTCGAGGACGTCGTCGCGCAGATGTACCGCGACGGACACCGCCGGGTACTGGTGTTCCCGACCTCCGCGTGGGGCGGCTACTCGGGGTGTAGGCAGTACCACGAGGACATCGCCAGGGCGTTGAGCGCACTCGACGCGCCCGAACCGATGGTGCTGCGCAAACTGCCGCAGTATTGGGACAACCCACTGTTCGTTGCGGCAGCGGCAGACGCCGTGGCGGCGGCGCGGGCCGAGATGACCGCTGCCACGGGGGAACCGGGTCGACTGGTCTTCACGGCCCATTCGGTGCCGGTGTCGGCCGACCGCACCGCCGGACCGCCCGACGACGGAGGTCACCTCTACAGCCGTCAGATCGCGGCGGCATCGGCGCTCGCGGCCGCGGCCGCCGGGGTGGAGGACTACGACCAGGTCTGGCAGTCGCGATCCGGTCCGCCGCAGATCCCGTGGCTCGAACCCGACATCTGCGACCACCTCGAGTCCCTCGCCGCCGACGGGGTCACCGCCGCGGTGATGAGCCCCATCGGTTTTGTCTCCGACCACCTCGAGGTGGTCTGGGATCTCGACAACGAAGCGCACGAGACCGCCGACGAGCTGGGCATGACCCTGCGTCGCACCGGCACCGTGGACACCGACCCCCGGTTCGTGCAGATGATCGTCGAGCTCGTCGCCGACCACGTGGATGGCGAACCCGATCTGTCGTTGGGCTGCGGCGACAACGGCGGCCCCTGCCGGCCGCGGTGCTGTGAGCCGGCGAAGCGACCGGTGCGACGCGGCTAAGTTTCGCCGCGACACACCGGGGACGTGCCACCCGGATCACCGCGCGGCGGTGTTCGCGCAGGTCACACCGTCCGGCATGATGTGGTGTCCGTGTTCACGGAGAATTCGACCCGCTTCTCACCCGTACCCGGCGTCCGGTCGGCAAAAATGACTGGGCGCGCTCGGGACGTCCGGGTGCGGGACCAACGATGGGGAGGAACTCCAGTGGCGATCGCAGACAAGTTCGACAAGGCCTACGCCGACAAGTCCATCGACGAGCTGGCCGACGCGCCGGTGGCGGCGCTCAAGGGTGTCAGCGACGGCGATGCCGATCTGCTCAAGCAGGCCTTCAACATCAAGACGGTCAAGGACCTGGGCACCAACAAGTTCTTTCTCTGGGCACAGGCCACCGCCAAGCTCGCCGAGTAGGGTCGCGGACGGCCGGACGCGGGCGCCCAGGGGTCAGCGTTCGGCCAGATCCGCGATCACGGTGTTCAACGCCGTCATCCGCGCGGCCCTCGTCAGCGTCCACAGTGCGGCGAATGCACGGTCGCCGTCGTCACGTGCCGCGGCGGTGAGGCCGAACTCGCGCGACGTCTGTTCGGCAACCACCACGATGGCCTCCACCTGCGCGCTCTGCGCGAGCACGCGGTCGACGCGCGGATCGGTCTCCGGCGGCAGGTGTATGTGGGCACTGGTCGCCGCCGCGGCGATCCGCTGCCGCAGATCCGCGGGGGTCCGCGCCCCGGGTCCACCGAGCTGTCCGAGCAACTGAGCCGCATCGCGGACACCCTCGCGCAACGCGTATTCCATCTCGGCGAGAGATCGACCGACCGGTACGGTCGCGGTGCCCGCGTCGTGCACGCCCCATGTCACCGTGTACCGATCCACGCGGCGCGCACTCAGCGCGATCGATGTTTCGGAAGCGAACGTCAGCAGCAACACCTCACCGGTGTCGAGGGCGGCGGCACGGGCCGGACCGGCGGGTAACCCGTGGAGGTCACCGGGCGCGACCAGCAGGATCCCGATCTCCTCGGCCGATCGGATCAGCGTCAACAGCGCCTCGCTGCCCGCGTCGTCGGACCCGCCACCGAGCCGTGGTCCGGCACCGGTCACCCGGTGGGTGAGTGGACTCGTGTCGCCGACGGTGGTGGCGATCGCCATCGCGTCCAGCACGTCGTCGGGCGCACAACGATCGGACCGCCACGCGGCAGCCCAGGTGCCCAGTGCGGTGATGGCGCCGCGAGCGTCGGCGCGAGCATCGAAGTCCAATTCGGTCATGACCGCCCCACTGTAGCGACGCCCGCACTCGAGCGAGGACCACGGCGTGGCACCGGCGCCGCCGCCCGGCCGGGCCCTACCGTTGTCCGCTGTGACAAGAGATGACCGGCACGGTCGGACACGAGATGACCGCTACGGTCGCGACGTCCTGTCCGCCCCACGGCGACCGCGGCGCGAGGTGCCCACCGTCGACGCCGACCGCGACCTGGTGGTCGAGGACGCGGCCACCGGCTTCTGCGGGGCAGTCGTCGGCTTCGAACGCGGATACGACGGCGACCACGTACGCCTCGAGGACCGCCGCGGTGCCACCCGCATCTTCGCGATGCGCCCGGCGGCGTTCCTCATCGACGGCCAGGCGGTGACCCTGCGCAAACCCGTCGTCACGCCCGCGAAGCGGCCCACTCGCACCGCGTCGGGGTCGGTGGCACCGGAGTCGACCCGCGCCCGCGTCGCTCGGGCCGGCCGCATCTTCGTCGAGGGTGTGCACGATGCCGCACTGGTGGAACGGATCTGGGGTGCCGACCTGCGCGCCGAGGGTGTGGTGGTGGTCCCCATCGACGGACTCGACAACCTCGGTGCCGTCCTCGACGAGTTCCGTCCCGGTCCCGACAGCCGAGCCGGTGTGCTGGCCGACCATCTGGTGGAGGGGTCCAAGGAGTCCCGACTCGCCGCCGGACACGGTCCGGACGTCCTCGTCTGCGGGCATCCGTTCATCGACGTGTGGGAGGCGGTCAAGCCCGCCGCGGTCGGTATCGAGGCGTGGCCGCGGGTGCCCCGTGGCGAGGACTGGAAGACCGGTGTCTGCACCCGCCTCGGTTGGGGCACCCCGCAGGACGCCTGGCGGCGGGTCTTCGGCTCGGTCACCGATTACCGCGACGTCGATGTGGCGCTGATCCGCGCGGTCGAGGAGTTGATCGACTTCGTCACCGTCACCGGCTGACGGGATCTCGCGTTCGGTCACGTCCCGGTGACCTCTGGCACACTGGAAGCATGTCCGCGCTGATCTGGGTGATCGCGGCACTGGTCCTGGTCGGTGCCGAGGCGCTCAGCGGGGAGCTCGTACTGCTGATGCTGGCCGGCGGTGCGGCCGTCGCCGCAGGTGTCGACTTCGCACTGGACACGCCGATCTGGGTCGACGGCCTGGTCTTCGCGGGTAGTTCCGTCCTGCTGCTGGCCGCGGTGCGGCCCATCGCTCGTGCGCACATGTTCACCCGGCCACGGACGCTGATGAACAGTGAGGCACTACCCGGTCGCGAGGCCGTGGTGTTGGAGACGGTCGACCACAGCGGTGGTCGCGTGAGCATCTCGGGCGACGAGTGGTCGGCGCGGTCGCTGAACACCACGGACACCTTCGAGGCCGGGCGGCGGGTCACCGTGATGGAGATCGACGGCGCGACAGCGGTGGTGTGGAGCGCGTGATGACCGCCACGACAACTCGGCCCCACCAGGGCGGGTCGGTATGTCGTGGCGATGGGAAGAGATGTACGCCGAACCGATGAACGGTGGGAGACGATGGATGCGTCGATGGTGACCGGACTGATAGTGCTCGCGGTGGTCGTGGTGTTGGCGGTGATCATCGTCGCCCGGTCGGTGGCACTGATACCGCAGGCCGAGGCCGCGGTGATCGAACGGCTTGGTCGGTACACCAAGACGGTGTCCGGGCAGCTCACCCTGCTGATCCCGTTCATCGACCGGATCCGCGCGCGGGTGGATCTGCGCGAGCAGGTCGTCTCGTTCCCGCCCCAGCCGGTGATCACCCAGGACAACCTGACCGTGTCCATCGACACGGTGATCTACTTCCAGGTCACCGTCCCGCAATCGGCGGTGTACGAGATCAACGACTACATCGTCGGTGTGGAGCAGCTGACCATCACCACGCTGCGCAACGTGGTTGGCGGGATGACGTTGGAGGAGACGCTGACGTCCCGGGACTCGATCAACGGCCAGCTCCGCGGAGTTCTCGACCAGGCCACCGGCCGCTGGGGCCTGCGGGTGGCGCGGGTGGAGCTGAAGAGCATCCTGCCGCCGCCGTCGATCCAGGAGTCGATGGAGAAGCAGATGAAGGCCGACCGCGAGAAGCGGGCGACCATCCTCACCGCCGAGGGGCAGCGGGAGTCGTCGATCAAGACCGCAGAGGGCAACAAGCAGAGTCAGATCCTCGCCGCGGAGGGCGCCAAACAGGCCGCGATCCTGGGCGCCGAGGCGGACCGGCAGTCGCGCATCCTGCAGGCCCAGGGTGACCGGGCGGCCCAGTATCTGCGGGCGCAGGGTGAGGCCAAGTCGATCGAGAAGACGTTCGCGGCGATCAAGTCGGCCAAACCGACCCCCGAGCTGTTGGCCTACCAATATCTGCAGCAGTTGCCCGAGATGGCCAAGGGCGAGGGCTCCACGGTCTGGGTGGTGCCCAGCGATTTCGGCTCTGCACTCCAGGGTTTCGCGAAGTCGTTCGGTGTGCAGGGTGACGACGGGGTGTTCCGGTACGAACCGCCCGCCGACGACACCAGCTCGGCCGACGTCGACGAGTCCGACATCAGCGACTGGTTCGACATGGCCACCGACCCCAAGGTGGCCAAGGCGGTGGCCGAGGCCGAGGCGGTGGCCCGCACCCCGGTCGCGACGCAGGATCAGCTGAGCCCGAGTCGGGTGAGCAAGCAGGTCGAGGCCGATCAGCTCGTCGCCGCTGCCGAGCCGGCCCCCGCGACCTCGGACGAGCCCGCTGCGGATACCGAGCTGGGTGACGCCGGGCCGGAGTCCGAGACGCGCTGACCGCGACTCCGGGTCAGTGCGCGATGAGGTACGCGGCCCCTGCCGTGGCCACCGCGTACAACACCGATCCGAACGTCCCGATGATGAACTGTTCACCGGCGTGCGCCTCCCGTAGTTCGGGATAACGGGCCAGGCCCTTCACCGCGAGGATGATGGCCAGACCCTCCGGCCAGCCGACCACGAGGGTCACGGCCACGCCTGCCCGCTCCAGGAAACCGATGATGCGGCCACCCCGCAGCGGTGTCTCCACGTCGTCGTCACCCGCTCCGTCGTAGCTGACACCGTCCGGGTTCGCGTCGGATGTCCACGGGTCCACCCCGCCGAGCAGCAGTAGGGATCGCACCACGGTGCCGCCGCCGGTCACCGCGGCGACGACCGCCGCGCACTGCGCCACGTGTAGGCCCACACCCGTCGCGGGTCCGGCGGTCGCGCCGAGTACGGCCGCCACACCGAGCATCGCGAGGGTGGAACCCGCCGCGACCGTCAGCGGGATGACGCGGTGCAACCGGGTCAGCGGGTGCAGCGCCACCGGGAACACCGCCAGTGCCGCCAGCAGCGCGATCGCGGTTCCGGTCACCGGGCACCCTCCTCATCCCTCATGTCGTGGCTGTCTGTGTTGATTTTCTGGGTCGATTGGTTCTGCGGCGGCCAAGAGGTCGGTGACCAGCAGGCGGCTGTCCTGGTCGAGATCCCACCGGGCGCTGCGCAATCGTTGCGACATCGCCTGCGGGGTGATGCCGAGTGTGGCAGCAGCATCCGACTGTTGTCCGGCGGTGGACAGTGCGGCGACGGCTTCCCTCCCGGCCGCGCTCCGCGAGATCAGCAGATCACCGAGCAGTCGTGCCGCGGTCTGCGCTCGGCGACAGGCATCGGGATGTTCGCCGTGGACCGACACCGGGACGCGGTGGCGTTTGGCGTCCTCCACCGCGGTGCGTGCGTACTCGAACGCCGGCCCACGGCCGGCCCGGGTGACCAGGGGTAGCGGCTCATCCACCGGACCCGCCCCGATGCCGACGCTCCAGTGCCCGTCGTCGAACAGGGTGGTCAGGGCCTCGACCACCGCGACCGGATCGTCGAAAACCGCCTGGATCTCGTCGCCCGCCGTCCGATCGAATGCGCGCACCGTGTCGATCGAGGCCAGCATCTCGCGGGTGGCGTCCACCCGGTCCACGTCGCGGCGACTGCCGCGTTGATCGGCGGTGATGACGTACATCGCGCACCTCGACTCGGCCTGCTTCATGACTTGATTCCGACCAATCAAGTATGAGGGCTTTATTCCGCAGAATCAAGTTCTAAGGGTTGATGGGAACCGGTGACTGCGGCCACCCGATTCGGGTCCCCGCTCGCACCCCGGTGACGGTCCAGGTGCAGGTCGACGGCCAGACCGGTCAGCCCGAGGACGAAGAACACCACGGTGAACACCATCATGATCGGCTCCGGACGGCCGGTGAGAGCGTCACCGAGGAAGACCACCGACGCGGTGCCCGGCGCCATCCCGACCACGGTTCCCAGCAGGTAGGGCCGCCACCGCACCGCGGAGAGGCCGGCGCAGTAGTTGACCACCGAGAAGGGGCACGCCGCGATGAGCCGCAGAGAACCCACGGCCAACCACCCCCGGCGCCGCAGCCGGTCCTCGATGGTCGCGATGATCGGGCGCTGCAGGAAGCCCTGTACCCGTCGCCGCCCCAGTCGCCGGGAGATCGCGAAGGCCAGCAACGCCGCGACGGTCGACGCGATCATCGCCCCGGTGAACCCCACCATCGGTCCGAACAACACCCCGGATGACACGGTGAAGGCGGTCCGCGGCACCGGCGCGACGGTCACCAGCGTGTAGGCGACGAAGAACAGGATCACGAAACCCGGACCCACCGAATCGGCCCAGGTGCGCAGGGCGCCGACCGACGGGATCGGCAGGAAGTAGGTGGCACCGATGACGACCAGCACCACCAGACCCCCGATCGCGGCCCTGAGCAGCGTGCGGTCGGGTGGCGTGGTCACATCCTCGAGCATACGAACCGGCGCCGGCAGAACAGAAACAGTGGCAGAACGGACACACCGGAAGAGCGGGCACACCGTGCCATCAGGCCGTGACCTCGAAGGCCGCCGCCACCGCGGCATCGAGCTCCGCATCCGGTCCCGGTCCACCGCCGGTCTCGCACCGCATCCTGGCCAACCGGATCACCGCACGGGATCGCGGGGTCGTCGGATCGGGCACCGGCAACAGGCGCACGTACTGGGTGATCCACCGCCGACGACCCGAGTACAACCGGTTGCCGCAGACCTCGTCGTAGAACCGCAAGCCGACCGACGAGTTCGCGACCGCCAGCATCAGCAGCGCGACGTCGTCGTCGAGGTCCGCGGTCGAGATCCAATAACAGTCGCCGTTGACCACCGCACCGGACCGGTCCCACGCGAAACGGGGGGTGTCGCTGATGTCGGGAAAGACGATCTTCGGCGCGGCCCACAGATGCGGCCGCTGCGGCACCCAGATCTCGAACCACTCACGACCTCCCGCGGTCACGTACGTCCGCGATCGCAATCGCTGCTCGTGCCGCTCCAGATACCGACGAGTGGCCGGGTACCGGTCCAGATCGACCACCGTGCGGCGGGTCGCGGTGCGGTCGTACGGATAGAGCACCCGGGTCGCGGGTTCCATCACCGACCACGCGGTCAGGTCGCGATGGGTGATCAGCGGTGACAACAACGCCGCGTCGGGACCGTCCGAGGCCCACTCTTCCGCGATGAAGACCCGGTCGGCGGTGGTCTTGATCCCCACCCGCACCCTGCCCAACTCGCCGAACGTCCGCCACGTCCCGCGGCGCACCGCCGCCAGCCAGACCTCGGTACTCGGGTGATCCAGTCGCCACGGTGCGTCGT
Organism: Williamsia sterculiae; assembly: GCF_900156495.1. Taxonomy (GTDB): domain Bacteria; phylum Actinomycetota; class Actinomycetes; order Mycobacteriales; family Mycobacteriaceae; genus Williamsia_B; species Williamsia_B sterculiae. Next base: position 315,915 of record NZ_FTNT01000003.1, read on the forward strand.
CGGTCACCGGGGCCAGCACGCCGACCCGGATCCGCACCCGTCGACCGTCATCGGCCAGCGCCAGGGTGTCACCGCCGGACAGGGCGGTGAGCAGGTCGGGTTCGCCTGCCGGGGCCTCGACCCGCGTGTCGTCCACCCGGTAGGCCGACACGAAACGAGCCGGTGTCGCGTCGCCGTCGTGCTCGTCGGGTGCGCGGGCCACCACCACGGCGGGCAGCACCGCGGCGTCGAACGGTCGGGTGTCGCCCAGATCGATCACCGTGCACACCCGGAGGTCGTCGCGGAGCACCCGGCGCACGTTGACACCGGCGGTGGTGCTGAGGAACCGGTTGGAGCACAACAGCCCGAGGACACCCCCAGGAGTCAACAACCGCGGCGTCAGGGCCACGAACAGATGGGTGAGGTCGACCCGCCCCGACAACCCGAGCTGCCGCATCAACCGCCGACGTGGGGCGGTGTCGAGATGCTGCGTCCGCACATACGGCGGGTTGGTGATGACGGCGTCGAAACGCGCTTTGTCCGCACCCGTCACCGGATCGGCGGCCAGGAAGTCACCCGCGTGCAGGGTCACCGGATGACCGCAGTCGGCCAACCGCGCGCTCGCCGCGGCCACCGCTGTGGGGTCCACGTCGTAACCCACGACCTCCATCCGTGGCACCGGTGACCGGACCGACAGCGCGAGGACGAGCGCCGCCAGCAGCTCACCGTCTCCGCAGGCCGGATCCAGGATCCGGAGCCGGGCGCGATCGGGGAGTTCGTTCACGATCTCGCCGGCCAGGAAATCGGCCAGCCGACTCGGGGTGTAGTGCCTGCCCAGCCGCTTGCGCGCGGCCGCCGCCGACGTCCACGGGCGGTCCGGCGTGTCCATCCCTGGCATCGAAGCACACCGCGTCGTACCTTCGCCGGATGCGCACTGTGGCGCGGGTCGCACCTCGGACGGGGGTGTCGGGGAACGAACGATCGTTCGGCTACTGTCGACACCGGTGTGACGGCCGTCTCGACAGCCCGCACAGCCACGCGCCGCGGTGTGCAACCGCATGAGGAAGGTGGACCCGATGCCCGACGATCCCACGCCGCAGGATGCGTACGAGCGCTGGTCCGAGGCCGCCGCGGCGGTGCTCGCCAAAGGACGCCGGATCGAGGTCGGTGAGCTACCGGACACGGCCGAGGCACTGCTCTCGTACACGCAGGCCGGTGGGCTCATCGTCCGGCCGTTGTACACCCGACGCGACGAGCTGCCGGAGCCGCCGGTGCCGGGAGTGTTCCCCTACGTCCGCGGCAGCGACGGCGCCCGTGACGTGGTGATGGGCTGGCGGGTCACCGAGCGTTTCGGAGATCCCGACGGCGCGCGTGACGCGGAGTCGGTGAACACCGCACTGCTCGCCGCACTGGAGAACGGGGCCAGCGGCATCTGGTTGGCGGTCGGGGAGTCCGGCGTCGACGTGGCCGATCTGTCCACCGTGCTGAACGGTGTGTTGTTCGATCTCGTCCCGCTGACCCTCGACGCGGGGGCGTCCGGCGTCGAGGCCGCGGATGCCCTGCTCGACCTGTTGCCCGCCGACCATCGGCAGACCCCCGCGACCACGGTGTCACTGGGGTTGGCGCCACTGAGTTCAGCGTTCTCCGGCCGACCGGCCGTCTCCGTCGACGACGCCGTCGCGGTGGCCGGTCGGGCCGGTACCCGGGCCCGCGCGCTCCGGGTGGATGGCACCGACTTCGTCGCCGGCGGAGCCTCCGACGTCCAGGAGGTGGCGTTCGCCGTGGCCGCGGGCGTCGACCTGCTTCGAGCCCTCACCGACTCCGGTCTCACCGCCGCCGATGCCTTGGCGCAGATCTCCTTCGGCATCACCACCACGGCCGACCAGTTTCTCGCCATCGCGAAGTTCCGTGCGCTGCGGCGGATGTGGGCGCGGGTCGCCCAGGTCGCGGGTGCTCCCGAGGCGGGTGCGGCCATCAGCCACGCGGTCACCTCGTTGGGTATGTACACCCAGCGCGATCCGTGGGTGAACATGCTGCGCTCCACCATCGCCGCGTTCGGTGCCGGGGTGGGTGGTGCCGATCAGGTGACTGTGCTCGGATTCGATGCGGCACTTCCCGTGTCCGCCCGGACCACCAGCCCCGGTTTCTCCCGCCGGATGGCCCGCAACACCCAACTGCTGTTGCTGGAGGAGTCCAACCTGGGCAAGGTCCTCGACCCCGCGGGTGGGTCCTGGTTCGTCGAGGCGCTGACCGACGACTTCGCCACTGCGGCATGGTCGTTGTTCCAGACCGTCGAGGCCGCGGGTGGTTACCGTGCCGCGCTGGGTAGCGGACTCGTCGCCGAACAGGTCACCGCGTCACTGGCCGAACGCGACGACGCCGTCGCCCATCGCACGGTTCCGATCACCGGTGTCAGCGAGTTCCCGAACCTCGACGAGAAGCCGATCACGACGGACAGTTCGGCACCGGGACAGACCGCGCCGGAAGCAACCACGACCGACGGGATACCCACCGCCACGCCGAACCTCGTACGGGTGGCCCACGCTTTCGAGACGTTGCGCGACCGATCCGACGCCACTCTCGCCGACACCGGCTCCCGCCCGACGGTGTTGTTGATCCCGGTCGGGCCGATCGCCGAGCACAACGCGCGAACGACCTTCGTCGCCAACCTCCTCGCCGCGGGTGGCATCGCGGTGAGCAACCCCGGTCCGCTGGACCCGCCGATGGTCGCGGACGCGGTCCGCGCCGCCGGGTCGCCCCGGGTGGCCGTGATCTGTGCCGCCAACGGTCGGTATCGCTCCGACGGTTCCGCGGCCATCGCTGCCGCGCGCGACGCGGGTGTCCCCACCGTCCTCATCGCCGGACCGTCCTCGGCCTGGCCCGCGGATGCACCCGCACCCGACGGTTTCGTCGGTCTGGGCGACGATGCCGTGACGCTGTTGACCGACCTGCACGAGCAGATCGACCCCGAACAGACCGACAGGGACACCACCGCCGCAGCCGGAAGGGCCTCACGATGACCAGGACCAGCCCCGCCATCGGTAGTTTCTCCGACGTCCCGCTGGAAGCCGAGGCCCCGGTGCCGTCGCCGGAATCCGCCGACGTGCCTGTCGAGGACCGCACCCCCCGGCCGGAGGCCCAGACGCTCTGGACCACACCCGAACAGATCGACGTGCCACCGGTGTTCACCCGGGCCGACCGTGACGCGGTCGCCACCTCGGGTGAGCACCCGTACCCGTTGGACTCGGTGCCGGGTGCTGTGCCGTTCCTGCGCGGTCCGTATCCCACGATGTACGTCAACCAGCCGTGGACCATCCGCCAGTACGCCGGATTCTCCACCGCGGCGGAGTCCAACGCGTTCTACCGCCGCAACCTCGCGGCAGGCCAGAAAGGCCTGTCCGTCGCCTTCGACCTGGCCACCCACCGCGGTTACGACTCCGATCACCCGCGGGTGGCGGGTGACGTCGGGATGGCCGGGGTGGCCATCGATTCCATCCTCGACATGCGTCAGTTGTTCGACGGCATCGACCTGGGGTCCGTGTCGGTCTCGATGACCATGAACGGTGCGGTGCTGCCGATCCTGGCGCTCTATGTGGTCGCCGCGGAGGAGCAGGGGGTTCCCGCCGAGAAACTCGCGGGCACCATCCAGAACGACATCCTCAAAGAGTTCATGGTCCGCAACACCTACATCTATCCACCCGAACCGTCCATGCGGATCATCTCCGACATCTTCAAGTTCACCAGTACCGAGATGCCGCGGTTCAACTCGATCTCCATCTCCGGCTACCACATCCAGGAAGCCGGTGCCACAGCCGATCTGGAGCTCGCGTACACCCTGGCCGACGGGGTGGAGTACATCCGGGCCGGATTGGCCGCCGGCCTGGACGTCGACAAGTTCGCGCCGCGATTGTCGTTCTTCTGGGGCATCGGGATGAACTTCTTCATGGAGGTGGCCAAATTGCGTGCCGCGCGCCTGCTCTGGAGTGAGTTGGTCGCCCAGTTCGAACCCGAGAATCCGAAATCGTTGTCGCTGCGCACACATTCGCAGACCTCGGGGTGGTCGTTGACCGCCCAGGACCCGTTCAACAACGTCGCCCGCACCTGTATCGAGGCGATGGCCGCGACCCAGGGACACACCCAGTCGTTGCACACCAACGCCCTCGACGAGGCGTTGGCCCTGCCCACCGATTTCTCCGCACGTATCGCCCGCAACACCCAGCTCCTGTTGCAACAGGAGTCGGGCACCACCCGGCCCATCGACCCGTGGGGCGGTTCGAACTACGTGGAATGGCTCACCGCGCAGCTCGCCGACCGGGCGCGTGCGCACATCGCCGAGGTCGAGGAGGCAGGCGGGATGGCCCAGGCCATCAACGAGGGGCTGCCCAAACTGCGGATCGAGGAGGCTGCCGCCCGCACCCAGGCCCGCATCGACTCCGGACAGCAGACCGTCATCGGCATCAACCGCTACCAGGTCACCGAGGACCAGGAGATCGACGTCCTCAAGGTGGAGAACTCCAAGGTGCGCGCCGAGCAGTTGGACAAGCTGGACCGACTCCGTGCCGAACGGGACGAGGCCGCGGTCAGCCGTGCCCTCGACGACCTGAGCCGCGCGGCCGGGGACACCTCGGGCGGGCGTGAGAACAATCTGCTGGCGCTGGCCATCGAGGCGGCGCGGCATCAGGCCACCGTGGGGGAGATCTCGACCGCTCTGGAGAAGGTCTACGGTCGGCATCAGGCCGAGATCAAGACCATCAGTGGGGTGTACCGCCATGAGGCAGGTTCGGTGAGCAACATCGACGACGCGATCGCCGCGGTCGAGCGGTTCGCCGATGCCGAGGGCCGTCGCCCCCGGGTCCTCATCGCCAAGATGGGACAGGACGGTCACGACCGCGGCCAGAAGGTGATCGCCACCGCTTTCGCCGATCTCGGGTTCGACGTGGACGTCGGCCCGCTGTTCCAGACCCCCGACGAGGTCGCGCGGCAGGCCGCCGACAACGACGTGCACGTGGTGGGGGTGTCCTCGCTGGCGGCCGGTCATCTGACCCTCGTGCCCGCACTGCGGAATGCCCTGGCGGAGGTCGGCAGGCCCGACATCATGATCGTGGTCGGTGGTGTGATCCCGCCCGGCGACTTCGACGAGCTGTACCAGGCCGGTGCCGCGGCGATCTTCCCGCCCGGCACCGTGATCGCCGACTCCGCGCTGGAGTTGATCGACAAGCTGGGCAGTGCCTTAGGACACGATTGGGCTCCAGGACATGACGGGGCTCCAGGACACGAAGGGGTGTCGACGACCTGATGTCGCGACCGCCCCTGGACCTCGACGCCCTCGCCGAGGCCATCCGAGAGGACCGCCGCTCGGATCTGGCGCGCGCCATCACCCTGGTGGAGTCGAGTCGCGCCGACCACCGGGACCGCGCGCAGCAACTGCTCCTGGCGTTGGCCGATACCCCCGGCAACTCGCACCGTGTGGGCATCACCGGCGTGCCCGGCGTGGGCAAGTCGACGACCATCGAGACCCTGGGGCTCCACCTCATCGAGCGCGGCCACAAGGTCGCGGTGCTGGCCGTGGACCCGTCGTCCACACGGACCGGCGGATCCATCCTCGGTGACAAGACCCGGATGGGGCAGTTGTCGATGCACCCGGACGCCTACATCCGGCCGTCCCCGACGTCGGGCACGCTCGGCGGGGTGGCCAAGGCGACGCGGGAGACCATCGTGCTGCTGGAGGCGGCGGGATTCGACGTCGTGCTGGTGGAGACCGTCGGGGTGGGGCAGTCCGAGGTGACCGTGGCCAACATGGTGGACACGTTCTGCTTCCTGACGCTGGCCCGAACGGGCGACTCCCTGCAGGGCATCAAGAAGGGCGTCCTCGAACTGGCCGACATCGTGGTGGTGAACAAGGCCGACGGAAAGCATCGCAACGAGGCGCGTTCGGCGGCAAGAGAACTGACCAACGCGCTGAAGATGCTGTACCCGCACGACACGCTGTGGCGGCCACCGGTGCTGACCATGAGTGCGATGGAGAACGTCGGGGTGCGCGAGTTCTGGGACACCGTGCTCGAGCACGAGAAGACCCTCGCCGAGGCGGGGCTGCTCACGCAGCGGCGCAACCGGCAGCAGGTGGAGTGGATGTGGGCGATGGTCCGCGACCGGATCCTGGCCCGGCTCACCGAGAGTCCGGACGTGCGGGACATCCGTGACGCCGTGGAGGACCAGGTGCGCAGCGGTGCGCTGACCCCTGCGCTGGCCGCCGAGCGGATCGTGGAGACGTTCGACGGGAGTTGACCCGAATCCCGTTGCGATGATGTTTCGTCGGTGCGGCCCGCGCGATCGCGCTTTATTCCTTCGGTAACCACTGCGCAACACTGCGGGAGTGGAATGGGTTCCGACGTCGAGAAGACGACGTCGCACGCACCGCCGCAGTTGCGTGCCAGCGTATCCGCTGACCACTCTCACCCGCCGATCGCGACCTGATCCGCCGAGGAACCACTATGACCACACTTGCCGCCGTCGCCGCGAACTTCACCCGCGACCTCGAACAGAACTACGCATTGATCGCCTCCCTCGTCGACGAGGCCAGAGACCGGAATGTGGACTTCCTGGTCTTCCCGGAGGCCGCCATCGGCGGTTACCTCTCCTCGCTGGGCAACCACGGCGACACCGTCCGCAACTCCGATCGCTCTCTGCCGCCGGCGATCTCGCTGGACGGAGCCGAGATCCGACGGGTACAGGAGATCGTCGGTGATCTCGTGGTGGCGATCGGATTCTGTGAGATCGACAAGGACGGTGAGACGCGGTACAACGCGGCGGCGGTTCTCGACGGCACGCAGATCTACGGCTCCTACCGCAAGGTGCACCAACCCCTCGGCGAGAACATGTCCTACTCCGCCGGAGCCGAATACGGCGTCTTCGACACACCCGTCGGGCGGGTGGGACTGCAGATCTGTTACGACAAGGCCTTTCCCGAGGCGGCCCGATCGATGGCCCTGGACGGTGCCGAGATCATCGCCAGCCTCTCGGCCTGGCCGGCAGCGCGGACCGCCACCGCCGAGAACCTCCAGGACGACCGCTGGACGTACCGGTTCAACCTCTTCGACATGGCCCGTGCGCTGGACAACCAGGTGTTCTGGGTGTCCTCCAACCAGTCCGGCACCTTCGGATCGCTACGCTACGTCGGCAACGCCAAGGTCGTCGACCCGGGCGGAAACATCTTGGCCACCACCGAACTCGGAAGCGGGATGGCCGTGGCCGAGGTGGACATCGCGGTCACCTTCCAGGCCATGCGGGGCGGCATGTTCCATCTCCGCGACCGCCGGCCGGACGTCTACACCGCCCTCACCGACCTCGACCACGGTGGCGCCTGGCAGGGACTCGCCCATGCCTGAGATGACCTTCGCCGTCCGCTGGCCCGACGGCGAGATCAGCGACTGCTACTCGCCGAGCCTGGTCATCCACGACCACATCCGGACCGGGATCACCTACTCCGTCGCGGATTTCGTGGAACGGACCGGCGACGCCCTCACCGAGGCCGGTGAACGCGTCCGGGCCCGGTACGGTTTCGCCTGCACCTCCGCAGCCGCCACCGCAGACCACATCCGCAGTCGCGCCGATCGTTTCGACGACGACGCACTCGTCCACGTGGTCGCCATGCGCCCGCTCTGATCCCCGGGTATGTCACTCCCCAGCCTGCACTTGTTCGTACTGCACGTCATCCTTCTGCACCTGCTCGACGCCTTCTACCCGGCACGAACCCACCCCTCGATCCGAGACAGCCATGAATCCTTCTGCCACAACCACCGCCACTGCCCATCGACCCCTGCCCAGCCACGTCCCCGTCGTCGTCATCGGCGGCGGCCAGGCGGGTCTGTCGGTCAGCTGGTTTCTCACCGACCGCGACATCGACCACGTGGTGCTCGAGGCGCAGACCCCCATGCACGCCTGGTCCGACACCCGCTGGGACAACTTCACCCTGGTCACCCCCAACTGGCACTGCCGGCTGCCCGGCTACCACTACGCCGATGACGATCCGGACGGCTTCATGACCCGCGACGAGGTCGTCACCTGGCTGCGGGGCTGGTTGGACACCTTCCGTCCGCCCGTGCACACCCACACCCGGGTCACCCGTCTGCAGCACGCCGCCGACGGCGGGTTCACGCTCACCGCGACCACCGAGAGCGGTGACACCGAGCTGACCTGTGACGAGGTGGTGATCGCGACCGGCGGCTACCCGATTCCGGTGGTCCCGCCGTTCGCGCCCCGACTCGATCCCGCAGTGACCCAACTGCATTCCGAGCAGTACCGCAACGCCGACCAGCTCGCCGACGGGGCCGTGCTGGTGGTCGGGTCGGGTCAGTCCGGCGCACAGATCGCCGAGGACCTGCACCTCGCCGGTCGTGACGTCCACCTCGCCATCGGCAGCGCACCCCGGGTGGCCCGGTTCTACCGGGGCCGTGACTGCATGACCTGGCTCGCGGAGATGGGTCTCTACGAGACCCCCGCGCGCGAGTACCCGGGCGGCACGGCGGCGCGGGAGAAGACCAACCACTACGTGACCGGTCGCGACGGCGGTCGCGACGTGGACCTGCGTGCCTTCGCCCGCGACGGGATGCACCTCTACGGCACCCTCGTCGACGGCCGGGACACGGCACTGCAGTTCGCGCCCACGCTCACCCGCGCCCTCGATCAGGCGGACGCGGTGTACAACTCCATCTGCGCGGACATCGACCGCCACATCGAGTCCCAGGGGATTGTCGCGGGCCCGGCGGCGCGGTATCAGCCGGTCTGGGAACCCAGCACCGACCCCGAGTCACTCGACCTCGCGGCCGCCGGGATCACCACCATCGTCTGGGCCATCGGCTACCGGCCCGACTACCGGTGGGTCGAGGCCAGTGCCTTCGACGGCGGTGGACGGCCGATGCAGACCCGTGGTGTCACCGAGGTCGACGGACTCAGCTTCGTCGGTCTGCCGTGGATGCACACCTGGGGTTCGGGACGGTTCCTCGGCATCGAGCGCGACGCCCGGCACATCGCCGATACCGTGACCGCACGCCTGCCGCGCGACGAACTGCGCATCGCGGCCGGCGAGTGACGGGCCGGGACGGACCGTGCAGCAATCCATCTCGCGCCTGATCACCCGGCGGGCCCGGCAACACCCCGCACAGGTGGTGGTGACCGACGCCGACACCGGGCAGACCCTGACCGCCGACGCCCTGGACCGCGCGTCCAACCGTCTGGCCCGCGATGTGCTGGACCGCGGAGTCGGTACCGACGACCTGGTCGTCGTGGCGCTGCCCACCTCACCACAGTTCGTCGTCACGTGCGCCGCGATCTGGAAAGCCGGTGCCACCCCGCTACCGATGGATCCCGACCTGGCGCAAGGCGAGCGCGCCGCGCTCGAACGTCTGGCCCGCCCCCGGTTGGTGGTCGGCACGCCGCCCGCCGATCCGACGGTGCCCTGGCTACCCGACGGACACCGACCAGACCCCCGCACCCCCGACACCCCGCCGGCCGACGCCTGGGCGTCGTCGTGGAAGGCGCCCGCCTCGTCGGGGAGCACCGGGACCCCGAAGATCGTCCGGTCCACCACCCCGGCCCGGTTCGACCCCGACACCCCGGTCGCGCCGTTCCTGCCGCGCGCGGTCCGCCAGCTCGTCACCGGGCCGCTGTGGCACTCGGCCTCGTTCACCTACGCCTTCCGCGGCTTGATGACCGACCACTGCCTGGTGCTGACCCGCCGCAACGACGAAGCCACGGTGGCCCACCTGCTCGGTGCCCACCGGATCGGCTGGACCCTGTTGTCACCGGCCATGATCCACCGACTGATGCGACTGCCGGCGTCGCACCGCGACCGCGTGGACACCGCCGCGCTGCGTTCGGTGCTGCACCTCGGGGCTCGCTGTCCGGTGGACGACAAACGGGCGCTGATCTCCTGGTTGGGCCCCGACCGCGTGGTCGAGGTGTACGCCGGCACCGAGTCCAACGGGTTGACGATGATCGACGGCGCGGACTGGCTCCACCACCCCGGGAGCGTGGGACGCCCGATCGGCGGTACCGAACTGCGCATCCTGCGCGATGACGGACGGACCGCCGAGCCGGGGGAGACGGGGCAGATCTGGATGCGGCGGCCCGGCCCGGCCCGCTACACCTACCTCGGTCGCACACCCCACCGGGACGACGACGGGTGGGACAGCCTCGGCGACGTCGGATTCGTCGACGACGACGGCTATCTCACCGTGCGTGACCGCGCCGACGACGCCATCGACTGCGGCGGAGACCCGGTCTACCCCGCGGATCTCGAGCAACGACTGTCCGACCACGACGCGGTGCGCGACGTGGTGGTGTGCGGATACCGCGACGCCGACACCGACCGGGTCGCAGTGGTTCTCGACATCGCTGACCACGAGGTCGATGAGGGGAAACTCCACGACTTCGTCCGCGACCGATTGCCCGGTCACTGCGTCCCCGGTCCGATCGCCCTGCGCCGGACACCGTTGCGCAACGCCGCGGGCAAGGTGCGCCGCGCCGCGGTGCTGTCGGACACCATCCCGATGATGTAACACGCGCTTATTCCATCAACAACCACAACGCAATTCGACACCGATGTACTGAGGTCACCGCGGGGTGTCGATCCTCGAACTCCGGATCGGTGGTCAACGCCGACCACCGATCCGCGGGACCCGACACGACGTCGGGGGTAACACCCATCACCGCGCCGGCGCGCGCACCACAGGAGGAAATCCCATGTCCGACTTCGACGCCACCATCACCGAGAACATCGAGGCCTCACTGGCGGAGATACCGCACCCGTCGTTGCCCAAGGGCTCCAACATCTACGGCGGCACCAAGATCTTTCCCGACTACCAGGCCGAGGACGGCGAGACCTATTTCACGCTGGTCCACGGCATCGCCCACGAGTCGTCGGTGAGCTTCGTCGCGGTCCTGCAGGCCACCCGCGCCCTGCGCAAGGGTTTCGACTCCGCGCTGTACTTCTACGGCCCCGGATCTATCAACTGCCTGTCCACCCGCGGCTTCCCGACCACCGGGGACAACGGGTTCCCAGGTGAGCAGAACATCAACGACGCCCTCGAGACGTTCATCGGCGAAGGGGGCACGGTGTTCTGCTGCCGCTTCGGACTGGCCCTGCACGGTGGCCGCGAGGAGGATCTCATCTCGGGTGTCATCCCGGCGCACCCCCTCGACGTACAGGATGCCGTCATCCACTACGCACGCAAGGGTGCGATCATCAACTCGACCTACATGGTCTAGGAGTCGACGTGACCGCATCCACCCGAGTGGATCTGGCGTTGCTCGGAATTCGCGGCAGCCCACCCGTCAGCCGGACGGCAGGCGCCGGTCCCAGTGACGACGGGCACCTGGTCATCGACGGGCTGAACGCGGCGATTCCACGGAACCCGGACAGCCCTTTCGTTTTCGACGGTGGTCGCGTGCTGTATGACGGCGCCGACACCGGGCTGGACGTGATGGCGGTGGCGCGCCCCGCGTTCTACGACCTGTACACCGACGACGGGATCAGGTACGAACGCATCGCGAAGCTGCACGGACGCGACGTGCTGGCGACGACCGTCGTGCAGACCTGTGTCCGCTACCGCGCGGACCAACGGTGTCGGTTCTGTTCCATCGAGGAGTCGCTGCGCGCCGACCAGACGGAGGCCGTGAAACGTCCCGGGGATCTCGCCGACGTCGCAGAGGCGGCCGTCCGGCTCGACGGGGTGTCGCAGATGGTGATGACCACGGGTACGTCCGCCGGCCGCGACCGGGGGGCACGCCACCTGGCCCGCTGCGTGCGTGCGGTGCGCGCCCGCGTCCCCGCCCTGCCCATCCAGGTGCAGTGTGAGCCGCCCGCCGACCTGTCCACCATCACCGAGCTCAGAGATGCGGGCGCAGACGCGATCGGCATACACGTGGAGTCGCTCGACGACGATGTCCGTCGCGCGTGGATGCCGGGGAAGGCGACGGTACCGATCTCCGACTATCGCGCCGCATGGACCGAGGCGGTGCGGGTATTCGGTCGTAATCAGGTGTCCACGTACCTCATCGTGGGTCTCGGTGAGGACATCGACGAACTCGTCGCCGGTGCCGCCGATCTGATCGAGATCGGCGTGTACCCGTTCGTGGTGCCGCTGCGTCCGCAACCCGGGACGTTGGCGGTGGATGTCGACGGTGCGCGGGCTCCCGACGCGACGGTGGTGGAGAAGGTCAGCAGACGGGTCGCCGAGATGCTGGTGGCGGCGGACATGGCTGGGTCAGGTCAGCGTGCCGGATGCGCGGCGTGCGGAGCCTGCAGCGTGCTCCAGAACGTTGGAGGGTGACGTGGCCGCACACACCGCCGAGATGTCGATCCTGTCCGGACGCCGTCGCGCCGACGTCACCCCGGGTTTCCTGGTTCGGCGGGTCGACGGCGGCAGCGAGCTGACCGCCTACCGGCGACTACGCCGCGAGACGTTCGTCGACGAGCAGGGGTTGTTCACCGGTGACGACCACGACGAGGTCGACGACGACCCGCGCGCCGTCGTCCTGGTCGCGACCGGTGCCGACGACGCGGTGCTCGGCGGGGTGCGACTGTCGCCCCATGGCGTCCCGGACATCGGTTGGTGGACGGGGTCCCGCCTGGTCGTGGCGCGCGGCGCCCACGCGAGCGGAATCGGCGCGGCCCTGGTGCGTGCGGCCTGTGCCCACGCCCAGGAGCACGGGGTGCTGCGTTTCGAGGCCACCGTGCAGCGGCGCCACTGGGCGATGTTCACCCGGCTCGGCTGGACGATACTCTCCGACTGTGAGGTGGCCGGCGTGGGCCACAGCCGGATGCGGTCGCCCATCGACACCATCCAGTCCGCGACGGACCGCACCAAGTCGTATCTCGCCGAGGTCCTGGCACCGCTGGCCGAGCAGGCGGGTGGTCTCGGGCCGCCGGGCTTTCGCGGTGACGACGGTGTGCCGGTGCCGGGCGGCGACACCATCGCCGCCTGCGACGCGATCATCCCGTCGATGGTGGAACGCGACCCGGAGTGGGCCGGATGGTGTTCGGTCCTGGTCAACCTCAACGACCTCGCCGCGATGGGGGCCCGTCCGACCGGACTGCTCGACGCCGTCGGCGCACCCACCCGCTCGGTGCTCACCCGGATCGTCCGGGGTATCGCCCACGCCGCCGCGGCGTGGGACGTCCCCGTCCTGGGCGGCCACACCCAGGTCGGTGTGCCTGCCTCGCTCAGCGTGACCGCGCTGGGTACCACCACCCGGCCGATCCGTGCCGGTGGTGCCAGCGTCGGCGATCGGCTCCGGCTGATCGCCGATCTCGACGGTCGATGGCGTCCCGGACACCATGGGACGCAATGGGACTCGACTACGGGTCGGTCTGCGGCGGACCTCCGGTCGATGAATCGGGTGGTGGCCGACCTGTCACCCCGCGCGGCCAAGGACGTGAGCATGGCCGGATTGGCCGGGACCGCGGGCATGCTCGCGGAGGCGAGTGGCGCGGGTGTGGAACTCGACGTGACATCGATACCGCGTCCGGATGTCGCGGACATGGGGTCCTGGTTGACCTGTTTTCCCGGGTTCGCCATGTTGACCGCCGACCGAGCCGCGGCCGCGTCCCCCGAGGGGCTGCCGAACGGTGTCCGCTGCGCGGAGGTGGGGGTACTCGTCGACCGGCCCGGTGTGCGTCTGCGCTGGCCCGACGGTGCGACGACGACGGCGGTGGCGGCGGCCGTCACCGGGCTGGGTCGCGCATGACCGGACGCGATGCACCCGCGGCGGTGGCGCCCTCGGGCGCATAGGATCCGCTGTCATGTCGCCGATCACCCTGGGAGCCGTCGCGGCCAATTTCGGGCGCGACCTCGACAGGTCCTTGGCCAAGGTCATCGGGATCATGGAGGCCGCGCGCCGCGACGGGGTCGACCTGCTGGTCTTCCCCGACGCGGCGCTGGGCGGGTACATCGGTGACCTGGTGGACCCGGACACCACGGAGCTGCCACCCGCCCTCGACCCACACGGTCCCGAGATCGCGGCCGTCATCGCCGCCGCCGGGCCGATGACCGTGTGCGTGGGGTATGCCGAGGCGGCCGACGCCTACCGGTACAACTCGGCGATCTGTGTGACCGGGGACGGGATCCTGGGTACCCATCGCAAGGTCCATCAACCGATCGGGGAGTCCCTGGCCTACGCCGCCGGCGACGCGTTCCGGGCGTTCGACACCCCGGTCGGGCGATTGGGGATGCTGATCGACTACGACAAGACGTTCCCGGAATCCGCGCGGACCCTCGCCCTCGACGGTGCGGTGACGATCGCGGCGTTGTCGGCGTGGCCGGCGAGCGTGACCGATCGCGCCTCCCGACTGCCCGCGGACCGGCAGTCGCGGCTCTTCGACCTGTACGACGCGGCACGGGCCGCCGAGAACCAGGTTGTGGTGGTGTCCGCGAATCACACCGGGGTGATGGGCAGCCTGCGCTTCCTCGGACAGGCCAAGATCGTCGGACCCGGGGGTGAGGTGTTGGCGACCACGAGGTCCAAGGGCGGACTGGCGTCCGTCGCCATGGACATCGACGCCGAGATCGCCCGCGCACGAAGAACTCTGAGCCACCTCACCGAACGGCGTAGCGCGACCTACGATCTCGAACGCGGACCGACGGTGACGTCGTGAACCCGGGACCCCGGGTCGCCTTGATCACCTACTCCACCAAACCGCGCGGTGGTGTGGTGCACACCCTGAATCTCGCCGAGGCGCTGGCGGACGCCGGAGCCGAGGTCACCGTGTGGTCGCTGGCCCGCGCGGGTGACGTCGGATTCTTCCGTGCCGTGGATCCACGAGTCCGCCTGCGACTGGTCGACTTCCCGGTGCGCGAGGACGAGTCCGTCACCGATCGCATCATCCGCTCCATCGACACCCTGCGCGCCGCGTTCACCCCCGACGACCATGACGTGGTGCACGCCCAGGACTGCATCAGCGCGAACGCCGTGGGAGCGTGTATCCGCACCATCCACCACCTCGACGAGTTCACCACCCCGGTCCTGGCCGACTGTCACGAGAAGGCGGTCGTGGAACCGTACGCGCGGATCTGCGTCTCCCGTGCGGTGGCGGACGAGGTGACCACGGGATGGGGTCTGTCGCCGACCGTGATACCCAACGGTGTGGTCGCTCGGCGGTTCGCCGATGCGGCGTCGTGGGCGCCGCCCGCGGTTGCGGGACGGGCGCGGTGGCGGGATCGATTGGGTGCGTACGTACTCGCCGTCGGTGGTATCGAGCCACGCAAGGGCAGTATCGATCTGATCGAGGCCTATGCGCGTCTGCAGTGCGATCATCACGGCGTGTCCCTGGTGTTCGCTGGTGGCGAGACGCTGTTCGACTACCGCGCATATCGATCCGAGTTCGACCGTCGTGCACGGGAACTAGGGGTGACGCCGGTGGTCCTGGGGCCGGTCGACGACGATGCGTTGCCCGCGCTGGTGGCGGCCTCCGACGCGTTCGCGTTCCCGTCGACCAAGGAGGGTTTCGGGCTCGCCGCGATGGAGGCGCTCGCCGCGGGACGGCCGGTGGTGGCCCGCGACCTGCCGGTGTTGCGCGAGGTGTTCGGCCCGACCGTGCGGTACGGCTCGGATCCGAGGGGTTTCGCTGCCGAGTTGTCCGCAGCACTGGACGATTCCGGTGACGGGTCACGTGCCGACGCGGGACGGCGGCTGGCCGCGTCGCTGACCTGGCAGAGCGCGGCGGCCGCGCACCTGCGCTTCTACGCCGAGAACCCGCTGCGCCGCTGAGTGCCGACGGCGGCCGCCAGTCGCGCCACCGTGGTCACGAGGTCGTCGAAGAACGCATCGGGGTCGGTGCGGGTTGCGATCTCCGCGTTGGGCGGACGACCCCACATCCCGCGTTCGTCGGCGACGGTGGTGCCGCGGGTGAGGGTGCCGTCGAGTTCGACGTCCACACAGGCCGGCCGGGTCCGCACGATGGACGGGTCCAGGGCCACCGCGGCGGCGAACGGGTCGTGCATGTGCGCGATGTAGCCCTCGTCGTGGGCGGCGTGGAATTCGAAGTAGAAGCGGATCGCGTCGGTCAGCGCGGCGACGACGGGATTGTCGGCGACCGAACGGGTACCCGGGTCGTCGACCGGTGACGGGGTCTCCACCGGGGTGCTGTCCGCGGCCGCGGCCAACCGCGCCAGGTGGTCAGGGGTCATCACGATGGTCTCGGTGAGATCGAGCGGACAGAGGACGGGGGCGGGTGCGCCGCCGGTGCCGAAGGCGGTGAGTACCTCGTGCGCCGCCTCCGGGTCGACGGCGACGTTCCACTCGGTGGTCGGGGAGGTGTTACCGGGGTGATAGAACACACCGCCCATGATCACCAACCGGCGCAGGCGCGACGGTAGCGCGGGGTCCTGACGGATGGCGAGGGCGAGGTTGGTGGTCGGGCCGGTGACCAGGCCCACAAGCTCGCCGGAGTACCGCTCCGACAACGCGATCCAGGCATCGGCGGCGGTGTCGCGAGAGGCGGTCGAGGTGGTGGCAGGGAGATCGGCGTAGCCGACTCCCAGTGGTCCGTGGGTGTCCTCGGTGGTCCTCAGGGGTGCGGCCAGCGGTTGCTCCGACCCGGTGTGGACGGGGATGTCGTCGCGGCCACACAGTCCGAGCCAGGCCAGGTTGTTCGCGGTCACCACGTCGACCGGCACATTGCCCGCGGTGGAGACGACGGCGCGCAGGTCGACCTCGGGGTGGGCGAGCAGATACAGCAGCGCCAGCGAGTCGTCGATACCGGTGTCGCAGTCGAACAGCAGGGGGAGGTCGCTCACCGGTCGATCCTGTCACGGGTGGCCTGCGCGTGACGGGAACGAGCGCCCGGTCGAGTCGGATATCGGCCCGCTCGAGGCCGACCACGGCCCGCTCGACGTGGATGACGGCACGATCGACGGGAAACGGCCGACATCGTTGTCGATGTCGGCCGTTGCTCCGGTGTCCGAGGGGGGACTTGAACCCCCACGCCCGTTAATAGGGCACTAGCACCTCAAGCTAGCGCGTCTGCCATTCCGCCACTCGGACATACGACACGCGGTCCGTCGAGACCCGCGGTCAGCGAGGGATAACACTAGCCGACGGCCGGTCGGCATCCCAAATCACCATCTCGGCGGGCACACGTCCGACGGTGCTAACAATGACAAGGTGAGCGACCACAACGATCGTCCAGACAGCCCGAACAGCCCGCGCGCCACCGACGAGGTCGTCGACCTGGTCAGCCGGCTGATCCGCTTCGACACCAGCAACACCGGTGAGCTGGCGACAACCGTCGGCGAGGCCGAGTGTGCTCGATGGGTGGCCGAACAACTCGAGGAGGTGGGGTACACCACCGAATACGTCGAATCCGGCCAGCCCGGCCGCGGCAACGTGTTCGCCCGCCTCGAGGGCGCCGACCGCAGTCGCGGGGCGCTCCTGTTGCACTCCCACCTCGACGTGGTCCCGGCCGAGGCCGCCGACTGGAGCGTGCACCCGTTCTCCGGATCCGTCTCTGATGGCTACATCTGGGGTCGCGGGGCCATCGACATGAAGGACATGGTCGGCATGGCCATCGCCCTGGCCAGACAGTTCCGCCGCGACGGCACCGTCCCGCCCCGTGACATCGTATTCGCGTTCCTCGCCGACGAGGAGGCGGGTGGTCGGTGGGGTTCGCACTGGCTGGTGGATAACCGTCCCGACCTGTTCGAGGGGATCACCGACGCGGTCGGGGAGGTCGGCGGGTTCTCGCTGACCGTGGACACACCGAGTGGTGACCAACGTCGGCTGTACCTGGTGGAGACGGCGGAGAAGGGCATCGCCTGGATGAAGCTGACCGCCACCGCCAAGGCCGGACACGGATCGTTCCTGCACGCCGACAACGCGGTCACCCTGATCTCCGAGGCCGTCGCAGCGCTGGGGCGGCACACGTTCCCGCTGGTGATGACCGAGTCGGTCGAACAGTTCCTGGCCGTCGTGTCCGAGGAGACGGGGCTCGACTTCTCCCCGGATGCGCCCGATCTGGACACCACACTGTTCAAACTGGGCAGCATCGCCCGGATCGTCGGTGCCACCCTGCGCGACACGGCGAACCCGACGATGCTGCAGGCGGGTTACAAGGCCAACGTGATCCCACAGACCGCCAGCGCCGTCGTGGACTGCCGGGTGCTGCCCGGTCGTCAGGCCGCCTTCGAGGCCGAGGTGGATGCCCTCATCGGACCCGACGTCACCCGCGAATGGGTGACCAAACTCGACTCCTATGAGACCACCTTCGACGGACATCTGGTGGACGCGATGAACGACGCGGTGCTCGCCTTCGACCCGAACGGCCGAACCGTGCCGTACATGTTGTCCGGTGGCACCGACGCCAAGGCTTTCGCCAGGATCGGCATCCGTTGCTTCGGGTTCGCACCGTTGCGGTTGCCGCCCGAACTCGATTTCGCCGCGCTGTTCCACGGCGTGGACGAGCGGGTCCCGGTCGACGCGCTGCTGTTCGGCACCGACGTCCTCGAACACTTCCTGCTGCACATCTGAGCGGGCCGGGACGCACCCGTCCAACCCCAGCGGGCGGGCATGATGGACGAGCACAGCGAGAACACCTTCTCCCGAGAGGAATCACGTGGCACCGACACCAGACCCTTACGCAGCGCTTCCCGCACTTCCGGGTTTCACCCTGACCTCCGACAGCGTCACCGACGGTGAACCACTCGGCAATGCGCAGGTCAGCGGGATCATGGGTGCGGGCGGGCACGACGCGTCGCCGCAGTTGACCTGGTCCGGTTTTCCCGAGGGCACCAAGAGTTTCGCGGTCACCGTCTTCGATCCGGACGCTCCCACGGTGTCCGGCTTCTGGCACTGGGCCGTCGCCGACATCCCGGTGTCGGAGACGTCGCTTCCCGAAGGAGCGGGTGACGACGAGGGCAGCGCCCTCCCCGCCGGTGCGGTGCAGTTGCGCAACGACTCCGGCAAGGCAGGCTATGTGGGTGCCGCACCGCCGCCCGGACACGGCCCGCACCGCTACCTCGTGGCCGTGCACGCAGTCGACGTGGAGTCCCTGGAGCTGCCGGAGGGGGCGACACCGGCGTTCCTCGGATTCAATCTCTTCAGCCACGCCATCGGACGTGCTGTCATCGTCGGCACCTACGAGCAGCCGGAGGGCTGAGGGGGCGGCTCAGCTGTCCATCTCGACTCAGTTGTACATCTGGACTCAGCCGGGCGCCGCGCACCCACCGGGGTCGCGGCGTTCGGTGTCCGCGCCGCTGCCGACCGCGTCACCCAGCGACCCGAACCCACCGGCACGCAGCCGTTCGGCGATGCCGCGGTGGATTTCCGACGCCCAGAGCGGACCGCCGTAGATGAATCCCGTGTAGCCCTGGATCAGCGAGGCTCCCGCGCGGATGCGTTCCCAGGCCTGATCTGCGGTCTCGATCCCGCCGACCGACACGATGGTCAACCGGTCGCCGACGCGTCCGTACACCCGCCGTAGCACCTGCAGCGACCGCTCGTTCAATGGCGCGCCCGACAGTCCGCCCGCACCCATCGCGGAGACCTCCGACGCCGGGGTGCGCAGCCCGTCCCGGGCGATGGTGGTGTTGGTGCACACGATGCCGGCCAACCCGAGTTCCACGGCCAGATCGGCAACGGCGTCGATGTCGTCGTCGGCGAGGTCGGGGGCGATCTTCACCAGCACCGGGATCCGCACCTCGGCGACCACCGCGCCCAGCAACGGACGCAACGACGACACCGCCTGCAGGTCGCGCAGGCCGGGGGTGTTGGGCGAACTGACGTTGACCACCAGATAGTCGGCGTGCGGCGCCAACAGGCGGGCGCTGTACAGATAGTCGTCCACGGCGTCGGCCGGTTCGACGAGCTTGGTCTTGCCGATGTTGATCCCTATCGGCACCGACCCGACCGGGCGTTGCGCCCGCAATCGGGTGACCACCGCGTCGGCACCGTCGTTGTTGAAACCCATCCGGTTGACGATGGCCCGGTCGCCGGGTAGTCGGAACATCCGTGGCGCCGGGTTGCCGGGCTGCGCGCGTCCGGTCACCGTACCGAGTTCGGCATAACCGAAACCCAGTGCGCCCCAGGCGTCGACGGCGGTCGCGTTCTTGTCGAACCCGGCGGCCAATCCGAGGGGGGCGGGAAAGTCGATGCCGAACACCCGTGATCGCAGGATCGGGTCGTGGGTGCCGAGCAGGTGGGTACCGAGCCGGCGCAGCGGGGCCAGGCGGCCGACACCCGCGATGACGGCGGCGGCGACGGTATGTATCCGCTCGGGTGGCAGCAGGAACATCAACCGCAGCAGCCACGGGTAGACCGCGGTCGACAACCTGTCGATCATGCGCTGAGCTCGGTGTCGCCGCGTCGTGGGATGCGACGTTTGAGCAGCACCTTGCGGGTGCCGTCGGAGTACAGCCGCACCCGGGAGATCTCCCACCCGCTGAACTCGGCCTCGATCGACAACCGGATCGACGCGGTGAGACGGGTCACGTCCGGGGGCAGACGCAACGGCAGGAACTCGTAGCCGTCGGCGGTGATGGTGTCCCACTCCCGGGGGAACCCGCGCGTCGTGCCCCCGCGTGCTGTCTTCCTCACCGCGTCATCACCGGTCCTCGTGCTCGTCGTGCGTGCCGCGCGTCACCCGAATGCAGCCGCGTTCGCCTGCTCGTCCGCCGTGACCACCTGCACCCCGGCACCGTTCGCCGAGAGCAGGTACAGCGAGTGGTCGCGTGGGTCGACGACCATGTGGTCGGCCTGGCTGACCGTGGTCAGCCGATGCCGCAGCACCGGCACCCCCGAGGCCAGGTCGTATCCGCGCGCCACACTGTCACCGGTGGACGACACCCATGCCAGCGCGTGGGCGTCGTCGTAGTCTACGGCGTACGGTCCACCGGCCACCGGGAAGCGGAACCGCATGATCATCGGGTCGCCGGCGAAGCCGAGGAGCTCGCCGTCGCGGGTGTTGGCGACCAGGAAGCGGCCGTAGTGGTCGACCGTCAGCGTGGTCGCACCGTTACCCGCACGCAGGGACAGGCCCATCGTGCCCGCGTCCACGTCGACGGCACTGACCGACGACTGGGCGCGGTCCAGGGCCAGGACCTGCGGCGCGGCCCCGTCGCGGGGGTGGACCGCGAGGTCGTCGGCCCGGACCAGACCGGAGATGTCGTGCTGGACCTCGCCGTCGACGCCCACCACGACCACGTGCCCGGTGTCGGTCCCGATCACGGCGCGACCGTCCGGCAACCACCGAGCACTCAGCGGCGTGCCTGCGGGGAGGTCGCCGCTGGTCACCGCACCCGACGCCACGTCGAGGGTCATCAGGGCGTGCGGTCCGGCCAGGAGTACGCGACCGTCGCGAACGTCGCTCATCGCGGTCGCTGCCGAGGGCAGTGTCGCCGTGACCGCGCCGACCACCGTGTCCAGCGACGACGCGGCACGCACCCGATCGGTCGGCAGCAACGACACCCGGGTACCCGCGGTGTTCAGGACGGCGAGCCGATCGTCACCGACCGCCAGGGACGACCCGAACCCCGGTGCCGCGACCGTGTGGCCCGCCGCCGGACCGGGTGACGTGGCGGGTGCGGCAACGGCCGTCGCCGGGGCCACTGTCGCCACGTCGGGGGAGTTTCCGGATTTTCCGCCGCCACAGGCTGCGATCAGCACCATGGACAGCACAGCGGCGCACACCACCGCGAACCTGCGCATGCGATCAATACTGCCGCAGGACCCGGCGGGTGACGCCCGGCGGTGTGTTCGGCCGTCGGGGTTCTCGCCCCGTACGATGTGGCGCCGTGACGGATTCCATGACGTGGGCGCAGACGCTGGTGCTCGGCGCGGTGCAGGGGCTCACCGAGTTCCTCCCCATCTCCTCCTCGGGGCACCTGCGGATCGTCTCGGAGGTCTGGTTCGGCGACGATGCGGGTGCCTCGTTCACCGCGGTGACACAGCTCGGCACCGAGGCCGCGGTACTGCTGTACTTCTTCCGGGACATCGTGTCGATCGTCGTGGCCTGGTTTCGCGGACTGTTCGACGCGAGTCGTCGCGACCTCGACTATCGCATCGGCTGGTACGTGATCTTCGCGACCATCCCCATCGGCATCCTGGGCATCGTCTTCAAGGACGTGATCCGCACCGGTGCGCGCAACCTCTGGGTGATCGCGACCATGCTGATCGTGTTCGCGCTGGTCATCGCGGTCGCCGAGCGGGTGGGTGCCAAGCAGCGTCCGCTCGAGCAGTTGACGTTGCGCGATGGCCTGGTCATGGGTGCGGCACAGTGCCTCTCGCTGATCCCCGGGGTGTCGCGCTCGGGTGCGACGTCCAGCGCGGGTCTGTTCCTGGGGTTGCAGCGCGAGGCGGCGGTGCGGTTCTCGTTCCTGTTGGCCATTCCCGCGGTGTTGGCGTCGGGGTTGTTCAGCCTGCCCGACGCGTTCACGCCCAGCGGTGAGGGGTTACAGGCCAGCGGGGTCCAGTTGCTGGTCGCCACCGTGGTGGCCTTCGTCCTCGGGTACGCGTCGATCGCCTGGCTGTTGCGGTTCGTGTCCGCACATTCGTTGAACTGGTTCGTCGGCTACCGGATCGCCGTCGGCGTGCTGGTACTAGGCCTGCTTGCCGGCGGGGTGATCAACGCCACCTGAGCGACGGCGCGTTCGGCGGGTGGGGACGTCGTGTGGACCGTTGTTGCGATCGAGTGGACCGGCGTCGAACGTGTGCCCGGACCGGGGCCCTCGGCCACGCCGCCTAGAGTGAGAGCAGTGACCGTCATCCTCGTCCGCCACGGCCGTTCGACCGCCAACACCTCCGGGGTGCTGGCCGGGCGTTCGGAAGGCGTGCAGCTCGACGAGAAGGGTGCCGAGCAGGCGGCGGGCCTGGTGGAGCGGCTGGCCGGAGTCACCGACCTCGCCGCCATCGTCCGGTCACCTCTGCTGCGGTGCGCGCAGACCGTGGCCCCGCTGGTGGATGCGGTTCACGTCGACGAGATCGTCGATGACCGGCTGGCCGAGGTCGACTACGGCGAATGGACCGGCAAGACGATCAAGGAGTTGGTCTCCGAACCGCTGTGGCGCACCGTGCAGCAGCACCCGTCCGCGGCGGTGTTCCCCGGTGGCGAGGGTCTGGCCGCGGTGCAGACCCGCGCGGTCGCCGCGATCAGGGAATACGATCGGAAGTTCTCCGCGGCCGCAGGCGAGGGGCGCGACGCGGTGTGGATCGCGTGTTCCCACGGTGATGTCATCAAGTCGGTGGTCGCCGACGCGATGGGCTGTCACCTCGACTCCTTCCAGCGGGTCGTCGTCGACCCGGCGTCGATCACGGTGATCAGGTACGGCGAGACACGGCCATATGTGCATACGGTGAACAACACGGGCCACCGACTGACCGTGCCCCGTCCGCCCCCCGCGAAGGAGGCGCAGGCGACCGCGGGCACCGACGACGCGGTGGTGGGCGGTTCGACCGGGACGGAACCGCAGCCATGACCCGCATGCGACGGGCCGACTCACGCCGTCGGGCGCGGGGGATAATGACTTCGATGGGAAGGAGGTGCCATGTCACGAGCGATCCATGTGTTCCGGAGTCCTGATCGGTTCATCGCGGGCACCGTCGGCCATCCCGGCGACCGGACCTTCTATCTGCAGGCCATCCACGAGTCGCGTGTGGTGAGCGTGTTGCTGGAGAAGCAGCAGGTGCAGATCCTCGCCGATCGCATCGGTGCCCTGCTCGAGGAGATCCATCGGCGGTTCGGTACCCCGCTGCCGCCGGACGCCGAGGGTGTCGGCGACCTGAGCCCGTTGGTCATGCCGGTGGATGCCGAATTCCGGGTGGGGACCATGGGACTGGGCTGGGACGCCGAATCGGAGGCGGTGGTGGTGGAACTGTTGGCCATCACGGAAGGTGAGTTCGACGAGAGCGTGGTCCTCGACGACACCGAGGAGGGACCCGACGCGGTTCGCGTGTTCCTCACCACGGGCGCGGCGCGCGATTTCGCCGATCGGTCGAGCCGAGTGATCTCCGCGGGTCGGGAGCCTTGCCCGCTGTGCGCCGAACCCCTGGATCCGTCCGGACACATGTGTGTGCGCACCAACGGGTACAAGCGCGGAGCCGAGCTGGACAAGTCCCTCGACTTCATCGACCCGTCGGTCCTCGACGACCCCGGTCTGCGTCAGGACGATGACGATGACGACGAAGCCTCGGGAGACTGATCGGTGAGCGTCGGCGCCGTGCCGGAGGCCGGTGGTGCGGACCCGGGCGCGGTGCTGGCGGGCGGTGAGTTGGAGATCCTGGGGCGAATCCCCACGGCCAGCAATGCCACCCTGGTGTGCGATGCCGTGCTCGGTGATCGTCGCGAGCGATGTGTCTACAAGCCGGTGCGTGGCGAGCAGCCGCTGTGGGATTTTGCCACCGGGACCCTGGCCGGTCGCGAGGTCGCGTCGTACGAGATCTGCCGGGCTCTGGGGTGGGATGTGATCCCGACCACCCTGTTGCGGGACGGCCCGTTCGGCGCGGGCATGGTCCAGCGATGGATCGACACCCCCGACGAGGTGGAACACGCCCGGGGTCGGCTCGACGTGGTGGACCTGTGTCCGGAGGATGCGGTCCCCGACGGGTGGCGTTCGATCCTGCGCGCACTCGACGCCGACGGCGACCGGGTGGCGCTGGTGCACGCCGACGACCCACGACTGCAACGGATGGCCGTACTGGACGTGCTGATCAACAACGCCGACCGCAAGGGTGGCCATGTGCTCGAAGGAGTGGACGGTCAGATCTACGGCGTCGATCACGGGATCTGCCTGCACCACGACGACAAATTGCGAACCGTGTTGTGGGGGTGGGCCGGGGAACCGATCCCGGCGCACCTCATCGCCGACATCGAGCACTTCGCCGACGATCTGGCCGGAGCGCGCGGGACGGACCTCCGCGACCGGCTGCGCCCGTTGATCTCGGCCGAGGAGGTCGCGGCCCTCCGCGACCGCGCCGAAACGCTGGTGTCGGACCCGGTCATGCCCACACCGGACCGGGCGCGGCCGATCCCGTGGCCCGCGTTCTGAGGCCCCTGTTCCGAGGCCGTCACGGCCACGAACGCGACCTCCGGTCACGGCCGTCGATCGGCGAACCCTAGGCTGAGGGCATGCAGTCGTGGTCCGAACCCGCCGTGCCCGAGATCAGCGGCACCGGTCCTCAGCTCCGCCTCTACGACACCTCCCGCGGGGAGGTGGCCCCGGTCACACCCGGTCCGACGGCGACGATGTACGTCTGTGGCATCACCCCCTACGACGCCACCCACCTCGGGCATGCCGCGACCTACCTGGCCTTCGACCTGGTGAACCGGCTGTGGCTCGATCTCGGGCACGACGTGCACTACGTGCAGAACGTGACCGACGTCGACGACCCGCTGTTCGAACGGGCCGACCGTGACGGCGTGGACTGGCGCGACCTCGGTCGGCAGGAGACCGACCTGTTCCGCGAGGACATGACCGCGTTGCGCGTACTGCCCCCGCGTGACTACATCGGCGCCGTGGAATCGGTGGACGAGGCCGCCGAGATGGTCGGCGCACTGCTCGCGTCGGGTGCCGCCTACACGGTCGACGACGCCGCGCACCCCGACATCTACTACCGCACCGATGCGACCCCGCAATTCGGTTACGAATCCCGCTACGACCGGGCGACGATGGTCCGGTATTTCGCCGAGCGCGGCGGGGATCCCGACCGCGTGGGAAAGCGCGACGAACTCGATCCGGTCATCTGGCGGGCGGCCCGCGACGGTGAGCCGTCGTGGTCCTCGCCGAACGGTCCCGGCAGGCCCGGCTGGCACATCGAGTGTTCGGCCATCGCGGTGAACCGGCTCGGAATGGAATTCGACATCCAGGGCGGCGGCAGTGACCTCATCTTCCCGCACCACGAGTTCTCTGCCGCACACGCCGAATCACTCACCGGGACACGGCGTCTCGCTCGGCACTATGTGCACACCGGGATGATCGGCCTGGACGGCGAGAAGATGTCGAAGAGCCGCGGCAACCTGGTGCTGGTGTCGAAGTTGCGCGAACGGGGTGTGGATCCGGGAGCGATCCGGCTCGGTCTGTTCGCCGACCACTACCGTGCCGACCGCTTCTGGACCGACGACGTGCTGCACACCGCGCAGCACCGTCTCGACCGCTGGCGTCACGCGATGCATGCCGAGCGCGGTCCCGCCGCCGAACCCGTCATCGACCGGCTGCGCACCCACCTCGCCGACGACCTCGACACACCGAAAGCGCTGGTCGCCGTGGACGCCTGGACCGACGACACCCTCGACGGCGTCGGTTCGGTGACAACCGCGCCCGGCGAGCTGGCCAGGGCGGTCGACGCTCTGCTCGGGATCGCGGTGTGAGCGGCCGACCCGCACGCAGGTCTGACCCGTTCGCCGGACCGGCGGCTGGGTACAGTTACGCCGTGGCGCACGCAGATCAGCTCGAGCCGGACACCACCGAGGGTGTCTGGACGGTGGTGACCCGGACCTCGACCTACCTTCTGGACTTCGACGAGATGACGCTCCTGCGAGCTCCGGGGGTCGGCAGCTCCGACGACGAGTCCTGGGCGATCAGCCAGCTCCGTCGTGATTCCGAGGACATCCCGCTGCTCGGCGTGAAGTCGTGCCGGGTGGGGGAGTCGGCCCAGTTCTGGGTCCGCGCCACCGACGATCCCGATGTGCGTACCTGGCGCATCACCACTCCGGTCGTGAGCATCGAACGCATCAGCTGACCACTCGGCGCCCTCAGAAAGCCACCTCGATGATCCCGTCGACCACCCGCGCCGGGTAGACCGGCAGCGATCGCACCGACGGGTCGGTACACCGCCCGTCGGCGAACGCGAACAGGTACTGATGCAGGGGGCACATCACCCGGTCGAGGTCGATCTGTCCGTCGGCGATCGGGCCGCCACGGTGTGGACATTGCGCCGACGTGGCCCGCACCGACCCGTCACCGAGTCGGAACACCGCGATCTGGACACCCCCGACCACGTAGGTGCGACCCTCGCCGGGGGTCATGTCCTCGATGCTGCCGACCGCGACGAACCCGGTACCGGCGTCCACGACCTCGGCGGTCATCGAACCGGCACCTGGGGCAGCGGCAGCAACGGCAGCGCCGAGGTGAACTGGGCAGGCGACGTGGGTTCACGTCGGTCCCGCCAGGGGTCGCGGTACCCGGCGACCGCGTCGTCGATCCGTTCCTGCAGACCCGCGACCGACCCGTCGCGGTCGTCGACCACGACAGCCCGCAGCTCCTCGATACCGATCCGCGGGACGAAGGCGTAGGTGCGTTCCAGCCACTTGGCGTGTTCGCGGTAGTACTGGATGAACAGCCCGCACAGCCGGACGACCTCGTCGGCGGAGTCGACGGTGGCCAGCAGGTCACCCTTGCGGATGTGCGCGCCCGCCGCGCCGCCCACGTAGATCTCCCACCGCCCGTCGCCGATCGCCACCACCCCGAAGTCCTTGCACAACGCCTCGGCGCAGTTGCGCGGACAACCCGTCACCGCGAGCTTCAGTTTGGCGGGCGACTCCAGCCCCTGGAAGCGGTCCTCGATCGCGATACCCAACGCGGTGGAATCGCCGAGGCCGAAGCGGCAGTAGTCCGTGCCCACACAGGTCTTCACGGTCCGGAAGCTCTTGCCGTAGGCGTACCCGGACGGCATGTCGAGGTCCTCCCACACCCTGGGCAGGTCCTCCTTGCGCACCCCGAGCAGATCGATCCGCTGACCACCGGTCATCTTCACCATCGGAATGGAGTACTTGTCGGCGACGTCGGCGATGCGTCGCAGCTGATCGGGGTTGGTCACCCCGCCCTTCATCTGCGGGACCACCGAGAACGTGCCGTCGCGTTGGATGTTCGCGTGTACGCGGTCGTTGATGTACAGGGCACCGGGCTCGTCCTCCCAGTCGCGACCCCACACCACCCGCAACAAGGAGGCCAGCGGCATCTTCGCGGTGGCGTCCGGACCGTCGGGCGCCAACGCCTCGAACACCGCCGACACCGACCGCAGGTTGCTGATCCGGACCGCGCCGATCAGCTCGGGTTTGGTCATCGGGATACACGGCACGTACCAGTTCACCGACGGGTCCTCGGCCAGGTCGCCGCCCGCGGCCCAGGCCACGATGTCGGCGACCAACCCTTTACACGACCCGCACCCCTTCCCGGCGCGGGTGGCCGCGACCACGGCACCCACCGTGGACGCCCCGTCGCGAACGCGCTCGACGATCTGACCCTTGCTGACGCCGTTGCAGTTGCACACCTGGGCGTCGTCGGCGAGCTCGGCGGCCCCGGCCTGTTCCGACGGGGCGCCGAGGTCGAACAACATGCCGATGCGCTCGTCGGGGAGCGGCACCTTCTCGTCGAAGGCCTGGGTCAGGAACCCCACCTTGCTGACGTCGCCGAGCAGGGTCGCACCAATCAGCTTGTTGTCCCGGACCACGACGTTCTTGTAGACGCCGGTACGGGGTTCGTAGAACTGCACGAACTCGTCGGTCTCACGCTCGGGACCCTGCACACCCATCGCGGCCACGTCCACACCCGCGACCTTGAGCTTGGTGGTCAACCGCGACCCGTGGTACTCCGCGGCCGGGTCGGTACCGGTGAGCACGTCCGCCACCACGGTGGCCTGCTCCCACAGTGGCGCGACGAGCCCGTACACCTCGCCACGGTGCTGGCAGCACTCGCCGACCGCGTAGATCGAACCCTCGTCCTCGCACCGCATCTGATCGTCGACGACGACGCCGCGTTCCACCACCAACCCCGCCGCCCGGGCCAGGTCCACGTTGGGTCGGATACCCGCGGTGACCACCACCATGTCGGCGGGCAGGCTGCCGCCGTCGCGGAAACCGACTCCGGTCACCGCACCCGCGTCGTCGCGCAGCACCGCGGTGGTGCGGGTGGCCGTGTGCACACCCACACCCATCGCCTCGATGGTGGTGCGCAGCACCCGGCCGCCGCGCTCATCGATCTGTTGGTTCATCAGATGGCCGGGGGAGTGCACCACGTCCACGTCGAGGCCCTGCGTGCGCAGCCCGTGCGCGGCCTCCAGGCCGAGGAGTCCGCCACCGATCACCACCGCGCGCAGACCGTCGCCCGACGCGGCCATCTGCAGCATCCCGTTGGTGTCGGCGATCGTCCGGAAGCCGAACACCCCCCGGCCCAGCCGGCCGTCGGGTTCCCGCAGACCGTCCATGTTGGGGAAGAACGTGTTGCTGCCGGTGGCGAAGATCAGTGTGTCGTACCCGATGACGCGGTCACTCTCGCAGGTCACGGTCTTGGCGAAGCGATCGACCGCGACGGCCCGGTCACCCGCGTATAGGGTCACGCCGTTGTCCCGATACCACCCCATCGGGTTGAGCATCAGGTCCTCGTCGTCGAGGGCTGTCTCACCGGACAGCACATGCGACAGCATGATGCGGTTGTAGTTGCCGTAGGGCTCGTCGCCGATGACGGTGATGTCGAAGGCGTCTCGGTCGCGTTCCAGGATCTCCTCGACGGTGCGTACCCCGGCCATCCCGTTGCCGATGATCACCAGCCGGTTCGCCATCAGAACTGCACCATGCCGAAGTCGATGACCAGCTCGCCCGTACACCCCTCGGGGGCCGCGAAGACCAGTTCGAGCACCGAGTCGGCATCGACGTCCTCGACCACCCGCAACGGGATGTTCACCGACCCGCGGGCACCCAGCGGGAACCAGCGCATCGGCGCCTGATCACGCAGCAGGGTGACGTAGACCAACTCGTCGGAGCTGTTACCGCCCCGGAAGTAGAGCGGTTGCACGGTCATGCCCTGCGGTACGACGTAACTCAGGGACGGATCCAACGGTGCCTGCTTGGTCAACCCGGATCCGGTGAAACCGAAGACACCCTGCAGGAACTTGGGGGTACTGGCCATGGACCCGACTATTCGGGTCGGCGATGAAAAGCGACTTGCGCCGGTGTTACGTGTCGATTCGCATGTGCTCACCGGATCGTCGTGACCCGGGTGAGTGCGCACGCGGCACGACGGTGGGAGTGATCACCCTCCGTAGGTCTCGCCGGGCCCCCGTCGGCGCAGGTATTTCTCGAACTGCGCCGCGAGTGCGTCGCCGTCGATCTCGGCGAGGGTCTCGTCGAGATCGACCTCGGCGTCGCCGCGCTCCTCGAGGCCACGCACGTACTCGGCGATCTCCTCGTCGTCGTCGGTCATCTCGGTGACCGCACGCTCCCACTCCTCGGCCTGGGCGGGCAGCTCGCCGAGCGGAACCTCCACGTCGAGGACCTCCTCGACCCGCTGCAACAGCGCCACCGTCGCCTTGGGGTTGGGTGGGGTGGAGACGTAGTGCGGTACCGCCGCCCAGAACGACAGCGACGGGATGGCCGCCTGCACACACTGATCCTGCAGGATCCCGGTGATCCCGGTGGGGCCCTCGTACCGGCTCTGCTCCACCCCGTACCGCGTGGCCGCCGCCGGGGTGTGCGCGGTCCCGGTCACCGGCACCGGGCGGGTGTGTGGGGCGTCGGCCAGCAACGCACCCAGGGTGACGACGGTCTGGGCCTGCAGGGCATCGATCACGTCGATGATCTCCTTGCAGAACGAACGCCAGCGCATGTTGGGTTCGATGCCGTGGACCAGCACCACGTCGCGCTCGGATCCGGGCGGGCTGCACCACGACACGGTGGTGGTCGGCCACACCACTCGACGCGTCACCCCGTCGACAAGCGCTACGGTGGGGCGGTTGACCTGGAAGTCGTAGTATTCGTCCGGGTCCATCTCGAACAGTGGCTGAGCATCCCAGACCAGGGCCAGGTGCTCGACGGCGCCGCTGGCCGCGTCCCCCGCGTCGTTCCACCCCTCGAATGCGGCGATGACCACCGGTTGCCGCAGGGTAGGAAGGTTTGCGACCTGCGAAGCGTTCACCGACCAAGCCTACGACCGATCACCGACTGAGAGCGAACTACCCTGATATCCATGTCTGGCCCCCCGTCCCACCAGCACGATTCGGCCCCCCACGACTCGCCGCTGCTGACCGCCATGGCGGACCGCGTCATCGTCGGCGACGGGGCGATGGGCACCATGCTGCAGGCGGCGGATCTCACGCTCGACGACTTCCGCAACCTCGAGGGTTGCAACGAGATCCTCAACGACACCCGACCCGATGTGCTCGCTGCCATCCACCGCGAGTACTTCGAGGCCGGCGCGGACGCCGTGGAGACCAACACCTTCGGCTGCAACCTGTCGAACCTCGGCGACTACGACATCGCCGACCGAATCCGCGAACTCGCGCGCAAGGGCACCGAGATCGCCCGCGGGGTGGCCGACGAGATGGGGCCGTCGTCCGACGGCATCCCGCGGATGGTGCTCGGATCGATCGGCCCGGGCACCAAGCTGCCGAGTCTCGGACACACCACCTTCGCCGCGGTCCGTGACGCCTACGTGGAATGCGCGCTGGGCATGGTCGAGGCGGGTGCGGACGCACTGCTCGTCGAGACGTCCCAGGACCTGCTGCAGGTGAAGGCCGCGGTGGTCGCGGGCCAGTTGGCGATGCGGCGGCTCGGGCGCCGTATCCCGATCATCAGCCACGTCACCGTGGAGACCACCGGAACCATGCTGCTGGGCAGTGAGATCGGGGCGGCGCTGGCCGCGATCGAACCGCTGGGCGTAGACCTCATCGGGCTGAACTGCGCCACCGGTCCCGCCGAGATGAGCGAGCACCTGCGTTACCTGTCCAAGCACTCCCAGATCCCGGTGTCGGTGATGCCGAACGCCGGACTGCCGCAGCTGGGCAAGAACGGGGCCGAATACCCGCTGCAACCCGGTGAGTTGGCGCAGGCGCTGCAGGGCTTCGTCACCGACTACGGGTTGTCGCTGGTCGGCGGGTGCTGCGGCACCACACCAGAACACATCCGGCAGGTGGCCGCGGCGGTCCGCGAGCTCACCCCCGCGAACCGCACCGTGGAGCACGAGTCCGAGGTGTCGTCGCTGTACACCTCGGTACCGTTCGACCAGGACGCCAGCTTCATGGTCATCGGGGAGCGGACCAACTCCAACGGGTCCAAGGCCTTCCGCGAGGCGATGATCGACGGCGACCTGCAGAAGTGCATCGACATCGCCAAGGATCAGACCCGCGACGGCGCGCACATGCTCGACCTGAACGTCGACTACGTGGGTCGCGACGGTGCTGCCGACATGACCGCGCTCGCCGGACGGCTGGCCACCGGGTCGACGCTGCCGATCATGCTCGACTCCACCGAGCCCGCGGTCATCGAGGCGGGGCTGGAGGCACTCGGCGGTCGCTGCGCGGTGAACTCGGTGAACTACGAGGACGGCGACGGTCCGGACTCCCGGTTCCAGCGCATCATGCGGCTGGTCACCCAGCACGGCGCCGCGGTGGTCGCACTGACCATCGACGAGGAGGGGCAGGCCCGCACCGCTGACTGGAAGGTCCGGGTCGCCGAACGGTTGATCGCCGACATCACCGAGAACTGGGGTCTGCAGGAGGAGGACATCATCATCGATGCCCTCACCTTCCCGATCTCCACCGGACAGGAGGAGGTCCGCAAGGACGCCATCGAGACCCTCGAGGCGATCAGGCGGATCAAGGAGTCGCACCCGTCGGTGCACTTCACCCTCGGTATCTCCAATGTGTCCTTCGGTCTGAACCCGGCCGCGCGGCAGGTGCTGAACTCGGTGTTCCTGCACGAGTGCGTGCAGGTCGGGTTGGACACCGCGATCGTCCACGCGTCGAAGATTCTGCCGATGACAAAGATCCCCGACGAGCAGCGCGAGGTCGCCCTCGACCTCGTCTACGACCGACGGCGCGAGGGTTACGACCCGCTGCAGAAGCTGATGGAGCTGTTCGAGGGGGTGTCGGCGGCATCGGCGCGCGAGTCGCGGGCCGAGGAGCTCAACAAGCTGCCGTTGTTCGACCGACTGGAACGTCGCATCGTCGATGGTGAACGCAACGGCCTCACCGACGACCTCGATGCCGCCATGCAGGAGAAGCCGCCGTTGGCCATCATCAACGAGACCCTGCTCTCGGGGATGAAGACCGTCGGTGAACTGTTCGGTTCGGGGCAGATGCAACTGCCCTTCGTGCTGCAGTCCGCCGAGGTGATGAAGGCTGCGGTCGCCCACCTCGAACCGCATATGGAGTCCACCGGCGACGACGGCAAGGGCCGTATCGTGCTGGCCACGGTCAAGGGCGACGTCCACGACATCGGGAAGAACCTGGTCGACATCATCCTGTCCAACAACGGCTATGAGGTGGTGAACATCGGTATCAAGCAACCGATCACCACCATCATCGAGGTCGCGCAGGACAAGCGCGCCGACGTGATCGGCATGTCCGGGCTGTTGGTGAAGTCGACGGTGGTGATGAAGGAGAACCTCGAGGAGATCAACAGTCGCGGACTCGCCGACGACTACCCGGTGCTGCTCGGTGGGGCCGCCCTGACCCGCTCGTACGTGGAGAACGACCTCAGCGAGACCTACGCGGGCGATGTGCACTACGCCCGCGACGCCTTCGAGGGTCTGCGGCTGATGGACGACATCATGGCCACCAAACGCGGTGAGGGACCGTCGCCGGACAGTCCGGAGGCGATCGCCGCCGCGGAGAAGGCCGCCGAGCGCAAGGCCCGTCACGAGCGATCCCGCCGCATCGCGGAGAAGCGCAAGGCCGCCGAGACCCCGGTGGAGGTGCCCGAACGCTCCGATGTCGCCACGGACAACCCGGTGCCGACGCCGCCGTTCTGGGGTACCCGGATTGTCAAGGGGGTGCCGCTGGCCGACTACCGCGGTCTGCTCGACGAGCGCGCACTGTTCATGGGCCAGTGGGGGCTCAAGGGCACCCGCGGTGACGACGGGCCCAGTTACGAGGACCTGGTGGAGAGCGAGGGACGTCCCCGGTTGCGGGAGTGGCTCGACCGCTTGGCCACCGCGAACATCCTGCAGCACGCCGCGGTGGTCTACGGGTATTTCCCGGTGGTCAGCGACGGGGACACGGTCCACGTGCTCACCGAGCCGCGCCCGGATGCGGAGATCCGTTGCAGCTTCTCGTTCCCGCGCCAGCAGCGTGGTCGGTTCCTGTGCATCGCCGACTTCGTCCGGTCCCGGCAGGAGGCGATCGCCACCGGCCAGGTGGACGTGTTGCCCTTCCAGCTGGTCACCATGGGACAGCCGATCGCCGACTTCGCCAACGAACTCTTCGCCGAGAACGCCTACCGCGACTACCTCGAGGTGCACGGCATCGGGGTGCAGCTCACCGAGGCGTTGGCCGAGTACTGGCATCAGCGGGTCCGTTCGGAGTTGTCCTTCGGCACCGGCTCGGCGGCCGACGACGATCCGGAGAACCCCCAGGGATTCTTCGACCTCGAATACCGGGGTGCGCGCTACTCATTCGGTTACGGTGCCTGCCCCACGCTGGAGGACCGGTCCACGATGGTGGACCTGTTGGAACCGGGCCGTATCGGCGTCGAGCTGTCGGAGGAGTTGCAGTTGCACCCGGAGCAGTCGACCGACGCCTTCGTCCTGCACCACCCCGAGGCCAAGTACTTCAATGTCTGAGTCCTTCAATGTCTGAGTACGTCGATGTCTGACGCGCCCGCCGCAGTCCTCTGGGACATGGACGGCACGCTGTTGGACTCGGAGAAGTTGTGGGACGTGGCCATCGCCGAACTGGCAGACCGGTTGGGGACCACGATGACCGCCGAGCTGCGGGAATCGACGTTGGGCAATTCCATGACCGGCGCGTTGACCAAGCTGTTCGCCGCCGCCGGCGAGCCGGTGACCGAAGGCGGGCTGGGTTCGGCCGCGCAGTGGTTGCGCGGGCGGGTGGTCGAACTGTTCGCCGACGGTGTTCCCTGGCAGCCGGGTGCGCGTGCCGCACTGGAGATGGTCGCCCGCCACGGCATCCCGATGGCACTGGTCACCAACACCGAGCGCATGCTGACCGAGCACGCGGTGCGCACCATCGGCGCCGAGCGGTTCGCGGTGAGTTTCTGCGCCGACGAGGTGGCCAACGGCAAGCCGGAGCCCGACCTGTACCTGGCCGCCGCGGACGCCCTCGGCGTCCGGCCGGAGGACTGCGTGGCCGTGGAGGACTCACCGGCGGGAACCGCCGCCGCGATCGCGGCCGGGTGTCCGACGCTGGTGGTGCCGTCGGAGGCGCCGGTGCCCGCGGGCCCGGGGCGGGTGTTCCGCGCCGCGCTCACCGGGCTAACCCTGGACGACCTGGTCGCGGTACGGACGGATGCGACCGTCGCGCGAGGAGTGACCGCAGGACAATCCGTTGGACAGTGCGTGAGAGACTGACACTTCGTGAAGACCTTCGATGAACTGTTCGCCGAGCTCACCGATCGTGCCGCCGAACGCCCTGCGGGCAGCGGCACCGTCGCGGCCCTCGACTCCGGGGTGCACACGCTGGGCAAGAAGATCATCGAGGAGGCCGGTGAGGTCTGGCTGGCCGCCGAGCACGAGAGCGCGGACGCCTTCGCCGAGGAGGTCTCGCAGCTGCTGTACTGGCTGCAGGTGATGATGATCAAGCGTGGGGTCACCCTCGCCGCGGTGTACCGACATCTGTGATCCCCGCATCCACCCTTTCTGCTGACTTCTCCCATCTGTGAGGACCTTTCGATGTTGAGGGTTGCCGTACCCAACAAGGGCGCGCTGTCGGAATCGGCGGCGGCCATCCTGTCCGAGGCCGGATATCGTCGTCGCACCGACGCCAAGGACCTGACCGTGCTCGACCCGGCGAACGACGTGGAGTTCTTCTTCCTGCGTCCCAAGGACATCGCCATCTACGTCGGTTCCGGCGAGCTCGATCTGGGCATCACCGGTCGCGACCTCGCCGCCGATTCGCGTGCCGCGGTCACCGAGCAACTGGCTCTGGGGTTCGGCGGGTCGACGTTCCGCTACGCCGGTCCCGCAGGCGAGCGGTGGTCGGTCGACGACCTGGCGGGCAGACGGATCGCCACGTCGTTCGCGAACCTGGTGCAGGACGACCTCGAGGCCCGCGGCATCGAGTCGACGATCATCCGGCTCGACGGTGCGGTGGAGATCTCCATCCAGCTCGGGGTGGCCGACGTCATCGCCGACGTCGTGGGGTCGGGTCGCACGCTGCGTCAGCACGGCCTGACCGCTTTCGGGGACCCCCTGTTGGAGAGCGAGGCGGTGCTGATCTCCGGTGCGGGCACCGACCTGAGCAAGCCCGCCCGTCAGCTGATCGCCCGTATCCAGGGTGTGGTGTTCGGTCAGCAGTACGTGATGATCGACTACGACTGCCGCAAGGACCTGCTCGATCGCGCGGTGACGATCACGCCCGGGCTGGAGTCACCGACCGTGGCACCGATGGCCGACGAGAACTGGGTCGCGGTACGTGCCATGGTCCCGCGCCACCAGCACCAGAACCTGATGGACGAGCTGGCCGAGCTCGGCGCCCGGGCGATCCTCGCCTCCGACATCCGCTCCTGCCGGTTCTGACGCCGACGATGGAGGACGACGACCAACCGGACGACCAGGGACCGTTCTTCCACGGCACCAAGGCGGATCTGCTGCCGGGGGACCTGTTGACCGCGGGATTCCGCTCGAACTATCGGCCGGAGGTGGTGATGAACCACATCTACTTCACCGCACTCCGCGACGGCGCGGGCCTCGCCGCGGAACTCGCGGCGGGCGACCACGCACCACGGGTGTACTCGGTGGAGCCCACCGGCGCATTCGAGAACGACCCGAACGTGACGGACAAGAAGTTCCCCGGGAATCCGACCCGCTCGTACCGCAGTCGCGCACCTCTGAGGATCCTCGGCGAGGTGACCGACTGGACCCGGTTGACCCCGCAGGCGTTGCAGCAGTGGCGGGATCGGCTCGCGCAGCCACGCGGAGAGATCGTCAACTGATCCGCACCGCCACGCGTTCTACGTGGCAGGCTGCGCGTCCAGGATCGCGGTGAGCCGTCGGAAGGTGTCGTCGTGGTCGGCGACGTGCACCGAGTCGATACCCATCTCCTTGACCGGGTAGTCGTTGCCACCGGGGTCGAGGCGGTCACCGAAGAACAGGATCTGCTCGGGTCCGATCCCCAGGATGTCGATCAGTTTGCGGGTTCCGTACGCCTTGTCGATGCCCTTGACGGTGATGTCCACCGACGTGGACCCGCCACTGCGGACCTCGAGGTCGGGCAGCCGCTCGGCCGCATAGGCCCGGAGCTTCTCCTTCTTGGTGTTCTCGGGATCCCACTGCGATTTCTCGGCCACCGGGGCGCTCTGGCCCAGCGCGCTGAACGTGATCTGCGAACCGCGGTCCTCGAGGATCGGACCCCAGGTCTGCTCACTCCACAGACCCAGTTCCTTGGCCCCGATCTCCAGGACTTTCAGAGCGCGGTACTTCTGGTCGTCGGTCAGGTTCTCGGCATAGACGGTTTCCCAGTCGTCACCGTTCCAGCGCACGTACTGGGTGCCGCAGGTGGGCATCAGGTGGAAGCGGGCGATGTCGTCGAAACGCCCGAGGCGCGCGAGGACCTGCATCTCGAACTGCTCGTAGCGACCGCCGGAGATGATGCAGGCGGCGGTGTGGCCGAGCAGCCGACGCAACAGCGCGGCCATCTCCTCCGACATCGGACTCTTCGACGGAGCCAGGGTGTCGTCGAGGTCGAACATCACCAGGTCGTAGTTCTTGCCGTCGACCGCAATCCCCATCTGTCCGCTCACCTCTCACCGCCCCGCAGGACGTCTCGTCGCTCATGTCATGCCCGGTGCGCCCACCGGCATGTCCGTGACCGCGGGCCCCCTCGCGATGCGTACCGAGGATCTCAGTCAGCCGTGTTGCTGTCGACTCAGGAGCGTGGTCTGTGCGCCACGTCCCACGCAGCCCTGATCGTCGAACAACTCCGAGAAGGTAGCACCGACACCGGTCGGTCCCACCGCCATCCGCGAGTCGATGCCGAACCAGTCGCCACGGGGCGGACGCACCAGGTGGACGGTGGTGTCGGTGTTCATCCAGCTCCACTCGTCGGGTTGCAGGGTGGTGCCGAGACCGTTGGCCACGTCGACCACGGTGAAGAACCGCTGGAGCGGACTGGCGCGCTCGCCGGCGACCAGGTCGACGGTGGGCTGCAGCCAGGTGGCCGCGGTGGCGCCGATCCCGGTGGGGAGTTGCCCGAACCGCACGGTGCCCACGAAACCGGTGTCACCCCAGCTGACGCCCTCACCCACCTGCGACGAGATCCCCACCTCGGTGGCCACGTCGTCGGGTCCGGGCCGCAGCGGCGGTGCCACGTCCTCGACGATGGCGGCGGTGTCGGAGGTCATCAGCAGCCACGCCGTCGCGCGGGCCGCCACCCGGAACGTGGCGTCGGAACCCTGCGTCTCCAGTTCCGCCTGCACCTGGGCGATCTGCCGTCCCGGCCGGATCATCGTGGCGCACACGCGGTTCACCCCCAACGAGACGGCGCCCAGGATGTCGATGGTCACGCGGCTGAACTGTTTGCCGGACGCGTCACCGGTGCACCGTTCCAGTGCCCGGACCAACAGAGCGCTCGGTGGCCCACCGTGCTGGATCTGCGTGGACCACACGCTGACCGTCGACTCCGAGGGCTGGAAGTACTCGTATCCCTGCGCATCCGTCGGATCAGTGGGCAGGCGCCGGTAGTAGGGCGGTGTCGCAGCAGGCTCGTCGGTCACGGACATCACGACACCACATCGTCGCGCCCGGGCGGCGAGGAGGTCACGGCTCGGGCCACCCGGGGTACGGGGGTGGGGTGCCGCCGAACTCTGGGCACAGCGACCGGTGGTCGCAGAACGAGCACATACGCGACCGTCGGGGTCGGAAGTCGCCGGTGGTACCCGCGGTCCGGATGGCCCGCCAGATCGCCGCCAGCGTGCGCCCGAATCGCTCGATCTCGTCCCGGTCGGGGTCGTAGGTCAGTTGCTGCCCGTCGGCGAGGTACATCAGCTGTAGACGGGTGGGCAGCGTGCCCGTCGTGCGCTGGATGGCCAACGCGTAGAACTTCATCTGGAACAGGGCCTTGGCCTCGAACGCCTCACCGGGGCTGCGTCCGGTCTTGTAGTCGACCACGCGGACGCGACCGTCGGGGGCCACGTCGACCCGGTCGACGAAACCCCGCAGCAGCACATCACCGTCGATCTCGACCTCGACACGCACCTCGCAGGACTCCGCATCGAACCGGCTCGGGTCCTCCATCCGGAAGTAGGTGGTCATCAGCTTGTGCGCACCCGACAGGAACGTCGTGGTCTCGTCCTCGGGGACCAGCTCCCGCAACTCGGGCGCCTGCGCGCAGATCGCGGCCCACGCCCCGTCCACCAGGTCCAGCGCCGCCTCCGGGGTACGCAACTCCGCGGGGAGGTCGAACAGGTTCTCCAACGCCGCATGCACCAGGGTTCCCCGGGCCTGCGCGGTGGTCGGCGTCTCGGGGATGCGGTCGATCGCCCGTAGCCGGTACAGCAGCGGGCACTGTTTGAAGTCCGCGGCCCGCGACGGTGACAGCGCCGGACGATGCCTGGCGGCGGCCTGGCGGTGCGTGGTGGACCCGGACGGCGCGGTGACCTCCTCGACCACGTCGAGAAGGGTGGGGCGCGTGACGATCCTGCTGCTCACACTGGCAGGGTAGCGGGGGCCCACGACAATCCGCGTCGTCATCGCGTCCCGACCGGGACGTGTCGGGTTGTCGGCGGACAGACCGTGTGAGAGGACCACCATGTCGAGATCAGGCCCCTTCGTGGTGGGTGACCGGGTGCAGTTGACCGATTCCAAGAACCGCAAGTTCACCGTGGTGCTCGAGGAGGGCAAGCAGTTCCACACCCACCGCGGCGCCATCGCCCACGACGACCTGATCGGGGCCGACGAGGGGACGATCGTCGGGGCCACCAGCGGTACCCAGTATCTGGCCCTGCGCCCCCTGCTGACGGACTACGTGGTGTCGATGCCGCGCGGTGCCGCGGTGATCTACCCCAAGGACTCGGCACAGATCGTCGCCGAGGGCGACGTCCACCCCGGCTGCACCGTCCTCGAGGCCGGCGCCGGATCCGGTGCGCTGACCTGCTCGCTGCTGCGAGCGGTGGGCCCGGCCGGATCGGTCCTCTCCTACGAGGTCCGTGAGGACCACGCCGAGCACGCCGAGCGCAATGTCACCACGTTCTTCGGGGAGCACCCCGACAACTGGGAGCTCGTCGTCGGCGACCTGGCCGACCACCCCGCCGAGCGACAGGTCGATCGGGTGGTGCTCGACATGGTGGAGCCGTGGGCCCCGCTACCCACGGTGGCCGCGGCGTTGAAACCAGGCGGGGTGTTGATCGTGTACGTGGCGACCGTCACCCAGTTGTCCCGCATCGTCGAGGCCCTGCGCGAACAGAACTGCTGGACCGAACCGCGGGCCTGGGAGTCGATGGTCCGCGACTGGCACGCCGTGGGTCTCGCGGTCCGTCCGGAGCACAGAATGCAAGGCCACACCG
Organism: Williamsia sterculiae; assembly: GCF_900156495.1. Classification (GTDB taxonomy): domain Bacteria; phylum Actinomycetota; class Actinomycetes; order Mycobacteriales; family Mycobacteriaceae; genus Williamsia_B; species Williamsia_B sterculiae. Next base: position 356,326 of record NZ_FTNT01000003.1, read on the forward strand.
CATTTCTGGTCAGCTCCCGCCGCCTGGCCGACGGTACCGACCCGCTGCGCGCACATCGTCGGCCGAGCCGCGGTTGAGCGACCCCGCGACGAGCGCAGATCCGGACCCGGCGCGGCGACGAATCCCTGGCGGGCCAACGGACAATTAACATGCCGTCAACATCGTGTGATGGTTCGCGCGAGGCAGATTCGTCATCTCGCCGGTAGCGTGGACTCCACGGCAGCGTTCGAGGGCCGGGAGAGGAGTCAGGAATGACCGAGTCTGACCGTCACGGAGCCGCTGGTGGGTCTCCACGTGATCAGGGAGAGGCCGGTCGCCCGGACTCGCCCCCCGAGGTACGCCCGCGCGCCGCACGCGTCGAGGCGGGACGGAGTCCGTTCGCGCGCGACGACGCCGACCTGCAGGAGAAGGTCGACAATCTCACGACGCGTAACGCGAAGCTGCTGGACACCCTGAAGGAAGCCCGTCAACAGCTCATCGCATTGCGCGAGGAGGTCGACCGCCTCGGTCAACCGCCGAGCGGTTACGGGGTGCTCCTCGAGGTCCACGAGGACGAGACCGTCGACGTGTTCACCTCCGGACGCAAGATGCGGCTGACGTGCTCGCCCAACATCGACATCGATCAGCTCAAACGCGGCCAGACGTTGCGACTGAACGAGGCCCTGACCGTGGTCGAGGCCAGCGGTTACGACTCGGTGGGCGAGATCAGCACCTTGCGTGAGGTACTCGGAGACGGTGATCGCGCCCTGGTGGTCGGGCATGCCGACGAGGAGCGTGTGGTGTGGTTGGCGGACCCGCTGACCGTTGAGATGGACGTGGAGGGGGAGAGCCGCAAGCGCCTGCTGCGACCCGGTGACTCGCTGCTCATCGACACCAAGGCCGGGTTCGCCTTCGAGCGCGTCCCCAAGGCCGAGGTCGAGGATCTGGTGCTCGAAGAGGTGCCGGACGTCGGGTACGAGGACATCGGCGGCCTGGGACGGCAGATCGAGCAGATCCGCGACGCGGTGGAACTGCCGTTCCTGCACAAGGATCTGTTCCGCGACTACGCGTTGCGTCCGCCCAAGGGTGTGCTGCTGTACGGGCCGCCCGGATGCGGTAAGACCCTCATCGCGAAGGCCGTCGCCAACTCGCTGGCCAAGAAGATCGCACAGGCCCGGGGTGACGACGCCCGCGAGGCCAAGTCGTACTTCCTGAACATCAAGGGCCCGGAGCTGCTGAACAAGTTCGTCGGCGAGACCGAGCGTCACATCCGGCTGATCTTCCAGCGAGCCAGGGAGAAGGCATCCGAGGGCACCCCGGTGATCGTGTTCTTCGACGAGATGGACTCGATCTTCCGCACCCGCGGGTCCGGTGTGTCCTCCGACGTGGAGACCACGGTGGTACCGCAGCTGCTGAGCGAGATCGACGGTGTGGAGGGCCTCGAGAACGTCATCGTCATCGGCGCCTCCAACCGCGAGGACATGATCGACCCGGCCATCCTGCGGCCCGGACGTCTGGACGTGAAGATCAAGATCGAGCGTCCCGACGCCGAGTCGGCGATGGACATCTTCTCGAAGTACCTCACCACGGAATTGCCCGTACACGCCGAGGACATCGCCGAGTTCGGCGGTGACCGCAACGCGTGCGTGCAGGCGATGATCGAGCGGGTGGTCGAGCGGATGTACGCCGAGAACGACGACAACCGGTTCCTGGAGGTGACCTACGCCAACGGTGACAAGGAGGTCATGTACTTCAAGGACTTCAACTCCGGCGCGATGATCCAGAACGTGGTGGACCGCGGCAAGAAGTATGCCATCAAGTCGCAGTTGGACACCGGTCAGCCGGGTCTGCGCGTGCAGCATCTTTTCGACTCGATCCTCGACGAGTTCGCCGAGAACGAGGATCTGCCGAACACCACCAACCCCGACGACTGGGCGCGGATCTCGGGCAAGAAGGGGGAGCGGATCGTCTACATCCGCACCCTGGTCACCGGCAAGAACGCCGGCGCCAACCGGGCTATCGACACCGAGACCAACACCGGCCAGTACCTGTAGAGGTCTGCGGCGTTCACCCGGATCACCCCGAGTACATGGGGTGGTCCGGGTGAATGGTTTCCGGTCGATGACCCGGACCGTTGTCCGATCCGGGCCCTACACTTCTCCGGGTGAACGCACCGTCGGCGGGGCCCGCTCTGCGGCTCGCGGTGGACGGCGTGGAACAGCAGGTTCCCCCGGCCGGTCCCATCACCGTCGGCCGCACCCCGGAGAACTCCGTCACCGTCGTCCACCCGCTGGTCTCGCGGCGGCATCTGGTGATCGAGTGGCGCCACGACACCTGGATCGTGGTCGACACCGACAGCACCAACGGCTTCTTCCTCGACGGATCGCGACACCATTCGGTTCCGATCACCGGCCGGTGCCGGTTGCGCCTCGGCGACCCGACCACCGGCCCGGTCGTCGACCTGCAACCCGTCGGTGGGGTGCGGCGACCCGTCGACCACGTCGTGCCCGCTGCACCTCACCTCCAGGCGCTGCCCGGTGACCCGTCGGCACCCATCCCGGTGGTCGGGGTCGCGACCATCGGCCGTACCCCCGACAACGACGTGGTGGTCGGCGACGTGCTCGCCTCCCGCACGCACGCCCGTGTCCAGGTCTGCCCGACGGGCCTGGTCATCGAAGATCTGGGGAGCGTGAACGGCACCTTCGTCGATGGCACCCGGGTCGAGCGGCACCTGTTGCGCGACGGCGCGGTGGTCACCATCGGCAACAGCGACTTCGTGGTCACCGGACACGCGTTGCGGCCGGGGCCGCCGCCGGCGACCACCGCCGACGGGTCCCCACCGCGCGGGCTGCAGGTGTCGGGGATAGGCGTGACCGTGGACAACCGACCGTTGGTACAGGACGTCGGCTTCGACGCGGCGGTGGGCACTCTCACCGCGATCATCGGACCGTCCGGGGCGGGTAAGTCCACGGTGTCCCGGGTGGTCGCGGGGTTGGTGGCGCCGACGGTCGGCACCGTCCACTTCGAGGGGCGTGGGGTGCACGCCGACTATCAGGCGCTGCGCACCCGCATCGGGATGGTCCCGCAGGACGACGTGCTGCACCGGCAGCTCACCCTCGTCCAAGGACTGCGCTACGCCGCCGAGTTGCGATTGCCCCCGGATATGACTGCCGCCGACCGTGAACGCGTGGTCGCCGGGGTGTTGGCCGAACTGCAGCTCACCGAGCACGCCCACACCCGGGTCGACCGATTGTCCGGCGGTCAGCGCAAACGGGCGTCGGTGGCGACGGAGCTGCTCACCGGGCCGTCACTGCTCATCCTGGACGAGCCGACCTCCGGACTCGACCCGGCCCTGGACCGACAGGTGATGACCATGCTGCGACGTCTGGCCGACGCCGGTCGTGTGGTGCTGGTGGTCACCCACTCGGTGAGCCATCTCTCGATGTGCGATCAGGTGGTGTTGCTCGCCGCCGGTGGTCGGACCGCCTTCTGTGGACCACCGCGCACGGTCGGCGTGGCGATGGGCACCGATGACTGGGCCGAGATCTTCGCCTACGTCACCGCTCGTCCCGACGACGCGCATCTACGCCATCGCAATCGTCTGCGGCCGCCCCCGGCACCGCCGCCGGAATCCCCCGACGGGCCGCCGACACCCACGCCGCAGACGGGGGTGCTGCGCCAGGCCTCGACGGTCGCGCGGCGGCAACTGCGCTTGGTGCTGGCCGACCGCGGTTATCTGATCTTCCTGACCGCGCTGCCCGTGGTGTTGGGTGCGCTGTCACTGGTGATCCCCGGCCACGCCGGATTCACGGTGAACGGTGCCGACAGCGCCGGCGAATCGGTGCAGGTGTTGGTGGTCCTGGTGGTGGGAGCCGCGTTCATGGGGACCGCGCTCACCGTGCGTGACCTGGTGGGCGAGCGCCCGATGTTCGAACGCGAGCGCGCGGTCGGGCTGCGGGTCGGGTCGTATCTACTGGCGAAGGCTGTCGTGTACGGCGTCGTCGCAGGGGTGCAGGTCGGGGTGATGGTCGTCATCGCCTACCTGGGCCGGGGTATTCCGGGTCCGGGGGTGCTACTTCCCGGTCCGGTGGAGTTGTTCGTCGACATCGGCCTCCTCGCCTGCGTCGGCGTCGCGGTGGGTCTGGCCATCTCCGCCGTCGCCCGTTCGGCCGAGCAGACCATGCCACCGCTGGTACTGGTGGTGATGGTGCAGTTGGTGTTCTGCGCCGGCTTGTTCCCGATCGCCGGTAGGCCGGGATTGGAGCAGGTGTCGTGGCTGTTCCCGACTCGCTGGGGGTATGCGTCCGCGGCGGCGACGGTGGACCTGCGTCGGCTGTCACCCCTGTCACCGCCGACGGCACACGAGGCGTTGTGGGATCACCGGGTGGCGACGGTGCTGGTGGCCTGGCTGGTCCTGGCGATCATGGGGTCGGCGTTGCTCGGCTTCACCTGGGGTCGGTTGTGTCGCACCCGGTGAGTACCCGCGCCGATCCGCACGCAGCGGGCTGTCAGCCGGACGCCACCTGATCCCACTGCACGTCTCGCAGCATTGCGCGGGTGTCGGGCACGAAGTCGGAACCCGAGTCCGCGATGGCGGCCGCGAGTTCGGCCGCCGACCACCACCAGGCGTCGGCGATCTCGGACGCCTGCCACCGGAACGGACCGTCGTGATCGACGACGAAGGCGGTCAGATGGCACCGGATGGTCGCGTCGCCGCTGCGGCCCTCCCACCGACCGCTGGTCAGCGGGGTCATCACCCCGTCGACGGTCACGCCCAACTCCTCGGCGAGTTCGCGCCGCGCGGCGGTCTCGACGCTCTCACCCGGGTCGATCACCCCACCGGCCAGGCAGTCGATCAACCCGCCGAACACCGCCTTCTGCCGTGTGCGTCGATGTACGTACAGCCGACGTCGATCGGTGGAGCGGATCAGTACCCCCGCGCTCGCATGCCACAGACCGTCGGCGTACACCGTGGCCCGATCCGCGGTGCCCGTCACCCGGCCACCGGCGTCGTATACGGCGACCTGCTCGGCTCCGGCTCGGGATGATGCGGGTTCGGGCATCCGTCCACCCTAGTGGCCAGCGCCGCCCCGGCCCGGCCCCGTGGCGAACGTCGGCGGCCCTACAAACAAGCGTCTGCGCTGTCACCTCTACGCTCGACACATGCAGCGCATCATCGGAACCGAGGTCGAATACGGTATCTCCGCACCCAACGACCCCACCGCGAATCCGATCATGACCTCGACCCAGGCCGTACTCGCCTACGCCGCCGCGGCCGGGCTCCCGCGGGCCAAGCGCACGCGCTGGGATTACGAGGTGGAGTCACCGCTGCGCGACGCCCGCGGTTTCGACCTGGGTCGCAGCTCCGGTCCGGCACCGATCATCGATGCCGACGAGGTGGGTGCGGCGAACATGATCCTCACCAACGGGGCGCGGCTCTACGTCGACCACGCACATCCCGAGTACTCCGCGCCCGAGGTCACCGACCCCATGGACGCGGTGATCTGGGACAAGGCGGGGGAGCGGGTGATGGAGGCCGCGGCCCGTCACGTGGCCAGTGTGCCGGGGGCCCCGCGGTTGCAGTTGTACAAGAACAACATCGACGGCAAGGGCGCGAGCTACGGCACCCACGAGAACTATCTGATGGCCCGCTCCACCCCGTTCACCGCGGTGATCACCGGGCTCACCCCGTTCTTCGCCTCCCGCCAGGTCATCTGCGGGTCCGGACGGGTGGGCATCGGCCAGTCCGGGGACGAACCCGGATTCCAGCTGTCCCAGCGGGCCGACTACATCGAGGTCGAGGTCGGACTGGAGACCACCCTCAAGCGGGGCATCATCAACACCCGCGACGAACCGCACGCCGACCCGGAACGCTATCGACGGTTGCACGTCATCCTGGGGGACGCCAACCTCGCCGAGACCGCCACCTACCTCAAGGTCGGAACGACTTCGCTGGTCCTGGACCTGGTGGAGTCCGGGGTCGACCTGTCCGACCTCGAACTGGCGCGCCCGGTCCAGGCCGTGCACACCATCTCCCACGACCCCACACTGACTGCGACGGTCGCACTGGTCGACGGCCGGGAGATGACCGGCTTGGCGCTGCAGCGCATCTACCACGAGCGCTGCGCGCGTCATCAGGAGCAGAGCGGTGCCGACGACCCGCGCGCGCAGCACGTGCTCGACACCTGGGCCGAGGTACTCGACCGGCTCGAGCGTGACCCGATCGGATGTGCAGACATCCTGGACTGGCCCGCCAAGCTGCGGTTGCTGGAGGGGTTTCGCAGTCGCGAGGGGCTGGGCTGGTCGGCGCCGCGCCTGCAGTTGGTGGACCTGCAGTACTCCGACGTCCGGTTGGACAAGGGACTGTACAACCGACTGGTCGCCCGCGGCTCGATGCAACGCCTGGTCTCGGAGAACGAGGTGATCGCCGCGGTGACCACCCCGCCGGAGGACACTCGTGCCTACTTCCGGGGTGAGTGCCTGCGGCGGTTCGGGGCCGACATCGCCGCCGCGAGCTGGGATTCGGTCATCTTCGACCTCGGCGGGGACTCACTGGTGCGCATCCCCACGCTGGAACCGCTCCGCGGCAGCCGCTCACACGTGGGAGCACTGCTCGACTCGGTCGACTCGGCCGCCGAACTGGTCGATCAACTGACCACCTGACCGCCGGGGCACGGCGGCGGACCATCGCCTCGGCCGCGCCCCCGGGCGAGTCGGTCACCGGTAGGGTGTTCCTACGGACCTCGACTAGTGCGTCGAGGCTGGGAGGCTCTACAGGAGGCAGCGATGGCGCAGGAACACACCAAGCGCACCGGTGGTGGCGACGACGACAGCGAAGCCGGCGCCGAGGCGGGCGGCCAGGAACGACGCGAGAAGCTCGCCGACGACACCGATGACCTGCTCGACGAGATCGATGACGTGCTCGAAGAGAACGCCGAGGACTTCGTCCGCGCCTATGTGCAGAAAGGCGGCCAGTGAGCGATCGGATCACCTCACTCGGGCGTGACATCTCCTCCTTCTCCGACTATCTCCGCACCACCGCCCCAGAGTTGCTGCCCGCCAACCGCTCCGACGGTTCGGTCGGTGACCTGATCCCGCACGGCACCACCATCGTCGCCATCAGTTTCCCCGGTGGCGTGGTGCTCGCAGGTGACCGCCGGGCGACGATGGGCAACATCATCGCCACCCGCGACGTCCAGAAGGTGTTCATCACCGACGAGTACTCCGCGGCAGGGATCGCGGGTACCGCGGGTGTGGCCATCGAGATGGTGCGGCTGTTCGCGGTGGAGCTCGAGCACTACGAGAAGATCGAGGGCGTCCCGCTCACCCTGGATGGCAAGGTGTCCCGACTGGCCTCGATGGTCCGATCCAACCTCGGTGCCGCGATGCAGGGGCTGGCGGCGGTCCCGCTGCTGGTCGGGTACGACATCGACCACACCGATCGCACCGAACGCGGTCGCATCTTCAACTTCGACATCGCCGGTGACCGGCACGAGGAGACCGGCGGATACCAGGCCATCGGGTCGGGTTCGATGTTCGCCAAGTCGTCGCTGAAGAAGCTGTACCGTGACGACCTCGACGCCGCGGGTGCGGTGTCCATCGCTGTGGAAGCGCTGTACGACGCCGCCGACGATGACTCCGCCACCGGTGGGCCGGACGTGATCCGCAAGCTCTACCCGACGGCCGTGATCGTGGGAGCCGACGGCGCGGAGGTCGTCACCGAGGAGCAGGTGGTGGCCGCCACGGACGCGATGATCCGTCGACGCAGCGAGGACGGCCGATGACCTTCCCGTATTACGCCAGTGCCGAGCAGATCATGCGGGATCGGTCGGATCTCGCACGCAAGGGCATCGCCCGCGGGCGCAGCGTCGTGGTCCTGACCTACGCTGACGGCGTCCTGCTGGTCGCCGAGAACCCCTCGACCACCCTGCGCAAGGTCAGCGAGATCTATGACCGCATCGGATTCGCCGCGGTCGGCCGGTACAACGAGTTCGAGTCGCTGCGCAAGGCCGGCATCCAGCACGCCGACATGCGCGGATACAGCTACGACCGCGCCGATGTGAACGGGTTGTCGCTGGCCAACGCCTACGCCAACACCCTCGGTGCGGTGTTCACCGAGCAGCCCAAGCCCTACGAGGTGGAGCTGTGTGTCGCGGAGGTCAGCAAGTTCGGTAAACCGGCCGCGTCCCAGCTGTACCGCATCACCTACGACGGTTCGATCACCGAGGAGTCGGCGTTCCTGGTGATGGGTGGTTCCAACGAGTCGATCTCGACGGCGATGCGGGCCGCCCATGATCCCGACGCCGATCTGCAGACCGCGGTCCGTGCAGCCGTCGCCGCCCTCGGCACGCCGGCGACCTCCACCAACGGGTCGCAGTCCACCGGCACAGCCGAGAAGCCGCGGGTGCTGACCCCCGACGACCTCGAGGTCGCGATCCTGGACCGCAACCGGCCCCGGCGTGCCTACCGGCGCATACAGACCCAGGGTCTGGCCGACCTGCTGCCACCGGTTGACGCGGCGACAGCCGATCCGGACAGCGCCGCCGGGCACGGCGCGGACACCGAAGGGGACTCGGCCTCGTCCTGACCGGCGGGTGAACCACCTGTGACACGCCACACCGGTACTGTGAACGGTGTGCAACGACGAATCATGGGTGTGGAAACCGAATTCGGCGTGACGTGCACCTTTCACGGGCATCGACGTCTCAGTCCCGACGAGGTCGCGAGATACCTGTTCCGGCGCGTCGTGTCCTGGGGGCGGTCGTCCAACGTGTTCCTGCAGAACGGGGCGCGGTTGTATCTGGACGTGGGTTCGCACCCCGAGTACGCGACCGCCGAATGCGATGGTCTGATCCAGCTGATCAACCACGACCGCGCCGGCGAACTGGTGCTGGAGGACCTGTTGGTCGATGCCGAACGGCGCCTGGCCGAGGAGGGTATCGGCGGCGACATCTTCCTGTTCAAGAACAACACCGACTCCGCGGGCAACTCGTACGGTTGCCACGAGAACTACCTGGTGGTCCGGGCGGGGGAGTTCTCCCGGATCTCCGACGTCCTGTTGCCGTTCCTGGTCACCCGTCAGCTGATCTGCGGCGCAGGCAAGGTGCTGCAGACCCCCAAGGCCGCGACCTTCTGCCTGTCGCAGCGGGCCGAGCACATCTGGGAGGGCGTCTCCTCGGCGACCACCCGCTCCCGCCCCATCATCAACACCCGCGACGAGCCACACGCCGACGCGGAGAAGTACCGCAGGCTGCACGTGATCGTCGGCGACTCGAACATGGCCGAGACCACGACCCTCCTCAAGGTCGGCACGGCGGCACTCGTGCTGGAGATGATCGAGGCGGGCATCTCGTTCCGCGACTTCGCCCTCGACAACCCGATCCGTGCGATCCGTGAGGTCAGCCACGACGTCACCGGGACCCGCCCGGTGCGCCTCGCGGGCGGCCGCCAGGCCAGCGCCCTGGACATCCAGCGCGAATACCACGGCCGCGCGGTGGAACACCTGCGCAACCGTCACCCGGATCCGGAGATGGACCTGGTGGTGGACCTGTGGGGCAGGATGCTCGACGCCGTCGAGACCCAGGATTTCTCGAAGGTCGACACCGAGATCGACTGGGTGATCAAGCGCAAGCTGTTCCAGCGGTACCAGGACAAGTACTCTATGGATCTGTCCGATCCCAAGATCGCACAGCTCGATCTGGCCTATCACGACATCAAACGCCACCGCGGGGTCTTCGACCTGATGCAACGTCGCGGTCTCGTCCGGCGCGTCACCACCGACGCCGACATCGCCGCCGCGGTCAACGAACCCCCGCAGACCACGCGGGCGAAGCTCCGTGGTGACTTCATCTCCGCGGCCCAGAAGGCAGGTCGTGACTTCACCGTCGACTGGGTGCACCTCAAGCTCAACGACCAGGCGCAGCGCACCGTGTTGTGCAAGGACCCGTTCCGCAACGTCGACGAGCGCGTCGATCGATTGATCGCCTCGATGTGACGGATCGGCTCATCGCCTCGATGTGACCTGACGGCGACGTTGCCGCTTGCGGACCACTCCGGCCACTAGTCTGTTCGGGTGGCCACGGCAAAAGTCGAGCGTCTGATGAACCTGGTGATCTGCCTGCTCTCCACGCGACAGTTCCTGTCCGCCGAGCAGATCCGCACGAGTGTGGCCGGCTACCAGGACTCCCGGTCCGACGAGGCGTTCAACCGGATGTTCGAGCGTGACAAGACCGAACTCCGCGACCTGGGGATCCCGTTGGAGACGGGGCGGACGTCGGGCTGGAGTCAGGTCGACGGATACCGGATCAACCGGGACGCCTACGAACTTCCCGACGTCGACCTCGACGCCGACGAGGCCGCCGCCGTCGCGATGGCCGCGGCCCTGTGGTCGACTCCCGAACTGAGCACCGCATCGCAGAGCGCGGTGATGAAGCTCCGCGCCGCGGGTGTGGACATCGACGCGGACACCGACGTCGGGGGTACCGCGGTGACCGGCGCACCCCGCGCGCTCGGGTCCGAGTCGGTGTTCGGGGCCGTGCTCACCGCGATCAACGCCGGCCGCGCGGTGCGGTTCCGTCACCGTTCCACCCGCGACGGTCGGGCCACCGACCGCACACTGGAACCATGGGGTGTGGTGACCCACGACGGTCGGTGGTACCTCGTCGGCCACGATCGCGACCGCAACGAGCCACGCACTTTTCGGCTGTCCCGGGTGTCGGGTCCGGTCACCGACGCCGGCCGCGCCGGTGACGTGGCCCGGCCCGCCGACGCCGACCTCCGCGGCATCGTCGCAGCCGCGGTGACCTATTCCGAGCCGTCCGGCCCGTCGCAGACCGCGCAGGTCTGGGTGGCCGAGGGGAAGGCCGCCGGACTGCGGCGGATGGCACGTGATTCCCGGCCGACCAGCCTCGACGGCCGCTCGGGCAGTGTGCTGGACATCGAGATCCGGTCATTGGACACACTCACCCGGCAGGTCCTGGGCGCTGGTCCGGACGCCCGGGTCATCGAGCCCGAGGCGCTGCGCGATCGCGTGGTCGCCGGGTTGCGGCGTCTGGCCGGGGTGAGCACGTGAGCGCGGAGAACCGACTCAACCGGTTGTTGGCCACGGTCCCGTATTTCCAGGCCCACCCGGGGGCCAGCGCCGCCGAGGCCGCGGCAGCGTTGGGCACCACCGAAAGTCAGGTGATGGCCGACCTCAACCAGTTGTGGATGTGCGGGCTACCCGGATATTCGCCCGGTGATCTCATCGACCTCGAGTTCACCGAGAGTGGTGTGTCGGTGATCTTCGCGGCCGGTATCGACCGGCCGCTGCGGCTGACCGCGACGGAGGCGGCGGCATTGCTGGTCGCACTGCGGGCCCTGATCGAATCCGGCGGTGCCGTGGACCGTTCCGCCGCGTTGCGGGCCATCGCCAAGGTGGAGACGGCGGTCGGGTCGTCCTTGGTCACCACGGCGGTCGACGAACCGGCGACCGACGACACCGCTGAGGCGGTGGAGTCGCCGACGGTGCAGACCCTGCGTCGCGCCGACCGTGAACACCGAGCGGTGTCCATCAGTTACTACTCGGCGTCACGGGACACGGTCAGCGACCGGGCGGTCGACCCCATCCGGGTGCTGGTGATCGATCAGCAGACGTATCTGGAGGGATGGTGTCGCACCAGCGGCGGTGTGCGACTGTTCCGCTTCGACCGGGTGGAACGCGCCGAACTCCTCGATGAGCCCAGCGCCCCGCCGCCGGAGGCCCGGAGCGGTGACCATCTCGCACTGTTCGAGGCCGATCCGTCGGTACCGACGGCGCTCATCGAGATCGACGCGTCCGAGCTGTGGGTGATGGACTACTACCTCATCGAGCCGATCGGTGACACCCAGACCGGTGACAACCAGACCGGCGAGGACCGCCCCGCGGCCCAGGAGCACACCGACGCGGCGGTCGGACCGGTACGGGCCACGATGACCTACGGGTCGCAGGAGTGGCTGACCCGGTTCCTGCTCGGTTTCGGCGGTCGCATCAGGCTGCTCGATGAACCCGCGGTGAATGCGAGGACAATCGAACGTGCCAGGTCGGCGCTCGACCTGTACTGAGAGGTCGGACGGCTAGCGGTGGGGCGAATCCCTTCCGCCTCTCGGGTAGCATCGGGATGAGATCAAACGGAGGTGGGAGACTCATGGGCGCAATGTCGTGGTGGCACTGGGCGATCGTGCTCGTTGTCCTGGTGGTGCTCTTCGGTTCGAAGAAGTTGCCGGAGGCAGCGCGCGGTCTCGGTCGTTCGATGCGCATCTTCAAGAGCGAGATCAAGGAGATGCAGAACGACGGGAAGTCGGATGCCGAGAAGGCGACCACCGACGAGACCCCGCGTCAGATCTCCCCGACCCCGGAGTCGGACATCAAGCGCGACCACCAGGCCGAACGCAAGTCCGCGTGATCACCGCGCCGCGACGTGTGACGATCGCGGCTCGCTGACCCGGCGCCCGGTACGCCGCGGACCTCGGCGGTCTGCGGCGTCGGAATCGGGTGCCTCCCGCGTCTAGTTGCCGAAGAGTGTGCCGTGCGAATTGCTCTCGACCCACGCCGCCGGAAACGTCATGCCAATCCGGACGGCACCATGTCCCTGGTCGAACATCTCTACGAGCTGCGGACCCGACTCCTGATAGCCATCGCCGGCATCGTGGTGACCACGATATTCGGCTTCATCTGGTACTCGTACGGATTCCTGCACATCCCCTCGCTGGGTGACCTGCTGAAGGATCCGTACTGTTCGCTGCCCGCCTCGTCACGGGCCACCCTGTCGCCGGGCGACCAGTGCCGGTTGCTCGCGACCGGTCCGTTCGACCAGTTCATGCTGCGTCTCAAGGTGGCACTGACCGCGGGTGTCGTGCTCGCCTGTCCGGTGTGGCTCTACCAGATCTGGCAGTTCGTCACACCTGGTCTGCACGCCAACGAACGCCGGTACGGCATGTCGTTCGTGAGTTGCGCGGCGGTGCTGTTCGTCGCGGGCGCGGTCCTGGCCTACCTGGTGGTCGCGAAGGCATTCCACTTCCTGCTCAGCGTCGGCAACAACGTACAGATCACCGCCCTGGCCGGCGACCAGTATTTCGGTTTCATGATCCATCTGCTGATCATCTTCGGCGTCAGTTTCGAACTGCCGTTGCTGGTGGTCGCGTTGAACCTCATCGGCGTCCTACCGCACGCGAAGCTGCGGGCGTGGCGCCGCGGACTGGTGTTCGCGTTGTTCGTCTTCGCCGCCGTGGTCACCCCGGGTTCCGATCCCTTCACGATGCTCGCCCTCGCGCTGGCTCTGACCGTGCTGTTCGAGATCGCGGTACAGTTCGCCCGGGTGCACGATCGCCGCAAGGCGAAGCGGCAGGTCGACGCCTGGGGCGACGTTCCCGACGACCAGGCCTCGGTGTTGGCGCACCGTCCGCGACCGGTCACGGCCGCCGCCCCCGTCGGCGCACCACAGTCGGTGACCCACCCGAGTGAGGTGGGCCGTCCCGAACCAGCGCACTTCGACGATGTCCTCTGAGCCGTCGCTGTCCGGACCGGTACCCGATGACACCCGGCCCGACAGCCACCCGGAACTGGCACGCTTCGCCGCGAGCCTGTCCTTCGGTCTCGACGAGTTCCAGCGCGCGGCGTGTGCTGCCCTGGAGGACGGTCATGGCGTCCTGGTGTGTGCACCGACCGGTGCGGGCAAGACGGTGGTCGGGGAGTTCGCGGTCCATCTCGCGCTGATGGGCGGCACCAAGTGCTTCTACACCACCCCCATCAAGGCATTGAGCAATCAGAAATACGCCGACCTGGTGGCCGTGCACGGTGTCGAGTCGGTGGGGCTGCTGACCGGTGACAGCTCCATCAACGCCGATGCGCCGATCGTGGTGATGACCACCGAGGTGGTCCGCAACATGATCTATGCGAACTCGTCCGCGCTGAACGGGTTGTCCTACGTCGTGATGGACGAGGTGCACTACCTCGCCGACCGCTTCCGCGGTGCGGTGTGGGAGGAGGTCATCCTGCACCTCGATCCCGCGGTCCGGTTGGTGAGCTTGTCCGCGACGGTCTCCAATGCCGAGGAATTCGGTGACTGGATTCAGGCGGTCCGCGGCGACACCACGGTCATCGTCGACGAACACCGGCCGGTCCCGTTGTGGCAGCACATGCTGGTGGGTAACCGCATGTTCGACCTGTTCGACGGGTCCGCGCCGAACGACGGTCGGCGGGAGGTGAACCCGGCGCTGGCTCGGTATATCCGGCAGCGGGAGGTGGTGGATCTCAGCGGTCCCGGACGCGGGCATCGCGGTCGGTCCGAGCGCGGCGGCGGCCCGCCGGTCTCGCGGCCGGAGCTGATCCGCCGACTGGATGCCGACGGTCTGCTACCGGCCATCGACTTCATCTTCTCCCGCGCGGGATGTGATGCCGCCTTGGCGCAGTGCCGTCGCTCGGGGCTGGACCTGCTCGGCCCGGAACGGGCGGCCGCGGTCGACGAGGTGGTGGACCGGTTCGTCGCCGATCTGGCTCCCGACGACCGGGACGTCCTGGGTGTCGACGACTGGCGGACGGGGCTGCGCCGCGGTTTCGCCGCCCACCATGCCGGGATGCTGCCCGCGTTCCGCCACGCGGTGGAGGAGTTGTTCGTCCGCGGTCTGGTGCAGATGGTCTTCGCCACCGAGACCCTCGCGCTGGGCATCAACATGCCCGCCCGGTCGGTGGTGTTGGAACGGTTGGTGAAGTACAACGGCGAGGCGCACGTCGACCTCACCCCGGGGGAGTTCACCCAGCTCACCGGCCGGGCGGGACGGCGGGGGATCGACATCGAGGGTCACGCCGTGGTGGTCTTCGCCCCGGGAATGCAGCCCGCACAGGTGGCCGGCTTGGCCGGCGCCCGGACGTTCCCGCTGCGATCGTCGTTCGCGCCGGAGTACAACATGGCGGTGAATCTGATCCGACGGGTCGGGCTGAACGGTTCACGCGAGCTGCTCGACCGTTCGTTCGCGCAGTTCCAGGCGGACAAGTCGGTGGTCGGTCAGTCCCGCCAGATCGACGCCGTCACCCGCAAGCTGCGCAAACTCGACGTCGAACTCGAGGAGTTGGCCGGCCGACGCGACATCGGACTCGGGGGTGCTCGGGCCGGCGACGCTACGGAGGAGGGGGAGTTCGCCGGGTTCCTCGGCTACATGCGGCTGCGTGAGCTGATCCGGACACGGGAGCGTGAACTCAAGTTCGAGAAGCGGATGTCGCTGCAGAACAGCGTGGTCGAGGACCTCTTCGCGCTGAAGCGCGGCCAGGTGATCGGACTGTTCGGTGGGCGACATCGTGGTCTCGCCGTGGTCCTCGAGCCCGCGAGCGACCGTCGCGATCCCAAACCGCTGGTGCTGGTCGACGACGCGTGGGCGGGCCGCGTCGGCGTCAAGGATTTCCTCAACCCGCCCGAAGTGTTGGGCAACCTGCGCCTGGCCAAGACCGTGGATCGACGCACTGGTCGCGGGCGTCGAGATCTGGCGTCGGCGCTGCGGTCCAGCGGTATCGAGTTGCCGCGCCGCAAGCAGTCCCGTCGCTCCGCAGCCGCCGACGACAACGAACTGGTCGATCTGCGCAGGCAACTGCGTGCGCACCCCGCGCACGGGTTACCGGATCACGATGAGTTGTTCCGGGCGGCCGAACGACGTACCCGCCTCGTTCGCGAGATCGACGCCCTGGAACAGTCCATAGCCGACCGCACCGCGACGCTGCGCGCGGACTTCGACCGCATCGTGGCCATCCTCGAGGAGCTGGGTTATCTGGTGCCCGGACCCGACGGCCCCACGGTGGCGCCACCGGGTGATCTGCTGACCAGGATCTACAGCGAGAGCGACCTGCTGATCTGTGAATGCCTGCGATCGGGGGTCTGGGACGGGCTGCAGCCGCCGGAGTTGGCCGGTGTGGTGGCCGCCGTCGTCTACGAATCTCGCCGTGACGCGTTCGCCGGCCCCGATCTCGCGGTGTCGGTGCCCCCGCTGCGGACCGCGCTGGTGGAGACACACCGTCGATGGCGGGACCTCAGCCGATTGGAGATGCGTCACTCGCTGGATCCGACCCGTGAGCCCGACGCCGGATTCTCGATGTCGATCCACCTGTGGGCGTCGGGACGCAGTCTGCCCGAATGCCTGGCCGTCGCCGGTGATCGCGGCAGGCCGCTGCCCGCGGGCGACTTCGTGCGCTGGAGTCGCCAGGTCATCGACCTGCTCGAGCAGATCCGCATCGGCGCGGGGGAGGGTGACCTGGCCCGGACGGCCCGTCGGGCCGTGTCGGCGATCCGCCGCGGGGTGGTCGCCGTGGAGCTCGGCTGAGCGCAGCCGGATCCCGGTGGCTCAGCGCGCCGCCGTGATCGCACCTCCGGGGCGGCGTAAGTTCGACTCCGGCGCTCGGACGGTCGGGGTTCGACACGATCATGGACCTGAGCGGGGCCGACGACGGCAAGACGACGTGGAGGTGCGTGGTGAGTGGACCGCAGGAACCAGGTCGGCCCGACGGCGCGTCCGACGGGTCCCAGCATGCCGAACCCACCCAGCAGCGCCGCCCGGAGTCCTCGGCGGGCACACCTCAGGGCGAGGTTCCCGGTTCCAGCCCCTGGCAGGCCGCCCCTGGCGATCACGAGCCCACCCAGCCCGTCACACCTCAGACCGCCCCGCACCCAGGGCTCGGGCAAGGCCAGTACGGACAAGCGCCGTACGAGCAGCCACCCCAATTCGGACAACCCACCTATGGGCAATCGCAGCAGTACGGGCAGACGCAGGCCTGGCCGCAGCCCCAGTACGGACAAGCCGCGTACGGAGATCCGCAGTACGCACAAGCGGGTCCATGGCAGGGTCAGGCTCCGCCTCCGGGTCAGCAGTACGTCGGGTCTCCGCAGGGGTGGGGCCAGCAGTCCTACGGCCCGCCGCACCAGCAGGGCCAGCCGTCGTACTCGCCGCAGCAGCCTCCCGGTGACGACAAGTTCGCGGCGATGGGGGTGTCGCAGAAGCGGAAGCGCACGCCGCTGCTCATCGCCGCCGCCGCGTTGCTCACGGTGGCTGTCGTCGCGTTGCTGATCACGGCGTTCTGGGCGCCGGGCTTTGCGGTGAGCAAGGAATTGAGCGACACGGCTGCCCAGAATGGTGTGAAGACCGTGTTGCAGAACGACTATCAGGCCGCCAACGTCAGCGACGTCAGTTGCCCGTCCGGTCAGAAGGTCAAGAAGGATGCATCGTTCTTCTGCAAGGCAACCATCGACGGCGCGCAGCAGAACGTGAAGATCACGTTCCTCGACGACGACGGCAAGTACGAGGTGTCGCGGCCCAGCGCCGGTTGATCGCCGACCTGATCGGTCACTACTGGGCTCTGTCGGCGCCCGACCAGCCCAAAGCCGTTGCCAGACGGCCGATCGAACTCCCGATGGCCAACTCCTCGGCGAGTCGATCGAGTTCCGTCTTGTCGGCAGGTCCGGTGGGCAACGCATCATCCGCGGAATCCCAGTCGCGTCGGGTGACCCAGCCGTGGTCGGTTCGGCCCTCCACGTCGGCGTCGGTGCGGACGAACACCACGGTTCGGGCGGCGCGCAGATAGTCGGCCGAGTCGAGAATCGACGTGCGAATACGTGGGGAGATCGATGCATTGCCGTCCCGCGCGGCGTGTTCCACCCCATCGAGGTCGCCGAACTCGGTGATCAGTCTGGCGCCGGTCTTCTCGCCGACGCCGGTGACGCCGGGCAGACCGTCTGACGGATCGCCCCGCAGGATGGCCAGTTCGGCATAGGCGCTACCCGCATGACGCGCCGGGACGCCGTATCGGTCGGCGATCTCGTCGGGCCCGTACAACTCGGCCTTGGCCAGACCCCGACCGACGTACAGGACCCGAACCGACACGGGATCGTCGGCTGCCACCTGCAGCAGGTCCCGGTCGCCGCTGACCACGACCACCGGATCGGCGGTCTCGGCGAAGGCCAGGGTGCCGATGACGTCGTCGGCCTCGCAGTCGTCGGCACCGGCGCACGCGATTCCCGCCGCGGCGAGAACGTCGGCAATCATGTCCACCTGTGGACCCAGGGTGTCGGGTACCTCCTCGACAAGCCCCGAGGTGTCCTCCTCGTCCACTCGATGTGCCTTGTAGGACGGGATCAGGGCTGTGCGGAACGCGGGTCGCCAGTCGATGTCGAGGCAGACCACCAGGCGGCACGGTCGCTCGCGGGTCACCAGCGCCGCGATCATGTCCAGGAAGCCGCGGACGGCGTTCACCGGTCGACCGTCGGGTGCGGTCATCTTCTCCGGCAGGGCGTGAAAGGCTCGGAACCAGAGGCTGGCACCGTCGAGCAGCATCAGAGGCGCGTCCATGGGTGTTCAGCCTGCCAGACGGCAGGCCCGCGGGGATGGACACGGGATACGACCCGAGGTGATTAGGGTGGTGAACCATGGCCGACAACCGTTTCCCGACGTCCGTGTACAGCTCCCGCGTCCACCGAGCAGCCGACCTCGCTGCGGCCGCCGGTCTCGATGCACTGTTCATCGCACCGGGGCCGGACCTGCAGTACTTCACCGGTTCTCGGGCGAGCACTTTCGAGCGATTGACCACGCTGGTCATCCCCGCATCCGGGCACCCGCATGTGGTGGTGCCCCGGATGGAGCTCGCCGCCCTGCGTACCTCCGCGCTGGGGGAGATGCAGGTGGATCTCCGTGACTGGGTCGACGGTGACGATCCCTATGCGCTGGCTTTGGAGGGAGTGGGCGAGCTGCGACGTTTCGGGGTGTCCGACGCGCTGCCCGCGCTGCACATTGTGCCGCTGACCGCGCGGGCGGGCGTACCGCCCGAGCTGGCGACACCGGTGCTGCGCGAGCTGCGAATGATCAAGGACGAGGACGAGATCGAGGCGTTGCGACGAGCGGGGGCCGCCATCGACCGGGTGCACGCTCGGGTGGGTGAATGGTTGGTGGCCGGGCGCACCGAACGCGAGGTCGCCGAAGACATCGCCGAGTCGATCGTCGCCGAGGGGCACACCGCACCGGAGTTCATCATCGTCGGATCGGGACCCAACGGGGCCGACCCGCACCACGAGGTGTCCGACCGCGTGATCGAGACCGGCGATGTGGTGGTGGTGGACATCGGCGGTCCGGTGGAACCCGGTTACAACTCCGACAGCACCCGAACCTATTGTGTCGGTGCGGTCCCGGACGACGTGAGTGAGTCGTATGAGGCTCTGCGTCGGGCACAGCAGGCCGCGGTGGATGCGGTGCGGCCCGGGGCCACCGCCGAGCAGATCGATGCCGCCGCCCGAGATGCCCTCACCGCGGCCGGTCTGGGGGAGTACTTCATCCACCGCACCGGCCACGGCATCGGCCTGTCGGTGCACGAGGAGCCCTACATCATGGTCGGCAACTCGGAGGAACTGCGTCCCGGGATGACGTTCAGCGTGGAGCCGGGCGTGTACTTCCCGGGCAAGTGGGGTGCGCGCATCGAGGACATCGTGGTGGTCACCGCAGATGGCTGCGAACCACTGAACAAGCGACCGCACGAACTGGCCGAGGTCTGAGAGCCGCCGCCATCACGGGCCTCGTCGCGGTTCGGAGGCGAAGTCGGCGATCAGAGCGGCACATCGTTCGGGCTGGTCCTCGCCGAGGAGCGTCGACGAGTCCTGGACGATCTCCAGGCGTGCGTTCGGATACCACTGAGCCAGCCGGGGACCGTGCGCGGCAGGCATCAGCCGATCCTGCGCGGCCCACACCACCAACACCGGGCGCGTGAACTCGGGCCACCGCGCCTGTAGGGCATGCAATTCCGGTTCCGGGGGCGTTCCGACGAAGAACTTCACGAAGTCTCGGCGGATCTGCCGATCGTCCCGTGCCGGTCGGAACCAGTCGCTCAGCAGGTCGTCGGGAATACCGACGACGGACATGCCGCCGTAGCCGTTGCGCATTCGCCGTATCGGTCGTATCCGCATGCTCTGCAGCATCACCCACAAGATCGCCGGCACCCGCTTGCCCACCGCACTCAACGGCTTCACCGGTCCCGGCGGGAAGTTGTCGAATGCCTCGCACGCCGCGAGGACCAACCGGCCGACACGCTCGGTGCGGTCGCTGCTGATCAGGAACTGACCGCCACCCCAGTCGTTGAGCACCAGCGTCACGTCGCGCAGATCGAGCGCCTCGAGAAAGTCGGCGAGGATCACCGCCATCCCCGGTTGCGAGAGGTCCGCGTCCGGCCGTTGCGCCCGTCGGTGACCACCCATCGGCAGTGTCGGGGTGACCACCCGGTGTTCGCTGAGCAGGGGAACAACCTTGCGCCAACACCTGCTGTCCATCGGAACGCCGTGACACAACACGATCACCGGACCGGGCCCGCCCGTGTCCTCGTATTCGATGGGACCGCTCGACACCGTGACCACTGACATGGGGTCAGACTAGAACGCGGCCGTCCCCGATACCCGGGCGTTGGGGACGGCTCAGGTCCTGTCCAACAGGCTCCGGGAGCCGAGCACCCGTGCCACGTCGATCTCGACGACCACTCGTCGCGGGTTGGGCCGGGGTTCGCGGTAGCGCTGTGCGTAACGTCGCTCTGCGATCTGTACATCGTCGGCGTCGCGCAGGATGCGGGCGGGGCCTTCGAGAGTGAGCCACCGCGGGCCGTCGACCTGGGTGACCGCCGCATACCCTGATCGGTCGACGTTTCGCACCTTCTGTTTGCCGTCGGACGTGATGACGCGGACGACCCGTCGTTCCTGGTCGTAGGTGAACCCGACGGCGACGCTGTGCGGAGTGCCGTCGTGACGGAGTGTGACCACCGACGCGAGGTGACGTTCGGTGAGGAATTCGAGGGCGTCGGCGGTGAGGTCGGCAGCGGTGGTCGGCATGCGGCTCAGGGTAACGGGGCGGTGCGCGCCCTCACGCCGCGAGCGACTCGTCGGGTGGGTCGCCGACGGGTATGAGGTGGAGGTCGTGCTCCCAGCGGTGGCCTTCGGCGAGGTGGGCGCGTGTGAGCGTGAGTTGGTCCCGCAAGGTGTCGCGGAATTGTTGCGCGGTGCGCGCCTGACCGGTCTCGAGGGCGAGTTGTTCGCGGTTGGCGGTGGCGCGGGCAGCGATGGTGCGGTCCTGCCGCAGAACCGGGTTGGCTTGTAGTGGTTGATCGGTGCCGCGTTGTTTCCAGCCGACCCGGCCGACGAGGTCGGGTGGTCCGGTGTCGGGGGTGATGATCTCGGTGATCCACCCATGTTCGCTGTCACCTGCACGTGGTGCACGGCCACCCGGGTGTCGGGGTTGTCACACCCGGGGCGGGTGCACCCGCGTTGGGAGGCGATCAACGCCATGCGTTGGTCGGCGGAGGCGAGGCGGCGTTGCCGACCGAAGAACAACGGCCGGTCTTTGTCGTCCAACAACGCGAGCAAGGGGCGTGACGTCCCGGCCAACGCTAGTGCGTCGCGGACGGGAGGGTGGCCGCCGGAGGCGGTGGTCGCAATCCCGGTCTCGGCTTCCAACTCGTCGAGGGTCATGGTGACGATGACCTGCGCGGGTAGCCCTCGGTGCTGACCGAGCACCCCGGACTCGGTGATCGTTCGGAGCATCAGGGTGAACGCGTCATGGTTGCGTTGCGCCGCAGTGCGGGTGTCACGTTTCGCCGCCGCGGCGAGAACATCGGCGTGGACCTTGTCCGCATCACCAACCGGCGACTCCGGGTCGTCGGGGTTGTTCATGCCCGGTCGGGCCCATTTCTCTGCGAGCACATCCCACAACGCCCTGGTCACCGGATCCAACTCACCACGGATGCCGGACACGTGGTCCACACCCTGACGCCCCAGGGTCAACCCGCGCCGGCGTTTCCTATCGCGGTCGTCGTCATCGACCCCGTCGGGATCGAGGTAGGCCAGCAAACGTTGCACCGCTTTGGTCAACTGATCCGGATCCAACATCGCCGCCAACTCTCCGAGTTGCTGTTCGGCGGCCTCCCACATCGGTCGGTCGTCCCGGACCGCGGACGGGAACTTAGCGATCACCGACCGCATCACCCGCACATGCGCCGTCCCGATCGACCCCTCGCGTAACAGGGTGGCCATGGTCGGCGCGTACGGCGGCAACGTGTCCCCGGTCAACCCCACCAACGGGGCACAATGCTCAGTGTTCCCGACCCGGGCCGCTGCCTCGGACCCATTCAACCCCAGCACCTCCCGCAGGAACCCGTGACGCCGCAGACCCCGTTTCGCCGGCAACCCGCGCTCCAACATCTGGGTGGTCAACGCCACCTGCACCGCCTCATCCCGGCGGGTCTGCCGCTGCAACCGCTGCGCCGCGTCCACCACCTGCTTGTCGTCCAACTCCACGAAGGATTTGTCGACCAGCGTGTCCGACAGGGCCTCGCGCAGCGCGAGCAGCGCACTCATGTCCAGGTGATCGAGTGCTCCCAGCACCAGATCCAGATCGGGGACCTCTCCCGATTCGTCTGCTGCAGTGATGGGGAACATACATTCGACTATACGCTGGTTTCGCTGTCCCGCAACGTTTTAACGAGAGACCACGCGCAACCGATGCCGGAACGCACCCGCATCATGGCACCCAGATGTGGATTCTGACAGTCTGAATCCATGTCTGCGTTCCAGGTCGCCACCACGCCACTGCTCGACATCGCCTATCTCGGGTACGGCAGCTCCGACGGGGAGGTCGTGGTGCTCTCGCACGGTTTCCCCTACGACGTGCGTAGTTACGCAGACGTCGCGCCCATCCTCGCCGAACGCGGTCTACGCGTGATCGTGCCCTGGCTGCGTGGGTACGGTCCTACGCGGTTCCGCGATCCGGCGATCATGCGCTCCGGGCAGCAGGCCGCGTTGGGACGTGACCTCGTCGATCTGCTCGACGCACTCGGCATCGAGAATGCGGTGGTCGGCGGCTATGACTGGGGTGGTCGAGCGTCGTGCGTCGCGGCGGCGCTGCACCCCGAGCGGATCAGAGGTCTCGTCACCGTCGACGGTTACAACATCCAGGACATCGATCAGCAGACCGCGCCGGCGGCCCCGCACGCCGAGAAGAACATGTGGTATCAGCAATACTTTCAATCCGACCGTGGCCGTGCGGGTCTCGTGATGAATCGACGCGAGCTGTGCCGACTGTTGTGGAACGACTGGTCGCCCTCGTGGGCGGGTGCGGACGATGCGTTCGAGGCCAGTGCGGACAGTCTCAACAATCCCGATTTCGTCGACGTGGTCATCCACTCCTATCGTCATCGTCGTCGCGCCGCAGCGGGAGACACGCGCTACGACGACGACGAACGCGCCCTGGCCGCCACACCGGCCATCACCGTCCCGGCCGTCGTCCTGTCAGGTCGCGACAAGGGTATGGGTTTCAGCGACCCCGAGGACGACCGAAAACTCTTCGTCGGCGGTTTCGAAGGTCGCGTGCTCGACGGTGTGGGACACAACCCACCTCAGGAAGCACCGGCCGCGTTCGCCGACGCGGTTCTGTCGCTGTCTGACTAGTCAGACCATTTGCTCGAGAAACTCGAGGCGGTTACCGAAGGGATCCTGGGCGTAGAAGCGACGGAACCCAGGAAAATCGTTGTCCCACGACACCTCCTGACCGGCTGCGCGCAGGGTACCCGCTATGCCGTCGATGTCGTCGACGAGAATTCCTGGGTGTGCTTTGCGCGCAGGCTCAAAGTCGCGTTCCACTCCGAGGTGTATCTCCAGACCACCGGATCGGAACCAGGCACCACCGCGGGACACCAGGGCAGGCGGCTTGTCGATCTCCGTCATTCCCAGCACACCGGCAAAGAAGTCTCGTGCTCGCTGTTCTTGTGCCACCGGCATTGCCAGCTGCACATGGTGCAGACGCGTGAACATGTGCTGAGTCCTAACGGGTGAGTGGGCCCTCCAGGCGGAACCTGGGACCGGTCGACCGTGAGTGCGCGTCGGGTTCGCGCGGCGCCGTCGCATACGCGCTGGTGGCTGACATGTCTGCATCCTAGGCTGCACGGATGACCGAGACTGATCCTCTCGCCCGGACACGCCGCGACTACGACCGAGTAGCTGACATCTACGACGACATGGTCCGGCACGGGCGAGAAGATGCGCTGGCGACCGGCATGATCACAGCGTTCGCCACCCTGGTGTCTGCCGAGTGTGACTCCGGTGTGGTCCTCAATGCGGGTTGCGGGCCAGGGCACTGGACAGACTGGCTGGACCGGTTCGGTGTGAGCGCGTCGGGTGTTGATCTGTCGCCGGGGATGATCGACATCGCACGCCGCTATCGACCGGATCTGTCTTTCGAGATCGGCTCGCTCCTCGGCCTTCCCGCAGTCGACGCGACCGTGCAGGGCGTGTTGGCCCACTTTTCGGTGATCCCATACACCGCCTGACCTCGTCCCCATGGTGATCAGTGAATTCAGCAGAGTGCTCTCGCCGGGTGGAATATTGTTGCTGGCCGGCCAGATCCTTGGATCTGGCGATGATGCCGACTGGCTGACCTACGACCACCAAGCGTCGCCGGCGTACCGGTGGAGGCTTGATGTGCTCGCGGAACTGACATGTGGACAAGGATTCACCGAGATCGCTCGCCTACACGTGCACGAATCACCACAAAATCGCGTTCCAGCGGGTTATCTCCTGCTGAGGAAGCTCGCGTGATCGATCCCGACCACCCCGCCCGATATCGCTCTGCGGCTACGGCGTTTCGGCGCTGCTGCGCGGATCGATGAGGATCTTCGCGTGTGCCTCGGGGTCGGACAGTGCATCGAATGCGGCTGCCACACCGTCGAGTCCCACGGTGCCGGTGATCAGGGGACTGACGTCGACTCGACCGTTCGCCATCATCGTCAGGGTGTCGTGGAATTCTCCTGGGTCGTAACCGAACACGAATCGGAAGTCGATCTCTTTGTTCCCCGCCATGGCCGGGAAGAACGTGTCCGGTTCCATACAGACCCCGACGACGACCACGCGTGAACGTAGGGGAGCAGCGTTGATGATCTGCTCGATCATCCCGGGTATGCCAACACATTCGAACACCACGGGGCCCTCGGGCACGGCGTGCAGCCGCTCGGCCAGTCGGAAGACCCGCCACCACGGAAATCGTGCCGGCAATCTGCGGAGTCGTCCCATCGTCTGCACGCCGAGCCCCAGCAGGTCCGACACCGAGCGCAGTTCGTTGCGGCCCGGTGAGTAGGCATCCCACGGATCTTCGACCCTGGGATCCACCACCACGTGCGCGCCCATCTTGGTCGCAAGCTCGCGCCGACCGGGGGAGAAATCGCTGGCCACGATGGTCTTGACCCCGCTGGCCCGCAGCATGGCGATCACCGCGAGACCGATGGGACCGCAACCGATCACGATGGCGGTCTGACCTCGACCGACCTCCGCGCGCCGTACCGCATGCCACGCGACCGCCATCGGTTCGGTGAGTGCTGCGTCCGCGTCGTCGAGTTCGTCCGGTACGGCCATGGTCATCGCCTCCTGCACCACCACGTGCTCGGCGTACGAGCCGGGCGCATGTGCGGAAAGCCCGACCAGGTGCGGCTTGTCGTCCACCGCGACCGTCGGCAACGACACCACGCGCGTACCGAGAGGCCACCGCTCACGACAGCCCGGGCCATACGCCGCGACGGTGCCGACGAACTCGTGGCCGAGTACTACGCCCTGGTTCATACGCATGAAGTCGGGATAACCCGCCCTCGCGGCCATATCGGCCACCGTGTCGGCGTGACGCCGGGCGTGCAGGTCGGAGCCACAGATCCCCGATCTGGTGACATCGAGGAGAACGTGCCCGCGCCCGGGTGTCGGTGTGGGGAGTTCTTGGACGGTCAGCCGTCCCTCAGCGCACACGACTGCTCTCATCGACCTGCTTCACCTCACGTTGTGCGGGCCCTGTGACCACGAACCCACGGAACCGACCCGGGTGGGGCACATTGCTGCACCGCCCTTTCGGGTGACGCTACACGTGGCGTCGAGGTCACCCGTGCTGATCTGTGGACGGGGCCTTGTGTGGCGCCCTCTGTTGATGCGGATTTGTCCACACCACCACCGTTCCGATCAGCGCCATGACGACGCCCACCCAGACGGGTGAGCGCCAGCCGAGGCCCGCGGCGATGGTGAGACCACCGAGGGCCGACCCGATGGCGTTGCCCAGGTTGAAGGCCGCGATGTTGGCTGCGGAGGCCATGGTGGGGGCGTCACCGGCGAAGCGCATCACCCGGAGTTGGAACGCCGGAGTGGTGGCAAAGCCGATCACTCCCATCACCAGCAACAGCACGGCGACCGGAACTCGCCACGCCGCGAGCAGCGCGTAGGCCAACAGCACGATCGGCAGCAGCACGGAGAGGGTGCGCAGTGTGATGGTCAGGTTGCGATCCGCGGCCCGCCCGCCCACGAAGTTGCCGGCGAACAGCCCGATACCGAACAGCACCAGCAACCACGGGACCGCACCTTGGCCGTACCCGGTGACATTGCGTACCAACGGTTCTACATAGATGAATGCCCCGAAGAGCCCGCCGAACACCGACATCGTCATCAGCATCGACACGATCACCTGTCGGCGTCTCAACACCGAGAACTGGTTGCCCACGGCCACCGGCGGAGCGGGTAGCCGTGGCACGAGCGTCGCGACACCGACGATGGCAACGATGCCGATCGCGCTGATCACCCAGAACGCGCTGCGCCAGCTGAGTTGTTGGCCGATGAACGTGCCGAAGGGCACCCCCAAGACGTTGGCCAGGGTGAGCCCGCCGAACATCACGGCGATGGCGCTGGCCCTGCGTTCCTTGGGGACCAGGTCACCGGCGACGACGGCGCCGATCCCGAAGAATCCGCCATGACACAGGGCCGTGACCACGCGGCCGAGGACCGCTATCCCGAACACCGGGGCGACGGCGGTCAGTGAGTTGCCGATCACGAACAGGATCAGGAGGACGAGCAGAGCCGTCTTCGGCGGTCGTCGGGACAGCACGGCGGTCACGGTGAATGCCCCGACCACCACGGCCAGGGCATAACCCCAGATCAGCGAGCCGGCGGTGGGGACGCTGACGTGCAGGTCGGCGGCCACCGAGCTGAGCAGTCCGGCGATGACGAACTCCGTGAGTCCGATACCGAACCCGCCGACGGCCAGGGCCAGCAGGCCCGGGTGCATCCGTCGTGCCGAGGCGGGTGCCGACCGGACGACGACGCCGGCGCGCGGATGCGATGTTGATGTGGGCAGGGGTGAGCTGTCCATGGGGGTCTCCCTTGGATCGGTGGTGGAACCGCGTGGGTTATCCGGTGATGGTGCTGCTGGCCAGCAGACTCATGGCGTGATCACTGCTCGAGCCGGGTTCGGCGTACTGCAGCAGCAGGAAGTGACCGTCGCCCTCCGGCAGGTGTAGGACCTCGAAATGCAGGTCGATACGTCCGACCGCGGGATGGTGGTAGAGCTTGGTGCCGTGGGTGCAGAGGACGACGGGGTGCTCCGCCCACAGACGTGCGAAATCATCACTGGCGACACTGAGTTCACCGACCAGGCGCTGCAGATCCTCCCTGCTCGCGTGCACCGCGCCGACGTATCGCAGCGACGCCACCGCCAGGACGGCCTCGTACTCCCATTCGCGATACAGGCTGCGGGAGGCGGGATCTGTGAACAACAGAGCCACCTTGTTCGGTGGGTGGTCACCGTACGGGGCCATCGGATCGAGGTGCGAGGCCATCAGAGCGTGACCCAGCCGATTCCAACCGACGATCTCCTGCGAGGGCGACATGGCCATCGCGGCGACGTCGGTCATCCGATCCAGCAGCGTGGCGATATCGGTGCGCAACCGCGGCCGGGCCGACTGCGCCGGAGCCGCGTGTCCCACCGCCACCCGCTGTAGATGAGCTCGCTCCACATCGTCGAGTCGGAGCGCCCGGGCGATGGCGTCCAGAACCTGCGAGGAAGGGTTGGTCGCCAACCCCTGTTCGAGACGCGTGTAATACGTCAGCGAGACCCCGGCCGCTTCCGCGAGCTCTTCACGGCGCAGCCCGGGAACCCGACGCAATCCGAGGCCGGGTGCGCCCAGCGCCGACGGATCGGCGGCCGCGCGCCGGCTCCGGAGGAATCCGGACAGCTGCTCGGTGTCATGCGCGTTGGTCATGCCCTCATCGTGGCGCAGCCGGTGACGATGTGCCTGTCCCCGTCGGTGACAGGCACGCGAAGGCATGGGTTGGACGATCCAGCTCAACCCAGAGTGGCAGTGGCCGCGCGAAGCTCATGGAGCGCGGCGATGGCGTGGTGAGCCAGATCCCGGGGGTCGTCGGGGGTCTGTTGAGTCCACGCGGCATAACCCTGTTTGAACGCCAGCAGTCCCAGCTCGGCCGCGAGATGCGCCGTGGTGGTAGGAACACCGCGCGTGATCAGGGCCTCGGCCATCGCGGTGGCCAGTCCGACACTTTTCAAGGCATCGCGCTCCTGCAGCTCGGCGCTGGCGGCGACCGCGGCCTTCAGCCGGGGGCCGAGCTCACGGTTCAGCGGGCCCATCTCCGCCGACGCCCGCCGGAGTCCTTCGGCGACGGCCTCGAGCGGTGTGCCGCCGGACGGTGCTGTGACGATGCCATCGGTGAGCAACTGGCTGAGTGTCTCCTGTCCGGCCACCAACACCTCACGCTTGTCGGCGAAGTGGCGGAAGAACGTGCTGCGCGTGACCCCGGCGCGCTCGGCGATCTGGGCGACGGTGGTCGCGTCGTAGCCCTGTTCGGTGAAGAGGTCGACGGCCGCGATCACGAACCGTTCCCGTACACCCGGTTCCCATCGACCCATGCGTGCACTCTAACAATTGCCACGAGACACATGTCGCATGACTTGCTACCGTGATGAGACAGATGTCCCATCACTCGTCGAGGAGTTCTCATGCACGTATTCGTCACCGGTGGCACCGGAACCATCGGGTCGGCTGTGGTCGACGAGTTGCTCGCCAACGATCACACCGTCCTCGCGTTGGCGCGCTCCGATGCGTCGGCCGACGCGCTGGCGAGGGCGGGTGCCGAGGTGGTGCGCGGGACGATTGCCGACCTCGACACACTCAGCACGTCGGCGGGGCGAGCCGACGGTGTGATCAGTCTGGCCTTCACCCCCGATTACGACACCCCCGACGGACTGGCAGCGGCTGTGGTCGAGGAGGGCGCGGCGCTGGCGTCCCTGGGGGAGGCCTTGCTGGGCAGCGGCCGGCCGATCGTGACGGTATCCGGGACACCATGGATTCCGGGCCGCCTGTCGACCGAGCGCGACCCGCTGCCGGAGGAAGGTCCGGTGGGAGGTCGCGCCGTGTCGGTGAACCGATTGCTGGAGTTGTCGTCCCGTGGCGTCCGTGCCGTCGCTGTTCGGATGCCGCGAACCGTCCACAATCGGGGCACGGGTGGATTCGCGGGTCTGTTGACCGAACAGGCGCGCCGGACAGGGGTCGCCGGGTATCCCGGTGACGGCGCACAACGCTGGCCGGCTGTGCACGCTCTCGACGCCGCGGTGTTGTTTCGGTTGGCGCTGGAATCCGCGCCTGCGGGAACCGCATGGCATGCGGTGGCCGACGAGGGCGACGCAGTCCGTGACATCGCCTCGGTGATCGGACGGCGGCTCGATCTGCCTGTGGAGTCCGTCAGCGAGCAGAGTCTCGGGCCCTTCGGACCGGTGTTCGCGCTCGACCAGCCGGCGTCGAGTGCACACACTCGCGAGACCCTCGGGTGGGAGCCCGTTCATTTAGGTCTCCTGGAGGATCTGGAGAACATCGAGCCCTGATCGCGATCCTCGTCAGCCGAGTCGTCTCAGTGCTGTGATCCGTCGTTCCGCCCGTGCCGGCAACGTCGCCTCGAATTCGGCCTGCTCCTCGGGTGTCATCGCGAAGCCCACCATCCACCGCGGTTCCACGCGGAAGATCGCGATGCCGTCGGCCATGTCGGACAGCGGCATCCCGTACACCTCGCTCAGATAGGCGTCGATGCGCGTGAACTCCTGGCCGTGCACGGCGACCGCGTCACCGTGGGTCCAGATGCCGTATCCGTCGCGCGGCGTGTACGCGACGCTCACCGCCGGACGGGCGAGCAGGTCCCGGGCCTTCACCGCCGACGACGCCGTGGAGAAGTACCACGTCGCGTGGAGGAAGTGGCCGTCCACCGCGGACAATCGTGGGACACCCGCACGGCTGACGGTCGCGACGTCGAGGACGACGACGTCGTCGAGATCCGTACAGATGCGTTCGGCGGACAGCCGTCGCTCGGTGGAGACGATGTCGGTGAGGTGGCGTGTGCGCCCACCCGCGCTCCGGTCCAGCAGTTCCTGGAGGGCCTCGAGTTCGTCGGTGGTCTCGTTCATGCGCTCATCATCGTGGGTCAGCGATCCCAGGGATTTCGGACGGGCTTGCCATGACCCGGCAGCAACGTCTCGATCGGCAGGTCTCGCAGCCGCCGCTCAGTCTGTGCCGCCGCCGCCCCATCGACGCAGCCGGGTGCGAACACCGGCCTCGTGTTCACGGTGATGATCGCGTCACCCGAGAGCAGTGTGCGGGTGGTGGGGTGCCAGAACGAGACATGATCGTCGGTGTGGCCGGGTGTCGCGATGACGAACCACCCTCTCGCGCCGGGTAACTCGTCGCCGTCGTTGATCGGAGTGCCGGGTGGCTCGCCCCGCCACAGCATTCCACGAAAGGTTCCGAAGCCCGACGTGGCCGCAGCATGCACGAATCCCGTTGCCGCACGGAGGTCGAACGGCTGTCTCATGATGATCGGTCAGGTCCGGGCAAGCTGGCGGACACTCGGCGTGCGAGGTGTGGCGCCGTCGAAATACGCCATCGTTGCCGCGGGTAGATGAACGGGGACGCCATGTCTGTCCGCCAACCAACTCGCACCTCCCACGTGGTCGGCGTGACCGTGCGTCGCGGTCACACCGGCGATTCGACCCGGCAACGACGG
This sequence comes from Williamsia sterculiae, assembly GCF_900156495.1. Taxonomy (GTDB): domain Bacteria; phylum Actinomycetota; class Actinomycetes; order Mycobacteriales; family Mycobacteriaceae; genus Williamsia_B; species Williamsia_B sterculiae. The sequence goes on from NZ_FTNT01000003.1 coordinate 387,180, forward strand.
CAGCAGTTCGTCCAGGTCGGTGGTGATCCGCGGGATGCCGGCGTCGACGACGACGAGGCGACCGCCATCACCCGCTATGAGATACGTGTTGAAGCACCAGCGGGACAGTCTCAGGACACCGATGTCGGACAGGTGCTCGGTGATCAAAGCCACGACGAATTCCTCTCGGTGATCCAGAGAACGGGCGGGCACGGACTCGGTGTCGGGATCGTGTTGATCGACGGCACCGTGTCGGCTCAACGACCGATCGCCGCCCGCGGTTCCGACACGGCTTCCGTATCCACTCACTCTGTCGCGTTCGCGCGGTGTTTCAAGCGCCGCGCCACATCATCCGCTCGATCCAGGTCCGCCGCATCCGGTCGATCTTTGTTGAGGCCGCCCACCACCCGCGTCGGCCCCCAGGTGTCGTAACCGCGGAGCAGCAACGTCTCCTCGACGGTGAAGCCCCTGCGTCGTAGCTCACCGGTGAAACGATCGACATATCGCCGAACAGGCGGCTGGGGCAATCCGCTGGTTGCGAAGACGAACGCGCGTCGCCCCGACATGTCGGACAGACGACTCACGCATTGCCGTAGTTCGGCCGCGAAATTCATGAAGTAGATGCCGCTGCCGAAGCCGACGAGATCGGCCGAGGCCACAACGTCGGGGGTCGCGTCCTCAGGGGTGATGATCGCCGCATCCAGCTCCTCTGCGAACACGTCGGCGACCCGCCGCGTGTTCTGATGCGGCGAGCGTGAGTGCGAGACGATGATCGTTGTCATGAGTGGTCCTCTCCGATAGCTGATGCGACTCCGACCCAATAGACACCGCTCGCACTGCTGGTGTGACAGCTTTGGTGGCATGCCTTGCGTGCAGCGGCTCGAACTGATCTGAAGGTCGGGACTCCGTCGGGTCCTCGGCGCTCGGTGACCACAACGCCCTCGAGTGAGGGGAATGGCGCCCACGGGTCACAGACAGCGACGGACAACTTGACCTCAACCACGGTTCAGTTGCTGAGGTAGCAGCATGACTATCGCACCCACCTCGGCCGCACGACGGTGTGCCACGTGACCGTCGCATCCACCTGGGAGATTTTCCCGGACGATCTCGGTCCGGCGATTGATTTTTACACTCGAGTCCTGGGTTTTGACATCATCCGCGATTGTCGAGCCGACCCGGACCCCTACGCCGCACTCCGTCGTGGTGACGCCGTCATCGGGTTGTCACCGCGATCGCTTACCGGCGACCGACGGCACCGGCGACCACCCGTCGGCGTGGAGCTGGGGATCGAGGTGGATGATCTCGACGCGGCATACGCAAGAGTGCGCACCGAAGGCTGGCGCGTGGAAGAGCCGATAACCCAGCGCCCCTGGGGCGTGCGCGACTTCCGGATTCTCGACCCGGACGCCTACTACCTGTGTATCCGTGAGCACGAGTACTTGTGAACCACAGCGTTCTCACTCGGCCAGCGTGCGTCCGCGCGACCACGCCTGCCACAGTCGGCTGTAGCGGCCTCCGGCCGCGACGAGGTGCTCGTGGGTTCCCGTCTCCACGATGCGGCCCTGATGCATGAACACGATGCGGTCGGCCGCGGCGGCCTGGCTGAGCCGGTGCGCGATGATCAACGCCGACCGCCCGGCGAGTACGGCCTCGGCCGAGGCCTCCAAGACGCCGGCACCCGCACTCCCCGCGTCGGCCGTCGCCTCGTCGACGATGACCACGGAGGGGTCCAGCAGCTCGATTCTCACCAAGGCCAACTGCTGGGCCTGCATTGCCGACAACTGATGACCGTGTTCGCCGACATGGGTATCCAGATTGTCGGGTAGGGCACGCACCCAACGCGCCGCACCCGCCTTCTCCAACGCGGACCACAGGTCGTCGTCGGTTGCCTCGTCACGCACCAGACGCAGGTCGTCGGCCAGCGACCCCGAGAACACATGCACTTCCTGCGTGAGTAGTGCAACGGTTCGAGCCCGCGCGGTCTCGTCGAGTCGCGCCAGGTCCACCGAGCCCAGCCGTACCGACCCGTGGGCGGGTGGATACAGCCCGGCCAGGATCACCGCGAGTGTGCTCTTACCCGCACCGGACTGACCGACGAGCGCGACGTGCTCACCGGACCGGACGGTGAGGGAGACGTCATGGAGCACCTCGTGGTCGTGCAGATATCCGAAATCGATGCCGGTCCCCACCAGATCGGCGCCTCGAGGTGCGGTGTCGGTGGCGGACTCACGCTCCGGCTCGTCGATGACCCCGACGATGCGGCTCAGTGCCGCCCCGCCGGACTGCAGGTCGTCGAGCGTGTACAGCAACGCGCCTATCGGGTCGAAGAGATTGAGGAAGAACAGCATCGCCGCCGTGGTCGCCCCGACGGTGACCTCGTCGGCGTTCACGAGGACGAAGCCGACGACGAGGATCGTCGTCATCCCGACGAACTCGCCGAAGTTGATCCGACCGCCGAGTCGGTTCTGCAACACCGATGCCCGCATCGCCCACCGCACCACATCCCACGAGTGCCGGTCGATGCGGTGCTCCAACGAATGCGACAGTTCGAAGGCCCGCACGGTCTCCAGTCCACGTATCGGCCCGAGAACGTGATGGGCCCGGACGGCGTTGGCTTCCCGCTCGTTCGCGTAGAGCGCCGGTGCATACCGGATGTAGAGGCGTGCCCCGACGTAGTGGATCGGGAGCACAGCCACCGCGACCAGCAGGAAGCGCCAGTCCAGCGTGCCGAGTCCGATGATCGTCACGCCCACGGTGACCCCGGCCACCAACAGCGACGGCAGGGCACGGCCGATGGCGTCACTGACCACCGCGACGTCACCGGTCGCACGGGACACCAGGTCACCGCTACCCGCGGCTTCGATCCGTGCTACCGGCAAGCGCAGGGCTCGCGAGATCATCTCCTCGCGCAAACTCGCCAGGACGGACTCGAAGACCCCAGCCGCGAGAGCCATCCCGATGCCCGCGGCCACCGCTGCTCCAATGGCCGCCGCGACCATCCAGCCGGCGAGGCGCACCACGTCCCCGACGTCGCCACCGTCGGCGACGACGTCGACGATGTGACCGAACAGACGCGGCGTGACCAATCCAAGCGCCCCGGACACGATCATCGCGACGACGAGCGCGAGCAGCCGCACGCCACGCGTGCGCAGCCCGCGCATCAGGTAGCCGACGGTCACCCGCCAGTCGGCGACCGGGAGCGGGTGGGTGGGCGACGCGTCGGGTGTCGGTTCCATCGGGGTCGAGGGCACGCTCACCGCCCGACCTCCTGGCTGTTCGGCGTGCGCCGCCTGACCACGTTGTCGGCGATGGTGATCACCTCGTCGGCGATCGCGATCAGCGCGGGCGACGTGGTGAACAGCACAGTCGCTCCGTCACCCCTGGCCACGCGCAACCGTCGCGCAATCTCGGCCTCCGTGACCGAATCGACCGCCGTGGTGGGGTCACTGAGCACCAGCACCGACGACCGCGGCACCAGCGCGCGCGCCAAGCCGACCCGCTGACGCTGGCCGCCGGACAAGGTGCGACCACCTTCGCCGACCGGGGAGTTCAGACCGTCCGGTAGTGACTCGGCGACGTCGTCGCACATCGCTGCGGTGATGGCGCGTGTCACCCGGTCGGACCCGATCGGGTGCCCGTCGACGGCGATGTTGTCGATGACGCTGCCCTCGAACAGATGCGGCGTGTGCGGGACCACGCGCACGGTCTGACGGGCCGCATGGTGGTCCAGGTCGAACAGATCCACCTGTCCCACCGACACCTGTCCGTGGGCCGGCCGTTCCTCCCGCGCCAGCACCTCGCACAGCACGCTCGCGATCGCCTGATCGGTGACCACCGCAGTGACGCCTGCACCGGGGATGTCCAGGTCCAGGTCGTGCGCCGTTCCGGCGCGCAACCCACGTATGCGGATCGTCGGGTGCCCCGAACCGATGTCCGTCGCACCGCCCGACTGCACGGTGGGTCCGGCCTGCAATACCGAAAGCACGCGTGAGCCGCTGGGAATCGCGCCGTTCCAGACCGCACCGACGTTCTTGCCGATGCCGTTCAGCGGTCCCATGATGAACTGCGTCAGACCGACCACGGTGATCAGTTCACCCACGGTGAGGTGCCCCTGTACCGCCATCACACCGGCCGCGATCCCCACCGCGACCACGAACAGCGACGAGGCCATCTGCAAAATCCCGATGTAGACACTCTCGGCGGTCGTCGCACGGATTGCCCCGTCGCGCGCCCGACGACTCACCCGGCGGTATCGGTCGGCGGCGATCCGCTCGGCCCCGATACCCTTCAACACCCGCAATCCGGCCACCAGATCTGCGGCCGTACCGGCGGCGTCGCCGGCGAGCTCCTGTTCGCGTTCTGAGCGGGCGCGCAACGGACCGCCCAGGCGGTCGACCAACCACAGCAGCAGGGGGGCGCCGACCAGGACGGCAATGCCCAGCGGCCACGACACCCAGAGAAAGATGACACCGGCAACCCCGACGGCGAGCATCTCACCGACGGGGAACACCGCGAGCAGCACCGCCATCGACAATCGCATCACGTCAGAGGTCGCGATGCTCAACGCAGTCCCCGGCAAGCGTGCCGGTCCCGCCATCCCACGTGGGTCGAGCATGCGATCGGTGACGCGCATCCGGAACTGATGCTCGAGAACCTCTTTCGCGTACATCGCCAAACGGTCGCCGAACCGCCAGGTCAACGACAGCATCGCGAAGTCGACCGCGAGCGCGAGCACCCACCACGACAGTTGCGCCAGATCGTGTTCACCGACGGCACGGTCGATGGCCAGACCCATCAGCACCGGCACCAACGCCTCACCCACGAAGTGCAGGATGACCAACACCATCGCCGGAACCGTGTATTTGTTGACTCCCCACATGGTGCGCCACACCAACTGCCGGGGAGTGGTCGACTCGTCGATCGCCACGTATCGGCCGCGCTCGGGTTCGCGGTCGGCGACCATGAATCCCTCGAACCTCCACAGTCGGACCAGAGGATTGCGCGATCGCTCGAATGTCGCGCTCACGGCGCGTCTCGCGGCGTCGTGGTCATCGTGACCTTTCGGTGGAGGTGTGGTGTCCGCCTGATCGGAGACGTTCTGCAGCAGGCTACCGGCCGATCAACCGACTTCCCCGTGCCAGGCGGTCGAGAGTTGGGTTGGCATCGTGCCAGTGGGCGCGGAACACGTACGCCACCTGCCCGTCGCGCGAATTGTTGATCGCGATCCGACACCATATGCGTAGAACGGCCAACTCCTTGCCTGTTCCACGTGACATAGTCCCGGCATGGACGAAAATCGCGGAGACCGTACAGAACTATCGAAAGGAGAAAACAGGTCTCTCCCGGGAATTTCCCGTATGACCATCACAGTTCGTGTCGCATTCGACACGGACGACGTTGTGCGCCCGGACGTCAGCGCACTACTTCTCGACGATCAACGACGCGTTCGCAACAGCGGGGATTTCGTCTTCTTCAACCAACCAACCGACGAGTCCGGTGCCGTTCGTATTGTCGATCCGAGCGCGCTCGAGATCGAGCCCGAACAGCTCGGACAAGTCGATGCGCTTGCCATCGACCTCAGTAGAGTTGGCGGCGACGTCCACAATATCGTGATCTGTGCCAGCATCGATGACAGCACACCGCTGACATTCACCGACGCATCTGTTATCTCAGTTGTGGTCAACGACATCGACAATGCGGTCAGTCAGACGCTTGCAACCTATTCGATTAGCGCTCTTGATCGTGAACGCGCATTGATGTTCATGGAGTTCTACAGGCGTGGTGCGGAGTGGAAGCTCCGAGCGCTCGGTGAAGGATACGCAGAGGGCCTCGGTCCACTTGCTGTGAGCCACGGAGTAGAGATCGAGAACGAACCCGAGACCGTGGGCGATACCGGCACGGTGCCTCGTCCGGAGCCTCGTGGCGAGATATCAGCTGGGGACTCGCAACCTGCTTCCACGCGGAAGGTGTCCACTGCCAGCACCAAGAAGCCGACACGGCCACCCAGACTCCCGCAGTGGTCACTTGGCCCTGACCTCGCCGAGGACGGCGAGTGGGACCGAGCTCGCCTGTTTTCCGTCAGTGCGATCGGCTCCGGGAACGAGCGTGAGCGCCGAGCGGTGTCGGCCCTTCTAGCTGTAATCGGTGGTGTTCGTGAGTTCGGACGCGAGGTCACCCGTCGATGCGCCGCACCGACGGGGCAGATCGAGACCTTCATCGAGCCACAATTCCGGCACGATGACGACACCGTTCGGCCAGACGGGTTGCTTCGTGTCCGCCGCGGAAGGAAAGAGTGGGTTGCTCTGGTGGAGGCCAAGACATTATCGAACCCTCTCAAGGCCGACCAGGTCGAAAAGTACATAGATCTGGCGCGTGAACACGGTTTCGATGCTGTCGTCACCGTCAGCAATCAGTTGCCCGGTGCGCAGGACGACCATCCGGTTCTGATCGACAAACGTAAGCTCCGCAAGGTGGACCTGGTCCATATCAGCTGGGACGAGATCCGTTCAGTGGCGATTCAGATGTCGATGCATTCGCGAATTGAGGACTCCACCCAAGGCTGGGTCCTGCGTGAATTCGTCCGTTACCTTCAACATCCGAGTTCGGGGTTGCACGGATTCACCGATATGGGTCCGTTATGGGTGTCAGTGCGGTCCGCCGTCAAGGACAGGACACTGGGGCCCGCTGACAAATCCGCGGTCGAAGTGTGCAATCAGTTCGATCAGCTGATCAGGCACATCGGGCTCGACCTCTCGTGCTTATTGGGAGTCACCGTCACACCAATATTTCCGCGCGATCGGCCCGACAGAACTACGCGCACGCAGCAATTGGCCGATTCCGGCGTCATGTTCGGAAGCCTCCGCATTCCGGGCGCGACTGGTCCTGTCACGGTGGAGATGGATCTGCGCTCCGAGCGTGTCAGCTGCGCAATCAGTCAGGAGCTCCCCGGCACTAGCCGCACGCAGACCAAGGTGAAGAATCTTGTTCGCCAGATTCCTGACGCTCGGCCGGATACGCGCATTGACGCGTTCACCTCCTCTAGCAGTGGCACGACACCCGCGAGATCATCGCTGCTGAAATCGTTACGCGACGACCCATCGGGCCTCGATATCGACGATGGCCGATCCGCTCGGCGCTTCATCGTCACCCAGACTGGTCCCTTGGGCGGCCGGGGCGGCCAATCGCGGGGAAACGTCGTGAATGCGACCAACAAACTGGTGGCGCAGTTCTACAAAGAGATTGTCCAGAACATGCGTGTGGTCCGCGGTTGACGAGCGCGATGTGCCGCCGCGAGCTCCTGGACGACGAAACCCGACGCAGCATGATGTTCGCCTTCACAGCGGCATGGCTACGCCGCACTCTGCGTTCGGTGGCGGATGCGATACTGACTCGCATGCCCCTGCGACGCGCCAGACCGGACACCGACGGCACGCTGGTGGTCTTCGGCGGTCGCAGTGAGATCGGGCTGGAGGTCGCTTTGCGGCTGGCTGCGGGACGGGTGGTGGTCCTGGCCGCCCGCCGCCCGGACGATCTCGCAGGCGAACGCGTGCGACTGCTGGAGGCGGGGGCCGTCACGGTGCACGCCGTCGAGTTCGACGCCGACGACCTCGACACCCATTCCGCCCTCATCGCACGGCTCGTCGCCGATCACGGGCGCATCGGCGTGGCCGTGGTCGCTTTCGGGATCCTCGGCGACCAGGCCCGGGCCGAGACGGACGTGACGCACGCACTGCAGATCGCCCACACCGACTACCTGGCACAGATCAGTGTGCTCACCCCGCTGGCGTCCACCATGAGGATCCAGCAGTCCGGTGCGATCATCGTGTTCTCCTCGATCGCCGGCATGCGGGTACGACGCGCAAACTATGTCTACGGGTCCACCAAGGCCGGACTGGACGGGTTCGCCACCGGTCTCACCGACGCGTTACGGGGGAGTGGAGTGCAACTCCTTCTCGCTCGGCCGGGATTCGTGATCGGCACGATGACACGCGATCTGATGGATTCGGGTGTCTCACCCGCACCGTTGTCGAGTACCGCGTCGCAGGTCGCCGACGCCGTGGTCTCGGCGTTGCGCGCCGGTCGCACCGTGGTGTGGATCCCCCACACGCTGCGCGCCGCGTCGTTCGTGATGCGGTTGGTGCCGCAGGTGCTGTGGCGGCGGATGCCGCGGTGACCCGGTCCACCCCCGTCGTCACCGCACCGTTCGTGGTGGTGGGTATCGGTGCCGACGGCTGGGACGGCCTCTCCGACAACGCACGTCGCGAACTGCGTTCGGCGACGAACATCTTCGGGTCCGCCAGACAACTCGACCTGTTGCCGGGGCTCGACGCCACGGTCACCGCGTGGACCTCGCCGATGTCACTCCACCTCGCCGACGTGCTCAACGCACCGCCCGCCGACACCATCCACATCCTGGCCAGCGGCGATCCGATGTTCCACGGGGTGGGGGCCACCATCAGTACCGCCGTCGGACGCGAGAACGTACACGTGATCCCGGCCGTGTCGAGCGCAAGCCTGGCCGCGGCCCGACTCGGCTGGGACCTGTCGACCACGACGGTGCACAGTCTGGTCAGCGACCCCGTCGGCAGCCTGACGTCGACCCTGAGCGACGGCCTGCGTGTCCTGGTTCTCAGTCGTGACCGGAGCACCCCGGCCGCGGTCGCCGAACACCTGTGCGACAACGGGTTCGGTTGGTCGTCGATGACCGTCCTCGAGCATCTCGGCGGCGACCGGGAACGCATCGACGCGGGGATCGCCCGTCACTGGGACGACCACACCGTCGGCGACGATCTCAACGTGATCGCGATCGACTGCATCGGTCCCGCCCGCAGCGCCGCCCCCGGTCGACCGGATTCGGAATACGACCACGACGGCCAGCTGACCAAGGCCACCATCCGCGCGGTGACCATCTCGGCCCTCCGCCCGGCGCCCGGGCAACTGCTCTGGGACGTCGGTGGCGGAGCGGGGAGTATCGCGATCGAGTGGTTGCGGACCCACCGATCATGCCGCGCCATCGTCTTCGAGAGCGATGCCCGCCGCCGGGAACGTATCGCCGACAACGCCGTGCGCCACGGAGTGGACCGCGCACTGACCGTCCGTGGCGAAGCACCCGATGCCTACGACACCGCTCCGGACCCCGATGCGGTGTTCATCGGCGGCGGGTTGACCGGGCGTGGGGTGCTGGCGGGCGCCTGGCACGCGCTGGTCGAGGGAGGCACGCTGGTTGCCAATGCCGTCACCATCGAATCGGAGGCGGTCCTGCTGCGATGGCAGGGCTCGGTCGGCGGGTCCGTGCAGAGGCTCCGGGTGGAAGAACCCGCGGCGGTCGGGGGGATGACCGCCTGGCGGTCTGGATTGCCGATCACGCAGTGGTCGGTTTCCAAGGCGCGGACGCCGGACGACCAGCGGACCCCCACGCCGGCGGAGCCGACGTGACCGTCTACTTCATCGGGGCCGGCCCCGGCGCGCCCGACCTCATCACCGTCCGCGGAGCCGAACTGATCGCACGGTGCCCGGTGTGTCTGTACGCCGGATCGCTCGTCCCGGCGGAACTGCTGGACCGGTGCCCACCCGACGCGATGACGGTGAACACCGCGAAGATGCCGTTGGCGGAGATCATCGAGCACATGGCGCGCGCAGACGCCGCCGAACTCGACGTCGCGCGACTACATTCCGGTGATCCGTCCCTCTATTCGGCGGTGGCCGAGCAGACGCGTGAACTGGATCGTCGTGGCATTCCGCAGGTGATGGTGCCCGGGGTTCCCGCGTTCGCGGCCGCGGCGGCGGCGCTGGGTCGCGAACTCACCGTCCCCGGGGTCGGCCAGTCCGTGCTCATCACCCGGGTGTCGACGCTGTCGACGGACATGCCGGAGGGAGAGGACCTCGCCACCCTCGCGCGCACCGGGGTGACCCTGGCGCTGCATCTCGCGGTACATCGGGTGCGGGCACTGACCGACGACCTGATACCGCAGTACGGCTCGGAGTGTCCTGCGGCTGTGGTTGCCTTCGCCAGCCGCCGCGACGAACAGGTGCTGCGCTGTCGACTCGCCGATCTCGCCGACCGCGTCGAGGCGGCCGGGATCGCCCGCACCGCGGTCATCTTCATCGGCAAGGTGCTCGCTGCCGCGGAATTCACCGACAGCTACCTGTACTCACAGGCCAGGATGACGACATTGCGGAACCACCCGTGACCGTCTTGATCCTCGGCGGTACCGGTGAGGCCCGCGACCTGGCGCGGCAATTGACCAGTGGTGACCGGCGCGTGGTGAGTTCGCTGGCCGGTCGCGTCCGCGATCCCGCACTGCCGCAGGGCGACGTCCGCGTCGGTGGGTTCGGCGGTGCCGACGGTATGGCCCGCTGGTTACGCGAACACCGTGTGGATGCCGTGGTGGACGCGACCCATCCGTTCGCGCAGCAGATCTCGGAGAACGCGACCGTTGCGGCGTGGATCACGGGTGTGCCGTTGGTGGTGTTACGCCGTCCACCATGGGAGCCACGGTCGGATGACCGCTGGTCGATCGTTCCGGACATCACCGCTGCCGCGTCCGCGGTGTCCGAACGCGGTGACATCAGGGTTTTCCTCACCACAGGTCGTCGTGATCTGGCGGTCTTCGCGGACAACGATCGCGCCTGGTTCCTCATCCGGGTGGTCGATCCGCCCGACGTGGTCCTGCCCCGACATAGTCGGGTGATCCGCGACCGCGGCCCCTACCGGCTGCCCGACGAACGACGGCTGTTGATCGACAACAGGATCGACGTCCTGGTGACCAAGAACAGTGGTGGCACCCTGACCGAGGCCAAGCTGGACGCGGCCCGCGAGCTGGGTGTTCCGGTGATCATGGTCGCCCGCCCGGACGGTCCGAGTGGTGTCCCGCAGGTGGCGACGGTCGACGCCGCCGTCGAGTGGCTCGACACCGTCGGGTGAGACGTCGGATCAATAGCGACGGGGAGTGAACACGACGGTGCCCCCGGATCGGTCGATGACCTCCGTGCGCGACGACCCGATCAGCAACATCGTTCGCATGTCGACCACGGCCGGATCCAGGTCGGCGATGCGGATCACCCCCACCTGCTGATGCGGACCGCCGACGTCGCGAGCGACCACGACCACCCGGTCGTCGGAGGTGGCGGATCGCACCAACTCCTTGAGCTTCTCCACCTGCCACGTCCGTGACTGCGACCCCGGATTGTAGACCGCGATCACCAGATCGGTCTGCAAAGCCGCGCGCACCCGCTGTTCGATGACGTCCCAGCTCTTCAGCCGATCCGACAGCGACAACACCGCATAATCGTGACCCAGCGGCGCACCCACCGTCGCAGCAACCGCGTTGGCCGCGGTCACGCCGGGAACCACGCGAACCGGTACGTCGCGCCACTGCGATTCGGCGGCCACCTCCACGACCGCCGACGCCATCGCGAACACGCCCGGATCACCCGAGGACACCACCGCCACCCGCGCTCCCCGTCCAGCGAGATCCAGTGCCATCGCGGCGCGTTCACTCTCCACCTTGTTGTCGCTGGAGTGGAGTCGTTGACCGGGTCGGGGCGTGACACGGGCGAGGTAGGTCTTGTACCCGACCAGGTCGGTGGCCCGAGCCAGTTCGGCGGACACCTCGGGAGTGGTCCAGCGGTCGGCACCGGGGCCCAATCCGACGACCACCACCTCGCCGACGTCGGTCCCGCCGGACGTATCCGGTTGGCCCACCGGGTTGTTGAGCAGCCCAGGGACCACGATCATCGAGAAGTACGGCACCGATGACGGATCGACCTCGTCGAGGGGGAGGACGCGTTGCGCGCTGGTGGAGGCCCGCTCCACGTACCACGCACGGTCGTAGCGACCGGCCGCACGCAGCGCGTCACGCACCTTGGTGAAGGTGCGGCCCAGTTTCATGATCGCCGCCGCGTCACTGTCGCGGAGGCGGCGGATCAGTTCGTCCCGGGGCAGGGTTCCCGGCAGCACCATGAGCGTCTCCTCCGCTTCCACCAGGGGGGTGCCCACGGCCGTGGACGAGGCGCTCACCGACGTCACCCCGGGGATGATCTCGGTGCGGAACCGCGGCGACAACCGCTTGTGCATGTGCATGTACGAGCTGTAAAAGAGCGGGTCACCCTCGGCGAGCAGTGCGACATCGCGACCCGCACGCAGGTGTCCGGCGAGCACCTCGGCACTGTCGCGGTAGAAGTCCTCCAGCGCGCCACGATATCCGCCAGGGTGGTCGGTGGACTCGGTGGTGACGGGGTACACCAGCCGCTCGTGCTGTTGCCCTTCGCCCAGATAGGGTCGGGCGACCGAGAGGGCGATGCTGCGCCCGTGCCGCGCCGAGTGATAGGCGACCACGTCGGCCGCGCCGATCACCCTGGCCGCCTTGACCGTCACCAACTCCGGATCGCCCGGGCCGAGGCCGATGCCCCACAGCTTGCCCGACGCAACTGAGTCGGCATCGGTCGACGCGGAGTTCATTCGACCGGATCCGCGAGGGCGTTCAGTGCTGCGGCGGTGATCGCCGAACCACCGCGTCGACCCCGCACGGTGAGGAATTCGACGTCGGTACGGGCGGCCAACGCCTCGGACGACTCGGCGGCGCCGATGAAGCCGACCGGGGCGCCGACGATGGCGGCCGGTCGAGGCGCGCCCGCGTCGATCGCCTCCAGCAGCGCGAACAGAGCGGTGGGTGCGTTGCCGATCGCGACGACCGCGCCGTCGAGGTGGGGCGTCCACCATTCCACCGCCGCGGCGGTACGGGTGGTGCCCAGGTCGCGGGCCCGATCGGCCAGCCCGGGTTCGCCGAGAAAGCAGCGGACATCGTTGTCGGCGGGGAGTCGACGGCGGGTGACGCCGGACGCGACCATCCGGGCATCGCAGAGGATGGGTGCCCCGGCACGCAATGCCGACCGGGCACTGTCCACGATCCCCGGACTCGCGGCGACGTCGGTGGTCAGATCGACCTGCCCGCAGGCGTGGATCATCCGGACGACCACCGTCGCGAGATCGGGGGAGAACGACTGCAGATCCGCTTCGGCACGGATCGTCGCGAAGGACCGTCGGTAGATCTCGTCGGCGTCACGCAGGTACTCGTACATGGTGGCTGTCACGATAACCGGCTCACCGGTCGATGCTGTCGTGCACGTATCCGTCGGCGGTGGCGCGGATCAGGTCGTGCGACTCGCGGGGACTGCCGCACGCGCGGTCACAGCCCACCCAGTGGCGGTGACGGTCGGCGGGGAGTGGATCGTCGTGCACCGCGTCGACCGCGTCGGTGCGGACGTCGGCGAACGCTTTCGCGCAGCCCGGCGCACCGATGCATGCGGTGGTCGTCACCCATGGTGAGTCGGCATCGAAGATGAGCCCCATCGGCGCCAGCACCCGGATCACGGTGTCAGCAACGCCGGGGGTGAGGTCACACAACAGGATCTCGCGATGAGGGGTGATGACGACGGGGTGGTCGACGGCGGCGACGAACCGGGCGAGGCGGGCGGGGATCCGGCCCAGTGGCACCACCGCCCCCAGCAGCACGCTTCCTCCGTCGCCGTTCCCCTCGTCGGAGTTATGACGGGGCGAATCCTGATCGAACCAGCCGACGAGGGGCGTGCGGTCCGGTGTCGGGGGAGAACCCGCGACGTCCCGACCACTGCCGAACCCGGTGGCGGCTTCGACAACCTGTACCCGCGCGCCGGCTTCCAGATCGGCGATCCGCCACGCCCCGTCGGCGACGTCGACGAATGCGGCGGCCACGGACATCAATGCCTCGGGCACCTCGGCCCACTGGAGGCGCCTACCGACGGGCCGACCGCCGATCGCCAGGTCTGCGAACCGGTCGTCGACGGCGATCGCGACGAGATCGGGCCGCAGGGCGAGCACGTCACCGCGGCCGTCGTCGAGGCCGAACCAGAACCGCCCCGACAGGAGCGGCATCACCGGGTGGGCGCTCATCGAGGCGTCGAGGGCGTCGGCCACCGGACGCACATCGGCCAACCCACCGATTCGACCCGTCAGCGGTGAGACCACGAGATTGCGGGTGCGGTCGTGGTCGGCCGACGGCACGAGTTCCGCCGCGGTGATCGCGACCGCGACGTCGTCCACCGCTTCGTCGGGGAGGGCGCGGAGTTGCACGTTGCCGCGCGACGTCAGTTCCAGGTGCCCGTCACCGTGGTCGTCGGCCAACCGGGCCAGCACGTCGAGTTGGTCGGGACGCAGCCTGCCCCCGGGCAGCCGGATACGGGCCACCCGTCCGTCGGCGGCGCGGTGAGTGCTGAACACGCCCGGGCATCGGTCACTGGCGCGGGTCATACCTCCAGGCTAGAGGCCCCGCCACACCGCGTTCAGCCACCCGGGACCGGCGCAGGCGCCAACGAGTTGCCGAGCGCGACGCTGCCGCAGTTGTCCCGCGCGGCGACGCCGGCGAAACGCCCGGCCAGGTAGCCGAACGCATCTGCCTCGAAACGTGGGAAGGCGCGGGCGTGATCAGCACCGGGGTAGGCGGTGAACGTGGTCCGTACTCCTCCGTCGCAGAGACGGTTCGCGAGTCCCTCGACGTCGCGCAGCACCATCACCCCGTCACCGGTGCCGTCGTCGATGCCGTTGGCCAGCATCACCGGCGTGCGCGGGGTGCCCGCGCTCCCCATGATGTTGTCGTCGATCGCCCGGACCACGGCGGGAACGTCGAGGTACCCGCGGTACGGCGGTGCGGTCATCTGCGCGTCGGTGAGCCCGGGATAGGACGCGGCAAAGCTCGCAATGCACTGATCGCGCACCTCGTCGACCACCTGAATACCCCGCGCGGAGAGGAACGAGTCGAGGTCCAGACCGTAGGCGCGTTGATAGGCGACGGTGAGCGCCGGGATGACACCCGCCCAACCGCGGCTGCCGTTGATGTACGGCAGGTTGTGCGCGAGGTCGACCGGCAATCCGCCCGCTGCGGCGCCCACGATGTTCAACTCGGGTGCGTACGTGGGTGCGACCTCCGCACCGTATTCGGTGGGCACCGATCCGCCGGAGTAACCGACGAGTCCGACGGGGGTGGAGGCCGGCAGCCGCAGCACGGCCAACGTGGCGCGGACACCGTCGAGCGCGGCGTAACCGGACTGTCTGCCGATGGTCCACTCCAGGTCGGGGCCCTCGTAGTCGGGGACGCTGACGATGTACCCGGCGGCGAGGTAGGCCGAGATGGCGGCCGACTCGGCGTCGGCGATCCGCCCGGGGTCATTACCGCTCAACGTGTACGACGGATCGCACTGGGATCCGAGCGCGTCGTAGGCCATGTGGAACGAGACCACACGTCCGGCCCGTGCACCGGCGACCGGTTGCAGGATCGTGGTCACGGTGCTGGAGGCCCGCCCGTGTTGATCGGTGGTGCGGTACAGCACCTGGGTGGATGCGACCGGTGTGGCGATGCGTGCCGGGGCGAAACGACTCGGACGGGTGCGCAGCACACTGCCCGGAGTGCGGTCGGCCGCAACGGCGGGCGGTGTGTAGAACGGGTCGACCGAGGGCAGTGACGCGGCGGTCGCCCATCCCGTGCCGAGACCGGTGAGAGCGACCACGGTGAACGCCACGCAGGCCAACGACCAGAGCAGGAATGGACCCCGTCGTGGTGGGCCTTCGACGCTGGTCACGGCGTCAGTAAACACCCCCGATCGGACATCGCGGAGGCGGTTCGTGGGACGACGACCGATCCTGTGACGGGTGGGATGTCAGGGACGGAAGAGCACGATCGTGACCGTCACTCCGGTGACACCAGCGAGATGAACCGGAGCCGGCGGCGCAACCGGAACCCGAGACGTTCGTACAGCCTCACCGCACCGACATTGGATGCGGACGCGTGCAGAAACGGTGTCTCACCGTCGGCCTGGATGCCGGCCGCGACGGTCGCGGTGAGTCGCGCCGCCAGTCCACGGCCCCGATGGTCGGGGTGGGTGCAGATGGCACTGATCTCGCGAAACCCGGGGGCGTGCATGCGCTCACCGGCCATGGCGATCAACGTGCCGTCGGCCCAGACCCCGTGATACCGCCCGAGGTCGATGGTGCGGTCGAGGAACGGACCCGGCCGGGTCAGCGCGACCAGGTCCAACATCGCCGGGACGTCGTCGGTGGTCAGCCGCACGGCGTGCGGATCGACCATCCGGTCGGCGGCGAGGGTGTCGACCATCTGCACGCCCGGCATCGACCACCCGATGGACCATCCGTCGGGCAGCACGTCGGCGGGGTCGGCATCGGGCATCCAGGGTAGCGCCGCGGACGAACCCGGGCCGATCAGCTCGGCGAGGTCCGCCCAGGCCGATGCGTGTGGATCGAGTGCCGCGTGGGGGTCGGCGAAACCGGCGAACGGACTCACGTCGGGCAGGTATCGCACCGCCGACCCCTGCCACTGGGTCAGGTCGCGCTGCGGTCCGTTCGCCGCCGCGACGACGGGGTTGTCGAGAGGTGTGAGCACGGTGTCATTGTCACCACGTCGATCGGACCCGGACACGTCGCATACGCTGAGCGCGGACAGATCCACCGTGGTCTGCCATCGACCACGTCGGTGGTCGTCGAGGAAGCCGGTGGGAATCCGGCGCGGTCGCGCCACTGTGGAACGACGTCCGGCCCTCACCGGCCGACGTCGTCGAGCCAGACCCTCGTCGAACCGGCCGCGCGCGGAGGACCTTCCGCCCGCGGCGCCGACACCACGACCCCGGGCGCGGATCCCGGCAGGGAGGACACCATGATCCTGCTGTTGTCGACGTCGGACACCGACCTGATCACCGCCCGTTCCAGTGGTGCCGACTATGTGGTCGCCAACCCGGCCCGGCTGCTGCTCGACGACCTACCCGCTCTGCTGGCGCAGGCCGACCTCGTGGTGGTCCGGATCCTCGGCGGCAAGCGAGCCTGGCCCGAGGGTGTGGACGCGGTGCTCGCGGCGGGCAAGCCGACCGTCGTCCTGTCCGGCGAACAACTACCCGACCCCGATCTGATGTCCCTGTCGACGGTGCCCGGCGGGGTGGCTGCCGACGCACACAACTATCTCGCCCAGGGCGGCACCGCGAACCTGACCAACCTGCATGCTTTCCTCTCCGACACCGTGCTGCTCACCGGCCACGGGTTCGCCGCACCGGAGGAGGTGCCGCACTGGGGCGTGTTGGACCGCGACGCGGCGGAGATCGATGCGGATGCTCCCGCGGTCGCCGTCCTCTACTACCGCGCTCAGCACCTGGCCGGGAACACCGCCTACATCGACGCCCTGTGCGCGGCGATCGAGGCGAAGGGGGCCCGCGCCGTCGGCATCTACTGCGCGTCGCTGCGCACCGCCCCCGACGATCTGATCGAGACCCTGGGCACGACCGACGCGCTGGTGGTCACCGTGCTCGCCGCGGGTGGCACCACCCCGGCCACCGCGTCGGCCGGTGAGCAGGACGAGAACTGGAACATCGAGCGGCTGGCCGCGCTGGACATCCCGATCCTGCAGGGCCTGTGCCTCACCGGTTCCCGCGCCGACTGGGATGCCAACGACGACGGCATGTCGCCGCTGGACGTGGCCACCCAGGTCGCGGTGCCGGAGTTCGACGGACGCATCATCACCGTTCCGTTCTCGTTCAAGGAGTTCACCGACGACGGCTTGCCGACCTATCGGCCCGATCTCGAACGGTGTGCGCGGGTCGCGGGCATCGCGGTACGGCACGCGCGGTTGGGCAGCATCCCGGCGGCAGATCGCCGAGTCGCGGTGATGCTCTCGGCGTATCCCACCAAGCACGCGCGCATCGGCAACGCCGTCGGCCTGGACACCCCGCGCAGCGTTGTGCACCTGCTGCGCGCGATGCTGAGCGCGGGTTATGACCTGGGCGACCCCGCCGACATCCCCGGCCTGGCCGAGGACGATCCGGATGCCCTGATGCATGCGCTGATCGCCGCCGGTGGTCAGGACGAGAACTGGCTCACCGAGGAGACCCTCGCCGCCAACCCGATCCGGCTCTCCGCCGCCGACTACCGGGCCTGGTTCGCCACCCTGGACCCGTCGCTGCGGGAGTCGATGGAGGAGCACTGGGGCCAGGCCCCCGGTGAGTTGTTCGTCGACCGGTCGCGCAATGCCGACGGTGACATCGTCATCGCCGCCATGGAGTTCGGCAACGTGGTGTTGATGGTGCAGCCGCCGCGCGGCTTCGGCGAGAACCCCGTCGCGATCTACCACGACCCCGATCTGCCACCCTCGCACCACTATCTGGCCTGCTACCGGTGGTTGGCCGCGCAGCACCACGGCTTCGCCGCCGACGCCGTGGTCCACGTCGGTAAACACGGCAACCTGGAGTGGTTGCCCGGCAAGACACTCGGGATGTCGGCATCGTGCGGCACCGACGCCGCACTCGGTGACCTGCCGATGATCTACCCGTTCCTGGTCAACGACCCGGGTGAGGGAACCCAGGCGAAACGTCGGGCGCATGCCGTCCTCGTCGACCATCTGATCCCGCCGATGGCCCGCGCCGAGAGTTACGGCGACATCGCCCGGTTGGAACAACTGCTCGACGAACACGCCAACATCTCGGCCCTGGATCCCGGCAAACTGCCTGCCATCCGCCAGCAGATCTGGACCCTGTTGCAGTCCGCGAAACTCGACAGCGACCTCGGACTGACCGAACGTCCCGACGAGGACGTGTTCGACGAGATGCTGCTACACGTCGACGGCTGGCTGTGCGAGATCAAGGACGTGCAGATCCGAGACGGACTGCATGTGCTGGGTCAGCCGCCCGCCGACGACACCGAGATCGATCTGGTGCTGGCGATGCTGCGGGCACGGCAGTTGTGGGGCGGTACGCAGAGCCTGCCCGGTCTGCGCGAGGCGTTGGGACTCGACGAGGACGCCAACGACCGTGAACGCACCGATGAGGTGGAGCGGGTGGCCCGCGCGTTGGTCGCGGATTGCGCAAAAGTCGACTGGGCGCCCGACTCGGTGGCCGACGTGGTCGCCGACCAGGGCGAGCCGGTGCGACAGATCATGCGGTTCGCGGCCACCGAGATCGTGCCGCGGCTACGGCAGACCACCCAGGAGATCCCCCGGGTACTGCATGCACTGGACGGCGGCTTCATCCCCGCCGGTCCGAGTGGGTCGCCGTTGCGCGGGTTGATCAACGTGCTGCCCACCGGGCGCAACTTCTACTCGGTGGATCCCAAAGCGGTGCCGTCGCGGCTGGCCTGGGAAACCGGCCGGGCGATGGCGGATTCCCTGGTGGAGCGGTATCTGACCGATCAGGGCGAGTACCCGCGGTCGGTGGGTCTGTCGGTGTGGGGGACCAGTGCCATGCGGACCTCAGGTGACGACATCGCCGAGGTGCTCGCGCTGCTCGGTGTGCTACCGGTCTGGGACGAGGCGTCTCGCCGGGTGACCTCGCTCGAGGTCATCGATCTGACCGAGCTGGGCCGACCGCGCATCGACGTCACCATCCGGATCTCAGGTTTCTTCCGCGACGCGTTCCCGCATGTGGTGACCATGCTCGACGACGCGGTGCGGATGGTTGCCGCCCTCGACGAACCCGACGATCGCAACTATGTGGCCGCGCACGCCCGCGCCGACGCCGCCGAACAGGGTGAGCGTGACCCGGCGACGGTCGCGACCCGCGTGTTCGGATCTCGGCCGGGCACCTACGGAGCGGGGTTGCTGCAACTCATCGACAGCAAGCAGTGGCGATCCGACGACGACCTCGCCGAGGTGTACACGGCCTGGGGCGGATACGCCTACGGGCGTGGCCTGGACGGGGTGGCAGCTGTCGACGACATGCGCACCGCGTATCGGCGGATCTCGATAGCCGCGAAGAACACCGACACCCGCGAACACGACATCGCCGACTCCGACGACTACTTCCAGTACCACGGCGGGATGGTCGCCACCGTGCGTGCGCTCACCGGATCGTCACCGGAGGCGTACGTCGGTGACTCCACCCGACCCGACTCGGTGCGCACCCGCACGCTGAGCGAGGAGACGCACCGCGTCTTCCGCGCACGGGTGGTCAACCCGAGATGGATCGGCGCCATGCAACGGCACGGATACAAGGGTGCCTTCGAGATGGCGGCCACCGTGGACTACCTGTTCGGGTATGACGCCACCACCGGAGTGGTCGACGACTGGATGTACGAGCGCCTGACCGAGGCCTACGTCCTCGACGAGAAGAACCGCGAGTTCATGACGGCATCCAATCCGTGGGCGCTGCACGGTATCGCCGAACGTCTGTTGGAGGCGGTGGGCCGCGACATGTGGAGCGAACCACCACCGGAGATGCTCGAGGAGCTGCGCGCGATCTATCTGGCGGCGGAGGGTGACATCGAGGGACAGTGATGGCCCTCACGGGACGATCAGGGACCTCGGGAGAAGATCTGGTCGCTCGTTCGTTGGTCGATCGAGTGAGCGGGAAGGACCGACATGAAGCTGCTGCTGTTCGTGCTGTACCTCGTGGTGGAGGTGAGCGCCTTCGTCGGGCTCGCCTACCTGGTGGGGTTGCCCTGGACCATCCTCGCGACCATCGCGACGGTGGTGATCGGTTTCTGGCTGCTGGCCCGACGCGGGGCCTCGGTCGTCGCCGACCTGCGGCGCACCGCCCGGGGTGAACTCCGGCCCACGTCGTCGCTTGGCGACACCGCACTGCTGGCGGTGTCGACCGCCCTGATGCTGATCCCCGGCCTGGTCACCACCGTCGCCGGGATCCTCCTGCTGATCAAGCCGGTCCGGGTGGCGTTGCGTCCGGTGGTCGCCGCGATCGGTGCGCGCCGGATGGCTCGGGCCGTCGACGGCAGCCGCGTCGGGTACCCAGGGTTCGGGCCCACCCGGGTCACCGTGATCGACGGTGAGGTGGTCGATCCGTCGGCCGGGACCGGGCCGTCGGTGCGCTCGCTGCGCTGACCGGCTACGGGGTCGGGCCCGGGGGTGTACCGGTGCGCCGGGTACCACGGGTGACAAGGCACACTGAACCCTCGTGACAACCCAACTCCTGCTCGGTGGACAGGTCTACTCCCACGACGTCCCCGACGCGACGGCCATGGCGGTCACCGACGGGGTGGTGGCGTGGGTCGGTGTCGACCACGTGGGTCGGTCCCTGCATCCCGGAGCCGAGGTCATCGACCTCGACGGCGCGTTCGTCGCCCCGGCATTCGTCGACACCCACGTACATCTGACGTCCAGCGGGTTGTCGCTGGGCGGACTCGATCTCAGCGAGGCGACCAGCGCCACGGACTGTCTCGACCGACTCCGCACCCACGCGGCGCAGAGCGACGACGACATCATCTGGGGACTGGGTTGGGACTCGTCCGCGTGGGCGGATCCCACCGAGTTCACCACCTCCGACGTCGACGCCGCGGTCGGTCGTCGAGCGGTCTACCTGGCTCGTATCGATGAGCACTCCGCGGTCGTGTCGTCGGCGCTGCGCGCACTCGCCCACGACGTGGACGAGGCCCCCGGGTTCGATGCCGAGGGAGCGTTGACCGCCGAAGCCCATCACCGTGTCCGGGGTGCCGCGCGGACGTTGCTCCGGGGTCGGCAACGCGAACGTGCACAACGCCGTGCCCTGGATTTCGCCGCCGCACACGGCGTGGTGGCGGTGCACGAGAACGGTGGCCCCGACATCAGCGGCCTCGACGACCTGCTCGCCCTGAGCGATCTCGGGCACCCGGTGCACATCCGGCGGTACTGGGGTCAGGCGGCCACCGATGCCGACGAGGTGGCGTCGTTGATCGCCACGACCGGCGCCGACGGGTTGGCCGGTGATCTGTTCATCGACGGTGCGATCGGCTCGCACACCGCGTGGTTGACGGCGCCGTACGACGACGACCCCACCATGACCGGTGTCGCCTACATGGATTCCGACGCGGTGTACGCGCACCTGCGCTCGTGCACCGCGGCCGGTGTGCAGGCCGGGTTCCACATGATCGGCGATGCCGCCACCGCCTGTGTGGTCGGCGCGCTGCGTCGACTGGTCGACGAGTTCGGTGGTCCGGCGGTCGCCCGCTGCGGCCACCGACTCGAACACGTGGAGATGACCGACGCCGGGGACGCCGCCGTCTTCGCCGCGGCCGGGGTCATCGCGAGCATGCAACCCCTGTTCGACGCCCTGTGGGGCGGTCCGGGCCAGCTCTACGCCCAGCGGCTCGGCGTCGATCGCGGCAGCAGGCTGAACGACTTCGCGACCCTCGCGCGCGCCGGGGTGGGGTTGGCGTTCAGTTCGGATTCACCCGTCACCCCCATCGATCCCTGGTCCACCGTCCGGGCCGCGGTGCACCACAACAACCCGGTCAGCGCCGTGTCGGCGCGGGCCGCGTTCACCGCCTGCACCCGCGGCGCCTGGCGCGCGGGCGGCGTGCGCGATGGTCTGACCGGCACCCTGACCCCGGGTGCCCCCGCGCACTACGCGGTCTGGGACGCCGATGACCTGGTGGTGGCCGGGTCGTCGGACGACGTGCAGCGTTGGTCAACCGACCCGCGATCGCGCGTGCCTGCCCTTCCCGACGTCGCGCCCGGTGGTCGACTCCCGCGATGCCTGCGCACCGTGCGCGACGGGCGCACCATCTACGACGCCGCCGCGGGGGTCGTCGAGGCCGACGCATGACGGTTCGCGACCGGTTGGCCGCGGCGCCGGACCGGGCCGCCGTGGTGCGCTGGGCGGTGCCGACCGTGATCGCCGCCGTCGCCGGTGTGCTGCTGTGGGCGGCCTTCCCGCCGCGCAACCTGTGGTACCTGGCGGTCTTGTCGACCGCGGCGTTCGCCGGTCTGTTGCGGTGGCGGCGACCGCGCGTCCGCACCGGCCTGTGGTGGGGGTTCGTCTACGGGTTGGGCTTCTACCTTCCGCTGCTGCCGTGGATCGGCGTCTATGTGGGGCCGCTGCCGTGGATCGCGCTCGCTGTTGCGTTGGCGCTGTACCAGGGATTTTTCGGCGTGGTCGCGACCCTGACCATGCGGCTGCCCGGCGCACCGGTCTGGTTCGGGTTGTCGTGGGTGGCGGTGGAATGGCTGCGGTCGAATTTCCCGTTCGGCGGATTCCCGTGGGGACGGGTCGCGTTCAGTCAGGTGGGCAGCCCACTGCTGCCGGTCGCCGCGCTGGCGGGTGCCCCAGGATTGTCGTTCGCGGTGGTGCTCACCGGTGCTAGCCTGGCCACGCTGGTGGTGACGGGGACACGACGGACCCGTTCGTCCGGCGACGTACGCGGCGCGGTGGTCGGTGTGGTCTGCCTGCTCGTCGGTCCGGTCTGCGCCGCGGTGATGTGGTCACCGGTACACGATCGCGACGAGTCGTCGGATACCGTGACCATCGCCGTCGTCCAGGGCAACGTGCCGCGTCTGGGCCTCGATTTCAACGCGCAACGACGCGCGGTCCTGGACAACCACATCGCCGAGACGGCCCGTCTGGCCGCGTCGATCCGCGCTGGACGAGAGCCCCGGCCCGACGTGGTGCTTTGGCCGGAGAACGCCTCCGACATCGACCCCCTGCGCAACGCCGACGCCGCGGCTGAGATCGGGGCGGCATCGGCCGACGTCGGTGCACCCATCCTGGTGGGCACCCTCATCTACGGCGACGACCGTGACGACCGACCCACCAACACGGTGCTGGTCTGGGATGGTGAGCGAGGACCGATCGGCCGCTACGACAAGAAGATCATCCAGCCGTTCGGCGAGTACCTGCCATGGCGCAGCTTCTTCCGGCTGTTCTCCTCCTACGCCGACCAGGCGGGCAACTTCCGGCCCGGCTCGGGGCCGGGCGTGTTGACGGTGCGTGCCGCGACCACCACCAGCGAGCAGCTCCGGGTGGGTGTCTCGACCTGTTGGGAGGTCGCCTTCGACCGGTCGGCGCGTGACGCGGTCCGCAACGGTGCGCAGTTGCTCGATGTGCCCACCAACAACGCCACCTTCGGACGTACGCAGATGACCTACCAGCAGCTGGCGATGTCGCAGGTTCGTGCGGTCGAGCACGGTCGGACGGTCGCCGTGGCGGCGACCACCGGGGTGAGTGCGATCGTCGCTCCCGACGGGTCGGCGACGCGACAGACCGACTTCTTCACCCCTGCGCATCTGACCGCGCGGGTGCCGCTGCAGACGACGACCACCCTGGCCACCCGGATGGGTGCGGTGCCCGAGCTGCTCGGCGTGGTCGTTGCGGCGCTCGGGTTTTTGTTCGCGCTGGTCTTCCGTACTAGGTTCAGTGGACGCATGCGACGACACGCCGTGCCTTCCGGAACCCGCGACGGGTCCGGACCTGGTGTTTCATCGACACGAGCCGTGGTCGCATCGCCCACCGCACAGAGAGCAAAGGAGCCCGATGGCAGCGGGGACTGACGAGTCGAACCCGGCTGGCGACAGCAGGGTGGCGGCCGACGCGACGGCCACCGACCCCACGCCCACACCGGTGGTCGATCCGACCGGAACCGGGGCTCTGGTGATCATCCCGACGTTCAACGAGCGCGAGAATCTTCCGGTCATCACCGAACGCCTGCTGGGGTCCCTGCCCGGTATCACCGTCCTGGTGGTCGATGACGACAGCCCGGACGGCACCGGTGATCTGGCCGACCGACTGGCTGCGGACGACCCGGCCGGTCGCATCAAGGTCATGCACCGGACCGGCAAGGGCGGCCTCGGTACCGCATACCTGGCCGGCTTCCGGCAGGGTCTCGACGACGGTTTTCAGGTCTTGGTGGAGATGGACGCCGACGGCAGCCATGCCCCCGAGCAGTTGTCCCGGTTGTTGGAGAAGGTCAACGAGGGATACGACCTGGTCATCGGGTCGCGCTATGTTCCGGGTGGCGAGCTGGTGAACTGGCCCCGCCGCCGCGAACTGCTCTCGCGTGGGGCCAATCTGTACGCACGGTTGGCTCTGGGCTCGAGCGTGCACGACATCACCGCCGGATACCGGGCCTACCGCCGCGCGGTGTTGGAGAAGATCGCCCTGGACACGGTCGATTCGCAGGGATACTGCTTCCAGATCGACCTCGCCTGGCGCGCTCTGCAGGCCGGGTTCCGGGTGGGCGAGGTACCCATCACCTTCACCGAGCGCGAGATCGGCGAATCGAAGATGAGCGGCTCGGTGATGGGCGAGGCATTCTTCAAGGTCGCCCGCTGGGGTCTCGACCATCGGCTGGAGAAGGTGGGCATCAAGCGGGTCTGAACGCGAGACGGGTGGTCGGGGCCTGTGCCCGCGACCACCCGTGTCGGTGCGATCCAGAGAGTTCTTCGATCAGCTGGTGAGGCCCTTGCGACGCTGCTTGAGCAGATCCATCCGCTCGTTCAGCAGCACCTCCAGCTCGTCCTCGGAACGCCGCTCGAGCAGCATGTCCCAGTGGGTACGCGGCGGTTTGGTCTTCTTCTCCTCGGGTTCGGCGCCCTCGAGGATGGTGCCTTCCATCCCGTTCTTGCAAGGCCACTTCGACGGGATCTCCGCGTCGTCCGCGAACGGGACCTCGAAGATCTCCCCGTTGTCGGTCCGGTACTGCACCAGTCGTCGAGGAGCCAGGTCGTGGTCACGATCGGTCTCGTAACTCACGGCACCCAGCCGGCTGCCTCGAAGTACTCGATCTGCCATTCGTGAAGTCCTCTCTCCTCGGTCTCGTCTCGACCCGGACCACCCCACAACGCGCGGACCCGGTCGGACATTCCCCGCACAGCCGATCGGGCCCGCGTCCCACCCGGCGGTGTGGTGACGATCCACCGCGGTGCGGCCGCTACTGCGTGCCCGACGCCCCCTGCGCGGCGCTCAACAGGAACATTCTACGCGCCACACCTCCGCCGGTCACATCGCGGCGCTGTGGGTCGCGGTAGCCTCGGCGCCATGACGACCGCAGACAGGCTCGGCACGCGTAAGCCGTACGCCTGTGCGTGGTGTGGCCGCGAGATCGTCGACAGTGGCTCCGGCCGCCGCCGCCGGTACTGCAAGCAGGCCTGCCGACAACGCGCCTACGAGAGCCGGTCGTCGGGTGACACGTCTGTCCCTGACGATGCGGTGGTGCTGAGTTCACATCAGGCGACCGATCTGCGCGACCGCCTGTTCGCTCTCCGCTGTGGGGTCGAGGACCTCGACACCGCTCTGCGGGAAGGCGCCGAACACGACGAACTGACCGCGATGTCGCGCGACCTGCTGTCGATGGCGCGGGAAGCCGAACGGCTGCGCTGACGGGTCAGCGAGTGATGAAACGCTCCACCGGCGCGGGTGCGCCACCCGCGGATTTCACGGCCTCACCCGGGTGCCGCGCCGAGATGCCCTCACCGATCGCCTCGAGCTTCCAGTCCGGCCCGGCCCGATAGACCTTGGCCATGACGAGACCGGTGAACGGCATGCCGCCGGCGAGCGTGTACCGGGCCAGTTCGATGTCGGTGGTCGCGTCGACCAGACGGCAGAACGCGTTGTCGATCTGTTCGAACGTCTGGCCCTGATACGAGGTCACGATGAACAGGATCTGGTCGACGCTCGGGTGTATCCGGGTGAGATCTACGTCGATCACCTCGTCGTCGCCCTCACCCTCGCCGGTGAGGTTGTCGCCGCGATGCCGGATGGAGGCGTCCTTGGACACCAGTTGTCCGTAGTAGGCGATGTCGATGACCCGTCCGCCGGACACCAGGATCGCCGACGCGTCGAGGTCGATGGCCGAGCTGCGCGCCGAGGAGAGAAACCCTCCTCGCTTGGTGATCGGATCCCAGCCGAGGCCCATCATGATGCGGGTCAGCGCGACCCCGCCGTCCTTCTTCAACGACACCCGCTGCCCCTTGGTGAGGCTGATCGGGCGGTCCTTGGTCAGGCTGACCTCACCCGCTGCACCCGCTGCGAGGTCGGCGGTCCGCTGATGCTGCGGCGCCGCGGTGGGGCGCTCGTACCGCGGCGCCGCGGTGGCTGGCGGGGGTGGTGGTGCGGGTGCTGTCGGGGCTGCAGGAGGCGTCGGGGCGGGCTGATCGTCGACGGACACCCCGTGGTCGGTGACCAGGGCCGCGAATCCGCCCGCGTACCCCTGCCCGACTGCGCGCACCTTCCAGGCACCACCGCGGCGATACACCTCGAGAGCGATGACGATCGACTCCGAGGACAAGCCGTCGATGGTGTAGTTGTAGAGCTCCTGACCGCCTGCGATCACATGCGCGACCGGTGCCGCGACGGCGCCGAACGTGCCGCTGTCGAGGGTGATGACCGCCCGTACCTGAGCGATGTCGGCGGGGATGGCCGACAGTGTCAGCTCCAGCGTGCCGATACCCGCGCCGCCTCGGAGGGCCACGCCCGGACCGGTGGGTTGGTTGTAGAACACGAAGTCGGCGTCGGTGCGCACCGTGCCGTTCTCCGTCACCAGCAACGCGGACACATCACCGGCCGTGGCCAGGTCCACCGACACGGTGACCGCGTCTGTGTTCAGCGGGCCGTTCTGCCCCTTCGCCAGCGTCATCGTCATGTGTAGTGCCTCTCTCCGGCGTGTGCGCCCGGGTGATCGTGATGTGCGGACACGTCCATCGTGTCCCCGACGGAGTCGGTCTCGATGTCCCCGACGGAGTCGGTCTCGATGTCCCCGACAGAGTCTGTCCCGTTGTTACCGACGGAGTCGGTCTCCACCTGCTGCGTCAGCCATGTCAGCAGTTCCTCGGCCGCGGACGCCCCGTCGGAGTCGGTGACGGCGACCGACGGCGCCGACCAGCCCAGTTCCTCCAGTTCCCCGTGCCGGGGACGGATGGCGCCGGCGGCGGCGGCCAGGACCGGGATGTCCAGGGCGCCGTCCCCGGCCGCGAACAGCCGCTCCCGAGACCCCCCGATGCGGTCGAGGATCTCGTCGACGGCATTCATCTTGGTCAGCCCGTCGGGCATCAGATACACCTTGCGACCCTGCCGCGAGAGGTTCCAACCGCGGGCTGCCACCGCATCCCGCCATCGCGGTAGTCGGTCGTCGGGTAGGGCGGCGACGTCGACCACGGCGTAGCAGAACAAGTCGTCGGCGAGTCGGGTCGCGTGCATCCAGGCACTGCCGGCGTCGGCGGAGAAGAGCGCGGCGACCTCGGACAACGGCGCGGAGTCGCGCCGGAGGCGATCACGGACCCGTCGGTGCCACTGGGCGTCGGGCTCACCGTCGCACAGCAGGGTTCCACCATTGGCGGCCACCGCGTATCGCGGCATCGGCAGCGGCAGCCGTACCCGCCGGTACTGCTCGACGGTGCGGGTGGTGCAGGGGACCACGGTGGCCCGCGTGGTCAGCCGCTCGAGCAGACCCATCGCTGGCACCGTCATGAACGACTGCGGGTTGTCGCGGTAGACCTCGACGCACCGCAACGCGTCCTGCGACACCGCGCCTGCGGCCGCTCGCGAGTAGATCAGCGTGCGGTCCAGATCCAGCACGACCGTCGGGGGAACGAATCCGGCCGCGGTCACGACACCGTCCTGATCAGACCGACGCAGGAATAGGCGAGGTCGTCGACCACGTCGATCGGGACGCCGCGGGCCTCGGCCAACGCCCGGATATGTGCGTGTTCGGGGTCGTCGGCGCGACGGACCAACACCCGCCACGGCACCCGCCGCAGCAGCACCCGCGTCGTCTCACCCACCCCGGGCTTGACGAAGTTGACCGACTCGATGCCGTAGTGCGCGGCAACGTCTTCGACCGATCGCCAGCCCGCCCAGGTGGGCAGGCGATCGCTGCCGCGGACCGCGGACACCGCCTCGGTCACGTCGTCTCCGATCGTCGGATACCAGGCGCTCACCGCGTCCAGGAGACGACCGGACACGTCGGCGTCGGCCAGGTCGGCGTAGAACTTGGCCCCGTGGAAATCGTCCGGCCCGATCAGGTCGGCGTTGAGGACGGTGCGTGACACCAGACCCGAGACCGTGGAGTTCAGACATGCGGAGGCGATGAGGAAGTCGTCGCGGGTGCCGAATGTGCGCACGCACGAACCGGGGTCGGCCAACACGGCGAGGTCGGGGTCGAACACCGGACCACCCGACGCGGACAGGTCGGCCAGTGCCTCCCGGAGTTCCCCGGCGATCGCCCCCTTCCCGGTCCATCCGTCGACGAACACCACCCGGGAGGGGTCGTGATGGGCGGCCAACCAGCCCATCGCCACCCGATCGATCCCGCGGTCACGGATGATGGAGACCGCATAATGCGGCAGCTCCAGCCCATGCTGGGCCGCGGCCCAGCGTCTCATCAGGATGCCCACCGGCGTACCCGCTCGGGCCAGCGACGCCAACACCACGTCGTCACCCCGTTCGGCGAGGACAAGCTCGGTGACCGCACCCACCGCCACCGCGAGCCGCCGGGCCGTGGCCTCGAGCACCTCGTCGAACAACCGCCCATAGCGTTCATCCGGTTGGTACTCGACCGGCAACGATTCCGCGTAGTGCGCCACCCCGGATTGAATCCGCTGCTCTCGCAAGGCCACGTCGGCCTCGAGGTCCACGTGGGAGAGATCCGTGAGCAACCACCCGACCTCGTCGGGGGCGTAGGACCCGAAGTCCGGTCCCCGCAAGGGCTCCGGTGACGAGCTCGTGGCCCGGCCGCGAACCGCGGTGACCGCGGTGCCGCCGACCACCACGACCAGGGGGTCGTCACCCCCGGCCCGCAACGCCGACACCAGACCACCGGGTGCGGTGAGGGCGTCGGTGTCCGCGGCCGGGTCCACCAGCACCACGAGCCGCGCACCCGGGACCGCTGCTTCGGCGTTGTAGAGATACCGATCAGGCGCGACGTCGGTCTCCGGGGCGATGAACCGGTATCCGCGGCGCAACGGGTAACCGGGGTCGTCGACCACATAGGCGGGGGAGCGGGTGGTGGTCTGCGTGTAGACGGGCGCGTCGAGCTCGGCGTCGAGAGCTGCGGCCACCCGCAGCGGCAGGTACATGAGTTCTTCGTGACCGACCACGACCAGCGGACGGTCGCGATCGACGTGGTCGACGATGGTGGCCGCGATGCGGTCGACCTGTTCGGCGAAACGCCCCCGATCGTCGTCGCGGATGCCGTGACGTCCGCCGTCGGGCAGGTCCGGCGGCCAGGCACAACGAATCGGCTCGCACGCACCGGATTCCGTCCCGGTGATCAGCGACGGCCCGGGCAGCGCCGATACCCGCGAGGCGAGGTCGGCGGGGATCTCGGCACGGCCGCGCACCAACGCCACGAAGTCCACCTGGGCTCCGAGCGCAGCCGCACGCGCTGCACAGCGCTCCCGATCGGGGCCCGAGCGCAGGTCGATCAGGGCCGAGACCACGTACCGCGCCCGTGGCGCCACCCGATGCAGTTGTTCGATCGCGTCGAACGCGGTCTTTCCGGTGCTGATCTCGTCATCCACGAGCACCAGCGCAGACGAGTTGACCAGGATCGCCGGGTCACCAGGGGTGATGAGATGGTCGGTGGCATGCGAGTGCCCCTCGGTGAACCCGGTGAGTACCGTTGCCCCGGCCACCCGCCGCCGCGTCGAGTGCAGATATCGCGGCGCCCGTAACCGTTCGGCGACGACGTGCCCGAGACCGGTTGCCGTCTCGGCGAACCCGAACACCGTGACATCCGTTTCGGCGGCCAGCAGGGCGGCCACCGCGTCGGCGAGATCGTCACCCGCGGCGATCACCGCCGACGGTCGTGCGGGCACATGTTTGCCGAGGACCCGCGACACCCACAGGTGTCCGCGGCGCGGGTTGCGACGCAAGCCCGCGACGATGAGGTCATCGAGTTGCCACCCGCCGAAGCCCGGCCCCACCTGCGCGGCACGCACACCGAATCGTGCGGTGGCCCAGGCACGGTGATCGGACTCGACGACGTCGACGCCGCGTTCGTCGATCATCGGTCGACCACCGCGGTGAGGAGTTCGATGATCCCGACGTCGGGCCGGGTCACCCCGAACACGCGGGCGCGGACCAGGGTGCGTCGCGCCCAGTTCGTGTGGGGCCGAACCTCGTTCATCTTGTTGCCGTATTCGCTG
Organism: Williamsia sterculiae; assembly: GCF_900156495.1. Lineage (GTDB taxonomy): Bacteria > Actinomycetota > Actinomycetes > Mycobacteriales > Mycobacteriaceae > Williamsia_B > Williamsia_B sterculiae. The sequence continues at coordinate 418,028 of NZ_FTNT01000003.1, forward strand.
GCCTGCACACCACCGAGGTCGTCGGCGCCCGCGATGGCGGCCGCGTCGACGTACTCCTCGTGGGACACGGCGTAGGTGGAGTGGACCACGTTGACATGCGACGGATGTATGACCGTCTTTCCCTGCAGACCGTTCGCGCGGTCGAGCACCAGTTCGCGTAGCAGCCCGTCGAGGTCCCTGCTGACCAGGCGTTTGCGGAACCGGACAGCGTCGATCTCCTCGAAAGGCGTGTGCCGCAACATCGGTCGGAACATACGTTCATGCGAGTTGTAGTACTCCCAGACGGGCCCGGTGATGAGGAAGCCGGTGCCGTCGGCCCGACCCAGCACGTTGACGATGGCCGCGATGGCCGAGGCCACCGGATGCACGTCGTAGATGGTCAGGTCCGGGTCACGACGGATACCGAACGCCCCGCTGAGATCGGCGGCGCCGATCCGCACGGCGAGCACGCGTGACCGGTGCCGGTCCAGCAGGCGGTGGATCCCCGCCAGTTCCCGGTCGCGTGTCTCGAGGTGCAGGACCCGAGCCGACTCGATGATCGGCATCGCGTACAACCGTCGGCCCACCGTCACTTCTGCGCTGACGATCCGATCGAGGTATGCGGGTCCGGTCGCGGCCGAGAACTTGGGCACCACGAATCCGGTGAGGGCGGGGACGTCAGCGCCCGCGAGGTCGAGCAGTTCGTCGATCTGCTCGGGTCGACGCACCCGGACGAACAGCATCGGCGTACGCGGTCGCGTGTCCGCCTCGACCAGTGCCGCCGCGGCGTTACGCAGTCCGGCGACCACCTCGTGGTCGGCGACCGCATCCTCGAGATCGATGACCATCGATACCGAGCCCGCGGCACCGGCCTTGGCGATCGCGTCGACCAGTCGGGGCCGGGTTGCCGGTGTGTAGAGGGTGGCGCCCAACGCCACCGCGGTGACGTCTTTGTCGGCGGTGACGTCGACGACGTCGGGAACGCGATGGAACAACCGTTCTCGGTCGTCGTGGTCGAGAACGGGGAAGTGCGCAACGGTCCTCGCGGCCGTGGACCGTTCGGCATCGGCCCCCATCAGCGACGCGCCCGCATCTTGTCCACCACGTCGGCCACGAATGCCGAGATCCGGTTGAGCTCCGTCAGATATGCCCAGTAGTCGGGATGTCGTCCCTGCAGGGCGGCGCCCGCGCGGTCCACCCGATCCTGTTGGGCGTCGAGTACCGATCCCCACTGCGCCACCTGACCCCGGCTCACCGCGAGCAACTGGGCGTCGCGGATCTGGAACCGCGTCCGTCCCGCGGGACCGTCCGGGTCGGCCCGCACCGCACGCAGCTCGTTGAGCCGGTCGGTCACCGAGTCGACGAGATCGTCGGCCACCCCGAGTTCGGAACGGGCCTCGGTGATCGCGTCGAGCGCCGCGTCCGGATCACCGGGTACCAGCGCGGCGGCACGCGCGATCAGTCGTTCGCCCGCTGCCATTCGCTCGGCGGCGCTGCGGTCGTGTCCGGCCAGGTCGACCGAACACGGTTCACTGAACTCACGTAACAGTGCCGAGTACGCCTCCGGCATACCCGCCGCCCGAGTCTGGGCCGCCGACAGCCGGGTGCGCACCGACGCCAGCGCGCGCCGCGCCGCCTCCGACAGTGTCGGGGCGGCGGCCGTCGCGGTGCGCAACGCCGTGGCGGCCGACTCCAACCGGGAGGTCGCGCCGCGGACGTCGGACGGGTGGCGCGCCGCGTCCAACTCCACCCGGGCCGCATCGACTGCCTCTGCCGCTCGGGTCACCGAACGGTACGACCGCGCGGGTTCCGGCAGCGCGACCGCCGCACCCAGCTCGGCGTCTGCGGCCGTCCGCGCCGCCTGGGCCGCGCGTGGCACGTCGGCGAGTTCCCGCCGCGCGGTCTCCAGTCGCCCCACATGACGTCGCCGGAAGTCGTCGAGCGACTCGATGGCCTGATGAATGTCGTCGGAACACCGCGCGAACGCGGTCTCGTCCACCGGGTGGGCGTTCTCCCGGTTGGTCAACTCCAGGTACTCCTCGACGACCCGGTAGCAGTGTTCCCGCAACGGCGCGAAGTCCTGCCGCAAGGTGGCGTCCGGATGAAGGGCCTCGGACGCGTCGGCATCCTCAGCAATGGACGAAAGTCGTTGGTCCAGTTGCAGAAATGCCGCCACGAGGTCGGCCTGCGCGGAGGACACCGGGGCCTGACCGGTCTCGTCGTCCTGCCTGCGGAACCAGCGCACGCCCAAACACTACTGGGTCGTGGGCGATGGGGAACCCCGATGGCATCGACGGATCGGCCGCCCGAATGGTCCACCGGCCGTCACTTCCTGGCAGTACCCCGGCGAATTCGTCTACCGTGGTCTCCGACAACCTCGGACTTCGAAAGGACTGACATGGGTGTCAGCTTGAGCAAGGGCGGAAACGTATCGCTGACCAAGGCGGCGCCGAACCTCACGGCGGTGTCGGTCGGCCTCGGCTGGGATGTCCGGTCCACCACCGGAACCGACTTCGACCTCGACGCCAGCGCCATCGCAGCCGGTCAGGACAAGAAGGTGCTCTCGGACAAGCACTTCGTGTTCTTCAACAACCTGAAGTCCCCGGACGGTTCGATCGAACACACCGGTGACAACCTCACCGGCGAGGGTGAAGGCGACGACGAGGTCATCAACGTCGACCTCAGTGCCGTGCCGCCGGAGGTCGACAGCATCATCTTCCCGGTCTCGATCTACGACGCCGACTCGCGCTCGCAGTCGTTCGGCCAGGTGCGCAACGCGTTCATCCGCGTCGTCAACCGCGCCGACAACAACGAGTTGGCTCGATACGACCTCACCGAGGACGCCTCCACCGAGACCGCGATGGTCTTCGGCGAGCTGTACCGCAACGGTGCGGAGTGGAAGTTCCGTGCGATCGGCCAGGGTTACGCCTCCGGCTTGGCGGGAATCGCTCGCGACTACGGCGTCAACGTCTGACGCCCACCCACACAACCCTCCCGGCGGACCCCTCCAGACTATGGTGGGGTCCGCTCTGGTCTCCGCGCCCTTCCGTTTGCGCCCACCCGTCTCCCGAGAGGTATGACCCGTGATCATCAGGATCTTCGGCATCTCCTTCGTGGTCACCATCCTGTCGCTGGTGGTCGCCTTCCTCTACGACAGCTGGGAAGGTGTAGCGCTCTGCGCCATCCTCGGCGTGCTGGAGGTGTCGCTGTCGTTCGACAACGCGGTCATCAACGCAACCGTGCTGGAGCGGATGAGCGACTTCTGGCAGAAGATCTTCCTCACCGTGGGCGTGATCATCGCAGTGTTCGGCATGCGGCTGGTGTTCCCGCTGCTCATCGTGTGGATCACCGCGGGTCTCGACCCCATCCGCGCGTTCGACCTCGCGATGAACCCACCGGCGGGTGGTGCGGAGACCTTCGCCGACGGGAGCCCCAGTTACGAGAAGATCCTCACCGACGCGCACCCGCAGATCGCGGCGTTCGGCGGCATGTTCCTGTTCATGCTGTTCCTCAACTTCATCCTCGAAGACCATGAGATCACCTGGTTGAGCTGGCTGGAACGTCCGTTGGCCAAGCTGGGCAAACTCGACCAGCTCGCGGTCATCATCGCGGGCGGCACCCTCGTGTTGGTCGCGGAATTCCTCGCCGACGACCAGCATCGGGCCACCATCCTCATCGCGGGCACACTGGGCATGATCACCTACATCGCGGTGGACGGTCTGGGCTCGTTGTTCCACACCGAACAATTCGAGGAGGAACACGAGGGAGGTCCGAGCACGTTGGTGAAGGCCACCGGCAAAGCGGCCTTCTTCCTGTTCCTCTACCTCGAGGTGCTGGACGCCTCGTTCTCCTTCGACGGTGTCATCGGCGCCTTCGCGATCACCGCGGATCCGATCATCATCGCGCTCGGTCTGGGCTTCATCGGTGCGATGTTCGTCCGCTCGATCACCGTCTACCTGGTGCGGGCGGGCACGCTCTCGGAATACCGGTTCCTCGAACACGGCGCCCACTGGGCGATCGGCGCGCTGGCGATCATCCTGTTCGTCAGTATCGAGTACCACATCAACGAGATCATCACCGGCCTGGTCGGGGTCGCATTCATCGGCGCCGCCTTCGTCACCAGCATCATCGCCAATCGTCGCGACGGTGGTGACGATGCGTCCGCGGACACCGACGCCGCACTGGCGACCGCCAACGAGTGACGTCGAGGTCGCCGCGAGTCGTGTCGGGTGTCGTCGGTGTACAGTCGTACACTGAATGCGCCGAGGGGAGGACAGCTCGATGGGACGTGTGAGCCGGGACGACGTCGACCGGCGGGTGCCATCGCCTGTCGGCATCGACGACGCGGCAACCGACAGGGGTCGGGCGTCCGGACGGAATACACTGTCGTCGTGACCGGGCCCCGCCGTGACGGTGAGATCGAGCAGCGCGACGACAGCACCGTCGCTCCTGTCGAGAAGTCCGGTCGTCGTGACCGGGCGATCGCGCAGATGCTGTCGAAGACCGATCAGAACGCCACCGTGTTGCGCGCGGCGCGCGCCGCCCGTCGGATCGCGCCCGGCCCCGGCCCGACCGTGGACCTGCCCACCCGCGACCGGATGTCCGATCGGGTGGCCGACGTCCTGAACGAGGGTGAGCGACCCAGTGCCTCTCGCGAGCTCGCGCTCACCGCGGTCCAGCTGTGGCAGTCGCTACGGGCCGGCCGACGGTCGGGGACCGAGATCACCGACGTGACGATCCTCTTCACCGACCTCGTCGGGTTCTCGTCGTGGGCGTTGCGGGCGGGGGACGACAGCGTGCTCACACTGATCGGGAAGGTGAACTCGACCAGCGACGACATCATCTCCCGACACGGTGGTCGGGTGGTCAAGACGCTGGGCGATGGCCTCATGGCCGTGTTCGGCGATGCCTCCGAGGCGATCGCCGCCGCCTACGAACTGTGTGGTGCCGTCTCGGCGATCACCGTCGATGGGTACCGGCCGGCTCTGCGGGCAGGGCTGCACACCGGTACACCTCGCAAGGTCGGTGACGACTACCTGGGGGTGGACGTCAACGTCGCGGCCCGGGTGGCCGACGCCGCGTCGGACGGTGAGGTGTTGGCGACCAAGACCGCGCTCGATGCGGCGGATCCCGACAGTTATGTGCGTCGTCGGAAGCGGTTCCGTGCCAAGGGTGCGCCGCGCGACATCGAGGTGTTCTCGGTGGTCCCGCACTACGGCGACTGAGTGCGTCGACGCGGCCGTCGCCGCGAACGTCTTCCGGTCCCGACGTATCGTCGGATGCGACAACGGCGCGGGGCGGAGGAGGTCGCGATGGCTCGGCGGGGCGCATCGCCGACGGTTCGACCAGGCTCCCGATTGCGGATCTGGTCGGCCGCCTGGCTCCGGTACATACGTCGAGCCCCCGGCACCTTCGTGTGGCTCCTGATCCTCCTCGGCACGACCATCGCGGAGCACGTTCTCCCCGCCCATACCGTCACCCACCTGTTACTCGAACGCTCCACCAACCTGCACCATCTGCGCACCGATCCGTGGCGGGTCCTCTTCGTCAGCGCCATGTGGGTGGACGGTGGGTACTGGCTGGTCTATCTGCTCTTCTACAACGCAATCCACGTCCCCGCCGAACGGTGGCTCGGTACCGTGCGATGGCTCGCGGTCGTCGTCATCTCCCACGTCGGGGCGACCTACATCAGCCAGGCGGTCCTGTACTGGGCGATCCAGCACGGGCGGGCGCCGGCGTCGCGCGCCGACGTCGTCGACATCGGTGTGAGTTATGCGCTCGTCGGGGTGGCAGGTGTGCTCACCTATCGACTCCCCATGCGGTGGCGACCGCTGTATGCACTTGCCTGGCTGGGGTTGCTGTCGATCCCGCTGTGGGGTTCCTTCACCTTCACCGACGTCGGTCACTTCACATCGATGCTCATCGGTCTGCTGTGCTATCCGATCACCCGCACCATGCGACGTCCGCGACCTGCTGCGACCGTCCCCGAATCGCGACCGGTACACACCGAGGCGGCGGGTTGATTCACAGCCTCACCTCAGTCGGCCTGGCTAGGCTCACCTACATCGATGTCGACGGTGAGGACGTGGCGGATGAAGAAGTTCCTGCTGTGGGGTGGCGGGTTGCTCGTGGTGCTGGTCGTCGTGGGTGTGATCGCCGGGCCCTGGGTGTACAAGCACTGGATCGCCGGAGAACCCGACAAGGCGCTGAGCCTGCCCTCGTCGACACAGGCGGCCAGCGTGGGACTCGACGGCACCTGGACCATCGGCGCCGGCCCGTCGGAGGCCGACACCCGGACCCAGGCGGGTTACCGGGTCGACGAGACGTTGCGCGGGCAGAAGATCACGGTCAACGGACGCACCACCAAGGTCACCGGACAGTCGACGGTGGCCTCCGGCAAGTTGGAGTCGGCCACCATCGACGTCGACGTCGCCTCCATCACCAGCCCGGAATCGCAGCGCGACAATCGCTTCCGAGGGTCGAGCATCATGGACACCGGCCGCTACCCGACGGCCACCTGGAAACTGGACGCACCGGTCGATCTCTCGTCGGTGCCCGAGTCCGGTGCTGCGGTACCGATCGCCGTGAACGGGACCATGACAATCAAAGGCCAGGCTCGACAGATCTCGACCACCCTGAACGTGCAGCGTTCGGGCTCCACGCTGATCGCTCAGGGATCGGTGCCGGTCACCTGGACCGACTACGGCGTCACCCCGCCGTCGCTCGGATTCGTGGAGGTGCAACCGACCGGAACGGTCGAGTTCTTGGTCAACCTGACCAAGAGCTGACCGCCGGAACCACTGGTCGACCGGGCCGGACACCCGGTGAGTACGCTTGCCCGATGGGAATTCTCACTCCACTCGCGGTCAAGATCGGTGCCACCCCGTGGATGCCCAAGCTGCTCCCGGTGATCGTCGCGGTCGACACGCGACTGCAACGGTGGTCACGGGACCGGGTGTCTCTGCTGGACCTCGCCGGTCTACCCAACCTGACCCTCCGGGTGGCCGGACGCAAGTCTGGTGCCGTGCGGGAGACGCCCCTGCTCTGCGCACCCCGTGGTGACGAGTTCGTCATCGCAGGCTCGTACTTCGGCGGTGACAAGAACCCTGTATGGGTGCTCAACCTGCGTGCGGCCGAGCGAGCCGAGGTGATCTGGCACGGGAACACCATCCCCGTGGCGTCGCAGGAGGTGACCGGCGACGAGCGCACCGCACTGTGGGATGCGTTGCTGGCGGTGTGGCCGAACTACGCGGTGTACGAACAACGCACCACCCGCCACATCCCGGTGTTCCTGCTGACCCCGGTGGCCCCGGCGGGCCGCTGAGTTCCATGTCCGACGTCGACGCGCGACTGCGGGTGATCGCGCGGGACCTCTACGCCGGCGATCCGGCGGAGTTCGTCGACGTTCGCACGGCTCGGGTGGCGCAGGCGCGCGCGGCGGGTGACCGAGAACTCGGTACCGCCCTCGGCAGGCTTCGACGACCCACGCAGGTCGCGCGGTTGGTGAACCTCCTCGCGCGGGAACGCCCCGACGACGTCGCCGCCCTGCTCGATCTCGGGATCGAACTGACCGAGGCGCAACGTCGGCTGTCGGGGGATCGCATGCGCGAGTTGGCGCGCCGTCGATCCGCTGTCGTCGGCGCTCTGGCCCGGGCCGCGGTTGCGCTCGGCACCGACCACGGCATCACCGCCTCCGACGGCGCGGTCCGTGAGATCTCCCAGACGTTGCACGCTGCACTCGCCGATCCCGCCACCGCCGCACTCGTCCGCGACGCGCGGCTCAGCTCCGCCGTCCATTACGACGGACTGGGACCGGCGGGCCTGACCCTGGCCGGAGCCGGACCCGCCACGGACGGTCCCGGCGAGGATCGCGCCCGTACGGCCGCCGACGAGCGAACCGGACTCGCCGAGGAGTACGCGGCCGCGCAACGTCGACTCGACGGCGCGACGTCCGCCATGACCGACGCGGAGGCGGCGGCGCGCGACACGGAGGTGGCCGCGGGGGAGTTGACGTCCGAGCGGGATCGTCGGCGCGCCGACGTGGAGCGGTTACGCGATGAGCTACAGGTGAGTGAGGACGAACTGCGTGGCGTGGAGCAACGACTGCAGTTCGCCACCGCCTCCGCACGGGCCGCCGCGGCCGAGCTGGCAGCGGCGCACGACGATCTCGAGGCCGCGCGATCAGCTGTCAGGGCGTTGCGGTCCCGTCCGGACGGTGCTCCGGAATCGTGATGTAGTAGTCGATGTGACCAGCATCCACCGCGGCCAGATCTTCCACGTCGCCGGTTCTCCGGCGGTCACGGATGCGGTCGCGGCGCTCGAGTACATCGAGGACGGGGCATTGGTCGTCGACGGGAACGGTGTCATCGCATGGCTCGGCGAGTACCCGGACGTACCCGACCACTTGCACCCCGATCAATCGGACGCGGTGTCCCTCCATGACCACCGACCGGGCTTCGTGTTGCCCGGGTTCGTCGACACCCACCTGCACTTCCCGCAGACCTACGCCGGTGACTGCTACGGCGGTGGGCAGTTACTGGAGTGGCTGGAGCGGTGCATCTTCCCCTCTGAGGCCCGCTACGCCGACGAGACGTTCGCCGTCGCGGCGGCCGAGGAGTTCACCGAACGCCGCCTCCGCGCGGGGACCACGGCGGCGATGGTGTTCGGCTCGGCGTTTCCGGTCGCCCAGGACGCGCTGTTCACCGCGACCCTGGACCGTGGGCTGCGCATCGTCAGCGGCCGGGGCATCCAGACCTGCGGTCCACCAGCCGCGGAACCGCTGATCACCGGCGAGGACGACGCCATCACGATGTCCGCTGCAGAGGTGCAGCGCTGGCACGGTGCCGACACCGGTGACGTCACCACCGCGCTGGTGCAGGTGGCCCTCGTACCCCGGTTCTCGCTGTCCGTGACCCCGAGAACGCTTGCGTCGCTGGGGGAGCTGTACGACGAGCTGCGGCCCGCCGGGGTGTATGTGCACACCCATCTCAACGAGAACAACCGCCCGGGGACGGGCGAGATGGATGCCACCAAAGCCGCATACGGAGTGGAGAGCTACCTCGACACCTACGACGGTCTGTTCCTGCCCGGGGGCCGACGCGGTGGCAGCAGTCTGCTCGGCAGACGCACCATCATGGCCCACGCGGTGCACTGTCTCGACAGGGAACTGAGTCGGATGGCGGAAACCGAGACCTCCATCGCGCATTGTCCGGTGTCGCAACTGTTTCTCGGTTCCGGGACGATGCCGTGGTTGCGCACCATCCGCTCCGGGGTGAATGTCGCGCTCGGCACCGATCATGGTGCCGGTGACGAGTGGTCGATCGCCCGAGTGGTCAACGACTCCTACAAGGTGCACATCTCCGAACCCGATCACAGCGGTGTTGCGCTGCATCCGGCGGTACTGCTCTTCACCGCGACCCTCGCCGGTGCGCGAGCACTCGATCAGGAAACTCGGTTCGGCAACTTCGACGTCGGCAAGGAAGCGGACTTCCTGGTCATAGATCCCGAACGCTGGCCACCTCTGTACAACGCGATCAATCGTGCGGTCCGGTCGGACGACCCCCAGATGGCGCGCGACCAGATACTTTTCGCGGTTCTGATGCAGCTACGTGAGTCCGCGATCGCCGAGGTGCACGTCCGTGGCCACCGCGTCGGCTGAGACGGGCGCATCGAGCGTCGGCACGACCGGAACCTCGAACTGCGCCGCCGTGGACGCGACGCGTTTGGTGAGCTTGTCCTTGTACATCAACGCATCCGCGGTTCGCCAGGCACAGTCGAGTCCCTCGGCGATGCGGTACTGGGCACACCCGAGCGAGGCGCTGACCCCGGCGCGGCCGAACTCGTGCCGGATGCGTTGCTCCATCTCGTCGATCCTCACGCTCGATCGAGCGTCGAGCAACACCGCGAATTCGTCACCGCCGGTTCGGGCGATCACCGACGACTCATCCACCACACCGATGAGGATCTCCGCCGCACGACGCAACTGGTTGTCACCGGCATGATGCCCGAGTGTGTCGTTGACGTGCTTGAGCCGATCGAGGTCCACGACCACCACCGCACCCGGCTCACCGAACCGGCGAAACCGTGCCTCCTCGTCACGCAGCAGTTGTTCCCAGCCATTGCGGTTCAGCAGACCCGTGAGTGAGTCGGTCTCCGCATGCCGACGGGCCGCCTCCAGGTCGCGATGTACCGCGGTGGCGATGAGATCGGCTTCGAGGACGTTGGCAAGCAAGGACACGACCAGCGGCAGCAACCCGTCATGGTCCAGTTCCTCGGCCGTCCGCGCCCTCGGACCGAAGCCGCACACGGTCCCGAACAACGTCCCGTCCGAGGTACGTAGCGGATAGCCCACGTAACAACCGACATCAACACCCCGCCGCTGGACCAGGGCGGCGTACTCCGGGACATCGCTGACGTCGTGCGCGATGTGCGGCGCTCGACCCGTCGACGAGTACTGGCACATCGAATTCGACCACGCGATGAAGTCACCGGATGTCAGGCCGTAATGAGTGTCGGCGACGGTCAGATACACCTGCCGTTCCCCGTCGTACCGGGTGACGGCCCAGGTCTCGAGGGGCATCCTCCGACGGAGGTGGGTGATCACGTCACGAGATGCCGCGTCGAACCGCGGCGGAGACACCGGCGTGGGCGGTTGGAAAGGCATTCCATGTCCTCCCCACGCGGTTCGCGAAACGTTCGATTCGGTCATCCTACCCGGGCGGGGTCGCCGATATGCCTGACAAAGCGTCCAGCGCCACGTGTTCTCGGCCGGCGATGACTGGTGCGCTGTCGGACGGTCGATACCGTCATACCCGGACACGGGACGACACATGAAACCCGATCGAACAGGGAGCAGAGCATGGGCAGCATCGTGGTACACGAGTTCATCAGCCTCGACGGGGTGTACGAGAACCCCGGTTGGACCGCCGAGTTCGGTTTCACCGAAGCGCTCGGCGCCGCGATCGGCCGGATGACCACCGGGTCCACCGCGATTCTGCTCGGCCGCAACACCTTCGACATGTTCGGTCCGGCCTGGTCCGAGCGCACCGCCGAGGACGACCCCGGCGCACCATTCTTCAACGACACCGCCAAGTTCGTGGTGTCGACCTCATCGGCGTCGGTGAACGGGTGGGCCAACTCACGACTGCTCGGGCCGTACGACGCCGACGCGATCCGGTCACTGAAGTCCGATCACGAGAAGATCTACGTGAGCGGCAGTGGGACCCTGGTCCGCGCGCTGATCGCCGACGGCCTCGTCGACGAACTACATCTGCTGGTCTACCCGATCGTGCTCGGCTCCGGCGCGCGCCTGTTCGCCGCGGACGGCGTCCAGACACGCCTACGACTGTCCGAGACGGAATCGTTCGACAACGGGGTCGTACACCTGACCTACGGCCCGCACTGATCCCGCGGGCAGCCTCAACGCGTCCAGGGTCCGACGCCGCCGATCTTGTCGATACGGATCCTGGTGACGAATCCGGGCGGAGCATCCGGCGGCGGGAAATCCGCGTCCGGTGCCAGCGAGGCGGCCAGCTCGCGCAGCAACTGTGGGGCCCCGCCCTCGACGATGTGTGCGGTGCCCGCGACAGACAGGTACGGGGTCATCACCGGAGCAGATCGATCGGACAGGATTGTCAGCGCCACCCGTTCGTCGCGCCGGACGTTGCGCACCTTCTGGTACTCGCCCAGATGGGCGGTGAGCAGTTCGTCACCGTCGGCGGTCTGGCGTAGCGCGACCCAGACCACGCTCACCTGCGGACTTCCGTCGGTATTGATCGTCACCAGGGTGGCGTTGGCACCCGATCCGATGAGGCCTCGAGCGGCTGCGGGTAATTCCATGTCCACGTACTACCTCATGAACACCCGAATTTGTTCCCCGGCGGGTGGCTTGCGGCGGCAGACTCTCTGCTCTAGCGTTAGAGTCAGTCGTGTGTATGACTTAGTTGCTCGGACGCGCGCCCCAAACCCATCACCGCCCAGTTGACGAGGCCGACCATGACGCCAGACCACAGCCGTGTTCCGCCGGGCACCGACGTGGCGATCGTGGGCGCCGGTATCGCCGGGTTGGTCACCGCCGACAGATTGGGCACCCGCGGAATCGATGCTGTGGTTCTCGAGGCGGCCGACCGCGTCGGCGGTCGTCTGATGGCCCGGACCTCGGTCCTCGGGTCCGCGGTGGACCTCGGCGGTCAGTGGATCGGGCACGGACATCACCGCTTCGAGGAACTGGCCGACGAACTCGGTGCGAGACGGTTCCCGATGCACAGCCCCGGTACCCCCGCAATGGTCACCGCCGTCGGACCGATCTCGGCGACGAACCCGTCGATGTTGGCGGCCACCGTCGGGTTACTCGGGTTCGAGGTCGCGTCGCGCCTGCCCGAACGCGACACCTGGACCACGACGAGCGTCCGAGAATGGATCGACAGGATCCCCTCGCGCCGCGCCCGCCGCATCGTCGACGTGATCGTCGCGGTCACCTGCTGTGCAGACACGTCGACACTGTCGATCGCGGCGTTCCTGCGGCTCATCCGGTTCCAGGGTGGCTTGTCCACCATGATGAAGACGACCGGCGGCGCCCAGGACGCACTGGTCGTCGAGGGCGCCGGAGCCCTGGCGGAGAGACTCGCACACCGCCTCGGTGATCGGGTGCACACCGGTGTTCGCGTGACCGCCGTCGACCAGACCGACCGTGGCGTCACCGTCGCGACGCCCACCACCACGATCAGGGCACGACGGGTGGTGATTGCGGTGCCGCCCCCGATGGCCGCGCGGATCGCCTTCCGCCCACCGCTGCCCGACAACCGAGTCCGATCGCACCACAACACGCGGATGGGCGAGGTGTACAAGGCGATCGCCGTCTACGAGACACCTTTCTGGCGTCAGCGTCGTGACGCCGAAGCGATCATGCTCGGTACCCCCGGCTGCGCGGTATTCGACACCACGCCGCCCGACGGCCCGGGTCATCTGACGATGCTCGTGGGCGGTGCCGATGCCGCCCGCATCGGCCAGTTGTCCGTCGGACGACGTCGAGAGACTCTCCTCGACCACCTCGAACCCCACCTCGGCCGGGAGGTACGACGTCCGGCCGGGTGGTACGACAAGGTCTGGCATCACGATCCGTATGTCGGTGGGGGATATGCGTCACTACCGGTGATGGGTACCCGCGAGGGGTACTACCCCGTCGAGCACACTCCCGCCGGCCGCATCCACTGGGCGGGAACCGAAACCGCCGCGGAACACGCCGGATACGTCGAAGGTGCCATCGAATCCGCGGAACGCGTGGTCACCGAACTGGTCCGGACGCTCGGGGAGACCGGGTGACGGCGGCGGCGCCCAGGCCGTCACCCGTCGGCGTTGTGTCCCTGGGCTCGACGATCTCGATGCCGCGCGCCGACCGACGTATCAGTCCGGCGGTCTCGAAGGCCTCGAGCCATCCGGTCATCGGCCAACGATCCCAGCGTCGGTGGAACACCTCGGCGTTGCGGACGATGTCGTCGAGGTGTTCCACCGGTGGTGCGGACACCGGATGATGCTGGTGATAGGCGTCGGCACCCCCGACCCATACGACCGGGATGTCGAGAGCGGCCGCTGTACTCGCGAAGTCGGTGTCCTCGCCCCCGTAACCGCGGTAGTCCTCGTGGAACCCGCCCACGCGCGACCACGTCTCGCCGGTCACTGCGAAGGACAGGGACCAGAACAGGTCGGGGTCGGCACCGACCTCCAGCACGCCGTCGGGCGGGTCGGGGCGCGCCGAATGGGGTTGGCGGTGGGCCCGCAATTCCGCAGCCGTCCAGTCGGAGTCGCGCGGCGGCAGATAGGTGACCGGTCCACACAACAACACCGGACCCGTGGTGCGCCGCGCAGCCTCCCGATAGCGGCCGATCATGGCGGGATCGGGTATGCAGTCGACATCGAGGAACACCAGGAGGTCCGCGTGCGCAGCGAGCGCGGCCTCGGCCCCGCGGTTACGGGCGCTCGCCAACGGGAGGCCCCCACGGACACGGGAGACCTCGATCACCATCGCCCGCGGATCCGCGGATGCGACCAGCGGTCGGATGTGGGGATCGTCCATCGCCACCACGACATGGGTGTCGACGGGCGTTGTCGATGCCTGCAGTCCGCTGAGCTGTGCGGTCAGGTGTCGATGGCGCCCGGACACCACGGTGATCACCGCCGTGCGTGTCACCGGCGGCGGCACACCATCGGCGGTCACCGTGCCGCCACGTCCGCTATCACGGCGGCCGCTCGACGTGCGGCGCCTTCCACCTGCAACCGACGCCATGACAGACGGTCGAGGCTCTCGGCTCGGTGCAACACGTCGGGCCAGGAAGATGGCTCGGGCCACCTCCGTGTCACACACGCCACCTCGTGTGTCCGCAGGGCCTCCGCCGTCGCATCCTGTTCACCGAACGGTCGTCGTTGCGGGGTGACGACGGCGGCGGCACCTGCGCAGGCGACATCGGCGATCGCATTCTGCCCCGCATGAGTGACGATCACGGAGGCCGAACACAGCAGTGGCCAGACGTCGTCGACCCACCCCGAACCGGCGACACCCGCCGCGACCCATCGGCGCCCGGGTGTCGTGGCCCGTGCCGCCGCGACGTCGTCATCGGTGACGATCGAACCGCCCGCTCCACCGAGGATCACCACCGGAGCGTCTCCATCGGCCCGGCCACACCGAGCTCGCCCGTCGAAACGGCTGATCGCACCCACGTAGTGCGTGGTGTCGTCGAACGGGTGCAGATGTGCCGGCCGGTATAGGTCCGCCGACCACGGCGCGACGATGGCGTCGGCGAGTCGGTGGGCCAACAGATGCGGGGGATCGTCACGCACGCCGGGCATGGCCATGATCACCACCGGGATGCCCATTGTGCGTACGAACAGTGCAACCTCCACCGAGACGTCGACGACCACGACCGACGGACGGGTTCGCCGGATCCAGTCGGCGATGATGCCCATCCGCTCGGTGAGCCCGGGTACGTCGATCGGCGCCCAGTGCAATGTGTCGTGTGCTGACGGCGCACGCACCGTCGCGTCGGGCGGATCCGGTACGTCGAGCGGCAACGGCAACCAGGAGCCGGCCGCGTGTCCGTCCTGCGGTCGACGTGACGACAGCACCGTGACCGGCTCGTCGAGTGACGCGGCGATCGAATGCGACCGCATCATGTGTCCACTGCCCTGATGGTGGACGTAGTAACCGATCACCCGGCCACCGCGGTCACCGGCCGCGTGTAGACGTCGATGTACCTCTCGACCATGCGGTCCGCCCCGCAGAACTCAATCGCCCGTCGCCGTGCGGCGTGGCGCGACAGTCGACCGGCATCCACCAGGGCCGCGGTCAGCGCGGACACGTCACCCGCGGGTGCGAGGCGGCCGCAGTCGGCGGTGATGATCTCCGGGATCCCGCCACGAGCGAAGGCCGCGACGGGAGTCCCGCAAGCCAATGCCTCGGCGACGACGAGACCGTACGGCTCGTCCCAGACCGGGGTCACGATGGCCACGGAGGCGGACCCGACCACCCGGGCCAGCTCCTGTTGCCGCAGGTGACCGAGGTAGCGGTGGGACCCTCCCAGCAACGGTCGCACCTGGCGGTCGTAGTAGTCCGGATCGGCGATCGGCCCGGCCAGACGAAGTCCGACGCCGGCACGGGTCGCCGCGTGCAGCGCCAGGTGGGGCGCCTTCTCCGGAACGATCCGGCCGGACCAGACGGCATGGCCACCACCCGGGCCCACCGGCCATTCGTCCGGCGATATCCCGTTGTGGACGACGTCCACGTCTCCCGCCACCCGACGCCACTGTCGGGCGGTGTGGTCACTCACCGCCGCGAAGCCCGACGCCGAACCCGCACGCACCACCGGTTCGAGCCACGGCAGGGGCGGGGTGTGCAACGTGGTCAACATCGGACGTCGCAGGGACGAGGACATCGCGATCGGCAGCGGATGCAGGCTGTGGTTGTGCACCACATCGAACTCATCGGGTCGTCCCGCCAACTCGGTCATCAACGAGAGATACGCGTGGTCTTCGGCCAGGGTGGGCATCATCCCGAGGTCCGGGCCGTGGTCGGCGACCGACGGGCTGCGAGCGATGTCGAGATGTCTGACACGGATCTCGTCGCAGGGCCGAGGTGTCGACGACCCTTCGGCTGCGAACAACGTGACCCGGTGGCCGCGATCGGCCAGTGAGGTGGCCAGGGCATGGACATGCGCCTCGAGCCCGCCGGCGAACGGCTCGACGATGGGGAATCGCGACGGTCCCAGCAGCGCCACCCGCAGGCCGGCCGTCATACGGCCACGCCGACGCGGCGGTCGAGCACCTCGCGGTAGATCCGTTCGTGCGCCGCGGCGATCTGTTCGCGCTGGGATCGACGCGCCGCAGCGCTCACCTGCGGTGGCCTGTCACGCATCTCGTAAGCGCTGCGTAGCGCCTCCCGCAAGCTCTCCGGGTCGAACCGGCGCGCGCCGAAACCGAATGTGCGGCAGGCCTGCTGCGACCGGTGGTGTCCGCAGTCGGCCACCACCGCGGTCACGCCGAGATCATGGCATGCCTCCAGCCAACCCGAATGCGTACCGAAGCGATACGGCATCACCGATACGTCGATGTCGGACAGGTACTCCCACAGCTGATCATCGGAGAAGCGTGGATGGACACGAACGTCGACACCGCGGACCGCCCGCCGCCGCAGCAGCGCGTGGGCGACGTCGCGGCGCGATGCGTCGGCGGCGTCGTCCAACACGTGGCTGTCCAGGTCGATGCGGACCGTCGCCGTCGGCAGGTCGCGTACCGCGTCGATCACGGTGTCGACGACGGTCAGGGGATCCAGATTCGCTCGCAGACTCTTCGCGTGCAGACCGACGACGAACTCCTCCCGCGGCCGTCGGGCCATTCCGATGAGGTGCAACGGGGCCACGTGTGGGTGCGCGATCACGGTCGCCGATCTCGACCATCGCCGCTCGATCTCGTCGGCCGCGGATGCGGTGAGGGTGATCAGCGCGTCTGCAGCCGGTATCAGCACGTCGAGTTGGGCGAGATGTGCGGTGTCGTCGGCGAAGTGGGGATTGTGCAGGTCGTGCACGGTGAACACCAGAGGTTTGCCCAGTCCACGCAACACCGTCACGAGCGAGGTCAACTCATCGGTCGAATAGTGTTCGAACCCGAAGTGCAGATGGATCAGGTCGAAAGTGTCCTGCTGTGAGACAACGTATTCAGGTTCCAACCAGCGCGGGGGCCACCATTGTTCGGCGGTGAGTGCATCCGGCGGTACCGGGTCGGGAAGGCGGACGACGGCGACGTCAGCGAGATCACCAGGGACGCGCAGATGCGCGACATAGGCGTGTCCGGTGGGCACCGAGGCCACGGAGATCACAGGCGGGGGTCCTCCATCGACAGACGGGGTGTGAGGCAAGCGAGATATAAAGGGGTGTGTCAACCACCCGGCCCGACTGTTCGAGAGGGGGAATCGTGCTTCGGGTACCACCTTATCGTGCCCCTACGACGGCAGGCATCACCACGTGACCGACATCGACCCGAGAACCCGCCATTTCGGGTCTTTTTACCGCCTGGACCAGCCACGACGTGACGAGCGCCCGCTGTGGGTCATCTGGGGCAACTGCCAGGCCGAAGCCCTACGGGTACTCCTCGCGTCGGCACCCGACGTCGGCATCCGCACCGTCCGCGTCCCTCCGGTCCACGAACTCGAAGCCGGCGACATCCCCTTCGTCCGCGAGTTGCTCGCCGACACGCAGGTATTGCTGTCCCAACCGGTCCGCGACGGTTACCGGGAACTCCCCATCGGAACCGCGGACGCCATCGCGATGATGCCGGTGACGTCGCGGGTGGTCCGTTGGCCGGTGGTGCGCTACGCGGGGCTACACCCGTTCCAGATCATCGTGCGTGACCCGGCGGACATGTCGTCGAATCCACCCGTGGTCCCGTACCACGACCTCCGCACCGTGCTCTGCGCCCGCGATGCCGTGCGCGACCGTCGGATCTACGACTCCACAGTGGATGCGCACACCATCCGGGAGGTGGCGCAATGGAGCGTGGAGCAGTTGCACGCGCGGGAACGCCGGGACACCGACATCGCGGTCTCCGATGTGTTGTCGGCGCTGGGCGCGTCGGCCGCACACACGATCAACCATCCCGGCAACGCCGTTCTGATGATCCTGGCGCAACGGATGTTCGCGGCCCTCGATGTGCCTGCGCGGCCTGTCGAACCGGATAGGGACCTGCTCGGATCGGTGCGGGCGCCGTTGGACGGCCGTGTCGTGGACGCGCTGAACCTCGATGCCCGGGAGAGCTCGACGTGGACCGTCGACGGTGCCGTCATACCCGACGACGAGGTGTTCGCCCGGCAGATCGGTTGGTACGCCGATCATCCCGGCTTCTTCGCAGCCACCGAGCGCAGGTATGCCGAGCTTCTCGAGATCATCGGCATCCGATGACCACGGCCGTCCCGTCCGCCGTCCTCCACCTGGTGGTCGGTCCACATGATCACGGTGTCGTCCGGTATGCGCGCGCCGTACACGCGTCGTTGGCGATGGACGACTCCGGGCAGCGACTCACCCACGTGGCCGACGCCGACGCCGCGGTGGCCGTGGTGGCACAGCCCTGCGGACCGCTCGTGCACATCCACGTCACCGACAAGCTCTTCGGTTCCGGTGCCACCGCTGCCGCCACCGCGGTGGTCGCCGTCGTCGATGCGGCGCACGCCGCCGGGACCCGGGTGTCTCTGACCCTGCACGATCTACCGCAGCCATCCGACGGTGCCGGATTCCACCGACGACGCGACGCCTACCGAGCCATGCTGACGGCGGCGGACGGGGTCATCGTCTCCAGCGAGCACGAGTCACGTCTCATCGACGAACATCTCGGGTGGTCGCCGCGGCCCCCGACGGATGTCGAGGTGATCCCACTGATGGTCGGCAGTCCCGGTGACGCGGTCGTCCGCGTAGCCGCGCCCACCTCCCGGTCCGTCGGCGTCCTCGGCTTCCTGTATCCCGGCAAGGGACACGCAGAGGTGTTGCGAGCGATGGCGGCGTCGGCGCCCGACGTCGTGTTCGTGGCGTTGGGTACCCCGTCGCCGGGGCACACCGACCTGGCCGATCAGCTCACCACCGATGCTGCGGCGGTGGGCCGCGGTTGCGAGATCACCGGGTTCCTCGACGATGCGCAGCTGGCGGTGCGCCTTGCCGAGGTCGGGGTGCCGGTCGCCCATCATCGGCACCTGTCGGCATCCGGGTCGATCAACACGTGGCGGGCCGCCCGACGTCGTCCGCTGGTGCCGCGGCACCGCTACTCCGAGGAGATGGATCGGATGTCCCCGCGAACCATGACCCTCTACGACGAGGACCGGCTGTCGTCGGCGATCGCCGAAGCTCTCGCCGATCCGGCGTCGACGTGGATCGACGCCGGCCGTCCGGTGCATCCCTCGCCCGCGGAGGTCGCGATGGCGCACCGAACCACCTTCGCGCGGTGGTCACGGTGAGCGGGCTCTGGCCGCTGGACGACGGTCACTGGGTGGTCGCCGACAACCGGTGGGATCTCGCACCGCCGCCTTCTCGCGAACCGACGGTGAGCGTGATCATCCCGTACTACGAACAGCCGTGGCAGCTGGAGTTGGTGCTGACCGCGCTGTCGATGCAGACTCACCCGGCCGATCTCATCGAGGTGATCGTCGCGGACGACGGGTCTCGCAATGCTCCCGACGTGGCGCATCACGATCTCACGGTGTCGGTTGTCCGCCAGCCGAACAACGGTTTTCGAGCGGCGGCGGTGCGGAACCTGGGTGCCGCGGCGGCCGGCGGGGAGGTGTTGTGTTTCCTCGACGCCGACACCGTTCCCGAACCCGATTACCTGTCCCGCGCCACCCGACTCCCCGCCGCGGTGCCGGATGCCGTGGTCGTGGGGCGACGTCGGCACGCCGATCTGTCCGGGTGGTCGCCCACCCGGTTACGCGGTTGGTGGGATGGTGCACACGTCGGCCCGGCGGTTCTCGAGGAGCCGGGCTGGCTGGTCGAGGCGTACACCCGCACCCGCAATCTCCTGATTCCGGGTTGGGACGCGTACAAATACCTGATCAGCGCCGTGTTGACCTGCCACCGTTCCATGTTCGTCCACGCGGGTGGTTTCGACGAGTCCTTCGACCGATACGGCGGTGAGGACTGGGAACTGGCGAACCGGATGTTCATGTGTGGTGCGGTTCTCGCGCACGTTCCCGACGCGGTGGCCTGGCACGACGGCCCGGATTGGGGACTGCGCGCGGGGCCGGAACGCACCGAGGTCAAGAATGCCGAGGCGCAGGCGCTGGCCCCGCTGATCACCGATCCCGCCGCACGGACGTCGGGCCTGAGGTTTCGCATCCCCGACGTGGCCGTGACCCTCGCGGTCGACGGCCACACCCCGGCATCGCTGCAGCGAACCGTCGCGTCATTGCTCACCGGCCCTCAGGGGATACCGCTCGATCACGCGATCTGGTTGTGCGGTAACGGTGCCGACGAGATGCTCCGGGTCCTGGGGGTGTGCGACACGCGGGTTCGAACCGGCCTGCCGGACCAGGAGGTGGTGCGGCGTTGCCGGTACACCGTGCACATCTCGGGACGCGTCGTCGTGGAGAGCGGAGCGCTGGGACGGGTGTTCGCCGATCTCGGTCCCGGTGGTGCCGGCGCAGCCTCGGTCGACGTCGGTGCGGACGGGTCGGTCACGGTGCACACCTCGCGGGCGCGCCATCGAGCACGCAGGCTGACCCCGTATGGGTGGTCGGAGGACACCGCCATCCGTGCGTTGTTCGGTGTGAACTCGCTGGTCGGAGACGACATCGGAATCCGGGTGGTCGGCGACGAACCGGACCTCTCGTGGTGACCGAGCACGGCCTCACCGCACCGGGTCGCCCATCACCTCGCCCTCCCGGCGGGGGTCTGCCCCGCCGACATAACCGGTCCCGTCCCGTATCACGGCGGCGAGACCGGACGACTGATCGGCCACCGACACCTGATGACCTCGAGCACGCAGTCCGCGCACCAGTGGGTCGTCGGCCCCGTCGTTCGCGGTGTCGATCCCCGGATGTTCACCGCCGACGTTGGTGACGGGTGTGTTGGCTGCGCCGAAGTCCACCCCGGAGACCGCCTGCTGGGGGTCGAGGCCCCAATCCAGCAGATTGATGAGCGTCTTCACGACGAATTGGATGATCACCGACCCACCTGGTGATCCCAGTGAACCGACCAACTCGCCGCGTGAGCCGTCCGGTTGACGGGCGAACAGCAAGGTCGGTGACATGGCGCTACGCGGACGTTTACCGGCCTCCACGCGATTCGCCACCGGCTTACCCGTGGAGTCGACGGGGGAGGAGGAGAAGTCGGTCAGCTGATTGTTGAGAATGAATCCGTCGACCATGTGGAACGACCCGAAGGCCGACTCCACCGTGGTGGTCATCGTCGCCGCGTCACCCTTCTTGTCCACGACGACCACCTGACTGGTGCCGTGTTCCGGGGTGGGTGCGGCCGACCCGGGTGCGGCCGGGAAATCACCTGGTCTGGCCTCACCCATCGATCTGTCCGGATTGATCGACGACGCACGTTGTTTCAGGTAGTTCGGATCGGTGAGCGCGGCGGGAGATCCGCCGGGTAGAGGAACGAAGTCCGCATCGGCGACGTATTCGTCGCGGTCCGCGTAGGCGAGGCGTTCGGCTCCGGAGACCAGGTGGACCGCCTCAGCCTGTGGGATGCCCCCGTTGCGGTCGATCCTGTCGGGCCGCAGGGATGCCAGGTCGAAGTTCGACAGGATGCCCATCGTCGCGGCTACAGCGATGCCACCCGAGGACGGTGGGGGCATACCGCACAGGATGCGGGTGCGGTAGGGCGTGCACAACGCCTCCCGCGTTCGTGCTGTGTACCCGGCCAGATCATCGACTGTGGTCAGCCCCGGGGTGACCCCACCTTCGGTGGAGCCGATGGCATCGACGATGTCTCGCGCGACAGAGCCCGTGTAGAAGGCGTCCGCACCGTCACCGGCGACGGCGCCCAACGTCTTCGCGTATGCCGGGTTGGTGAGGCGGGTTCCGGCGGTCTTGGGTGACCCGTCCGCGTTGAGGAAGTACGCGCGGGCATCCGCATCGACCGCGAGTTGCGCCCGACTGTCGGCGATGGCCGCGGCCATCCGTGGACTGATGTCGAAACCGTTGTCGGCGAGTCGGATCGCAGACGTGAACAGGTCGCGCCACCGCTTGTCGCCGTGTTCGGACTGGGCCAACTGCAGCATTCGCAGCACTCCGGGGGTGCCGATGGACCGACCGCTGGCCCGCGCCGACGGCATCGGCGATCGATGGTCTGTGGGACTGATGTACCGGAGATAGTCTCCGGTCGCGGCCGCGGGCGCGGTCTCCCGACCGTCGTAGGCTCGCAGCGTTTTCGATGCGGCATCGTAGTAGACCAGGAATGCGCCGCCGCCGATCCCGGTGGCCTGGGGTTCCACCAACCCCAGTACCGCCTGCGCCGCGACCACCCCGTCGGCGGCGCTTCCCCCGTCGCGGACCACCTCACATGCGGCCTGGGTGGCCAGCGGGTTGGCGGTGACCACCGCGAAGCTCGTGGTGTGCACCGGGGTCATCGCATCGCGGTATCCGGCGGCCACCTCGGGATTGGTGGCGATGTCGCGACTCGACCCGTCCGCGGACGCTGCCGCGACCACCGGAGTGCCGTTGGGAACCGTTGCGCAGGTGCCGCCTTCGGCGCCCGACCGCGGGACGGTGTCGTCACAGGCCACGGCGGTCAGGCCCAGCACCGTCGCGACCGCGACGGTCAGCGCCCGAGTGCGTGACGTCGGTACCATGCGGCTCTCCTGTCCGAGGTGTGGTCCGACGCTAACAGTGATCCGGCGCGGACGAGACGACAACGCCCCGCGAACCGGGAGGCTCGCGGGGCGCAGTCTCGGGTGATCAGCGCACGTCGAACCGGTCCAGCATCATGACCTTGTCCCACGCGGCGACGAAGTCGCGCACGAACTTGTCCTTGGCGTCGTCGGCCCCGTACACCTCGGCCACCGCACGCAACTGGGTGTTGGACCCGAAGACCAGATCCGCACGGCTACCGGTGAACTTCTCCGCTCCGGTCGCCCGGTCGCGACCGACGTAGGTGGTGTTGTCGTCGCCCGCCGGCTCCCACGCGATCTCCATGTCGAGGAGATTGGTGAAGAAGTTGTTGCTCAACGTCTCGACATCGTCGGTGAAAACGCCGACCTTCGAGTTCTTGTAGTTGGCTCCCAATACCCGCAGCCCACCGATCAGGACGGTCATCTCGGGAGCGGACAGGTTGAGCAGGTTGGCCTTGTCGACGAGCAGATACTCCGCGCCCAGTTGCTGACCCTTGCCCTCGTAGTTGCGGAAGCCGTCCGCGGTGGGCTCGAGGTGGGCGAACGACTCGACGTCCGTCTTGTCCTGGGTGGCGTCGGTCCGGCCCGGGGTGAACGGGACGGTGATGTCGAAACCACCTGCCTTGGCGGCCTTCTCGACACCGGCGGCGCCGGCGAGGACGACGAGGTCGGCGAAGGACACCCGAGCACCGGCGGAACCGGTGAACGATTCGCCGATCCCCTCGAGAACCGAGATCACCCGCGCGAGTTCGTCGGGCTCGTTGACCTCCCAGTCGACCTGGGGGTGCAGACGCAGACGGCCACCGTTGGGGCCGCCGCGCTTGTCGCTCTGCCGGAACGACGCGGCCGCCGCCCACGCGGTCTTCACCAGCTGCGAGACACTCAGACCGGATTCGAGCACCGTGGCTTTCAGTGCGGCGATGTCCTCGCCGTTGATCAGGTCACCCTCCGCCGGCGGCACGGGGTCCTGCCAGAGGAGTTCCTCCGATGGCACCTCTGGGCCGAGGTAGCGCGTGATCGGGCCCATGTCGCGGTGGGTGAGCTTGTACCAGGCGCGAGAGAACTGGTCGGCCAGGGCCGCGGGATCCTCGAGCCACGCGCGGGTGATCTCGGCGTAGATCGGATCGGTGCGCAGGGCGAGGTCGCTGGTCAGCATCATCGGGGGGTGCTTCTGTCCCTCGACGTGGGCGTCGGGCACCAGGTCGGCCGCGGCGCCGTCCTTGGGCTTCCACTGCCACGCGCCGCCGGGGCCCTTGTGGACCTCCCACTCGTACCCGTACAGGATCTCCAGGTAGGAGTTGTCCCAGGTGGTGGGCGTCGGTGTCCAGGCACCCTCGATACCGCTGGTGATGGTGTACTGGGCGTTGCCGGTGCCCAGGCTGTTCTTCCATCCCAGGCCCTGCATCTCCAACCCGGCACCACCGGGCTCGGGACCGATGTACTGGTCCGGGTTGCCCGCACCGTGGACCTTGCCGAAGGTGTGGCCGCCGACGATCAGGGCGGCGGTCTCGACGTCGTTCATGGCCATCCGTCCGAAAGTCTCGCGGATGTCGTTGGCCGAGAGCTGCGGATCGGGATTGCCGTTGGGGCCCTCGGGATTGACGTAGATGAGACCCATCTGCGATGCGCCCAGCGGCTTCTCGAGCTCATGGTTCTCGTCGAACCGTTCGTCACCCAACCAGGTGTGTTCCGGTCCCCAGTACACGTCCTGGTCGGGCTCCCAACCATCCACCCGGCCGCCGGCGAAACCGAAGGTCTGCAGACCCATGGTCTCCAGCGCGACGTTGCCGGTCAGGATGATCAGGTCTGCCCAGGACAGCTTCTTGCCGTACTTCTGCTTGATCGGCCACAACAGACGACGCGCCTTGTCGAGGCTCGCGTTGTCGGGCCAGCTGTTCAGCGGCTCGAACCGCTGCATGGCCGCCCCGCCGCCACCGCGCCCGTCGTCCACCCGGTAGGTGCCCGCCGAGTGCCAGGACATGCGGATGAAGAAGGGCCCGTAGTTGCCGTAGTCGGCGGGCCACCACGACTTCGACTCGGTGAGCAGCGCGGCGAGATCCGTCTTCACAGCGGCGAGATCGAGGGTCGCGAATTCTTCGGCATAGTCGAAGTCCCCACCCAACGGGTTCGCGACGGCCGGGTTCTTCTGGAGGATCCCCAGGTTGAGCTCCTCCGGCCACCAGTCGCGATTGCTCGCACCCTCGACCGGATACTTGCGGTTGTTGCCGGCGACGGGGCACGCAGAAGCGTCGACCGCGGAGTGTTCCTCCGGCTGGTCGGCATTCATTTCCTTGACGCGTGTCTCGTGTTCTTCGGTCACGATGTTCCTTTCGTGGGGCCACTTGGCTGCGGCGACCACCGGGCTACGATGGTGGACTCGAACTCTTCGAACGATACCTGCGACACCCACTCGAATCGGTGTGTCGGGACATCTCGCGGCAGCCCCTCGTGCCTGGTTGTGGACGTTCTTATCGCAGTGAGAAAGTCGTCCTATCGCCGAAGCGGAAAGCGGTGCTGTGTTCGGGCGTCGGGGGTGGTTCTCCGTCGGTCCGTGGCGCCGGCGCCGGCGCGCGGGGGACTACCGGTCGCTCAACGGATCCGGAGCCCGTTCCCAGTGGATTCCCAGTGGCCTGTCCTATGTTTCTGGCCAGTCGGGAACCACCTGCCGCAAACACCGCACTGCAAGGGATGGACTCATGCTCGCCAGTCAGACCATCGACGTCGTCGGAGCCTACGGGTCCGTGACCACGATCTCCCAACGACCGGACGGCACCATCGAGGTGGTGACCTCGGGCGGGTCGGGCGCGGTGATACGGGTCAGCGGCGACCTCCGGACCGTCTGCGTCGGCGCCGATCGGTAGCGGCGAGGTGGGGCTCGGTCAGCCCGGGAGGTGAGCGTCGCCGACGGTCAACGCCGCGTCGAGCACGGTCAGACCCTCGCGTACCTCCTCGGCCGTCACCGTGCACGGCGGCACCACATGGATGCGGTTGACATTCGCGAACGGCAACAGACCACCGGACCTGCAGGCCGCGACGACGTCGTTCATCGCCGCACTGCTCGCGCCGTACGGCGCGAGCGGCTCGCGCGTCGTCCGGTCGCGCACCAACTCCAGTGCCCAGAAGACACCGCACCCGCGGACCTCACCGACCGAGGGATGCCGATCGGCGAGCTCTGCCAGACCGGGTCCGATCACCTCGGCGCCGATACGGGACGCGTTGCCGACCACATCCTCGTCGGCCATGGCGGTGATCGTGGCGACGGCGGCCGCGGTGGCCAACGGATGGCCGGAGTAGGTGAGTCCGCCCGGGTAGGGCCGGTGGTCGAAGGTGGCCGCGATCGCCGCGCTGATCGCCACCCCGCCCAGGGGCACGTATCCGGAGTTGACACCTTTGGCGAAGGTCAACAGGTCGGGGGTGACCCCGACGAGATCCACCGAGAACCATGTGCCGCTACGACCGAATCCGGCCATCACCTCGTCGGCGATGTAGACGATGCCGTACCTGTCACAGAGCTCCCGTACACCGCGTAGATACCCCGGCGGCGGGATCATGATGCCCGCGGTGCCCGGGATCGTCTCCAAGACGATCGCCGCGATCGTCGACGGACCCTCCATGCGGATCACCTCGTCGAGGTGATCGAGGGCTCGGGCACACTCCTGCTCCTCGGTCTCGGCGTGAAACCGAGAGCGGTACAGGAACGGTCCGAAGAAGTGGACCACTCCGCTGTCACCGTGATCGTTCGGCCACCGTCGCGGGTCACCGGTCAGGTTGATCGCGGTGTCGGTGCCGCCGTGGTAGGAGCGGTATCGCGTCAACACCTTTCGACGACCGGTGTGCAGACGTGCCATCCGGACGGCGTGCTCGTTCGCGTCCGCACCTCCGTTGGTGAAGAAGATCTTGTCCAGATCACCGGGCGTACGTTCGGCGATCAGCCGGGCCGCCTCCGATCGCACATCGTTCGCGTACTGCGGTGCCACCGTGCACAGTTTCGCGGCCTGCCGCTGGATGGCCGCGATCACCCTCGGGTGCTGATGACCGATGTTGGTGTTGACCAACATCGACGAGAAGTCCAGCAGGCGGCGGCCGTCGCCGTCCCACACGTACGAGCCCGCCGACGCGGTGATACCCATCGGCGAGATCTCGGCCTGGGCCGACCAGGAGTGGAAGACGTGCCGTCGGTCGAGGTCGTAGGCGCGCGCGGCCTCGACGCGCGCATCTTCGACACTGCGCCCGTCGGGCAGCGTGTCGAGGTGATCGATCGTGGTCATCGCTGCATCCTCGTGGTGATCAGAGCTCTGGGCGGCAGGTGTTCTGTACGTCAGGTGTTCTGGGGGAATCCGAGATTGATCCCGCCGTGGCTGGGATCGAGCCAGCGGCTGGTGACAGCCTTGGTGCGGGTGAAGAACTGCACTCCCTGGGTGCCGTGGGCGTGGCTGTCGCCGAACAGGGAGGCTTTCCAACCGCCGAAGCTGTAGTAGGCCATCGGGACAGGGATGGGGACGTTGATACCGACCATTCCCACCTCTACCTCGTTCTGGAATCGGCGGGCGGCGCCTCCGTCGTTGGTGAAGATCGCGGTGCCGTTGCCGTAGGGGTTGGCGTTGATCAACTCGAGCGCCTGGTCGTAGGTGTCCACGCGCACCACGCTGAGCACCGGTCCGAAGATCTCGTCGGTGTAGATGCTCATGTCGGTGGTGACGTTGTCGATCAGGGTGGGGCCGAGCCAGAACCCGTCGGCACCTACGTCGGGCGTCACGGTGCGTCCGTCGACGACGATCGTCGCCCCGGCGGCCGCACCGGCGTCGACGTAGGAGCGGACCCTGTCGCGGTGGGCGCTGGTGACCAGCGGGCCCATGTCGGCGCCTCGGGTTCCGTCGCCGGTGATCAGCGGTCGGGTCCGGTCGGCGATCTTGGTGACCAGTTCGTCGGCGATGTCACCGACCGCCACACACGCCGAGATCGCCATGCAGCGTTCGCCTGCGGAACCGAAGCCTGCGTTGACCATGGCGTCGGCGGCCAGGTCGAGGTCGGCGTCGGGCAGCACGATGGCGTGGTTCTTCGCCCCGCCCAGTGCTTGGACCCGCTTGCCCGCTGCGGTGGCGGTGGCGTAGACGTACCGGGCGACCGGTGTGGACCCGACGAAGCTGATGGCCTTGATCGCCGGGTTGGTCAGCACTTCGTCAACCGCCGTCTTGTCACCGTGCACCACGTTGAACACACCGTCGGGCAGCCCCGCCTCTTTCCACAGCTCGGCGATCCACATCGACGCCGACGGGTCCTTCTCGGACGGTTTGACGACGACGGTGTTGCCCGCGGCGATGGCCACCGGGAAGAACCACATGGGCACCATGGCGGGGAAGTTGAACGGTGAGATGATCCCGACCGGCCCCAACGGTTGTTGGATGGAGAACACATCGACCTTGGTCGAGGCGTTCTCGGTATACCCGCCCCTGAGTAGATGGGGTATACCGCAAGCGAATTCGACAACTTCCTGACCGCGCGACACTTCACCCAGTGCGTCGGAGAGCACCTTGCCGTGTTCGGCGGTGATGATCTCGGCAAGTTCGTGTCGACGGCTGTTGAGCAGTTCGCGGAACCGGAACAGCACCTCCACCCGCTTGGCGAGGCTGGTGTCACGCCACGCCGGGAACGCCGCCGCGGCGGCGGCGATGACCGCCCGGGTGTCCTCCACCGCCGCCAACGCGACCTCTCCGGTCACCGCACCGGTGGCCGGATTCGTCACCGGCGCGGTGGTCTCACCCGCACCGGGATACGGCTTGTTGTTCACCCAGTGGGTCACGGTGGTCGGCATCGCGAGAACCTCTCAGTCGACATGGTGGGCCGCCCGGACACAGCCGACCGCCCCTCGATCATCGACCACCGAGCTGCTGTCGAGTGACTACATCATGTATCGAAATCGACCTATTCGAATACACTCTGTCAATGCCAGTGACAGTCCGCGATGTCATCGACCTGCCCGAGGTACAGCACGGGCGTCCGCAGGTGATCTGCGACGATCGGCTCGGCGACGCGATCCGGTGGGTGCACGTCAGTGACGTCGCGGATCTGTCGGGACTCCTGCAGGGTGGCGAACTGGTCTTGACCACCGGCGAGGCCCTCGTGCGGTCACCCGCGGCCTACCTGCGCGGGCTGGCCGCGGCCGGCGTGGTCGGGGTGATCGTCGAGATCGGCGAGACCGTTGCCGCGTTGTCGGACTCGGTCGGGACCGCTGCCCGAGACCACGGTCTCGCGCTCGTCGCTCTGCACCGGACGGTGCGCTTCGTCGAGGTCACGGAGGCCGTGCATCGCCGGATCGTCGCCGAGCAATATGACGCCGTCGCCTTCGATCGTGCGGTGCACGAGACCTTCACCGACCTCAGCATGCGGCGCGCCTCGATGGGCGGCATCGTCGATGCGGCCTCGCGCATGCTCGACCAGCCCGTCGTCCTCGAGGACCTCGCACACCAGGTGCTGGCCTCGTCCAGCGGATCACAGACCGACATTGCCGGCGTGCTCGCCGACTGGGAGCGGCGGTCGCGACACCACCCCGACTCCGGGGTGGTGTCGGAGGGCTGGACCGCGGCGGTGGTGGGACCGCGAGGCGAGACGTGGGGACGCCTGGTGGTGCCGCGTGAGGTCGCCGCGCCCGCGCGAACCCTTCGGGTGCTGGAGCGAGCCGCGGTGGCGCTGGCACTGCACCGGATGATCGAACGCGATCGCACCGGCCTGCACCAGAAGGCGCAGAGTGGCCTCATCGACGACGTCATCGAGGCACGCGTCACCGGCGAGAACGAGATCGCCGCGCGTGCCCACGCCCTCGGTGTCGGCCGGGCGGCCGTCTACCACCCGATGGTGATCCGGTTGAACCGCTCCGTCCCCGACACCGATCCGGTGTCGGCACAACGACGTAACGTGCAGCAACTCGATGCCGTATCCCATGCGATCCGAACGGCCGGACACACCGCCCTGTCGACGATCCGCCGCGAGGGCGAGGTCGACGCCGTGATCGCACTACGCGAAGCCCGTGCCGGCGCCGACCATGTCCTGACCGATGTGGCGAACCGCGTTCGCGCCGTCGTGACCCGAGTCGGCGGCGTCGTCGGTTGCACCGTCGCGGTGGGCGACAGCGAACCCCGAATCGGTGACGCCATCGGGAGTCTGCCCGCGGTCGCACATGTCGCCGAGGTCGCCGAGGCCATGGAAGGCGTCTCGCGTGCGTTCTATCGCGCCACGGATGTTCGGCTCCGTGGCCTGCTCGCGTTGCTCAGGGACGACCCGCGAGTACAGGCTTTCGCGGAGAGCGAGCTGCGCACCCTGATCGCGTCGCAACCCCAACTCCTGTCCGTTCTACGTGCGTATCTTCAGGTGAACGGGAACAAAGTCGCGCTCGCACGGCGACTACACATCAGCAGGCCCGTGTTGTACAAGCGGTTGCGGACCATCGAGGAGGTGGGCGGTATCGACCTCGCCGATCCTGAGTCGCTCGTCTCACTGCAGGTGGCCCTGATGGTCCACGACGCACAGCGGGCGGGAGCCGCAGCTGGGTGATCAGTGCGCGGTAGGTGGGTCGCCGACCAGATCAAGATTGTCGATGGTCATGTCCGGGTCGATGTCGATACCGAGAATCCGGCAGTGCGCCTCGATCAGACTCCACAGCGATATCTGCAGGAACTCGGCCAGCTCCGTCGGTGAGATCCGCGGCTGGGACTGACTGAGCCAGCGATTGACCGTTGCGTCCACCGTGCCGATGAGGGCGAAGGCCAGGGGTTGCGCGAATCGAGGATCGGCACCTTTGGCCGACAAGAACTGGTACAGATAGTTCGCCACGTCCGAACCGATGGACGTTCTGGCGCTCACGACGACATGCGATCCGGCCGTCGGTCGGGACGTGGAACCCGCACCCAGGAACAGGTGCAGGGTCTGGTTCTTCTCCAGCCATCCCACGTAACTCTCCACCGAGTCGCGGATGGCGTCGCGGATGGTGCCATGCGGGACCAGTGTCGGCGTCAGAGCCGACATCAGGTCCGCGACGATGAACTCCCGGACCTGTTCGTCCAGGTCGTCACGGTCCTTGAAGATGCGGTACACCACCGAGCGGGGTAGTCGCGCGCGCTCCGCGATGTCCTTGACTCCCGCCTCGCGCCCACGCTCGGAGAACAACGCCACCGCGGCCTCCAGGATGCGCAGTCGACGTTCCTGCTTGTGTTCGTCCCAGCGACGGGTGCGGCCGTCGCCGGTCTCGACGGTCTCCTCGGAATCCGGCATCGCATCAGGATAGGGCGTGCCTATTGACTTGGACGCCATGTCCCACATAGTTTGTGTGGGACATCGTGTCCACGCGTTGCGCAACAGCGGATTCCGTCCTGTCCGAAGAGTGCGCGATGCGTGGCCGCCATAATCACGGATTGGAGCCGAGATGACGACCAGGGTCTTCGTCGCAGGGGTCGGGATGACCAAGTTCGAGAAGCCCGGAGCGATCGAGTGGGACTACCCGCAGATGGCCCAGCAGGCGGGCACGAAGGCTCTCGACGATGCCGGCATCGACTACACGGACGTCGAACAGGGTTACGTCGGCTACGTCTACGGCGAGTCCACCTCGGGTCAACGAGCGCTCTACGAATTGGGAATGACCGGCATCCCGATCGTCAACGTCAACAACAACTGCTCCACCGGATCCACGGCTCTGTTCCTCGCCACGCAGGCCGTGCGCAGCGGGACGGTCGACTGCGCTCTCGCGCTCGGTTTCGAGAAGATGCAAAAGGGTTCGCTCGGTTCGACTTTCGACGACCGCGAGCAGCCGATGATGCGACATCTGTTGGCCTTGGCCGAACTGCAGGAGTTCGCCATGCCACCGGCTCCGTACATGTTCGGTGCGGCCGGCCTCGAACACATGGAGCGCTACGGAACCACGGTCGAACAGTTCGCCTCGATTGCGGTCAAGAACCACCGTCACTCGCAGCACAACCCCTACGCCCAGTTTCAGGACGAGTACACGCTGCAGGAAATCCTGGAGTCCAAGCCGATCTATGGGCCGCTCACCAAGTTGCAGTGCTCGCCGACATCGGACGGTTCCGGTGCGGCGGTCATCGTCAGCGAGCGCTTCGTCGAACAGCACGGTCTCGGCGACCGCGCGGTCGAGATCGTCGGGCAGTCCATGGTCACCGACATGAACAGCACCTTCGACGACAAGAGCGCCATCAGCCTGGTCGGCGCGGACATGACACGCAAAGCCGCTGAGCGCGTCTATCAACAGGCCGGGATCACCCCCGACGACGTCGACGTCATCGAGTTGCACGACTGCTTCTCGACCAACGAACTGCTCACCTATGAGGCGCTGGGGCTCTGCGCGGCCGGAGACGGTGGAAAGCTGGTCGACGCGGGCGAAACCACCTATGGCGGCCGGTGGGTGGTCAACCCGTCCGGTGGCTTGATCTCGAAGGGACATCCGCTGGGCGCCACCGGTCTCGCACAGTGCAGCGAACTCACCTGGCAGCTCCGCGGTGCCGCCGACAAGCGTCAGGTCGACGGAGCGGCGGTGGCCCTCCAGCACAACATCGGTCTCGGCGGCGCGGTCGTCATCACGGCCTATCGGCCGGCCCAACGCTGACCACCACGCTCGTCATTCTTCACTCTCAACTCTCATCACCAGGAGGAATTCCATGGCATCCGTTTCCGTATCCACCGAGGTCGGCACCACCCCCGAGAAGGCGTGGGCTCTGCTCAGCGACCTCGAGCGCTGGGGTGAGTGGCTCACCATCCATCAGGGCTGGCGAGGTGAACTGCCCGCCGAGCTCAAGGAGGGCAACGTGTTCACCGAGGTGGTCTCGGTGATGAACATGGCCAACAAGATCGAGTGGACGGTGGCCGAGGTCAGCGCGCCGAAGTTCCTGCGGATCACCGGAACCGGTATGGCGGGCGTCAAGATCGAATTCGTGTTGCGCGTCGAGCCCTCGGGTGACGCCGGTGCAACGGCGTCGTTCGATGCCACGTTCACCGGGTCGATGATCGTGGGACCCATCGGGAAGTCGGTCGCCAAACACTGCGAAGCCGACCTGCGCGAGTCGATGGACAAGTTCAACGCCCTGGCCGGGTGACCACCGTTCGCCGAACCCCCGACGAGCTTACGGAGAACTGTGTCGAGTACCGAGAGTGCCGCCCGCCCCGCGGCGAAGCCGGTCACCTTTGACGGTGACGCCATCGGCGAGTGGACGGATCCCGAACACTTCGCGGTGACCGCGGAGCGGATCGCCGAGTACGCAGCCGCCACCAACGACCCGATAGCCACGCATCGCGAGGGTGCCGTGGCACCGCCGGTGTTCGCGGTCGTGCCGGTGTTCGGATCGATGGCCCCGGCCGCACTCTCGGTGGCCCCGGTTGAACTGCTGCCCAAACTGGTCCACGGCGAGCAGGATTTCGTCTTCCATCGTCCGATTCGTGCCGGTGACGACCTCACGGTGCTCGCGCGTCCCATCGGGTACGTGGGCCGCGAGAACGGGTCGACCGTCGCGGTGTACGCCGAGACCCGCGACGCCGCGGGCGAGTTGGTCAACGAGCAGTGGTTGACCGCCTTCTTCCGCAACGTCGACGCCGGCGTGGGAGAGGGTGACCCGACTCCCGAGCACCGTCTCGACCCCGCCGTCGCCGAGAAGGACCCGCTGGTCACCGTCGTCCAACACATCGACTCCGACCAGACATTTCGATACTCACCGGCGTCGGGCGATCCGATGCCGATCCACCTGGACGACGAGATCGCCCGGATGTCGGGGCTTCCCGGCATCATCAACCACGGGCTGTGCACCATGGCGTTCACCTCTTGGGCGGGGTTGACCGAGCTCGCCAACGGTGACACCAGCCGGTTGCGTCGACTGGCGGTTCGGTTTGCGAAACCGGTGTTGCCCGGCAACGACATCACCACGTCGTTCTGGCAGGTCGACGACCCGGAGGGCACCGACGACACGGTCTCTTACGGATTCCAGACGACCTCGGCCGACGAGATCGTCATCAAGGACGGATTGGCCGTGTTCACGGTCTGACTCCGCGCACTCACCACGTGAGTGCCGCGTATCACCACCACCAACGACTTCGAGGAGATCAAGCGACATGGGACGGTTTGACGGAACGGTGGCCATCGTCACCGGCGCCGGCCGCGGGATCGGCCGGGAGCACGCTCTGCTGCTCGCCGCCGAAGGTGCATCGGTCGTGGTCAACGACCTTGGCGGCGCCAACGACGGAACGGGAACGGATGCCGGCCCGGCGCAGGACGTCGTCGACGAGATCGTCGCGGCCGGTGGCCGCGCCGTCGCCAACACCGACAACGTGGCCCAATGGGCCGGTGCCGGTCGACTCGTCGACCAGGCCGTGGCGGAGTTCGGGCGGCTCGACATCCTGATCAACAACGCGGGCATCCTGCGCGACGCATTCATCGCCGGCATCACCGAGGATCAGTGGGATGCCGTGATCGCGGTACACCTCAAGGGTCACGCGGCCTGTCTGCACCACGCCGCGGCGTACTGGAAGGCCCGCTCCAAGGCCGGTGAGGACGTCTCGGCCGCCGTGGTGAACACCGCGTCCGCATCGGGCACATTCATGCCGAACGCCGGGCAGGCCAATTACGGCGCGGCCAAAGCCGGTATCGCCGCCCTCACCCAGGTCGCGGCCGAGGAACTCGAGCGCTACGGCGTCCGGGTCAACGCAATCGCTCCGATCGCGCGCACTCGCCTCACGTTGGCGACCCCGGGGATGAGTGCATTGTTCGCCGAAGAGGTCCCCGAGGGCGAATTCGACGCCTTCAGCCCTGCCAACATCGCACCGGTGGTCGCATACCTGGCCGACCCGAACTCCAAACTCACCGGCAAGGTGTTCGCGGTCCAGGGCGGCGCCATCTCCGAGCTCATCGGCTGGCACACCGCCGACGCCATCGAGTCCGATGGCCCGTGGACCATCGACGACGTCGCCGCGCGGCTCGGCTGAGGGGCCGACATGTCGAGAAATTCCTACGAACTCGGGATCGGCCTGAACGACGATCATTCCGCGCTGGCCGAGTCGGTGCGTCGCTTCGCCGAACGCGATGTCGATCACGACGAGATGCGCCGCGCGGTCGAGCGGTCCGGGGACGAGAAATTCCCCACCTTCTGGCAAGGCCTGGTGGACCAGGGTTTGCTCGGCCTTCATGTCCCTGAGACCGCGGGTGGCGACGGTGCCGGTCTGTTGACCCTCGCTGTGGCGCTGGAGGCTTTCGGGCGCACCATCGCCGAGGGGTCGTTCGTGCCCACTCTGCTGGCGAGTGCCGCGCTGTCGGCGACCGAATCCAAGGTCTCTCTCGAGTTGTTGCCCGGATTGATCGACGGATCGATCACCGGCACCGTCGCCCTGGGTGAAGCGATCACCGCACAGCGAGAGGGTGCAGATCTGGTGGCCTCGGGTGCCTACGACGGGGTGCTGACCGCCGTCACCGCCGACGTGTTCGTCGTGCCGTTCCTCGTCGACGACGAGATCGTCTGGGCCGCCGTCGACGCCGCGTCGGTCTCGATCAAGGCGCAGGACTCCATCGACCTCCTCCGTGGCGCGGGGCGCGTGCAGCTCGACACCGTCGTGGTGCCGTCTGACCGCATCCTGACCGGGCTGACCGCCACCCGGATGCATTCCATCGCCACCGTCATCCTGGGCGCAGAAGCGGTCGGCATCATCTCCTGGTGCGTGTCCACGGCGTCTGAGTACGCGAAGACGCGGGTGCAGTTCGGACGGCCCATCGGACAGTTCCAGGGAGTCAAGCACAAGTGTGCCTACATGGGTATCGCGCTGGAGAAGGCGCGGGCCGTTCTCTGGGACGCCGCCGGGGCCCTCGACCGCGGTGAATCGACGGCCGATTTCGCCGCCGATGTCGCTGCCGTCATCGTCCCGGATGGAGCTGTCGGCTGCGCTCAGGACTGCATTCAGGTACACGGTGGTATCGGGTTCACCTGGGAACACGATGCTCACCTGTATTACCGTCGCGCCCTGTCGATCCGGGCTCAGCTCGGCACCCACGAGGCGCGCGCCGCTGCTGTCGCCGATCGTGCGTTGGCGGGCGAGACGTTACCCACCGACATCGAATTGCCCGCCGAGGCCGAGGAGATCCGCGGTGCGATCCGGGAGAGCCTGGTCCCGCTCTCGGCGCTCGGCGAAGACGATCAGCTCATCGCCCTGGGCGACGGGGGTTGGGTGCAACCGCACCTGCCCGCGCCGTTCGGTCGGGGTGCGTCACCGTTGGAGCAGGTGGTCATCTCGGAGGAACTGGCGCGCGCCGAGATCGCGCTACCCCAGTTGCTGATGGGTGGCTGGGCCGTCGGCGCCATCGTCGCCCACGGCACCGACAAGCAGAAGAAGGATCTTGCCATCCCGACCCTGCAGGGTGAGATCGTCTGGTGTCAGCTCTTCAGCGAACCCGGTGCCGGGTCCGATCTCGCGTCTCTGTCCACCAAGGCCGAGAAGGTCGACGGGGGATGGGTGATCAACGGGCAGAAGATCTGGACCACGGTGGCGCAGTTCGCGGAGTGGGCGATGCTCATCGCCCGGACCGACACGAGTCGTCCCAAACACCAGGGCATCACCTACTTCCTGTTGGACATGTCGGCCACGGGCGTGACCGTGCGTCCGTTACGGGAGATGACCGGTTCGGCGTTGTTCAACGAGGTGTTTCTCGACGACGTCTTCATCCCCGACGATTGCGTGGTCGGCGAGGTGAACGACGGGTGGAATGTCGCACGAACCACGCTGGCAGGCGAGCGTGTGGCGTTGAGCGCGAAGATGGAGGCCTACGCCACCGACAGCGACCTGCTCAAGTTCACGACGGGACGCGATCTCGGCCCCACCGCGCGTGTGCGCGTCGGCGAGCTGATCGCGGAGAGTCGCGCCATCGACGTCATCAGTGCGCGCGTGGTGCTCAAACAGCTGTCCGGGGCGGATGTGAGTACCACCTCGAGTGTCGGAAAGCTGTTGGGGATGGCTCTAGGACAGGCCATCTCGGAATTCGTGGTGGCCGAGCTCGGCATCGCAGGTGCGGTGGTCGTTCCTGGGCAACCGAGTGACAAGGCCATCGAACAGCTGATCTCGGGCCGGGCCACCACCATCTACGGCGGGACCACCGAAGTGCAGCTCAACGTGATCGGCGAACGCATGCTGGGACTACCACGAGACGCCGCTTGAGTGGGCCACTCGGGGGTGTCCGCGTCGTCGAGATCGCCAGTCTGGCTCCTGGACCCTTCGCCTGCATGATCCTGGCCGATCTCGGCGCCGACGTCATCCGCGTCGACCGAGCCGGACACGGTGGGGGGCTATTGTCCCCGTCCGGCGTCCTCGACCGCGGACGGCGCTCCATCTCGGTGGACCTGGGGACCGCAGCGGGACGCGATGTCGTCCTGAGGTTGGTGGAGACGGCGGACATCCTGGTCGAAGGATTTCGTCCCGGTGTCGTCGAGCGACTGGGCATCGGCCCCGACGACTGTGCATCCCGTAACCCGCGCCTGATCTACGGCCGGATGACCGGATGGGGACAGAGCGGCCCCATGTCCCAGCGCGCGGGGCACGACATCAACTACATCGCGCTGTCGGGTGCACTGCACCTGATCGGTCGGACCGGTGAGCGCCCGGTTCCACCGGCGAACCTGTTGGCCGACTTCGGTGGTGGCGGACTATTGCTCGCGATGGGTCTGATGGCGGCGCTGCACGAGCGGACGTCGTCAGGACTCGGTCAGGTCGTGGACGCATCGATGGTCGAGGGCTCGGCGTTGCTCACAGCCTTCGTCCACGCAATGCACGCATCCGGCCTGTGGGACGGCGATCGCGGTGAGAACCTGCTCGACGGTGGCGGGGCCTTCTACGACACCTACGAGTGTGCCGATGGGCGACACCTCGCCGTGGGGTGTGTAGAGCAGCAGTTCTACGCAGAGTTGCTCGTGACCCTCGGGCTCACCGACGCGGACCTACCCGAGCAGTACGACCTCGACGAGGCCGACGCATTGCGAACGCGTATCGCGGCCGTGATCGCCACCAGACCCCGCGATGAATGGGCGGCGATCTTCGCCGAGTCGGATGCGTGTGTGACGCCGGTCCTCTCGCCGTGGGAGGCCGCCGATCATCCGCACAATCAGGCCCGCGAGAGCTTCGTGAGCGTCGGGGGCATCACCCAACCCGCGCCGGCCCCGAAGTTCAGTCGCAGTGTGGTGGCCACTCCGACAGCGGGTTCGCGACCCGGAGCGGACTCGACAACCGTCCTCGCCGACATCGGCTACACCGCCGAGCAGATCGCGGAGTTGACGTCGGAGGGCGCGGTCGAATAGCCGATCGCGGGCACCTCGACGCGGATGATCCTGCCGTTCAGGAAATCCGACGCTGCGAGGAGTGAAACAGCGGGATACCCACGAGCGCGTCGGTGCGGCCCCGGCGGCCGATCGAGGTGCGGTCAGGTGAGCCCCAGATGACGCAGACCGCGGGCGTAGTTGGCGATGATGCCCGGAGTGATGTGTGGGATGTCCTTGTGTCGTCCCACCTTCGCACGACGCACCGCATCGCGGAACCTGTCTGCGGGTGCGATTCCGCCAATGACGGCCGAGGTCGGTCGAGCGTAGTTGTCCAACAACGGAAGAAGCGAATGTCTACGCTGTGTGTCGGGCAGGTTGGTGATCGCCTCACCGAACCGGGTGAACCATTCGTCGTAGTCGTCGACACGAGTGATCTCCGCGCCGTCGTCGATCAACCAGTCGACGTAACGGTCGAGCCCCACGCCGTCCTCGTGTGGATTCATCGCGTGATAGGTACTGAATCCGTCGTCGTCCACCAGGGCGTTGATGGCGGCCGCCAGGAAGTCCACCGGGAGCGCGTCGTAGTGCGACGGTATCGGCGAACCGTCCGGCCCCAGCTCGTGAAAGGAGCGCGGTGCCAGTCCGGTGGCCAGCACGCTCATGAGGAGCCGCGTGAACATGTCCGGCAGATTGAGTTGGCCGAGATCGTGATCGTCGGCCAGGATCATGTCACAGCGGAACACGGTGACGGGCAAGCTCAGGTGTTCGTGCGCCTCCCGCAACAAGACCTCACCTGCCCACTTGCTGTTGCCGTAGCCGCTTGCGTAACCGTGGTCGAGTCTCCGGGTAGCGCTGATCTCGCGGATGTCGGCGTCCTCCACGAATTCCGCGGGCGCGATCTGGGTCGCCACACCCACCGTCGACACATACACATAAGGCTTCACGCATTCGGTGAGGGCCAACTCGATGAGCTCCGCTGTTCCCACCACGTTGGGGCCGAACAGTTCGTGGTAGGGGAGTACGTGATTGACCAGCGCGGCCGGGTCCACGATCAGGTCGACCGTCTCCGCTAGCTCCTGCCAGGTGTCGTCGTCGAGGCCGAGGTGACGAGCCGATTTGTCGGCGACCACCACACGTAGATGCCGGCCGGCGAGCCGGTGATATTCGGCGAGCAGCTCGTCGTCACCGGTGTCGAAGGCGTCGTCCAGGCGAATACGTCCGGCGTCGGCGTCGGACGCACGCACGAGGCAGATGACGGTCCCTCCGCTCATGTCCATGCGGCGCAACCAGTCCAGTGCCAGATAGCGCCCCAGGAATCCGGTGGCACCGGTCACCAGCACGGTTCGCGGCTCACCCGGTGCCGGGGGCAGATCCGACGCTCTCGCGATGGTCGACGGGTCCAAGAAGGCATCGAGCGTGAGGTCGGTGGCACGGATGGTCTCACCGTCGCCGTGTATCGACGCCGCGGTCGGTCGCTGTCCGCCAGGAGCCGCGACGAACGCCGCAAGTCCGGACATGTCGGTCGTCGGGGAGGTGATGACTCCGACGGGCACCTCCACGTCGAAGATCTCCCGCAGTTCGGTTCCCAGGGTGACCGCAGTGAGCGAATCACCGCCGAGGTCGGTGAAATGCGACTGGGGTCCGATATCACCCTCGGCAAGGTCGAGCAGTGCGGTCGCGACGTCGATCACGGTCTGCTCGGCCGGACGCTCGGAGGCCTGTTCCCTGGCCAGGCGCAGCTTGTCATCTCTGCCCGCCTCCAACTCACCGTAGAGCGCTTCCAGGGCGTTGCCGTACCGTGCCTTGAGTGCCGGGCGCGCGAGTTTGGCCGTGTTGGTGAGCAATCCGTTGTGCTGGCTGAACGGGTCTCGTTCGATGATGACCTCGCGGGGGATCTCGACCGCCGACAGCCCGGCGTCACGCCCGATGTCGCGCAGCGCGGTGTTCACCCGGGCACGGAGTATGTCGTCATCACCACCGGCGTCGACGACGGCGCCCGCGGTGGGGACGACGACAGCCAGCAGATACGGCCGAGAACTGTTCCCATACACGTAGATCTGCTCGACAGGTGGCGCGACGAGTGCCGCCTCCGCATGCGATACGGTCACGAATTCGCCCTGGGACAGTTTGATCACGTTGTTGCGGCGATCCAGATAGCGCAACTCGTCGGGCGCGATCTCGGCGACGATGTCCCCGGTTCGGTAGAACCCGTCCTCGTCGAAGGCCTCGGCCGTCAGTTCGGGACGACGGTAGTAACCGGCGAAGATGTCGGTGGTCTTGACCAGCAACTCACCACGCGGGTGCGGTCGGTCCGTGCTCCGGTAACCGAGTTCGGGGACGTCGCGCAGTCGGTACGCGATCACCGGCGGCCGCGTGATGTGACCGTTCAACAGCACGCCACCGGACTCGGTCGACCCGTAGCCCTCGATCAGTGGCTCGCCGAGCAGGTCCCCCACGAAGGTGGCGACGTCGGGCGAGATCGGTGCCGATCCCGTGACGGCCCGTACCTCGCCC
This sequence comes from Williamsia sterculiae, assembly GCF_900156495.1. Taxonomy (GTDB): domain Bacteria; phylum Actinomycetota; class Actinomycetes; order Mycobacteriales; family Mycobacteriaceae; genus Williamsia_B; species Williamsia_B sterculiae. Next base: position 458,659 of record NZ_FTNT01000003.1, read on the forward strand.
GCACCGAGGTAGCGGGTCCGCAGATCGGACAGCGCAGTGGCGTCGTCGGCGCCGCGGGCCCGGTCGGCGAGGTACTCCCGATACAGCATCTCCCAGACCCGCGGGACGAACTGCAATTGGGTCGGGTGTACCTCGGCGAGGTCGTCGAGCAGTTGGGACAGATCGCTCTGCGCCGTGAAGAATGCGGTCCCCCCGTTACCCAGCGTCTGCAGCAGGGTGGTACGACCCATCACGTGGCTCATCGGCATGAAGTTCAAGGTCACCCAGCGCAGGGGATCGTCACGACTGAACGCGAGGCCGAATCCGTTGCGGAGCATGCGCGCGACGGCGGACTGCCGATACATCGCACCCTTGGGTGTCCCGGTGCTGCCGGACGTGTAGATCAGCAGTGCCAATGCGTCGGGATCCCGATCGCGACGCACGGGCGCAACCACGTCATGCGTGAGGTCGTCGTGGAGTGTGGTGGTGAGCTGCGCGACGGTACCTTCGATCTCCCGTCGTCGACGATCGAGATCGTCCACATCCACGTCTTCGGTATCGAAGATCAGCAGATGCTCGACGGTTGTCCGGCGCATGGCGGCGAGGATCCCGGTCACCGCGGGCAGGTGTTCGGCCGCGACGGCCAGGACACGCGGGGCAGTCTCCTCCAGAATCTGCTGCCAACTCGACGGTGACGCACCGGTCTGCAGCGGGACCGACACACCGCCCGCGGGACCGGTGACCGCTAGATCGACGATGCTGTATCCGGGACTGGTGAAACCCAGAATGGCCACCGTATCGCCCTGCCCGAGGCCGAATCGGGTCACCAGAGACGTCGCTACGGCGTCGACGCGGGAAGCCAGTTGGGCGTATGTCAGGGTTCGCCAGGCCCTCGCATTTCCCGGTCGCCACGCCATCGCAGCGCGATCGCCGTATCCGTCCGCCAGAACGGATACGATGCCCGATACCGAAGTCTCAGCCGAAACACGTTCGACCACAGCAGGATCGGCACCAGCAGTGTCGATCGCGGACGCGGGCAGCAGGGAACCGGGCACCATCACACCTCTTCGTCGAGACTTCATTAGCAACTCTAAGCAAACGCTCGGTTGCGACGGCTCGCCAGGAAACGTGAACCTTCTCACTCGCCGCCGCACCCGAAATGGCCGCGAAGTCCGATTGGGCGACATCCCACGAGATATGGGGGTGGATGTCCGGGTCATCCCCGATGACCGCACGTCCGTGGGGCGCTGTAATCGAGGGGACCGGATACAACCGAGAGGACGTCACCATGACGACAGCACCCGTACACCGCTCACCGCGCCTGGAGCGCTCGCGCACCGACAAGTGGTTCGGTGGTGTGTGCGGCGGTCTCGCCGCGCACTTCGGCTGGAGCCCGGCCCTCGTGCGCACGCTGTTCGTGCTGTCGGTGATCCTGCCCGGCCCTCAGGTGCTGGTCTACCTCGCGCTATGGATCGTCATTCCCAAGGCCCCTGCCTGACCCGTGGCACCCACCGATACCTATGGCGCCACGGGGTCTGCGGTCGGACGGTCAGGAGGTGGTCTCCGTGGAAGCGGTGGCGACCGTGCGACTCGCGTCGGGATCGATGACCTCGTCGGTACCCGAGCGGCGTGACCTCCAGCGCGTCAGCTCGTAGGCGACAAGTATCACCACCAGCGTGACACCGCTCATGATGAACTGCGAACGCGTGCTGGGCAGGAATGCCATCGCCAGGATGACGGCCACCATCACCGCGATGGTCGCGTAGCTGAGCCAGGGGAACAACCACATCTTCAGCCGCAGCGCCGTGGGATCCTGCCGCTCGACCCGCCGCCGCAACACGACCTGCGACACGGCGATGATCAGGTACACGAACAGCGCGACGGCTCCATACGAGTTGACGAGGAAGTCGAACACCACATCGCCCCAGATGTAGGTCGCCGCGACCGACACGTAGCCGACAACGGTGCCCAGCAGGATCGCGCGTCGCGGTACACCGTTGGCCGACAGTCGGGTGAAGAACCGAGGCCCGTCACCATGTGTGGTGAGCGCGAACACCATTCGTGATGTGGTGTACAGGGCGGAGTTCAGGCACGACAGCACGGCGGTGAGGACGATGAGATTCATGATGGTGGACACCGCGGGGATGCCGAGTACCGACAGAACCGAGGCGTACGGACTCACCCCCACGCTCTTGGTGTTCCAGGGCTGGACTGTGACCACCACCAAGATGGACCCGACGTAGAACAGGATGATCCGGAGGATGATCGACCTCATCGCCCGTGACACGGCCTGTTCGGGCTCGTCGGACTCGGCGGCAGCGATGGTGACGATCTCAGCCCCGGTGTAGAAGGCGACGCAGGGGACCACCGCCGCGAGCACAGCACCCCAACCCGACGGGGTGAAGCCGCCGTGGTCGACGAGATTCGACAGCCCCGGTGTGGAGTCCGGCCAGAGTCCGGTGATCCAGAGGATGCCCACGAACAGGAAGACCACGATCGCCACGACCTTGATCGACGAGAACCAGTACTCGAACTCACCGAAGGAGCGCGCCGAGACGAGATTGGTTGCCGTCAGGGTGAGCATCAGGACCAGGCTCAACACCCAGAGCGGCACCTCGGGCAGCCACAGCTGGACGATGCGACCGCCGGCGACCGCTTCCACGGCGACCACGACGACGAAGAAGTACCAGTACAGCCATCCGGTGACGAAACCACCTCGGCGGCCCAGCGCCCGCCGGGCGTACACGTAGAACGACCCGACCACGGGCTGGGCGACGGCCATCTCGGCCAGCATCCGCATGATCAACATCGTGATCAGGCCGCCGATGAGGAACGACACCACCGCCGCGGGGCCCGCGTCGGCGATGACCACACCGCTTCCGACGAACAGGCCCGCTCCGATGACCCCGCCGAGCGCGATGAGATTCATGTGACGGCGCCGCAAGCCCTTGCCCAGTTCGGCATCGGATGCAGCCACGTCGGAGTCGGACATGATGCGCCTCTCGAAACCCCCGTCACCCGGTCACCTGCGGGGATGGAAGCAAGATGTCAACGACCGACCGGGTTCGCAAGCGCTGGATTCAGCGTGGGTCAAACCAGGGTTGGGCTTGCAGCGCGCGGTTGCCATCGTCCGCGTCGTTCGGCACGGTGGTGTGATGAGCGAGCAAACGAGCGTGACAGTGGAACGGATCATCGACGCACCGGTCGACCGAGTTTTCGACGTGCTCAGCAATCCCGAGCGCCATCTGGACCTCGACGGATCGGGTTTCGTCCGGGGGATCGACCACGCAGATCGCATCACCGCGGTAGGCGAGGTCTTCACGATGAACATGGACGGTCCGCACATGGGCGGTGAGTACAAGACCGACAATCACGTCACCGGTTACGCCAAGGACAAGCTGCTGGCGTGGAAAACCGCACCCGCGGGTACCGAGCCTCCCGGGTGGGAATGGCTGTGGGAGCTCGAGTCCCAGGGGCCCGGCACCACTCTCGTCCGACACACCTACGACTGGTCCGCCGTCACCGACAAGGACCTGTTGCAGAAGGTCGGGTTCCCCCTGGTGTCCTCAGACCAACTCGAGGGGACTCTCGGACGATTGGCCGCGGCGGTCGACTGAGACCGCCGCCCCGAGTATCAACCGCGGGGCTGTCCCAGGTACGTGTCCAGGGCCTCGAGCAGGCCCAGCGTTCCGCGTTCGCGGTTCGGTCCGTCGGCCCAGAACTGGTCGAAGAACACGCCGTGTTCGACGTGGGTGAACCGGGTACCCGTCCCGATGCGCTCGAATTCCAGTGTCGCGACCGACGTCGACATGTGGATCCCGTCGAGCCACATGTCGTACGTCGTGACGATCCGGACATGTTCGACGATGTCGGTATACGTGGCTTCGTAGCGGGAGACCGGGCCGTCGTGGAACTTGCCCTCGGCGACATCGCGGCCACCCACCCGGAAGTCGAACGCCCACTGCCGAGGTTCGACGGCGTCCCCGGCCCCCCACCAGGCCAACTTGTTCTCCTCGTCCGCGAAAGCGTCCCATACCCGTTGTGGCGGGGCGTCGTAGTCCCGGGTCAACGTGAAACCGCTGTGCGCAAGCCGGCGTTCGATCGTCATCTGGCCGCTATCGGGTGAAGCTGACGTGGAGGGTGCCGCTCTCGGCGACCTCGGTGTCGACCTTGTGGCTCAGCTCGAGCCCGCGCAGGTCATCCCAGACACGGTTGCCGCGACCGAGGATCACCGGCGCGATGGCGACGTGCAGATCGTCGACCAGGCCGGCGCACAGGAATTCCCGCGCGGTGCCGATACCGCCACCGATGCGGACGTCCTGGCTCTCGGCTGAACTGGCTGCCTCGGCGAGCACCTCTTCGATCGACCCACTCCGGAAGCGGAAAGTGGTACCGCCCGCCATCGGCAGGTCGGGTAGCGGAGCCCGGTGGGTCAGCACGTACACCGGTACGCCGAAAGGGGGTTCGTCTCCCCACCAGCCCTTCCATTCCGGGTCGTCCGGGAAGGTGTGGAATCCGAACATGGCCGCACCCAGGATCTCCGCCCCGATGTTGTCGAAGTACGCCGCGGCGTGAGCATCGTCGACGCCGGTCGTGCCGGTGCCGGTGGTGTCGCCGAGAACCCTGCTCCGGAACGTCCGCGTACCGGTGTAGGCCGCCGTCAATGCGCCCCAGTCCTCACCCATGGGGTTCTCCGGCGAGTGATCGGTGGCCGAGGTGTATCCGTCGAGCGAGATGTTGAGATCGATCCGGACGCGGGTCATGTCAGTCTTTCTCTCCTGGTGGTGCGGGTCAGGTGGATGCCCAGCCGATCGGCCTGGCGTTCTGCGGGGGTGCGCTGTTCGTCGAGCCATAGATGAACGACATCGAGACCGCCGGGACGGAGGGTCACGGTGCGCACGCGTCCGTCCTTCTGCGAGCTGATGATCCCCGCGGATTCGAGCACGCGGAGATGCTGCATCAGCGAGGGCAGGGCCATCGAGAACGGAGCCGCCAGCTCGGACACGACGGCGGGCGATCTCGCCAAACGTTCCACGACGGCGCGTCGCGTCGGATCCGCGAGGGCACGGAGCACCGCGTCGAGCTCGTCGTGATACTTAGGCACAGGCCTAAGTATGTGCCCAGTCGCGAGCCACGTCAACCGTCCCGCGGATCGCCGCGCGATCGAGCTCCGCTCAGGCGTTCTCGAGCGCCTCGATGTCGAGCTTGTCCATCGCGCGCAGTGCGGCGACGGTCCGCGCGGACTGCTCGGGATCGGGATGGTTCAGCAGCGCGGCGAGATTCTCCGGCACGATCTGCCACGAGACGCCGAACTGATCCTTGAGCCATCCACAACGGCCCGGCGTCCCGCCATCGGCCGTCAGCGCCGCCCAGTAGTGGTCGATCTCTGCCTGATCGGCGCACGACACCATGATCGAGAACGCCTCCGTCTGCGGGAACAACGGGCCACCGTCGAAGGCGATGAAGCGCTGCCCGAACAGTTCGAACTCCGGCCCCGACGCCGTGAGGTCATCGCCGAAGACCGACTGATAGAACGACACCGCGTCGGCGGACCGGTTGTCGAACCACAGAAACGATGTCACCTTGTGCTGCGTCATGGCACTCCCTCTCGGATCCGGTTCTCGACGACGATTCTGCATCCGCGAACCGACTTCGGCCTCCGGTTGCGCACATCTCGGTGGAGACGGTATCGATGGCTGCCCACAGTCGACCGACGCGAATTCACGGCGTGGATCTGATGGTTCCGTATTCGATCACGATGTCGCCGACATCGACGGGACCACCCGACCGGACTCCGAGGACCGACCGCGCGGCGGCGCGACCTCCGGCGATCTCACGCTCGGTGGCGGGATCATCATCCTGGTCGACGGTGACGTCGGCCAGGTTCACCAGCGCTTGCGCGGCCTGCGGGTATCCGACCGCAGGTGCGAGCTCGACGATGACGTCGATGAGGTAAGCCGTGCTGACGCCCAGTTGTCGCGCCATCGTCGTGTGCAGACGTAAGGGCAGCTCGACCAGTCCCAGGGCCAGGTCACAGCCGAGGAACGCCGCCGCGGTTTCCCGCGGGGTCCGTGTTGTCTGACCCCACGCACGCATGCCGAGAGCCTGTGCATCGGCGGCGAACGCGGGGCTCAGTGCCGAGAGGTGGTCGATCCCGGGGAGTGTCATGATGCCGCCTTCTCGGTCGATGTCTGGTCAGAGAGTCGGAGCCGTAACGCGTCGAACGCGGGGTCGGGGAGTCGACCCAGAGCCGCGAGCAGTCGCGCGTGGCGCCCGACGAGGTAGCGGGTGCGCGGCCGTCGGACGCTGAGAACCCGCACCAGAACGCGGCCGACCACCTCGGGTTCGGAACCCGAACGTTCGTTCGCCACCGCAGTCGCGGTCGCCCGCTCGAATCTGGCGGCCAGCGACGCGTCGTGAGCCCTGATGCGCTCGGCCAGTTCGGCGGCCTGGCTCTCCACCTTGTCCACGGCCGCGGTGTGGATCGAACCCGGTTCCACCAGGACCACACCGATTCCCACCCCGCGCAGTTCGAGCCTGAACGCTTCGGCGATGGACGCGATCGCCCACTTGGAGGAGGTCAGCGGACCCCCGAAGGGCATCGTGATGCGGTCACCCACCGATCCGATGAACACGATCCGGCCACCCGTGGCCATCAGGGGGAGTGCCTGCTGGGTAAGCGAGACGGCTCCGAAGACGTTGACATCGAACACGGCCCGCAGGTCATCGTCGTCGACGACCTGCATCGGCGCGAGCCGCCCTATCCCCGCGTTGTTGACCAGCGCGTCGAGTGTCCGGCCGTTCAGAGTCGTGCGCATCTCGTGCAGCGCCTGTGCAACCGAGTCGGGCCGGGTCACGTCGAGAGCGATCGGGATGATGCATCCCGCCCCGGTGCCGCGTCCCGATGGCAGCCTCTCAAGATTGCGCCCGGCCGCGTACACCGTCCAACCGGCCGCGGCGAGCGCCGCGGTGGCAGCCCGGCCGATGCCGCTGGAGGCGCCCGAGATCAACACTGTCGGTGCGGAGTCGCTCGTCGTCGATGTCATGGCGCACAGCGTTGATCGATCCGGCCCTAGACTTCAACGGTGTTGAATAAACGCGGGCGACCGGCACGGGGGAGTCCCGACATGCGTCAGCGGCTCGTCGCCACCGCGACCACAGCCTTCGTCGAACACGGTTACCACGGTGCGACTCTGCGGTCGATCGCCGATGCGACTGGATGCGACCCCGCGCTGATCGGGTACCACTTCGGATCGAAATCAGGCCTGTTCGCCGAGGTCATGCACCTGAGACTGGCACCTGCGGAGGTGCTCGCCGGGGCGCTGCGCGGCGATCCGCAGACGGTGGGCCGACGACTGGCGGACGGGTTGCTCGAAGCGTGGGACGATCCGGTGTCCGGCCCGTTTCTCGCCGCGTTGATCAGGGAGGCGGGCAGCACACCTGCCGTGCGCGACGCATTGGCCGAGTACATCGATCGCGAGATCATGGATCCGCTCGTGGAATTCTTCGGCGGGTCGACCGGACGGCAGAACGCCACTGCGGCGCTGACGGTTCTCGCCGGCGCCATTTTCACCCGCTATCTGGTGCCGGTGGACGGGGTCGGGCGATTGTCCGGGTCGCAGTACCGCGAGGTCCTGCATACGCTGCTGGCACAACCGATCAGGCGCTCACGTCGGCTCTGACAGGCGGCAGTCGCCACCGGTGATCACGGGCGACGGGGCGCTCGGCCCGAGACCGAGCCCACGGTCACCTTCTGGGCGGCAGTTGTTTGGTGAACAGCGCGTGCCCGCGTGCATCGCGAAGTCGCACGGTCAGCGCTCGCGTCCAGGGGTCGATCGACACCTGGCCGAAGTGCTGAAACCCCTCCGCGGGAGACGCGTTCGCCTTGTCCGGGGCATGCACGAACTCGTACTGCGCGCCGAACGTGCCGTCCAGCGGACTCTTCGGGAACGCGCCTGCGTTCAGCGGTCCGGAAACGAATTCCCAGAAGGGCGCGAAGTCACGGAAACCCGCGCGGTCCGGGTGGTAGGAGATCGCGGCGGTGTAGTGGACGTCGGCGGTGAGATAGACGATGTTCTCGACGTTCTTGGTATGCGAGAGGATCCGGGAGAACGCGATCTCACGCCCGCGCGGCGCACCGTTGTCGCCCTGGGCGACGGCCTCCATCGATGTCGGGCCCTGCTTCGGGTCCGACAGCGCGTCCGGGACGACGATGCTCAACGGCAGATCGTTGGCCACGACCTTCCATACCGCTTTCGACGAGCGGAGACCGTTGATCAACCACTGTGTCTGTTTCGCGCCGAGGATCCCGCCGTCGTCGGCCGCGGCCCAGTTGTTCGGGTTCGGATCCTTGTAACTGCGCATGTCCAGGACGAATACGTCGAGCAGGGGACCGTAGGAGATCTTGCGGTACACCCGACCGTCGACGGCCTCCGCAGGTTGTACCGGTTGCCATTCACGCCACGCCTGGAACGCGCGCCCGGCGAGCGTGTTGACGTCGGTCTCGGTGTAACCCGTGCGCTGCTGCCCGGCGAGACTCTCGCCGGGGTACCAGTTGTTGAGTACCTCGTGGTCGTCCCACTGGATCACCTGCGGAACGGTGGCCGCGAACCGCCGATAGTGGCGGTCGGTGAGGTTGTACGCGAAGTTTCCGCGGAAATCCTCGAGAGTCTGGGCGACGTGGTCTTTGGCGGGCGCGGTGACGCTGCGATACGTGTTGCCGTCGTTCTGCTTCTGCGTCTGCGGAACGGGATTGTCGGCATAGATCGCATCGCCCGAGTGCACGAAGAAGTCGGGACGGACATCCGCGATCGCACCCATGATGGACATACCGCCGTCGCGACTGATGCCCCAGCCTTGCCCGACTACGTCACCCGACCAGACGAAGCTCACGTTGGTCGGGTAGACCGGCGCCGTCCGGAACGTGCCCGTGAGCGGCTGCGACCTCGCGCCGTTCTCTCCCTCCAGGGTCACGCGATAGTGCACGGTCTGGCCCGGCGGGAGCCCGCTGACCCGGAAACGTCCGGTACCTCCGGAGGACCCGTCGAGCCTGGGACCCTGGAACCGTCTCGGGCGACCGAACGATTCCGACGATGCGGTTTCCACCACCATCCGTGCAGGGGTGTCGGAGCGGGCCCAGATCAGCGCGCCATCGGTACGAGGGTCCCCACTGGAGACACCGTGCGTGAGGTTCGGACGTGCCCGCACCAGGCCCGGTGCCGCGCCCGCGACTCCCGAGGTCGAGGATCCGCGCGGCGTCAGCAGCGAACCGGCAGGGACCAACAGAGCACCGGCGACACCGGTCTGCAGGAGGGAACGACGTGAGAACCGAGAGTCACCGAGGGGCATGAGTCGACGGTGCGGCAGGCGAGTTCCGGGACGGCGAACACGAGGTTACCGATGTGGGTGCAATGCGGTGTCCGACGCGTGAACGCCGAACCCGACAACCTCTGGACCGGCGCATGTGCAGAGCAGTCAATACCCGTTGACCGCATCGCTACCGTCGAGTCGTGGGAATGCGGAACTATCTGATCGACGGTGGCTCCTGTACCGGCAAGACGTCTGTGTGTGCGGAGCTTCGCCGACGCGGGTTCCACGCGATCAACGGTGACAGCGAGTTGGCGTATCACGGGAACCCGGAGACGGGAGAGCCGTTGCCACGGTCGGAGAACCACCGCGCCACCCATGAGAACCACCTCTGGGAGGTGACCGCGGTTCACACGCTGCTCACCGACCGGACCCACCCGAGCACCTTCTTCTGCGGCGGTTCCCGGAACCGAGCGACGTTTGTCGACTTCTTCGACGCCGTCGTCGTGCTGCGAATTGATCGCGCCACCCTGCTCGAGCGGCTTGACGAGCGGTTGCCTGACGACTTCGGTGGTCAGGCCGACGAACGCGACCTCATCCTGCGATTGCACGACCACGTCGATGTGCTCCCGCCTACCGCGGTCGTCGTCGACGCAACCGTGTCACTCGCCGACGTGGTCGACGACATCCTGCGTCGCACCGCTTGAGGTGCACCGTCGTTCGACACACACGTCCGCTCCCTCGGCCGCTCCCGGTGCCATGGGCATAAGGTCTGCTCATGCCAGAGAGCGGACGACGCAGAAGTACCGAGGGTTTGCGCCGGCTGATCACGTTCTGCGACGCGGTCGTCGCCATCGCGCTGACCCTGCTGGTCCTACCTCTGGTGGACGTCGTGGACGAACTGCACCGCAATTCCGTCACGGTGATCATCCACGACCACTCCAACGAGCTGGTCGGATTCCTCATCTCGTTTGCGGTCATCTGGGAGTTGTGGCGCAACCACCATGCGATCATGGAGAACTTCGCGAGTTACGACGGAGTGCTGTTCAACCTGCATGCGTTGTGGATCCTGACGATCGTGGTCCTACCGTTCGCGACGGCTCTCATCAGCGGCCCGGACAGCCACTGGTCGAATGTCTCGTACATGGTGTTGCTGTTCATCTCGATCTCGACGCTGTCGGTGATCGGGTGGTGGGGCAGGCACCATCGGGAGTTGCTCGACACCGGGACCGAAGTCCAGTGGTGGGTCGATCACGGCCTCGACATCGGCACCAATGTGACGCTCGCCATCGCGATCATCGTGGCGGTGGCGTTCCCGTCGACCGGCATGTGGCCGATCTTGCTGATGTTCACCGCGGGTCTGATCAATGCGTGGGTGGCGCGAGGCCGGAGGGCGTGGCGCAGCCGACACGATGGAACCGCGACCAGTTGATCCCGGTCGACATCGACCGACCCTGACCGGTCGGTCGATGTCGCGCCGTAAAACGCCTGGCGTGCGGGATCAGCTGGATGTGGCCTCGATGGACTGCGGGGTCTCCGAGTGTTCGATGGTGATGCGCCGCGGTTTCGCCTTCTCCGCGACGGGGATGGTCACGCTCAGCACGCCGTTGTCGTACCGGGCGGTGATCGCCGAGCCATCGATGCCGTCACCGAGCGTCAGCTGACGTCGGTACGTTCCGAAGAACCGCTCGCTGGTCAGCCATTGCACACCCTCGTCGGAACGGGGTGTTCGCTGTGCCGAGACAGTCAGCACGCCGTTGTCGACGCTGAGGTCGACTGATCCCGGATCGATTCCGGGGAGATCAGCGGTCAGTACGTAGTGGTCGTCGACCTTGTACAGATCCATGGGCATGAACAAGGGAGTCCGCGAGGACCCGGTCTGCTGAGCCCCCAGCAACCCACGGGTCACAGAATCCACCTGACCGAAGGGATCGAAACGCAGCACAGCAACCCACCTCCTGACTGTCTCGGCCCGCCGCGGTGACGGGCATCCAATCACTGTGCGAAGACAGTTTTAGCACTCTCCCGGCCCGAGTGCCAGCCTTCGGGTGAACTTTTTCCGGGTACATTCTGGGCGGCGGACATGTTGTGGCACTGAACAACCGAGAGTTCGCGATCGTCACTGCCGACCGGGTAACCATCGGGCAACCCCCGCGGCGGCGAGAAGCAGGACGGTGAACGATCCGTACAGCCACGTGGCCGCCCAATCGGGTGCGAGGTGGTCGACGAGCAGTCCGGCGACTGTCGCGCCACCGGCCGCCGCGAGTTGCACGGTGATGAACAGCGAGGGCGTCGCGTAGGGAGCGCGATCGGGTGGGACGGTGCGGTAGATGCTGGAGAAGGTCGGCGCGGCGACTCCGCCGAACGTCAGCCCGAACACGACCATCAGAGAGAGCAGACCTGACAGCGGCAACCAGCTCGCGCTGACGGCGATCGCTACCGCAACACCTGCCGTGAGAACGGCAGCGGTGACGACGATGGGTCGCGTTCCCAGGCGGTCGGACATCCGACCGGCAGTGGTCATCGAGACCAGGCATCCCACGCCGAGCGCCGCCACGGGCAGACCGGCCGCGATTCCGGTCAGCCCGTGGTCCTCGGCCGCGATCAACGGCAGGCCGACCAACTGGCCGTACATCGCGAACCCGACGGCCGCCATCGTCAACAGCGCGGCCCGGAACCCGCGGTGTCGCAGCAGAGTCAGATCCAGCACCGCATGGTGGCCACCCCGTAGCGAATATCGCCCGTATGCGGCGAGCACGGCCACTCCGAATACACCCAGGAGTATCGGCAGCCAACCTCCGACGGATACCCCGACCCGGTCGATCGACAGCAGAACCGACACAAAACCCAACGGCAACAACACCATCCCGATCAGATCGGGCCGAGAACCGCGTGGCTGCGCGCCATCCATCGGACGGACCACCACGGCTGCGCCGACGATCGCGATGGCACCGAGGGGAACGTTGATGAGGAAGATCCACGGCCAGTGCCCGCTTCCGGCGATCAGGCTACCGAGCAAGGGCCCGACGACCGGTCCGATGTTGATCGTGGAGCTGAGCACACTCATCACCGCACCCATCCGCGCGGCGGGTGCGGACGAGGCGGCCACGTTCACCGCGGTGGGCTCCAGCAACCCACCCGCGAAACCCTGCAACACGCGGAACAGGATCAACACCGGCAATGACCAGGCGACACTGCACAGGATGGAGGCCGATACGAACAGGGCCAGCGACCAGAACAGGGTGCGGCGTGGACCGAGGCGGTCGATCACGCAGCCCGACAGGGGCATCGTGACCCCCGCAGAGATCAGATACCCCACGGTCAACCACACGACCTGCGACAGGGGAGCGCCCAGGTCGGCACCGATGTCACGCAGTGAGGCCGTGACGATGGTTCCGTCGATCACCGCCATCATGGCAGCGACCGAGACCACGACCACGAGAAGCACAGTACGAATGCCGAGAGCGCCGGACGGCGCCTCCTGAGAAGTTGTCGTCACGTAAATAACATTGAACTCTCCGGTGTAGTTAAGTCAAGGGTTCGGTTCAGAACAGCAGGTAAAGTGGTCTACGTGGCCAGCCCGACACAGCAGACGACAACCCCGCGCGGATCCCGCGCGGGGAAGCGCCAGGCCATCCTCGACGCCGCGGCCGAGGTGTTCGCCGAGTCGGGCTATGAGCGGGCCGGGATCGACGTCATCGCCGAGCGCGCGAAGGTGTCGAAGCCCACCGTGTACAACCACTTTCACAGCAAGGAGCTGCTGTTCCGGGAATCGATTGCGGCGAGTGCAGAGTTCATAAACGCCGGTGCACTCGAGGCCATCCGTCTGCTCGACCCGCAGTGCCGCGAATGGCAATCGGGGTTGTTCGCGCTCGGTGAGCGATTGGTTGCCTGCCAGCGCAGCCCGTGCGCGTCTTCGCTGCAGCAGCAGATGCACGCCGAGGTGCGGCGTGACCCGGAGGTTCTGCACTTGGTGCGCTCCCGAGTCGCCGAACCCATCATCGACGGTCTCGCGGGTCGCCTGGCCATGCTCGGCAACGCCAAGGTGTTGGACGTCCCCGACCCGGTCCTGGCCGCCAAACAGTTCATCGCCCTCATCGACGCCGAATTCCCCGATCTGACCGAGCTCGGTACCAGGGAGATCTCCGACGCGCGTGCACGTGAAGCAGTACATGCGGGGGTGACCACCTTCATCCGCGCCTATGCGGCATGAGTGCTCCGGCGGCGACCACGGGGTAGTCGACGCACAACTCAGGCCGCACGCTGGTCGTCGGGTGGTTCGCCGAGGGGTATGCGGTGGAGGTCGTGTTCCCAGCGGCGGTCTTCGGAGAGATATGACACGGACGATCGCACGTCACATCTGCGCGGACCGAAAACTGCCCCGACGTGACCCGAGGGAACCTGTCTCCCGGACACAGGCCCGGCTGGGGCGAGCGACGGGAGCACAGAGCTCCAGAATTCGTCGGAGAGGGTGGCGCCGGAACGCAGTGCCAGAGACAACTCGACAGCCATGATCACCCCGAGAACCGCCAACCACACCGCACCCGTGATGATCACGCCCCACACCGCGTACATCCACCCCGTTGGCACATCCAGAACAGCGACAACGGGGGAGACGACCAATCCCAGTCCGACGAACCACGCTGATCCCACCCGATCACAGCGCATTGCCAACCGAAGGAACGGGCGATCGTGGACTGGTGCGGACATGGTGTCGACCTCCTGCCGGGGGATTGTCCGTGCACCGTAACGGCGGATCGCTCCTTCCCGCGATGACCTCCCACGTCATGCCCAGTCCACGCGCGTTCACACCACCGGAGGGTTCAACCGGGCGAAGCCCTCCTGCCTGCGGTAGGGAAAGTACGGATACGGTGCATCGGAGGCGGACACCTCGTCGAGGCGACTGACGTGCTCGTCGGAGAGGCGCCATCCGGTGGCGGCGAGATTGTCTCGCAACTGTTCTGGCGTCCGGGCGCCCACGATGACGCTGGACACCGTCGGCCGGCCGGCCACCCAGTTGAGCGCAACCTGCGGCACCGTCCTACCGGTGTCCTCGGCGATCTCGTCGAGAACGTCGACGATGGCGTACAGGCGATCCGTGTCGACGGGTGGCCCGGCGTGTGCAGTCGTATGCAACCGCGACGTCGCGGGCAGCGGTGTGTCACGGCGAATCCTGCCGGTCAGACGCCCCCAACCCAAAGGACTCCAGACGATCGCTCCCACGCCCTGGTCATGCGCGAGCGGCATCAACTCCCACTCGTAGTCACGACCGACCAGGGAGTAGTACACCTGATGTGCGACGTGACGGACGCGGAGGCGGTGATCGGCGGCAGACAGGGACTTCATCAGCTGCCAGCCCGAGAAGTTCGACACACCGGTGTAGCGGATCTTCCCGATGCGGACGAGTTCGTCCAGGGTGTCGACCACCTCGTCAACCGGTGTCGCAGCGTCGAACGCGTGCAGCTGAAACAGGTCGATGTGGTCGGTGTTCAGCCTCCGCAATGCTGCATCGACCGCAGTCACCAACCTGCTGCGCGACGTGCCGTAGTCGGCAGGACCGTCGCCCGTGGGCAGTGCGGCCTTGGTCGACAACACCACTCGCTCACGTCGGCCCTGAAGCGCAGCGCCCAGCACCTCCTCCGACGCACCGTCGGAGTAGACGTCGGCGGTGTCGAACAATGTCACCCCGGCATCGAGGCACATGTCGATCATGGTCCGAGCCTCGGTAACGTCTGTGGCTCCCCAGGCGCCGAAGAAGTCTCCTCTACCTCCGAAAGTCGCTGCCCCGAAGCCGAGCTCGGACACCACCAACCCCGACTGTCCTACCCTGCGATATTCCATCATTTCTCCTAACAGAACTTTGGTCCCGTTAGCGAGCGTACGGGACACCTGGTCTTATAGGAACCCCAGTTCCCTTAACGGGATCAGAGGGTTACGATGGCCGTCATGGTTGGCGAAGCGTTGTCACGTCCCGGAGGCCGTACCGCGGCGGTGCGTTCGGCAGTCCTGACGGCAACCGAAGACGCGTTGATCTACCGGGGTTTCGCGGGAATCGATCTGCCGGAGGTTGCCGAGGCGGCGGGGGTGGGGAAGACGACCGTGTACCGGAGATGGGGGAGTCCACAGGCCCTCGTCGCGGATCTGCTCACCGACATGGCAACCCAGTCCGTGTCAGCGTCCGATACCGGTGATCTGCGAACGGATCTACACGCGAACGCCGCATTGGTGGTGCGGACATTACGACATCGACGTCAGGGCCCCCTCTTCTCCGCCCTGATCGCGGCATCCACACACGACGATGGCACCAAGCACGCTCTCGCGACGTTCTACGACAGACGCGTCGATGAGTGGTCCACGTGCGTCACATCGGCGATCAATCGCGGCGATATCCCTCGCGACACAGATTGTGGAGCGGTCATCCGCCATCTGTCGGCCCCGCTGTACTACCAGTTCCTCACCACCACATGTCCACTGGCCGACCGCGACGTCGAGCGAACGGTCAACTCGACTATGGCGTCGGTGGCGGCGGAGGTCTTCTCGTCGGGTCCGCGCTGACGTGGCGGTGATGTCGACGTCGAGGTGCGGAAGCGAGCCGAGTCCTGTCGCCGTTGTCGGTACGGCGCGTTCGCCGAGCCACGAACACCGGCCGTGAGTCGAGGTCAAGAACCGCCGCACGACGGTGGTGACCGGACGTCAGCCGGTTCGCGGTCTCCTACGGGATGCTCGTGGCCGTACACCGTGGAACTCGTCGACACGACGTCTCTGATAAGTGCGGCCAGCTCTGCCGGCGAACTCAGGTTCGCAGCGTGACTCTCGCCCTGCATGACGCGACGGCTGACTGCCGGCAAACGCCGGAACAGCAATTCCGATCGCACCCGCAGATGAGACGGACTCAGAGCACCCTCGAGCAGAACTGTGGGTATGGTCATCGCGCTGAATCTCTGCCGGCCGATGACCAGGGCATCGATCGACTCCGTATCGGCCAGCTGTGCTGGTAAGTACGAGAGCATCCCACCGCTCAACCGCCGGTCGTTCATGATGTGCGCAACGACGCTCGCGGGAAGCTGCACGATCTGTTCCAAGTGGATCCGCAGGGCCTCCGAGGCATCGCCCCTCTTGAGCGCGTCTCGCGCCATGGTGCTCGAGTCACCACCCACCGGCGTGACCATCGGCACAGGTGGTTCGTAAAGGATCAGCTGACGAAAGACGGACGGGCACGCTTCGGCTGCGACCAGAAGTGCCACGGCCCCGGAAGAATGGCCAACGCCGACCACAGCGGGACCCATGTGTCGGGCCACCGTGATGACGTCGCGCATCTCGCGATCCATGGTATGCGGGAGTGAGATGAACGCTTCCGGTTCGTAAATCCGGCGCTGCACAACCGCCACGCGAAACCATGTCGACAGCGAGGTCGCCGTACTGCGCCATGTGGATGCATCGGCACCACCGGGTGGAACGATCAAGACCGTCGGACCGACACCGGATACCTCGACCGACACGAGGTGGCCATCATCGGCGGGAATCTGCAAGCGTGTAATCATCGGCGCAGTCTGACAGGTCATCCTGTCGTCAGACTCACATCGACTGTCGTGGCATGTGAGTGGAGCTGAGCGCGAAGGCGCTATCGATTGTCAGGGGTCATCGCCGCCAGTTGTTCAGCGCCGCACACTCGCGTCCAGGTCATGTCGGAGACCGGCAAGAACCGTGTCGATGGCGAATGTGAAAGCGGTATCGACGCGCTGGCGCCCTTGCGGTGCACTCCGGACTGACCGAGCCAACGCGCCGTCATCCGCGGACGCATCGATAGACCAGACATCGGCTGGGGCCGCGGCGTCGAGTGCACCCCCGAGCGCGACCATATCCAGTAGCGCGATGACATGAATGACGCGGGCATCGGCGAACCCCGCGGCCGAGAGCACGCCGGCAAGGGCGTTGTACGCTTCCAGCACGGCTGGAGCGCTGATCGTGTGCGTGGTCAATTCGCGAATGAGTTCGGGATGAGCACCCAGCGCGTCGCGGTAGCCGATGAGCCACTGACGTATCACGTCGTCCCAGGACGACTTCCAGTCGATCTTGGCGTTCAGATCACCAGCCACCGTGGTGCGAAGCAGCTCCATCAGTTCTTCGCGACTGTTCACATGGTGATACAGCGAGGACACCGCTACGCCGAGCTTTTTCGCCAGTCCGGGCATGGTGAACGTTTTGTCGGTGTCTAACATCTCAAGCGCTGCACGGGCGATCGTCGGGCGATCGAGCAACGCGACGGTGGGCCGTGGCATGGCCCGACCTTACCGGTGATACACCACCTGCCCGTCGACCACCGTCAGTACGACGGGCGCATCGGCCACCTCGTCGGGTGGCGCGGCCAAGGGGTCGACCGCGAACCCGGTGAAATCGGCACGATTTCCGACCTTGATCTGGCCTGCCCTCCTGGCCCCCTCGGCACGTGCAGCATGCAGGGTGTAACCCTCCAACGCCATTGCTGCGGTGAGAGCTTGATCGGCCACAATCGGCTCCTCGTCCACGTGGCCCGAGCGGCGCCTCAACCGCGCATCCGCCATGATCGACCGTGGATTGAAAGGCGCCACCGGCCAATCGGATCCCAGAGCCAGCGTGGCGCCCGCGTCGCGCAAGTCACGGGTACGAAACGCCCGCTGCGCCCGTTCGACGCCCAGCCGCTGTGACCAGTTGTCGGTGTGATCGGCGCGAGTGTAGTGAGTGCAATGCGTCGGCTGCATGCTGGCGACCACCCCTTGCTGCGCGAAACGCGGAACCAGATCGTCAGGCATGGTTTCAATGTGCTCTATGCGATGTCGGGCACCCGAGGTCGCGGGCGCGATGTCCACCAGGCTGTCCAGGGCATAGCGGATTCCCGCGTCGCCGATGGCATGTGTCACGGTCGGGACGCCCCGCCGGGCAAGGTGCCGCACCGCCGACCGATAGCGATCCGGTTCCGGCCAGAATGGTGCGGTCGATTCCCCGTAGGTGTCGGCGTGATCGAGCCAGGCGGTTCCCGCGTCGATGGTCCCGTCGATCAGGAACTTCACTCCGTCAACCCTCCACCGGCGACCCCGGCGCCTTTGTAGATCGACGATGTGGTCGAGCGCATCGCTGCCGAATCCGGGCATGCAGAAGGGGGCGAAACGAAGACGGATGGGTAGGTCGCCCTCATCTTCCAGTGCAACCACCAATTCAGCACTGTCACCCTCGAAGTCCATGGCGTTACCAGACGTGATGCCCGAATGCGCCATCGCGGTCAGCAGCTCACGGAATCTAATACGCCGATCGGCGGTCGCCTCGGCGGGCAGAACCGCGGTAACCAGTCCTATCGCCTCGAGTTCCAGCAGATGCCCCGTGGGAACACCATCCCGGCAAACGATGTCAGCACTGCTGGCGAAGTCGCGAGGTCCCGATATGCCCGCCAAGCGAAGCCCCGCTGGACTGACGAGCGCCGCGTGGGCGTCGAAGAGATTGATGAAAACAGGCACCTCGTCACCCACCGCCTCGACGATCGGGGCATAGGTGACCGGCCGGTCGCCGAACACGTTGGGATCCAGACCCCATCCACGTAGCCAACCATCGTGCAGCGTCGCCGATTGCAAGGCAACGACGAGGTCGTCATAGCTGACAACCGTCGACAGATCGACCCCCACGGTGAGGTGCAGCCCTATCACCGGGTGAATATGACCGTCGATGAGCCCGGGTGTGAGGGTGCCGACCCCGAGGTCGAGGACCTGTGTGGTTCTACCGATCTGGTCGATGAGCGAGGCTCGGTCGCCGACCCCGGTGATGATCCCGTTGGTGACCGCGACCGCGGTGACCGGATCGGAATTGGTCAACGTGTGAATCGTTGCCGCGGTGATGACCGCGTCGGCCGAACGGCTCATTGTTCAATCCTCCTAGGTCGGTTCAGCGCTCGGCAGCAGCGGCGGGGTCGTCGTACAGACCGCCGATCTGTGCATACGTCCGCGGGCGGCGTACACGCAAGTACTGCGCTGTGACCATTCCGGCGACAAGCACGACTCCCACCACGCCGAGCAGGACAGTATTGGTGGCCGGTCCGGCGTTTGTGAGGAGAACGATGTTCTTGGTCAACACCACGAAGGCCCCGCCCAGCACCACCGTGGCCACGATGCCGGCGACCACTCCAACAAGTTCGCGCCCCACCCGACGCTTGCGGACGAAGTAGACGACGACGGCGACAGAGGTCAGCACCTGGAGACCGATGATGCCCACCACACCGGGGGTATTCACCAACAGCAGCAGCTGGCGATACGGGTCGGCACCCGCCAACGCGAAACCTCCGACGACAATCACGGCGAGGACAGTCTGTACATCACCGGCACGCGACGGCGACTTGTGTACCGGGTGCGTGTGATCCAAGAAGGAGGGCAGCACACCGTCCCTGGCCAACGAGTACGTGTACCGGTTGATGGCGTTGTGGAACGCGAGCTGCGAGGCAAGGGCACTGGTCACGATGAGCACCGACATTACATCGGCCGCCCAGGTGCCGACGTAGGTGCTCATCGCGCTGAAGAACAATCCGGAGACATCGGACGTCGCCTGTTGTTGGATCTGGGCAGCGCCGAAGGCCTGCACGACAGACCAGACAATGAAGCAGTACGCGACGGCCATGAAACTCACCGCCCAGTACGTGGCCCGCGGAATGGTGCGGTCAGGGTCTCGCGCCTCCGAGCGATACAACGCGGTCGACTCGAAACCCATGAAAGCCGCGAAGGCGAACGCCAGGATGGCACCCATCCCGGGGGCGGTGGCAACGGAAGGCGTGAACGACGAGAACTCGATTCGACTGGCTCCCCTGTCGACCAACACCGCTATCGCTAGGACCAGTAAGACACCTGTCTCCAGGGTGAGCAACACACCGAGGAACCGCGCACCGACATCGATGCCGCGACGGCCGATGAACCAGACGACGATGATCGACAGCAACGCCAGGACCGACCAGGGCACCGTGACGCCGAACAACCGGTGTAGTGCGTCCTGGAACTGCACTGCCATGAGCCCGTAGACGCCGATCTGCAGCGTGTTGTAGGCGGTGGTCGCGAGGAATCCCGCTCCCAGTCGGACCGATCGGCCCAGCCCGAGAGTGATGTAGGAATAGAACGCACCCTTACCCCCGGTCGCCCTGGTCATCGTCATGAACGCCACCGCGAAGATCGCGAAAGCGACACCCGCCCCCAGATAGGCGGTCGGCGCGCCCGCACCACCGATGGACAGAGCAAGAGGCGCCACACCAGCCATGACGGTGAGCGGCGCCGCGGCCGCAACCACCATGAACGCGATCGCGGGCGCACCCAGCGCATTGCGTTTCAACGCGACATCTGGCGGCGGTGCCGAGTCGTGGATGACGATGGTGGGTTCTGCAGGTGAGCTCATCCGACTGCCTTCCAGCCAAGCGGTCTGGGGTTCAGCTGTGCCTCGCCGGTGAAGCGTTACCGAATATGATTCGGTAACTGTCATAGGTCGCCGGATGTTTGTCAAGGGGAATGCTGGCGGAGCGTCTCACACGCCAGGGCTCGGCCTGGCGAAACCGCACGGGCTACGCCACTGGCGCGGACCGGACGTGATGACGATCAGTGGGCGGGCGCCAGCATGCGCCTGGCCACGTCTCGTGCGTCTAGTCCAGCGTCCTCACTCGGATCGATGCAGGCAACGACACTGGCACCCTCGATGAGCAGTAACAGTTGGCGTGCGGTCTGCGCGGGGTCGGAGACGTCGGTCTGCTCGAGCATGTCCGACAGCAGTGCCCGGTAGCGCGCGAGGTGTCGACGGGCGATGACCGCGATGGCCGGATCGGCACGGGTGTCGGTGACGGTGTTGATCACCGCGCAACCGCGGTAACCGGGTTCGGCAAACCATCCCATCAACACGTCGAACAGTGCCAGGACGCGTTCGACGCCTTCGGGTGCGTCGGCCGTCTCGCGCTGGAGCCAATCGTGAATTCGGTCGCTGTGCGCCTGAAGCATGCTCTCGACCAGGATCTCCTTGGACGGGAAGTAGCGGTAGATGCTCAGCTTTGAGGCATGCGCCGTAGCAGCGATTTCGTTGACACCGACCGCGTGAACACCCTTGTCGTAGAAAAGTTCAGCGGCGACACCGAGAATCCGGTCGCGCGTCGAGGTGGTTGTCGGTGACACGGTCCATTTCCATCGCCTTGGTTACACACCCACAGTAACACTCTGTACTTTAACGATACCGATCTGTACTGTCCCGCAGGTGGGGGAAGCGCGCGAGGTGCCGGTGCGACGGTTGTGGGTGAGCATCCTGTGCGGCTATCTGGCCCTCGGCGCTACGCTGCAGCAACTACCCGGTTACCTCGTCGAGCGTTTCGATGCGGGACCCGTCCAGGTCGGAACGGTGGTCGCCGCGGCATTTCTCGCCACCGCCTTGACGCGACCTTTCGCGGGTCGAGCCGGCGATCTGGGGTTCAGCCGGACGCTTGCCACCGTCGGCGCAGTCACCGTGGTGGTGGCGGGGGTCGGGCACCTGGCGGCACAGTCGATCCCGGAGCTCTGCGTCGCCCGGCTAACAATGGGCGTCGGGGAAGGAGCGTTGTTCTCGGCGACGTTGCCGTGGGTCATCGGCGGCACCCCGGCCAGTCGTCGCGGGCGGGTGTCCGGGTGGTTCGGCTTGTCGATGTGGTCGGGGCTCAGCATCGGTCCGTTGCTCGCGGGGGTTGCCCATTGGCTGGGTGGTGATGTCGCGGTGTGGACAACCGTCATCGGGCTCCCGGTTGTCTCGGTGATCCTGATGCTCACCATCGACCGATCTGAGCATCCGACGCGTTGGAGCCGCATCTTCGCTGTCCGGCCCAGGGAACTCATTCCCCCCGGCGTGGCCCGTCCAGCTCTGTGCCTCGGACTGTCGGCATACGGGTACGGCACGCTGACGGCTCTCCTCATTCTCTATATGTCGCACCCTGACCTGGCCGGCCGCGGTATCGCGTTGTCCATCTATGCCGCATCGTTTCTGGTTGCCCGAACCATCGGCAGCCCGCTCGTCGACCGCTGCGGTGCGGTAAAGATCGCAGTCGGTACCCTCGGCATCCAGGCGGCCGGTCTCACGATGATCGCGGTAGGGTCCACATCGGCACTTGACCTCGTCGGTGTTGTCGTCACCGGCATCGGAGTCGGTAGCGTCTACCCGGCGGCCAGCGCGATGACGTTGCAGCAGAGCAACGCCGGTAACCCCGGCGCGGCAATGGGGTCCATGACCTCGTTGTGGGACCTGGGCATCCTCGTTGCGGGACCCATTGGTGGGGCGATTGCAGGATCTTCCGGATTCCATTGGGCCTTCGTGGTTGCCGCCGCGGCCGCCCTCGCCTCATGTGCGATAGCGGCAGCGCAGTATGTCCGACCGAAATCACTCACTGGAGAACGGCGTTGACCCTGGTCGTGCGCGCATGGTCGACCAGGGTACGAGACCTGGGCCCGCTCACCCGGGGCCACCGACCTCGGTCGACGCCTGCGCTGGATCATCGCGTCGAGCCGGTCCGGTGAGCCGCACACCATGGTCCGCACCGCTGCGGAACCAACGGGCATCCTCTGCGGCCGAGATCCTGTGCGGGTGATCACGGGCGTAGTCGTCGAAGCGCGTTCGTACGTCGGGTACCTCACGAATGGTCGGATCGGCGCATGCCGCTTCGAAGAAGCGTTTTCCCCACAGGGTGTCGGTGGTGGCACGCGCACCGACGGTTCCGAAATCGCGCGGGAGGTCACCGTGTAACAGGCAACGAAGGGTTGTGTTGAGCCGGTTCGCGTATGCGGTGATGCCGCGCCGCGGCAGACCACGAACGGGCATGTTCAGCGGTGCGACGCGCCCGGGGAACACCGCGACATCGTCACCCACGGTGGCGGAGAGCGTGGCGACCTCGTCGAGAACCCGATCTTGGTGGAAATTCCCGTCCCATTCGAGCATTACGTTGGTATGTCGCAATCGCGGATTGCCCAGAGCGACACGTAACAGCGTCCAGGCGTCCGCATGGACCGTATGGGTGTGAGTGTCGCGGTAGAGCCGGTCGGAACCGTAGACGCCGCCGCCGATGTGCAGATACGCGACCCGTTCCAGGGGATATCGGGCGATGACCGTTGCCGGGTCGGTGCCGTGCAGGGACGCCGCGGCGAGAACGTTGGAGACGTCGAGAATGAATCCGACATCGCTGATGGATGCAAGGTGGTCGAAGTAGTCGGCCTCCGTCCAGGTGGACTCGGCGAAGTCCATGGTCGAGGCGATGTTCTCCAGCACGAATGGACGCTCGACGATGTCGGCAACGACCCGCGCGTTCGCCGCGACCACGCGAGCCGAACGCTTGGTGAGCGGGGGAGCGAGGAGGTGGCCACTGTGCAGGAGACCACCGTGGGGACTGTTGGGCCGGCGGCCCGCACGGGTGAACGCTATGTGCTCGGAAACGACCGGCGAGTCGAGCATGCGCGCGACGTCACGCAGGTGGACCGCCGTGGTGTGATCGTCGAGCGCATCGGGGGACGCGATCGACAGCGTGACACCGTGGGTGACAACGGGGACGTCGAGTGCACGCAGGTGGGCAAGGTCATCTGGAAGGTGGCAGCAGATGTTCTCGGCGATCACTTCGGTGAAGGCAATCCGCTCGTCGTCGAGCAGCACATCGGCGAGCTCAGGCCGCCACCCCAACCCGACCGCACCCATTCAGGATCCTCCTCCGCCGCAGCCTCCTCCGCCACAGCTACTTCCACCGCCACAGCTACTCCCACCACCGCAGCCGTGGTGACCTCCTCCGCCGTGATGATGACCGCCACCGCCCCCCGAACTCCCGAAGTCGGTTCCGGCGGCACCGGAACCGCCGGCAGCGAAGAAGCCCATGCCATTGGTCGATCGTGTGCGTCGCCTCGGGGGTGGCGCACCGTCGGGGTTCGCTTCGGGGGTGTCCCAGTCAGGAAGTTGGGTGGGTCTCCGTCGTTCGGATGAACGAACCACGACCCACACCACCCCGACGACGACGAGTACGACCACGGCAACAGCGATGAATCCCATGGATCACCCTCCTGACTCTCCGGACCCGAGGACCAGGACTTGTGGAGTTGCGTCGGAACTGAAGTCGCCACCTGTCGCCACCATCGCGTCGATCAGGTCGAAGACATGATCGGTGGTGACGCTGGGATCGATGATGCGCCTCAGGGCCAGACCGAAGGCCAAGTCCAAGATCACCTCGGCAATCCGGTAGGGCGTGAACGGCTGTGGGCCGGGTACCACTTGTTCGAGCAGTCGGGCGATCCTGTCGGCCGCGGCACGATTGCGCTTCCCCTCGGTCGAGACAACGTCGGGATTTCTGCGGTTGGCGAGCGCGAACTCCAGCTCCAGACGCGGCCATCCCGACGCCAGGACCTCCTCGGTCCATGCTCGCGTCGCTCGAATGGTCGTCGACACGTCCCGCCCACCCGCGAAGATCGCCTCCAAGCGTCCGGCAGCCTCGCTCTGCAGGTCATCCAGAACTTCCAACGCCAACGCACCCTTGCTGGGGAAGTTCGAATAGAACGCGCCCGTGGTGAAACCGGCCTCGGCGGCGATGGCACTCACCGAGGCGTCCGCATAGCCGAGCTCGAGCAGCATGGCGCGACCCTGCTGTTTCAGCAGGCGTCGCGTCGCCGCTTGCGAGACCACCCGAGAATTCGGCACCCGCACATCGTAACCGCTCGGGTATTGCGCCCCGGCTCATCACATATTAGCGTTATCCGAAATAACGCACCAATGCGAGGAGGGTCGTGTCGCGGGAACCGTGGTCAGAGCGGCTGACGCTGCGGATGATCGGACCGGCGATGGAGCACGACGACACCCGGATTCAGGCGGCAGTGGGGGGCAAGACGGTTCTCATCACCGGGGCGTCGTTCGGCCAGGGCGAAGCGACCGCCGAACTCCTCGCCCGGTCCGGTGCCACAGTCCTGCTGGTCGCACGGACGTCTGACAAGCTCGACGAGGTTGCGGCCGGCATCACGGCAACGGGTGGGATCGCCCACACCTATGCGCTCGACCTCGCGGACCTCCCCGCGGTGGAGATCGTCGCGGCGGAGATCCTGCGCACCCACGGAAGCGTCGATGTGCTCATCCACAATGCAGGTAAGTCGTTACGACGCAGCATCTATCGCAGTGCGCAGCGGGTGCGTGACATGGAATCGATGGTGGGTGCCAACTTCACGGGTCCGATGCGCCTGACCCTCGCGCTACTACCCGCGATGCGCGCGAACGGGGGTGGTCAGATCGTCAACGTGGCGACCGCCGGGTTGTGGATGGCGCCCGCCGCGCCGCGGTGGAGCTTCTACCTCGGGTGCAAAGCGGGTTTCGACACGTGGATCAGGTCGGTGGGACTGGAGATACGTGACGACGGGATCACCGTGACCAGTGTCTACGCCGGCCACATCAAGTCCCGGATGGTTGCCACCGGCTGGGTCTCGCGCACTCCCGGCCACACTCCCGCGCAGGCGTCGCGCATACTCGCCTACGCACTCACCCACCGCCCCCGGGTGATGGCACCGCGCGGGATGGCCGTCCTTCGTGTGGCAGGCGTATGCCTCGAGGGCCCAGTGGGGCGGGTCCTGTCCTGGGTGCACGGACGTACCGACGAAACCCCCGCATCCGAGGCCGCATTCAGCCGCGCGGTGGCTGTTTCCGCACCGGGCGACTCAGGCGCATGCGATGCCTGACACGGGCCGGATACGCGGAATCGTCGCTCGTCAAAGGGAATTAGCCGAAGCCGTCGCCGCCCTGACCCGATCCGGCGCCTTATCCCCTTCGCCGCGGAAGTGGGGCGCGATCGCCCGTGTCGTCCTGCGCCACGGTGCGACGATGTCCACCCTTTACGCCATTGCGGCTGTTCGATGGCCCGATCGGGTCGCCGTCCTCGATGACGATGGCGAGCTCACCTACGACGAGTTGTATCGGCACGCGATGGCGTTGGCCGTCGACGTTCGTCACCGCAACGGACGACGGCCGTCGACCATGGCCGTGCTCTGCCGCAACCATCGCGGATTCGTGATCGGTGTCTGCGCTGCCGCGATGACAGGCGCCGAGGTCATCTCCGTCAACACCGAACTGCCGTCACGACAGTTGGCGGCCCTCATCGTCCGGCATCGCCCGGAGGTCCTCGTACTCGACGAGGATTTCCTTCTCGAGGTGGACGCCTACCGCGGGGTCCTGGTGTCCGTGGACTCCCTGAGTACACCGGGAGTTCCCAGCGGAGTGGCCCGCGATACGGTGAGCCGTCGGGCAGGTCGCATAACCCTTCTCACCTCGGGTACCAGCGGTCTGGCCAAGGGTGTGCCGCGGACGATCACCGCCTGGGGTGTGGCGCAGTTGGCGGGCACCGGTGCGGCACGGGTGGGTCTCCGTCACGACGACATCATCGAGGTGGCGCCTCCGTTCTTTCATGGATTCGGACTCCTCGCGGTACTGGGGGCCGCAGCCGTGGGTGCGACGGTCGTCTGTCATCGGCGGTTCGACAGTGCCACCGTGCTCGACGACCTCGTACGCCACCGGGTGTCGGTGTTGGTAGCGGTGCCCGTGATGGTGCAGCGTGTACTCGCCGACCCCGGGGTGGCCGCAGCGGCAGACCGCCACCACCTCCGCATCGCAGTGACAGGGGCGGCACCGATCACCAACACCACGGTGCGCGAGTTCCAGCGGAGATTCGGCCCGATCCTGATCAACGGCTACGGGTCCACCGAGGCGGGGCTGGTGTCGGTGAGCTCCATGGACGAGTTGGTCGAGACACCCGACACCGTCGGGACACCTGCTCTGGGTGTCACCATCCGCATCGTCGACGACGCGGATCACGCTGTCCCGATTGGTCGATCAGGCCGCATCGTGGTGCGTGGACCCTTGAAGTACTCGGGTTACACACCGGATGCGACCACCCCCGCTCTCACGGACAAGGCCGTCGTCGACGGTTTCGTCGACACCGGTGACGTCGGTTACCTCGATGCGCGTGGCCGACTGTTCCTGTGCGGACGGTCCGACGACATGATCGTCTCCGGTGGCGAGAACGTGTTTCCCGGTGAGGTCGAGGACGCGTTGTCCACTCACCCCGCCATCGCAGAAGCCGTCGTGGTCGGTGTCGACGACCGCGAGTTCGGCCAGGTTCTGCACGCTTTCGTGGTCCACCGACCCGGAGAACCGGTCGGTACCGAGGAGCTCACGCAGCACCTCCGACGACGGCTCGAGCGTTACAAGGTCCCGAAGCGGTTCGAGGTGGTCGACGAGATTCCTCGTAATGCCGGTGGGAAAGTTCTCCGTCACCAGCTCATCGGTGACGCATCCCTCTCCAACACGAAGGCGAGTAACTCAGAATGAACGTTCTGCAACTGTTCCGGACGCGCCGATCACCGGCATCGCTACGTGATCGCGTCGTGGTGATCACCGGTGCCGCTCGCGGGATCGGCGCCGCGACCGCCACGGCGTTCGCCGGTGAGGGGGCGCGCGTCTGGATCGCCGACATCGACGACGATGTCGCCGAGGCCACCGCCGCACGCATCGGTGGGCATCGCGTCCTCCACCTCGACGTCACCGATCGTGAGTCCTGGGCGGCAGCCGTCGCTGCGGTCATCGACCGCGACGGGACGATCGACGTGTTGGTCAACAACGCGGGGGTCATGCCGCTGGGAGCGTTCACCGAGGAAGACGAGGCGACCACAGAGCTGATCCTGGATGTCAATGTCCGGGGGGTGTTGAACGGAATGCGCGCGGTGCTGCCGTCGATGACCTCGGTCGGGCGCGGACACATCGTGAACATCGCGTCGATGGCGGGGAAGATCCCGATTCCCGGAATGGTCACCTACAACGCGAGCAAATATGCCGCGCTGGGGGCTTCGTTGGCTGCGCGTCGCGAATACGACGGCACCGGTGTCGACGTCTGTGCGGTACTGCCGTCGGCGGTGCGTACCGAGTTGTCGTCGGGTGCACAGCTCGGCGGTGGCATGCCGACCGTCGACCCCGATGACGTCGCCGACGCCGTGGTGCGCACGCTCACCACGCGTGCAGCGATCACCTCGGTCCCCGGCTGGGTGTCGCCGGCCTGGGCTCTGGTCGATGCCTTCGTTCCCGAGTCGGTCGAGCGACGGGCCCGCGGACTGGTCGACGATCGGCGGGCCCTGCGTACCGACGCCGCCGCGCGCCAGGCCTACACCGACCGCATCGGCCGACAGGCAGCCGATCATTCCGGCGCGGGGAGTATGTCGTGAGCGCATTCGGACTGTGCATCGGATGCGGTGGGACCATCGGTGGTGCGTGGTCGGTGGCCGCGCTCGCGGCACTGGCCGAGGCCACCGGGCTAGACCCCCGCGATGCGGCCGTATTGCAGGGCACCTCCGCCGGTGCGGAGATCGTCACGATGCTGGCCGGCGGGTACAGCGTCGGAGACCTGGTGGCCATGCAGAGCGGAGCACCGCGCGACCATGTGCTGACTGCTCATCTCGCTGACACCCCATCGGGAATCCCACCTGTGCCGCGACCACGACTCACCGCCCCGAAGTCGATCCTGCGCAACCGTGGCAGCGGTGGCCATGCCGCGATCGCCGGACTGGCACCACACGGGAACGGTGACAACACCTGGTTACGCCGACTCGCCGATGTGGTGGCCGGGCCAGGGGAGTGGTTGCCACATCCTGGAGCACGGTTGGTCGCGTACGCGCCGACCACCGGTGAGCGAGTCGCATTCGGCTCTGCGGGTGCACCGACCAGCACCGCCGCGGATGCTCTCGCGGCGTCGTGGGCGGTTCCAGGGTGGATGCCCCCGGTCACCATCGGAGACCGGAAGTACGTCGACGGTGGCGCGGCCTCCACCGCATCGGTCGATCTGATCGACACGTCATCCCTCGACGCCTTTTACGTGATCACCCCGATGGCCTCCCCACCCGGTGTACGGGCACCCGGACTCGCCGGTCGGATAGAGGACCAACTGCTGCGTAGGCCGATGAGCGCGGTGCTCGAGAGGGAGCTCGACGCGGTGCGTGGTGCCGGCGTCGCGGTCACCTGGATCCATCCCGCGTCCGACGACATGGCCGTGCTCGGAGCCAATTTCATGCGCCGCGGCCATCGCGCGGACGCTTTCGCGGGGGCACGGAGCACCGCGCGCTCGCGTGTCACCGAGGCGTTGAGCACCGACGAGCGGAGGGTCTGATGTCCCGCGATCCACGCATCGTCATCGTCGGCGCCGGGGTGGCCGGTTTGACGATGGCACATGTGCTGGACGACAACGGGTTCACCGACTACCAGATCCTGGAGAAGGGGAGCGACGTCGGCGGGGTGTGGCATTGGAACCGGTACCCCGGGCTCACCTGCGACGTGCCATCCCAGATCTACCAGTTCGGTTTCGCCCCGAAGGCGGACTGGGGCAGGATCTGGGCCACCGGAGCGGAGATCGCCGAGTACTTCCGCGACGTCGCCGACTCACTGCACATCACCGAACACATCCGCTTCGGCACCGAGGTCGTGTCGGCGGAATGGAGTGACACCGACAACGAGTGGTCGATCACCACGAGAGACGGCGCGGCCGTCGTCGCTGACATCTTCATCTGTGCGACGGGGGTGCTGCACAACCCCGCCATTCCTGATATCGCAGGACTCGAGTCCTTCACCGGACCGGTGGTGCACACGGCCCGCTGGGACGACGCCGTCGTCACCGACGGTGCCCGGATCGGCATCATCGGAACCGGTTCCACCGGCGTGCAGGTGGTCTCGGCGTTGGCGCCCGCAGCGCGCTCGGTGACGCACTTCGTCCGCAGCCCACAGTGGGTGTTGTGGGCGCCGATGAGGATGCGGCAGCCGGCCTTCGTGTCGTCGCTGTTGCGTCGAGCGCCGTGGCTACACGACCGGTTGTATGACGGATTGCTCTGGGGGTCCGGCATTCTCGCCGACATCACCACCCGGCCGTCGTGGCGGCGACGGTTGGTGCAGGACTATGCGAGGTTGTGTCTGCGACTGCAGGTTCGCGACCCCGCGATACGCCCCACGCTGCAACCCGATTACGAACCGTTGTGTAAGCGCCAGGTGGTGTCCGGAACGTACTACGCAGCGATCCGACAACCGCACGTCTCGGTGGTCACCGACGGCATCGATCGGGTCACGCCCTCCGGTATCGACACCGCCGACGGCATCCACCACGACCTCGATGTGATCATCCTGGCCACCGGTTTCCGTGCGCACGATTACATGCGGCCGATGACGATCACCGGTCGGGGTGGCAGGGCACTCGACGAGGTGTGGGACGACGGCCCGCGCGCCTACCGGATGACCGCCATTCCCGACATGCCGAACCTGTTCACCGTGCTCGGGCCGAACTCGCCCACCGGGTCGATCTCGTTGCAGTACTCGGCGGAACTGACCGCCAAGTACATCGTCGGCTGGCTGCATCGGTTCCGACGAGGTGAGCTCACCACGGTGGAGGTGACCGAGGAGGCGACCGACGAGTTCAATCGGGAGGTCACCGAGGCCACCGGGCCCACGGTGTGGAACACGGGATGTAACTCGTGGTACCTGACGGAGTCCGGTGCCGTCGATCTGTGGCCATTTCAGAAGTCGACACTGACCCGCATGCTCAGCGAGACGGTGGACGACCACTTCCACATCACCTAGGGGACCGACTCCACAGGTGCGGCGACCTACGTGACAGGGCGGACGCTGCGTGTGGACGTCGACGGCGCGTTTGCAGTGCGGCTGTTCGCCTTCAACCCCCACGGGCGATCGTCAGCGGTGGATGAACATTCCCTTGCCGACCGCCGGTTCGGTGTCACGATCAGAGATCTCCTCGCCACACTCCGAACACACCACGCGGGCGTGCATGCGGTGCCCACACGGTTTGTGCAGCAGGTCGACCGGCGGCGCCGTCAGTCCCGTCCAGTGATTACCCCACTCCATCATCGCGACATACACCGGGAACAGGGCGTGCCCTTTGGGCGTCAACCGGTAGTGCGCTCTCGCACCACCGTCAGGATCCGATCGGCGCTCCAGAATATCGTTGTCGATCAATGTGTTCAGCCGGTCGGACAGGATGTTGCGTGCAAGACCGATGCCGCGTTGAAACTCTTCGAAGCGATGAGCACCGTTGAACGCTTGTCGCAGGATCGGCCAGACCCATCGCTCACCGAGGACCGCTGATGCTCGGGCGACTGCGCAGTTCTCTTCGAACAACTCTTCGTGCTTCATGGTGCCAAGAATATGGATGAACGTTGCGATCTGCTACTGCAGATGGGCCTGCGTCATGCGAGCCGACGGTCGCGAGGCTCGCGGGTCAGCTCAGCTGCCCGTGAACCGGGCATCTCGTCGCTCGATGAACGAGGCCACCCCCTCGTGGCCATCAGCCGTGTGCAGTAACGCGGACATGTCCGGCTCGAGTCTGGCAAAGGCGGCGGCCTCGCCCTCCAACCGAGCACGATGGGCCGACCCCAGGGTGGTCCTGACCCCCAGCGGCGCCGCCTTCTCGCTGATGTGTTCCGCGATCTCGAGGGCGCGTTCGACGTGTCGACCCGGTTCGACGACCTCCTGTACCAGCCCTATCCGCAGCGCTTCAGCGGCGTCGTACTCTTCACCGGTCAGCAGCCACCGCATCGCATTTCCCCAACCTGCATCGCGTGGTAGGCGAATTGTGGCCCCACCGAACGCGTAGATTCCGCGGTTCACCTCCATCTGCGCGAATCTCGAATCAGATGCGGCAACGCGTATATCGGCGGCCAGCATCAATTCGATGGCCAGCGTCATCGACAAACCATGAACCGCCGTGATCAACGGGGTCGTCCATATCCCGTCTTTACGCCAGGGGTCGCGCATCCCCGGCCGCGAGGGATCGAGCACCCCCTCTTCGATCTTCGGACC
Organism: Williamsia sterculiae; assembly: GCF_900156495.1. Taxonomy (GTDB): domain Bacteria; phylum Actinomycetota; class Actinomycetes; order Mycobacteriales; family Mycobacteriaceae; genus Williamsia_B; species Williamsia_B sterculiae. The sequence continues at coordinate 490,798 of NZ_FTNT01000003.1, forward strand.
CACCTCGGCCAGGTCGAGCCCGCTGGTGAAATGCTTGCCGTTACCGAACAACACGCCGCACCGCAGGTCCGGATCGTTCTCCAACTCGTAGTAGGCCCGAGCGAGATCGTTGATCAGCTCGACGTTGAACGCGTTGTATTTGTGTGGTCGATTGAGACCGATCAGCAGCACGTGGCTCCTACGCTCGAGTGTGACCACCGGTCCTGATTGGCCCGGCTTCGGAACTTCTCGCGCGCTCGTGTCACTCATCGACCACTCCTTGGGTTGCTGGGCATCGTCGCATGGGATGCTTTTTAGTAGCAATACGCAACGTACTATAGCGCGATGACGTGCCCGTGGAAGCCATCACGGAACAAATGTCGTGTGCAACAGCGTCCCGCCAGGCACGGTTTGCGTGCCCGAGGCATGTGCACGTGCAGTAATTGAGTACTGCTTTGCAACGCAACATTGCAGCGTTGTCGATCTGGGAGTGTGCGGCTGTTCCCGGGTCCGCGAATCGTTCGGCAATCCTTACGGTCCGTCGTCAGCGGGCACAACGATGCTGTGGCGGGCAACCCACTCCACGATCGCGTCGCCTACGGCACCCGGGTTGTATGTCGGCGCCCAGTGGCCGCCGAGGATGTCCCGGATCTCGATGGTGGAGATCGCGGGGTGCGGGTCGCGCTGCGTGACGGATGGGATGAAGATGTCACGCTGCGGTGTCAGCACCAGAACAGGTACGTCGGTGCCGTCACGCTCCGGCTTGGCCAGGCGGGGCAACACGTTGGCAGCGTAGATCCGGATCGAGGCGGCGTTGCGGCGCGCGCTGGGGCCCGGCGGTCGGGGGCTGTCCGAATCCGGGCGCTCGAAGGCGTTGATCGCGAGTCTGATCGTCGGGTCGATCAGCCCCAGACGGGCCAGGATGGGCGCGACCACCGGGATCGAGAAGAATCCCATGTAGAGCGGCGATTTCCACATCGCGACGATGTCGCGGAATCGGCGTTGCTTGGCCTTACGCGCCACCCATCCGGGCACGTGGTCGATACACGGGCCGGAGATCGAACTGTAGGAGAGGACTCCGTGTAGATCATGGCCGGTGATCAGGTGCCAAGCCTGCACGGAGCCCCAATCATGACCGACGAGGTGTACCCCCTCGTCGGTGCCCGCCTGCTCGATGGCGTGGTCGATGACTCGCTGGAGGTCGTCGGCGAGTTGATCGAGACGGTAGTCGACGATGCGGTTCGGCTTGTCGGACACACCGGTGCCACGGGTGTCGTAGGTGACCACGTGGTGGTCGACGACCAGCCGTTGGACGATGCCATCCCAAGCGGAGTGGTCGTCAGGGAATCCGTGGACGAGGACGACGGTCGATCGGGTGGGGTCGCCTGCGGTCTGGACGGCGAGCTCGATACCGTCACTCGTGGTCACCGTGCTCATGCGATTTCCCTTCTCGAGGTGAGTGCTTCGGCGGAGAAGCGCTTGCGCCAAGCAGGTCTGGACCAGCGTGCCCTTGTCGACATCCATGCCAGTCCGATGCGGTAGGAGATCTCGCGGGGCAGGACCATGCGCCAGAAGGCCAGGTGGATGCGCTCGCTGAGCCGATCGCTCGGACGCTCACCGAAGCCGATCATGTCGCGCTCTTCGGGGAGCAATCCGATCATCACGGCCACCCGGAGGAAGTGTCGGATCGGAGCACTGATAACCGCCCACACCGGCAGCGGTAGCCACCGCAGCGTGGCCGGCGCGGGCATTCCCTCGGCGCGTGTCAACCCGATCAGGATCCGCACGCCGTCGTTGCGAGGATCGGCGACGCGGTCACGTTCCGCGGGCCACGTGGCAACGAACTCGTCGTACGAATCCGGCATGCCGAGCACCCCGAACCGCCTGCCCACCTCGATGAATCCGAGGTACGCGTCATCCCGGAACTGTTGTGACGGCCAACCGCGCAGTTTCGCGAACCCCTGCAGGTAACTGGCGGTGATGGCCGCCCAGTTCCAGGTCCAGATGTCGCGCGTCCACGCGTGGTATGTCGATCCGCGAGTGTCCTCGCCCTTCATCGGTCTGTGCAATTCGCGCATTGCGTACGCGACGTGGTCGGCCTCGTCGCCGGCATGGGCAACACCTGAGATCATCTCGAGGGTGTCGCGCAATCGGCGTACGAAGTCGAAGACGTCGGCACCCGGATCGGCGAAGACCTTGTCGTGCGTCAGCGTCGCCGCCGCTGTTGCTGGGTGCATCAGGGGCAACAGGAAACCCGGCAACCCATAGAGCGGGATCAGCGGTTCGGCGAGCACCCGACGGACGGGCGAACCGGTCACCAGTAGCTCGGGGCGCCTGTCCGCGCGAGTGGGGGAGAAGCCGCCGGAACGGGGATTGACGGAGGTCATACCGCACCGACTTCTGTCAGGGCGGTGACGGCTTCAGCGAACATCGTCGACTTGATCTTGCCGAGTGTCTCCGTCGACTTTCCTGCCAGCGGAACCACACGCTCCACTGCCCGGTCGACCAGGTCGGACTCGGTCACGGCGTGGTCGACCAGACCCACCGCAACCGCGTCGGCGCCGCTGAATCGGCGCCCGGTCGTCATCGAATCCACGGCAGCTCGCGGCGTCACCTTGCTCTGGATCAGTGCCGCCATACCCGGCGTGAACGGAATCGAGATGTCCACCTCGGGAAAGCAGAAGAACCCACGGTCGTCGCGCATGACGCGCCAGTCGAACGCCATTGCCAGCATCGCCCCCGCGCCGAAGGCGTGACCGTTGATCGCGGTCGCCGTCGGGACGGGGAGCGTGAGGACTCGAGCGAACAGCGCCTGCACCCGGGTGACGTACGCGAGGAACTGGTTAGGGTTGCGACCCAGCCAGTCGAGGTCGAGTCCATTGGAATAGAACTTCCCGGTCGCGGTTACGACCAACGGCGCGGGCTCCGAGAGGACTTCGTCGAGAGCGGCACCGAATTCCTCCATCCATTCCGGGCTCAATCGGTTCTCGGTGTCACCGATGTCGAGCACGTGAACGCTGTCGCGCTTGCTCAGCTGGGGCGTGGACAATTCGTCATCAATCCTTATCAACGGTGGTGGGGTCCTGGGGTAGCGGTGCGGTCGATCTCCCGCAGGACCAAGGCAAACCCGACGTGCGAGACGATCACGGCGACCCTCGCGATCACTCCACCGATCAACGGTTGTTCGAAGGCAAGTTCCGACGTCCAAACCGCCTCGGTGTGGCCGTCACGATCGTGAAACTCTATGCGGCCGAACCGATGGTCGAGCGACACCGGAGCGTCGCGGATCAGGTAGTCGAAGCGTATTGGCGCCCCGACGTCCACGATCTCCTCCACCAGGTAACCGCCGACGAACTCGATGCGGCGGACCGTACCCACACCGGTCGGCCCGTCTGACCCCGCCTCGATGATCCGGACAGCGCGTATGCCGCGTACCTGGGTGAAGAGCTCCGGGTCGGTGAGGGTGGCAAAGAGGTCGCGCGCGTGCGCGCCCAGCCGGCGACGGACGGTGACGGTTCGCGTGGCCATCAGCGGTCGCGCCCCGAGGGGAGCGCCCGATTCTCGACCGCGCGCGGGGTTGGGATGATGCGGGTGACGCGCACTGTGCGCATCAGCGTCCCTCGCGGCCGGCCCGCGCAACGGATCTCTTCTCCATCTGATGGAGCACCGTGGCGAACACCTTGGAGAACAACAATGAGAATGCGCGGTCGACACGATCGCCGATGATGGGAAGCTCCACGGTGAACACCGTTGACCAGGTGACGCGCGTGCCGCCGTTTACCTCGCTAAACTCCACCCGGCCCAGTTCGTGGCGAGCCTTCGGAAAAGACCAAATGATCCGATACTCCATCAGACGCGGACGGTCGAATGCGGTGATCTCCTCACGCAACTGGACGACGACGGCGTTGAGTCGACGGACCGCCCCGAGCCCGTTCTTCTCCGTCTTGCCCGGTACCACCACTGTGGACGAGACCGCCATCGGGAGATCGGAGAGTCGCTCGTGGTCGGTGAATTCATCGAAAACTATGTCGATGGGCGCCGGAATGAATCTACTGAGGTTGATGGTCTGCAACGGATCTCCTGTTCGTACCCGCGGGTCACCGCGAGTACCGGTGGGACTGAACGCTGTCTCGATCGCGCAACGGTAGCAAAACGTTCGCTCTAGATCGATCGTTCTGAAATATCGGGTGTCAACGCCGCGCCTTCGAACGACAGCAACGCGAAGGCTCCGCGACGGACGGGAGAACCCTGCCAGTGGTGCCTACGGCATACGGCGGGCACTCTCTATTCGGCCCGTCGCTCTAGATCGGTAGCTCTATTACGGTTATGGTGTTGGCCATGGCCCGCCCGAGACTCCATACCCTGGACGACCTGCTCGACGTTGCCGAACACATTGTGACCAGTGGCGACCCTGCTGGGCTCACGCTGCGCTCTCTCGCCACCGCAGCAGGTGCGTCGAACGGCTCGATCTATCACGCGTTCAAGTCCAAGGATCAGCTTCTGGCCCGTCTGTGGCTGCGGTCGTGGTCACGGTTGGGCGACCTGATGGGCGAGGCGTTGTCCGCAGCAACCGACGGAGGCCGAGACGGTGTCGGCCGCGATGCCGTGGTTGCCGTGGCGCTGGCGCCCGCGGAGTTCGCCGACCGCTTCCCGGCGAGCGCGCGCTTGTTCTTCGCGCAGCGTCGAGACCAGTTGTTCTCGCTGGATCTTCCCGACGATCTGGAAGCCGAGCTTCAGTCGGTGCAGAAGCGCTTCGTCGAATTGCTGATCACGTTGGCGAAGGGCGTGTGGGGGCGCGCGGACCGCGAGGCGGTCGAAGCCATCTCGGTGTGTGTCGTCGACATCCCCACCGGCATCCTGCGTCGGTTGATCCTCGAGGACCGCGAGGTCGATCCCGCTTCCCGCACGCGACTAGAAGCAGCCGTACGGGCCGTTGCCACACTTTCGCCTCCACCCCCCACCCGCACATCGAGGAGCAACTCGTGACAACCCATTCAGAAACCACCGCAGGGCACGCCCGATCGGGGGCCGCGTCAGCCCGCTCGGTACTAAGCCGGTCATTCGAGCTGCCCAACGGATTCGTGATCCCGAACCGGCTCGTCAAGGCCGCATTGAGCGAGGGGCTCGGCGATCGTGACGGAGCGCCCGGAGCGCGGATCCAGCGTCTCTACCGGCGCTGGGCAGGCTCCGGTGTCGGGCTGAGCATCACCGGCAACGTGATGATCGACCGACGACACGGGCTCGGTGAGCCCGGCAACGTCGTCGTGGAGGACGAGCGCCACCTCGAACAGCTGCATGCCTGGGCCGAGACCACGAAGGCCGGCGGCTCGAAGGCGTGGGTGCAGATCAATCATCCCGGCCGCCAGACACCGCGCACCCTCACGCCGCACCCGGTCGCGCCGTCCGCGGTCGGACTGCAGGGTTCGGCCAAGATGTTCGCCACGCCACGCGAACTGAACGGTGCCGAGATCGAGGATCTGATCCGTCGGTATGCGACCACCGCTCGGATAGTGACGGAGGCGGGCTTTGACGGTGTACAGATCCACGGGGCCCACGGTTACCTTGTTTCGCAGTTCCTGTCGCCGCTCGCCAATCAGCGCACCGACGCCTGGGGTGGTACGCCGGAGAAGCGGCGTCGCTTCGTGATCGAGGTCCTCGGAGCGATGCGAGCCGAGGTCGGCCAGGACGTACCCGTCTCCATCAAGCTCAACTCCGCCGACTTCCAGAAGGGCGGCTTCGGTGAGGACGAGTCGCTCGAGGTGGTACACGCGCTGGCCGACGAGGGCATCGATCTGTTGGAGGTCTCCGGAGGCACCTACACCTCGGCGGCGATGCTGGGCGTCGACGCCTCTCTGAAAGAGAGCACGCGTCGACGCGAGGCCTACTTCCTGGAGTACGCCGAAAAGGTGCGGGCCCAGGTTCCGCGGCTACCGCTCATGCTGACCGGTGGCTTCCGCACCGCCGACGGCATGAGCGACGCACTCGCCTCGGGCGCGATCGATCTCGTGGGGCTCGGCCGACCGCTCACGGTGCAGCCCGACTTCCCGGCCGACCTGCTGGCCGGTCGCAACGAAGAGAGCGTGGTCAACCCGCGCCGCTCCGGCATCAAGCTGCTCGACAACCTCACCGAGCTCACCTACTACAGCGTCCAGATGTGGCGGATGGCCGCGGGCAAGGAGCCTGCGCCCGACCGCCACGCGGCCATCAACGTCACGCAGTACCTGCTCAACAACGGCTTCGAGAGCCTGCGCTCACCGCGCGGCTGATACCAGGGAGACCACCCAAGCAGACCATCGAAAGCCGCGAGGTATCAGGCAGGTGTTGCGCTCCGACGTACCACCCGGATGTCGCGGGTGAGGAGATCGCCGGCTGGGTCGCTCCCCACAACGGCTGTGCCCGCGCCGATCACGAGGAGGCACGATGAGCAACCAGAAACACGCCCGCGACGAGCGCCAGGTCGCGCTGCACGCGCGCAACGTCCGGTGGGACTGGACCGGTCTGCCGATGCATTTCATGGGCGGCGACCCGATGGCCACGCACATTGCCAACGGCATGAACATGCTGCTGCCCGAGGGTGAGGTCTTCTTCGTGCAGACGTTCCAGGAGGCGCTGCCGCTGATCAAGGACGAGGCGATCCGCGAGGACGTCGTCGGGTTCATCGGCCAAGAGGCGATGCACTCCAGCTCACATCAGTCGATCCTCGATCACCTCCAGGCCGAGGGCCTCGATGTCGAGCCGTTCACCCGGGAGATCGAGCGGTTCTTCCGCAGGGTCCTCGGGCCGCGTGACCTGACCGGTCGGGCTCGGCGCTCGTGGCTGATCGAACGCGTCGGAACCGTCGCGGCGATCGAGCATTTCACGTCCTGGCTCGGCGACTGGGGCCTGAACGCGAAGGGGTGGGACGAGGGACTCGACCCCACCGTCCTCGACCTGTTCCGCTGGCACCTGGCCGAGGAGGTCGAGCATCGTCATGTCGCGTTCGACCTGTTCACCCACCTCGACGGCAGCTACTTTCGCAGGATCCGAGCCTGGGTGATGGCGTCCGCCGGGCTCGCGATCCTGTGGGTCAAGGGAGTCGCCTATCTCATGTCCGTCGACCCGGAGCTGTCCGAGGGCAATCGCCGGGCAACCTGGCGCGCCTACCGCCGCGCGTACAGGAAGGGCTACGTGTTCACGCCGCGTGAGACGTTGATGATGTGGCTGCAGTACTTCCGGCCGTCCTACCATCCAAGGAACTACGGCTCTACCAGCCAGGCGGTCGCCTACCTGGCCCAGTCACCGGCGGCGCGAGCGGCACAATGACCGATCGCATGATGCGGTTTCTCGACTGTGCGGTCGCGGGCTGGGTCCGCGCCGCCGCACACTCGAGGATTCGCACCGTCCGGTCGGTCGATCGGGACCTCCAACTGGTGGTCACCCGCACCGAACTGCTTGCCACCGACGTGATGGACGTGACGATCCAGGCGCCCGACAGCTCCCAGCTCCCGGAGTGGCACGAGGGTGCGCACATCGACCTCGTCCTTCCCTCGGGCAAGGTCCGCCAGTACTCCCTGTGCGGTGACCGGTCGGACCGGACGTCGTATCGGATCGCCGTGCGGCGGCTGGCAGTCGGAGGCGGGGGCTCGGTTGAGGTCCATACCCTCACCCCGGGGACCGCGGTGGTCGTCCGCGGCCCGCATAACGCCTTCCCCTTCGCCTACCCGCACCTTGCCAAGCACCACATCGACGACGTCGCGTTTGTCGCGGGCGGCATCGGCATCACCGCGCTGCTGCCCATGGTTCGAGCCGCCTCCGAAGCCGGAGTCACGTGGCGGCTGAGCTATGTCGGCAGGGATGAGGCGACCATGCCCTTCCTCGACGACCTCGCCCGGCTCACCGGCGGTGAATTGCGGGTGCTGCACGGCGAGCCGGCGATCGAGGACATCCTGGCCGGCGTCGATGAACGCACCTCGGTGTACTTCTGTGGACCACCGGGATTCCTCGACGCGGTCAGCGCGGACCTCGCGACCCGACCGCACGCGGGTTTCCACTTCGAACGTTTCGTCCCGCCTCCCGTGGTCGGCGGCTCACCGTTCACCGTGCGGCTGGCGATCTCGGAGCTGGACGTCGAGGTGCCCGCCGATCGCTCCGCGCTGGCGGCGATCCGCGATGTCATTCCCGAGGTTCCCTACTCCTGTCAGCAGGGCTTCTGCGGCACCTGCCGCGTCGGCGTCGTCCGGGGAACCCCCGAGCGTCGGGGCACGGCCGAGTTCCTCGCCGACGAGAACAGCATGCTCGTGAGCGTGGACCGGTCACACGACCCGGACCTGACCATCGACCTCTGAACCAGGCGCCCCAGCGGCCGCCTCCCGCACTCCCACTCGACGAAACGGAGACTGAAATGACTGGATCCGCGATCAAGACCGGTTACGGCGCCCTCAAGTCCGTGCCGTTCGGCAAACGCATCTTCGCGGCGGCGGTGAGTCTGAAGGCGCCGTACTTCCGCACCATCAGCCCGCGCTTCATCAGCCTCGAGCCCGGTCGGGGTGAGGTCGCGATGCCCGATCGGTGGGGAGTTCACAACCACCTCGGAACCGTCCACGCCATCGCCTGTTGCAATCTGGCCGAGTTGGTCGCCGGAACCACCGTCGACGTCTCGCTTCCCGACAGCCACCGGTGGATTCCCAAGGGCATGACGGTCCAGTACCTGAAGAAGGCCCGAGGGGAGCTCCGTGGCGTCGCGACGGTCGACGACCTCAGTGGGATCTCCGCCGACGAGGCCCGCGAGGTCGTCGTCGGCGTCCGCATCACCGACCCTTCCGGCGCCATCGTGGTGCGGGCCGACGTCACGATGTGGATCTCACCGAGATAGCGCGCACCGAGCGTCTGCGCGCCAGACGACGTCGATGCAAGACCTCAACGTCAGACACACGTATGGCGGTGACAAGGTCGTCGGCCACTACACGGCGGGCCAGCATCAGACCGACGCGCCTCGCGCGACCGACCCCTCGTGTTGCACGTCGATCCACTCCAGATAGCCGGTGCCGCTCACCGGCTCGTCCGACCACAACCCGGTGAAGCTGTAACAGCCGACGTAGCCGAGACCATGCCCGTATCGCAGGGGGCTGTCGACGAATCCATGGATATGTCCGTAACCAGGGACGTACCATTCGATCTCGTGCGGAATCCGCATTCGACGGCCGACGGGATCTACCGCATGGGTCTCGTGGTAGCGGACGACGGTGAAGGTGACACCCTTCTCCACCACGCTGGCGGGCCGGGTGGTGGAACGAACGTGCGCCATCAGGCACGCTGTACCGCCCGCCACGCGCACATTCGACAGCAGAACTTGGGTGGTCGCGTCGATGCGGATCACCTGATAGGTGAAGAAGTCCACCGGGAGCCGCACCCTCGGCGGCAGCGGGCGCCTCGCGAACGACTGAGGGGACACGCAGCGTCCGTACTCGATCGTGCCCAGTCCGGTGATCTCCGTCGTTTCACCGTTGTGGGTGATCGTTCCCACGTACGGTGCGAGAACACTGAAATGGTCGTACACGGGCGTCCGGACGAAGTACGACACCTGCTCCGAGGTGCGCAGTTCCAGATCTACCTCGAATGTCCGATATCGCCCTGTGATCGTGTACACCGGGTGCTCGGCCTCCCAGGTGAGATTGTCGCCCCATTGAAGGTGATGACCGTCGCGGTCGAATCGACAATCGCTCGCGCCGTCGTACGCCCGGTAGAAGTACATGTCATCGTGAGCGGTCGAGGTGAGAACCGTTGCGTTGTCTCGCACGTCGGCGGCGGCGAGCTCGCCGTTGTCGAATGCCGAGGTCCCGGTCGTGCCTATGAATGTCATCGTGTTGAGATAACGGAACGGCTCGGGCAAGTCAGGGAGAAACGCGCCGAAGTGAGCCCATCCCCATAGCCGGCTTGTCAGATGCGGCTTCATCAACTCGGCGTCGCCGAACGGTTGACACGACGCTCGCGCTCGGGAGTCGACGAGCGGCCGGACACGCTCCACCAGCGTCGGCAGCAGCGCGGTGAGCAGACCTCGTCGACGGTTCCCGTGTCGATGTCCCTGCGTCAGTTCGCGCGAGATGTTCTGCCCCTCGCGGTTCACGTTATCGATGCGATCGTCTTGTCCGACGCCGCCGGAGCGAAGTAATCGATGACCGGCAGAACTGTGCGCAAGGCAGCCGGCGCCACCGAGGTGGGGCGGTGAGTGACCGCGCGAGTGATCCAACGCCCGGCTTCGGCCACCGACAGCGCAGGCGCAGTGTCGTACTCGGGAGTGGGGGCGATCATCTCGGTCCGCACGAGCGGAAAGTACACGTTGGTCGACCGGACGTTCGGGTGGGCATTCTCTGCGTTCAGGCTTCGGCCGAAGATGGCCAGCGCACTCTTCGATGCGGCGTACGCCGAGAACCGGGGGAAGGTGTTGGCCATGATGCCCCACGTACAGACGTTGACGACGTGGCCCGACTCGCGCTCAATCATCCCGTCAAGCAGTCCGAGAGACAGTTGCACAGGAGCCAAGTAATTCAGTCGTATGGTGCGCTGATAGTCGTGAAGCCGGTCGGTGGAGTCCACGATGGTTCGACGTATCGAGTGACCCGCATTGTTGACGAGGACATCGATCGGTTCACCACGTAGCGCGGCGAGAAGCCCATTGGTGGACTCCTCGTCGGACAGATCACACACCCGATAGTCACATCCTGTCTCGGCAGCCAGATCTTGCAACCTGTGCTCGGTCCTGGCCACAGCGATGACGTTCGCCCCGCGGGACGTCAGTTGGCGAACTGACTCCCGTCCGATTCCGGCTGAAGCACCGGTCACCACTATGGTCAGTCCGGCGACGTCGCGACCCTTGCCGGCGACCGCATCGGACATCCATTGAGGCAACAGAGTTCGTCGCTGCATCGCCGTCCCGATGCTCTTGCCGACCAGGTCCTCCAGTCCTGCGCTGATCTTGTTCACGTATGTCGTCCTCTGCATTCTCATGTCGTCTGCTCCGGCGAACTCATGGTCGCCGCTCTCGCTGTGGCTCAGCGTAATTGGGTCAACGATGTCAAGATATGCCGGCAGCGTTGTGCCATGGACTCCGCAGAGTGGCGCGGGTGTCGGATCCACCACTGCACAACGGCGGTCACGGTGTGGGTCCAGATCTCGGTGAGCAGTGCCAGGTCATCGGTGTCGAACTCGACGTGCGCCGGGGTCAACGCAGCGACTCCACGCGCGGCTTGACCGGTGATGTGGTCGCGGTACTGTTTGGCGCTGTCGCGTGCGACGCTGCCACGCTCGGTGGTGCGGTCGGTGAGCACGCTCCAGTCATGCGGGCGATCCTGTAGACCTGCGAACATGGTCTCCAGAGTTTGCGCGGCGGTCTCGATCGCTGTCTGGTCACGATTCAAGACGTCCTCGATCCGGTCGGCGAGGTTTCGTCCGGCGCGTTCCACACACGCGACATACAGTTGTTCCTTGCTGCCGAAATGCTGAAGCACCAGTGTCTTCGAGACCTCGGCGGTGTGCGCGATCGTCGACAACGACGCCCCGGCATACCCGTACCGACCGAACACATCCACCGCCGCGTCGAGGATGAGCACCTCGCGCTGCGCCCGCTCCACGCGTGGTGATCGGCGGGTAACCGCCGAGCCTGCCTTCTTACTCACCGCACGGTCTCCTAGATCGCTCGTCACTGTTCATCGAGTTGACTCGGGCATGGCCCGATATTGCATAAACCCTACGACGCAGCCGCCGCGGCGATCATTGCCCCTGCGCTGAGACGACGGCGGAATGCTCGTCACCCGCGGATGGCGGTCGGGTCGCCGCCGAGGGTGTCCAACCCGGCGGCGCGAACACATAACCGAAGCGGTCACGCCAGCAGGTGGATCGACGGAGGTCGGCGATGATGTTGCCGTACTCGCGGTATTGCAGCGCGAGTACGTTGTAGGTGTCAACCGGTGTTGTCAATCCGTAGGTCGGGGTGTGCATTTCCTTCTGGAACGTACCGAACATCCGGTCCCAGATGATGAGTATGCCGCCGTAGTTCTTGTCCAGGTACTCAGGATCACTACCGTGATGAACCCGGTGATGAGATGGGGTGTTGAACAAGAACTCGATCGGGCGAGGAAGCGCACCGACAGTTTCGGTATGGGAAAAGAACTGATAGACGAGGTTCGCGCCGAACGACACGTAGATCGTCCAGGGTTCGAAACCCATCGCCGGCAACGGTAGCCAGAAGACAGCTTCCGACCAGGGGTTCCACTTCTGTCGCAACGCGGTACCGAAGTTGAAGTACTCGCTGGAGTGATGCGCCTGGTGCGCCGCCCACCCGATCCGTACCCGATGGGAGAACCGATGATTGCAATACCAGGAAACATCGACGACGACGAACAGCAAGACCCAACTCCACCACGTGTTGGTGGGAATATGCCATGGCGCGAGATAGACCGACACCAGCACGAACAGCATCAGTGTCAACGTCTTGAACAGCAGCATGAAACCCAGTGCACCCAGACCCATGGTCAGGCTGGTGCGGGTATCGATGGCCGAATATCTGATTCGCGAAGCCCAACTCGAAGTGGCGTCAGCTCCGGCGGCGTCCTTGGCCTCGCGCTGGGTCTCGATTGCGTACATCACCGCCTCAACGGCGATGAACACGAAAAACACCGGTAAGGCATAGAGCACCGGATTCTGGATGTGTTCCCACATCGACGACGCAACACCCATCGACACCCTCCGTATAGCTGGTAACCGATCGGTAAGTTACCGAACGGTCATCGCTGGTGTCAACAAGGTGCATACAGCGGGTCCATGGGTTGGAGAGTCGTCGACTTGTTTGGTGTCGCGCCTGAGCCCGATCGGGATGGTGGAAGAGTCCGGGTCGAACCGCAGCCCGTACGCCAGACGACGGTCGCGATCATAGGCATCACCAGGACAAGATTTTCGGTTGTGGGGCCTGGCTACTGGGGCGATGATGCAAGATGTGGAGGTTGATTTCGTCAAAGCCAGCCGGCACTACATCATTCGCGTGCGTCGGGACGTGGGCCCAATTCTGGCTCCGGGGTACGGCCCTGGGTTCGATGAATGGATGCCTCACGACGTGGCGCACATGCTCGTGGAGATCGAGGCCGGGTTGTCCGGAGCGGTGTTCGGACGGATAGCGTCCGGGCAGAACAACCTGTTTCGTCCGGTCGATCCGCGCCAACAGCGCAAGGCCGCGCGCCGCCGGAGTCATCCGACGCCCCAGCAACGCGCAGACATGTCGATATCGGAGCGGCTCGCCTCTGCATGCGTCCCCGCCTGGGAACAGGATCGCGGCCGGCGAGCCACCCTGCCCGACTGGCTGACCCGGGACAGGCTGGATGACATTGATACCGACTTGCGACGGCGCATCTTTGACCGGTTCGACACGTTCGCCGAACGGTGGCATCGCCTCGTGGCAGGTGAGGTCGTCACAGTCCACTGGCCCTCGGGCACATATCTCGATTGCTGAGTGCTTCAGCCCAGACCGTCGGCGACGCTCCGCGGTCATCAGCACCGCGTATCCGAGTGAAGCGGTTTGTGCCACGGGTGTAACACACCACAGGTGACCGACGACACATCAAACGTATGTAAGTCAACCTATGGAGGTCGTCGTGCTCGTCACCACAACTATGGCCAAGAGAATCGGTATGGCCGCGGTCGCTGCCGCGGTGACGACAGGTGGGGTGGTCGTCGGGAGCGGTTCGGCCGGCGCTGTCTCCCTGCCGGATGTGTCGGTGTCGAAGAACCTGCTGCCATTTGGTTGCCAAGCGGTCGTCACCAACCTAGGTGGGGCCACGGCCCGCGACGTCGTCGTGCACGAGATCCCGTTCGGGGCGACGCAAGGCCTGGGTGACATCGCACCCGGACAAACCAAGTCCGCTTCGTACATCGATTGCGCTATGGTCTTTTTCGGCATCCGCGTCTACGTGACGACGTCCAACGGTGACAGCAACCCGTTCAACAATGTAGCCCGCATCTACCCATAGCCCGAGGGTCACGAACCCGCGCGCAGATCGGGTTGGGTCGCCTCATTCCGAGAACGCGCGATCACGCGCATATTCTGGACTTTCAGAGGAGAGTGACACGTATGTCCGCTACCCGTCGCCGTCGAATCGAAGTTGTCGGAGCAGGTGCCGCAGCGCTGAGCGCAGCCGCCATCGCAGCCGGGCCGGCAGCTCAAGCCACCGCGGCACCGATCACCGTCTACCAGATCCCGGCCACCGGCCTGACGTTCAGCGGCCTGGTGATCCCGGGACCCTACTTCGCGAACGTCACCGCCGCACCCACCGCCACACCCGGCACCGTCACGTTCGCCACCCCCGCCAGCCCGGAGACGTGCGCAACCTCGGCCGGGTCCGCGCAGATCACGATCGGGTACACCAACCTCGGCACCGGCAAGCGCGGTGGGGTGACGGTCAAACCCTGCGATTTCGCAACCCCCGCACCGCTGACCGCTACCGCGACCGTCGGGCGGGGGCCGATCCTCATCACCGTGCGCATCACCGGATCGGACTACAAACCCGATGCCGGGCAACCATCCCTACCCGGCATCGGCGTGTTCACCGCAGTCTGAAAGCCTCACGCGATTGCTTGGGCCCAGACACATGGGTCGAGGTGGATGTGCGTTGCACCGTGCTCTGCGATGGCGTGGACACATGATGAGACAGGGTGAACCGCATACAGAAACACGATGCACTCGCCCTCGCCCCCACGGCGACGCGGGCGCTTGCCCGAGGAGTGGACCCATCCTGACGACATTTCAGCAGGGGAGTCGGTGTCGGCTGGAGCCGACCTGGGTCTGCTGCGTGTTCATGGGATGGGTCGCACTCCCAGCAGTGCTGCGAGCTGGGTCGCGATCGGGTTCAGGTCGAGTTTGTCCGGATCCTTCTTCGGCGTGTTGTCCCACGGTTGCGTGACCCGAGGGTCGACAAACGGAACGTTGTGAGCTCCGCGGACATCCGTCGGATTGCCCTGCGCCACGTTGCAATTGGCGTTGGTGTTGAACGGGAAGTCATCGTAGTTGATGTCGAAGTTGGGGTTCTTCTTCTTCTCGTTGTCGATGATCGCCTGCGTGCTCTCGTAACCGTAGGTACACGACGGCGGGTTGTTGGTCTCCAACACCAGACCGAAGTGGATGTTGCTGTCACCCGGGGCCGCCGAGTATCCACCCGCCGAGATCGCCGACAGAATGGACAGCGCAGGAGACACACCGCGGAACGTCGGGGCGATTTCCCGGACGTCGGAGGCCGCGTTGCGGATCGCCGTGGTCAGATCCCCACCCGAACGCTGCAACAACGCCGACAACTGCGTCGCCGTCATCGTCCCCGTGGTCAACAAACGCCGAATATCAGGATCACTGCTCTGCAACTGCGCCGTCACCAGGTCGATGTTCTTCGACCAACTCAGGATCTCATCGGACTGATCCGCCTGAGTCCCCAACACCACATCACTGTTCTGGATCAACGACACCGTCTGCGGCAAACTGTCCAACCCGGCCTTCGACAAATCACTCAACGAATCCAACAACTTCCGAAGATTCTCCCCCTGACCGTTCAACGCCTTGCCCAACTCGGTCACCACCGTGGACA
>NZ_FTNT01000008.1 GCF_900156495.1 Williamsia sterculiae
GCCGGCGACCACCGACAGGGTCAGTGGGATCACGGCCAGGCCGACTCCGGCGCCGATGACGACGACGGTCAGTCCGATCTGCGGGAAGTAGCTCGGCGACGACGTGGCCACACTCGCGGCGTACAGGCATCCTGCGAGGATCACCGCCCCACCGGCCACCACCAGCCAGCGCGGTTGGATCCTCAACGCCAACTTGGAGGCGACCCCGGCGGCCACGCCCAGGCCGAAGGCGAACGGCACCACCGAGAGTCCGCTCTGGATCGGTGAGTATTTCAGTACGCCCTGGAGGTAGAGCGAGATGAACACCGCCATACACATGATGATCGCGCCGGCCAGCAGGATGGCCAGCAGGGCCGCGACGCGACTGCTGTTGCTGAACAGGCGCAGCGGCAGGATGGGGTTGTGCGCCCGCCGCTCCACCCATACGAAGGTGACCGCCGCGACCAGCGCCAACGCGAACGCCGCGACCACCTGAAGACTGCTCCATCCCACCGACGGCCCCTCGTTCACCGCCAGCACGAACAGCGTGCAGGCCGCGGTCGCGAGTACCGCACCCTTCACGTCGAGGGACAGTCGCGCGCCCTGCGACTCGAACAACCAGATGACACCGCCGACGGCGACCAGCGCGCCGATCGGCACGTTGATGAGGAACACCAGTCGCCAGCTGACCTCGGTGAGCACGCCACCGGCGATGAGACCGGCCACCGAGCCGATACCGGTCATCGCGGCGTAGATGGCGAACGCCTGACTCCGCGCCTTCCCCGGCGCATACGTGGTCGCCACCAGGGCCATCGCCGTCGGTGCGGCGATCGCGGCGGCCGCGCCCTGCATCGCGCGACCGACGATCAGGCTGTAGGGGTCCCACGCCAGGCCGCACAGCAGGGAGGTCGCGGTGAAGGCCGCGACACCACCGACGAACATCCGTTTGCGTCCGAAGGTGTCACCGAGGCGACCGCCGAGCAGCATCAACCCACCGAAGGCGAGTACGTAGGCGGTGATGATCCAGTTGCCACCGGACTCGTTGAGGGTGAGCGCGTGCCGGATGCGCGGCAGCGCCAGCGCCACGACCGTCCCGTCGAGCACCACGAGCAGCTGCATCCCGCCGAGGACGAAGATGGGCGCGCCGAAGACGCGGGTCAGCCCGGTGGTGACCGGCGGATGTTCGGTGGCGGACATGGATGTCGACGGTACCGCTCAGCGGTGGCGGCGTCACAATCCCGTGGCGCACCGATGAGCGGCCGACGTCCGGTCAGCCGGTGGAACCGGTCGCGGCGTCGAAGGCCGCGACGGCGCCGATCACGACGATCGCCGGCGGGGTGAGCCCGCGCTCGCGTCCGACACGGGCGGCGTCACCGAGGACGGCCCGGATACGCCGCTGGGTGGGCAGCGACGCGTTCTCGATCAGCGCCACCGGCGTCTGCGGGTCACGGCCCGCGGCGATCAGCGCCGCGGCGAAGGCGTCGAGCCGCTCCACCGCCATCATCAGCACCACGGTGCCGCGCAGCTTGCCGAGGGCATCCCAGTCGACGAGCGAATCCGGGTGACCGGGCGGCAGGTGTCCGGAGACGATGACCACCTCGTGGGTGACGCCGCGATGGGTCACCGGGATACCTGCGGCGGCAGGTGCGGAGATCGGGCTGGTGATACCCGGAACCACCGTCACCTGCACCCCCGCGTCCACACAGGCGGCGAGCTCCTCGAATCCGCGGCCGTAGACGTACGGGTCGCCACCCTTGAGCCGGACCACGAACTTACCCGCGCGGGCCCGGTCGATGAGGACCTGGTTGATCGCCTCCTGCTTCATCGCCCGCCCGTAGGGCACCTTGGCGGCGTCGATGATCTCGACGGTGGGGCTCAGTTCCGACAGCAGTGCCGCCGGGCCCAGCCGGTCGGCGACCACCACGTCGGCGGCGGCCAACAACCGCCGACCGCGCACCGTGATGAGTTCGGGATCGCCCGGACCGCCACCGACCAGCGCGACCCCGGGAGGGTGAGTGGTCTCCACCGACGACTCCAGGCTGCCGTCGAGAAGTTGTCTGCTGATCTCCCTGCGGATCGCGGCCGAGAGCCGGTGGTCACCGGAGGCGAGCACCCCGACGGTGACCCCGTCGTGCCGGACGGACGCCGGGGTTGCGGCGCTGCCGAATCGGGCGTCGTCGGCCCGGACGCAGAAGATGCGGCGGGAGTCGGCCTCGGCGACCACCTGTGCGTTGACCTCGGGATCGTCGGTGCAGGCCAGCGCATACCAGGCCTCGGCGAGGTCACCGGGACGGTAGGCCCGCCGTTGCACGGTGATGCCGGGGAACGATTCGACCGTCGGGGTGGGATCTACCGCTATGACGTGGATGTCGGCGCCGCTGGAGGCCAGCGTGCTCAGCCGTCGTTGCACCACCGAGCCACCGCCGATGATCACCACCCGCCGACCGTGCAGGTCGAGCCCCACCATGTACTGCTCACCGGTGTGGTGACCGTCGGGATCCGGGCCACCAGGGGTCGTCGGGGTCGGTTCGGGCATGTCGTGAACGGTACCGAGCGGCAGCGACGCGCCCGACGGCAGCGTCACCCGTCGCGGACCGCCCGACGTTCAGTCGCGGATGTCGGCGGTCGCGCCGCGACCCGCCCGCACCAATCCGGCGATGAGTCCCGGATGCGCGGCCGGGTGCAGGTGCAGATACGACCCGAGCACCGACCCGCGAATCACCCCGTCGGTGACCATTCGGGCGCCCGCACGCCATCCCCAGGCGTCGTCGGCGGTCTCCGCCGGGTCCCGCAGCACCACACTGCGGTGGAACTCGTGGCCGGTGACCCGGGTGCCCGCCCGGAAGAAGCAGGAGTCGGTCACCGCGACGGCGTCGCGGTAACCGAGCGTCAGGTGATCGCCGAACATCCCGCGCACCGGCAGCACCCCGGCCATCGGGTGGCCGTCGAGTTCGTGCGCGAGATAGAGCAGTCCCGCGCATTCGCCGTAGATCGGGCGGCCGGTGTGGGCGAGCGCACGCAGGTCGGCGCGCAGCGGTTCGTTCGCGGCGAGCTGTTCGGCGTACTCCTCGGGGAAGCCACCGCCGATGACGGCCGCGCAGGCGCCTGCGGGCAGGCGGTCGGTGAGCGGGTCGAAGGCGACCACGTCGGCGCCCGCGGCGGTGAGCAGTTCCACCTGTTCGGCGTAACCGAACGTGAACGCCGCACCACCGGCCACCGCGACCACCGGTCGGGCGGCCTCCGGCGTGCGCGCGATGTGATGGGCGACGGCGTCGGTCGCGGACCAGGGCGCCGCGGCGACCGAGGTGCGTGCGGTCGCGACGATGCCGGGCAGGTCCAGTCCGTCGGCGATGAGGTCGGTCATCGCGGTGACGGCGTTCTGTGCCGCG
This sequence comes from Williamsia sterculiae, assembly GCF_900156495.1. Classification (GTDB taxonomy): domain Bacteria; phylum Actinomycetota; class Actinomycetes; order Mycobacteriales; family Mycobacteriaceae; genus Williamsia_B; species Williamsia_B sterculiae. The sequence continues at coordinate 3,369 of NZ_FTNT01000008.1, forward strand.
GGTCGACGTTCGGCGGCCGGGATCAGGCCGAGGTGTCGGGAGGGGACGGCCAGCGCGATGTCGCGGCGGATCACCCCGAACACGGGCAGTCCCACCCGTTGCGCGGCCTGCCGCAGCACGAACTCGTGGCGGGCCGAACCGACCCGGTTGAAGATGACACCCCCGATGGCGACGGCCGCGTCGAAGGAGACGAAGCCGTGCAGCAGCGCGGCCATCGACTGACTGTGTCCGGCGGCGTCGACGACGAGGATGACCGGTGCACCGAGCAGGGCGGCGACCCGTGCGGTCGATCCCTCGGCGGCGGACATGGCACCGTGTTCGTCGATGCGACCGTCGAAGAGTCCCATCACCCCCTCGACGACCGCGAGGTCGGCGTCGGCGGTTCCCGCGGCGTACAGCGGGCCGATGAGCTCCTCCCCGACGAGCACCGGGTCGAGGTTGCGACCGAGACGGCCCGCGGCCAGCGTGTGATATCCGGGGTCGATGTAGTCCGGGCCGATCTTGAACGGCGCGACCCGGTGACCGGCCCGGCCCAGCGCACCCATCAGACCGGTGGCCACCGTGGTCTTACCGCTACCCGACGCGGGGGCGGCGATGACCACGGCGGGTGCGGCCGTCACCACTCGATCCCCTTCTGCCCCTTACGGCCCGCATCCATCGGGTGTTTCACCTTGTGCATCTCGGTGACCAGGTCGGCGACGTCCATCAGTTCCGGCGACGCGTCGCGACCGGTGATGATGACGTGTTGACGGCCCGGGCGCGTCGTCAACGTCTCGATCACCTCGCCGGTGTCCACCCATCCCCACTTCAGTGGGTAGGTGAACTCGTCGAGCACGTAGAAGTCGTGGACCTCGTTCGCCAGTCGGCGACGGATCTCCCGCCACCCGGCCGCGGCCTGTTCGGCGTGATCGGTGACGTCGGCGTCGTGGCGGATCCACGACCAGCCCTGCCCCATCTTGTGCCACTCCACCGGCGCACCCTCGCCGGTCTCTTCGTGCAACCTGCCGAGTCGGGTGAGCACCGTCTCCTCGCCGACCCGCCACTTGGCGCTTTTCACGAATTGGAAGACACCGATGGACAGCCCGGAGTTCCAGGCCCGGACGGCCATCCCGAAGGCGGCCGTGGACTTGCCCTTGCCGTCGCCGGTGTGCACCGCCAACACGGGCGCGTTGCGACGTTGGCGGGTGGTCAGCCCGTCGTCGGGGATGACCGCGGGAACTCCACGGGGCATGGCGCGACCCTATGCCGCGATCCGCGAGGAACGCGAGGTGGTGCCGGTGAGGTCGTCCAGACGTAACACGGTGGCGCGCAGTCGCGCGGCCAGCGCCCCGGCCAGTCCGAGGCGGACGAAACCCTCTTCGCAGTCCACCACGGCCACCGTGGCCCCGCGTTCGCGGAGCCGGTCGGCCGCGGTGTCGGCCCGGCCGCGCGGGTCGGTACCCGCGGTGGCCCGGCCGTCGGTGAGCACCACCAGGATCGGCCGTCGGTGCGGGTCGCCGACCGCGGCCCGGCGGATGACGTCGTCGGCGGCGAGCAGTCCCTCGGCCAACGGGGTACGACCACCGGTGCGCAACCCGGTCAGTCGGCGCACCGCGACGTCCACCGACCCGGTCGGTGGCACGGCCACCTCGGCCGCGTCACCACGGAACACCACCACCGCGACGCGGTCACGGCGTTGGTAGGAGTCGCGCAGCAGGTCCACGCAGGCCGCGGTGACGGCGTCGAGTCGGCGTCGCGCGGCCATCGACCCCGACAGGTCCACCGCGAAGACCACCAGGTTTCCCTCCCGGCCCACTCGTTGCGCCGACCGCAGGTCGCCGGGGGCGATCCGCACCCGGCCGTCGGGACGCGGTACCCCCGCGGTGCGTTCCACCGCGGCCAACACCGTGGCGGGCAGATGGACGCCGGTCCCCCCGTCGACCACCCCGCGGATGGCCCGCCCGCGACGGGTGCGAGCCGGTGAGCGCCTACCCGGGTCACCCTCCCCCAGTCCGCGGGCGCGCAGCGCCCGACCCACCCCGCCGCCGAGGCGACCCTGTTGGTCGGGGATGCGCAACGCACCGGACGGCGCGGGCGCGCGGTCGTCGTCGGAGCTGGTGTCCGGGCTCTGTTGCGCGGTCGTCGGACCGGCCGGTGGCGGGGCCTGCGGACCGGGCGCGGGCGCACCACCGCCCGGTCCGTTCGGATCGTCATCGGGGTCGACCGGGTCGGGTGCGGCCGCGGCGTCCCCGGGTGGGTCCGCCCGGGCGGGCTCGTCGACCTGTGTGGATGCGGACTCCATCAGGTCGTCGACCTCGTCGTCCGACAACCCGGGTGCGTCGAACGGGTCGCGGCGACGACGATGCGGCAGAGCCAGTTCCACCGCGGCACGGACGTCGTCGGAGGTGACCGCGGTCGCCCCACGCCAGGCGGCGTGAGCGCGGGCGGCGCGGGCGACCACGATGTCGCCGCGCATGCCGTCGACCCCGAGATCGGCGCAGATCGCCGCGATCCGGCGGAGCTCGGTGATGCCGAGCTGCACCGCGGGTAGCGACTCGCGCGCGGCGACGATTGCCGCGGACACCGAATCGTCTTGTGCGGCATAAGCGTTGTCGAAGGCAACCGGGTCGGCGTCGAAGGCCAGCCGCCGCGTGACCACCTCCACGCGGGTGTCCACGTCGTCGGGGGCGGACACGTCGACCGCCAGGCCGAACCGATCGAGCAACTGCGGACGCAGCTCGCCCTCTTCGGCATTCATCGTGCCCACCAGCACGAACCGCGACGGATACGAGGCCGACACCCCGTCGCGCTCGACCACCACGTGGCCGGAGGCCGCGGCGTCGAGCAACACGTCGACGAGGTGGTCGGCGAGCAGGTTGACCTCGTCGATGTAGAGGATCCCGCCGTCGGCCTGGGCCAGCAGCCCCGGGGAGAACGTCGCCCGCCCCTCGTGCAGCGCACTTTCGAGATCAATGGACCCGACCACCCGGTCCTCGGTGGCCCCGATGGGGAGTTCCACCACCGTCGACGCGCCAGGGCGCGCTGCGGCGGTTGCGCCGGCCAGCAGCCGCCCCAGACCACGGACCGCGGTGGACTTCGCGGTGCCCTTCTCGCCGCGGATGAGCACACCACCGATGGCGGGATCGACGGCACTGAGCACCAATGCACGCTTGAGCGCATCCTGACCGACCAGGGCGCTGAACGGGAACCGTACCGGGGCGGAGCTTTCCGGATGACCGGCGGGATTCGGGTGGTCCGTCGTCGTCACGACTGCCAGGGCTTGCCGCCGCCACGGCGCATCGGCACATGCGGGATGCCGTCGAGCACGTACTCCGGCCCCTCCGGCGCGAACCCGTGTTTGGCGTACATGTCCACCAGATACGTCTGGGCGTCGATGAGACAGGGATCCGAACCGACCTCGGCCAGAGCGGTCTGCAACAGCCTGGTGGTGTGACCCTGGCCGCGTTCGGACCGCTCGGTGCACAGCCGCCCGATGCGGAATGTCTTGCCCTGCTGGTGTTCTTCGAGCAGTCGCAAGGTGCAGATGACCCGCCCGTCGTGCTCCAACCACAGGTGCCGGGTGTCCCCCAGCAGGTCCTTGCCGTCGAGTTCGGCGTAGGGGCAGGCCTGTTCGACCACGAACACGTCGACCCGCAGCTGCAGGATGTCGTAGAGCGTGGTGGTGTCCAGGTCGCGGGCCCAGCTGCGGTGCAGCGTTGCGGTGGCGGTCATGACCTTGTGACTATCACACCGTGGTGGGCGACGCCACGTGCGCGCTGTGATCCACGGGCTGGTCGGCGGGAGTGCCGCCGAGCTCCAGCACCTTCGACGTATGCGACCAGATCTCACCGAACAACCGCGGGTTGTCCGACAGCTTCTGTCCGAACGACGGGATCATCTCGGTCAACGCCGGCCGCCACGACTCGAAGTGCTTGGGGAAGCACTTCTTCAGCACGTCGATCATCGCGGGAACCGCGGTGGAGGCACCGGGTGAGGCCCCCAGCAGACCGGAGATGGTGCCATCGGCCGCGTTGACCACCTCGGTGCCGAACTGCAGACTGCCACCCCTGCCGTCCTTCTTGATGATCTGCACGCGCTGACCCGCGGTGATGAGCTCCCAGTCCGTACCGTCGGCGAGCGGCACGAACTCCGAGAGCGTGGTGACCCGGTCGTGCTCGTTCGCGGCCAGCTCGGAGATCAGGTACTTGAGCAGTCCGAACTCCTTGGGGGCGATGGACATCATCGGCACCACGTTCCCCGGCTTCACCGAGGTGATCAGATCGCTCCACTTACCCGACTTGAGGAACTTGGGCGACCAGCCGGCGTACGGACCGAACAGCAGACCTGGTTTGTGGTTGATGACGCGGGTGTCGAGGTGCGGCACCGACATCGGTGGGGCTCCGACCGCGGCGCGGCCGTAGACCTTGGCGTGGTGTTCGTTGACGAGGTCGGGATTGGTGCATCGGAAGAACGCGCCGCTGACGGGGAACCCGCCGGACCCCTTGATCTCCTCGATGCCCGATTTCTGCAACAGGTGCAGCGCACCGCCCCCTGCGCCGACGAAGACGAAGGCGGCGTGCACGGTGAGCTTCTCGTGGGTGCGCAGGTTGACCACCTTGAGCACCCAGCTGCCGTCGGACTGCTTGGACAACCCGGTGACCGCGTGACCGAAATAGATGTCGCTGCTCTTGCCGACGTAGTTGAGCAACTCCTGGGTGAGAGCACCGAAGTCGACGTCGGTGCCGCCGTCATACCAGTTGAGGGCGACCGGGTCGGCATAGTTGCGTCCTGCCGCCATCAACGGCAGCCTGCGGGCGAACTCGTCGTCGTCGTCGATGAACTCCATCCCGGCGAACAACGGGTTCGCCGCGAGCGCCGCCTGCCGCTTGCGCAGGTACTCCACGCCGTCGGCTCCGTGGCAGAAGCTGACGTGCGGGATGGGGTTGATGAACTCGCTGGCCGAGCTGAGTACGCCGTGTTCCAGCGCGTGTGACCAGAACTGGCGCGACACCTGGAACTGCTCGTTGATGGTGACGGCCTTGGCGATGTCGACCGAGCCGTCGGCGGCCTGCGGGGTGTAGTTCAGTTCGCAGAGCGCCGAGTGTCCGGTTCCCGCGTTGTTCCACGGGTCGCTGCTCTCCGCGGCCGCGGCGTCGAGTCGCTCGAACATGGTGATGGTCCAGTCCGGCTGCAACTGCCGGATGAGAGACCCCAGGGTGGCGCTCATGATGCCCGCGCCGATGAGAACCACATCGGACTTGATGACACCCGATGTCGGCCCCGTCTTGTTCGACACCGTGCTGTTCGTGCCCGTGCCGTTCGTCCCAGCCACCACCAGATCACTCCTCACCCAGATCCGTCGACCGTCGTTGTCAGCGGTTCACCCATTGTTCCTCATCGCCGGGCGACCGATGAAGCCCGTGTGGGCAAACGCACCGCGAGGATCGTGGTCGACGGTCACCGCCCGCTCAGTAGAGTTGTCCGGGTGTCCCCCACTTCACACCCGACCGGTGACGAACAGCCCGCTGACCAGGCAGGTCCGGTTGCCGACGTGACCGCACCCGCCCTCGACGAGGTGGTCGAGGGCACCGAGCCCCCGGCAGGGCCGGCCGCAGGCACCGGCTGGCAACCCGACATCCTCGGTCCGGACTACCGATCCCTGACCATCGACCTGGGCCGCGATCCCGACGACGAGGGCGACATCGTCGCGACCCTGGTGCGGCACACCCCGACCGGTGCGGAGCCCCCACCGGGGCCCGCGGTGCTCTACGTGCACGGGTTCACCGACTACTTCTTCCAACGCCCGCTCGCCGAGTTCTTCGACGACCGCGGGTTCACGTTCTACGCGCTGGACCTGCGCAAATGCGGACGGTCGCTGCGCGAGGGTCAGACCCCGCACTACATCACCGATCTCGAGGCCTACGACACCGAACTCGGGGCCGCGCTGGACCGGGTGATCGCCGAGACCGGTGGACCGGTACTGGTGGCCGCGCACTCCACGGGCGGGTTGATCACCGCGCTCTGGCTCGACCGGCTGCGGCGCACCGACGCCGAACGCCATGCCCGTATCAGCGGGCTGGCGCTGAACAGCCCGTGGTTCGACCTGCAGGGCGAGGCCTATCTGCGCAGCGTGGGCACGGTGTTGGTGAACGCGGTCGGCAAGGTCGACGGCACACGCGTCGTACCCAAGGAGTTGTCGCAGGCCTATGGGGAGAGCATCCACCGGTCGGTACACGGCGAGTGGGACTACGACCTTGCGTTCAAGCCGCTGACGGGTTTCCCGGTGACATTCGGGTTCCTCAGCGCGGTTCGGCACGGCCACGCCCGACTGCACCGCGGGCTCGACGTGGGGGTGCCGTCGCTGGTCCTGCGCTCGGACGCCACCCTGTTCACGGGGAGCTACCGTCCGGAGGTGGACCGGGCCGACGCCGTCCTCGACGTGGCGCAGATCGCCCGGTGGAGCGGCTGCGTCGGCAAGCGGGTGACCGTGGTCCCGATCCCGGGCGCCCGCCACGACGTGTTCCTCTCGCTGACCGAGCCGCGGGAGGCGGCCTACCGCGAACTCGACCGGTGGCTGTCGGCCACCACCCGGTCGGTCGGGGTCGTCGACAGCGAGGGGGCGAGCGCATGACGGGCTCCGGTCCCACCTCCGACGACACCGTCGTCGACGTCGCCGTGATCGGCACCGGCAGCGGTAACACCTTCATCGACGACCGGTACGCCGACCTGCGGGTGGCGATGTTCGAGAAGGGTGTCTTCGGTGGCACCTGCCTGAACGTCGGATGCATCCCGACCAAGATGTTCGTCTACGCGGCCGAGGTGGCCGAGACCATCCGCGAATCCGAGCGTTACGGTATCGACGCGTCGGTGAACAAGGTGCGGTGGCGCGACATCGTGAACCGGGTGTTCGGACGTATCGACCCGATCACCGCGGGCGGCGAGGACTATCGCGCCCACCGCAGTCCCAACGTCACCCTGTACCGCAGCGAGGTGCGGTTCGTGGGGTCCACAGACGATGGGTATCACCGGCTGCGGACGGAGTCCGGGGACGAGATCACCGCCAAACAGGTGGTGATCGCCGCCGGGTCGCGGCCGGTCATCCCCGACGTCATCGCCCGCAGCGGGGTGCCATTCCACACCAACGACGATGTGATGCGTCTCGCCGAACTCCCCGAACACCTGATCATCGTCGGCGGCGGGTACATCGCCGCCGAGTTCGCGCACGTCTTCGGGTCGTTGGGCAGCGAGGTGTCCATCATCGGACGCAGCGGGCGACTGTTGCGCACTCAGGACGAGACAATCTCCGACAGGTTCACCGAGATCGCCCGCGACCGGTTCGACGTGCATCTGGACGCGCAGGTCACCCAGGTCTCCCAGCGCGACGAGGGGGTGATCGCGGTGAGCCTGGCCGACGGCACCGAGGTCACCGGCGACGCCCTCCTGGTGGCCGCGGGTCGGATCTCCAACGCCGACACACTCGACCTGTCGACCATCGGCGTCGAACTCGACGACCGGGGCCGGGTGCCGGTCGACGGGTACGGGCGGGTGCCGTCGTCCAATGTGTGGGCCCTGGGCGACGTCAGTTCCGACCACCAGCTCAAACACGTGGCCAACTACGAGGCCCGGGTGGTCGGCGCCAATGTGTTGCGTGGCTGGGATGCCGACGACCTCGTCGCCTTCGGTGACCGCCCGGTGCCGTCGGCGGTGTTCACGCACCCGCAGATCGCCAGCGTGGGACTGACCGAGTCTGCGGCTCACGACGCCGGATTGGACATCACCGTCAAGGTGCAGGACTACGGCGACGTGGCCTACGGCTGGGCGATGGAGGACACCACCGGTCTGTGCAAGGTGATCGCCGACCGTCGCTCCGGCCGTCTGGTGGGTGTGCACGTCATCGGGCCGCAGGCACCGACGGTGATACAGCCCGCCATCCAGGCGATGACGTTCGGGTTGCCCGCCGAGGAGATGGCGCGCGGCCAGTACTGGATCCACCCGGCGATGCCCGAGGTGCTGGAGAACGCGCTGCTGGGGTTGGACCTCCCCAAGCCTGAGGTCTGAGACCGGCCTCAGAAGGTGGCGCTGCGCAGCGCGATCTCGCTGGCCAGTGCTTGCGGGGCGCGCTGCGGTATCCAGTGGTCGACCCCCGGCAGCGCACAGAAGCGAAAATCGGAGAACACGAACCGGCCGCTCCGTTCGGCCTGGTCCCGGCCGAGCGCGGTGTCGTTCTCGCTCCAGATCATGGTGGTGGGTACCTCGACCGGCGGGCAGCTCATCGCGGTCTTGATCCGATCGGCGGTCAGGTTGGCCCGGTACCAGTTGAGCGCTCCCGTGAGCGCGGGGCGGTCGGTCAGCGGCAGCACCGAGTCGTCGGGTACCAGCGCGCGGAGCCGCGCGGCGTCGTCGGCGAGGAGGGTGTCCTCGGCCTCCGGGGCGATCAGCTTGGGGATGTAGGCCGAACGCTTGCGTTGGTCGGGGTCGCCCGCCACCGAGGCGAAGGCCGACGGGTGCCCGGTGCTGGCGGCCACCAACCCGGTGACCCGGTCACTGTGTCGCGCGGCGAGGTGCCAGGCGACGAGCCCGCCCCAGTCGTGGCCGACCACGTGCGCATATCCGGCGCCCACCGCGTCGAGGATCCCGACGGCGTCGGAGACGAGCAGGTCGATCCGGTAGGCCTCCACCGCCGTCGGTCGTGCACCGGGGCTGTACCCGCGTTGATCCGGGACGACGGTGCGCAGGCCCGAGTCGTGCAGTCGGGGCACCACCTCGTCGAAACACGCGCCGGTGGTGGGGAATCCGTGGAGCAGGAGCACAGTGGGGGCACGTTCGGGTCCGCTGACGCGGACGTCGAACTCGAGGTCGTCGACCGTCACCTTCTGCACGTGCTCGTCCACACGGTCAGCCTACGTGGGAGCCGCACAGCGAAGCGCGCTAACCCGAGATGGCGTGGACGCCGCGACCGGCACCGACGGCTTGCGTGCCGGCCGCTCCCGGAGCGTCCGGCACCGGGGCTCGCATCGCCGCGATCAGAGCCGAACAACAGGCGCCACTCATTCGCTGGTCGGACTGCAGAACGGCGTCGATACCGATGAGTTCTCGGTACCCAGACCCATCACACCCCCCGACACGCGGATGCGAAAACCCTGACCAACGTCGACCTTTGGCGATCCCCGCCACCGGGATGAAATTTTTCCACCACTCTCATCAGCGATACGCGGCGACAACGGTTGTGTCGTGAGCGGGGACGGCGATGGTGCGGGCGATCATGTCGGCGAATGTTCGACGGCGTCTGCCCCATAGGGGCCACAACCAGCCCAATCCGAGGGCGATGTTGTCGACGAAGTGCACCAGGGTGCGGTAGAGGCAGCCGATCGCGCCGATGGGTTGGCCTGTGTCGGTGTCGACGATCTGGATGTCGCACCATTGTTTGCCCAGTGACGATCCGCTACGGCCTTGCCGGATGAGACTGTTCCACACCCAGAACGCAACATCTGCGACCAACAGGATGCTGTACATCGCTGTCGACCAGGGTTGCCCAACATGCAGGGCATGGCCGATCCAGACGGGCACGTAGATGATCAGTGTCAAGGCGTTGTCGATGATGCTGGCGCATCCCCGCCGCCACCACGGGCTGTAGGTGTCCCGCGGGTAGATCGGTGTGCCGCGACGGTCGGTCGGATACGTCGGGCGAGCATCGTCGGCTGCGGTCATCGTCGGGCACCCTCCTTGTCGGGTCACCTCGGGAGCCGGGACGATCCCGCCGCGGGCACCCCCGCCGTTGCGGAATCCGGTTCATAGTCCCACGCCCGGTTCTGATCCGGCGCCACCGTGTTCGAGCCGGTGGGGTTGAGTGGCGGAATGTTGCGCTCTGTCGATGTCCATCCGCAGGAGGCGTGGTCGACTCTGTTCGTCCTGCAACTCCCGCGTCTTGTCGAACACGGCGTCCATCCGTGGAGACTCGACCTGGATCTCACGCTGTGGTCATCAATACGGTCACCGAGATCGGTCACCAGATCGACCTGTGTCACCCCCGTCGATCGACCCGCAGTGTGGGCAATCCGGCGGGGGTCCCGCGGGTGATGAGTTCGCCGATAGCGTCGGTGTCGGCGTGCTGTTCGATCAGGTCGGCCAGGGTGTCGAGTTGTCGGAGTCGGGCGGCGCCGTGGTCGGTGTCGGCGGCCACCCGGAACCCATGACGACCGGCGGCGGCCGCGACCTCCGTCAACCAGTCACGCCGTAGCGCGTCGTTGGACAGCAGTCCGTGCCAGTGGGTCCCCCACACCGGGCCGCGACTGCTGCCCTCCGACCCCCGGTCGTCGTCGATGAGCCAGCCCGGATCACCATTCCGGACGACGGTGCCGTGATGGATCTCGTACCCGCGCACCGGCCGGTCGCCGACGCGTCCGGTGGCCTGGCGGACCGTCTTGTCCGCGGCGAAACGGATGTCGAGATCGAGCAACCCCAGTCCCGGCACCGTGCCTGCCACCGACTCGATGTCGTCATCGATGCGACGGCCCAGCATCTGGTAGCCGCCGCAGATGCCCAGCACCGGTCTGCCCGCCGCCACCCGGTCGCCGAGCGCGCGGGCGAGACCGCGCGCCCGCAACCACCCCAGGTCGGACATGGTGGCCTTTGTCCCCGGCACCACCACCAGATCGGCGGTGTGCAGGGCGGCGATGTCGTCCACCCAGCGCACGTCGACACCGGGTTCGCACGCCAATGCCTCCAGGTCGGTCGAGTTCGACAACCGCGGCAAGCGGATCGCGGCCACCGACAAGCGCTCCTCACCGTGGGCCTCACCACCCGGTCCCACCGTCGACCCGACCGGCACGGACAACGAATCCTCGGCGTCGAGCCACAGGTCGGACAGGTACGGCAGCACGCCGAGGGTGGGCCGTCCGGTTCGTCGCGCGAGTTCGTCGAGCCCGGGGGTGAGCAGCGCGGGGTCCCCGCGGAACTTGTTGACCAGGAACCCGGCGATGCGGCGTTGGTCGTCGGGCTCGAGGGCCGCGACGGTGCCCAGCAGGTGGGCGAGTACGCCGCCGCGGTCGATGTCGGCCACCACCAGCACGGGGATGTCGGCGGACGCGGCCAGACCCATGTTCGCGATGTCGGAGTCGCGCAGATTGATCTCGGCGACCGACCCGGCGCCCTCGCAGACCACGACGTCGAAGTCCGCACGCAACGCGGTCAGGTCGTCGGCGACCACCTGCGCCAACGCCGCACGCCGGCGGTGGTAGTCGGCGGCGCCGATGGTCCCGTCGGCGACACCGCGCACCACCACCTGCGATCGACGATCCGAGCCCGGTTTGAGCAACACCGGGTTGAAGCGCACCGACGGTTCCAACCCGCAGGCCAATGCCTGGGCAGCCTGCGCGCGGCCGATCTCCCCGCCGTCGAGGGTGACCACGGAGTTGTTGGACATGTTCTGCGCCTTGAACGGCGCCACCCGCACCCCACGTCGGGCCAGCAAACGGCACAATCCGGCCACCACCAGGCTCTTGCCCGCGTCGGAGGTGGTGCCGCCGATGAGCACCGCTCCCCCGGAACTCACCGGTATGCCCGTGTCATTCGTCGGGGAGCGTGAGGATCTCCGCGCCGTCCTCGGTGACCACCAGGGTGTGCTCGAACTGCGCCGTCCATTGCTTGTCCTGGGTGGCGACCGTCCACCCGTCGTCCCAGATCTGGTAGGCCAACGACCCCAGGTTGATCATCGGCTCGATGGTGAACACCATGCCCGGTTCCAGCACCGTGTCGACGTTCGGCTGGTCGTAGTGCAGTACCACCAGACCGTTGTGGAAGGTCTCCCCGATCCCGTGACCGGTGAAGTCGCGCACCACGTTGTAGCCGAAGCGATGGGCGTAGGACTCGATGACCCGGCCGACCACGTTGAGCTCGCGGCCCGCGCGCACCGCCTTGATCGCCCGCATGGTGGCGGTGTGGGTGCGCTCGACGAGGTCGGCGTGCTCCTGGCTGACGTCGCCGGCCAGGAAGGTGGCGTTGGTATCGCCGTGTACACCATCGATGTAGGCGGTGACGTCGATGTTGACGATGTCGCCGTCGGCGACCACGGTGGAGTCGGGGATGCCGTGGCAGATGATCTCGTTCAGCGAGGTGCAGCACGACTTGGGAAAACCCTTGTAACCCAACGTGGACGGATACGCACCGTGATCGATCATGTACTGGTGCGCGATCCGGTCGAGCTCGTCGGTGGTGACGCCGGGGGCGACGGCCTTACCGGCCTCGGCGAGGGCATTGGCCGCGATCTTGCCCGCGACGCGCATCTTCTCGATGGTCTCCGGCGTCTGTACCCACGGCTCGTGGCCCTCGTTGACCCGGGATTTCCAGGCGTATTCGGGGCGCGGGATGGTCACCGGGACCGGCAGGGTGGGCGACACCTCACCGGGCTGGAGGGCTGCACGTACGGACATGCCGACCAGGATAGGTCAGCTGCCGGTGGGTGAGACCGGGCACGGGTGCCGCAGGTGACACCGATGCGTCCGGCTACCGCAGCGTCACTGGCCGTAGCCCTCGGGCAGCCCGGCGAAGAAGTCGCGGGTGACCCCGACCGCGTAGTCGGAGCTGCCACCCAGCACGATCAGGGTGGCGAAGGCGATGTCACCGCGGTACCCGGCGAACCAGGCATGCGATCCGCCGGGCACCTCGGCCTCACCGGTCTTGCCGTACACCTCGCCCTGATCGGAGATCCGGTCGGCGGTGCCGTCGACAACCACCTGCCGCATCATCGGCCGCAGTTGGTCCAGCACTCCCGGGGCGAGGGCGGCGCGCGGTCCGGTGACCTCGGTGCGTCGGTTCAGGATCAGCTGCGGCACCGGGGTGGTGCCGTGCTGCACGGTTGCCGCGACCAGTGCCATCCCGAGCGGCGTCGCGACCACCTTGCCCTGGCCGAAACCGTCCTCGGTGCGCGACACCAATTCGGGTGCGATGGGGACGCTGCCGGACTGGGCGGGCATCCCCGGGATGGCGTACCCCGGCCCCACTCCCATGGCGGTGGCCGCGTGGGCCAGATCGGACGGACCCATCTCGCTGGCCAGTTTCGCGAAGGTGGTGTTGCAGGACCGCGCGAAGGCCGTCTGCAGCGGCACGTCACCGAGCGCGAACCCGTCGTAGTTGGGCACGCTGCGCTGTCCGATGGTGACCTCACCGGGACACCCGACCGTGGTCTGCGGGGTGACCATCTTGGCGTTGAACGCCGCCGCCGAGGTGACCATCTTGAACGTCGAGCCGGGCGGGTACAGACCCATCGTGGCCAGCGGTCCCGCCTTGGTGGCGGCTTCGTTCTGCGCGATGGCCAACAATCGGCCGGTGGACGGCTGGATGACGACCATCATCGTCTGCAGCTTCTTCTGCACGTCCACGGCGCGTTGCGCGGCGTTCTGCACCTGTCGGGACAGTCCGACGGTCACCGCGGGGGCAGGCCGCGGGTCGGTCTGCGCCAGCACGTCGGAGACCTGCCCGTTGACCCCGAGCGTGACGACCCGCCAACCGGGGGTCCCGCCGAGCTCGCCGGCCACCACACTCTTCACCTGTCCGACGACCTCGGGGGCGAAGGTCGGGTCGGTGGGCAGCAGGTCGCCCTGGCGCCGGGCGTCGACACCGGCGACCGCCGCGAGCTGGTCGCTGATCTTGTCGTAGTCGCCCGACTGCAGGGTGGCGACCACGTGCGGGCCCTGTTGAGCGGTGGACTCCTCGGCGATCTTCTGCGCCGACAGCGTCGGGTCGTACCGGGTGAGCAGCTCGGCGAGCGTGGTCGCGGCGTCGCCGACGGATCCGCGTTGCGCCGCCACGGACGCGTCGAACCGCACCGCGACCACCTCACCCTGCCGCAGGATCTCGGTGCCGTCGGTCTCGTTCACCGTCGCCATCGGCGCATCGAGGGTCTGGGCGGCGATCTGCTGACCGGAGCCGAGTCCCGGATGGATGTCGGCGTTGCTCCAGCGCACCTTCCACCCGCTGTCGGTACGCGCCATGGCCAGCGTCGCCTGGTAGGTCCAGACCTGTTTCGACGGCAGCGTCCAGTGGTAGGTGGCGGTGACCGACGCGGTGTCGCCGGTGATCTTCGAGGCGGTGGTGTCCGCGGTCATGGCGGTCGCCTGGAGACCGTTCCAGACCATGTCGAGCGCGGTGCGGGCCGACGTCGGGTCGTCGGTGTCGGCGGATGCGCGGTCGGTGTGTCGGGCGCCGACGTCGGCGAGAAACGCTCCCGCGGCGGCCCGCGGCCCGTCGTCGGGTTCGGAGCAGGAGACCACCGTGACCGTCAGCACGGCCACCGACACGACGGTGATCGCCGACCGCAGCAGCGTCCGTCGGGAAGGTCGGTGTGGCACGGTCATCGACTGCAGAGTCTACGAGCGCGCACGGTGCTGATCGGTTTGCCACGCAGTGGTTTCGCCGGATCCGGTGGGATCCGCGACAGGGCTCGGCGACTCAGTCGACGAGGATGGTGGCGAAGGTCCCGACCTCCGCGAACCCGACGCGTCGGTAGGCGCCGCGGGCCGGGTCGTTGAACCCGTTCACGTACAGGCTCGCGATGCGCCCCCGTGCGACCACCGAACGGACCACAGCAGCGGTACCTGCCGCACCGAGCCCCTCGCCGCGGCGGTGCGGGGCCACCCAGACGCCCTGGATCTGACCGACTCGACGCGACATCGACCCGACCTCGGCCTTGAAGACCACCTCACCGCGGTCGAACCGGGCGTAGGCGCGCCCGGCGGCGATGAGGGAGGTGATCCGGCGTCGGTAGGACCGTCCACCGTCGGTGCCGCAGGGGTCCACGCCCACCTCGTTGACGAACATGTCGATGGCCGCGGGCAGGTAGGCGTCGAGGTCGTCGAGGCCCACCCGCCGGACCCGTTCGTCGGGAGCGCACGCGGGGTCACCCGACATGGCCAGCAACGGTTGGTGATCGCGGATCTCGCGGGCCGGGCCCCAGTGGTCGCTCGCCTGCTCCCAGAACGGCAACACCAGATCCGACCGGCCGACGATCGACGAACAGATCCGAGCCGCCCGGACCGCACGTTCGACGAAGGCGTCGATGTCACGCGGACCGCCGAGCATCGGGATGAGATTGGCGCCGGAGAAGCAGAGCGCCGCGGCCGGGTCACCGTTGCTCCACATCTCACCGCCGAGCAGACGCGGGGTCAGTCCGTGTTCCTCGAAGCGCGCGGCCACCATGCACATGGCGACGGGGTCGAGGTCGAGCGCCCGCGCCACGGCTTCGCTGTCGCGTGCCCCGAGGGGGCGGTCGCCCAGCAACTTCAGCACGGTGGCGCTCCCTCGCGTCGGTCCTGTCGGCTTGTCGGACTACCCGACGGTGACGACGGGCGAACCGGGGGTGGTCTCCCCCTCAGTGTCCCCCGATTCCTCCGCGATGCGCAGCGCTTCTTCGATCAGTGTCTCCACGATCTGCGCTTCGGGGACCGTCTTGATGACCTCACCCTTGACGAAGATCTGCCCACGACCGTTCCCCGAGGCGACACCGAGGTCGGCTTCACGGGCCTCACCGGGCCCGTTGACCACGCAACCCATCACGGCAACCCGCAGCGGGACCTCCATACCCTCGAGCCCCGCGGTCACCTCGTCGGCGAGTTTGTACACGTCCACCTGCGCACGTCCACACGACGGGCAGGAGACGATCTCCAGCTTCCGGGGGCGGAGGTTCAGCGACTGCAGGATCTGACTGCCGACCTTGACCTCCTCGGCCGGAGGGGCCGACAGCGACACCCGGATGGTGTCGCCGATGCCGTCGGCGAGCAACGACCCGAAGGCCACCGCGGACTTGATGGTGCCCTGGAAAGCGGGTCCGGCCTCGGTGACACCGAGGTGCAGGGGGTAGTCACACTGGGCGGCGAGCTGGCGGTAGGCCTCGACCATGACCACCGGGTCGTTGTGCTTGACCGAGATCTTGATGTCGCCGAACCCGTGTTCCTCGAACAGTCCGGCCTCCCACAGCGCCGACTCGACGAGCGCCTCGGGGGTGGCCTTGCCGTACTTCTGCAGCAGCCGGGGGTCGAGCGACCCGGCGTTGACGCCGATCCGGATGGGGATGCCCGCCGCGCCCGCCGCCTGGGCGACCTCTTTGACCCGGCCGTCGAACTCCTTGATGTTGCCGGGATTGACCCGGACCGCGGCGCACCCGGCGTCGATGGCCGCGAAGATGTAGCGCGGCTGGAAGTGGATGTCGGCGATGACCGGGATCTGACTCTTCCTGGCGATCGCGGGTAGCGCGTCGGCGTCCTCCTGGCGCGGGCAGGCCACCCGGACGATGTCACAGCCGGAGGCCGTGAGCTCGGCGATCTGCTGCAACGTGGCGTTGATGTCGTGGGTCTTGGTTGTGGTCATCGACTGCACGGAGATGGGGTGATCGCTACCCACCCCGACCGAGCCCACGCGGATCTGGCGGGTCGTGCGTCGCGGTGCCAACACGGGTGCCGGTCCGGCAGGCATTCCCAGCCCGACTGCTGTGCTCACTGGTCACATCTCTTTCGTTCGGCGTTCTCAGAACAGTTTGATCGGGTTGACGATGTCGGCGGTCAGGGTGAGGGCCATGTACGTACCCATGACCGCCAACACCACGTAGGTGGCAGGCATCAGCTTCATGTAGTCCACCGGTCCGCCCGCCGCACGGCCTCGCCACCGGCGCACCGCGTCGCGTCCCTTCTCGTACCCGATCAGGGCCATGTGCCCACCATCCAAGGGTAATAGCGGCACGAGGTTGAAGAGACCGAGGAAGAAGTTGATGCTGGCCAACAAGAAGATGAACATCGGCCAGTTGCTGGTGTCGGCGGCCTCCCCGCCGATGACGGATGCGCCGTAGACACTGACCGGGGTGTCCTGGGCGCGGGGGCCGCCGGTCACCGCGGTCCACAGATCCGACACCTTGGACGGCAGCGAGAGCAACGAGTCCCAGGTCTTGTGCAACAGGTCACCGGTGAACACCACGGCACCGGGGATCGCGGTGAGCGGGTTGTACTGCGTCGGGCCCGGCGGCTCCGGGTAGGCGATCCCGATCATCCTCACGGTCTCGGTGGTGCTGGTGCCGTTGTCGTCGGTGGTGACGGTGACCGGCTGCGGGGTGATGGTCACGGTGCGCGTCGTACCGTCGTGGCGGACGGTGAGCGTCACCGGCCCCGTGCTCTTCTTGATGATCGGGGTGAGGTCGGCCGCCTTGCTCACCGGGGTGCCGTCGGCGGCGACGATCTCGTCCCCCGGTCGTAGACCGGCGGTGGCGGCCGGACCGGCGCCGCTACAGGGACCCATCCGACCGTCTGCGCCGACGGTCGCCGACACGCACTGCGTCTTGTCGACTGTCGCGGGAGTCGGCGGCTGGTTGAGATCGGGCAATCCCCAGGCCACGGCCAGCACCCAGATGAGCGCGAATCCGAGAATGAAGTTCTGCACCGGGCCGGCGACCATCACGAACAGCCGTTTCCACGCCTTCTGCCGGTACATCGCGCGGGACGCCTTGGCCGGCGGCACCTCGTCGTAGGTGGTCATCCCCGCGATGTCGCAGAATCCGCCGAGCGGGATCAGCTTCAGGCCGTATTCGGTCTCACCCCTACGGACGGACCAGACCTTGGGGCCGAATCCGACGAAGTAGCGGCGTACCCACATCCCGGTGCGCTGGGCGGCCCACATGTGTCCGCACTCGTGCCAGGCGATCGACGCCAGCAACCCGAGCGCGAACAGCACCACGCCCACCACGAAGACCACGGTTGCCTCAGACCTCTCTCACCCGGCTGTTCAGACCCCGACCCGCGCCACCAGCGCACGCGCGCGTGTTCGCGCCCACGCGTCGGCGGCGAACACCTCCTCCACGGTACCGGGCGAGCCGGACCACTGGTCTGCGGCGGCGAGTACCTCGGCGATGATCCCGGTGATCCGCGGAAAGGTGATCCTCCGGGCGAAGAAGGCCTCCGCGGCGGCCTCGTTGGCGGCGTTGTACACCGCGGTGAGGCAGCCGCCCCGGGTGCCGGCGTCCCTGGCGAGTTCGATGGCCGGGAAGACCGCGTCGTCGACGGGTTCGAAGGTCCACGTCGAGGCCGCGCGGAAGTCGCACGCGGACGACGCTCCGGGCACCCTGTCGGGCCAGCCCAGTGCCAGCGCGATGGGCAACTTCATCGACGGTGGCGACGCCTTGGCGATGGTCGCCCCGTCGACGAAGGTGACCATCGAGTGCACGATCGACTGCGGGTGCACGGTGACGTCGATGTGGTCGTAGTCGACGCCGAAGAGCAGATGCGCCTCGATCACCTCGAGTGCCTTGTTGACCAGGGTGGCCGAGTTGAGGGTGATCACCGGTCCCATCGACCAGGTGGGGTGCCTGCCGGCCTGCTCCGGGGTCACCGACTCCAGTTGTGCGGCGGTGAAACCGCGGAACGGTCCCCCAGAGGCGGTGAGCACCAGACGATCGACCTCGGCGGCCGAGCCACCGCGCAGGCATTGCGCGATCGCCGAGTGTTCGGAGTCGACCGGCACGATCTGTCCGGGCGCCGCGGCGGCGAGGACAAGCTCGCCACCTGCGACCAGCGACTCCTTGTTGGCCAGCGCCAGTCGGGCGCCCGACCGCAGGGTCGCCAACGTCGGCGCGAGTCCCAGCGACCCCACCACCGCGTTGAGGACGACGTCGGCGTCGACGGTCTCCACGAGCGCGGTCATCGCGTCGGGGCCGCTGAGGACCGGCCCGCCGTCGAGCGCATCGGCGACCACCCCGGCGGCCGTCGCGTCGGCGACGCCGATCGACGCGGCGGGTATCCCGTGCGCCGCGGCCTGCCGTACCAACAGGTCCGCCTGGGCGCCGCCCGCGCCGAGACCGACCACCGTGAACCGATCGGGGTGGGCGGCGATCACCTCCAACGCCTGGGTTCCGATCGAACCGGTGCTGCCGAGGATCAGGACGCGGGTGCTCACCGCTTCATACTGCCCGGCGGGTGGTCGGAGGCGTCACGCCCGGGTGACCAGACGTTCCCCGCGTCGGGCGGGTGTGTCTGCTGCCAGTGTCGGGCGATGTCGATGCGCCGGGTGATCCAGACCTTGTCATGCGATTGCACGTGGTCGAGAAAGCGTTCGAGGGCCGCGATGCGTGCCGGACGCCCGACGATCCGGCAGTGCAGACCGACCGAGAGCATCTTCGGCGCACCGCGTTCACCCTCGGTGTAGAGGGTGTCGAAGGCGTCGCGCAGATGCGCGAAGAACTGCTCCCCCGACGGGAAGCCGCCCGGTGACGCGAAGCGCATGTCGTTGGTGTCCAGGGTGTACGGCACCACCAGGTGCTCGACGGTCGCGTCGGCCGGGTCGGCGGGTTGACCGCCCCCCGCGGGGACCCGCACCCAGTAGGGCAGGTCGTCGGCGTAGCTGTCGGAGTCGTAGACGAACCCACCGTGCTCGACCACCAGCCGCCGGGTGTTCGGGGAATCGCGTCCGGTGTACCAACCGAGGGGTGCGACGCCGGCCAGTTCGGTGAGGATGTCGACGGCCTCGGCCATGTGAGCCCGCTCGATCACCGGGTTGATCAGCTGATAGTTCAACCAGCGCAGACCGTGTGCGGCGATCTCGTCTCCGCGTTCGACGAAGGCCGCCACCGCCTCGGGGTTGCGGGCCATCGCCTGGGCCACCGCGAAGATCGTCAACGGCAGTCGGCGACGGCCGAAGACGCCGAGTACCCGCCACAACCCGGCCCTCGATCCGTACTCGTAGAGCGACTCCATGCTCATGTGCCGGTTCGGGAACGACTGTGCACCGACCATCTCGGAGAGAAAGGTCTCGCTACCCCGATCCCCCTCGAGGACGTTGTTCTCCGCGCCCTCCTCGTAGTTGAGGACGAACTGCAGCGCGATGTTGGCCCCACCCGGCCAGTGCGGGTGCGGGGGCCGCGGACCGTAACCGATCAGGTCCCGGGGGTAGGCCTCGTTGCGGTAGCGCGACATCGACACGCCGTCCATCCTCTCATCGGCATCTGCCGGTCGCAGACTGCCGGCCGGTCGGCGATATGCTCATCGCATACGCACCACCGCGAACCCGCCCGAGCGGCCGGGTGGCGGATCAGCCCAACGATCAGGGAGTACCGACGTGGCAAGCAACGAGGTCGAACACGCATCCCACGGGCAGGCCGTCGAGTGGCGTCACGAGCCCACCGACGCTCCGTCGGCCCGGTTCGGCTGGCACGGCGAGGGCAGGAAGACCATGCGGATCGCCGCCGTGGTCTCGCTGGCCGCTTTGTTGTTCATGATCATCGGCAACCAGAAGGGTCACGTCGAGGACCTCTACCTCATCGGCTTCGCGGTGGTCCTCGGTCTCATCCTGCTGCGCGACTGGATCACCCATCGCGGCAAGTGGAAGAACGGCAGCTGGAAGAACTGAACGCGGCGGTCCGATCGCCTCAGCGTTCCTCGGCGGCGAGTTGGCCGCAGGCCGCGGCGATCTCCTGACCTCGGGTGTCGCGCACCGTGCACGCGACACCCTGCGCCTGCACGCGACGCACGAATTCGCGTTCGACGGGTTTCGGGCTGGCATCCCATTCCGACCCGGGGGTGGGGTTGAGCGGGATCAGGTTCACGTGCACCAGGTTGCCCAACGCCTTGCGCAGTGTCGTACCGAGCAGCTCCGCCCGCCACGGTTGGTCGTTCACGTCGCGGATCAGCGCGTACTCGATGGACACCCGCCGACCGGTGATGTCGGCGTAATACCGCGCGGCGTCGAGCACCTCGCGCACAGACCACCGGTTGTTGACCGGGACCAGGGTGTCGCGCAGTTCGTCGTCGGGACAGTGCAGCGACACCGCCAGCGTCACCGACATGCCCTCGTCGGCGAGTCTGCGGATCGCCGGGGCCAGACCCACCGTCGACACGGTCACCGATCGCTGCGAGATGCCGAACCCCTCCGGTGCCGGTGCGGTGATCTTGCGAACCGCGTCGATCACCCGCCGGTAGTTGGCCAGCGGCTCGCCCATGCCCATGAACACCACATTCGACAGTCGGCCCGGTTCTCCGAGGTCACCGTCGCGGAGGGCCGCGGCCGCGGCGCGTACCTGGTCGACGATCTCGGCGGTGGACAGGTTGCGGTCCAGGCCGCCCTGCCCGGTCGCGCAGAACGGGCAGGCCATCCCGCAGCCCGCCTGACTGGACACGCACAGGGTGTTGCGTTGCCGAACCGCGCCGAGTCCGTCCTGTTCCTCGTCGGTCTCGGCCGCCAGGTCGGTGGTCGTTCGGGTACCGGTGCCGTACCGCATCAGCACCGACTCCAACAATGTGCCGTCATGCAGCTTCCACAGCGTCTTGCGCGTCGCGCCGTCATCGCAGGAGATGGTGCGCACCACCGTCATCAGCGGCGGGAACAGCTGGTCGGCGACCGCGCCGCGCAACCCGACGGGTAATTCGGTCATCTGGTGCGGGTCCGCGTTCAACCTGCCGTAGTACTGCCGGGCGAGTTGATCGGCCCGGAACTTCGGCAGCCCCAGGCGCTGCACCGCGTCCACCCGGCCTGCGGCGTCGAGATCGGCCAGATGGGTCGGCGGCTTACCGCGTTTGGGCGCGTCGAACACCAGCGGGATTGCGGGACCGGGCATGGGTCCACGTTCTCGCACTTCGGGACGCAAATCCAATCCTCGGTCGCAATCGCACCGCGACCACGGTCACAGAACCCGCTCGATCCCGCCTGTCGACTGTTCTCACGGCGCCGCACGCGCGATCATGAGTTCATGACCAGTCATGATCGGGGCGCGCAGCACGAGTTCGAACCGGCCGAATCGGCCCCCGTCACCCCACGCCCCGAGGATCAGCACAAGCAGACCTCACCCCTTGCCGAGGTCAGACACACCCGGACCCGAGCCGTCTGGACGGGCCTGTTCGTGGTGGCGGTCATCGTCATCCTGCTGCTCGTGTTCATCGTGCAGAACCTCGACAAGACGCCAATCCACCTCTTCTTCTGGGATGTGACGCTGCCGCTGGGCGTGAGCCTGTTGATCGCCGCCATCGCCGGCGCCCTGATCGCCGGGATCATCGGTACGGCCCGGATCTTCCAGCTTCGTCGCGCGGTCAAGAAACAGCTCTGACCCGGGCCCGCCGTCCAGTCGATGATTGTTCGGCGATGTCGGCGACCGCGGCGAGCACCGCCTCGCGGGTGTCGGCGGGAAGCCGCTCTGCCACCTTCACCCGGAGGACGAACGGCGGCGGCACGGGCAGGGCGCCAATCATCCGGAGCCCCTCCGGAACGCCGTCGACGACGGGCAGCATGGTGACCGCGACCCCTGCGCGCACCACCGATTGCAGTCCGGCGAGATCGGGTGTCTCGCAGACCACCTGGTGGTCACGGTCCGCCTGGCGCAGGACGTCGACGATGGGCTCCCGCAGCGCACAGGGGGCGTCGAACAGCGCCACCGGTAACGGCTCGTCGTCGAGCGTGAAGTCGGTGGCGCCCAGCCAGACCACCGGGATCCGCACCGCGTCGGCGCCGGCCCGTTCGTCGGGTGGTGGCCGGTCGTCGACACCGTCGAGGTAGATCGCGACGTCGGCGTCGCCGTTGGCGTGCGCGGCGGCCACCCGATCCGAACGGTCCAGCCGGAACCGCACCGTCTCCTCGGGCAGTCGCGCGCGTAACAAGGCCGCCAGGGCCGGAACCACGCGGTCGGCCGCGTGCTCGGTGGTGGCCACCGTGATGGTGCGCGGGACGGGCACCTGCATCCGCTCCACCGCACGGTCGTGGGCGGCGAGAATGATGCGCGCCTCACCGAGCAGCACGTCGCCGGCGTCGGTGAACCGGCTGACGCGGCCGACCCTCTCCACCAACGCGGCGCCGGTCTCGGACTCCAGGCGCCGGACGTGTTGGCTCACCGCGGATTGCGTCAGGTGGAGCGCCACCGCGGCACGATGGAACCCGCCGTAGGTGGCCACCGCAACCAGACTGCGCAGCGGGGTGATGTCCAACGTCGGGCTCATGGCGCCATCCTATTCCGATCAGTACAGCTGATCAATCACGATCAGTGATCATTGTTGGACCGTGCGGGGTTTCTGCCGTGAGGATCGGAACATGCGTATCCCCCTCGGGCTGGCCGCCGCGATCGTGGTCTTGTGGGCATTCGGGTACCCCCTCGGCGCCCTCGGACTGACCGCCATGTCGCCGATGCTCCTGCTGACGTTCCGCTTCGCCCTGTCGGCGGCGGTGGTCGGGGCGATCGTGGTCGCGCGACGGGTCGCGCTACCCCGCGGTCGCGACCTCGCACACGTCTGCGTGGCCGGGTTGCTGGCCCAGGCCGTGCAATTCGGCGCGGTGTATCTCGGACTGCAGATGGGTGTGCCGTCGGTGATCGCGGCGCTGGTCATCGCGTTGAACCCGGTGGCGACGACGATGCTGGCCCGTCCGTTGCTGGGCGTGCGGCTGACCCGACGGTCGGTGGTCGCCATCGGGCTCGGTGTACTGGCGGTGGTGGCCGCGTGTGCGCAGCGGCTCGCCCAGGTCGGCCCGTTGGACGCCGGGGTGGCGCTCACGCTGCTGGGCCTGCTGGGACTCGCGGTGGGCGGGGTCTATCAGCAGCGGTTCTGCTCGCACATCGACGCGATGGCGTCGAATGCGGTGCAACTGGGGATCGCAACGGTCCCGACCGCGGTGATGGCGCTGGCCATCCCCCAGTCGGTGACCGACCCGGTACGCGCGGCATGGGTGATCCCGCTGATGGTGCTGTTCTCGTCGGCGCTGTGCACCACGTTGTACCTGCGGGCGGTCACCATGGTGGGCGCGGCGTCGGCGTCCATGTTGTTCACCGTCATCCCGTCGGTGTCGGCTCTGCTGTCGTGGGTGATGCTCGGGCAGCGGCCCGACGTCGGGGTGTACGCAGGCCTGGCGCTGGGGGCATCGGCACTGTTGGTCGCCCGCCGCGGCGCGGGGGCGGCGCGCGTCCCGGTGCGGACCACGGTGGCACGACGCCTGTCGGTCAGAGCAGAGCGCTCAGCACCGCCCAGACCACGAACGCCGACGGCAGCAGCGAATCGAGCCGATCCATGATTCCGCCGTGTCCCGGGAGCAACGTCCCCATGTCCTTGATCTTCAGGTCGCGCTTGATCTGCGACTCCACCAGATCGCCGAGGGTCCCGCAGATGACCAGCACCGGCCCGAGCACGGCGCCGACCCACCATGCCGCGTCGACGAGATAATGGACGATGAGTACGGCTCCGACGGTGCCGAACACCAGTGAGCCGGCCATCCCCTCCCACGACTTCTTCGGCGAGATGGCGGGCACCATCGGGTGCTTGCCGAACAACACGCCCGCCGCGTAGCCCCCCACGTCCGAGCAGACCACCACGATCATCAGGGTCAGCACCCGGGCCGAGCCGTGCGGTTGCAGCACCATCAACGTGCCGAAGGCCGCCAACAACGGCAGCCAGGCGAGCACCAGCACCGACGCGGCGAGATCCTGCAGATAGTTGATCGGCGCCGCGCTGCGACCCTGCGACAACAGTTTCCAGATCATCATCACCAACACCGTGGTGACGAACGCGACCAGGATGCCGGTGGTCCCCCACGGCCAGCCGGACCAGATGACGGCCTGACCGCCGACCAGCAGTGGGACCAGTGCGACGTGCCTGCCGCCGTCGCGCAGCCGCTTGCTGACCTCCCAGGTGGCGACGGCGAACGAGACCGCGACCACCACGTACCAGAGCTTGGGGACGAAGACGACGACCAGGATGACCAGGATGCCCAACGACGCCCCGACTGCGATCGCAGCGGGAAGGTTGCGCCCGGCCCGCGACTTCGCGGGCGCCGGCCCGTCGGGGGCATCGACCGCTGCCGGAGCCACCTCGTCCTCTGCTGCCACTACCGCCTTCTTCTCCTCAGTACACTTCCCGATCCCGGCTCCGCCGGGCGCCACGGTCACCGCACTCAGACCTCGAGAAGGTCCTCTTCCTTGTGCTTGACGAGTTCGTCGATCTGGCCGACATATCCGGCGGTGGTCTTGTCGAGTTCCTTCTCGGCACGGGTCACCTCGTCCTCGCCGGCCTCACCGTCGCGCTGGATGCGCTTGAGCTCGTCGAGAGCCTTGCGGCGCACGTTCCGGATCGAGATCTTGGCGTCCTCACCCTTCGCCTTGGCCTGTTTGACCAGTTCCCGACGTCGTTCCTCGGTGAGCTGCGGCACCGCGACGCGGATGATGTTGCCGTCGTTGGTGGGGTTGACACCGAGGTCGGAGTTGCGGATCGCCGTCTCGATGTTCCCCAGTTGCGAGGTCTCGTAGGGCTTGATCACCACCAACCGCGCCTCGGGAGTGTTGATCGACGACAGCTGGGTGATGGGTGTCATCGCGCCGTAGTAGTCGATGGCGATCCGGTTGAACATGCCCGCGTTGGCCCGGCCGGTACGGATGGACCCGAGGTCGTCACGGGCCACCGTGACCGCCTTCTCCATACGCTCCTCGGCGTCGAACATCGCTTCGTCGATCACGGCCCTGCCTCCGTCTCCTCGTTGTGCCTGTTCCTGAACCCCGGTTGGGTTGATCGACCCCCTGGTCGGTTCAGGTCGACACCAGTGTCCCGATCTTCTCACCCGCCACCGCACGGGCGATGTTGCCCTCCTGCAGCAGGTTGAAGACCAACATCGGCATCTTGTTGTCCATACAGAGACTGAACGCGGTGGCGTCGGCCACCTTGAGGTCCTGTTCGAGCACGTCGCGATGGGTGATCTCGCGGTACAGCACCGCCTCGGGATTGGTCCGCGGATCGTCGGAGTACACCCCGTCGACCGCCTTCGCCATCAGCACGACCTCGGCGCCGATCTCCAGCGCGCGCTGGGCCGCGGTGGTGTCGGTGGAGAAGTACGGCAGCCCCATGCCGGCACCGAAGATGACCACGCGACCCTTCTCGAGATGACGCCGGGCGCGCAGCGGGAGATAGGGCTCGGCCACCTGACCCATGGTGATCGCGGTCTGCACCCGGGTGGCGATACCGCGTTTCTCCAGGAAATCCTGTAGGGCCAGGCAGTTCATCACCGTGCCGAGCATGCCCATGTAGTCCGACCGGGAGCGTTCGAGACCGCGTTGTTGCAGCTCCGCGCCGCGGAAGTAGTTGCCACCGCCGATGACCACCGCGACCTGCACGCCGGATTCGACCACCTCGGCGATCTGGTCGGCAACGGTGGAGACGACGTCGGGATCGAGACCCACCTGACCGCCACCGAACATCTCGCCACCGAGTTTCAGCAGCACCCGACCGAATCCGGGACGAAACGGTTGCGCGGCGGTTTCGGTCGACTCCCCGGTCTCGGCTCCAACACTGTCGGTCATCGAATCTCCCTCATCGGCGGTTGGCGCGGTCCGGCGGGACACGGATCGCCGAGGGCGACCGGTCCGGTCAATCTTATGCACTGCAGACGCGAATCCCGGTACGACCTGGAGGGTCGTACCGGGATCGCGAGAAACGAACGGCAGATCAGGCCTGACCGACCTCGAATCGGCTGAAGGCCGCCACGGTGACGCCGGCCTCGTCCAGGATCTTCTGGACGGACTTCTTGTTGTCCTGCACCGACGGCTGATCGACGAGCACGACGTCCTTGTAGAAGCCGGTGACGCGACCCTCGACGATCTTCGGCAGTGCCTGCTCCGGCTTGCCCTCTTCCTTGGCCGTCTGCTCGGCGATGCGGCGCTCGTTGTCGACGATGTCGGCAGGCACCTCGGCGCGGGTGACGTAGCGGGCGCGCAGCGCGGCCACCTGCATGGCGGCACCGTGTGCGGCCTCGGCGGCCCCGGCACCGTCACCGGTGTACTGCACCAGGACACCCACCGCGGGCGGCAGGTCGGAGGCGCGCTTGTGCAAGTAGTGGGCCACCGGGCCGTCGTAGTACACCACCCGTCGCAACTCCAGCTTCTCGCCGATCTTCGCGCTCAGCGACTGCACGGCGTCGGCGACGGTCCCGCCGTCGAGGGCGGCGGCGTTCAGGGCGTCGAGGTCCGACGTCTTGGCCTCCAGGGCGGCGCCGACGATCTTGTCGGCCAGCTCCTGGAATTCGGCGTTCTTGGCGACGAAGTCGGTCTCGGAGTTGAGCTCGATCATGACACCGTCGCGGGCCGCGACCAGACCCTCGGCCGTGGAGCGCTCGGCGCGCTTGCCCACGTCCTTGGCGCCCTTGATGCGCAGTTCCTCGACGGCCTTGTCGAAGTCGCCGTCGCTGTTGACCAGCGCGTTCTTGCAGTCCAGCATTCCAGAGCCGGTGAGCTCGCGGAGACGCTTCACATCGGCTGCGGTGTAGTTCGCCATCGTCGGCGACCCTCCTCGATTCAAGGTGTGAATGGGATCGGTGAGTTGTCGGTGGGCACGGATGAGCTCGGGACGCGCTCCTCGGACCAGCGCAGAACGCGCCGGTCCGAGGCGATCGTGCGAACCGTCGAACCCGGTGATCAGGCCTGCGGTGCGGTTTCCTCCGCGCCACTGGCCGGCGGGACCGTGGCTGCCTCGGCAGCGGCCGGGGCCTCCGCAGCGGCGGCCGGGGCCGCGGCCTCGGTCAGCAGCTCTTGCTCCCACTCGGCAAGCGGCTCACCGCCGCCGGCCTCCGGCTTGGTGTCACCGGCGGCGTTCTGGCCCGCGCGGGCCTGCACACCCTCGGCGACGGCTGCGGCGACCACATGGGTCAGCAGCGCGGCGCTGCGGATCGCGTCGTCGTTACCCGGGATCGGGTAGTCGACCTGATCGGGATCGCAGTTGGTGTCCAGGATCGCGATGACCGGGATGTTGAGCTTGCGTGCCTCACCGACAGCAATGTGCTCCTTGTTGGTGTCCACAACCCAAATTGCGGATGGCACCTTGGACATGTCTCGGATACCACCGAGGGTCCGGTCGAGCTTGGTCATCTCACGCGTGAGCATGAGGATTTCCTTCTTGGTGCGTCCCTCGAACCCACCGGTCTGCTCCATGGTCTCGAGTTCCTTCAGGCGCTGCAGGCGCTTGTGGACGGTCGAGAAGTTGGTGAGCATGCCACCGAGCCAGCGCTGGTTCACGTACGGCATCCCGACCCGGGTCGCCTCCGCGGCGATGGACTCCTGGGCCTGCTTCTTGGTGCCGACGAACAGGATGGTGCCGCCGTGGGCGACGGTCTCCTTGACGAACTCGAACGCCTTGTCGATGTAGGTCAGCGTCTGCTGCAGGTCGATGATGTAGATGCCGTTGCGGTCGGTGAAGATGAACCGCTTCATCTTCGGGTTCCAGCGACGGGTCTGATGACCGAAATGAGCGCCGCTGTCGAGCAGCTGCTTCATGGTCACGACAGCCATGAGTACTTCCTTTTGTTGTGCAGTTGATGTCGACGTCCGTGTGGTCGCCGACCCTGACGCCTGACACCGTGATGGAACCCGGACCGGCCGGGACCGCCCACACGGTCGGATCGTGGTGCACCGATGACGATGCGATCCGCTCGCAGACGTGCGAAGTCACTCCACCCGGCGGGTGAAATGCGTTGACGAGTCTACGCCGACCGCTCGCAACCACGAAATTGCGGGGTGAGCTGGATTTTCACCGAGCCGGGATCCGCCGGTGGAGCCGGTGCGTCCGATGATCGATGAGAACCCCGCCGAACACGACCCCGACCGTCCACCGCGCCGGGTCGCACCCGCGCGACCGTCCGTGGCGACCGGTCGCGGTGGTGACCGTGCTCGAGATCGCCGTGCTGGTCGTGGGCCTGTGGGTCGCGCCGTCACCGGCGTCGGCCACGCCGATCAGCGCGTCGACCGGCGGCTACGGCTGGCCGATCCAACCGCGTCCCAGGGTGGTGACCCCGTTCTCACCGGGTGAGCACCGGTGGCAGCCGGGCCATCGCGGCGTGGATCTGGCCGCCGCGCCGGGGACGGTGGTGGTCGCCGCCGGAGCGGGGACCGTCCACCACGTGGGCGTCGTCGCCGGACGGCCGGTGGTGTCGATCCTGCACCCGGATGGTCTGCTGACCACCTACGAACCGGTGGACCCCGGCGTCCGTGCGGGTCAATCCGTCGCCCGTGGGGATCCGATCGGCACGTTGCTCGCCGGCCACCCTGGCTGTCCGACCGCGGGGTGTCTGCACTGGGGCGCGCGCCGGGGGGCGGGGCATGCGGCGACGTACCTCAACCCGCTGGGCCTGGTGAGCGCGTTGCGGGTGCGGTTGCTGCCGCTGGAGCGGTGATCGCTCACGCCCGCGGGTGCGCCTGGGCGTGGACCGCCCGCAGTCGTTCCACGCCGACGTGGGTGTAGAGCTGGGTGGTCGCCAGCGACGCGTGACCGAGCAGTTCCTGCACCACCCGCAGATCGGCACCACCTTCGAGCAGATGCGTGGCGGCGGAGTGCCGGAATCCGTGCGGCCCGATGTCGGGAGCGTCGGGACGGGTCGCGACCACCCGATGCACCACCGTCCGCGCGGCCCGCTGATCGAGCCGTCGCCCCCGTACCCCCAGGAGCAGAGCGTCACCGGATGCGGCGGTGGCGAGGTCACCGCGCCCGCCGCGCAGCCAGGTCTGCACCGCGTCGCGGGCCGGGGCGCCGAACGGGACGGTGCGCTCCTTGTTGCCCTTGCCGAGCACTCGCAGCACCGACCGGGAGAAGTCGACGTCGCCGACGTCGAGCCCGCACAACTCCCCCACCCGGATGCCCGTGGCGTACAGCACCTCGACGATGACCCGGTCACGCTGGGCCACCGGATCACCGGTGCCGTCGGACGGGTCGGTGCGCAGGGAGTCGAGCACGTCGGAGACCTGATCGGTGCCGAGTACCGACGGCAGCACGCGGTGCGCCTTCGGTGCCTCCAGTCGTGTCGACGGGTCAGTACCCAGCAGGCCGTCGCGCGTGGCCCAGGCGCAGAACGACTTCACCGACGACACCCGGCGCGCGACCGTCGTGCGCGCGGAACCGCGGCGTGCGGTCTCGGCCAGCCAGGCCCGGAGCACCGCGAGATCGATGTCACCGACACCCACACCCCGTGCCCCCGCGAAACTGACCAGCGACCGGACGTCGCCGAGGTATGCGCGCACGGTGTGGGCGCTGCGCCCTTGTTCGAGGCGCAGAAAGGCCGCGTAGTCGTCGAAGACGTCACCGGAGGACACGTCCACCACCACAGTCGGCGTTCGCCGCCCGCGCAAGCCGACGCACCGGAGTCGGTCGGATCACCCCGCGGGCTGGGCGGCCTCCTCCTCACGCCGGAGGTCGCTCTTCCACTCGCGGAAGCCCTCCTCGGTGCGACCGCGGCGCCAGTATCCCGAGATCGAGGCGTTGGCCGCGCTCACCGACCGCTCCCTGCGGATGTACTTGCGCAGGTTGTGCATGACCGCGGCGGCCTCCCCGTGGATGAACACCTGCGGGTCGCCGTCGAGCCATTCGGAGGATCGGACCGCGGCGACCAGGGGCGCGTTGTCTCCCGCCCCCTCGTCGTCGACCTCGAAGGAACTCGCGCCCCGATGTACCCAGGTGATGTCAGCCCCGCTGGGCGCGGTCAGTTCGATCTCGTCGTCGGGACCGGAGACCTCGATGAACGCCTTGACCCGAGCGGTGTCGGGCATGCCTTCGAGCGCCGCCGCCAACGCGGGCAACCCGGACTCGTCGGCGGCGAGCAGGTGCCAGGATGCCTCGGGGTCGGGTCGGTATCCGCTACCCGGGCCGACCAAGGCGATCTCGTCACCCGCCTCGGCGTCTGCCGCCCACGGACCCGCGACACCCTCGGAGCCGTGGACGACGAAGTCGATGGCGAGCTCACCGCGGCCGGAGTCCACGGATCGGACGGTGTAGGTCCGCAACGTCGGCTGCGCGTCCGCCGGGAGTTCCGCTCGGATCCGTTGCAGATCGAACGGATCCGGATACTCGGCGCCGGCCACCGGGAAGATCAGTTTGACGTAGGCGTCGGTGTCCTCGGTCGCCTCGAACTGGGCGAACCCCGGACCGCCGAGGAACACCCGCACCATGTGTGGGGTCAGCCATTGCTTCCGCTGGACCGTCAGCGTGATCGCAGTTCTCGCCATGTCGCCTCCCGACTCGCAGTTCCGACTCGACCATACACTTCGATTTAGGGGACCCTAATTCGACGTATCCCGCTCGGCGGCCAGGCGCCAGGTGGAGCCGTCGCCGACCACCAGACCGTGGGCCTCCATCATCGCCAGGGCCGGCCGGACCTCCGCGGCCGTGAGACCGCTGGTCACCGCGATCTCGGTGACGGTAACCGCGCCGTGACGCGGGATCGCGTCGTGGGCACGACGTCCGGTCTCGTCGAGGATGTCGGTCACCCGATCGGTGACGACCGGCCGGCCACCCAGGGCAGAGTCGCCGACCCGACCGCCGTCGGGCGCGACCAGACGCGACACCGCCCCGGCGTCGACCACCAGGTGCGCCTGTCCGTCGGCGATCATCCGGTGACACCCCAGCGACGTTGCGGAGGTGACCGGCCCCGGCACCGCGCCGAGGGGGACGTCGAGTTTGCGAGCCCACGCAGCGGTGTTGGCGGCGCCACTTCGCGCACCCGCCTCCACCACGATCACCGCTGACGAGAGGGCGGCGACCAGACGGTTGCGGGTGAGGAACCGGTGCTTGGCCGCCGTGGTCCCGGGCGCGTACTCGGTGATCACGAGCCCGGTGGACGCGATCTCGGAGAGCAGGCGGGCGTGGCCCGCCGGGTAGTCACGGTCGATGCCGCAGGCCAACACGGCCACCGTGGTCCCGCCCGAGGCGAGCGTCGCCCGATGGGCCACCCCGTCGATACCGTAGGCACCGCCGGACACCGTCGACCACCCGTCCAGGACCAGATCGGAACTCAGCCGCGCGGTGACGTGTTCGCCGTAACTCGAGGCGGCCCGAGACCCGACCAGAGCCACCGACCGGCCCACCACGTCGCTGAGCGGTGCCTGCCCACGCACCCACAGCGCCAACGGCGGACCGCCTCGCGTCGCGGTGTCGGCGACGGACAGGCGCAACAGTTGCCAGGCCGGCCACTCGGCGTCGTCGGGGGTGATCAACCGAGCGTCCACCGCCTCGGCGACGCGCAGGTGGTCGACGGCGCAGTCGAGGTGATGACGCGCCTCGGTCGCAGCGCGGACGTCACGATGACGCCCGGGAAGCGGGGTTCGATCGCGGATGGCCCCGGCGGCCTCCACGGGACCGACCTCGGCGACCAGGTTCGCGACCGCCGCACAGGGTGGTTCGGCGACGGCGGCCAGGTAGGCCCAGGCCGATCGGACGGTGTCGTCGGTCATGCGTACCCCCGATCCCGGAACAACAATGCCTGTGCGACCTCGGACTCGGTCGGGGACTCACCGCCGCGTAGATCGCACAACGTCCATGCCAACCGCAGCGCGCGGTCGGCTCCTCGCGCGGTGACGCGACCGTCGCGCAGGAACAACTCGATCGGACGGGTCACCGTGGGCGATAGTCGGAACCGTTGCCGTAGAGCCGATCCCGGCACCTCCGAGTTGGTGAGCCAACCGTGGTCGGACCAGCGGTCGATGGCCGCCGCGCGCGCTGCCATCACCCGTGCCCGAACCAGCGCGCTCGACTCCCCCACGGGGTTCATCAGCGCCGCGTTACCGGGTGGATCCATGCGTACCCGGATATCGACCCGATCCATCAGCGGGCCGGACAGGCGACCGAGGTAGCGCCTGCGGGTGGTCGCCGAGCAGATGCAGTCGACGTCGTTGGCCGGTGCGCAGGGGCACGGATTGGCGGCCAGGATCAGCTGGAACCGCGCAGGGTAGGCGGCGGTCCCATCCCGCCGCGGGACGCGGATCTCGCCCTCCTCCAGCGGTGTTCGCAACGTGTCGAGCACCTTCGGACTCAGTTCGGCACATTCGTCGGATGAAACAGAAGGACACCCAACCTGCTATAATTAGGTTAGGTAACGACAATGTACGACAGTCCACACCCCCACCAGCGCAACATCATTCAGCCTTCAGCTGCAATCTACTCCCGCATCTCGTCGGACAAGACGGGAGCTGGGTTGGGGGTCGAGCGACAGGAGGCGGACTGTCGGGAACTTGCCGAACGGCTCGGAGTGAGCGTTGATCATGTACTCGTCGACAACGACCTCAGCGCCTACTCCGGGAAGCCGCGCCCTGCGTACGAGGAACTGGTCGAACTGATCAAGACCGGGGGAATCGACTATGTGCTCGCGTGGCACACCGACCGGCTGCATCGCTCAACGACGGAGCTTGAGGACTATGTGACGTACTCCGAACAGG
The DNA here is from genome assembly GCF_900156495.1 of Williamsia sterculiae. Classification (GTDB taxonomy): domain Bacteria; phylum Actinomycetota; class Actinomycetes; order Mycobacteriales; family Mycobacteriaceae; genus Williamsia_B; species Williamsia_B sterculiae. The sequence continues at coordinate 36,520 of NZ_FTNT01000008.1, forward strand.
GCCACGTCGCGACGCACACGGTCAAGGCCGGCCACCTCGACCTGGCTACCTCCTCCGGTCGATTCCAAGCGCGCATCATCGGGGCGGCAGCACGCTACGAGGTCGAGCACATGGTGGAGCGACAGAAGGCGGCAAAGCTCCAGGCAGCGCGTGAGGGGAAGTACCTCGGTGGTCAGCGCCCGTTCGGTTTCGAGCCTCGGCGTGTGTCCCTCCGCGAAACCGAAGCCGCCTTGATCCGCGAGATGGCCACGGCGGTCATCGCTGGCGGCTCGTACTGGTCCGTCGCGGTCGACCTGAACCGCCGCGGCGTCACCACACAGCACGGCAAGGAGTGGAACGCGTTGAAGGTGCGCAACGTGCTCATCCGCCCCATCAACGCCGGCATCGTTCGACACGAGGGAGTCGACCACCTTGCCCAGTCCCCCGCCATCCTGACTAAGACGGAGTGGCAGCAGCTGCACGTGGCCATCGAGCGCAATCGTCGAAAGTCGTCACACCCAGGGGTTTATCGAAAGCATCTACTGACAGGCTTCCTCTACTGCGGTGAGTGCGGCCAAGCCCTGCGTCATAAGAGCAAACAGCAACGTGACGGGTCATACCGAACCTGCGTCGCCTGCGGGACCACCGACAGTGAAACCGGACTAATGCGGGGGTGCGGGCGTGTATCCCGAATGTCAGACCCCATCCTCGACCTCGTTACCGACGCCGTGGTGTACCGCCTGAGCACGCCAGAACTCGTACAGGCGATGCGGGAAGCCGAAGGCACCTCGGACACAATCGAAGAGTTGCGGACTCGTCAGGCGACGATCGATGCGCGGATCGCGGAGGCTACGTCCGACTACTACATCAATCGGTTGCTGACGCGGGACCAGTTCGAAGCGACCAAGGCCCAGCTCGACGCCGAGTTACAGTCCATCAGTCGTGCGCTCGGGCGGGAGACATCGCTGCTGGCCAACGCGGAGACCGAAGCTGACTTCCCCGCGACGTGGGACAACGCGACGCTGCAGTGGAGACGCACCATCCTTGCGGAACTGATCAATCAGATCATCGTGCATCGACGACCACGCGTGCCCGGCTACACCTACCCCGGCTACAAGCAATGGCGGTTTGATCCGGACCTGATCGAGATCAGGTGGCGGGTGTAGTAACCCCCTCACACCGAATCGCGTAGTCGCTTCATGATTTCGGTCGCACGCAGGAACATCTGGGTTCCATTCTCGTTCGCGGCCTCGATCTTGTTGTTGAGGTGCGGCAGCAGCCCACTCGCCTTCACGATTTGCAAGACGTTGATGACCTGAAAGTGGTCTTCAACTAGCTCTGACACCATGTCGACGAGCTCATGGATGTCATTCTTAACATCCGGGCTGGCGTTGGTCGCTTCGATCTTGCGGACAACCACGTTCTCGGCTTCGTGAACGGTTTCGGACACCAAGTCCTTAGCGTAGCCGATGTCATGGCTAATGCCGTAGTCAAGAATTACAGCTGCAAGCTGCGCGAGTCCCTTGTTGCGGTATCGGTAGAAGGTTGACGTAGCGACCACTTCACGGACTCGTCCGGCTGATTCGTTGACGGGCACTCCTAGGGCCTGCTGTGCAGCGTTAGCGTTGTTGCTTGATCCAAGTTGGGCGACCAGATTCGACAACACATCGACTGTCTCGGCGAGTGAACCATCACCGAGGCACTTTCTGATGATCTCTGGGTTTACGAGACCCAAGTTTCCAACCTCTAGGTCACCACCAGCACACAGCTGTTTCAATTCCGTAACTATTCGATCCTGCGGCGTCTTAGGCGACGTCATCAACCACCTCCGAGTAGAACAACTTGAAACTACCTGAGAATTATTGGGAACACTTGGTACGGATCGCCACAGTTACGGATTCTCAAAAATTCGCGCGATCAGACTACTTGTGCCCAATGCTTCTCACACGCTGGACCTGTCTGGTTTGCCGGTTTACGGTGAAGGAGCAATCAGGTCTGACCTGGGGGTATGTGTTCCTCGACAACTTCATACGAGCCGAAAGGCTCCTTCGTCCTCATCGCCAGGGCGGCACGAGCACCCAGAGCGTGGTGCCCGCCCAAGGCGACGAGCTCTTGTGTGAGATGTCCTGCTAGGTCACTTCGGTTCAAGAAAGGAGGAACCTTATGAAAAACTCAACTGGTTTGCTGTGGGCGCTTGCCGCCTTGCTTATCGCTGCGTCATACTTCGGACCCATTCTGGTCCAGTCGTACGGCGTGATTGTGCTGATCGGCATCATCATTTTGGTGCTCTTGTTGATCTCCGGCTTCTTCCGACGGCGTTAGTACGAACAGTTGATTATTCGCCCAAAAGTTAGCGAATGTGCGAAGCTTGGTGTATATGGAAGGAGATTTCATATACACCTTGCTTTCTACATTGACCATCGCGCTTCTCTGCGCGATTCCTTGGATAGGATTGAAGTACACGATGGGTATTCAGGGTCAACGAAGTCGCGATCTGGGTCGGAAGACCTACCGGATCGTCTTTCCACCAAACGTCAAGCAAGAGCAAGTGGCGGCGTGGGTACGATCCGCCGGTGGCGGCCTGGACAACAAGCTCGGCGCGATGGTGTCCCGGCCAACGATCGTGTTCGAGCTGCATGGGAAGAACTTCGCGCTCGAACACCGCATCCGCATCCCGCTCTCGGGTAAGCAGCTCGACTCGCAAGACGGGATGGACGTCGGCGCGCTTGACTCCTATCTCATCCAACAGCTGCGGGCCACCATCCCGAACATCGTCATCACCCCCGTGCGCGACGACAAGGACGAGCCGCTCGAGATGATGTACGGCGTCGAGATCAACATGACCGACACCACCAGGATGCTGCGCATGGCGAGCGTCGCCGACCACGCGAACCGGGTGCTCGCGTCTGCAGGCCCGCTGCGAGAGGGCGAGCATGTCGTACTCAGCTGGGTCGTGTCTCACCCGCGCCAACCTAAGGCTCCCGAAGCCGACGGTTCGACCCGCAGTTCGAAGTCCTCGTGGTTGAGCATGTTGCTCGGAAGTCCTGCCGCGGGTCGCGACGAGCTCCAGGATCGACGCAGCAAGGTGGTCGAGCCGTCGTTCAACGCCATCGCCCGTATCGGAGCGGTCGCCGTTGATGACAAGCGTGCTCGCGACATCGTGTCCAGAATCGAACAGGCACTGAAGTCGGAGAACAACAGCCACGCGTATTTCGTCTCCCACAAGAAGTCACCACGGACCATCAGCGCTCGAATCAACGAGGGCACCACCCCCGCGATGTTCAAGACAATGCTGAACACGTCGGAGCTGATCGGGGTGCTCGGGTGGCCAATCAACGGTCCCCAGGTTGCAGGTTTGGTGTCGGGCGCGGTGCGACAGCTGCCGCCGTCGGGCGCGATTCCGATTCAAGGATTTCCCATCGGCGAAGCGAACTTCGCCGGCGCGGAGCGACCGTTGGCCTATGACGCCGAGCAGGCCTGCCGCCACACCTGGGTGCCAGGTATCAGCACGATGGGTAAGACGACCTGGATGTTGAATCTATTCAAGTCGGTCGTCGATGCGGGACATGGTGCGGTCATCCTCGACATGAAGAAGGATATGGCCGAAGGAGCAATCGAGTACGTCCCGCGACATCGCCTCGGAGACGTGATCTACATGGACTTCACCGACGCCGAGCGCGCCATCGGTTACAACCCGATGGAGTTCGGCAAGCCCTCGGTTGTCGCCGACACGATCACCGAACTGATCCACAATGTGTACAAGGACGAATCAGGTGTCCACATGCGCCAGCAGCTGTACTACGCAATCACGGCGCTGATGGAGGCTGGGCGCGCGACCGGAAAGACCTATACCCTCCTCGATGTCCAGCCGCTGCTCAATCCGCGCGGGAGAGATGAAGTCGCCTGGCGCGATGAGATCGTCAATAACATCGCCGATCGCCGGACCGCACGCTGGTTCACTGAATGGAAAGCCATGAGCGATCGTGAGAGGTCGACCAACCTTACGGCCCTCCTCAATCGCTATTGGCAGTTCGAACGGTCGGAACTGGCAAACATGATCGATCAGAGCAAATCCGCCTTCTCGATGCACGACCTGATCGCGAACAACAAGATTTTGATCGTCAACATGCGAGGCATGGACCAGTCGACGACGGCCGTACTTGCGGCCGTACTGCTCATCAACGGTGCATGGCAGGCGGTTCAAGCGTTCACCCCGGAGCGCGCCAACTTCCTGTTTCTCGATGAGTTCCACGACATCATGCGAATTCCAATCGGTTTCGAGTCCATGCTGGCTAAAGCACGCGCCGCGAAGTTCGGGATGATCTTGGCCAATCAGGAGATGAACCAGCTCACCCGCGACATGCAGGCAGCTGTACTGGCGAATGCGACGACCAAAGTGGCCTTTAAGGTCAAGCACGACGACGGCCGTACGCTGAGCCGCGAGGCCAGCCACAACATGGTCACGGCAGAGGACTTCGCGAATCTGCAGAGCTACCACGCCATCGCGACCATCGCCACGCCCAACAGTGGAATCGCGCCGCCGGTCACGCTGACCACCTACCCCCCGGCAGCCACGTACGGCATGGGTGGCGAGATCGTCCGGCGCGCGCACCGGATGTCGCAGTCGGCCGGGTTTACCGAGACTGAGTCTCTTAAGCGCCGTACAGCGAATAAGCGGCCGCGTGACTGGGTAACCGACACCCCCGGCGAGAAAGACATCGACGATGTATAGCCCTGAATACAAGCAAGTTTGGTGCGACGGCGTCCACCCCGTCCTCGACTCCGACCACCACAGACTGGTTCAGTGTGCGGCGTCAAAAGCATCCAAGATCTCAGCGCGAATCCGCCCTCTGGGTGAGACGTCGTAGTTGTTCTTCCCGGCCCACTCCCTGATAGCCGCCAACTGATCCTTGCTGCGCCCGGAGCCGGTGTTGGATCGACCGTCGCTCGCGGCCTTCCTTCCACGTCCGCGCTGACCCTTCACCTCGGCGGCGGCGTCGACGAACGGCTGGATCGCTTTGTCGAACTTCGCCGCATTCTTGTCTGTCAGGTCGATCTCATACGACTTGCCGTTGTAGCTAAACGCCACAGTGTTGATGTCACCCTCGTCGACAACCGTGCCATCGAGATCATCGACGAACTCGATGATGGTCTGTACGTTGCGCGCCATGATTGCCCCTTTTTGTTCTTAGACTCAAATCGACAGTAGCATATGACGCGTTTAGAGCCGTCGTGACAGCCGAACCAGCCCTACATGCACAAAGAGCGCCGATCTATAGTCACGGCGCTCACAGTGGCTCTCACGAAGCTGAGGGGGTGCTAACCGACGGTTCCGGTAGTCGTATTAACCAGCTTGCTCGCGAACTGGTTATACGATACCGCCGCGACCACGGCGATGAGCAGCGCGGTGCCAGCCGTACCGGCGACGTCCGCTACGTCGAAGCTGGGCTTTACCACGATGATCGCCGCGATGGTTGACAGGATTCCATTCACCCACGCGGGGTACTTGCTGGTGAACTCCACCGGCACGAGTTTAAGCAGCTCAGTGATGATCAGCACGGCTGCCGCGCTTAATGCTGTTGCTTGTGTAAATATATCCATATGACCTCCAAGAATTACCTTATTTACTGCACGGCGGACGCTACGGCCTTGATCGCGCCCTTTAAGGCATTCAACTGCGCGAGGACTTCATCGTCTCCAGCAGGTACAGCCTTAAGCGCCTGATCTTGACCGCGCCACTCCCCCGAGTTCCTGACCGCATTCAGCGCCGCGTCGGCCTTCAAGCCAACCAGCGAGTTGATTGCCGCGTCGCTCTCAGGCTCCCTGTGCAGTACCGCGCGGTACAGTGCCACAACATCGTTTCTATCCATAACATCTCCTTTCTGTGGTTCCTGACTGATTACGTAGAAACCGTTTAAATCTTCGCTCCATCCCCGCAGCGTGAGCCGTCCCCCGTAATACGAGTAGAGCGCCTGCAGGCTCGAATGATGAACGGGCGTATTTGCCGTCGGGTGGGACGTCGAGTAGATGCTGCCGTCCGGCTCGCGAATCACAATGTGCCCGTCTGCGACACCTGCCATTGCGAAGTACACCGGGACCGCCACCCCATCGGGAAAGTTGGCATCACCATGCTTGCTGCGCGCTCGGTTCCACGCGTCAGTGGCTGATGACCCAGCCCAGGGCGCGCGGAAGGCCGTTTGCACATACGTCAGGCACCATCCGGGCATACACGCGATGATCGGGTTTGGTGCTATGACCTGCTGCCAGCTCATAGCCCGAACCCCTTGAGAAGTCCGTTGACCCCATCTATCAGCGGCGTGATGATCGGGACACCCTGCGCCTGTGACTGCGCTGGCGTGGTCGGTGAGGCACTTGGTGACGCACTCGTCACCGGTTCGGTCGCCGTGTTCTGATGAACAGGTTCCGTCTCGCCTGACGCCGGTGCACTTGCCTGTCCTGCACCCGGCGTTGCCGTCACAGTGACGCCAAGTCGCCGCTCCAGCGCCTCAACCCGCTGCGTGAGCGCCTTGATCTGCCCCTGCAGGTCACTGCTTCCCACCGGTTGGGGATAAACGGTGAAGATGTTGGTCTTGAAGTATGCCGACTTCTCGATGTCGTACTTGACCTTGAAGGATAGGTTCAGCGTCAACTGGTAGCGGCCCGGCGTGAAGTGGTGCTCGGAGTCTTTGATGAGGTAGGACTGGCACTTGTCGTTAACGACTCCCTGGATGCTTTTGTTGTAGAGGAAGATGCGGTCCTTGTCCGTCTTTCCCTCCGGTATGGCGAAGACAGAGCGCACACCCGTCACCGGGTAGTTCTGATCGTGGTCGCGGCAAAGGGTGTACGTGATGTCTTCACCCTCGCGTGAGTTGTTGACTATGGCGCTGGTGTAGTTCAGGAAGTTTGACGACGGCGCGTTGACGACGTTTCTCTTGTCGACCTCGGCGAGCACGTACGAGACGCTGAACCAGATCAAAGCTAGTGACACCGTAGCGACGGCGATCTGCGGCAACCGTTCAATGATCGCCCTGGGTACCGCAGCGATGTACCCGAGTGTGTTCACTGCCAGGAGTCTATGTCCTCTCATCACCACCCCCTAACAACTTCCTGATGTCACGGACACCCAACGCGATCCCACCCAAAATCCAGTACGCCACTTGTGGCACGTCGAAGCTTGGCTGGGCATCAACCCAGGCCAAGACGACCACCGCAATGATGCACACGATTTGTGTGATCTCTTTAGCTCTCTCATCACGATCCGCCATGCCTGGTCTTCCGGCTAAAAATGAGACATGAAGCCAATCGCTCGACTATGGCTGTTGTCGGCAATTCGCGACTGTGGATTATGATCCATTTTTCTTGCTCACGCTGCGTCATTCTCAGCTCCTAGCTCGTCGAAACGAGATATCCCCCGAAGTAAGTCGCAAACTGTCCGGTGCCAGTCGTAGCGTTGCTTCCCTGATTCTGGAATCCATATAGTTCGACGTAGTCGCCAATACTCAAGGAAATGAGCGGTGGTGATACCGTCCGCGTAGAATTTGAATTTGACCCCTGAGTCGACGGACCCTCATGACCCCGATAGTACTCGACACCATTCCTGTAGATCGACACAAACATGTGCGTATTCGCCAAAACCGTCATCTCAATGGCACCGCTGAACTGGTAGTAACCAGTTGCTGGCGCGACGAATCGGTAACTCGTGATCGCATCGAAGTTGGATCCGGTATCGAAGGTTTTGCTGTCGAATGGGATCTTCGTGGCTGTCCCCGATGGGAACGCATACGAAGCGTTTCGGAAGACGGCGAATTTGAAAGGGTTTGCTGCAACGGGTGCAGTTAGCCGCAAGTCTGCAACGCCGGTGACGGCACTGCCGCCCGTCACGATCTTCGCCAACCAGATGCTGTTCGCAGGAACTGTCGGCAATGCACCCCCGTTCGCTACCGGCAAGTAGCCCAACGTGCCTGCCAAGTTGGCGTACACGTACGTGTCCTGGCTTGCAGTGAAGGTCTGCGACGACACTGCGGAGAGCACCACAGGGACGAACGTTCCAGCGACGTTCAGATAGACCGTTCCCGCAGTCATCGACGCGTTCAGGCCCGAGGTCGCCGACCAGAGGCACCCACTGTCCACGTACGAGGGTCGCGTCATGGCCTTGACCATTGCCGGTGCAGAAAATACCCGCAGGTCGGTGATGTTCGGGTTCGTGATTGATGTGACGCTGGCAGCGACGGCCACCTGCGCCAGGACCACGTACGGGTTCGTTGAGCCGATAGTGCTTTGTATCTGGCTCACTGTCGGTGGATTTGGCGAACCAGCTGGCGTGCCGGCGACCGAAGCCAGCTTGAGCACGTTGTTGGTGTTGTTGACGTAGGAGCCGGACGTCGAGCCACTGACGCCCTTGTCGACGTACATGACCACGTAATCGATCCGCGGAGACGCCGCCGCGGTGGCGATGGTGACCGACTCTCCACCTGAGGTGTCGATACCAACGCGGTAGTTGTAGTTGCTGGGGCTAGTACCTGTCGGGATCAGTCCGACGCCGGGTTGCACCACCACGGTCATGTTTGGCGAGCTGTTGGCGACGACGTTCAGGCCCTGGATGATGTTCCCCGACATGGCGCGATCGAACGCCAGCATCGTCCCGTACTCGTCGGTTGTTCCGCCCCCGTAGTTCTGAACGATTTTCGCCAAAGTGGTTAGTTCCTATTTACGTTTATGTCCGCAATATAAAACAACGTGCGCGAATTTGATAGACCGAATTAGACGGCGACCTGCTCGACGGTGTACGTCCCGTCCGAGATGGTCCAGAAAGACGCGGCGATCGACAGGTCGGGGAAGGATGCGCCTGGCGACGCGATCAGGTAGAGCCGAAACTTCTGAACGCCGTTCACTGGCACGAGCGGCGCATGGGTGGAGTAGAGCGTCCCCGTGCCGGACACGGTCGTGTACTGAAAGCCGAAGTCGAACACGATAGTTGGATTCAACACCTTGCCCTTCGGCGTCACGGTGAACTCAACGCACTGCGGCGTGGAGGTGGTGAGGTTCATCAGGTTGATGTCGTTGTTGCTGGTCGTGTTGTACAGGCGGTACGTACGCACGGTGTTCGCCCCGAAGGGTTGGTTCTTCGAGCGGGCTTCGTCGGTGGCGGTCTGCAGATCCGAGATGGTTTGCACTAACGCGCTTCCGCTTTGTCGACCGAGGCGGCTCATAGGTTCCTCTCGAACGTCACCGTCATCGGCACCGTGCTGTAGATGTGTGCCTTGAAGTAGAACGACTGGCTGCTCACCGCCTTGCGTGCGCTGATGGACAGCCAGTACTGCGTCTTCGTGGGGTCGTCAGTGATGATCTGGTTGAAGGTCACCAGATAGTCGGTGTTGAGCTTGTCGATGTAAGGCGTCGATAGGTTCGGGATCCATAGCTCAGGCGTGAACGTGGACAAGAACGTGCCGTTGTCGACTGAAGTGGCGGTGACGATCAACAGGGCCAACGTTTGGTTCGATCCCGACGATGAGCTCAGCGTTCCCGTCATGTCGTAGGTACCCGCGCTCGAGTACTCGTAGAGCTTGGCCTCGACGAACTGGGTGGAGGTGCGGAGCTCGCGCAGGTTGTCCGCCATCGTGTTGACGGTCTCGACCAGTTGGTTCTCCGGAAGTAAGCCGACGCGAGTCTTCACCATGTCATCGTCCACCCGCCCGGGCACGTCGTCATGGTTCGTACCTTCATGTAGACCGTCGCCCCGCTGCTGCCGGCCTCGATGGCGATGATCCAGCCGACCTTGTTCGGACCGAAGTAGGTGCCGTTAATTTCCCACGAGTAGCCCGTGCCGGTTGAGTCGACCTGCAAGTAGTCCGATAGCCGATGTGCCGAGTCGGTGCCACCGTTGTAGACCGCGACGTAGGGCACCCCGTAGGGGAACGCCTGGGTGTTGTTGCCCGTGAACAGCAGGTAGAAGAACGCTGCTTGGTTGGCGGGGACCGAATACCCGTTGACATCAAACGCGTTGGCGGTCTGAGAGATGAACGAACGCTTTACCAGCGCCCGCCCCACCGGCTGTCGGCTGCGCAGCGTCTCGATGTTTGTCGAGATGTCACCGATGACGGTGGCCGCCATGTTGTCGATGGTGCCGCCCAGCCTATTCACTCTGATTGACTCCGTAGTTGTCGAAGGTCAACACGATCTCGCGCTCGAAGTCGTTCTCATCTATGGACACGTCCATCTGCTCGATGCGGTAGAGCCCGCTGACGCTCTTGAGCCAGCTGTGGGCCTGCACCTGCAGCGGGATCCGGTCGCCGATACTCAGGAAGTTCTTGCCGACCATCTGGCCGGTGATGGTCACCTTTGGCAGCTCCAGTACATCCTTGGCCAGGCTCAGGGCCGTCATGGTGTTCTGGTCGAGTGTCGGTTGCAGCACGACACTGTTGAACTGCGAGATGGTTTCGCGCAGGTAGTAGTTGAGCTGACTGGCCGTGTCCCCTTGCGTGCTGGTCAGCTGGTCGGTTCCGTACCCCGAGCCGATGCCATAGACCTTGTTGAACAGGTTGATACCGCTGCGCGACATGGTGAAGCCGGCGACGTTGCCGAGCGGGCCGCCATAGATGAAGTTCAGGTCTTGCCGTCTGGCTCCGAGCTTCTGGTAGGTCTTGAACTGCTTGTCCCAGGTGAAGGCGAAGTCAAACGGGGAGTCCGACAGCGCCGCCAACTCCTGGATCTTCAGCTTGATGTTGTCGCGCTGGTATGTCCGGTCGGTCAGCAACCCCGTGGCGTATTGGCCTGCGGGTACCGTGACTCCGACGCTGCCATTGGTCTGTGCCTGCGTGGTGGTGATGAGGTCGGTGGCGATCGCCGTTCGCTCGACCTGCGTGTACAGGTTCGATGTGTAGCGATCCTTGAAGAGGTTGAGGTAGCCGGTGCAGGTGATGTTGACCATAAAGTCCGTCCCCCTGCCACCCTGCCCGGGTGAACTTGAGTCGGCCGACATCGTGAACGACACGTCGACCACTTGAACTCCAAACAGGTACTGGCCCGCTCGCTTGACCTTGACGTCGGTGACGTAGGGCGCAAGCAGCGTCGCGGGATCGACTCCGCCGAGGTGCTTGGCACAGAAGCTTTCAAACTTGAACAGACCGACACTGAAGGTGAGCGTCTCGGCCTCGTTGCGCTGCAACGTGTAGCGCCGATTGACGCACAACTGGCTGATGTCAGCGATGCGGCTGCCGCTGGGGCTCCACAGCTCGATCTCGTACAAGCGGGGTGAACCGAAGTCCATTCAGATCCCCTGGTACCCCGTCCGATAGGAGACGGTGGCCACGACGGTGTCAGTGCTGTTATTCGTGCTCAAGGCGACGCTGTTGTTGCCGGGAACAAGCGACCACCAGGTGCTGGCAGACGTCATGTAAGGCAGTATCGAGCCGCCGTTGAGCAGAACCGTCCTGTTCTTCATGTCGATGACGACAATGTCCCCAGCGGCCGTCGTGAGGCCGCTGAGCGTGAAGAACTGCCCCGTGGTCTTGTTCATGATCATCGGGCTGCTCATTTGGTTGGTGAGCGTGATGACCGGATAGGTGGGGACGGTGCCGGTGTTGTTGATCGTGGTCGGTTGCGCTCCCGGTGCCCAGACGACTGGTGTCCAGGCAATCGGCCACGTCACGCCGCCCCCGATGGACAAGTTGACCGTAGCTGTGTTCGCCCCGCCAGTTGAGTTGTCGTAGATGGTCGGGTCAGGGGCAATGAGTGTCAGCTTGAATGGGGCGTAGTTGATGGACTTGCGCACCGGGATATCGAGCGAGTCGATGTAGCAGTTGATCAGGTAGGAGTTGCCCGCCTTGGTCACGATCGTGAGGGCGATGGCTGATGCGGACGCGGCCGCGATCAGTGCCCGCCGGTTGGCTTCGACGCCGGCAGCACCCGCCGAACTGAACAGACTCCCGGTGAAGGTAATGAGTCGCATGCCGTAGAACTGCGCGCCGACATACCCGCCGTCGCGTCCACTGTAGGTGCCGGTACTGGTACGAATGGGCGCGAGGCCAAGCCCATCGATCGGCTCGTCGAGGTAGATGCCAAGCCCGCTGTTTGGGTCGTTCAAAGTCAGGCCGTTCAGGGTGACGATCATGGCAGTGCCAACCTCCACCCGATATCAGCGAGAAATCGCTGAACGTCCAGTTCGTTGTGCACGTGCAGGTTTGCGATGCTGAGCGAGGCGTTGCCGCCGCCACTTCCACCGTCTGACAGCATGCGTCGTGTCTCACTCGCCGTGTAGACGGTCGAGCCCCGCGGAGCCCTGATGAGCTCCGGTCCTTCCTCACCGGCGAGGAACGTGCCGCCAGGTGTGAAGTCCGTGCCGCGGGCGAAGCGCGGGATGGAGATCTTTGGTGAGCCCGGCAGGCTCTTGAGCGCGCCGTTGATTCCACCCTCCAGGAGCGCGATGAGCGCGTTGCCGATCCCCTTGGCCGAACCCGATATTGCTGCACCCCAGTTGAAGCCCTTGACGAAGTCGAACATGCCCAGCACCGAGTTTCGTATGCCTCCAAGTCCTCCTTCGACGATGCCTTTGAGCCATGCGACCCCTCCGTCCCAACCAATCTTGATGCCCTTGACCATTACGTCACCGACGCCGGCGAAGAAGCCCTTGATAGGGGCCGTGACGAAGTCACCTACCGCCTTGAGTGAGACGAGTATCCAGTCGCCAATCGGCCCGGCGATCGGAATCTTCGCGAGTACACCTCCTAGAGCTCCGACAACTTTGGCAGGCATGAAGCCGAGCGATATGAGTAACAAGGCGAAGTCAAGGGGGTTCTGGACGGCGTAGTTGAAGATGCCCTGGATAAAACCGCTTATCAGTCCTTCCGCGATCTTGATCAGTGACGGTGTCGATTTGGCGACCAGCGCATCAGTGTTGGCCGCCATCGCCCCAAGCATCCGCACGATGCCATTGGTGATGTTCTCCGTGTGTTGTTCCCACGGGAAACTCGCGAACTTGTCGATCCAGGAACCGAGGATGCCGTTGATGTCGAGGCCGCGAAGATCGTTCCCGATCATGTCGATAGCACCCTTGAACCCGCCACTCTTGAGAGCGTCCGAGGTGCGATCCATGTACCGGGCCACCTGACCAATCGTGCTGTCGGCCGCGGACTTGGGCTTCTCCCAGCCTGGCGTCTTGGCGAGGTCGTTGATGTGAGTGATCGAATCGTTCGTCGAGGTGATCAGCTGATCGAACAGCCGCTTGCTTGATGACTCCAGGGGCGCGAAGTTCAGGCCCAGCAGGTTGCCGAACGCATAGAGCAAGCCGCCACCACCGGCGATCAGCCCGGTCACTCCGAGAATGGCGGTCGCGAACAGTCCGAGCCCTGAGCTGATCGTGAAGACGTTGGCCATGAAGCCGAGCAGGCCACCAGCAGCGGTTGCGACGGGACCACCGAACGCCGCGAAGTAAACTGCCATCTTGCCCAGCGGAGTGTTGGCGTCCAGTACCCGTTGCGCGACCATGAGGATCGTCTCGTTGAACCGAGTCAATACCGGAGCGGTGAGGGTGCCGACCTGAACCTTGAGCCCGTTGGCGCTGTCGGTTAGATCCTTCTGCGACTGAATATATGTCGCGATCGCCCCCGCGGTCTTGTCCGTAATCGTTAGTCCGAGCTTGGCTGCTTGATCCTCCAACTGTCGGATTCCGTCACTACCCAGGTTGAGCACCTTGATCATGTCGGTGCCCTGACGGCCGAAGAGCTTCAATGCCGCGTTGGTCTTGTCGACACCGTTAGGCATGTCTTTGAACTTGTCAGCGACGTCGAACAACACCGAAGACAAGGAACGCGTCGAGCCGTCCGCATTCTGGGTGTTGATGTGCATGTCTTTGAGCTCGTCGCTGTTCTCGGCGATCTGTTTGGCCAACATGCGAAGTGGTACTGAGGCTTGGTCGGCACCCATGCCCATACGTTGGAAGACGTAGATCAGCTTTGAGCTGTCTTCGATGGTGTCACCGCTTTGACGCGACAGTGCTCGGGCCGACGCCACGAGCTGCGAGGTGTAGTCGATGCTCTGCTTCTCGAACGCGGTCAGCCCGACGCCGAGTGCGCCCAACGCGACCGCGGCTTGGTTCATCCCGGTCTGAACGCTGCGGGCCATCGTGCCCACGGAGCCGGTGATATTGCTGGCAACCTTGCCAAAGACCCCTGAGGTCTCATCTTTGGTCTGTAGCAGGATTGAGATTATGTTTGCCATATGGAGTTATGCCGATGACTATTGCGACTGGGCCGCCTGTCGATCTGCGTTCAATTTATCACGCTCGGCGTCGAGCGACCATACGAAGAACGCGCGCTCTATCTCTTGAAATGGGTCGGCGGCCGCCTCGTTGTAAGATATGCCACGCTTATCGGCGTAACGCACTAACATGATGTCCATCTCGACATCGTGCGGAATGTTCGCGCTCATCTCGTGGACTATCGCGTCGCGGTACTTTTCTCGTCGCCAATAGATTGCATCGAGCTCAGCGCCGCTTCGCGTAACGCTTTTGGGTCGAGGTCGCTCCTTATGCAGGCCGCGGCGATCTTGTCACTCAAATCCGGCAGCTCGACGACGTCGTCCACAGTCAGGTCGCCAACCGATTCCTTACCGTCATCGTCGACCACCAGGCCCCGACAGCTGACGAAATGCTCGCGAATGAGGTCGTCTTGCAACACGTCACCGTTGGCGTCCTTGGCTTGGGCACGGGTGAAGAAGCCTTTGACTTCCTCTGTAGTGCAGGGACGTACGACCGCATAGCAATCATTTCCCCAGCCCTCGTAGAGCCCGGTCAGGTCGATCTTCTTGTTCGCTACGACGCGGACCATTACGCGGTGTATCCCGTCTGCGTGTTCGTCAGCACAGCACGTACGAGGTAGCCGGCGACCGTATCCAGCTCGCCGTCAATGGTGAGCGTCTGCTCGACGTAGTTGCCAAGGTCGGTATTCATGCCGAAGTCATTCACGCGCGCCCGCGGGACGGTAAAGGTCAACGTCGGGTTGGTAGCCGTGCCGATGGTGACGTCGGTGTTGCTGGCCGTCACCTGGAACGCCTGGATTGTGTTGTTGTACCAGAGGTCTTCGTAGGTGGTGTTGCGGTAGCGCAGCACGACTTCGCTGCTGATCTCGAACTCACCGAGGTCGAACGAGGCTGGTTCGCTTGCGTGCAGCGGTATGTACGGATCGACAGGTCGAACCAACTTGATGGTGATCGTCTTGACGTCGACTTCTGACGCGGCTGCGAGGCCCGCGACGTTGTTCGCCAGCTTGGCGAACACGTGCGTGCTCGTGAACTCGCGCTCATAGACAAAGCTGCGAGTGTCGGTGCCGGTCGCTCCCTTCTTGGCTGAGATCTTGCCGCTGACGGTCAGCCAACCACCAGTCTCGATCTTGATCTCGACGTCCGAGATGTAGCTCATGGCGTGACGACGGTTCGTCTTGGGATCAATACGGGTGGTCGTCAGCGCTGGTGGTAAGACCGTCGAACTGATGTCGAAGGTGTGATTCTTGACCGTTCCCGAGGCGTCCGCATTGGCGGTGGTGACTGGTGCACCAATGACATTGGCCAGGATGTAGCCGATGCTGATGTCGCCGACCTTGCCTTCGAACTTGCCGTCTGCCCAGAACGCGACGTCAGCGCTGTCGTTGTACTTCTCGTTGCGCCCCATTGCGCTCTCATTCTTGATGTTCGTCTTGCGACGCTGAAAGTCCAGCGACAAGTGCTTGAAGAAGAAGCTAGGGGCAACCGATGTGCCCGGTGTGGTCTCGACTCCAAAACCAATTGATACTCTGCGACCTAGAAACGGATCATTTGGCGGCATCTACTTCCTCTTGCTCTTTCTTCTTCAGCTTCTTGAGTGCCTCCTCTGATGACTCCGCCTCGACGCTGTGACCACTGTCCGGGAAGAAGTAGTGTTTCTTCTTGGCAATGACCTGATCGGCGACGTCTTTCTTTGAGTTCTCGTCTGCGCTTTTATTGCTATTCATAGCGATAATTTAACACCTAATATAAATCTTTTGAATAGCGAACTTCTACATCGACGTCGCACGCCAGCATTACTCCTGCCGTCGTCGATAGCGTCGACCATGTCGCACGTCGTGAATCGAGCAGCAACGTATTCAATTGAGGGTCGGCAGTATGCAGCGCGCTCGTCACGTCGCCGATGGCGATCGCGTCGATCATCTTGTCGGTCAGGTCGTACAGCCAGTCGGTGGTTTCCTGGTCAACGTCGTTCCCGTCGAGCGGCACATACACGCGCAGCACGAAGTTCACCGTGCGATCTTGCTGCGCCACCGAGCCGGGATCGGTCGGGTAATCGTTCGGCAGCACCTGGCATACCGGCACCCCATCGAACACAGTCTTGGTCGAGGCGGTGACGTGATGGAACGCCGGCGTCTCGCCGTTGCCGTCACGGTCAATGGTGATGTCGCTCATGACCACCATGAGGGCGTCTCTGATCTGGCGACTCTTGCCCTTAAACGCGGCCATTGTTCATCTCCCGCACGAACGCCGCGACGTCATCGGCCATGTCGCGCTCAACCACTGGGCGCATCGCGTCGTAGGTCGGTCGGATGAATGGGTGCGCCACCGTCCCCTTGGCCGCGATCGACGCTTGCACGGCGTACGGATTCAACCCCTTCTGATCCGCCCAGCGGGCGAGTGGCGTTCCCGGTGCCGCGCTGACATGTCGCGGTGGACTCCCCCACTCCACGGCTTCGGCGTACGACGCCGTCGGGCGGATTTCTGCTGAGAGTCCATGCGTGTCGATCGTGTATGTGACTGAGCGACGCAGGTCTCCCGTCACGCCGACACCCGCTCTCTCGCGCATTTCGCGTTGGATTCGGATCGCATTGCGCAGTGTCATCTTGCTGAACCGCGCCACTGCCGCTGCTGGAGCGCGTCTGAACAGGTCTGCGACCTGTTGCTGATCGATCTTGATGTTGAACTGCACTGCGTCCATCAGCGGCTCTCCCGCGACGCTACGACCGCCTGATGACTTACCGGCCCGAAGCCGACGAAGGGGCTGACTGACGTGACCGCGAAGGTGTCGTCGCCTTGCTTCAATGAGTCACCTTCACGCACGTCGATATCCGGAGGGAAGTAGACCCGAAACGTCTTGCCCACCTCCCAGCTGTTGCGGATCGATCGTTCGGCGTTGGCAGCGATGAACAGACAGTCAACGTCGGACGTAAGCAACGTCTTGGCACGCTGGCTCGAGCTGACGCGTTGGTTGCGCCAGATATCGCAGCTGTCTTTGAACATGGTGTTGTCCATCAGAGGTGCCTCTTGGCGTAGCTCTTGATGACTGACATGTTCAGGTCGTTCTGACTGGTCGGTGCCGCCCCACCGAGCCCGCTGCTGCGAACCGAGCCGGCGTACTGAACCCGGTACGAATCAATGGACGTGGCCACGATGTCGCGCCCACCAGCGGAGGCGTAGTTGTAAAGGCCGATCGCGATCGCGAGCGTCGCCTGCACCAGGTCGTCGGGCACCTCGGCGACGCCGTAGGTGTAACTCACCCCGACGTAGCCGGGGCCATAGCCGCCTGACGCGCCGTAGCCCAACAGGTTAATCCGGCCGGCTCCCTCGTAGTACCAGGCACTCTGGTCAACAGTGCTCTGCGGTGTGCCGGGCCGGCCGAACGTCAGCCCATCGACGCTCACCACGTCCATCTGACGGAGCCACAGGGACGTGCTCAGGTCGTAGCGCTCATTCGTGACGGTCCGTGTCTCGCCCCACACCCGGTGGGTCACCGTCTCGACGTATTGGTTGGCAGCGTTGACCGCTTGAGCAGCAATACCGTCGGAGAGCTGTTTGCCCGCATAGGTGTTGAGGTCTTCGACGGAAATAATACTGCTCATTGATGTGGTTAATATAAAACAAACACCGCGCCTTTGAAAGCGCGGTGCAAGTAACTTTGTGTTGCGTGTTATTTTTTCTTCGCGGTAGCTGCTGGTTTGTCGGCAGCAGGTGCAGGGTCGACGACCGCTTGCGGAGCGACCGGAACATCGACGTTGTCGGTTTCGGTCTTAGTCAGGTCAACGTCAGCTACGTGAGCTGGCTCATTGTTTCTGCTTGCCTCGCGGGCGGCTTCCTCGGCCGTGACCGGGTGGTCAACGTCCGTGTGTTCGCCTTCCTTGTACAGCTTGACGCCCTCAGGGCTGCGATCTTGCAGCTTCTTCAGGTGGTCGAACTGATCACTGTCGACGGCGATGACGTCACCGAGGCAACCGTAGCCCCAGACATCAGCGAGTAGTGTAATTGTCTTTGCCATGTTCTATTCTCCTTCCTCAATTAGCTGGCGATCACGCCAGAAAGTTTCGCGAATGCCTGGCTCAGGATCGGCATACCGGCGACGCGTTTCACGACGCGCAAGCTGATCTGGTTGGTCGCGAAGTCGTTGGCGTTCGTGCCGTAGTCGATCGACAGGCCTTGACGGTCACCGATGATGTAGTTCTGCCCGAAGGTGCCGAACCACAGCTCGGTCGCGTTCGTACCCGCGCCCAAGTTCGATGGGATCTCGTCGACGATGTAGACCGGACGGCCGAGCAACGTTGGTGGATTGCCGTTCGCCAGTCCGTCGCGCCAGATCGGACGACCCTGCGTGTCTCGGAGGTTGGTCAATGCCAATGCCCCAGCGCTCGAAGTCACGAAGACAGCGTTGCTGCGGTAGGCGGTGCCGAGTGCGAACATCAGCTTGGTCACATCGCTGTAGCTGACAGTTGCGCCGGCTTGTGCGACTGCGGTCGGTGTGATGTACGAGCTACGGAAGCCGTATGGCTGACCGCTCCCCGTGCCGTTGGTGAACGCCTGGTTCTCTTGCAAGGCCAGAGCGAGCGCGAAGCGTTGCTCGACCCACGTCTGGAGGTCAGGCACGACTGCCGCGTCTTGGAGCACCTGGTTTGAGAACGTGTCGAGGCCGGCCACTTCGTATGGAGTCAGCACGTTCGGTGCGAATACTTCTTGCGACGCCGTGATCGCGCCGGCTTCGGCAACCCAGTACGCCTGGACGACTGACGCCTCACTTGGCAGTTGTAGCTGTGCCGGCATGTTCGAGATGACTTTCGAGATTTGGCGGATCGGTGACACGTAGAGCATCTGCGTGATGATGCTGTCGGCGACAGTGGTTGGAACCAGGATTCCGCCGGCGGTACCCGCACCGGGAGTACCGATGACTTGGCCTTTGGATTCGTACTGCTTCGAGACCTGGGCGTTTACCTCGTCGCGTTGTGTGCCGTCGCGACTGGCCAATGCTTTGTAGAATGCGCTCGCAAGCTGTGCGTCCTCGTTGGACTCGTTCTTGCGTACGCTCTGGTAGGTCGTGGTGTTGTCTTTGGCTTTTTCTTTTTGCAGCTCTTTGAGTCGAGCGTCTATATAATCTTTACGTTTTGTCATATCACCCCCTTTAGGGATATGTAGTTATGGCTAACATCACCTCCTTCCACTAGGTGCGTTCGGTGTAGTCTGTTAAGCCGGGTTGTTGTTAGTTTGCGAGTGCTTCTTCAAGCTCTCGGTCGATCTGCGCCTTTTCTTCGTCGGTGAGCTCAGCGTCTTCATCGAACTCGTCCGTGTCAGCACCGGGCTGGTCATCACTGCCGCCCTTAGCTGCCTCTTCTTCCTCGAGTCGTTTCTTCTCCGCTTCCTCAGCCGCAACACGTTCCGCCTCAGCCTTCTCTTCTGCGGCCTTCTTGTCGGCCTCGGCCTTGTCTGCGGCTTCTTTCTCCGCAGCGGCTTTGGCGTCTGCCTCTGCCTTCTCGGTCGCTTGCTTCTCAGCCTCCGCGCGAGCGGCTTCGTCGGCTTCGAACTTGGCCACGATGGCGGCGTTCTGCTCGCTCACACTGTTGACTGATTCGGCGATCTTGCCGATGGTGTCGGTGAGTGCTGCGATTTGGGTCTTGAGTTCGTCCATGGATTCTCCTGATTCGTTATTGTCATGCTTCAGTTGCGCTTCCAGCTGATCGGCCTCCTTGCGCATGCTGTCCATCATCCAGCGGGCGTCCTTGGTGGTCAGCCCACCGTCTTTGAGCGCCAGGGCGATCGCGCGGGGGTTCGCCGGGATTGGAACGATGCTGACTTCGAGCAACTCGTTGTCACGCAGGATGGGGACGTCTTCTTCGACCTCCCAGCTGTGGTTGATGAACCCGGCGGATACGCAGCGGAGCGTGCGTCGCAGCAGCTGCTTGAAGATCATGCCGGCGCGAGGGTTGACGTCGTCGTCGTCGAACTGAGCGGTGATGTAGCTACGCCCGTTGTTGTTCAGATCAAGCTTGACGCCCTGGCCCAGAACGTTTTCCGGCTCACTCGGGTCGTGACCCCACAGGATGACCGGGTTGGCCATGTAGTTGTCGGTCTGCCAGCTCGCCTGATCGACGACTTCGCCCTGACGGTCTTCCTTATCGTCACTGAAGCAGAACGTGATCTGGCGTTTCTCTTCATCCACCGACTTGATGTCGAGGTTGAACAGTTTGAGTCGTTTGTTCTGCGTCTTGCTCATAGCTTTATACGCGGAATATAAAACAACACGGTTATAAATACAATGATAATTGTGCTGAGTAAGCCGACGAACGCTTAGTTCGATTGGAGCACGGGCAGAAGCGTGCAGCGGCAGTTCGGATGCAAACTTGGCCCAATGATGTCGTCGTAGCTCAAATCCAGCTTCGCAACCTTCGGCTCCCCATCTTTTCCAACGGTGTCGACGGTCTGCACGTCGCCCTTGTCAAAGAAGTTCTGGTGCAGGTCAACGATCTTGCCGTCCATCTCTTCGCAGAACGCGCATACGTGATCTTCCGCCGTGAACCACTCCTTACCTTCGACGACCTCGCTTTGTGCCCATGCTTGTTCATCGGCATATGACTGCGCCCTAGCGGTTTCCGTCCGTGCGATGCGATCAGCACGCACGGTGGACGCGTTGCCCATGATGTTCTCGATACTGGCGCTCACCTCGCTCGACGTCGCACCAGCCTGCATGCCCTGCGAGAGGGCAGCCCGCAGTTGCTTTTCGGTCTCATCGTCGACGTCCTTGGCGATCTTGACGGAGCGAGACTTGACGTACTGCTGGATCGCGTCAGCATAGGGGTTGAACTGGGAGGGGTCGCGGCCGAGCTCACCGGTGGCCGATCGGCCGGTGTCGTTCAGTACCAGGCGCAGTATCGGCTCGATCGCGGTGGCCATCTTGCCGTCAAAGCCACCCCAGTCAACCAGGTCGTTCAGCCAGTCCTTGCGGGTATAGCCCTTGGTCGGTCGTTGCAGCTGATCCAGCCGAGTCAGCAACTCACGCTTCTGGGCGTCGAACTGCTCACGTGTCGCCCGCATCAGGTGTTCCTCGTAGACCGACGCTCGCTCGGTGTACGCCTTGGCCTTCGTGTTGCCGCGCACGTCGCGCAACTCGCGCACATGCTCTTCCACCTTCGCCTTGGTCTCGTCGAGCTTCAGCGACTTACGCAACTCGGCCCAACTCGGCCCAGGGGGCTTGGCAACTATGGCCTTGGCGGGCTCGTCATCATCATCGGGGTCATCTTCGTCCTCAGGCAATTCGTCTCTTGGTGGCTTCTTCCCGGGTTTGTCCTCCGGTGGCTCGTCCTCCGACTCCGCCATAGGTGCAACTGGCGGTTTCTCGGCCAGCACATCCTCCAGCGACATAACGGCGTTGCCGGTCACGATGATGTGTTCACCCAGTCCATCCGGCAGCGGCTTGAGCCCATACATCGCACGCGCTTCGTCCTTGGTGATGAACTTGTCCGTCGCGCCTTCGACGTACGCGCGCTTGGCATCGGCGTCTTCCGGTACGGGGTTCACGAAATCGAGCTCAAGTGACGGATCATAGATACCGACGAGCGACGCGTTGACCTGGCGCACGAACTGGCGGACCCGCGGCACGATGTTCACCACGGCGTTGACGTAGAAGCCGGCTTCGAGGTTGGCGCGGTTGACGTTCTCGACCAGCCCGATCATGCCGGGTGACAAACGGAACATCGCCAGGATCTCGTCGCGACTGAAGCGGCGGCTGGCCAGGTAGTCCAGGTCACGCGGTGACAGCATGTTCTGCACCACCGAGCCTGCCTCGATCAAGAGCGGCTTGCCGCTGTTCATGACGCCCGTGTAGTCGTCGAAGAACTGCTTTTTCCAGCGCTCGTACACCGAGTCGTCGAGCTGCTCGTTGGTCTGGAACACCACGCTCGGTCGTGCCCCGTTCTTCATGAGCATCTCGTTGACCGTCTTCATCTGCTCTTCGAGGTTCACCGTCTGCGCCGCCGCCGCCACGATCGACTGCCCGAGCCATGGGTTCGACGGGTCGGGGTTCAGGTCGCGGATGATCGACTGGATCGGGTAGGCGTGCTCACCCAGGTGCACCGTGCTGTCGCTGTAATTGCTCCCCAGGCGGAAAGCGGTCATGTGCGCCGGGAAGATGTCGAGCGCTGCTGGCAGTTTGCCCTTGCTCGGAATGAACGGGTTGCCGTCCAAGCCGCGCATGTAGACGTAGCTCTCCCCCACGATATTCATGTAGGTGAAGTGCAGCTGCCGCAGCTGTTCGCCGGTGTGAAGCGCATTGGGACTGTTGAGCAGGTCCATGATCTCCATGGCCGGGTCACCGAACGCCACCTCGACTTTGGTGCCGTCCTTCTTCTTGCGAAACAGTTTGAGCTCAACGGCCGCGCACGGATCGGCGATGGCACCGTTGGCGGTGTAGACCCAGCCGGTCAACGCCGTGATCTGCTCGGCCTTGGTGTCGTAGCGCTTGAGTGGGCCACCCGATCCGGGGAACATCAGGCCACCGGTCGGGTTCAGCGCTGGCACGAGGCTCTTCCCGAGCTTGAAGAAAGTGTTTGCGAGACTAACTCGGAATGATTGCCGCGGTTGTGCCATATATGGCTTTAATATAGCACCTGGGTGATTATATACGTAGCTGTTTATACCTAATTATTCTAGCGGATCGTTATATCGGTCGTGCCAGTCTTGAAACTGCGACTCAAAGCGGTTGTCAAACGTCGGACGTGCAGCGCGCATCTCCTCCGCATGTCGGCGCGCATCCTCGCGTAGCGACTCAGGCATAGCTTCGATCTGAAGTTGCGACGCGCAATTCATCAAGTATTCGAAGAAGTCCCATCCCACGCGATGAAAATACTGGCTCATGGCGGTCGACCCAGGATAGTTCGTTTCAATGTACTCCTGCAGCGGCACCGGAAGCCGCTGGCCAACTGGCAAGATGTTACGCCACCTATGTAACAGCGGGAATATGTTTCCACTTTTCTCTGCGTAACCCTCAAGCATCGCCAGATTGCGCCAGCTCAGTACCCCCGGCACGAACACCCGGTAGTAGCTCGGGTTGACGTTGAACCTTTTAACCAGCTCGAAAGCTCTGACGAACATGGCCGAGTCAACGGTCATATCGGTTGGCAGGCCCGCGTCCGGGGCCACGACAAAGGGAACGAACCGTGTTCGGTTCGTGACGCGAGCACCCGTCCGGTTCCACCCGTGCTTGAGCAGCAGATCGACGGTGCTTAGCAACTGCCCAAACTTAGTTTTGGTGTATCGCTCTTCGATCTGCTTCTCGAAGTCGTGATAATTGGCGGTTCCTTCGGCGAACTCTTGTGGGAGATATCGCATGTTGGCATCTACCAGGACACAGGTGTTACCGCGAAAGAGAACGAAGTCACACACGCTTGGAGGTCGGCCTTTACTTTTACCCCATGCACGCTTCATCTGTTGCTCGGTGACTAGCACGGTCTCGCCGGTGTTGTCCGCTTCACAGATCCGTTGCAGTACCTCGCCAACCCTCTGCTCAAAGATGTCGCGCATCGCGCTCGCGTAATAGTCCGCCTTCTTCGGGTCCGTCTGTTTCAGCATGTCGTGGGACTCCATAAACAAGTGGTCGCCAAAGATGCGCTGAACCACAAACTGGAATCTGACGGGGACGAGCGTGTCGTCTTCCAAGCGCACGAAGGGGCACTGCTGGAGCTTGTATCTCGTCCACGGAGTGGTTGCCTCGTCTCCGTCCTGGTCGAGCAGGAGATCGCGTATCTCGGACAGTGACAGGCTGCAACGTTCAATCAGGAACTCGACAACCGCAGACGGAATACCCCGATCTAGCAGGAAGTCGGGATGTAACGTCTTAAATCCCTCGCGACGCCACAGATTGTAAAAGACATAGCCCAGTGCGAAATAGTCATCGAGAGATACGCCCGTGATCGCCTCCCACTGCGCTGCCGGGTCAACTTCTAAGCTGCCCCGCACTTTCTTGCTCGTTTGCTCGGACCAGCCCGCGAGCCAGGTCTCACATGCAATGGTGGCGGCAAACTCGATTGGGTCACCTGACACCATTGAGTGTTGGGCCATGTGCGACAGAGTGATGAAGCGCACCTGCTCATCTCGATCCACACCCGTTGGTGGTGTAGACGCCACTTCGTTCTCGTCCGCCACCGAGAGCAAGAGCTGCAGCAATTGCTCGTCAGTGATCGTTGGCGCATCCTCGGATCCGCCGAACGCGATCACCTCCTTGATGGCCCCGAGTAACGACACCGGATGGAGTAGCGCGTTACCGGCTGTAATGAGTGGCTCAGTCTCGGATCGCACCTCGGCGCTGACGGTCGCCGCGAAAGCACGCTCAACGTCTGCGTAGGTATGCGAGATCACAGAGAGGTCTAGCTTCGCCAGAAGGCGGGAGACCTTGACCAGGGAAGCAGCCGTATTGACTTTAGCAAGCAACTCACGACGCTGGCGTTGGTCGACCGCCTCGATTGACGGAACATCTCGGCTTTGGACAATTCGCGGTTCGTTGTTGTTCGAGCTGCCCATCAGGTCTTGCAAGTTCATGCGCTAGATCCTGCCGTCAGACACCGACATACTTCAGACGTTGTCCGTCCCACTACCCGTTCGTAGTCCAAACGAGCGACATCAATACCAGCGCCGCCAGCAGTCCGACGATGAGCAGCAGACCCGTTTGCAGCCGCTCTGAGGGTCTCCACGGCACAGACCAGCTCGTTGGTCGCGTCGCACTGCCGGACACCGCCTGGACGGCTCCAGTGGGGTCGTACGTGTACAGCGCGATGCCCATCGACTTGGCGTACTCCACCGCCTGCTTGCTGTAACCGCTGGCAGCGAAGAACATGAGTTGCTTGTCAGTGTCAGTACCGCGAGCACCCACAAGAAGCTGGAGATCGGGTCTGCCGGCGACTCCCCCGCGCCACTTCACCTGCGCCAGCGCCTTGCGCGACCGCACGTCGATACCGCCATCGGATCCGCCTGTCGTGGCAGTCGCGTCAATGAACCCCCACTCGCGCATCTTGGCGGCGGCGTTAAGCTCGGCTTGGTGGGCGGAAGTGATGTAGTTCATCCTGCGTGTAATAAAGCACGAAACAACAGGTTGTTGTACCTGAATTCGCGTCAGGAAGAGCCTTCCTCATCTGGCGCTTCGCCCGTCAAGTGAGGAGCTCGCATCATTACGCCGCGCAAAATTGTGTTAACATACGCGACTGTATCCTTCAAAAGACGAGCGTACTCGACAGACGATACTCGTATATCGAACTCCGGCCACCGTTGTGCGTACCCCATCATTGCTGAGATGTTCTTGGCTCCGACGTAGACTTTTACCTTATTCCTTGCATTTTCGCCATCGCCCACTTTTACAAAGTAGAAATCTAAACCTATGCTTTCAGCATAAGCTTGCGCTGTGTAGCAGTTCCACATTGCGGCGTCGCATCGAATGTCCTCGTTGATAGCTTTCACTCGCATTAGAAGATTTCCAGGATCGTAGATTACGAGGTCACCTGCGGGATTGAACGCGCGCGAGTGCTCGATGTTCTCCGAGCTCACTGTTTCCTCCACGAAGTCGTTCAACGCGGAAATGGCCTCGCTTAACAATTTGTACAAATGGAGAACAATTGGCCTCATATCCGTTCCGCCAATGCCGCCGCTTGCAAGAACTTGATTCATCGTGACAGCTTCTTGAAGTCTTGACCCCCGCGGAATGCCTAGCCTGTCAAACGCCAATATCAGAACGCTCTGTGTATTGATAATCTCGATGAGCAAAAATCTCAAATTGTAGGTAACATGGTAGTCGCGAACGTTGTCTTTAACACGCCGTAGCACTAGCGTGGGAACAACGATCCCTGGTCCGATGAGAGCGAGCGTAGAAAGGATGCCGACTACAAAGTCCTGAGCGTCGTATACGAGGCCGAGTCCAATCGAAACCGCCGACATGAAGACCGCGAGGGTCCCAGCTATCAGCACAACTAAATCAATGTCTCGATTATGAAACTCACGTTCGAACTCGAGGCGAGCTGGTGAAGCAAGCATGTTGCCGAGTATGGAGCGAGGGGATCGCATGAAGCGATTATTGTCCGTGCAGATCGCGGCGCAACTGTGGCGCACCCAGGCGATGTCGATCTGTACGTGTCGGTGTTGGCAACTCGGCTGGTCCAAGCATGGCCATCGCACCCCACCCAGCCCCCATCGCTGCAGCGCCAGCGTCATGAGCAGCGCGCGATGGACGTGGTCAGGCATGGCTTCGGTCTCTGTCATGGCGATCCGACGGCCCTGCGTGCCTTGCGGTTCCGACCATCGCCGGCAGTCATTCGTTCGCATGGATCAGTAACTTGAATTTACCTTCCAATTACTACACGACGCGTCGTGTAGTCCAAACGGGTGCTTTTTCGGGCGCGATTGGAGAGTTTCGAATTTCGCGTGTGAATATTTGTTCCTGAGCGTTACAGAAACTCGTGGAGGAATAATGTCCGGTGGCCCATTCTCACAGCCCGTCGAACAACGCATGGCCGCTGGCGCACGCGGTGAACTGCTCAAGACCGTGCCGATCGTGCAGCAGGGACGCAAGAACGACGTGCCATGGGTCATCGGCATCTATGCCGGCGGCGTCGTGCTCTCCATGATCCTGACCGGCGTGTTCTACGACTCGGCAGCCGCCCGCGTCGTCTCCACCCTGTTCGTCTGGGCCATGTGGATCGCCATCGCCTACCTCTTCGTCGCCATCGGCACCAAGCTCGCGCACAACATGGCCACCTGGGGCATTGCACTGGTCGCAGGAGTGTTGGCAGTGCTCAGCACGATCGGCAACGTCATCGCACTATCGACGCTGAACACCGCGAACAACCTCTTCGCCGGCACATCGGTACACCTGCCCGGAGCCGGCACCTACGGCACGCTCATGGTCGTCAACGCCGCAGTAGCGGCGATCGCGTTCACGCTCACCGTGAAGATGAGCCGCGCCATGAAGAACCTGTCGAGCGCGCCGGCTGCGCCCGGAGCACCTGCCGCCCTCGAACCCGCTCCGCAACAGCCGAACGTCGGATACCCGACGCAGCAGGCTCCGTCGGTTGGATACCCCACGAATGCCACGCCCGCCGCGGGCTACCCGGCGCAGTCACCTCAGCCGACGACCGGTTACCCCTCGGTCGGTTACCCGCAGCAAGCACCGGCCACCGGCTTCGCGAGCAACGCCCAATCGCAATACCCGAGTCCCCCGCGCCACGAGCCCAAGACGTACGACGACCAGGCTCCGCACCCGGACATGTGGCAGTAGGGCAACGGCAGCGAATGACGGGCACCGCACGCTTCAATCCTCCGCCGAACTGGCCCAAACCCGTCGACGGTTGGACTCCGCCACCGAACTGGGTACCTGACCCGTCATGGCCGGATCCACCCAAGGGATGGCGGTTATGGGTCGATGAGACGCCGGCCGAAGGCACGAAGTCAGAGCCGAATCAGTCACCCGAGCCAGCAGCTACCGCGGTAACGCCTACGGCACCCGGCAAGACCAACGACCTCGCAGTTGCAGCGCTCATATGCGGTCTGGTCATCTCGCCGGTCGGCATCATCCTCGGACACATCTCGCTGTCTCAGATCAAGAAGCGCAATGAGAGCGGCCGCGGACTCGCATTGGCCGGCTTGATCATCGGATACGCGTTCACCGCGATTGCACTGATCGCCATCATCGCGTCCGTGATGGCGTTTAGCAGTGCGGTAAGCAGCATTAACGATGCAGTTGCGACGACTACGAGCGCGCCCGACTCTGTGAGCGACGACTCGCCTAGTGAGTCGACTAGCGGTAGTGCTCCGACCAGCAGCAGTTCATCATTCGCGAGCCGCGAACAAGCGGTGGAGTACGCCGTGCCTATGTTCAATAGCGGAGAAAGCTCGAGTGCCGAGCAACTGTTCGGCGCGGACTACCTGGTCCGCGAACCGTCCGACAGCGACAATGCAGACGACCTGGCCAAACACGTGCTGGAACAGTGGCAAATCAATCTCCAAACAATCATGTCCTATGGAGAAACAAATTATGCCGAGGGGGTAAAACTTCTAGATGCCGCAGTTGACAAGCGCACTGCAGACTCCCCGCCCTACGCCAACGATGTGAGAAACCCCAGCCACTTAGCCTTCTCGGACTTCATCGCGCAACAGATCAGCCAGTCTCAACGGGAAAACGAAGGCAAGTACGAGGTCGTCGACCACTCGGTAATATTTCAGCACACGCAATTCCAGTCGGTAGAACCGAGCGGCGAGAAAACAATCATCTTAACTGCGCGCAACCCAATCACTGCAGACATTGTTCAGTACACGTTCCAAAAGCAGCGAGGGACAAATCCCCAGAACAACATGTATGTTCTGGTACAGGTGGTTGATCCTAATCAACAACGTGACTACATGGCCCCGTCCCAGCCGTACTACATCGAGAAGTTGGCCGACCTGAAGATTGATTAGCCGTAAGCGGGTGTCGGCACTCAATCTCTATCTACCAAACAGCCGTCGCTCCACAACGTCCGGCGACGTACCCAGCTCCGCGGCCCAGTCGTTCGCCAGATCCAGGTAGCGCCCGTACATGTCGGCCGGGCCGCGTTCGACCCACTCCCCGACCTTGAGGTAGTTGAGCGTGTCAACCACGTTGCTGTCGTAGATCAGCGGCTCCCCGAGCTGGGGCTTTGATCCGTAACCGCCGAAGTAGAGGAACTTGGTGAAGTACCCCGAGTTGAGGCCACTGATCTTCAAGCGGCCCTGCAGCGCTCGGTAAGCACTTACCGGACCTTCGCCTCGCAGAACCTGGAGTGCCTTCGCCAGCTTCGCCTCAGCTTCCGGGTCATGGAATGGCTTTAGTGCCCGTGCGACATTCTGACCGCCGGTTCCGGCTCCCCATGCACACGCGGCGACGTGCAACTGGGCGGCAGCGAGCGGATCATCCGACACGTGGCGCTGCTCGGCGATTCTGAATACGTCACGCCGGGCGATAACCCGGTACTTCCCCTGTTGCGGCAGATCATCAAATTCCACGGGGAGCAGATCGGTACTGGGCAGCCTGGCGGCGATAAGCGCCGGGTCGAACTTGATGGCCTGGTCGAGCACCCAGTCACGTCCGGGTACTACGCCATCTGGGAATAGATTTGGTGGGACTGTCATGGGGTCGAGGTTAACAACAATTACAAATGCGCCACTATGGACGTCTTTGGTGGCCAACCATGTAGTCCGAACAGCTGCTTCCGCATCCCGGTCTCTCCCGGGCACGCTTCATCCATCACCTTTGTGGATGACCGCTGCCCTTATTCAGGGCGCACCCGGAATGGAGCAACCCATTGCAAGAGAGCCTCAATGAGTCGGGTGGACCGGTAGCCAACCCGGCTCAGTCATCGCAGCCCAAGAGCAGTCGCAACCGCCTAGCCATCGTCATCGTCGCTGTGGTCGTAGTCCTGGGCGCGGCGTATGGGGCCTGGTCTATGAGCAAGCAGTTCGATGACGCCGACAAGGCCGAGGATGCGGGTAACGCGGCGTTGGGCCTGTCTTCGACGGGCATCGCCCAGTCATCGTCGCCAACTATCACATTGAGTGCAGGAGCGGTCAATGCACAACGTCGGTTTGACGCCGCAAAAGGAAGCCTGCCAGCGCAAATTGACGCGAAGCTCGTACAACTGGGATGGGGAGATTACAATATCAAAACTGCGCCAATAACTAACTCCTCAGTCAATATGACACCGCAGCAGATCATTGATCGAAACTTTGCTCAGGGCGTATGGCTACAAACGAACTCAGACAAGGGACAGGCGCTAAGCGACATCGGCTTGGCGATTCAGCCCGAAACTGAGCTGTATAGCGCGATGAGCGCTGACATCAGCAAAGGGAAAGTGCAATCCGATCCAGAAGTAGTTGTGTCGTCCAAGCGGTTCGACAATGGTCACTATGAGAACAACGGCCTGACAATAGACTCAGATGACCGCCCGACGGTACTAATTGCTACCACTGGGATTTTCCACGGTGGCAACACAATTCAAGTCTACCAATATGACGAGACTCGCGACAGAAAATCTGGTGAGTGGCGTCAGACTCAGACAATCGAGAAAGATCGGCCGGGATGGTTCGATCCAGCGAATCTTGATAAGGCAACTATACAAGAGTAAGACTGTGCGTCGGCATTGGACACCCGTAGCGGGTATCACGGGAAATTGCTTGGAGTAGCTTAATTACCCCCCACAACCAACCACCCGCTCCCCGTACTCACCACCACCACGAACTTCCACTGCGCATTCAGCACATACGTCGAAGCCCCGTCGATCGTCTGCGAGGAACTCGTGGCTACGGTCAGGTTGTTCGAGCCGGCGCTTATGCGCTTGAGGGTGTACTGGCGGCCGGTGCAGGTCGAGGCGTCCGGGAGCGTCAGGTTGAAGGCTGCCGAGGTGGTGTCACCCGAGACGACTGAGTCGGTCGCGGTGAGGGTGTAGGCAGCGGTCTTGGCGGTGAAGGCGGTGGCGAAAGAACCGCCGGATTGCAGAGTCGAGGTGGCCGCGACATTCCCTCCCGCATACAGACCAACCGAGTTCACCCTCACCTTGGTGCTGCCAGCAACGTTGATCGTCGTGCCGTTGGCGGTGTCAAACACGACGGAGTCGATCTTTGTCGTGCCACCACCCCACTGGAACTTGAGGCCGGAGTTGTAGCCGAAGTAGACCGTCGAGAAGTTTGAGGTCGTCAGGTCAGGCATTAGGTGAATGTCGGGTGTTGTTCCGGTATTGATTCGGAACAGGGACACAAAACTGCCCGCCGCGTTTGACGACTGAATGACCTGGTTGTTCGCCAGGGTGATCGCGGCGTTGGCCTTCAGCTCACTCGTAAACGTCTTGCTGCCCGCTACTGTCTGGGCGGTCGTCAGGTCGACGAAGTTCTGGGTGCTCGACCCGGTACCGCCGTTGGCGATCGGAACCAGGCCCGACACTGGCGCGCGCAGCGTGTACCACGTGCCGCTCGTCGCGGTGCTGACCAACGTGACCGAGTCGTACTGGGTAGCGAGCACATAGTTCGTCGCCCCGTCGATGGTGCCGGCAATGGTCACGGCGTTGGCCGATGAGTCGATCTTCTTGATCGTGAATCGGTACCCAGGAGTAGTTGTCCCTGGCAGCGTCACGGTGAATGCGCCCGATGACGCGTTGCAGTAGTTCGTCTCGCCGCCGTAGGTCAGCCCAAGCGTCGTCGCGCCCGTAATCGTGTTGATCCCGGACTGGTAGTTGCCACCGTTCAGCAGCCCAGTGAACGACGCCGTGCCGCCCGTCGAGATGGTGTATGACCCACTGGCGCGAAGGCCGAGGGCGGCCAGGGCAACACCCAGATCAGTACTGGCCGATGGTTGAGCTGTAGGAGTGGCACCGAAGAAGCCCAGCTTCTGGGTCGTCGCCGTTGCTATTTGAGTACCTGTCGTCGTTCCGAGTGTGACGGTTGCCCCGTCGGACAACGTTGTGCTACCGAGTGTCTTGTTGGTCAACGTGGCAACAGCGCTGTTCTTCGTCGCGTCGCTGGTGTTGTCGACGTTCGCGAGCCCCACGGCCGTCTTATCCATCGTCTGCCAGGTCTTGTCACCCCGGTAGTACTGGCTGGTCGTGCCAGCCGTTACGGTCGGCTCTTTGCCCGCGAGTCCAGGGACGGTTGGGTTCGGGTAACTACCAGATAGGTCGCCGCCAGCAGTGCCCGAAGGTGGGGCGGTCTCTGCGTACGACAGGGCGCGACCCGTCTCGCGCCAGTACGTGCCGTCCCACATGTAGTCGACGAAGTCGATAGCGCCGGCTGTCGTAGAGAGCACTAACGAGTTCTTGGCGTGCTTCACGTTCGATGAGAAGGTCGGCACCCGGCTGCCAGTCGCGTCCTGCGTGTATTGCAGCGTCAGCGTCTCACCCGGTATGAGGCAACTGGCGAACGTGATGGTCGCGTTGCCTGTGAGGGTGATGGACTGCGTGCGGCCGGCATTGCGGTTGACGGTCGTCGACGTCGACACGCTGCCGATGGCGTTCAGCAGTTCAGGGTTGAGGCCATGGTTGTTCTTGACGATCGTGGAGCTCGATACGCTGCTGATTGGTGTCGGTACCGACGACGTCAGGAATTGGTTGAGCGACACCACATTACTGTTGCCGGTTTGCTCCTGGATCCCGTAGGTGACGTGATCCATCATGTTGTTACCGACGACGTTGAAGTGATCCGTGTTGTCGAGCAGGATTCCGACACCGGAGTAGCGGGTGACGTTACCCATGATCGACCCGAGCGAGCAGTACTTGGCGGTGATTGCAGCCGAAGGAGTGCTCTGGGCGTTGACGATGTTGTCGTTGATGGCGATTCGGTAGGTTCGTATCGAACCGGACGGCCCGTTGACATATATGCGCGAGTTCTCAGT
Source organism: Williamsia sterculiae (assembly GCF_900156495.1). Taxonomy (GTDB): domain Bacteria; phylum Actinomycetota; class Actinomycetes; order Mycobacteriales; family Mycobacteriaceae; genus Williamsia_B; species Williamsia_B sterculiae. The sequence goes on from NZ_FTNT01000008.1 coordinate 69,140, forward strand.
GACGTTGCCCGCGATGAGGTCGGAGCCCTCGCTGGCAGTCGATGATGAGTTCCCGTTGATCGTGATCGTGCCCCACGTCTTGTTCTTGGCGTTCTTGACCGTGTTGTTGACGATCTTCGAAAGGGCATTCGGCCATTGCTCGAACCCGAAGAAGATGTCGCCCTCGGTGTTGTTGTCCGAGTACGTCACCCGGTAGATACCGACGATGTCGATAGCCGCGCTGTACTGATGGCCGCTGGCGGCGTCCTGGGTGATGGTGTTGCCGTAGATGTGCATGTCTTTGAGCACGGATGACGCCCCTGAGTCGTTCGTGCCTCCGCCGATGAGGTCATTGCCGCCCAGCCCGTCGATCAGGTTGTTGAAATACCAGAAGCCCGACGACGTCGTGTTGTACGTGTGAGTGAAGATGCCGAAGCCACCAATGTTGGTGAGGTAGCAGTCGCGGACGGTGACGCTGTTGCAGCGGTAGATGTCGAACAGGAAGTCGTTGTAGTTGTGGCTCGATGAGTCGGTACGGAAGTTCGAGAACTGCACGTTGCTCTTGCTGTCCATGGCAAAGCCCTTGCCCGAACCGAAGATGAGCAAGCTGTTGTACCCGGCACCCTCGATGAGCGTGTTCGACGCTGGCGTCAGGTTGCTACCGAAGATGTATCTGCGCGCGGGAATGTGAACCTTGCTCGACGCCGTCGACGCCAAGGCCGCATTGAACGCGGTCGAATCGTCGGTTCCGTAGTGGAACGTGGCACCACTCACCGAGGCTGTTGCCGCCGTCGAGAGCGTGACGGTCGTGGCGTTGGTTACTGTGCTGATCGTCGCCGTCAGTCCGTAGTTCCACGGCGTGGACGGATCGGCTACTCCAGCGTTCAGCACGATGATGACCTTGCCGATGTCGGCACCGGTGAAGCCGGCGCTACTGGAGGTGAATGTGCTCGACCCCGCAGTGATGGCTCCGTCGGTGTACTTCTTGGCGTTACCTACTGCCCCGAAATCGATGACGTTGTTGACCTTCGCCACGTTCCTGACTGACGGCACAGTGATTGTCCCGCCCAGATCTCCCCCGAGCTGCACCTTCGTGTCGAGCGCCCCCTGTGTTGCCGTGCTGATGGGCTTGGAGAGGTCGGAGGTGTTGTCGACACTGGCTAGCCCGACGTCGCTCTTGCCGAGCGTCACCGTGCCCGTCTTGCCCGCCACGCTTTGAACCGGTGCGGCGGCACTGGCGCGGGCGCTGGTGAAGTAGAGGTTGGTCGTGCCCTCGGCCAGGGCGTCGGTCGAACCGGGACTCGCGACCAGTCGGATGTAGGCCGTACCTGACCAGCGGTACTCGAAGTTCGTGTCGAGCGCGATGTAGATCTTGCCGGTCTCCCCCGTTGCTGGCATGGCCGCGAGATTGGCGTACTCCAGCACGTCGTCGACGTAACTCGGGAGTTGGCCCGCGGGGACTTTGCCGGTGGCGTCCAACGCTGCGTAGCCACCGGCAGCGCCCTTGTTCGCCGGGTTCTCGGGTGCGAAGCCCAGCGCGGCTTGCTTGCCGTCCAACGCCGTCTGAAGCCCCGTGACGGTCGATATGGCTTGAGAGCCTGTGTGAGTCGACCTGTCCCGCAATGCCGCGTCAGACGCGTTCTGCGTAGCTCCAGGCGCTATGCCGGCGAGCTTGGACTGCTCGGCCGTCGTGTAGTCGTTGGTAGAGAGGCCTTTGCCGGCAACGACGTCGACTTTGGTTGCGAGGGCGGTCTGTGTGGCGGTGCTGACGGGCTTGCTCGCGTCGCTGGTGTTATCGACACTGCCAAGGCCGACCTGCGACTTGGTGACCGCATGCGGATTGTCCGTGCGGGAGGTATGCGCCGCGAGTGCTGCTGCCGCGGCCGTCGCCACTGAAGTGTCTTGGGTATCGACGTACGTCTTGCTCGCCTTGGCCGCGAGTCCGGGAACGGTTGGGGCGTCAGCCGTGCCGCCGAGATCGCCGGCGAGCTTGATCTTGCCTTTCACCGTGGTGCTGGCATCAGGAACGAGTGCCGAGCCGGCGCTGACCGTGACGACGGTGACGTTGCCTTCCTCGGTGACGACGACCTTGTCCGACGACTGGGTGACGGTGACGTGCTCACTCATGCGGTGGTCTCCGCAGAGATCACCACCACTCCCTCGATCAGGCGCTTCTTGTCGCCGGGGCGGTCGACACGCAGGCTGTAGTGTGCCGAGCTGAACGTGTAGTTGAGGGTGACAGTGTCCGGGATCTCCAGGTAGACCGAGCCGTCCAGCGGAACCGCAGTCAGGTACTGAGTTACGTCGCTCAACAGTGCCGAGGTGAGGGACTTAGAACGCCGCAACTGCATCCGGCAGGTCGCACCGGTCAGATCGACGGGCTGGTTTCCGTCATCGGTCCAGCGAAACTTGAACCGCGCCGTGGTGCCCTGTTCGATCGTGAGGTTGTAAATGCCAGCTGTCATATCTAGCTTGAATATATCATCGACTACCGATAATCGAAACGCTACTTTTGTTGTTCTTTGACCCACTTGCGAACCGATTTGCGACGGTCGCGATGCTTCTTATATTTGCGTGGGTGTAACCGCAAGGCCATATTAGTGGGATGTTCATAAGTAATTAACTTATCCTTAGAAAGATGCGACCTGGTGTGACCCATTGCCTCCGAATATTCTAATCGCCATGCCCTAGCATTTGAGTCACGGAAGCCCACGTAATACCGCGCCGCGCCGCTCATTTCAACGGTGTACAGAAATTCCGCTTTCTCACCCGGTCCGATACTATTATCACGGCCTTCCATATCCATTCGACCCAAAAACGGCAGATGCTTTAGACTCTCCGCAATCTCATCGTATTGATCGGGGCCGAGTCGCTTAATTTTCCTGTTTTCAAGGTCAAATCTAATAATTTCGCCAAATACAACGACTTCTTCAAGCGTCTTCGCCTGAGATTCGGCGTAAAGATCGTAAATTGCCTTGTCCGAGTAGTTCCAGACCGCCACGGCGAAGCCCGTGTCCCGCTTCTCAAGTCGAATGCGGATGTGCCGTGCCTGCGACTTCGCTTCAATCCGCTTGTCGTAGATGTAGTACCCCGCCGCCGCCGCTACCGACCCCGTGGTTCCGACGGCGCTGATCCATGCTGCGACGGTGCCCCAGATCTCTACAGGAAAAATCGTCATTGCACGGGTTTGTCTGGGTAATACCTCGCCGCTATGTGTCGGGCATCAGCGGCAGACACTGTCGAAGTCGCCGACTTGACGAACATTCCCTCAATTGCAAATTGGTCCAGAAGCACCTTGGATGTAACCCCGAAAGATTTTGCGAGTTCGTGGATCCGTGATCGCCCCTGATGTTCGGGCTCTGTTGAGGTTTCGCGCAATTGAATGCCCGGTTGCGCCGGCGGCGTTTGCGTATGTTCCTCTGCCGCTTCATTCTTTGACGTCTTCGTGTCTAAGAATTCCTGAATTAGCGCCAGCCTATGCGCCTTCACCTTGAGCGCGAAACCATCCTGGTTCATAGCAAGTAGAAGGCGCTCGCTCGTGTCTAGTGCTCGATATATCTCTTCAAGCGGCAGCTCATTATTGTGGTGGAGATCGTTTCGATAAGCTCGCAGTTCGAATGCCAATCCCTGAGCCTTAGACGGTAATGCCTTACGCAGTGCGTTACGCGCCGACGCAGGTAATCGATCGTGCGTGAGAAGCCGCAATCCGTCCTGCACGTCGCGTCGGTTGTACTGGCGACTGTTATTGCTGGGTCTCGTTGCAAGTCGACGCTCTGCGGCCTTGCGATCCAAGTCCGCGAGCAGGTCTATCCAGTCATACCCAACGACGGTGGTCAAGAAGCTATCTATCCCAGGGGCCAGCATCGTGCGTTCGACGGCGAACAACACCGCTTCCCACTCTGCCAACACAGCCTCCCACGGTGACCAGAGCCTCCAGGTTACCGCGGCCCGTCCTTTCCACCACCAGGTGCGATCAGTTTGAGCGGCAGCTAGTTCGTTGGCTAACGATCCCTGCGGCTGTCCCCCGATCGATCGGCACCCACCCATGCGCGGCCCGCCATACGGTTGACTTAACCCGCGCATCCGCAGGGTCCAAACGATCGGGGATCATCATGGCCAAGTCCAAGTCGCTCACCTGCAGCCAGTGCGGCACGAGCCACACTGGCACGTGGAGCGCGACCCTATGCCCCGACTGCGCCAAGAAGAGCGGCCAGACCAAGCCCGACAACTGAGGCACCGAAGGATTATCACAACTGCGTCATATCCGGCCTCGTTCGAAGGTGATGTAGAGGGCGCAGGGCGTGGCAGCCATGCTTCCCGGAGTAACAGCCATCACCCGCCAGCCTTGAGTAGCCATATCGTTCATAAGCTTCTCAGCGTTCGGTGGTCGCTCTACACTCTCCGAAATCCGTTCGCGCCCATTATCATCAACCAATCGAACTGCGTACTCAGCCATTGCAACAGCTTATTGGCTCGCTACGCCGTCCTCACCCTGAACCCTGACTTGTGGCGTCCCAGGATCGTCATCACCGCATACCGCTCCATGTCGCAGGCGTCGTCGTCTTCCTTGACCGGCTCGTCGAGTGGCTGATCGTTTTTGTCGAGCTTCCAGCTGTAGTTCTCCTTCTCCCACGCCAAATCCTCGCAACTGGGATCCATGGTCAAACGGCCCTGGTGCAGCTGCGAGATGCACTTGTTCAGACCTTCCAGCACTGACCCCGAGCCCTTCACCACGGGCTGGATCTTGAGCCCGAGGGCGGTGTTGAGCGTGTCGATCGCCAGCGGGTCTTCGGAGTCGCCGACCTGTACGTCGAGCCGTGTATCCCCGATCAGGTCGCGGATCTTTTCGTTGCGCCGCTCGTTGCTCAACTTGCGCTCGTACAACATCCGATCGAGATGAATGCTGTTGTCTGCACCGATGGCGAAGATGCCGGCGGACAGCGGGTGGTTGTAGCCGAAGTCGATGGACAACCCCCACCGGACAGGGACAAATGGACACGCCACCATGTGCTTGTCGCGGTCGAACTCCTCGTAGATCAGCCCTTCCATCTTGTGGTACTCGGCCAGCACCTCCTGCGCGAACTGCGATGGCGACATCTCGCCGCGCATCTCTTCGATCTCGTCCGGGTCAATGAACGGGTTGTCGAAGCTGGTGAAGTGGAACACCGCGTAGTTGGTGTTCGTCTTCGACAGCTTCTCCAGCCGATAGAGCGACTTGTACCCCTTGGGCGTGCCCATGAACAGCGCGCGGCCGCGGTAGTCCGCTAGTGTCGCGCGGAGGATCTCACGCCACTGCTTCTCGAAGGCACGCATCGAGTCGAGCTCGTCGAGCACCACCAGGCTGTACTTCTTGCCACGGGCGGTCTCGATGTTCTCCCAGCCAAACAGGCGGATGTGATTCGTCGTGCCATCTGGCCGGCGCAAGGTCACTTCGAGTCGTTGCTCATTGTGCGCCACGTAGTTCGCGGTGCCGAGGCACTCCTTCAGCAAGTCGGCCCACATGATGTCGCGCGCCTGGTCCCTAGTTGTTGCGAAATAAGCAACGGGCCCGGGTTCGAACAGACACGCACCCTTCATCTCCTCGGCTGCGTAGGTGGTCTTGCCGAACCGTCGTCCACACCGCAGCACTTTGAAACGGGCGCTACTGCTCGCTATCTGTCGTTGTGCCGTGTGGAGCTGCGCCACCCTGCTGCATCCTCGCTAGAACGGCGGCATCGAGCGCAATGGGCATCAGAGATTGACCGCCGCTCGTAATGTCGACGCTCTTGCCATACGCCCAGTCGTGCACGAGCTTCGAGGCCGGAACGTCACCAGCCACGCCCTTGGCGTACATGACGTAGGTCAACGCTTCACCACCCCGCTTGCCGAACCTCTTCTCGAGTTCCTTGGCGTTCTTGACAGGAACCTTGTTCCAGTCGATACCGCCGTCTTCAAGCAGCTCACGGACGATGGTCTTGAAGTTGCGCGTTCCCGGCTTCTTGCCGGCAGGGTTGCCGCTCTGACCAGGCTTGAACTGTGTCGCCTTGCCAACCATCGGATCAGTCTTGACATTCGGCTTTTTAGCCTGCTGAGCGCCTGAATCAGATGAGACCGCAGTTGACTGAGTCGTCCCGTTGCCCGAGGTGTTGTTACCCATTGACCACCACTTTCCCGCCCGCGGGCTCCGCTACCTCACGGATGTCGTCGAGCGCCGCGTCGAGGTTCTCGATGCTGTCGAACTTCACCGTGATGGTCGGCTGGGGTGCCGGCGTGCTGTCCGTGTCGCTGGCGGCCTCGTTGCTCGTGCCGAACGCCAGGGCGTCGAAGTTGGTGTCCTTGTACTCGAACTCGGGTAGGTCCGCGGTGAACTCGTCGAAGCCTTCTTGGGTGATCGTGCCGTACTGGCTGGTTGCGAGCAGGATCTTCTTCTTTGCTTCCTGCTTGTTCCGCGCCGGTATGTAGACCACCGGGATCTCATAGCTGCCGTTGTCGTTCATGTCTTCTCGGTTCATCACCCTGAGGCGCTGGTGCATGTCGAGCGCCCAGCACTGTCCCTGGGGGTCTTTCCATACGAGTCCAGGGAAGGTGAAACCGTTGTCGAGCAACGAGTTCTTGAGCTTGTCGTAGTTGACCTTGCGTAGATCCTTCAGGTTGCCCTGAAGCGGCTTGATCTTGCGGTAGTCAAGCGTTTCGGTGCCCTTTAGGTTGTGGATCGTGAACTGCGTCATCTGCACTTATTTATGCACAAACGCACCGATAAATCCAGACTAATGAGCTGTTATAGATTCATCGAGACTACAGTCATCCGAGCTTCGCGATGAGTCCGCGCTTCGCGGCCTTGAATTCGTCATCGTCGAGTAAGCCGCGCTGATGCATGTCGGCAAGCTTTTCGATCTGCGCGGCGATGCCGGCCGGTTCTGCGGCGGTGGTCGCCGGCGCGGACTGCTGAACAATTACCTGCGGGCGTTTCGACTCAGCCATCTTGCGATGGAGTTCGTTGAGTCGTGGTTGAGCCTGCTGGTAGACGGACTTGAGTAGCGGCAGGCAGTTCGAGAGAGTGCGCGGGTCATCAGACGCACTGTTTCTGGATTTGCCGCTGGACCTCCAGAAGTCATGGTTGGCGGTGCCCTGGTAGCTAGGAGTCAGCACCTCCAGTACGCCGTTCATGAAGCCGCCGTTGTACTCGATGTTCGTGATGTCCGAGTAGGGGAAGATGGTCTCGCGCCCTCCCCCGAGCGACCCAGCCATCCAACTCGCCATCGCGCCCGTCTTGCTGATCAGTAGACGGTCCTCGAACGCCGCCAACAGGCCGTCCATCCCCGAGTTGATGACAAACCACGGCAGCTCACCATCGTGCGAGTGGCGATGGATGCTGTCCCACCACTTGTCCTTCATCGCTGTCCCGAACACCTGCACGTTGTCGCGGTCTCTGAGCCGCTGGCTTGCCGCCTGGTCCCGCTCGTTCTGTTCGTCGTTGCGTTGCTTGATACCCACCGTTACCTCAGGTGCGATGCCGGCACTGGCCAGGTAGTCGACGTAATAACGTGCGAAGTCCACCTCTGAAGCGTCGATCGCGCCGAAGTTGACCTCTTCGATGGCAGTGTTGACGCGCAGCGAGGTCGTACCCATCTTGGTCGTGAACTGAACATCGCGGATTTGGTCGGCGAACACCTCGACAAGAATCCTTTTCTCCGTCGACGTGCCGGTATCGTTAAACCCAATGAGCCTTGCGTTCGTGATCGCCATGCCCATGGTGATCGGGCGCATGCGGCTCGCACCAGTGAAAGCCCAGATCAGTTCGCCCTGGTAGAGATCAGGCGCGAGGACGCTCTGCCATTTGGCGGACTTCTTCTCTTTGACCTTCGAACTGAGCTGAATCACCGTGCACTCCCCTTCTCGACCCCGCCACACGCGGTCACCGACGTTGCTGTCGCTCGGCTCCGCTCACTCGTTACAGGCACCTTAGCGGGCTTATGGTCACCGACGCCGCCGTTCGTCCAAGGACAACCTGACGGGACAGGTAATGTCACGCGAAAACACGCAAATACATTGACTTGCAACGTCTTTGGCCTTATAGTGCGCCGTAGAATGATGGGCTCTTCGAACGACAAACTCAACCTGACCGGTCGCGTGTACCAGATCGATCAGACGCCCATGCCCATATCGCCCCTGGCACGAGCGGCGGAGCTGCGCGAGTACGCCAAGGAGCACAAGTCGGCCAAGATCGACTACACAGTGCCTAAGCATCGGAAGAAGCGGTACGGCGTAGGGGGCGGCGAACTAGAGCCGTCGCAGGTCACTCCTCCGCAAGAGCAGTAGGCGCATCCACCTCGACCAAGCACTCGTAGAGCACAAAGTCACGAAGCGGCTCGGCTATCCCCATGCCGAATCCCGACGCGTATTGGAACAGCTCCAACGCAGCTTCATCCAACGAACCGAACTCGCGGCCGGCGTTACGAACCAGTATGTCGATCGTCTCGGCGAGCTCCGCCCAGTTCTGCAGCAACTCATGTTTCCGCGGGTGGTGCTCCCCCATCAGCACCTCGTACCCGAATCCGCGCGGTCGAAGTAGATCGCGATAGGCATCGGGGCGAACGCGGTAGGTCTTGGACATCTGGCCAGCGTAGAGCTGGGGATCAGTGGTCGCAGAGGAACATCATGGTCATCGGGTCGTCCGCTCTGACCTCGAACTTCAGCGGCACCGACGAGCCAAGCGTGTCCGAGCTGACCGTCTCGGCGAGCGGGTGCCCGCCGCCAGTTAGCTGGTCAGTTCCTATCGTCACCTTGGCGAGCCCTGACGGCTTCCCAGTGAATTCGACTTGCGCGAGCCCCTTCGACTCGCCACGCACGCTGGCAGCCACCCCACCGAAGTCCTCGCTGCTGTCGATCTTGACCGGCGTGCAGGTGTGGCCACCTTGCGGTGATGACTGTGAGTCGACGTTGATGGTATCCGAGGTGGGACCTGCCTAAGGTATGTCACCCCGCGACGTCTGGGCAAAGAATTTTGGCGCTTTCCACATAGTATTTCAGCGAATCCCCCGACGCCGGAGTGCCCCCACTCGACATGACGTGCGCGACGGTCTGTCCGTTTCCCATCGAGCGCACCGCGTGACAGGTAGTGATAAAGCCAAAGGTAGTTCTGACCGAGTATTTAGCGTCTATTTGCAGCAATGAACGCTCGAGCGCGTCCCAGTCGACGCTCTTGTACTGTGGTTCATCTTTGAGCTTGCTCCTCAAATCCGTCGTAACACCATTCAGATCGCCTACAAGCCTGTATCCGTTATCCAACGCCGCCTGATCGTGCGGGAGCGACCTGCAGGTATACTCGGAGTGCCTTTGGATCGCGCCAGCAGGTATATGAGGGAGCTCAGGAGCGATCTGCGAATTCATGAAGTCTGGGGCAATCTCAGTCGGCAGTTCGCCGTCGGGGGGAATCGGGTATCCGTAGTTTCTATCAGTTGCCTTCACCGCTTCAGTGATGTCGCTAAAGATCTGCGTCCAGCCATCCACGCTTGGGTTCGGCCCCCTGTACGGTTGGCAACCCACTGCATCGGGTGACGCTGGCGCACCCCCGACGGCCTGCGCCACCGTGCCTGTCGCTGACTTCGTCGCGTCACATCCAGCCAATAGCAGCGAGAACAAGCCCGCCAACAACGCGACCATCACCCGATAACTGCGCACTGACGTTCCTCGCTGCCTCTGCCGCCACGCCTGAAACGGACATGGATGGGGGAAGCTTACGAAGAGATTGGGGCGGAGGCAGTGCGGTGGGACGAGGTTCGTACGAACGGGTGACGACGAGTTACTGCTCTCAATCTTCCGTCTGTGTCATCCGAGCGAGCGCAGGTGTTAGCCCGTACGCGTCCGCGACGATCGCATCAGCTCTACTCACTAGCGTGTAGTAAGACTTTCTAGACCGTTCGACATCGTCCAGCACAGAATCAAAGTGTTGGAACAGTTCTTGACGTTGAGTGATAGTTGTGAATTCCTTGAGTGCCATCTCCAGCAATTTCCAATTCGCCCTACCCACCGCGTTTATCGCAATCCGAGGTTCGATACCAAACGAGGCCATAAGATACTTGGCGTACCCGTGAATCTTGCTAGATTCTGTGGCGAGAGCGGCTGTGATTTGATCTGCTAATTCCGCGAGTACACGATCGCAACCGGAAATCTCAACCGGCAACGGAAGCGCGCCTACCGTACGGGCTTGGATCTCAGAAAAAACTGTTTTAGTCGACTTGTACTTCCGCCCATAGTAATGGTTAAGCACGGCCGAATTCATCAGAACCATGAGCGCCTTAAGGCTCAACGGTGGCGTGTCGGTTTTTGGGGTGACGACTATCAGGGTGTTAAGAGCGAAATACTGTTCGTTATCGTATGCCGCAATAATAGATACTCCAGTACGCCTAAAGAACAACTTTTCATCTATTTCAAAAATATCTTTACGCTTACACGAGTGGATTCGCGACACATCGTATTCAAGCCAATTGCCCGTCCAGTCAATCTTATACTTGTTGATGTTTCGGCCATCGAGAAGTTTGTAAAATTCGCCAGTTTGCGCAGGCTCATCTTTGATCGAGGCTTTACGGTCACCTTTAAGGGCAATGGCTTGGTTAATATTGTAATGCTTATCAATGGTAGTAGTCTTCTTTAATGAATCAATCGCGTCAGTCACAGCATCACCGCGCAGAGAAAAGACGTTGTTTCTTGCCCTGGCGTACGGGCGTTGATCGATAGCGCGAACAGGCGTCACTGTATTCGCGGTCTGAGCGACCACTTCAAAGAGCTCGGGTTTGCGACCAGGACTAATTGGGCGATTCTTGAGAAGCAGCGTAATATTCTCAACCACGGCATCCTCGAACTGCATCTCTGGGTATTCGACAATTTCCTCAATACGGCTACGATTAATGATGATTTTTCTGGCTACTTTGTAGAATTCCTGCGTGAGAATTGTATTAGGGATAATGAAGCCGAGCCTGCCATCTTCACGCAGTAGGTCCAAGCCCAGAAGCGTAAAGAAAATAAAAGTGTTTAGTCGACCACCAGATGTCCCATAGCGGCCCACTAGATGCTCGCGTAGTTCTTCCGACTCCACACCCCCCTGCGACAGCTGCACATATGGAGGGTTACCCACGATTACGTCGAACCCAGGCTCGCGATTCTCACCAGCAAACTTCAGTTTCGTCGCAGGCTTCTCAGCCATGATGTTCGGGAACTTTTCTGACCAATCAAACGGTGCGTCAGACGCGGCTGAGTCGTTCACGATCGAGTTGCCGCATTTAATGTTCTGGTCAAGCGACGTGAGCGGCTTGTTCTTGATCGCAGTCTGGAGCCAGAGGCTGAGCTTCGTGATCTCGACCGACTCTTCATTAAGGTCGACGCCATAAATGTTGTCTGACAAAATGCTTCGAACGAAATCCTCTTGAGATGTCAACGTGCCACCCAGAATATCGTCAACTCGCTTGTTTTCAGCAAGGAGATAATTGAAGACACCTACGAGAAAAGCGCCACTGCCGCAAGCTGGGTCTAGTACTCGAATCGACTGGAGTACGTGCTGGTACTCGGTGTATGCTGCACGTTCGGCTTTCTCGAAGCTGGCATCCTTAGTCATACCCGAGAGATTGTGTTTCTTGAGTAACTCAGTCTCTTTGTCACGGAGATACTCACCGACTGTTGCGTTAACGATATACCTGACAATGTAGTCGCCGGTATAGAAAATCCCGTCCTTTTTTCGTCTTCCACGGCCAAGGGTGTCGTCTTCGCCGGTCGGGAGTTCACCGCCCGCCGCCTTTGCCTTAATCATCTCAAGGTCGGTGACGGACTGCTCGAAAATGTGTCCCAGCACTGTAACCGTCAGGTCGTCTTTAAAATTGTAGCGAGAGCCAAGCTCCGCCAAGGCGCGTAGAGGCTGGTCCGGAATATCGAGGGCGTTCAGTTCAGGGTCATCAGCAAAGAGATCCCCACCGTATCCACTGGGGATGTCGAGATAGCCATGTCCGTGGCCGACGCGCCAGGACAGAGTCTTGAACTCTTCCCATAGTGAAGTGCCCTGCATCTGATCAGTATCTTTGAGCCACCGCGCGAGGGTATCCGCTCGCATCAGATCGCCGTCCTCAGCAAAGCAGATGAAGACGAACCTGTCTATTATCGTCTGTGCTTTGGTGATTGCATCATCAAAGTGGTTTCGATAGCCTGAGTTGTTCCGCCAGATATCACGAAGAAGTTCGAGCCGTATGTCGCGGTACTCTTTGTAGAAATCCTTTCCAATTTCTAACTGCTCATGCCGAATCTCCGATAGTAGCGACTCGGTCGACGATATGCCCGATGTTCTAACGAGGTTCTCGGCTTTAAGGAGGTAGTACCACTTCTTGAACCCGAGGTAGTCGTCGGCTGGGTCGACCAAGTCACGGAGCGTCCAGCGTTCGAAGTCCATTCGATTGTCGCTGTAAAGTCGAAACTCAAAGAAGTTTGTGACGATGACGAACGGACAGACGCGGTGAGCAGACTTGTAGTTGAACGCTTGTTGTACGGGACTCAGGTTGCCGTAGGTCGGCCCCTTCTGGGGCTTGTCTAGATCGGCGCTTGCGCGCTTGTACTCGACTACCGCAGTGAGGTCTTCTGCGCCATTGACACGGATGATTCCATCAGGAAACTTGCCCTCCTGACCGACTTTCGGCTCGAACGTGCTGTGAGCGTCTGGCTTCAGCTTGTAACCAAGTACTTTTACAAACACATCCTCCGTGTAGCCACCTTCGCGCCCCTGCTCGGTATCTGTCTTCAAAGTGCCAGTGTCGTAGTCGAGGAGCCAGGCACGAAGAATATCTACGCGATCGATGATGTCAACCGTGCTGATCTCCTCAGCACGTTTCCTCAGCGCGGAAGGTGGGAACAAGTGGGCCACGTCAACACAGTAGTACCTCAATCGAGAAGCCAAACCAATGACGTCGCTATCCGTGGGTGTCCTTGACCGGTCTCAACACCCAAGCTGGCACCCAGTGCGTCACCTGCTCCTCCCACACGCCCGCAGCGACCGTGTACGTGACCCGGCCGTACCAGTGCCCCCACTCCGACAGATGCCAGCCCGTGAGCACCCCGGTCACGACCTTGTCGACCTGCAAGCCCTTCGGGTGGTAGCGACCCGAGTGATGCGCAACCCGCGGGTATAGCGCACCCAAGTCGATGAGGACCGCCTTGTGCCCGACCTTGTAGAACACCTTGCGGCGCGGTTGGCCGAGGTCTCCCTTGATCGGTGGCATCTCCACACCACCACAGTAGAACATGCGTTCGATCCGGCGTATCGTCTTGACTGCTGGGCGTGACCGCACGGAACGAGGGAAGCGGGACGCGTGGGAACGCCCAGCCCGACTTTCCGTGGCCAGCTGTTAGCAAGCCGGTAACACGGCTTACCACCCTCGGCGATAGTCAGGCGATCAGCGACGAACGAATCGACGGGAGTCCACTTCAGTGAGCCACGTTCCACCAGGTGGGCCGCCACCTTTTCCGGCCCAACCTTCGCCCGCCAAGTCGTCGAAGCGCTGGATATGGATTCTGATCTCACTGGTTGTCGTACTGGCGATCTGCTTCGTCGCTCTTGCTACCTATGTCCTAACCCGTCCTGGCAAGGGCGTCGAGTGGACAGGGTTTCCGAGGCACCAAGTGTGCGAGCGGTTGAGTGAACAAGACGACAAAGGAGTAGACAAGAATCATTACGTCGATGGAGAAGTGCCGGACGACGTTCGTGCAATATCAGCAGACATCGAGTACCTCGGCGACAGGCGCATCAGGATTACCGTCGCCTTCGCCGGTGCCCCCCACCCCGTACGCCAGGTGCCACTCCCCGGTGACCTTCGCGCGAACCCGACGATGATTGATCAACCAGGTGCGTTTGGCTTTGACTTGCAGCTTGCACCTCGTGGTCCAGTCGAGCAGCAATCACTTATTGGATTCTCCGCAAACTCTGACGGCAGTTGGGAGGGAGTCGAATTCACCGATTATCTAGAGGACGAGAGCAAGTCCGGACCGGCGGACGCTGAGTACCGTGGCAACACGTTCGCGCTAACTGCAGACCTCTCGCCGTACAAGACGATTCCGGCAGGCGCAGAATTTAAACCTTCGGTTCTCGTAACGACCCACCGATACAACCGCGCTCTGAATCCCGGCGAGGACACATCGAGTTGGACCCCGTTCTTCGACTACCCCACCCGTCGCTGCACTGACGGCAGTGCCACTGACACCAGCGACTCGCCAGCCTCGTCCAACACCTCCAGCACCGGTGCGTACCCCGACATGGACAGCCAGGGATTCCGCAACTCCCATGCGTCTTGCGATAGCGGAGACGCACCAGTCATGACGGGCCGCACCGCGAAGTCGCAGGTTGTCATCTGCCAAAGCAGCCCACAGACCTTCTACTACCGCGGTGTGCGGTTGAGCGATGACGCTCCCAGTGAGTTCAACGGTGCGCAGCCACTCAACGACACGTACGAGGTGGCGAACGGGTACACCACATATTCCGTGTCCCCTCAGCGCTTGTACATCAGCTCCGGAGGTGACGTCTTAGCCAACGAACCAATGCTCGAGTTCCGTGGCCAGTAGACCCGGACGTCTATGGCTTCGCGACTACGGCAGTAGACCCAGGCTTCAACTAAGGCGCGCTTTGCCACACTAAATCCGATTCAGGACAATGGTCCCCGGCAGTCCTTGTAGATGCGAGGGGTCTCTGCGAGGGCTGCCGCATGCTTGCTTCGGGACGACAGGACCGCGGATGCCCCATGGACTGAGTGAGAGCTCCACGACCGCCGTACAGGCCGCAAGCGCGTGAGTAGGCGTCGAGCTGGACTACGAGGCGGCATTCGTCATTGCAGTCGCTCTGACGCGCTTACACGTCGCGAGGGAGGCACCAAGACCGACATGAGACGCTTCGAACAGTCCTGGACATTCAACCCGCCCGACTTCAGAAGGCCACAGTCGTACCGGGTCATCGTCGGCACGCGCCCCGGCGGCGGACGCAATGGTCGAATCGCAACGCTGCGATCCCCTCGTGAGACCCGCGAGTGGCTCGAAGCGACCCGTAACCTGACAATCGGTCCGCACATCACCCACCTCTATGTCACCTACCGCGGCTACTGGGGACCGAGCGTCCCCTACGAAGAGCGAATGCAAGTCGGTGGATGGAACCGCGGGCTTCGGTGGAACAGGTTTGAACCCTGGCTCGACCGCTGCCTGTGGGCCGGCAAACCGCCGCTAGTGAACTAGTGCCGCGCGGCCAACCACTCGCGCAGCTCAGTCCCGCCGACGTCAAACAGGAGTTGCTCGGCAGTGACCCCGTTCCGCGCCGCAGCCCGCAGGCTCGCGCCAGCCTCGACGAGCTCCCCGATCATGGCGACCTGACGGTCGAGCGGGCAGCCGGCCAGCATGAAGATTGGGGTCAACCCGGCGGTGTTTCGGCGATTAATCGACGCCTCGGCCGCGATCAGCACCCGCACCACGTCAAGGTGGCCTTGCTGAACCGCCGCGTGCAGCGCGGTCATGCCCTCTGCGTCGGTGATGTTCGGGTCAACTGCCCCCTGAGACAGCAGCTCATAAATCTCAGCTGACTCGCCGTAGTACGCGAGCGAGATCAGTGACGACAGCTTGGACTGATCAGCCACGTGGTGGGTGCTCAGCGAAGATCTCCTTCATCTGCTCATTGACCATGGTGTCGACGACCTCACGGGGTGAGCGGTCATGGTTGTTCTTCAAGTCAGGATCCGCGCCGCGGTCGAGCAACTCACGCATCGCGATCCACTTCCCGTCACCGCCCTTGCTGCTACTGAAAACTGAGTTCCACAGCGGGGTGTTGCCATTGCGCGTGTCACGAACGTCCACCTCGGCCCCGGCGTCCAAGAGGATCTTCACGACTTCGCCTTTGGCCTCCTGTGCTGCGAACGACAGCGGCGTGAACCCGACGTCGTCGCGGGCATTGACGTCCGCACCGTCAGCCAGAGCTTCGCGAACCTTATCCGCCTCACCTTCGAGCGCGTAGTAGTGCAGCGGGATGCGGCCCATCCGGTCAGCCATGCTCAATCACCCTTTGCTATTTCTCACGTGGAACCTCGTAGGCGTGGCTTCTATTCGCAGCGGGATCCTCGATCTCGTACAGGTCTGGGTTGTTCTCGTACTCAACCAGCTCCTGTCGCGTCCATCCCTCTTCCCGAGCCTTCTCGACGATCCGCCAATGCTCCATACCTGGCTTATGTCCGTAGTCAAACGGGCCATCTTTCGGTATCACCGCACCAGTGTTGGGATCAATGAAGTCGCCATCGGCGTTGGTGAGGCCTTCGTCCCGCGCGTTCTGCTTAATTTCCTCTTTCGTGCTGTTGCGCAGCTTGACCCGGCGTTTGGTGACATCGTAGGCACCGCTGTCTCCGGTGGCATCCACTGCGTTGTACTGCGCGGCAATGGGCGATGCACCAGCGAGTTCCTGTATGCCTTGCAGACCCACAGCACCCGGATTAATCGCTGCGACCGCTCCAGCCCCACCCAACCCGGCCGCGGCACCGAGCAGCGCGTCGAGGATCGTCATGGCCCGTGTAGCAGCCAGGGTCATTGCTCCCGCGCTACCGCTGACGCCGGCCGCAGCACCGACACCGACCGTGACGAAGGCCAACAACACGCCCGTTGCGATCGCGGCTAGTGCCAGCTCGACGAGGTGCTTGACCTCGTTGTTCAGCTGGTCATGAGCTTGCGTCACTGCGTGCGAATAGGCGTCAGCCGCCTTCCCCACTGCATCCATGTTGTCCGCGATTTGATTGACCGCGGTGACAAGATTGCTGCCGTTGGTGTTGATCTGACCAGCTTCGGGAACCGACTGGCCGCCCATCGTGGCGTTGATGGGCCCCATAGCCGACGCCGCCGAGCGGAAGGCGCTAGCCGCGTTCTCCCAGGCGGTGCCGACCTGCGAGAGCCGATCCGTGTCCGCGTTGGGCCAAATCTTGCCGCCGATGTAGGAACGCAGCGTCTCCCACCAACCGGGATCCTTGTTCGCTCCGCCGAGCACGCTGGGAACATTGGGCGACAGGAAGGTCGACGACATCCAGTCAGGCACGGCACGGTCAGCCTGTTCCTTGGCCGGGTCGACCTGATTGGCGTTCTTGTAGTTGAACGCTGACTGCTGGAGTAGATCGTGCATGCCACCGGTGGCGTTGATGACCATGGTCATGCCATCAAGCGCTGACCGGGCTGCCGGGTCGTAGGTCTTTGCGAACGCCTGTCCGGGATCATCCGAGCCAGCGCAGCCGCCCGCGCCAGACAGCGCCGACTTCAGCTGCTTCGCCGCAGCTTCCAGCGCCTCCTTCTGGCCGTTGTAGCCGTCAGCCGCGTCCTGGAACACCCCGCGCCGGAACTTGATGGGCGGGCTCACGGCCACATCCCGCGATTGGTCTCGACCGCCTTGGAGTAGTTGCCGTGGGCAGTACGGCAAGCCGCGGACACCTTGTCGAGGCCATCGCGCATCTCTTCGATCGACTGATCCCAACGATCCTGGAAGTCGGCGTGACCGGTAGCGCCCAACCCCTGCCACTGCGCGTGCAGCTTGGCGATTCGGCTCTGAATGTCCTCGGCGATGCCGGCGACCTTGTCGTTGAACGTGTCCATCGACTGCACCAGCTCGTCGAGCTCGTTCAGCGTGACGTCGAAGTCATCCCCACCCGTGGTCATGGCAGGTTGAGCATTCCGCCGGACTCGCCACCGATCGACTGGAAGTTCGATGCATTCTCGTGGTCACGATTGGCGTAGGACTGGCGGATCTCCGACAGGATGTCGCTGCTCTCTTGCAGGGACTTCAGCACCTCATTGAAGCCATCAAGCCAGGTCTCGTAGCCGTCCTTGACCTTCGACGCCAGATGTCCCGTCCAGCTGCCGAGCATGACGTCGTTGGCCTCTTTGTCGACGGCCTTCTTGCCGTTCGTGATGTCGTCATATGCCTTGGCGACGAACTGGGCAGCCTGGTCCAACTCGTTGAGTTCGACGTTCAGATCGCCACTGGTCATGCCCGGCAGACTACAACAGCCTGCAGGTTCTTAAGCGGTGCACATAGGTCGAATGAATGACGCGACTAAACGGCCAATTCCGGTATGTCTCATTCGGCCGTTTTTGTGTCGTGCGTTCAGATGAACAGGTGCCAGCCCCCAGTCGACCAGTTCTTGAGCGGCGGGTCACGGTCGATGTCGACGTAGGACAGGCTCTTGCCGCGGTAACGCTTGTCGAGGGTGTCGTCGATCGTGCCGTGGAACCGCCAACGCGATGGTGTGTCACCGGCTTGTTCCCACGACTCAGCCCGGAAGACGGCGCGAATCAGGCCGGCATGAACGATGAACACGGGCAAGTTCGGAATAGCCACGGCATGTCGTGCCGTCCACCACCCTGCGTAATGAGCGTAGATCTCATCGTTCGATGCCGACTTGAGCACGGGGTTCGTCGACACCAGCACAACGAACGGTCGCTCGATCTCACCGGCCGGGCTTGCCGCGAACTGTCGGATCGTCTCCTCGATCGGTTCGACGATGAACTTCGCCCGAGGTGTGGCCGCCCATGATGTTGGTCAGTACTGGGTTATCCAGGTCTCGCTCGATGAGCCGAAACGCCGAGATGAGCACCTGCTCGAACTGAAACGCCTGCTTGTCAGGTGACTCCGCCGGTGCGATGTTCGGCCGCAGAATGTAGTGCTGCACCTGCTCGCCAGCGTCGTAGATCTCGTTGATCCGCTTGTTCTTCGCCGACGTGACCTTCGCGGAGTCGCGCTCGACACCATCCTCGACAAGCTGAGACTCCCCCATGGCAACCCACACGTGGCTGTAGACGCGGTCTCCCCTGCCCTTGCCGATGTAGAAGATCGACTGGTCGCGAGGGTCACGCAGGGCATAGACGTAGACACCCAGCTTCTCTGCGACACCGGGAGGGAATGTCTCGGGGAGGGCAGCACGTACTGTCACCAGTCACCGCTGGTGATCATCGCCGTGGCCTGCTTTTTGATCTTGTCGAACGTCGAGATGACCACGGGGACGGGATCTTCCTTGCGTTTGACTTGGACGATGGCTGAGTCGTCGAAGTTGCCGGTGGTCAACACTTCCCAGGGCCCCACCGCAAACGTCTGACGCGAGACGCCGGACGTCGGGTTGATTCGGGTTCCACCACCGGTCGGATAATTCTCGCTGATACCGGATTGACCGACGAGTACCGGACTCGAGGCCGGATAAGCATCGTCGGTCGCCGTCTTAGAAGCCTCCTGCGGCGAGCGCCACTTGGTCACCTCGATACTGAGACTGAGATCAGTGTTGGCGCAGCCTAGGGATGCCTGTCTGAACCCATCCTTCTCTGTGTCGACCGTGTTGTTGGGCTCTTGGAACGAGTCAATAAACACGCTGGTGTCCAGGTTGGACAGGGCCAGAATCCGACACGGGTTGTGCTTCAAGTCGGCGTCAGACGTGTCCGCCGGCTTTGCGGGTGCAGGCGGTGGTGTTGATGTCGCCGAGGCAACCGAGGACGGACCTGGCTTCGCCCCCTGACCTTCCGCGAGCAGTTGCTTGTACGTCTTGTCTGACGGCTTGGCCGCACCCAGCTTGATCTTGGTCTTGGTCGACTCGGTCTGATCTGCGGCGATGCTCTGACGTACGACGACCCAGTTGGATTCTACGATGATGCTGCGATCGGCTGCGGCATCCTCGGAGTCAACGTTCTTGAAACCCTTGTCGCTTAGCGCGTCTTTCGCTTCGTCGAGCTTCATGCCGACAACCTTCGGCATCTTCTCACTGCGCTCGGCGTCATCAGCGTCGGTGTCGGTGCCATCTGCACACCCGGCGACGCCGAGCAGCACGAACACGAGAAAACCAATGACCACCAGCATGGGGCGCTTGTTCACGTCGAGATCATAAGCGACGTCATGTCCGCTGGCCGGGCTATGAGGATATGGTCAGAGCAACATGTTCGGCGCTGATCGCCGGCGTCACTGTCAAGCAGCAGCCTCGTTCATTACCTCTCCGTATTTGGGGTTAGCAGTTTTTCTAGCTGTTGGCCGCGGTCGCAGGTACAGAAGCGCATTTCTTCGAACGGATGATAAATGCGACCGCCAGGTGAGCCGATGGCCTGATCAGTGTCGACGCCAGTAATGGCGGACCGGTGGGTGGCGTAACCTTTTCCATAACAGGCGTGACAGCCGCCGTATGCTTTCTCTGTATGGCGTATCGCTTCTTCTTGTCTGGCTTTGATGAACTTAAACAAATCTTCACGACCTTGATTCTTGATCGACGTGTAGTCGATCGTTACACCAGCTTGCCACTCGCTTAGCGCTACGAGCATCGTCTGTGTAATCTCGTGAATCTTCTGTCGCAGATCTTCATCCTGTGGCGTAGGGGTGTTAGCTTGCTCTGTCATGATGGGCGTCCAGTCACATATCCGAGCGCAAAGAATGCGACCGCAAACGCGACGCATGATACGATTAATGAAACCGTCTGGAGCTTGTCTTTACTCATGCTTCCGCTCCTCCTTTCCAGCCCGCTGATTTTAATGCGTCGTGTATATTTTGTTCATATTTATCTATTGCATAGTTCCATCTCGTGTCTTGAAATGATGGCATTGGTTTAGCAAAACCCACCTCATCTGCTACCCATTGGAGGATGGCTTGCTTAGCTTCGGCGTAGTTCTTCTCAGTGAAATCTTCACATGACGGCAGCGCGACTTGATGGTGGCTATATTCGTCGCAGTTGATAACGTGAGATGCCTCTTGGGTGAGCGCCTGCCATAGGAGGCTGCCTAGCTTGTCGACGCTGTTATCATCTAGTCCCTGTGTCTTATTAGTGGTCGTTTTTCTCTCCTAGGTCTATGCCTTGGTCTATCAATTTGAGGGTCAGGAGTAATAAGCATTTAAGCGCTGTTTCCGCGATTGGGTATTCACCTTGTGGCATATCAAATGTGCCAGCGCAAAATTTGCCATCCCACGCTCTCATGCCAGCTCTGCCGCCCATGTCGTGGTTGTATCGCAACACAACACTCAAGTCAGCTTTTTTAAAGGAATCTAGCAAGTAATCTGAACTATAGATTGGTGTGTAATTATCATGAGGCCATATTGCGTCACCCACAAAGTCGGAACATGCATATACCTGCTTGCATAGCTCATATAGCTCGGTATCTCTATTGGTCACTTCGTTTGCTCCTTCCAGTTGGTTAACTCCGCTATGCGCTCATCATTCTCCGTCTCAAAAATTCCGTACTCGTACTGCCAATCCGTCGCGTCGGAAAACGTCTTACCGGCATAGTTACTGGTAGCAACGTTGGCACGTTCGTCGAGTCGCGCCTTGCGGTCGACCGACTCGCACAGTGCCACCAGATCCTCACGGCATGCGTCGCAGTCACTGGCCGAACGCTCGGGCGTGTGCTTGCCTTCGTCGAGGTCGTGGTCTGCGAGGATGCGGGTCACTCCATCACGGATAGGATCACCTATCGAAAGG
Organism: Williamsia sterculiae; assembly: GCF_900156495.1. Taxonomy (GTDB): domain Bacteria; phylum Actinomycetota; class Actinomycetes; order Mycobacteriales; family Mycobacteriaceae; genus Williamsia_B; species Williamsia_B sterculiae. Next base: position 90,577 of record NZ_FTNT01000008.1, read on the forward strand.
CTTATTTCGGCCGTTCTATTCATCATCGTTTCCTTTTTTCATGGCCTCATAAGCCATCAATAAACTTGAACTCTCTTCCATCAGCTCTTCTAACTGGTCGCCCTCGGCGTCCTTGGCACGGAGCATCGTGTCGCACAGGCGGAGCGCGATGCGGGCCATATCCGTGTTCAGCGCCGGGTTGGGCTCGGTGAAGCCCAGCTCCCTACGCGTGAGCTTGAGCCGCAGGTAAGCCGCACGGAACCGGTCGATCCGATGGCGATTCTGGTGGCGCTGTATGGCCTGCTCGCGGCGCTCGACCGGGAACTTGATGATGTTGGATTCGTCGGTCATGACTCGCCGTCCGTACTGATCAAGAACCGTAGGTCCCGCTCGTTCGTGCCGGTCAGCGGCGACTTATCTGTGGCTGTCGCTACTCGCACAACTGAGTCCCAAACCGCGCCCATGTGCCGGTGCAGCTCATCGGCGGCTTCCTCCGGTGTCATCCGAAACAGCAGCGGCATCCCGTGATCAGCAGACTCGTGCCAGTCCACGCATGCCACGTCGCGCTCGCAGAGCACGCACCTGCCCGACGTACATGGTCGGTCACTCATGCAGCGCCCTCACTGCTCATCGGCTCACGTCCGGCCACCAAGATCTCGTCAGCGGCTTTGAACACCTGCCCGATCGCCTGGTCACTCGGCACCTCACCGGACAACCAGCTACGGATATACGCGCGGCTCTCACCAGGATCGAAGTGGTCGTGCATGTCCAGCTCGTTCAGCACGATGTATGCGGTGGTCTCGGCCTGGAACTCACTGACGCCACGGTGCTTGGTGTAGTCGTGGTGTGCATCCGGTGCTGTATGCCCGATACAGATATGGCCAAGTTCGTGAATCGTCGTCTTGAATGGGTACCGCGCGACCGGGTTGATGGCCAGGTTGCGTCCGTAGCTGTAGCCCTGGGTGTTCGCGCTGATGTCGTCGTAGACCACCTCATTGATGGCGAGTGCACCTAACGCCCTCGCGCGGCTCCAGGTGGGGTGCTCGATCTCCGGAAGGGGCTCGCCCTCGGTGTCCGAGTAGACGAAAGCTCCCTTCACTGGCTTGAAGCGCTTGTACTTCTTCGGCTCGCCGGTCTCTTGGTCTACCTCTCCCGTCTTTACCATGATCGGGCGGTAGATGTATTTGCCAGACGCACCTTTGACCACGTGCCGGCCAAACGCCTTCCAACCTTCGTAGCTGCACACGGGTTCTCGGACACCCTGGCTGCGCAGGAGCATTTGGTTTCGGATGGAGTACGTGTGGGCCCTGTTGTACGTAGTGAGTTCACCAGGCTCGAGCGTCAGTGCTTGTTCGAGCAGATCAGCGGGCGTCAGCCTGGCGACTGACTCCGGGATCTCCGCGGCTGGTGGTCGGCGACGACCAGCCACTTACGTAGTGACTCCAAAATTACTGTCATACCAGGCGTAGAAATCTTCGTCTGTAGCTTCATCGACATCGGGGCACCCATATTGATGAAACCACCACCCGTCGCGCCAATTCTCTTTACGCAGCTCACGCTCACTCAGGGCCTCCATGCCGTCGTAGTGCGGCGCACGACCCACTCTCAGGTCGCACCAGTCGCCGGACATCTCATAGAAGTCTTGGCCTCTCGCCTGTTTCTTGGCCTCTCGCGACGTGGTTGCGAACACAATTTCGCTACCAGCGTCGGGATCGCTTGCCATCTTAAGCTTGTAAGCCTTCATGCCTCACCCCCTACCGCACTCGCCGCCTGCTCATAAGCCCGCTGCACTGTCTGGAACTCGCCGGCACTGCCGCCGTGGTCGGGATGGTGCTTCATCAGCATGGAGCGGTACGCAGCGCGGATCGTCTCGCGTGACGCCGTCGGTGATACCTCCAACACTTCGTGCCACGGCTTGGCGGTGAACGGCGTGATGATGGCTTCGGCCGGCAGTGCCTTGAAGCCGCGGAACGCGGCGTTGACCATCTCCTTCGCGCCCCAGCGTTCAAGGGACCGGAGCGCTTCGACGGTCAGCCGGATCGCCTGGAGGTTGTCGTGGACGTGCAACCACTTGTCGCACGGGATGCACTGTTGCTCGTCGTTCAGCGTGAAGTAGACGGCGACACCGCGATCGTCGGGCATACGCTGCTTCGCGTACAGAAGCCCGTCCTGGCGCACCATCATGTTTCTGCTGATCACGACGTCGGTCGCGCCCAGTCGGTCCAGCTCAATCAGTAGCTGATCGCGAGCGTATGAGAACGGGGTCTTGAACTTGGCTGACTTTGGGTACTCGGTTCGCGGCCATGCGGAAGGCCATTGCAGCGGGTAGGAGTCGATCATGACGCGTCACCCCAATCGGACTTCGTCATGAGCACACATCGGCAGGGTAAGTGGCGGGTAGGGCTAGTTTGGACCGGGATAGCGATACGACGGCTGGTCAGCAGCCATGCGTCCTCGACACTAAACCCCAGGTTGCGCAGATGCGTTACTGCCGCAATCCTCTGTGCCACTCTGATTCTGAGAGCAATATTTGGACTCCTCATGACTCACCCCCGTCACTCACCTCAATCCGCGGATCCGTGAACCCCGGGCTCCAACACCACGTCTTGCCGATCTCCCGCATCCGGCGTGACAGCTCGACCTCTTCGTCGTCCGTGCTGAAGTCCTCGGCTTGCTCCATGTGCCGGATCAAGCTCGCGGTGCTGACCCCGATGAATTTGCGGCGGATGACCTCTCCAAGTGACAGAGGTTCCGACTCGTCGTTTTCGAGAGCGCACCCGACGGCGTGCGGGTCACTGAAGTGCTCGCCGCAGCTGGCGCTTGAGTCACTGGGCTCGTTCAGTCCTCTGTCGATCCAGATCCGGTTCCAGCCGTCCACCGGCCCACGTTCACCGATGCCGTTGACGTACGCGCCGAGCAGCACCATCCAGGTGCGCAGCTCGTGGCGGTCGTTCATGTCGGCTTCGAGGTACTCGCGATCAATCTCGACGCTCAGCCGGTCACTGATCGCGCCGGTACTGACGAAGCTGTACATCGCGCTCGACTGACCGCCGTGGTGCAAGCTCGCGATGACCCTGGCGGTCGCGTCGTTGATGTCGCGCTCTTCTTCGATGGCTCGGGCGACTGCTAGCTCGACGAGGTCGGCGTCGCACAGTCTGTCTTTGTTGTTGTTGTTGGGTTGTCGTTCCACATCACCTCCTGTTATTTGCTTATCTGATAGTCAATTGGTCGTCGCAGTCCGCACTTGGTGCAGCGCCGAATCGTGAATTGCGCGTATGGCACTTTGCTCATGTCCGCGGTGCGCTTGCGTTCCCCCGGTGTGCGCCGCTCGGGCTTGATCAGCTCGGTGATCGTTTCCCAGGCGTGGGGGCAGCTCGGCGCAGGCGAGGTCTGCTGACTGAGCATCGCTCTATCCACCGACCTGCTCCTCGACCTGCTCGCGCACCTTCGCGGCAATCATGGCCACGATCTCGGCTTCGGCTCGCTGTCCCGATTCGTCGTGCAGGTACGAGGTGCCGACCAGCGTGACCAGCTGCTGCTCTTCCTGCTCGTTGAGCTGAAGGATCATGACTGCACCTTGGCGATGACGGCGATGATGAACAGAATCGCCAGGCTCCAGAAGAGCAGCTTCCATGAGCGTGACATCTTGGCGGGTGGTTCAGTGTTCATTGGTGTTGCTCCTTGTGAAATTATTGGGCCGATGACCTCTCGCATGGGCCACCGGCTCGGGTTCGTGAAAGGCATAGTGCTAGCAGCGACAAATCTCAACGGACTTATCATGTTTACCGTGTTTTGAAATACAGTTGGCATGGCTTGATCGTCATCTGAGGCCGACGTCGGAGCTGCGAGGTTAGTGTCCCTGCCGGCACCATGCCTTCACGAACCGGATTGTTAAAGTCTTCCGCCGCTCACCACCAGTTCCCGCAATCGCGGCCGTTGATCGGCACGCGAGCAACCCAGTGCGCCTTCGCCCGCGTCCACGAGCCATACCGGTGGAGCATGTAGCTCTCCCAGTAGGCCAGTTGGCAATCGCGGTTTGTTCGCCAATCAGGGCACACACTTGCGAGCTTCGCGCACGGAAGTGACTGGCCGAGGCCACAAGCACTGGACTCCGCGTTGACCGCGTCTAAGCGTCCGCCTGACTCATGCTCGAAGATGAAGGCCTTGGCGTCGGTTTCGGCGTCCCGGAGCGCCTGGACGGGCTCTGGTGCGGTCTGAGCGACTATTCGTGATGGTTGCCGCTTCCCCGCCGTCGTGCGGACGGTGGTTAGCGGCGATCGGCTTTTGACGCCGCGGCCGTCAGTACCTCGGCATTCGTAACCGTGACGTTAGCGTGGAAGAACCAGCCGGCGATCAGGCCGGCGACGGCTGCGGTCATGACCGTGACGATGAGCCACGGGATGATGACGCTGACCGCGATGGTCCTGGGTTGGTTAGGTGCTGTTGGTGAGAGTGTTTTGTTCGACATGTTTGTCTCCGTTATTTAGTTGTGGCGCGGTTGCCCGCGCAGTCCCCTAGCCGTGTCATCGCTCGCAGTTCGCTTGGCTTATGTTCATCGCGTGGATCGTTTAGGCGCGATCGTGCAAGTTTGTGAGCGGTGATACGGCTACGGGTTAGTTGTTAATGTTTGGTGACCTTGCTTGGGTCTAAAACAAGTTAATCACACTAATGGTTATAATGCAATACTAAGCGACCTGGTTTGTGGGCTTTAACAGAGGCAAAAATAGCGGGTTATTTTTACAACATGTCGATATGTTTCATAGCTCGAACGGCCGAATAGGCAGGTCGTCGACGTCGTTGGGACGCTGCTCGTACTGCACGCGATACTCCATGTACAGCCGTTCTGCGACACGTTCGAGCACGAGGGGGAACGACGCCTCGGTCAGCAGGCCGTCCCGGAGGTTGAACATGACCCAGTACGGCGGCTCATGTTCTTGCACCGTCATCAGCAGCTCCCCCGAGCCCGGCGGGGCGAGTGCCGGGAACGAGCTCCACGTGCGCTCGTTCTGACTCGATGGCGCATCGCCTTCGGCCGTCCCGATGCCATACGACGTGTACAGCTCTTCCAGAATCCCGACCATCGCTTCCTTCCACAGGTGGGCGATGCCGATCTTGGACTCTGGGGTGATCTCGAGGTAGAGCGCGTGCTTCACGGGTCACATCCGCCGCTTGATGCTTTGCAGTACGTGTAACTGCTTCTTCGAGGTCTCACCGTGCTGGCGCATTGCCAGTGACATCTCACCGTTCGCCGCGGCGCTTGCTTGTCGCATATCGTTTTGCGATTGCGCAATCACTCCTCGGGTATACGAAGATTGGTCGACAATCGTGCGATTCAGGTCATTGATCGAGTTCGTAATGATAGCAGTCGAGACCATTAGCGTTTGACGCACAGTGTCTAGACCATGAACCACGGAGCTGAAGCCCTTCTGCAACTCTTGCCTGGTCTTCATTTGTTGCAGAATGTCAGCAAACTCGTACCTGCGTTCACCTTCGTACATTATCGTACTAAGCTCGTCGTGCAGTGATCCCACTGTACTCGCGGCTACGTCCAAGAAAGGTACCAAGTTCAGGAATGGTGGAAGCTCAGCCTCAGTGGTGTTGACTAAGGTTGCGTACCGCTTTGCGCAGTCGTACAGGGCAATAGCATTGCGAGCGACCACATCAATGTCTTTCTCGCTTTGCTTACAACTGACCCAGAACGGAGCGAACGCGGTGGCGGAGTAATGGCGATGGGTCTCATCAAGTGTACTGTAGGCACTACGCACACTGAGTATCAATTCCGCAATCTTATCAATCGCTTCTGCGTAAAGATTCTCCGCACTATGACGATCATCGCGCTTCTGCTGTTCCCGCCTTAACCGCTCATGATCAGCCCTCTCGGCCTCTTCTCTGGCGGCTTGAGCCTCGCGCTCAGGTCGTTCCGCCTCCCACTTGGCCTGACGCTCCCTTTCGCGCTTGGCTTCACGCTCTTGATTCTGTTTGCGTAACGCCTCTAATCTTGAAGCCTCCTCAGCTTCTTTTCGGTCCCTCTCTCGCTGTTGTTTCTCCTTATAACGCCGGTTGCTTCGGCGGTTCGCAGTATCCGATCCCGACCAGACAAATAGTGCAATCAACCCAATGAATATAATCAACACCACGGGCCCCAATACCGGGTGATTGGCGTTCATGTCAATGTCGATGCGGGCCAACAGCATGCGCCACAGTTTACGGCCACCAAGCGCCGCAGAGACTTTTGTTCGCGTAGGTAACGCGATTGCGGCGCTACATCCCCTGCGTCCACCGTCCGGGCGTCAACCAGGGCGTACCCAACTTGAGCTCGCTGTCGACAGCGGCCAGGATCTTGCGCACCTGGTTGCCGCGGTACACGCCGTATCGAGCGAGTGCGAAGCCGCAGTGCCGCGCGAGGTTAGGCCCGTAAATCCCCTTGTCAAACACCACCGTCTGCGAGTGGTTGACGAGGATTGGCGTTTCATGCGAACCGTCTCCGTCGTGCCGCGACACCTCCAGCGTTATGTACATCTCAGGCTTCGTATCAACGTGCGTCAGGACAAGATCGCCCTTCTTGTAGTGACGATCCATGTGCCACACCTTAAGGTCCCGCGGCCTGTTGAAGTAGTCGTCAAGCGCTCGATTCCAAGGTGAACCATGGCAGACGTACAACTTCCGCCCCTTGTCGTGCTCCAGCAGCTCGGCAGGCAGTCCCGAACTGTCGTCGCGGGGGTACGTGATTGGAGACGAATCTTCAGTCATTGGGGTACTTAACCGCATCGGTGCGAGGCTCGTATGCGAACCGGCGGCGAAATACGATCGAGCCTGGCGGCCGGAGGCCGGCACACGCACTCTGGTGTAGTCCCACCGCATGACACGCAGACGCCAACCGCCTGCGCGATCATGAGACCCATGCTTCGAACGATTGCGACTGTCGCCTCCGTCTGTGCGGGCCTTGTGCTCGTCGCCGCGTGCGACATGACCTCGTCAACGACCAGCGCTCCGCGCAGCACCGTCACGGTGACGCGAAGCGTGCAGACAGTCACCGCACCGCCGGTAGCGCCCCAAGAAAATGACCGCGCGCCCCTTGTGCCCGTCACCACTGAGCCGACGGGGTCCGACACGACGGCACAAGGCCAAGGCGGAACACCGACGCTCGGCAAGGTATGGGCGAGCAGCCAGCAAGGATACGGCGAAGTCCGGCCGGCGACGGTCTTCAACGGTGGCGACCCGACCGGCCTGGTCGAGAACATCACGTGGTCGAGCTGGGGTGGGAGCCAGGCGACCGGTACCGGGACAGGCAGTTACGAAGCACCGGGACAGTCGGTCGCGGACTCCACGCAGCAACAGGCGACCATCGTCGCCTTCAACCTTGGCACCTGCGACGGCCAGCTGATGTACCAAGCGATCGAGTGGTATTACCCGCAGCACGGCGAGACGTTCCACCCCGACCGATACATCAATATCTGCACCGGGGACTACGTCGGGCAGGGATAGCACGGGTGTCTTCGCGTGGTGATAGAACGAGCGCATGGGAGACGAAGCAACCAAGACATCGTGGTGTGAAAGTGTACGAGCGTGGATGCGCTTGAATAGACTGCTGCTTGCAGCTGCCGGCCTGTTAATTGTATTGGGCCTCGCGCTTTGTCTCCTCGCCGAGAGTCTTACACACGGATGGGGTGCATCCGTTTGGGGACCCATTGGCGGTTGGGTCGCTAGCGCCTTGACCTTGGTCGCGGTAGTAGTTGCGTTGTGGCAAGCAAATCTTGCTAGGAAAATCGCGACTGTTAATCAAGAGGAACTGTTGCGGGCACAAATGGAGGAAATCAGAAAAATCCAGCTTAGGGCAGTGTCTGAGCTCAGTAATGCGGTGGCAACAATGTATGGCGCGTTCGCTTCACAGGTCGACCTTGAAGAGGGACATCAAGAGATCGTGGACATTGATGAGTCGCATCAAATCTCAACGCAGTACATATTGGAACGTCGACACCAGTTTGTTGTCACAGTAAACACTGCCACAGTCACTGCCCGGCTAGCGCTAGTTGGCATCGTAACAAAAGAATTGAAAGATCCGGCGCGCTCGCTCCTTACTGGAGTGCAACAAGCAACCGGGTTCGCCAACGGCGCGGTCTCGAAGGAAGTCAACTGGAAGGTCGCTATGCAGTCGCTTCAGGCAGCTGTGAGGGATGCAAAATCCCTGCAGAGAGCCGCAGATACTATTTTGTCCCCCAAAATGACTTATGACAAGCATTCGTACAAACCGTAGGTGAAGTGATCCCTGGTTGTCTAGCATTGAAACTACTCAGCTATAGCTGCTTGCCCCGGAATAAGTCCGCTCGAAATATATAGTACTTTCAAACCGCTCGACTCTTACGGATACCGGCTTGTGGATTCTTTCTGCAATCCACGATCCAGCGCCGGTGCTCCCGCCTCAGGTCCTCATAGAACTTGATGGTATCGGGATTGGTTATTACCAGCTGGGACGTGCCTTTCAACAGATTGCAGTCGACACAGCTAGCCACGAGGTTGCTTGTCCTGTTCTGCCCGCCGTAATATACGGGCACGAGATGGTCAAGATGATCTCGGATGGATATTGATGTTGAACAGAAAAAACATCGTCGGTGCTGCACCCGCAACTTCTTTCGCATCATACGGTCGCGTTCGACATTGCGGCGAACAGTAGAGCGTTCCTTGGGAGTGGTGGATCGGTAGAGAACGAACAGATCCAGGTAACTGATGGCGGGGTTACGCGCCATAGGCAGCCTCTTGTTTGACTAACGTGATGAAGTAAGCTCTGGGATTTCGCCCCAACTCGAAAGCTGTGGCGACATGGTGATCGATCGTGCCCGCAGGCAACCGCCAAGCAACGCGCAGGAACAACGGCCGATACTGAGGTGACTGGAACTTCTCAACTAGGTAGTCTGCGAGTCTTTCAGTGTTAGCTTGACTCTTGCGACCGCTCCTAGGATTCCTAGGATCAAGGGGGACGTTACCGTCCTTGTTCCTAGGACGGAGGTGTGATGAATGATTGATGACGGTTTGTATAGATTCCACTATTGCAATTTCCTGACTAACCCCTATAATGGATAGTGGTAAGAGATGCAAATCTTCTCTAAGCCTCTACTCCGGTAGGGGTTTTTAGTTTGTTTGATATATTGCGACGTGTAGTCGTACGCCAACTGCCGCGGCGCTACGTGCATTCTGGTAAGAGACGCAGTAGGCTGTTATTATTTAAGCACAAATTGATCTCTTAATAAACACCATGTGGATAACTTCGCCATTTCTGTGGACAACCGCCATGCCGCTACTGGTCGAGCGTGAACTGCTGCACAGCGTGGAGAGGAGGCCCCTTCTCCATTTCGATATCGACGGTGACCGTGTACAGCCCCGGATCGGTCAGCTCGGTGTTCGTTCCGTACCCGCCGCCGCCTGAACAACCGTTGAAGTTGTCGCTGTCATATCGACCCACCTCAGACCCGTCCGCGCGGGTGACTCTGACGTGATACTTACAGTACCCGAGATCGCTCCCCGCAGGACGTTCCACCGCCCAGTGGTATGCGACGTCCGCGTAGTACCGCCCGCCGTGTTTGTACCGGTCAGACACCCTGAAGTGATTCGGCGACACGACGAAGCCAGCTCCGTTGGACGTAATGCCAGTAGTCAGCGTCAGGATCCCGCTGCCGCTTCCCGCGGCGGCGCTCTTCTGCTGTGTTCTGACGTTAATGACTTGTCGGTCCTGGCCCGTGAGAGGGCCGAGCGCACCTTGGACATTCGTGAACAGCAGCGCTCCGCCGTCTTGGACCATCGACAAGATCGCTCCGAGCGACTTCGTCGCTGTCGTCGACGTGTCTTTCGGCGTGAGACTCTTGGATTCTTCGTCGATACACTTGCTGACGCCATTCACGAGACCCCCGAAGCCGGCACCAGTCGGATCGTTCTTGTACGACGGCGTCTCGGTCAACGTGTTGAAGCAAGCCGCAATGTCAGGGAACTCAAGGAGTGCGGCCTCGGGGAGCATGACATGAGCTCCGAACATTCCCGTCGCAAGCAGCGCCATTCCCGGATCCGCGTTCAGCGTGACCGTCTGCGGAGCGTTCTTGCTATCGAACTTCAAGCTGGTCGTTCCGCCAGGAACCATGAACGTGCCGTTTCCGGCCGCGTTGGCGAAGATTGTCTTGTAAGCGAGCGCGTCGGTGGTGGCCTCAAAATCCCGCGACGGCTGAGCCGTCATGGTCGCGGCGGTGGGCGTGGACTGAACAAGCCATCCGTTTTTCGAGTTGGAGTGCAGCTCGATCGTGATGCCATCACTGCCGCCCGACAAGCACGGCCAGGCCGCCGGTATCTGAGGTGGGTCCAACGTGTAGGTCGTATCCCCCACGGTCAACGGCTTACCGACGCAATCAGGCTTCGGGTATGCCAACCCAGGTAGCCCGCAATCGCGCCTCCCACCTGTGACTTGATCTTCCCGACGTCGATCAGGCCGGGCCAGAACGAGCTCAAGTGAGTGGTGTCGGCTGACAACACGTGCGTCGCGGGGTTCCACGCTGACCGGAGTACCTCCGGTTCCGATGACGACTCCCCCATCGCAATAACAGCAGGGACCAGCGTGTCCGATGGACTGAACGTCGAGTTCTTGCCCATGTCGAAGTCGAGGGTCAAGGGGCTCGAAGGCTGCGACTGGTCCGAGTACCGCACATCGACCCCGGCACCGGCGGCTGAAATGTATGGCTGGTTATTCGACAGCGACGTCGCGCTAGGTGAGGCCGATAGGGCTTCGCTCGAGTGCGAACCTGAGACGCTTAGGACGTAATCACTGGTTGTAACCGACGCCAAGAGACCGGGTTTAGCTGCTGAAGACGACCGAGCTGTTGACGTGCTACCTGAATGGCCCCCTGCGGCGCTGGAGCATGCCGCGACCCAGAGCAACGCGGATATCAGGACAGCAACGCTAGCCAGACGATGACGCGAACAACTACCAGGGGTACGCACCATCTATGGCCTCGGGTTCTTTCGCAGTCTCCAATTTTGGAACGAGGCTACCGCGAAGCTGGACAGGCGCATGTAAGTCGGTCGGATGACAACCAGAACGTTCCAAAGCGCAACGAGGATTCGTCCAACATACGAGACCTTCGTCGCTACCCGCCCCAACCATCGCCGCCCAATCATCATCGTGCGCCCATGTCGCTAACGATCGATCACATCGTGAAACTGTCACAAGGCGGCTCGCTGCTCGACGTGGGTGGCCATAGTCATCGTTGCCGTAATACTCGTCGCGTTGGTTAGTAAATACGTGATACTGCTCGATCATCGCGGCTCCCCCACATGCTCACACGCCGCCTTCCAAGCTTCCGCCGGGTCGGCGGTAAACCACCAGTCGCAATTATTGCAGAGGTACAACGTGTAATTTGTCTGGGTCGGTGTCATCCTCGCTGCACTTGTCGCAGAGGTACAACGTGTCGAATGTGCCTGGGTAGCCGGCGAACCAACTCGTCGCAATTGTCGCAGAGGTACGTGTCGCATTTGTCTGGGTCGGTGTCACCCTCGTCGAAATGCCCACCGCCAACTCTCCCGTGCTGGTCAAGCTCCCTCAAGTCGGCGATACTGACGACATAGCTCAGGTCGTCTCTCGTACAGTTTGATGGTTCATTCATGCTTTTTGATACTCCATATTCAATTACTTACTTAGTATTGCCACTAGCGACGCGCACAAGCTCGCCACACTCACCATGTACAGGTGCCAGACGGTCGGGTCACGCCGACGCTGGTACCGCCCAACGCGTCGCCTGGAAGCACGCGGCGGGCGGTAGAGAATGCGTGGGGTGAGTATCTCGCCGGTTACGCGGTTCACGATGTTATACATGTTCGTTCTCCTGTATTAACTTATATTATAAGTATGACGGAATACGCCCATAAATACAATACGTTTAACAGATAATCCGTAGTAGAAAAATCAACGCAAGCAGTCGGGGAAGTCATCGACCAACCCCACCCGGAAGTACTGCGTGTACCGGGGCTGACGTTCGCGTATCCACCGCTTGAGCTGCTCAGCGCGTTGCCCGTCGCCGACTAGGAACCACACGACCGGGAACACCTCATACACGCCGTCGTCATGCGTCAAAGCGTGCACGTAACGGTCGAGCTTGTCCCATATCGCCGGGCGGTTCTCCGTGCCCTTGTCGACTTCGACCGCGACGTATAGCTGCTTGCGCCGCTCCAGGTTGGCCAGTTCTAGGTACATATCCGGCCGGATCGAAGCGCCGCGCACCGACCGGTAGGCCTCATCTTCAACTTCGGCATAGAAGTCATCGCGCAACCAACCAGCGTCTACCGCGTTCAACACCCGAATGTAGGTATCCGCGACGGTGAGCGCGTGAAAGTCCGTCGAGCGGCGCGAGTGGTACGGGCCGGTGCGGTATATCCGCCAGCCCGAAGCGCTCAGGCGATACACCCACTGCCCGCTCCCCGCGTTCGCTCCGCCAGCCAGACGGCGCTCCAGTCGCGTCACCAGCCCATCGTCACGCAAGTATCGCAGTTGCCTGTCTACGGTTGTCCGGGACTTGGAGGAGCGGAACACGAGCTCGTAAATCTGCCCGGTCGTGAGCATGTTGAACCGAGCCAGTGCGACGAGAACACGCCGCCGCGGTTCGGAAATCTTCATAGGTACAACGTACCGACGAAGTGTCCGGCGGCGCAGCTCAGCGTTCTCCCTGTTCACGTGGGGTGCGGACGTGTTGCGATACCCACAACAACCACACGGATAGCACACAGTGTTTCATGGGTAGATTTAAACACGCTTTGTCAAGAATGAATAGATATGACTTTTCCACAGGCGACGCAACAAAAGTATTGCAAAATAAAGCATATTGCGCCATGCTAATAACCAGAACCAAACGCGACACTCATAACGGTCGGACAGAACAACCTGGTTCAAGAATCAAACGGATAATCAGTAAGGGGGATCTATCACACTAATCACGGATACTTTTCATGTCACAGATCAAATACGTCAAGCTTGAGCAGCGCAGGGACATCGGGCTTTCCCGTACCTCGTACTCTCAAGACGAAGCAATCACCGAGGCTATGCGCCGCACCCGGGCTGACATCGCCCAGGAGTATGGCCTCAAGGTTTACAGCCTGAGCAACTACATCGCGTCACTGGTCGAGCACGACCCCAGGGCGCGGCAACACCTGAAGGAGGTGAGGAAGGAAACACGAGGAAATGGCCGACGGCCAAACTATCACCGAACAAGACCACTCGACGAGGACGATTAATCTACTTGCGTTGCAAGCACCGTTCCCTGAAAGGGACATCGAATGGCGCGCGCAACGATCAGGGATCAACCGAAACGGCAACGGCTGGGTATCCGTCGTCGCGTACATCGACAACCGAGCCGTACAGAACCGCCTCGACGACGTCTGCGGCCCAGAGAACTGGCGCGACGAATACGACACGTCCCCCGTGGGCGGCGTTCTCTGTGGCATATCCATACGCGTCAACGGCGAGTGGATCACCAAGTGGGACGGAGCCGACAAGACGGACGTCGAACCCATCAAGGGCGGTCTCTCCAACGCTGAGAAGCGCGCCGCCGTCAAATGGGGTATCGGCCGCTACCTGTACCGGCTTGAATCCGACATAGTGCAGGTCAGGCCGAGTGGTGACAACTACATCGCTATCAAGAAGAACAAGTCTGACTTGGTTCCGACCATTAAGGGGTACTGGACTCCCCCGGCGCTGCCAACCTGGGCCCGCCCAGTAGCGCTGGAGAGCGAGAAGCCGGCAATGGCCGACCTGATCCACAGCCCGAAGAACGCAGCACCAACACCTGTGCAGGTCGACAACCCGATCCGCGGTGCCCAGAAGATCCAGATCAAGGCGCTCTACCAAAAGGCTGGTGCGGACATGTCGCGACGCGATGAATGGCTGGCGCGTATCACTACAGCCTCACAGGCTGACCAAGCGATACAGCAGCTACGCGACAAGATAGAAGACAACGCAGCGGAGCAGAACAGCGGTGAGTGACCTGTATTCGCAGGAGCACGCTGCGTGGGAGGCGGACCGCGAGGATCCCCGCGATCTCGTTGACGAAGAAGCGCGATACTTCGCAGAGATACGCGATGAGCGAGGCTCCACGTCGACAACGGTATTGCGCCGGTGGCTCGACGATCCCGCTATGACCTACCTGTTCAACCGCCTCAAAGCAGAGGCGAAAGCCCGCGAGTCGGGCGACCAACATTAACGCGGCACTCAGTGCCAGGACCAACCATGGCTGTACGAACAGCACCCAAACCGATCAAGGTGACGAAAGCCCCTGGTCGACCGAAGAAAGTCACCGTCAAGAAGACGCTGCCGGCAAAGCCTGTCCAGCCCAAGACGGCGCAAGACAAAGACCGCGAGCTCGCGGGCCGTATCAACAAACACCTCACTCCGAAGAAGCCGCTCAGCGCCAATCGCGCCCCGGAGAAGCGAGAGCGGATCGAAGAGGTGCGCAAGAAGCTCGCCAAGGCCAACGCCAAGAACGCGCTGCTGATAGAGGCATCGACGAGCGACTCACTGACTCTCGACGCGTACCGCAAGGAGGCGAAGGCCCTACGCAGTGAGAACGCCGACTATGCCCAGCGAATCGAGGACTATCGCAAGCTCGTCGCAAAGGTCGAACGCACCCTTATTGGGCGAGTGCTCGTGCGACGTGCGAAGCGCCACATGGTGTGGGGGCGGTGGTAATGAATGTCCAGATACTCAACACCACCGACTACAGCAAGTTCAAGACGATCGAGGGCAACCGCGAAGTCGATCAACCACACGTGCGCCAGCTCGCTGAAGAGATCGCGCTCAATGACCTGACCCCGTACTTCCCCGTGCTCATCAATGAGGGCTGGGAAATCATCGACGGTCAACATCGCTTTTCCGTCTGCCAGCAGCTTGGGTTGCCGGTCTACTACCTTCAAGTCCCAGGGTTAGACCTCACGTCGGTGCAGAGAATCAACACGACGTCTAAGCGATGGACGCTACGCGACTACATCAAGTCGTACATTCAGAAGGGAGTTGAAGACTACTCCGTACTTCTGCGGTTTAGTGAACGCACGGGCATCAACTTCAGTATATCGGCTGCCCTGCTCATGGGCCTCGAATCTATCGGCGGTGGCGCAAGGGGCAACAACGACGCACAACGCGTCGGGTCAATCATTAAGGAGGGCCGCTTCAAGGTAAGTGATCGTACACACGCAGAAGACATGGCCCTACTACTGAAGTCACTTACGGGTCATACCGACTTCGATCCGACCAAGGAGAGATCACTAGTCTTCGCCCTTAACCGCATTAGCAAGATCGAGCGATTCGATAGCGATCGCCTGTTGGGCAAACTGCGCGATCGCAATCTCAAGATTGATCGACAAACAACGACCCGCTTTTATCTCATTGAACTCGAGCGAGTCTATAACCATGGCTCACAGATCCGAGTCGATCTGTTTACTGGCGAGGAGACACGATCGTGAGCGGGACGTCACTTGGCGGGCAGCGTGCCGCGGTTACCAACAAGAAGCGACACGGCGCTGACTTCTATAAGTGCATCGGCGCTCGTGGAGGCCGTAACGGGTCCACCGGTGGCTTCGCCTCAACTGTCATAGGCAAGGACGGCTTGACTGGTAGCGAGCGCGCTCGACTGGTTGGAGCCAAAGGTGGTCGGATAGGCCGACGCGGAAAGCAAGTAAAGAAGGAGGTTATATGAAAACAACTAAAGGAGTACGACACGGCGAGAATCTACTATTACCAGTAGGGGCCAGTCCCGCCGCGTTAACGAAACAGCACACCACCTATATCGTTGGTCACTCGGAGACCGGTCACCATCACGTCCTGGAGAGTGAGACACCATTCGACGTCACAACTACTGACGAGGAACTGTATGTACGGCTGTATCGACCGGCCAAGCTGGTCCATAAAAAGCAGCATGACAAACATCGGACTCTGACTATCCAACCCGGGACGTACAAGGTCCGACGCAAGACAGAGTACGACCCATGGCAGCAGACGATCCGTGAGGTCTTCGATTGATG
Source organism: Williamsia sterculiae (assembly GCF_900156495.1). Lineage (GTDB taxonomy): Bacteria > Actinomycetota > Actinomycetes > Mycobacteriales > Mycobacteriaceae > Williamsia_B > Williamsia_B sterculiae. The sequence goes on from NZ_FTNT01000008.1 coordinate 106,594, forward strand.
GTTAGCGAACTAAACGCCGCAGCGCGAGAGGTGATTGATCGGCTCCAGGCGATCAACTACGACGAGCCACACTGGAACGAGCAGAAGATCATCGAGGTGTTCAAGCGGCAGTACAAAATACTCGGTATCGACATGCCCGCGGTGGAAGTCGCCGGCAACATGCTGATCGGCTTCGAGTTAAGCCGGGACGCCGCTTGGGACGCCGCTTGGGACGCCGCTCGGGGTGCCGCTTGGGGTGCCGCTCGGGACGCCGCTCGGGGTGCCGCTCGGGACGCCGCTCGGGACGCCGCTCGGGACGCCGCTCGGGGTGCCGCTTGGGACGCCGCTCGGGACGCCGCTCGGGGTGCCGCTCGGGGTGCCGCTTGGGACGCCGCTCGGGGTGCCGCTCGGGGTGCCGCTTGGGACGCCGCTTGGGGTGCCGCCGCGCGCAACACCGGGTTGTCCGACGCTGCGACATTGAAGTGGATATCGGTCAGTGAGCAAGAACTCATCGCTCTAGAGAACGGGCTTGGATGGTTCTTTCCAATGCGCGACAAGCTAATCCTCGTTCCTATGCCACGCATGATTATGGTCGGCGATGCGCTGCACTATGACCATGGCAAAGCTGTGGAGTGGTCAGACGGGACAGGTTTCTACTTTATCCGCGGTGTGAAGTTCGACGACGAGCTGTACTGGCGGGTGGTCAACCGAAGCATCACACCTGAGGAGACGCTGCTGATCAAGAACTCGGAGCAACGGATGGCGGCGATATCGATGATGCGACCCGACCACCTTCTCGCCCAGTTACACGCAACACTGATCGACACCGGTGTGAAAGGTACCCGGTTGTACGAGGTAAACAACTTTATGGGCACCGGGCGGACCGAGTACTGCATGCTGATGGATGATGCCAGCACAGATCGTCAGTTCATCGAGTGGACGCCGCCCGCCATCGGCGAGCAGGGCAATGCCGAGCTGTGCCAGGCCGAAGCGTTTGGAGTCCCACTTGAAGATTGGCTTCTGATCACGGACGAGGCCTAGCACCTACACATCCCCCGCCCGTCGACAGTTCCGGCACACGAACCGCAGTGACGCAATCTGGTCGTCGTACGCCGCCTCGCGGATGTACATCGGCAGGATTGTGACGCGATCGCACACTGAGCACCGGTGCGGGTCGATCCCCTCCCTCGCCATAGCGACGACGACCCGCCGGCGCAAGACATCGTTCTTCTTCGCACCGACGCGTTGAGGGCGAGGCCCGCAGTAGCGGTTGATCGCCTTTTGCACGGAACGCAGGTGGCGAGGATCGATACCAGCCGCTTCCATGACCTGCGGGGCAGTCCTGTAAGAACCGGACTCCCAGAACGCGAGCAGTTCGTCAAGATCAAATTGGTGCGGACGTGACATATACAACTATATAAGCACAGGTTCGCATTAAGGCACATCATAAATCGTAGATTGTGCGTCGCAAAATTTTGAGTGCCGGTACGTTCAAAACAGAGGTCACACGAGCGATTTGTTAGCAGACAACATACGCGGCACTTGCACAAGTAGGCAAACACATGATGTGGGGCTTGATTTACGTTTGCAAACGTTAGATCCCTACCTACGACGCCACGATTGGCCGAAGTCCGTCAAGGTTCACCTCAACAATCGCGGTTGCGCTACTTATCCACAGTTGCACATTTAACAACACGACTCATCGCCCGCCCGCTCGGCCGGACCCACTAACTAACCATTAGTGCTATACACCCGGCTTGGCGTGGGGGCGATGAGCGAGAGCTTGCCCTTTCGCCCTGCGCTGCAAGTACCCTCCCCGCATGGACATCAGCAGTGCATGGCTCGCCCTGATCGGCGTATTGATCGGCAGCGTCGCAACGTTTGCTGGCACCTACGTCACCGCACGGTTCCAATCGAGGGACTCAGATACCGCTCGACGGGACGCTGACCGGCGAGATCGCCTGGCATGCCATACGGAGCTGACGATCGCCCTGTACCAGTTTGCGGAAATTGCACGACGAATGACTGTCGATCTAGGGACATTGGTAACCGACGACGACCGAGCGCAGTACACCATTGCTTGGAACGCCACTCAAGTTCGACAGGCCGCCGCGGTGATCGCGGGACCGAATGAGTTGACAACTGCTGCTCGGACTGTCGACGACGCCGTGTTCGACTTCAAGAGAGCAACGTCGAGGCTCATTAGCGAACAACGTCAAACGGATCGCTGGGACGAAGCATGGATTAAATTTTGGGACGCTGTCAATCTTTATGTTGACACTGTCCGAACAGAATTCCACCCGGATACCAAATAACTAGCCGCGGCTCAACCGCAGAAAACAACTGAATATGGACAACAAATCTTCTAGCCCAAGTGGCACTGGCATTATCGGCGTCGTGCTGATCGTCTTCATCATCTTGAAGCTCGTGGGGGTTATCACCTGGCCCTGGATTTGGGTGCTCTCCCCCATCTGGATCAGCTTCCTGATCGTCATCGCGGCGTTCGTACTGTTCGCACTGATCGTGCTCATTGTTGCGATCGTGAGGACGCTGCGGGGGCGCGGATAGCCATGACCGAGCGCTACTCCCCCGAGCCCGAAGCACTTCGCCTGAACGACGCGCAGGTCGAAGCACTCGAACGCATCTGCGCGCGCTACGGCGTCGAGTACGACCCCGGCCACTACTTCATCTACCCGCCTGGCAGCGTCATGATGAGCGGCTACGCGGAGGGCTGGGTCGGTGGGACTGACTACGCCCATCGCACCCTGTACATCGGTGTCAGTCCCGATGGGCGCATCTCATCATGACCCAGGACCAAACCACCGGCTGCGAGGGCAAGGTGCAGTACCCGGACTACCGAATGGCACAGCTGTACCTGTCCCGCAAGAAGCGGCTCAAGACCGCGGAGAGACGCTCGCTCAACATCTACCACTGCGACTTCTGCCATCAGTGGCATGTCGGCACGACGGTGAGGCGCAGGCGAGCGCGCAAGTAACACAACGTAAGCGCGGCTCAGCCGCGAAGGAATCACATCATGAAAGAACCAACCAAAACCCAATTGGAGGTGACCAAGCACCGGCCCGACTCCCAGGTCGCGCGCATTCTGCGCCGGCTCAAGAGCGAAGGGCGGATCACCAACATCGAGATGGTGAACCTCCGAATCTTGCGAGGATCGGAGAGGATTCGCGACCTGAAGCGCGAAGGCCACGCCATACGCAGCATCCAGCTCAACCAGACCACTTGGGTCTACGTCCTGGAAGACGAGGACTGATCCGGTGGCCCGCCTGATACTCACCACCACGCGTGATTTCCTGATCATCGTCGCGATCGTCTGCGTCGCCCTCGTCGCAGTGGCCGCGCTCGGCTTCGCGCTGTTCTACCTCGCGGCGTACGGCGTCGCCTGGCTCATATGGGCGTAAATCCGTGCGGTTTAGTATTGTAAAAAGTAATCCGGCTATTCATAATGTAGCCAGGGAAATACATGAAGATAGATGACACCCTGACGCTCGGCTACGAGTACAGCGAACCACGTTCCGTCATGATGGCGGTCGCGAAACGACAGCTCGAACGGTTGGCACCTCAGTTCGACCGTATCCGTATCGCCGTGGCGCTGACCCTGGCCAAGCGTCGCATCGCGCGATAACTCGTACCTTTAAATTTCAGCGCTCAGGACAGGGCGTGCATGTCGCGCCTGGCACCTTGCGTGATGGCTAACCCGACCTCGCAATAGATTTTCCACTCCTAATTCTCGGTCATACCTGGTTGGCCGTCCTGTCCTGAGCGCTACGACATCACTTGGCGTGGAGAGGTTTGCAGATCTTCCCCTCCGCGCCAGGCCACACCAGCCCGTTGTTTTCCCACTTACTAGCTGGTGTGGGTCTACCGCTGCCATCAACTGACTAGTCGTTGGATCCGACTAGCCCTCCCGGATGGCGGCGGTAGGCGGAAGCAGACACGAAAAAACGTAATCGGAACAACACAAGTGAAAGAACGACCATCCGTACCTGAGGCTCCACAGCAAAACGACTACTACGAATCGGAGCGCCGGCGACAAGGCATCAGGCGTCTCGCGCTGCACGTCATGTTCGAGCACATCATGCAAGAGGTGGACGACGGCTTGTGTAGCCGCGACAACGCTCTGGAGCGGATCAGTGCCCTTCATCAGTTCATATGTGAGGGCACACGATGAGCAGTACGCCTCGCTCCCCTCTTGACCGTATCCACGTCGACCTGACGATTCCTCAGTCACCCGATGAGGATCGTGCCGGCGAGCAGTTGGTCATCGGCGACGAACGCGCGTTTCTGGAGCTCCAAGAAGCGGCGTACGTGCGAGACATCGGTGCCCGTGCCCTGATCGCCGCCCAACGGCTCATGGATCTGGCGTATGAGGCGCGGGAAGTGCTGCAGGACTGGGAAGAAGTACCGACTCGACGACGCAAACGGTTGAACGTGCTGAGCGCGGTGCCCGATCTGGTTGAGGTATCGCCTCAATGAGCCAGTTCTACTGCCGGCTTCTGGCGCTGTACCTGAACATCAGGTACTTCGGCGACTATCTCGACGGCTACGTGTACATGGGTCACGACCTGCACGACACTGACGAAGTTTGCGGTGACATGTTCATTGTCGAATGCGCCCGCTGCGGATGGCGAGCTCATACCGAGGTCAAGCTCGAAAAGGTCATCGCTGACGAGCTGGGTTCAGAGGACGACGACTGATGGAACGTCCACGGCCGAGCACGATCGCCTGGGCGGGTCTCGCCGGCGCTGTCGCGGTGTACGACCTGACTTGTTCTCCCGGAGAGACTCTCAGCGAGGGAGTCGACGCCGGGCTGGAGACGAAATACAAGCGGCTGATCCAGCTCGGAATAGGTCTTACGGCGCTGCATCTCCTCAACCTTTGCCCAAGCGCCCTCGATCCCTTGCACCAGCTGACCAGGCTCAAGGCACAACGGAGTGACCGCCAGTGACCAAGGCCAACGTCGAGAACGGGGTCTACCGACTGATCGCCCTGCATCTGCGGCGCAAATACCCGGACGTGATGTTCCACTTTGATCTGAGCGGAGTACATAACCCCAGCCGCTATAGCCGCGGGCTGTATGCCGAGCTGAACGGCACTCGCGGGTGGCCCGATCTCCATATCGCTGCACGCTCGCACCCGCTCTTCGGCTCGTTCATCGGCCTGTACATCGAGATCAAAGCGGACGGCACGACCATCAGGAAGCGGGACGGCAGCCTCGTTGCAGATCCCCACATCCGCGAGCAGGCCGAGGTCATCAAGAGGCTCAACGCGACCGGCCACTACGCCGCATTTGGTGTCGGGTATCAGTCGTGCAAGCAGCTCATCGACGCCTACCTGACCGGTTCGGCTAAAGAGATCGTCGAGTTCTAGTTCGCCGGAAGCACACTGCGCCGGGACATCCGACGCAGTGCACATTCCTACGAACGAAGGAACAAGACAATGGCACGCATACAAGCGGTCAGGATCCCCGCTCATGAGGACGCGGAGCTGGTCGAGTGGGACCAGGGTGACTACCGGTTCATCCAGGACGTGGTGGGCGGTGTGTTCGACGCGATCAACCTCTACGACCAGGGGATCTCGATATTTGTCCACGATGAGGGCAAGGTGATCGGGCTCCCGAAGAACCTGCAAGCGACCTTGCTGCTCTGGAATGACAAGGTCTGGCGCAGGAACTACATCCTGATGGGTGACGTTCTGGTAACCGGGTTGCCTGATGACGAGGGCGAAACACAGGCCGTCCCCGACGACTTGGTGGCCCTGCTGTTCGGCACCAACGAATACAAGTACGAGGTGCAGACCGGCGATAGCAGCTGGGCGAGCAACCAGATGACGTTCGACAACTACTTCGCCGCTTGCTACGCCGCGGTGAATCTCGAACAACGCTGGACGCTGGTCACCGACTGGCGCGTGGTGCCGGTATGAGCGCCCTCGTGTTGCACGGCGACGGCCGCGTGGTCATCGACGATAGCTACGGCGGTCTGCCCCGAAGCGCGGACAGGTTCAGGGTCACTCCGGAGCACATTCCGCTGCCGTGGTTCGGCCTGTCTATCTGGTACGACGGTGACAGCGACCACCACGGTTCGGTCAACGAACTTGGCACGCTGTTGCTGCACTCACTGATGCCGCCCGCCCGCGGCAGACTGACATTGCATGGGCTCGTCGTCGTCACCGGAGCCACTGAAAACGACTCGGTGCCAGCGCTGGACGATGAATTTGTCAACGTCGTACGTGATACGTCCCGAGACAAGATGTTCCTGGTGAGCCAGTATCAGGGCTCTGAACTGTTCATCGAGTTCGGTCACACGACGCGGGACTTCTGGCAGCTCCTGTCCTACGGGATGGAGCGTGTCGTGGAAATCGAAGAGCCAGTCGTCGTCGAGGTCAAGTTCAGCGCATCGTAGGAAGCTCCCCGCAGCAGCCAGCTGCGGGATTTTCTATTGCTCAATTGAAAACCCCCACCCAGAGAGCTTGTGGCTCAATCTGGATGGGGGTTGTGTTGAAGGGGGTGGAACGTAGCGAGCGAACTCACTCACTACGGCGAGGCGAGAACCCCGAACGACGCCCACGCAGGTTGTCGAACGTGTCCAGCTGCGCCGTGCTGACCAGCTTCTCGAACTCGGTCTTGCTGCACAGCACTGTCTCTAGCTCACCGTCGGGATGACGAAACTCGAGCTCGATGACGTTGGTCAAGCGCTTCAGTGCGCTCAGTTCCTCGGCGGCAGCGTCGAACACCTTGCCCGCCGATTTGACCGCCACTGTGACGACGTCGGCTTCTTTGAGCTCGACACCCGTCAGATCACTGGTTCGGATTTGTTTGAATCCCACGGTTACCTTCCTTAAGGTATTCGACGCGATAACACCTTGTTATCCCGTTGCCCTTATTTATGCATAGAAGGCGTATTAAAACAATACCGAACAATATATAATAGAGGTATATGAGTTCATCTTTTAACCTCGCCGCTTATGTCAAGAAGTCGGCCACAAGTAGTGGCGTCAACACCAAAGTGACGGACAAGCGAGTGTTGATTGGTATAGCAAAGGCGCTGGTGCCTGTGGCCTTGGCTGCGAGGCGTCAGTCGTCGAGCTCGAACGCCAAGGACAGCTGATCAATTGTGAACTGGCTGCGCAGGTGGCATGCACTATTCTGATTCGCAAACATGCCTGTCTTCCACACACCCTCGCTGCGCGGCTTTACCGCTTGCCATTCGACGGGAACAACGAACTCGGCTAGGGCGTCGGAATCCGCATCGCCTGGGTTGCGATAGTTTCCGCTCAGGGGCACCGTCGACAGGCTAGTTGGAACACCATCAATCTCGATTTCGGCCTTGTCGAACCTTGTGGCCCCACCGACGACCGTTCCGACTCCGACGTACCCGCTCTTCGGGATGTTGGCGAAGACTCGCGCGCCGATGGGCAGGTTCTTGAGTGTCCGAGAGAACCACTCCCCACCCCCGGCAGACACAAAGCCATACTTCACGGCGTCATCCCAAACGCGACCTCCCGGCTCTTCGCCGAACGACACGTACCAGTCCTGCCCGTTCCACGGTTCCTTGGACTTCTGCGCCTTGGCAGTTGCAGACGTGGCCGTTTGCGTCTCGTGCTCCACCAGCCACGTCCGAGCCAAGTACGAAGCACCGCGATCCTCGAAGTGCCGGAAGAACACCACGTTCACCGGCACGGCGAATCCTTCGTTGAGGAAGCGGACGATGCGCTCCGTGGCGGGATCGACGCTGCTGGCCACGATCGTCAGGGCCTGTGCAGTGTTGAGCTCCTCGGGTGGTGCTTGTCCGAACTCCTCGGCGTAGGCCTCCTCGAAAGCGACACCTGGTTTGTACTTCGCGAAGATGGCCACGATGTCCGCGCGACTCAAGTCCGCGACCCACGACCCGTAATCGAGCGTCTGCGCGACGACGTCCCGCGGCGTCTTGTCGCGCTTCAACTCGATCACGTGAACGAGGCCCTCGCTATCGACAGCGAGCAGGTCAATGAAGCCGCCGTAGTCTGTCGCAACCTGCCGGCCGACGAGCAACAACCGTGCGCCCATCAATGAGGGGTCGGACTCGATGTAGTCCTCAAGCTGAGATTCAAGCCCGATACCCGTTGCGACCAACTTGGTCAGCTTCCCCCCGTCAGCACGCCACAGCCCCATCTCTAACGCCACTACAACTCCCTCATGGCAAGCCGTCCATCAGCCGCTCGCCGAACGATGTCTAGTTCCCGTCACACGCTAGAGCCTCAGTCCGACAACACGCGTCACTTCGCCGTAAATCACCTTACGGACGCTGTGTCATCATGAACGTTCACCCGCTGTGGTGTCCTCATGTTTTGTTCGCGTCGTCCAGGAACAGCACACCCCGATGGGCCAGCGAGATCGCCCCCGGTCGGGCGATGCCGGTGCCACCACCGGTCAGTGCGGTGACCGACGTGGAGTGATGTGGTGCGACGAAGGGTGGTTCGGTGATCAGCGGTCGCTTCGGCGACAGTGTCCCCGCGATCGAGTGCACCGACGTCACCTCGAGCGACTCCTCGTCGGTGAGCGTCGGCAGGATGCCCGGCAGGCGACGCGCGAGCATGGTCTTCCCGATCCCGGGCGGGCCGGTCATGAACAGGTGGTGGGCGCCCGCCGCGGCGATCTCCATGGCGTACCGCGCGTCCTCCTGCCCCACCACGTCGCCCATGTCCGGGATCGCCGGTGCGGTCACCGGTTCACGTGTCCGCGATGCGTCGACGGTGTCGAGCGTGCGTCGGCCCCGCACCCAACCGACCACCTCGGCGAGGTTCTGCGCGGCACCCACCTCGATCCCGCCCACCACGGTCGCCTCGTCGACGTTGGCCATCGGGACCACCGCACAGCGTTTGCCCTCGCGTCGGGCGGCGACCACCGCGGGCAGCACCCCGCGCACCCCACGAAGACGGCCGTCGAGACCGAGCTCACCCACGAACACGGTGTCACGGAGTCGATCGGAGCTGATCTGGTCGGTGGCCAGCACCGCCAGTGCCAACGCCAGATCGAACATCGACCCGCTCTTGCGCAGTTCGGCGGGCGACAACGACAGCGTTATCCGGCCCTCGGGCCACTTGAAACCGGAGTTGACGATCGCCGCGCGCACCCTGTCTTTCGCCTCACGGGTGGACGTGTCGGCCATCCCGACGATGGTGACACCGGGCAACCCCTGCCCCACGTTGGCCTCGATCTCCACGAGAGTGGCATCGAATGCGTGCAGCGCCACCGAGGACACGCGACCGAGCGCCATCAGAACACCCCACGCAGATGTCGGATGGATTGCACCGCCGCCGACCGGTCCACCTGCACGGCCATCACGTCGAATCGGATGGTCGCGAAGAACTCGTCCTGGGTGGCCAACCACATCCGGGTCAGTCGCCGCATGCGCGACAACTTGTCCCGGGTCACCGCCTCGGCGGGGTCGCCCAGCAACGTGCCCGATCGAGTCTTCACCTCGACCACCACCAAGCACTCACCGTCCACCGCGATGACGTCGAGCTCGCCGTACCGACAGCGCCAGTTGCGCGCCAGCACCACCCACCCTGCCTCGACCAACATTGCGACGGCGGCATCCTCACCCGCCCGACCGATGTGCGCCCGTCCCGAAGTGTTCACACCGACGACTGTGCGTCGAAAATCCGACGCGAACCGAGGGGCGGTCGATCTGTGGATGAATTCCCATCTGTGGATGCCGCGATCCGGCCGAGCACCCGCTGACGTTTCGTGGATGTTTCGCCCACCGCCTGAACGGAAACAACAGGTTACAGAATGGGATCCCAAATCCCCTGGGCTCGACACCTACACGTAGTGCCGCCTAGCTTTGCCAACATGGGATCCCAAAACGACCCCACCGATCAGGAGCCTCCGACATGACACCGTCCGGAACCGCAACAACACAGCCGCGCAACGGTATTACTGTGTCGCGGTCGGACGGCAGCTCCGGTCGTCCGCTACGCGAGTCCATCCGGGAGCGCATCTACGCTCGCATCGTCAGCGGCACCTACAAGCCCGGCGACCGCATCGTCGAGCGTGATGTCGCTGCCGATTTCGGCGTATCCCGGTTGCCCGTGCGCGAGGCCCTGCGAATGCTGCACACAGAGGGCCTCGTCGAGATGCTGCCCACCCGCGGGGTCATCGTTCGGCAGCTGTCCGAGACAGATGTCGCGGACTTGTTCGACGTCCGTGAGGCACTGGAACGGCTCGCATTCCGACGTGCGGCGGAAAAAGCAACCAAGCGTGACATCGCGCGGTTGGGAAGGCTTCGCGTTCGCGCGCGCCGAGCCGTCGCCGCGTGCGACGAAGCCGGTCTACACGAGTCCAACGAGCAATTCCACGACATGATCAATGTGTTCGCAGGCAATGCCCTGCTGGTCGAAATCCTTGCTCCGCTCGAAGGTCGACTGCACTGGATCTTTCGTCAGAACGAAGACCCGCAGCGGTTGTGGGATGAACACGAGGAACTTCTCGACGCCATCACGGCACACGACGCGGAACGCGCCGAGCGCCTGGCAGTCGAACACGTGCAATCCAACAGGACACACGTCATGAACTACCTCTTCGGGGAGCGCTGAAGGAGGTACCGGGGTCGCTGACACCAGCGCCCCACACACATCGCCGACACGCATCGACGCGTGTCCCCGCACGAAATCCGCATGGCCAGATGCGGTCTGAAAGAAGAAGGCAACGTGATGAACTCACACCTCGGCATCGACACGGGCACGACCACCCAGCACCATGATCCGGGCAATCAGTTGGGTGAGGAGTACGAGAACACTCCGGTCCCACCACACGCCCGCAAAGGTTTCCCCTCCATCGCTGCGGTGTGGTTCGGCTTCCCGATGAATCTCGGCAACGCCGTCTTCGGCGGCGTGATCGTGTTCAACCTGGGACTCATCAACGGGCTCATCGCCCTGCTGCTCGGAAATCTGGTGCTGTTCGGCTATGTCGGGGCACTCAGCTACATCGCCGGTGAGACCGGACGGAGCTTCTCCCTGCAAGCAGCGACGACATTCGGCACCCGCGGCCGCATGATCGTCACCGGATTTCTGTCAACGGTCGTCATCGGCTGGTTCTCCTTCCAGATCGGTCTGACGGGTACCACCATGCGCGACGCACTCGGGTGGGCACCGATCGTCGGTGCGGCGATCGCTGCGGTGGCGTTCACCGCGCTCACCACGGTCGGTATCCGGGCACTGTCGTTGCTGGGGATGATCGCGACACCACTGTTCGTCGTTCTGGGCGCCGTCGCGTTGGTCTACGGCGCAACGGGAAACGGTCTGACCGCAGACGATGTCGTGCACTACCAAGGATCCGGCACGGCACTGACGTTCGGTGCGGCCGTGGGCATCGTCATCGCGGGCTTCGCTGACTCGGGCACCATGACCGCGGATTTCACTCGGTGGTCGAAGACCGGGAAGTCAGCGGTGGCCGCCACCTTCACCGCCTTTCCCGTGTCGAACTTCGTGGCGTACGCGATGGGTGGCCTCGTCGTCGCCGTGGGCGGATCGACCGATCCAGGCGCGAACGGCGGCGGTTTCCTCGGTCTCCTGACCGGTCACAGCACTGCTTTGACGATCATCGCCGTGGTGTTCGTCTTCGCCAACCTCGGCAGCGTCGGAACGCACTGCCTGTACAACGGTGCGGTCGGTTGGTCGGGTATCACCAACCGCACCATGCGTCCCGTTGCCATTGTGCTCGGTGTGTTCGGAGGTGCGATCGCGCTGACCGGTGTGTGGTCGTATTTCCTGGACTGGCTGAACATTCTGGGCATCTTCGTGCCGCCGATCGGTGCGGTGCTGATCACCGACCAGCTCATCCTGCGTCGGAGATCGGCCCCGTCGCCCCGACTGCGGACCAGCGCCTTCGTCGCCTGGATCGCCGGAGCGGCCGTCGCAACCGCCTCCCATTACTTCGTAAGGGAGTCGGTGGACGCGCTGGTCGGCATCGTCATCGCGGTCGCGGTCTTCTGGGTCTACGAGAAGGTGAGCGCCGGCGCCTCGGCAGTCACGGCGTCACGGTCGTCCGACGTCGTCTCCGCGTGAACGAAGACGTATGGCCTGCGGTATCCGAGATCGCCGATCGTGTTCGTAGCGGCTCTGTTTCGGCATCATCGCTGGTTCGCAAGGCCAACGACCGCATCGCAGCGCTCGACGACCGGTTCAATGCCATGTGCACGGTCACGCCGGGCCTCGCGGAAGCTCAGGCGGCCCACATCGACGACCGCGTCGGACGCGGTGACGTCGTCGGTCCGCTGGCGGGAGTCCCTTACGCGGTCAAGGACCTGATCAACACCGAAGGTGTTCGCACCACGTCGGGTTCGGTCGCCTACCGTGATTTCGTTCCCGACGAGGACGACATCGTCGTCGAACGTTGTCGTGCCGCCGGTGCGGTCAGCATAGGCAAGACGAACGCGAGTGAATTCGGCTACAGCGCCACCGGCCAGAATCCCCTGTTCCCCACCACCCGAAACCCGTGGAACACCGCCCTGACCCCGGGCGGCTCCAGTGCTGGAACCGCGGCAGCCGTCGCGGGAGAACTCGTACCGTTCGCGCTCGGCAGCGACGGTGGCGGTTCCATCCGGATCCCCGCGGCATTCTGCGGATTGGTGGGATTCAAAGCCTCGATGGGCAGGGTTCCCGTGTATCCCGGGTGTAGAGACGAGCGCTTTCCGGGCGCGTCCGGTTGGGAGAGCGTCGAACACATCGGGCCACTGTGCCGAACGGTGGCCGACGTGGTCACGGTGATGAAGGTGCTCGCGGGTCCCGACCCTCGGGATCGACACAGCATTCCCACCTCCGATGTCGAGTGGGAACCGGCGGTCGGCGAGACTGTCCGCGGGCTCCGTGTGGCCCTCAGCCTCGACTTCGGGTATCTCGCCGTCGACCCCGAGATACGGACGATCGTCGGACGCGCCGTCGAGACACTGCGCAGCACGCTCGGGTGCGAGGTGACGACAGCAGACCCCGGCTGGCCGGAGCCCGGCACCGAGTTCGCCGCACTCATCATGTCCGAGACCGATCTGACCGGCATGCGCGCGATGGTCGACGAGGTCGGTGATCAGATGTCACCACATCTGGTGGAACTCGTGACCACCGACTGGACCGCAGAGGACTTCACCCACGCGAACATGTGGCGCAAAGCAGTCGTCAATCGGATGGCTCGATTCATGGCGGACCACGACGTGCTCATCACCCCGACGACGAGCGTCGCCGCATTCCCGGTCGGCGTCCAGGGGCCAACGGTGATCGATGGACGGTCCGTGACCGACACCGCCTGGCAGGGTTTCACGTTCCCCGCGAACCTGTCGGGCCAACCCGCGATCAGTGTTCCCGCGGGATTGACCTCCACGGGCTTGCCCGTCGGCATGCAGATCATCGGCCGACACCTCGACGATGCCACGGTCCTTCGCCTCGCGTCGGCATGGGAGAGCACGGCAGGCTTTCCCGAATGGAAACCGTCAGGCGCCACGCACGGTGAGCCGTGTCCGTGAACCCGTCAGCGGTCGTCGAACATCGCCGAGAGGGTGACCTCCCGATTGTGTTCGGCGTGAGTTCGCGCACGAGCCTCTGCCCGCGCGCCGTCACCGTCGGCGATCGCCTCGGCGAGTTCGGCGTGGTCGGAGATGACCGCATGCGGGTCGGGTATCTGTCGCACCAACCACTGCACCCGCGACAAGATCGGCGACATGACCTGCACCAAGGTGTCGTTGTGCGACGACGTCACGAGAAGTCGATGGAACTGCGCGTTGGCGTCGTGCGCGGCCCGGAGGTCACCGGACCCGAACGCGGCGTCCGCGGCCGTGATCGCCGTCCGTAGCGCCGTCACGTCGTCGTCGCTCCGCTTGTCCGCGGCCTCGCGACAGGCCATCGACTCCAGTGCCACTCGGATGTCGAACAATTCCGTCACGTCCCGCCGAGTCCAGGATCGCACCACCAGGCCGCGCGTCTTGCGCACCTCCACGAAACCCTCGCCCCGTAAAGACTGCAAGGCCTCGCGCGCCGGCAATCGCGACACGCCGTAGGTGGCGGCGACATCGCGCTCGACCAGCCGGTATCCGGGCGGGTACCGGCCGGTGATGACGTCGTCGCGCAACGCGTCGAGCAGACGATCGCCGAGCGATCCACCGCGGGAGCCGTCGAGGAGTACGTGATCCTCGTCGGTCGTGGGGGGCTGCGATTCGGATGGCATGCCCGTCACAACTTACGACCACCCCCGTGCCGACGGCGCGGCCACGTCATCGACCCAGGCCGTCGGGACGCTCGGCACCGGCGAAAGGAAACCGCCTGCGGAACTCTGCGGCCGCCGTGGCCATGGTGACGAACTCGACCCCCTCGAATGATCCCCAGCGATCCAACAGCCGCTCCAGCATGAGCAACACCTGGGGTCGTCCCGACACGTCCGGGTGCAGGGTCATGGGTATGACCGCGTAGTCGAGTTCGCGGTACACCCAATCGAACTGGTCGTTCCACAGCTGCTCGATGTCTCGTGGGTTGACGAACCCGTGCGAGTTCGGGTGGTTCTTGATGAACATCATCGGGGGCAGGTCGTCGACGTACCAGTTGCCGCAGAACTCGACCAGGTCGATCTCCCGGCCGTGCCGCAACGGTGTCATCCAGTGCGCGGCTGCGCGACTGGTGTCGATCGGAGTCCATTCGTCACCCGTCCGCGCGTAGAAGGGTACGAAGTCGTGGTAGTTCTGCGAGTGATCGTAGGCGAAGCCGTATTCCGTCAAAATCTGTGCTGTGTCCGCACTCATCTCCCACCACGGTGCGACGTATCCCTGCGGAGCCGTACCGGTCAGCCCCACGATGAGTTCCACGCTGCGGGCCATCACATCGCGCTCCTGTTGCGCGGTGAGCGACCGTGGATTCTCATGGCTGTAACCGTGGGCACCGATCTCGTGACCCGCATCGACGCACATCCGAGCCTGCCGCGGAAAGGTCTCGATCGAGTGGCCCGGCCAGAACCAGGTGCTCGTGAGGTCACGACGTTGGAGCAAGCGCAGCATGCGAGGCACACCGACCTCCCCGGCGAACACTCCGCGTTGCATGTCGTTCGGTGAGTCCTCCCCGCCGTACGAGCCCAACCACCCCGCACAGGAGTCGACATCGACGCCGATCGTCACCTGTATCTTCTTGTCCGCCCGGATATCGTCACGCATCGACGGTCAGCCCTCTCGTCTCGCCCAGTAGTGCGGTGATCGCCTCGCGAGCGGTGTCGACAGCGGTGAGATCGTCAGTGGACCAGGGGCGTTCACGGAGACTGTGGACCGACAGCCACGCGCGGATGTCACCGTCGAGCTCCACGGGTCCCAGTACCTGGGCCCGCACGCCGTAGACGTCGCGTAAGGCCTGCGGCGGGTGGGGTGCCTCGGTGAACGCGGGCTGTACCAGCAGGCGTCGGTTCTCCTCCAGCCAGCGGACCGTGTTCAACGCACGCTGGTCCAGGGAGGGGTCGTGCTGAATCGAACGGACGTGCGCGGCGCACGACTCGGCAGCGCAGAGGTCGACGTGCAATCCGAGCGTCGGGTCGTCGACCCGGACGGTGGTCCGGTCACTGCCCGTCCGTTCACGCAACTCGGTGACCACCGCGAGCGCCCGTCGACGAAACGACGCCTGGGCCAGCAGAGTCCCGTGACCCTCGATCCGAGCGGGAACGCCCGCCGCCTCCAACGACCACCACACCGTGGCGGCGATGCTGTCGATCACCGGCGTCGACAACTCGGCCTCCACCTCGTCGACCGCGGTGGTGCCGTCGACGTTGGTGCACACCAGAGCAACCGCCTGCACCTCACCCGCCGCGACGGCGCGGCGCAGCAGGTCGACGACGTCACGGGAAGGTCGCATGGCGAACGAATAGTTGTCCCGTTCACCCCATTCCGCATGCGCTGTGACCGCGACGCCGTGCCGGGCGTATTCGGCGACGATCGCCTCCACCACGTCGGGTGTGTAGGGCGTGGCCAGGCCCAACGCGCCGACTCCGAAGACCCGGCAGGCCGCCAGTATCGCCTGCGTCGCGGTGACGGCCGGGACCCCCGTCGCGTCCGTGATCGCCGTACAGATCACGGCGTCGTGGTCGGCACCCAGCCAGGAGCCCGCCGTCGCATTCCACACGATGACGTCCACCCGGGCGTCGGCGAGTAGGCGGGCCGCGTCGAGGATGGTCTCGACGTCGAAGTCGGCGCCGTCGTCGTCGAGCCCGATGCTCTGGACGCGCACCCTCGTGGCCACCACGCTCACGTCATCACGACGGTCGAGCAGGCGCCGGGTCACATCCTCGACCGTCGTATTGGACGACGGCACGATCATGCCCAGCGTGGTCATCGGACAGCTCCTCTGTGGGGTGCGAAGGGGCGCGAGGCCGGGACAGCGCGGACAACCGTTCGCGATCGCGACGCGGTCGACCGCCCACGGCCCCAGCTCGGTGTGAGCTCTCGCCGACAACGACGAGATGAGACACTGTCGCCAATGGTATACCAAGACGGTATACCACAGCGAATACTGTCAGACCCTGAGGTCCCTAGCCGGCCAGCGCAGCCTTGATCTGCGGCCACGAGCGGTGCAGTTCGTCGTTCCAATACCCCCACGAGTGCGTACCGCCGCTGTAGAAGTGGAACGTCGCGGGCACCCCGAGCTCGGCGAAACGACGCTGCAGATTGTGCGCGCAGTTGTTGGTGGCCGTCTCGATCACCGCGCCCGCCGCGACCTGCTCGGCCAGCTGGCCCACGTTGCCGTCGATCCCGGGGCCGTCGAGCGTCTCGTACTTGCCGGGCAGACCCGACCCGTTGGACACGTAGATCGATGTCCCCGCGAACTCCGCCGCGTGCACGTAGGGGTCCTTCGCGCGCCACTCGGGGTCCGACGGTGGTCCCCACATGTTGACCGTGTTTCCGCCGCCGCGAGCCTCCACCGTCAACCGGACGAAAGCCTGCCCCTCCGGGTCGCTGGTCTGCGCACATCCGCTGTATGACCCGACGGCGCGATAGAGCCCGGGGGCCGCCAGTGCCAACTGGAACACCGACGTCCCGGCCATCGAGATCCCGGCGATGGCGTTGCGCCCGGAGCCGTGCAGCCGCGCGTCCATCAGCGGCGGTAGCTCCTGGGTGAGGAAGGTCTGCCACTTCAGCCTGCCCAGCCGCGGATCGTCGTGCCGCCAGTCGGTGAAATAGCTCGCGGCTCCGCCCTTCGGCACCACCACGTTGACATTCTGATCGGCGAAGAACCGTGCGATGTCCGTGCGATCGAACCAGTTGCTGCCCGCATCGCCGCCCGCGGCCCCGTTGAGCAGGTACAGCGTCGGCGCCGACGACGAATCGTGCGGCGCGGCGAGCACGCGTAGACCCATCTGCGCCCGCATCGCCGGCGACCACACCGTCATGTCGATCTGACGGTGACCGTTGTCCTTCTCCGCCACGATGGCCGCCGAGCCCGAAGGTGCCGCGACCGCGTCACCGGCACCGATCCACACCGCGGCCAGCAATGACATGACCGTGGCCACCACCAACACGGCGTACCTGCTCCGTGCCGGGACCCGCACACCCGTCGAATGCGACCGATCGGCCGTCAACCCCACCGCACACCGTGCCTCTCGACCGAGCCGTCGATGTCCCCATCCAGACATTCCCGGCATAGTTCACCTGATGAACCGCCCCCGTGCACCGGTCGCTCGTCCTCCCGGCACCCACCACGACAGTAGACAACGCGGCGGCGCGCCACCGCATCTGGCCGCCGAAATTACCCACTGCTTACAATGTTGGCGTGGCGGCTGTGGTGCGTTGTCACGGTGAGACGCATTGCCGTTGCGAGTCAACGCATCTCGTCGTCGATCACAATCGGCCACAACGCCACGGTGCGGATCGCGCGCAATGCCGGACACACGGTGTTCGTCTGCGACGCTCCGGGAGGGTGTCACGTCGTACCGCAGACGGACAGAGCAGCAAGGGGATGTCACGCATGGTCAGTTTCGGACTCATCGAGGATTGGCATCCCCGACCCGGCCGGGTGACCAGTTGGGTACCCACCGCGGCGTCGTCCGCCGCGGCCGCTGCCGCACCCACCGACCCGGTGCCACCGTCGCATCAGCAGCAGGAATACCTCCGGTCGGCACGCCGCAACGCCGCCGCCGGCTTCCGCTTCTCCCGTCTCTGCCTGCTCTGCTTCGACATCCAGGGGGCCCTGGATGTGGAAGCGATGACCAGCGCGATCACCACCTTCCTCCGCAGGCATGACACCTTCGCGAGCTGGTTCGATCTCGACGACGACGGGAGTGTGACCCGCCACGTCCTCGCCACCGACGACATCGACGTCGAACCGGCCGTCCAGGGCAGCTTCGACGACGCGGAGACCATCCGCGACCTCGTCGGTGACCACACACCGGGACCGTTCGACTGGGACTGTTTCCGGATCGGCACCATCGAGTGGAACGGCGGATTCACCGTGTTCGCCGCCGTCGATCATCTCGACACGGACGGGATCTCACAGGCCCTGACGGCCACCGAGTTGATGTCGCTGTACCTCAATGCGGCGTTCGCGATGAACAACCCGCTCCCCGAGGTCGGCAGCTATCACGATTACTGCCGCCGAGAACGCGACCTGTCGGCGCGCCTCACGCTGGACTCGCCCGAGGTTGCGCGCTGGCTCGAGTTGGTCCGCGACAACGGTGGACGGCTCCCCAGTTTCCCGCTCACCCTCGGCAGGCGCGACGACGACCCGTCCGACCACACCCGCAGCGCCATCCACACGGCGCAGGTGTTCACCGAGCCGCAGGCACGGGCGGTCGACGAGGTGTGCCGCCGACACGGAGCCGGGTTCACCGCCGCGGTGATGTCGGTCGCGGCCCTGGCCTACGCGGAGTTCACCGGTTCGGACCGCTACTTCGGTCTGACGCCCAAGAGCACGCGTCGCAGCGCGGGTGAGATGAACACCATCGGCTGGTTCACCAGCCTGATCCCGGTGCCGATCGAGGTACCCACGACCGCCACCTTCACCTCCATCGTCGGTGCCGCTCAGGAGGCATTCGAGAAGGGCAAGGACCTCACCGACGTCTCCTTCCACCGGGTTCTGGAACTCGCGACACCGGACTCGGGTGTGCACGTGTCACCCGGGTGGTCGGTGCCGATGGTGTCCTACGTCGACGTCCGGAAGCTGCCGGGCGTGGAGATGTTCGACGCGATCAACGGCGCCCTCTACGGCAGCCGCGGCAGCAGCGAGGAGGTGTTCATGTGGGTCAACCGGTTCACCGACGTCACCTCGGTGACTCTGCTGTACCCGGACACCCCCGAGGCGCAGAACTCGATCAAGATCTACGTGGAACGTCTCGTCGAGATCCTCACCACCATCGCCGCGCAGGGTGACTACGAGCCCGGCGTCGCGGCCCTGGCCCGCTGATCGGCCCGCACGCACCGACCGGGAGCGCCGAGCGTTGACCGCCGTGCACTCTCGGCCGGAGTCCGCTGCCACCCCGCCTCCGGTCGGTGCCTGGGCGGCCCTGGTGAGCTGCCTGCTCGCGGTGTTCATGCAGATGCTGGACACCACCATCGTGAACATCGCGATCCCCGACCTGACGACCGGACTGGGCGCGGCGTCATCGCAGCAGTTGCTGATCCTGAGCGTCTACACACTCGCCTTCGCGTGCACGCTGCTGACCGCGACCACGATCGGGTCCCGGTACGGCAGGCGCCGCGTGTTCGTGCTGGCCCTGCTGGGATTCGCGGCGGCCTCCACCCTGTGCGGGATCGCGCAGAGTCCGTGGCAGCTGATCGCGTTCCGCGCCCTGCAGGGGGTGTCGGCGGCACTGGTGTCGGCACAGACCCTGGCCCTGATCGCAGACATCTTCCCGCGGAGCCGTCACGGCGTGGTGTTCGGCATCTACGGTGCGGTGGCCGGCGTGGCCGCGATGCTGGGCCCGGTCCTGGGCGGAGTGCTCGTCTCGCTGGATGTGTTCGGCTGGGGTTGGCGGACGATCTTCCTGGTCAACATCCCGGTGAGCGTGGTCGCCGCGGTGATGGCACTGCGCTACATGCCGCGACAGCGCGGGTCACGCGACCTGGCCGTCGACGGCGTGGGTGTCGTGGCATCGACGGTGGGGCTGTTCATGCTGATCTACCCGCTGGCCGTGGGTCGCGAACAGGACTGGCCCGCGCACCTGTGGGTGATGATCGCGGTCGCGGTCGTCGTGTTGGCGGCCTTCGTGGTCCACGAACATCGCTTGCCGCGTCGCGGCGGCGCTCCGCTGCTGCGGGTCGACCTCTTCTCGTCTCGGCAGTTCGCCGTGGGCGCGGTGTTGTCGCTGCTGTTCTTCAGCATGTTCGCCGCGTTCTTCTTCACCATGTCGGTGGCCACCCAATTCGGTCTCGGATGGTCGGCGTTGCGCACCGGGCTGATCACGATGCCGTTCGCGGCCGGCGCGATCGTCGGGTCGTTGGCGTCGGCGAGCGCCGTGCGGCATCTGGGGCCGCGCACGCTCACCGTGGGGATGGTGCTGCTGGCCGTCGGGCTGGCCTGGGTGGCGGCGGAGTTGGCACCGGAGTCCGCACGTGTCGACGTGCCCTCGCTCATCGCACCCCTGGTACTCGGTGGGCTCGGTACCGGACTGTTCGTGGCACCACTGCAGGCGACGATCCTGTCGGGATCCGACGAACACACCGTGGGCTCGGCATCGGGGTTGATACCCACCGTCCAACAACTCGGGGCGTCGCTGGGGCTGGCCGTCATCACCATCTTCTTCTTCTCCCAGGTGTCGCACACGGCCGTCACCGCCGTGCCCGGCGCGACGGCTGGTCTGTCGCGCGCGCTCCAGGACACCGACGTCGCCCCCACGCTGCGCCCGTTCGTCGCGAGCAACTTCGCCCGCTGCGCACGCGCCCAGCTCGAATCCGCGCATCCCGAACGCCCAGCGAGTGGCTGTTCCACCACGGCGCCGTCCGGCGGCGCCCGTGCCCAGGTGCTCGCCGCGGCCACGCCCGACCTGCGTGCGGCGGCCCGGCAGGCCGCCGCCTGGACCTTCGTCGGAGCCCTGCGGACCTCGCTGTACCTGTCGGCCGGACTGGCCACGCTCGTCGCGGCGTGTTCCCTGCTGCTGAGGCGGTCGACCGGCGGTCGGTGACGACGGACAACTGCGGTGGTGGAGGTGTACGACAACTGCGGGATATCCGACGTCCCGCAGTTGTCGGGATCTCCCGCCGAAACATCGTCAGCGCATCACCGATCCGCCAGGAGATCGGATTTCCCGCAGTTTCGTACCCGGCCCGGCGACGCGGCCTACCCGGATGTCACTCGTCGGGCAGTCGCAGTTCGGGCTTCTCGAGTTCCTCGATGTTCACGTCCTTGAACGTGATGACGCGAACCTGTTTGACGAAGCGCGCCGGGCGGTACATGTCCCACACCCAGGCATCGGACATCCGCAGTTCGAAGTAGACCTCACCGTCGGCGTTGCGAGGCACCATCTCGACTGCGTTGGCGAGGTAGAAGCGGCGCTCGGTCTCGACCACGTAGGTGAACTGACCGACGATGTCCTTGTACTCGCGGTACAGGGAGAGTTCCATCTCGGTCTCGTACTTCTCGAGATCCTCAGCACTCATCCGGTAAGCCTAACTGGGTCGGGGACGGGTCGACACCGGCGGTGATTCTCGCCGATGGGGTGTACGTCGGGGTGCGTCAGCGGAGGCGCTCCCGGACGTTGCGGTAGGACATCCGGTGTTGCGCCGACGGTCCCAGGCGGTCGAGGGCGGACATGTGCACGGCGGTGCTGTAACCCTTGTGCCCGGCGAATCCGTAACCGGGGAGCGCGGTGTCCATCTCCGTCATGATCCGATCCCGGGTGACCTTGGCGATGATGCTGGCCCCCGCGATACACGCCGCGGCCCCGTCTCCCCCGATCACCGGCAACGACGGGACCGTCAAACCGGGAACGGCGAATCCGTCCGAGAGCACGTAGCCGGGCGACACCGACAGGTCGGCCACGGCGCGACGCATCCCCTCGATGTTGACCACGTGGATGCCGAGACGGTCGACCTCGCCGGCGGGTACCACCACCACACTCCACGCCAGTGCGTGTCGGGTGACCGAGCGGTACAGGGTCTCGCGGGTATCCGGTGAGAGTTTCTTGGAGTCGTCGAGGTCGGCCAGCGAGACGAGCTGTTTGGGTTTGAGAACGCAGGCGGCGATCACCAGTGGGCCCGCACACGCGCCGCGACCGGCCTCGTCGACTCCCGCGACCGGGCCCAGACCGCTGTTGTGCAGTGCGAACTCGAAGGTGCGCAGCGACGCGGCCCGGCGCACGGGCGCGCGCGGCGGCCAGGCGGTGCGCACCTGCGGAACTCGGGAGCGGGACGACACGGGTCGCTCAGCTCTGCGGGTTGACGGCCCCCACACCACCGATGCGGGAGAACGGGTAGATGATGAACCGGACCTTGCCCCGGATGTCGCCGATCGGAACGGTGCCCTGCATCTCGTCGGTCATGTGATAGCGCGAGTCGGCGGAGTTGCTGCGGTTGTCGCCCATCACCCACACGTGGTCCCGGGGTATGGTGATCGGCCCGAAGTCCGGTCCCAGGCACGTCGACATGGTTCCGTCCGGGTTCACGACGTTCGCGCCGGCACCCTCCTGCCGTTGCAGGTCGGCGTTCACATACGGCTCCTTGAGTGGCTTGCCGTTGACCTTGACCCCGACCTTGTCGGCGGCATGACATTCCACGGTCTGCCCACCGGTGGCGACCACGCGCTTGACCAGGTCGTTCTCGTCGGGCGGGGCGAAGCCGAACCATGCCAGGCCGTTCTGGAGACCGCGCTTGATCGTGTTCGACGACCGCGGTGAGGTCCACTGCTCGTCCCAACTGGACGTCGGCCCCTTGAACACCACGACGTCACCGGGCTCGGGAGACCCGAACCGGTACACGATCTTGTCGATGACGATGCGGTCGTTGGTGCAACCCTGACATCCGATCAGCGTGGTCTCCATCGACTCCGACGGGATCACGTACTGCCGACCCACGAAGGTCTGGATCACCCAGGTGAGCACCAGTACGCAGACGACGATGATCGCCGCTTCCCGTAGCAGGGAGCGACCGCGGCCACCGCGCTTGTCGTCTGGCTCGCCGCGGGTGTGCCAGGGACGGGCCCCCCCGTCGTGCTCGTCACCGCGGCGCTCGTCACCGTCGCGTTCATCGTGCGGTGAACGTGAACCGCTGGGCGTATCCGTCACGCGATCAGCTTACTGATCGAGATCTGCCGCGGTCCGGCGTCTGCCGAGGTGCGGCCGCCGTCGCACGGCATCCGCCGGGCACACCGGGAACGGTCAGCGCTTTTCCTTGATCTTGGCGGCCTTACCGCGCAGGTCGCGCAGGTAGTAGAGCTTGGCACGACGCACATCACCGCGGGTGATGACGTCGATCTTGGCGATGTTGGGGCTGTGCACCGGGAAGGTGCGCTCCACACCGACACCGAAGGACACCTTGCGGACGGTGAAGGTCTCGCGCACTCCACCGCCCTGTCGACGGATGACGACGCCCTTGAACACCTGGACACGCTCCTTGGCACCCTCGATCACCTTGACGTGGACGTCGAGGGTGTCGCCGGGGCGGAAGTCGGGGATGTCGTCGCGCACGGACTGCTGGTCGAGGAAATCCAGGGTGTTCATCAGTTGAGGTCCATTCCTACGTGTGTCTGAGCAGAGGAACCTGGCGGCACGCCCCGAGGCCCCGGAGGACTACGGAGACGGCTCGACCGGTTCGTGCTCCGAGTCGAAGTGGTCGCCGCCCGACGAACGCTCGCGGTGCGTCGTCCCGCCGTTCGGCAACCCGACCATTGTGCCAGACGGCCCCCGCACCGGAGAAATCGGCGCCGGCGCCGGATGCACCACCACATCGAGGACCTCCTCGGCGGCCTGTTTGGCGTGCGGGACGTCCGGCGACCCGGCCATCAGATCCTGGGTGAAGATCTTGGCCCGGATCAGCGGCCTGCGGAGTCGGCGTTCGCGGCGCAGTGCCCGGGACATCCGCCGGGGGCGGCGGGTGTATCGCCAGCGGGCCCACGGCGACCCGGGCCGCGCCAACCGCAGCGAGCCGATGAGCAGCAACGGCCAGATGAAGATTCCCAGCAGCCCGGTCCAGATCTTGCCCTTGAGCAAGACCACCGCGGCCAGCAGCAGGCTGAGCATCGCCCTGGCGATGTCGAGGCTCCTGAGCAGGTCACTCTCGTGATCGGCGAAGGCGGTCAGGTTGAACAGCTCCAGGGGTCGAAACCCCAGCAGCACCATCCCGGTCACCCCGATCGCGACGAACACCGCGTCCACCGACGCGCGGCCCTCCTCGGCCCAGTACACGTCGCGGAGATAGAAGATCAGCGCGAACTCGTCGAGGATGAGCGCGGCACCGATGCCGAACAGACAGGCCAACGCGGACGCCGTGGACTGGGACGATTCCATCGACGTCGCGACCAAACCGAGTCCGGACGCCAAGGTGATGACCACCCCGAACACGACGTGATGGACGTGGGTGTCACCGGAGCGGATGTTGCCGGGCCACCAGCGCACCTGCGCCCGGATCATCCGGACACTGACCCGGATGGCGATGAAGCCCAGCACGAACCCCGCGAAGAACAGCAGCAACGGCAGTTTGCCGTGGGCGACGATCTCATCGGTGAACCAGTGGCGCACCACCCCAACGGTAGTGGGGTACGCGCCGCGGAGTCAGTCCGCCCGGTCCGCCGCCGGCCCGGCAAGCAGGTCGGGGCGGCGATCCCGGGTACGGGCCAGCGCCTGGTCGTGGCGCCATTCGGCGATCCGCCGGTGGTCGCCGGAGAGCAGCACCGGCGGCACCGCCCGGTCGCGCCAGACCTCGGGGCGGGTGTACGACGGGCCTTCCAGCAACCCGTCGGAGAAGGAGTCCTGCTCATGCGACGCGGCGTTGCCGATCACTCCGTCGACGAGTCGTACCGTCGCCTCGACCATCGCCATCACCGCGACCTCGCCGCCGATGACCACGAAGTCGCCCACGGAGATCTCCCGTACCCGAACCCGGTCCGCGGCGTCGTCGACGACCCGCTGATCGATGCCCTCGTAGCGTCCGCAGGCGAACACCAGGTGCTTCTCGCGACTGAGTTCCCGGGCGGTCTGCTGGGTGAACGGATGCCCGGCGGGGGTGGGCACCACCAGCGTCGCGCCGTCGGGACAGACCGCGTCGAGGCAGCGACCCCAGACGTCGGGTCGCATCACCATGCCGGGTCCGCCCCCGTAGGGCGTGTCGTCGACGCTGCGGTGTACGTCGAGCGCCCAGTCCCGCAGGTCGTGGGTGGCCAGTTCCAGCAGCCCTCGCTCGATGGCTTTGCCCGGCAACGACATCCGCAGCGGTTGCAGGTAGTCGGGAAAGATCGAGACGATGTCGATCCGCATCGCCGGAGCACTCTCGGTCACCGCGAGCCCGTGCCTCCTGCGTCGCCGGCAGGCGCCTCGAGCAGACCCTCGGGAGGGTCGATGACGATGTGCTCGCGGCCGACGGTGGGCACCACCTCGGTGACGAACGGGACCAACACCTCGTCGCCGGCGTCCCGGGTCACCACCAGGACGTCGTTGGCCGGGAGGTGCAGGATGTCGCGCACCTCACCGACGCGGTCACCCACGGTGGTGACCACCTCGACTCCCTGCAGTTCGTGGTCGTAGAACTCGTCAGGGTCGTCACCGGAGTCGACGGCGGCCGCGTCGATCACGAACAACCACCCGCGCAGGTCGTCGGCGGACGCGCGATCGGCGACCTCGGCCAGCGACAGCAACAGCCGCGCGCCGTGCGGGCGCGCGGCTGTCACCGTGAACGTGCGTTCCGCGGGGTTTCCGCGTCCGGTGTCGGTTGCCCCACGTCGGCGCGGCAGGTACCCGCGCAGCGTGGCGCCGACGGCGAAGCGATCCTCGGGATCGTCGGTACGGACGTCCACGACGAGTTCGCCGCGGACACCGTGCGACTTGACCACCCGGCCGACGACCAGATCCATCGCGGGTTCCGTGGTCAGCGGTCGGTGTCGACGATGTCGACCCGGACCCCGCGACCACCGATGCCGGTCACCAGGGTGCGCAGCGCGGTCGCGGTACGGCCGTTGCGGCCGATGACCTTGCCCAGATCATCGGGGTTGACATGCACCTCGACGAAGCGCCCGCGACGTCCGGTGATCAGCTCGACCCGGACGTCGTCCGGGTTGGCGACGATGCCGCGAACCAGGTGCTCGACGGCGTCGGCGACGACAGCACTCACGCGGACGGGGTCTCGTCGGTGCTGGTCTCGGCGGCGGCCTCGGCAGGCTCGTCGGCCTTCTTGGCGGCCTTCTTCTTCGGGGTGGTCGCCTCGGCGACCGGCTCGCTGTCGGCGGCGGCGAGTGCGGCGTTGAACAGGTCGAGCTTGCTGGGCTTCTCCTCGGCGACCTTCAGACTGCCCTCGGCGCCCGGCAGCCCCTTGTGCTTCTGCCAGTCACCGGTGATCTTGAGGATGGTCTCGACCGGGCCGGTCGGCTGTGCACCGACACCCAGCCAGTACTGCGCGCGCTCGGAGTCGACCTCGATGAGGCTCGGCTGATCCTTGGGGTGGTACTTGCCGATGGTCTCGATGGCGCGACCGTCGCGGCGGGTGCGCGAGTCGGCGACGACGATGCGGTACTGAGGGTCCCGGATCTTGCCGAGTCGGGTGAGCTTGATCTTGACAGCCATGAGTCTTTCCTTCTGTGGTCACAGCGCAATTCGGCGACACGGCGGGATGTCGTGCCCGGTTTTGCGATCTCCAGTGGCGTGACCGCCGGTCGGTACGTGACCGGGTCCGGCGAACCAGCGGATCATTCTGCCAGACCCCACGGCGGCGGCGAAATCGCCGCGAACTCCTCCCGGCCCCACTCACCCGGGACATCGGCCCCGACGCCGCAGATACCCACCCCGCGGCAACGGGTATCTGCGGCAGGGTCGCCTGCACGATGTCGGTGACGACCGGCCGCGGAACGCCGCAACGTCCTCGGGTCCCACGGCGTGGGAGAAAATTACCAAACCGTCGACGTGGCCACCAGGCCACGGACGTACCGTTCAGAGCAGCCGACCTGCCCGGATGACTGCGACCGGGTCACGCAGCACCCCCAGATCGGTGCGCGGATCGTCGGCGAACACCAGCAGATCCGCCGGTTCCCCCGCCTGGGCGGTACCCGCCCCCAACCATTGTCGGGGCAGGTCGGTGGCCGCGGCCAGCGCACGCTCCGAACCCAGCCCGAGGTCGCTCATCGCGATCACCTCGTCGACGATCCGGCCGTGTTCGACGAACCCTCCGGCGTCGGTACCCGCGTACATCGGCACCCCCGCCTCGAACGCCGCCGTGAACACACCGGCAGCGTTCGCGTACAGCGAGCGCATGTGCGCCTGATAGACCGGGAACCGATCGGCGCCGTCGGCGATGGCCGGGAAGTTGTCCACCTGGATCAGGGTGGGGACCAGCGCGATCGACCGGTCGGCCATCGCCGCGATCAGATCGTCGGTCAGTCCGGTGCCGTGTTCGACACAGTCCACCCCGGCGGCGACCAGGCCGTGCAGGGCGTCGGTGCCGAAGACGTGGGCCGTGATCCGGGCGCCCTCCTCGTGTGCGGCCGCCACCGCACGCACCAGCAGATCGTCGTCCCACAGGGGCGCCAGATCCCCCACCTCGCGGTCGATCCAGTCCCCCACCAGCTTCACCCAGCCGTCGCCCGACCGCGCCTGTCGACGCACCTCGGCGGGCAGATCGGCGGGATCGTCGAGTTCCACCCCGTATCCGCGCAGGTACCGCTTGGGGCGGGCGATGTGATGGCCCGACCGGATGAACTCCGGGCACGAGTCGTCACCGTCGAGGGGGTGTGTGTCCACCGGGGAGCCGACCTCCCGGATGAGCAGTGCCCCGGCCTTGGCGTCGGCCTGCGCGAAGCCACGGGCCTGGTCGATGGTCACCCCGAGTCCGGGGGCGATGCCGACGTGGTTGTGCGCGTCGACCAGGCCGGACATCAGCCAGCCGTCGGTGGCGACGGTCACCGCTCCGGGTTGAGGTTCGTCGGTGAGCACCCCGTCGAGCGTCCAGAGCTCGAGCGGTTCACCGTCGGCGCAGCTGCGACCCCGGATGTGCAGCGACTGCGGGGCGTCCATGTCGGAGCGGGTCAGCGCTTCTTCTTGGGCTGCTGGAACTGGCTGACGTCGATGCCCTCGAGCCCGGGTGGTAGCTCGTCGAGTCCTGCGGGCATGTTGGACAGATCGGGGAAGCCCGCGGGCATGCCCGGCATACCGCCACGCACTTTCGGTGGCGTCGGCCCCCGCCCGCTGCCCTTCTTCCCCTTCTTGCCCTTCTTGCGGTTGTTACGCCGGTTTCCACCCGGCATCCCCATCCGGCCCGACATCTGGGCCATCATCTTCTTCGCCTCGAAGAACCGGTCGACGAGTTGGTTCACCTCGCCGACGGTGACGCCCGACCCGTTGGCGATCCGCAGTCGTCGGGAGCCGTTGATGATCTTCGGGTTGTCCCGCTCGGCGGGGGTCATGCCGCGGATGATGGCCTGCACCCTGTCGAGCTGTTTGTCGTCGACCTGGCTCAGTGCGTCCTTCATCTGACCGGCACCGGGCAGCATGCCCAACAGGTTGCCGATCGGTCCCATCTTGCGGATCATCAGCATCTGCTCGAGGAAGTCCTCGAGCGTCAGCTCGCCCTGGGTGATCTTCGCGGCGGCGGCCTCGGCCTCCTGCACATCCCAATGCTGTTCGGCCTGCTCGATGAGGCTGAGCACATCGCCCATCCCCAAGATGCGGCTGGCCATGCGGTCGGGGTGGAAGGTGTCGAAGTCCTCGAGCTTCTCACCCGACGACGCGAACATGATCGGCACACCGGTGACCTGGCGCACCGACAGGGCCGCACCTCCGCGAGCGTCGCCGTCGAGTTTGGTCAGCACCACACCGGTGAAACCGACTCCGTCGGCGAAGGCCTGCGCGGTGCCCACCGCATCCTGACCGATCATCGCGTCGAGGACGAACAGGATCTCGTCGGGGTCGACGGCGTCGCGGATGGCCGCCGCCTGCCCCATCATCTCGGAGTCCACACCGAGCCGACCGGCGGTGTCGATGACGACCACGTCGTGGTGTCGGGCGCCCGCCTCGGCCACCCCGTCGCGGGCCACGTCCACCGGCCCCTGATCCGAGGAGGTGCCCAGCGCTCCCTCGCCGCCGACCCCGGTACCCGGATGCGGCGCGAACACCGGTACCCCGGCCCGCTCGCCGACGATCTGCAGCTGGCTGACCGCGCCCGGGCGTTGCAGGTCGCAGGCCACCAACAGCGGGGTGTGCCCGTTCTTCTTCAGCCAGGCGCCGAGCTTGCCCGCCAATGTGGTCTTACCGGCGCCCTGCAGACCCGCGAGCATGATGACCGTCGGCGGCGTCTTCGCGTACCGGACGCGGCGGGTCTCGCCACCGAGGATCTCGACCAGTTCCTCGTTGACGATCTTCACGATCTGCTGCGCGGGGTTGAGGGCCGCCGAGACCTCGGCACCCTTCGCGCGCTCCTTGACCTTGGCGATGAAGCCGCGGACCACCGGCAACGCGACGTCGGCCTCGAGCAGGGCGAGCCGGATCTCGCGGGCGGTGCGGTCGATGTCGGCGTCGGAGAGTTTCCCCTTGCCACGGAGGTCCTTGAGGGCCCCGGTCAACCGATCGGAGAGGGAATCGAACATGTGACAAGCCTATCGGTTATCCGATCGGCACCCCCGCCTTGCCTGCGTCCTCGGCGCCCCCGTCGGTCTCCGACACCGGTGTGGGCGGCGGGACCACGTCCAGGATCGCCGCCTCCATGGCGGCGCGGGCGGCGGGCGAGTCGTCGGTCATCGTCACGTTGAAGGTGTCGACCACGGTCCCCCCGAGGGTCGACACCCTCGCCCATGCGATGGTCGCGCCCGCCCGTTCGATGACCGCCGCGACACGGGCGAGCAGTCCGAGCCGGTCGCCTGCCCGCAGTTCCAGGATCACCGATCCGTCGTCGTCGTAGGTGTCGAGCCACAGGATCCGCGGCGGGGCGATGGCGAACAGGGCGGGGACGGCGACCGTGGGCCGGTCCGATTCCGAACCCACCGTCGGACCCGCCGTGGGCAGGGGTGACTCGCGTTCCTTGGCGTCGAGTCGGTTGAGGACGTCGAGGCCGCCGTCGATGGCCTGCAGCAACTGTTGGCGGAGCAGTCCCGCGTCGGGTGGTCCGCCGAAACTCGGCACCACCACGAAGGTGTTCACCGCGCTACCCGCCCCGTCCCTGGCGTTGGCGGCGTGACAGCGGAGACTGTTCAGGGCCAACACGCCCGCCATCTTCGACAGCAGGCCCGGGCTGTCCGGCGCGACCATGGTGACCGCGAATGTGTGTGCGCCGTCGGTGGGTATCAGTTCCACGCTCACCCCGCCCGCCTCGGCGAGGCTCACCTCGTGCTGGGTCAACGGGGACGGCGCGGCGAGGTCCTCACCGTCCATCAACCGCATACAGCGGCGCACCAGGTCGCCGATCAGCGACGCCTTCCAGTCCCCCCACACACCGGGTCCGGTGGCGAGGGAGTCGGCTTCGGCGAGCGCGGCCAACAGTTCGAGCAAGACCGGCGACCCGCCGAGCTTGTCGACGACGTCCTGCGCGGTCTGCGGGTCGTCGAGGTCGCGGCGAGTGGCGGTCACCGGCAACAGCAGATGGTGACGCACCATTTCCGAGAGCAGGTGCACGTCCTGCGGCCAGAGCCCGACGCGGTTGCCGATCTGGGTGGCCAGTTCTGCCCCGACGACACTGTGGTCGGCTCCGCGACCCTTGCCGAGGTCGTGCAACAGGGCACCGAGCACCAGCAGGTCGGGTCGCGACACCCGGGTGGTCATGGTGCCCGCGATGGCCGCCGTCTCCACCAGGTGCCGGTCCACGGTCCAGGTGTGGATGGCGTCGCGCGGCGGCAGGTCCCGCACCGCACCCCATTCCGGCAGCAGTCGCCCCCACAGCCCGGTGCGGTCCAACGCCTCGATGGGAGCGACCATGTGTGGACCGGTGGACAGCAGCACCAGCAGGTCGCTCAACGCCTCCTGCGGCCACGGTTCACGCAATTCGGGCGCGTAGTCGGCCAGCCGACTGAGAGTGGATGCACTGATCGGCAGTCCGGTGCGGGCAGAAGCCGCCGCGACCCGCAGGATCAACCCGGGGTCCTTGCTGGGAATGGCGTTGCGGGCCAGTACCACCTCACCCGCGTGCTCGACGACACCCTCGTCGATGGGCCGTCGGATGGGTGAACGACGTAGCTTCGACAGTCCGCGGCGCGGCAGGGCGTTCGACGCGGTCCGCAGGCCGACGTCGACGGAATAGCTGATGGTGCGGGCGCTGTCGCTGATCGTGCGGGCCAGGTCGAAACGGTCGCCGATGCGCAACGCCGCACCGATCTCGTCGGCGTCCTGGGCCCGCAACTGTTCACGGGGACGCCCGGCGATGCGGTGCAGTTCGGTACGGATGTCCAGCAGTCGGTTGTAGGCGACATGCAGTCCGGCTCCGGGTGAGTCCGGCCGCAGATGACCCATGCCGTCGGTCAGCTGGGCGATGGCCAGGGCGTCGAGCATCTGCACGTCGCGCAGTCCGCCACGTCCGTTCTTCAGGTCCGGTTCCGCCCGATGGGCGATGTCACCGCTGCGCTTCCATCGGTCGCGCACGTGGTCGACCAGCTCGGGGAACCGGCCACGGATGTCGGTACGCCACTGTCTGCGCACACCGGTGATGAGCAGATCGGTGAGCGCGGCATCACCGGCGACGTGCCGGGCCTCCAGCAACCCGAGTGCGGCGCTCATGTCCTGCGACGCGACCTGAAGCGCCTGCGGGATGGTCCGCACGCTGTGGTCGAGTTTGATGTGGGCGTCCCACAGCGGATACCAGAGACCGTCGGCGACGTCGGACAACCGCTGATGGTCCACGTCGTCGTGCAGCAGGATCAGGTCCAGATCGGAGTACGGCAGCAGTTCCTGCCTGCCGAGGCCGCCGACCGCGACGATGGCGAATCCGGAGTCGGGACGGATCCCGATCTCCGCACCCTTGGTCGTCAGCCAGAAGTCGTGCAGGTCCACCAGCACCTGTCGCAGTGCGGGCGCGTCGAGCCGCTTACCGCCGGCATTGCGGTCGAGGAGCTGGGAACGGGCCGCGACGAGGTCGGTGGCCGCGGGCGGAGAGACCGGGGAAGAACGGGGCCCCGCGCTCGACGAATCGTCGTCGGACGCGGGGCCGCCGTCGTCGGTGAGGAACGGCACCGGATTCCTAGAGGGCGTCGCCGCCACGTTCGCCGGTACGTACCCGGATCACCGAGTCGACCGGTGACACCCAGACCTTGCCGTCGCCGATCTTGCCGGTGCGGGCGGCATCGACGATGACGTCCACGACCTTGTCCACCGCGGACTCGTCGACCACGACCTCGACCCGTACCTTCGGCACGAAGTCGACGGAGTACTCGGCACCGCGGTAGACCTCGGTGTGGCCCTTCTGCCTGCCGTAACCCTGGACCTCGCTGACGGTCATGCCCAGGACCCCTGCCTGTTCGAGGCCGGCCTTGACGTCCTCGAGGGTGAACGGCTTCACGATGGCGGTAATCAACTTCACTGGATCATGCCTCCTTGCCGACGGCGACCGCACTCTGGCTGAAGGCCGAAGTGGAGCCGATCGCGGCGAAATCGTATGCGGTCTCTGCGTGCTGCGATTCGTCCAGGCCCTCGGCCTCGTCTTCGGGATCGGCACGCAATCCGATGGTGAACTTGATGGCCAGACCGATTATTGCAGTAGCGACGCCCGAGTACGCGAGCACGGACCCCGCGCCCACGGCTTGACGCCAGAGTTGGTCCCAGCCACCACCGTAGAACAGACCGTCGACCGCGGCGGGTGCGGTCGCGGTGGCGAAGAACCCGACCAGCAGGGTGCCGATGATCCCGCCGACCAGGTGGACACCAACCACGTCGAGCGAGTCGTCGAAGCCCAACTTGTACTTCAAGCCCACCGCGAGCGCGCAGACCACACCGGCCACCACCCCGATCGCCAGGGCCCCGAGTACGTTCACCGACGAACAGGACGGGGTGATGGCGACCAGGCCCGCGACGATGCCCGACGCCCCACCGAGACTGGTGGCGTGGCCGTCGCGGACGACCTCGACCACCAGCCAGGCGAGCATCGCCGCCGCGGTCGCGACGGTGGTGGTGATGAAGGTCGATCCGGCGGCACCGCCCGAGGAGACCGCGGATCCGGCGTTGAAGCCGTACCACCCGAACCACAGCAATCCGGCACCGAGCATCACGAACGGCAGGTTGTGCGGACGCATCGGTGTGCGGGGCCAGCCGCGCCGCTTACCGAGCAGGATGGCCAACACCAGACCGGCGACACCGGCGTTGATGTGCACCGCGGTTCCACCGGCGAAGTCGATGGCCTTGACGTTGTTGGCGATCCAACCGCCCACCTCGTTGGTGATACCGGCATTCGCGGCACTGAAGTCGAACACCCAGTGCGCCACCGGGAAGTACACGATGGTCGACCACAGGATCGTGAAGACCACCCATGCGCTGAACTTCATGCGGTCGGCCACCGCACCCGAGACCAGCGCCACCGTGATGATGGCGAACATCAGCTGGAAGGCCACGAACACCGTGGCCGGGATGGTCCCGAAGAGCGGGATGAAGGTGGCGGGAGTGGAACCGTCGGGGGCGACGTAGTTACCGGAGATCAGGCCCTTGAGCCCGAAATACTGACCCGGGTCACCGAGCAGACCACCGCTGCCGGTCCCCCAGATGTCGTTGCCGAATGCGAGTGAGAAGCCGTACAGGACCCAGAGGACCGTCACGATGCCCATCGAGATGACACTCATCATGATCATGTTCAGGACG
Source organism: Williamsia sterculiae (assembly GCF_900156495.1). Classification (GTDB taxonomy): domain Bacteria; phylum Actinomycetota; class Actinomycetes; order Mycobacteriales; family Mycobacteriaceae; genus Williamsia_B; species Williamsia_B sterculiae. Next base: position 140,474 of record NZ_FTNT01000008.1, read on the forward strand.
TTCTTGGCTCGGGTCATGCCGCCGTAGAAGAACGCCAGCCCCGGCGTCATCAGCAACACGAGCGCGGCGCTCGCGAGCATCCAGGCGGTGTCACCCGTGTCCGGGGCGACATCCATTGTCGGGAAAGCCACCAATCTCCTCCTCATCTGCGCCGCGACCACATCGCGGCTGTTGACTTGAGGTGAAGGGTGCTAGGTCGATGTTTCGGTGATGGCGATTGTATGTTTCCGCGGCGTGAACGCACCGGCTCCCAGTGTTTCCCTGGTGTAACACCGCAGTTCGTTCAGAACCGCGCAACGCCGTCGGGCGGATCCGGACAATACGGAAACCCGCCGAGTCACCATCGGCGGCGAGCGTCGTTCAGCCCAGCAGTGCGTCGACGAAGGCCTCGGGTTCGAACGGTGCCAGATCGTCGGCGCCCTCCCCCAGGCCGACCAGCTTGACCGGGACGCCGAGCTCGTTCTGGACGTGGAAGACGATGCCACCCTTGGCCGTGCCGTCGAGTTTGGTGAGCACCACACCGCTGATGTCGACCACCTCGGCGAACACCCGCGCCTGGGCCAGACCGTTCTGCCCGATGGTGGCGTCGAGGACCAGCAGCACCTCGTCGACGGGGGCCTTCTTCTCCACGACGCGTTTCACCTTGCCGAGCTCGTCCATCAGACCCGTCTTGGTGTGCAGTCGACCGGCGGTGTCGATCATGACGACGTCGACACCTTCGGCGACACCCGCACTCACCGCGTCGAAGGCGACCGACGCGGGATCGGCCCCTTCGGCTCCACGGACGATGCCCGCACCGACGCGTTCGCCCCAGGTCTGCAGCTGGTCGGCGGCAGCGGCACGAAAAGTGTCGGCGGCGCCGAGCAGCACCCGCCGACCGTCGGCGACCAGCACACGGGCGAGTTTGCCGGTGGTCGTGGTCTTGCCGGTGCCGTTCACGCCGACCACCAGCAGGACCGCGGGGGTGCCCGCATGCGGCAGGGCCCGCACCGAACGGTCGAGTTCGGGCATCACGTGGTCGATGAGCACCCCCCGGAACAACGCGCGGGCGTCGTCGGCGGTGCGCACCGGGTTGGCGGCGATGGCCGCGCGCAGGTCCTCGACCACCGCGGTGGTGGTGGCGGTGCCGAGATCGGCGAGCACCAGGGTGTCCTCGATCTCCTCCCAGCTCTCCTCGTCGAGGTCGCCGGCACCGAGCAGACCCAGCACACCCTCACCGAAGACACCCTGCGAGCGGGCCAGCCGTCCCCGCAGCTTCTGCAAGCGACCGGCGGAGGGGGCGATCTCCTCCCGCGCCGGTGCCGGGACGACGGTCTCGACACCCACGGCGTCCCCGACGACCGGGGGCTCCACAGTTGTGTCAGGGGTGACCGGGGGCTCCACAGTTGTGTCATCGACGACCGGGGGTTCGACAGTCGCGGGCTCGACGACCTGGCGCCCGACGGTGGCGGACTCGGAGGTCGGGGGCTCGGCGGTGGCTGGCCCGGCCGTCGGGGCGTCGGAGGTCGGGGCGTCGGGAAGCCCGACGTCGGTGAAGCCACGTCGCTCCGCATCCCGGGGCACGGCGGCGTCGTCGCCGACCATCGGCTGTCCGTCGGTCTCGGTGCGATCATCGGTGGGCGGGGCTTCGGTGGGCGGTGTCGGCGGCCCGGCCGGGGTCTGGGGGGTCTCGGGAGTACGTGCCGGCGGTTCGGCCAGGCCGGTACCGCCCCCCTGACTGAACGCGAAGCCCGAGGAGGCCTGATAACCACCCGGTTTGTCGACCTGGCGGGTGCCGTCGACCACGGACTGTTGTTCGGATCCGTCACGCAGGGAGACGCGCCGGCGGCGCCGGAGTCCCACTCCGAGAGCGATCAGCGCCACGAGCACGATGACGGCCGCGGCGACGATGGCGATGATGATTCCGGTGTTCACCCCCGCCATTGTTCACCCACGCACCACCGCGACGGACAGGGGGCGAGTCGCGGTCAGTCGGTCTCGGCGGTGGGCAGCAGGTCCATACCGCGCAGGCGCTGCGAGATCACGGTGGTGATGCCGTCTCCTCGCATACTCACCCCGTAGAGCGCGTCGGCAACCTCCATGGTGGGCTTCTGGTGGGTGATGACGATCAGCTGCGACTTCTCACGGAGTTGTGAGAACAGGCGGATGAGACGCTGCAGGTTGGTGTCGTCGAGCGCAGCCTCCACCTCGTCCATCACGTAGAACGGTGACGGACGCGCGCGGAAGATCGCCACCAGCATGGCGATGGCGGTCAGCGATTTCTCCCCACCGGACAGCAGCGACAGCCGCTTCACCTTCTTGCCCGGCGGGCGCGCCTCCACCTCGATACCGGTGGTCAGCATGTCGGTCGGGTCGGTGAGCACCAGCTTGCCGTCGCCACCCGGGAACAGGGTCGTGAAGACGGTGACGAACTCGCGCTCGACGTCGGCGTAGGCGTCGCTGAACAACTGCAGGATGCGGGCGTCGACCTCCTCGACCACCGACAGCAGGTCGCGACGGGCGCTCTTGACGTCCTCGAGCTGAGTGGAGAGGAATGTATAGCGCTCCTCCAGTGCGGCGAACTCCTCGAGTGCCAGCGGGTTCACCTTGCCCAGCGTCGTCAGATCCTTCTGCGCCTTCTTCAGCCGGGCCTGCTGGGTCGCGCGGTCGTAGGGCATCGGCACCGGGGCGACGACCTGCTCACCGCGGTCGCGGGCCTGCTCGTACTCGGTCACCTCCAACTCCGTCGGCGGCAGGGCGACGTCGGGCCCGTACTCGGCGATCAGGTCGGCGGGTGCGATGGAGAAGTCGGCGAGGATCTGCTCCTCGAGCTGCTCGATCCTCATGGTGGCCTGGGCACGGGCGAGTTCGTCGCGGTGCACCTCGTCCTGCAGGCCGGAGAGGATGTCGGTGCGTTCGGCCAGTTCCCGGCGGGCGACATCGAGAGCCTCGGACCGTCGGCTGCGCAGCGCCTCGGCCTCGTCGCGGCCGCGCTGGGCGTCGGCGACGGTCGCCCGGACCCGCTCGGCGACCGTGGCCGCGCCCACCGCGACCGCCTCGGAGACGGTGGCAGCGTGCCGTCGCGCGGCGCGCTGACGTTCCAGGCGTTCGCGGTTGGCCCGCTCGGCGCGGGCGGACCGACGCAACGCGTCGGCCCGGCCGCGCACCGACGCCAACCGTTCCTCGGCGGTGCGCTGGGCGAGTCGTGCCTCGGTCTCACCGGTACGGGCCTCGCCCAGGGCCTCCGCGGCCATCTCCCGGGCCATGGCGTGCTCGTCCGACGGGTCGTCGTTGCTGTCGGGAGTGTCCTCGGCCGCGCTACGCGCGCCACGCAACCGCGCCTCGTGGTCCTCGAGTTCGGTCATCGCCGCGGCCCGGTTCGACTCCACCGTCGCGCGCTGTCGGGTCAGCTTGTCCGCCTCGGCGGAAGCCGCGCGGATCGCGGCACCGTGCCGCGCGAGCTGTTCGTACACCGACTCCAGCTCGGCGTCGGAATCGTGCAGTCCGGCCAAGGCCTGTTCGGCGGCTTCCCGACGTTCGGTCTGTTCGGCCAACGCCCCCGACAACGCCGCCCCGAGCTCCTCGCCGCGACGTCGCGCGGTCTCCAACTCGACGGTCGCCGCGTCGATGGACGCCTGCACCTCCAAGGTCGACGGCCTGCTGGTCGACCCACCCGACATCCACCCCGCCCCGGTCAGGTCACCGTCCCGCGTGACCACGCGGACGGCGGTGTTCTCCGCCGCGACGGCAGCGTCGAGCACCGCGCGCGCGACACCCAGGTCGTCGGCGACGACGGTGTCACACAACAACATCTGCATCGCGCCGGCGTAGTCCGACGACGTGGTCACCACCTCGTCGGCCCAGCAGGCACCGTCGGGCAGGGACAACCGGGTGGGGCGCACCGGGGTGACGCCACCGACCAGCAACGACGCGCGACCACCGTCAGCCGCCCGCAACGCCGACAACGCCGCCTCACCAGAGGCGAAGTCGCGGGTCGCCATGGCATCGGCGACCGCGCCGAGCGCGGCATCGACCGCTGCCTCGAAACCGGCACGCACGCTGATCAGCTCCGACACCGGGGCGACCACCGCGTCGGGGCGGTGGTCGCGCAGCCATCCCCCACCGTCCTTGCGTTCCAGCGCGACCGACAGCGCGTCGATGCGGGCCGACAGCGACGCGACCCGCTGTTCCTCGGCGCGTTCGGCGGCCTGCAGTTCGGCGACGCGCTCGTTGGTCTGGTTCACCGCGCGAACACACCGTTCGTGGTGATCGTCGAGGGATTGCTCGGCCGCTTCGTACTCGACGGCGGTGCCCTGCAAGTCGTCCAGGGCGGTCTGCTCGCGGTCACCGACCTCCGCCGCCGCGGCGATGGCCGCTCCCAGACGCCGGGCGTCGGCGTCCATCGACTCGACCCGGGTGCGCAGGTTGTCGCGCTGTCCCTCGAGCCGGGCGAGCCCTTCGCGACGATCGGCCAGCGCGCGCACTGCGGTCATGTGCGCCTGCTCTGCACTCTTGGCCGCGTTCTCCGCGGCGCTGAGTTCCGCTCGACGCAGGTTGAGGGTCTCCTCGGCGTCGGCCAGCTCGTCGCCGCGTGCCTCCTCCTCGGCCTGGGCCAACTCGGCCTGGCGTTCGAGCTCGTCGGGATCCCGTCCCGGAGCCTCTGGCGGAGCCTCGGACAGGTGACGGGTGCGTTCGGTGGCGATCCGTGCGGTGGCGTCGACCCGTTCGGCCAGTGCCGACAACCGGAACCAGGCCTGGCCGGCAGCGGTGGCCACCGGAGCGATGCGGGCCACCTCCTGTTCGTGCTCGGTCACCTGCCCGGTGAGTGCATCGATCTCTGCGGCGACCAGCTGTTGACGCTGACGTACCGCGTCTCCGGTGTCGGACTGCTGGGCCATCTGTTCGCGCAGGATCACCAGGTCGTCGGCGGCCAACCGGAGTTTGGCGTCTCGGAGGTCGGCCTGGACGGTCTGCGCGCGGCGCGCGACCTCGGCCTGACGGCCCAGCGGCTTCAGCTGCCGCCGCAGTTCGGCGGTGAGGTCGGTGAGGCGGGCGAGGTTGGCCTGCATCGCGTCGAGTTTGCGGACGGCCTTCTCTTTGCGTTTGCGATGTTTGAGCACCCCCGCGGCCTCTTCGATGAACGCGCGGCGGTCCTCGGGACGGGACTCGAGGATGGCCGAGAGGCGTCCCTGTCCCACGATGACGTGCATCTCGCGACCGATGCCGGAGTCGCTGAGCAGTTCCTGAACGTCCATCAACCGGCAGGTGGAACCGTTGATCTCGTACTCACCGGCGCCGTCGCGAAACATCCGACGCGTCACCGACACCTCGGAGTAGTCGATGGGCAACGCGCCGTCGCTGTTGTCGATGGTCAGGGTGACCTCGGCCCGTCCCAGTGGAGGGCGACCGGAGGTGCCGGCGAAGATGACATCCTCCATCTTGCCGCCGCGCAGCGCCTTGGCCCCCTGTTCACCCATCACCCAGCTCAGGGCGTCGACGACGTTGGATTTGCCGGACCCGTTCGGCCCGACCACGCAGGTGATCCCCGGCTCGAACCGGAGGGTGGTCGCCGACGCGAAGGACTTGAAGCCCTTCAGGGTCAGGCTCTTCAGGTGCATGGCGGTAGAGGTTACTGGTCGCGACCGACGGGACCCGACCGGCGGGTGACCGTGGCGAGCGGCTCAGCGCTCGGCGAATCCCGAGAACTCGCCGCCGGCAGCACCCCAGTCCTCGACCACGGTGTCGACCGACCCGGGCGTGTCGTCACCGCGGAGCAACTCCAGCAGCCGCTCGCAGTTCGCCCGATCGCCCTCGGCCACGACCAACACCCGACCGTCGAGCTGGTTGGCGGCGTATCCGTCCAGTCCGAGTTCCAGGGCACGGGAGCGGGTCCACCAGCGGAAACCCACACCCTGGACCTTCCCGTGCACCCAGGCGGTGAGTCGCGCCTCGTCGTGGTCGGTGTCCTTCTGTTCCCCGCTCGGCCCGCTGCTCATGGACGTCATTCTCTCCGATGCGAGGGTGTGCGTCAGTCGGTCCGGATGGACAGGTTCACCTCGGTACCCTGCTTGAGGGTGCGTCCGACGGTGCAGACGGCGTCGATGGCGCGTTCGACAACCACCTGCAGACGGGACGCCGCGTCGGCATCGAGTTCGGAGAAGTCGACCTCCAGCACCTCGTCGAGGCGCGGGTACAGCTCACGTTCACGGTCGGCCTTCCCGCTCACCCGCACCGTCGCGTCGTAGTCGTCGCCCAGACGCCGGGCCAGCGGTCGGTCGGAGCTCATCCCGGTACAGGCCGCGAGCGCGATCTTCAACAGCTCACCGGGGGTGAACACCCCCTCCACGTCCTCGGAGCCCACCAGCACCTCGGCACCGCGCGTACTGCGTCCGGTGTAGCGGCGCACGCCGGTGCGCTCCACCCAGAGTTGGGTGGCGGGGGTGGTGGTATCGGTGGTCGTCTCAGTCGCCTCGGTCACGTCATGAGTGAACACCGGCCGGGCACGGAGTGTTCCGGCAGGACTCCTAGGCTCGAGGTATGGGTGAGGTGACGCTGAGCGGTTTGCTCGTGTGTCGGTCCGACGAGGAGGTCGCGGCGGTCGAGGCGCACCTACGCGCACACATCGAACTCACGCGGGCCGAGCCGGGTTGTCTGTCCTTCGACGTCGTCCGCACTGAGGATCCGTGGGTCTGGCGAGTCGACGAACGCTTCGACGGTCCCGCAGCCTTCGCCGCCCATCAGCAGCGGGTCGCGGCCGGTGAGTGGGGTGCGGCGACGAAGACTGTCGAGCGGCGCTACTCGGTGCGGGGGCTGTAGGTCATCTCGCCGTCCCCGCCGCCAGCAGTGATCCACCGGCGTACCGCGCGTGGTCACCCAACTCCGCCTCGATCCTGAGGAGTCGGTTGTACTTGGCCGTACGGTCCGACCGTGACATCGACCCCGTCTTGATCTGTCCTGTGCCCAGGGCCACGGCGAGGTCGGCGATGCTGGTGTCCTCGGTTTCTCCGGACCGGTGCGACATGACGGTCGTGTACCCGACGCGGGCGGCCATGGCCGCGGTGTCGAATGTCTCGGTGACGGTTCCTATCTGGTTGGGCTTGAGCAGTATGGAATTGCCGATCCCGTTCCGGATTCCCGCACCGAACAGGACGGGATTGGTACAGAAGACGTCATCGCCGACGAGTTGACAGACCGCGCCCGCGCTCGTCGTGATCTGCGTCCATCCCTCGTCGTCGTCCTGGGCGACGGGGTCTTCGATCGATACGATCGGGTACGCATCGATCAGCGTCAGCAGGTACTCCACGTGCTCCTCAACCGACCGGACGGAGTCTGTGCCGGTGTAGTGGTAGGTGCCCTCGCGAAAGAGCTCGGACGCCGCGGGATCGAGTAGGACGACCACGTCGCCTCCCGGCCGGTAGCCCGCTTTCTCGATGGCCGACACGATGTGATCCAGAGCCTGGTCCGCGGTCCGGAAGTCGGGTGCGAATCCTCCCTCGTCACCGACATTCGTGTTCTCCCCGGCTTCCGCGAGTTCACGTTTGAGAGTGTGGAACACCTCGGACCCGATGCGGGCCGCGTCACCGAAAGACCTTGCCGCGACGGGCGCGATCATGAATTCCTGGAAATCGAGCGGATTGTCGGCGTGAGCGCCACCGTTGACGACGTTGATCATCGGCATCGGCAACAGACGGGACTGCGCACCGCCGAGATACCGGTACAACGGTTCCCGATGAGCCGATGCGGCTGCCTTCGCCACCGCCAGTGACACCGCGAGGGTCGCGTTCGCACCCAGGCGAGCCTTGTTCGCCGTGCCGTCCAGGGTGATCATCGCCTGGTCCACCGCCGCCTGGTCCTCGGCATCCATCCCCCGCACGCACGTCGCGATCTCGGTGTTCACATGAGCCACGGCGGTCAACACACCACGCCCGTGGAATCGATGTCGGTCACCGTCGCGAAGCTCGACCGCCTCGTGTGTTCCCGTCGACGCACCGGACGGGACGGCCGCCGTACCCCGTGAGCCGTCCTCGAGTTCGACCGTGGCCTCGACCGTCGGGTCCCCTCGGCTGTCGAGAATCTCGTATGCCCTGACCTGTCGGATCCGTGTCATCTGTGGTCCTCTCCCGTCGGTGACCGGCCGTGTGTGGCCCGGTGGAGCCAGTCTCACCAGGGGACTACCCGGTCGGTAGACCGTCATCGGTGAGGTGGTCATAGAGTTCGCTTATGCCCTTGTCCGTGCGGGTCACCGATCTCTCGAGCCTCGAATTGCTGGCGACCATCGCCACGACGGGCAGCATCGGCGCCTGCGCCCGTCACCACGGGTTGTCGCAACCCGCGGTCAGCGCGCGTGTTCGGGGCCTCGAACAACGCCTGGGGCTGCGGTTGTTGGACCGGCATGCACGCGGCACCACCCTGACCACATCCGGTCAGATCGTGCTCGAATGGGCTCGGCCGGCTCTCGATGCTGCTGCTGCGCTCGACCTGTCCCTGGACACCCTGACGGGCGCATCCCCTGCACAGCTGACGATCGCGGCAAGCACCACCATCGCCGAGTTCTTTCTCCCGACCTGGTTCGCGACCCTCCGCGGGCGACTCCCCGGTGTCACCGTGAGCCTGTTGTGCCACAACAGTGCCGACGCCGTGGCGCTGGTCCGACGAGGTGCGGTGGAGCTGGCCTTCGCCGAATTGGGCCACATTCCGGACGAATTGGACCACCGACCCGTCGTCCGTGATCGGCTCGTGGTCGTGGTGGCTCCCGACCATGCGTGGGCCACGCGCCAGGCCATCGCACCCGGCGATCTCGCTGCCGCCCCACTGATCCTGCGTGAACCGGGTTCGGCCACCCGATCGGTCCTCCACAACCGACTCGAGGCGCTACCCACGCCGCTCCGGCTGGTCCCGGCAATGGAGTTCACCTCCGCGACCGCCATCAAGAACGCGGTGACAACCGGTCTCGGTCCGGCGGTGCTCAGCGAGTTGACCGTGCTCGACGAGTTGTCGGCGGGGACGCTGGTCGAGGTACCGGTGTCCGGCCTCGTCCTGCACCGTCAGCTTCATGTGTGCTGGCGCCGCCACCATCGCTTCAGCACCTCAGCCGGGGACCTCCTCGACATCGCCACGGGCAGCGGTGAATTAGGGTCGCCTGATGGAGGGGTTCGCCAGCCCTGAGCGTCGATCCCGGTCGATTCTGTTACCGGCGAGGGTAACTCGCTTTGCACAGCCAATTCTGTCCGACCTCGCATGTACACTGGACAACAGAACATCGGACGCGGGTTTCACGGAATGACGTTCAGATCCTTCTGCGCCGGAAGCTGTCTCGCATGTTCACCTACACCGACACCACCGTCGACGACGGGCTGTTGTCCACATCACCGGTCGTCGATCTCATCGCCGCCGGCCACGACTCCCAACGCCTCGAGCGCCAGTCCAACGCACGCACCATCCTCTCCGCCTACCTCGACGGACAGTTCAGCTACCGCCGCGCCCACCTCCTCGCCACCACACTGACCGGCGTGCACACCGATAATCTCGACCACGCCCAGTCCGACGCCATCGCACTGGCCCGAGAACCACTCACCGACACCACGCTGCGCGACCGGCTCGACGCACTCATCATCGAGCTTGATCCCGACAAAGCCGCCGCCGACCGCGAAGAATTCACCAACAACCAGAACATCCGGGTGACCAAAGACCGACACGGCCACTCCACCCTCGACGGCTGCATCCCCGCCGCCCAAGGCGAACACCACCGTCAGCGCATAACCACCCTCATCACGCAGCGCCTGTGCGAACACGACTCACGATCGACACGCCAACGGCGAGTCGCCGCGCTGGCCGACATCCAGGGCATGACCACCCTCGCCCGCGACTGCACCACCTCGCAGTGCCCGGCCACCGCGGCCGTCACCACCGCGCCCACACCATCAGCAGCCGTGGCCATCACCCTCACCCTCCGTACCGGTCATCTCGCCCACCTCGGCCGCTACGGCACCACCGACCCCACACTCGCCGACCACCTCGTTCCCGGCGATGGCGATGGCCGTGAGATCACGCCCACCGCCCTGACCTACCGACCGTCTCGAGCACTGAATCGCCGACATCCTCGCCACCGACCGCACCTGCCGATACCCCTTCTGCGACACACCCGCCGAGGACTGCGACATCGACCACATCACCCCCTTCGACCACAACGACCCCCGACGCGGCGGACTCACCATCAACCGCAACCTCGCACCAATCTGCACCCCCGACCACCACCGAAAACACCACGGCGACTGAATACCCACCATCGACCACCACCGCCGGATCACCTGGACCAACAACCACACCGACCAACACATCACCACCACACCATGAGGTCGTCGCGGATGTAGATCACCGCACGAACCGATACCCCATCCCCGCCTCGGTCAACAGGTGCCGCGGATGCGCGGGATCGGGTTCCAGTTTGCGGCGCAGACCGGCGAGATACACCCGCAGATAATGGTTCTGGCCGCTGTAGGCCGGTCCCCACACCTGGTGCAACAGTTCTCGCTGACCCACCAGCTTGCCCTCGTTGCGGACCAGCATCTCCAGCACGCCCCACTCGGTCGGCGTCAGGTGAACCTCGCTGTCGCCGCGTATCACCCGGGTTCCGGCCAGATCCACCGTGAACGAGTCGGTCTCGACCACCGGGGTGTCCTGCGCCGCTCCGGTCGCGGCGGCCCGACGCAACGCCGCCCGCAGCCGCGCCAGGAACTCGTCCATCCCGAACGGTTTGGTGACGTAGTCGTCGGCACCGGCGTCGAGAGCATCCACCTTGTCCGCCGAATCGGTGCGCGCCGACAGCACGATCACCGGCACACCGGTCCACCCGCGCAACCCGGCCAACACCTCCAGCCCGTCGAGGTCGGGCAGTCCCAGATCGAGGATCACCAGGGCGGGCTGCACCTCCGCGGCCGCCCGCAATGCTCCCGCACCCGTTCGTGCGGTGGTCACGTCGAACCCGCGTGCGTTCAGGTTGATCTGCAACGCGCGCAGGATCTGCGGCTCGTCGTCCACCACCAGAACCCGGACACGCTCTGCCCCTTCGCTGTTCATTCCCCCACCCCGATCCCGGCCGACTGCTCCGCAGGCACCCAGCGTGGCACCTCGATGGTCACCGTCAGCCCGCCCCCGGGCGTGTCCCCCACCTCGATGGTCCCGTCGATCGCCTCGACGAACCCCTGTGCCACCGACAGCCCCAGCCCCACACCCACACTCTCGTTACGGTCCCCCAGGCGTTGGAACGCCCCGAACAACCGTTCTCGATCACCGACGTCCACCCCCACCCCGTGGTCTATCACCGTGATGAGCACGGTTCCCGTGGCGGCGTCGGCGCCGGGTGCGGCCGACAGGCTCGTCTCGATCTCCACATCGTGGGCACCACTGTGCCGCATCGCGTTGTCCACCACATTGGCCAGCGCCCGCTCCAACAACCCGGCATCGGTGGTCACCATCTCCGGACCGATGCGCGTGCACACGCGGTCGATCTCCGGGCCCGCGTAGGAGGCGATACCCGCCAGCACGTGACCCACCACGTCTCCCACGTACACCGGCTGCAGCTCCGGGGAGATGACCCCGGCGGCCAGCCGCGACGAGTCCAACAGGTTCTCCACCAGCGCGGTCAGGTGGTCGGCGGATTCCTCCACGGTGGCCAGCAACTCCTCGGTGTCCTCGGGTGAGAAGGACACATCGGTCGACCGCAGACTCGAGGCTGCCACCTTGACCGCGGCCAACGGGGTGCGCAGGTCGTGACTCACCGCCGACAGCAGCGCCCGGCGCAACCGGTCGGTCTCGGACAACGCCCGCGCCTCCGACGCCTCCGCGTTCAGCCGCCGCCGCTCCACCACCGACGCTGCCTGGGTGGCCACCGCGGTCAGCACCCGGCGATCCCGCCCGCCGAGGGTGGGCCCCGACAGCAACAGTTCGAAACGCACCGCTGACTCCGGTGCGGCGGTGCGGCGGTCGGTGTAGACGGACGCCGGGCGCGCGCCCTGCACCGCGACTCGCACGCTGGTCTGGGCATCGGAGGTGGTCTGTGGCGGATCCTCACCCACCTGCCCCTCCACCGATCGTGTGGTGCGACCACCCTCACCGACGCCACCGTCCAGCCGAACCAGCGACACCGCGCGTTGGTCGTAGGTCTCCCGGACCCGTTCCAGCAACCCCGTCAACTCCTCACCGGAGAGCACCGCGCCGGAGAAGGTGGCCAGCAGTTCGGCCTCCCGCGTCGCGCGGAGTGCCTCCTGCCGTCGCGTGCCCGCCGAGTTCACCAGCACCGCGATGGCGATGGCCACGATGAGCATCACGATGAGGGTCACCGCGTTGTCGGGTTGGGCGATGGTCAGGCTGTAGCGGGGATCGGTGAAGAAGTAGTTGAGCAGCAGGCCCGACGCGACCGCGGACAACGCGGCGGGCCCCACGCCACCGAGCAGTGAGATGACGACCACCACCACGAAGAACATGGCCGTCTCGCTGGCGAATCCGAGCCATCGGTCGAGCAGCGCGATGACCGCGGTCGCCAGCACCGGCACCACCACGGCGAACACCCAACTCAATGGCCGGTGGAAACGGCTGCCGCGGATGTCGAGCGGGTGGTCGCGATGGCCCTGATCGTGGGTGACCATGTGGACGTCGATGCTGCCGGACATCCGCAGGACCCGCGCTCCCACCCCCTCGTCGACGAATCGCTGCCAACGGGTGCGCCGCGAGGTGCCGATCACCAGTTGGGTCGCATTCATCCCGCGGGCGAAGTCGAGCATGGCCACGGCCACGTCGTCACCGACCACCGTGTGCACCTGAGCGCCCAGCCGGCCCGCCATCGCGGTCGACTCGACCATGTCCGCGCCGTGCGGATCCAACAGACCGTCGCCGCGCACCACGTGGACCACCACGAGTTCGGCGCTGGATCGCGATGCGATCCGGCTGGCGCGCCGCATGAGCGTCGCCGATTCCGATCCACCGGTGATCGCCACCACCACCCGCTCCCGGGTCTCCCAGGTGTCGGTGATCTCATGCGCGGCCCGGTAGTCGGCCAGCGACTCCTCCACCCGATCGGCCAACCACAGCAACGCCAGTTCCCGCAGTGCGGTGATGTTGCCCCGTCGGAAATAGTTGGCCAACGCCCCGACGACCCGGTCGTTGGGATACACCTTGCCCGCCCGTAACCGCTGCTGCAGCGCCTCCGGTGAGATGTCCACCAACTCGATCTGGTCGGCGGCTCGGACCACGTCGTCGGGAACGGTCTCCTGCTGCTGGGTGCCGGTGATCTGCTGGACCACGTCGTTGAGGCTCTCCAGGTGCTGGATGTTCACCGTGGACAACACGTCGATCCCCGCATCCAGGATCTCCTGGATGTCCTGCCACCGCTTGGCGTGTCGGCCGCCTGGTGCGTTCGAGTGGGCCAACTCGTCGACCAGCACCAGAGCGGGCCTGCGACGCAGGACCGCGTCGAGATCCATCTCGGCCAACTCCACTCCGCGATGCCGGCGGACGGTACGCGGCACCACCTCGATCCCCGACAACAGTGCTGCGGTGTCCGCCCGACCGTGGCTCTCCACCACGCCGATGACGGTGTCGACTCCCTCACCGATCAGCGCGCGCGCATCCGTGAGCATCTCGTAGGTCTTGCCCACCCCCGGCGCACAACCCAGGAAGATGCGGAACGAGCCTCGCCGTTCGGGTTCGGCGCTCGTCGGGCGCCCATCGGTTGTGCTCACACCTCGATCCTTCCCCGCCCACCGACCTTTCACCACCACCGACGCCGCGGGCCAGGTCAGCGACACCCTGGTGCGGTGGCGCCCAGTGCGAGGTTCACCTCGAGCACGTTCACCCGCGGCTGTCCCAGGAAACCCCACTGCCTGTCGGTGGTGTGGTCGTCGACGATGCGGCGCACCTCCGACGCCGACCGCCCCGTGACCCTGGCGATCCTCGGAATCTGCAGCGCCGCATAGGCTGGGCTGATGTCCGGGTCGAGGGACGATCCCGACCCGGTCACCGCGTCGACGGGTACCGCCGATGGGGGCACACCCTCGCGTGCGGCGATCACCGTGCGGCGCGCGGTGATCGACCGGGCCAGCGACTCGCTGGACGGACCCTGGTTGCTGGGCACCGACGAGTCCGCCGCGCCAGGGGCCATCGGGTTGTCCGCACTCCCGACCACCCGGCCGTGCAGGTAGCGGTCGGGTTGTCCGGCCGGGACCTGCGGATCCACACCCAGCAGGGTCGACCCCACACTGCAGCCGTGTACATCACGGGCGATCGCCCCCTCCGCGGCGGTGCTGTCGGTCCGCGATATCGCCCACACCACGGCCGGGTACGCGCCACCGAGGATCACGGTGAGGGCCACCAGCACAGCCGCGGACACCAGCAACTGGCGCGTCCACGTCCTGACCCCACCCGCAGCGATCACACTCATCTCGTCATCCCATCCCCGGGATGAACCGGACCACGAGGTCGATCACCCAGATTCCCAGGAACGGCGCGATCACGCCGCCCAGTCCGTAGATCAGTAGGTTGCGACCCAGCAACCGGGAAGCTGAGCCGGGTCGGTAGCGAACACCTTTCAGCGACAGCGGGATCAGCGCGATGATGACCAGCGCGTTGAAGATGACCGCCGAGGTGATGGCCGACTGCGCCGAATGCAGGTGCATCACGTTGAGTTTGCCCAGCGCCGGGTAGATGCCGCTGAACAGCGCAGGGAGGATCGCGAAATACTTCGCCAGGTCGTTGGCCAGCGAGAACGTGGTCAACGCACCGCGGGTGATGAGCAGCTGCTTGCCGATCGCCACCACGTCGATGAGTTTGGTGGGGTCGGAGTCGAGGTCGACCATGTTGCCCGCCTCCTTCGCCGCCGACGTCCCCGTGTTCATCGCCAGCCCGACGTCGGCCTGGGCCAGTGCGGGCGCGTCGTTGGTGCCGTCGCCGGTCATCGCGACCAACCGTCCGCCGTTCTGCTCCGTACGGATCAGCGCCAACTTGTCCTCCGGGGTGGCCTCGGCGACCACGTCGTCCACACCCGCCTCCGCAGCGATCGCGGCGGCGGTCAACGGGTTGTCACCGGTGACCATCACCGTCGTGATCCCCATCGCACGAAGCTGCGCGAAGCGTTCGGCCATGCCGGGTTTCACCACATCGGAGAGCACCACCAGACCGTCGACGGTCGCCGGCGTCGATCCGGTCCGCGACGCGACCAACAGGGGGGTCGCGCCCTCCCGGGACACCTGATCCACCGCATCGTTCAGGTCCACCGCTGCGTTTCCGCCGCTCTGCACCACCCACCGCGCCACCGCGTCGGCGGCGCCCTTGCGCACGTGACGGGTCCCATCCCGCTCGGGGATGTCCACCCCACTCATTCTGGTCTCGGCGGTGAACGCCACGATGTCGGCCCCGCGCAGGCGATCTCGCATCGCCTCCACGTCGACGTGGTACTCGTCGCGGCACAGGTCGACGATGCTGCGCCCCTCGGGGGTGTCGTCGCCGAGGCTGGACGCGCAGACCACCTCGGCGAACGCCTCCGCGCCGGTGCCCGGGGCAGGCGTGAACCGTGTCGCCCTCCGGTTGCCGAACGTGATGGTGCCGGTCTTGTCCATCAACAAGGTGTCGATGTCCCCGGCGGCCTCCACCGCGCGACCGGACATCGCGAGTACGTTGCGCTGCACCAGTCGGTCCATGCCGGCGATGCCGATGGAGCTGAGCAGCGCACCGATGGTGGTCGGGATGAGGCAGACGAGCAGGGCGATCATCTTCACCCCGTCCGGCGTCTGCCCGGCGTATTGCTGCATGGGCCCGAGCGCCACGACGGCCAGCAGGAAGATGATGGTCAGCGAGGCCAGCAGGATGTCCAGCGCGATCTCGTTGGGGGTCTTCTTACGTTGCGCACCCTCGACCAGCGCGATCATCCGGTCGACGAACGTCTCGCCGGGTGCGGTGCTGATCCGGACGATGATGCGGTCCGACAGCACCACCGTGCCGCCGGTGACCGCGCTCCGGTCGCCGCCGGATTCACGGATCACCGGCGCGGACTCACCGGTGATCGCCGACTCGTCGACCGTGGCGATACCGTCCACCACGTCACCGTCGCCCGCGATGGTCTCCCCCGCCTCCACCACGATGAGGTCGCCGATGTGCAGCTCGCTACCGGATCGCTCCGCGATCGACCCGTCGGGGTCCATCACCCGGGCGACGGTGTCGCGCTTGACCTTCCGGAGGGTGTCGGCCTGAGCCTTGCCTCGTCCCTCGGCCACGGCTTCGGCCAGGCTCGCGAACAGCGAGGTGAACCACAGCCAGAACGCGATCACCCAGCTGAACACCGACGGGTGCCAACAGGCCAACACGGTGGTCACCACCGCGCCCACCCAGACGATGAACATCACCGGGTTGCGGGCCTGTTCGCGCGGGTTGAGCTTGCGGACCGCGTCGGGCAGTGACCGGATCAGTTGAGCGGCGGAGAAGGAGCCCGACGAGACCAGTGGTTCGGCACTGCCGTGACCGTGGTGACTCTGATCCTGCGCCACCGATTTTTCTGTTGTCGTCATGTCAATGCCTCCGCAATCGGCCCCAGCGACATCACCGGGAAGAAGGTCAGTCCGGCCACCAGCACCACGGTGCCGGTGAGCAGGCCCGCGTACAGCGGGCCCGAGGTCGGCAGTGTCGCCGTCGATTCCGCTCGCGGTTTCTGGGACGCCAGCACTCCTGCCAGGGCCAACACCAGCACGATGGGCAGGAAGCGGCCCAGCCACATCGCGACACCGAGGGAGATCTGGAACCAGTCGCTGGTGACGGTCAGGCCGCCGAAAGCCGACCCGTTGTTGTTGGCCGCGGAGGCGTAGGCGTAGAGCACCTCGGAGAATCCGTGGATGGACCCCGCCGTCCCCCGGTCACCGCCGTTGCCCTGGAAGCCGGTGGTCGAGGGCAGGATCGCGGTGATGCCCACCCCGATCAGCACGAGCGCGGGCATCACCAGGATCGACAGTGCCGCCAGGGTGATCTCGCGTTGACCGATCTTCTTGCCGAGAAACTCCGGTGTGCGGCCGACCAATAATCCACCGACGAAGACGGCGATGATGGCCAACACCAGCAACGTGTACAGACCGCTGCCCACCCCGCCCGGCGCGATCTCGCCGAGCAGCATGTTCCAGATGACCGCGCCGCCGGCCCCGGCCGAGAAGCTGTCGTGCGCGGAATTCACCGCACCGGTGGACGTTCCGGTGGTCGCGGTGGCGAACAGGACGGAGGCGGGGATACCGAACCGCTGTTCCTTGCCCTCCATCATCGCGCCCGCTGCCTGCGCCGCGACACCGTGGGTGCGTTCCTCGAAGAACCAGGTGACGGCCAGGATCGCCCCGAACAGCACGCCCATCACCGACAGCAGGGTGTACCCCTGCCTGGGCCGCGCGATCATCGTCGAGTAGGTACGGACCAGGCAGACCGGGATCAACAGGAGAGCGATGATCTCGACGATGTTGGTCAGCGGCGTCGGGTTCTCGAAGGGGTGCGCAGAGTTGGCCGCATAGGTACCACCGCCGTTGGTGCCGAGCTCCTTGATGGCCTCCTGCGAGGCGAATGGTCCCACCACCCCGTGCCCGGCGCTCCCGTCGAGGCCGACGAAGTCGAATCCGCTCCGATACGACTGCACCGCCCCCTGCGCGACCAGGATGATCGCGACGATGATGCTCAGCGGCAACAGGATCCGGATGATCCCACGGACCAGGTCGACCCAGAAGTTGCCCAGCTCGGCGGTCCCGCGGTGTGCGGCGATACCGCGGGTCACCGCGATCGCCACGGCCAGTCCCACCGCGGCCGAGGCAAAGTTCTGCACGGCCAACCCGACGGACTGCGTCAGGTTGCCCATGGTGGCCTCGGGTGCGTACGACTGCCAGTTGGTGTTGCTGACGAAGGAGACCGCGGTGTTGAACGCCACCGAGGGGTCCACCGCCCCCTTACCGCCGTTACCGGGGAGCACTCCCTGGAGTCGTTGCAGCGCATACAGCAACACCGTGCTGACCAGCGAGAAGCTGAGCACCGCGGTGGCGTAGCCGCCCCATGACTGCCCGCGGCGAGGGTCCACACCGACCGCGCGGTACAGCAACCGCTCCACCGCGAGGTCGCGGTCACCGGTGAACACCCGGGCCATGTAGTCACCCAGCGGTACGTAGGCGACGGCGAGGACGAAGACCACCGCCGCGACCTGCAGGGCCGCCGAGATTCCCGATCCCATCGGTTCAGAACCTCTCGGGGAAGACGAGCGCGACCACCAGGTACAGCGCCGCCAGCGCGGCCACGACGATCAACACCACGTTGACGGTGCCGACGGCGGTCACCGCGACATCCAGCCGGTGACGCCGCGCAGCACCAGCACGCTCACCCCGAACACCGCCAGGATGATCAGCACATAGGCCAGATCGGCCATCGGAACTCCTCGAACCCGTACAGGCCGGATCACTGGATCGGTATCCGGCGGAACGGTTCCGATCATCGGACCGACAGACCGGCCGATCGGCGTCGTTTACGGGTTCCTGACGCCCCGAACGGGCATCTTTACGGTTTCTCTACGGGTGGTCGGCGGGGTTGTGTGACCCGCTTCTTCGGCTGACACCGCGGACAACTGAACGAGCTGCGGTTCATGAACGCCTCCCGCCGCATCGACGTGCCGCACCGGCGGCACGGCAGACCTTCCCGGCCATAGGCGTTCAGCGACCGCTCGAAATACCCCGACTGCCCGTTGACGTTGACGTACAGCGCGTCGAACGACGTGCCCCCGACCTCCAGCGCGGCCGCCATCACCTCGGTCACCGCGGCCAACAGTTCGCGGAGTTTGCGCGCGCTGATGCCGTCGGACAGCCGCTGCCCGTGTAATCGCGCCCGCCACAGCGCCTCGTCGGCGTAGATGTTGCCGACCCCTGACAGCACCGTCTGATCCAGGAGCAGCCGTTTGATCTCGGTGTGCTTACCGCGCATCGTCGCGACCACCGCGTCGGCGTCGAAGGCCGGGTCGAACGGGTCCGGGGCGATATGCGCGATCACCGGTGGGATCGGTGCGGGTTCGCCGATCACCGCGGGCGGATAGTCGTCGAGCAGCCACCCACCGAAGGTCCGCTGATCGACGAACCGCAGCTCGGTGCCGTCGTCCAACCGGGCGCGGATGCGCAGGTGGGTCTCGTCGGGTGCGCCCTGCGGTTGCACCAACATCTGCCCGCTCATCCCCAGATGCACCACCAGCGCGGTGTCGGGCGGATCGACCGTCTCGGCCGCGATTCGCGGCGTCCCGGTGGCGAGGTCCATCCAGAGGTACTTGCCACGTCTGCGGGCGGCGATCACCGCCGCCCCCCGTAACCGCGCCGCGAGGTCCAGGTCGCCCGCGACATGCCGTCGAGCGGCGCGGGGGTGTAGTACCTGCACCTCGACCACGCGCCGCCCGACCACGTGCTCACTCAGACCGCGACGGACGACCTCGACCTCGGGGAGTTCAGGCACCGTCGTCGGTGGTGACCCCGTCGAGTCCGTCCAGCGGAGTGGGTCCCATGATGTCGTTCCACGCGGTGGAGGCCGCCTTCTGCTCGGCTTCCTTCTTGGTGCGGCCCACGCCGGTCCCGCGATCCTCGCCGTTGACCACGGCGGTCGCGGTGAACTCCTTGTCGTGATCGGGCCCGGTGGCGGTGATCTGGTAGTGCGGCACACCCAGTCCGCGTTCGGCGGTCAGCTCCTGCAGGGAGGTCTTCCAGTCCAGGCCCGCACCCAGTACCGCCGCACGCCGCAGCGGGCCGTCGAACAGTCGCGAGATGACCTCCGCGGACGTCTGCAGCCCATGTTCCAGGTAGATCGCGCCCAGCAGCGATTCCAGGCCGTCGGCCAGGATGCTGGCCTTGCCACGGCCGCCGGTCAGTTCTTCACCCCGGCCCAGCAGCAGATACGTCCCGAGCCCACCGTCACCCAACTCGCGACTGATCGCGGCCAGCGCGTGCATGTTGACCACGCTGGCCCGGATCTTCGCCAACTCGCCCTCGGGTTTGTCGGGGTGGTTGCGGTACAGCTTCTCGGTGACCACCACGCCCAGCACGGAGTCCCCCAGGAACTCGAGGCGTTCGTTGGTGGGCAGCCCGCCGTTCTCGTAGGCGTACGAGCGATGGGTGAGCGCCAGGGTCAGCAGCTCGTCCGGCAACGCCACACCCAGGGCGTCGAGCAGAGTCTGCCGACCGGTTGCGACGTCGTCGGTGCGGGCGGGTGGCTCCCCGTCGCTCATGAGCCCGCAGGCGAGTCGTCGGGTCGGTCACCGTCACCCAGCTTGTCCTGTAGCGCCGCCCAGCGTGGATCGATCGTGTCGTGATGGTGCCCCGGTTCGGCAATGGCAAGGCGGACACCGCATTCGGTGCACAGACCCTCGCAATCGTCGCTGCACAGGGGGCTCATCGGGAGATCGAGACCGACGGCGTCGATGACTGCCTGCTCGAGGTCGATGTGATCGTGGTCGACGCGACGCACCTCGTCGGAGTCGGTGGTGCGTTCGGTCTCCGAATCCGGGTAGGCGAACAGTTCGGTGAGGAAGACGTTGACCGTCCCGTTCAGCGGTTCGAGACACCGGGCGCACTGTCCGCGGGTCTCCCCCGACACCGTCCCGGTCGCGAGCACACCCTCGGAGACCGACTGCAGTTGCATGTCGAGGTCGATGGGACTGCCCGCGGGGATACCGATCATGTCCAGGCCCACCGGTTCGTCGACCACCACGGTCTTGTGGAGCTGCTCCATCGTGCCCGGTTTGCGCTCCAGTGTGCGGATGTCGACGACGAAGGGACTGCCGCCGGTTCCGACATCCGGGCTGCTGGTTCCTCGCTGGTCTGACACAGAGAAAAACTGTACGTGATCAGCGCCTGACGAGACCAATGCCCGGCCGACACGCATGTCGACCGGGCACGGGTGGTGGTATCACCGTCAGACCGCGACGCCTGCCTCGAAGTCGCTGACGGTGTGCGAGCGCTCGGCGCGGGCCCGCGGGTGTTCGGCCCGCGGGTGTTCGGCATAGTCGTGCACACCCGCACCGGTCCGCAGTTGCTGGCGACCCCGGCTCACCGAACGCATGGTGCCGGTGAGCACCTCCTCGAACTCGGCGAGCTTGTCGTCGACGTAGATGTCGCACTCCCCGCGCAGCCGATCCGATTCGGCGTGGGCGGCGTCGATGATGCGATCCGCCTCCGACTTGGACGCCGCGACGACCTCGGTGTCGGAGACCAGCCGCTGCTGCTCGGCGATGCCGTCGGCGACAGACTTCTCATAGCTGGCGTTACCCGCCTCCACCATCCGGTTGGCCTCGGCCCGGGCCCGACCGGTCACCGAGTCGAACTCCCGGTGCGCACCGGACACGGTCCGCTCGGCCTCGGCGGTGGCGCCACCCATGATCTCGCTGGCGTGCGACTGTGCCTCGGCGACCATCCGATCGGCCTGACTCTTGGCGTCGGACAGGATGCGGTCGGCGTCCTCGCGGGCTTGAGACACCAGCTCGTCGGCCTGGGCGTCGGCCTGCGAGACCGCCTGCTCGGCGTGCGCGTGCGCGTCCCCGAGCAGCTTGTCGCGCTGGTCCAACACGTCCTGGGCGTCGTCCAGTTCGGCCGGGATGGAGTCCTTCACGTCGTCCAACAACTCCAGGACGTCACCGCGCGGAACCACGCACCCGGCCGTCATGGGGACGCCGCGCGCCTCCTCGACGATGGCGCCCAGTTCATCCAGTGCCTCGAAAACCCGATACATGGCTACCTCTATCCCCGCCACAGCACAGCGCGACGACTACGACTCGGTGACATCGACCAACGATGTTGTTGCTGTGGTTATTGTGCCCAATGTTGCGGCTGTGATCCGCAATCACGTGGCCTCCGCGTGTCGCGGACCTGCGCGGTGTCGCGACGAGGAGAACCGTCAGACCTGGCGCTCGCCGGCCAGCCGAGCCGTCAGCGCTCGGAACACGGGCGCCGGGACGAAGGCTTCGACGTCGCCGTGCAGCTTGGCGATCTCCTTGATCAACGAGCTGGACACGTGTGCGAAGCGGGGATCGGTCAGCAGGAACAGCGTGTCCACGCCCGCGAGTTCACGGTTCATCTGGGCCATCGGCGCCTCGTAGTCGAGATCGGTACCGCTGCGCAGCCCCTTGACGATCGTCTCGATCCCCGAGTCCCGACAGAAGTCGACCAGCAGGCCCTCCCACTTGTCCACCCGCACCGTCGGAAGGTGCCCGGTCACCTCGCCGATGAGGTCCATCCGTTCGGCGATGCTGAACATCCCGCGCTTGGCGGGGTTCACCACCACTGTGATGACCAGTTCGTCGAAGCGGGCCGCCGCCTGCTCGAAGACGTACAGGTGGCCGGACGTCACCGGGTCGAAGGAGCCCGGGCACACTGCTCTCGCCATGGGCACAAGGTAGTACACCGACTGTTCGCGGCCGGTGTCTCAGCGACGTTTCGGCGTCGTGGCCACCGCGAGGTCGATGCGGGTGTCGCCGTAACCCCGCGACAGTTCGGGCTCGAGGCCGACGGGGAACACGGTCACCGGCGATCGCGACGAGCGTTCGACCACCACCAGGGCGTCGTCGGCCAACCAGCCCCCGTCGGTGAGGGCACGCAGATCCGCGGCCACGGAGTCGTCGGGCAGGTCGTACGGCGGATCGCTGAACACCAGGTCGAAGGCGGCCGACGGCCCGGCGAGAAGCGTGGAGACCGGACGCCTGGCCACCTCGACGGTGTCGAAACCGCAGGTCCGGATATTACGCACGATCACAGCCGCCGACCGTGTGTCCCTCTCGACCAGCGTCGCCCGGGCGGCGCCCCGGGACACCGCCTCCAGACCGAGAGCACCCGAACCCGCGTACAGATCCAGCACGGCGACGCCGCCGAGATCCATCCGCGCGGCGATCATGCTGAACAACGCCTCACGCACCCGATCGGAGGTGGGGCGCGTCCCGCTCGGCGGGACTGCGAGCGATCGCCCGCGCACCTGACCGGCGATGATCCGGGTCATCGGTCGACACCCCTGTCCGCACCGACCGCGCCGAGCACAATGCCTCCCATGGCCTCATTGTCTCCTGCCGCGTCGGTGGTCGTGGTCGGCAGTGTCAACTGCGACATCACAGTGGTCACCGACGAGTTGCCCGAGCCCGGGCAGACGGTCACCGGGCGCTCGGTGACCCTGGCCCAGGGCGGCAAGGGCGCCAATCAGGCGATCGCGGCGGCCCGCGCCGGGGCCGCGGTCACCCTGATCGGCGCGGTCGGCGACGATGACTTCGCCGAGGTCCCGGTCGGCGCACTTCGCGACGCGGGCATCGACGTCGACAGCCTCCGCCGCACCACCGGACCCACGGGTCTGGCCACCGTGACGGTGGCGGCCTCGGGCGAGAACTCCATCGTGGTGATCCCCGGTGCCAATGCCCACCTCACCGAGTTGCGGCGGTCGGAACTGGATGCCGTGGCCACCGCCGACGTGCTCTCGCTGCAGCTCGAGATCCCCATGTCCGGGGTGCTGGCCGCGGCCGAGCACGCGCACGCCCACGGGACCACCGTGGTTCTCAACCCGTCCCCGGTGACCGAGTTGCCATCATCGCTGCTCGAGGTGGTCGACATCCTCGTCGTCAACCGGGGGGAGGCGGCGCGTCTCGCCGTCGAGACACTCCCGCCACGCATGGTCGTCGTCACCACCCTTGGTTCCGACGGCGTGCGGGTCATTCATGCGGCCTCCGACACCGACGCGTCGATCGCGGCTCCCGCGGTCGATACCGTGGACACCACGGGCGCGGGAGACGTGTTCGCGGGCACTCTGTGCGCCCGTCTGCCCGACGGGCTGGTCGACGCCGTCGCCTTCGCGAATGCGGCCGCGGCGCTGTCGACCACACGACCGGGTGCGGGCTCGTCGGCGCCGTCGGCGCAGGATGTGTCCGTCATCACTCACCGGACCTGAGCTGGGCAGGCGCAGGTTTATCGGGGACCAATTCGCCGAACAGGGTGACATCGATGTGACCCGTTGTTAACTTTTAAGGCGTTATGAGCCTCACCGAGATGAGTACGACCCCAACCATCGCGCCGGACGCGGTGGCAGTTCGCTCACCCGAGGTTTCCGACGGAGTCCGGCTCTGGGAAATCGCTCGCGACACCGACGTGCTGGACCTCAACTCCAGCTACGCCTACGTTCTCTGGTGCGAGGATTACGCCGACACCACCGTCGTCGCAACCATCGACAACCATGTCGTCGGCTTCGTCACCGGGTACCAGCGGCCGCAGTCGCCCGACACCGTGATGGTCTGGCAGGTCGCCGTCGACGACTCGTTCCGCGGTCTGGGTATCGCCCGCACCATGCTGCAGGGACTCATGGACAAAGCGGAGGCACGTGGGCTCACCACGATGACCACCACCATCAGCCCGGATAACGAGGCCTCGCAGGCTCTGTTCGCGTCGTTCGCCGAGTCGCGTGACATGACCATCACCCGCCGCGACCTGTTCGCACCGAACGACTTCCCAGATGCACACCAGCCCGAGGATCTCTACACCATCGCTCCCCGCTCCTGACCGGATCGTCGCGCGACGGCCCGAACACGGATGCCGTCGCGCGATGATCTGTGTGTCGCCGCGGAGCTGCGACAAGACCTGGTGCATCCGCACCGATCATCTCCATCAAGACATCGGGAGGAACCGCCATGTCTGATCTGACCACCACCACGACCTTCGACGACTCGATCTTCGCCGACCGCGAGTCCGAGGTCCGCTCGTACTCACGCGGCTGGCCCACGGTGTTCACCACCGCGAAAGGGTCGTGGCTGACCGACATCAACGGTCGTCGCTACCTCGACTTCTTCGGCGGTGCCGGAGCGCTGAACTACGGTCACAACAACCCCGCCTTCAAGCGCGCGCTCATCGATTACCTCGAGAACGACGGCATCACCCACGGCCTCGACATGAACACCGTCGCCAAGGGCGAGTTCCTCCAGTCGTTCACCGACCGCATCCTGCTGCCCCGCGATCTCGACTACAAGGTGCAGTTCCCCGGCCCCACCGGAACCAACGCGGTGGAATCCGCGTTGAAGCTGGCCCGCAAGGTCACCGGCCGGACCTCGATCATCAACTTCACCAACGCGTTCCACGGCATGACGCTGGGATCACTGTCGGTGACGGGCAACTCGATGAAGCGCGCGGGCGCGGGCATCCCGCTGGTGCACGCGACCCCGATGCCCTTCGACAACTACTTCGACGGCGTGGTCGAGGACTTCAGCTGGTTCGAGCGGGTCCTCGACGACTCCGGCAGCGGCCTCAACCGCCCCGCCGCGGTGATCGTGGAAACCGTGCAGGGTGAGGGTGGCGTCAATGTCGCCCGTCCGGAGTGGCTGCGCGCGCTCGCCGACCTGTGCACCTCGCGGGACATCCTCCTCATCGTCGACGACGTGCAGATGGGTTGCGGACGTACCGGCCCGTTCTTCTCGTTCGAGGTCGCGGGCATCCAGCCCGACATCATCACCCTGTCCAAGTCGATTGGTGGATACGGGCTGCCGATGGCGCTGACGCTGTTCAAGCGCGAGCTCGACGTGTGGGAGCCCGGCGAGCACAACGGCACCTTCCGCGGCAACAACCCCGCCTTCGTCACGGCCAAGGCCGCGGTCGACACCTACTGGTCCGACGACACCCTCGAGAAGGAGACCGTGGCCAAGGGCGAGCTCATCCACCAAGCGTTCGCCGGCCTCTGCGACCAATACCCCGGCATCTCCACCCGCGGGCGCGGGATGGCGCAGGGTCTGGTGTTCGAGGATGCCGACAAGGCGGGCAAGGTATGCAGTCAGGCCTTCGACAACGGACTTCTCGCCGAGACCGCGGGTCCGTCCGACGAGGTCGTGAAGTTGCTGCCGCCGTTGACCACCACCACCGAAGAGCTCGAGCAGGGTCTGGAGATCCTGGCCACGGCCACCCGTGACGCCGTCGGACGCTGAACCCGGCCGAGCAATCCACCCCGACGTCGTAGGAGGACTCTGCCCATGATCGTGCGCACCACCGAAGAGATCACCGACACCGAACGCGACATCACCGCCGAGAACGGTCAGTGGCGGTCCAAGCGGATCGTCCTTGGCGGCGACCGGGTGGGCTTCTCGTTCCACGAGACCGTCATCAAGGCCGGCACCGAGAACGAGTTCCACTACGCCAACCACGTGGAGGCGGTGTGGCTCGTCGAGGGCACCGGGCGGCTCCTCGATCGCGAGACCGGGCAGGAATACCCGCTCGGACCGGGATCGATGTACCTGCTGAACGGGCACGAGCGTCACACCGTCTTCGCCGAGACCGAGCTACGCATGCTGTGCGTGTTCAATCCACCGGTCGTGGGTAATGAGACCCACGACGAGAACGGCGTGTACCCGCTGGTCACGGTCGACTGACCGGATCACAGGTGACAGGCACGCCGATCGCACTGCTCCCGGAGCGGGACGAACACGTCGAGCGCGCCATCGTCGACGGCGGCGCCACCGTCGTCGACGACCTCGCCGCGGCGACTGGTCTCATCTGGCTCGGGGGGCTCGACGATTTCCCGAATTCGTTGCCCGACAACGTGCAATGGGTACAGCTCAAGCTGGCGGGGATCGAGGCGTTCGTCGACGCCGGCGTGATCGATGACCGCCGCGTCTGGACCAACGCCTCAGGCTTCTACGCCGAGAACGTTGCCGAACACGCTCTCGCCCTGCTGTTGTCCGTTCTGCACCAGATTCCCGCGGCGGTCACCCGACGCTGGGACAAAGACGGCATCGACCCGGCGATGCGGTCGCTGCAAGGTGCGACCGTGGCAATCGTCGGCGCGGGCGGCATCGCCCGTGCACTGATCCCCCGCCTGCAGGCCTGCGGCGCCTCGGTGATCGCCGTCAACCGTTCAGGACGCCCGGTCGATGGTGCGGCGCAGACGCTCCCGGCCGAGCGCCTGTCCGAGGTGTGGCCGCGGTGTGACCACGTGGTGCTGGCCGCACCCGCCACTGCGGAGACGCGGCACCTCGTGGACGCCTCGGTGTTGGAGCAACTGCCCGCGCACGCTTGGGTGATCAACGTGGCGCGCGGTTCACTCATCGATCAGGACGCCCTGATATCCGCCCTCGACGCGGGTTCCATCGCCGGCGCCGCCCTCGACGTCACCGATCCGGAACCGCCCGCCGACGACGATCCTCTATGGGATCGCTCGGACGTCATCATCACCCCGCACGTTGCCAATCCGGCGTCGGGGCTGCACGCGACGATGGCCCCGTGGGTGCGAGAGAACGTGCGGCGCTTCATCGCCGGCGAACCGCTCCTGGCTCGTCTCGAGCCGGGCCGGGATTACTGACCGGTCCTCGGCACCACACCACCGTCCTCCGACTACGCTCGCACCCGTGCGATTCGGAATCTGCATCCTCCCCGACATGCCGTGGCGCGACGCGCGGCCGCTGTGGGAGGAGGCCGAGCAGATGGGGTTCGACCACGCGTGGACCTACGACCATCTCGTGTGGGGCGGGCTCCCCGACTCCACCTGGTTCTCCTGCATCCCGACCCTCACCGCCGCGGCGATGGTCACCACCCGGATCGGGTTGGGCCCATTCGTGTCGTCCCCCAACTTCCGCCATCCGGCGACTCTGGCCCGCGAGGCACAGACCCTCGCCGACATCTCCGGTGACCGGTTGCTGCTCGGTCTCGGTGCCGGTGGCACCCCCGACGACACCCTGACCGGGGACCGCACCCTGCCGCCGCGGCAGCGGGTGGACCGGTTGCAGGAGTTCACCCGCATGCTGGATCTGTGCTTGCGTGAGGATCACGCCGGCGTCGAGGGCGAGTACTTCGCCGTCGGCGACCTACGCCGCGTCGGTCAACCGCCGCGGGACCGGATCCCCCTGTTGCTCGCGGGAAACGGTCCACGCTCGGTGCGCTTCGCCGCTCGCGAGGCCGATGGCTGGATCACCACCGGCACACCGTCCGACGACCTCGACACGTGGTTCACCGGAGTGGCCCGCAGCGTCGAGATCCTCGACACCACGCTGGCCGAGACCGGACGCGATCAGGGGTTCGCCCGCTACCTGAGCCTGGACTCCGGACCGCGACAGTCGCTGGAGAGCATCGGCGTGTTCGACGAGATGGTAGGACGTGCGGGCGGGTTGGGCTTCACCGACCTGATCGTGCACCGACCGCGCCTTACCGAACCGCATCGCGCACCGCTGGAAGTGCTCGAGAAGGTGGCGGCGCGTGGTCTGCCGCACTGAGTCGGCGGGCCGGCGATGTCGGCAACCGTCTATACCCTGAAGAGGTGCGCACCCGAGACGTCGCGTGGTCGCCCGCCGCACCCACGCCCATCGACGACGACCTGCCCGCGCAGGTCACGCGGATGCGGCGGATCCTGGGCGGATCCGCGCCGCTCATCCTCACCGGTGCCGGGGTGTCCACCGACTCCGGGATCCCCGACTACCGCAGTCCGCACACCGTGCCACGGACCCCGATGACCATCGACATGTTCCTGTCGTCACCGGGATTCCGTCGCCACTACTGGGCTCGTAACCACCTGGGCTGGCGGCACATGGACGCCGCCAAGCCGAACGCCGCACATCACGCGATCACCCGGCTGCAGCGCGCGGGGCTCGCCGGTGCGGTGATCACCCAGAACGTGGACATGTTGCACCTCAAGGCCGGTAACCGGCCGGTGGTGGAACTGCACGGCTGCTACGGCCGGGTGCGGTGTCTGCACTGCGGATGGCGGATCTCGCGACATCGGCTCGCCGAAATACTGGAACCGTTGAACACCGACTTCGTGCGGCGGGTCCGTGGACGCGGGGCCATCGAGGTTGCTCCCGACGCCGACGTGGTCATCGACGAGACGGATGACTTCCGGATGATCGACTGTCCGCACTGCGGCGGCATCCTGAAACCCGACATCGTGTACTTCGGCGAGTCGGTGGCCGCAGATGTCGTCGCCGAGGCTTTCCGGCTGGTCGACGCGGCCGACTCACTGCTGGTGTTGGGATCGTCGCTCACGGTGATGAGCGGTCTGCGCTTCGTGCGCCGGGCGCACCGCGCGGGCATCCCGATCGTCATCGTCAACCGCGGGGCCACCCGTGGCGACCCGATCGCCGACCTGAAGATCGACCACCGCTGCGCCGACGTACTCGACACGTACTGCCTCGACGCCTGACTGCAGCGTTCCGACCACAGGCTCAGACGGCGACCAGATCGTCGGCGTGGATGAGGGGTCGACGCAGATCGGCGGGCAGTTCGGAGGTCGACTTGCCCACCATCTGGGCGATCTCGTCGGCGTCGTAGGCCACCACACCCCGGGCGCGGGTGACGCCGCCGGTGTCGACGAGGTCGATGACGTCACCGCCGGAGAAGCGGCCGTGCACCCCCACGACACCCGCGGACAGCAGCGACCGCCGCCGGTACGCCACCGCCTGCACCGCCCCGTCGTCGAGGACCACACTCCCCCGGGTCTCCGCGGCGTGCCGCACCCAGAAACGCCTCGCGGACAGGCGTTGTGGGCGGGCGGCGAACACCGTACCCACCGACGCATCGGCGAGCGCGCGGTCCGCCGCCGACGCCGCGGCCAACAGCACCGGCACGCCGGCGTCGGCGGCCAATCGGGCCGCCGACAGTTTGGACGCCATCCCACCGGTGCCCAGTGCCCCGCCCGACCCCGCGATGACGCCGTCGAGGTCGGCGGGGCCGTTCACCTCGGGGATCATCGTCGCCGCGCCGCCACGGGGGTCACCGTCGTAGAGACCGTCCACGTCCGAGAGCAGCAGCAGCGCATCCGCACCGGCGAGATGGGCGACCAACGCGGCGAGGCGGTCGTTGTCCCCGAAGCGGATCTCGTTGGTGGCCACCGTGTCGTTCTCGTTGACCACCGCGACGGCGTGCAGCGACCGCAGCCGGTCCAGGGTCCGTTGCGCGTTGGCGTGATGTGCGCGCAGGGCGATGTCGTGGGCGGTGAGCAGCACCTGACCGACCGTTCGGTCATAGCGCGCGAACGATGTCCCCCAGGCGTGCGCCAATGCCAGCTGACCGACACTCGCGGCCGCCTGTTTGGTGGCGAGGTCCGTCGGCCGCTTGCGTAAGCCCAACGGCGCCATACCCGCACCGATCGCACCCGACGACACCACGATCACGTCGGATCCCGCCTGCATCCGCTCCTCGATGGCGTCGGCGAGCCGGTCCAGGCGAGTGCGGTCGAGTCCGTCGACGAGGTCGGTCAGCGCCGACGACCCGATCTTGACGACGATGCTGCGTGCGGTGGCGATCCGTTCGCGGGTGTCACTCATCGTCCGGGTCCACGTGACCCCAACCGAGCTCGTCGGTCTCACCGGAGTGCCGCTCGGCCCGGCGTAGTCGTCGCGCCTCTTTGCGCTCCGAGGCACCCATGCGGTCGTTCCGGTCGAGCCGGATGTCGGTGCCACGCCCGGTGACCGGAACCTCGTCACCCATCGGGGTGGTCGGCTCCCAGTCGAAGGTGACGTCGCCGATGGTCACCGGTGCGCCGGGGACCGCGCCCAGGCGCATCAGCCGATCCTCCACGCCGAGACGGTTCAGCCGGTCCGCCAGATAACCCACGGCCTCGTCGTTGTCGAATTGGGTCTGCTTGATCCACCGTTCGGGTCGGGTTCCGCGCACGATGAAGCCACCCGCGAGCGCGGGATCCGGGACCACCGAGAACTGCTCCTGATCGACGGCCTTCGGTCGGATCACCTGACGGCGCGGCGGCGGCTTGGGATGGGCGGTCCGGTGGTCACGCACCAGATCGCCCAGCGCGTACCGGAGTTCGCGCAGCCCCTGTCGGCTCACCGCCGACACGCGGAGCACCGGCCACCCCCGTCGGGCGATGTCGGGCTCCACCAGGTCGGCGAGTTCCTCGGCCTCGGGGATGTCGATCTTGTTGAGGATCACCACCCGCGGGCGGTCGATGAGGTCACCGAGCCCGTGGTCGGTCTGCAGGGCGGGGGTGTACGCGGCCAGTTCCGCCTCGAGTGCGTCGATGTCCGACAGCGGATCGCGACCGGGTTCCAGGGTGGCGCAGTCGATCACGTGTGCAAGCACCGCGCAGCGCTCGATGTGGCGGAGGAACTCCAACCCCAACCCGCGGCCCTGCGACGCACCGGGGATCAGCCCGGGCACGTCGGCGATGGTGAAGACCTCGCCGTCGGTCTGCACCACACCCAGATTCGGCTGCAGGGTGGTGAACGGGTAGTCGGCGATCTTCGGCTTGGCGGCGGACAACACCGAGACCAGCGACGATTTGCCCGCCGATGGGAACCCCACCAACCCGACGTCGGCGACCGACTTCAGTTCCAGGACCAGTTCGTTGGTGTCACCCTCCTCGCCGAGCAACGAGAAGCCGGGCGCCTTGCGGGCTCTCGAGGCCAACGCCGCGTTACCGAGGCCCCCGCGACCACCGCGGGCAGCGACGAAGGTCGCACCCTCCCCCACCAGGTCGGCCAGGATCTCACCGGTGGGCGACAGCACCACCGTGCCGTCCGGAACGGGCAACGTCAGGTGGTCACCGTTGGCGCCATTGCGATTCGCACCGGCCCCCGGCCGCCCGTTACCCGCCTTGGCGTGCGGGTGGAAGTGGAAGTCGAGCAACGTGTGCACCTGCGGATCCACCACCAGCGTGACGTCCCCACCGTTGCCGCCGTTGCCGCCGTCCGGCCCACCGAGCGGCTTGAACTTCTCCCGATGCACCGATGTGCAACCATGCCCGCCGTTACCGGCTGCCGCTTGGACGGTGACCCGGTCGATGAACCGCGACATCTTTCTCTGACCTTCTTCATTGTGGGTGGGATGCACTAGCTGGGATCCCCGGGAAAAGCGTGAGGGGCGGGCCCGGTACTGGTGACCTGGCCCGCCCCTCACATGGAGCTCGTGGATACGCCGCGCGGATCAGGCCTGTGCGGCCTCCGGCACGATGTTGACGGTCTTGCGACCACGCTTGCTGCCGAATTCGACCGCACCGGCCGAGAGCGCGAACAACGTGTCGTCGCCGCCACGGCCGACGTTCACGCCGGGGTGGAAGTGCGTGCCGCGCTGGCGGACCAGGATCTCACCGGCGCTGACCTGCTGGCCACCGAACCGCTTGACGCCGAGCCGTTGGGCATTGGAGTCGCGACCGTTGCGCGAGCTGGATGCACCCTTCTTGTGTGCCATGTCTCAGTCCTCCTGGAAACGAAGTCGTGGGTTACTTGATGCCGGTGACCTTGAGGACCGTCAACTTCTGACGATGACCCTGGCGTTTGTGGTAGCCGGTCTTGTTCTTGAACTTGTGGATGCGGATCTTCGGACCCTTGACGTGGTCGACGATCTCGCCGGTGACGTTGACCGAGGCCAGCTTGTCGGCGTCGGTGGTGAGCTCCGAGCCGTTGACGACGAGAGCGACCGGCAGCGCGACGGTGCCGCCGATCTCCTGGTCGATCTTCTCGAC
The DNA here is from genome assembly GCF_900156495.1 of Williamsia sterculiae. Taxonomy (GTDB): domain Bacteria; phylum Actinomycetota; class Actinomycetes; order Mycobacteriales; family Mycobacteriaceae; genus Williamsia_B; species Williamsia_B sterculiae. The sequence continues at coordinate 172,892 of NZ_FTNT01000008.1, forward strand.
CTTCACAAGATCGCCTTCAGCGACCTTGTACTGCTTACCGCCGGTCTTGACGATCGCGTACGTTGCCATCGGAGAACTACCTCTTACTGTCACTTGTCGTTTGCTGACGCTGGTGTCGTTCGGGGCGGTGGAACTGCCCCGGCCGAAAAGCCTCCCTCGCGGCCTGCGCGCGGCCCGCACCGACGTGGTCTGGGCACAGCGCTGTCCGGTCGCCGGGAGGCGACTGACCAAGATTACGGGAGCCTGGCCGAGCGGGTCAAACCAGCTCACGCCACTCCGTCGCCCGGTCAGTCGTCGGCCGGTGGGCCTGCGGGACGTCCCGCCGCGCGGCGCCGCGCGGTCCGGCGCACCGAGACGACGGGTTGAGCGGTCGACGACGGTTGAACCGGTCCTGCCGCGGTCACCGGATCATCCGACGGCGTGCCGGTCGACTCGGTGTGCGCGGCGGTGACCACCGTCACCGGCTCCGCTGCCGTGGTGGGTGCCGACGGCCTGCGGACGGCTCGGCGACGCCGCGGACGCACCGCGGTGCCGGCAGCAGTGCCGGTGTCGGTCGCGGCTGCGGCGTCTGGAGCGGCTCCGGTGTCGGCGGTGTCGCCGGGAACGGGTTCGGCGGGGTGGTCGTCGAGCTCGCGGTTGTACCGATCCGCGGCCTCCACCGCCTCGCCGGCGACGGCCTCGATCTCGGCGGTCTCGGCAATCCGCTCCGACTCCGGCCTGCGGCCCTCGACCCGGGGCTCGTCGGCGCGGGTCACCTCGGAGTCGGTTGCGTCGGCGGCGCCCTCCTGGTCGGCATCGCTGCCGTTGGTGACCTTGCCGTTGTCCCCGTCGTTCTTGGCCCCGTCGTTCTTGGCCCCGTCGTTCTTGGCCCCGTGGTCCTTGTCACCGTCACCGTTGGCGGCCATGGCGCGGAAGAGGGGATGCTCGGACGGGTTGTGCGTGGGTTTCTGCTGTTCCGGCTGCTCGCTCTTGGACTTCCGGTTGCGCCGCGACCGCTTGGAACCACCGCCGCCGTTGGACGAGTCGTCGGGGGTGCCGACCTCCACCGGGTTGGCGTGCACCACGATGCCGCGGCCGCTGCAGCAGGTGCAGACCGACGAGAAGGCCTCCAGCAGACCGGTGCCGAGTCGTTTCCGGGTCATCTGCACCAGGCCCAGCGACGTCACCTCGGAGACCTGATGGCGCGTGCGGTCCCGGGCCAACGCCTCGGTCAGCCTGCGCAACACCAGGTCACGGTTGGATTCGAGGACCATGTCGATGAAGTCGACGACGATCATCCCGCCGATGTCGCGCAGGCGCATCTGCCGCACGATCTCCTCGGCGGCCTCGAGGTTGTTCCGGGTGACGGTCTCCTCGAGGTTGCCGCCCGAACCCGTGAACTTGCCGGTGTTGACATCGACGACGGTCATCGCCTCGGTGTGCTCGATGATCAGCGTGCCGCCGGACGGCAACCACACCTTGCGCTCCAGGGCCTTGGCCAGCTGCTCGTCGATACGGTGGACGGCGAACACGTCCGGTGAGTCGGCATGCGGTTTGGTGAAACGCTCGACGCGTCCCATCAGCTCCGATGCAACTCCCTCGACGTATCCGTGGACGAGGTCCCAGGCTCCGTCGCCCTCGACGATGAGCTGTTTGAAATCCTCGTTGAACAGGTCACGGACCACCTTGACCAGCAGATCCGGCTCCTCGTAGAGCGCCTTGGGCCCGTTGCCGTTCGACTTGGCCTCGGCGGCGGCCTCGATGCCCTTCCACTGCTCCTGCAGCCGGGCGACATCGGCGGCGAGATCCTCCTCGCTGACCCCCTCGGACGCGGTGCGGATGATCACACCCGCCTCGGAGGGCACGATCTTCTGCAGGATCTGCTTGAGGCGTTTGCGCTCCACGTCGGGCAGTTTGCGGCTGATGCCGGTCGACGACCCGCTGGGCACGTACACCAGGAACCGCCCGGCCAACGAGATCTGGGTGGTCAGCCGCGCACCCTTGTGTCCTACCGGGTCCTTGCTGACCTGGACCAACACCTGGTCACCGGGTTTGAGCGCCTGCTCGATCTTGCGCGACCCGCCGTCGAGGCCCGCCGCATCCCAGTTGACCTCACCCGCGTAGAGCACGCCGTTGCGGCCCCGGCCGATGTCGACGAAGGCAGCCTCCATCCCGGGAAGCACGTTCTGTACGCGACCGAGATAGATGTTGCCCACCATCGACGACGAGGTGGAGGTGGTGACGAAGTGCTCCACCAGTACCCCGTCCTCGAGCACGGCGATCTGGGTGTAGTCCTCGACGGTGTCGACATCGGAGTCGCCCTCGGTGACCTGAGCATTGGCCGACCGCTCGCGAACAACCATCACCCGGTCGACCGCCTCGCGGCGCGCCAAGAACTCCGATTCGGTGAGGATCGGCGGACGACGCCGTCCGGCGTCGCGACCGTCCCGTCGACGTTGCCGTTTGGCCTCGAGTCGGGTGGACCCGGAGATGCCCTGCACCTCATCGCGATTGCCGCGCGACTTGTTGCGCGGTTCACGCTCGTGCACGACCGTGTTCGGCGGATCGTCCCCGGCGTCGGACTTCGCGTCGTCGGTGTCACCGTCTCCGCCGCCCTTGCGACGGCGGCGGCGCCTGCGGCGTCTGCTGCCCGCACCGGAATCGTCGGAGTCGTCGTCGGACGAGGAGGACCCCTCGTTCTGGGTCTTCCCGTTCTGATCCCCGGAGTCGGTATCGTCCGAACCCTTGGTGTCGGAATCCTTGGGGTCTGGGCTCTTGGGGCCCGAACCCTTGGTGGCTGTGGTCGTGGAGTCACGGCCCTTGCCCGCCGCATCCGGCGAACCCTCGGTCGCATCCCTGCCGTCGGCCGCCGCGTCCTTCGTGTCGCCGTTGTCGGCAGCACCGGAGCGCTTACGGTTGCGGGTCCGCTTCCCGCCCGGCCGACCCCCTGCGGTGTCGTCACCGGTCTGGTCTTGCTGTTCGTCACCGGTCTCGTCCGCATCGTCGCGGTCGGCGGTGGGTGAAGTGTCATCGTCGCGGGCGGGCGACTGGTCGTCCCCTGTCTGGTCCCCGCTGTTCTGGTCCCCGCGCCCGCGCCCGCGACCACGCCGACCGCGACGGCGCTTCCGCGAACCACCGCCTGCGGTGTCGTCGTCGGAGTCGGTGTCGTCCGACTGCTCGTCCGGCGCGTTCCCCGTACGTGTGTTCTCTGTCTGCGTGTTCTCTGTCTGCGTGTTCTCTGTCTGCGTGTTCTCTGTCTGCGCCGCCGTCGCCTTTTGGGCTTTCCGCTTCGTGGGCGCCGACTCCACCTCGGAGCGGTCCGGCGGGGGCAGGAACAACGGGTTACCCGCGGCGGCGGGTTCCGGCCGCCTCTCCGGCTCGACCGCGGGCTCGGTGCCGACCGTCGCAGCGGAGAAAAGCGTCGGTGCGGATTCCGCAGCCGTCGGGGTGTCGGCGGTCTCGGTAGCGGGTGACGACGTCTCCGTCGCCGGCACAGCGGCCGGGAGCGTTTCGGTGTCCGCCGGGGGCGCGGTGTCGGCCGAGGACGCGGTGTCCACCGGGGGTTCGGACGCTGGTTCGGTGGTCTCGCCCGCGATCCTGGTCTGCACCTGGACGGCCGCGGCACGGTCGATACTCGACTGCGGGCTGCGCGCCGTGATGCCCAGTTCCGCGAGGTGCCCGAGCACCTCGCGGCTGGTCAGGCCGAGTAGACGCGCGAGGGCATGGACCCGCAGCTTGTGCGGGAATTCGTGCGCCGAAGCCGAATCTGTATTCAGTTCCTCCGGCGACCTGTTGTCGGTCACGTGGTTCTCTCCTAGGACCCCCGGGCGCGTAGTGAGCGGCCACGCGGGGGTTGTGCGTGTGTACGGGGTCGAGTCCGGCCCCGAGTTGTATGGTCTTGCCCCGCCTCCGCCACCGGGTGGTTCCCGGTGTCGGCGCGGTGCCTTGCGCGACGAGGCGCCGTGGTCGCGGTGTTCCACACCGGCAGTCCACCGCGGCTGTCACGGCGTGCCACCGGGGAGTGCGTTCCGGCGTGTTCGTCATCGACATGGGCAGAGTGTGCCGAGGTCGACATCGGCCAGTATCCCACATCGTCAGGTGTTGTTTGCGTGCAGATCACCGCGTCGTCGTCGCGGGGTGGGTACGCGCAGGGCGGACGCGCTCGGAGAACGGATCCGCCGCCAGCGGTGACCGGCAGGCGGCGTGTCACACCGCCCGCCGGGTCGAGCCGTCCGAGCGGGGGTCAGAGGTCGGGAAACCAGAGCGCGATCTCGCGCTCCGCGGACTCCGCGGAATCCGATCCGTGCACCAGGTTGTACTGGGTGTTCAGCGCGAAGTCGCCGCGGATGGTGCCGGGCACGGCTTTTTCCACCGGGTCCGTCCCGCCGGCCAACTGGCGGAACGCCGCGACGGCCCGGGGGCCTTCGAGTACGGCGGCCACCAGAGGTCCGGACGTGATGAACTCGAGCAACGAGGGATAGAAGGGCTTGCCCTCGTGTTCGGCGTAGTGACCACGGGCGACGTCGTCGCCTGCGGTCTTCAGTTCCATCGCGACGACGCGGAGACCCTTGCGTTCGATGCGGTTGAGGATTTCGCCGACCAGGGCGCGGTCCACGCCGTCGGGCTTGATCAGGACGAGAGTGCGTTCGGTCACGTCGACACCCTATCCGGCGGTACCGCCGACCCGGTCGACACGGCGGATTCCGTCATCCGTCAGTCGCAGTACTGACCCTCGACCGGCACCACGTTGTAATCGAACAACGCGCCGCCCGTGCCCTTCGGGTCGACCACCAACTGCACACAGCCTCCCGGGGACCTCAGAGCCGCGTCCACCGCGGTGTCGATGCGGGCGGACAGGTCGAGATTCGCCGATCGGTATTGGGGTGGAACCGGCACCGACGCGACGAACTGGCCGAGGTCCATGGCCTGTGCCCGCTCGGTCAGTGCGTGCGTCGCGAGGTAGCTGTATGCGGTACTGCTCACCGGCACCGGCTCGCCGGCCACCACATCCGTCGTCGGTTCCTCGCCCGCCGCGACGGCGGGGGCCGCGGTCGCCGCGAGCACTGCGAACGCACCGACCCCGACGAATCGGGAACGGGACATCGTTGACTGACGGAACGAGCTCACACACACCTCATAGCTGTCGGAAACACGGTCACCGGCTCCGGGGCAGGCCTCGGAGACCGGTCGTGATCCTGCCAGCAATCGGCTCGTCACGCTCGCAGTTGACCGGGCGCGTCAGCTCCCGGGCGGCGCCGGCGGCGGATCCGCACCGTCCACCCGCTGCTGACCTGCCAGCAGCCCGCGCTCCATCCGCAGCCGGACATCACGCTTGATGTAGGCGATGTAGAGCCACACTCCGAGGAAGATGATGCCGACGGCACCGATCGACCAGTGGAAGACGAATCCGACGATGGCGTAGACCTGCAGCGCCAGGTCGATCTCGAGTGCGCGGGACCTGCCCTGCATCCCGCACGCGAGGATCAACGCCAGACAGAGGACACCGAGGAAGATCCCGGACGCCCAGGTCACTCCCCCGCCCACCTTGGCGACGATCGGGAACGCCAGAAAGATGACGATGACCTCGAGGATCAAGGTCCCCGCCATCACCCCGCGCAGGCCTCTCCAGGGATCCACCGCCGGAGCGGTGAAGCCTCCACCGGACTCGCTGTCGCCGTCGGGGTCGGTCATGCCGGAGCCTTGCCGAACAACGTTCGGGCGGCGCCCGCGGTGACCACCGAGCCGGTGATCACCACGCCGACCCCGGACAACGGTTCACCCGTCTCGGTCACCTCCTCGGCGCGTGCGATGGCCGTCTCCACGGCGTCGGGCAGGAACGGGCTGACCAGCACCCGCTCCTCACCGAAGATCGGGGTGGCGAGGTCCGCGAGGTCCGCGGTGTCCAGAGCCCGCGGAGACCCGTTGTTGGTCAGCACCACGGCCTCGAGTACTGGTTCGAGGGCGGCGAGCAGTCCCTCGGCGTCCTTGTCGGCCATCACGCCGACCACACCGACCAGACGCTGGAAATCGAACTCGTCGCGCAGACCCGCGGCCAACGCCTCGGCACCGTGCGGATTGTGGGCGGCGTCGATGAAGACGGTCGGCGCCGTGCGCACCCGCTCCAGCCGACCGGGACTGCTGACCGAAGCGAAACCCGCCCGCACCGCGTCGATGTCCAACTGGCGATCGCTCCCAGCCCCGAAGAATGCCTCGACGGCGGCCAGGGCCAGCGCGGCGTTGCGCGCCTGATGCTCCCCGTGCAAGGGCAGGAAGATCTCGTCGTAGACGCCACCGAGGCCCTGGATGGTCAGCAACTGTCCACCCACCGCGGTACGTCGGTCGAGGACGGTGAACTCGGAGTTCTCCCGCGCGACGACGTGGTCGGTCTCCACCGCCTCACGGAGCAACACCGTCTCCACCTCGGGTTGTTGACGGGCCAGGATGGCGACGGGTTCCGGTGTCACCGGATCGACCTCACCGCTGACGGCGCCGGTCTTCTTGAGGATGCCCGCCTTCTCCCCGGCGATCGCGGTGAGCGAGTCACCGAGGTACTCGGCGTGATCCATCGCGATCGGGGTGATCACCGCGACCGGCGACTCCACCACGTTGGTCGCGTCCCAGCGACCGCCCATCCCGGTCTCCACCACGGCCACGTCCACCGGTGCCTCGGCGAACGCGGCATAGGCCATCGCGGTGAGCACTTCGAACTTGCTCATCCGCGGGCCATCGGCAGCCGTCGACGAGTCGTCGACCATCGTGATGAACGGTTCCAGTTCGCGGTACAGGTCGACGTACTGCCGCGACGAGATCGGTCTGCCGTCGATCGCGATGCGTTCGGTGGCCGACTGCAGATGCGGACTGGTGATGCGTCCGGTCCGCCGGTGCAAGGCGATGAGCAGCGCGTCGACCATACGGGTCACCGACGTCTTGCCGTTGGTACCGGCTATCTGAATGGCCGGATACCCCAGCTGCGGGGACCCCAGGATGTCGAGCAACGTCGTGATACGCGCCAGCGACGGGTCGATCTTGGTCTCCGGCCAGCGGGTGTCGAGGTCGGCCTCCAGTTCGGCGAGATCCGCGAGGTCGGAGGCGGTGTCGTCCGGTCCGGGATCGCGGTGCGACCGCTCCGGCACCCCGGTGTCGTCGAGCTCGGAGTCACCCTCGTCCAGGACCTCGTCGACGATCTCACCGATCACCGCGTCCACCGGCACCGCGTCCACGGGGACGGTGTCCACCAACTCGGCGTCGACGATGTCGGACCGGTGCTGCTGTCGGTCGTACTCGGTCATCGGTTCAGCCCTCGCCCAGCTCGGCGATCTTCGCACGCAGCCGCTCCACCTCAGCGGATGCCAGTTCCTGCCGGGCACGGATCTTGTCGACCACCGCGGCGGGTGCCTTGGCCAGGAACTGCTCGTTGTTCAGCTTGCCGCTGGTCTGGGTCAGTTCCTTCTCGTTCACGGCCAGATCTTTGGCGAGCCTGCGTCTCTCGGCCTCCAGATCCACGGTGCCCGACGTGTCGATCTGCACGTCGATGGTGTGCGGGTCGCCCGCGGCAACGCCCACCCGGACCTCGAGGTCTGCGGTGGCGGCGAACTCGCCACCGGCCGGGGTCAGGAAAGCCAACGCGTCCACGGAGGCGCGCAGCTCACCCAACCCGGCGTCGTCGATGCCCACCAGTCTCGCTGCGACCCGCTGCCGGTCCTGCAGACCCTGATCGCCGCGGAACCGCCGGATCTCCTTGATCAACCGCTGGACGTCCTCGATGCGCTGTACCGCACCAGGATCGGCGTGCGACGTATCGGCGACCGGCCAGGCGGCGACGGTCACCGACGGCTCACCGGTCAATGCCCGCCACAGTTCCTCGGTGACGAACGGCATCACCGGGTGCAGCATCCGCAGCAACGCGTCGAGCACATGCCCGACCACCAGCGAGGTGGTCTCGGTGCGCTGCGCATCGCCTGCGGCGTACTGCACCTTGGACAGTTCCAGGTACCAGTCACAGAACTCATCCCAGGCGAAGTGGAACAGCGCCTCACAGGCCTTGGCGAATTCATAGGTCTCGAAACCCGCGTCGGCGACCTCGATCACCTCGTGCAGCCGGCTCAGGATCCACCGGTCGGCATCGGTGAGGTCGGTGGCGTCGGGCAGCTCCCCCACCCGGGCACCGTTCATCAGCGCGAACCGGGTGGCGTTGAACAGCTTGGTCGCGAAATTCCGCGACGATTGCGCGTGGTCGTCACCGACCGACAGATCGGTACCCGGGTTCGCGCCGCGGGCGAGGGTGAACCGCAGAGCGTCGGCCCCGAACCGGTCGACCCAGTCCAGCGGGTCGATGCCGTTGCCCTTCGACTTCGACATCTTGCGGCCGTACTGATCACGGACCAAGCCGTGCAGGAACAGGTCACGGAACGGAACCTGTTGTCCCGGCGCCAGCGACGGTCCGACGTAGGTGCCGAACATCATCATCCGGGCGACCCAGAAGAACAGGATGTCGTAACCGGTGACCAGGACTGAGGTCGGGTAGAACTTCTCCAGTTCGGGGGTATGCTCGGGCCAGCCCATGGTCGAGAAGGGCCACAGTCCGGAGGAGAACCAGGTGTCGAGGACGTCGTCGTCCTGGGTGTAACCGGCCGGTGGCTCCTCGTCAGGGCCCACACAGACCACGTCACCGTCGGGGCCGTACCAGACCGGGATGCGGTGACCCCACCACAGCTGACGCGAGATACACCAGTCGTGCATGTTGTCGACCCACGCGGACCACCGCGGTTCCATCGACTCGGGGTGGATGACGGTCTCGCCGTTGCGAACGGCGTCACCGGCGGCCGCGGCCAGCGACTCCACCCGCACCCACCACTGCATCGACAGCCGCGGTTCGATGGGTTCCCCCGAGCGCTCGGAGTGACCGACGCTGTGCAGGTACGGTCGCTTCTCGGCGACGATCCGCCCCTGTTCGGCCAACGCCTCGCGCACCGCGACCCGCGCGTCGAGGCGATCCAGTCCGTCGAATGCGGTTCCGGTGTCGGCGATCACGGCCGACGCGTCCATGATCGTCGGCATCTCCAGACCGTGGCGCTGGCCGATGGCGAAGTCATTGGGGTCGTGGGCGGGAGTGATCTTGACCGCGCCGCTACCGAATTCGGGATCCACGTAATCGTCGGCGATGACGGGGATCTTCCGATCCAGGAAGGGATGGGCCAATGTGGTGCCCACGAGGTGCCGATAGCGCTCGTCGTCGGGGTGGACCGCGATCGCGGTGTCGCCGAGCATGGTCTCCAGACGTGTGGTCGCGACCACGATGTGCGGTTCGGCGTCGTCGAGTGATCCGTATCGGAACGAGACGAGCTCACCCTCGACCTCGTCGTAACTGACCTCGATGTCGCTGATGGCGGTCTTGAGCACCGGCGACCAGTTCACCAACCGCTCAGCGCGATAGATGAGCCCGTCGTCGTACATCTGCTTGAACACCGTCTGCACCGCGCGCGAGAGCCCGTCGTCCATGGTGAACCGCTCACGGGTCCAGTCGACGCTGTCGCCGAGCTTGCGCATCTGCTCACCGATGGTGCCGCCGATCTCGTCCCGCGCCTGCCAGACACGGTCGATGAACGCCTCGCGGCCGAGCTCGTCGCGGGTGACACCTTCGGCGGCCAGGGTGCGTTCCACCATCGCCTGCATGGCGATCGCGGCGTGATCCATCCCCGGCAGCCACAACACCTCGTAGCCCTGCATCCGGCGGCGACGGCTCAGCGCGTCCATCAGCACGTGTTCGAAGGCGTGCCCCATGTGCAGCGAACCGTTGACGTTGGGCGGCGGGATGACGATGGAGAACGCCGGTTTGTCACTGGTGGGATCGGCGACGAAGTACTCGCCCTCCACCCAACTCCGGTAGATCTCGCTCTCGTGGGCGGCCGGATCCCAGTTCTTGGGGAGGAGGTCGTCGGACGGGCGTTCGGCGCTGGATGGGGCTGCGGTCACCCGTCAAGTCTAAGGGCCGACCGTCGGCCCTCCCGCAGGGCTCAGACCCCGGCGGCGCCCACGCCCTGGGTGCGCAGTCGGTGCACGTCCTCGGGGGCGTTGACGTTGACCAACCAGTCCGCGTCGGAGACCGGCACACGGTTGACCGTGAGGGTGTCCAGACCGGCCAGCAGACGTCGTTCGCCGGTGACCGTGAGCTCGGCCAGCGATTCCGCGACCCGGGTGCGATAGACCGCGGCCAGCGGGTGCACGCGTTGGGCGTCCACCGCGACGGCGGCGTCGTTGTCGCCGAGCGCGGCGAGCAGCTCGTCGATCAGGTCACCGGTGATCAACGGCATGTCGGTGGCGCAGACGAAAGCGCGGTCCGCGCCTCGCCGGGCGGCATCACGCAGGCCGGCGACGAGCCCACCGAGTGCGCCGACATCGGTGGCCTCGTCGGTCACCCATTCCGCGGGCGGGCCACCGGTGCCCTGCAGGGCCCGGTATGCGGCGGAGTTGGTGCGCGCCACCACCAACACCGGATCGCACCGGGTGCCCGCGATCCGGACCACCCGGGCGAGCATGGGCTCACCGTCCCAGTCCAGGGAGGACTTGTCGCGACCCATCCGCCGCGATCGACCGCCCGCCAACACGATTCCCGCCACCGCGGCCCGGGTGTCGGGGCTGTCGACACCCGCTGTCGGACCGGACTCTGATCGCTCACCCTGTTGCATGCGCTCCATCTTGCGTGACCATCCGTCGAGACGGGTCCACTATGGGGGAATGGACATCATCGATCGGGCGGGCACCGCGCACGCGTGGCCGTCGCACGGCATGGGATCGGTGCGCTGATGGGCCGGATCACCGAGCGGCTGCGGGTTCGTCGAATCCGCGCGGAGTTCGACACCGCGCGCGTCGACACGGTGGCGGTGGAGGAACCGCTGGAGATCCGTGTGGGCGGTGCATCCATGACCATGACCATGCGCACCCCCGGTGACGACGTCGATCTCGTGCACGGACTGCTGCTCGCCGAGGGGTTGATCACGTCCGGCGCGGACATCGACAGCATCCGCTACTGCGCAGGCACCGACGACCACGGTCAGAACACGTACAACGTGGTCGACGTGATCCCGGCCGACGGTGTGGCGCTCGAGATCCCGGCGCGCACGTTCGCGTCCACGTCGGCCTGCGGGGTGTGTGGCAAGGCGTCGATCGACGAACTACGTGTGCGGTCACACTTCGACCTCACCGAGGATCCCACCCCCGTCGCGACCAGTGCACTGACCCGGATGTCGACGGTGCTGCGGGACCATCAGAAGACGTTCGCGGCGACGGGAGGGGTCCACGGCGCGGCACTGTTCACCGCCGACGGCGCCCTGCTGGTGTCCCGCGAGGACGTGGGCAGGCACAACGCGGTCGACAAGGTGATCGGGTGGGCGGTGCGCAACGAGAAGCTCCCGTTGCGGGGCACCGTGCTGATGGTCTCGAGCCGGGCATCGTTCGAGATCTGCCAGAAGGCGGTACTGGCCGGCATCCCCGTGTTGGCCGCGGTGTCGGCACCGTCGTCACTGGCCGTCGAGGTGGGCAGGGAGTCGGGGCTCACCGTCGTCGGATTCCTGCGCGACACGTCGATGAACGTCTACAGCGGTCCGGACCGGATCGTCGCCGGCGACTGAGCACTCATGCGGCCGCCGGATACACGTCCGCGGCGGCCCGAGACCACTCGGAACCGCCGCGGATGATGATCTGTCAGCTGGTCAGGCGGACTTGTCGCGCCGCTCGTCGCGACGTTCCTTGCGCGGGACGATGGTCGGCAGCACGTTGTCGCTGACCGTCTCACCGGTCACGACCACCTTGGCGACGTCGTCGCGGCTGGGGATGTCGTACATCACCGGCAGCAGTACTTCCTCCATGATCGCGCGCAACCCACGGGCACCGGTCCCGCGATGGATCGCCTGATCGGCGACCGCCTCGAGGGCGTCATGGCTGAAGTCGAGCTCCACACCATCCATCTCGAAGAGCTTGATGTACTGCTTGACCAGCGCGTTCTTCGGCTGCGACAGGATCGAGACCAGCGATTCCTTGTCCAGATTGGTCACCGACGCGATCACCGGCAGGCGACCGATGAACTCGGGGATCAGTCCGAACTTGATGAGGTCCTCCGGCATGACCTCGGCGAAGTGGTCGACGGTGTCGACGTCGTCCTTCTTGGCCACCTCGGTACCGAAACCGATGCCGCGCTTGCCGATTCGGTCCGACACGATCTTCTCGAGTCCGGCGAAGGCGCCCGCCACGATGAAGAGCACGTTGGTGGTGTCGATCTGGATGAACTCCTGATGCGGGTGCTTTCGACCGCCCTGCGGGGGTACCGACGCCTGGGTGCCCTCCAGGATCTTCAACAGCGCCTGCTGCACGCCCTCGCCGGAAACGTCGCGGGTGATGGACGGGTTCTCGCTCTTGCGGGCGATCTTGTCGACCTCGTCGATATAGATGATTCCCGTCTCGGCCCGTTTCACGTCGTAATCGGCGGCCTGGATGAGCTTCAAGAGAATGTTCTCGACGTCCTCACCGACGTATCCGGCCTCGGTGAGCGCGGTGGCGTCGGCGATCGCGAACGGCACGTTGAGCATCTTGGCCAGCGTTTGGGCCAGATAGGTCTTGCCACATCCGGTGGGACCGAGCATCAGGATGTTCGACTTGGACAACTCGATGGTCTCACCGGTCCGCGAGTCCTTGCGTTCACCGGCCTGGATGCGCTTGTAGTGGTTGTAGACGGCTACGGCGAGCCGACGCTTAGCGGTGTCCTGACCGATGACATAGTTGTCCAGGAAGTCCCGGATCTCCATCGGCTTGGGCAGCTCGTCGAGCTTGACGTCGCTGGTTTCGGCCAGCTCTTCTTCGATGATCTCGTTGCAGAGATCGATGCATTCGTCGCAGATGTAGACGCCGGGACCCGCGATGAGCTTCTTCACCTGCTTCTGGCTCTTCCCGCAGAAAGAGCACTTCAACAGGTCGCCACCGTCTCCGATTCGAGCCATTGCGAGCCGTACCTACTTCCCTCTGTGCCAGCGCCTGTCAGTGCTCTTGTGCCAGTGCCTGTCAGGCTCTTGTGCCAGTGCCTGTCAGGCTCTTGTGCCAGTGCCTGTCAGGCTCGTGTGCCAGTGCCTGTCAGTGCGCACTGCGTCGATCGACCGGCGCATCGAGCGATGTCGCGCCGGGCTGGAAACCGCCGCCACGCCTTCTCACGCCGGCACCGTCACCTGCGCCGGTAACTCTCGACGGTACCCGTGCCGGGTCCCGACTTCGACCGATGTGGCCAAATGTCGAGTCGGCAATTCTGCTGTCCGTGCCGTCGAGACGACGACCGGTGAGCAGGTGATCAAGCATGCTCCACCACCGCCCCGGGAGACCGCGACCCGCGGTCACCGGCGTGTCGCCGGTGACCACCGCCGCACAGTTTCTCCTCTACGACTTCTTCGCCGACTTCTTGCGGTACTCGAAGACCTCGTCGATGATCCCGTACTCCTTGGCCGCCTCGGCGGTGAGGATGTTGTCGCGATCGGTGTCCTTACGAATCTTCTCCGCAGGTTGTCCGGTGTGCGAGGCGAGGATGTCGTCGAGGCGACGGCGGATCCGCTCGATCTCGGCGGCCTGGATCTCCAGGTCGGACACCTGGCCCTGGTACGCACCGCCGGTGCGCGGCTGGTGGATCAGCACGGTCGCGTTCGGAAGCGCGGCACGCTTGCCGGGGGTGCCACCGGCCAGCACGATGGCCGAGGCCGACGCGGCCTCACCGAGGCAGACGGTCGCGATGTCGCAGTGGACGTACTGCATGGTGTCGTAGATCGCCAGCATCGCGGGCACGCTGCCACCCGGCGAGTTCACGTACATGATGATGTCGCGGTCGGGATCCTGCGATTCCAGCACCAGCAGCTGCGCCATGATGTCGTTGGCCACGGTGTCGTCGATCGGGGTACCGAGGAAGACGATGCGCTCCTCGAAGAGCTTGGCGTAGGGGTTGTACTCCCGCATGCCGTTCGGGGTGTGCTCGATGAACGACGGCAGGATGTAGCGGCTCTGCATGCCGGCCAGCGCGGCTGCGCCGGGCGAGATGGCTGGTTGTGAGCCGAACGGGCTTGTCATGACGAAGTCTCTCCCAGAGTTCTGTCGGTCGGGTGATGTGCGGCTGGTCGGCTCAGGTGTGCGAGATGACGTGGTCGACGAGGCCGTAGTCCTTGGCCTCGGCCGCGGTGAACCACTTGTCGCGGTCCGCGTCGGCCTCGATCTTCTCCAGCGGCTGACCGCTGAACTCCGCGTTCAGCCGGTTCATCTCCTTCTTGGTGGCCGCGAACTGCTCCGCCTGGATGGCGATGTCGGCGGCCGTACCACCGATGCCGGCCGAGGGCTGGTGCATCATGATCCGAGCGTGCGGCAGTGCGTGCCGCTTGCCCTTGGCGCCGGCGGCGAGCAGGAACTGGCCCATCGAGGCCGCCATACCCATCGCGTAGGTCGCGATGTCGCAGCTGGCCAGCTGCATGGTGTCGAAGATCGCCATACCCGCGGTGACCGACCCACCCGGCGAGTTGATGTACAGGCTGATGTCCTTTTCGGGATCCTCGGCCGAGAGCAGCAGGATCTGCGCGCACAGCTTGTTCGCGATGTCGTCGTCGACCTGGGTCCCCAGGAAGATGATGCGTTCACGGAGCAGCCGCTCGAACACCGAGTCGCTCAGATTGAGCCCGGACACCCCGGACGTTGCGGTCACCCCGCTCGCGGTGGAGTGGATTGTCGGCCCGGTCACGAATTCTCCCGTCACTGTTCCTGCCTTCGACTGGTCGGGGCCACGTGGGCCCGCACGGTGTTCTCGCGTCGACGCCATCTCTGACGTTCTCGACTTCGACCCTAACCAATCGGGGCGACGCCACAGTCCCGGCATCGCCCCGATTCGCTGACAGCGCAAAGACCCCGTCGGGGATCTGAGCACCGTCGAATGTCCCTGACGTCGGCTACTCGCCGGACGTGTCCTCCGCGCTGTCACCCTCGTCGCTCTCGTCCTCCGGCTTGCCGAAGAACTCGGTGGTGTCGACGGCGGCACCGGTGGTGTCGGTGACGGTGACGTCCCCGATCACCTCACCGAGCGCCTTGGAGCGACGGATGTCGGCGTAGACCGCGCCGACCTGGCCGGCGCTCTGCAACTGCTGGATGAACTCCTGCGGCTGCATGCCGTAACGCTGCGCCTGGAAAAGAATCTGCTGGGTGAGCTCCTCCTGCGACACCTCGGTCTCGAGCTCGTCGGCGATGGTGTCGAGCAGCAGCTGGGTCTGCACGGCCTTCTCCGCCGCCTCGCGGGTCTCGGCCTCCCACTTGTCGCGGGTGGTGCCCTGTGCCTCGAGCAACTTCTCCAGCTGCGCGTCGTCGTGGTCGAGGCTGTGGACGACCTGGTGGATCTGCCCGTCCACCTCCTCGTCGACGACCTTCTGCGGGACAGGGACCTCGACCTGCTCGAGCAACTTCTCGAGAACGGCGTCGCGCACCGCGGTGGCCTGCTCGACCTTCCCCGACTGGGCGACCTTGTCGCGCAGGTCGGCCTTCAGTTCGTCGATGGTGTCGAACTCGCTGGCCATCTGGGCGAAGTCGTCATCGGCATCGGGCAGTTCGCGCTCTTTCACCGAGTCGACCTTGGCCGTGACCTCGGCCTCCTGACCCGCGTGCTCCCCCGCCACCAGCGTGGTGGTGAAGGTGGTGGACTCCCCGGCCTTCAGACCAACCAGCGCGTCGTCGAGCCCGTCGATGAGCTCGCCCGAACCCACCTCGTGCGACAGGCCCGTGGTCGAGGCCTCCTCGACCGACGTACCGTCGACGGTGGCGTCGAGATCGATGGACACGAAGTCACCGTTCTGCACGGCGCGGTCGACGCCCTTGAGCGTGCCGAAGCGAGCGCGCAGCGCGTCGAATTCCTTGTCCACCGCGGCGTCGTCGACCGCGACCGGCTCGACCTCCACCGCGAGGGACGCGAAGTCGGGCAGGGTGATGTCGGGACGGACGTCCACCTCCGCGGTGAAGGTGATGGTCTCGCCGTAGGCGAGCTCGGCGAGGTCGATCTCCGGCTGCCCGATCGCCTTGGTGTCCGTCTCGGCGACCGCCTGGCTGTACTTGCCCGGCAAGGCGTCGTTGACCACCTGGGCGAGCACCGAGTCGCGGCCGACACGGGCCTCGATCAACTTGGCCGGGGCCTTGCCGGGACGGAAGCCCGGGATCCGGATCTGCTGCGCAAGACTCTGGTAGGCCCGCGCGAAGTCGTCACTGAGTTCCTCGAACGGGACCTCGACGTTCAGCTTGACCCGGGTCGGGCTCAGCCGCTCGACGGTGCTCTTCACCTGTACTCCTCTGTAGTGCTGACTGCTGTGCTGCTGGACGGTGTTGTCGCGAGTCGCGAATCGACGATCGGTCGGGATGACAGGATTCGAACCTGCGACCCTCCGCTCCCAAAGCGGATGCGCTACCAAGCTGCGCCACATCCCGGGATCACCCGAACGGACGCAGCACGATGCCGTCGCAGATGACCGACCGCAAATACTACGTGCCCCGCCATCGACCACCGACGGCGCGGTCGCGGTGGTCGGCGATTTCGGTTCCGGACGACGCGCGCGGTACAGTCGTCGCGCATGCGGTAACGCGGGTGTAGCTCAATGGTAGAGCCCTAGTCTTCCAAACTAGCTACGCGGGTTCGATTCCCGTCACCCGCTCCACGCACCGAGGCCCCGACCGGATGGTCGGGGCCTCGGTCGTCGTTGACACCTGCTCCCCGTCGAGCGGGCTCTCGTTACCGTCGAGCGGGCCGTAGTTCACCTCGAGCGGGCCCTTCTTTCCCCTACGTCAGTCCTCGGTGACCGCGAGGTCGACGTCGATGTTGCCGCGGGTGGCGTTGGAATACGGACAGACCTGATGGGCCTGGTCGGTCAGCTTCTCGGCGGTGTCGGCGTCGACGTGCGGGAGGGTGATCTCCAGCTTCACCGCCAGGCCGTAGGCGTCACCGTCCGGGCCGATGGAGACCTGGGCTCCCACCGCCGAGTCCGAGACGTCGGCGCCGGCCTTCTTGCCGACCAGTTTCAACGCGTTGTGGAAGCACGCGGCGTACCCCGCGGCGAACAACTGCTCGGGGTTGGCACCATCGCCCGATCCACCCATCTCCACCGGGGTCGCCAGGTCGAGGTCCACGCGACCGTCTGTGCTGCGGGTGTGTCCGTTGCGGCCGTCTCCGGTGGACAGCGCCTCGGCGGTGTACACCGCCTTCTCGATGGTCATGTCGTGCCTTCCTCTCGGTTACTCCTCACCCAACGCCGGATCGGTCGCCATGTATCCCTCTCCTGCGCATCCGTCTCCTCACTATCCCCTTCTGTATCCCACCGCGATGTCGGAGGCATCGGGTAGACCGGTCGCATGAGCATCAGCAAAGGCGACAAGGTCACCTGGAACACGCCGCAGGGCACCACCGAGGGGGTGGCCAAGGAGAAGCGGACGAAAGAATTCTCCTTCGACGGCCAGAAATTCAAGGCATCGGACGACGAGCCGTACTGGATCGTCGAATCGACGAAGACCGGAGCCCAAGCGGCGCACAAGGAATCGTCGCTGGGCACGCCCTGACGCTCCCTCTTGTGGGCCAGATCACACCTCGGACAACGCGGCTGGCAGGGACGTGTGTGTCGTCACATCAGCACCATCCACCTCAGCTCAGCGGACGATCAGACCGATTTCTGCGACGTGCCGGGCGTAGACCTTTGGACGTTCTACAACGAACATGTAACGATGGGCGCGTGCTTCCGGGGGAGCACCCTCAGTGAACCGTGAAATGTAAAGGTCTCAACACCGTGTCGACTTCTCAGTCTGCTCGCTCGAAGAACCGGCGTCCCCGGGTCCTGAGCCGCATCGTCATCGCCCTCATGGGTGTGGTCCTCACCGCGCTGGCCGTCCCGGCCGCTGCGGGTGCACAGCCGCTCCTGCCCTACATTCCGGGTCTGCCGTCCATCCCAGGGCTACCGACGTCGCCGTCGCCGACGCCCCCGGCCACCAAGACCCCGCCGCCGGTGACCAAGGCTCCGACTCCCCCGCCGGTCACCACCACACCCGCGGCGCCCGCCGATCCGGCACCTCCGGTGGCCACCGACACGGGCTGGGTGGTGCTCGCCGACGACGCCACCCATCAGTCGACCATCTGGCACAACGGCAAGGTGGTCAACACCGCGCCGATCTCGATGGGCTCCAACGCCCACCCCACGCCGAACGGCACGTACTACACCAAGGAGAAGTACCGCAGCATGTACATGGATTCGTCCACGTACGGCGTGCCCTCCGATTCGCCCAACGGTTACCGGACCTACGTCGAGTACGCGATCCGCATGAGCTGGGACGGCATCTTCTATCACGCCGCACCGTGGTCGGTGGCCCAGCAGGGCAAGACCGACGTCAGCCACGGCTGCATCAACGTGTCCACCGAGAACGGCAAGTTCGCCTACGACAATCTTCCCGAGGGCACGCCGATCGTCGTCCGTGGAACCGTCGGCGGGCAGTACGTTCCCGGCAGCTGACCGGTCCCACCGCTTTCCCGCACACCGCCCGCGACCTGCACAGGTCGCGGGCGGTTGTCGTCAGTCGGCGGATGCCGAACGGACGTCGACGATCAGTCGGAACCGAGTTCGTGCACCTCGGCATCGCCGGTGACGCGGGCTACCGCACGCATCTTGTTGACCGCATCCAGCGCCGCAACCTTGTAGCCCTCGGCCAGGGTCGGGTAGTTGAACACCGCTTGGACCAGGTAGTCGATGGTGCCGTCCAGTCCCATCACCGTCTGCCCGATGTGCACCAGTTCGGCGGCGTTGGTGCCGAACACGTGCACGCCCAGCAACCGGCGCGTCTTTGCATGGACGAGCAATTTGAGCAACCCGTAGGAGTCGCCCATGATCGCGCCACGGGCGAGCTCGCGATACCGGGCCACCCCGACCTCGAACGGCACGTTCTCGGCGGTCAGCTCGTCCTCGGTCTTGCCGACGAAGCTAATCTCCGGGATGGAGTAGATCCCGATGGGCTGGTGGACCATGTCGGTGACGCCGGTCGGTTCACCGAACGCGTGGTAGGCCGCCCGCCGGCCCTGCTCCATGGACGTCGCGGCCAGCGCGGGGAAACCGATGACGTCACCCACCGCGTAGATGTGACTGACGTCGGTCTGGAAGTCGTCGTTCACCGTGAGACGCCCACGCTTGTCGGCGTCGAGTCCCGCGGCGGCCAGATCCAGCCGATCGGTCATACCCTGCCTGCCCGCGGAATACAGGACGGTGTCGGCAGGGATCTGCTTGCCGGACTTCAGCACGGTCAGGGTTCCCGACTCGTGCCTCTCCACCGTCTCGACCATCTCGCTGAACCGGAAGGTGACGCCACGGTCGCGTAGCTGGTACAGCAGGGCGTCGATGATCTCCCGATCGCAGAACGGCAGGAGCCGGTCGCGTTGTTCGATGACGGTCACCTTGGTCCCCAGGGCCGCGAAGATCGATGCGTATTCGATCCCGATCACTCCGGCCCCGACCACCACCGCCGATTTCGGCAGCTTTCGGAGGCTGAGGACCTGGTCGGAATCGACGATGGTCTCCCCGTCGAAATCGACCGTCGACGGCCGCGCGGGCCGCGTGCCCGTCGCGATCACCACGTTGTCGGCACCGATGGTCTTCACGTCGCCGTCCGTGGCGTCGATCGCGATCTCCTTGGGCCCGACGAAGTGCGCACTGCCCGAGTACATCGGCACGTTGTTGCGCTCCAGCTGGTTGCGGATGACGTCGATCTCCTTGGCCACCACGTGGGTGGTGCGCGCCGACAGGTCGGTGACGGTGATGTCGGACTTGACCCGGTACGACTGTCCGTAGAGCTCCCGCTCGTTGAGACCGGTCAGGTACAGCACGGCCTCCCGGAGGGTCTTCGACGGGATGGTCCCGGTGTTGATACAGACACCGCCGACCATGTCGCGCCGCTCGACGACGGCCGCCCGCTTGCCCAGTTTTGCGGCCGCGATCGCCGCCTTCTGTCCGGCGGGTCCGGACCCGATGACGACCAGGTCGTAGTGTTCCATCGCTGTTCACTCCTTGAGAACTCGACGCCGACGCGCGCGCGGAGTCACCCCAGATCGGACATCCGCCGGGTCTCAGTGTGGTGCACGCAGGTCATCCGCACACGTCGACTGGGTGAACTGTTCACGCGCCCCGAGCGGTCCGCACGGGATCAGCACCGCCGTGAGCAGACAGGGAGAACGTCGCCTGTACCTGCATCCACTGCGCCAACAGCACACAACCGCTGACATCGCCGGCACTCCGCGGACGCAGCGGGGACGGTTCGACCGCGTACGACGTGTGCCGACCACCGCGACGATTTCGCCAGACCAGACCGTGCCACATGATCAGCGCGGGGAGGTAACCGAGGATCTCGACGACCGCCGACCGCAGCCGCACCACGTCACGACGCCACTGCGCCGGTCGAACCGACGTCCTGGCGGCGTTCTGCAACGTGTTGCGACGCAGCACGGTGATCGTCTGGCGGACCCACGCACGCAGATCCCGCAGGCTGAGCAGCGAGGTCAGGTCGGCGACATCGCGCAGCACCGAGTCGGGTCCGGCGTTGCAGATCAGGTCCGCGGGGTCGGCGATCCACAGCGCATCGAGTCCCTCACCCAACGGCGTCCCTGGCCCTGCGACGCCCCAGCCGTCGCATCCGGCGATCACCCCGGGTGGCTGATGGGGGTCGGCGACGAAACCCACACCCAGGACGGGCTGACCGGTCGAGGTCGTGCGCCCGAGGCGGGCCAGCACGTTGCGGACCACCACACACCCCTGCGAGTACCCGATCACCATCACCGGGGTCGTGGCGGCGGAGATCGCCTCCGACAACGCACGCTCGCCGAGGGCGACACTCATCGCGTAGCTGACGCCGTCACGATGGGGCACCGGGCCGTAGCTCGACGGATACCCCACCCACACACAGCGAAACCGAACGTCGAGGGCGTCGGTGACCGCTGCGAGCAGGCCGGTGACCGCGGTGCGGTCGTCACCGGGGAACGACTCTCCGGTTCCACCCACCGCGAACACCGTCACCGTCGCGGTCATGCGTTCGTCTCGGTCATGTGTCCAGGATGCCCTCGCGATGCTGAGGGATCGACGAGGTGCGGATGAGAGATCTCTGTGGGTCGAATCGACTGTCGAGGCGGAGGTGGCTCACTCGGGCTGGCAGACCGGACACCAGTAGACCTTGCGCGCGTCCAGATCGGCCATCACGACCGATGTGCCGCAGATCCGGCAGGGCTCTCCCCGGCGTCGATAGACATACGTCCGCGGACGACCGGGACGGTAGGACGGCGCCCCGTGGTCGTCGTCGGCACGCACCGTGACGATGCGCCCCCGTCGTACGCCGACGGCCATCAGATCGACCAGGTCCGCCCAGATGTCGTCCCACTCGTCACGCACGATCGAGGTGCCGGGCCGGAACGGATGCACTCCGGCTCGGAACAGCACTTCGGCCCGGTACACGTTGCCGACCCCGGCGATCACCTTCTGATCCATCAGCAGCGCGCCCACCGCCCGTCGTGACCCGCGCACGCGTGCCGCCGCCGCTTCCGGATCGCTGTCGCGGCGCAACGGGTCGGCGCCCAGACGCGCGACGAGATCGTCCACGTCCGCGGGGGTGAAGATCTCGCAGGCGGTGGGTCCGCGCAGGTCGACGCCGTGCTCGTCACCCTCGATCCGCAACCGCACCTGCCCTACCGGTGCGGGGAGCGGGGCGACGGCTTCGTCGAACCGGCCGTACAGACCCAGGTGCACGTGCACCAGCAGCTCACCCTCGTAACGGTGGAGAAGGTGCTTACCCCACGCGTCGGTACCCAACAGACGTCGACCGTCGATCCTCGCCGCGCCGTCGACGAAGCGCCCTTGAGGGCTGGTGGCCCGAACCCGCCGGCCCCCGAACAGCTTCTTGTGCCTACGGGCGAGACGGTGGATGGTGTGGCCTTCAGGCACGCGCCGTCCCGGTCAGTTCTCGACACCACGACCTGCCGCTCGCGACATCTCCGTCAGATCGCGGGCGCGACACCGGTCTTCTCGTACTCGTCGAGGATGTCGATCCGGCGCTGATGGCGCGGCTCACCCGAGAAGGGGGTGCTGACAAAGGCGTCCACGATGGCCAATGCCTCGTCGACGGTGTGCATCCGGCCCCCGATACCGATCAACTGCGCGTCGTTGTGCTGACGGGCCAGTGTCGCGGTCTCCACGCTCCACGCCAGCGCGCAGCGGGCGCCGGGAACCTTGTTCGCCGCGATCTGCTCACCGTTGCCACTGCCACCGAGCACGATGCCCAGGGCGCCGGGGTCGGCGACGGTCTTGGTCGCGGCGTCGATACAGAAGGCCGGGTAGTCGTCGAGTGCGTCGTAGACGTGGGCGCCGCAGTCGACGACCTCGTGGCCCGCCCCGCGGAGATGTTCGGCGATCGCGGTCTTGAGTTCGAATCCGGCGTGGTCGCCACCGAGGTAGATGCGCATGAGAACAGTCTGTCAGGAATCGCACGGCCCTCGTGACCCGACCGGTCAACGGTTCCCCAACACGGAGCTGGCTTATGTTGGTGGCGTGAATCCCCAGCAACGGTTCTGGCTCCCACCGGCGAGATATGCGGGTCCGCCGCGGCGACATCCCTGGGAGATCCCCATGTTGGTGATCCTGGTGGTGCTCGGACTGCTCGTCTACCTCGCGGTGGTCGTCGCGGTGGTGTTCGGAGTGTTCAACGACTACTTCCTGCTACTGCTCGCCGCCCCGCTGATCATCTACCTGGTTCGCGGCATGACCTACGCGAAGCCACGGGTCAACGGGGTACAGATGACACCGACACAGTTCCCGGAGGGGTACGCGATGGTCGCCGACGCGGCCAGACGGTACGGACTGGAGTACGTTCCCGACGCCTATGTGGTGCTGGGCAACGGCACCATCAACGCCTACGCCTCCGGGCACGGGTTCCGGCGGTTCGTGGTGGTCTACTCCGACCTGTTCGAGATCGGGGGCGCCGCACGCGATCCCGACGCACTCCGGTTCATCATCGGCCACGAGGTGGGCCACGTCGCCGCCGGACACGTCTCCTACTGGCGTCAGTTGGCCGCGACGGTGGGCATGGCCATCCCCGTCGTCGGCAGCGCCCTCTCGCGAGCGCAGGAGTACACCGCCGACAACTACGGGTACTTCAACCAGCCGTCGGGCTCACCGGGCGCCATCGGTGTTCTCGCCGCGGGCAAGTACATGCTGCGGATGGTGGACTTCGACGCCTTCGCCGACCGTGCCACCCACGAGCACGGCTTCTTCACCTGGGCCACCAATCTGGTGGCCAGTCATCCGGTGCTGACGTGGCGAGCCGCGGCCCTACGGAACCGGTCGAGTGCAGGTCGGATGTTCTTCCGCCCACGAGAGGTCGTCCGCGGCGCAGGCAGCGGCAACGCGACTCGGGTCGCGCCGCCACCGCCTCCGCCACATCAGGTGCCGACCGTCGACGACAGGCAACTCCCCACGGGGTGGTGAACCACCGGCCTCAGTCGAACTGCGGGTCCTCGTGACGGCTGCGCTTGAGCTCGAAGAAGTGCGGGTAGCTCGCCAGTTTCACCGCACCGTCCCAGACGTCGCCGGCGGTCTCACCGCGAGGAATACGCGACAACACCGGCCCGAAGAAGGCCGTGTCGTTGATATGGATGGTCGGGGTGCCCACGTCGTCGCCGACCTTGTCCATCCCCTCGTGATGCGACCGGCGAATGTAGTCGTCGTGGTCGGTGGAGTCCTTGGCCTCGGCCAACTCCGCAGGCAGACCGACCTCCGCGAGCGACTCGTCGATGACGACGTCGAAGTCCTTGATCTGCTTGTTGTGGATCCGGGTGCCCATCGCGGTGTAGATGGGAGCGAGCACCTCATCCCCCCGCTCGGCGACCGCTGCCGCGATCACGCGCACCGGCTTCCACGCCTCGGCCAACTTCTGCCGGTAGTCGTCGGGGATGTCCCTGCCCTCGTTCAGTACGGCCAGGCTCATGAGGTGGAAGTGCACGTCGATGTCGCGGACCTCCTCCACCTCCAGGATCCACCGCGAGGTGATCCAACACCACGGACACAGCGGGTCGTACCAGAAGTCCACCCGGTCGCGTGTCGTCCCCTGCTCGGTCATGCTCATCCTCCTGTGCTGCGCTGCTGTCGGTGGCGGTGTCCGCCGTTGCCGTCCCCCACCCTCAGCCATCGTGACGGCCGTTGCATTCCCGGGGGCGCATGTATATCCCGATGGCCTGCGATCATCGGCTCTGACCGGCCGCCGTGGCCAGTAGGGTGAGGCATCGAGCACAGATTGCCGACCCGTCGATCGCCTTCCCGTCAACGCACGTCGAAAGAGAGGCACGCCCATCGTGAGCGCCCCCAACCTGACCCGCGACCAGGCCCGTGAGCGGGCCGGGATCGTCGCGGTCGAGAACTACGCCATCGACCTCGACCTCACCGACGGATCCGGCAATCCCGGTGTCGACACCTTCCGGTCGAGTGCAACGATCACGTTCACCGCCACCGAAGGTGCGGACACGTTCGTCGACGTCGTCGCGCCGACGGTGATCAGCGCGACACTCAACGGCACCGACGTCGACCTGTCCGATTACGACGAGTCCACCGGTATCCCGCTGACCGGGCTGGCCGCCGAGAACACCCTGGTGGTCGTCGCGGACTGCGCCTATTCGCACACCGGCGAGGGACTGCACCGCTTCGTCGATCCCAGCGATGACTCGGTGTACCTGTACTCACAGTTCGAGACCGCCGACGCCAAGCGGATGTTCGCCTGCTTCGACCAACCCGATCTGAAGGCCACGTTCGACGTGGTGGTCCGCGCCCCCGAGGACTGGAAGGTCATCTCCAACGGCGCACCGGTCAGCGTGGAGAACGGGGTGCACACCTTCGCGACCACCCCGTTGCTGAGCACCTACCTGGTCGCGTTGATCGCCGGACCGTACGCCGTGTGGACCGACACCTACTCCGACGACCACGGGTCCATCGACCTCGGCATCTATTGCCGCACCTCGCTCGCGGATTTCATGGACGCCGATCGACTCTTCACCGAGACCAAACAGGGTTTCGCCTTCTATCACGAGAATTTCAGTGTCCCCTACGCCTTCGGGAAGTACGACCAGCTGTTCGTCCCGGAGTTCAACGCGGGCGCGATGGAGAATGCCGGTGCGGTGACCTTCCTGGAGGACTACGTCTTCCGTTCGCGGGTGACCAAGGCGACCTACGAGCGTCGCGCCGAGACCGTGCTGCACGAGATGGCCCACATGTGGTTCGGCGATCTGGTCACAATGCGCTGGTGGGACGACCTGTGGCTCAACGAGTCGTTCGCGACGTTCGCCTCGGTCCTGTGCCAGTCGGAGGCAACCGAATACACCAATGCCTGGACCACGTTCGCCAACGTCGAGAAGTCCTGGGCGTACCGGCAGGACCAGCTTCCCACCACCCACCCCGTGGCCGCGGACATCCCGGATCTCGCGGCGGTGGAGGTCAACTTCGACGGGATCACCTACGCCAAGGGGGCGTCGGTGCTCAAACAGCTGGTCGCCTACGTCGGACTCGAGGACTTCCTCGCCGGCCTCCGCGACTACTTCGCCGCGCACCAGTTCGACAACGCCGAGTTCTCCGATCTGTTGTCGGCGCTGGAGAAGGCGTCGGGCCGCGACCTGTCGGACTGGGGCAGTCAGTGGCTGCGAACCACCGGCATCAACGTGCTGCGGCCGGACTTCGAGGTGGACGGTGACGGCGTCATCACCCGTTTCGACATCCTCCAGGAAGGGGCGGCGCCGGGCGCGGGTGAGACCCGCGTGCACCGGTTGGTGGTCGGGGTATACGACGACACCGACGGCGCCCTCACCCGTACCAAGCGGGTGGAGTTGGACGTGGAGGGTGAGCGGACGGCGGTCGATGAATTGGTAGGGGTTCCGCGCGGCCAGCTGATCCTGATCAACGACGAGGACCTCACCTACTGCTCGGTGCGTCTGGACCCCGATTCATTGACGGTGGCGACCGAGCGCATCGCCGACATCGCGGAGCCCATGCCCCGCACCCTGGTGTGGTCGGCCTCATGGGAGATGACCCGACAGGCCGAGCTGCGGGCCCGCGACTTCGCCGCGCTGGTGGAACGCGGTATCGCGGGGGAATCCGAGATCGGTGTGGTGCAGCGGGTGCTCATGCAGGCATCCACCGCCATCAACGCCTACGCCGACCCCGACTGGGCCGCGGAGACGGGTCGAGCCGGGTTCAGCGCGCGCCTGTTGGAGTTGGCCCGCGAGGCCGAGTCCGGTTCGGATCACCAGTTGGCGTTCGTGAACACGCTGCTCGGCGGCCAGTTGTCGGACGGGGAGGTCGCAGTGGTGCAGGGCATCGTCGACGGCGACGACCCCGCCGAGCACGGGCTGGCGGGTCTGACCGTGGACACCGACCTGCGGTGGAAGCTGGTGACGGCACTGGCCACCGCGGGTGTCATCGACACGCTGCCCGACGCCACCACGATCATCGACGCCGAGGCCGCCCGCGACAACACCGCCGCCGGTGCTCGACTCGCCGCGGCCGCGCGGGCCAGTCGTCCGCTGGCCGAGGCCAAGGCCGACGCGTGGGCCAAGGCCGTGGAGGACGACGCGACGCCGAACATCGTGGCCCGGGCCATCATCGGCGGTTTCGTCCGCCCGGGTCAGCAGGAACTGCTGGCACCGTACGTGCGGAAGTACTTCGAGGAGATCGACGACGTGTGGCGTCGACGCAGCAGCGAGGTCGCCCAGACGGTGGTCGTGGGCCTGTACCCCAGCTGGGCCATCGATGACGAGTCGATCGCCCTGGCCGACGAGTTCCTGGCCGGCGATCACCCACCGGCGCTGCGCCGACTGGTGTCCGAGGGTCGCGACTCGGTGGCGCGGTCGCTGCGGGCCCGCGAGTTCGACGCCCGCGACTGAGTCACGGACGGAAGCCGCCCCCGACCGGATGGTCGGGGGCGGCTCTGTCGTCGGATGGGACCCGTCGGGCGCTCGGGGCCGTAGGCTTCGCGCGAGCGTCAGGTTCGCTTCGCCGCCGTGGCGATGACGCGGATCGCGGAGATCACCCCGTCGATCAGTTCACCACTGCGGAAGGCGCTGATCGCCGCGGTGACACCGAGCTGCGCGACCCGGTCGTTCACGCGATCGGCCACCGCACGGCCCGACACCACCACCACCTCGTGTGCGTTCGGCGAGACGGCGATCAGACAGGCGTGTTCGGGCTCGGGCACCTTGGGCAGTACCGCGGCCGCACCGGCGGAGGCGTCGTCACCCAGGTCGCCGATGTACACCGAGAAGCGGATCAGCGACAGATCCGTTGCCTCCGACAGCGTCTCGTCCAGCGCAACCAGCTCGTGGCGGGTGAAGGGCGGATTCTGCGAGACCGAATCCGCCGAGGTGGCAGCGGAGATGCGACCACTCGGGGTCACCACAGCACCTACCGGCAGCTTGTCGCTGCCCTCGCCGATATCCGGCCGCTGAATCGCGTGACCCTTCACGCCGGACTGTTGCGACTCACCCTCGACGTACTCCTTGGAGACCTCACCACTTACCACTTGCCGAACCCCCGATCAGATCGTCGGTGCCGTGTGCCCCGTGCGACGGCGCCGCAACCGGCTCGATGTCGGTGGCGCTGAACAGGAGCGGCTTGTGATCCCATTTCTCGCTCAGCCGGTAGGTCGTGGTCGCCCGGTAGCGGGACTTGCCCCCCACGGCCATCGCACCGACGGCCAGCAGCACGGACAGCACGGTGAGGATCACCACCACGATACCGACCCAGAGGATCACGTCTTCCATCGCACACCCTTCGCCGCAGCGGACTTCTCTCGCGACGAATCTATCCGAAGTGCGGGCGCCGGTCTCGGTCAGGCCTCACGCCGCGCCGACGTCGATGTACTGCGACCAACTCGGGTCGATGTCCTTCACCGTCGCCAGCAACCGCCAGTGTCGACCCTTGGGAGCGGTCAGCGGCGTGCGCAGCGTCCATCCCAGTTCGCTGAGCAGGTGATCGGCCTTGCGGTGGTTGCAGCCGGCGCAGCAGGCGACGCAGTTCTCCCAGCTGTGACTGCCGCCGCGACTGCGCGGCACCACGTGGTCGATGGTGTTGGCCTTGCCGCCGCAGTACCCACAGCGGAACCGGTCGCGGTGCATCAGTGCCGAGCGGGTCATCGGGATCACCGCCCGGTACGGCACCCGGACGTAGGTACGCAACCGGATCACCGATGGGATCGGCATGGACAGGTCGGCGGAATGGATGCTCGACGCACCCGCCTCGGCGTGCACGACATCGGCGCGCTCCCGCAGCACCAACACCACCGCCCGACGAATCGAGATCGCCGTCAGCGGTTCGTAGGTGGCGTTGAGCAGCAACACACGATGTTTGCCCCAGGTGTTGCGCGACGGATCCACCGCGCGTGGGACCAGTTCGGTCACCTGATGGGTCACGTCGTGGACCCGGTCGTGATGCGTCCGATGCGACTTTGCTCGCGTCATCGTACCTCCCGGTGGCAACGCCTCAGTTGACCACGGAACACCTGCTCATGCACGCCTATATGCCGACGACACCGGGGGGATCGTGTGAACAATCCGTGACGCGGTGGCCCGGGAGGGTCACCGACGGGTGGCCAGGGATGGTCCAGAATGGGGTTTGTGAACGACTCAACGCAGACCTTCTACGAGGCGGTCGGCGGCGAGGCCACCTTCCACGACCTCACCGCCCGCTTCTATCGCGAGGTCGCTGCCGACGACATCCTGCGCCCCCTTTACCCCGAGGAGGATCTCGGGCCCGCCGAGCGCCGTCTGCGCATGTTCCTCGAGCAGTACTGGGGCGGGCCGCGTACCTACTCCGACGAACGCGGTCATCCACGGCTGCGCATGCGGCACCACCCGTTCACGATCGGGCCCATCGAACGTGACGCCTGGTTGCGATGCATGACCACGGCGATAGCTTCCATCGGCCCGGATCGCCTCGACGACGCCCACCGGCGAGCCCTGACCGAGTACATGGAGATGGCGGCGCAGTCGATGGTGAACTCGCCACTCTGAGGCGTCGGGCGGCTCCGACCACCAACGACCCGGTGGCCGGGGGGTCGACATCTCCGGCACAATACGAACAGTGAACGACGAGCCAACCGCCGATGGCGCAGACCTGCGTGGCAGCCCTGTGCCCGCGAACGATGTCGCGGCCCCGCTGAAGTGGTGGCAGGACGCGATCTTCTACCAGATCTACCCCCGCTCGTTCGCCGACGGCAACGGTGACGGGGTCGGCGACCTGCGCGGCGTCGCCGAGAAGCTGGGTTACCTGGAGCTCCTCGGGATCGACGCCCTGTGGCTGAGCCCCGTGATGCGCTCTCCGATGGCCGACCACGGATACGACGTGTCCGATCCTCGCGACATCGACCCGCTGTTCGGCAGTCTCGCGGCGATGGACGCGCTGCTGGTAGCCGCGCACGAACGTGGGATGAAGGTCACCATGGACCTCGTCCCGAATCACACCAGTGACCAGCACCCATGGTTCGTGGAGGCGCTGAACTCGGCGCCGGGCAGCCCGGAACGAGCGCGCTACATCTTCCGCGACGGCCGCGGTGACCACGGCGAGCTGCCGCCGAACAACTGGCCCAGCGTGTTCGGCGGACCGGCCTGGCACCGGGTCACGGAGGCCGACGGTTCCCCCGGACAGTGGTATCTGCATCTGTTCGCGCCCGAGCAGCCGGACCTGAACTGGGAGAATCCGGAGGTCTTCGAGGATCTGGAGAAGACTCTGCGCTTCTGGTTGGACCGCGGTGTCGACGGGTTCCGCATCGACGTCGCCCACGGGATGGTGAAACCGTCCGACCTGCCGGACATGGACGTCTCGGAGGTGCAGCTGCTGGTCAACCGAGACGGTGATCCCCGATTCAACAATCCCGGGGTGCACGCCATCCACCGTCGTATCCGCACCGTGATGGACGAGTACCCCGAGGCGATGACGGTCGGCGAACTGTGGGTGGAGAGCAACGACGCCTTCGCCGAGTACCTGCGGCCGGACGAACTGCACCTCGGGTTCAATTTCCGGCTGGTCAAGACCGCATTCGACGCCGTCGAGATCCGTGAAGCCATCGAGGAGTCGATCAACGCCGTCGACCTCGTGGGCGGGACACCGACGTGGACGCTGTCCAATCACGATGTCGAGCGCGAGGTCACCCGGTATGCCGACGGGGTCGGACCAGGGGCAGGGCTGGAACGGGCCAAGGCGATGATCCTGGTCGAGCTGGCGTTGCCGGGCACCTCGTTCGTCTACAACGGTGCCGAACTCGGATTGCCCAACGTGGACCTCCCCGACGAGGTGCTCCAAGACCCCACCTGGGAGCGTTCCGGTCACACCGAACGCGGTCGTGACGGGTGTCGGGTACCGCTGCCGTGGGAGGGCAACCGACCACCGTTCGGATTCTCCACCAACCCGCGTACCTGGCTGCCGATCCCGCCGGAGTGGGCCGACCGCACCGCCGAAGGCCAACTCGAGAACGTGCACTCCACGCTGTCGCTGTACCGGGAGGCCATCGAGATGCGCAAGACGCGTCCGGAGTTCTCCGGTCGCGGCGTGGAGTGGTACGGCGCGCCGGAGGGGTGTCTGGCCTTTCGACGCTCCGAGGGTCACGCGGTGTGCGCACTGAACACCACCGACACCCCGGTGGGGTTCCCACCCGGAGAGCTGCTGCTGTGCAGCGCCCCTCTGCAGGACGGCAAGCTCGCCCCCAACGCGGCGGCCTGGCTGATCCCGGACTGAGCAGGCGACCGGGTCAGTCCGCGCCGGGCACGACGGTGAGCGAGAACGACTGCCCTCGACGCAGACACACCGACCCGTACCGGGCGTCGACCCGCGTCCACACGCGGTTGGCGCGGATCCGTACCGGTTCGCGATCGTCGATGTCCGCCGGATCGGTGCTCTCGACGACCTCCCCACCGTCGGCACGACGCAGGAACCCCATCGAGGTCAGAGCGAAGATGGCACGCATGGTGATCGCGACGGTCTCGTCCCGACCGTCGGGGTCCGTCCCGGTGACCTCGACGACGTGTTGGTCCAGCAGCGACGTCGCCGGGCCGTGAGCGCTGCCCTGGTTCCTCGCGACTTCGGCCCCCTCCTGCGCGAGCCGCACCACGGTCCGCGCGGGGACGTCATCGACGTGATGCCAGCCGTCGACGGGTGGCAGCGCACCGCGCCACGCACTGTCGATCCCGAAACCGGGGTCGATGGTGACCGCTGAGACCTGCTGCGCCGCACGGATCGCGGCCAGCAGCATCGAACAATCGGCGATGATGTCGCCTCCGCCGATCACCTGTCCCGGCACCACCCGCACGGCCAGCACGTCGAACCCGTTGTTGACCCACAACTCGATCGCCTCCACGCCGCGCGAGCGAACCCGGACGACGGCCGTGTCGTCGAGCCGGTGGGCGCGGGCCACGAACGCGGCGGCGTCGTTGCGGGCGGGGACCGTCGGCAATCGGATCGCGCGTTCGGCCGTCCCGTTCACCGTCTCACCGCGGCCACATCACCGGATCACGCTGCGCAGTTGCCGTGCCGCCACCGACAGGGTGGCCAGGTCGTAGTCCCCGGTCTCGGCGATGTCGTCGAGAACCGCACGCACCCGTGCCAACCGCGAAGCGTGATGGGTCTGCCATTCGGAGATCTGCTGCCGCGGACTCTCCCCCGGCTCACCGACCTCCATGATCTGCAGGCACAGCGATCGCACCACCGCGTGCAGGTCGTCCCGCAGGGCCAGACGAGCCAACGCATGCCACCGGTCGCCGCGGTCCAGTCGTGACACCGCCGTCAGCAGACCCTCCACGCCCAGGTCGTCGAGCACCGTGAAATACAGTTCGCCCACCTCGATCTCGTCGCGGTCGGCGATCTCCGCGGCGTCGATGATGTCGAGCAGGCAGAACCGGTGCAGGCTGACACCGGCGTCGGCGGCGAGTGACTCGTCGACCCCGTCGGCCACCCATGCGTCGACACGGGTCGCGACGTCGGCCCGCGACCCTGGCCCCAACCAGCCCGGTACTCGCGGCGACAGGTCCTGCACCCGGCGCGCGTAGCGGGTGATCTCCGCCGCGATGGGCAGCGGTTGCGGACGGTTGGCCAACATCCACCGGGACGCCCGGAACAGCAACCGACGCGTGTACGTCATCATCTCGTCGATCGCGACCACCCCACCGTCGACTGCCTCGATACGCGCCCACAGGTCGTCGAGTGCGAACACGGTGCTGACCACCACATACGCCCGCACCACATCGATGGGCGAACACATCGCGCCCTCGGCCAGTCGGAACGCATGGGTGATCCCCGCCTTGTCCACGACATCGTTGACCAGCGAAGTGGTCACGATCTGCCTACGCAGTCGGTGTTCGGCGATGCCCTCGGCAAACCGTTCGCGCAGCGGCAGGGGGAAATAGGCGTGTAGTCGGGGGCCGAAGACCTCGCCATCGGGGAGTTCGGTGGACAACAGGTCGCTCTTCAACCCCAGCTTCACGTGCGCGAGCACCGTGGCCAACTCCGGCGAGGTGAGGCCCGACGGTCGTGACGAGTCACTGGCGGCCACCCGCTTCCGTAGGGCGGCGACCGTCGGGAGGGCCTCCAGCTCGAGGTCGACACCGTAGGTGCCCGCCAGCTCGCGCAGCAGTCGCACGTGTACGTCCACCGACTGTCCGGCACCCGCACGGGCCAGCCCGAGTTCGGCGTTCTGCGAGATGTTGTCCGCCAACACCAGGTCACCGACCTCGTCGGTCATCGACTCGAGCAGCGGATTGCGGTCGGCCGCCGCGAGAGCGCCCGACGACACCTGCGCGTCCAGCAAGATCTTGATGTTCACCTCGTGGTCGGAGCAGTCGACACCGGCCGAGTTGTCCATCGCGTCGGTGTTCACCCGGCCGCCGGACAGGTCGAACTCGATGCGACCCCGAGCGGTCACCCCGAGGTTGCCTCCCTCCCCGATCACCTTGGCGCGCACCTGGTCTCCGTTGACCCGAATGGCGTCGTTCGCCTTGTCCCCGACGTCGTCGTTGCTCTCACCGGACGCCTTGACGTAGGTACCGATGCCACCGTTCCAGAGCAGGTCCACCGGAGCGGTCAGGATGGCCCGCATGAGATCCGGTGGCGACAGGGCGGTCACACCGTCATCGAGTCCGAGGGCGGCACGGATCTGGGCACTGATCGGGATGGACTTCAGGTCCCGCGACCACACGCCGCCGCCCGTGCTGATCAGGGCCGGGTCGTAATCGGCCCAGGACGACCGCGGCAGGTCGAAGAGACGTCGGCGCTCCACATACGAGGTCGCCGCGTCCGGATCGGGGTCGATGAACACGTGCCGGTGGTCGAAGGCCGCGACCAACCGGATGTGCTTGCTGAGCAACATGCCGTTGCCGAAGACGTCACCGCTCATGTCACCGACACCGACGACGGCGAAGTCCTCGCTCTGCGTGTCGACACCCATCTCGCGGAAGTGGCGGCGCACCGCTTCCCACGCACCGCGCGCGGTGATACCCATGACCTTGTGGTCGTATCCGGCCGAGCCGCCGGAGGCGAAGGCATCTCCGAGCCAGAAGTCGTACCCCGCGGCGACGTCGTTGGCGATGTCGGAGAAGGTCGCGGTGCCCTTGTCGGCGGCCACCACCAGGTAGGTGTCGTCTCCGTCCCGACGCACCACCGACCGCGCAGGCAACACCTCACCGGTGGAGCGGTCCAGGTTGTCGGTGATGTCGAGCAGGCCGCCGATGAAGCGCCGGTAGCAGGCGATCCCCTCCTGTCGGAAGGCATCACGGTCGACGGCTGGGTCACCGGTCGCTGCCGGTGGTCGCTTGACGACGAATCCGCCCTTCGCACCCACCGGCACGATGACCGCGTTCTTCACCGCCTGGGCCTTGACCAGACCCAGGATCTCCGTGCGGTAGTCGTCGCGGCGATCCGACCACCGCAGTCCACCACGGGCCACCGAGCCGAAACGCAGGTGTACCCCCTCGATCCTCGGTGAGTACACGAAGATCTCGTACAGCGGTCGCGGTTGCGGGGTCTGCGGGATGTCGCGCGGCCGCAACTTGAACGACAGCACCGGGCGGTGGCCGCCATCGTCGGGATCGGTGACGAAGAAATTGGTACGCACCGTCGCCCCGATCATGGCCACGAACGCCGACACGATGCGGTCGGCGTCGAGGCTGACGATGTCACCGACCATCTCGTCGAGATCGGCGACCACGCCCTGCCGCCGGTCCTCGTCGGCACCGTCCGGGTCGAAGGACCCGAAGAACAACTCCACCAGTCCCCGGCAGATGTCGGCATGCGCGCCGAGGACCGAGGCGACGTGGGATGCGCTGTAGGCGAAGCCGCACTGCCGCAGGTAGCGGGCGTAGCTGCGCAGCATCGCGGCCTGCCGCCAGTCCAGACCACAGCGCAAGACCAGTTCGTTGAAACTGTCCACCGCCGCGTGACCGCGCCAGACCGCCGAGAACGCCTCGGTGACCCGTGTTTCGACGGCGCCCGCGCCGGGCTGGGCCGGACCGTCGTGGATCACCATTCCCGATGTCGGCGACAACCCGAATTCGTAGATCCGACAACGTTCGCCGTCCGGTCGGGTGACCTCGAACGGTCGTTCGTCGAGTACGTCGACACCCAGGCTCTGTAACACGGGTAAGACGTCGGTCAGGGTTGCCGACCGACCGCACAGGTACAGGCCGAACCGCCACACGTCGTCCACGCGTCGCAGGTCGACCG
This sequence comes from Williamsia sterculiae, assembly GCF_900156495.1. Classification (GTDB taxonomy): domain Bacteria; phylum Actinomycetota; class Actinomycetes; order Mycobacteriales; family Mycobacteriaceae; genus Williamsia_B; species Williamsia_B sterculiae. Next base: position 207,664 of record NZ_FTNT01000008.1, read on the forward strand.
AGAAGTCACCCGGCGCCAGGGTGGCCAACCGGGTGATGTCGGCGAGTGCGGCAGCGGGGTCGCGCTCCTCCTTGTATCCGTCGCCGAGGCTCCGGATGTAGTGGCCGATGGTCTCCGGGCCCACCGGTGCCGATGTGGACCCGGCCTGGACGCCGGCGTCGACGAGTTCGCGCAATCCGTCGTCCCAGCCACGGCTCGCGGCGACCAGTGCGTCCTGTAGTCGTCGCTGCACCTCGGGGGCGATGTCATCCCCGGTCGCGGCAGGCACCCGCATCAGCAGATGCAGCAGCGCGTGCGCGGCCACCGACACCCGCACCGTGTATTCGATGTCCTCGGAGCCGAATTCGTCGCGGAGCAGCGTCTGCATCTGCTGGCGGGTGCGGGTGTTGTACTTGTCGCGAGGCAGGTAGATCAGCGCGGACAGCGTCTCCGCATGCGGGTCCGACCGCAGGAACACCCGGAGTCGACCGCCGGGTACGGCGTCGAGCACCGACCGCAGGTTCGCCGCGAGTTGCCCGGCGTCACTGGCGAAGATCTCGGACAGCGGATACCCCTGCAACAGTTCGAGCATGGCCTGGCCCGAGTACGAGTCGATGTCGGCACCCGCGACGGCCAGCGCGTCGGCGACCCGCTCCCGCACCACCGGGATCTCCAGCACGTTCTCGTGCAACGCCGTGGGAGTGAGCACACCGATGAACACATGCTCACGGACGGGAGCACCGGTGTCGTCGACCTCGGCAACCTGCAGCAGGGTGGGGTAGTCGGTGCGCAGGATGGCGGTCGGGAAATGGATCCGCCGGATCAGGGGCTGTTCGGCGGTGACCACCGCATCGCGGTCGGGTCGCGGGAAGTCCGGCGACCGCCAGACTCCTTGCCCGGCAGCCTCGGGCGCACCGGTGATCTGATCGACCGTGTACCACCCGATGGGCGCGAACATCCCGCCCGCCATCCACCGCAGCAGTGCCGGGTACTGCCCGGCGTCGGCACCACATCGGTCGGCGACAGTACGCAGCCGTTCGGTCATCGCGCGGTGGTCACGGTGGACGTCGACGACCCGTCCGATGACCTCCGCAACCCTGTCGCGTACGGCCGGCGCGTCGACCGACCCCGGCCGGATCGGCTGAGCCTCGACATGGATCCACGACTCGGCGATGCGCTCACCGGGCTCTCCATTGTCGGCCGAGTCCGGTGTGCCGATCGCCAGCAGCTGGCCCGCCGCATCGCGCCACACGGACAGCACCGGATGATCGATGCGCCAGACGGACAACCCGAGGCGTCCCAGCGCCGAGGAGACACCCTCGACGAGGCGGGGCATGTCATCGGTGACGGTGGTGACGGTGATCGACCCGCGGGCCGCGGCGCGCACCTCCACGAGTACCTCACCGGGCGATCGCTGCGCCGCCACCGACAGGTGGTGTGACACCTGCGCCCTGTCGATCCCCCCGACGGCGTCATCCGCCGTCACCCGTTCGGGAAAGTACGGACCCATCGCTTGCGACAGAAGGGTTTCCGCGATGTCGACAACAGCCCCGTCGCTGTCGTCCTGGCGCGGGCGGGGTGTCATCGTGGCATCACTCCAGTCGGGGACGACCGCCGGAGCGTCTCCCCGGGGGCATGCTTGGCATGGTAGTGATCCGCACCACCCGTCACCGGATGTCTGCCGCGAGCGTCAGTCGCGGGTCAGTTTGCGGTGGGTGACGGCGTGCGGGCGAGCCGCGTCGGCCCCCAGGCGCTGGATCTTGTTGGCCTCGTAGGCCTCGAAGTTGCCCTCGAACCAGAACCACTGCCCCTCGTCGATGTTCCCCTCCCACGCGAGGATGTGGGTGCACGTACGGTCGAGGAACCAGCGGTCGTGGGAGATGACCACGGCGCATCCGGGGAACTTCTCCAGCGCGTTCTCCAGCGAACCCAGCGTCTCGACGTCGAGGTCGTTGGTCGGTTCGTCGAGCAGGATGAGGTTGCCGCCCTCTTTGAGGGTCAGCGCCAGATTCAGCCGGTTGCGTTCGCCGCCGGAGAGCACCTCGGCGCGCTTCTGTTGGTCCGGTCCCTTGAAACCGAAGGCGCTGACGTAGGCGCGCGACGGCATCTCGTTCTGACCGACCTCGATGTAGTCGAGACCGTCGGACACGACCTCCCACACGTTCTTCTTGGGATCGATGTTCGCGCGATTCTGGTCGACGTAGCTGAGCTTGACCGTGTCACCGATCTTCACGCTGCCCGAATCCGGATCCTCGAGGCCGACGATGGTCTTGAACAGGGTGGTCTTACCGACGCCGTTGGGACCGATGACGCCGACGATGCCGTTGCGCGGCAGGGTGAACGACAGGTCCTTGATGAGCACTCTGCCGTCGAAGCCCTTGTCGAGATTCTTGACGTCGACCACCACGTCGCCCAGCCGTGGCGGCGTGGGGATCTGGATCTCCTCGAAGTCGAGCTTGCGCATCTTGTCGGCCTCGGCGGCCATCTCCTCGTAACGGCCGAGGCGTGCCTTGTTCTTGGTCTGCCGGGCCTTGGAGCCTGATCGAACCCAGGCCAACTCCTCCTTGAGACGCCGCTGCAGCTTCTGGTCCTTCTTGCCCTGCACCTCCAGGCGCTCGGCCTTCTTCTCCAGATAAGTGGAGTAGTTGCCCTCGTAGGGGTGCAGCTTGCCGCGGTCGACCTCGCAGATCCAGCCGGCGACGTGGTCGAGGAAGTAACGGTCGTGGGTGACGGCCAGCACCGCACCCGGGTAGTCGGCGAGGAACTGCTCGAGCCACAGCACGCTCTCGGCGTCGAGGTGGTTGGTCGGCTCGTCGAGCAGCAGCAGATCCGGCTTGGACAGCAGCAGCTTGCACAGGGCAACACGGCGCCGCTCACCACCCGAGAGGTGTGTCACGGGCTCGTCGGCAGGCGGACAGCGCAACGCGTCCATCGCCTGCTCCAGCTGCGAGTCGAGGTCCCACGCGTCGGCGTGGTCGAGAGACTCCTGCAGCTGACCCATCTCCTCCATCAGCTCGTCGGAGTAGTCGGTGGCCAGTAGCTCGGCGATCTCGTTGAACCGGTCCAGGTCGCGTTTGACCTGGCCCATCCCCTCCTCGACGTTCTGTCGCACCGTCTTGGCCTCGTCGAGCTGCGGTTCCTGCATGAGGATGCCCACCGTGGCGTCCGGGTCGAGGAAGGCCTCGCCGTTGGACGGCTGATCGATACCCGCCATGATCTTCAGGATCGACGACTTACCCGCACCGTTCGGGCCCACCACGCCGATCTTCGCGCCCGGGTAGAACGACATGGTGACGTCGTCCAGTATCACTTTGTCGCCGTGCGCCTTACGCACCTTCTTCATGGTGTAGATGAACTCTGACACGCCAGGCCTCCTCGCTGATCTGCTCCGTGACGCGGCTGCGCTCACCTCGAGCTGCGCTGCTACGCGTTCTTCACGGCGCGGCAGGCGCCCTCGCGCCACCGCCACTTCCGGTTGCCCAGCCTACCCAGCCCGGTGCCCGGTACGGCATGCGCCGGGCACCTGACGGGCTCCTCCCGACATACCCCGCTCAGGCGGCCTTCTCCCCCGGACCGGCGGCGACGGTGTCGCCACGCGTCCCGGTCACCTCCTCGGTCGGCTCCTGCTCGGCGACGACGTCGACCACCTGCCGAGACCCCGCGTCGCCGACCGTGCACCGCGAGAGGTCCAGGCCGACAGCCGACGCCGTCATCTCCAGGTCGGCACGGCGTTCGCCCTCACCGGTGGTGTACTCGTTGGTCTTGATCTGTCCGTGCGCGATCACCGGGCGACCCTTCTGCACCACCCCGCTGACCCCGGCGAGCAGCCGACGCCAGCAGCTCACGGTCAGGTAGAGCGTGGGGCCGTCGTTCCATTCGCCCGACTGCCGGTCCTGGCGCCGGGAGTTGCAGGCCATCCGGAACGAGATGACCTCCTCGCCTGCCTGGGTACGCCTGCGGCGCGGTTCCGATACGACGGTCCCGATCACCGTGGTGTAGGTCTCGTACATCTGATGCCCTCGCTGTCTCCTCGACGGTGCGACCACGGTGTGCGGTCACACCACCGAGCATCTCCGCGGAAACGCGCGCAGGCGGACGTCGCGCGCGATCTGTGGAGAACGGAAGGACCTGTGGATCACGAGAGTCGTCAGGCGGGTGCGTCGTGCTGATCGGTGCGGTGCGGTCCGCCCTCGACGCCGGTGACATCCGCCGGCCGGGACGGCTCCTGACGGCCGGACAGCCGCGCCAGCATGGCGTTGTAACGTGCCAGGTCGGAGTCGTCGTCGCGAGACGCCCGGCGGTCGAACTGTCGCGCCTGCCGCCGATCCTGACGTGTCCACTGGACCAGTAACGCGAGCAGCACCACCACCAGGGGGACCTCCCCTGCCGCCCATGCGATCCCCCCGCCGGTGCGCTGATCGGAGAGCAGGTCGATCGACCACGGCAGATGCAGGGTGCGGTAGTACCCGTCGGCGATCACCGTGGACATGCTCATCAGGGTCACACCGAAGAACGCGTGGAACGGGAGCGAGCCGAACACCATGGCGACCTTGACCACAGGTGCCACCTTCCGCGGCGCCGGGTCGATCCCGATCACCACCCAGTAGAAGAGGTAGCCGGTCACCAGGAAATGCAGGTTCATCGCCAGGTGCGCGGCGTGGTACGTCACCACACCGCCGAAGACGCCGCCGAGGTAGAGCACGTAGAAACTGCCCACGAACAGGGCCGACGCAACCAGCGGGTGGGTGAGGAATCGTGCGACGGGACTGTGCACCGCGGCGACGATCCACTCCCGCGGCCCCGGCGGACCGTCACGTCCCGCCGCGGGCAGGGCGCGCAGGGCCAGCGTGATCGGCGCGCCCAGGACAAGCAGGATCGGCACCATCATCGACAGCAACATGTGCGCGATCATGTGCATGCTGAACATCGCCGGCGCGTAGCGCCCGAGCCCCGACGAGGTGGCCGTCAGCAGCAGCAGACAACCCAGGAGGAAGGCCACCGTACGACCCAGCGGCCAGTGGTCGCCGCGACGCCGCAGGCGTAGCACCCCCCGCAGATAGACCGCCGCGAGGAGCACGGCCGCGGTCCCGTAGATGAGGTCGAATCGCCAGTCCCCGACCAGCCGTGACAACGTCGGCGGGTGGTCGATCCGGTAGCCGAGTTCCACCTCCGGCACCGACAGCTCCGCACCGCCGGTGGTCGGCGGCGGAGGTGTACGCGACAGCCCGACGGCCAGCCCGAAGGTCGCGGCGAACACCACCACCTCCACCGTCGCGAAACGGATGAAGGGTGCGACGTCGGACGCATCGCGCGTCAGCGCGGTCACCGACGTTCGCCGGTGGACGGCGCCCAGTCCACCCAGCACCGCCAGCGCGAGCACCTTGAGAAGCACCAACCGGCCGTAGGTGGTGGTGAACAGCTGATCGAGGTGGACACGGACCAGGGCGTTGACGACGCCGCTGAGGCCGACCACGGCGATGCACCAGAACGCCACGCGCGAGAACCGGCGCACCGCAAGCGCTGTGTCCACCTGCCGCGTCCGCCCGTACAGCAGCACGACGATCAGTCCACCCATCCACACCGAGGCCGCGACCACGTGCAGGATCAGGCTGTTGGTGGCGAGGTCGTGGTTCCCGCCCGCCGACGAGTGACCGGCCAACGCCAGCGGGAACAGGCTGAGAACACCCGCGCCGAGCACCGGGACGGTCCACCCCCAGTGCAGGGTCATCCTCGCCATCACCGCCGCGACCAACGCGAAGGTGGCCGTCCACAACCACGAACGCGCGTCCGCGACCTGCGACAGCGCATCGCCCCACTTCGCCGGGCTCAGGCTGTCGGACAACGGCTGACCGGACACCTGCGACAGCGACAGCGGGATCAACAACACCGCACACACCGCCCAGGCGACCGCCGCGGACGCGGCCAACCGGATGGCCCGATATCCCCCCACGTCCAGTGTGCCGTCGGACTGCGGCGGGGTGAAGAAGGCGGCAAAGGCGGCGGCGCCGATGGTGATGGCGGCGGCGACCTCACCGAGCGTCTGCAATGCGGGCAGGCCGTAGGTGGTCACCGCGCCCGGATCGGGGATGCCGGTCAGCTGCAGCGCGTCGGCGGCCGACGCCATGGTGACGAGGACCGCGACGATGGCCGAGGTCCACGCCACAACCCAGACGATGGCACCCGATGCCGCCGAACCCGCACGGCGGGCCTCGGACAGTTGGGTCATGGCTCCAACTCTAGGCCGGGTCCGACGGCGCTCCGTCCACCCCGGACGTTCTCGGTGCCCCCGGCAGGACTCGAACCTGCGACCACAAGATTAGAAGTCATGTGCTCTATCCAACTGAGCTACGGAGGCCCGCCGGGGTGGTCCGAACCACCCGATCGACGGTGGTGAGTATATCGACCGGCCCACGGCGACTCCGCCGACATCGACCGTCGAGGCCCGCCAGACCTTGCCAGGAACGGACATGACAGTCATTCTGTGATGTAGGACACGCCAGTGTCGTACGCGAGGTGCCTCAATGAAGCTGTGGATTCACGACCACCGGATCGCGGTGGTGTCCTTCACCGAAGGATTGACCTTCTTCACCCGCGATCGCATCGAGTTGGTCATCCGGACACGGTGTGTGCTGAGCACGCCCGCCGGCGACGACGGCACGGTCGACACGTTCCCCATCTCACCCGCCCACGTCATCGACCAGCAGCGTCCGTTGTTCACCATGCCCGGCAGTCTGTGCGACGACGCCGATGTCGACGATCGCGGCGACCTTCGGCTGCGATTCTCCGACGGGTCGTCGATCGAGGTGATCGCGCGATCGGTGCCCTCGTGGGAGATCTTCTCGCGCAATCACGGCTACGCGGTCTGCGAACGAGCGGGCCAGGTGCGGGTGGTGGAGCACCATCGGGTGGGTGCCTGAGCGCCGCCGCCCCGTCTCACGGTCAAGCCATATGCAACTTGTTGCACACCACCATGGTGCACAGCTATCGTGCGCATATGGCACTCGACCACGCGATCATGGCGTCGTTGGCCGAACGGCCCGGGACCGGGTACGAGATCGGTAGACAGTTCGAGCGTTCCATCGGACACTTCTGGTCGGCCACGCACCAGCAGATCTACCGGACGCTCAAGAAGCTGCACGTCGACGGGCTCGTCGAGTTCACCTCAGTCGTCCAGGACGGTCGCCCGGACAAGAAGGTCTACACGCTCTCCGATGCCGGGCGTGACTCGTTGCGGCGTTGGATTGCCGAACCGACGCCGCTGGCTCCCCTGCGCGACGACATCAGCGTGAAGATCCGCGCCGCCGAGCACGGCGACGTCCCGGGCCTCCTCGCCCAGCTCCGCGAACACCGGAGTCTGCACGTGATCCGGCTACGTACCTACCGCGAGTTCGCCCGCCACGATTACCCCGATCCGGATGCTCTGACCGGACGCCGGCTGCATCAGTACCTGGTACTGCGCGGCGGCATCCGTATGGAAGAGGGACTCCTGGATTGGTGCGACGAGGTGATCGAGGGTCTCCAGCGAGAGCTGAGCACCCCACCCGATCATCCATCAGCCCCGTCGAACGACGACAACACGCCCAGCCCGGCGTCTGCAGGAAGGCCCACATCGTGAGCGAACACTATCCGAAACTGTTCCGGCCGTTGACCATCGGCGGCACGACCCTCGCCAACCGGATCGTCATGGGTTCCATGCACACCGGCCTCGAGGACCGCTTGTGGGACACCCCCAAGCTGGCCGCGTACTACGCCGAACGCGCGCGTGGCGGAGTGGGCCTCATCATCACCGGCGGAGTCGCACCCACCCGAACCGGCTTGCTGCTACCGTTCGCGGGCAAGCTCACCAACGGTATCGACGTACGACGGCACAAGGTGCTCACCGACGCCGTCCACCGCGAGGGCGGAAAGATCGCGATGCAGGTGATCCATTCGGGCCGTTACGGTTACACTCCGTTCAAGGTAGCGCCCGGTTGGGAGAAGTCACCGATCCACCCGTTCCAACCGATCAAGATGAACGACTTCATGATCCGACACGTCATCCGATCATTCGGTCGTGCCGCGAAACTCGCCCGCAAGGCCGGTTACGACGGGATCGAGATCATGGGTGGCGAGGGCTACCTGATCAACGAATTCCTCTGCCCACGAACCAACAATCGCAACGACGCGTGGGGCGGCGACACCGATCGCCGACAACGCATCGTCGTCGAGATCGTCCGCGAGATCCGCGAACAGGTGCCCCGCGACTACATGGTCATCATGCGTCAGTCCATCGCCGACTTCGTCGAAGGTGGCCAGACCTGGGACGAGATCGCCCGATTGGCAGCGAAACTCGAAGAGGCGGGCATCGACGCGATCAACACCGACATCGGTTGGCACGAGGCCAAGATCCCCACCATCGTCACCTCGGTGCCGCGCGCGGCCTTCGTCGGTTTCACCGAACGCCTGCGCGACGAGGTGTCCATCCCGTTGATCGCGTCCAACCGCATCAACACCCCCGAGGTCGCCGAAGAGATCCTGGAACGCGGCCGCGTCGACGCCGTCTCGATGGCCCGACCCCTGCTGGCCGATCCGGAGTTCGCGAACAAGGCCAGAGGCGGACGCGCCGACGAGATCAACACCTGCATCGGCTGCAACCAGGCCTGCCTCGACCACGCCTTCGTCGGCAAGAAGGTGTCGTGCCTGCTCAATCCGCGCGCCGGCCGCGAGACCGTGCTGACCCTCGGGGCCACCCGCCTCGCCAAACACGTCGCGGTCATCGGGGCCGGACCGGCGGGGCTCTCCGCCGCGGTGTCCGCGGCCCAGCGTGGCCACCGCGTGGAGTTGTTCGAGGCGGGCGACGCGATCGGTGGACAGTTCGCCATCGCCGCGCGGATCCCGGGTAAGGAGGAGTTCAGCGAGAGCATCAGGTACTTCACCCGTCAGCTCGAGATCAACTCGGTCACCGTGCATCTCGGTTGCAGGGTCGGTGGCGACGAGATCGTCTCCCGCAATTTCGACGAGGTCATCGTGGCGACAGGTGTGGTCCCCCGCACCCCGGAGATCTCCGGCATCGACCACCCGTCGGTGATGTCGTACGCCGAGGCCGTACTGGGTCACCGAGAGATCGGGGACAAGGTCGCCGTCATCGGCGCCGGGGGTATCGGCTTCGACATCACCGAGTTCCTCACCGTCGACGACTCCCCCACCCTGCACATCAAGGAGTGGGAACAGGAGTGGGGCGTCACCGACGACCTCTCGGTCCGCGGCTTCCTCACCAAGCCTCGGCCGACGCCACCCGCGCGCCAGGTCTACCTGGTGCAGCGCAAATCCGGCGGGCAGGGTCGCTCGTTGGGCAAGACGTCCGGCTGGGTCCATCGCGCCACGGTCAAGATGAAGGGCGTGGAGCAGATCTCCGGCGCCATCTACGACCGCATCGACGACGCCGGCCTACACCTGCGCTTCGACGACGACCGCGCTCCGCGGGTGCTCGAGGTGGACAACATCGTGGTGTGTGCGGGACAGGAATCCGTGCGCGACCTGGTGGATCCGCTGACCCTGGCCGGTATCACCACCCACGTGATCGGCGGTGCCGACGTGGCCGCCGAACTCGACGCCAAGCGGGCGATACGGCAGGGCACCGAGGTGGCCGCGCGCATTCAGTGATCGGGACACGCCGGACGGACGGGGCGGTCGCTACCATCAGCCCATGCCGGTACCCGCCCCGTCTCCGTCTGCCCGCGCCGTGGTCACGGGCGCCTCGTCCGGCATCGGTGCCGCCCTCGCCGACGAGTTGGCCCGGCGCGGCCACTCGTTGATCCTCGTCGCCCGTCGCGGCGACGTCCTGGAACAGACCGCGATCCGACTCGCCGAGGCGCACGGGGTGGTCGCCGAGGTGCGCGCGGTCGACCTGTCCGATCCGCGGTCGCTGCAGATCCTCTGCGCCGAACTCACCGACCGCAGGATCTCGATCCTGTGCAACAACGCCGGCATCGCGACCTTCGGCCCGGTGAGCGAACTCGACACCGAATACGAGGAGGCTCAGGTCCGGTTGAACTGCACCGCGGTGCACAGCCTCACCCTCGCGGTCCTGCCGCAGATGGTCGCCCGGCGGTCCGGTGGGATCCTGATGGTCGGGTCCGCGGCGGGGAACATGGCGATTCCCAACAACGCGACCTACGCCGCGACCAAGGCATTCGTGAACACCTTCTCGGAGTCACTGCGCGTCGAGGTCGCCGGGCAGGGCGTGCACGTGACATTGCTGGCGCCCGGTCCGGTGCGCACCGAGGAACCCGACCCTCAGGACGCCTCGGTGGTCGACCGGATGGTGCCGGGATTCCTCTGGGACTCCAGCGAGGGTGTGGCCCGATTGAGCGTGAACGCGTTGCAGCGCAACAAGATGCGCGTCGTACCTGGGGCGCTGTCCAAAGCGATGTCCATCGCAGGCGGGTACACCCCCCGAGCGATCACCGCGCCCATCGTCGGCAGCTTCTACCGCAAACTCGGCGGCTGACTCGCGGGGATCCGCGCAGTCTCAGCGCCTCCGGCCGGTCCCGAACAGCGACCGGGTGATCTCGCGACCCAGTGCGCTACCCGCCGATCGCATGAAACTCTTCACCGCAGGATTGCTCAGCGCTTCGGAGAAAGCACTGGGCTCGTCCTCGGCCGCATCTTTCCCACCGGACCTGGCCACCGGCTCGTCGGTGTTCTGCGATTGCGGTTCCGGCGCCTGAAGTGTGGCGGTCAGTTTCTCGTACGCCGATTCGCGATCGATGGTCTGGCCATACTTCGCCCACAGCGGTGAACCCTGGGCGCCGGCGGTGATCGCATCGGCGCCGATCGGCCCCATCAACGATCGCGGCGGCCGCAACACCGTCCACGCCACGGGCGTGGGGGCACCGCGTTCGGAGAGAACGGTCACGATGGCCTCACCGATCCCGAGCGCCGTCAGCGCCTCGGAGATGTCGTAGACCTTGGACACCGGGTAGGTCTTGACGGTCTGGGTCAGCGCCTTCTGGTCGTCGGGGGTGAACGCACGCAGCGCATGCTGCACCCGCGCGCCGAGCTGCGACAGCACCTCGTTGGGAATGTCGGTGGGCAGCTGCGAACAGAAGAACACACCGACGCCCTTGGAGCGGATCAGCTTGACCGTCTGGACCACCTGGTCGACAAACGCCTTCGACGAGTCGTGGAACAGCAGATGCGCTTCGTCGAAGATGAACACCAGCTTGGGTTTGTCGATGTCACCGGCCTCGGGCAGGTGTTGGAACAGGTCGGCGAGGATCCACATCAGGAATGTGGAGAAGAGCGCGGGACGGGCGGCCTCGGTGCCCAGTTCGAACAGGGTGATGATGCCGCGGCCGGACTCGTCGACACGAAGCAGGTCGGCGGGATCGATCTCCGGTTCGCCGAAGAAGGTGTCACCACCTTCGGCCTCGAGATTGCTCAACGCGCGCAGGATGACCCCGGCGGTCGCCGAGGAGACGCCGCCGATCGACTTCAGTTCCGCTTTGCCCTCGTCGCTGGTGAGGTGCGCGATCACCTCGCGGATGTCCTTCAGGTCGAGTAGCGCGAGTCCGTTGCTGTCGGCCCAGTGGAAGATGAGACCCAGTGTGGACTCCTGGGTCTCGTTGAGTCCGAGCACCTTGCTCAACAGGATCGGACCGAAGGAGGTGATGGTCGCGCGGATGGGCACCCCGACGCCCTTGGTGCCCAGTGACACGAACTCGCACGGATACGCCGTGGGCTGCCAGTCGTCACCGGTCTCCTTGGCCCGTTTGGTGACCTTGTCGCCCGACTGTCCCGCGGCGCTGAGCCCGGACAGGTCGCCCTTGACGTCGGCGAGAACCACCGGCACGCCGTTGGCCGAGAGCTGCTCGGCCATCAACTGCAACGTCTTGGTCTTGCCCGTTCCGGTGGCACCGGCGACGAGACCGTGCCTGTTCATCATGGCCAGCGGGATCCGGACCGCGGACTGAGGGTCGGCGGTGCCGTCGACCAACACCGATCCCAGTTCCAGTGCTGTTCCCTCGAACCGGTATCCGTCGGCGATCTGCTGAGCCGGCGTCTTGCCCGCCGTGCCGCTTTCTGCGCCCTCGGTCATCTGGCACCCCTTTCGTCGGTCGTTCGACGCCACCCCCCTGCGGTCAGCGCACCCGCACACCTTAGCGCCGCGGGGGTCGTTGGCTAAGGTTGAGCGGTGCAGGACAAATTGGTGTGGATCGACTGCGAGATGACCGGGTTACGCCTCGATTCCGACAAGCTCATCGAGATCGCCGCGCTGGTCACCGACAGTGACCTCAACATCCTGGGCGACGGGGTGGACGTGGTCATCCACGCGACCGACGACGAGCTGGACGCCATGCCCGATGTCGTCACCAAGATGCATGCCGCGTCCGGACTGACCGACGAGGTCCGCGCGTCCGCCGTGACGGTGGCCGAGGCGGAGAAGTTGGTTCTCGACTACATTCGCGAGCACATCACCGCCAGCGGCGCGGCACCGCTGGCGGGCAACTCGATCGCCACCGACCGGGGCTTCATCGCGCGCGACATGCCCAAGCTGAACGCCTACCTGCACTACCGGATGATCGACGTGAGCTCGATCAAGGAATTGTGCCGTCGGTGGTATCCCAAGATTTATTACGGCCAGCCCGACAAGGGTCTCGCTCACCGAGCGCTGGCCGACATCCGCGAGTCGATCCGCGAGTTGCGGTACTACCGGCAGACCGCGTTCGTCGCACCACCCGGGCCGGATCCCGCGCAGATCGCCGACGTGGTCACCGACCTCGGGCCCGCGTGACGCGCTGGTAGACGAACCGATTGGTGCTGCCGTATGGCGAACGGCTAGAGTATGACCCTGGCTTCGGACGACGAAGCCGATGGTGGATGTAGTTCAGTTGGTAGAGCACCAGGTTGTGATCCTGGCTGTCGCGGGTTCGAGTCCCGTCATCCACCCCGAGATGTGGTCCGGCTATCCAGTAGCCGGGCCACATCGCTGTCTGCGGGTCGACGGCAGGTCAGGGCCCACGGACCCAGGTCTGCCCGCCACACATGATCGCCCGGCCGGCGGAATCCCGGGCGGCCACGTCGACGGCGGGGTCACAGGGCTCGCCGATGGTGTGCACCTCGTCGGCGATCGGTGCCGAGTTCACCCATACGCCGTTCTTCACGTTCAACGCGCAGACGATGTCCTCACCGCTGATGCGATCGGTGGCGATCGCATCACCGTCGCTGGAGGGCTCCCCTGTCGTCGGCCCGATCGGCTCCGGTTGCGCCTGGGGCGCGGGCTGCGCAGCGGTGACGGTCACGGTCGATTGCGGCACCGGGGCGTCGACCGTGACCGTCGGACGCTCCTTCGATGCTTCGGTGTCGGGTGACGTCCGTAGGACGACCAGCACGAGAGCCGCGCCCACCAGAGCCACCAGGAGCGCAGCAACCGCTGCGAGGATCCATATCCAACGCGTCGTCGTCATCCAACTCACCGCCCATACCCGTCGGTCGTGGTCCTCACACAGTAGGGCGCCAGACGACCACGGTTACCGCTCTCCACGGCGAACCGACTGTGCGGCAACGACTCAGAGTTCCTGATCGATGACGTCGGGGTCATGCCGACCACATCCCCCTCAGCGCCGCCTCGGTGGCGTCGTCGGCCGGGTAGAAGGTCTCCACCATCAACTCGTCGAGCGTGACGTCGGTGGCGGTGCTCGGCGCGGACGCCATACTGAACAGAGACAACACCTGATCGCCGACCTCGATCTCCATCGGCACCACCACCGCATGTCTTCCGGGCTCGATCGCCGTCGCGCCCGGAAGTGCCGCCAACTCGTCCAGCAACGCGAACAGTCTCTCGTCACCCGTGCGTTCGAGCCGTTGCCGCACTTGCGAGAGCAGGTGGGCGCGCCACTGCCCGAGGTTGCGGATCCGGGGCGCCAGACCGTCGGGGTGCAGGGTCAGCCGCAGTACGTTCACCGGCGGTACGAGCAGGTCTGGTGCCACCCCGTCCAGCAGCGACGTGATCGCGGTGTTCGCGTCGACCATGTCCCACCAGCGGTTGAGCACCACGGCGGGATAGGGCATGTGCCGGTCCAGCAGCATCCGTAGGGCATCCGCCACCCGGGCCAGAGCGGGCGCGTCGAGACGGTGATGCGGAAAGACCGGAGCGAAGCCGCCTGCGAGCAGTATCTCGTTGCGCTCGCGCAGCGGGATGTCCAGATGTTCGGTGAGCCGCAGGATCATCGCCGACGAGGGTTGCGACCGGCCGTTCTCCACATAGCTGAGGTGACGGGTCGATACGTCGACCTGCAGCGACAGCTCGAGTTGGGTCAGGCGACGGCGCTCCCGCCACGTCCGCAGCAGCTCGCCGACGGTGGAGCCGGTCGCAAGGGTCGTCATCGCACCCACGGTAGTGAGACATGACGCGCTGCTCCATGACGTCACAGGTCATGGCCCGAGGGCACCACCGCCGCGGAGTACGTGCCCGCCGCACCCCGCGCGATGCTGGCATCCTGGCATGATGGATTCGCTGTTGGACTTCGCCGCGCACTACTGGTGGCTGATCTTCGTGTTCGGCGGTTCCGCCGGCGGACTGGCGAAGGGCATCGCCGCGGCCAACGAGCGCCGCGCCGAACGCAGGCAGGAGCGCTATCGACTCAAGCAGCAGGCCAAGATCGCCGCGGCAGAGGCCAACGGACGGGCCAGGACCGATGCCGCCACCGAGCGGCGATCCGTCACCAAGGCCCTCGATGAGCACGAGCAGACCGACGCCCGCTGGTTCGACTACGAACTGAACATCCTCACGCTCATCGAGACACCGATGATGACGGACCTGCGTGAACCCCTCACGCTGGCGTTCCATCGAGCCAAACGCCACGCCGATCTGCTGAAACCCGACACCGCCGACGCATTGGTCGGTGACCCCGACAAACAGCGCGAGTACCGAGAGGCGGTGCACGACTACGCGGTTGCATTCGACGTCGCCGAGGTCGAGGCGAAGCGACGACGACAGAGTGACTTCAATCCGATCGAGCAACAACGTCTGGCCCGGGCCCAACACCTGCTGACACTGGCGATGGATTCCGCCGCGTCGAGTCAGGAGCGACAGTCGGCTTACACCAAGGCCCGCAAGGAGCTGGACGGGTTGCTGGTGGTGCCCACCCCCGCACGAGTGGAGGTGGAACGACGCATCGCCGGCCAGCTGGAGAGCTGACCGGCGATGCGCCGAGAGGGTGAACGTTCAGGTCGTGGGGGTCACAGCGAGCGCGCGACGATCTCCTTCATGATCTCGTTGGTGCCGCCGTAGATCATCTGGACGCGGGCATCGGCCCACATCCGACCGATCAGGTACTCGTTCATGTAGCCGTAGCCACCGTGCAGCTGGACACACACGTCGAGCACGTCTCGCGCCTTCTCGGTGGTCCACCACTTGGCCATGGCGACGGTCGGGATGTCGAGCTTGCCCTCGAGGTGTTTGGCGATGCAGTCGTCGACGAACACACGTGCCACGCGGGTCTCGGTGACGATCTCGGCGAGTTTGAACTTGGTGTTCTGGAAGCCGAAGACCGGGCGACCGAATGCCTCGCGTTCCTTCGTGTAGGCGAGGGTCCGCTCGATCGCTCCTTCCATCCCCGCCACGGCTGCGACGGCGATGATCAGGCGTTCCTGCGGCAGCTGCATCATCAACTGGATGAAGCCCTGCCCCTCCTCGGTGCCGAGCAGGTTACTGGTCGGCACGGTCACGTTGTCGAAGAACAACTCCGAGGTGTCCTGACCACGCTGGCCGACCTTGTCGAGCACCCGTCCACGCCGGAAGCCCTCCCGATCGCCTTCGACCAGGATCAGCGAGATGCCCTTGGCGCCCTCGGACACGTCGGTCTTGGCGACCACGATGATGAGATCGGCCTGCTGACCGTTGGTGATGAAGGTCTTGGCACCGTCGATGACGTAGTTGTCACCCTCGCGGATGGCCTTGGTCTTGACCGCCTGCAGATCCGACCCGGTGCCGGGTTCGGTCATGGCGATCGCGCCGACCACCTCACCGGTGGCGAGCTTCGGCAGCCACTTCTTCTTCAGTTCCTCGGAACCGTAGGCCAACAGGTAGTGGGCGATGATGCCGTTGTGCAGGGTGATCCCCCACGACGAGTCACCGATGCGGGCCTGCTCCTCGATCAGCACGGCCTCATGGGCGAAGGTGCCGCCACCGCCGCCGTACTCCTCCGGCACCGACATGCAGAGCAGGCCCAGCTCACCGGCCTGATTCCACAGGTCGCGGTCAACATGGTGCTGCTCGATGTACTTCTCTACATTCGGTGCCACCGACTTCTGAAAGAACGACCGGGTCATCGCCCGCAAATCGTCGAGGTCGGAATTTTCCCAGGGACGATCGCTCATCGAACAGCCTCTCGAATGCGCGGCCGACGGCCGCTTGAAACACTTTGCGGTAATCGTATCATTCGGTGACGGTGACGAGAGATCGCGCGGACCTGCGGGTCACGCGTTCCCGGCCCGCCAGCGGTCCCACGGCACGTTCCAGTCGCCGAGACCGTCGTCGCCGGGAAGCGTCTCCGCCGCGGTTCCCCGTACCTCCACCACGTCGCCGCGAAGCGTGGTCCGCAGGAACCACAGCGCGTCCTCGGGGCTGACGTTCAGGCAGCCGTGGCTGGTGTTGGTGTTGCCCTGCGCCCAGACCGACCACGGTGCCGAGTGGACGTAGATCCCGCTGTAGCTCAACTGCGTCGCGTAGTCGACGGGTGTGCGGTAGCCGTCGGCCGAGTTCACCGGCACGCCGTAGGTCGACGAGTCCATGACGATGTGGTCGAGGCGCTCACCCACGAGGTAGGTGCCCGGATTGGTGGGCGCGCTCGGCTTACCCATCGAAGTGGGCATCCGGCGTACCACCGTGCCGTCACGGGTCACGGTGATCACCTTGGTCGCGTCATCGACGGAGGCGATGAGCGACCGACCGACGGTGAACCGCTTGGTGTACGAGTCGTCGCCGAAGATCCCGTCGCCGAGGTCATGGCCCCTGGTGTCCACCGTGACGGTGACCTTGGTGCCCGGTTTCCAGTACTGGGCCGGCCGCCAGCGGGCCTCCGTGGCGCTGAGCCAGTACCACGCACCCTCGACGGGCGGGTCGGCCGTCACCCGGATGGCGCGTTGGGCGGCCTGCTTGTCGGCGATCGGCTCGTCGAAGGTCAACGCAACCGGTTGTCCCACACCGACGGTCGCGCCGTCGTCGGGGGTCAAGCGGGCGTTGGTGACCACCGACGGGGTGCTGGTGGTGAAACCGACCCGTCCGGTGGCCACGCCACCGACACCACTCGCGCGGGCGTCGATCCGATAATCCTGGCCATATCCGAATGCACGGCTGCTGGTCCAACTGCGACCGTCCGGCGCGATGACACCGCCGACGGGGTCACCGCCGCTCACGTCGACACCCAGCAGGCGCCCGTTGACCGCGGTCACGGTCACCAGGGATCCGGGGACCACGTCGGTGGATCCGTTACGCAGCGATCGCCCCTCACCCTGGGTGATCCGGACCGACGGCGTCAGCAGATCGTCGAACGGCGTGACCGCTCGCACCTGGTCGCTCAGGGTCGATTTGCGTTCGTCCTCAGCACATCCCACGAGGACGGACATCAGGCCCATCACACCGGCAACGGCACCGAGGGAGCGCCCTCGCCCGGCTCGGGCCGGGACCCGGTTGATCGTCATAGGGGCTCCTGCGTTCCGATGGTGGCCAGACCGCGCAAACGACGCAACCGATGTGGCCTGCGATCAGCGAAGCGCTTGTGCCCCAGTGTACGAGAAGCACGGCGGGCGACGCTGTGTGCGCGCTGTGGGTGCCGGCGTCGAGACCGATCCGCGATCGTGCACCGTCCCCACACACGACGAATCCCCCATCCGACGTCGGATGGGGGATTGATCGACAGTGCGCCATCAGGGACTCGAACCCCGAACCCGCTGATTAAGAGTCAGCTGCTCTGCCAATTGAGCTAATGGCGCGCGAACTCGCGAGATGAAACGTTAACAGGTGCGTACCCGGAACGTGAAATCGCGTGCTCAGCGACGATCAGGCATTGCCATGGGACCACTTGGACCACGGGATGTTCCAGTCACCGAGGCCGTCGTCGCCCGGCAGAATCGGCCCGACGGTGTTCTTCGCCACGACGATGTCACCGCGCAGACTGTTCTGGAGGAACCATTCCGCGTTGTCCGGGCTCACGTTGAGGCAGCCGTTGCTGACGTCGTCGACGCCCTGATCTCCGAGCGACCACGGTGCCGAGTGCACGTAGATGCCGCTGTAGGAGATACGCGTGGCGTCGTAGACCGTCTCCTTGTAACCACCGGGTGAGTTCACCGGAACACCGTAGGTGGACGAGTCCATGATCACGCTGGGCTCGCGCTCGGCGACGATGTAGACCCCGTTGTTGGTGGGGGTGCTGTCCTTACCCATCGACGTCGGCATGGTCCGGACCACCTTGCCGTTCATCGACACCGTGATCGTCTTGGTCTTGTCGTCGGCGACGGAGATCATCTCCCGACCGATGGTGAAGTTCGACTTCACGGAATTGTCCCCGTAGAGGCCGTCACCGAGGTCGATGCCCTTCGTGTTCACCGCGACGTTCACCTTGGTGCCCGGTTTCCAGTAGTGCTCGGGTCGCCACCGGACCTGCGAATCGCTGATCCAGTAGAACGCACCCTGCACCGGAGGGTTGGTGGTGACCGTGATCGCCTTCTGTGCGGCCGCCTTGTTGGTGATCGGTTCGTCGAACTGGACGGCCACCGGTTGTCCCACGCCGACCGTCTCCCCGTCGTCGGGCAGCAGGTAGGCGTCGGTCAGCTGCGACGGCGAGGTGGTGGTGAACGACAGTTTGCGGCCGGCCACACCGTCGACACCGCGCGCATCGGCAACCAGGGTGTAGGTCTCGCCGAAACCGAATGTGCCCTTGCTGGTCCAGCTGCGACCGTCCGGCGACATGGTGCCCTGCACCGCGCCGTCATCGCTGGTGAGGGCCACATCGGTGAGTCGGCCGTTGGCCGACGTCACGGTGATGGGCGCTCCGGGCTGGATTCCCTGGCTGCGGTCGGTCACCGGTGCACCGTTGAACCCGGTCACCGTCACCGACGGGCGCATCAGTTCGTCGAACCCGCCCAGCGCACCCACCTGATCCGGGTACTTCGGGTTCGAGGTCGACGAACATGCCGCCACCAACAACAGCAACACGGCCAGGACGGCCGTGGTGGCAAACGACTTCAATGATCCTCCCCGGAACACAACGAACGGGCCCAAACCGACTGGGCCCGACCGACGGTGCGCGAAATGTCATCACAGTGTACGAGACGACACATAACAGACTTGTTAAGGACGCGAACCGACCTGGTCGAGGACCCACGACGACGGGGACCGACCTCTGGTCGGTCCCCGTCGTGGAAGTCCGGTCGTCGACGACGACCGCCGGTCTGTGGTCAGCTGACCAGCTTCTTGACCACCAGGGCGGCCACCAGTGCGCCCACACCGATCAGCGTGTACTTCACCGCGGGTGTGTCCAGCACCACCAACGCACGCGACTTGGCATCGTCGGCGAGCCGTTGCGGGCTGGCGCGCACGGCCAGCGTGTCGAAGGTGGTCGCGAGTTCCTCGCGCGCACGAGTGATGTCGCGTTCGATGTCGTCGGTGTCGCGGGGCACGTTTCCTCCATGGTGGGTCGGGCATGGCACAGTCCGGCTCGCGGTCCGGCGACCCGGTGGTCGTGTCCACGACTCCGGGGCGAACTGTGAGCCCTCACGGTAGCGCAGGCAGGGGTGCCTCCGGTGGACGCAGGCGCCGATCGACTCGCCGCACACCGGTGACTAGCCTGTCAGGCATGAGCAGCACGCGACTGCAGGTCGGAGACACCGCACCCGCCTTCAGCCTCCCCGATGCCGACGGGTCCACCGTCTCGCTGTCCGATTACGCCGGTCGCAAGGTGATCGTGTACTTCTATCCCGCCGCTTCCACCCCGGGATGCACCAAGGAGGCCTGCGACTTCCGCGACAACCTGGCCGAGCTCGACGGCGCGGGCATCGACGTGGTCGGCATCTCCCCCGACGCCCCGGCCAAGCTGGCCAAGTTCCGCGACGCCGAGGCGTTGACCTTCCCGCTGCTGTCCGATCCGGACAAGACGACGCTCACCGCATGGGGTGCCTTCGGTGAGAAGACGATGTACGGCAAGAAGGTCACCGGGGTGATCCGCTCGACCTTCCTGGTGAACGAGCAGGGTGTCGTCGAGGCCGCACAGTACAACGTGCGGGCCACCGGGCACGTTGCCAAGCTGCGCCGGGATCTGTCGGTCTGACGTCCCGAGCGTCATGCCCGGTCGATCCGCAGAGCCACTCCTCCCCCGCAAGCGACCCACACAGGAACGCAGCCGTCGCAAGTTCGACGCCATGCTCACCGAGGCCCGCAAGCTGCTGATCGAGGTCGGGTTCGAATCTCTGACCTGCGAGGAGATCGCATCGCGGGCCGATGTGCCCATCGGCACGCTGTACCAGTACTTCGCGAACAAGTACGTCATCGTCTGCGAACTCGACCGGATCGATGCGGTGGGTGTACAGCACGAACTGGCCGATTTCGCCGCGGCCATTCCGTCCACCGACTGGCCGCGGCTGCTCGAACGGTTCGTCGACCATCTGGCCAAGTTGTGGAAGGACGACCCGTCCCGTCGAGCGGTCTGGCTGGCGGTGCAGTCCACCCCGGCAACCCGCGCGACCGCCACCGTGTACGAACGCGAACTCGCCGCCCAGGTGTCGCGGATCATCGCACCGCTGACCCCCAGCCAGCGCATCCGTCGCGCGATGATGGCCGAGGTACTGGTCCACACCGCCTACTCCCTGCTGAGCTTCTCCGTCCAGGAGGGTCAGAACCACGCCAAGACCGTTGCCGAACTCAAGCGGATGCTGGGTGGCTACCTCATGCTCGAGGAGGCCGAGATCGGCCCAGCCACCTCGTGAGCCGGTTACTCGTGCGTCTCTTCCAGGATCGCGACCGCCGCCGCGACCGGGCCGTCATGGGTGAGCGAGATGTGCACCGTCGCGTCGCGCAGGTGTCCCCCGATCTCGCCGCCCAGACGGATCGCCGGTCGACCCCAGGCGTCGGTGACCACTTCGATGTCGCTGTGCCGGATCAGCGGCAGCACCGGTGACCGCGCGAACCGACTCACCGACCACGCTTTGATCACGGCCTCCTTGGCCGCCCACCGTGCCGCGAGGTGTCGCGCGTCCTCGTCGGTGCCGGAGGCGGCGTCACGCCGCTCCCCGACGGTGAACCGATCGGCGAAAGTGGTCCCGGGTTGTCGCAGCTGCTCGGCGAACTCGGGCACCGACACCACGTCGATCCCCACACCGACCACGCTCACGCGGGTGCGCCGCTCGCGTCGTATCGCCCCGCGACGGTGCGACGACCCGACGGATCGAGCAGCAGCGCCGCTTCCTGGTCCGCCTCCGGCGCCGTGTCCGCGAAGCCCCGGTCCTTCGGCCGTTGGTAGGCGGGCGCGCCGCCGTACATCGCCTCCAGCATCCGCTGCGCACCGGACCGGCCACGCTCGGCGGCCCGTCGCCGGTAATCCACCGCCTGGTCCGGATCGAGGGTGGCGACGAACGCCTCCGGATGCACCACCGCGATCAGTCCGGACACGTGTCCGAAACCGAGGCTGGTCAGCAGGCCGGCCTTCAGCGGGAACCGCTCTCCGAACCGCAGCGCCTCGGTGGGCCAGACCAGGTGCGGATACTCGCGCATCTTCTCGTCCACGCAGTCGAGGCTGCGGTTCGGCGGGATGACCCCGTCACGCAGCATCTGGCACAGACCGATGAGCTGGAAGGCCGCGGCACCACCCTTGGCGTGCCCGGTCAGCGACTTCTGCGAGACCACGAACAGTGGGGCGCCCTCGTTGCGCCCCAGCGCGCCGGCCAACCGTTCATGCAGATCCGACTCGTTGGGATCGTTGGCCCGGGTCGAGGTGTCGTGTTTGGACACCAGCGCCACGTCGTCGGAGCTGACCCCCAGTGCGCTCAGCGACTGCGCCAGCCCGGAGTCCAGACCACCGCGGGCGGCACCCAGGGCACCGATCCCCGGTGCCGGGATGGAGGTGTGCACGCCGTCGCCGAAGCTCTGCGCCCACGCCACCACCCCGAGGACCGGCAGCCCCATCTCGGCCGCGACGTCGCCGCGGGCCAGCAGGATGGTGCCGCCGCCCTGCGACTCGACGAACCCGCCGCGCCTACGGTCGTTGGCCCGCGAGAAGCGGCGTTCAGCGATCCCGCGGTCCGCCATCTTCGCGGAGTCCGCCGTCGCCGACATGTCACCGAATCCCACGATGCCCTCGATACCGAGGTCGTCGAATCCACCGGCCACGGCGAACAACGCCTTGCCGAGCGTGATCTTGTCCACGCCCTCCTCCACGGAGACCGCGGCCGTCGCACAGGCGGCGACAGGATGGATCATCGCCCCGTAGCTGCCGATGTAGGACTGCACCACGTGTGCGGCGACGACGTTCGGCAGGGCCTCCTGCAGGATGTCGTTGGGCTTGGCCTCGCCGAGCAGCGTGTTGACGTACAGCGACCGCATCGACTGCATGCCGCCCATGCCGGTGCCCTGGGTGTTGGCGACCAGACCCGGATGCACCCACCGCATCAGCTCGGACGGGTCGAAACCCGCCCCGAGGAACGCGTCGACGGTGGCGACGAGATTCCACAGCGCGACCCGGTCGACCGAGGAGGCCATGTCCGCGGAGATGCCCCATCGGGTGGGGTCGAAGCCGGTGGGGATCTGCCCGCCCACGGTCCGCGAGAGATGGAACCGTCGCGGCACGCGGATCTCGGTACCGGCACGTCGCGTGATCTGCCAGTCCCCGGTCTCCGCGTTGGCCGTGATCACGGTCTTCTCGGGGTCGGCGGCCGCGAACGCACGGGCCTCCGCCTCCGTCGCCACGGTGAACGACAAGTCCTCGTCGAGGTACACCGAGGTGAGCAGTGGCGAGGTGTTGTCCACCATCGCACCCTCGTCGGCGTAGCGGCGGATGCCGCAACGTTCGACCACGGCGTCGTGATATCGCTGGGCGATCTCCGACTCCGCGACCGGGTCACCCGACTCGGTGTCGTACCACCCCGGCTTCGGCGCGGTGTCCCAACTGATCAGACCCGTGTTCCACGCCAACTCCAGCACACCGGCGGCCGACAGCTCCTCGTCGACCTCCATCTCGAAGCGGGTGCGCGCGCTGCCGTACGGACCCAGTTCGCCGGCACCGACGATGACGACCAGGTCAGCAGGCGAGCTGTCCAACTCGGGCCACGCGGGCGCGGTGGACCGGGGTGCGCGGGCGGGCGGCGGCAGCGCGTCCACGAACGCCGCAGGCACCTCGACCTCGTCGACGTCCGCGGTGGTCTCCGCCGCGTCGACCGCCATCGCGTCGGCGGCGAGGGCCTTCAGGTCCAGCGCACCGGCGTCGAGTCCGGCTGTGAAGTCGGCCAGCAGCGGCTCGGTGCGAGCCGCCTCGCGCTGGGCGGCACCGCACAGGCCGAGCAGTTCGGCGGCCATCTCGTCGGTGTCCCAGGTCGTCACCCCGGCCGCCTCGACCGCGGCGACCATGCCGTCGTTGTGACCCATCAGTCCCGTGCCGCGTACCCAGCCGATGAGCGCGTGGGCCAGTGTGACCCGCTGATTCCACGAGTCCTCGGCGTTCCACCGCGCGACCAGGGCGTCGAGGGCGGCCTTGCTCTCGCCGTAGGCACCGTCACCGCCGAACATCCCGCGGTTGGGCGACCCCGGCAACACCACGTGCACGCGGGCGTCGAGGTCGTGATCGGCTGCGATCTCCCCGAGGCCGGCGATCAACCGTTCCACCGACCACAGCAGCACCTTCATCTCCAGTTCGGCGCGACCACCGGCGCCGGTGAGGTCACCGGCGACCCGCGGTGCGGCGAACGGGAACAACAGGGTCGGTTTCAGTGCGGGTTTCACCACTCCGGTGGACCCGCCCAGGTTCTCGGTCTGCTCGCTGCCGATCCAGGCGACCAGGTCGTCGACGTCGGTGTACGAGCACATGTTGGCGGGCGTCACCCACAGCGCGGCGCCGAAACGCGCGTGCGTGCGGTACAGATCCTTGAAGAAGGCCAGACGTGTGTCGTCGAGGCGCGAGGTGGTCGCGACGACGGTTGCGCCGCCGGCGAGCAGCGCACCGACCACACCGGCCGCGATGGAACCGGCGCTGGCGCCGGTGACCACGGCCACCTCGTCCGCCCAGCGACCCGGCGCCGGATCCTCCGCCTCGTGGGCGATCTGCGCGTAGGTGCGGGCATGCACCGACTCGCCGATGGCCAGGGCCTTGCCCTGCCACCAGGTCGCCTGCGCGGCCACGGTGTGACCGGCCCCGGCGAACCGCGCGACCACCGACTCGAAGGTCTCGTCGAGCTGGTGCTCGTCGGTCATCCAGAGCCGGGCCAGGTCTTCACGGGCGCCGGCCCACCGGTCGTCGACCAGCACGGCACGGCGGTCGTCGAAGACGGGCGCGACGGTACGCACCCAGTCCGACCCCAACTCCGCGCTGACCCGTTCGATCACGGCCGCGGTCTCACCGTCGTCGCCGGTGTCGACATCGGACGTCTCGTCGGCGAGTCCGAGCTTGCGCAGGATGGTCTGCGCCGCGCTCGCCAGCGCACCCGTCCGGCCGGTGAACTGCTCGGTGAGCTCGCTCAGGGCGGACGCGTCGATGGTGCCACCGCCGCCGCCTTCCGCGGCAGGCTTGGCCACCGGGACACCGCGGGCCGCGCCCACCTGGGTGACCGCGCCGTCGACCAGCGCGTCGAGTGCGGCGACATTCGCGATCGGCCCGTCGACGAGATCACCGAGGTCGCCCCCGCGGACGCTGACGCCTTCCCGGCTGCCCAGCGCGACGGCGACGGTGGTGTGTAGTCCCCAACCGGGTCCGAGCTGCCACACCGAGGTGACCCGGTCGGCGACGTAGGAGGCACGCTTGCCGGTCGGTCCGAAGACCTTGCGGATCTGGTCGTTCACGGCATCCGATAGCACCGGGCCCAGCGGCTTATACCCGCGGGCGAGACTGTCGACGGTCGACGCCAGCGCGGCCATGTCGGCCTCGGCAGCACCGTCGATGGCTCCGAGACCGAGCTCACCACCGATGTCGAGCAGCAGCTGGTTACGCCGCGACGACACCCCGTCGCACAGCGACTCGATGGTGTCGGCGCTGCCGATCTGGTCGGTACGCAGTTTGGTCCACAGCGCGATCACCGAACGCACCGCATCCGACGGGACGAAGGAGATGTCGTCGGGCCGCGGGCCCGCGGCGGCCGGGGCAGGCGCGGCCGCGGGGGTCGCGACCTCGGCCACCGGTGCCGTTGCCTCCGTGGACGGCTCGTCGGTGGACTCGTCGACCTCGTCGACGAAGTCGGTCCCGGCGTCGCGGGCCAACACCACATCGCTGTCGCGCTCGATGTTGAGCACCTCGGCGACCGCCGAGGTGTAGTCGTCCAACCTGAGGGTGTTGGTAGCCAGCCCCGAGAGCGTCGGGGCGTCCTTCACACCGACCTCGACGAACCGCTCGACGCCGAGCCCACCCTGGTCGACCGGCCGCAGCAGCAGGTCCTGCGTCTCGATCCAGCGCACCGGGCTGGCGAACTGCCAGGCCAGCAACTCGATGAGCACCACCCGCAGCAAGGCCGACGGTCGGGCCGCCCAGCCCTCCCAGTCGGCGAGCACCTCGGTGATCGGGTCGGACGGCACGAGATCGGCGATCTCCTGGACGAACTCGCGGTTCAGGCTGAACAGCCGCGGTACCAGGTTGGGGATGTAGCGACCGACCAACACGTCGGGGTCGATCTCGGCGGGCAACAGTTCGTCGAGCCGTCGACGGAACTCCGGTACCCCGTCGCGCAACACCGTCGAATGGAACGGCACATCGATGCCGGGTACCAGGATGAACGACCGTTTGCCACCGAATTCGAGGCGCCGACGCTCGATCTCGGCTTCCAGCAACTCCAGTCCGCGGACCGTACCGGCGATCGCGTACTGGGATCCGAGCAGGTTGAGGTTGACCACCTGCAGGAATTCGTCGTGCTGGTCACCGATACCGGCCACGAAGTCGACGACGTCGGCATCGGCCAGCCCGAACTGGCTGGGCCGGATGGCGGCCATCCGGTAGTCGCTGCGACCCCGGGAGTCGCGGGGCACGAGGTGGTGCATGGCCTCGCCCCGCTGGAACACCACCTCGAGGACCGCCTCCAGCGGCAGCACCCCGGCGCAGGCCGCGAGGGCGTTGTACTCACCGACGGAGTGGCCGCAGGTGATCGCCCCGTCGACGAAGGCTCCGGCCTCGCGCAGCTCGGCGACCTGTGCGACGCCCAGCGTGGCCATCGCCACCTGGGTGAACTGCGTCAGGAACAGCACGCCGTCGGGGTGGGTGTAGGTGGTGCCGTTGGCGACCAGTTTCGTGGGGTTGTCGCGGACCACGGCCAGGATGGAGAAGCCCAGTGCCGTGCGCGTGTGCTCGTCCGCGCGATCCCATACCTCCCGGGCGGCCCTGGATCGTGACCGCGCCTCGAGGCCCATGCCCTTGCTCTGGATGCCCTGTCCGGGGAAGGCGTAGACGGTTTTCGCCGCGGCGAGTTTTCCGGTCGCGACCATCACCAGTTCGTCGCCGACCTTGGCGGTGACCTCCACGACCTCGCAGCCGCGGTCGAGGCCGACCCGGTCCACCCGGATCACGATCTCGTCCCCGGTGCGGACCATCCCGAGGAACCGTGCGGTCCACCCGGTCAGTCCCCGCGGGGTGGGCAGCGGGCTGCGTGCGTCGGTGGCACCGACCACCTGCTGCGCGGCCGCCGACAACCACATGCCGTGCACGATGGGAGCACCCAGGCCGGCCAGTCGGGCCGCCGCGGTGTCGGTGTGGATGGGGTTGCGATCACCGGACACGAGCGCAAAGCCGTGCATCCGATTGGGTGCGGTGATGGTGACCTGCCGCAACGGCTTCCGGGTCGCGCTGCCCTCGTCGAGCAACGCGCCCCCCGCGCGCACCGGGTCGTCGAGTTCGGCGTCACCGGTGCGGCCGCGGATCGCGAACCGCTCGGTCAGCTCGGCGAGTACACCCTCGCTGTCGGCGATGGTGACCGCGACCTCGACCACGCGGCCGACGACCGCGTCCACGGCGTCAGCGCCGACGGCGGTGACCGTCAGATCGCGTGGGGTGGTCGGGACGGTGCGGCGCACGACGACCGCATGGTCGAGGTGGACCAGGTCCAGCAAGCCCTCGACCACCGGTGCACCCGAGGCATCACGAGTCGCACCGATGACGCTGAACACCGTGGGCCAGCACAGGCCGACCAGGACGTCGGGCACCGCGGAGCCGGACCCACCCTGCGGGACGGTGGCGCCGAGGTGCGGCGGCAGGGTGTAGGCGGTGACCGCCGCGTGGTCGGCCACCGATTCCGGGTCCCAGTGGACCTCGACGGTGGCGCTGCGGTCGGTGACCTCGACGAGACCGGAGCCAGCGGCGACGGCGAGGATGACACGCATGGCGTCGCTCGCGGCGTCGAGGGAGACCAGCGGACTGCCGCCGTCGAGGACGGAATCGCCCACGGTCATCGGGATGGTGATCGAGGAGGTGGCGATGGGTACGGTCAGCAATACACCGTCTGCGATGCGTTCGAGCACCGCACCGGTCGGCTCGTGTTCTGCGCGGTCGTCGCCGAGGAATTCCCACCGATCCCGCTCACCGAGCAGCGAGATCGGGTTGGCGACGAGACGTCCCGCCCAGGCGACGTTCTCACTCTCGACCACCTGCGCCAGCACGCCGTCGTGATCGACGATGCCCAGGCGCCGTCGACCCGCCACCCGGATGGGTTCGACGTCCGCGGCCGCGAGGTCGGCGGCGGTCCTGGCCTCGAACCGGTCGAGCAACGCTCCCACCGGCTCGTCCACGCGGGTGATTCCGGCGACCGCGACCGGCCCCGGGATGATGCACACCGCGTCGGCACCGTACCGAGGGTCGTGAGCCTGCCACAGTGAGTCGCTGCGCCACCAGCGGCGCACGTCCTTGTCGATCACCGGGACGAAGTTCACCGGCTTGCCAGGAGTGCGGCACAGCTGGGTGAAAAAGGCCACGTCGGCCGGATGCAGTATGTCGGTGTCGATCTGGGGGTACACCGAACCCAGGGCATCCAGCGCAGCCCGGGGGTCCGCGCCGGAACCCGGCGCTCCGAACAGCGTGGGCACCTCGCCACGGTCGCGAGGGTGCAACCGGGCCTCGGTGCGCTGCAACATCTCGACGAAGCGCTGTTGCCAGCTGATGTCAGCCCACACCGGACGCGAGACCCGGTCGTCGACCGGCACGTCACCGACGGCGAGGTCGACATAGCGTTCGAGCCACCCGCGGTATGTCATCGAGGTGACGTCACCGAAGTAGGGCTTGGCGGTACCTGCCATCGCAGCGATGATCTCGTCACGACGTTCGGCGACCGCTTCACCGTCACCGGCGACCTCGTCGAGCAGCCGGCCGCAGCGTGACGCCGTGTTGTCGACCTCGTGGATGTCCGCGCCGAGTTGGCTACGGCCCGAGGCCATCCCGGCGGTGGCGCGACCCGCGCCGATCCAGTCGTCGCACCCGGGGGTGTCCACCAGCAGTTTCTTCACCTCGGGGGCGGTGGTCGCCTCCTTGGTGGCCATCGCCGCGGTCCCCACCAGGATGCCGTCCAGCGGCATCTGCGGGTAACCGTGCGGCAGTGACCAGGCGCCGGTCAGGTAGTCACTCGCCCGCTCGGCGGTGCCGATGCCGCCGCCGACGCAGACCACCACGTTGGACCGCGAGCGCAATTCGGCGTAGGTCGCCAACAGCAGGTCGTCGAGATCTTCCCAGGAGTGGTGACCGCCTGCCCGTCCACCCTCGATGTGCACGATGATCGAGTGGTGCGGCAACTCCGCGGCAATGCGGACGACGGACCTGATCTGGGCGACCGTGCCCGGCTTGAAACACACGTACGGGATGTCGGCGTCGGCGAGTTCCGCTACCAGCGCGACCGCCTCGTCGAGTTCGGGGATGCCCGCACTGACCACCACGCCGTCGATCGGCGCACCGTTGGCACGCGCCTTCTGCACCAACCGTTTGCCGCCGAGTTGCAACTTCCACAGGTAGGGGTCGAGGAACAGCGCGTTGAACTGCGCCTGCCGACCGGGTTGCAACAGCTTGGTCAGGGTCGCGACATTCTCGGCGAAGATGCCCTCGGTGACCTGACCGCCGCCGGCGAGCTCGGCCCAGTGACCCGCGTTGGTGGCGGCTGCGACGATCCGCGGGTCCACCGTGGTCGGGGTCATCCCGGCCAGCAGGATCGGTGACCGGCCGGTCAGCCGGGTGAAGGCGGTGTCGACCTTGACGCTGCCGTCGGGCAGCTCGATCAGACGCGGTGCGTACTGTTGCCAACCGCGCTGGACGTTGGGGATCCCGCCCGGCGCGAACAGGTTGCGCTGGCCGCCGCGCAGACTGACCGGGATCAGGCCGATGCCACGACCCCGGACCACGGGGGCGGACAGTCGGGTGGCGACGTCGGTGGGACCGAAATCGAGGATCCACCGCACATCGGATTCCGCGACCTCGTCGAGGGTGGCCACCCAGTCCAGCGACTCGGTGAGTACCCGGGCGGCGTTGCGGCGCACCCACTCCACGTCGAGGTCGCACCGCGATGCCCAGTCGGCGGCGATGCCGACGGCATCGGCCAGACCCGGGTTATGGAATGCGATCGAGGCGGCGACCTCGTCGAAGACCGGTGCGAACGGTGCACCACCGGTCGTCTTGCGCTTGCGCTCGTCCGCCTCGCGAGCGGCCACTCGCTCGCACATCGCCACGAAACCGCGCAGGTGGCGCGGCGCACCGGATACGACGACCGAGCGGCGTCCGTTGCGGATGGCCGATACCGGGGCGCGCCCGCGCTCACCGCCGGCGACGCCGGAACGGTATTCCTCGAGCAATGCCTCGACCCGCGCCGGGTCGACCCCGGTGACCGAGAGCAGTGGCGAGACGTCCGCGGTGGCGGCGAGGCCACGACGCCGCGCGACCAGCGCCCCGGCCGAGCCGATGAGATGGGCTGCGGCGAGCATGGCCCCGGCCCCGAGTGGCCCGCGATCGGCGGTGGCGATCGCGTCCGCCGCGAGCACCCCCTGAGAGTGACCGATGACCATGCGCGGCGCGTGCTCGGCCACGTCGAGGCCCTGCTTGGCGAGCGCGGCGAGCGCGGCGAGCTGGGTCAGCAGGATCCCGGGCACGGACAGCTCGGCGGCCCCCAGGGCGGACTCCGCGGGTGTGTGTTCCCCGGCCTCGAGCGCGTGCACCCAGGCGAGCGGGTGGAAACCGTCCGGTCGTACCGCGGTCAATTCGTCGACCACGGGCCCCACCACGCGTTCCGCGGCGTCGACCACGGCACCGAGGTGCCGGTCCAGTTCGGCGTCGACGATCAGCTCGGCCAGCGACGGCAGCCAGGCGGCCCCCTGTCCGCCGAACGCCATCGCGTAGGCCTCGCCGTCCACGAGACGGCGGACGAGGGTGGCGTCGGGGCGTCCGGCCTGGCCGGCCTCGGCCCCGGAGCGAATCTGGTCAACGGTCACGGTGCGGGCTCCTCTGGTCGAGATGGGATGAGAGGTGGTCGTATGGAGGCCGGACCTGCGAAGGCCACCGGCGTGTGCGGCCGAAGGGCGTCAACCGCTCCTGATCGCCGAGTGACGACACCCCTATTTCCGCGGGTGGCGAATCATCTTCGACCGCCGTGGTTTTCGGACTTCGACTCGTTCGATCAGCGGCTCTTGCGGTGAGCTCCTGGCATCAATGTTGACACAGGAAAGTGAGGGATTCCTCATGTTCGATTGTGACCGGTCGGTATACCCGTGAGTAACATTTGTTGTGGTGCACGAGAACGGCATCACGACAGTTGAGGGGACGTCCGTTTACGCAGGTGACGCGCACCACGCCATCGCTCGACGGACAGTTCACGTCACCGCACTTCTTGTTATTGAATCGTTATCTCGGTATCCGTCACACCGCGCCGCACCGCCGGACGTACCCGCAGCCCAGGCGCCGTAGGGTGTCGAGGATGAGTGGCTGCGTCTTCTGCGAGATCGTCGCGGGTCGGTCTCCGGCGCGGCTGGTGTACTCGGACCCCGACGTGATCGGGCTGCTGGACATTCACCCTGTGCGACCGGGGCACACGCTGGTCATCCCACGCCGCCACGTCACCGACCTCTCGGGACTCACCGACGAACTGGGCGGCAAGGTGTTCGCCGCCGCCCGCCGGGTGGCAGCGGCCATGCGAACCTCACGCATCGCCGCCGACGGGGTCAACGTCCTGGTCAACGACGGCCGGGCCGCCTTCCAGACGGTGTTCCATCATCACGTGCACGTACTCCCCCGGCACCACGGCGACAAGGTCACGCTGGCTCGCGGCCTGGTGATCCGTAGGGACCCCGACGCCGACGCCACCGCGGCCGCCCTCGTCGCCGAGCTGGGGACGCCCCGACTGTGACGATTCACGATGCCGACCCACAGGCTCTGATCCCCGACGCCGCCGTCGACGCGCTCCGCGCCGCGGATGCCGTGACCGTGTTCACCGGGGCGGGTATGTCCGCGGAGAGCGGCGTGCCGACCTTCCGCGACGCACACACCGGGTTGTGGGAGCGGTTCGATCCCGCCTTGCTGGCCACGGTGGGCGCCTGGGAGCGCGACCCGGACATGATCTGGGCCTTCTACCAATGGCGGGCGCGGATGGTCCGCGTTGCCCAACCCAACGCCGGACACCATTCCCTGGCCCACCTCGCCGCCGACGTACCGACCAGCATCGTCACCCAGAACATCGACGACCTACACGAGCGGGCGGGCAGCACCGACGTCAGTCATCTGCACGGCAGCCTGTTCAACCCGATCTGTGCGTACTGCGGACGCCCCTACCGGGGGCTCGACGCCGACCCGGACCGCGCGGTCGAGCAGTTCCGCGTGGAGCCACCGATCTGCCCGGTGTGTCTGGGATCGGTCCGCCCGGGAGTGGTCTGGTTTGGTGAGAACCTGCCCGAACGGCCGTGGATGACTGCCGAGAGCGCGATGCTCACGAGCGACGTGGTGGTGGTCGTTGGCACCTCCGGCGTCGTCTACCCCGCGGCGTCGCTACCGGAAATGGCCGCCGCGCAGGGCGTTCCGGTGTTGGAGATCAACCCCGAGACCACACCACTGTCGCCGATCGCCCAGTGGTCGGTGCGGACCACCGCCGCGAAGGGGCTGCCGGAATTGGTGGCACGCCGGCGCGATCAATCCTGAGGTCAGGCCTCCATCACCTTCTCGGTGGGGAGGTCGCCCACCGGACACTCGGCAACCCCGATGGTGTCGCGGGTGATCGCCTCGACCGACGCCTGGGTGGCCTCGGCGTCGGTGACCCAGTTGCGATAGAAGTCGAATGGGCACTCGGCGACGCCCTTGTCTCCGTCGCCTCCGGCGAACACACCCGTGTAACCGCGGTGCAGCAGTTTGAACAGGTGGTTCTGCGACTGGTCGTGGTGACGCGCGTCGCGGATCGTGCTCAGCGACAGCTGTGCGTACTGCACGCCGTACTCCTCCTCGCCACATTCGCCCAGGGTTCGTCCATCGAATCCGATGATCGCGCTGTGCCCGAAGTAGGAGTAGACGCCGTCCCAGCCGGTGGCGTTGGCCACCGCCACGTAGCAGTTGTTCGACCACGCCATCGCCTTGGACATGAGGATCTGCTGCTCCTTGGCCGGGTACATGTAACCCTGCGGTCGGACGATGAGTTCGGCACCCTTCATCGCGCAGTCCCGCCAGATCTCCGGGTAGTTGCCGTCGTCGCAGATGATCATGGAGATCTTCAGGCCTTTGGGCCCGTCGGTCACGTACGTGGTGTCACCCGGGTACCACCCTTCGATCGGCGTCCACGGCAGGATCTTTCGGTACTTCTGGACGATCTCGCCCTCGTCGTCGATCAACACGAGGGTGTTGTAGGGCGGCTTGTTCGGGTGGTCCTCGTGCCGTTCACCGGTGATCGAGAAGACACCCCAGGTCTTGGCACGGCGGCAGGCGTCGGAGAAGATGTCGGTCTCGTCGCCCGGAACCGTTGCCGCCGTTGCATACATCTCGTCGGGGTCGTACATGATGCCCTGGGTGGAGTATTCAGGAAAGACCACCAGATCCATTCCCGGCAGGCCTGACTTCATGCCGACGACCATCTCGGCGATCGCCCTGGCATTGGCGAGAACCTCGGCTCGCGTGTGCAGCCGCGGCATCTTGTAGTTCACCACCGCAACCCCGACGGTGTCCGGACTCGACCCGATGTCGCCGTGTCGCATGTGAAACTCCCCTCGATCGGTCCCGACGGCCAGGGTAGGGAGTCCGGCGTTTCGCTCCGGTTTCACCTGGATCACTTCTGGATCAACCAGTCACACCCTGCCGGGCGCCGAGGTGCACCCGGTTGCGGCATCGTTGTGGGAGAACTACGTTCGCACCGACGAGGTGCGGTCGGAGCGTCGACCGAGGGAGGGGTGGGTGATGTCGGGTTATCTGACCCAGAAGCTCCATGATCTCGATCCCCTCCCCGACTTCCGGCTCGGCGATGCGCGTTCGCCCGACACCCTGCGTGATCGACTCCGGTCGGCCGTCATCGGCCAGGACGACGCGGTGGACGCCGTGGTCCGTGCCCTCACCATCTCCGCGGCCGGGATCCGGGATCCGTACCGGCCCGTCGCGTCACTGTTGTTCGTCGGACCGACCGGCGTGGGAAAGACGGAGCTGGCCCGACAGATCGCCGCCGAGGTTCGTGGCGACCCCGACAACCTGTGTCGCATAGACATGAACGCGCTGGCACAGGAGCACTACTCGGCGTCGCTGTCGGGTTCGCCGCCCGGTTACGCCGGTTCCAAGGAGCAGTTCAGTCTGTTTCAGCGCGACCGCATCGAGGGCACGGTGTCACGACCGGGTGTCGTGTTGTTCGACGAGGTGGAGAAGGCACACACCACAGTGTTGCGCGCGTTGCTCCAGATCCTGGACACCGGGACACTGCGTCTGGCCGCAGGTACCAGCACCATCGACTTCCGGAACTGCATCGTGTTGCTCACCTCCAACCTGGGGTCGCGGGATATCGCGCGCGACCGAATGCAACCGTTGCGCAGCAGGTTACGGACCGGAGTCGACCGGATCCGCGGGGCCCCCGCGGGTGATCGCGCGACCGTCGCGACCGCGGTGGAGCGGTTCTTCGACCCGGAGTTGTTCAATCGTTTCGACGAGGTGGTCTATTTCGACGCGCTCGACCGGACGAGCGCGGCAGCGATCGTCGATGCACAGATCGCGTCGCTGACCGCTCAGCTACGGGGTCGTGACGTGATCTGCACCATCGACGACGGCGCTCGCGCGGAGATTCTCGACGCGGGTTTCGACCGCACCTATGGAGCGCGGAACCTGCACCGTACGTTGCGCAGCATGCTGTACGCGGTGGTCGCAGACGTCATAGTTCGTCACCGTGCCTCGACGGATCATCCCTTACGGCTGCGTGTCTCGGTAGTCGGCGGCGCCCTGGTGTGTGTGCCGGACGCCGAGCGGTGAGACGCGGAGCGCCGACGGCGACCCTCAGGCTCTACGTTCGACTACATGAGTGTCGTCGGCCTCGAGGCCAACACAGACACGCCCCACACTGATTCGACGTCTGACTCGCCTCCTCGGTTCCCATTGTTGTTCAACATATCTCGTGGAATTATCGGCGGTCGCCTCCATCGAACACGTGTACGATGGAGGCATGGATCGGGGGATGTTCACGGAGGTCGGCGACCTGCTCGTCGATCAGCTGGGGGTTGATAGCAGGGTGGTCGATGATGTGGGTGCCGACATCATTGACGCGATCGGTGGTGCGGTGCGGTTGCGGGCGGTCACCGATCATGTGTTGGCGGTACTGAGCGCGCAGGCGGAACGAGTCGGGATCGCCAAGCGGTCCGGGATGCGGACGCGGGAACTGTTGATGGCCAACGGGATGGCACCAGTCGTTGCGGACAGGTGTCTGCGAGTGGGACGCGCGTTGAGTGAACTGCCCACCCTGCATCGGCAC
>NZ_FTNT01000004.1 GCF_900156495.1 Williamsia sterculiae
GCCACGTCGGCGGGCAGTTCACCGCGGTAGGCCCGACCCAGCAGGTCACCGAGACAGTGACCCTCACGGCTCACCAGGATGACGATCCGCTTACGCGCCGCGGTGTCGGTGAATCGCCATTCGGTGTCGGACCCGAGCCCGGCGACCACCTCACGCTGGAACCTCGCGCGGATCTCCTCGGGTGACAGGGTCACGCTGTCGGCACGCACCGCCTGTCGGGTGAAGAACCACCCGGACGCCGGGTCCGAATGGTAGGCGGCCTCCACGATCCAGCCACCGATCTCTCCGAGGAAACCGGAGATCCGGGCGACGATACCGGTGCTGTCCGGGCAGCCCAGGGTCAGGACATAACGGTGGTCGTCGAGGGACGCACGTGCGCTCACCCGTATGAGTTTGCCAAAGTGGTCGGGTGACCGAACTGACCCGTTCCCAGGTGGCCGCCATCGTCGACCACACCCTGCTCAAGCCCGAGGCGACCCGCGCCGACGCCGAGCGGACGATCGCCGAGGCCGCCGACCTCGGGGTGTTCGCGGTGTGCCTGTCTCCGTCGATGCTGCCGGTCGACACCGGTGACCAGGCCACCTGCGTGGTGGCCGGGTTCCCGTCCGGCAAACATCACTCGCTGGTCAAGGCGGCCGAGGCCCGGCTGGCCGTGGACACCGGGGCCACCGAGGTCGACATGGTCATCGACGTCGGTGCGGCGATCGCCGGTGCGTACGACGAGGTGTTCGCCGACGTCCTCACGGTCCGGGAGGCCATCGGACCGGACGTACTGCTCAAGGTGATAGTCGAGTCGGCCGCGCTGTTGGAGTTCGCCGGACCGGACACCCTGACCGAGGTGTGCGTGCGCGCGGTGACCGCCGGAGCCGACATGGTCAAGACCTCGACCGGCTTTCATCCGTCCGGCGGAGCGAGTGTCGAGGCGGTGCGCATCATGCGCGCCGCGGTCCCCGACACGACCGGCGTCAAGGCGTCCGGCGGAATCCGTACCGCCGAGTCCGCCGCCGAGCTCATCGCCGCGGGGGCCACCCGACTGGGATTGTCGGGCACCCGAGCGGTGCTGGACGGCTTCCGCTGAAACTCGCCGCGGGAGCCGGTGAAGTCCGTGGAGCACAGTAGTTCTCACACGAGTCACCATCAGGACACCTATCGGGGCTTCACCTGACCGTCGTCGATCATCTGCTGAAAGTGGTCGACGACGGTCGTCTCGGGCGCGATGAACTCGACACCGAGTTCCTCACGGGTGCGGCTGTTGTCGAACCGCAGTGGCCAACCGACGTTGCGATCGACGAACTTGCGTGTCATCCCGGTGGCCGGTCCACCGATCTTCACCAATGCCTTCGGCAACTCCCGGTTGGGGAAGCTGCGTCGCTTGCCGAACGCGGAGCGCAGAATCTTGCCCATGTCCAGCAGGCTGACCGTGCCCGAGGTGGCGATGTATCGACCGCGTGCGGTCGGGGTGAACGCCGCGGCGATATGGGTGCGGGCAACGTCGCGCACATCCACGACACCCATTTCCAGTGCCGGCGCCCCTAGCGTCATGGAGCCGTCGGTGAAATGGCCGATGGTGGTCATCGTCCCGGAGGCGCTGCTCGTGGTCAGCGACGGTCCGAAGACCAGCCCGGGATGCACCGTCACCAGGTCCCAGCGATCCTGGGCCCCACACATGGCCCAGGCCTCCTTCTCCGCGACCGTCTTGGAGTAGCTGTATTCCTGGTGTGAGTCGGTGCTGGTGGTGTTCCAGTCGGCATCGGTGAAACAGGTCTTCCCGCGCATGTCGATGTTGTCACCGTAGATGGCGACAATGCTGCTGGTGAGCACCACGCGTCTCACCGATTCGGTCTGGTTCACACTGGTCAGCACGTTGCGTGTGCCTTCGAGCGCAGGACGTACCAGTTGTTCCTGAGGGTCATCGAGTTTGCCCATGAGAAACGGGGATGCGGTGTGGATCACCAGCTGACAACCGTCCATGGCCGCGGCGAAACTCCCTTGGTCCAGCAGATCGGCCGCGTGCAGTGTCAGCCGTCCAGGGTGTTCGTCGGAGAGCTTGTGGAGGTGATCGAGTCCCTTGGGTTTCTTCGGGTCACGAACCGTCGCTCGGACCGTCCGGCCGTCCTCCAGCAGATAGCGGACGATCCAGCTGGCCACGTAGCCGCTGCCTCCCGTGACGAGAACGGGCACGTCGGGGTCGATCTCGGTCATGTTCTCTCCTGTGGATGGATTTCGACGGCGCACCGACGCCAGTCTGCGCCATGGACCGCCCTGGGCGAACGGCTTCCGGAA
This sequence comes from Williamsia sterculiae, assembly GCF_900156495.1. Lineage (GTDB taxonomy): Bacteria > Actinomycetota > Actinomycetes > Mycobacteriales > Mycobacteriaceae > Williamsia_B > Williamsia_B sterculiae. Next base: position 2,284 of record NZ_FTNT01000004.1, read on the forward strand.
ACAGCGACTCCGGGTCAGACGTGATCCGCCATTGGCACGTGGCGGTTGAGGAAGTCCAGCTGATCGGTCACGTTGCGCTCGAAGTCCTCGCCGACGTAGATGTCGAAGTGCCCGGCGTCGTAGAGCTTGACCTCGGAGTGCGGCGCCTGCGCAGCGTATTTCCGGGTGGGACCGGGAGGCGCCACGGTGTCCTTCTCGCAGATGCCGAAGAAGATCGGGCATCGAACGTCCTTCGCGTACCGGCCTGGTCGATGCCAGGTGATGTGTAACGCGATCCGGGCCGCGACGTCTTTCGGTGCGGTGGAGCCGGTGGGGATGATCGCCTTGAGCCCGGACACGACATCGGGCGCGGTCATCAGGGCCGTGTCACCCGGTGCTCCGTATGTGGACACCATCACGGGCGCGCGGCCCAGGCGTGCGCCGATCTGGTCCCGGAGCGCGAGGGCGGTGAGCTTCGCCGAGGTGACCGGTGGGATTGCGAGCGACGATGCGAGCCCGTTGGTGAACGGACACTGGCTGACCGCCGCGACGATGCGATGGTCACGCGCGGCGGTGATGATCGAGTGGCCACCGCTGAACGACGTGCCCCAGACCACGATCCGCTCCGGATCGGCGCCGTCGAGTGTACGGGCGAAGTCGACGGCGGCACGCCAGTCTGCGAGCTGAGCGTTGATGTCGAGAAGTTGGCGGGGCTGACCACCGCTGGCGCCGAAGTATCGGTAGTCGAAGACCAGGCACATGTATCCGGCGTCGGTGAATCGTTCGGCGAACGCGTCGAGCCGCTCTTCCTTGACGCCTCCGAGTCCATGGGCCATGACGATGACGGGGCGCCGGTCGGCCGCATCCGACGGCCGGTACAACCAGCCCGCACACGTGGTGGAACCGGAGGGAAATGTGATGTCGTTCCGTGTCATTTCTTCACCTCGGTGGTTCGGATTTCGTTGTCGCCATATCTGCTCCCGGTGTGGAAATGTAATCCGGCGGCCGTGATCAGCGTGCGGAGATCGGTCATCTTCACCCGCGGACGCCGCGCCTCTCTGCCTGCGGCGCGTTCGACGGCATCGATCCGTCCCCAGGCAGCACCGTCGAGCACGGTCGCGCCGCGCCGTGTCGCGAGATCCGCGATGTCGGTGTCGGCGGAGCGCGGGGTGAGCGTGCCGGCCGCGGCATCGTCCAGGACCGCCCGCGCGGTCTCCTGTCCGCATCGACGGTTCGTGCCGATCCCACCGCGCGGCCCTCGTTTGATCCACCCGGCAACGTAGTGCGCCGCCAGCGGCCCGTCCGTTGCCGGGTCCAGCACCCGTCCTCCGACATTCGGGACGATGCCGAGCGCATCGTCGAACGGGAGTCCGTCGAGCGGCTCGCCGGTGTATCCGATGGACCGGATCACCAACGACGTTGACAGCGTGGCGGCCGAGTCACCGTCGACCACCTGCACGCCGCGAACTCCACCGTCCTCGTCACCGAGAATCGCGGTCGGGCGGGTATGGAAACGAAAGACCAGGCGTCGCGCACCGCTACCGGCGGGCCGGCCGGCTAAGTCGCGCAGAAGATCTGTCTTGGCGGTCGTCAGGGCGTCCGCGGTCCGCACTCCGCCACCCCTGCCCCCTGTCTCGACGCTCACGTCCACCCCGTCCAGTTCGGCGAGTGCCGCGAGCTCCCCGATCGTGAACGCCGCCTCGGCCGGCCCGCGCCGACCGATCAGCACGACCTCGCGGACAGCGCTGCGGCGTAACACGTGCAGCGCATGGTCGGCGATGTCGGTACGGCCGAGCACCTCCGGATCGGCGAGGAGTATGCGCGCCACGTCCAGGGCCACATTCCCATTGCCCACCAGCACGACGCGCTCATCCGAGAGGTCGTAGGTCCGATCGGCGTAGTCGGGGTGGCCGTTGTACCAGGCGACGAACTCCGTGGAGGAGATGCTGCCTCGCAACTCTTCGCCGTCGATTCCCAGCGACTTCGGCGCGGCGGCTCCGTGCGCATAGACCACCGCGGAGTATGCCTCGACGAGTTCGGCGGCGGTGATGTCGCGGCCGACCTCCACACCCAGCAGGTAACGGAACCGCGGTGACGAGGTGACCTCGTGTAGGGCCTCCCCCGCCAGCTTGGTCGACGCGTGGTCCGGTGCCACTCCGAAGCGGATCAGTCCCAAGGGTGTCGGCAATCGGTCGAGCACGTCCACGTGCACGTTCGGTTCGGTGAGCAGCTCCTCCGCCGTGTAGAGCCCCGCCGGACCGGAGCCCACCACGGCCACCCGAATCGGCTCGCGCACCTGTGTGTCCCGACGGGGCCGGAAGGGCACGAGGCCGTCTCGCACGTCGTGGTCGCGGTAGTAGGCGGCATTGATGTCGAGAAACACCGACTGTTCCGCGGCGAGGTCCGTTTCCGGCACGATGGCCTCCACCGGACACTCCGGCACGCACGCGCCACAGTCGATACATGTCGCGGGGTCGATGTACAGCATCTCGGCGGAGGTGAAATCCCTCTCGTCCGGGGTCGGGTGGATGCAGTTCACCGGGCAGGCCGCGATGCAACTCGCGTCGTTGCAGCAGGGCTGGGTGATCACATGACTCATGACGAGGCGCTCGCCGACCGCTCGTCCGAGACCGCCGGTACACCGAACATCCTGCGCTCGAACCACGCGGTCACCACCGGGATCCGCGCGGGCACGATGCGCGCAACGACGTCCAGCAGGCGCGCATCGTGCCCCACCAGTACCCGCGAACGCCCCGTGGCGATGCCGTCGACGATGATCCCCGCGGCCTTCTCCGACGGCATCCGCAACAGCTTGTCGTTATAGGTCTCCAGCCGCTTGCGTTGTTCGGGAGTGACGTCGGATCCCGCGCGGTCGAACGCCGAATTCGCGATGTCGGTGGACACACCACCGGGATGGACGACGGTCACCCGCACCGGCAGCCCGGACGCGACCATGTCGGCCCGCACCGATTCGGTGAATCCGCGTACCGCGAACTTGCTGGTGCAGTACGCAGCTGTGCCGGGTTGCGCCACGATCCCGTTGATGCTGGAGATGTTGACCAGATGTCCGTCACCCGACGCGATCAGACTGGGGAGGAAGGCCTTGGTGTTGTTGATGACACCCCACAGGTTCACGTCCAGGATCCGCTGGAATCCGTCCAGCTCGGAGTTGACGAATGTACCGCTGTCGCCGGCGATCCCGGCGTTGTTCACCACGATGTCCACCGCACCGTAGTGTGCGAGCACCGCGGTCGCATACTCGGCCACGGCGCCACGACTGGACACGTCGAGAGTCGCGGTGTGGACCGGAGCCCCCTGTCCCGCCACCAGGTCCGCGGTGTGCGCCAGTCCGAGAGGTTCGATGTCTGACAGCGCGAGACGAGCTCCGCGCGCGGCCAGCTCCACGGCGACGGCTCGCCCGATACCCGATCCGGCTCCGGTGACAACGGCGACTTTGCTGTTGAACTTCATGGGTGATTCCTTCTCAGTGGTTGTATGGGCAACCGGCCGCCACCGGTGACGAGGCAGGTGAGTCCGACCCCGAGATGCCCAACACATCCGTCCGCTCGCGCGGTGTGACGGTGATGCGTCCACCACGGGACGGAGCGAACGGTAGCCCGCGGAACACAATGCGTTCGCCGGGGGCATCGGTGGGCTCGATCCTGTAGGTGCTCAGCACCGTCCGAAGGATGACGGCCATCTCCATGTTGGCGAAGGTGGCGCCCACACAGCGACGCACGCCACCGCCGAACGGCGTCCAGGAGTAGGTGTCGGGCATACGACCGAGAAAACGATCCGGGATGAAGTCGTCGGGCCGAGAAAAGTAGCGGGGATCGTTGTGCACCAACGACGTAGCGGTATACAGGTTCATCCCATGCGGGATCACCCAGTCGCCGAACGACATCCGGTCCACAAGGACGCGGCGTGCGGTGCCGTCGATGGTGGCCCGCGTCCGCATCACCTCGTGGATGACGGCCTGCATGTACGCGGCGCCACCCTCGTCGATCTCGGTGACGAGCCGGTCAAGGGTGTGCGGATGGCGGCTCAGGCGCTCGAACGCCCACGCCAGGGAGGTGGCGGTGGTCTCGTGGCCGGCGGCCACCAGCGTGACCAGCTCGTCACCGATCTCCTCGTGTGTCAGTGGCGTACCGTCGTCATGCTGCGCGCGCAGCATGCGGGACAGGATGTCGGTCCGGTTCTCGAAATCGGGATCGGACAGTGCGCGGGTGATCAGACGGCCGATGATGTCGTCGAACTGCCGGCGCATCGCGAGGTGGCGGCGCCACGGACTCAGCGGCCCCCAGTCCCTCTGCAGTGGTCGGACGCTGAACAACATCGCGCCGAACCGGATCCATTTCGGCGTCAGCTCGCGTAGCTCGTCGAATTCCTTGCCGTCCGCACCGAACGTGGCGCGAAGGATGATGTTGAGGGCGATGCTGTTCGTGGACGGCTGCGTCGCGAAGCTCTCACCCACCGGCCAGGTAATGATCTCCTTGCGGGTCTCCTCCTCGACGATCTGCTCGAACGCACGCAGATTGTGCCCGTGGAACGGAGGGGTGAGCACCCGCCGGTGCCGCTTGTGTTCCGCGGTCTGTTTGCCGAAGATCGAGCCCTGGCCGAACATCACGTCCAGGCTGGGCTCGACACCCCCGGCGATGTCGGCAGGTATGTGGAAGAGCTCGTCGAACATCTCCGGTTCGGTCAGGATGACCGTCTTGCCGAAACCGGGGATCCACATGGTGAACGTCGGGCCGTAGCGATCCGCGAGCTGACGCAGCATGCGCGGCCGATCGGTGACGAAACGCATCACGTTGCGCGGTGAGAGCCGCGGTCCGGGTGGCAGGTGGACGGCCTCGGTTGTGAGTTCACCAGTGGTCACGATGGTTGCTCCTGCGTGCGTATCGAATGTGGTGCATTGCCGATCGTCACGGCTTCATGGCCGGGAAGGAAGGTGCACGCATCCCGAAATCGCCGGAAGCGTGTGCAGTGTGCATCAGCGGTCGTAGGATTTTCTGGTGGAGACACCCGACTGCAGCCCCGCGGTGAGGGAACTCATCCGACGGTCCGCCGAAGCGGTCCTGACCGCACCCACCAGCTGGTTCACCGAGATCGAGGACGCAGCCTTCTCGGCATCGGACATGCAACCCGTAGCCGTGGACCCCGAGTGGCGCGCCTTCGCGATCCGAGGAACTCATACGTTACTTCTGCACTGGGCCTCGGTGAACGCCGCAGATCCCGGACACGCCGTTCCGCCCCTGGTCGACGACCTGCGGAACATCGCGCAGGTCATCGTGCATCGCGGTCATACCGAGGCCAGCGTCGAGGCGTATCGACTCGGGCAGAACGTCGCGTGGCGACGCTGGATGAAGATCGCGTTCAGCTTGAGCACAGACGTCGCCGACCTCGAGGACATGTTGGACATCACCTCCGAGTCGATCGGCACGTTCGTCGATGCAACGATCACCGCACTCACCGCCGAGATCACCCGGGAACGGGAGCGAGCACAACGAAGCCGCGAGGCCGATCGGTTGGAATCGGTGTCGCTGCTCATCGATGGCGGTCGGCCCGACATCCCATCCACCGAATTCCTACTCGGCTACCGACTCGACCAGACTCATACCGCCGTCGTCGTCTGGACCACCGAAGCGTCACCGCAATTGACGAAGATGGAGCGCGCGGTCGATGAACTGGCGGAGCAGGTCGGAGCGCGTGGCTCGACGCGGGTGACGGCCAGCCCCGGCACCGTCTGGGGGTGGCTGGGCGGTGTCGACATCGGGCAGCTACACGACACCACCAAGAACACCCCGGACAGCACTCCGTGGCGGATCGCGGTGGGATCCACCGGCCGCGGCCGGGACGGGTTCCGGACCTCTCATCTCGATGCGCTGAGCACGCAACGGATGATGGCGCGGATGAAGACCGAACACACCGTCGCGACCTTCGACGACGTCGAGGGAATCCTTCTCCTCACCTCGTCCCCGGATCACGCCGATCGGTTCGTCACCCACACACTCGGCCCGTTGGCGGGTGCCCATCCGGAGTTGCGCGAGGCTGTCCGCGTTTACCTGCGCGAGCAGTGCAACGCCTCCAAGGCAGCGAATTCCCTTTTTGCACACCGCAACACACTGCTACGCCGAATCAAACACGCCAACAACCTCCTGCCGCGTCCCATCGAGGACAACGCGCTGAACATCGGGATGGCGCTGGAGATCGCCTATTGGCGGGGATCGGTCGCGACGGACCAACACAACGCCCCCGGGTGAACCACGGTGCGCGCTGAAGACGCGGGTGCGCACCTCAGCGATCGGTGTACGTGGCGACTCGCTCGGCCATCAGGTTGTCGGTGAGATCACGGGAGGCCGCGAGCCCGTCGATCAGACTGCGTTGATTGCGTTCGGGCTGATTTTGCGACATCTTCGCCTTCCCCTCCCACCGGGTAATGGACAACTCCACCCCGATGATGCCGCGCAGCTGGGCGTCGATGAAGTCATCCGGGGCGTCGTCGACCGACCACGGTTGTGAGCGCCTCTTCTCGTGGCTGTCGCTCAACGCCGTCACGTGCGACCGCAACCAGTCCGTGTCGTCGTGGACCTGCAACTGGCCGTACACCGCGATGGTCTCGTAGTTCCAGGTCGGGACGACCTTTCCGTCCTCGGCCTTCTTCGCGTACAACGATGGCGAGATGTAGCCGTCCACTCCGCCGAAGATGGCCACCGACTCCCCCGCCACGTCATCGCGCCAGTGCGAGTTGGCCCGCGACACGTGGCCGACCAGGCTGTGCCGTTCCGCGTCGTACATCATCGGCAGCGGCGTGACCACCATGCCTGCCGCACCGGCGCTGACGAGGTACGCCATGTCCGCCGCGCGGAGCGCATCGGCGATCTGATCGTTCGACAGTGCGAACTTCGGTGGTACGTACATGGCTTCGTTCCTCAGACGGTGCGACGGCCTTCGGTGGCGCTCAGCAGTCGGGTCACCAACGCGTTGTATTCCTCCGATGCCTCGATGTTGCTCATGTGGCCCACGTCGGGCAACACCAGGTACTCGAACACGTTCCCGGACTGTTTGAGCAGATCGACGATGGTGTCCGCGTGCAGCTTGGGTGTCAAGCGGTCGTCGGTACCGACCACCACGGCCGTGAGCACGTCCAGTGCACGCACTCCCTCGGTGAGACTGATCGCCGACATGGCCGCACCCCAACGGGCCCGGGCCAGGGCCGGGCAGCTGCGCACCATGCCGTCCACGAACTCCACGTGGGCGAGCCGGGCAGTGGTGTTCAAGGCGATGTACTGCGTCACGCGGGTCGAGTACGGGGTGTGCGGCAACGGTACGGGCGCCGAGGCGATCAGCCGGCTCACCAGCCGCCGGAAGGGCCGGGTGTAACCGGGCAGTCCGTCGGGGATGACGGCCAGTCGTTCCATCAGTTCCGCGGCCGCGGTGGAGTTGAGAATCACCGCGCGGGCGTATCGATCGATCTCGCGCGGATGCTGCATGGCCCACGACAGGATGGTCATCCCGCCCATGCTGTGCCCGGCGATCAGAGCGCGCCTACCCTCCGGGACCACGGCCTGCAGGACCCGGTGGAGGTCTTGGCCCAGTAGTTCGGGAGAGGCTTTGACGTCGCCCATCTCGCTGCGCCCATGTCCACGTTGGTCGTAGACGACCACCCGGTGGGTCGCGGCGAACACGTTCAGCTGCGGGAACCAGTGCGTGGTGTTGCAGGTCCACCCGTGCGCGAACACGATCAGATCACCGTCGGGCGGACCGTAGGCCAGGACGTTCAGCTTGGCACCGTCGTTTCCGCGAACGTCGATGCGCTCGGGGATCGGCGAGGGGGTGGCCAGTAGCTGGTCGGGCCCGTCGTCGACGGGCGGGGGCGCGGTGATGGCTTCCCGTAGCAGCGCACCGAGGATGGTGCCGACGGCGAGCGTGGCCGTCGCACCCACCCCGAGGCCCGTGAGGCCCGCGGTCTTGACCACCTTGCGTGCATTCACCCGCGACGTGCTCACTCCACCGTCCTGTCTTCGCGTTCCCCGTCGTCCCCGTCGGGACTGTATTCCGGTCGACCACTGCCCTGCTGATCCACCGCCGTGTCGTCACCATCGGACCGACGTGGACTCGAGGCGGTGGCGAGGAAGCCACCGGCAACGAGTTCGTCCTTGAGTGCCTCGGCGGAGCGATCCTCTTTCTCGGCATCGTAGATGTCCGCGGCCTCGGCCAACGCCCGGGAGATCTGTTCGTCCAACGCGCTGCGAAAGGTGCTCTGCACGATCTCGTGCGCCATCGGGCGCACCGTCTGGATCACTTCGGCCACCTTCGCGATCTCCGACTCCTCGAGCTCGATGAGTCCACCGTCGGCGCTGAAGTACTTGTCGGTGATGATCGAGACGAAGCTGGCGGCGACGTCACTGAGATCGTCCTGCACCCGGGCCCAACGGCTCAACAACGTGTCCAGGTCGATGCCTGCCCGCACCAGCACCTCCGCACCCTCCAACAATTCCGGGTTCTTGATCGCGTACTGCGCCCCCTCCTGGGCCAGTAGGCCGAGGCGTTGACTGAGCGCGATGCTGCTGTCGGTGGCGTTGAGGGTACGACGTAGCTCGTTGATGGTGATCGTCGCCGCACGTTTCAGAGTTCGCCAGCGCGGTACCTTCGGCGAGCCGATGAGCACGTCGTCGACCCGCATCCCATAGTGGGCGGCCAGCAGCAACTCACTGATCGTGGCGAAGGTGTAACCCCGTTCGAGCATGCGCGAGATGATGTTGAGCCGGACCAGATGCTCGTCGGAGTACCACCCGGTACGCCCCCGGATCTTGGGTGGCGGCAACAACCCGCGATCCTGATAGACGCGGATGTTGCGGACACTGATCCCGGAGATCTCGGAGAGGTCGTTGATCCGGTACTCGGGCACTGGGCGAGTCTATCGGGGGATGGCCGCCGCGGTGCTCACGCCTTGCGAAACCAGCGCTTGCCCTGGATCGCGTCGACGCGCGGACGAACGTCCACGAGGTACACCAGCATGGCGACGACACCGATGATGCCGAGGATGCCGACCGCTCCGAAGAACCAGATGAACAGGGTGGCCGCGGCGAGGATCGAGACCCAGATCACCTTCGACTGACGGTCCACCGCCGGGAACGCGTCCGGGCGCTGTAGTGCTGCGTGTACGAGTGCGACCGCGCTGGCCACACCGGCGATGACGGTCAACAGCAACAGGATCATGCTCTGCCCATAGGCCAGAAAGCCGACGAGGTCCATGTCTCACAGCCTATGCGCAGACCACCCCCCACACCGAGGTGCGGGGGGTGGTCTGCGGCGATCCGGATCTTCTCGAGCGGATCCGTCACTTGGCGGGGCGGGTCGCCTTCTTCGCCGGAGCCTTCTTGGCCGGAGCCTTCTTGGCGGGGGCGGTCTTCTTGGCCGGAGCCTTCTTGGCGGGCGTGGCCGCCTCCTCCAGCTTCTTGGCCGGCGAGTCCGCGCTGGTGCGCGCCTTGCCCTCGACGGTGCCCGCGGCACCCTGGGTCTTGGCGGCGGCGGTGTCCGCGGCATCGGCGATCTTGGCACTCGCGGTCGATGCGGCCTCGTCGGCCTTGCTGCCCGCGATGCTGGCGATCTTGGCGGCGCGCTCACCGACGGCGCGAGTCTGCGACGAGACGGTGCCCAGCGCATCCTCGGTCAGGTCGACGGCGTCGTTGTAGGCCTTCTCGGCCCGCGACAGCTGCTCCTGGACGGCCGGCTGCTGACGCAGACGCTCGACGGTCTCCTCGCCACGCTCGGCCAACGAGTTGTAGATGTCGGTCGCGACCTCGATGTAGGCCTCGGCGACCTTGCGCAGCTCCTCGGGGGTGAAGCGGCTGCGCAGCTCCTCGATGTTCGCGGGGACCTCCTCGGGCAGCGACTCGATGCGGCTGCGGGTCTCGCCGATGCGGCCGCGAGTCTCCTCGATCCGGGCCTGAGCGGACCCGGCGGCGGCCTCGGTGCGTTCCCGCAGCTGGTTGATGACCTCGTTCACCTGCTTGAGGGCCAGGTCACCTGCGCCCACAGCCGCATAGAGCGGGTTGCCCAGGTTACGCTCTGATTTGCTCACGATTCTCTCCTTGGTTGTGGTGTTTCACCGGTTTGAGTGGAGGTGCTGATCGGGAGGGTCAGGATTCTGCTCGCCCGGATGTTCCCGGCGGAACGAGTCGTAGATCTCCAGCAACATCTGTTTCTGCCGCTCGTTGATCGTGTCGTCGGCGAGCAGTGCGTCACGCACCGGGCTCGCCGCCCGCTCCTCGAGAATCCCGGCCCGCACGTAGAGCACCTCCGCCGACACACGCAACCCCTTGGCGATCTGGGCCAGTACGTCGGCAGACGGCTTGCGCAGCCCTCTCTCGATCTGACTGAGGTACGGATTGCTGACCCCGGCGCGATCGGCGAGCTGCCGAATCGACACCTCGGCCGCAATCCGCTGAGACCGAATGAATTCCCCGATGTCCTGCGCGGCAATTGCCACTCCGGCGACAGCCTTGGATGCGGTGTCGTCCGCACCTGTCTCGAGATCGCCCTCGTGAGGCGAGTCGTCCGGACGTTTGCCGAAAGCCGGTTTCATCGGGTTTCCTCCTCCGATTCCGATGACCAGTATTGCACTGGTGCTAGCAAATGCAAGCGTCCTGTTAGCAGAAGTGTCGGAGCTCACTTGTCGCACGGACGTGCAGGTCCACACGGTTGGTGGGCGATCAATGGAAAGCGAGGACCGACAACGAGTAGATGACCAGTCCCGCAATGGATCCCACGACGGTGCCGTTGATCCGGATGAACTGCAGATCGCGTCCCACCTGCAACTCGATCTTGCGGCTGGTCTCGTCGGCATCCCAGCCCCGCACGGTGTCGGTGATGACCGCGAGGATCTCCTGTGAGTAGTTGTCGGCCACGTGCTTGGCCACCCGCACGGTCCAGAAGTTCATCTTGTCCTGCAGTGGCTGATCGTCGCGGATGCGCCTCGCCATCTGGATGATCGCGTCGGCCAACGTGGTGCGCAACGTGCTGTGCGGATCGTTGAGCATCTCCTCGATCACCGCTTTGCCCGCCTTCCAGGCGGTGGATGCGGCACCGTTGACCTCGTCGCGACCGATGAACTCGTTCTTGATCTCCTCGACCTTGGCGATCGTCGCCGGGTCGTTCTGCAGCTCCCAGGCGAACTGCACCAGAAAAGTGTTCATCGCGCGCCGGATGTCGTGGTCGGGGTGGTCGCGGACCTTCCGGGTGTAGTCGACCATCTCGCGGTAGATCCGGTCGCCGACAAGCGTGTTGACGAACTTCGGTGCCCAGCTAGGACCGTCCTTGTCGATCACACGATCGACGAGGTCCTGACTGTTCAGCGCCCAGTCGTGCGCCCGGTCGCAGAGCATCTGGATCACCGGGTCGAGACGGTCCTCCTCGATCAACTGCTCGAGAACCCGTCCGGCGGGTGGGCCCCACTGCGGCTCGGCGGCCCACTTCATCGCAGCCATGATGAACTGCTCGACGTCCTCGTCCTGCAGCATCTCCGAGAACAGTCCGATCAGCCGAGCGGCCTCCTCGTTCACCCGGGGGGAGTTCACCGGGTCGGCCAACCACGTGGAGATCCGTCGGGGCAGCTGCAGTTTGGCGACCTGCCCTTCGATCACCGACGGAGTGAGGAAGTTCTCGTCGATGAAGTCGCCGAGCTGATCGCCGATGTCGTCCTTCTTTTTCCGGATCAGTGCGGTGTGTGGGATCGGCAGACCCAACGGGTGCTTGAACAGCGCGGTCACGGCGAACCAGTCGGCCAGCGCACCCACCATCCCCGCCTCGGAAGCCGCGCCGACGTAGGGCACCCAGCCGGCGACCGCGGCGCCGTCACGGTGTTCGAGCCACCGGGTGATGAAGTAGATGATCGCGGCGAGGATCAGCATCCCCGTCGCCACGATCTTCATCTGACGCAGGGCGGCACGGCGGGCTGCGTCACCCGAGCCGTCCCCGAAGCCGGACGGGGTGGCCGGCACCGAGCGCGTGTCGTCTGCGAGCGAAGTCTGCATTGGTCCAGTCTTACCCGAACCGCAGCTCCACCAAACCCCGGTGACGCCCGCGTCGCGCGGCATCACACACCATGTCAGGTCATCGGTTCCAGACGTTCGCCGTCCACGCACCCTCTAGGCTGTACAGACCCACCGCCGCACTGACGCCCAGCGCTGCGGTCCGAACAGCAGGAGACGCCCTCGATGCCTTCGCGTCCCGGCCCCACCACGGCCGCCCGTGCCGCGGTGGCGGCTGCCGCGAACGCCACCAAATCACTGCCTGCATCGTTGCTGGGAGCGTCCGGCACCCCCGGCAAGACGGACGGTCGCAAACAGCGGTGGGAACAGCACAAGGAACAACGGCGGACCGAATTCATCGACGGAACGCTGTCGGCCGTCCGCGAGCTGGGGCCCGACATCGGGATGGACGAGATCGCCGGTCACATCGGTGTCTCCAAGACCGTTCTCTACCGCTACTTCACCGACCGCAACGACCTGAACACCGCTGCGATGATCCGGTTCATCGAGGTGTCCCTCCTGCCCCAGATCACCGAGATGCTCACCGACGACGTCGACGACTTCTCGCTGACCAAACGTGCCATCGCCGGTTACGTCAACGCGGTCGCCGACGACAGAGCCATCTACTCCTTCGTCACCTCCAACAACGCCGGACCTGCGGCGCTGGCCGACTCGGAAAAGTTGGTCGCCCAGCTGGTGATGTACGCGATGACCGACCGCCTGCTCGAACGAGATATGGACACCGCGGGCGTGGAGACGTGGTCGTATGCGCTGGTCGGGGCGATCCGATTGGCCACCCACTGGTGGATGGTCGAGGAGCAACTCACCGCCGAACAGCTCATCGACCATCTGACGATCATGGTGTGGGGTGCGATCCACGGTGTGATGGCCGTCGGCGGATCGGCCGAGTTGTTCAACGCGATCGACCATCCGTCGCCCACGATCCGAACGGCTCCCTGACCCGACCTCGGGTCGGCGAGGCAGAGAGGTGTACACGATGAAGACTCCGCCCCACCCGTCCACCGATCATCCCTTCGGTGACGAGGGCATGCTCGCTCCGGCACTTCATCCCGAGTCGGTGGGACCGCTGGTCGACCTCGACACCCGCTCGACGCCCGGGTACTCCGGCGACAAATCCGACGGGACCCGGTTTCTCACCGAGCGCGGGGACAAGCTCTCCACGTTGCAGGAGATGTTGTACGCCAACGGCCGCACCGGTGATCCGCGGTCGGTGCTGCTGGTTCTGCAGGGTATGGACACGTCGGGCAAGGGTGGCATCGTCAAGCACGTCCTCGGCATGGTGGATCCACAGGGGGTGTCACACTCCGTCTTCGGCCCACCGACCGACGAGGAACTCGAGCACGACTTCCTCTGGCGGATTCGCAAGAAGCTGCCCGCCGCGGGACAACTCGGCGTGTTCGATCGATCCCACTACGAGGACGTGCTGGTGGTCCGCGTGCACGAGTTGGTGGAGCAGGAGGAGTGGGAGCGGCGTTACGACGCCATCAACGAGTTCGAGGAGGAAGTGGTCGCCGGCGGTACCGCCGTGGTCAAGGTGGTGCTGGCGATCTCCCACGACGAACAACGGTCCCGGTTGGCGAAACGACTCAACCGGCCGGACAAATATTGGAAGTACAGTCCCGACGACATCACCGAGCGCCGCTTCTGGCACAGCTACCAGGAGGCCTACCAGGCGGTCCTGGACCGGACCAGCACCCCGCACGCGCCTTGGCACGTGGTGCCCGCCGACCGCAAGTGGTTCGCCCGATTGGCCGTCACCGAGCTGCTCATCGAGACTCTCGACCGCCTCGAACTCACCTGGCCCGCACCTGACTTCGACGTCGAGGAACAGAAACTGAGGCTTGCCGAGAGCTGAGGTGGGCGGGAGCGGTGGTGGGGCCGACAGGCCATGGTCTCGGAAGGTCGTGAAGCACCTGACGTCTGGCAGGATCGGACCGCATGGAAACCGTTCTGTTCCCGTCTGCGCCGACGGGGGTGAAATGTTGACACTGCAACGTGCGGCATACGTCACGAGGCACAGGCGCACAACGATCTACGGATGCCACCGTTGGCGCAGTCGCCGGCTCAGCTGACGGTCGAGTTGTGAGGTCCGTCGGTGCCGGCGTTGGGACTGCGTAGCGCCGGGTGGCGACTCATCGCCGCGGTCCGTGTGCGGGTCGACTCCGCGACGTGGGTCGCCGAGGTGGGGCGGCTCGTCGTCGCGCCTGATCTCCAGGGACGCGGTCTGGGTGGCCGATTGCTGAACCTCGTCGAGCAGCGAATCGCACACGAGGCCGCGTACGGTTACCTCGTCTTTGCCCTGCACGCATACGTATCTGATATTCGGAGTAGTCCACGGGCCGCGAGCTGGCGGTCGGATTGTGTCGGAGCACTGATCTAGACTTCTTACCGCGCCCCTGTAGGTGCGACCATGTCGATTGTTGCGCAATCCCTTTCGCTATATTCTGGGTTGCCCAAAGGCCGAACACCTGCACTATGGACGCATGAGATCAGAGCGGCTACGCGGGCCAGTTGACTTTCCGTCGACGGTCGCCCGCCCAGCGCTCGTGCCGAGCGACGCTCGACGCATGCGACGAGAACTCTTCGGCCAGAATCCAGCATTCACCGGAACCCGGTGCGGTTCTGATGCGTCTCATTGACATGCAGGACAACCGGCGTAGTCCATACCATCGCAGGATCTCGTCGAAACGCATTGCGGTAGCTGAAACTATTTCCGACCATTCGACACCGGTGAGGTGACCAACATGCACGCAGGAATGTTCACCGAGATGGGTGATCTGCTTGTCGACGAACTCGATACGAGCGCCGGTGTGGTCAATGATGTGGACGCCGACATCATCGCCGCGATAGGTGGTGCGGTGCGTTTGCGGGCGGTCACCGATCATCTGCTGGCGGTGCTCGCGGCGCAGGCCGAGCGAGTCGGTGTCGCGAAGCGATCCGGGATGAAGACGCGGGAACTGTTGGTGGCCAACGGAATGGCTCCGGTCGCGGCGGATCGGTGTCTGCGGGTGGGACGGGCTGTGGATGCGTTGGCTTCTCCGCAGCGGTACAGCAGCAACGGGTTCCTCTCCGGTGAACACGTCGACGCGGTCGTACGCGGGGTCGCACATGTGAGCACGCGTACCAAGCAGCCGGTGGGCTCGGAGGCGATCACCACGGTGGAGAGCACGTTGGTCGGTCAGGCGATCTCCGGTGCCAGCCCCGCGGAACTGATGGCTCTGGCGCGTGCGGTTGCTGTCGAGGCCGCACCCGCAGGCGACACCATCCCGGCCGCCGAGGACGCCACGCTCAACGAGATGGGCTGGCATCAGGTTGACGACGGACGCCTGCAGGGCACCTTCGATCTGGATGTTCTCACCGGGGAACGGTTGATCTGCGCGGTCGACACCGCATCACGACCACGACCCCTACCCGACGGCACACCCGACCCACGATCCGCGGGCAGGCGTCGCGCCGACGCCTTCGGGCAACTACTGCAATGCGGAGTCCGTGCCGCAGCCGACGACGCGATGGTCAGTGCGCCGAGAACGGAGGTGATGGTGACCGTGCCCCTCGAAGATCGGAACACCGCACGCCTGGGGTGGTTGGGGTCCATCTCCGACCGGGCGGCCAAGTTGGTCGGGTGCGATGCCGGGATCACCCGGGTCGACCTCGACCAGCACGGTGTACCCACCGCGGTGTCGGCGACGAAACGCTTGTTCACCGGGGCGGTGCGTAAGGCGGTCATCGTGCGTGATCAGTGCTGTGTGAAATGCGGTGCACCCGCCTCCTGGACGGACTGCCACCACATCGTCCACCACGCCGACGGCGGACCGACCATCCTCGACAACGGGTGCCTGCTCTGCCGGTCCTGCCACACCGCCGTGCACCACCAGGGATGGGAAGTGGTCATCGGCCACGACCGCCACCCCTGACTCATCCCACCCGCAACGGTGGACCCACGACGCCGACCCCTGCCCGCCCACAACCGGCGAACCATGCGACTCGACTGTTCACCGATGCCCGCCGCCTGAGACTGCACTACCCAGCGCCCGTGCCACGCGGACGCGCATGTATCTCGACAACTCCATAGTTGTGAGCTGCCGGATCGCCGTCACCCCTCGTGTGCGGCGGCGATCCGTCGGCGTTCACGCCGGGCAGCCGCGACCATGTTGCGCAGCGACGGCTCGAGCTGCCAGTAATGGCGCGTCTTCAGACCACCGTCCGGGTTGACCCACAGCCGCTCCGGATCGATGGCCTTTGTGGCCCGTTGGATTCGCTCATCGATCTCATCGATGTCCGGGATCGCAGCGCTGCGGCTCTCGTAGACACCTGGACCGAGTCCTCGCTGGATCGACGTCCCGCGCCTGACCAACTGGTCGAGCACCCAGTCGATCGAACGAGTCGCCACGATCGACGTGACGTCGGCATCGAGTCCGTCGAACGCCTCGACCACCCGCTCGATGCTCGAATACCCCAGATGGGTATGAATCTGGGTGTGCGCATTCGCTGATCCGACCGCCAGTTTGAACGCTGACACTGCCCAGTCGAGGTACCCCTCACGACCCCGCTCGCGTAGTGGCAAGAGTTCTCGGATCGACGGCTCGTCGACTTGGATGATGCGGATACCCGCACGCTCCAGATCGGTCACCTCGTCACGGATCGCCAGCGCCAGCTGCTCGGCGGTCTCGTAGAGCGGCTGATCCTGACGGACGAACGAACGCGCGAGCATGGTCACCGGGCCGGTGAGTATGGCCTTGACCGGTTTGTCGGTCAGTGACTGCGCATAGGAGATCCACTCGACGGTCATCGGACCCCTGCGCTTCAGGTCACCGTAGAGGATGGGCGGCCGCACATTACGTGAGCCGTAGGTCTGCACCCAGCCGAAATGTGTTGCCACATAACCATCGATCAATTCGGCAAAGTACTGGACCATGTCGTTGCGTTCGGGTTCGCCGTGGACCAGGACATCGAGACCGATATCCTCCTGCAGCTCGATGACGCGCTTGATCTCGTCGCGCAATCGCTGAGCGTAGGACTCCCAGTCGAGATTCCCGCGACCGTAGTCGTAACGCGCCTTGCGGATCTCGGCGGTCTGCGGGAACGATCCCAAGGTAGTCGTCGGCACCGGTGGTAGCCCCAACGCCTCATCCTGGGCGGCCTTGCGCTCGGCGTAGGGCGCGCGCTCGCGTTGGTCCGGGCGGATCGCCGCAACCCGCTGGCGCACATCGTGTTTGAGTTTAAAATGCACCTTCTGCGGCCGGTTGTACCAGCGCTCCGGTGCCCCGTGGGTGACCGCCTTGGCCAGTGAGACCACCTCGCCGACCTTCTGCTTGGCGAAGGCCAACCGGTCGGCCACATCACCAGGGATGTCGTACTCGATGAGCAGATCGATCGGCACATGCATGAGGCTGCACGAGGTGGAGACCACCAGGTCGGGCACCACGGCCTTGAGCGACATCAGGTACTCCAACGTCTGGACCTTGTCGGCTTTCCAGACGTTGCGACCGTTGATCACCCCGGCGTAGAGGCGCTTGCGCCGTAGACCCGGGATCTTCGCCAGCGCTGACGCGCTGACTCGCTCGCTCACCAGGTCCAGTGCGATGGCCTCCACGTTGGTCTCGGCCAGGATGGGCAGCGCCGGACCGAAGTCGCCGTACTGTCCGGTCACCAGCAACCGTGGTCGCTGCGACGCCGCCGAGAGAGTGTCGTAGGTGCTCCTGAGCGACTCCAGTTCGGCGTCGGTGCGGTCCATCGTGAACGCGGGCTCATCGAGTTGGACGCATTTGCAGCCCTGGCGGGCCAGCGCCTTGAACAGCGCCAGATACGCGGGGATGAGATCGTCGAGCCGGTCCAGTGGGGCGAAGTCATCGGGTGACTCGAAATCCGGTTTGGACAACCAGAGCAGCGAGATCGGCCCCAGCACCACCGGGCGGAGCTCGATGCCCTCGGCCTTGGCCCGTGCGTGCTCGGCCAACAGCGATTCCGCACGCAGCGTGAACTCGGTGTCGGGGCCGATCTCCGGCTGGCGGTAGTGGTAGTTGGTACCGAAGTACTTCACCAGCTCCAGCGGCGGGAAGTCAGGCTTGCCGCGTGCCATCGCGAAATAGAAGTCCAACGGGTGCAAGACATCACGCAGCGGCTCGAAACGCTTGGGCACTGCGCCGAAGAGCAACGCGTTGTCCAGCACGTGGTCGTAGAACGAGAACGTGTTGCCCGGCACCTGTTCGAGCCCCGTGGCCGCCAACTCGTGCCAGATGTCGTCCTGGAGCTCCTGGCCCTGTTTGAGTAGTTCCTCCACCGTGCCGCCGCGATGCCAGTAGTCCTCCAACGCCCGCTTGAGCTCACGGCGCGCGCCGATGCGCGGGTAACCCAGGATGGAGGAGCCGTACTCGATCTCTTCTGCCGGGCTGGTCATCTGTGCCTGTTCTCGCTCGGGGATGTGGGCCTACTGCAGTGGTACCGACTCAGATCAGGGGTACTGGTAGAAGCCGTGACCGACCTTCTTGCCCAGTCGCCCCGCCTCGACCATTCGCAACAAGAGAGGAGGCGGTGAATACAGGGGCTCCTTGAACTCCTCGTACATCTTGTCCGCGATCGCCTTGACCGTGTCCAGACCGACCAGGTCACTGAGCTTCAGCGGGCCCATGGGGTGCGCGGTGCCCAGCACCATCGCCTTGTCGATGTCTTCCTTGGTGGCGAAGCCGCTCTCCACCATGCGGATCGCCGAGAGCAGATACGGCACCAGCAGGGCATTCACCACGAACCCCGAGCGGTCGGCCGAACGCACCACCTGCTTGCCGAGAACCTCACCGGCGAAGTGCTCCGCGCGCTCGGTCACCTCTGGCGAGGTCATCAGGGTGGTGACCAGCTCAACCAGCGGCAGCACCGGCACGGGGTTGAAGAAGTGCATGCCGACCACACGCTCGGCGTGCTGGGTCGCCATACCCAGCTTCATGATCGGGATCGACGACGTGTTGGACGCCAATACCGCGTTGGGGTCGGTGACCACCTTGTCCAGCGACTTGAAGATCTCGGTCTTGATCGCCTCGTCCTCCACCGCGGCCTCGCAGACCAGCTGACGGTCGGCGAAGTCGCCGAGGTCGGAGGTGAAGCGCAGCCGCCAGGAGGCCTGCTCACGTTCACGTTCGGTGAGTTTGCCGCTGCTCACACCGCGATCGAGTGAGCGCAGGATGCGCGACCGGCCGGCGGCGGCCAGTTCGCGAGTCGTCTCGTAGACCAGCACGTCGGTGTGTGCGCGGGCGCAGACCTCGGCGATGCCGGCCCCCATCTGTCCGGCGCCGACAACGCCGACCCGCGAGATCTTTTCGCTAGCCATGTCAGGAGGCTCCCTCGAATGTGATGTAACTGGGAATCGGTGGTACGTGGTGGATCGAAGTTTTGGAAGAAGCACATGTGATGTGTGCCGCCGGACTCTTCTATTGTGACGCATTCACGGCGCCGAGAACCGAGGCCGACGAAGACGACGGTGGAGAAACGAGACCGGGGTGGCCCGGAGGAGATCTCCGGACCACCCCGACTCTGGTGACCCGTGGGCCTAGTGGAACTGGCCCTCTTCGGTGGAACCCTTCAGCGCGGCGGTCGACGTGTTGGGGTCGACGGTGGTGGCGATGCGGTCGAAGTAACCGGCACCGACCTCACGCTGGTGCTTGGTGGCGGTGTAGCCGCGCTCCTCGGCGGCGAACTCGCGCTCCTGCAGGTCGACATACGCCGACATCTGCTCGCGGGCGTACCCGTAGGCGAGATCGAACATCGAGTAGTTGAGCGCGTGGAAGCCCGCCAGCGTGATGAACTGGAACTTGAAGCCCATCGCGCCGAGCTCGTTCTGGAACTTGGCGATGGTCGCGTCGTCCAGGTGCTGCTTCCAGTTGAACGACGGGCTGCAGTTGTAGGCCAGCAGCTGGTCGGGGAACTCGCTCTTCACAGCCTCGGCGAACTTGCGCGCCAGCTCCAGATCGGGCTTGCCGGTCTCCATCCAGATCAGGTCGGAGTACGGGGCGTAGGCCTTGGCACGTGCGATGCAGGGCTCGATGCCCTTCTGCACGTTGTAGAAGCCCTCGACAGTGCGATCGCCGGTGATGAACGGCTTGTCGCGCTCGTCGACGTCCGAGGTGATCAGGGTGGCGGCCTCGGCGTCGGTGCGGGCGATGACGACCGTCGGGGTGTCGGCGACGTCCGCGGCCAGACGGGCCGAGGTGAGGGTGCGGATGTGCTGCTGGGTCGGGATCAGCACCTTGCCACCGAGGTGGCCGCACTTCTTCTCCGAGGCCAGCTGATCCTCCCAGTGGGTGCCCGCGGCACCCGCGGCGATCATCGCCTTCTGCAGCTCGTAGACGTTGAGAGCACCACCGAAGCCGGCCTCACCGTCGGCGACGATCGGCACGACCCAATTGTCGACGGCCTTGTCGTCCTCGACGCGGGCGATCTCGTCGGCGCGCAGCATCGCGTTGTTGATGCGGCGGACCACCTGCGGCACCGAGTTGGCCGGGTAGAGCGACTGGTCCGGGTAGGTGTGGCCGGAAAGGTTCGCATCGCCGGCGACCTGCCAACCCGACAGGTAGATGGCCTTGAGGCCCGCGCGGACCTGCTGGACGGCCTGGTTACCGGTCAGCGCACCGAGTGCGTTGATGTAGTTCTCGCCGTTGACGCCGTCCCAGAGCAGCTCCGCGCCGCGCTTGGCCAAGGTGTGGGCCTCGAGAACCGAACCCTGGAGTTCCGCGACCTGCTCTGCGGTGTACTCGCGGGTGACTCCCTTCCAGCGGGGATTGGTGTCCCAGTCCTTCTGGATCTCGTCGGCAGTTCTCGGCTTCCCGACAGTGCTCATTCTCGCCACTTCGCTTTCGTTGACTTCACTGCGCTTTGCAATTCAGCGCATAACTTGTAGCTCGCGCCTGTTACGAGGTTGCCACACAACAAACCTGCAGGTCCATACGTCGCAAGTGCGAATATGAGCCATGATTTCACATCTATTTGCCAACTTTGCGAAGATGGCGATGTGAACCACTGCCGTTCGCATGGCGCCGCGCTGATCAAAAAGTACGCTCGTACTGCAAGTTCTCCGTCAGCGGCCGGTTCGGCACCGGCCGGGCCGTCCGCGACCTCATCCGTGGTCGGTGGTCACCCGTGAGTGACCACAATCACGGTCGTCGACCGACCCGAACCCCACTCCCCCGTAACCTGGGTCGGTGAGCAAGACGTACGTGGGGTCGCGATTGCGGCAGCTGCGCTCCGAGCGAGGGCTGTCACAGGTGGCCCTGGCCCAGACCCTCGAGATCTCACCGTCCTACCTCAACCAGATCGAGCACGACGCACGACCACTGACCGTGCCCGTACTCCTGCGCATCAGCGAGGTGTTCGGCGTCGACACCAGCTTCTTCAACTCGCAGGACAACGTCCGGCTGATCGCCGAGGTCCGCGAGGTGGTGATGGACGAGGACGTCGACGCGGCCGCCGACGCGGCGGAGATCAACGACCTCGTCGGGTCCCATCCCGACCTCGCCCGGGCGATGGTGAACCTGCATCGCCGCTACCGGATGGTGAGTGACCAACTGGCCGCGGCCACCGACGAGCGCGGCGACGGTTCCCGACGAGGCTCCATCACCGCACCACACGAGGAGGTCCGCGACTTCTTCTACCAGCGGCAGAACTATCTTCCCGAGCTGGACACCGCGGCCGAGGAGCTGACCACCCGGATGCGAATGCACTCCGGTGACGTGCGCGGAGAGATCACCAAACGCCTGTCGACCGTGCACGGCGTCACCATCGTGCGGCGGGTCGACATGGGCGACAACGTCCTGCACCACTACGACCCGACGACCCGGAGACTGGAGATCTCGCGACATCTCTCGGCCGGTCAGCGCACGTTCAAACTCGCCAGCGAACTGGCATTCCTCGAATGCGGTGGGCTGATGGAGACGCTGGCCGACGAGGGCAATTTCACCAGTGACGAGGCGCGCAAGTTGGCGCTGCTGGGGATGGCGAACTACTACGCGGCCGCGGCGGTGCTGCCCTACAGCCAATTCCACGGCGCCGCCGAGGACTTTCGCTACGACATCGAACGGCTGTCCGCCTTCTACTCGGTGTCCTACGAGACGATCTGTCACCGGTTGTCGACGCTGCAGCGACCCAACCTGCGCGGTGTGCCGTTCTCCTTCGTCCGGGTGGACCGCGCGGGCAACATGTCCAAGCGCCAGTCCGCGACCGGGTTCCACTTCTCGGCCAGCGGCGGTACCTGCCCGCTGTGGAACGTGTACGAGACGTTCGCCTCGCCGGGCAAGATCTCCACCCAGATCGCCCAGATGCCCGACGGTCGCACCTACCTGTGGGTCGCTCGGACGGTGGAACGGCGCGCCGCCCGCTACGGCCAGCCCGGCAAGACCTTCGCCATCGGCCTGGGCTGCGAGCTGCGGCACGCCGCACGGCTGGTCTATTCCGACGGACTCGAGATCGGCCCACAGGCGCGTATCACCCCGATCGGCGCAGGATGTCGGGTGTGCGAGCGGGTCAACTGCCCGCAGCGCGCGTTCCCCGCCCTGGGCGCCGATCTGGAGATCGACGAACACCGCAGCACCATCTCGCCCTACCTGACCAACTGAGGCGACTACGGTGAGCCGGTGACCCACTCGCGTGTGAGCCCCGGCGACTTCCGGCGACTCGGCCCCGTCAACTGGCTCATCACCCGGGTCGTCGCCCGTGCCATCCGCGTCCCCGATGCACACCTGTTCTCCACCCTGGCCCGCACCGGAGGACTGTTCCGGGCCTGGCTGTACTACTCGGCCCGGATGATGCCGTTCGGAGTGCTCACCCGATGGCAGACCGAGGTGGTCATCCTGCGGGTGGCCACCCTGCGCGATTGTGGGTACGAACTCGACCACCACATCCGGTTGGGACGACGCGCAGGCATCGACGCGGCGACCCTGGCGAAGATCACCACCGGACCCACCGCCGACTGGGCTCCCCGCGAACGGGC
The DNA here is from genome assembly GCF_900156495.1 of Williamsia sterculiae. Taxonomy (GTDB): domain Bacteria; phylum Actinomycetota; class Actinomycetes; order Mycobacteriales; family Mycobacteriaceae; genus Williamsia_B; species Williamsia_B sterculiae. Next base: position 25,288 of record NZ_FTNT01000004.1, read on the forward strand.
CCTGCTCACCGCCGTCGACGAGCTGGTCACCACCCGCGACATCGGCGACGACGGCTGGACCGAACTCGCGGCGCATCTCAGCGAGCGGGAGCTGATCGCGGTGGTGATGTTGGTCGGTCAGTACGACTCGCTGGCCACCACCATCGGGACCCTGCGGATCCCACGCGACGACTTCGGGTCGCCCTCACCCGCTTCGAGCTCCCCCTCGCTTCGCTCGCCCTCCTCGACCTCCCCCTCGCTTCGCTCGCCCGGGTCGCGCCGGTGACCAACCCGGCACAACGGCAGGTCCGCGACCTGCTCACCACGGAGATCCTCGACGACAGTCAGGGATTCGTCGATGTCCTCGGCGACGCCGTCACCGGACGGTCGCTGTCGCTGTCGTTGATGCAGAACCCGATGTTCGCCGGCTTCTACGAGCGGGCGTGGCGACCGGCATTCACCCGGTTGTTCAGTCTGGGCGGTGAGGCCACCGCGGACGTCGACAGGGAGCTCGTCGAGCATCTCGGTCGTCCCGGCGAGCGTCGGATCCTCGACGTCGCCTGCGGCCCGGGTAACTACACGGCGCGTCTCGGCGAACGCCTCACCGGCGACGGTTGCTGCATAGGGCTGGACTTCTCCGCGCCGATGTTGCGGCAGGCGGTGGCCGACAATTCCGGCGAACGTGTCGCCTATGTCCGCGGTGACGCGCACCGGCTTCCTTTTCCGGACGACTCCTTCGACGCCGTGGTGTGTCTGGCCGCGCTGTATCTCATACCCGACCCCAAGGTGGTGATCGCCGAACTGATGCGGGTGTTGCAACCCGGCGGGGAGATCGCCGTGTTCACCACCGTACGGACCCGGTTGTCGGGCCTGCCCGGAGTGCAGTCCGTGGTCGGGTTGACCGGGTTGCACATCTTCGGACGACACGAGATCACCCGCCAATTGCAGCGAGCGGGCATAGCCGACGTGGAGCAGACCATCACCGGTCAGGCGCAGTACGTGCGGGCATACAAACCTCGGCGAGGGCGTGATCAGAAACCGCGGTAATCGCGCATGGCGAGTCGTGGACCCCGGCGTTCGGGACGTCGGGAATGTCGTTCGATCATTCTGATCACCCGGAATCGGTGACCGGCAAAGGGTTCGAGCAGGTCCAGCATCCCGTCGTCGTCCACCGGAGTGCCGGTGAGGGCGAACCCGACCAGTCCGGGGATGTGGTAATCCCCCACCGGTACACAATCGGCATCTCCCACCGCGCGGCATCGGGTTTCCGACTCCGTCCACGGTCCCACCCCGGAGAGCAACGTCAGCCGATCGGGATGGCGCTCCACATTCATCGCCGTCGCGCGCCAGATGGTCCGCATCCGGACCGGCTCGGCTCCGCTGCGATGCCAGTCCCAGCTCGGAATCTCCCGCCAGACCTGCTGCGGGGGCGGAACTCTCATATCCGGCCGTCCGGGTGCCGGCTCACCGTGCCGATACAACAGGTATCGCCAGGCCCGCCACGCCTCGATCCCCAACACCTTCTGTTCCAGCACCGCGGGCGCCAGCGCCTCCCACACCCGATCGGTGCGGCCGATGCGCAGCCCCTCGGACATCGCGATCATCCGCGACACCACCGGATGGTCGGTGACCAACTCCTCGGGATGGTCGTCGGCGCCCAACAGGGCGGGCATCCCTTCGAGCAACCAGTCGCCGCCCGCGCCCCAGGCACGCCCGGTGACCACCCCGGCGCGAGCCGAGATCCGCAGCGTTCCCGGCCCCTCCGGGGTGTGGCTGGTTCGCCACACCGACCCGTCACCGTCGTAGCGGAAGGCCGGATCGCCCGAACCCCGACGATGCAGACCGACGGTCGCGCGGATGTCCAGCGGCCACGGTGGACGCCATTCGCGGAGCTTCTCCCCGCGCACCGCGAATGGCGGCGTCACAGGTTGATCATGTGCCCGATCGCACCGTGAAAGACCTCCTGCAGGGCCTCGGTCATCGTCGGGTGGGTGTGGACGTTGCGGGCCAGCTCGTCGGCCGTCAGGTCCCACTTCTGCGCCAAGGTCAGCTCCGGCAACATCTCGGAGACGTTGTCGCCGACCAGGTGGCCACCGATCAACTCGTTGTGGGTCGTGTCGGTGACCAGCTTCACGAAGCCTGCCGTCTCGCCGAGGCCCATCGCCTTCCCGTTCGCGGTGAACGGGAACGTGGAGACCTTCACGTCGTACCCTTCGTCGCGGGCCTGCGCCTCGGTGAGACCGAAGGACGCCACCTGCGGCTGACAGAAGGTGGCCCGCGGCATCATCCGGTAGTCACCCAGGGTCAAGGTCTCGGCGCCGGCGATGGTCTCGGCAGCGACCACACCCTGGGCCTCCGCCACGTGCGCGAGCTGCAGTTTGGCGGTGACGTCGCCGATGGCGTAGATGCCGTCGACGTTGGTGCGCATGTGATCGTCGATGGCGATGGCGCCGCGCTCGGTCAGCTCCACACCGGCCTTGTCGAGGCCGTATCCGTCGACCCGCGGCGCGAACCCGACCGACATCAGCACCTTGTCGACGGTCAGCTCACCGTCCTTGTCGTTGCGGTCCTTGTACTTCACCACCACCTGCGAGCCCTTGTCGTCGACCGTCTGCACCTTGGTGGAGGTCAGGACGGTGATGCCGAGCTTCTTGAACTGCTTGGTCAGCTCCTTGGACACGTCGGCGTCCTCGTTGGGCAGCACCCGGTCGAGGAACTCGACGATGGTGACGTCCACGCCGTAGTTGGCCAGCACGTAGCCGAACTCCATCCCGATCGCCCCTGCGCCGACGATGACGATGGACTCGGGCAGGTCGCGGGTCAGGATCTGGGTCTCGTAGGTGACCACATTGTCCGACAGCTCCACGCCGGGAAGCAGTTTGACGGTCGATCCGGTGTCGATGATGCAGTTGTCGAAGGTGATCTCGCGATCGTCGACGGTTATCGTGTGCTCGTCGACGAAGACGCCGTACCCGTCGATCTCGGTGATCTTGTTCTTCTTCATCAGGAAGTGGACACCCTTGACGATGCCCTCGGAGACCTTACGGCTGCGGTCGTAGGCGGCGCCGAAATCAACGGAGATGTCACCGCTGATACCGAACGTCTTGGCCTGCTTGGTCACCACGTGGGCGAGTTCGGCATTGCGCAGCAGAGCTTTCGACGGGATGCACCCGACGTTGAGGCAGACCCCGCCCCAGTACTTCTCCTCGATGACGGCGACCTGCTGCCCGAGTTGCGCGGCACGGATGGCGGCGACGTACCCTCCGGGACCTGCGCCGAGGACAACGGTGTCAAAGTGTTCAGCCACGACGACCACCCTACGTCTCGGGTCGAGTGGTCGCAGGAGGATCCCCGGCCGTCGGGCACACTGGACACCCGTGACGACGACTGACCCCGACGACCCGGCAGACGCCACCCTCGAGGACCCTTATCTGTGGCTCGAAGACGTTGCCGGTGATGATGCGCTGCGGTGGGTGCGTGAGCACAACGCGCCCACCGTCGACGCGCTGACCGGCACCGACCGCTTCGCCGAGCTGCAGGCGGGTGCCTTGGAGGTGCTCGACACCGATGACCGGATCGCCTACGTGCGCCGTCGGGGCGAACACTTCTACAACTTCTGGCGCGACGCCGACAACCCGCGCGGGTTGTGGCGTCGCGCTACACCGGACTCGTACCGCACCGACTCGCCGGAATGGGACGTTCTCGTCGACCTCGACATGGTGGCCGAGCTCGAGGACGAGAACTGGGTGTGGAAGGGCGCGCTGGTGCTGCGACCGGACCACGAGCGCGCGCTGATCCTGCTGTCCCGCGGCGGTGCCGACGCCGCGGTGGTGCGTGAGTTCGACATGATGGAGCGCCGCTGGGTCGACGACGGCTTCACGCTGCCGGAGAACAAATCCGATGTCGGTTGGATCGACCGGGACACCGTCTACGTGGGTACCGACTTCGGCACCCTGCCCGACGGTGCGGGATCGCTGACCGAGTCCGGTTACCCACGCGTGGTCAAGCGATGGCGACGCGGTACCGACCTCGCGGACGCCGAAACCGTCTTCACCGGCGCGGTCAGCGACGTGGCGGTCGGCGCGGGGTATGACGACACCCCCGGGTACGAGCGCCACCTGATCACCCGGGCCTACGACTTCTTCGACTCCCTCACCTACGAGATCCGGGACGGCGAACCGGTGCTGGTCGAGGTGCCCACCGACGCCCACGTCGTCATCCGCCAACGGTGGTTGCTGGTGATGACCCGATCGGACTGGGCGGTCTCGGGGAACACCCACGGACCGGGCACGCTGCTGGCCTTCGACTACGAGGACTACCTGGCAGGCGACCGCGACGCGACCGTGCTGTTCACCCCGGATCCACACACCAGCCTGCAGAACATCAGCCTCACCGCCTCCCACCTGGTGTTGACCACGCTCACCGACGTGCAGACCGGTGTTCGCCTGTTGCGGCTGGGCAGCTGGGTGCCCGCCGAACTGCCGGGGTTGCCTGACCTCGCCACCATCGGTGTGCTCGACACCGATCCCGATGTCTCCGACGAGATCTTCCTGACCGCGAGCACGTTCACCACTCCGCCGACGTTGTTGTACGGCACCACCACCGAGGGTGTGTCCGTACTCAAGCAGAGCCCGGCGTTCTTCGACGCTGATCGCGTGCGGGTCAATCAGCAGTTCGCGACGTCCGATGACGGAACCACGGTGCCGTACTTCGTGGTCCGGCTCGACGACGTGGGGTCGGGTCCCACCCTGCTCTACGGGTACGGCGGATTCGAGAACTCGCTGACCCCGTCGTACGCGGCGATCGCCGGACGCAGCTGGATCGACCGCGGTGGCATCTACGTGATCGCCAACATCCGCGGCGGCGGCGAGTACGGCCCGCGATGGCACACCCAAGCTCAGAAGACCGGCCGTCACCTGGTGTACGAGGACTTCGCCGCGGTGGCCCGCGATCTGGTGGATCGGGGGCTGACCACCCCCGGACACCTGGCCGCACAGGGTGGGTCCAACGGCGGCCTGCTGATGGGCGTCATGCTCACCTCCTACCCGGAGCTGTTCGGCGCGTTGGTCTGTCAGGTGCCGTTGCTGGACATGCGTCGTTACCACCGGTTGCTGGCCGGCGCGTCATGGATGGCCGAGTACGGCGACCCCGACGACCCGGAACAGTGGGAGTCCATCCGGGCCTGGTCGCCCTACCAACGGTTGACCACCGATGCCACCTACCCTGCCCTGTTGATGACCACCTCCACCCGCGACGACCGGGTCCACCCGGGTCACGCGCGCAAGTTCGTTGCCCGCATGGAGGAGTACGGCCACCCGGTGCGGTACTACGAGAACATCGAGGGCGGGCACGGTGGTGCCGCCGACAACCGACAGGCGGCGTTCAAGTCCGCGCTGGCCTACGAGTTCTTGTGGCAGACCGTGGGCAGGGATCAGAGCTGACGAACGGTCGGCCGTGCGGCGAGGGTGTCGAGCCGGCGTCGCGTCGCTGTGGCCCCCACCGCGTCGGCCGCCCGTCGCACCTGCAGCACGCGATCCCGATCCAGACCACCGTCGACGATGAGCCGACGACGCAGTTCCAGTAGCGCGGTCTCGACCTCCCAGGCGGCATAACCGCGACGACGATGCTCACGCTGGGCATCGACGAGATGGGTTGCCGCACGGTCCAGCTGTCCCAGTGCGAGAGCGAGGTCGGCGAGATGATGGTGCACGACCCCGTATGCGCTCGACCAGATCATCACCGTGTGGTCGGCGTAGGGCAACAGTTCCTCGTACACCGCGCGTCGCACGCCGTCCCCACCGAGTTCGGCCGCGGCGCGGGCGAGCACCGCCATGGTCAGCATCCACAGGGGCGTCACCGCGACGGTCGCGACCGCATCGGGTCGGTCGTCGTACCAGGTCATCAGGTCGCGCGCGGCCGCGACGTCGCCCACGTCGGCCATGGCCAGGGCGATGATCGGTCGATACACCGGCACTCGTGCCAACACATCGGGTGACACGTCGAGCAGCTCCAGGACTTCGCCCAGACCACCTCGGAGAGTACGCAGCGCGGCCACCGGGGCCAGCAACCGCTCGTGCGGGGTCACCTCCGGACGCAGCGGTGGGATGTCCCGGAGCCGCGCGAGGTCGGCCTCGGCCGCGATCAGACGACCGGCTGTGACGGTCATCCCGAACCGGATGTGGTCGCACAGCCAGGCGACTTCGGCATCGCGGGAGATCTGGGTGGGCGTGATCGTCTCCACGGCGCGGGAGGCAGCGTCGAGGTCACCGAATTCGATGTGGCTACGGGCGATCGCGATGGCCGTGAACGGATCCCGAACGCGACCCCGTCCTGCCGCGGTGAGCGCGGTCATCTCCTCCAGCGCTCGCCCACGCAGAGCGCGGGTCTCGGGAACTCGCAGCGCGATGAGTACGGCCAGCATCACCTCGGCCAACGCGGTGCGGTCGCCGCAGGCCCGCGCGACCACCTCGGCCCGGCGCAGCAACCCCACCCGACCCTGAACGTCGTGGGTCCAGGCCAGTTCCGTCGCCATCCGCGCCGACAACCGGGCCACCTCGGCGCTCGCACCGCGACCGGACATCTGCAACATGTGCAGAGCGGCGCGCATGGTGCCGAGACGTTCTCGGTCGGGCAGGTACTGCTGGGCGAGGACCATCACCGTGGAGACGTCGGCGACGATCGCCGCCACCAGCAGATCGACATCGGTCACCCGTCGGGCCATCGTCGCGGCGGCGGCCAAGGTCTCCCGGTAGTGCTCGTCGAACGTGGCCTGTTCGGCGCGGCCGAGCTCGATGAGCATGCGACACCGGGTGGCCGAATCCCCTGGCGGCAGCGCCTCGAGCGCCTGCCGGTACCAGCGGACCGCGTCGTCGAAGGTGCCCGCCGCATCGGCACCTGCTCCGGCCCGGAACGCGTACCGCGCGAACGCTGCCCCGTCGCCGGGCGCTGATCTGGCCGCGTGGTGGGCGAGGCGGGCGAGTTCGGTCGGGGTGACCGTGGCCCCTACACGTTCCAACGCCGCGACGATTCGCCGATGCAGATCCTCGCGAGCCGTGGGTTCGATGGAGCCGTAGACGACGTCGTGCACCAACGGATGCCGTGTGTGCAAAGTGTCCTCATCGCGCGCTGTCAGCAGTTCCGAACGCAGCAGTTCGTCGAGCGCCTCCGCGAACGCCAGGTCGTCGTCGATCCGCGACGCGGTGCGCAGCACGAGCCGCGACATCGACATCCCGATGGCACCGACGAGGTCCAGCACGTCATCGGCGTCGGCGGAGATCGTCGCACGCGCGCGAGCGACGGCGTCGGCCACCGAGGTCGGCACGTTGTCGTGCCCCGCCGAACCGGCTCGGGCCGCGACCGCCGCGACCGCCGCGACCGCCAGCAAGGGCGAACCACCCGTCCAGGCGAGCAGAGTCACCGGGTCGACATCGACACCGGCGTCGGCGATCAGCCGTTCGACCTCGGTGAAACCGAACGGTCGTAGATCGACACGGTGTATGTCGCGGTGCGGCTGATACGGGCGGATGATCGCCGCGATCGACGGCACGTCGAGGAATGCGGTGCGGACGACCAGCACGAGACACAACCGCCTCCGGTCAGATGCGTCGACGAGGCGGCGTGTCAACGCCAAGGTGGCCGGTGAGGCCCACTGTAGATCGTCGAGGACCACCATCGCGGCGCCCGACCCAGGATCGCCCGATGGTGTTCGCACACCCCGTCGTTCGGTCGGTTCGGGGATCGTCGTCGAGATCTGCAGATCGTCCCGCGGCGACAGATCACGTACTCCTTGCGTCCCTCGGTGGTCGAGTTCACCGACGATGGCCTCCACGTACTGCTGATGGTCGACTCCCGGCCCGGCGTACCGACCGTTGAGCACCACCACATCCGACTCGCGGACTCGCTTCGTCGCCTCGGTGACCAGGGTGGTCTTGCCGATCCCCGCGTCCCCGGTGACCACCACCACCTGCCCGACGCCGGTCGCCGCCTTCCGCGCAGCGTCATCGATGACGGCGAGTTCCGCCTGACGTCCCACGAACGCGCGGACCGCGGACTCCTCACTCTCCTCGGCGGATTGCACCACGTCGGCATCGGAGGCATCGGCGGCATCACCGATGTCGTCGGTGCCATCGCCGCGCAACACGCGGCCGAACAATTCCGCTGTCTCCGCCGACAGCCCCACCCCGAGCTCGGTTGCGAGACGCGCGCGGCACCGGGCCACGGTCGTCAGTGCCTGCCCGCGGTCGCCGAGCCGCAGATAGGCGCGGATCAGGAGACGATAACCGTTTTCCGACAGTGGATCCAGGATCAGCAGGTGTTCGGCCGCCGCGATGGTGTGTTCGAGTTCGCCGATCTGCAAGGAGGCGGTGGCGTCGAGTTCGAGAGCCCGGACCAACAGCATGTCGCACCGGGTGCGGACGTCGTCGACCCACAGACCCTGTAGCGGGGAGAGCACCGGGGCGGACAACAGACGCACCGCCTGGCGAGCCCGTGGCGCGACCTCGTGGGCGGGATCGTCGGACGGCTCGCACAACGCCTGCGCCACCTCGATGTCGATCACCACCGAGTCGGGTAGATCCAACCGGACCAGCCCCTGTGCGGAGCGCAGACAGCGGCCGGAAATCCCCGCGTCCTCGAGTGACCCGCGCACCTTGGAGATCAGCGTGCGCTGCACCGCCTTCCACGAGCGCGGCCGCTCGACCGGCCAGAAGATGCGGGCGATCTCCTCATGTGTGACGTCGCGATGCCTGTGCACGGTGAGGAAAGCCAACAGCGCCATGCTGCGGTGCCCGTTCACCACGTGAGGGTCTCCCTCGTGGCCGGGCCGCACGATGCGGACGCCACCCAGCAGCCGCACCACCGTCTGCTCGGCATCCATCACGTGCCACCGGCGTCGACGACGGCGAGGTCCGTGGCGAGAGCGTCGACCCGGCGGCACACCGCGGTCAGGTCGAGGGCGTCGGCATCGGCTCGCACTCGCACTCGCCTGGCATCGTCGATCCGCCCGGTACGGGCTGCCTCGATGCACAGACCCAGATACTCCGACTCGACCACCCAGCCGCGGTAGCCCCGCGCGGTGTGTTCGCGCACCGCGTCGTCGAGATGCGCCTGCGCGGTGTCCAGATCACCGAGGGCCAAGGCGAGATGGGCCAGATGATGGTGCAGGACCCCGAAGACACCGGCCCACACCATGGCGGTCTGGTCCCCATACGGGAGCAGCCGGGTGTAGACCTCCCGACACACCATGGTGTTGCCCACCTGGGCACTCGCCCGCGCGAGTACCGCCATCGTGTGCACCCAGAAGTGGTCGTCGGGTATCTCGGCGACGCGCTCGGGGCCGTACCAGTCGATCAGCTGCGCGGCGCCCTCGTGGTCGCCGACGTCGACGAGCGCGGATGCCAACATCGGACGAAACGGTGGCGTCTCGTGAAAACGCTCCGCGATCTCGGCACGCGCCGCGACCTGCTCCCCCAGATCCCCTCGTAGGGTGCGGATCACCATCAATGTCAAATGCAGCCGAGCGAACCGACCGGTGTCCGTGGCGGGCGCCGGCAGAGCACGCATCACCGCCACACCCTCTTCGGCCCGTGCCAGTTGCCCCGCAGCGATGGCGATGCCAATCCGTCCGTAGCGATCCAAGGCCCAGAACTGTGAATTCTGTGCGAGTTGCGCCGGAGTGATCACGTCGAGAGTCGCGGTGGCTCCGGGCAAATCACCCTCCTCGACCTGTGCTCGGGACAGCCAGATCAGGGTGGGTACCTCCTGAACCTGCTGACTGTCGAGATCGAGCAGACCCGGCAGCTCTCGCACCGCCTGCGATCGCAGGTCTGCGCACTGGGGCACCCGCAGTCCGATCAGGGCGGCCAGCAACATCGAGACCGTCGCGGTCCGGTCGCCCACGCTTCGCGCTATCTGCATTCCTCGCAACACATATCGGCGGCGTGTCTGCCAGTCCGCACCCCACCCCAATTCCATCGCCAACCGCGCGAGCATCTCCGCTGCACGCGCGGTGTGGCCGAGACCCCGCGCCTCCAGGAGGTCGAGGGCGTCGTTCAGGTTGTTCACCCGCTCGTGGTCCACACCCGACATCCGGACGAAGGTGATCGTCTCCAGCACATTGTTCTGGACGGCCTCGATCTGCAGATCCGTCTCGTCGAGGCGGTGGGCCATGTCGGCAGCTTCGGTCAGGGTCGCTCGCGCCTTCGGATCGCCGATCCTGCGCTGTGCACGACCGATCTCGATGAGGACCCGGCAACGCTCGGCCGAGTCACCGCGCGGGATCATCCTCTTCAGCGCCTCACTGAAGTAGCCGATGGATTCCTCGAAGGCGGCCACCGCGAATGCGCTCTCACCCGCTCGGCTCGCGTAGTGCGCAGCCGCGGCCCGATCAGAGTCCAGGGCCTTGCCCAATTGATAGGCGATCCTGGCGAGTTCGTCCGCCGTCGACGTCGCACCGACGGTCTGCAGTGCAGCCCCCACGGCCGAGTGCAGCCGAGCACGCTGCGCACCGGGGAGGCTGCGATAGACGACATCCAGGATCACAGGATGCCGTATCCGCAGATGACCGCCGGTGTCGATGTCGGAGCGACCGCGGTCGTCGAGATCGCTCGTGGTCACGAGCCGCTGGGTGAGCAGTTCGGAGACCGCAGCGGCGAACTCGACGGAGTCGGTGACCCCCGAGGCAATCTGCACCACCACTCGTGGCACCCACATCCCGCCGACTGCGCACACCGCGAGAACGTCGCGCGCAGAATGACCGAGCCGTGACTGCGACCGCCGCACCGCGTCGGCCACCGAGTCGGGCAGCGTCTCATCCGGTCGCTCATCATGGGCACCGAGCATCGAGGTCAACAACAGCGGCGACCCCGCTGTCCGACGGTACAGATCCGCGGCGTCGAGATCGACCTGCTCCGAGCGGAGCAACTCGTCGATATCGGGTACCGAGAGCCCGTCGACCCGCACCCTCCGTGTCCGGTCCGGCGATACCGCAGCGGTCAGCGCGGCGATCGTCGGCGCGTCAACGTGGTGCGTGCGAACAGTCATCAGAATGCACAACCGATGCCGATCGGACGCTCTCAGCAGGTAGTCGATGATCGACAACGTCGCCTCCGACGCCCATTGCACGTCATCGACGACGAGCAGGATCGGTGCATCTCTGGCCGGACCGACCAGCCAATTCAGGATCGCCGTCATGATCACCGCCCGGTCATCGACGCTCACCTCGGGCGGCAACAGGTCGCCGAACCTCTCGGCGGCATGGGGGACCAGCCGTAGGATATCGGCACCGTTGCGCGACAACCGGTTCCGGGTTTCGACCGCATCACCGGAGTTCAGCTCGCGGGTGAGCGCCTCGACGAAGGGCTCGTAGGGGACCGCGGCCCCTTCACTGCACCGGCCCGACAGCACATCGACGCCCGAGGCCCGGGCGCGTTCCATGGCCTCCGTGGCCACGGCTGTCTTACCGACACCGGGCTCACCCTCGATCAGAACCAGCCGGCCGCGACCCCCGCGTGCGTCGTCGACCGCCAGCGCGATGTCCCGCAGCTGGGCCTCGCGACCAACCAGAACGCGACGTCGCGCGGCCGGGGTCGCCGCGGGTTCGGGAGAGGCAACCTCCCCTTCCTCGATCCTGCGGGCCAGTGCTTCGGTCACCGCCGACGGGTCGACGCCCAGTCGGTCGGCCAACGCCGCCCGGCATCGGTGCGCTGCGTCGCGCGCCCCGGCGTTGTCGCCGAGGTCCAGATGGCCGCGCATCGCCACCCGATATGCGCTCTCCCGCACCGGATCGAGAATCAGCAGTGACTCCGCCGCGGCGATCGCACCCTCGGCGTCACCGAGCTGCAGTGACGCGATGGCGTCGACCTCCAGGGCTCGCTCCCGCGCCAGCTCACAGTCGCGGCGCACCTCGTCGGCCCACCGTCCGAGAATCCCGTCGAGTGCGGGTCGGGTGAGCAACGCCAACGCTCGGCGAGCGTTGGCCACGGCGACCGCCGGCTCACTGTTGCCGTGTGACCACGTCCGGACCTGTTCGATGTCGACCGCGGTGCCGGGCGGCAACACCAGCCGGACCATCCCACGCCGGGATCGAAGACACTCCGCCTCGAACCCTGCCTCGATCAGCGCGTTCCGGGCTCGCGACAGCACGCCCCGCAGTGAGGGGTACCACCTGGTCGGTCGGTCGGCGGTCCACAACAAGGCGGCGAGTTCGTCGTGGTGGACGTCGCGGTCGCGGTGCACCGCGAGGTAGGCGAGCACCTCAGTACTCCGGGTGCCGGCGACGGCGCGGGGCTCCACGACCAGACCCGCATGCTCGACGGTGATGTCCCCGAGCAGCCGGACGACGATCTCGGGGGCTGGCATCCACCGATGATAATGCCGGGGATCATACCGAACGCGACGAGTGGCCCATGCCGGTGGAAACCCCGACCACCGGACCGGACGACCGTGATACATACCGTGAATCCGTCTCACCAGCGGCGATTACATTTCTGTTGCACCCGTTCGGCACATTCTCCTCGGACGCCCACCCGATCGCGCGCAGAGGAGATGGCCACGATGACGAACGAGACCCGGTTCCGCCGTCGCCCGCGACGCACGCTGTCCGCAGCGGTATCCCGCAGCCGGGTCGACGATCGTCCCGACTACGTGATCGGTGAGACCGTGGGCTCGACGTCGAGTCTGGCCCTGCGCAGCCCGGTCTCGGACTGGTCGCGGAGCCCTGACGGCAGATACCTGTACCTTCTGCACGTCGCCGACGGTTCGGTCAGCGTGGTGGATATGGTCCTGAACCGCGTGGTTCGCCACGGCGTCGGGGTGAACGCCGCTCCGCAGGGAATCGCCGTGAGCGCTGACGGCTCCATCGTCTACGTGGTGGACCGCGACGACCAGTCCATCCGTGGTCTCGACGTCACCGACTTCAGCGCGGCGCGGACTCTGCCCTGCCCCGACGATCACGCCCCGTCGGCTCCCGAGTCACTGGTCGTCAGCACCGACGGCACCCGTCTGTCGGTGGTGTACCGCGATGTCGTGCGAACGATCGACCTGCAGACCGGGTTGTCGGCCGACGGTCCGGTCACCGTGCACTACGTTCGGCAGCATCCGCGGGTCATCGCGGTCGAGGGTGACGCGTTCCTCATCTACGAGGCCTCTGGTGCCGACCTCGAGGTCCACACCCCGCGGACCGCCGATCCACACTGCTTCACCGTCATCTTCGCCCCCGCCGACATCGCCTTCGTCCCGAACCCTGCGCGGGTGTACGCCACGGTGCCCAAGCTGGGGGTGTTGTCGGTGGACCTCGACGATTGCGACTACGAATTCATCGACGTCCGGCCCGAGGGGCGGGACAACGACGCTCCGCCGGCAGCGGTTGCGGTCAGCGCCGACGGAACCCTGGCTGCGGTCCGCTACCAGGGATCACCGCGGGTGACCATCGTCGACACCGCGGTCGACACCGTGATCATGACGGTGACCTTGCCTGCCGTCCCCGCTCGCGTGGCGCTCAGCTCCGACGGCAGCCGCCTGTTCGCCGTCAGCGACGACCCTCGTGCCTGCGAGCTGATGGTGCTGAGCCTGTTCGCGGTCGCCGGGACGGTGTTGTACGGCGGTGTCGCGGACGCGGACGTGCGGTACGAGTTGCTCACGCATCCGGGGGCGGGCAACGTGACGATGGACGGTGAGACCGGGGACTTCACCTACACCCTCGACAGCCGCGGGGCCGCGACGGACTTCTTCGTCGCGATCGTGCGCAGCAGCGACGGCGATGGTGCCATTCCGGTACCGGTGACCTTGCCGGTAGGTGTGATCACACCGGCCTGAGGCGACCTCGCGGCAAAGGCGTTGCCTCGCAGTCACTCAGCGCCCTGTTCGGCGTCGATCCACGGTGAGCGACACGAGCAGGCCGATCGCGACCATCGCCACACCCACCCCACCGGTGATCAGTCCCGTGTGATGCAGGTCGTCCACCCCGCGGTCGATCAGGCGGTCGGCGATCCGACGGGCGGAGTCGGCCGCCCCCGACACCTCGGCGTAGGCGCGGTTGCGCAGCAGAGCACCGAGCAACCAGGCGATGCCGCCGGCCACCACCACACCGAACCCCAGCGCACACAGGACCAGACCGCGACGCCGGGCGATGACCAACGCGAGGAACGCCGCGATCACCGCGACTCCCGCGGCCACCACCGCGATCTGATCGATGCGCTGCCCGATCTGGTGGTATCGACCCGCTTCGAGTCCGCTGCGCCGGGACTCGCTCAATGCCACCGTGATCGGGCCACGAACGGTGACACCGATGCCCTGGCTGGCGATCGCCCGGTTCACCATCGCAGTCAGGTCCAGCTGCATGGTTCCCTGCTGTTGCTCCCGCGCGGTGGGCGCGTCGAACAGCCAGTCGTGTTGCTGACCCAGGACGTCGGAGAGGTCGGACGGAAAGTCACTCCCGCGCGTGTAGGCGGTCACCAACGGCTTCACCACCAGCGCCGACGCGGCACCCCCGGCGTTGTCGGCGGTGATCTGGGCTACCAACTCGTCGGCCACGGCATCCTGCACCGCACGGTCGTGACCGAGTGGCTGGGACATCGACCGGAAACCCGCGGAATCGATCAGTCGTTGGTGGGTCCAGAACGACGGGATCGCGCAGATCACCGCGACGATCGCGATCAGGGTGGACAGACCACTACCGAGGGTTCGCACCACTACAGGCTAGGTGGTCACCACGGTGGAGCGATGCGACACGTCGAGTCTCACTCCCCCAGCAGATCCCGCGCCCGTCCGACGATCCGCGGATCGGGTTCGCCGACCACCTCGAAGTCCTTGCCCGCGTAGTCGTACAGGCTGAGGAAATAGCGCATCGCGTTGACCCGCGCGCGCTTCTTGTCGTTGCTCTTCACCACGGTCCACGGCGCGTGGTCGGTGTCGGTCGCCGCGAACATCTCCTCCTTGGCGGCGGTGTAGGACGGCCACTTGTCCAGCGAGGCGAGATCCATCGGCGAGAGTTTCCACTGCCGCACCGGGTCGACCTGCCGGATCGCGAACCGGGTGCGCTGCTCCAGCGGGGTCACCGAGAACCAGAACTTCACCAGGTTGATGCCCGAGTCGACGAGCATCTTCTCGAACACCGGTGCCTGTTCCATGAACTGCGCGTGCTGCTCATCGCTGCAGAAGCCCATCACCCGTTCGACACCGGCACGGTTGTACCAGGACCTGTCGAAGAACACGATCTCGCCGGCCGCGGGCAGATGCCGGATGTAGCGCTGGAAGTACCATTCGGTGGACTCCCGCTCGGTGGGCTTCTCCAGCGCGATCACCCGCGCCCCACGGGGGTTGGTGTGTTCCATGAACCGCTTGATGGTGCCGCCCTTGCCCGCGGCGTCGCGACCCTCGAACAGCAGCACGTGACGCTGCCCGCTCTCCTTCGACCATTGCTGCAGCTTCAAGATCTCGATCTGCAGGAGTCGCTTCTCGAGTTCGTAGTCCGAGCGCGACATCCGCTCGTCGTACGGGTAGCCCTCGCGCCAGGTGTCCACGACGTTGCGTTCCGGCAGCGTGATCAGCACCGGGTCGTCGTCCTCGGTGTCTTGGACGGTGAAGTTGCTGGTGTCGCGCAGGTCCACGATGCGCTGCAGCGCCTCACGTCCGGCCACCCGACTCAGATCCGGGTACTCGATGGGGGTGTCCACAGCGTGGTCTCGCAGTTCACTCATGGCAGTCAACCTAAACCAGCCCGGTCGAGGGCCGGTGACGCTCAGATGAACGGCAGGCGACACCGCATGTGCGGTGTCGCCTGCCGTCTGGTGTCGTGACCGCGACGTCAGCGGTGCGGGGTACCCACCCAGACCGATCCGGACCCGGCGCAGAACTGACTGGTCGGACTGTCGTAGGCCAGCGCGAATCCGCCGTCACAACGCACCCCGCCGTCACCGGCGTATGCCTGCCCCGCCAGACCCGCGACGGACAGCGACAGCCCGCCCACCCGCGCCTTGGAGACGGCCTGCGCGCTAGGGCCGGTGGAGAACGAGTACCCGGTGCCACCGGTGTCCGCACCCGACAGTGCGGTGGAGTTGGGCTGATAGTTGTACGCGTTGGCGTTGCCACCCTTGGTCGCGACGGCGACCGCGGTCCCGGTACCGCTCTGGTCGACGGCAGTGGCGCGGCTGCTCGGGCCGGCCTTCGCGCCACAACCCCCGAGACCGACTATGTGTTCGACCTGATGATCTTTCGTCGCCGCGCAGTTCAGCGGGGCCGCACCCGCCGTACCCGCGGTCCCGAACAGGGCGGACACCGAGGCCGCCGCGCCGATCATCCCGAGAACCAACAACCTTGCGCGCGTACGTTTCTGCAGCGCAGTGACAATGCCCAACTCAGATTTCCCATCACATCAGAAGAGACCACGTGCGTGACCGCGAGGCCACGCTTGCAGGGTACCCGCGCGACCTGGGCGACATGCCGAGGGCGTGGCATCGGTGCGGTAACGAAAACAGTTGAGCGCACGCGCCATTGAGGCTCGTGGACCTCTCCGCGAGCCGGTCTCCGACATATCCGGCAAAGGTGGTGGTCGACGCCCTGGGTCGATCTCTCCAGGAGGTGCCTACATCAGCCGACGCGGCGGAGGACTTCGGCGGTGAGCCCTTGCCTCGCGGTCTCCACGGCCTTCTTCTGCTGCCCCTTGACGATGAAGCCGGGCACCTTGATCTTCAGGTCGATCGCCAGTTCGAAGGCCACGTGCGCACCGCCGTCGGTCGCGGTGACCGTGTACTTGCCTTTCTGCATGCTGAGCTTGTCCGCTTCCACGAGCTCCCAGCTGCAGGTGGTGTCGGTCCAGGTGTAGTCAATGATCATCTCGTCGGAGATGCCTGTGGCACTCACCTTGGCACGGATTCGTTTGGGCGCACCGTCGTCGTAGCGCTCGAGTACCTCGACATTCTGGTGCGGATCGGACCAGTCGGGCAGGGCCTCGACGTCGCGTAGCACTTCCATCACGGCGTCCGGGGTGGCGTCGATGTCGAACTCGGTTTCAGCGGAGACAGGCATGACGGAGAAACTACCCCGTCGTCCCGGGAGGGATGAACCGGTTCACCCGACTCATCCCTCGCGGCGTTCCAGCCGCAGCGGCCAGGCTTCGTCCGGGATATCGCGCAGTGTGCACGGCTGATCCACGGCAGTGAACCAGCCGCGGTAATGGACGAGCTCACCGACGACCGGATTGCGCACCGTGGCGTCGCACCGGAACCGTCCGTGCTGTTCGTCCCACCCCTCCACGTACTGCATCCGCGCGCCGAACATTCCCCGCATGCCGACCGTGGGTCCCGTACTCAGCCACCGCATCGGCCCGCTCTGCAGGACCAGCGAGCCCTCGCGGCCCACACTCGCCCGCACCGGGTAGAGCAGCTCAGGACCATCGCCGAAATAGTCGACGAGCCCCGCGGTGCCGTCCACCAACAACGAGTTGACCGCCAGGTCGCCACCGGCGTGATGGAAGGTGCGGAGCACCGCCAGACACTCCCGACCCGCCTCGTCGACGTAGCAGAAGTCGTTCTGGGTGAAGGGCACCTGCCGACTGGTCCGGGTGGGCATCGAGCGTCGCTTGCGCTGGTGCCGGACGAACGGTGGCGGCAACACGGGGTTGCAATAGACGGAGTCGAGGATGCCGCCGGCCATCTGGGCGACCCCCGATGTGGAGTCGATGCCGTACCGCCACTGCAAGTGCGGATGCAGGTTGTCGAAGTCGGCGCCCAGCGCGGCGCGGTAGACAGGGGTCATCGCCGACCCCGGATCGCCGCACGCCCGGTAGCAACCATCCGCGGATGATAAGCGATGGCCGGTGGCGACCATCCGCAGCGGCTGGGCACCTTCGACGCGGGTGGGTCAGACCGCCGAGGTTGCCGGCGCCATCGGGGACACCGCATCGGGTGACTCGGGAAGCACCTGCCCGCCGTCGACCGCGATGGCCTGGCCGGTGATGTATCCGGCCTCCCGAGTGGCGAGGAATGCCGCCAGATGGCCGACGTCCTCGGGTCTGCCGAGTGCACCCGCGGGGATGATCCTGGCCATCCCGTCGAGATAGTCCTGTCCCATGGCGGCCAGTCCCTCGGTCAGGATGTTGCCGGGCAGGATCGCGTTGACGGTGATCCGCTGCGGTGCGAGTTCGATGGCCGCACTGCGCATGAAACCGAGCTGGGCCGCCTTGGAGGCCCCGTAGTGTGTCCACCCGGGAAAGCCGGTCAGGGGACCGGTGATCGACGAGGTCACCACGACCCGCCCAGCTCCCGACCGCGCCAACGCCGGGATACCGGCCTGGACGGTGTACACCGTGCCCTTGACGTTGACGTCGAACATCTCGTCGAGCTGCGTTGCGGTCATGTCCGCCAACGCCGCCTCGGGAAAGATGCCCGCGTTGGCGCACACCACCCGCAGCCCGCCGAACGTGTCCACGACCTCGGCGACCATCGCTCGACAGGATTCCGGGTCCACCACGTCAGCCTGCACGCCGATCACCCGCCCGGAACTCGTCGCCGACAACTCGGCCACCGTCGCGGAGAGTGCGCCGGCGGATCGGGCCGCGAGCGCGACATCGGCACCGGCGTCCGCGAACACCTTCGCGATCCCCTTGCCTATCCCTTTGCTGCCTCCGGTCACCAGGACCGGTGTACCCGCCAACGAGAACATCGTCACCTCATCACCGCCGGGCCCGGTGGCGACACGGTCGCCGCGAGCGAATGATCCAGAAATCGTTCCGCCACCTGCGCTGTGCCGCCGACGAACCCGTCACCGACCTCCAGTGCTGCGCCGGATTCCGGATGGGTGCCGATCCAGGCGGTGAGCATCAGCCGACGCAACATGATGAAGGTCGGCACCATCGCGAGGTCATCGGCGGACATCGGTGCGATCTCCTGGTACCCGGTGAGCCACTCCGCCACGATCCGCTCCGCGTCCGGACCGGTCTCGATCCAGGAGATCACCGTGGCGAGATCTGCGAGATACCAGGACCACCCGCAGTCGTCGAAGTCGATCACGGTCAGGGACCGCTGTGGTCCGACCATCAGATTCGCCAATCGCAGGTCGGCATGCACGAGTCCGAAGCGGTCCGGTGCGTCACCGAAGTCCCGCAGCCTCGCGCTCACCTCCGTGTCGGCCCGTTCGATGATCGAGCGTAGTCCGGTGGTCATCCCTGGGGCGTCGCGCCAGTCACCCCATCGCTTGTCCGCACCCAACGTGGTGGTCAGGTCCCACCGGAACCGGGTGAACCAGCGTGGTGGCTCCCACGATCTGGCGTGCTGGTGCATCCGCGCAGTGACCCGGCCGAGTTCGCCGAACTCCATCTCACCCGGCAGTTCTTCGGCGGTGCGGCCGTCGACCAGTGCGAAGGCGTCGACGTGGCGGGTCTGCCCTCCGAGGTCGATCGAGACCAGCGGGGCCCCAGCGGTGGTCGCGATCACCTCGGGGGTGGCGATCCCGGTGTCGTCGGCCAGTGCGCGCATCCAGCACAACTCGGACCGGATGGCGACAGCCGAGTGGTATCCGGGTCGATGCACGCGCAGCACCAGAGCGGTGTCACCGGATCGGTCATCGCGGGGGCGGTGACAGAAGGTGGCGTTCTCGGAGAAACTCAACAGTCGGAGGTCCCCATCGCTGTCGCAACCGTAGGCAGGCAACGCAGCGCGCGCGAACAGCTCCTCCCCGACCGGTCCGTGGTACATCGGGCAATTGTGGTCGACCTCCACCGGGTCGGGCAGACCCACCGGCGACGATTTAACACCGTCGTTGCCTGGGCCAGGGTTCGGAAACATCCTCGAAACAGCCTGCCAGCAGGCAGTATTCACCGGTTGACCGCTCATCGGGTGCGGGGTAGAACTACCCGAAACGCGCACTACGGGGTGTGCGCCGAGCAGGCAGACCTCGTGATCGGCGAGATCACTCGAATCTCCGGAAGGCCCCATGAGCGACATCATCGACCCACCGGTCTCGACATCGGGCACCTCACAGACCGCCGCCACCGGTCGCGACGGTGTGCAGCGGCTGAAGCCGAATGCCGTCGGTCTGATCGGGGTGTTGTTCATGGCCGTCGCGACCGCGGCACCGATCACCGCGATGGTGGGCAACGTGCCCATCTCGGTCGGATTCGGCAACGGTGCCTACGCGCCTGCCGGTTACTTCGTGGCCACCATCGTGTTGACCCTCTTCGCCATCGGTTATGCGGCGATGTCCAAGCACATCACCTCCACCGGGGCCTTCTACGGCTACATATCGCACGGCCTCGGACGGATCGTCGGGTTGGGTTCGGGATTCCTCACCACGCTGGCCTACATGGTGTTCGAGGCCTCGTTGATCGGCATCTTCTCCTTCTTCGGCAACGACGTGTTCTCGTCGTTCTTCGGTGTCGACGTGCCGTGGCTGGTGTTCGCCGTCGTCATGCTCGCCATCAACGCCGTCCTCACCTATTTCGACATCAACCTCGCCGCCAAGGTGCTGGGCATCTTCCTGATCACCGAGATCGTCATGCTGGCGCTGATGGCGTTGTCGGTGGTGTTCACCGGCGGCGGCCCGCAAGGCTGGTCGTGGGGTTCGCTCAACCCGCTCAACGGTTTCCACAGCCTCAAGGGTGTCGTCGCGGGGCCGGACGGGTCGGCGATGGCGGTGGCCGGTTCTGCCGGGGTGGGGTTGTTCTTCGCGTTCTGGTCCTGGGTCGGTTTCGAGTCCAGCGCCATGTACGGCGAAGAGTCCAAGAACCCCAAGAAGATCATCCCGATCGCGGTGGTCAGCTCGGTGATCGGCATCGGCGTCTTCTACGTGCTGGTGTCCTGGTTGGCCATCGTGGGTACCGGGCCGCAGAACGCGGTGGCGATCGCCCAGGATTCGGCCACGGCAGGCAACATCTTCTTCGATCCGGTTCACCACAACCTCGGACAGTGGGCAGTGGACATGTTCAAGGTGCTGCTGATGACCGGATCATTTGCCTGCGGCATGGCGTTTCACAACTGCGCGGCACGGTATCTGTACGCGATCGGCCGGGAGAACGTGATCCCCGGGATGGGTAGGACCATCGGTTCGACCCATCGCGTCCACGGTTCACCACACATCGCCGGTTTCGTGCAGACGGCCATCGCGACTGTCATCGTGTTGTTCTTCGCCTGCACCGGACGTGACTCGTACACGGGCCTCTACGGCCTGATGGCGTTGTTGGGGACCACCGCGATCATGATCGTGCAGGCACTGGCCGCGTTCTCGGTCATCTTCTACTTCCACGTACACAAACAACATCCGGAGACCGCGAACTGGTTCCGTACCTTCCTCGCTCCGCTGCTGGGCGGCGTCGGGATGATCTACGTCATCTACCTGTTGGCCAAGAACGCGTCGTTCGCGGCGGGCAGCGCGTCCGGCGACTGGGTGTTCACCATGATCCCGTGGGTGGTGGCCGTGGTGGGTATCGGTGGCCTCGCCCTCGCCGCCGGGCTGAAGTTCTTCGCACCGCATCGTTACGCGCTCCTGGGACGCACGGTCTTGGACGACGCCAAGGAACGCTGAGGTCGGTTCCACGCGTGGGATTCTCCAACATCATGGACTCCAACCGGTTCTCCGGGGAGTCCACCCTGGACCCGGCAACCGATGCGCTGATCGAAGCGCGCGCCCGGGTACTGGGGCCGGGGTACCGGTTGTTCTACGACACCCCGGTACATCTGGTGCGTGGCCGGGGATCGCATCTGTTCGACGTCGACGGGGTGCGCTATCTGGACGCCTACAACAACGTACCCGGCGTGGGCCATGCGCACCCCGCGGTCACCGAAGCGGTCACCCGCGCACTGTCCACCCTCAACACCCACACCCGGTACCTGCACGAGGAGATCGTGCGGTATTCACGCCGACTGCTGGCCACCATGCCTGAACACCTCGATCGGGTGACCTACGCCTGCACCGGTTCCGAGGCGAACGACCTGGCGCTGCGGATCGCCCATCGATACACCGGTCGACGCGGGGTGGTGGTGACCGCCGACGCCTACCACGGCAACACTGCAGCAGTGACGGCGATCTCACCGTCCAACGGGGATGCGGATACCCCGACCGACCACGTCCGCCGCGTACCCGCACCCGACACCTACCGCGAGAACGGCACAGCGGGTGCACGGTTTGCGGCCGACGTCCGCGCCGCCATCGCAGATCTCGACGCCGCGGGAGTCGGGGTGGGTGCCTTCATCGTCGACACCGTCTTCTCCTCCGACGGCATCTACACCGACGCCGACCTCGTCGGCGAGGCGGTGGGTGCCGTTCACGCCGCAGGCGGTCTGTTCATCGCCGACGAGGTACAGCCCGGGTTCGCTCGCACCGGCGAATCGATGTGGGGTTTCGGACGTCACGGTGTGCAACCGGATCTGGTGACGCTGGGCAAACCGATGGGTAACGGTGTGCCGATCTCGGCGGTGGTCGCCCGATCGGTGGTTTCGGATTCGTTCTCCTCGGACATCCCGTACTTCAACACCTGCGGCGGTACCCCGATGTCGATCGCGGCCGCATCGGCCGTCCTCGACGTGATCGAGGACGAGAAGTTGATGACCAATGCGGCCGACGTGGGTGACGCGCTGCGTGCCGGGATCGCCGAGGTCGCCGGCAGCTCACCGATGATCGGGGACGTCCGCGGCGTCGGCCTCTACACCGGGGTCGAGGTGGTCGCACCGGGTACCACTGACGGCGACCGGGCAGCCGCCCGAACGCTGGTGAACAGACTACGAGACCGCCAGGTGCTCATCTCGATCTGCGGCCGCGACGGCAACGTCCTGAAGATCCGTCCGCCGCTGGTGTTCTCGCTGTCCGATGTGGACTGGTTCTGCACCGAATTCGCCGACGCGTGCGCGCACATCGGTTGACCGGCTCGCCCTGACCCGCCGAACGGCCCCTGCCGCACGGGCACGCGCGCGGAGGAGTCGGCCGATCCCTGCGGGCATGCCGTTGCGTAACACCACCTGTTTGCGCAGATGGTCCTCGATGTGCCAGACCGCCGCGCTGCCCGCGGGAAAGAAGGCGGTGTCGCCCGCACGCAGCGTGAACGAGCGGTCGTCGTCGGTCACCTCGACCGCACCGGAGAGCACGTGCACCACCTCATCGCAGCCGAACTCCCAACGAAACGTGCCCGCCGAGCACTCCCAGACCACCAAGGACAACTGGCTGTCGGCCGAGTTCGACCAGGCCGCGCACCTGGCGACAGGGTCACCCGCGATGATCCATTCCGGCTGGATCGGCGAATCCGCCATCACCAGCTCCGACGGTCGATGCACGATACGTGAGTTTCCCAGCACTCTCCCAGCCCCCTGTCAGTCGGTGTTGACCTGAGTGTCGCCCAAACCCGACAAAACGTTTCTCCGTGTCGATCATCCGGGTGATCGTGGGGCAAGCTGTCGACCATGGACCTTCGAATTTTCGTCGAACCGCAGCAGGGCGCCACCTACGACGACCAGTTGGCGGTGGCCAGAACAACCGAGCGTGCCGGCTTCAGCGGATTCTTCCGCTCAGACCACTTCTTGGCGATGGGCCGTGACGGTGCGCCGGGTCCCACCGACTCGTGGGTCACGTTGGCCGGTATCGCCAGGGAGACCGAACGGGTGCGACTGGGCACCCTGGTCACCTCCGCGACCTTCCGGTTACCGGGGCCACTGGCCATCGCGGTGGCTGAAGTCGACCAGATGTCCGGCGGCCGCGTCGAGTTCGGCTACGGGGCCGGCTGGTTCGCCGACGAGCACACGGCCTACGGGATCCCGTTCGCCGACACCACCGAGCGGTTCGGCAGGTTCGAGGAGTCGTTGGAGATCATCGCGGGACTCTGGGAGACCCCGCTCGGTGAGACGTACTCGTTCCGCGGACGGCACTTCACCGTCACCGATTCCCCCGCTTTGCCCAAGCCGGCACAGTCCCCGCGCCCACCGATCATCCTCGGCGGCGCCGGCAAGCGTCGAGGGGCCGCGTTGGCGGCGCGTTTCGCCGACGAGTTCAACGTGGCGTTCTCCTCCGTCGACGAGACCCGGGCGGTGTTCGCACGGGTGGACGCCGCGATCGGTCAGGCAGGACGGGATCCGGGGTCGCTGGTCCGCTCGGCGGCGCAGGTGGTGTGCGCCGGACCCGACGAGGCATCCGTCGCACGTCGGGCCGATGCGATCGGACGCAGGGTCGACGAACTGCGCGACAACGGCTTGACCGGATCGGCTGCCGAGATCGTCGACAAGATCGGACGCTACGCCGAGACCGGCGCAACCCGCCTGTACCTGCAGGTCCTGGACATGATCGACCTCGACCACATCGAATTCATCGCCTCGGAAGTGATCCCACAACTCGGGTGACCCCACAACTGGGGTGACGGCCACTCACCGTCGGCCCGCCAGCAGGGTCGGCGGAGACGGTGCCGTGGTCGACGGCACCCGCCCGGCTTCGATCAACACGTCGACCGCCGAGGTCAGGTCGGTGGACCATCCGAGCTCCTGCAGCCGCCCGACCACATCACCGGTGTCCTGCCAGAGCGCGCGCACCTCGGCGAAGGGGCCACTCGGGTCCGCGCTCATCCCTCCACCGCCGCGCACCGTCGCGCCGATACGCGACCCGGGTGCCGACAATGCGGTCACGGCGGTGAGAACCTCGGCGACCACCTGCGCGCCCAGGTAGACCAGCAGCCCCTCGGCCAGCCATACCGTCGGCGCGTGAGGGTCGAAACCGCTGTCGCGCAACACGGTCGGCCAATCCTCGGTCAGATCGGCGACGACGGTCGTCCGGTGACCCCGGGGTTCGACCTCCGATGTTGCGATGGTCCGCTGTCGGTACTCGATCACCTGAGGGCGGTCGAGTTCGAACCACCGGAGTGTGGTGTCCCCGAGCCGGAACGGCCGCGCGTCGAGACCGACGCCGAGGAGGACGAACTGGCTGATCCCCTCGTCGGCGGCGTGCTCGCACAGTCGGTCGAGAAAGACGGTGCGCGCCACGATCCACAGGTACATCCGCAGCATCGCGCGCGCGTCGTCGTCGTTCCGCACCCGCGGGCCGTCGGGACCGGCGTCGCGCGGCGCATCCCAATCGGGCACGAACAGCGGCGCCAGCGGGTCGGATATCAGACCGTCGGGAACCGCCGACTCGATGGCGCGCACGCGCGCGACACCGACGGCGGTCATCCCCACGGCGTCGAGCGCATCGGTCATGTCGGACTCCGGTGATCGGCGGTGGACGAGCGGCTTCACCATTCTGCCTCGCGGCCGTCGCCGCCAGCGATCCGTACGCTCGATGGTGTGCCCCTGCTGCCGCGCAAGAGAACGACCGACACGTCCGCCCTCGACATCCCGAATCTGCGCCGGGTGGTCGCGGCGTCGGCTGCGGTGACCGCCGTCGCACAGGCCGTCACCGCCGCCTTCGCGGTCCGCGACACCCGTCGCGACTACGCCGACGCGGTCTGGGGGCCCGGCCTGGCCGGCATCGCCGTGGCCTCGGCGGTGGTCGGTGACGGTGACCGCACACGGCGGTGGACCCTGGCCACCATCACCTCGGTGTGGGCTGGTCGACTGGCCAATCTAATGATCCCGCGTATCGCGGGCAGTGAGAAGGAGGACCCTCGCTACACCGAGTACCTCGAGGGGGCCTCCACCCCGACCGTGCTGGCGAAGGTGTTCGGCACCCAGGCGTTGGCCCAGTTGGTGGTCTCGGCACCGATTCAGATCGCGGCGGCCAGCGCGTTGCCCGCGGGTCGTCGGCGCTGGCTGTTCCCGCTCGGTGCAGCGGTGATGGTGGCGGGCACCGTCATCGAGGCAACCGCGGACCGGCAGAAAGACGCGTACAAGAAGCGCGACGACCCCGACAAACCCGCCGTACTCGACACCGGGTTGTGGGGCTGGTCGCGTCACCCGAACTACTTCGGCGACTCGCTGATGTGGGACGGCGTCTGGGTGGCCGCCGCCACCTCGACACCCGGACTCGCGACATTCCCGGCGCCGGCCGCGATGAGTTACTTCCTCATCTATGCCACCGGTGCCACGCGCACCGAGAAACGCATGCAGGAGCGTCCTGCCTACCGCGACTATCAGCGGCGGGTGGCGTTCTTCTTCCCCAGGCCACCGTCCGACGGCTGAGCGTCCACCTCCGCCACCGATGACCCGGTGCGGTGACGGGCGGCGTCCCACTGTCGCGCAGCCACCAATGCGGCCGAGGCGATCATCAGCAGCCCGCTGATGGCGGTCACGTCGCCTGCGAGGATGCCGAAACCGGCGCGCAACACGAGCCCGACGACGACCGCGGCGACACCATAGGCGGCCCACCGCACCGCCTGTTGGTCCTTCCACGAGACCATGGCCCGACCGGTGGTCATCAGGCTGAGCGGGCTGTGACGCAGCGCCTCGACGATGAGGACGGTCAGCACTACGGTGCCGACGAAGCTCCACAGCGACACCCACCACGTCGGGTCGCCGTCGCTCGCGGCATCCACCACCAGCGGCCGCAGTTCACCCAGGGCCAGCGCATGCGCGAGGTAGATGCCGAACGATCGGTCCGCCGCGGTCTTGAGCAGCTTGTCGGCCAGTGAACCGGGGCGACGACGCTCCCGCCACACCGAACCGATCCCGTACAGCCCCGCGATGATCGCGATGTAGCCGAAGGCGTTGTGCGGCATGAAGACGTTGGTGGCGCGGAACAGGTCCTCGCCCTCATGCACCTTGTAGGCGTAGTAGACCAAGGTGGCCGCGATGACCGCCACGCCCCCGCCGAAGATGGCCGCACGCCACCGCACGCTCGCAGCATGGAAGGCGTCGAAGTGCAGCGCCGCGATACAACCGGCCAACACGTAGAACTGGTACGGGAACAACGTGATCACCACATGCGACCAGACGACGCCGGGGAATCCGTCGGCGAGGAAACCGGTCTGCGGACGCACCATCAGGTACAGCACCATCATGTGCAGGGCGAAACTTACCGCGAGCAGGTAGCGGTGGTAACCCCAGGTCCGTTTGAGCACCCAGAGCACCAACGGGAACACCAGATAGATCTGCATGCTGACGAAGAGGAAGTACAGGTGGTACATCGCGTTGCCGGTGACCAGGTCGTAGGCCATGCTCTTCAACGACAACAGCACGTGGTCGACGTTGTCGAAGGCCCCCTTCACCGCGTCGGAACCGCCTGCGCGATACCGGTTGTAGACCCAGTAGAACAGCGACCAGGTGACGTAGGGGATGCCGATGAGCTTGAAGCGCCGTCGCCAGAAGACGACCGGCTTCAACTCACGGCTGCGGTACTGGTACCCCAGGACGAACCCGGTGAGGAAGAAGAAGCCGAAACGCGAGTATCGCGTCAGCGTCTCGAACGCCCCGGAGATGGCGTCGTTGGGTGCGGCGATGCCCATGATGACGTGGTCGAGGATGACCGACCCGAAGGTGATCAACCGGAAGAGGTCGAGTTGGTACAGGTGCTTGTCGCGTTTGCGCGGCACCGCGACGGGGCCGCCCGTGACCTCGGGAGCGACCACCTTCGCCGATGCCGCCATCTCGGGTGCGCCGTCGGGCTGCGCCCCCTCGACCGGCCTGTCCGCCGTATCGGACGGGGTCGGGCTGGGGTCCTCCTGTCGGGCCGGGATTCGCAACCTCGTCAACTCCGTTCGCGCCATACCTGCGCGTCGACGGGTCCGTGTGGCCAGTCGACGCGGTTCATCGTCCGGCCTCCGGCGGCCGCGTGTCGTCCCCTGGGACTGTATCCCCACATGTCACGACGTCGGTGTAGCCGTGCCACTATGTACAGCACATTGTCAGATTGCCCCTGCGTCGGGGCCGACGGAGTCGAAGGGTCCCAGCTCTGAGTCACGGCCTCACGCGGCGACCATTCGTGGCCTCCGCCATCGCAGTGGCGCTCGTCGTCGCACTGGTCGTGGTCCTGGCCTACCCGCACTCGGTCGCACCCGTGGACACGGCCGACGTCGCCCACGACGAGAGCGTGCTCGACGTGGTGAAACCCCTGCACTACGTGGCCCTGGGGAGCTCCTACGCGGCCGGCGCCGACACCGCCGACGTGGTCGACCTGCGCTGCCTACGAACCGGTGACAATTACCCGCATCTCCTCGCGCGGGCGTTGGGGTTGTCGTTGACCGACGTCACCTGCTCCGGTTCGACGATCGCCGACATCCTCAATCGGTCCCACCACCGGCACGCGCTGCCGCCGCAGATCGACGCCGTCACGGCGACCACCGATGTGGTGACCATCACCACCGGCGGCAACGACGTCGGCTACATCGGACGCCTCACCGGGATCAGCTGCGCCAACCGGGTCACCTCGTCCGACACGGTGGACGGTCTACAGTGCGCCGTCGGGCACCCCCGGAGACCGCCGGCGGCCGAGGAGTACGAGCTGTTGCGTGAACGCCTGGTGGACGTGGTGGACGCGGTGCGTGCCCGGGCGCCGCGAGCTCTGGTCGTCTTCGTCGACTACCCGCCGGTGCTGGACGCCAACGGTGACCTCTGTCCCGCCGTTCCGCTGACCCCGGATGAAGCGTTCTCGACGGTCCGCACCTACGACGGCCTGACCTTCGCCACCCGATCCGCGGCCGCCACCAGCGGCTCGCTGCTGGTCGACGTGGCCGGCCCCGGCACCGAGCACACCGCCTGTTCGCCGTCACCGTGGGTCAACGGGTACCGGCTGCCCGTTCCGTACCACCCGAATCTCGAGGGCCGGGACGCGATGGCCGCGTTGACCCGTGACGCGATCGGTGCCGCCGGCCTGTTGCAGCGCCGGTGACACCGATCGCGGACGGACCGAGGTCAGGCGTTCACCCCGTCGCTCGACCTGTCCGGTGCGTCGGGCGCGGTCTGCGGCGATGCTCCGGCGAAGTCCTTGGCCCGGATGAGCAGCAGGGCGCAGGCGCCGCCGACCACCGCCACCACCCCGCTCGCGACGAGCAACTCGTTCATCGCATCGGCGAATGCGCTGTGCACGGCCGCTCCGACCGTGCCGCGTTGCGCGGCGGGTAGCCCGGAGATCGCCGCGTCGAGGCGACCGTTGTGGGCGGCCACGGCGAGTTCCTCGGCGCGCGGACCGGTACCGGGGACGCCCGACAGCCGGTCGCGCAGCGAGTCGGTCAGCTTCGCGGTGAACAACGAGCCGTACAGTGCGATCCCGACTGCTATGCCCACCTGTCGGAAGGTGTTGTTGATGCCCGAGGCCATACCCGCACGGTGGACCTCGACCACGCCCACCGCGGTGGACGCCAGCGGTGGGTTGACCAGTCCGCTACCGATTCCGGCGACGAGGAGGCCGGGGACGAGGTGGGTCCACGACGAACCACCGTCGAGGCCCGTCATGACGAGCAGACCGACACCGACGATCAGCAGCCCGGGGCCGATGAGCCACCGGACGGGGACATGTGCGGAGACGCGGCCCGACACCGTGGCCACCACCATCGTGCATCCGGACATCAGCAACAACCGCAGACCCGTCTCCAGCGCGGAATACCCGAGGTCGTCCTGCAGGTAGATCACCAGGTACAGCAACATCGCGAACAACGACCCGTTCATGGTGAACGCCGCGATCGACCCACCCAAGAAGGTGGGGATGCGCAGGAGCTGGAGGTCGAACATGGGCTGGGCACTGCGCAATTCGATGAGCACGAAAGCGGCCAGCAGCACGACCGCGACGACGAATGAGACGACGACGGTGTCGTCGGTCCAGGTGGACTCACTGGCCTCGATGAGCCCGTATACCAGCGCGAGCAGCCCACCGGTGAAGGTGACGATGCCCGGTAGATCCACTCGGCGCGGATGCGGCGACCGGGTCTCGTCGACCCGGAACCACGCGATGACGATGGCGATCACACCCACCGGCAGATTCACCAGGAAGATTCCCCGCCAACTGATCCCGGTGGTGATCAGACCACCCAGGATGGGTCCGAGCGCCGTCGAGATGCCGGTGATCGCGCCCCAGGCACCGAAGGCGACCCCCCGCTCACGGCCGTGAAAGGTGCTGGCCAACAACGCCAACGACGTGGCGAACAGCATCGCACCCCCGACACCCTGTACCGCCCGGGAGGCGATCAACATGGGCGCGTTCTGCGCGACACCGCACAGCAACGAGCCCACCGTGAAAACCACCAGCCCGGCGAGGAACACCGCACGCCTGCCGAACCGGTCGGAGATCGACCCGGAGGTGAGTAGCAAGGATGCGAGGGCGAGTGCGTAGGCGTCGGTGACCCACTGCAGGTCACCGAAACTCGCCCCCAACGAGTGCTGGATGTCGGGAAGGGCGACGACCACGATCGTCACGTCGAGCAACAGCATGAAGGTGGCCGCACAAACGACCACCAGGGTCCACCATTTTCGTTTCATGGGTTCGAGGGTCGTCCAGGGGCCACGGCGATGGCGCATCAATCCGCACCAGACGTAGAATTCCGCCATGATGAGCGGCCTGTCGTTCGACACCTCCATTTTCGATCTGGTGGACGCTCAGATCATGCGCTGCATCCAGTTGTATCCCCGGGTGCCGTTCAGCCAGGTGGGCGAGATGCTCGGTGTCGCCGAACAGACGGTGGCCCGCCGGTACCGGCGGTTGCGTCGCGACGGGCTCATCCGGGTGACGTTGGCGGTGGATCCGAGCGCGATGGGTGAGACGGTCTGGTTGGCCCGCATCCGCTGTCGCCCGGAGGCGTCGCAGGGTATCGCGACGGCGCTAGCCAAACGCGACGACGTGTCGTGGGTGACGATCAACTCGGCCGGTTGGGAGGTGGACTTCAGCCTGCGGTCGACCAGCGCCGCGTACGCCGACGAGTTGCTGACCCGCATGCTGCCCAAGACCGCGCAGGTACTCGACGTCACCGTGGTCGCCTTCATCCACGTGTTCATCGGCGGTGCGGCCACCGACTGGCCGGGCCTCGTCGATGTGATCCCAGCCGACGCCGCGGGGGCGTTGGCGGACTCCGCGCGGCGCGATGTGGGCCGCGGTCCGGACGGCGTGCCTGCCATATCGCGGGACGACCGACTGCTCATCGAGCAGTTGCAGATGGACGGTCGCACGTCGATATCGATGCTGTCGCGAATCACCGGCTCCCCACCCGGGAAGATCGGCCGCCGACTGTCGGCGCTGCTGGCGTCGGGGGTCGTCTACTTCGACGTCGATTTCGCGCCGGCCGCGACCGGGCAGTGGTCGTCGGCACTGTGGTTGACCGTCGAAGCGCAGCAGTTGGCGGCCGTCGGCTCCGCGTTGGCGGCCGAACCGGGCATCCCCTTCGCCGCCGCCATCACCGGCGCAGCCAACGTGACCGCCACCATCATCACTCCGGACCTGTCGTCGCTGTACACCTTCGTCACCGAGCGACTGGCCGACCTCGACGGGATCACCGGCTACGAGATCTCACCGCGGACGCGACTGGTGAAGCAGTCCGGTGCACTGGTCGACGGTGACCGCCTGGCACCACCGGTGCTGCGGCCGTCGTGACGATCGCCGAGGCGGATGACGAACGTTCGACGCGAATCAAAGATGCTCAGCCCGTACGATGAGCGCATGTTGAAGCGATCACTGGTCACCATCATGTGCGGCGTCGTCGCCGCCCTCGGCCTCTCCGTGACGACGATGACAGCGCAGGCCTCCGCGGCCACCTGCGCCGACATCGAAGTCGTGTTCGCGCGCGGGACCGTCGAGCCGGGGGCGCCGATCGGTCTCACCGGGAGTTCGTTCGTCGAAGCACTGCGTGCGCAGGCGCGTGGCAAGTCGGTGAACGCTTACGGGGTCAACTACCCCGCCAGCGGTGGTTTCTCCGACCGCGTGCGCTTCGTCAGGAGCGTGGTCGACGGAGTGAAGGACACCCAGAAGCGTCTGCAGTACCTGACCACGCGGTGTGCGGGGTCCAAGATCGTGGTCGGTGGTTACTCGCAGGGCGCCGCGGTCACCCAATACGCGTTGGCACCGGGAATCGTGCTCCAGCCGGAGTACGCGCGGTACCGCAGCGAGATCCCAGCTCCGCTACCGAGTGACGTGGTGCGCAAGCTGTCGTCGGTGGTGCTGTTCGCGCCGCCGTCGAACAACTTCGTCCGCGGCGTCGGTGCTCCCGCGGTGGAGCCCAACCCGCTGGTCGCAGGCAAGACGCTGCGCTACTGCATCCCGGGTGACATCGTCTGCAACGGTGCGCCGCCTGCCACCCCGAACGGCCTGCACGTGCTGTACGCGGTGAACGGCAACACCGTGGACGCGGCGGCGAAGGTGCTCGCCCGCCGTTAGGTCCGTTCCCCGATCCGACACCCTGAGCCCCGGCCACCGATTGGTGGCCGGGGCTCGGTGTATCTCAGAGGCTCGTCACGTCGGGGGCGTCAGATGAGCACGCAGATATTCACGCAGGCGGAGCGCGGGCGGAGCCGGCGTGACCACGCCAGAAGCCAGGGCGATGGAACGCGTGTAGTCACCACCGACGAGTGTGACCTCGATGGTGTCATCTGGTGCCCGTTCGTCATGCGGGAGCAGCGCCACGCCCAGACCGCGCCCGACCAGTTCGCGGATGGTCGCGAACTCCGTCACCTCGATACCGATGTCGGGTGTGTAGCCAGCCTCTCGGCACCATGACTCCGTCACCCGCCGCAGGTGGTAGCTGGACGGATTCGCGATGAACATCTCCCCGGCGAGATCAGACAGGGAGATCACGCCGGCTCCGGACAACCGGTGATCAATCGGCAGGACCGCGAAGATCTTCTGATCACCGATCCTCGAGTGTCGGATGCGATCTGGCGCCGGTATGACGACCGCCAGATCGAGGTCGCCCGCGAGCAGATCGGCGCACAGTTCACTGCCGTTCGCTTGTTTCAGGAGTACGCGGATCCCGGGATGTCGCCACCGGAAATCGGCCAGCAGATCGGGTACCACCCCGGAACCCATCGTGAGCGGGAACCCGAACCGCACGGTGCCGTGATCGGGATCGGCATCACCGGTCACCTCGGCAACAACATGATCGATCTCGTCGAGCGACACCCGGATCCGGGTAGCCAGACGGTGCGCCTCGCGGGTGAGTCGCACCGTCCTGCCGTCGTGGACCAGCAACGGGATCCGTAATGCGGCCTGCAGGGCCGTGATGCGTCGACTCATCGACGACTGTGGGATCCGCAATTCCGCAGCCGCTCGTGTCATATGTCCGTCGTTCGCGTCCAACGCGACCAGTGCCCGCAGCTGCGGCGCCAACCGCACCGTCCATTGATCCATATTCGGATGATAGGCGCCCAATCATTCATTGGACGGAACGGTTCGGCACATACATCGTGGAGAAGTCAGTGCTCACCCGGACGGTCCGAAAGCTGGTGACTTGTATGGCCACGTCTCCCACACCGCCGTCGCCCACCGACACGCACGCCGA
Organism: Williamsia sterculiae; assembly: GCF_900156495.1. Classification (GTDB taxonomy): domain Bacteria; phylum Actinomycetota; class Actinomycetes; order Mycobacteriales; family Mycobacteriaceae; genus Williamsia_B; species Williamsia_B sterculiae. Next base: position 58,577 of record NZ_FTNT01000004.1, read on the forward strand.
CGTCGTGCTCATCGGTGGCGGCATCATGTCCGCCACGCTGGGGTCGATGCTCGCGGTGCTGGAACCACGGTGGCGGGTCGTGGTCCTCGAACGTGCGGGTGCACTCGCCTCCGAGAGCAGCGACGCGTGGAACAACGCCGGCACCGGACACAGCGGATTCTGCGAGCTCAATTACATGCCGGACCCGACAAACGGGAGCAAGGCGTCGATCATCGCCGCACAGTTTCTGGCGAGCCGCCAATGGTGGTCGTACCTGGCGGCGCAGGGCCTGCTGGATCCGACAACATTCATCAGTACGACAGCACATATGGATGTGGTGTTCGGTGAACATGACATCGCCTACCTACGAGAGCGTTTCGACACGCTGATCACGGATCCGCTGTTCGGCGGTATGGAGTTCAGCGACGATCCGTCCGTCATCGCCCGATGGGCTCCGCTGGTGATGGAGGGCCGACCCGCCGCACAGAGAGTTGCCGCGACACGCCATCCCGGCGGCACCGACGTCGATTTCGGGGCCCTCACCCGCGGCCTCACCACCGTCATCACCTCGTGTGGGGGCGAGGTCCGACTCGGACACGACGTCCGTTCGCTGCGCCGTGACGCGAGCGGATCCTGGGTCGTGCGATGCCGAAACCGCGACGGCGAATTCTCGGTGCGGTCACCACAGGTATTCGTCGGCGCGGGGGGACACGCGCTGCGCCTGCTGCAACGCGCCCACCTCCCGGAGGTGCGGGGTTACGCCGTCCTTCCCGTCGGCGCCGCGTTCCTGCGTTGCTCGGATCCGACGGTGGTGAGCCGACACCGGTCGAAGGTCTACGGCCAGGCCGCGGTCGGAGCACCGCCGATGTCGGTGCCCCATCTCGACAGACGGGTGGTCGACGGCACACCACATCTGATGTTCGGTCCGTACGCCACATTCAGTACCAAGCTGCTCACCCGCGGGCGGTGGACCGACTTCTTCACGACGGTGCGCTCACACAACATGGTGGTGATCCTGGCGGCGATGGTGCAGAACGTGTCCTTGATCCGGTATCTGATCGGCCAGCTGGCAGCCCGACCCCGGCACAGGTTCCGTCAGCTCCAGCGGTACTACCCCCGTGCCCGTCGCGACCAATGGACACTCGTCGCAGCTGGTCAGCGAGCGCAACTGATCACTCCCGACCGGCGACGGATCGGAGTGATCCAGCAGGGAACCGAATTGATAGTCAGCGCCGACGGGTCGATGTCCGGTCTGCTGGGCGCGTCACCCGGCGCCTCGACCGCGGTTCCGATCATGGTCGACCTGCTGCGACGGTGTTTCCCTGACCGGTGGCGAGATCGGTGGGCTGAGGCCATGTCGGTCGCCATACCCGCCCTCACCACCGCTCGATGGAGTCCAGAACTCGTCCGGGACGTCCACGCGACAACCGGACGATCGCTGGGACTCGTCACCCACCGATGACTTTCTTCGTCGAGGTCGGTCCATACAGGAGACGACTACCCGCCCAACATGAGGAGATTCCGATGTTCGATCTCGGATCGGCGACGGCCTCGATGAGCCGACTGGTGACCGGCGTCCGCGACGACCAACTCGGTGCGCCCACCCCCTGTAACGACTGGACGGTGACCCAGCTCCTCGCGCACATCCATCAGTTCACCGCGGTGTTCACCACCAACGCGCGTAAACAGACCGCGCGACCGCCGACCACGCTCGTCGACGACTGGCGCACCTCGATGCCCCATGACCTCGGCGAACTCGCCGAGGCATGGCGCCAACCGTCGGCGTGGGAGGGTCGGACGTCGGCCGGTGGCGTGGACATGGATGCCGCCACCAACGCCCTGGTCGCGGTGGAGGAGCTGACCGTGCATGGTTGGGATCTCGCCCGGGCCACGGGTCAGATCTTCTCACCGGCGGACGACGAACTGAGCCGGGTCGACGAGTTCGTGACCATGTTCGGCGGTGCCGAGAACGGCCCCTACGGCCCCGCGGTGCCCGTTCCCCCCGACGCCGACCGCGTGCAGACGGTGATCGCGCGCACCGGTCGTGACCCGGGTTGGACGCGCTGAACCGATCCGAGGGTGTCCGGTGCACCGTGAACCGGTTACTCTGGTGTCATCGCTCACCGATGACGAGGAGGACTCATGTCTCCGAACCACCAGCCGTATGCCGGGGAACCGATGGAGGAGCGGCAGGTAGAACCGCTGCGTGACCACGGGTTCTTCGCACCCGACTCGGTGGCCCGCCGGGTGTGGTCCTACCCGACGTCGATACTCATCGGCTTCTCGCGAGCCGTCACCATCGAGCACCTCGACCCCGATCTGGCCGCTGCGGTCATCGCCTCCGGGCAGGTCAAACAACGCACACCGCTGCGTTTCGACCGCACGATGCAGTACTTCGCGACAGTGCTGTTCGGTGATGCCCGATCCGTGCTGACGTCGTCGGACATCCTGATGAAGATCCACCAGCGCGCGACCGGTATTGATCCGGTCACCGGCCGGGAGTACGCGGCCAACGATCCGGACTCGCAGTTGTGGATCCACCTGACGGCGTGGCATTCCATCCTCATCAGCTACGAGATGTTCGGTCCGGGAAAGCTCAGCGCCGCGGAGGAGGCGCGGTACTGGCAGGAATGCGTGCTGGCCGCAACCTTTCAGACGATCGATACCGACACCATGCCGCGCACCCGCGACGAGGTTCGCGAGTACTTCGACGGCTTCCGTCCGAACATGATCGCCTCCGACGGCATGCTGGACATGTTCCATTTCCTGGTGAACATGCAGCTCTCCTCGTTGCCGCCGGAGATACCGGCACCCATGCGCAAGACCCTGAATGCCCTGACATCGCGAGCTGTGGTGGCCACGATGCCGCAGTGGATGCGCGACATGGGAGGAGTTCCGCAGAGCCCTGCCGTAGACGCAGCGACGATCGCGGCGCTCAAGCCGGTGCTGCTGGCCATCTCCAAGTCGGACCATCTCATGCTGCCGTTGCTGAAGACGTTGTCACCGCGGACCTATCCCATACTCGCGCCGTTCTTCCTCGACATGCCTCCGCACAACCCCCACGTCTACGACGAGGCGGAGGCTCGCCAGGAATTCGACTTCCCGGCGAAACCTCGTGAGATATACGAACAGCAGTTGGCGAAGAAGCGGAACGGTGCGGCACCGAAGCCGTACGAGGCCGACCATCACGACGCGCTGCTCGCGTTCACCACAGCAGGTGACCAGGGAGGGCTTCTCGAACGTGCCGACTCCGGAGTCGTTCGATGAGCGTCGACACGGTTGTCGTCCCGGACACGGCTCAGCTCGACGAAGCCATCGAGCAGGTCACAGCCGGTGCAGCCCGATGGGCGGCAATGGATCTGCACGCCCGGGCCGAACTGTTACGGCAGACCCAACGTGCAGTCGCCGCAGAGGCTCCGGTGTGGGCGGGCGCGGCCACCGCCGCCAAACAGGTGCCGTCCGGTCGATACGAGGGCGAGGAATGGATCTCCGGACCGGGCGCGGTCGCTCCCATGTTGGGTGAGTACGCCGCCACGTTGGAGAAGCTGGCGAACGGAGGGTCGGCGCTCGACGGAGTGCCCGTCACCGAATCGGAGGACGGCCGGGTGGGCGTCCAGATCATGCCCGGTGACCTGAAGGACCGGGTGCTGTTCAGTGGATACACCGGTCATGTCTGGCTGAAGCGCGGTGTGACCATCGACCAGGCCCGTGCCGATGCCGGCCTTGCCGCGCGCACAGCCGGGGCCTCCGGTGGTGTGGGTCTCGTTCTGGGCGCGGGCAACATCACCGCCATCGCACCACTGGACGTGGCCTACGAACTCGTCGCACACAACAGGGCGAGCATCCTCAAGCTGAACCCGACTCTCGCCAAGCTGCTGCCCTCGTACCAACGAGCGCTGGCGCCTCTGGCCCGGGCGGGCCTGGTGCGCATCGTCAACGGAGGCGCCGAGGTGGGAACGTATCTCGCCGAACATCCGGGTATCGGTCACGTGCACATCACCGGATCGGCCCGCACCCACGACGCGATCGTCTGGGGTACCGGATCCGCCGCCGACGCCAATCGCGCCGCTGGCACGCCCAAGCTGCACAAGGACATCACCTCGGAGCTCGGCGGGGTGTCGCCGATCATCGTGGTACCGGGCAGATGGTCGAAGCGAGACTTGCGATACCAGGCCGAAAACGTTGTCACCCAACGATTGCACAACGCCGGTCACAATTGCATCGGTGGCCAGTCACTGCTCGTGAGCGCCGACTGGGCGCAGAAGGACGCGTTCCTCAACGAGGTCCGCACGGTCCTGAGTGAGATCCCCGGCCGCCTGCCGTGGTACCCCAACGGGCAGGCCAGCATCGATCGTGCGAAGGCGACCTATCCCGATGCCGAACAGGTGGGCAGTTGCCTACTGGTGCGGGTCCGCGAGGGATCGCCGACGGAACTCTTCGACGGCGAGTACTTCGCGACGGTATTGGGCATCACCGAGTTGCCGGGCAAAGGCTCCACCTTCCTCGCCAATGCCGTCGACTTCGCCAACGATCAGTTGGACGGCACCCTGGGGGCATCGGTCATCGTCGATCCTCGTGAGGCCAAACGCATGGGCAGACAGTTCGACGAGTTGATCGCGAAGCTTCGGTACGGTGCCGTGGGCGTCAACGTCTGGAGTGGCATCGCGTTCCTGCTGGGCGCTGCCAGTTGGGGCGCCTTCCCGGGACACACCTTGGAGAAGGTCGGCTCCGGTATCGGCGTCGTCCACAACACGCATCTGCTCGCGGACACCGAACAGACGATCATTCGCGGGCCGTTCCGACCGTTCCCCCACTCGATACTCGGCGGCGAACCGTCACTCGCTCCGAGACCACCGTGGTTCGTCACCGCCCGGACCGCGCGTCAGACGGGACAGGCGCTGGCGCGGCTGGGCGGAAAAAGGTCATGGCTCAACACGATCCGCGTGGTGCCGCCGGCGATGCGGGGCTGAGACATCTCTGCCACCGACGACATCCGCGACGGTCGGAACGCGCGGTGGGACGGTCACCGCGAGAAGCGCCGCAAGCAGATCATCGAGGCCGCGGTGGACGTGGTCGAGGACGCTCCGCCGGGTGCCGAATTGACCGTGCAGGATGTGGCCAGCCGATCGGGTCTGGTGCGCACGGTCATTCAGCGTCATTTCGGCGGTCGGGACGGCTTGGTCCGCGCGACCCAGGCACATGCGCTGACGGTGGCGTTCGGACACATCACCGCGGATATCGAATCCGCGGTGACTCTCGGTGACGTGGTCTCCCGGTTGGCGGAGAGGACGATCGCCTGGGTCCACGACCACCCGTCTCTGCACGTTCTGATCGAACGTGAGATCGGGGACGGCAACCCCGGCGAGCTGTCACTGGCCACCCGCGGATACGCCGAATGGCTGAGCCAGTTCTACGGGGTGATCGTCGCGGACCGGGGTGCCGACCTCCAGGCGCATCAGATCGCCCGGGTCCGACTGCTCTTCATCGGCGTGGTCGGACAGGTGCGGACCGTTGTCGCCGAGTGGACCCACACGGCGGTGCCCGAACGCCTCTCCCCCGGAGAACTGTGTGACGTGCTGTCCGACCTCATCGTCGCGCAGATCGTCAGCGAGGCGTCGACGGAGGGCGTCGACCTCGATTCGACAACTGTGCTCTGAGCCTGCGGGCGTCGCTCTCATCGCCGAAAACTGCGGGAAGTCGGAATTCCCGCAGTTGTCGCGGCGACCTGATCACCCGGTTCGATCGTTCGCAATCAGTCGCCGACCCGCGCCAAACGCAGTGTTGACGCTGCGACAGCCACGAGGACGGCGATGGCGAACCCCAGCAATGTGCCGCGGACAGAAGAGTATTGCAGCGCGACTCCGATACCGATCACCGGAGCGGACAACCCCCAGGTACCCGGCAAGGTAGAAGGCCGCCATCGTCGCGGCCATGTGCTCCGGTGGGGCTAGCGCCGATGCCACCGTCAGGCTCGACCGGAACAAGGCGGCCCCACCCGCCCCGATCAGGGCCGCCGCCGCGACGAACACCGTCAGACTCGGGGTGGGAAGCCATGTGGCGATCACCAGCAGCACGCACCCGAGCACAGTGAGCCCGAAGGCGATCAGCACGAGTGGCCGTAGGCTCAGTCGTGCTGCTACAGCGCTGCTCACAACCCCCACTCCGAAGACGACGAAGAGAACCAGTCCGGGCAACGCGGGCGAGCTCTGGTGCAGCGTGTGCTTCAGGACAGTCGCGGCGAGGCCGACGAACAGCCCGAACAGCGCGAAGACGGACGCGACGCCAGCCACCGCTGCCGCGAACGGCGAACGCTCGCCAGGCGGAAAGCTGGGCCACTGAGGGCGATACCGCGGTCGTGGCCATACAGGGACACAGGTCTCGGGAGACACGATTAGTCCGGCGACGCACGCGCCGAAGGCACCGAGACTGACCACATAGGGAATCGTGAGTGGATACGGAACGAGCGCGGCGATCAGCCCGCCAACGAGTCCACCCACCCCGAGACCGCCGAGCGACACGGCCGCGGTCAACAGCCCGACCCGATGCATCTGGTCGACGTCACGGTGCGCGGCAAACAGTTCGACCAGGTACGCGGTGGCGGTGGATGCGGTGACCCCCACGGCCAGACCACACAGCACCCGCGCGACGAACAACCCGGTCAGCGTCGGCGCCATGATGAAGACGACGGCGCTGATCGCGTTGACGGTCAGTGCGGCGACAAACACGGGACGACGGCCCACGGAGTCGGACACGTGTCCCGCCAACACCAGGCTCACCGCGACCCCGATGGCGTAGGCGGCGTACACGAGGGTGATCGACAACGGTGAGAGGTGGTCGCGCACGGCGTAGAGGCCGTAGAGAGGGCTCGGCACGGTGCTGAACGCCTGCATCGCGAGGTACGTCAAAGCCGCGGTGTGGTAACCAAATCGGTAACGCGCACGGGTGGGTGGCAGTGTCGTCGTCGGGATCATGCCGAGCACTATGGTGTAATTGTCTTATGCGGGTAAACCCTTACATCGAGCCGCTGTTGCACAACGCCACCGACCTGCTGAACCGACCGCCGACGAGCGTCGAGGAGCTGGAGCGCCGCTGGCTCGACTGGGGACTGATCCAGTTTCCCCACCCGGTCACCGCCGATGATCTGGACGTGGTCTTGGCATACCTGGAGCAATGGGGACACCTGGTGGATGCGCCCGGTGAACGCGAGCGAGTGCTGATACTCAACGCGATGCTGGCGCGGTTCACGGCACCGCCGTCGGTCACCGACCACGACGGCAGCGAGTGGCACCTGCACTATCGCGACCCCGCGGCAACCTTCGGCATGACCTTGGCTGGTTCGACGAGTGCCAGCGCGGCGCAGTTTCTGTGTGATCGTGGAATGCAGCGGCTGGGGCGGTGCGGAATTCCCGAATGCCGTCGAGCCTTCGTCGATGTGAGTCGACCAGGGCGCCAGCGGTACTGCACCCAGGCCTGCGGCAACCGGGCGGCAGTCCGACGGCATCGGGCGTCGGCCCGCGGGTGAGGTGGCCGGCGTCGCTCTGGTCGGGGTGTCGAGAACTGCGGGAAAGACGATTTCCCGCAGTTTTCGCGAACGACCCCACTAACGCCCCACGAAATCCGGACCTGCGCAGCACCGAGCCCCGGCCACCTGAACGGTGACCGGGGCTCGGTTGGTGTTGCGGGAAGAGCCAGGGCTCAGGTCAGAAGCCCATGCCGCCCATCTCGTCGCCACCCGGCATGGCCGGGGCCGGGTTCTTCTCCGGCTTGTCGGCGACGACCGCCTCGGTGGTGAGGAACAGGGCCGCGATCGACGCGGCGTTCTGCAGCGCCGAGCGGGTGACCTTCACCGGGTCGTTGATGCCTGCGGCGAGCAGGTCCTCGTACTTGCCGGTCGCGGCGTTCAGGCCGGTTCCGGTCGGCGAGTTGAGCACCTTGTCGGCCACGACGCCCGGCTCGAGCCCGGCGTTGACGGCGATCTGCTTGGCCGGGGCCGCGAGCGACACGCGCACGATGTTGGCACCGGTGGCCTCGTCACCCTCGAGGGTCAGACCCTCGATGACCGGCTCGGACTGCAGCAGGGCCACGCCACCACCGGCGACGATGCCCTCCTCGACGGCGGCCTTGGCGTTGCGCACGGCATCCTCGATGCGGTGCTTGCGCTCCTTGAGCTCCACCTCGGTGGCGGCGCCGGCCTTGATGACCGCGACACCGCCCGCGAGCTTGGCCAGCCGCTCCTGCAGCTTCTCGCGGTCGTAGTCGGAGTCGCTGTTCTCGATCTCGCCGCGGATCTGCGCCACGCGTCCGGCGATGGCCTCGGGGTCACCCGCGCCCTCGACGATGGTGGTCTCGTCCTTGGTGACGACGACCTTGCGTGCGGTACCGAGCAGCTCGATACCCGCACCCTCGAGCGAGAGGCCGACCTCTTCGCTGATGACCTCGCCACCGGTAAGGATGGCGATGTCGGCCAGCATGGCCTTGCGACGGTCACCGAAACCGGGGGCCTTGACCGCGACCGACTTGAAGGTGCCGCGGATCTTGTTGACGACCAGGGTCGACAGGGCCTCGCCCTCGACGTCCTCGGCGATGATCAGCAGCGGCTTGCCAGCCTGGATGACCTTCTCCAGCAGCGGCAGCAGGTCCTTGACCGTCGAGACCTTGCCCGACACCAGCAGGATGTACGGATCCTCGAGGACCGCTTCCTGACGATCGGCGTCGGTGACGAAGTACCCCGAGATGTAGCCCTTGTCGAAGCGCATGCCCTCGGTGAGCTCGAGCTGCAGGCCGAAGGTGTTCGACTCCTCGACGGTGATGACACCCTCTTTGCCGACCTTGTCCATGGCCTCGGCGATGAGCTCGCCGATGGCCGGGTCGCCCGCGGAGATGCCCGCGGTCTGCGCGATCTGCTCCTTGGTCTCGACCTCCTTGGCCGACTTCAGCAGCGACTCGGTGACGGCCTCGACGGCCTTCTCGATGCCGCGCTTGAGACCCAGCGGGTTGGCGCCGGCCGCGACGTTGCGCAGACCTTCGCGGACCAGAGCCTGGGCGAGGACGGTGGCGGTGGTGGTGCCGTCACCGGCGACGTCGTCGGTCTTCTTCGCGACCTCTTTGACCAGCTCGGCGCCGATCTTCTCGTACGGGTCCTCCAGCTCGATCTCCTTGGCGATGGACACACCATCGTTGGTGATCGTGGGGGCGCCCCACTTCTTCTCCAGGACGACGTTGCGACCCTTGGGGCCCAACGTCACCTTGACTGCGTCGGCGAGGCTGTTCAGGCCCCGCTCGAGGCCGCGGCGGGCCTCTTCGTCGAACGCGATTTGCTTGGCCATAGGTAAGTGATCCTCCGATTGGGGGTGACACCAGAAGTTTCGTTGGTCGGACTCGGTGCCCGCGACGGACGAGCGGTCGTGTCATCGGACCGATCTCACCGTCCCGACCTGGCACTCGCGGTCCGCGAGTGCCAATACATTTCTTAGCACTCGGGCACGGTGAGTGCAAGGTCTGAACACCGGGATCGATGCCCGGCCGGCACCGATGTCAGGACCTCAGCAGACGTACGAGCACTCCGGCGGCATGGGCCTCGGCGGCGCGTTGGGCTCCGTCGGCGTCACCCGCCTCGAGAGCCGCCACGATGCGACGGTGTTCGGTGACCGCGAGGCGACGGTTCAACTCGTGCGCCCACATGTCCGACCGGTACAGATGAGCCTGGGTGTCGAGCTTGAGCAACGCGTCGCAGAGCGGTCCGTTTCCGGACAGCGACCGCACGGCGGTATGGAAGTCGAGGTCGAGGTCGGCGTCACGCCGATGGTCGGGTGGTGCGGTGAGCAGCCCCTCCTGTCGGCGCACCTGCGTCCACAGGCCGTCGACGTCGGCGTGAGTCACCCGTGCGGTCGCCTGACGAGCGGCCAACCCGTCGAGGACCTCGCGCACCTCGAACACCTGGCGCAGCATCGACGCGTCGAGGACCGCGACCTTCGCGCCGATCCGCGGAGTGTAATCGGCCAGTCCCTCGACCACGAGCTGCTGGACAGCCTCTCGGACCGGGCTCCGCGACACCTCGAGACGGGCGGCAAGCCCCGGAACACTCAGGGGTGTACCCGGGGCCATGCGCCCGTCGAAGATCTCATCGCGCAGCTGTCGTAGAACGGCCTGGGTCAGCAGGGCGCCATCGCTGTTGGGGACGCTCATGAGACAGCAGAATAATTCGCGTCAGGTCGCCTGTGCGACACCCAGTCGCTGCGCCTCCCGCTCGGCCCCTACGGGCGCGATGCCGGACTTCATCCCGGCGAGTTTCGCGTTGATGTTGTCGGCGATGGTGATCGGCGGATATCCCGGACGGTCGGTACGCGAACACCCGGGCAACGTCTCGATCACCGCGTCGTGATTGCCGTCGAAGAAGAAGGCGGCCGAGCGGCGCCGGATGATCCGACCGTCCACCACGGGCGGATCGACGCGGTGGATCGTCGAACGCCAACGGTCATTCGTCCATCGCGCCATAGCGTCACCGAGGTTGACGATCAACGCTCCCTCCGCGGGCTGAACGTCACGCCACACCCCGCCACCATCCAGGACCTGCAGACCGGGAACGCGGTCGGCCCACAACACGGTCAGAATACCGAAATCGGTGTGCGCACCCATCCCCGTCAACGCACCGGCCACCTCGATCTCTCCCTCCGGCAAGGTGTAGTTGTTCATCTTCAGCGCGTCGATGGAGTGATCGATCAGTCCGTCGAAGTACCCGTCAGCCAACCCCAACGCGTCGGTGAAGGCGGTGAGCAGAACGCGCGACACCCGTCGGGCCTCGTTGAACCACGCCTCGACACCGGTTCGGAACCGCGGTGCCGCATCGGTGGGCCAGGTGTTGTCCGGGTAGCTGCGCACGGGGAGATCGACGCCGGCAAACCACCCGCGTTCCGAACCCACGGTAAACGCCTCATAGAAATCGTTCATCTGATTCGCCGCGGCAACGCCGAGACTCATGCTCAACGACTCGCTCTTGGGCGGGCTGTAACCTCGGTTCTCACCCGGCCTGGCGTAATGCTTTTTGGTCTCGAGTGGCAGTTCGTAGAAGGCATCAAGTGCATCGGTGAGCCCATCGATGGTGTTCTGCGACACGCCGTGTCCAACGACCTGGATGAATCCAACCTCGCTGCACGCGATGTCGAGAAGCCGTGCCACCTCGGCACGTTCGGCAGGACCACCGTACGGATCGACGTACGGTGCGATGTCGATGACGGGGACTGTGAACATGGTTGCCCTCCTGGACAGTGGGGACTGCGTGGTGTCGACGACGTCAGCGTCGACGCGTGACAATGGCATTGAGAACGCTGAACACCGCGAACACCGCGATGCCGAACGCCGAGGCGAGAACGATCGCCGCGATCAGATCGTCGGACTGCAGTCGCGCCCGGTAGATGTCGAGGAGGGTCCCGATGCCGGGCTCCCCCTTCGCGAAGAACATGTCGCCGATGATCGCTCCGACGACGACCAGTCCCGAGGCGGTGCGGAAGCCGGTCATCATGGACGGCAGCGCCGACGGGATCTCGAGTTTCACCAGACGCTGCATCACCGATGCCCGGGACAGGGTGAAGAGCTCGTGCGCCCCCCTGTCGACCGACACCATCCCGAAATGCGTGTTGGCGATGATCGGGAAGATCGCGATGATGACGCAGACGATGGTGCGGGCCGTCATTCCGTAGCCGAACCAGAGCCCGATGAGGGGAACGATCGCCAGCACCGGGATGACCTGCAGGACAACGGCCCACGGATAGATCGCACGTTCTAGGAAGGACCCTCGACTCATCAGGACGCCGATCCCGACTCCGATCAGTGCTGCGAACACGAAGCCGACCACACTGACCTTCGCGGTCACGGTCAACGCCTCGAGCATCGGATTCACGTGCGCTCTGTCCAGTAGTGATCGGGTCAGGACCTGATGCGGTGGTGGCAGCAGAAATCGTCGTGTCGGGCTCAACAGCACGTAGCTGGTCAGGTACCAGAGCCCGATTGCTGCGCTGAGCGACAGCAGTGGCGGTGTCAGCGTGCGCGCCGCCGATGTGAGCCTGGATGTGATCGCGGTCGATGCCCGGACCGCGCCCTTCTGGCTGCCACCCCCCGAGACGGTCGTCGGCGCGGCGTCCCCACTCGGTGGCTCCTTCGTGATCGGGATGGTGGTGGTCATTCGGTGCCTCGCAAAGTCTCGGAGATCGCGGCCACGTGGGCGGTGAACCGGGGGTCGTATCGCAACTCCGGCTCACGTGGATAGGCGAAGTCGATCCGGATGTCCGCCGCGATACGCCCGGGCCGCGGGGACATCACGACGACGCGATTGGCCAGGAACACCGCCTCCGACATCGAATGCGTGATGAACAACGCGGTGAATCTCCGTGCGGTGTACAACCTGAGCAGTTCGTTCTGCATCTCCAGCCGGGTCATCTCGTCGAGGGCACCGAACGGCTCGTCCAGAAGCATCACGGCGGGCTCCTTGGCCAGCATCCGCGCCAGGGACACCCGCATCTTCATTCCACCGGAGAGCATGCGTGGCAGTTGCTTCTCGAAACCGCCGAGACCAACGGCGTCGATCGCGACGGCGGCACGTGATCGGCGCTGTGATTTGGGCAGTCGCGCCAGTTCGGCACAGAGCTCGACGTTGGCCTGAACCGAGCGCCACCCGAGCAGGGTCGGTTCCTGGAAGATCACCCCCACCGAATCCGTGGACAACGCGATACTGCCCGCGGTGGGCGCCTCGAGGCCGGCCGCCATCCGCAGCAGGGTCGACTTTCCACATCCGGACGGCCCGACTATGGCGACGAAGTCCCCGTCGGCGATGTCGAGATCGACGTCGAGGACGGCCGTGGTGCCCGAGTCGAATTCCTTACTGACCCCCGACGCCGAGATCACGGTCCCCTTGGTGAGGTGCCGGGCGTCGACGTCGTTGACCGTGTCTATCAGGTTCATCAGCTCATCCATCGGGCGGGCGCACATGTGTACATGTAGCGATCGGAATAGTTGCGGCTCTGAGTGTTGATTACATGTATTACGGAATGGTGTCGCGGTGTGAACACTGGGTGACGATAGCGGCCAACGAACCCCTGTCACTTGCCGAGCCGATCACTTAATCCCATGTCAGGGCACGTTGTGACTCACATAATTGCGAGCAATGCGTACATGCAGTCGAGTGGCGTGCGTCGGGACGTGTCCCTAGCTTTACATGTAATCACTCATAGTTGGTCAGGAGAACCGAATGACAATCCCACCGATTCGCCGACGCGCACTCATCGCGGCGACGACCGCCCTTGCCGGCGCGACCGTCCTCGCCGGTTGTACCGACTCGAGCGCGACCGGCGGCTCGGCGCAAAGCCTCTCGTCGGCTCCGGCTCAGTACGAGCTCGCCTCGGTGTGTCCGAAGAACGTGGTCGTGCAGTTGCAGTGGCAGCCACAATCCGACATGGCCGGCGTCATCGGTCTGATGGGCCCCGGTTACCGCGTCGACGAGAAACAGAAGTCGGCGACCGGGCCGTTGGTCTACGAGGGTGGCGACACCGGTGTCGACATCACGCTGCGAGCGGGTGGACCGGCCATCGGGTTCCAATCGGTCCCATCGGCGATGTACGCCGACGACGGCATCGACCTCGGGTTGGTGCACGGCGATCAGATGGTCTCGGCCGCCGCCGGTCAGCGCGTGGTGGGGGTGACACCGCTATTGCAGTACAACCCGTCGATCCTGATGTGGGATCCGCGGGTCCACCCGGACTGGAAGACCATCGGTGACATCGGCAAATCGAATGCCACCGTCGTGGTGTCCAAGGATCAGGTCTTCCCGCAGTGGTTGGTCGCAAAGGGTTTGCTCAAGCAGAGCCAACTCGACACCGGTTACGACGGCGCACCCGCCCGCTTTGTCGGCGATTCGTCGATCGCCCAACAGGGGTTCGCCAATTCCGAGCCGTACACCTTCGAACACGAGACGCCGTCGTGGAACAAACCCGTGGCGTACGCAATGGTGAAAGACGCCGGTTACGACGTCTACGCGTCCAACGTCACCGTCCGACCGGACAAGATGCAATCGCTGAGCGGGTGCCTGCGGAAGCTGGTGCCGATGATCCAGCGGACCGGCAAGAACTACGTGGCGTCTCCCGGCGCGATCAACGCCACGATCACCGACTGGGTCGGCAAGGACGTCTCCTTCAACCCCTACAGTCCGGGCGAGGCCCAGTACTCCGCCGGATTGCTCAAGGACAAGGGCGTCATCGGACCGGACCCGGCCGGGGTCTGGGGCGGTTACGACCTGACCAAGGCGCAGTCGTCGATCGACGAGCTGATCCCGGTGCTGAACAAGTCCGGCTCCGACCTGCCCGCCACGATGCCCGCCTCGCAGCTGTACACGACGCAATTCATCGATACCGCCGTCCGCTGACGTCACCGTGCGTGCCATCGCCGCGAATAATCCGCTCGCCGAGGCCGTTGTGTGGGGCATGACATCGACAGCCGACACCGCATCCGTCCGGTCCCTGCACGACAAAGCCGTCACCCTGCTCCGCCTGCACGTCCCCGGCGACCCGGTGATTCTGCCGACCGTCTGGGACGCCTGGTCGGCGCAGCTGGCCGCCGACGCGGGGTTCGCGGGGTTGACCGTCGGTTCGCACCCGGTGGCCGATTCGATCGGCAAACCGGACAACGAGGGGATGACCTTTGCCGACCTGCTGGCCCGCGTCCCCCAGATCACCGGTGCGGTGGACATCCCCGTCTCGGTGGACATCGAATCCGGCTACGGCCAGGAACCGCGGCGACTGATCGAGGGGCTTCTCTCGGTCGGGGCGGTCGGTCTCAACGTGGAGGACACCGTGCACAGCGAGGGCGGACGGTTGCGCGAGCCGCAGGAACACGCCGACTTCGTCGGGGCACTCCGGGCCGCGGCCGACGAGGCCGGGGTTCACGTGGTGGTCAACGCGCGCACCGACCTGCTGCTGAAGAAGATCGGCGACGAGACCGACCGCGTCGAACGAGCCGTCTCCCGACTGTCGCTGGCCGCCGCGGCAGGCGCAGACGTGCTGTACCCGGTGGGATTCCACGACGCGTCGACCACACGCCGACTGACCGCAGAACTCCCGTTGCCGGTGAACGCGATCGCCACGCCGGCCGAGGGTGATCGCGCCGAGCTGGCCGACCTCGGCGTGGCCAGGGTCAGCTTCGGCCCGACGCTGCAGGCGAATCTGGCGCAGCGGGCGACGGAGTTGTTCGGCCGCTGGCGCTGACCAGACCCCACTCCCGCGCCAACAGTTCGTGGGAACGTCGCCGGTCGTCGGCGTCGTGGGTGACGCTGGTGATCACCAGCTCGTCGGCGCCGGTCACGCGCGCCAGCGTCTGCAACCGCTCGGCGACCCGGCCGGCGTCCCCCACGAACTGGGTGCGCGTCCGGTCGGCGACCACTGCCCGCTGGTCGTCGTCGAGCGGGCCGGTGGTGCGGGGGTCGGGATAGGGCGCGGCGCCACCGCCCGCCCGGATGCTGTGCACCCAGTGCCCGTAGGTCGCTGCGAGATGCTCCGCGGTCGGGGTGTCCTCGGCGACCACCACGTCGGCCGACACCACCACATAGGGCTGCGACAGCCGATCCGACGGTCGGAACGCTGCGCGGTAGGCCTCGACGGCCTCCAGCGTGGTCGCCGGGCTGACGTGGTAGTTCGCCACGAACGGCAGACCTCGCGCGCCCGCGACCTGCGCACTCTGCCCCTTGCTGCTGCCGAAGATCCACACCTCCACGTCGGCGTGTTCGCCGGGTACGGCCGAGAGGGGGTGACCGTCGACGGTGAACGTGCCGTCGAGCAGCGCGAGGATGTCGGCCACCGCGGCGTCGAAGTCGGGGGTCGCGGCGCCCGGTTGTTGGAGTGCGGCCGCAGAGGCCGCGATCCGCGGTGACCCCAGGAGTTTCTCCAGTGGGAACGACTGCGGGATCAGCAATCCGTCCACCACGTGTTCGGGGGTCGACGGTGGCGTGGACCCCGATCCGTTCGGCCCAGACCCGTTCGATCCAGACCCGTTGGACCCCGCCACCTGGCTCTGACGGGCCGCCGCAAGCGCCTCCCCGCGCTTCTGTCCCGACCGCCCGAGCCCCAGGTCGAGACGGCCCGGGTGCAGGGCGTCGATGGTGCCGAATGCCTCGACCACCGACGCCGGGGTGTGGTGGCCGAGTTGAACGGCCGCGGAACCGATCCGGATACGTTCGGTGGCCGCGGCGACCAGGGCGAGCAGGGTGGTGGTCGACGAACTGGCCACGGCGACGAAGTGGTGTTCGGCCAACCAGAACCGGTGGTAACCCAGCGCCTCGGCGTGCTGGGCCAGCGCGACGGTGTGCCGTAGTGCCTCGGCGGGTGTGGAACCCGCGACGACGGGCGACAGGTCGAGGACGGAGAGCGGGACCGGAGGAGCGGACGAGCCGGTCACCGGTACGTGACCGCGTCGCCACGCGGCCCCTCGTCGGCCACGGCGTTCTGGACCATCCACGTCGGCGGCGCCTCGGGATGCAGCGACGCGGCCACCGACATCTGGACCGCCGAGATGCGGTCGACACCGAGTCCACCCGTCGCCGGAGGGATCTGGAACCACTGGGACCAGGACATCGGCCCATGGCAACCCATGACCGCCCATCCCGCCAGGGTTGAATTCACACTGATTCTTCGCCCCTTCCCGGGGATCGATCGGGTCACCCCGCACGTTGACCCGGACATGTCGGAACAACTCCATGTGGCCATCGCGCTCGATGGCGCGGGGTGGCACCCCGCGGCCTGGCGCGCGGACTCAGCCCGCCCCGGTGAACTCCTCTCCGCGCGCTACTGGGTCGATCAGGTTCGTGTCGCCGAGCGCGGTCTGGTCGACCTGGTGACCATCGAGGACGCGTTCAGCCTGTGGCGCAGGGATGCGCAACCGCGCACCGATCGCGCCGTCGGACACCTCGACGCCGAGCTGATCGCGGCCAGAGTGGCGCCCGCGGTCCCCAACATCGGACTCGTCCCCACCGTGGTGGCCACCCACACCGAACCGTTCCACGTGTCCAAGGCGATCGCGACCCTCGATCACGTGTCACATGGCCGGGCCGGGGTACGGATCCGGATATCGCATCGCGCCGACGAGGCGCCGCTGCTCGGCCGTCGCACCGGTGACGACCCCGTCGCCGACCTACTGGACGAGGCGGCCGATCACATCGAGGTGATCCGCGGCCTCTGGGACAGCTGGGAGGACGACGCCGAGATCCGCGACGCGGCCACGGGCCGGTTCGTCGACCGCGACAAGCTGCACTACATCGATTTCGAGGGCCGGTTCTTCTCCGTCCGCGGTCCGTCCATCACCCCGCGACCGCCCCAGGGGCAACCTGTGGTCGCTGCCCTCGCACATCACGACGACGTGTACCGGTTGGTGGGCCGCAGCGCCGACCTGGGCTTCGTCACTCCGGGCGATCCGGACCAGGCGCGCCACGCCTTCGACACCGTGCAGGCGGCGCGGCAGGAGTTCGGTCGCGACGACGAGCCGGTGCACGTGTTCGCCGACCTCACCGTGTTCCTCGGCCCGACCCGCGACGCGGCGGTCGCCCGTAAGGCGCGCCTCGACGACCTGGCCGGAGAGGAATTCGTCGACGACGCGCCCTCGGTGGTCGGGACCGCTGCCGACGTCGCCGACCGGATCGTCGAACTGGCCAATCCGACCACCGGACTCACCGGCGTGCGGCTGCGACCCGGGTCCATCCCCGACGACCTCCGGTCGATCGCCGACGACCTTGTTCCCGAGCTGCAACGCCGGGGTGTCTTCCGCACGGAGTACCGCGAGGAGTCGCTGCGGTCCCGGCTGGGTCTGGACCGGCCGACCAACCGTTACGCCGACCGACGATCGAAAGCAGGCGTCCGATGACCAAGCAGGTGCACCTCGCCGCACATTTCCCCGGCGTCAACAACACCACCGTCTGGAGCGATCCCGCCGCGGGCAGCCACATCGACTTCGAGTCCTTCGTACACCTCGCGAAGACCGCCGAACGGGCCAGATTCGACTTCCTGTTCCTGGCCGAGGGGCTGCGTCTACGGGAGCAGAACGGACTGATCTACGACCTCGACGTGGTCGGTCGACCGGACACCTTCACCGTGTTGGCCGCGCTGGCCGCGGTTACCGATCGACTCGGGCTGACCGGCACCATCAACTCCACCTTCAATGAACCGTTCGAGGTGGCCCGGCAGTTCGCCAGCCTGGAACACCTGAGCGAGGGCCGTGGCGCCTGGAACGTGGTGACCTCGTGGGACGAGTTCACCGGGGAGAACTTCCGCCGCGGCGGGTATCTGGCCAAGGAGGACCGGTACCAGCGGGCCAAACAATTCCTGCAGGTCGCGACCGAGCTGTGGGACTCCTGGCGCGACGACGACATCGTTGCCGACAAGGCCACCGGCGAGTTCCTGCGGCGCGCCGACGCCGGCTCGTTCACCCACACCGACAGCCAGTTCGACATCAGCGGTCAGTTCCCCGTGCCGCATGGTGTGGTGTCCGGCCGGCCGGTGATCTTCCAGGCCGGGGACTCCGAGGAGGGCCGCGAGTTCGCCGCCGCCGAGGCGGATGCCATCTTCTCCCGGCATTCCACGCTGGACGACGGTCAGGCGTTCTACACCGACGTCAAGGATCGGTTGGCGAAGTACGGACGGGAACGCGACGAGCTGCTGATCCTGCCCGCGGCGACCTTTGTCCTCGGTGACACGGATGCCGAGGCGGCCGAGGCGGCCCACGAGGTCCGGTTGCAGCAGGTCAGCCCGCAGACCGCGATCAAGTTCCTGGAGCAGCTCTGGAACCGCGACCTGTCCGACCACGACCCCGACGGTCCGCTGCCGACGGTGGATCCGATCCCCGGGGAGAACACCGTGGCCAAGGGGCGCGCGAGTGTGCGCATCCATCGCGATCCCCGCGACGTGGCCGCCGAGTGGCGGCAACGGGCCGAGGCGGAGAACCTGACCACCCGCGAGCTGATCATCGAGGTCACCGGCAGGCAGTCGTTCATCGGTTCACCGAAGACCGTGGCCGAGACCATCAACCGGTTCGTGCAGGAGGACGCGTCCGACGGGTTCATCCTCGTCCCACACATCACACCGGGCGGGCTCGACCGATTCGCCGACGAGGTGGTGCCGATCCTGCAGGAGGCCGGGGTACACCGCACCGAGTACAGCGGCACCACTCTGCGTGGTCACCTCGGGTTGCGTGATCGTTCCGGGCTGCGTCATCGTTCTGACCCAGGGGCGGTATCGGGCGCAACGGTGACCGGCGCGCAGGCGTAGGCGTCCGAACCCCCGGGGGGCACTGCGCTCAGTTCGGGGCAGCCGCCATCCGAAGCACGTCGGTCACGAGGACACGGGCGTAGTCGGCGTCGATCGGCAAACCGAACACGGCGTGGTGATAGAGCGGCGCGACCATGTGGTCGAGTACCTGCCGCGGTTCGGGGACCCGCTCGCCCCGATCCCGGGCGCGGTCGATCATCTGCCCGGCCTGCGCCCGTCGCGTCTCCCAGCACGGGCAGGTCTCGACGCCGCCGTCGTCGCGAGCCGACACCAGGGCGCGCAGGTAGGCGACGCGGTGCGGTCGGGCGATGTCCTCGGCGATGATGACCGCCCACGCGTCGAGGTCGGCGGGCAGGTTCCCGGTGTCGGGCAGCGGCTCGTCGCGGGTCAGCGCGGCGACCGCGACCTCCTCGAGCAGGACGTCGACGGACCCCCACCGCCGATAGATGCTGGTCGGGTTGACACCAGCCGCCTCGGCGACCTGCGGAATGGTCATCGTCTCCCGAAAACCAGTGCTGACCAGCGTTCCCACCGCTCGGTAGACGGCGTCCTGCACACGGGCACTACGTCCGCCCGGACGGCGTCCACGGGCGTCGGTGGATGTGGTCGATGCGACGGTCATACGACCATTATTGCAAATGGCTTGGCTTTAACGGTGCGGACTGGTACTCGTAGTACTAAAGCAAAGTTAGCTGCTTTAGCAATGAGAGCCCCACGACACACCGCCCCAGAGGAGTACATGTGTCCTCCATCCGTATCGGCCGGGCCACCGCCTTCTGGGTGGTCGCCGGCCTGACCACCTTCGTGTTGTTCGCCTCGGCGGCGCCGTCGCCGATCTACCCGATCTACCAACAGCTGTGGGGGTTCTCGTCCTTCACGCTGACCGTGGTGTTCGCGGTCTACGTGGTCGCACTGCTGGGCAGCCTGCTCACCGTGGGCTCGCTGTCGGATCACATCGGGCGACGACCGGTGATGGCGCTGGCGCTCGTCGGTCTCATCGTCGCGATGATCGTGTTCATCACCGCCGACGGCGTGGGTCTGCTCGTCGCCGCGCGGGTACTGCAGGGTCTGGCCACCGGCGCGATCCTCGGCACGCTCAGTGCGGCGACCTTCGACCTGCAACCCGACGACCACACCGGCGCGATGGCCAACGGTGCCGCTCCCGGTCTCGGGTTGTCGCTGGGCGTGTTGATCGCCGGAGTGCTGGTGCAATACGCCCCGGCGCCGCGCTTCCTGATCTACGGGATCTGCATCGCCGTGTTCGCGGTGTTGCTGATCGCGGTGGTGCTGATCCCCGAGACGTCCGCGCGGGTCGGGTTCGAGTCGCGGCGCCATCTGCTCACCACCATCTCACCGCGGGCGTCGGTTCCGGGGTCGGTGCGCGGGGTGTTCCTGGCCGGGGTGCCCGCGATGATCGCGACCTGGTCGTTGGGCGGTCTGCAGTTGTCGCTCGGATCGTCGATCGTCGGGCGCATCCTCGGCGTGCAGAACCACGCCGCCGCAGGCGCCATGCTGTTCACCTTCTTCGCCTCGGCCGCGGTGTCGGCTGTGGTCTTCGGACGCACCCCCGCGACCACCAAGCTGGTCATCGGGTTCACCGGCCTGCTGGTCGGCGTCAGCCTCTCGTTGGTCGGGGTGATCACCGCATCCATCCCCGTCTACCTGGTGGGGGCCGCAGTGGCGGGCATCGGTTTCGGCACGGCATTCGTCGGCGTGATGGCCACCATCGGTGCGGCCACCGAACCGACCCAGCGCGGCCAGGTGTTCGCGTCGGTGTTCCTGGTCAGTTACACCGGGTTCTCGGTCCCTGCGGTGGTCGCCGGACTCGCCACCGAACAGTTCGGTCTGCGCACCACGGCCATCGGGTACGCGTCCTTCGTCATCGCGCTGGTGGTCATCGCCTCCGCTGCCGCGGTGTGGGTCAACCGCCGGGCCCGACGCATCGCCGCGGTGCCCGCGCCCGTCGTCGAGCCGGTCGGCGCAATGGCCGTCGACGGTGAGCTCGCCCGCTGCCGCGGTTGAGGTCGACGGCCCGCTCGGCACGGATGAGAGCCCGGTCGACGCGAACAACGGCCCACTCGACGTCGGGGGAGCGACTGCGCGGGGTAGAACTGTGGGCATGCACCTCGAACTCACCGAAGACGAGCAGCAGTTCCGCGACGAGTTGCGGACGTTCTTCACCACGAAGATTCCCAAGGAGGTGCGGGAACGCACCGCCGCCGGTGCGCCGAACATGCCCGACGACGCCATCACCGCCCTGCGCATCCTCGACGAGGAGGGGCTGGCCGTACCCAACTGGCCGGTCGAGTGGGGCGGCAAGGACTGGACGCCGGTGCAGCGGCACATCTACCACGACCAGCTGATCCTGGCCTCCGTACCCGACCCGTTGGCGTTCAACGTCAGCATGGTCGGCCCGGTGATCGCCGCCTTCGGCTCGGAGGAACTCAAGCAGCGGTTCCTGCCCAAGACCGCCAACCTCGACATCTGGTGGTGCCAGGGATTCTCCGAACCCGAGGCCGGCTCGGATCTGGCGTCCCTGAAGACCAAGGCCGTGCGCGACGGTGACCACTACGTGGTCAACGGGCAGAAGACCTGGACCACGCTGGCCCAGCACGCCGATTGGATCTTCTGCCTGGTGCGCACCGATCCCGCCGCCCCGAAGAAGCAGGCGGGCATCAGCTTCCTGCTCATCGACATGAACAGCGAGGGCGTCGAACGTCGTCCGATCCAGTTGATCGACGGAAGCTACGAGGTCAACGAGGTCTGGTTCAACGACGTCCGGGTTCCGGTGGAGAACCTCGTCGGTGAGGAGAACGCGGGCTGGAGTTACGCGAAATTCCTGCTCGGTAACGAGCGCACCGGTGTGGCCCGGGTGGGCCTGATCAAGAACCGCGTCGCGCAGGCCAAGGAACGCGCCGCGTCCATCCCCACGCCGGACGGAACCCTGCTCGACGACCCGCTTTTCGCCGCGCGTATCGCCGAGCTGGAGAACGAGGTGCTTGCCCTGGAACTGACCACCCTGCGGGTGGTGAGCGCCTCGGACAACGGCAAGCCCAACCCGGTGTCGTCGCTGATCAAACTGCGGGGCACCGAACTGCAGCAGTCCGCGACGGAACTGCTCGCGGACGTGGCCGGGGTGGATTCGCTACCGAACGACGCATCCGACATCGGGTCTCCGGACTGGGCCCAGCGCGCCACCCCCATCTACCTCAACACCCGCAAGACGACGATCTACGGCGGTTCGTCGGAGGTGCAGCGCACCATCATCTCCTCCACCATCCTCGGCCTGTAGCCGCCGGCCGCCCCCTCTTGCCGCCACCCCTCACACCGGGAGACGAACACCTCATATGGACTTCGAACTGAACGACGAACAGACGATGCTGCGCGACACCGTGCGCGACGTACTGGGCAACACCTACGACGTGGAGACGCTGCGCGCGCAGACCGCCACCGACCTGGGGTGGAGCACCGACCTGTGGAAGCAGCTGGCCGAGATCGGCATCCTCGGCCTGCCGTTCGCCGAGGCCGACGGTGGCATGGACGCCGGCCCGGTGGAGGTCGCCGCGGTGCTGGGTGAGATCGGGCGCAGCCTGGCGCCCGAGCCGGTGCTCGACTGCGCCTTTCTGCCCGGGGTGCTGATCGCCAGGACCGCCGACGACGATCAGCGACGCGACCTGCTCACCGACGTGGCCGCCGGCGACCTGTTGCTGGCCTGGGCGCACGTCGAACCGGGCGACCGGTGGCCGGTGGCGCAGGTGTCGACCACGGCGACCGAACGCGACGGCGGCTGGGTGCTCAGCGGTACCAAGAATCCGGTGCTGCACGGCGATTGCGCGAACAAGATCGTGGTCAGCGCCCGCGCCGGCGACGAGATCGGGTTGTTCCTGGCCGACGCCGACGCCGACGGGGTGACCCGCACCGCGTACCGCACCCACGACCTGCGCCGCGGTGCGCAGCTGACGTTCGACGACGCACCCGCCCACCGGCTGGGTTCCGGAGACGCCGCCGAGGCCATCGCCTACGCCGAGGCGTTCGCGCAGATGGCGTTGTGTGCCGAGGCGGTGGGTGCGATGGAGAAGGCGCTCTATCTGACCACCGACTACCTCAAGCAGCGCAAGCAGTTCGGGGTGCCGCTGGCCAAGTTCCAGACGCTGACCCAGCGAGCCGCGGACATGTACGTCAAGCTCGAGCTCGCCCGCAGTCTCAGCCTGTACGCCACCGCCACCCTCGCGGAGGGCCGGGTCGACCCGACCGTCTCGTCGCGGGCCAAACTGCAGATCGGTCGCTCGGCCACCAGCATCGGCCAGGAGGCCATCCAGATGCACGGTGGTATCGGGATGACCGTCGAGTACCCGGTGGGCCACTACACCAGCCGTTTGACGGCCATCGGTCACACGTTGGGCGGCGCCGAGGAACACCTGCGGCAACTGTCGCGGTCGATCGCCGACTGGGACATGCTCACCGTGATCTGACCTGCGGTGAGTCAACTCAGCGTCGACGGTGGACAGACCGGGTCGCGACTGCGGCTACGTCGCGACGACGGGTCGCACAGCGACCACGACGCCCGCCCGATACTCACCGATCGGCCGGTGCTGCCGCAGGTGGTGGCTCTCGCCGAGGAGCTGCTGACGTCGACCGGGGACACCGTCGAGTGCATCGCGGTGGGGTTGTCGGGGCTCACCGCCGACGCCCAGCGGCCCGATGCGCTGCTCGACGCCGCGACCCACCTGGGGGTGCGGCGGGTGGCGCTCGCCCACGACTCGGTGACCGCTTTTCTGGCCGCCAACCGCGATCATCACGGGGTGGTGGTGGCGGCAGGCACCGGCGTGGTGACGCTGGCCGTCGCGACCGGTGTGGCCCGCGTGGACGGCTGGGGGTACCTCTTCGGTGACGCGGGCAGCGCGTTCTGGATCGGCCGCGCCGGGGTGGATGCGGCGTTGCGCGCCCACGACGGGCGGGGTGAGTCGACGGTGCTGAGGGACGCCGCGGCCGAGCGGTTCGGCGAGATGTCGGAGCTGTACATGCGGGTGCAGGCCGACCCTGGTCGGGTGTCGGCGGTGGCCGGTTTCGCCCGCACCGTGGCGGAGGTCGCCGACGGCGGAGACGCGGTGGCCGAGCGCATCATCGACGATGCCGCCGCCGCGCTGACCGAGTCCGTGGTCGCAGGTTCTCGACGCGCCGGATGGTCAACAGGCCACGAACTGCGCGTCAGCTGGGTCGGGAAGGTTCTCGGCTCCAACCGCCGACTCCGCTCCCGATTCGTCGAGCTGGTGATCGCGGCACTGCCGGAGGCCGCTGTCGAACCGCCGATCGGGAAGACCCTCGATGGTGTGGAGTTGCTCAGCGAGGTGGACCCGCGGAGTCCGCTGCGCCGGCTCATCGCGCAAGCCGGGGCCGACAGTGCCGGCTGAGCGAGTTCACGCCATCTGAGCGGGTTCACCCGACCACGAACACCGCGCGGATTCCCTCGATCCAGATGCGAACCAACAGGTCGAAGTCCTCGTCGCCGCCGACGGCGTATCCCTGAGCCGCGCGCATCGACAGACCCTCGGCGAGCAATGGAAAGCGTCCACGAAGCGCGGTCACGGTGGCCTCGTCGAGGGTGGGGACCGCGGACTCCTCGGCGATGCGGCCGAGCACGAACGCATTGAACCCCCCGGCCAACCGGGTGGCAGCACCGAGATCGATCGACAGTTGGTCGTGCAGCACCGCGACGGTGCGTTCGATGAAGACACCGAGGTTCACGGCCCGGTCGAGCCCGGCACCGACGGCGATCGCCGGGCCGCCGCGGTGTGCACGTAACGCCGCGCGCATCGCACGTGCGGCTCCCATCAGCCACGCATCCCACCCGTACACGGGCGCGCTGTTCCAGATGGGGACCGCGGGCCGCACGATGACGTCGACCATCTCGTCGAGTAGTGCGCGCTTGCCGGGTATGTGCCAGTACAGGGCGGGAGCGCGAACCCCCAGCCGGTCGGCCAGGCGCCGCAACGACAACCCGTCGATCCCTTCGGCCTCGGCCATCTCCAGTGCGGTGCCGACGATCGTCGTCATGGTGAGTGCCACCTGTGCAGCCTATCCTGCGTCACTTAACGCGTTAATCTAGAATGTGATTGAACGCGTTAAGGAGGAGGTTCGATGAACAGTGCCGTGATCGTTGTCGGTGCCGGACCGGTCGGTCTGATGCTCGCCTGCGAACTGCGACTGCAGGGAGTGACCGTCGAGGTGATCGAGCGGCTCGACGCTCCGGTGACACATTCGAAGGCCTTCGGACTGAACGCCCGCACGATGGAGTGCCTGGCGTTACGCGGACTGCTCGAACCCATGCGAGAACGCGCGCGCCACGCCCGAGTCGAACAGTTCGGCGGTGCTCCGGCGCCCAGCAGTCAGCTCACCCTGGCGCACTTCGCAGGTGTGCGCACGGTACGGATCGACGACGTCGACGCAGCGTTCGGCGGCATGCTCGGGATCCAGCAGTCCGATGTAGAGGCGGTGCTGACGGAGCGGGCGGTCGAATCGGGGGTGCGGATCACCCGGGGAGTCGACCTCGTGGACATCGAGCAGGACGCCGCGGAAGTGCGCATCCGAACCCGTACCGACGGCGACCGCCACCTGACCATGACCGCCGACGTCGTCGTCGGCTGCGACGGCGGTCGCAGTGCCGTGCGCACCCTCACCGGCTTCCCGACGACCAGCACCCCGCCCACCATGACCGGGCGCTTGGCCGTCGCGCGGGTTCCGGATCTGCTGATGGATCCCGGGGCCGGATGGCACCGCACCGGCACGGGGGTCATCCAGGTGTTGCCGGGTCGGGTGATCGTCGCCGAATTCACCGGAGCGCCGGAGAATCGGCATGCCGTCGTCACAGCCGACGAGGTGCGCGAGGCCGCGGAACGCGTCGTCGGCCGGCGCGTCGCGTGGCCGACCGAGACCGGGTGGTGCACCGGCTTCACCGACCACACCCTGATCGCCGACGACTATCGACACGGTCGCGTCCTTCTGGCCGGCGACGCCGCGCACGTGCATTCTCCGTTCGGCGGGCAGGGATTGAATCTCGGCGTCCAGGACGCGGTCAATCTCGGTTGGAAGTTGGCGGCGTGGCTGCACGACCCGACTGCGGAGACGCTGCTGGACGGCTACACCACCGAGCGCCGAGCGGTGGCTGCGCGCGTCCTGCACAACACTCGCGCCCAGGTCGCGCTGATGAACCCGGACAACCGCGTCACCCCGTTACGCGAACTGTTCACCGAGATGATGGACATCCGGGACGTCAATCAGCGGCTGGCCGCAGTACTGAGCTCCACCGATGTACGCATACCCGGATCCGACCCCGCATCGTGGGTCGGCGGGTTCATGCCCAACATCCCGATCACGACCGCCGACGGGACCGGCGGGTGTGCTCTGGACTTCTTCGACGACGGCCGATGGGTGCTGTTCGACCTCGGCGACGACGGTGAGCCGCACCCCACCGCACGGCACGTCGTATCGGGTACACCCCGCCCGGGGTACACCGGTCCCGCACGCATCCTCGTCCGGCCCGACGGGTACGTCGCCTGGACCTCCTCCGCCGACGAGAGGGGACCCGACGAACCGGCCAATGACCGTTGTCACATACAGTGACATGACTCACTCATGACATGACCCACCTGTCCCACTATTTCTTCGGAGGATCACTGATGGCCACGCCGCTCATCGAGGACTCGATCGACATCGCCGCCGACCCCGAGGCGGTGTGGTCGGTGGTGTCCGACCTCAAGCGCATGAGCGAGTGGAGCCCGCAGTGCGTCCGGCAGATCGTCCTCGGTGGAGACGTGCGGCTGGGCACCAGGACCATCAACGTCAACCGGCGCGGACCGATGTTCTGGCCGACCACCGCCAAGGTCGTCGCCTTCGAACCGGCTCGTCAGATCGCGTTCCGGGTCACCGAGAACCACACGGTGTGGAGTTTCGCCATCACCCCCACCGATACCGGGGTGACGCTCACCGAGAAGCGCGAGGCCAAGGACGGCAAGACCACCGCGGTATCGCGCATCGGTATCGACAAGCTGCTCGGTGGCGAGGAGACCTTCGAGAGCGAACTGCGCGAGGGCATCCGCGAGACGCTGGGCAAGATCAAGCGGGCGTCCGAGCAGGCCTGATCACGGCTCGACCGACAACTTCTGGACCAGCGCGGGCAGGTCGGCGATGGAGCCGATCACGTGATCGGGCACCGGACCGAACTCGTCACGCTGCAACCGCACCAGGGCCTCCTGCCGGAACTTGCCGGTGCGGACCAGCGCGCCGACCAGCGCCGACGCCTGCGCGCCCAGGATGTCGTTGTGCATGTCGTCGCCGACCATGAGCACCGACGTCGGTTCCAGCTTCATCATCTCCACCGCGGCGCGGAAGCCCAGCGGCGACGGCTTGCCGATGGCCCGGATCTTCTTCCCCGACGCCTTCTCCAGCCCCTCGAGGTAGACGCCGGTATCGATCATCAGACCGTGGTCGGTGGACCAGATCGTCGACCGGTGCATGGCGATCACCGGCACCCCCGATAGCAAGAAGTCGAGGACCCGCGACAGCAGTTGGTGGGTGAAGACGTCGCCCGCGCCGCCGAGCACCACCACCTCCGGGTCGCGATCGGTCGGCGGACCGTCGGCACCGCCGACCAGGTTCACCCCGTCCATGTCGGAGGTGATGTCACCCTGATTGAGCACCCAGACCCGTTTGCCGGGGTAGTTGGCCTGCAGGTACTCGGCGGTGAGCTTGGCGGCGGTGAGGATCTCCGCGGCCCGCACGCCGAATCCGTTGCGGTTGAGCAGTTCGGCGATCTGTGCCCGTGACTTGGACGTGGTGTTGGTCAGGAACATCCGCGGCATCCCACGGTCGGCCAATGTGGTGATGGCCTCGACGGCCCCGGGCAGCGGCTCCCACGAGGTCACCATCACCCCGTCGATGTCGAGCAACAACCCTTCGATCATGGGCAAAATCTATCGCTCACCGACGTGCGTTGCAGTTTCTGCTGCTCTGGCATGCTTGTCCCCATGCCCGACTCCACCCCCGACACCGGTGTGACCGACACGCAGACGCTGCGGGACCGGGTGCGGACGCTGATGACGCAGGCACAGGACGACCTCGGCACGATGGTCGCCTTCCGTACCGTGTTCGGCGTTCCCGAGCTGGCCGACGACTGCCGTCGCAGCGCCGACTGGGTCGCCACGGCGTTCACCGACGCCGGGGTGCCCAGCGAGGTGCTGGACACCGCCGACGGGAGTTTCGCGGTGTTCGGTCGTCGGGAGGCGCCCGCAGGCGACAGCCCGGTGCCGACGGTGTTGCTGTACAGCCACCACGACGTGCAGCCGGCCGGACCGGACGCCGACTGGCACTCTCCCGCCTTCGAACTGACCGAGCGCGACGGACGCTGGTACGGCCGCGGTGCCGCCGACTGCAAGGGCAACGTGGTCGCACACCTGACCGCACTCCGCGCCCTCGGAGACGACATCCCCTGCACCGTGAAGGTCGTCGTCGAGGGATCCGAGGAGGCCGGGGGCGAGGGTCTCGAACACTTGGTGCGGGATCGGCCGGAACTCTTCGCCGCGGACGTCATCGTCATCGCCGACGCCGGAAACGTGGAGGTGGGCACACCCACGCTGACCACCAACCTACGAGGAGTGGCCAATCTCGATGTCACGGTGGAGACGCTCGGTACCGAGGTGCATTCCGGCCAGTTCGGCGGGGCCGCGCCCGACGCCCTCGCCGCGCTCGTCGCCGGGTTGGCCAGCCTGCGTGATGAGCAGGGCAACACCACCATCGACGGTCTGCGCACCGACCAGGTGTGGACCGGCGCCCCCTACTCCTCCGACCGGTTCCGCGGTGACGCCGGCGTTCTCGACGGAGTGGACCTGCTGGGGTCGGGTACTCCCGCCGACATGACGTGGGCGCGCCCGTCGGTGACCGTGATCGGCCTCGACGCGCCACCCACCGACGACTGTGCGGCGGCCATCCGACCGCGGGCGTCGGCGGTGTTGAACCTGCGGGTGCCCGCGGGGGTGGATGCCGAGGAGGCCCGCGACCTGCTCGCCGACCATCTGCGTGCGCACATCCCGTGGCGGGCCCGGGTGACCTTCGGGACCGAGATGACCGGCCAACCGTTCGCCGCCCGCCTCGACGGGCCCTTCTACCAGGTGCTGAGCAGTGCGCTCGCCCGTGCCTACGACGCCGCGGTGGTGCACAGCGGCCAGGGTGGGTCGATCCCGCTGGCCGGGGTGTTGATGGACATCGCCCCCGCAGCCGAGATCGCCCTGCTGGGTGTGGAGGAGCCGAGCTGCCGGATCCACGCCCCCGACGAGAGCGTCGACCCGGGTGAGATCGAGCGCACCGCGCTCGCGGAGGCGATCTTCATCGACTCGCTGCGCGCCCGATGATGCGCACCGTCTCAGAACACCAGCACGTGGTCGCCGGCCTGTTCCCCCCGCCGCGGGCCGAGGTGGTCCCGCTCGCCGCCGCGCTGGGGCGGATCACGGCAGCCGATGTGCGGGCGACCGTTGACCTGCCCGGTTTCGACAACTCGGCCATGGACGGGTACGCGGTGCGCGCCGTCGACATCGCCGCTGCCGCAGAAGACAGCCCGGTCACGCTGCCGGTCTCCGCGGACATCCCGGCGGGTCGCACCGACCCGCTGTACCTCGACCCCGGCACCGCGCACCGGATCATGACCGGGTCACCGCTGCCGTCGGGCGCCGACGCCGTGGTGCCGGTGGAGCAGACCGACGCGGGACTGCAGTCGGTCGCCGTCCACGCGTCGGTGGCCCAGGGCGCCTCGGTGCGCACCGCCGGTTCCGACATCGTCGTCGGCGACCTCGCGATCCCGGCGGGTACGGTGCTGCACGCGCCGGCCATCGGGTTGCTGGCCGCCCTCGGGTTGCCCGGTGTGGAGGTGCTCGCGCCGGTGCGGGTGGTGGTGGTGTCCACCGGGTCGGAGCTGGTGGCGGCCGGACAACCTCTGCGGCACGGACAGATCTACGAGTCCAACGGGGTGATGCTGACCTCGGCGCTCAGTGAGGCCGGAGCCATCGCCCGTCAGGAGCACTTCGTCCCCGACGACGTCGCGCAGTTCCGCGAACGGCTCGACGCGATCATCACCGACGAACGCGGGTGCGACCTCATCGTCACCTCCGGTGGGGTGAGCGCCGGAGCCTACGAGGTGGTCAAGGACGCTCTCGCGGGCGACGGGGTGGAGTTCGTCAAGGTCGCGATGCAACCGGGGATGCCGCAGGGGTGTGGTCGGATCCGCGGCCCCGACGGACAGTCGGTGCCGATCGTCACCCTCCCCGGCAACCCGGTCAGCGCACAGGTCTCGTTCGAGGTGTTCCTGCGCGCACCGCTGCGCCGGGCGATGGGTCTGGCCGACGATCGCGAGCGGACCACCGCCGAGTTGACCGCACCGTTGCACTCCCCCGCGGGCAAGAGACAGTTCCGACGCGGCATCATCCGCATCGAGGATGGGAGGGTGGTGGTCGACCCGATCGGTCCGCCGTCGTCGCATCACCTGCGGTACCTCGCCGCGGCGAACGCCCTCATCGACGTCGGCACGGACACCGAGAACCTCGCCCGCGGCGACCTCGCCGAGGTCATCCTGATCGATGACGGCTCCGCCTGATCGCTGTCCGAACCCGACCCCTGATCCGACCTGACCGCTGCCGACCGGACCGCCGAGAGGACATCGTGGCCAGACGCCCACCCATCGACGACCCCCGCGCGGTCACCGCGCACACCAGCGGGATCGCGCACGTCGTCGAGCTGATCCGCCACACCGTGCCGCCGATGCATCCGGCCGGGCTACCGTTCGTCGCCGCCGCGGGCGGCGTCGCGGTGGCCGGCCGCAGACACCGCTGGATCCGTACGCCCGCCGCCGCCACCGCGCTAGCCTGCGCGGCGTTCTTCCGGCACCCCGATCGGGTGCCGCCGTCGACGCCCGGCGCGGTGGTCGCACCCGCCGACGGCGAGATCACGCTCGTGGACACCGCGACACCCCCGGCGGAGTTGGGCTGGCCCGACCTGCCGTTGCCGAGGGTCTCGACGTTCCTGTCGCTGCTCGACGTGCACGTGCAACGCTCCCCGAGCACCGGCACGGTCACGCGCTCGGTGCACACCCCCGGATCCTTCCTGTCGGCCGACCTGCCCGCGGCCAGTGAACAGAACGAGCGGCAGAGCATGGCCATCCGCACCGAAGGCGGCCAGGAGATCGCGGTGGTGCAGATCGCCGGTTTGTTGGCGCGACGCATCGTCTGCGACCCAGAGTCGGGCGACCGACTGAGCGTTGGTGAGACCTACGGCCTGATCCGGTTCGGCTCTCGCGTCGACGTGTACCTGCCCGCGCGTACCGAACTTCTGGTCCGACCCGGTCAACGCGCGGTCGGCGGCGAGACCGTGTTCGCCACCCTCCCTTCGACCGACGGAACGGGCTCGGACCGATGAGCGTCCGCGCACCCAAACCCGACCGCCCACCCGGTTCCCACCCGCGCCGCCGCCCGACCAGGCGACAGTCGTCGTTCCCCCCGTCGGGTCGGATGTCGGTGCCGTCGGCGTTGAGTGGCGGCGGTCGGCTGCTGGTGCCGTCAGCGCTGACCGTGCTCGCGATCTGTGCCGGTCTGTCTTCGGTGAAGTTCGCCCTCGACAACCGGGTGGACCTGTCGATCGCGATGATCGCGGCAGCAGCGCTGCTCGACGGTCTCGACGGTCGGGTCGCGCGATTGTTGGGGGCGACCACCAAGATCGGCGCCGAACTCGACTCGCTGGCCGATGCGATCAACTTCGGGGTCGCGCCCGCGCTGACCATCTATCTGGTGCTGATGCGCGACAACAACGTCGGGTGGGTGCTCGCGCTGGTGTACTGCTGCGCGATCGTGCTGCGGTTGGCGCGGTTCAACATCCTCGCCGACGACGAGGATCAGCCCGAGTGGAGCAAGGGCTTCTTCGTGGGCGTACCCGCTCCGGCCACCGCGATCATCGCGCTGGCACCGGTGGCGGGCCGGCAGCAGTGGGGCGACGGTTGGTGGGAGAGCACCACCGCGGTGGCGGTCTGGACGGTGCTCAGTGCACTGCTGGCGGTCAGCCGCATCCCCACCGCGTCGCTGAAGTCGTGGGCGGTCCCGCAGCGGGCGCTGGCGGCGATCCTGTTCGTGGTCGCCGTGGCGGCCGCACTGCTGGTCACCTACCCGTATCTGCTGATGTTGCTGGCGATCGCGGCCTACCTGCTGCACATCCCGTTCGCCTGGCGGACGCAGAGCTGGGTACGCGCCCGACCCGACACCTGGGACTACGCCCCCTCCGAGCGTCGGGCGGAGCGCAAGGCGATGCGTCGGGCCCGCAGACCGCGACCGCGGGTGTCGGAGGCCCGACTGGGCCTCCGACGACCACGCTGATCGCTAGCTGCTCAACGAGCCCTGGGTGCCGGTCTGACCGTCGGGCACCTGCAGATCCGAGCTGCTGCCGGTACCGCTGCCGGGTACGGTGCCCTGCTGCTGGGTTCCCGTGCCCGACTGCCCGGTGCCAGACTGGGTGCCGTCGGACTGGCCACCCATCTGGCCCTGCCCCATCTGGCCGCCACCCATCTGACCGCCCATCTGGCCGCCACCCATCTGGCCGCCGAACGGGCTGTTCATCTGACTGCCGCCGGGTCCCTGCTGCGTGCTGCTCGATCCGGAATGACCCGCCCAGTACCCCACTCCGAAACCGATGCCGGTGAACAGCAGCCCGATCGCCACCGCGCCGGCGACCACCACGTTGCGCACGCTGAAGGTCTGCACGCCGGGGGTGTTCGCGGCCGGGTCGTTCGGGTTGTGGGCATCGGCCACCCCTGCCCGTGGCGCGGTCGGGGCTTCCGCGACCTGGGAACGCTGGTCGTAGGGATGCGCTGCGGCTGCTGGCTGGGACATGGAGTTCTCACCCTCGTCGATCGGCGGGCACGGCACCCGCGGTCCGGCGATCTGCCGGTCTGATCACTTGGTACGGAGCAGAACTTGCGACCGTCTGTGACGATCCTGGCAATCAGGTGTGCGCCGGGTCGACGCATCGCGCGTCAGCTGCCGGTGCTGATCTCGTAGTAGACCGAGTTCGCGCCACCGGTCGCCGTGGGTGCGGCCCCGACCTGGACGAAGTAGTGGGTGCCCTTCTTGGTCCCGTCGAGCAGCACCACCCGGGCTCCCGACGTCCCGCTCCGGCTCGACTCGGTGTACCCGGCCGCGGTCAATGTGCCGACCGCGGCATCGAGCGCATCCTTCGATCCGGACCGCGCCTGGATGGTGAGGTTCCATCCGTTGGCCTTGGAACCACCCGCCGCCAGCACCGTGCCGTCGATGAGCGGGATGTCACCGGTGGGCAGGTCGGCCGGAATGGTGACACCCGAGCCCGACGACGGCCCCGGCTTGTCGCTCCCCGCACCGCACCCGGCGACCAGCACCACGGCCAGCATCGCCACCAGCACCCCGACTACGGGCGTCCGTGCCCCACCAGACCTCATCCGTGAACCCTCCCACACCCGCTCGCGACCACCGCTCGAGCAGCCACGGTAGCCGGAGACGCCGCGACCAGCACCGGTAGACTGGGTACGCGGGTGACCGGGAAGCCATGTCGGTACGCCGCCCGCGACACCCCGCCCATCACACAGACGGAGTGCCACCCTTGGTCGCAGTTCTCCTCGCACTGACCCTCACGGCAATTGCCGCACCTGCGATCATCACCTGGCTCGGCCCCCGCGGCTTCTACCTGCTGGCCCTCGCACCCGCGCTGTCGGTGGGGTGGGTGCTGACGCAGTGGCCCAGCGCCGGGTCGGAGACCGCGGTGCAGACCATCCGGTGGGTTCCCACCCTGCAGATGGACATCGTGCTGCGCTTCGACGACCTGGCTGCGGTGTTGTCGGTGTTGGTGCTGGGCGTCGGTGCGCTGGTGCTCTGCTACTGCGCGCAGTACTTCGACAGTTACGACGCCGAGAGCGGCCCCCGTTCACGTCGCAGTGTCGCCCGGTTCGCCGGTGAGCTGGTGGCTTTCGCCGGGTCCATGTTCGGCCTGGTGTGCAGCGACAACATGCTGGTCATGTACGTGTTCTGGGAGCTGACCACTGTCCTGTCATTCCTGCTGGTCGGCTTCTACGCCTACCGCGCGACGTCACGTCGAGCCGCGACCCAGGCACTGCTGGTCACCACCTTCGGTGGTCTGGCCATGCTCGTCGGCATCGTGATGCTCGGCATCCGTGCGGGCAGCTTCCTGTTCTCCGACGTTCTCGCCGACCCTCCGACCGGCACCTACGTGGTGGTGGCGGTGGCGCTGATCCTGATCGGTGCGCTGAGCAAGTCGGCCATCGTGCCGTTCCACTTCTGGTTGCCCGGGGCAATGGCCGCGCCCACGCCGGTCAGCGCGTACCTGCACGCCGCGGCCATGGTGAAGGCCGGGGTGTTCCTGGTGGCGCGCTTGGCGCCGGGCTTCTCGTCGGGGGCTGTCTGGCATGTGATGGTGGTGGGGCTGGGTCTGCTCACGATGGTGCTGGGCGGTTGGCGGTCGTTGCGCGAGTTCGATCTCAAGTTGATCCTCGCCTTCGGTACCGTCTCCCAACTCGGGTTCATCATGGTGTTGGTCGGTATCGGCGACGACGACGTGGCGCTGGCCGGTGTCGCGATGATCGTCGCGCACGCCTTCTTCAAGGCCGCCCTGTTCATGGTGGTCGGCATCATCGACCACTCGACCGGAACCCGCGACATCCGTCGCCTCGCCCGCCTCGGCGCCGAGGCACCGGGACTCCTGGTGATCGCGGCCCTGGCCGCGGCGTCGATGGCCGGGGTGCCGGTCACCCTGGGCTTCGTGGGCAAGGAATCCGCCTTCAGCACCGTCTGGCACACCCACGCGCTCAGCCACTGGCAGGCCATCGGCGCCACCCTGATCCTGGTCGCCGGTTCGGTGCTGACCTTCGCCTACAGCACCCGTTTCCTGTGGGGCGCGTTCGGTCGCAAGGTGCGGCGCAAGCCCAGCAGCGCGGTGGCCGGGATGCACCGTCCCGGCGTCGCGTTCCAGGCCCCCGCGGCCGTGCTCGCCGTACTCGGTCTGCTCGGCGGCATCCTCGCGTCGCTGATCAGCCCCCTGTTCGAGCCGTACGCCGAGACCCTCCCCGACTTCGACGGCGAGATCGAGCACCTCGCCCTCTGGCACGGGTTCACCCTCGCGCTGGCGTTCTCCGCCGTGGTGATCGGGGCCGGTGCGGTGTTGTTCCTGCTGATCCGGTCGCGTCGGCTCACCTTCCGCCGCCCGCCGCTGGGCAACGCCGACCGCATCTACGACGCGTCCCTGCGGTTCGCCGACACCCTCTCGTTCACGTTGACCCGGTTCACCCAGCGCGGCTCGCTGCCCGTGACGCAGGGCGTCATCATCACCACCCTGGTGCTGCTCCCCACGGTCATGTTGTTCCTGGGGGCTCGCAACCGTCTCGCACCGGACGGCTTCGAGTCGGTCTACCAGCTGGTCATCGGGATCATCATGGTCGCCGCGGCGATCGCGGCGACGGTGCTGCGCAACCGTCTGGCCGCGACTCTGGTGGTCGGGATCACCGGTTACGGCGCCGGCATGATCTTCGCGCTGTACGGGGCCCCCGATCTCGCGCTGACCCAGTTCCTGGTGGAGACGTTGACCCTGGTCATCTTCGTGCTGGTGCTGCGCAAGCTGCCCGCCGAGGCCGAGGCACGCCACGAGACGGGGTTCAAACCGTTGCGCGCGCTGATCGGGTTGGCGTTCGGCACCCTGCTGGTGGTCGGTGGGCTCTTCGCCGCGGCCGCCCGCAGCACGACGCCGATCAGCGTGCACATTCCGCGGGCCGCCTACGACTTCGGTCACGGGTCCAACGCGGTGAACGTACTGCTGGTCGACATCCGCGCCTGGGACACCCTGGGCGAGGTGTCGGTGCTGTTGGTCGCCGCCACCGGTGTGGCGTCGATGGTCTTCCGCAGCCGCCGGTTCGGTTCGGCGCCCCGGGTGGCCGACGCCGCAAGGATGCACGCCGCGCGCACCGACGCCGAGGTCGACGCCGACTCCTCGGTCGATGCCACCAGCCGCACCACCTGGTTGCGCGGCAGCACCTTCCGCAACCCGCGCCATCGCTCGATGGTGTTGGAGGCCACCACCCGGCTGATCTTCCCGACCATGGTGGTCCTCTCCGTGTACTTCTTCTTCTCCGGACACAACGCGCCCGGAGGTGGATTCGCCGGGGGCCTGACCATGGGTATGGCACTGGTGTTGCGCTACCTGGCCGGCGGTCGCTACGAGCTCGGTGAGGCGCTGCCCATCGACGCCGGTCGTCTGCTGGGTCTCGGGCTGGCCATCGCGAGTACCACCGCGGTGGTGTCGTTGCTCCTGGGGGCGCCCGCCCTGAGTTCGGCGGTGCTGACCGTTCACCTGCCGCTGATCGGGACCGTCAAGATGGTGACCGCACTGTTCTTCGACCTCGGCGTCTACCTGATCGTCGTCGGCCTGATCCTCGACGTCCTGCGCAGCCTGGGTGCGCGGCTGGAACTGGAACCCAGTCGCGCCGGTGTGGCACCCGACCCCACTGTCGAACCCGCCGAACCATCCGCACCGCAGGAGGTGACCCGATGAGCGTGAACCTCGGACTGCTGGTGGTGGCGGGTCTGGTCGCGGCCTGTGGCGTCTACCTCGTCCTGGAACGCAGCCTGATCCGAATGCTGCTCGGCCTGCTGATGATCGGCAACGCGCTCAACGTGCTGATCATCACCGTCTCTGGCGCGATGGGGAACCCGCCGATCATCGGTCGCGACTCCGACGGTCGCGGTGCCGACGCCGACCCACTGGCGCAGGGCATGGTGCTCACCGCGATCGTGATCAGCATGGGGGTCGCCGCCTTCGTGTTGTCGATGGCCTACCGGTCGTTCGTGATCAACACTGACGACGAGGTGGACGACGATCCCGAGGACGTCAAACTCGCCCGGCAGCAGTCGCTGTCGACGGCACCGGACCGGGACCGCTCCGACAACCCGCAGACGTTGGCCGACACCCCCGGTGGTGACATGTTCGACGAGGAGGGCAACCGGTTGAGCGCCGAACAGGTCAAGGCCCGCAGGCGCGATCTGCTCGAGACGGATGTGCTGCCGGCACCCGAGGACACCCCCGACGACGACGATCCCGACGACACCGACCCGGACGACGGAGCCGACCCGGAGGTGACCACCGCATGACCACCTCCTGGTTCCCCGTCCTCATCGTGCTGCCGACACTGATCCCGCTCGGCGCCGCCGCCATCACCCTGTTCATGGGTCGTAGCCCGAGGATCCAGCGCAGCATCACCGTCGCCGCCATCGTGGCGGTGTTCGTCGACTCCTGCCTGCTGCTCGTCCTCACCGATCGGGAAGGCACCTACGCCCTCGACGTCGGCGGATGGGACAGCAGGGGTACCGGCAGCGGGCCGCTGGGGGTGACGCTCGTCGTCGACCAACTCGCCGCCCTGATGCTGGTGGTGTCCAGCGCGGTGCTGCTCTGCGTGGTGCTGTACGCGGTCGGGCAGGGTATCCGCGACGGCGGCGAGAACCAGCCCGTCTCGATCTTCCTGCCCACCTATCTGGTGCTGTGCGCGGGTGTGTGCAACGCCTTCCTGGCCGGTGACCTGTTCAACCTGTACGTCTCGTTCGAGGTGCTGCTCGCCGCCAGCTTCGTGCTGCTCACCCTCGGCGCCAGCGCCGACCGCGTGCGGGCGGGCGTCTCCTACGTGATGGTCTCGATGGTCTCGTCGATGATTTTCCTGGCCGGCATCGGTTTGATCTACGCGGCCGTCGGCACGCTCAACATGGCCGAGATCGCGGTGCGGTTGCGCGACGTCCCCGAGGGCACCAGGGGTGCGCTGTTCGCGGTGCTGCTCGTCGCCTTCGGCATCAAGGCCGCGATCTTCCCGCTGTCGAGCTGGCTGCCGGACTCCTACCCCACCGCACCGGCTCCGGTCACCGCCGTGTTCGCCGGCTTGCTCACCAAGGTCGGTGTCTACGCCATCATCCGGACTCATTCGCTGCTGTTCCCCGGCGGTTCGATGGACAACGTGCTGCTGGTGGCCGGCCTGCTGACCATGCTGGTCGGGATCCTGGGTGCCATCTCGCAGGCCGACATCAAGCGACTGCTCTCGTTCACGTTGGTCAGCCACATCGGCTACATGATCTTCGGCATCGCATTGTCCGATCAGGTCGGACTGGCCGCGGCGATCTTCTACGTGGCCCACCACATCCTCGTGCAGACCACACTGTTCCTCGTCGTCGGACTCATCGAGCGACAGGCCGGCTCGGCGTCGCTGCGTCGCCTCGGCGGGTTGATCGCCAGTCCCCTGTTGGCCGTGCTGTTCCTCATCCCGGCGTTGAATCTGGGGGGCATCCCGCCGTTCTCCGGTTTCATCGGCAAGGTCGCGCTGATGGAGGCAGGCACCCGGGACGGCAGTGTGCTGGCCATTGCGCTCATCGTCGGGTCCGTGGTGACCAGTCTGTTGACGCTGTACGTGATGGCACGGATCTGGACCAAGGCATTCTGGCGACCGCGCGCCGACGCCCCCGAAGGTGATCTCGCCGACGCCGGACCGTCGTCGTTGATGACCGAAGGCGACATGGCCGACATCGCCTACGACCAGCGCGCCGACGTCGGTCGGATGCCGATCGGCATGGTGATCCCCACGATGCTGATGATCGCCGCGGGGCTGGCGCTGACGTTCTGGGCCGGTCCGATCTTCGACTTCACCGACACCGCCGCGGTGAACCTCTGCGATCCCTCCAACTATCTCGACGCCGTCCTCGGAGGTGGTCACTGATGCCCGGTTCACGACGCGACCCGTATCAGCGCGGTCGACTGCGTTCCCGCCTGCACTACGCGTGGCGGGTGAACTTCATGCGGTTGGCCTGGGGGTTGACCCGGGCGGTGGTGTGGGGCAAGACGCACATACACCTGGGTCGGTTCCTGGGGTCCGACAACCGTGAGATAGCGGTCCGACTCGGTACGCTGGTCTGGCTGGCCGCGGTGTGGGTACTTCTGTGGGGCACTCTGACCTGGGGAAATGTGTTGGCCGGGCTGGGCGTCGGGCTGCTGATCACCCTGTTGCTCCCGCTGCCCCGAGTGCCGGTGGAGGGCCGTGTACACCCGTTGGTCGTGCTCGACCTGCTGGGCAGGCTGATCGTCGACTTCTTCATCTCCAGCGCACAGGTGGCGTGGCTGACCGTTCGGCCGCGACCGCCGATGGGCGCCGTGCTCCGGACCCGGCTGGCCATCCGTTCCGACATGGTGCTGACCCTCGCGGTCGACTACATCAACCTCGTGCCCGGCACCATGGTGTTGGAGATCGACCACCGACGCCGGTTGTTGTACGTGCACGTCATCGACGTCAGCTCCGACCGCAGCGTCGCCAAGTTCTACAAGCAGATGGCCACCGTCGAGCGGCTGTTCACCCGCGCCTTCGAACGTGAGTCGGAGTGGCGGCCGAGTCCGTACCACGGCGTCGACGACGACTTCCACGCTGTGATACCGGCCGAGCGGATGGCGGCGAGCGAGCGGCCGGCCGAGATCCGGGAGGGCTCATGAACGTGGTCTGGTGGGTCGCAGGCGCGATGCTGCTCGCCGCGGCGCTGATCACCACGGTGCGGGTGCTGATCGGTCCCAACACGTTGGATCGACTGGTCGCGCTGGACACGCTGATCGCGGTGGCCATGTGTGGACTGGGTCTGTGGGTGGCGGTCAGCCTGGACTCGACGGTCGCGGCATCGATCGTGGCGTTGACCCTGTTGAGTTTCGTCGGCTCGGTGTCCATCGCTCGGTTCCGTGTCCGCGACGACGAGGTGCGCCGCGATGATCTCTGACATCGTCGCCGGCGTGCTGGTGGTGACCGGCGCGCTGCTCGCGCTCACCGCCGCGATCGGCGTGCTGCGCTTCCCCGACACGCTCAGCCGGATGCATGCGGCCACCAAGCCTCAGACTTTCGGGCTGCTGCTGATCCTGGTCGGCGCGATGATCCGGCTCGGCCGCAGCATCGACACCGGGATGCTGGTCCTGTCCGGATTGTTCGCGCTCATCACCGCGCCGGTGGTCGCCCATCGGATCGGACGCCTGGTCTATCGCGAGCAACGCGCCCTCGACCGTGAGATCGCCGAGAAACTGGACTCGCGCCGCGCTGACTGACCGTGCGAGGTGGGCGCACGAGAACTGCGGGAAATCCGTTCCCCGCAATTTTCGTGGTCTCCCGCAGGAACATCAGCAGGAAACAAGCACTACTGCGGGAAACATGGCGACAAGCGTGCTCTTGACCTTGACGCAGCGTCAATGTCGCACTCTCTGGGGTATGACGGAACAGGTGGCGGAGCGTGATGCGGCGATCCGGGTACGCGGGGTCTCCAAGTCCTATCGAGATGTGACGGTGCTGCGTGAGGTCGATCTGCGTGTCGATCGCGGTCGCATCGTGGCGCTCTTGGGGGCCAACGGTGCGGGCAAGACGACGCTGGTGCGGATCCTGGCGACCCTGACCCGTGCCGACGGTGGCGAGGCGATGGTGGCGGGCTTCGACGTGGCGGACGATGCCGCGCGCGTTCGTGAGGCGATCAGTCTGACCGGACAGTTCGCGGCCGTGGACGAGGTGCTGACCGGTCGGGAAAACCTGGTGCTGATCGCGCGACTGCGCCATGTCCCGCACCCCACCGACGCCGCCCGTACCCTGCTGGAACGGTTCTCGCTGCTCGACGCGGCGGACCGCAAGGCGGGCACCTATTCGGGTGGGATGCGCAGGCGCCTGGACATCGCGATGAGTCTGATCGGAGATCCCGAGGTGGTGTTCTTCGACGAACCGACCACCGGGCTCGACCCGCAGGCGCGGATCGAGGTGTGGGATGCCATCTCGAGGCTGGCAGGCAGCGGGGTCAGCGTGTTGCTCACCACCCAGTATCTCGACGAGGCGGAACATCTCGCCGACAGGATCGCGATCCTGCATCACGGTCGGATCATCGCAGACGACACCTTCGACAATCTCAAGCAGGTGTTGCCCGCGACCACGGTCGAGTACGTGGAGAAGCAGCCGACTCTGGAGGACGTCTTCTTCGCATTGACCAGAGAGGCCGGCGCCGATGACAGCGCGTCGCATACGAAGGGTCACATCCGATGAGGTCGCACGCCATCGCCGACACCGCGACTCTGCTGGGCCGGTCGCTGCGTCACATCGCGCGCAGCCCCGACACCATCATCACCACCGCAGTCGTCCCGATCATGTTGTTGCTGTTGTTCGTCTACGTCCTCGGTGGCGCCATCACCACCGGCGGCGGTGACCATTACGTCACGTATCTGCTGCCCGGGATCGTGGTGATCACCGTCGCGTCGGGGATCTCCTACACCGCCTACCGGTTGTTCCTGGATCTGCGGGGTGGGATCTTCGAGCGGTTCCAATCCATGCCCATAGCCCGTTCGGCCGTTCTGTGGGCGCACGTGTTGACGTCGGTGATCGCCAATCTCATCTCGGTGACCGTGGTGATCCTCGTCGCGGTGGCCATGGGATTCCGCACCCACGCCGATGTGACCGCATGGCTGGCCGTGGTGGGTATCGTCGCGCTGTTCACCCTGGCCCTGACGTGGTTGGCCGTGATCCCCGGACTGACCGCCAAGACGGTCGACGGAGCCAGTGCCTTCTCCTACCCGCTGATCTTCTTGCCGTTCATCAGTTCCGCCTTCGTGCCCACCGCGTCGATGCCCGGCCCGGTGCGCGCGTTCGCCGAACACCAACCGGTGACCGCGATCGTGAACGCCATCCGCAACTTGTTCACCCAGCATCCCGTCGGCGACGACGTGTGGATCGCGCTCGTGTGGTGCGTCGGCCTGCTGGCGGTGGCCTATCTCGTCGCGACTCACGTCTACCGCACGAGAATCCGGTGATGGGCGACAGCTCTGAGCATCGTGCGGTGCCGGTGGTGCTGACCATCGGCCAACTCGCCGCCTACGCCGGTGTCAGCACTCGCACCATTCGCCACTATCACCACCAGGGGGTGCTTCCCGATCCGGACCGTAACGCC
Source organism: Williamsia sterculiae (assembly GCF_900156495.1). Taxonomy (GTDB): domain Bacteria; phylum Actinomycetota; class Actinomycetes; order Mycobacteriales; family Mycobacteriaceae; genus Williamsia_B; species Williamsia_B sterculiae. The sequence goes on from NZ_FTNT01000004.1 coordinate 100,893, forward strand.
TCCGGCTACCGGGTGTACGACGCCACCGCCGTCGTGCGTCTCATCCGGGTCCGGACACTGGCCGGGGCCGGGGTCCCGTTGTCGCGTATCCGTGAGCTGCTGGACGCCGATCCCGATACCTTCGCGGCGGCCCTCGCCGATGTGGACGACGGCCTTCGTCGCGACATCAGCGCCCTGCAGCGCCATCGTCGTCAGATCGCGGAGCTGGCCGCGGATGCCGATCGCGTGGCGCTACCCGACGTCGTCGCCGACTACCTGGATCGGTTACGCGCACGGGGTCTGACCGAGCGAGTGATCGCCCCCGAACGCGATATGTGGATCATGTTCGCCGCGCGCTGGCCGGATGCGGTGGACAGAGTGATGGCCGACAAGACCCGTCAGCTCGACGATCCGACCATCGCTCGACTGTACGAACTGGTGAAGTGTCTGCCCGGGCGCGAAGACGACGACGAACTCCTCGCCGACATCGCCGACCTGATCGTCGCCAGCCACGAGGACGCCTCGGCCCGAGGGGAACTCGACCGGTATCGGGAGCTGACCGCCGATCGCGACCTGGTCACGTTGATGGATTCCCTGGCCTTTCCGGCGAACCCGGTGCTCCTGCGCATCCAGAAGCTGGTCGCCGAACGCGGGTGGACCGGGTGGAGCTGGATGGAGAGGCGGGACTGAGGATCACGACGGTGCCCGGCGTCGGACCGGGGTACGGTCACGAGGTGGTACGGACCGGTGTCGGGTGGAGCGTCGCAGCCACTGCTGCCGAACGAGCCGAACCGCGGCCGGGAGACCAGGTGGTCGACTCACCGACTGTCGTCATGGACCGCGCGTTCTCGGTCCCGGTGGCTCCCGACCTCGTCTGGCCCTGGTTGATGCAGCTCGGCAAACGACGAGCCGGCTGGTACTTGCCGCGCGGTGTGGAACGATTCCTTCCCGCGGGCCGCCGTGCCGTCCGGCACCTCGACGACCGATGGCAGGATCTTCGGGTCGGCAGCGTGATCCCCGATTACGGTGGTCGCGACGAGACGTTCACCGTCCTCGACGTCGATGCCCCCCGTCACCTCGTCTACGGATCCCAACGGGGGCGCACGCATCTCACGTGGTCGATCACGCTGCGCCCCATCCCGGCCACGGCGGGTACACGCATCCTGATGCGGTTACGACTCGCACCCGTCACCCACGTCTGGCTGGCCCGCACCGCCGGCGAGGCCGTCGACGTCCTCACCATCGCAGGTCTGCGTCGCGGACTGCTGGAGCGGCTCGGCACACCGGACACGCCCGAGACCGCACGATGAGGCCGGCGACCGCTGTCCGATCGGCCGACGCACCTGCGCCGTCCTAACGTTCCAACTCCGCCACCACGCCCGCGACCACATCACGCATCGACCCAGCGCGGTCGTGGACCGCTCGCTGGCGACGGTACGAACCACCGCTGGCCATCAGGTCGCGCACGGAGGCGAGTTCGTCTGCGCAACCCAGCGATTCGGCCACCGGCGCCAACCGGATCAGCAGGTCGGAGACGTCGTCGGTGACCAGCCGCTCGTGACACGCCGAATCCTGGATGATGATCGCGTCCAGTCCGTATCGCGCCGCGCGCCACTTGTTCTCCTGCACCAGCCACGGCGCCATGTTCGGCAGCCGCTCCCCAGCCTCCAACCGCCGGTCCAGGTCCACCGCCAGACAGTGGGTCAGCGCCACCAGCGCGGCCAACTCGGTCAGATTCGACACCCCGTCGCAGATGCGCACCTCGATGGTGCCCAGATGGGGAGCGGGACGGATGTCCCAACGGATCTCGTTGAGGTGATCGATGATCCCGGTGGTCTTCTGGTCCGCAACGAACGCCTCGAACTCCGACCACTCGTGGAACTGGAAAGGCAGCCCCGCGGTCGGCAACTGCTGGAACATCATCGCGCGGTTGCTGGCGTATCCGGTGTCCTGACCCGACCACATCGGCGACGACGCGGACAGTGCCAGCAGATGAGGGTAGTAACTGAGCATTGCCGACAGAATCGGCAACACCTTGTCGCGACGGTCGATGCCCACGTGTACGTGCACTCCCCAGATGAGCATCTGCCGTCCCCACCACTGGGTGCGGTTGATCAGCTCGGCGTACCGGTGCCCGGGGGTCAGCAACTGTGTCGACCACTCACCGAACGGATGGGTCCCCGCACCGTACAGATCCACACCGAGGTCGCCGGTCAATCCGCGCACGGTGCCCAGCGTCTGGCGCAGATCCTCGACGGCTTCGCCGACGGTGTGACACACCCCGGTCACCAGTTCGACGGTGTTGCGCAGCAATTCCTTGTGTATTCGCTCGCGCGACCCCGGATCGCCACCCGCGCTGACCCGCTCGAACAGAGCGGCGGCCGTGTTGGAGAGATCTCCGGTGGTGTGATCGACCAGGGCCAGCTCCCATTCGACCCCCAGCGTCGGTTCGGGCGAAGCCCGGAACTCGATGGGCTCGACCTGGATCGGCCCCGACCCCATACGGCCGGCCCCGGCGTCGGCGGGCACTTACTCGGCGGTCAACACACCGCAGGCGGCGCGGGACCCGGCGTCGCCGGTGGACAGCGTCTCCTTGTCCGGGGTCGGCGCGTACCGGGTGGGGATGTTGCCGAAGTTGTCGGCACCGGAGTGGATCATGATCGACTTCCCGGTGATCTCGGGAACGGTGACCATGTCGGTGGTGGTGGTCAGCTCGCCGCTGCCGTCGGAGGTGATGAAGATCGAGGTCAGGTCACCGCTGGAGGGATGCTCGGTGCGACCGTTGACCTGCAGGTGCCCGCCCGCGGACAGGAAGGCCCCCGGGGCACCGCCGGTGGGCGCGGTCGAGTTGTTCTCACACACCCCGTTGGTGTGGAGGTGCACGCCATGGAAACCGGCCGACAACCCGCTGTCCTTGCGGACGCTGACCGTGACCTGGACCCCGTCGCCTGCGGTGGCGAACTCGGCGGTGCCGATCTGGTTACCCGTCGGGTTGATGAGCGACGCGGTCAGTTTCGCCGCACCGGTGCCGGTGCTCTCCTGTGCGCCGTTCTCTCCGGGCTGCCCGATCGGCGCCTGCACCCCCGACGTCACCGCCGGGGTGGTGCCCTCCGCGCTCGACGCCTCCTCACCGTTGCCGCAACCGGCGAGGGCCAACCCCGCGGCCGACACCGTCGCCAGCAGCAGTGCCGCGCGACCCACCGGACGGGCGAGCGAGCGGTGACGAGGAAGCGGGCGGTGCGTCATCTGCGGGTTCTCCTGCTCGTGAGGGGCTGCTCATCTGTGCCGGACGATGCTGGGCGAATCATATCGGGGTGGGCGCTTCGCCGGTCAGCGGGTCACGACCACCACAGGGATCCCGGTGGCGCACTGGGTGAACGCGGTGGGTCGCTCGTCCAGCGTCGCCGACCCACCCAGGGTGTCGACGATCTGCTGCGCGGCATCCCGCTGCGATTCCCGGTAGAACACGGTGTTCTCGGTGATGCTCGAGGTGACCAGGCTGCGGGTCGAGGCGACGGTGTAACCCTTGTTCTTGAGCGTCTCGCTCACCTCGGCCGCCAGGCCGGTGATGGTGCCCGCGTTGAACACGCAGACCGGTGGGGCGTCGACAGCCGACGAGGACGTCGATGCGGCGCTGCTCGCGCCCGGCGAGGCGGCGGCACTCTGCGACGTGGTGGTCGAGGCCTTGCTCTGCGCCGCCTGCAGCGCGGCCTCGGGATCGCTCTTCTTGGTCACGGCCGAATGCCATCCGAGCACGATGCAGACGACAGCGATCGCGACGAGCAACATGGCTCCGGCCCGATACGGCAGTCGGCTGGGCTCGCGGTCAGGATTCATCTCGGCAACCTTAACGAAAGAGGCGCACCGGCTCTCCGGTCAGGTGATCTCGAAGCCGAGGCGCCGCGCGGCACGGGCTCGCTGCCTACCCGCGCGCAGTCGGCGGAGGCGCTTGACCAGCATCGGGTCGGCCGCCAGCGCCTCAGGGCGGTCCACCAGCGCGTTCAGGATCTGGTAATACCGGGTCGCCGACAAGCTGAAGAGTTCCTTGATCGCCTCTTCTTTCGCGCCCGCGTACTTCCACCACTGACGCTCGAACGCCAGGATGTCGTGTTCGCGGCGGGTGAGCCCGTCGGCCCCCACCTCATCCGGTGCCTGCTGCGGGCCTTCCGAGTTCTGCCGCGGGCCTTCCGGGGACGACGTCGTCGCGTGCCCGGACTGCTTCGCGCTTCGCGCCGATGCGCTGTCCATCTCGCTCCCTCAGAGTTCGCACGTCTCGTACCGACAAGCTGAATTACAGCGGTGTGGTTCGCTGAACATCTAACCACGCTGTCGCCGCGAAGACGGGTGCGGCGTGCCGCGTAATCTGTCCCGCATGCCAATTCTGCCCATTTGCATCGTGGGTGATCCGGTGCTGCACACACCCACCGACCTGGTGCCCCTCGACGCCGATGGCCGACCGCCCGTCGAGGTGGTCACCCTGCTCGACGACATGTACGAGACCATGGACGCCGCGCACGGTGTCGGACTGGCCGCGAACCAGGTCGGGGTGGGCAGCCGCTTCTTCGTCTTCGACTGCCCGGACGGCGAGACGCGGCAATCGGTGCGCACACGCGGTGAGGTCATCAACCCCGTACTCGAGACGTCGACGGTCCCCGAGACCATGCCCGATCCCGACGATGACGACGAAGGCTGTCTGTCGGTGCCGGGTGAGCAGTTCCCGACCGGTCGCGCCGACTGGGCGCGGGTCACCGGGGTGGACCGCCACGGGCAGCGGGTGGAGTTCGAGGGCATCGGATTCTTCGCCCGCATGCTGCAACACGAGACGGGCCATCTCGACGGCTTCTTGTACACCGATGTGTTGGTCGGTCGGAACGCCCGCGCGGCGAAGAAGGCCATCAAGCGCAACGGCTGGGGTGTGCCAGGCCTGAGTTGGCTGCCGGGCGAGGGTCCCGACCCGTTCGGTCACGACGACTGATGTTCGGCGACCGCCCGCAGATCGGTGATCGGGTGGTGGTGCGCCACCGGATCACGGCGCCGTCGGATGGTACGCCGGTGGGATACACCCGCACCGACGTGACCGGACCGCTGTTGTCGACGGACCCGCTGCGGGTCCAGGGACCCGACGGCCCCGTGCAGGTCGCCGCCGACGCCGTCGACTCGGTGCGCCTGTTGTCGCGGGAGACGGTCCGTAACTCCGAGATCCGCCAGGTCGAGTCGGCGGCCGCGAACAACTGGCCGGGTGTGGAGCGCGCCCACGTACAGGGCTGGTTGCTGCGCGCGGGCGGCGGGTTCACCCGACGCGCCAACAGTGCGGCCCCCCTCGACGTCACCGCGCGTCTCGACGACGCCACCGTGGCGGCCATCCGGGATTGGTACGCCGACCGTGGGTTGCCGCCACTGCTCGCGGTGGTGGAACGACTGATCCCCATCGGCCACATCCCCGCGGGCACGCTGGAGGCGCCGGTCCACGTCCTGGTCCGCGACATCGAGCACCCTCCGTCCGCCCAGTCCGTGACCGCACCGTCCGATACACCGGTGACCATCCGTGACGCGGCCTCCGACGAGTGGGTGCGGAGCTACGTCGACGGCCGCGGTGACCGCGTCGACCTCCCGACCGCTCGGCAGGTGGTCGACGCGGTCGTCGACGGACGACTCGGGTTCGCCGAGGTCCGCCGCGACGGACGGCTGGTCGGGGTGGGGCGGGGATCGGTCACCACCGCACCGGACGGCACCGCGTGGTTCGGGTTGACCGCGGTGTGGTGCTCTCCCGACGTGAGGCGTCTGGGGGTGGCTCGAGCGGTGGTCGACGCTTTGACCGCATGGGGCGTCGACCACGGTGCGACCCGCGCACAACTGCAGGTGGAGGCGGACAACGACGTGGCCGGGGCCTGGTACCGGCGACTCGGATACGGGCTCCACCACCGCTACGGCTACGTGCGTCTCTAGGTCACAGGCGGCTGGCCGACCGTTCCCAGCTGCCTCCCAGACTCCGATCCGATCATGGGTGACACCAAACACAACCACCCGAGATGGATCACGAGGTACGACGATGATCGCCACCGCCACCCTGTCCGGTCTCGACACCGACATCACGGTGTCGGTGACCGAGCCGCAGTCCCTGAACGCCGCAATTCATCTGATCGATGGCATGGCCCACGCCCTGGACCGCAGCGTCAACCGCGGCCGTCCCGACGCCGAGATCCGCCTGCTCGACGTCGCCGACGGCCGGCCGGTTCTGGTCGGCGCCCTGCTGCACCAGGTCATCGTGGCGGCTCTCTACCAGGCCGACCTGACCGACGGCGCCAACCGCGCGGTCCGTCGTAGCGCCGTCCCCGACTACCGCCATCTGCCGGCCATGGAGTTCACCACCGGTGGCGTCCGCCCGGTGACCGTCCGGACCGTCGCCCAGATGCCGATCTGGTTGCGTCCGCAGGCCGGTCCGACCGGACGCGTCACCGTGCCGATCGACGTCCGACTGGAACTGCTCCCGACCGCCCGCGCCTTCCTGGTCGACAACGGCGCCCGACTGGTCGCCGGTCGCCTGGGCTGCGGGGTGCGGGTGGCGATCGGTCCGGCCGGTGACACCGTGGTCGCCACCGCCGGCAACCCCCCGCTGGGCGGCTGGCACTCCCCTATCGCACACCGCGACATCGAGCTACCCGTGGGTGCCGGTCTGGCGACCGTCCGCGAGTCCGACCTGCGGGCGGCACCGGTCGGCCCCTTCGACCCCCGACCGCATGCGGCGTTCCGCGAGGTCACCGTCCTGGCCGACGATCCAGGAACCGCGTGGGCGCTGGGCCTGGCGGCACAGCAGTCCGCCGATCCCGTCGCACTGCTCACCGACGAGGTACGCGCGGCGCGGTTCGTCTCCGCCGACGGTGCCGAACAGCTGATCGGCTCCTGGCCGGTCAGCCCTACTCTGGCGGCGGCGTGATGGCTCGACTGTTGTCCTTGAGGTCCACCCCGCTACGCCCCAGTTGTCGGGCTCCCGCCACCAGCGCGGCGGTGACCCTCGCGGCGGTGGCGTAGTCGAGACCGCCGGGCGGGTGGATGTTGGAGACACAGTTACGGTCCGCATCCGCCCGTCCCGGTCGCGGACCGTGCGTGAGGTAGACACCCAGGCTGTCGGCGACCGAGAGACCCGGTCGTTCGCCGATGACCACGATGATGGTGTCCACCCCGAGCGCGGCGCCGACGTGGTCCCCCAGCGCGACCCGCGCCTGCGTCGCAATCACCGGCGGGGCGATCGAATACCGCTCCCCCAGAACGTCCGTCAACGCCATCAGCAGTCCGTACGCATGCTCGGCGACGGCGACCGGCGACAACCCGTCCGCGAACATGATGCCCACATCGCCACCGGCGTGGGGGATCCGGCTCAGATCACCGGGAGCGCGACCGAGATCGGGCCTGCGTAGGTACTCGCCACGGTCCGCCGCCCGCGAGGTGACCACCAGGGGCTCACCCAGCCCGACCGATTCCAGTTCCTTCGCCAGCCCACCCGCGTCGAGCGGTTGATGCACCGCGTCACGGGCGGCAGCGTGCGCGGCGGCGAACTCCAGCACCCGCTCCGTCGGCAGCGAATCACCTGCTCGACCCAGTCCGATCCGTGCCGACGTGCGCCCGCGCAACGCGTCCCACAGATCGCTCATCGGAGGCGACCGGTCAACGCACGCAACGGGGTCGACTCCGGTGCGAGGTCCAGGATGCGGCCGTGGTCGTCGAGCATACCGAGGTCGCCGAGCCACGCCTCGAACTCCGGTGCCGGTCGAAGTCCCAGTGCGCGACGGGCGAACAGCGCGTCGTGGAACGACAGGCTCTGATACCCGAGCATCACGTCGTCGGCACCGGGGACCGTGATGACGAAGGCCACCCCGGCCGCGCACAACAGGGTGAGCAGGGTGTCCATGTCGTCCTGGTCGGCTTCGGCGTGGTTGGTGTAGCAGACGTCGACACCCATCGGTAGGCCCAGAAGTTTTCCACAGCAATGATCTTCGAGGCCGGCTCGGATGATCTGCTTCCCGTCGTAGAGGTATTCGGGGCCGATGAACCCCACCACGGTGTTCACCAGCAGCGGGTCGAAGCGTCGGGCCACCGCGTAGGCGCGGGTCTCCAGGGTCTGCTGGTCGACCGGTCGACCGCCGGTGCCGAGGTGTGCACCCGCCGACAATGCCGACCCTTGGCCGGTCTCGAAGTACATGCAGTTGTCGCCGACGGTACCTCGTCGCAGCGACCGTCCGGCGTCGTAACCCTCGGCCAGCGTTGCGATGTCGACACCGAAACCCCTGTTGGCACCCTCGGTACCCGCGATGGACTGGAACACCAGGTCCACCGGTGCACCACGGTCGATGAGCTCGATGGTGGTGGTGATGTGGGAGAGCACGCAGGACTGGACGGGAATCTGGAATCGGGTGCGGATGTCGTCAAGCAGCGTCAACAGGTCCGCGGTGGACTCGGGTGAGTCGGTGGCCGGATTGATGCCGATGACCGCGTCACCGCAGCCGAGCAGCAGACCGTCGAGGGTGGCCGCGGCGATCCCGGTCGGGTCGTCGGTGGGGTGGTTCGGTTGTAGCCGCGTCGCGACCGTCCCCGGTGCACCGATGGTGGTGCGGAATCCGGTGGTCACCGTCGCCGCACCGGCGACCGCGATGAGATCCTGGTTGCGCATGAGTTTGCTGGTGGCCGCCACCATTTCCGGCGTCAGTCCCGGTGCCAGCTCGGCCAACGCCCGCGCAGCGGTGTCGGCGGGGCGCCCCGCGAGCTCCAGGAGGTGATCGCGCAGTCCGCCGACGGTGAGGTCGGCAACCGGGGCGAAGGCCGCCGCGTCGTGGGTGTCGATGATCAGCCGGGTGATCTCGTCGGACTCGTACGGCACCACCATCTCCTCGAGGAAGGTGGTGAGCGGTACATCGGCGAGCGCCCACTGCGCGGCGACCCGTTCGGAATCACTGTGCGCCGCACATTCGGCCAGCTCGTCACCGCTGCGACGCGGCGTCGCCTTGGCCATCAGATCGACGAGGCCGTCGAACTCATGGGTGGTCCCGCGCAGGACGTGGCGATACGTGCTCACCCGACGATCATCGCGTAGGCGCGCCGGGTTCGCCCGGTTACCGATCTCCCGCAGTTCCGACGATTTCCCGCTGGTGTAACTGCAGCAAGTCACCGAAACTGCGGGAAGTCCGATTTCCCGCAGTTTTCGTATGGCGAGCCGGCGACCACGGGATGGTCAGCGTCACTCCATTAGGTTACCCTAACCACATGAGCAGAGGGTTTCAGGGGCTGGTGCTCAAGGCACTCGGGGCCAACGACTACCGCCTCACCGTCACCGACGTGACGGACATCGGGCCACATTATCGGCGGATCGGCTTCGACGCCGGCGGCTTGTTGGACCACCATCCCTACCACGCCACCCAGTGGATCAGGATGTGGATCCCCAACGGCGACAAGCTGCAACAGCGCGGATACACCCTGGTGGATCCGCGCCCGGACGAGAACCGATTCGACGTCGAGTTCGCCCTGCACGACACCCCGGCATCGGAGTGGGCGCGGGCCGCCGCCACCGGCGACGTCATCGACGCCACCGTCATGGGCTCCAAGTTCGCGATGCCATCCCCGGCACCGTCGGAGTACGTCGTCTTCGGTGACACCGCCTCCCTACCCGCGATCAACTCATTGCTCGACGAGGCCGACTCCGTCCCGGCACGGATCTGGCTGGAATGGCAGTATCCCGACGACCGCGCACTGCCGGTGCACGCGAACGACGCGTCCACGGTGACCTGGGTGCAGCGCATCGACGACGGCCGGCTCATGCGGGAAGCCGCCGACGCCATCACCCCCGACGACGACGCCTACGGCTGGGTCGCGTGCGACATGCGCACCACCCGACACATCGCCAAGCGGTTGCGGTCGACGCTGGCCAAGAATGCGGTCAAGTCGCAGGCCTACTGGACGTGACGGCAGGCGCCGTCAGACCGTGATGAACGCCAGGTTCGGGTTCTTCGTCAGGTAGTGGCGGGTGAACGAGCAGACCGGGCGCACCTTGGACCGGGTGTCGATGACGTACTGCAGGGCGCCCCTGGTCAGCCGTCGCGCCAGTCCCTGACCGGTGTACTCGTCGTAGAGCACCGTGTGCAGGAACGTCACCACACGTTGACCCTCGACCACCTCGGTGGAATACCCGAGCACGCCCGCCAGATCTCCGGCGACCCACAACTCGAAGCGCTCGCGCGATGGATTGTGAACCACCGAAGCGAGTTGCTGGACGACGGGCACCTCCGGCCGTCGACCGCCATCCCGGACCTTGTCCACCCTCGTGTGCCCTTCTCTGCGCGGTGTCGCCGACCGACCGCTCACGTCACCTGTGACTCCGCTCACACTACAGCAGCCTGTCGTGTACGCACGGGGACCAACCGTGAACCGCCACGGGCCTCTCACAGCCGCCACCTCGACCGCGTAGGGTTGCCGTCGTGGGTCACCGGATTCGCCGCGGCCCGCCACAGCACCCATATCCACGGGGGCTCTCACGGACCGAGGGCTGAGATGGCGACAGGCGGTCGCCGACCGGACGAACCTGACCGGGTAATGCCGGCGTAGGGAGAACATCATGGCCAGAACTGCGCGTGTCGTCGACGATTCCGTCGTCCCGAACTTCATCGGCGAGAACTCGATCGGGGTGACCACGGGCCCGATCTCGGGCAGCGGCAAGCACTATCAGCAGGTCGGCGGTCTGCGGGTCCCGGTGCGGCGGGTTTCCCTGACCAACGGAGACCATCTCGACCTGTACGACCCGTCGGGACCGTACACCGACTCCGAATTCGTTCCCGATCTGCAGGCAGGCCTGCCGAAGGTCCGCGACAGCTGGTCCCGCCCCGCCCCGGTAGACGGTGCGTCGACCCAATTGGCCTGGGCGCGTGCGGGAATCATCACCGACGAGATGCGGTTCATCGCCGCCCGCGAAGGCGTGGAACCCGACTTGGTGCGATCGGAGGTCGCCCGCGGTCGAGCGGTGATCCCGGCCAATCACCGCCACCCGGAGTCCGAGCCAATGATCATCGGCAAGGCGTTCGCGGTGAAGGTGAACGCCAACATAGGAAACTCCGCCGTCACCTCGTCGGTCGCCGAAGAGGTGGAGAAGATGGTGTGGGCCACGCGGTGGGGCGCCGACACCATCATGGATCTGTCCACCGGTGACGACATCCACCTGACCCGCGAATGGATCATGCGCAATTCGCCCGTCCCGGTGGGTACCGTGCCCATCTATCAGGCACTGGAGAAGGTGAAGGGCGATCCCACCGAGCTCACCTGGGAGATCTACCGCGACACCGTGATCGAACAGGCCGAACAAGGTGTGGACTACATGACCGTGCACGCCGGCGTGTTGCTGCGCTACGTGCCGCTCGCCGCCCATCGGGTCACCGGCATCGTCTCGCGCGGTGGATCCATCATGGCCGCATGGTGTCTGGCACATCATCGGGAGTCGTTCCTGTACACCCACTTCGACGAACTCTGCGAGATCTTCCGACGCTACGACATCACCTTCTCCCTGGGAGACGGGCTGCGTCCGGGTTCGATCGCCGACGCCAACGACGAGGCCCAGTTCGCCGAGCTCCGCACCCTCGGCGAGCTCACCACCATCGCCAAGCGCCATGACGTGCAGGTGATGATCGAGGGACCCGGCCACATCCCCATGCACAAGATCGTCGAGAACGTCCGCCTGGAGGAGGAGCTGTGCGAGGAGGCGCCGTTCTACACACTCGGCCCGCTGGCCACCGACATCGCACCGGCCTACGACCACATCACCTCGGCGATCGGCGCGGCCATGATCGCCCAGGCCGGCACGGCGATGCTCTGCTACGTCACGCCCAAGGAACACCTCGGGCTGCCCGACCGCGACGACGTGAAGGTGGGGGTGGTGACGTACAAGATCGCCGCCCACTCGGCCGACCTGGCCAAGGGCCATCCGCGGGCGCAGGAACGGGACGACGCATTGAGCAGGGCGCGCTTCGAGTTCCGGTGGACCGACCAGTTCAACCTGGCGCTGGACCCGGACACCGCCCGTGAGTACCACGACGAGACCCTGCCCGCGGAACCCGCCAAGACCGCGCACTTCTGCTCGATGTGCGGCCCCAAGTTCTGCTCGATGCGGATCTCCGCGGACGTGCGCAAGTACGCCGAGGAGAACGGCCTGGTGACCCAGGAGGACATCGACCGCAAACTGGCCGACGACATGGCGGACAAGTCCCAGGAGTTCATCGACAACGGCGGACGGGTATATCTTCCTCTGGCGTGACCTCCAGACCCGTCCGGCCGACGAGCAGAGGAATGTGATTTCCGTGCACCAACTTCCGTTGACCCCGGACGGACAGACCCCCGTCCGGGCCATCACCATCGCCGGTTCCGACTCCGGCGGCGGCGCGGGTATCGAGGCCGATCTGCGCACGATGGCGTTGTGTGGGGTCCACGCGACCGTCGCACTCACCGCGGTGACCGTGCAGAACTCGCTGGGCGTGAGCAGCTTTCATCCCGTCCCGCCGCAGACCGTCGGTGATCAGATCCGCGCGGTGGCCGGTGACATCGGCATCGGTGCGGCCAAGACCGGGATGCTGGCCACCGCCGACATCATCGCCGCCGTGGTGACCGCCTGCGAGGAGATGGGTATCGGCCGTGACGCCCGGATCCCGTTGGTCGTGGATCCGGTGTCTGCGTCGATGCACGGCGACAAGTTGCTCGCCGACGAGGCGATGGACACGTTGGTCAACCGGCTGTTCCCGATCGCCACCGTGGTCACCCCCAACCTCGACGAGGTGCTGCTGCTGACCGACATCAGCGTGACCGACGAGCAGACCCAACGGGACGCGGCCGTCGCACTGCATGCCATGGGACCGCGGTTCGCGCTGGTCAAGGGCGGACATCTGCGGACGAGCCGCCAGTCACCGGACGTGCTCTACGACGGTGTCGACTTTCTGGAGATCTCCGAACCCCGGTTCGACACCGTGCACGACCACGGGGCGGGCGACACCCTGGCGTCGGCGATGACCTGCGCCCTGGCTCACGGCTTCACCGTTCCCGACGCGGTGACCTTCGGCAAACGGTGGGTGACCCGATGCCTGCGGGCGTCGTACCCGTTGGGCGCGGGACACGGCCCGGTCAGCCCGCTCTGGCGGCTGGGCGCGTCCTGAATCAGGCGTCGCGACGGTTGGTGACCACCACCCCGGCGACGAACACGATCACCGACACCACCGCGAAGTAGACTCCCGAACCGGCTGCATTCCAGTGGAAGTCGACACTGCCGACCGAGCCGGACTCGAAGATCCGCTGACCGTTGAGGAACGGCAGGAACGGTCCGACCGCCGGACCGACCTTGGGGATGTTGGCCAGTACGGTCTCCAGCGCCAGCATCCAGATGAGCACCACCACGATCGCGCCCGCGGACTGACGGATGAGCGCGCCGACACCGATGCTGACCAGCACGCAGAAGAAGACGTAGACGGGGACACCCCAGTACGCGCGGATGGCGTCGGACCCGGCGAGATCGAATCGATCGCCGGACTCACCCGAGAGAACGGTGCCCAGGACGATGCCCACCAGGTTCACCACGAACGCGACCACCAGGCTGAGGCCGCCGTAGACCACGGCCTTGGACAGCAACACCGAGGTCCGTCGCGGTACCGCGAGAAAACTGGTGCGCAGAGTGCCGAAACGGATCTCGCTGGTCACCGACAGCACGCCCATGATCATCAGGACCACCACCCCGAGCTGGGTGACACCGATGGAGAACGCGGAGACCGAGAGGTCGTCGCTGCCCCCGCCCTCGCCTGCGTGCGTCGCCAGACCGAACAACACCGCGACCCCGATACCGAGCACCGCGACGATGCCCACGCACCAGTACGGCGAGCGGGTGGTGGTGAGTTTGATGCGCTCGGCGTCGATCGCCCTGGTGGACAACACGGCATTGCTCATTTCTGTGCTCCCTGCTGCGGAAAGGGGTGGCCCTGGTGCGGAACCGCGGGGGCGGCGGGTTGCTGCGCGCCCCCGGGGCGACCCGAGTACTCGGCGCTGCTCGCGGTCAGCGCCATGAACGCCTCCTCCAACGAGGCGACCTGGCCGGACAGTTCATGCAGCACGATCCCGTGGGCACCGGCGATGTCGCCGACCTGCTCGGTGCGGGCGTCGGAGACCACGAGCACCTCGTGGCCGTCGTCCTGCCGGGTGGGCGTGGCGGCGAGCCCCGCCTGGGTGAGGGCCTGATGGAGCTGCGGCAGGTGCGGACTGCGCACCCGCACCGTCGACTGCGCCCCGGAGGTGAACTCGGCGACCGAACAGTCGGCGATCAACCGGCCCTGACCGATCACCACCAGATGGTCGGCGGTCAACGACATCTCGGTGAGCAGATGGCTGGACACCAACACCGTGCGTCCCTGCCCGGCCAGTGACCGGATGAACTTGCGCACCCAGACGATGCCCTCGGGGTCCAGGCCGTTGACCGGCTCGTCGAACAACAGCACCCCGGGGTCGCCGAGGAGTGCGCCGGCCAGGCCGAGGCGTTGCGACATGCCGAGGGAGAACGCCCCCGCACGTTTGCCCGCGACCGACGTCAACCCGACGTCGGCCAACACCTGGTCGGCGCGGGAGACGGGGATCCCGTTCGTGGCGGCCATCCACCGCAGGTGCGCGCGGGCCGACCGGTTGGGATGCACCCACTTGGCGTCGAGCAGCGCGCCGACCTGTCGCAGCGGGTCGGTGAGCTGTGCATACGGCACGCCGTTGACCGTGGCACGGCCGGCGGTGGGGGTGTCCAGACCCAGGATCATGCGCATGGTGGTGGATTTGCCCGCGCCGTTGGGACCGAGGAATCCGGTCACGACACCGGGCTTGACCTGGAACGACAGATTGTCGACGGCACGTGTCGACCCGTAGTCCTTGGTGAGACCTTCGACGGTGATCATGTCGGCCAACCCTGCCAGGTCTCGGCGCGCGCGTCATCGTCCTTACGGTTGATGTTCGCCGACCATCCGGTCGCGATCCGGTGACGACGCCTGCGCCCAGAAACGTCGGGGCATACGTCCCGCACCGTGGGCCAGCCGACCGGCGATCACCCCGGCGGCCATGGCCGCGGCCATGCGTTCCGGGTCGTCGGCGCGGGTGACCGCCGAGGCCAGCAACACCGCCGAACAGCCCAGTTCCATGGCCAGCGCGGCGTCGCTGGCGGTGCCGATACCCGCGTCGAGGATCACCGGGACGGTGGCGCGGTCGACGATCATCTCGATGTTGTGCGGATTGCAGATTCCCAGCCCGGTGCCGATGGGGGCGCCCAGCGGCATCACCGCCGCCACCCCCACGTCCTGCAGACGGGCGGCCAGGACGGGATCGTCGTTGGTGTAGGCCAGCACGGTGAACCCGTCGTCGACCAGCGTGGTCGCGGCGTCGAGCAGTTCCACCGCGTCGGGCAGCAGGGTGCGGTCGTCGCCGATGACCTCGAGTTTCACCCACGACGTGGACAGCGCCTCGCGGGCCAGTCGCGCGGTGAGCACCGCGTCGGCAGCCCCGTGACACCCCGCGGTGTTGGGGAGGACACCGATCCCGAGGCGCCGGAGCATGTCCAGCACACCGCCGACACCGGTACCCACCCGACGCATGGCGACGGTGGTGAGTTCGGTGCCGGACGCGATGAGCGCACGTTCGAGCACCGCGAGGTGGTGGGCACCACCGGTGCCCATGATGAGGCGAGAGCCGAACTCGCGGTCGGCGAGGACGAGCGGGTCGTCAGCCACCCTGCACCGCCGTCAGCACCTCGATGACCGCACCGTCGCAGACCGGCTCGGACCAGCGACCTCGCGGGTGCACCGCGCCGTCGAGCGCGACGGCGATCCCGGCCTCACCGACACCCAGGCCGGTCAGCACGTCGGACACGGTCGCGCCGTCCGCGACGCGGGTCGGCGTCCCGTTCACCGTCGCCGTCACAGACATGCGAACCTCCCGGGGTCGGTCACGTCGGCGAAGTCGGTGGACTCGGCGGTCAACAGCCCGGCGACGATGTCACCGGTCAGTGGCGCGAGCAGGATGCCGTTGCGGCCGTGACCGGTGGCCAGCAGGGTGCGGTCGTCGAGGCGGCCGACCAGCGGCAGTCCATCGGGAGTGCACGGTCGCATCCCCGCGCCGATCTCCGCGATCCGGTAGTCGCGTAGGCCGGGCATCACCTCGACGGCGTCGTCGAGCAGATCGCGGACCCCGGCGACCTCCGGGGCGAAGTCCGCCGAGTCGGGTGGCTCGTACTGCGTGGCCCCGACGACCACCCCGTCGGTACGCGGGACGACGTACACCGACCGCCCACGCACCCTGGCCCGCACCACCTTTCGCGGTATCACGGCGGTGTTCGCGGGCCGCTGCAACCGGATCACCTCACCCTTGAGCGGGTGCACGCCGAGTTCGGGGCGCAACGCCGCCATCCCGATACCCGCCGTCATCAACACCTGGTCGTCGGTCAGGGTGTCGGGATCGTCGATGCGCCGTGGCACCACGGTGCCTCCGGCGTCGGCCAACGCCGACTCCAGCGCCGCCAACAGTCGCCGGTTGTCCAGGGCGGCCTCACCGCGAGCCAGGTACCCACCCCGGCACCGCACTCCGACCGCGGGTTCGAGCTCACGGATCTCGGTGGCGGGCACCGGGGTGACCCCCTCGGTGTGGTGACCCCACACGAAGTCGGCCAGCGACCGCAACTGGTGCAGGTCGGCGGCGTCGACGGCGATGAACAGCGAGTCCCGCGCCACCCGGATGCGGGGGTCGCCCAGCTCGTCGAGGAACTGCGGCCAACGCCGGGCCGACGCGGTGGTCAGCTCCAGCAGTGCGTCCTCACCCGGATGTCCCTCACCCAGGGACCCGAGCATGCCCGCGGCCACCCACGACGCGCGGGTCGCGGTTCCGGTGTCGTAGACGGTGGTCCGCCACCCGAGCTGCTGCGCGCGCAGGGCACAGGTCAACCCGATGACACCTCCGCCGATCACGGCAAGACTCTTCATTCGCCCTCCCTTCGCCGGCATGATCCGGATCAGGTGTGGCGGTCAGCGACGGCGCGTCGCACTCTCAGCCCGGCGTACCCCCGGACTCCCGCGTGTGCTCCCACGACTTTACGCGGGCGCCGGTCGGTGGGCGCGAGACGTTAGCCTTCACCCCGTGAACCTGCGCGACCGCCTCGCCGACGCCCGGCTC
Source organism: Williamsia sterculiae (assembly GCF_900156495.1). Classification (GTDB taxonomy): domain Bacteria; phylum Actinomycetota; class Actinomycetes; order Mycobacteriales; family Mycobacteriaceae; genus Williamsia_B; species Williamsia_B sterculiae. The sequence goes on from NZ_FTNT01000004.1 coordinate 118,074, forward strand.
TACCTGTGCACCGACGCACGTCGTGAACGCGGTGACCTCGTCGAGTTCGTCGACGCCGCGCTGGCCGGTGGGGTCGACATCGTGCAGTTGCGCGACAAGGGGTCACCCGGCGAGCGGGAGTTCGGCCCGCTGGAAGCGGGGCGGGAACTGGCGCTGCTGGACAGTCTGCGGGCGGTCGCCGATCGATACGGTGCCCTGTTGGCGGTCAACGACCGCGCCGACATCGCGGCCACCGCGGGCGCCGACGTACTACATCTCGGCCAGGACGACCTCCCGGTTACCGCCGCCCGCGCCGTGGTCGGCGAGGAGATGATCGTCGGACTGTCCACCCACGACGCCGATCAGGCCGACGACGGCGCCGTGACCGAGGGGGTGGACTACTTCTGCGCCGGGCCCTGCTGGCCGACACCCACCAAACCGGGTCGACCCGCCCCCGGCCTCGACCTGGTACGCCATGTCGCGGCCCGCCGACCCGGCCGCCCGTGGTTCGCCATCGGCGGTGTGGACGCCGAGCGACTTCCCCTCGTGCGTGCCGCGGGGGCCGACCGCATCGTGGTGGTTCGGGCGATCACCGCCGCCGCGGACCCGCGAACCGCCGCGGCGGGACTGCGATCGGGTGTTGCCACCGATGACACGGCCCTCTAACGTGGTCCCATCATGAAACGAATTCTCGTCGTTCGCCGACTCGTAGTACAAGGCCGCCGCGGGGTCTGAATCGACCGACCCCCCGCTGCGGGTCGTCGAAAGTTGTCGGTCACCTTCCGTTTGCTCACTGCGAACAGCCCGGAAGACCTTCCATCAGGAACCGACGAGATGAACACATTGCACTGCTCCACCGCCCATGACACTCCGCTGCCTGAGCTGTCGACCGCCGACCCCTTCGTCGACCGTCACGGATCTCCGCTACCGGCCGCACTGCGTTCCGAGGCGGCCGGTCTGAGCTGGGAATCGTTCGCCGCGGTGTACCGCGCGTCCGGACCGTATCGGCTGGGTAGTTGGTCGGCGACCGCGGGACCGGACGACCTCTGCGATTACCGCGCCACCCTCGGTTGTGGTGACGAGATCGTCGCGGTCGACGAACGGGCCTCCGGACCGATCGCCGCCATGTCGGCCATCCTGCATCGGATCGGCGTGGGCCTGGACATCGTCGCCCTGCACCAACGGACCACCATCGACGGTGTCATCACCTTCCTGGGCTGCGAACGCAACGGTCGTCGGCTGTGGTCGATGGGTCAGGGTGCCGACAGCGCGGCGGCGAGCGTCGACGCGCTGATCGCCGGGGTGAATCGTTTCGCGCAGGCTGCCTGAGGCGAGACCCTCAGCGGTCGCGGACGTCGGTGACCACGTCGTCGGGCCGGTCGGTGGGCTGGTCGCGCAGTTCCGGGAACACCCAGCGGCGGAACGCCCACCACCGGAAGGCCGTGGCCAGCAGTGTCCCCAGTACGGACCCGCTGATGAAGTCGGCGAGGTTCTCCGCGCTCTGTGAGACGTGCGGAACCCGCAGGTCGAAGATGTAGCTCGACACCGCGAGCGGAATCTGCGTCACCCCGAGGGCTATCGCCGAGACCAGGAAGAACAGGGCCGCCTCGTGCCGGGTCTGCCGGCCACCACGGTCGGAGAAGGACCACTCCCGGTTGAGCACGTAGGACACCACCGTCGCGACCAGGGTCGCGATGACGAACGCGGTGACCGGCTTGCCGTGCAGGGCGGTCAGCTTGAGCACGAAGAACAACACCGTGGTCAACACGAAGGTGATGCCGCCGACCACCGCGAACCGCAGGAAGCCCGCCCACCGGACCAGGAACTCCAGCATCGGCGCGGGGAACCGGTCGACGATCACCTTGGGCAAGGACACGAGGTGCGACTGTACCCCCACCCGTTGTCAGCGCCGCATCACAACTCACCGCAGCAGCGCCGCAACCGGTCCCAGCTCGCCGCGAACGCCGGATGCAGCGGCAGCGCACCGACGTCGGCGACGGGCACCCAGCGCAACTCCACCGACTCCGGGTTCACCACCGTCGCGACCGTCTCCGGCACGTCGGCGATGACCGTGGTGTAGGTCCACCCGCTGACCGCACTGAGCGTGACCAGCTCGGTACGGACCGTCAGTCGATCGCCCGCGATGCCCGCCTCCTCGGCCGCCTCGCGGACAGCGGTGTCGACCGCCGACTCATGCGAGTCGCGGGCCCCACCGGGCAGTGCCCAGGTCCCGCCCTGGTGGCTCCAGAGCGCACGGTGCTGCAACAGCACCAACCAGTCATCGTCCCTCGGAGCCCGCAGCAGCAGCCCGGCCGCACCGTGTACACCCCAGTGCCGACTGCCATCGGGTTCGAAGACCCACCCGTCGCCGTCACCGCGCATGTCCGCCGATCACCTCCCCGGATCCTCGCCCCACGGTATCCAACCCGTCATCCGATGGATCGGACCGCGGGGTCCCGTGACCGGGTAACGGCGCCGACGGAAACACCGACAGAGAGGTCAACGGCGACGAAGCTGGAGGGATAGGCTCGCAACTGCGGCGCAATCGCGCGCCGCGGAGGGGATACGGTGACTGGCGACGCGTCTTCCATGCGCTCGTTGCTGCGGCGCGCTCCGACCCCGACGCGTTATCCACGTCAATCCCCGGCGACCCGCAACGAGTTGTTGGCGCTGGCCAGGGAGCGCGCCCACTCCCCGCTTCCGTCGCTCCGCAAGCTGGCGGCCACCAGTCCCGGCAAGCTGTTCATGATCACCACCGTGCTGGTGGTGGTGGCGGTTCTCAGTGGTTGGTACGCCTCGACGGTGTTGGACAACCGCACCGCGGCACTGACCGAGACGATCGACGACACCGAACCCATCGCGGAGTCGGCCCAAGTCCTCTACAGTTCGCTGTCCATCGCCGACGCCACCGCCAACACCGCTTTCACCTCGGGCGGTCTGGAACCGCAGTCGCTGCGCACGCGATACAACGATGCGCTGGCCACCGCGTCGCAGGCGCTGATCGCGGCGGCGGCGGGCACGTCGAACGAGAACGAACAGGTCCGCGCCGACCTCAACCTGCTCTCCGAACAGATACCCGTGTACGCCGGGTTGATCGAGTCGGCGCGGGTCAACAACCGGTTGGGCAATCCGGTGGGCTCGGCGTACCTCGGTGAGGCGTCGAGTCTCATGCAGACCAGTGTGCTGCCGGCCGCGGAACGGCTCTACGAGAAGCGGTCGCAGGCGATCAGCGACCCGCAGAACCGATTCAAGACCCCTCCGTGGGCGGTCTACGTGGTCATCACGCTGATGTTGGCGATACTGCTGCTGACCAGCCGTTACCTCGCCCGACGGACCCGACGGCGGTTGAATCTGGGGCTTCTCGTGGCCACGGCGTGCGTGGTGGTGTCCATGCTCTGGCTGCTGATCGCCGGACTGTTGTCCGTGGGGTACACCAGCAGCGCCGAGAACAAGGGCGCCGGACCTCTCCGCGACCTCACCCACGCCCGCATCCTGACCCAGAAGGCGCGGTCGGACGAGACACTGTCGTTGGTGCGACGGGGTGATTCCAACGCGCTCGAGTCGGACTTCGCCTCGTCGGCGGCACAGATCAAACAGACCCTGGACAGCTTCGGCCCCGACGGCGACAACAAGGACACCGTCACCGACGCCATCGTCAAGGCGCAGTCGGCGCTCATCACCTGGCAGCAGGCGCACACCACTACCGTCCAACGCACCGCCGCCGGTGATTTCTCCGGTGCCACCGCGATCGCGGTGGGCAACAGCCCGGACGGCAGCGCCGTCGCGTACGGGGCTCTCGACGCGGCGCTGACCGACGGCATCACACAGACCCGTACCACTCTGCGCGACGATCTGACCACCGCGCGGGTGGTGCTCGGGTTCGCCGGGACCGGAGTGCTTGCCCTCCTGCTGGTGGCCGCGGTCGCCACGGTCGCAGGCATGTTCCCGCGGATCCGGGAGTACCGATGAGGGCCCGCGCGATGTGGGTCGCCGTACTGGTCGCGGTGCTGGCCATGACGACGGCGTGCGTACACGCCACCGCACCGCCGAGCCCACCGCCGTCGGCGTCGGCTCGGCAGCCCGAACCCGCGGGTCTGTCGACCACGGCCACCCCCGAGCCGTTGAGCACCGACGAGGGTTGCGGCGACGCGACCGCGAGCTTGACCCCCGGTCCGATGCCCGAGGTGAACAGGATGCCGCCCAACACCACGATGGCCTCGATCGCCGCCCGCGGGCGGTTGATCGTCGGACTCGACGTCGGCAGCAATCCGTTCAGCTTCCGCGACCCGATCAGCGGGACGATCCAGGGCTTCGACGTCGACATCGCCAAGGAGGTGGCGCGGGCGATCTTCGGCGATCCGGAACGCGTGGAATACCGCATCCTCAATCCGGGTGAGCGGATCTCCAGTCTGCAGAACCGCGACGTGGACATCGTGGTGAAGACCCTGTCGATCACCTGCGACAGGGTCCAGAAGATCGCCTTCTCCACTGTGTATTACGAGGCTTCGCAACGCATCCTGGCGCTGCGGACCTCCGACATCCAGGGAATCGGCGACCTCGCGGGTAAGCGAGTGTGTGCGGCGAGGGGCAGCACCTCCATCGCGCGACTGCAGCAGCAGGCTCCCGCGGCGCACGTCGAGACTGTGTCGACCGAGGCGGACTGCCTGGTGGTGTTGCAGCAGGGGCAGGTCGATGCGGTGTCGACCGATGACGCGATTCTCGCCGGTCTCGCCGCACAGGACCCGTACGCACACGTGGTGGGTGCGAGTATGGGGTCGGAGCCGTACGGCATCGGCGTCAACAAGGACCAGACCGACCTGGTCCGGTTCGTCAACGGTGTCCTACAGACCATCCGGGCCAACGGTCGATGGTTGGAGATCTACAACCGCTGGCTGTCGATCCTTGGCCCCGTGTACTACCCGCCGCAACCCAGTTACCGCGACTGACGGGTACGGGGATCGACGCGGACCGGCGGACCGACGAGGAAGGGAGGCGGAATGGGCGACGACACCGAGCGGGGTCATCCACGCGATGGCGACGATGCGAACGACGGCGACATCGGGACCCAGGCCGTGCCCCGGACGGATCTCGGTCTCGATGGCGACGACACCGGTGACGTGCGGGACGCACCCTCGGCCGGTTCGGTGCGGCGCGGTGCCAATCGCCAGGTGGACTGGGACGACACCACGGTCGGCACCCGCTGGCTGATCCGGTCGCCTCCTCAGGACACCGATGAACCTCAGGGCGCGGACGGGTCGGATGAGGACGAGGGCGTCAACACCGCCGCGGTCTCACGTGCCGATCTCGATCTCGGGACCGTCCCGTCGGTGGTGACCACCGATCGTCACCCCGAGGTGTCCACCGGCTCGTCGTCGACGGTCTGGTCGGAGCGCAGCGTGGCGACCGGCCGACGGAATCCGCGGTTCGCGGGTGGACTCGTCGAACTGCCGCGAATCCACGACATCCGGCCCGAGGACGCCGTGATGACCGACCCCGTCATCGCGGAGAGCAAACGCAACTGTTGGAACTGCGGACGGCCCGCGGGTCGTGGATCGGGTGCCGGCGCGGGTCCGCTGACCGGGGAGTGCCGGCACTGCGGGGCCCATTACTCGTTCGTCCCCGGGCTCGGCCCGGGGACGATGGTCGCGGATCAGTACGAGATCGCCGGTGCCATCGCCCACGGCGGCATGGGTTGGATCTACCTCGCCATCGACCGCAACGTGTCCGATCGTCCGGTGGTGCTCAAGGGGCTGCTCAACTCGACCGATGCGGAGGCGCAAGCGGTCGCGGTGGCCGAGCGACAGTTCCTCGCCTCGGTGTCGCATCCGGGCATCGTCAAGATCTACAACTTCGTCGAGCACGTGACCGACGACGGCACCATCTTCGGGTACATCGTCATGGAGTACATCGGAGGCTCGACCCTCAAGGAGATGACCACCGCCGAGGGCGCGCACACACAGCTGCCGGTGGAACCGGCCATCGCCTACATCCTGGAGGTGTTGCCCGCGCTGGGGTATCTACACAGCCAGGGGCTGGTCTACAACGACGTGAAGCCCGACAACATCATGGTCGGCGGCGACGAGGTCAAGTTGATCGACATGGGTGCGGTGTCGGCGATCAACGGGTACGGACACCTGTACGGCACACCGGGTTTCCAGGCACCGGAGATCGTGAAGACCGGACCACAGGTCGCCACCGACATCTACAGCGTGGGCCGCACGCTGGCGGTGCTGACGCTGCCGATGCCGATGTCGGGCGGCCGCTACATCGACGGTCTGCCGAATCCGGAGGATGCGCCGCTCCTCGCGGACAATCCGTCCTTCCATCGATTGCTCAGCCGAGCAACCGATCTCGATCCGGACCACCGGTTCGCCGGTGCCGACGAGATGATCACCCAGCTGATGAACGTGCTGCGCGAGACCGTGGCCTCGCGAACCGGGATCCCGCGTCCCGCACTATCGTCCGTGTTCACCCCACAGCGCACCACGTTCGGCACCGAGCTCATGCTCGCCCCCGTCGACGACTTCTTCGACGCCCGCCGCCCCGCGTCGACGTTGGAGCCGAGCGCGATCGTGGCGGCGTTGCCGGTCCCGCTCATCGATCGGGCCGACCCTGCCGCCGGCTTGTTGCAGTCGGCCGTGTTGTCGGAGCCGCAACAGACGTTGGACTCGATCCAGTCGGCCAAACAGAACGGGTTGTCGTCGCTGATCGGCTCCGACCCCGCCGACGACCACCCGTCTCTGGAGGTCGACCTCGCCGAGGCACGCGCGCACATCGAGCTCGGGGATGTGGACACCGCGCTGGGGCTGCTCGACGAGACCGCCCGGCACTACGGAAAATCGTGGCGCCTGCAATGGTTCCTGGGGATCTGCGCCCTGATGAACTCCGAACCGGAACTGGCGTACAAGCGATTCGGCAAGGTGCTGACGGCGATGCCGGGCGAGATCGCCCCCAAACTCGCGGTCGCGGCCACCGCCGAACTCATCGGTCGGTGGCTCGACGAGGACAGCGGTTTCGGTCGGGACCCGGACAGCGGCGCCGATGAGTGGAACGCCGTCGCCGAGGAGCAGTACCGCGTGCTCTGGCAGACCGACCGGGCGATCGTCACCGCGGCGTTCGGACTGGGGCGGATGTTGTTCGCGAACGGGGACATCGAGGGCACCATCGCGGCGCTGGACGACGTCCCCGCGACGAGCAGGCACTACAACACGGCGAACTGCACGGCGGTGTTGGCGCTGGTCCACGGACGCGAGCCGTCGACCGTGACCGAAGAGCAGTTGCGCGAGGCAGCATTACGCCTGGAGAAGATGCCCGACACCGAACCGCGGAAACCGCGGTTGGCGATCATGGTGCTGGGCACGGCACTGAACTGGGTGCGCTCGCAACCCGCGGCTGAGCGTTCGCGTGGAGAATTGCTGGGCTACCCGTTCACCGAACACGGTCTCCGCGTGGGTACCGAGCACTCCCTGCGGACGTTGGCCCGCGCCACCGTGGATCGCACCCTGCGATTCAACCTCATCGATCTGGCGAACGTCATCCGGCCGCAGACGTTGTTCTGAGCGGCACGGGTTCAAGTACTCTCGTCGAACCCCTGCGCCGCGAGCCAGTTTCGGGCTCGTGCGCCCGACGCACGCGACAGCCACGCGTCCTGAATGATCTCGGTCAGTTCCCGTAGGGACAACTCACCGACCCGAGAGGCCCGGAGCAGCACGGACAGGTGTCCGTCGAAGTGCGGCGTGGTGAAGAACGGCAGGTCGTCGTCCTGGATCAGCGCCTGTTTGTCCGCCTCCGACGGCGTCCAGAACACGACCACGTCCGGGTATCGCTCACCGGTGTCCGGATCGACGGCGTCGGGTCGTGGGTTGCGGAAGAAGACGAACGAGCGACCGCCGACCTGGAAGACGGGCTTGCCCTGCGACCCGGGTAACTCGGTGACGTGCGGCATGGACATCGCGATGTCGCGGATGTCCGCGACGCGGGCCTGACGCGATCGGTGCCCCATGCACGGAGGGTAGTCCGTCAGGTCGGTGGGGTCTTGCAGATCCAGTCGCGGAACGCAGACAGTTGGATCCGGCTTTCCGGCCACGATGTGCCGCACAATGAGGACGGATCGAGGACCGATCGTCAGAGGGGTTGTATGAAACGCATCGCAGTCCTGAGCCGCGGCGCTGCGGGAAAGTCGACTCTGGCCGTACAACTCGCGGGGCTACTCGATGTGCCACTCATCGAGCTCGACGCGCTGTTCTGGCAACCAGGTCCGACACCAACTCCGCCCGAGGCCTGGCAGCGCACTCACCAGCGACTGATCGCACACGAACACTGGATAATCGACGGCGACCTCGGCGATCACGATCGCCAACTCGCCCTCCGGCTTGCTCGCGCAGACACCATCATCATCCTCGACTTTCCACTCCGGATCTGCGTGCCACGCGCCCTGTACCGGTCCCGCGAAACCTGGGACTTCTGGCGCTGGCTTGTCCGCTATCGACGTGACAGTCTTCCCCGCATCACCGCGGCCGCACATCGAAACACCCGGGCACGCACCTACACGCTCAGGACTCCCTCCGAGGTGGATGCGCTCCTCGCCGACCTCCGCAAGGGACCGTGACCAGTCCACACGGACCTCTGAGCCGTATGTGAGTTCTTGGCGGGAACCGGGCGGGCCGATGGGGGTTTGGACCGCTCTGGGTCCCGCCTGCCTTCCGCTGCGGGCCGGACGCAACGGCAGAGAGATTGTCGTACCCCGTCTCTACAATCGAACCTATGATCGAGAGTCGTTGGGCGGGTGAGTCACCGGCAGCATTCGGGCTGCTCGGCGACGTCGATGGGGTCCCGGTCAACGATCTGCTCACCGAGCTGGCACACGCCACCGCGGGGCAGTCGTTCCTGGAATGGCAGCGGTATCGGCTTGCCGCCGAACTGCATACCCAACTGGTCGGTGAGGAGGTGCTCACCGACTACCGGATGATCGACTCGACCGCGTTGTGTGCCACCCGTATCGCGACGGTGTTGTCGATCGCGCAGGTGTCCGCCGAAGGCTTGCTGGCGCGGGCGGTCGCACTACGTGACCGACTGCCGCAGGTGTTGCTGTGCCTGCGCGACGGGGCAGTCGCCCCACAACACATCCGCACCATCGTGTCCCGCACCGACCTGATCACCGACGAGACCATCGCGGCCATGGTGGATGCGGCAATCGCCGAGTGTTTGCGACGCAGGGGTTCGTGGTCGACGAACCGGTTACGCGACATGGTCGACCGGATCGTGTACACCCACGACCCCGACGGGGTGCGTGAACGCCGGCAGGTCGCCAAGGACGCCCGCGCGTTCTGGACCGAGAACGACGCCGACGGCATGGGTGTGGTGGGGGCGTCGATGACTGCGGAGAACACCCTGTTGTTGGCGCAGCGGGTGCACGCCGCCGCCGACCACGTGTGTGCCAACGATCCGCGCACGAAGGCAGCGCGGCGGTCGGACGCGCTGGTCGCATTGACCACCGGTGTGCCGTGGGAATGTTTGTGTGGGGACCCGGACTGCGCCGCAGCCCAGGGTTGGGATGCCACCCCGACCGGGCCGGGCACCTCGGTGGTGATCCACGTCGTCGCCGACACCACCACCACCCACCTCAAGCACGGCGGAAAGCCGGGGTTCATGCCCGGGTATGGCGTCATCTCCGCCGAGCACATCCGCGACCTCGCGCTGCGACCGGATGCGATCGTCCGGCGACTGACCGGTGGATCAGCAACCCAACCCGGCGACCCGTACCGCCCGTCTGCGGCGCTGGCCCGGTTCCTGTGGATGCGCGACCAGTACTGTGTGTGGCCCGGATGTGACCAACCGGCGATGCGCTGCGACGCCGACCACGTCACCGAATACGACCACGACAACCCCGACCAGGGTGGTCAAACCAAACCCGAGGACATGAACTTCAAGTGCCCGTTTCACCACGGGGTGAAGACATTCACCGAATTCCTCGACGACCAAACCATTGACGACCATGGCCGCCCGGAGGTCACCATCACCACCCCGGAAGGGCTCACCGTCGACGGACCCGCCCACACCGGCTACGACCTACACCCCCAGCTCGGCGACATCGAGTTCACCGCCCCACCGAACGGTCCCCCACCACCCACACCGCACCAACCCACCAGACGCCGCCCCCGCCTGGCAGACAAACACGCCCGCCGCCACCACGAACGGGAACGCAACCGCCGAACGAGGAAGGACGATGACGAATCCGACCCACCACCGTTCTAAGAGGTGCTTGTCGGTACTGAACTGCATGTCGCTCGATCACAGACGACGAGCGCAGCTCCGCACCCGGCGCCTACTGTCCCTCCACCACCTCGAAAGCCTGACGAGCAATGGCCAGTTCTTCGTTGGTCGGCACCACCAGCACCGTGACCTGCGAGTCATCGGTGGATATCGTGCGCGCTTCTTTGCTGCGCAATGTATTTCGTTCCGCATCGATGTGGATGCCGAATCGGGACAACCCGTCCAGGGCATCCGCCCGCACCGTCGGAGAGTTCTCACCCACACCGGCGGTGAAGGTGATCGCATCCACCTCGCCCAGTCCGATGAGGTACGCACCGATGTAGCTGCGCAGCCGATGGATGTACACGTCGTAGGCCAACCGGGCGTTGTCGTCCCCGTCGGAGATCAGCCGGTCGATCGTGCGGAAGTCGTTCTCGCCACACAACCCTCGTAGACCCGAGTTGCGGTTTAGCAATGTGTCCACCTCTGCGGCGTCGAATCCGCCGACCCGTTGCAGATACGTGAGCACCCCGGGGTCGATGTCACCGCTACGGGTACCCATCACCAACCCCTCCATCGGGGTCATCCCCATGCTGGTGTCGATGGGCTTACCGCCACGGATCGCCGACGCCGACGCACCGTTACCCAGATGCAGCACGATCTGGTTCACCGATGTCGCGTCGCGACCCAGGTACTCCGTCACCCGCTCGCTCACATACTGATGGCTGGTTCCGTGAAATCCATAGCGCCGGATGGAGTACTGCTGCGCCACCTCACGGTCGATCGCATATGTCGACGCCGCCGCCGGCAGATCGTGGAAGAAGGCAGTGTCGAACACCGCCACCGACGGCACGTCGGGCAGCAGCTTTCGCATCGCCACGATGCCCGCCAGGTTGACCGGATTGTGCAGGGGCGCCAGGTCGGAGATGCGCTCGATCTCGTCGACCACCCCGTCGTCCACCAATGTCGGCCGGTAGAAATCCTTCCCGCCGTGTACCAACCGGTGCCCCACGGCGGCCAGACCGGCGCCCCCGAGGTCGATCCCGGTCTCCCGGAACAACGACAGCGCGGTCTCCAACGCCGCATGCTGATCGGCCAACGCACCATGGAACTCCGCGGTCTCGTCCCCCGCCGTGTGCGTCGCGCCGGCATCGTCGTCACCGATTCGCTCGACGATCCCGCTGGCCAGCACCGCGGCACTGTGCGGCTCGAGGAGTTGGTACTTCAGTGACGACGATCCCGCGTTGAGGACCAGGACCGCACCGCGGACGTCGGGTGCGCTCATTCTTCGATCTCCTGAGCTTGGATCGCCGTGATGGCAACGGTGTTCACGATGTCGGAGATCAGCGCTCCACGTGACAGGTCGTTGATCGGTTTGCGCAGGCCCTGCAGCACCGGCCCGATGGCAACCGCGTTCGCGCTGCGCTGCACCGCCTTGTACGTGTTGTTGCCGGTGTTCAGATCCGGGAACACCAACACGGTGGCCCGACCGGCGACCTCCGAGTCGGGCATCTTGGTCGACGCCACGGACGGCTCCACCGCCGCGTCGTACTGGATCGGCCCCTCCACCGACACTTCGGGCGCCCGCTCGCGCACCAACCCCGTGGCCTCACGCACCTTGTCGACGTCGGCGCCGCTGCCGGACTCACCGGTGGAGTACGACAGCAACGCAACCCGCGCCTCGATGCCGAACTGCTCGGCGGTGGTGGCCGACGAGATGGCGATGTCGGCAAGTTGCTCCGCGCTGGGGTCCGGCACGATCGCACAGTCGCCGTAGGCGAGCACCTTGTCGGCCAGACACATGAAGAACACACTCGAGACCGTCGACACCCCGGGCACCGTCTTGATGATCTCGAAGGCCGGGCGAATGGTGTGCGCCGTGGTGTGCGCGGCCCCGGAGACCATGCCGTCGGCCAGTCCGTCGGCGACCATCATGGTGCCGAAATACGACACGTCGCGCATGATCTGCTGAGCCCGGTCCTTGGTCACGCCCTTGTGCTTGCGCAACTCCACGTATTCGTCGACGAAGCGGTCGAACAGATCCGAACCGGCAGGGTCGATGACCTCGGCATCGGACAGGTCGACACCCAGTTCTTCCGCTCTGCTCGAGACCGTGTCGCGATCACCGAGGATGACCAGGTCCGCGACCTTGCGGTGCAACAGCCGGCCGGCTGCCCGCAGGATCCGGTCATCGTCGCCCTCGGGGAGGACGATGCGTTTGCGATCACCCTTCGCCCGCGCGATGAGCTCGTACTCGAACATCTGCGGTGTCACGACCTCCGGCACCGACAACTGCAGACTCGACAACAACGACGACGAGTCGACATGCTCCTCCATCAAGGTGAGCGCGGTGTCGATCTTGCGCACCGACGAGACCCCCACCCGACCGCGAGCGTGCGCCGCCGCCCGGGCGGTCTCGTAGGTGCCCTGCTCGCAGCAGATGATCGGCAACGACGGTTTCAGACCGGCAACCAGTTGCGAGATCATCGGATGCGGGCGCAGACCACCGTTGAGGATGATGCCGCTCAGCTTGGGAAACCCCTGCGCCGCATTCGCGGTCACCAGGGCCAGGAGCACGTCCGACCGGTCCGCGGGGGCGATCACCGCGACTCCCTCGGTCAGGCGTTCGAGAATGTGTTCGGCGGTCATCCCACCCACCAACACGTGCAACGCCTCGCGCGACAAGAGTTCCGGATCACCGGAGTACAGCTCACCGTCGAGCTCGTCGAGCAACTCCCGCATCGTCGGCGCGATGAGCAAGGGGTCTTCCGGCAAGGTCCAGGCGGGCAGGTCCGTCGACTCCAGCGCCTCGCGCACCGCGTCGAGCTCGTCGGGTGCGCACCGGTTCGCGATCAGGGCCACCGCGTGGGCGTGGGCATTGCGCACCTCCACCAGACACAACTCGGCCAGCGCCTTGACTTCGGCGGGTGTGCGGTCGGCGGCCTTCAGAGCCAGCAACATCGGGGTGCCGAGATTCGCAGCGATCCGGGCGTTGAAGCTGAGCTCCGACGGACTCGCCACGTCGGTGTAGTCCGAGCCGATGACCAGCACCGAATCGCACCGCTGCTGTACCGCGTGGAACCGGTCGACGATCTCGGCCAGGGTCGCCTCAGGATCGTTGTGCACCTCCTCGTAGGTGACCCCGATGCAGTCCTCGTAGCGCAGATCGGTGGAGTCGTGCTCGATGAGCAACTCCAGGATGTAATCGCGCTCACCGTCGGACGTACGGGCGATCGGGCGGAACACCCCGACCCGGCCACCGGTGGCAGTCAACAGATGCAGCACACCGAGTGCGATGGTGGACTTCCCGGTGTCCCCCTCCGGGGACGCGATAAAGATGCTGCTCGACGTTGCGGTGTCTGCCCCCATGGGCGTCAGCCTAGCCAGGTCGGCGGTAAACAGTGAAGGGTGACTCGGATCGGTCGGGACAGTTCCCGCTGACCTCTCACGACGAACCGGCCCGCCCCGACGCGATGGTCGGGACAGGCCGGTTGCCGTCAGGCGTGCGGGAGTGGGATCAGATCAGCTTGTATACCGTGGTCCCACCGACCGTGGTGGCCGTGTAGTGCTGGCTCACCCAGGTCGCGATCTCCGAGTTGCCGCCGCCGGGGCCGCCACCCTGTCCACCGCCGATGTAGTAGGCGATCTTGCCCTCCTTCACGTACTGGATGAACTGAGCCAGCGTCGGAGCGGGGTCGTTGCTCCAGCCACCGATGGCCATCACGGCCTTTCCGGTCGAGATCTCGTAACCGGCCGCGGACTGCGAGCCGCTGGTCGCGGCCGCCCAGGTGGTGGTGGTCGACTTGAGCAGCGCGGTCAGTTCCGAATTGGACTGACTGCCGCCCATGCCTCCGCCGCCACCCATGCCGCCCGAGGGACGCTGTCCCGACGTCGCGGTCCCCGACTTGGCCGTGCCCGAGCCGTTCTGGCCGGATCCGTTCTGACCCTGACCGTTCTGTGAGGTGTTCGAGCCGCTCTGACTCTGTCCGGGCGGGGTCCCGCCGCCCTGGCCACCGCCCATACCGCCACCGGGTCCACCCATGCCGCCGCTCGACGACGAGGTCTGTACCGCAGTGGGGATGGAACCGCTGTGCGCGGTGTTCGCGGTAGCGACACCGAAAGCCGCGGTGCCACCGAATCCGGCCAGCGCGCCCACCAGAACGGCCGCGGCGACCAGCTTGCGCAGCCGCAGCACACTGCCGGCCAGCACACCGAGCACCGCGATTCCCGCGGCTGCACCGATCAACCAGCGGCACCAGACCGGACCGAAGTCGTTGCGGTTCAGCAGCACGATCGACCACCATGCGGCCAGTCCGATCAGGGCGCCCAACGCGATCCGGCCGTCCCAGTGGTCACGCCGACGCCAGGCGAAGGCTCCGCCCAGGCCGACCATCATCGCGATCGCCGGGGCCAGCGCCACCGTGTAGTACGGGTGGATGGTGCCGCTCATGTAACTGAAGACCAGCCCGGTGACGACCAGCCAGCCACCCCAGGCGACGACACCGGCGGCCTCACGCCGGGTGACCCCGTTGTCGAACGTCGACCACAGGAAGCTGCGGAACATGAGGTAGAGCGCGAAGGCGAGCGCGAAAAGCGCGACCGGCAGCAGCCAGGAGATCTCGTTGCCCATCTCGGAGCTGAACAGCCGGGACAGTCCGGTGGATCCGCCGAAGGAGCTACCGGCCTGACCGCCGCCGCCCATGCCACCGCCGCCCTGACCGGAGATCCGGCCGACGCCGTTGTAACCAAGGACGAGGTCCATGAACGTGTTGTCGGTGGAACCGCCGATGTAGGGGCGTGCCGATGCGGGAACCAGCATGGTGACCACCACGAACCACCCCGCCGACGCGATCAACGCGGCCGTGGCCATCAGCAGGTGGGCGATGCGCTTGACCCAGCCGTTGTTGGCGAACACCAGGTAGGCGAGGCCGAAGGCCGGCAGCACCAGCAGACCCTGCAGCATCTTGGTCAGGAAGGCGAAACCGAGCGCCACTCCGACCAGCGCGAGCCACCGACCGGAATTGGTCGCAACGGCACGCGCCAGGGCATATCCGCCGACGACCATGAGCAGCACGAGGAGCGCATCCGGGTTGTTGAACCGGAACATCAGGGCCGCGGCGGGGGTGAAGGCCAACACCGCACCGGCGATCAGCCCGGCGACCGTACCCTGCCGGGGGTCGGCGATGATGCGGCGCATGGTGGCGTAGACCAGGGCGACCGCTGCCACGCCCATCAACGCCTGCGGCACCAGCACTGCCCAGCTGTTCATCCCGAAGATGCGGACCGACAGACCGGTGACCCACAGCGAGGCAGGTGGCTTGTCGACGGTGATGAAACTCGACGAGTCCAGCGCGCCGAAGAACCATGCCTTCCAGCTCTGCGCACCTGCCTGCGCGGCCGCCGCATAGAAGGTGTTGGCGTATCCGCTGGCCGACAGCTTCCACAGATACAGCACGGCCGTGACGATCAGCAGTCCGCCGAGTGCGAACGGACTCCAGGGCACCGCCCTGTGCCGGCGACGGTGCCGCGACGGCGGTGGTTGGTTGTCAGGAGACTGGGCCCGGGGCCGCTCCAGGACTGCGGTCATCATTCCTCCTCAGGATGTCGATGTACCCACTCTGGAAGAGGGCGCTCCGCCCACCCTGGGTCCGCGCTGGGAGAAAGCTGTGAGCGTCGCCGCCGATCTGATCCACTCAGCCGATGGTCGCGCGGACCACCGCGTCCGCGAGCTGTTCGTCGGTCATCGCGGTGTTGGGGATCAGCATGAAGGTGTAGATGATGCGCACCATGAGTTCGGCGGCCGACCGCGGATCGGGGATCGCGACCTCTGCGAATGCCGGGTCCATGGTCGGCATGCAGACGTCGATGATGCGGTCGACGACGGTGCTGCGCGACTCCGAGTCGGGGCCGGAGACCAGGGCGGCGGCGATTTCCTCGGGTTCGTTGCGCAGTACGTACTGCAGGGCCTGATGCTCGCGGATGTAGGCGAGCACGTTGACGACCTGGTTGCGGACCTTGTCCTCGGGCGTCACCTTCTCGGCCGCCCAGCCACCGAGGTGGACGCTGAGCACCGCGACCTCACGGTCGACGATGGCGGCGACCAGAGCGTCACGACCACCGAACATCCGGTAGGCGGTGGCGCGCCCCACCCCCGCGTGCCGCGCGACGGACGTCAGGCTCAGCGCGCGGGCACCGAATCGGGAGATGACCCCCACGCCGACGTCGACCAGGCGATCTCGTTCCATTGCTCAGACGGTAAGCGACGGGCGGTCGTGGTGAGGCGGGACGCGATCACTCGGAGGGGACGTCGTCGACGCGGGACAGCAAGAAGCCGCCGATCATGACCAGGGCCCAGGTGGCGGTGACGAAGCACTGCGTCACCACGAGAACCGGGAAGAACTGCATGACGATGAACTGCTTTCTACGGGTACTGGCCGAGGAGTCGGCACTGACTCGCGGAACGACGCCCACCATAGGAAGCTTCACGTGAGATCGCGACTCGGAGTGAGAGGACGCACAACGGGGTCGGTGTCGTGATCGGTCACCACGGGAGCAGCGGTACGGGGTGGTCGGCGACTCATCGCGACCCCACCCAGACAGAGCGTCCCACCGACGAAACCGTAGATCGTGGGCACCTCGCCCAGGGTCAGCCACGACAGCAGGATCGCCAGTGCGGGTACCGCCAGTGACGTCGCCGCCAGCTTGCCCGCATCGGTACGGGTCAGCGCGAACGCCCAGGTGGTGAAGGCGATCGCAGTGGGTCCGACACCGAGGTAGATCACCCCGACGACGGCCGATGCCGGTGCGTGGGCGAGTTCGCCGATGCTCGACGGTGCGAACGGGACCGTGGCGAGCATGCCTGCGGCGCAGCCGACCCAGGTGGCGGTGAGCGAATCGACACTGCGCAGCGCCGCCTTCTGGGTGAGCACCCCTGCGGCGTAGAGGAGCGCGGTGACCAGCCCCAACGAGATGCCCAGCAGGTCGTTGGTGCCGCCGCCGCTGCCACCGACGGCGATCACGACCACACCGACGAAAGCGGTGGTCATCCCGACGATCAGCGGCCGCGGGAAACCCTCGCCGAGGAACAGTCCCGCGGCGACGGCGACGATGATCGGCGCGAAGTTGACCAGTAGCGACGCGGTTCCGGCGTCGAGATGTCGCTCGGCCCAGTTGAGTAGCACCGTGTAGGCGCCGAACCACAGCACGCCGTAGATCAACACCAACGCCAGCGACCGCCCGCGCGGCAGACGACTACGGTGGCGTACGGCGACGACCGCCAACGCCAGCGTCCCCACGAACAATCGGCAGAATGCCATCACACCCGGTGAGAAGTACGTGCCGGTGAAGCGGATGACCACGAACGACGATGCCCACAGCAGCATCGTCACCACCGCCGCGGCCACGGCAGCCGTACTGGCATCCATCCGACGCACCATCAGGTCACTCCTCTCGCGGTTCGTGTGTCACGATGCCCTCCACGCAGCAGTAAGCACAAGCGAATAGTTCTTACCGATACATCAGTCTCGCTGTAGAGTCGCCAGGTGTGATCGACATCCATCGCCTCCGAGTGTTCCGCGCCGTCATCGCCGACGGGTCCATCGCCGGCGCGGCCGTCGGGTTGGGGTACACCGCCTCGGCGGTCAGCCAGCACATGGCGGCACTGCAACGCGAGACCGGACTCACCCTGGTGGAACGGCGGGGCCGGGGGTTGGTGCCCACCGACACCGGGCGCATCTTGGCCGACCGCAGTGCCACCGTCTTCCACAGCATCGCCGAGGTCGACTCGCTGGTCGCCGACCTCCGATCCGGTCGCACCGGCAACCTGTCCATCGAGTACTTCTCGTCGGCCGGGGCCGCATGGATCCCACCGGTCATCGCCGTGTTGACCCGCGAGTTCCCCGACGTCCGAATGGACCTGCGGCTCTTCGAACTACGCGAGGACAGCACCGCGGCCGACATCGAGATCTTCGTCGCCCGCACCTCCGATGACGAGCCCGGAACGATCCGACTGCTGGACGAGCCCTATCTCGCGGTCGTGCCTGCCGACTCCGAATACGCCGCCCGCGCGGCAATCCCGCTCTCGGATCTGCGCGACGCGGTGTGGGTCGACAATGACGCCGCGCGCGGTCCCTGCCGGGAGAACGTATTGGCGGCGTGCGCGACAGTCGGTTTCAGTCCGTCGTTCCGGGTACAGACTTACGACTATCCGACGGCGGTTCGCTTCGTCGCCGAGGGCGTCGGCGTGACGGTGATCCCCCGACTCGGCCTCGGGCAGCTGCCGCCTTCGGTACGCGCGGTACCGCTCGTCGATCCGACGCCCATGCGCCACGTCGCGTTGCGGGTCAGCGACCGCTGTCCCGACAACCCCACTGTGATACGCGCGGTCGAGTTGCTGCGCGCGCGGGCAGCCGCGTGACCCGTCGCGAGTGATACGCGCGGTCGAGTTGCTGCGCGCGCGGGCAGCCGCGTGACCCGTCGCGAGTGATACGCGCGGTCGAGTTGCTGCGCGCGCGGGCAGCCGCGTGACCCGTCGCGAGTGATACGCGCGGTCGAGTTGCTGCGCGCGCGGGCAGCCGCGTGACCGCTAACCCACCGACAGCTTGCGCAGTCGCGGCTCCAGGTCACGCTGGAAGTTCTCCAGGAAGCGCTGCTGGTCGTGACCGGGCGCGTGGAACACCAGGTGATTCAGCCCGGCGTCGGTGTACTGCTTGACCGCCTCCACCGCCTGGTCGGGATCCGACGCCACGATCCACCGCTTGGCCACCTGCTCGATGGGCAGTTCGTCGGCCAGGCGCTCCATCTCGGTCGACGAGTTCACGCTGTGCTTCTGTTCCTGCGTCAGCGACAACGGAGCCCAGAACCGGGTGTTCTCCAGGGCCAGATCGGGATCCGGATCGTAGGAGATCTTGATCTCGATCATCTTGTCGATGTCGGCCACGTCGCGGCCCGCCTTCTCCGCACCCTCCTCGACGGCCGGGATGAGCTTCTCGGTGTACAGCTCCATTCCCTTGCCCGAGGTGCAGATGAAACCGTCGCCCGAACGTCCTGCGTACCGGGCGACCACCGGGCCGCCCGCGGCGATGTAGACCGGCACCGGGTCAGAGGGGACGTCGTACATATAGGCGCCCTGGGTGTGGTAGTACTCGCCGTCGAAGTTCACCTCGTCACCGGTCCACAGTTCGCGCATCAGGCGGACGGCCTCGCGTAACCGGGCGAAGCGCTCCTTGAACTCCGGCCACTCACCCTGGAATCCGGTGGCGTATTCGTTGAGCGCCTCACCGGTACCCACCCCCAGCATGATGCGGCCGGGGTACAGACACGCCATCGAGGCGAAGGCCTGAGCGATCACCGCGGGGTTGTAGCGGAAGGTCGGGGTCATAACCGAGGTACCGATCTGCACCCGCGAGGTGCGCTCTCCGACCGCGGCCATCCAGGCCAATGAGAACGGGGCGTGCCCACCGTTGTGTCGCCACGGCTGGAAGTGGTCGCTGACGGCGACGGAGTCCATCCCGTACTCCTCCGCGGACACCGCGATCTCCACCAGCTCGCGGGGATCGAACTGTTCGGCCGACGCCTTGTATCCGAGCTTCAGTCCTACCGCCACTGCCTACTCCTGTCCCGAGGGGATCGCTGCCGTGATCTGCTTCCCCATCCAACCTAACCCTCCACCGACCGAGCGACCGGTCCGGGCAGATCGAGACGGAACACCGCACCGGGGTGCTCGGCGCCGGCCGCGTACACGACGTCACCGCCGTGCGCGCGCGCCAATCCCCGGGCGAGCGCCAATCCGAGCCCGGACCCACCGGTGCGGCGATCACGGGAGTGATCGAGGCGGACCAACCGCTCGAAGATGCGCGCGCGGTCGGCCTCGGGAACACCCGGTCCGGTGTCGGCGACGATCACATGCGCCCAACCGTCGGAGGCGCCGACCGTCACCTGTACCGCGCCCTCGGGCGGGGTGGCCTGACAGGCGTTGTCCACCAGGTTGGCGATGATCTGGCTGATCCGGCCCGGATCGGCCACCACCCGCACCGGTGCACCGTCGATGCCCACCCGCACCTGCGGATGCAACAACGACGCGCGGGTGACCTGCTCGGTGGCCAGCGCGAACAGGTCCGTCGGGCGCGGGCTCAACGTGAGCCCGGCGTCGATGCGGGCCATGTCGACCATGTCGTCGACCAGTCTGCCCGCGCGCCGCGCCTCCTCGATCAGCAGCACGTACAGCTGTTCCCGGTCGGCGACCGGAGCGTCATGCCGCTGTTGCAACAACGTCTCTGCGACCGCCTGCACACCGGCGATGGGGGTGCGCAACTCATGAGCGGCGTCGGCGACGAAGCGTCGCACCGACTGCTGGGCGGCACGCTCCCGGGCCTCGGCCCCCTCCAACGAATCCAGCATGTCGTCGAAGGCCGCCGCCGTGCGACCCAGTTCGGTGTCCGACCGGCGCGGCGACAGTCGCTCTCCACGACGGCCGCGGCTGATCGATCTCGCCAGCGCGGTCATCGCGTCCAACGGGGCCAGCGCGTAGCGGACCCCGACCAGCAGCAGCAGCGCGGTCACCACCAGCGCGCCCACCCCGGTGATCCCCAGGCCCCACATCAGTTCGCCCTGCAGGCGGTCGACCAGCTTGTTGTCCACCGATAGGACCACCACCGCGTCGCTCGACCAGGGTCGACCCGCCCGCAGTCGCACCGTGCGTCGCGCCTCGCTGTCGGCGGGTGGCAACGCCCGCCCCACCACGGTCCCGTCGGACAGGGTCAGTTGGGCACGCACCGAGTGACCGTCGAGCCGGTTGATGAAGATCTGCGGTGAGCCCGCGGTCTTCGCCAACTGTTGGGCGTAGGCCGCCCGATCGGCGAGCAGGTTGTTCACGTCGTGGTGCGCCGACACGGTGAACAGGCTCGCGGTGATCGCGACGATCGCCACCAGCACCACCGCCAGCACCCCCACCGCGACGGCGACGACCCGGGCGCGCAGCGACCGGGTGCGGAAGCGCGACGCCGGTACGGTCACGACCGGGCCACGTCGAGGGTGTAGCCGATCCCGCGTTCGGTGTGCAGCAACCGCGGGCCGTGTTCTTCGAGTTTGCGACGCAACGCGCTGACGTGGACCTCCACCAGATTCGGATCGTAGTGTTCGTAACCCCATACCGCGGTGAGGATCTGCGTCTTGGTCAGCACCCGGCCCCGACGTTGCGCCAGGAAGGTGAGCATCCGGAACTCGGTGGCCGTGAGCGCGACGGTGTTCCCGGCACGCATCACCACCGCGGCGTCCGGGTCGATCACCAGGTCGTCGATCCGGATCGTGGTCGCGGTGCGGCCGCGGCGGCGCAGCACCGCGTGCACGCGCGCCACCAGCTCCGCCATCTCGAAAGGCTTGGTGATGTAGTCGTCGGCGCCGTCGGTCAACCCGCGGAGTCGGTCGGCCACCGCATCACGCGCCGTCACCATCAGGATGCCTGCGTCGCTGCGCACCCGGACCGTCTCCAACAACCCGAAACCGTCGGTGCCGGGAAGCATCACATCGAGCAGCACCACGTCGGGGCGGAACTCGTCGAGGTCGCGGTCGAGCCGGTCACCGTCCTCGCGGGCCAACACGGTGCATCCGGCGCCGGCCAACGCGGTGGCGATGGCCACCCGGATCGGCGTCGAGTCCTCGACCAGCAGCACTGCGGCATCCACCGCAGCGATTGTGCCAGCCGCGCGTCGCCGGGCACCCACCTGAAGACGTTCTTAAGGTCCACCCATGACGCTGGCCCGGCAACATCCACCGACCGCAGACTGGGTGGCATGAGCCAATCCGCTGAGTGGATGACGACCGCTCGGGTGGTTCGTCGTCTCGGCTTCGGGGCCACGGGCGTTGACGTGGATGCGGCCGTCGGCCGCGGGGTGGCCGCATATGTCGCCGAGGCGTTGGCGCCCACCCGCGACGATCAGGGGGTCGCGGCCACCCCCGCACCGTCATTGCCACACCTGACGCCCGCGGGTAAACAGGCGTCCGCGGACGAGCGCAAGAAGGCCCGAGCACAGATCGCCGAACAGCAGAAGGTGGTGACCACCTGGTGGATCCACCGGATGGTCGCCGCGCAGCACCCGACCACGGAAAAGCTCACCTTCCTGTGGCACAACCACTTCGCGACATCGCTGGGCAAGGTCCGCAGCGCACAGGCGATGTTGGCCCAGAACGAGAAGCTGCGCAGCATGGGACTCGGCGAGTTCCGCCCACTCGCCTACGCCATGCTCACCGACGCCGCGATGTTGCAGTGGCTGGACGGCTCGAAGAACGTCAAGGACTCCCCCAACGAGAACCTGGCCCGAGAGTTCATGGAGTTGTTCGCGCTCGGGCACGGCAACGGCTACACCGAGAACGACGTCCGGGAGGGGGCCAGGGCACTGACCGGATGGCGGACCGATGCCGATGGTTCCACCACACTGGTCGACCGCAAACACGACAGCGGGTCCAAGACGGTTCTCGGCGTGACCGGCAACCTCGACGCGGGTGGTTTCTGCGACGCGGTGCTGGATCACCCCGCGTCGGAGGGATACGTCGCGACCCGCTGGTGGCAACAACTCGCGAGCACCTCCGCGCCGTCGAACGCTGCGCTGCAACGCCTCACCACGGCCTACGGGCCGCGCCGTGACCTGCGGGCGCTGATCACCGGCATCGTCACCGACCCCGAGTTCGCGACACCGAACAGCTCCATCGTGATGTCACCGGTCGACTGGGTGGTCGGCGCGACCCGCGCACTGAGCCCGCATGTGGACACCCGCGACCTCACATCGATGACCGGCACCCTGCGCAAGCTGGGGCAACTGCCGTTCCGTCCGCCCAGCGTCGGGGGGTGGCCGGGCGGTCAGGCCTGGCTGTCCACCGCGGGCGCCGAGACCCGCTGGGCCACAGCGACGAAACTCACGAAGCGACCGCAGGTGACGACGGTGGTCGACGCCGCACCCGGCGACCGGATCGATGCCGCGGCGCATCTGCTCGGTGTCGGCGCGTTCTCCGACCGAACGGTCTCGGTACTGAAACCGCACGTCGGCGATCCACCCACCCTCACCGCCATTGCTCTCAACAGCCCCGAATATCTCACCGCCTGAACGGGAGTCAGCATGCGTACACCCATCATCGATCGCCGGCGGTTCCTCCTGGGGTCCGGAGTGCTCGCGGCCCTCGGGGTGGTCGGCGGCGTGACCACGGTGACCGTCGACGAGCTCACCTCGGCGGCGGCGGATCGACCGCGCGCCGTCGGTGACGGTGTGGTGGTGCTGGTCACCATGTATGGCGGCAACGACGGCATCAACACCCTGATCCCGTACGCGGACAACGCATACCACGACAACCGGGCCGAGCTGGCCTACGACCCGGACAAGGTTCTGCACCTCGACGACACACTGGCCCTCAACCCGGCGATGACCGGTTTGGCGGACCAGTGGAAGAAGGGGTCATTGGCAGTGGTCCGCGGCGTCGGGTACCCCAACCCCGACCACAGCCACTTCCGCTCCATGGACATCTGGCAGACCGCGACACCCGCCTCGGCAGTCCACACCGGATGGGTGGGTCGATGGCTCGACGCGACCGGTGACGATCCGTTGCGCGCGGTCAACGTCGGCCCGGTGCTGCCCATGTTGGCCATAGGCGAGAAGTCCACGGCCGCAGCGCTGAACACCACCGGGCATCGGATGCCCGCGTCGGCGGTCGCCACGCTGTCGGCGATGGGGCAACCCGCCGGGTCGGACACCGCCGCGGAGTCCGCGGTCTGCCGCTCCTACGACGCGGAGAAGGCCGCGGCCGCCACCTTCGGCCCGGTGGTGACCGCGCAGCCCGCAGGCAGCGCGGAGAAAGCAGGCGACTCACTGAGCGAACAGCTGCAGACCGTGGGACGGTGCGTCAAAGCCGGGGTGCCGACCAAGGTGTACTCGGTGACCATCGGTGGATTCGACACCCACGCCGACGAACGTGAGACCCAGGAGCGGTTGCTCGGTGAATTCGACAAGGCGGTCTCGGCGTTTCTCACCGACATGGCGAGCGATCCCCGCGGACGGGACGTGGTGCTGATGGCGTATTCCGAGTTCGGACGGCGGGTCAAGGCCAACGCTTCACAGGGCACCGACCACGGCACGGCGGGCCCGGTCTTCGTGGCAGGCACGCCGGTGCGGGGCGGCTTCTACGGTGACGAGCCGAGTCTGACGGATCTCGACGACGGTGACCTCAAGTCCACCGTCGACTTCCGCGACGTGTACGCCGAACTACTCGACAAGGGCATCGGCAACGATCCTACCCCCGCCGTCGGGTCCGACCGCAGGCCCGTCGGTTTTCTCTGACCGTCGCGCATCGGGTCGGCACCGCGGGAGGGCGTTCACCCTCGGAGAAAAGACTGGACCTCAACGTTGGTTGAGGACTTACTGTCACTTGTATGAGCATGCAAGCAGTTGCGTGGGACACGATGTACAAGTCGATGACCGCGCCGGAGGAGACCCGGTTACACCGGGACCGCCGCAGCACCCTGCGGCGCATCGGTGCTTTCGCCCGCCCGCACCGACGACGAATCCTCCTGTTCCTCACCCTGTCGGTGGTCACCGCGCTTCTCACCGTGGTCACGCCGTTGCTGGCCGGTCGAGTGGTCAACCTGATCACCGCGGGTGGACCGGCGGCCACGATCGTCTGGTTGTCCCTCGTCATCGCCGCGATCGCCCTCATCGAGGCCGGATCGAGCGTGTTGACCCGCTGGTACTCGGCGCACATCGGCGAGGGACTGATCCTGGATCTGCGACGGTCGGTGTTCGACCACGTGCAACAGATGCCGGTCGCCTTCTTCACCCGCACCCGGACCGGCGCGCTGGTCAGTCGGCTCAACAACGACGTCATCGGCGCGCAACGGGCCTTCTCCGACACCCTCTCCGGCGTGGTCTCCAATATGGTCACGCTGCTGCTGACCCTCGGTGTGATGTTGGTGATCAGCTGGCCGATCACCCTGCTGACCCTGGTGTTGCTGCCGGTGTTCGTGCTGCCCGCACGGCGGATGGGCAAACGGATGGCCGCACTCTCTCGGGAGGCCGCCGAACACAACGCCCGTATGTCGACACAGATGACCGAACGGTTCTCCGCGCCCGGGGCGACACTGGTGAAACTGTTCGGACGCCCCGACGTCGAGTCCCGCGAGTTCGCCGAACGCGCCGATCGCGTCCGGGACATCGGGGTGCGTCGCGCCATGGTGCAGGCCGTGTTCATGACGGCGCTGACCCTGGTCTCGGCGCTCGCACTGGCGCTGGTCTACGGGCTCGGCGGGTGGCTCGCCGCCCATCAACACCTGTCCGCGGGTGCGGTGGTGTCCCTGGCCCTGCTGCTGACTCGGATGTACGCACCGCTCACCGCCCTGGCCAACGCTCGGGTCGAGATCATGAGCGCCCTGGTCAGTTTCGAGCGCGTCTTCGAGGTGCTGGATCTGCGGCCGTTGATCGCCGACAAGCCGGATGCGCGGGTGGTCGAGCCGGGACCGGTGTCGGTGCGATTCGACCGTGTCTCCTTCGGTTACCCGTCGGCCGACCGGGTGTCGTTGGCGTCGCTCGAGGAGGTCGCCCAGCTGGACACCCGCGGCGGTGTCACCGTGCTGCACGACATCGATCTCGAGGCCCCGGCGGGTTCGATGATCGCCCTGGTGGGTAGCTCCGGTGCGGGCAAATCGACCATCGCACAACTGGTCACGCGGCTCTACGACGTGGACTCCGGTGCGGTCGAGTTGAACGGGGTGGATGTACGCGACCTCACCGCGGCGTCGGTACACCGCACCGTCGGACTGGTCACCCAGGACGGACACCTGTTCCACGACACCGTGCGCGCGAACCTGACGTTGGCCGCGCCGGCGGCGACCGAGGACGACATCTGGGCGGCGCTGCGTCGGGCGCGGCTCGACGAGCTCATCGCGGACCTGCCCGACGGGCTCGAGACGGTGGTCGGCGAACGCGGGTACCGGCTCTCCGGTGGTGAACGCCAGCGACTGACCATCGCGCGTCTGCTACTCGCCGCGCCGTCGGTGGTGGTGCTGGACGAGGCGACCGCCCATCTCGACTCCACGTCGGAGGCCGCGGTGCAGGAGGCGTTGGCCGAGGCACTCGTCGGCCGTACGTCGATCGTCATCGCGCACCGTCTCTCGACCATCCGGTCCGCCGATCAGATCCTGGTGCTCGAAGAGGGGCGCATCGTCGAACGCGGCACCCACCCCGCGTTGCTCGCCGCGGACGGTCGCTACGCGGAGCTGTACCGCACCCAGTTCGCCGATCAGCAGAGCCCCGCGGCCTGAGCCTCGGCCCTACTCCTCGGTCCCGTTCGCCGCGCGCACCAGTTCCACGGCCTGCGCGAGACCCAGCCCGCGGTCCCGACGGCGCAGCGTGCGTATCTGGGCGACCTCACCGTGGATGGGGGCGATGACCTCGCGCACCTCGTCGACGGTCCAGTCCCGTGGCTTGGGGGTCGGCCGCAATCGGGTGAACAGCAACGCGAGGTTCACCGCGATGACCACCACGCCGAGGATCAACCAGGTCCACCGCTTGTCGTCCCACCACCCGACCATCAGATACCCGACGCAACCGATGAGGATCACCGACCCCAGCAGGGTCAACGCCGTGGAGAATCCCCGCAGCAGCGCGAGGTTCGGCCCGGTGGGTTCGTCGTCGTCGATCGGCATGGTTGCACCCTAGCGGGAGCCCGCCACGGGCCCCCGCGCCCCAGGGTGTGGTTCAGCGGAAGGCGTCGTGACCGGTGAGGGCCTTGCCGATCGTCAGTTGATGCATCTCACTGGTGCCCTCGTAGGTCAGCACCGACTCCAGATTGTTGGCATGCCGGATGACCGGGTACTCCAGCGTGATCCCGTTGGCGCCGAGAATGGTTCGACAGGTGCGAGCGATCTCGATTGACTCGCGCACGTTGTTCAGCTTGCCCAGGCTGATCTGCTCCGGGCGGATCCCACCGGCGTCCTTGCGGCGGCCCAGGTGCATGGCCAGCAAGAACCCCTTGCCGAGTTCCAGGGCCATGTCGGCGATCTTGGTCTGCGTGATCTGGTACCCGGACAACGCCTTGTCGAAGACCTCGCGGTCCCCCGCGTAGTCGATCGCGGTCTCCAGACAGTCCCGGGCGGCACCGAGCGCGCCGAACACGATGCCGTATCTGGCCTCGTTCAGGCAGCTCAGCGGCCCCTTGAGTCCCTCCACACCCGGCAGAATCGCCGACTCGGGCAACCGGACGTCGGTGAGAACGAGTTCGGAGGTCACCGACGCCCGCAGGCTCATCTTGTGGGTGATCTCGGGCGCACTGAAACCCGGGGTGTCGGTGGGCACCACGAAACCCCGGATGCCACGGGCCCCCTCGGCCAGGTCGGTCCGCGCCCACACCACGGCGACGTCGGCGACGGACCCGTTGGTGATCCACATCTTGGCGCCGTTGAGCACCCAGTCGTCGCCGTCGCGTTTGGCCACCGTCCGCATGCCCGCCGGGTTGGACCCGAAATCCGGTTCGGTCAGACCGAAACACCCCAGAGCCTCACCGGCGGCCATCCGGGGCAACCATTCGTCCTTCTGCGCGTCACTGCCGAATGCGTGGATGGCGAACATGGCCAACGACCCCTGCACCGAGACGAAGCTGCGCAACCCGCTGTCCACGGCCTCCAGTTCCATACAGGCCAGCCCGTAGGTGGTCGCCGACAGTCCCGCGCAGCCGTAACCCTCGAGATGCATCCCGAAGACCCCGAGCCGGCCGAGTTCGAGGGCGAGGTCGCGGGCGGGCAGGTGCGCCTCCTCGAACCACCCGGCCACATGCGGGCGCAGCTTCTCGTTCCCGAAGGCGCGCACGGTGTCCCGGATCTCGCGTTCGTCGTCGTCGATCAGGTCGTCGAAGGCGAACAGCTCCGGGATGGAGACGGCGGACATGGGTGAACCTCAATCACTGATCAGGCTGGCGACCACGAAGACGATCGACAGCACCACGATGACGACTACCAGAAACCATACGGCCCCGCCGCCGGGCATCGAATCACCTCGGCGCAACGCGACATCGGTGCGATGCCAACGCCAGGCACCCAACACCGCAGCGAGCGCCCCGGTGGCGATCAGCACGATCCCCACGGCCTCGCGGGGACCGGATTCGGGGAAGGCGTCGACCACGTGGAGCACCGCGACCCCGGCGGCGACCAGACCCAGCGCGGTGCGGATCCACGCCAGCACCGTGCGTTCGGCGGCCAGCGTGAACCGCGCGTCGACGGCGTTGCGGGGGCGGGCGTACCGATCGTCGGTGGAATCGTCCTGCCGGGTGGGGGTGACCGACGAGCGGTCAGCCTGCGCGTCCTCGGAGTTCACGCGAGTCATCATCCCTCGTGGCGGCGTGAACGGCCCGCAGGACGAAGTCCGAGGCGATGCGTACGGCCTGCAGGGTCTCCGGATGTTTGCTGGAGATCGCCGGGAAAGCGTGCACCTGCCAGCGGAAACTGTGCCCTTCGACCTCTCCCCCGGCGGCGTCGATACGCTCCACCAGGGTCACGATGTCCGGTTCGAGCATCTCGTCCTCGGCCCAGATGACGACGGTCGGCGGAAGAATCTGCGCGGACAGCTCGTTGATGCTGCGTACCCCGGCCAATTCGATGGGTCCGCGGTCGAACAGCGGCGCGAGTTGCTTCATCTTGGTCAACGGAAGGTACGCGTCGTGACGGCTGCTGCGGTCCGGGTTGTCGGCGAGGTCGAGGTCGAGCAGCGGCGAGAAACCGACGAACGCCGTCGGCCGGGGCAGTCCGTCGCGGACGGCGTACTCGGCGATCTTGCCCGACAGGAAACCGCCCGCGGAGTCACCGGCGACCACCACGTGCCGATATCCGCGTTCCATCACCAGCTCGCGGTAGGCGTAATAGGCGTCGTGTGCCGAGGTACCGACTCCGGCTTCGGGCAACTGCCGGTAGACCAGCGAGAACACCGGCAACTGGGTTGACCGGGACAGTCGCGCGGCGACGGCGCGGTGGGTGCCCAGGCCGCAGACCACGAAGGCACCCCCGTGCAGGTACAACACCGCCGCGCTGCTGTCGCGACCGGTGGGTTGCGCGGGCATGATCAGCTCGACGGGTCGCCCGGCCAGGACCATCTCCTCGCGCACCACCCCCTGGGGCTTGGGACCCCGGGCGGCCAGACCGTCGAATCGGTACAGGCTGCGCAGACCGGTCGCCGACAACGGCCAATGCTTGAGCAACGGGCGGATCAGCAGCCGTGCCCCCAACCAGATCGGGTATGAACCGACACTCGGTCGGCGATGGGTGGTGATCGGCATGATGGTCGAGCCTCCTGGAGACGGTCGCACCCGAGTCCCGGGCTGTCAGCCGGCACGAGTGGACCTCGCGCGGACGAACGTGGTGCACCAACATGAATATCATGCGCTTGGCTACACACTTGCGATTTCAACGTACACCCGTCCAGACCCCGAACACGGCGTGAATGTCCTCGAAATCGCGGCATGTCGTGGTCTCGCTCACCACATCCGGGCACATGTCGGGCCGAACACCCCGCCCGGAGCCGACAGCCTGTTGATCGGGCATGCGCTGTTCACCGTGGTGTCATACGTGCTTCGACGCGTCCGGCGGCAGCCCCTCCTCGGACGTGTTCTGATGTGAGTCGTCGATCGCGAGAAAGGACCTCGGTGCCCCCCACCGTGCCGCCCCAGTACCTGCTGTCCGCCGAGGCCGGTTCGCCGCGCACCCTGGTCGACATCCTGCGCGAGACGGCCGCGGCGAACCCGCAGGCACCCGCGATCGACGACGGGGAGGTCGTGGTCAGCTATGCCGAGGTGCTCGATCTGGTCGCCGACGGCGCCCGGTGGTTGCGTGGTCAGGGCATCGTCGCGGGTGATCGCATCGGGATCCGGATGCCGTCGGGGTCGCGCGAGCTGTATCTGGCCATCCTGTCGACGCTGACCGCGGGCGCGGCGTACGTACCCGTGGACGCCGACGACCCCCACGAGCGGGCGACGCTGGTCTTCGGCGAGGCAGACGTGGCGGCGGTCCTGGATGCCACCGGGCTGCGCAAGTCGGCCCGGTTACGCGAGCGGACTATTCCCGCCGCCGACCAAGCCACCACGGATGGAGACACCGCCGCCGACCCGACCCCCGATGACGACGCCTGGATCATCTTCACCAGCGGGTCCACCGGAACGCCCAAGGGTGTCGCGGTGACACACCGCAATGCGGCCGCGTTCGTCGACGCCGAGGCTGCGCTGTTCCTCACCGACGAACCGGTCGGCCCCGGCGACCGCGTGCTCGCCGGCCTCTCGGTCGCCTTCGACGCGTCGTGCGAAGAAATGTGGCTGGCCTGGCGCCACGGGGCGTGTCTGGTCCCGGCACCGCGCGCATTGGTGCGCAGTGGAATGGATCTCGGGCCGTGGCTGGTGCAGCGCGACATCACCGTGGTCTCCACCGTTCCCACGCTGGCGTCGTTGTGGCCGGCCGAGGCCCTGGAGGCCGTGCGACTGCTCATCTTCGGCGGTGAGGCGTGCCCGCCCGAGCTCGGTGAGCGCTTGGCCGTCCCCGGTCGTGAGGTGTGGAACACCTACGGACCCACCGAGGCGACGGTGGTGGCCTGCGCAGCACAACTCGACGGAAGTCGGCCGGTGCGGATCGGTCTGCCGCTGCGCGGGTGGGATCTGGCGGTGGTCGACACCACGGGTGAGCCGGTGGCCGTCGGCGAGATCGGCGAGCTGGTGATCGGGGGCGTCGGGTTGGCCCGCTACCTGGACCCGGTGAAGGACGCCGAGAAGTACTCCCCGATGCCCACGCTGGGGTGGGAGCGCGCGTATCGCAGCGGCGACCTGGTGCGGCTCGACGAGGAGGGTCTGGTCTTCCAGGGCCGGGCCGACGACCAGGTCAAGGTGGGTGGTCGGCGCATCGAACTCGGCGAGGTGGACAACGCCCTGCAGCACCTGCCCGGCGTCGGCGGCGCCGCGGCCGCGGTCCGCACCAGCGCAGCGGGAAACACCCTGCTGATCGGGTATCTGGTGTCGACCGACCCCGACTTCGATCTGGGCGCCGCGCACCGACTCCTCGCCGAACAACTGCCCGCCGCGCTGGTCCCGCGTCTCGCCCTCATAGACGAGCTCCCCACCCGCACGTCGGGCAAGGTGGACCGCAACGCGCTGCCGTGGCCGCTGCCGGGCGCAGGGGATGAGGACTCCGACACCGGCGACCTCGGTGAGACCGAACGGTGGGTGGCCGGTTGCTGGACCGCGGTGCTCGGGGTGACCGTGAGCAGCGCGGACGCCGACTTCTTCGCCGAGGGTGGTGGGTCGCTGGCCGCGGCTCAACTCGTCACGGCACTGCGGGAACGCTATACCGACATCACCGTCGCCGACCTCTACGACCACCCCCGGCTGGGATCGCTGGCCGAGATGCTGGACGAACGAACGCCCGACATCGTCACCGAACCCCGAGAGGTCACCCCGACCCCGGCGCGGGCGGGTCTGGTGCAGATGGCGCTGGCGGTCCCGTTGACGACGCTGACCGGCGTGCAGTGGGCGGTGTGGCTGGCGCTGGCGAACAACGTGATCCTCTCGGTCGCCGACGTTCCCTACCTGCGCCACGCGCCCTGGTGGTTGGTCGTGGTCGGGTTCGGTGTGTTCATCACGCCGATCGGCCGGATGGTGATCGCCGCCGGCAGCTGTCGGCTGCTGTTGCGCGGTGTAAGACCGGGCACCTACCCGCGGGGCGGGGGTGTGCACCTGCGACTGTGGGTGGCCGAGCGGCTCACCGAGGCCAGCGGCGCGGCCAACATCGCCGGCGCCCCGTGGATGATCTACTTCGCCCGGTCGCTGGGCGCCACGCTCGGCCGTGGCGTGGACCTGCACACCCTGCCCCCGGTCACCGGTCTGATCACCCTCGGCGACGGCTGTTCGGTGGAACCCGAGGTGGACCTGTCGGGGTGGTGGATCGACGGTGACGTGGTGCACATCGGCGAGATCATCGTCGCCGAGGGCGCGACCATCGGAGCCCGCTCCACTCTGCTCCCCGGATGCGTGGTCGGCCGCGACGCCGAGGTCGGCCCCGGGTCGGCGGTCATCGGCAAGGTGAAACCCCGGCAGCACTGGGCCGGATCGCCCGCGGTGAAGACGGGCAAGGCCGAACGGCCCTGGCCGAAACAGCGACCGCCGCGCGGTGCCCAGTGGGTTCCGGTCTACGGCATCACGTCGATCCTGCTGGCCGGCATCCCCTTGGTGGCCCTGGCAGCAGGGCTGGCCGTGATGTCCAGCTGGGCCCTACAGACCGATCGGTTGTCTGCCTTCGCCCTGCGCGCGCTCGCTCTGCTCCCGGCTGCCACCGCGACCAGCCTGCTGGTCTTCGCGGCGATCACCGTGGTCCTGGTACGCCTGCTGGCGATCGGGATGCGACAGGGCTATCACCCCGTGCGCTCGCGGATCGGGTGGCAGGTGTGGGCCACCGAACGCCTGATGGACGCGGCGCGTACGTATCTGTTCCCGCTGTACGCGAGCCTGCTGACCCCGTGGTGGTTCCGCCTGCTCGGCGTGAAGGTGGGCGCGGGTACCGAGATCAGCACCGCGTTGGTCATCCCCAAGTTCACCACCGTCGGCGAGGGCGCCTTCCTCGCCGACGACACCATGGTCGCCTCCTACGAGCTCGGCGGCGGGTGGATCCACATCGACGAGGCCAAGATCGGCAAGCGGGCGTTCCTGGGCAACTCCGGGATGACCGGGCCGGGCCGGAAGGTGCCGAAGAACAGTCTCGTCGCGGTGCTCTCCGCCACCCCGTCCAAGGCGAAGTCGGGATCGAGCTGGCTGGGCAGCCCCCCGGTCCGACTCCGAAGGACCGCGGCACGCACCGACTCCTCGCGCACCTTCGACCCGCCCACCAAGCTGCGCGTCGCTCGGGCCGCGGTGGAGACGCTGCGACTGATCCCGGTGATGCTGAGCTTTGCCATCGGCCTGTTCGTGCTGGTCGATCTGCAGTTCATCGCGACCAGGACCACGTGGTGGATCACCGGATTGCTGAGCGGCCTGGTGGTGCTCGTCGCGGGGGCCATCGCCTGTTGCTGCGCCGCAGCGGCGAAATGGCTGGTGGTCGGACGGATCCGGGTGTCGGAAGCGCCGCTGTGGAGTTCTTTCGTCTGGCGTAACGAGCTGTCCGACGCGTTCGTCGAGACCGTGGCCGCACCGTGGTTCGCCAACGCGGCCACCGGCACCCCCATCCTCAACATCTGGTTGCGCCTGCTCGGGGCGCGCATCGGTCGCGGCGTGTGGTGTGAGACCTACTGGCTGCCCGAGGCCGACCTGGTGACCCTCGGTGACGGTGCCACCGTGCAGCGCGGCTGCGTGGTGCAGACCCACCTGTTCCACGACCGGGTGATGGCCATGGACCGCGTCACCCTCGGCGCGGGCGCGACCCTCGGACCACACTGTGTCGCGCTGCCCGCCTCGGGTCTCGGCGACAACGCGACCGTCGGGCCGGCCTCGTTGGTGATGCGCGGCGACGTGGTACCGGACAACACCCGGTGGCAGGGCAACCCCATCGCACCCTGGCGGGACTGACGGGGGCCCTGCCGAGGTCAGGAGCGGCGGAAACGTCCGGTGAGGTAGTGGTCACCGCCGATCCGACCGGTGCCTGCCAGTCCCACCGCCAACAGCCCGGCGATGAGCGCGGCGGGCCACTCCCACCCGCCGTCGGAGTTCCAGAAACCCTTGTCGGCATGGACGTAGGCGATGGCACCGATCATGTCGGCGATCAGCAGGATCGATACGAGCGGCACCAGTACGCCGAGGATCAACAACACGCCACCGGCCAGCTCCACCCAGGTCGCGTAGTAGGCAGCGGCCTTCGGAAAGGGGATGCCGACCGAATCGAAGAACGAGGTGGTGCCCGAGATCTTCATCGTGTGGAACTTCTGCCACCCGTGGGCGATGAAGATGATGCCCAGCAACACGCGGGCGACGAACGATGCGAAGTTGCGCGATATACCCATGACCGTGGATACGCCTTCCGGCTCGAGGTGTGAATGAAGCGCCCAGCATAGAAGATTCGGACCAGAGTCCGCTTACGAACCGGTGGCCCTGCCTCTGGAGCGCCCCGGCGACACATGCCATGTAACGTCAACGAGCGACGAGGGTTGGGTGGAACAGGAGGATCGGTGTCAGGTAAATCCGACAGAAGCGGCACGTTGCGCCCCCTGCTCGGTGACCCGACCGACGGCATTGATCCGTATCTCCCCGACAACGGCAACCTCGGCTACCGGGTGACCCGGTACGACCTCGACCTCGAGTACAAGGTCGACAGCAACCGACTCTCCGGTGAAGCCGTCATCACCGCCACCACCATCAACGAGCTGGGACGATTCGCCCTCGACCTGTCCGACGCGTTGCGGGTGGAGAAGATCACGGTGAACGGCAAGCGGCCTTCCCGGCACAGCCACCGCAACCGCAAATTGTCCATCACCCCGGCGACGCCGTTGGCCCCCGGTGCAGCGATGACGATCGCGATCCGGTATTCCGGGCAACCGCGTCCCATCCGCGGCACCTGGGGCGAGGTCGGGTGGGAGGAACTCACCGAGGGTGCGCTGTGCGCGAATCAGCCGAACGGCGCGGCGTCCTGGTTCCCGTGCGACGACCATCCCAGTTCCAAGGCCCCGTACCGGATCTCGGTGACCACCGACTCGCCCTACTACGCCGTCGCCAACGGGGTGCTCACCCGCAAGCGGACCCGTGCGTCGCAGACCACCTGGACGTATGACCAGGTCGAGCCGATGGCCACCTATCTCGCCGGTGTCCAGATCGGCGCGTACTCCAAGGTCACACTGGCCAAGCGCCCGGTGCCGGTGCACGCGGTGTTACCCGACCGGCTGCGTCACAATCTGGCGAGCTCCTTCGACCGCCAGGTCCAGATGATGGAAGCGTTCCGGGAGATGTTCGGGCCCTACCCGTTCCCCGAGTACACGGTGGTGATCACCGATGACGACCTGGAGATCCCACTCGAGGCGCAGGGTTTCTCCACCTTCGGCGCCAACCACTGCACTGCGGACCACCGCTGGGAACGACTGATCGCGCACGAGCTGGCCCACCAATGGTTCGGCAACTCGCTGACCCTGTTCCGTTGGCAGGACATCTGGCTACACGAAGGATTCGCCTGTTACGCCGAGTGGCTGTGGTCGGAGTGGTCGGGTGGCCCGTCGGCCGAGGAGCTCGCGCTGCGGTACCACGAACGGCTACGCAACCTGAGTCAGGATCTGGTGATCGGCGATCCCGGCCCGGAGAAGATGTTCGACGACCGGGTCTACAAGCGTGGCGCACTCACCCTGCACGCACTACGCGCGCAGATCGGAGGCGACAAGTTCTTCGAACTGATCAAGGACTGGGTCAGCAGCTACCGGTACGGCACGGTGACCACCGGGGACTTCACCTCCCTCGCGGCCCGGCATTCACACACCTCGCTCGACCAGCTGTGGCAGCAATGGCTGTTCGACGAGCGGCTACCGGGTTTCCCGTACGCCTGAGGTGTCGGCGGGACCGGCAGCGGTACCCAGCGAGCCGAGGTAGCCGTCGACGGCGTCGTAATCCGGCAACAGACCGGCACGCGCCGCGTCGTCCAGTGACGGTGCCGCGGTGTCTTTCTCAGACAGCTCGTAACGAAGTCGGGTCTCGCCGTACCGGTCGGTGGCCGGCCACTCTATGGCGACCGTCGGGTCCAGCGGATGTACCCCGTGTTCGGCCGACGGGTCGTACCCGCTTGAGCAGAGGTACCCGACGGTGGATCCTTCGGCCAGGGAACAGAACCCGTGGCCCAAACCCTCGGACAGGTACACCGCCCGACGGTCCACGTCGTCCAGTAACACGCTGTCCCACTGACCGAACGTCGGCGAACCGACGCGGATGTCGACGATGACGTCGAAGATGGCCCCGCTCAAACAGGTGACGTACTTGGCCTGACCCGGTGGCACGTCGGCGAAGTGGATGCCTCGCACGGCCCCCGCCCCGGACACCGAGACGTTCATCTGCGCGAGATCGAAGCGGTGGCCGATGGTCTCGGCGAGTACATCGGACTTGAAGGCCTCCAGGAACACCCCCCGGGAGTCACCGAACTGTCGGGGGGTGAGCTCCCACGCGCCGGCGATGGTCAACGGACGAATCTGCATGCCGCTCACCCGTGCTTCCCGCGTTCCAGCAGGGTGATCAGATAGTCGCCATACCCCGACTTCATGAGTTTCACCGCACGGCTGCGTAATTCGTCATCGTCGATCAGTCCGCGCCGCCAGGCGACTTCCTCGGGTACGGCGATCTTCAACCCCTGCCGCATCTCCACCGTGCGCACGAAGTTCCCGGCATCGAGCAGCGAGTCGAAGGTACCGGTGTCCAGCCAGGCGGTGCCGCGGGGCAAGACCTGCACCTGCAGCCTCCCGGCCCGCAGGTAGCTCGCGTTGATGTCGGTGATCTCGTATTCACCGCGCGCACTGGGGGTCAACCCCTTGGCCATCGCGACCACGTCGTTGTCGTAGAAGTACAGTCCGGGCACTGCGTAGTTCGACCGCGGATCCCGTGGCTTCTCCTGTAGAGACAGCGCCCGACCGTCGGTGTCGAACTCCACCACCCCGTAGGCCTCGGGGTTGCGCACCCAGTAGGCGAAGACAGCGCCGCCGTCCACGTCGTGGAACCGCATCAGCTGTTCGCCGAGGCCGGGGCCGTAGAAGATGTTGTCACCCAGGACCAGGGCCACCGAGTCGCCACCGATGAACTCCTCGCCCAAGACGAAGGCCTGCGCGAGTCCGTCCGGGGACTGCTGCACCTTGTAGGAGATGTGGACCCCGAATTGCTCGCCGTTGCCCAGCAGGTGCTGGAAGGCCGGCGCGTCGTGTGGAGTGGTGATGATGAGGATGTCATCGATACCCGCGAGCATCAGCGTGGTCAGCGGGTAGTAGATCATCGGCTTGTCGTATACCGGCACCAACTGCTTGCTGACCCCCTGGGTGATGGGGTGCAAGCGGGTGCCGGTCCCACCGGCGAGAATGATTCCGCGCATGGTGAAAGGCTAGAGGCGCGCGACTTTCCTGGCACCCCGAACCTGCGGCATCAGTCGGTATCCTGGGCCGCGACCAGCCCACTCCGGAGGAGATCACATGCAGATCGTGGTGACCGGTGGCGCCGGTTTCATCGGGGCGAATTTCGTGCTGCGCACCCTGCAGCACCGTCCTGACGTGCGGATCAGCGTGCTCGACGCGCTCACCTACGCCGCCAATCCCGAAACCTTGGCGCCGGTGGCGGACCGGATCCGACTCATCGAAGGCGACATCGCCGACGCGGAGATCGTCGACGATGTGGTGCGGTCGGCCGACCTGGTGGTGCACTTCGCCGCCGAGTCCCACAACGACAATTCGCTGGCCGATCCGTCGGTGTTCGTGCGGACCAACCTGGTGGGCACCTATACGTTGTTGGAGGCTGTTCGTCGTCACGGGGTGCGCTTCCATCACGTCAGCACGGACGAGGTGTACGGCGATCTCGCACTCGACGCCCCGGCGCGGTTCACCGAGTCGACCCCGTACAACCCGTCGAGTCCCTACAGCTCCACCAAGGCCGGTAGCGATCTGCTGGTTCGCGCGTGGGTCCGTAGCTTCGGCGTGCAGGCGACCTTGTCGAACTGTTCGAACAACTACGGGCCGTACCAGCACATCGAGAAGTTCATCCCCCGGCAGATCACCAACGTGCTCAGCGGGATCCGTCCCAAGCTGTACGGTACCGGCGCGAACGTCCGCGACTGGATCCACGTGGACGACCACAACGACGCGGTCTGGACCATCATCGACAAGGGTCGCATCGGTGACACGTACCTCATCGGCGCCGACGGCGAGACCGACAACCGCACGGTGGTGCAGACCATCCTGGAATTGCTCGACCAACCCCGCGACGCCTTCGATTTCGTGACCGACCGTCCGGGACACGATCTGCGGTACGCCATCGACTCCACCCGCCTGCGCACCGAACTCGATTGGCGTCCAGAGTATGTGGACTTTCGTTCGGGTCTCGCCGCGACCGTGCGGTGGTACCGGGACAATGCCGATTGGTGGCAGCCGTACAAGCAGCAGGTGGAGAGCGGGTATGCACAGACCGAGAACGTCCTCGGCTGAGAGCAGGCCGTGTTCAGCCCGCGTCGACCGTTCCCCGCGGGAACAACAACCGCATGACGGTGTCGAAGGTGACGCCGGCAGCAGGGATACCGTGGACGTGGGCGAGCAGTTTGGGCTGCGCACAACGCATCAGGGCGTCACTGACCAGTAGGTAGGCGACGGCCTGCGGGTCGACCCCGTCGTCGACCACTCCCGCTTCCTGGGCGGCGGTCAGGTACGCACCGATGGCCGCGATCCCGCGGTGCGGACCGTAGTCGTTCGCGGCGAGGAACGCCGCGACCTCGTCACGCACCTCCGCGTCACCCTGCGCGGTGAAGAGCATGTCCAGGGCCTGGTCGAGGAACTCTGTCACGAGATGGGTGAACCCCTTCAGCACCTTCCGCACCGAGTCCGGTGTCAATTCGTCCTCGGCGAGTGGCCCCAGCTCGACCTTGTAGTCCCAGAGTGGGTGCAGCGCACCTTCGAAGACCGCCTTGAGCAGGCCCTGCCGATCGGTGAAGTGATAGAAGATGCTGCCCTCGGACACGCCCGCCTCCGCGGCGACCTGCCGAGTGGTCAGTCGCGCGATACCCCGTTCCCGCAGCACGGCCACGGTCGCGCTGATGATCTCGTCGCGCCCGGTGGTCGGTGGGCGTCCGCGTCGAGCCATATCGCTCACCATACGTCAAGCGGGAAAAATTCTTGAGCATCGGCTCAGAATGTGTCAGCATCACAGGGGCAAGCACTCAGCCAAGGAGGCCCGATGGCTCGAAAATGGCTCACCCTCACCGCAGTCTGCACCGGCGTGTTCATGCTGTTGCTCGACGTGACGATCGTGAACGTCGCACTCCCCGACATCTCCACCGACCTGAAATCGGATCTGTCCGATCTGCAGTGGGTGATCGACGCCTACGCGTTGACGTTGGCCGCCTTGCTGCTGACCTCGGGAACGGTCGCCGACATCGTCGGTCGCAAGAAGGTGTTCGCGACCGGCATCATCGTGTTCACCGCCGGGTCGCTGGCCTGCGGTCTGGCACCGGACATCCTCACCCTGATCATCTCCCGGGCCGCCCAGGGGGTCGGGGGTGCGATCATGTTCGCCACCTCGCTGGCCCTGCTCGCGCAGGCGTTCGCTCCTCGTGAACGCGGCATCGCCTTCGGTGTCTTCGGCGCGGTCACCGGGGTGTCGGTCGCCGTGGGTCCGGTGCTCGGCGGTGTGCTCACCAGCGGGTTGTCGTGGCACTGGATCTTCTTCGTCAACATCCCCGTCGGCGTCATCGCCCTGGGCATCACCATCGTCGGGGTGGACGAGTCCAAGGCGCCGGGACACCCACGCATCGACTGGCTCGGTTGCGTCACGTTCAGTGCGGCACTGGCGTTCCTGGTCTTCGGCCTGATCCGCAGCCACGGTGACGGATGGGGGTCACTACCGGTGGCCGGGTCGCTGATCGCCGCAGCAGTTCTGCTGCTGGCCTTCGTCGTCACCGAACGGATGGTCGCCGAGCCGATGGTGGACGCGGCCCTGTTCCGGGTGCCGACGTTCACCGGTGGTCTGGTCGCGGCCTGGGCGATCTCGGCGTCGATGTTCTCGCTGCTGACCTACATCGTCATCTACCTGCAGAACATCATGGGCTATTCGGCGCTGCAGACCGGCCTGTACTTCCTGCCGTTCTCGGGGGTGGTGTTCGTGGCGGCGGCGGTGGCCGGACGACTGTCGGACAAGCTGCCCGTCCGGTGGTTGATCGCACCCGGTTTCGTCCTCGTGGGCATCGGACTGTTGCTGATGCGCGGCACCGACCCCACCGGTGGCTGGACGCAGTTCATCCCCGGCTTCATCGTCGCGGGTTTCGGTA
Organism: Williamsia sterculiae; assembly: GCF_900156495.1. Lineage (GTDB taxonomy): Bacteria > Actinomycetota > Actinomycetes > Mycobacteriales > Mycobacteriaceae > Williamsia_B > Williamsia_B sterculiae. The sequence continues at coordinate 158,269 of NZ_FTNT01000004.1, forward strand.
CCGGCCTGATCAATCCGCCACTGGCCTCCACCGCGGTCGGGGTGGTCGCCCCGCAACGGGCGGGCATGGCGTCGGGGATGAACTCCACGTTCCGCCAGATCGGGATCGCCACCGGTGTGGCCCTGCTCGGCAGCCTCCTGGCGTCACACATCAGCAACTCGATGACCGACGCGTTGTCGTCGGGACCGTTGGGCGCCCGGGCCCGCGAGATCGGCGATGTGGTGGCCAACGGTGGTGCCGCTCAGGTGGCGTCGTCCCTGCCGGGTCCGCTGCGCGGGATGGTGCTGCAGGCCGCGGGCCGCGGGTACTCCGATGCGCTGGACCTGATCCTGCTGATCGCCGCGATCATCGCAGTGGTGGCCGCGGTCGTCTCGGTGTTCATGATCCGCAGTCGCGACTTTCACACCGCCGAGGCCCCCGCGGGTGACTCCGCCGAGGCCACGCAGGTGGCCAGGGTCGACTGAGGCACGTTCGCGAACCTCAGGCGGCTGAACGACCCCGTGGTGCGGCGACATCGGCACTCACGGTGTCGCCGAAACCGGGCCGAGAGTTACCGACGAACGAACGCCACCACGCCCGGACCGCCTCGACACGGTTGGCGTTGCCTGCCAGGTAGTACAGGTGGACCACCAGCCAGGCGACCCAGGCCAGCGGCCCTCGGAACGTGACGCTGTCCCGGATCTCGGCCACCGCCGCGAATCGGTTGATCATCGACATGCTCCCCTTGTCGAAGTATCGGAAAGGGGAACCGGGGGAACGCTTGCCGCGGATGATGTCGGCGACGTGCCGGCCCTCCTGCATGGCGACGGGACTCTGCCCGGGGTAGTCGTGCAGGGCGGTCATGTCACCGATGGCGAAGACATCGGCGCGATCTCCGACCGTCAGATCCTCGTTGACGAGCAGTCGCCCCGACCGATCGGTCCCGCAGCCGGTCGCGTCGCGCAGTGTCCTGGCGAATCCGGCCGCCTGCACGCCCGCCGACCACACCACGGTCGCCGCGGGGATCCGCCGGGTGGCGGAACCCCTGTCGATGTCGATGCTGACGCCACGATCGTCCATCTCGGTGACCATGGCACCGAGGAGCACCTCCACGCCGGCGTTCTCCAGTCGTGATCGGCTGTCGTCACTCAGTCGGCCGCCGAACGCGGGCAGGACCTCGTCGAGTCCTTCGACCAGCACGACGGACACGTCGACACCGTAGAAGCGGTCGGCCAGCTCGGCCAGTTCCCCGGCGACCTCCACTCCGGTCGCGCCCGCGCCCACCACCACGAAGGTGCGGAGCCGTGCTCGCTCGTCATCGTCGTCGGTCGATTCCGCACGAGCGAACGTGTCGGCCAGGTGGGCGCGGAGCCGGGTGGCGTCGTCGAGCGTCTTCAGGCTGAAGGAGTGTTCGGCGAACTCCGGGTGGCCGAAGTAGGCCTGCGATGCCCCGGTCGCTCCGATCAACCACCGGTAGCGAACGGCTTCGGTGTCACCGTCAGGACGACGGAGCACCACCTCACGAGCATCGGTGTCGACCGATTGCACCCAGCCCTCACGAACTGTGGTCGCCGCGGGTACCACGGTGTCCGCCTCCGGAGCGACGACGTGCGGTGACATCACCCCGGTGGCCACCTGGTAAAGCAATGGCTGGAACACGTACTGCGGTCGCGCCGAGATCACCATCGTCGACAGACCGGAACCGTCGAGTCGCCGGGCTGCGGCAACACCCCCGAATCCCGAACCGACAATGACCACATCCACCGAGTTCATCAGCTGCTCCTTCCGCGGGTACTGCTTCTCATTCATGACAACCACCAGGCTGTAGCCGATCAATCCCGCAGACAAGCGCAATTTTCAGATGCCAGTTATCGTGATAACTCATCAATCGCCGGGAGGATGATTCGGATGGAACTCCGACAGCTGAGTTACTTCGTCGCGGTGTGCGACGAGCTCAGCTTCAGCCGGGCGGCGCAGCGTCGGTTCATCTCGCAGTCCGCGGTGAGCCATCAGATCAGGCGCCTCGAGCACGAACTCGGCGTCGCACTGTTCGAGCGGTCGACCCGGTCCGTGTCCGTCACCGACGCAGGATCACGCCTGTTGCCGATCGCTCGCCAGATGATCGAACTGGAGGCGAGCGCGCACGCGGCGATGAAGCCGACGGACCGCCGCATCCGCCTGGCGGCGAACATGTCCTTCGCCCGTCAATCCCTGTCGGCGATCTCCGGCCTGCGCGATGCACATCCCGAAGCGGAGGTCGACTTCGTCATCCGCAGCTTCGGCGAGCGGATGGATTCGGTCGTCAGCGGCGACGTCGACGTCGCGCTGATCCGCGGCACCGTGCACCGACCCGACGTGGATGTACGGCAGTTGTGGGTGCAGGACCTGGTGATCGCGACGGCGGTGCGGCACCCCTTGGCCGGCCGGGCGACGGTGACACTGCGTGAACTCGCGCAGTATCCGCTCGTGCTGCCCCCGCCGGCCCGACAACTGCTGCTGCGCAATGTCATCGGTGACGCATTCGCGACCGCGGGCTTGTCCCCCAGCTGGGGTGCGCCTATCCCACCCGACCACACCGCGGCCGCGGAGTTGGTGAACCACCCCGATGCGTGGACCGTCCTGTACGACGACGTCACCCAGCCGGGAGTCGCCGTCATGAATGATGCCGACGGACTGCTCGCTGTTCCGGTCTGCGCGGTCACACGTCGCGGGCGACAGACGACGCAGTTGCTCGGAGAACTCGTCGACCGGTTGGCCGCGAGTGGTGGCACCGAATGGTGAAGTCCGCTCAGCTCTCCGGCATCGGTGGTGGCGCGGTCCGGTAGCTGACCGGGGTGCGCGAGAGCCGGATCGGGTTGGTCGTGGTCGGTGTCGACGATCCCGGGATCTGCGCGGTCGCGGGGATGCCCAGCGAATCGGCGAGCTCGAAGGCCTCGGCGACGTCGTTGATCGGTCCGGCGGGAACACCCGCGTCGGTGAGCACCCGATACCAGTGATCCGCGCCCGCGGTGCGGAGCGACTTCTCGATCTCCGCGGCGAGCTCCTCACGCCGACCCACCCGCGCTGAATTGGTGGTGAAACGATCATCGCCGATCAGGTCGTCGCGCCCGATGGCCTCGAGGAGCTTCCCGAACTGGCCGTCGTTGCCCACCGCGAGTGCGATCGGGCGATCGGCGGTGGCCAACACCTGGTACGGCGCGACACTCGGATGCCGATTACCCATGGCCTCCGGCACCTTTCCCGCCCCGAGATATCCCGAGGCCTGATTCACCAACGACGACAACGACACCGACAGCAGGTCCACATCCACCCGCTGTCCCTCACCGGTGACATCGCGGTGCCGTAGCGCGGCGAGGATGCCGACCGAAGCGTGCAGTCCGGCCAGCACGTCGACGACGGCCACCCCGACCTTGACCGGCGTGTCGGGGTCGGTGCCGGTGATGCTCATCATCCCGCCGACCGCCTGTAGCAACAGGTCGTAACCCGGCATGTGTGCACCCCCGGCTCGGCCGAAACCCGTGATGGAGCAGTAGATCAGATCGGGGTGTCGCTCACGGAGAGAGTCGTATCCGAGTCCGAGACGTTCCATCGTGCCCGCTCGGAAGTTCTCGACGACGATGTCCGCACCGTCAATCAACTCACGTGCCCGATCCCGTCCGTCGTCGGTACCCAGATCAATGGCCACCGACTCCTTGTTCCGGTTCACCGCGCCGAAGTACGTGGCCACCCCGTCCGCGTCGTATGGCGGTCCCCACGAACGGGTGTCATCGCCCGAGCCCGGACGCTCCACCTTGATCACAGTCGCCCCGAGGTCGGCGAACATCATGGTCGCGTAGGGCCCGGCCAGCACCCTGCTGAAGTCGGCGACGACCAGACCGTCGAGCGCACCCACCATCGATGACCGCCTTTCGTGACCGGCACCGACTCCTCGGCACGGTCCTCGCTGTGTTGACCCAGCCATGGTGCCAAACCGCGTCGGGCCGCTACTCCTCGTCGTCCTCATCGCTGAGGTCGATGCGGATGAGCCCGTCGATCGCGGCAATCGTGTTCGGGGCGGCGGCGACGTTGCGTCCGTCCAGGGTGACCGTGACCGTCACCGCCGGCTCGGTCGCCGAGTGGTCGGTGTCGAGGATGGTCGGCGATCGGATGGTCCACGCGTTGGCGGTGCAGGAGGCGATCAGATCGCGGAGGACGCCGCGGCCGTCGTAGTAGGTGATGGCGTACGTCCGCTCGTGATGAGCGCGGTTGTCGATGTAGCGGCCGATGGGTGTGTAGACGAAGACGATCACGAAGTGCAGTGCCGTGACCACGGTCGCCAGGACCAGCAGGCCGGACCCGGCTGCCATCCCGATCGCTGCCGTCTCCCACACCGCTGCCGCCGTGGTCAGTCCACGGATGGCGCCGCGGCGGGTGATGATCAACCCCGCGCCCAGAAATCCCACACCGGAGACGATCTGCGCGGCGATGCGCGACGGGTCGAGCGAGATGTTGTCGTTGTAGAGGATGTCGGCGAACCCGTACTTGCTGACCAGGAACAGCAACGCCGAGGCGGTGCCGACGATGGTCTGGGTGCGGAGACCGGCACTCTTGCCCCGGAACTGACGTTCCAACCCGATCGCGGAGGACAAGCCGAACGCGACCAGCAATTCGATCAGTTGGCGCGAGAGTTGCCCGCCGGGTGCGTCGGCGAGCAACTGGGTCACCACCGCGATCCTCGATCCGCGTGGTGGGTCCCCGGTCGTTGCGATGTCACGCGCTCAGTTAACCGTCCACCGTCAGAAGACGCACATCCTCGTCTGTGCCACACTTCGCTCAGCCGAGGCGAAGTGAGGTTCCCATGGCACATGTCGAGGCGTCGGTAAGGCGCCCACAGATCATCTCCGCTGCCCGCCGTGTACTCGCGCGGGACGGCGTGGCCAAGACCTCGCTACGCGCCGTCGCCGCCGAGGCCGCGGTCCCGCTCGGAACTCTGCAGTACGTCTTCCGGTCGAAGGAATTGCTGTTACGGGCGGTCATCGAGGATGTCGTCGGTGAGATCGCCGAGGTGCTCACGGCGTCGGGCGATCTCGACCGGGGCCTCGCGCACGCCATCCGGCAGGGGTTGACCTCGTTCTGGTCACAACTGGTCACCGGCCATCGCGGACTGCAGATCATGCAATACGAGTTGACCGTCTACGCCCTGCGGACCGCCGGCCAGGAGGAATTGGCGCGGTGGCAATACGACCGGTATGCGCGTGTCGTCGCCGAGTGGTGTGAATCCGCCGCCCACCGCGCCGGTGAGGCGTGTGCCGTGCCCTTCGACCAGCTCGCGCGGGTGATCGTGGCCACCGTGGACGGCCTGATCCTGCAGCACGTCTGCGAACCCGACCCCGCCCGCTCGCGGGCGGATCTCGATGTCGCGATACGGATGATCACCGCGACCGCGGAGGTCTCACTCCCGGTCACCTGACCGCCGACACGTCCCCGCCACCCCTTGCCAGGATGTGACGTGGCTCTTACACTTCTGACTGAGTCAGTCGTATGACTTAAGACCGAGCAGGAGCAGATGCACATGAGCGACGTCGACGTCATCGTCGTAGGAGCCGGCCTCAGCGGCCTGAGCGCGGCGCGCGCACTGGTCGCGACTGGTAGATCCGTGAAGATCCTCGAAGCTCGCGATCGGGTCGGCGGTCGGACCGAGGGCGGGACGCTGGCCGGCGCCCCCGTCGAACTCGGCGGCACCTGGTTGGGTGAGGGACACACCGAGATGTACGCACTCGTTGGCGAACTCGGCCTGTCGACCTTCCCCACCTGGAACGATGCGGGCGAGTTGCTGCTCGACCTGCTGGGCAAGCAGTCGCGCCTGGCCCCGACCAAGGGCGCCACACCGAAACTGAATCCGATCGCGCTGGCCGACCTGGCACAGGGGTTGCTGCGGTACGAGCGACTGGCGCGCAGCATCGATCCGAACCGGCCATGGGCCCACTCGAAGGCCCAGGAGTGGGACGGGCAGACCTACGAGACCTGGGTGCGGCGCAACCTGCGCACCCCCACCGGTCGCGCGTACTTCCGCACCATCGCCGAGGCGTTGTACTCGGCCGACAGCACCGACCTGTCGCTGCTGCACTCGCTCTTCTACACCCGGAGCAACGGCGATCTCGAGACCCTGGTGTCCGTCGACAAAGGAGCGCAGAAGGACCGGGTGGTGGGCGGATCGGTGCTGGTGTCGCAGCGGTTGGCCGACGACCTCGACATCGTGCTCGACGCCCCGGTCGCCGCGGTGTCCCAGGACGCCGCCGGGGTGACCGTGACGACCCGTTCCGGCCCGCGGTTCACCGCCGACCGCGTGATCATGGCGATCCCCCCGACCCTGGCCGGGCGGATCACCTACGACCCGATCATGCCGCCGTGGCGTGATCAACTCACCCAGCGCACGCCGGCCGGTACGGTCATCAAGACATTCGCCGCGTATCCCACACCGTTCTGGCGGTCGCGGGGTCTCAACGGTCAGGCCATCTCCGCCGACGGACCGGTGAAGGTCACTTTCGACGTGTCACCGCCCGACGGTGACGTGGGGATCCTCCTGGGGTTCGTCGAGGGATCCGAGGCGCGGGTGTGGCAGCGACTCGCCGAACCCGAGCGGCGCCTCCAGGTGATCGACTGCTTCGTGCGCTATTTCGGAGCGGAGGCGGCACATCCAACCGAGTACATCGAGAAGGACTGGACCAGAGAGGAATTCACCCGCGGTTGCTACGGCGCGCACTTCGGACCAGGCACCTGGACCAGTTACGGTAACACTCTGCGCGAACCCGTGAACCGGGTGCATTGGGCCGGAGCCGAATACGCTGTCGAATGGAACGGCTACATGGAGGGCGCCGTGCGGTCGGGGCGGACCACGGCGGACGAGGTGGTGCGGTCGCTGCGGTGAGGCCGGTGCGCGATCCGTATAACGGGGACGACTAACGCTCACCACACCTGCTGAACCCAGAGCGGATACGACGGGTCAGAGGGTGTGATCCCGAAGGCGACACGCCCACCCGAATGGGCCGCAGCTTCGCTTACAACCTGCTGACCGGTGACGTTGTTCCACACTTGATGCTTACCAGGGCGGTAGTAGTCACCCTTGCTGTAGCGGCTACCTGACTCCAACGTCACCCGCCATCGATCGTTACCCAACACAGCGTTGATCACATTGCCGGCACCCACCTGCGCGGCGGCGACAGTCTCAGCATGGTCGAGCAACACCACAGTGGTCTGACCGTGATTTGTGGGATAGATGTCGGCTGCGTTGGCCGCGCCAGTGCCTAAGACTCCGGCAAAAACTGCGCCGGTAGCAATCGCGCAACCAATGACCGATCCTTGTTTCATCGTTCCTCCAAACTAGACAATATGATGGGCGTGTTGCCGTGGAAGCCGAGCGCAGCGTGACGGTCTACCACGGCAACGGTAGATAGCCGACAAGACTGAAAAACTCTGCGCCTTAGTCTTGCGGTTGCGACGATGGGCGATCCTGGCGGTTTGCGTCGGTGGTGGCCTGATGGCGGTTCATCATCTGGCGGCGGCGATTTACGTGCTAATGGGGTCATGGGTTGCGCCGTTCGAGGACCACTACACATCCCGCAGCCACGACCGCGCTCGCAGCGTCAACCCAGATACGACGTGACCAGTCCACGCGACCATGACCTCCAAAGTCATCCACCCATGTATGGCGGTAACCCGCCTTATAGTCGGGAACTGTGACACGCGGATTCACCCATCACAAGCGGAAAATCGCCACCGCAAAGTGCGTGGACCGTGGTCCGAATACATCACTGCTGATCAGGGGGATGAACCCGAATTGGCGTCGTTGAGCGCAACCGCTTTCTGTGACCAAACTGTCATTCGGCAGCAAAATCATCTGCCGCATTCGTCCGAATTCCGCCCGGTGTGGGTTGCCCGAACACCTGTCACAGAGGTATTGCTGCGGCCCGATCGACGACATATAGCGACCTGCGCCAGCACCCGACAGAGAGCCTGTACATCGAAACGTCGCGTCGAGCTCGTGCTTCCAGCTGCTCGACGGGCAACCCGGACTCGATGCCCGCGACCTATCTGGAGCCGCCTAGGAGAATCGAACTCCTGACCTATTCATTACGAGTGAATCGCTCTACCGACTGAGCTAAGGCGGCGCGCCGCCCGCAGGCAGCACGAATGAGTGTAACGAGGCGCCGGTGGGACACCAAACCGCCTCGGCCCTCGGGGACGCGAGTCGGATCAGTGTGCGAGCGCGGCGCCGATCCGGGCGACCATCGCGTCGACGGCGAACCGGGGTTTGACGTTCAGCCCGAGTACCTCGCGGCATTCCAGCACCGCCTCGATGCACTCGAGCAGCTCCTCGGGCCGCGCGTAAGCCCCCATGTCCGCCGACTGCTTGCTCATGTCCGGGTGCATCATCGCCACCGGGCTCGCATACGAGGCCGCCAACCCGTCACGGAACAGAGCGGCCAGGTCGACGAGAGCCAGGTCGAGTGTGTCGCGCGACATCCGAGTGGTGCGCGACTTCTGTCTCTTCTCCAAGTCTTTGATGATCCCGGCGGATCCGCGCAGCGCACCCGCAGCACCCTTGCCGGTGCCGCCCGCACCCAGCGCCGTGCGCAGTTCCTCACGTTCGGGTTCGTCGAGTTCGGCGCTGATGGCCTTGGCGGCTGCATCCGCGGCGGCAACCAGGGCCTCGGCCGCGGCGTAGGCGGTGCTCTCAGCTGTCGCCGCACGCGCCAGCCCCAGCGCATCCATCCTGGCCCGGCGCGCATCCGGGTCGGTGGCGAGCCGTCGCGCGCGCCCCACGTGCCCCCCGCTGACCGACGCCGCCCACCGTGCGGTCGTCTCCTCAACCGCATCGCGCTCGGTCAGCACGGCGGCAATGGCATCGACGGAGGGGACCGTCAATGCGACGTGCCGACAGCGCGAACGGAGGGTCACCGCGATGTCCTCGGGATCGATCGACGGAGCACACAACAGGAACACCGTCCGCGGCGGCGGTTCCTCGACCATCTTGAGCAGCGCGTTGGCCGCCCCCTCCGTCAACCGATCGGCATCCTCGACGATGACCACCTGCCAGCGTCCGGTGCTGGGGCGCCGCGCCGCGGTGGCCACCACCTCACGCATCAGCTTGACGGGCAGGCTCAGTCCCTCGGGCACGATATGGCGGACATCGCCGTGGGTACCCGCCATCACGGTGGTGCAGGCGTGACAGTGTCCGCAGCCCAGTTCGTCGGGGGTCTGGCACTGCAGTGCGGCCGCGAAACACTTCGCCGCGACCGAGCGGCCGCTGCCGGGCGGACCGGTGAACAGCCAGGCGTGGGTCATCGAGGCACGTGACTGCGGCGCCTCGCTGACGGGAGCGACGTCAAGACCGAGCAGGTCCGCGTCGTTCGGGGCGTTGAGCGCGGCAGCCGCATGCCAGGCCGCCGCGGCCGCCTGCCGCAGCTCCGCAACGACCGCGGACTGGCCGACCAATCGCTCGAACACCGTGGTCACGCCCCCACCCTAACGGTCGGTCCGGACACCCGAACCGCGGCAACCGGCCTCGTCGTGACCCCTCATCCCATATAGGTTTGACGGGTGCCGGAGAACCGTACTGTGCCTGCGCGGGCCATTCATCTGCTGCGCTGGCTCTGGGGTACGCCGTGGCCGGTACTCGCCCTGGACCTGCTGCGTGCTCACCTCATCGGGGCCCTCTTCACCTTCGCCTTCCTGCGCTTCGGGATGCCCACCCAGGACTCGTTGCGGGTGAACGAGATCGCCGCCATCTATCAACTGGTGTTCTTCGCCTACCTCCTCATCGCGATGGCCATCGGCGGATACGCGAGCATCCTGCTGACCTTGCCGGTACTGGTGTGGCATCGACGACGCAGCCGGTTGGACAACGCCTTCGCGCGTCGTCGGGCACTGCGGCTACCGGTGCTGCTCACCCTGGTCAACCTCGTGTTGTGGATCATCGGCGGCATCGTGTTCGCGCTCCTCACCCTCACCCTGTCGCGACGGATGGCGGTCATCGTGGCCATCGGCTCGATGGTCGGAGCGGCGGTCACCTGTGTGCTCGGTTATCTGCAGTCGGAACGGGTACTGCGGCCCATCACCGCAGCCGCCATGGCGAACAACCCGTCCGCCGCGATCACCCCCAGCGTCTCCACCCGGATCGTGCTGTTCTGGCTGGTGGCGGTGGCCTGTCCACTGGGGATCATCGTGCTGTTGGTGGTCTCGCAGAAGACACAGGCCATCAACACCGACGCAGTGGGATTGCAACGACCCATCCTGTGGATGGCGGCGGCCGCCCTCGTCTTCGGGGTCATCGGTCTGTCCAGGCTGATCTCGGCGGTCCGAGACCCCATCCGCCAACTGCAGGCCGCCCAACGCGAGGTCAGCGCGGGCAATCTCGACACCTCGGTGCGCATCTACGACGGCAGCGACCTCGGACGACTGCAAGCGGGATTCAACGACATGGTCGACGAATTGCGCGAGCGACAGGTGCTGCGCAACCTGTTCGGCCGCTACGTCGGTGAGGACGTTGCCCGCCGAGCCATCGAGACCGGCACCGAACTCGGCGGTGAGGAGCGCTATGTCGGGGTGTTGTTCGTCGACATCGTCGGTTCCACCCGACTGGCCGTGAACAGACCACCCCGTGAGGTGGTGGACATGCTCAACGAGTTCTTCCGTGTGGTCGTGGACGTGGTCGCCAGCCATGGCGGCTTCGTGAACAAGTTCCAGGGTGATGCGGCACTGGCCGTTTTCGGTGCACCGCTGGACCTCGACGACTTCGCCGGTTCGGCGCTCGCCGCCGCCCGCGAACTGCGCATCGAACTCGAACGCACTCTCGGCGACACCGACATCGGGATCGGGGTGTCCGCGGGAAAGGCGATCGCCGGTCACATCGGTGCCGAACAGCGCCTCGAGTACACGGTGATCGGCGACCCGGTGAACGAGGCGGCCCGGCTCACCGAGATGGCCAAGGACGAACCCAGCCGGGTCCTCGCCTCGGCGCGTGCGGTGTTCCTGGCGTCGGATTCCGAAGCCGCCTGCTGGGAGATCGGCGAAGGGGTGGAGCTGCGCGGTCGCGGTATCGAGACCCGGCTCGCGCGGCCGAAGTTCGGCTGCGTCTCCTAGCTGTTGCCGGTTTCCCGGTCGGTGGTCGCCCGCCGGCGACGCCACCACGACCTGATGCCCGCGGCGGCCGCCAACGCGATCACGATCGGCGGGAGGGCCGCGGGCCAGACTGCGGAGAAACTGATCAACGCGATCATGACGTCGACGCCGATGAACGAGAGTGCGGCGAGATACGCCATCGTCGACAGGGCGCCGAGGCGCAGAGCGAGATCGGTGATCGCGATACGCAGTCGCATCCAGATGGGCAAGGCATGGCGGAGCAGGTGGGACATGGTCGTCTCCGGGTGACGTGGGTCAGGGGATCGTCTGGATCACCCCGCCCGACGTCGTCGGAGCTCAGGCGATCCGCACCCCACGTCCGGGCGCGCGCGGCATCGGCCGCCCACTCGAGGACGGGTCGCAGACCCGTGGCACGCGCTGACGGGTGTCATCGGGGAATTCGGGGTCGGTCAGCGGACCGGTCCCTGCCGGAGGCAGAGGACGCAGTGTCGCCACCACCGCATGCGCCGCCGCGAGCACGGACACGCCGAGCAGGGTCGCACCGCAGGCGATCAGAAGGCCGATCACCGCCGCATGGCCCGATGTCGCGAGCAGCGCCCCGACCGTCGCGCAGAGGAACTGCGCGACGACGAATGCGGGGGGCATCACCGGTCAGTCCTTCGCGGTGCCCGACTCGGTCTTCGGCGCTGCCGTCTTCGTCGCCGGAGCCTTCTTGGCTGCGGTCTTCTTGGCTGCGGTCTTCTTGGCGGCCGTCTTCTTGGCTGGGGTCTTCTTCGCGGTGGCCTTGGCCGGGGCCTTCTTGGCCGCCGTCTTCTTAGCCGCCGTCTTCTTTGCCGCCGTCTTCTTCGCCGGCGCCTTCTTGGCCCGCTTCTTCGCCGGACCACGGGCACGACGTTCGGCCAGCAGCTCCATTCCCCGCTCCGGGGTGATCGACGCGACGTCGTCGCCCTTGCGCAGGCTGGCGTTGGTCTCACCGTCGGTCACGTACGGACCGAAACGTCCGTCCTTGATGACCATCGGCGAACCACTGACCGAGTCGGTACCGAGTTCACGCAGCGGCGGTGCGGCCGCGGCTCGACCGCGACGCTTTGGCTCGGAATAGATCTTCAGCGCCTCGTCGAGAGTGATGTCGAAGATCTGGTTCTCCGTGGTCAGCGACCGGGAGTCGGTGCCCCGCTTGAGGTACGGCCCGTATCGGCCGTTCTGCGCGGTGATCTCGTCACCGCTGGCCGGGTCGGTGCCCACCACCCTCGGCAGGGACAGCAACAACAGCGCGTCGTCGAGGGTGACGCTCGCGATGTCCATCGACTTGAACAGCGACCCCGTCCGCGGCTTGGGCCCGGTCTTCTTCGCTGCGGTCTTCTTCGCTGTTTTCTTTGCCGGTGCCTTGGCGGTGGTTCGCTCGGTTCCGACCGCGGTGTCGGCCATGGTGGTCGCGGTCCCCCCGCCACCTGACGCCCCGCCGCCGTCGAGAGGTTGCGGCGCGTCGGGAGGGGTCATCGCCGGGGCCGGCGACCCCCCACTGTCGTCGCCCTCTCCCTTGTCCGCTTCCGGATCCGGCAGGATCTCGGTGACGTAGGGGCCGAAACGCCCTTCCTTGGCGACGATCTCGTGCCCGCTGGCCGGGTCGACACCCAACGAGCGCCCCTCCTGCGGGGTGGCGAACAGCTTCTCCGCGACATCCAGGGTCAGTTCGTCGGGCGTGATGTCATCGGGGATGTTGGCACGCTGGGTCTGCGGCTCACCGCTCACCAGACCGGTGACCCGCTCGAGGTACGGGCCGTACCGACCGACACGGACGAAGACCGGTCGACCCTCGGAGTCGTCGAACAGCCTGATGGAGTTGACCTCTCGGGCGTCGATCTCCTCGAGGTTGACCCCCACCAGCTGCTTGAGCCCGTGTCTGCCGAGCTCAGAGGCATCGAGATCGACCGCGGTCACCTCACCGCCGGGGACGGCGCCGTCACCGAAGTAGAAGCGGGTGAGCCAGGCGACCCGGTTCTCGTCGCCCGCGGCGATCCGGTCGAGATCGTCTTCCAGCGACGCGGTGAAGTCGTAATCGACCAGCCCGCCGAAGTAGCCCTCCAACAACCCGACCACGGCGAACGCCACCCACGACGGGACCAGAGCGGATCCCTTCTTGAGCACGTACCCGCGGTCCTGGATGGTCCCGATGATCGATGCGTAGGTCGACGGCCTGCCGATCCCCAACTCCTCGAGCACCTTGACCAGGGACGCCTCGGTCAGTCGGGCGGGCGGGTTGGTGGAGTGACCGTCGGCCTCGAGGTCGACCGCGGTCAACGACTGACCCTCGGTCAACCGCGGCAGGCGACTCTCCTCGTTGTCGGCCTGACCACCCGCCTGTTCATCGACGGTCTCGACGTAGGCCGACAGGAACCCCGGGAACGTGATGGTGCGGCCGGACGCGGCGAAGGTACAGCGTTCACCGGTCGATGCGGTGCCCGCGATCCGCAGGCTCATCGTGGTGCCGCGGGCGTCGGCCATCTGCGAGGCGATGGTCCGCTGCCAGATCAGCTCGTAGAGCCGGAAATCATCGGAGTCCAGTGCCGAGGCCACCTGACCCGGGGTGCGGAAGCTCTCACCGGCCGGCCGGATCGCCTCGTGCGCCTCCTGGGCGTTCTTGACCTTCCGGTTGTACTGGCGCGGAGTGGGATGGACGAAGTTGTCGCCGTACAGCTCCCGGGCCTGGGCACGTGCCGCGCTGATGGCCGACTCGGACAGCGAGGTCGAGTCGGTGCGCATGTAGGTGATGTAGCCGTTCTCGTACAGTCGCTGCGCGATCCGCATGGTGCGGTCGGAGCTGAACCGTAGTTTGCGACCGGCCTCCTGCTGCAGCGTCGAGGTCATGAACGGTGGGTACGGACGCCGCGTATACGGCTTCTCCTCCACCGACACCACCGACAGCGAGACGTCCTGCAGACCTGCCGCCAGGGCGGTCGCCCGCTGTTGGTCCAGGATCACCACACCGTCGGACTTCTTGAGCGTGCCGGTGGCGTCGAAGTCACGGCCCACGGCGACACGGTTGTCGTCGATGCCGACCAGTCGCGCCTTGAACCGCGGTGGCGTGGCCTCGGAGCCGGCGTCGAGGGTCGCCGCGATGTCCCAGTAGGCGGCCGAGACGAAGGCCATCCGCTCACGTTCGCGGTCGACGATGATGCGGGTGGCGACCGACTGCACTCGGCCCGCCGACAACTTCGGCATGACCTTCTTCCACAGCACCGGCGAGACCTCGTAGCCGTACAGGCGGTCGAGGATGCGCCGGGTCTCCTGGGCGTCGACGAGGTCGTCGTCGAGTTCGCGGGTGTTCTCCGCGGCGGCCCGGATCGCCGATTCGGTGATCTCGTGGAAGACCATCCGTTTGACGGGCACGTTCGGCTTGAGGATCTGCAGCAGGTGCCAGGCGATGGCCTCGCCCTCGCGGTCACCGTCCGTGGCCAGGTACAGCTCGTCGGCCTGCTTGAGCAGCGACTTCAACTCGGTGACCGTGGCCTTCTTGTCGGGCGACACCACGTACAGGGCCTCGAACTCGTCGTCGACGTTGACACCGAGGCGTGCCCAGGGCTGCCCCTTGTACTTGGCGGGCACGTCCGCAGCACCCCGCGGCAGGTCGCGGACGTGACCCCGCGAGGACTCCACCATGTAGTTCGACCCCAGGTAACCCGCGATCTTGCGGGCTTTGGTCGGCGACTCGACGATGACCAGACGCCTCAAGGCGTTGCCGGATCCACGCGCAGTGGTTTTCGTATCGGCCACCGTAGCTGCCTACACCTTCCTTCGGTGGTCGGGAGAGCGCAGGACCACCGGGTTCGCTGTCGGTCCCGCCGTCGGGACCACGTGCTCGGATACGTTGCGCATCCGGGGCCCGTCACTGTACGTCGGGGCCGTGTTGTCGTGAGGCCGGTGATGCTTCGGCCTGTTGTCGTAGGGCCGTTGTACCTTATATATGGCCACAGCGGCACATGGAAATGCCAAGATGCGAGCCCACGGCCACCCCCGATGACGCGTTGCAGGCCCTCACATGAGCACAAACACCCAGTTCACAGCAGTGGAGCACGAATTGATCACACCCGCGGCCAGCACTGGTCCGCATCGGCCGTCTCCGGTGGGGCCCCGATGTTCTCCACCAGCCTGAGCAGTCGACGTCGGCCGGCGATACGTAGGGCCGGGTTGGTGCCGCGAGTTCCCACCAACGTCGGTGCGATACCTGCCCGCATCAGCGCAGTGGCCAGGACGGGATGGGTGTCGCGGGCGTGCGGGTCGAGACCCAGCAGGTACCGGTCCGCATCCGGCCGGCCGGCCGCGATCACCCACAGTCGCTGGGCGCGAGCAGACGGCACCCAGTCGACGGGCATCGCCTTCACCGCACCCCGCGACCACGTCGCGTTCAGCGCCGTCAGCTCCGCTCCGATCGCGGTACGGACCACCAGCGAGCCCTCTTCCGATCGGGCGACGTCGGCGTCGATGCCGCAGCGTTCGATCTCGGTCACGAGGCTTTCGGCACGCCACGCGGCGTCGACGACGATGGAGAGCCGGGCACCGGACGCCGAGACCGCACAGTGGCCATTCGCGGCGAGCAGGCCCGCGAGGTCGTCGACCGCGGGCTCGTCGGTCTCGGCGGAGAAGAACGAGAGCTGGCCCACGGACAAACCGTACTCCGCGGCACGGCCTGCGGGATCCGTCAACACGTGGTGTGAAGACAGTTCGGCCCCGGCCCACCAGAGCGGGCCGGGGCGAACGACACGGGGCCTCCGCGCGGGCGCGAAGGTCGTGTGCGGCTCAGAGGCCGCGGACTCCGGTGGCCTGCGGGCCCTTGGTGCCCTGACCGACCTCGAACTCGACGCGCTGGTTCTCTTCGAGGGTGCGGAAACCGGAACCCTGGATCTCGGAGTAGTGGACGAAGACATCGTCCGGTCCGTCATCGGGGGCGATGAATCCGAAACCCTTTTCCGCGTTGAACCACTTGACGGTTCCCTGTGCCATTCTGGTGTATTCCTTTACTCACTCACTCCGGGGCGACACGATGTTTCTCGTGCCGTGGCCGGTCACGACCGCCATACCTTCTGGCGTCGTCGCGGAAACCGCGCTGTCAACCTTCAGTACCACGACCGCAACACGTTTCCGGGGAGAATCAGCGGTCGACACATGCCGTGCCCCTCACCGACAGCTTCCCCGAAAGCTGCGACCTCGGACAGTCAACCATGACTGTCAACGGTGCGATAGTGGCACATTCGTGGTGGTTTCAACCGGTGACAGATTTCAGCTGTTCGACATCTGGCGGTAACGAACGACGAGTGTGGGCGACGTGACGGCCGAGCCAGTGGTGCCAGAGCCCGCCCAACCCGCCGTCGGATTCGGTGCCGAACTACTCGAGCGCACTCTGGCCGGGGTGTCGACGGAGGACTGGTCCCCTGTCACTCATCAGACGGTGATCCCCTCGCGGACAGCACGTTACGACGACTGGCCACGATGGATCGCACCCGCGGTGCGGGCAGCCTTCGCCGACGCCGGGATTACCCGCCCCTGGGCCCATCAGGTCCGTGCCGCAGACGCCGCACGGTCCGGTGACCACGTGATCGTGGCCTCGGGAACCGCGTCGGGTAAGTCGTTGGTCTACCAATCTGCGGTGTTGACCGAATTGCTCGCCGACCCGACCGCGACGGCGTTGTACCTGTCGCCGACCAAGGCACTCGGAGCCGACCAGATCCGCGCTCTCGGTCGCCTTCTGGCCGGAAGGTCCGATTTCAACCACCTGCAACCATGCGCATACGACGGTGACACCGACATCGAGATCCGGCAGTGGGCGCGGATGCACTCACGGTGGATCTTCACCAATCCGGACATGCTGCACGTCGGCATTCTCGGCAATCACCAGCGGTGGCGTCATTTCTTCCGGCATCTGAAATACATCGTCATCGACGAATGTCACCACTACCGCGGAGTATTCGGGTCGAATACCGCGATGGTGTTGCGGCGACTGTTGCGGGTTGCCCGCGCGGCGGGTGGGAATCCCATCGTCATCGGCGCGAGCGCCACCGCGGGCGCACCGGGTGCGGCGTTGTCGCGGTTGATCGGCGAGCCGTGTACCGAAGTCGTCGAGGACACGTCACCCCATGGCGAGCGCACGGTCGCGCTGTGGGAACCGGGGTTCGTCCCCGAGGTCACCGGTGGGAACGGCGCTCCGGTCCGGCGGTCCGCGGGCGCCGACGCGGCGCGCATCATGGCCGACCTGGTGGTCGAGGGCGCACGCACACTGTGTTTCGTACGTAGCCGCCGGGGCGTGGAGGTGACCGCGCGGACGACGCGACAGTTGCTCGCCGACGTGGATCCCGACCTGGTGGATCGCATTGCCGCCTACCGAGCCGGGTATCTGGCCGACGATCGACGAAAGCTGGAGTCCGACATCGCCGATGGTCGATTGCTCGGTGTGGCCACCACCAATGCCCTCGAGTTGGGGGTCGACATCAGCGGGTTGGATGCGATCGTCGTCGCCGGGTACCCCGGGACGGTGGCGTCGTTCTGGCAACAGGCGGGCCGGGCCGGCCGTCGGGGTGCGGGTTCGTTGGTGGTGCTGGTAGCGCGTGACGATCCACTGGACACCTACCTCGTGCACCACCCCGACGCATTGTTGGACAAGCCGGTGGAGATGACCGTCACCGACCCCGCCAATCCGTATGTGCTGGGACCACATCTGTTGTGCGCGGCGGCCGAACTGCCGCTGACCGAAAGCGATGTCGAGGCCTGGGATGCAGCCGAGCTCGTCGACGAATTGACCGCGATCGGCCACCTGCGACGTCGACCGGCCGGATGGTACGTGGCCGCAGGCCTGGAACCGCACGCCGACATCGACATCCGCGGTGGCATCGGCGGGCAGGTGATGATCGTCGACGTCACCGAGAGCCGCCTGTTGGGCACGGTCGACTCGGGGCGTGCCCCTTCGACGGTGCACGCGGGCGCGGTGCACATCCACCAAGGCGCGTCGTATGTGGTCGACGAACTCGATCTCGACGAGGGTTTGGCCCTGGTGCATCCGGACGAACCGGACTGGACGACGATGGCGAGGGAGTCGACCTCGGTGGACATCACCGAGGTGGTGCACAGCAACCAGTTCGGTGCGGTGTCGGTGCAGCTGGTGGCAGTGGATGTCACGCATCAGGTCACCGGGTATCTGCGCAAGTCGCTCACCGGGGAGGTGTTGGATTCGGTGGAACTCGACATGCCGCCGCAGACCCTGCACACCCGCGCGGTGATGTACACGATCACACCGGAGGCGTTGGAGGAGGTGGGACTGACGGTCGGTCGCTTCCCCGGCGCGCTACACGCCGCCGAACACGCGGCCATCGGGCTGCTCCCTCTGGTCGCGACCTGCGACCGCTGGGACATCGGCGGGTTGTCGACCAATGTGCATCCCGACACCGGTCTGCCGACGGTGTTCGTCTACGACGGTTACGCCGGCGGTGCCGGTTTCGCCGAACGCGGCCACACCGCGTTCGTCACCTGGATCACAGCGACCCGCGACGCGGTGCTGAGTTGCACATGCGAACGTGGCTGCCCGTCGTGTGTGCAGTCGCCCAAATGCGGCAACGGCAACGAGCCGTTGGACAAGGACGGTGCGCTCCGCGTGCTTACCCTGCTGTTGCGCGAGATGACCTGAGCCGGTCCGACCGCCCGTCATGGCGCGGCCATCGGTCCGGCGCGGGCGCGGGCCCGTGCGTCGCGGACTCCGAACGACCCCAGGGGAACCGACACCGCGACCGCGACCGTCACGTTCTCGCCGTCGGGTCGACAGTCGGTGAGACGACCACCGTTGTCGGTCACGAAGCGGCGCGCGGTCGCACACGCGTCGGCACCGGCCCCGGCCACGATCTGCTGTGCGGCAGCCAGTGCACCGAGATCGGCCGCCGACTGGGCGCGATGTCGCGCCGACACCGCCCCGCCGATATGGAGCACACCGATGGTCGTCGCGACCAGCGCGGCGATGACGAACGCGCCCAGCACCGTTGCCGAACCGCGTTCGTCCGTACCGATAGATCGCCTCACCGGTCGCCCTCCGCGGCACCGTCTCCCGATGGTTCCGTCGCCGCCACCGCGTCGGCGCTCACGTCGAGGAGCGGCAACAGCGGTACCCCGACTGACACCCGGACCCGGACCATCTCACCGTCGCGACGCACCGATACCGTGGCGTCCGCCGGCGCCACCTGCCGCCCCATGCCCTGCGCACGGGCGTCGTCGCCCAGAGCCGACAACCGGGCGATCTCCCGGGCCGCGTCCACACACCGCACATGGGCGGTGACCGCACCGACCCCGGCCACCGCGAACAGCACGGTGACCACGATCGACGCGATCGCGAAAGCACCCTCGACCGTGCTCATCCCGACATCGTCGACCACCAGTGAACGCCGGCCGGTCGCGCGGCGGTCTACCCCACCGCGGTACTCAACGCTTTGTCGATGATCCCGGTCAGCGCCGACACGATGTTGTCGCCGGTCACCACCGTGTAGAGGATCGCCCCGAACGCCGCCGCCGCGATCGTGCCGATCGCGTACTCCGCCGTCGACATCCCGCTGTCGTCGGCGATCAGATCTCCCATGGCCGAGCGCACCTCGTGTATCCATTGCTTCATCCGACTGTTCCTTTCTCTCGTCGCGCGGACGGTCCGCGCCGACAGTCCTCTTCGTCCTCACAGCAGTCCCCCGCCCAGGACGTCGCCGGCCAACCCGATGACCACCGGAACGATGCCGAGGCAGATGAACGCGGGTAGGAAGCACAACCCCAACGGACCGCTGATGGCCACGCCCGCCCGCTCGGCCGCCGCCGCGGCGCTGTCCTGCGCCGTGGCGCGTTCGGATTCGGCGAGTTCGGCCAGACCGGACGCAGGCGAGGATCCGGCCCGCGCCGACCGACGGGCCATGGCGCCGAGGGCCTGTGCCGACGGATCCGCGGACGCGGGTACCGCCCATGCCTCCGCGGCGTCGGCACCGAGGGCGAGCATGTCGGACGCCCGGCGGAGCAGCTCCGCGACCGCGGTGGGCGCATGCTCGGCGGCGATCATCGCAGCACCACCCACCGGCATACCGGCTCGCACACATACCGCGAACAGGTCGAAGGCTGCCGCCGCAGCGAGTGGTTCGGGGCGCGGTGCACGCCGTTTGAGCAGAACGGGCTCGCGGGTGCGCACCCTGGTCGGTGGTGTCACCAGACGCCGCATCTGTTGTCCAGACCCCGGCGAGGCGAGCACCGCGACCGCCGCCAGCACCCCGGGCAGCAACCAACCGCCGATCACGGGGCGGCCACCTTGCCGATGATGTGCTCCGACCACACCTGTCCACCGATCACCAGACCCGTCCCGACGACGAGCAGGATGCCCCCGATGCCGCCCCCGAGGAGGACCGCGACGGGATCGGCGCCGATCGCCTGACCCAGCCCGATTCCCAGCAGTGGCAACGCCGACAACACCATCGCCGTGGCCCGCGCCCCGGCCAGCGCGGCGCGGGTGCGGTCAGCGGCGCGTCTGCGGGCCAGTAGGTCGTCACGCACCGCGCCGAGCAGATCCACCATCGGCAGCCCGTGGCGCTCTGACGTCCGCCACGCGGCGGCAACCCGACTGACCGCCTGATCCGCTCCGCCGTGCCCCGTCGCGATACCCTCGGCCACGTCGCCGCCGAGTTCGGCACGACCGGCCATGTGCCGCAACATCTCACCGATCGCGGTCTCCGGAGAGTCAGCGGCCGTCGCAGGCATCTCCACCGCCGCCTGCCGACAGGCGTGCGCCGGCGGTGCACCGACCGAGAGCTCGGCGATCATCGCCGACAGGGCGGTCAACAACCCATCGATCGCCCGTAGGGCACGGGTCTGCCTCCGCCTGCGCGTCACCTGCCATCGCACGGCGGCCGCGACCATCACCGCGGTCACACCCGCCGACAACCCCCACAGCAGAACCGCTGTCACACACACTGTCGCACCGATCACCGACCCCCACGGGAGTTCCCGGTCGACGCTGCCGTGGCGTCCGGCGATGTCGCGGAGGCGTAGCGCCGGGCGCCCGACGGGTGCCAACAACACGGCCAACGACGCCGCGCCGAGCAATGCGGTCATCCCACGACCTCCGGCGCGTCGACCCGGGTGCGCAGCAACGCGGCCAGCCGAGCCGCAGCGGGGAGGAACCCCCGGTCGGCGGTCCACACGGGGTCGATGTGGACCCACCCGCCGGTCCCTCGGTCCACCAGCCCGATCTCGTGCAAACCCCGCGTGCCGTCGGCGGAGCGGCGGACACCGAAGACCACCTGCACCGCCGCCGCCAACTGGCTGTGCAGCGCGGCCCGGTCCAGTCCGCCGAGAGCAGCCAGCGCCTCCATCCGCGCCGGGACCTCGGCGGTCGAATTCGCGTGCAGCGTGCCTGCACATCCGTCGTGACCGGTGTTCAACGCGGACAACAAGTCCACCACCTCCGCGCCGCGCACCTCACCGACCACGATCCGGTCTGGCCGCATCCGCAGCGCCTGCCGCACCAGGTCGCGCACCGAGACGGTGCCGACACCTTCTACGTTGGGGGTTCGGGCCACCATCCGGACCACATGCGGATGTCGAGGCGCCAATTCGACCGCATCCTCCACACAGACGATGCGTTCACCGGCGCCGACCTGACCGAGCAACGCGCTCAACAGGGTGGTCTTACCTGCGCCCGTACCGCCGACGACGAGGAAGGCCAGTCGGGCGTCGATGACGGTCTGCAGCAACGCCGCCGCGTCCGGCGCCACGGCACCGGCCCGAATCAACGCGGCAAGGTCGTGCGTGGCCGGTCGCAATACCCGCAACGACAGACAGGTCCCGTCCACGGCGAGAGGCGGCAGCACCGCGTGCAGACGCACCGTGTGCCCTCGCCTGCCGACGTTCTCGAGTTGCCCGTCGACCCACGGTTGGGCGTCGTCGAGACGCCTGCCCGCACCGAGGGCCAACCGGGTCGCGAGACGACGTACCGCGTCGTCGTCGGTGAACTGGATGTCGCTGAGCTGCAGTCCCTGTCCGCGGTCGACCCAGACCTGCCGCGGCCCGACCACGAGGATGTCGGCGACGTCGGGCTCGGAGAGCAGTTCCTCCAGACAGCCGGCCCCGACGAGCTCGGTCTGCAGGAACCGTAGGGCGGCAAGCAGATCGGTGTCCCCGAGCACACCGCCCGCCTCGGCACGAATCGCCTCCGCCATCACCTCGGGGGTGGGGTCGGCGACTCCGGTGGCCAACCGCTCACGCACCCGCATCAACAGCTCGGCGCGCACTTCGACGGTGTCGGTCATGCCGCACCGCGCGCTCGTCGCAGGATCGGCCGTCGCGGTGCAGGATCGAGATCGGCCAGTACCGCGCCGGCAGCCCGTCGCAGCGGAGAACGGGGACCCAGTCTCAGTCCACGCGCCTCGACGCGGCCGGCGAGACGCGGTTCCGGACGCATCGCGGCGAGTATGGGCAGATCCACCGCGTCGGCAACCTGGGCGGCACGCAAGCCACCCGGCGCCGGGCCGCGAACGACGATGCCGGCCCGTGCACCGTGACCGATCACCCCATGTGCCACAGCACGGGTGGCCGCGACGGCGCCGACCGCGGCTACCGTCACCACGACCACCAGGTTCACCGTCTCCACCACCGCACGGACGAGGGCGTCGGCGCGGCGCGGCAGGTCCACGACAACCAGGTCGCCACCCACCCGGCCGGCCTCGATGGCGGCGAGTACACCGTCGATGTCGAGCTCACGCCGCCGCTCGGGCCGTCCTGCAGACAACACCAGCAGGCCGTCGTCGACCCGTGGAAGCGCCTCATGCAACGCTTCGGCGACCACCTGGCCACCTCGAAGGGTGAGGTCCGGCCACCGCAGCCCCGTGACGTCCTCGACCCCGAGGGTCAGGTCCACTCCCGCTCCCAGATCGTCGACGTCGACCACCAGAGCACCCGTGTCGGCCTCGGCAGCGACCAACCCCATCGCAGCGGCCATGGTGGTGGCCCCGGCACCACCGTGACCCCCGATCACCGCGACCGTGGACCCATGTGGGCGCAGCGGCGTACGGATCCGGCTGAGCGCCTGCACCAGTCGCCGTTCGTCGTCCGGCAGCCGGAACGCGTGTTCGGCACCGAGAGAGACGGCGTGATGCCAGATCTCGGAGGTGGCGTCGCCGCCGTCCACGACGATCACTCCCGGTCTCCGGGGCAACCCCGCCGCGGCCAGCACGGAAGCGGACGAGTCGTCGACGACGATCGCGTCCGCCTCGCCCCACAGGCGACGACAACCACCCGGATCCGCGCTCACCGAGCGGTATCCGGCGGCAGCGGCACAACGACCGACGTCATCGGTCAGTTCGGGGGCGACCAACGCGAGCAGGAGTTCAGGCACGAGGTCGATCGTGCTCGCGAGGAACCGCGACACTGTTCCCGCGCCGTGATCTGTGGAGGAATCCAGGAGCTGTGCACAACTGCCCGCGCCGACCACAATGGCCAGGACAGGCCTCAGATAGAGGACGACCCCGGCCAGGGGGGGAGGAGGCCAGGGTCGTCGCGTTTCAGCCCCGGGGGGTCGGGCTGAAAGCCCCGGTTGAACCGGGTACTACGAACTATACACACTGTCGGGCTGTCGAACGCAAGACCGGATCACAACTCGGCCAACGGCTCGGACGGGGATCAACGACGGTGTTCTCGCAGCGTGACAGGCCCGTCCGCCACGACCCGACACGTACCGGGCAGGTCTGTGCGCACCGGGAAAGCATCGCGCAGACAGTTCCGCATGGACGCATCAAGTGGTCCAGGCGCTGATCTCGACACGCCTCGATCAGGGGGTTGATGTGATGCACATCACGGTGTACAACAGTGGATACGGAAGTACGGACGGCCAAGCCAGATCCGGAGGAGAAGGATCCGGCTCCTGTTCGACCACTTCCCGGCACGGGTACCAAGCACCCACGCGCAGCACGCCGCGCAGGCAGAAAGTGTTGTGAACCTGCGACACCGCGTCATCTGAATCGACGGTCGGACCCTTGGGCGGGACCACGACGAGACGGACCACGGTGAACCGCCGAGGTTGTCCCACACAACCCACCCCGCACGCTTGGTAACTTCGGACCCGTGCTCGCGGGCGGCAGTCCGGCACCACGACGGTGGTCCGGGAGGCCGCCCGCAATATTGTGTGCGACAGCCGTTCCGATCGCCGACTTCAGCGCGCCGCGTCCGCGATGGCCCTGGCCTCGTCGGCCCCGGAGCTCAGCGCGACGGAGCACAGCAGAATCCATCGGGTCAGCGCGTCCGGGTCACCGCTGGTGAAACCACTGACGTCCGCGCGGTAATCGGACAGCCGAGCCAGCCATGTCACCTCGGGCACGCCCAGATTGTGCGGATCGAGGCCCGTCGCGGCGCACACCAGACGTGACGCCGCCCGCGCCACCACCCCGTTGCCCTCGACGAACGGTTGGATCGACAGCAACTCACCGTGTACCACCGCGGCCAGCACCGGTGCCGGTACCCGAGTTGCCCCGGTGACCAGTTGAGCGAGCAGGTCGAGTCGCTCCCCCACCCCCGGTTCCGGTCGCGGCCTGCCCAACACGTCGGGGTCGTCGACCAGATCGGCCGCCGCGAGCACGTGCAGACGGGCCAGGGTCTGCCGCGGGGCGCGGGTCCAGGTGGACAGGTAGCCGCCCAGACTGCCCGGGTCGAGCGCTTGGGCCACCCGCATCGACCCGGCGAGCACCGGATCATCGATCACCCCGTCGCGGGTGAGGTCACCGCGTGCACCCTCGATCGCCGCAGAGCTTCGCCCCGCACGCCATGACGCCTCGGTGGCGGTCTTGTCCCAACCGCGCAGGTTCACCGGATGGCGGTGCGCGGCAGCGAGTGCGTCACCGGCGCGCGCCGCCGCCTCGGCGACTCCGGGCAACTCGGCCAACGGGGCCAGCGGATCAGTGGTCACAGCCGACCAGCCTAGGCAGGGGCGACCATCGGCCACCACTGCGGTCTCATCCCGCGCCGAGCAGTGACCGTCCGGGAATGGCGTCCAGCAACCGTCGGGTGTAATCCTGCGTCGGATTGTCGAACACCGAGTCGGTGTCCGCGTACTCCACCACCGCGCCCTGCTCCATGACCACCACGTTGTCGGCGATCTGCTTGACCACGGCGAGATCGTGGGTGATGAACAGATACGTCAACCCCAGATCCGCCTGCAGTTCGTTGAGCAGACCGAGGATCTGCGCCTGCACCAGCACGTCGAGAGCCGACACCGCCTCATCGCAGACGATCAGCTCGGGTTCGAGCGCAAGGGCCCGGGCGATCGCCACGCGCTGCCGCTGACCACCGGAGAGCTCGTTGGGGAAACGCTTCATCACCGAACTCGGCAGCGACACCTTCTCCAGCAGATCCCGAACGCGAGCCTCCCGCTCCTTGGTCGAGCCGATGCCGTGAATCCGGAGCGGCTCCTCGATCACCCGGTAGATCGAGAACAGCGGGTCGATGGAGCCATACGGGTTCTGGAATATCGGTTGCACCCGCCTACGGAAGGCAAGTGCCCCCTTGCCCTTGAAGCTCCGCACGTCGGTGCCGTCGAACCGGACGTCCCCCTTGGTGGGTGGGAGCAGGCCGAGAACCATCTGCGCCACGGTGGACTTACCCGAACCCGACTCCCCCACGATCGCGGTGGTGGTGCCGCGCCGGATCGCGAAGGAGACGTCGTTCACGGCGAGCAGGGTTTTCGTCTTCCACGGCACGCTGCCGCGAATGGGGAACTCCTTGTGCAGGTGGTCGACCACCAACAGCTCCCGGCGTGCGTCGTCGGACGCTTCCGCGTCGGCGACCTCCGTCGCGTGTTCCACCACCTCGGCCCGCACGTCGGCCGCAGACAAGCGCTCCGAGGCGAGAGACGGCGCTGCGGACACCAGACGCCGGGTGTACTCGTGTTGCGGGTTTCGCAGGATATCCAGCGCCGGACCCGATTCCACGACCTTGCCGCGATACATGACAACCAGGTGCGACGCACGCTCGGCGGCGAGCCCGAGGTCGTGGGTGATCAGCAACACCGAGGTACCCAGTTCCGCGGTCAACGAATCCAGGTGATCGAGGATCTGCCGCTGCACGGTGACGTCGAGAGCCGAGGTCGGTTCGTCGGCCACCAACAGCTTGGGCCGACACGACAGCCCGATGGCGATCAGGGCTCGCTGTCGCATACCGCCGGAGAACTCGTGCGGGTACTGGTTCATCCGCGCCTCGGCGTCACGCATACCCGCCTCGGTGAGCAGTTCGGCGGCCCGCTTCTTCGCGGCCGCCCCTTTGGCCACGTTGTTGGCCTCGAGCGCCTCGCGCACCTGGAACCCGATCTTCCACAACGGGTTCAGGTTCGACATCGGGTCCTGCGGCACCAGACCGATCGCCGATCCGCGCAGCGCGTCTACCTGCTTCTTCGATGCTGTGGTCAGATCCGTGCCATCGAAGGAGATGGAGCCCGCGGTCACGCGTCCGGAGCCCGGCAGCAGGTTGAGCACCGCGTTGGCCGTGGTGGTCTTACCCGAGCCAGACTCGCCCACGATGGCCACGGTCTGACCCGGGTAGATGGTCAGGTTGACACCGGAGACCGCCTCGCTGTCACCGAAAGCCACCGACAGATCGGAGACCTCGAGCAAGGGCTTGTCATGGTTCGCGGTGCCGACGGGGTGCGAGGTCTCGCTCATCGGGTACGCGCCTTAGGGTCGAGGGCGTCGCGCAGCGCGTCACCCATCATCATGAAGCTGAGCACCGTCAGTGCCAGCGCCACAGCCGGATACAGCAGGATCGGGTTGCCCGACCGGAGCAGGTTCTGCCCGGCCGAGATGTCGATACCCCAGGAGACGCTGGTCGAGGGCAAACCGATGCCGAGATACGACAGGGTCGCCTCGGTGACGATGAACACGCCGAGGGAGATGGTGCTGGTCACGATCACCGGGCCCAGCGCGTTGGGGATCACGTGAGCGAACAGGGTTCGTACCCGACTGGCGCCCAACGCCTTGGACGCGGTGATGAACTCGTTGTTGCGCACCGAGATCGTCGCACCGCGAGCGATGCGCGCGATCTGTGGCCATCCGAAGACCGCCAGGATGGTGACCACCGTCCACACGCTACGGGTGGTGAACATCTGCATGATCACGATCGCCGCGAGGATCAACGGGAGTGCGAAGAAGATGTCGGTGATCCGCGAGATCAGGACATCGAGCCAGCCGCCGAAGAAACCGGCGAACACACCGAGCAACCCACCGACCACGAACACCAGCAAGGTGGTGCATACACCGACCACCACCGACGACCGGGCCCCGTGGATGGTGCGGGCGTAGATGTCGCAACCTTGCAGGTCCGTGCCGAACCAATGTGCGCCACTGGGTTTCAGCAGGCTCGCGCCACCGGAGCACAGCCGCGGATCCTGGTGCGCGAACAGGCCGGGAAACAGGCAGACCAGGATGACCAGCAAGATCATCAATGACGACACGATGAACAGCGGGCGGCGACGCAGGTTGTGCCACGCGCCCTTCCAGAAACCGGCGGCCGCATCGGGATCGTCGGTCACGGTGTCGACGGCCATCACCTCGGTCTCACCGGGGCCGGCGATGAAGCGTTCTTGACCGACCTTGGGGAGCCGGGCGGTGTAGGGGTCAGACATAACGAATCCTCGGATCGATGACGGCGTAGAGGAGGTCGACGACGAGATTGGCGATCAGGTAGATCAACACCAACACCGTCACGATCGAGACCACCGTGGGGGCCTCGCCGATCTGCACGCTGCGGAACACGGTGGAACCGACACCGTTGATGTTGAAGATGCCCTCGGTGACCACCGCACCGGCCATCAGGGCGCCGAGGTCGGCGCCGAGAAAGGTGACCACCGGGATGAGAGAGTTACGCAGAATGTGCACCATGACCACTCGTGGCCGACCGAGTCCCTTGGCCGTGGCGGTACGCACGTGGTCGGAGGTGGCGTTCTCCGCGATCGACGAACGGGTCAGTCGCAGCACGTAGGCGAAGGAGGTGGACGCCAACACCACCGCCGGCAGCAGTAGGTTCCCGATACCGTCCCGACCGCCGACGGTGACCGGCACCAGACCCCATTTCACACCGAGCAGGAACTGGGCGATGAAGCCGATCACGAAGATCGGCACGGCGATCACGATGAGGCTGACGACCAGGACCGTGCTGTCGAACAGACCGCCCTTGCGCAGACCGGCGATCACACCGAACACGATGCCGAAGACGGCCTCGATGATCAGGGCCATGACGGCCAACCGGATGGTGACCGGGAACGCCTGTTGCATCACGTCGAGCACCGGACGCCCGGAGAAGGATGTACCGAAGTCGAAGGTGAATATGCCCTTGAGGTAGTACCAGTACTGGGTGAAGAAGTTGTCGTTGAGGTGGTACTGCTCGCGGATCTGATCGCGGACCGCGGGAGTCAACGGTCGGCCGCCACCGAGGGCGGCGGTGGGATCGCCGGGCAGTTTGTACACCATGAAGTAGAGCAGCAGCGTGGCCCCGAAGAACACCGGGATCAACTGCAGGATGCGTCGGATCGTGTACCAGACCATGCAGAGGTCACTTTCTGTTCACACGCACAGTTCAACCCACCGAACCCCGGTCGTCGACAACGACGACCGGGGACCAGCGGGGAGATGCGATGTCTAGCTCTTGGTGATGTTCTCGTAGTCGGGCAGACCCGACCAGGTGATGGTCGCCTTGACCCCGGTGTTCACGCCGGCGTTGTTGACGTAGTCCCACATCGGGATGACCGGCAGATCCTTCATCAAGATCTGCTGCGCCTCGCCGACCTGCCTGTAGGAAGCGTCGGCGGACGACTCACCCTCGGCCTCACGGATCTTGGCGTCGAACGCCGGGTTGCTGTACCCCGCGTCGTTGGAACCACCACCGGTCACGAAGATCGGCTCGAGGAACTCCAGCATGGACGGGTAGTCACCCTGCCAACCCGCACGGAACGCGGTCTGGATCGACTTGTCGTTGATCTGCTGACGTAGCTGCTTGAAGGTGGGGACACCCTCACCCTCGGCGTCGATCTTCAGGGTGTTCTTGATGCTGTTGGCCGCCGCATCGATCCACTCCTTGTGGCCACCATCGTAGTTGGAGCTGATGATGAATTTGCCCGACCACGGGGAGATGGCGTTCGCCTGGTTCCAGAGCTGGACGGCCTTGGTGGGGTTGTATTCCAGGGCGTCCGAACCCGGCAGGCTGCCGTTGTACCCGGGCAACGACGACGCGGTGAAGTCCTTTGCCGGCTTACGCGAGCCCTGGAAGATGTTGTCGGTGATCTGCTTCCGGTCGACGGCCGCCGAGATCGCGGCGCGGCGCAGCTTGCCTTCTTCACCGCCGAAGTGCGCGAGCCGCTCCGGGATGGTGATCGTCTGGTTCTGCGCGGTCGCCTTGTCGATCGCCCGGTCGCCGAGGTCCTTCTTGTAGGTCCGCAGCGCACTGGTGGGGATGGTGTCGAGCACGTCGAGGTTGCCGGACTGCAGATCCGCGTATGCGGTGTCGAAGCTGGTGTAGAACACCACCTCGAGACCCTTGTTCTGAGCCTTGTTCTCGCCCTGGTAGTCCGGGTTCGGTTCGAGATCGGCCTTGACGTTGTGCTGCCAGCTCTTCAGCTTGTACGGACCGTTGCCCACCGGGTTCTCACCGAAGGCCTTGATGTCCTTGAACGCGACGTCGGGAAGGGGCTTGAACGGGGTGAAGCCCAGGCCGAGTTTGAAGTCGATGGCCGGCTGTTTCAGGGCGACGGTGAAGGTGTAGTCGTCGACGACCTTCAGACCCGACATGGTCTTGGCGGTGGGCTTGTCGGCGGCGACCTCGTCGAACCCCTGGATCGGGGAGAAGAAGCTCTGCTGCTTCTGCGCGTTGGGGGTGTATGCGCCGAAATTCCAAGCGTCGACGTAGTTCTTGGCCTTGACCTCGGTGCCGTCGGTGAACTTCCATCCCTTCTTGATGGTGATGGTGTAGTTCTTGTTGTCCGTGGTCTCGAGCTTGTCGACCATCGCCGGCTTCGGATTGCCGTCGGCGTCGTAATAGTAGAGCCCGGTGAACAGGCGGTCCACGATGCGGCCACCACCGTTTTCGTTGGTGGTGGTGGTGATCAGGCCCACCTCGGGCTCTGAACCGTTGACCTTGATGACACTGTCGTCCGAACCCGAGCCCCCACCGCAGGCCGCGAGCACGCCTACGCTGATCGTGAGCGCTCCGGCCATGGCCGCGACTCTCCTGAATCTCACCGCTGTCTTCCCTCTCACCTTGCATGCCCGACGGCGTGCGGGATTGCCGACGCCGTAGTTCGACGAACTCCGTGTGAATTCGATGATTGGCCTTAACACGCCGATAACATTTCGTGAATGCAGCTAACAGCGTGCTGGCCTTGGAGGACAATACCGACACACCAGCGCGCCGTCTCGCTGAGTGGAATATTTGCTTGACGTGAGTGTGACAGTCGTCCTCCGCCGTTGCCTCGCCGGTTGACCAAGGCCCCTGCAACGGGTGTGCAACGTGACTACCCTCACCATGGGATGTCCCCGTTTCCGCCCACCTGCCGACGGCCGTCGGCCCCGGGAAGCGCCGT
This sequence comes from Williamsia sterculiae, assembly GCF_900156495.1. Lineage (GTDB taxonomy): Bacteria > Actinomycetota > Actinomycetes > Mycobacteriales > Mycobacteriaceae > Williamsia_B > Williamsia_B sterculiae. Next base: position 188,981 of record NZ_FTNT01000004.1, read on the forward strand.
CCACAGAGAGGTGACCGCACACCATGTCGAGCTCCACCGGGCAGTCAGTCCCGACGTCCCACGAGGCCGGACAGTCCTTCCCACCGTCGCGCGACTTCGCCGACCAGGCCAACGCCGGCGCGGAGCTCTACACCCGGGCCGATGCCGACCGACTGGAGTTCTGGGCCGAACAGGCTCGCGCACTGGACTGGGACACCGACTTCACCGACGTCCTCGACTGGTCGAATGCACCGTTCGCGAAGTGGTTCGTCGGCGGCAAACTCAACGTCGCGGTCAACTGCGTGGACCGGCACGTCGCGGCCGGCAACGGCGATCGGGTGGCGATCCACTGGGTCGGCGAGCCCGGAGACCACCGCGACATCACCTATTCCCAACTGCTCGGCGACGTGTCGAGGGCGGCGAACTACTTCGACTCGATCGGACTGCGCCCCGGTGACCGGGTGGCCATCTACATGCCCATGGTCCCCGAGGCGATCGTCACCATGCTCGCCTGCGCCCGCCTCGGTCTGACGCACTCGGTGGTGTTCGCCGGCTTCTCGTCCACCGCACTGCGGTCCCGCGTGGACGACGCCGAGGCCAAACTGGTGGTCACCACCGACGGACAGTACCGCCGCGGGAAGCCGGCGCCGTTGAAGGCGAACGTCGACGAGGCGCTGGGCACAGGTGACGACGCCGCGGTGTCGGTGCAGACGGTGTTGGTGGTCCGGCGGACGAACCACGATCCGGAGCTGAACTGGGTATCCGGTCGAGACGTCTGGTGGGATGACACGGTCGCCGAGGCCTCCGATCACCACGAACCCGACGCCTTCGACTCGGAGCAGCCGTTGTTCCTGCTCTACACGTCGGGGACCACGGGTAAACCGAAGGGCATCCTGCACACGTCCGGCGGCTATCTCACCCAGGTGCGTTACACCTTCCACAACGTCTTCGACCACAAGGAAGGTCGTGACGTCTTCTGGTGTGGCGCCGATATCGGATGGGTGACCGGGCACTCCTATCTCGTCTACGGGCCTCTCTCCAACGGTGCCACCGAGGTCGTCTACGAGGGGACCCCGAATAGCCCGAACGAACACCGGCACTTCGAGATCATCGAGCGCTACGGGGTGAGCATCTACTACATCGCGCCGACGCTGATCCGCACCTTCATGAAGTGGGGCCGCGAGATCCCCGACGCGCACGACCTGTCGTCGCTGCGACTGCTCGGCAGCGTGGGTGAACCGATCAACCCGGAGGCGTGGCGCTGGTATCGCGAGGTCATCGGCCACGACAGCTGCCCCATCGTCGACACCTGGTGGCAGACCGAGACCGGCGCCATCATGATCTCCCCACTGCCGGGGGTGACCGACGCCAAACCCGGCTCGGCCATGCGCCCGTTGCCGGGGATCAGCGCCACCATCGTCGACGACGACGCCGCGCCGGTCGCCGCGGGCGAACAGGGTTACCTGGTTCTCGACAAGCCGTGGCCGTCGATGCTGCGCGGGATCTGGGGCGACGACCAACGGTTCATCGACACGTACTGGTCGCGGTTCGCCGATCAGGGCTGGTACTTCGCCGGGGACGGCGCCCGCTACGACGACGACCACGCCTTGTGGGTACTCGGCCGCATCGACGACGTGATGAACGTGTCCGGTCACCGCATCTCCACCTCGGAGGTGGAATCGGCACTGGTCAACCACCACAGCGTGGCCGAGGCCGCGGTCATCGGGGCCGCCGACGCGACCACGGGTCAGGGGATCGTCGCCTTCGTCATCCTGCGCGGCGGGGTGGAGGACACCGGTGACACCCTGATAGCAGAACTCCGCGACCAGGTGGCCAAGGACATCTCCCCGATCGCCAAACCCCGCGAGGTGCTCGTGGTCCCGGAGCTCCCGAAGACCCGGTCGGGCAAGATCATGCGCCGCCTGCTCAAGGATGTGGCCGAGGGACGTGAACTGGGTGACACCTCCACACTGGTCGATCCGACGGTGTTCGAGGAGATCCGCCTGCGGGGCAACTGAGGTCGGGGGTGCCGTCGGAGTGGTGTCCGGCGCGGATGCCGCGCCGCTCACGAGTCGTCGCAACGCCCGCGAAAACTGCGGGAAATGCGACGCCCGCGAAAACTGCGGGAAATCCGATTTCCCGCAGACTTGACGATGCCCCGCTGATGTAGCGGCAGGAAGTCTCCGAAACTGCGGGAAATCGGACTTCCCGCAGTTTCGATCCGGGTGTCCGCACACCACCAGCTCGCACGGTAGGGTCGACGACCGGTGAGCCGGGAAGTCTGGTCGGCAGGGGTTGCGTCGTGTGCGGCGTGGCCGTCTCCTGACGCCGACCAGAAAGTGTGACCCGTGATCAGTGCGACCCTCCCGTCCGAGTTCACCCGGTATCTGCGTACCGAGACGTTCGGCGGCGTGGTGCTGGTGATGGCCGCGGCCGCGGCACTGATCTGGGTGAACTCACCCGCTGCCGAGAGCTACACGGCGCTGCGCGACGCCGAACTCGGCCCCGACCTGTTGCATCTGCGCTTGACCGTGGGCACCTGGGCGCAGGACGGGTTGCTCGCGGTGTTCTTCTTCGTCGCCGGCCTGGAACTCAAGCGCGAGTTGGTGATCGGCGAACTGTCGACGCGGGACAAGGCCGTCCTACCCGTGCTCGCGGCGGTGGGTGGTGTGATCACGCCGGCACTGATCTGCCTCGCCGTGGGGTGGGGGTCGCCGGGGTTCGAGAAGGCATGGTCGATCCCGATGGCCACCGACATCGCGTTCGCGCTCGGCGTCCTGGCGCTGGTCGGATCACGGATCCCGTCGTCGGCGCGGGTGTTCCTGCTGGCGTTGGCGGTGGTGGACGACCTCATCGCGATCGCGGTGATCGCGGTGGTGTTCAGCCACGGGATCCAGGTCGCCCCGCTGGCCGTGGCCACGGTCGGATGCGCCGCGTACACCTACGCCCAGCATCGGCGGATCACCACGGCTCTCTTCTATCTGCCCGTCGCGATCGTCGTGTGGATCGCGGTGCTGAACTCCGGCGTCCATGCGACCGTCGCCGGGGTGGCCCTCGGCCTGCTGACCCGCGTCCGTACCGACCCCGGTGAGGCCGTCGCCCCTGCGGGACGACTCGCCCACCGCATCCAGCCGGTCTCGGCCGCGATCTGTGTGCCGGTGTTCGCACTGTTCGCCGCCGGGGTGTCGGTGAACGCCGACGCCCTCTCGCGGCTCGGTGGTGACCGCATCGCCCTGGGGATCGCGCTGGGCCTGTTGGTCGGCAAACCGATCGGCATCTTCGGGACAAGTTTGTGCGCCATACGATTCGGCATCGCTGCCAAGCCGTCGGGGTTGCGCCACCGCGACCTGCTCGCGGTCTGCATCCTCGGCGGCATCGGGTTCACCGTCAGCCTGCTGCTGGCCGACCTGTCACTCGACCAGGCCGACGCCGCGACCGCCAAGGCGGCAGTCCTGCTCAGCTCCCTCGGCGCCTCATTGCTCGGCGCCGCGGCCCTCATCCGCCGCGGTCGCCGCATGCCCTGACGGTCCAGATCCACCTGGCGTGGTTCCACCTGCCCGTCCGCGGGTGAGCAGGTGCACCGACAACCCGGCCACCAGCGCCCAGAACGCCGAACCCACGCCCGCGATCGCCACCCCGGATGCGGCGATGACGAAGGCCACTGCGGCGCCGACGCGCAGATCGACGTCGGTCAGCGCCGCGGCTGCGGCAGAGGCGAATGCGCCCAACAGGGCGACACCGGCTACCGCTTGGACCACGCCGTCGGGGGCGACCAGGACCACCGCGACCAATCCCGCCGACACCATCGCCAGCACCACCTGGACGCATCCGGAGGTGAACGCGGCGACCCACCGCCGGTGTGGATCCGGGTCGGCGTCGGGTCCGGCGGCCAGTGCCGCACTGATGGCCGCGAGGTTGACCGTGTGCCCGCCTGCGAAAGCCGTTGCCACCGAAGCGACTCCGGTCAGCATCAACGATGCCCTCCACGGCACGCGATAACCGAATGTCGCCATCACCGCGACACCGGGGATGTTCTGCGAAGCCATGGTGACGATGTAGAGCGGGATGGCCACCCCCGTCAGCGCCTGGACCGTCAACGACGGCGCGGTCGGTGTCAGCTGCGGGATGATCGCCGACACCTCGACACCATGTCCCTGATACACCATCGACACCGCGATGACGATCAGCGCGACGCCGAACGCCGCGGGTACCGCCGCTCGCGGCGCGGGTCGCAACAGCGCCAACCAGGTGAGCAGTACTGGCGCGATGACGAGCGGGTGGTGGGCGAGCGCGGCGACCGGGGCCAGACACAGCGGCAGCAACACGCCCGCCAACATGGCCTGCGCGATCGGTCCGGGGATACGAGAGACGAGATCGGCGAGACCGGGCCAGAATCCGGTGACCACGATGAGCGCGCCGGTGACCGCGAACGCCCCGACCGCGGCCGGCCACCCACCGGAGACCGCCCCGGTGGACACCAGCAACGCAGCACCCGGTGTCGACCACGCCGCGGTGATGGGTATCCGGAATCGCCAGGACAGCACGATGCCGACCACGCCCATGGCAACACTGACCGCCAGCAGTCCGGATGCGGCCTGGTGCGCATCCGCTCCCACCGCCCGCAATCCCGCGAGCACCACCGCAAACGACGAGGTGAATCCGACCAGGGCGCACACCACGCCTGCCGAGATCGGCACCGCGATCGAGACCTGGCGTCCGTGCGACATCGCTCTCCTTTCGTCGACAGAACCGGCCGTCGGGTTCACTCACCGGCCGGTTCACTCACCGGCTCGCGAACACTGCGGGACATCGGATCTCCCGCTGAAGTGGTGTTCTCCTGCTGATGGATCACCAGGAAATGACCGACACTGCGGGAGATCCGATTTCCCGCAGTTTTCGGCGGCCGATAACAACCACTCGCAGCTACCCGGACCGTTCCGCCAACAGAACGTTCCGTTGACAGAACGCTAGCATCGGACGACGATCGACGCGACCGTCGAACCCGAGGAGGCCGGTGAGCGTCGAGGATGTGGGCCGACGTCTGCGCGATCTGCGGATCGAACGTGGGTTGAGCCTGTCCGAGCTCGCCCGCCGCGCCGGGATCGGCAAGGGATCGTTGTCCGAGATCGAGGGCGGCGGTCGCAACCCCACCGTCGAGACCCTGTACGCGCTGTGCGGTCCGCTGGAGGTGCCGATGACCTCGCTGATCGGTGAGTCACCGGGTGCGGTGTCGGTCGCGCAGGGCGGGATGCGCTCGATCCTGTTGTCGGTACGCACGCCCCCCACGCTCACCGTCGAGGTGTTCCGGTTGGAGTTCCCGACCGGTGCCGGCCACATCTCCCCCGGTCACCGCCCCGGCACCCGGGAACACCTGACTGTGGTGGCCGGCGTCCTGCGCGTCGGTCCCACCGGCCGGGAGCGGGAGGTCGGCGCGGGGGATTCGCACACCTGGAGCAGCGACGGGTCCCATCGATACACCGCGATCGATGGACCCGCCGAGGCCGTGCTGGTGATCACCACACCGCGGTGACACGGACGATCTGGTCGTCCGACCCGGTGTCGAGCGCGCGCCCCGGCCCGGGCATGGCACCATGAGACGCACTCGACCCACCCGACCCGCGCTGGAGGAATCATCGTGACGCTGGACGACCGCAGTACCGGAGGAGTTCGGCGAGACGTTGCAGCCATCCCGCTGTCGGATCCCAACCTGGGCCCCGGCGGCGAGCCCAGCATCGGCAGCCTGGTCAAGGATGCGACCGCCAACCTCTCGACGCTGTTCCGCTCGGAGCTCGAACTGGCCAAGGCCGAGGTCGTCGCCGAGGGCAAGAAGGCCGCCTTCGGGTCGGTCGCCGGGATCATCGCCGGTGTGATCGCCCTCTACGCGAGCCTGTTCTTCTTCGTCTTCCTCGGCGTCCTGCTCGACATCTGGCTACCCGCGTGGGCCGCCTTCGGCATCGTGTTCCTGATCCTGCTGTTCGTCGCGATCATCGCCGGGCTGGTCGGGTTCCGCTTCTTCAAGAAGATCACCGGGCCCAAGAAGACCATCGAGTCGGCCAAGGAATTGCCGCAGGTGCTGCCCGGTAAATCGGGGAAGCCCGACGTCGACGCGACCAAGCCGGCCACGATCACTCGATAGTTGTCGGTCCCGGACCCGTCGTCGGTTCGACTCGACGGCGGCTGGACCCACCACGACGTCCGCGCGAACGGCCTGCGCTTCCACGCCGTCGAGAGCGGGACGCCGTCTGCCGACCGACCCCTGATGCTGCTGCTGCACGGCTTCGGCGAGTTCTGGTGGAGTTGGCGCCATCAGCTCACCGCACTCACCGACGCCGGCTACCGGGCCGTCGCGGTGGACCTGCGTGGCTACGGCGACACCGACAAGCCGCCACGTGGTTACGACGGGTGGACCCTCGCAGGCGACGCGAACGCGCTGATCCGCTCGCTCGGCCATGGCGACGCGACGCTCGTCGGACACGCCGACGGCGGACTGGTGTGTTGGGCGACGGCCACCCTCCATCCCCGTCTCGTGCGACGCATCGCCGTCATCGCCTCACCCCATCCGCGTGCGCTGCGGTATCGGGTGGTGCGCGACGGCGGACAACGCCGCGCGTTCCTCGGCGGGTTCCTCGGCAACCAGCTACCGCGGCTCGCCGAACGCAAGCTCACCCGTCGCGACGGGGAGTTCGTGGCCGACATGATCAGCGCTCACTCGGGATCGGCGTGGCGGTCCTCCGACGAGTTCACCGAGGTCGTGGCCCGCAACCGTCAGGCCGTGCAGATCCCGAACGTCGCCCACTGCAGCCTGGAGTACCGGCGTTGGGCCTTCCGCTCCCAGTTCCGACCCGACGGGAGCCGGTTCATGGAGTTGATGAACCGGCGACTGCACATCCCGGTGCTCGCGCTGCGCGGCGCCGGTGACGACTACATCCGACCACCGGTGATGGCCGACAGTGCGCACTACGCGTCGCGGTACGACGCCCGGCTGATCCATGACAGCGGACACTTCGCCCACGAGGAGAACCCTGCGCAGGTCAACGCGCTGCTGACCGAGTTCGGAACCGTCCAGCCCTGAGGCCGGGCTCCGAGTCCCGATCCCGGAGACCACCGTGACCGATCGGTCAGGGGTGCACGCAGTTGCCGGTGTCCACGCCGGCGGTTCGACCGTCGGATTCGGTCAGATCCTCCGACACCTGCCGCGCCGACAACACGAAGCCGGTCTCGCTATTGACGTCCTCGGCCGCGCCGAACACCACCCCCAGCACCTCCCCGGACGTGGTGACCAGAGGGCCACCGGAGTTCCCCTGTCGAATGGACCCACGGACGGTGTAGACCGCGCGGTTGACCTGGGCCTCGTTGAAGATGTCGGGACCGCTCAGGTTGACCAGCTCGCGGATCCGCTGCGGGCTCGCGGTGTACGGTCCCGCTTCCGGATACCCAAGGGCGATGGCGTCGGTGCCGCGTTTCGCGGAGTCGGCGGCGAACGTCAACGCGGGCGCGCGCAGCCCGGGCACGGCGAGTACGGCGATGTCGTTACGGGAATCGAAGAGCACCACGGTGGCGACGAGCCGCCCGACGCCCGGGGCCTCGACCTGCAGGCTGCGCGTCCCCGCGACGACGTGGGCGTTGGTCATCACCCGCTCGGGCGCGATCACGAACCCGCTGCCCTCGAGCGCCTGCCCGCAGCTCGGCGCCTCACCCTCGATCTTCATCACGCTCGGCCGGATCCGCTCGACCACCGGCGACTGCGCCAAGGTGGGGTCGGGCGGTTGCACCGTGGCCACCGGGGTGCGGCCGAACGGCCCGATCACCGCGGGTAACCCCGAGTTGTCCAACAGCGAACTGAAGTCGCTGGGCAGCTGACGCAGCCACTGCGGGGCCACGTCGTCGACACCGCCGAGCACCTTGGACTCGCGGACCGCCGACGCGATGGTCGGCTCGGCGGAGTTGCTGACCGGGATCGCCAGCAGCCAGGCGGCGATCAACACCGCCACCGCCTGCAGCAACGAGCCGATCACCGAGTCGGCACGGCGGATGTGGCGCGACCGCAGACCGCTGCGCGCAGCCCGACCGAGGACCATTCCCGACAGTTCGCCGACGATCACCAGTACGACGAGCAGGCAGACCCCCACCAACAGCCGCCAGCGACGATCGTCGATGTGGGTGATCACGTGCGGTGCGAGCAGGATGCCCGCCACCGCGCCGAGTAGTACGCCGAGGAAGGCCATCGCCGACGCCACCGCACCCTGCCGGAATCCCGACGCCGCGGCGATCAACGCGACGACGACGACGCCGAGGTCGACCCATGCCGATCCGGTCATCGGCGGCCCTCTCCGGTGCGCAACGAGTCCATCGTCGCGCTGAGGTCGCGGATGTCGTCGAGATCCCACGGGAGGTCCCAACCGGCCGTCGCACTGATCGCGGCGAGTAATCCGCCGGTGAATCCCCACACCAGAAGACCGTCGACGAGGAATGCCGGACCGCGGTAGACCCGACCACCCATCACCGTGCGTTGGACCTGGAATCGGTTGACGGGATCGAGCAGTTCGGACAACCGCACCGACACCACCCGGGCGGTCTCGGCCTCGTCGACCACCCGTACCGGCGACGTCCGGGCCGCCCAGCCGATCACCGGAGCCACGTCGAATCCCGACGGCGGCACCGGGAAGTGGTCGAGAACCGCGATCGGGGTGACTCCGGCCGCCTCCAACCCGGTCTCCTCGGTGGCCTCCCGCAGTGCGGTACCGACCGGGAAGTCGTCGCCGGGGTCACGGGCTCCGCCGGGAAAAGCGACCTGACCGCTGTGGTTGCGCAGGGTCCCCGCACGTTCGGTGAGCAGCAGTTCCGCATCGTCCGGCAGGCCACCGGGACGGTCCGGGTCGGCGTCGAAGGATCCGGTGAACAGCACCAGCACCGCGGCTTGCCGTCGGTCACCGGTGGGCAGCAACGAGCGCAGACGACGCGTCCGGTCACCCCCGCGTTCGGCGACCGCCTTGTCGACGGCGTGCACATCGTCGGTGAGACCCCGTAACCATTCGGGGATCCGGTCGGCGGGCACCAACGGCCCGACCACGGTCACGACCGCACGTCCAGGTAGGTGGCGACCGCCTGACGCACGGCCGCGACGTCGGCGAAAACCGTCGGCAGCAGCTTCGCCAGGGTGCCGTCGGGACGGATCAGTGCGGTGACGGGCAGCGCGGGCGGCGCCTGTAACGCTGCCGCGACACGACCGTCGGTGTCGAGCACCGCGGGGAGATGCACACCGAGATCATGCAGCAGGTCCAGTGCCGCGACCGGGCTCTGCGCACCGTCACGAGCGTGCACGGTCAGCACCCGAACGGAGTCGCCGGCGCCGGCCTGGTAGTCGGCGAGCACCGGCAACTCCGTGCGGCAGGGCCCGCACCAGGCCGCCCACAGGTTCAGCACGGTCGGCCTGCCCGACAGTGCGGCCGCGAGGTTCACCGGTGCGTCGTCGGCGAGGCAGGGTGCGGTCACCCCCGACAACACCGACCCCGGTGCCGCCGACCCGCCCGCGGGGCAGGGCTGCAGATCCGCGGAGGCGCGCGCGGACGAGAGTCGCGCCGCATCGACCGTGGGTGGTGCGCTACTGCCGACCGACACCGCACTCGGCTCGGCAGAAGAATCGTCGGACAGCTCGGGGATGATCGCCACGATCAGCGCGACCACCACGATCAGCAGCACCAACCCCCACCGTGCGGACGCCGACCGTCGGAACAGGTCGACGACCCACCGGGCTCGGATGGTCAGACCGGTCACAATCCCGCCAACTCCAGCAGATGGTCTGTCTCCGGTCCCTTGACCAGCTTCGCCGCCGCCTCCTTGTCCATCGGACCGGTGCCCACGGACGGGCACAGGTCGGCCAGGATGCACACCCCACAGGCCGGTTTCTTGGCGTGACAGACGCGTCGGCCGTGGAAGATCACCCGGTGCGACAGGTCCGTCCAGTACTTGCGTTCGATGAGTTCACCGACGGCCTTCTCGATCTTCACCGGGTCGGTCTCCTCGGTCCACCGCCAGCGGTGCACCAATCGGGTGAAGTGGGTGTCGACGGTGATGCCGGGGATACCGAAGGCGTTGCCGAGCACCACGTTCGCGGTCTTACGGCCGAACCCCGGCAACGTCACCAGATCCTGCAGGCGGCCGGGCACCTCACCGTCGAACCGCTCGACGAGCTCACGGCCGAGGCCGATCAGCGAATTCGCCTTGTTCCGGTAGAAACCGGTGCTGCGGATCATCTCCTCGAGTTCGTCGCGGTTGGCACCGGCATAGGCCGCGGCGTCGCGATATCTCGCGAACAGCGCAGGCGTGACCATGTTGACCCGCACATCGGTGCATTGCGCCGACAGGATGGTCGCGACCGACAGTTCCAGCGGGGTGGTGAAGTCCAGTTCGCAGTAGACGTGCGGAAACGCGACCATCAGTTCCCGGTCCGTCTTCCGTGCGCGGCGTACCAGTCCGGTGCGGGTCTCGGTGCCTCGCTGTGCGGCGCTGCGTCGTCGCCCGGCAGGCGACGTGGTCCGATCGGCGTGTTGCTCACCGGCCACCCGTCGGCGGCCCCGGTCCGCACTGTTCGTCACGGAGATCCACACTACGCAGCGCCGACGCGGGGTACCGGGGAGCATGCACGCCGATGGTGCTGGTCTCGTTGCGCTTTCGAGACATAGCTTGTGTTTACTACTCCCCATGCAAGGACTCGCGGCGCTTCTCTTCCCTGCCGTCCTGATGCTGTTCGCACTGGCGATGGAGAAGCTGCAGGACCGGTTCGACCACGATGGGGTCGACAACGCCGACGTCGACCAGTTCCTCGCCGACACCGCACCCGAGCCGCAGGACCCGCTGTCCGACGCCGACGTCGTCGGCCCCGTTGACGAGCTGAAGGAACGACGGGTGGCGACCTCGGGACGGTCGGGCGAATCGACCAGAGCGAGCTGAGGCGACCCACCGAATACCCCCGCCACCGCCATCGCCCACGGTGACCAGGCGAGGCGGCGATGCCACATCTCCCGGCGCGCTGCGAGTGTTCGACTCCCACCAGCTCGGGCAATGGCCGTAGACTCACCCTGGCAGTGACAAAGACAACAGAGCAGGGCAACGGAGCAACGGCGACACAGCAAGGGCAACGGAACGGGACCCTGCGCTGCCATCGACACCCCGGACGCTCGGTGCTGGACGATCAACCCTTGAAAGGGGCGTAGGTGGAGGAAGTACTGGCGCGGGCGGGCATCTTCCAGGGAGTGGAGCCGAGTGCCGTCGCGGCGCTCACCAAAGAGCTCCAACCGGTGGACTTCCCGCGTGGTCACGTCATCTTCAACGAGGGCGAACCCGGCGATCGCCTGTTCATCATCCTGTCCGGCAAGGTGAAGGTGGGACGCCGCTCGGCCGACGGGCGTGAGAACCTGCTGACCATCATGGGACCGTCCGACATGTTCGGCGAACTGTCCATCTTCGATCCCGGCCCGCGGACTTCGTCGGCGACGACGGTCACCGAGGTGCGTGCGGTGTCGATGGACCGCGACGCGCTGAAGAAGTGGATCTCGGACCGGCCCGAGATCGCCGAGCAGTTGCTGCGGGTGTTGGCCCGACGTCTGCGTCGCACCAACAACAACCTCGCGGACCTCATCTTCACCGACGTACCCGGCCGCGTGGCCAAGCAGCTGCTGCAGCTCGCGCAGCGATTCGGCACCCAGGAGGCCGGCGCGCTGCGTGTCACCCACGACCTGACCCAGGAAGAGATCGCGCAGCTCGTCGGCGCCTCCCGCGAGACCGTGAACAAGGCGCTGGCCGACTTCGCGCAGCGCGGGTGGCTGCGACTCGAGGGCAAGAGCGTCCTCATCGCCGACTCTGAGCGACTCGCCCGCCGCGCCCGTTGACCGCGCACCCCCTGCGGGTGGCGACCGTCGGGGCGGGACCGTGGGCGCGCGAGACCCACATCGCCGCGCTCCGCGCCCATCCCAGGGTGGAGTTCGCCGGTGTGTGGACACGCAGGCCGGAGGCCACCGCGGACCTCGACATCCCCCGTTTCGACAGCGTCGAGGCAATGCTCGACGCGTGCGACGCGGTCACCTTCGCGGTGCCTCCACAGGCGCAGGCCGGGCTCGCGGTGCGGGCTGCGGGCGCCGGTAAACACCTGATCCTGGACAAGCCGATCGCCGGCGACGTCGCCGAGGCCGAGGACCTGGTCGCCGCGATCACCGAGGCAGGCGTGCGCTCGGTGGTCACCTTCACGCGACGGTTCGCCCCGGAGACACGTCGGTTCCTCGACGCGGTGGACGCAGGCACGTTCAGCGGCGGACTCGGGTGCTGGTTGTCGGGAGCACTGCTCGGCGGCCGGTACTCGGGGTCACGATGGCGGGCCGACGGCGGTGCGCTGCTCGACGTCGGCCCCCACGTGGTGGATCTGATGGACCGTGCCCTGGGGCCGGTGGTCGACGTGGTGACCGCCGACGTGGACCGCGACACCGATACCTGGTCGGCGACGCTGGCTCACGAATCGGGTGCCCGGACCGCGGTGCAGTTGTCGCTGCGGGTGCCCGCACGGCCCACCGTCAGTCAGTTCCGGGTGCACGGCCCCGGCGGGGTCGTCGAGCTGACCGACCGCAGCACGTCGTCGCCGGACTGTTTCGCGGTGTTGATCGATGAGTTCGTCGATGCCGTCGAGACCGGCACCGACCATCCCTGCGACGCCGACCGCGGCCTGCACATCCAGCGCATACTCGCCGACGTCGCGACCGCGGCCGGTGTCTGAGGGCCTCAGGGAGTGAGGATGAACTTGCCGCGCGGATGCGTCTGTTTCAGTTCGCGGTGGGCGTCGGCGGCATCGGCGAGGCTGAACTCCTTGGCCGTGGTCACGGTCAACTCGCCGTTCGCCAGCTGATCCAGCAACTGCTTCCGGGCGACGTCGCGGTTGTGCTTGCTGCTGTCACCACTGCCGTCGAGGATGACGATCCCATCCGAGGCGCGCCCGAAAGCCGCGATGCTGGCGATCCGCGTGCGGTCGCCGACGAGCTCCAAGGACGTGTCGATCGCCTCGTCCGTGCCGACGGTGTCCAGTGCGACGGTGTACCCGCCAGGGATCGCATCGCGCAGGCGTTCCAGCAGACCGTCGCCGTAGCTGACCGGGATGGCGCCGAGGCCACGCAGCACCTCGTGGTTCTCCGGCCGCGCGGTGGCGACAACCGTGGCCCCCGCGACCACGGCCAACTGCGTCGCGATGGTGCCCACCGCTCCGGCGCCGCCGTGGATCACCACGGTGTCATCGGCGCCGACGCCCGTGGTCTGCAGCAGGTCATACGCGGTGACGCCCACCAACAACAACCCGGCCGCATCCTCGAAGGACACGCCGTCGGGTTTGCCGAGCACCGACGAGGCGGGTACGACCACCGTGTCGGCGTAGGTGCCGGTGTACGGGTAGACCACCACCGCGTCACCGCGCGCGATCGGTCCGGTGGGTCCGGCGACCCCGTCGGCGACGTCCGTCACGACGCCGGCGCCCTCCTCACCGAGATGGATGGGCAGGGCGCTGGGGTCGTCACCGAATGCACCGCTGTACTTCTTGTAGTCGATGGGGTTGACGCCGATGGCGCGCAGCGTCACCACCACCTCGTCGGGCCCCGGTCGGCCTCCCGGTTCCTCGATCAGCTCGAGGTTCTCCGGTCCGCCGTATCCGTTTGCCACCACTGATTGAGTCATGGTCCGTTCAACAGGAGACCCCGGCGCATATTCCGTCGATTAGCCTCGGATCCGTGACCGCAGAAAAAGCGCCAGCACAGGGACCCGGCACCGAGGGATCCGGCACCACCCCGCCGGTCCACCCCGCCTATGAGGTGCTGCGTCCGGTGACGTCGTTCGCCGGTGTCGTGCTCTGCCACAACCCGGGCACGATGGAACTCGACGGCACCAACACCTGGATCCTGCGCGCCCCCGGCAGTGAGTCGTGTGTGGTCGTCGACCCCGGGCCCAAGGGACACAAGAAGCACATCGCCGCGGTGGCGGCGGCGGGTCCGGTGGAGACCGTGGTGATCACCCACCGCCATCGCGATCACACCGGCGGCATCGACCGCCTCGCCGCGAGAACCGGTGCGCCGGTGCGGGCCTGGTCGCGAAAGTACTGCCGAGACGCCGAGCCGCTACGCGACCGTGAGGTGATCGAGGCGGCAGGACTGCGGATCACCGTGTTCCACACGCCGGGTCACACCGCCGACTCGATCAGCCTGCTCGTCGAGCACGGTGACGCCGAGAACCACGGGAGCGAGCGGGCGATGCTGACCGGCGACACCATCCTCGGTCGCGGCACCACCGTGCTCGACCCGGGCGACGGCGGACTGCGCGACTACCTGCACTCGCTGAACCGGCTCATCGTGGAGGGCGACGACTGCGTTCTGCTGCCCGGCCACGGTCCCGACCACCCGGAGCTCATCCCGGTGGCACGGTTCTACAAGGCGCACCGCGAGGACCGCATCGATCAGATCCGCGACGCGCTGGAACACCTGGGAGTCGGGCCCGCCAAGGCCAAACCGATGAGGGTGGTCCGCACGGTCTACGCCGACGTCGACAAGAAGCTGTGGCCCGCCGCGCGGATGTCGGTGCGCGCGCAGCTCGACTACCTGGCCGGGAACTGACCCGGCAGCGACGGACCGCGGTCAGCGTGGTGCCAGGTCAGCCGACCTCGGCGACCAGCTCGACCTCGACCGGTGCCCCCAAGGGCAACTCGGCCACGCCGACCGCCGACCGCGCGTGCACCCCCGCGTCGCCGAAGACCTCGCCGAGGAATTCCGAGGCCCCGTTGACCACGCCCGGCTGACCGGTGAAACCGGGCGCGGACGCGACGAAACCGACCACCTTGACGATCCGCACCACCGAGTCGACACCCACCAACCCGTTGATCGCGGCGAGCGCGTTGATCGCGCACTGACGGGCGGCGGCCTTGGCCTCCGCGGGCTCCACCACGCCCTCGGCACCGTCGGACACCTTGCCGTGCAGCGTCAGCTCACCGTCGACGATCGGCAGCTGCCCAGAGGTGTAGACCAGATTGCCGTTGCGCACCGCGGGGACATACGCGGCGACGGGCGCGGCGGGCGGTGGCAAGGTGATGCCGAGCTCGCCCAGGCGCTCCGTCCAGGTCATCCCGCTCAACCCTTCGGGCGCTTGAGGTAGGCGACGTGCTGTTCGCCGGTCGGTCCGGGCAGCACGGTCACCAACTCCCAGCCGTCGGCGCCGTAGTTGTCGAGGATCGCCTTGGTGTTGTGGATCAGCAACGGGATGTTCAGGTACTCCCAGACCGTGGTCTCGCTCATGCCGCTCACCCTATCGTCGCGAGTGTCGCGATGGACCGTCACGCACCCACGAGGTCGTTAAGGTTGCACGGTGAGCATCGATCCAGCTCCCGAGGCCACCGCGACCTCGGGTACCGAAGAGGTGCGCGGCGACACCGAGGTCGGCGGCTGGTCCGCGGCATCGGCACGCGCACGACTGCATTTCGTGTCGGGCAAGGGCGGTACCGGCAAGACCACCATCGCCGCAGCCCTGGCGCTGGCATTGGCCGCGGACGGCAAGAAGGTCCTGCTGGTGGAATGCGAGGGCAGACAGGGCATAGCGCAGCTCTTCGACACCCCGCCGCTACCGCCGACGGAGACCAAGATCGCCACCGCCGAGGGTGGCGGTGAGGTGTCGGCGCTGGCCGTCGACATCGAGCACGCGCTGCTGGAATACCTGGACATGTTCTACAACCTGGGTTTCGCAGGCCGTGCGATGCGCCGCATCGGCGCGATCGAGTTCGTCACCACGGTCGCACCGGGTCTGCGTGACGTATTGCTCACCGGGAAGATCAAGGAGTGTGTGATCCGCGTCGACAAGAACGGTGAGCGCGTGTACGACGCGGTCGTCGTCGACGCCCCGCCCACCGGTCGCATCGGGAACTTCCTCGACGTGACCCAGGCGATGGCCGACCTCACCAAGACCGGACCGATACGCAGCCAGAGCGAAGGGGTGGTCCGGCTGCTGCACTCGGCGGACACCGTGGTGCATCTGACCACGCTGCTGGAGGCCATGCCCATCCAGGAGACCATCGAAGCCGTCGCCGAGCTGCAGGCCAAGAACATCACCCTGGGAAGCCTCGTCATCAACCGCGTGGAACCCACACATCTGCCGCCCGACCGGGTGGATCAGGTGGCCGAAGGAATCATCGACGCCGGTGAGGTGGCCGACGGTCTGGCCGCCGCAGGCCTGCGACTCGAGCCCGCCGAACTGGGCGGACTGCTCACCGAGACCATCGAACACGCCAACCGGGTGCAGGCACAGCAGGTGGCGCGCGCCGACCTCGACGACGCCCAACCCACCGCCCTCGAGGTGCCGTCGTTCGACGACGGGATCGACCTGGCCGACGTGTACGCGATCTCTGCGCTGCTGCGGAAGGCGGGCGTGTGATGCCGGAACTGAAGATGGGCGAGGTGCTCGCCGACCGCGAGACCAGGGTGGTCATCTGTTGCGGCGCCGGCGGTGTCGGCAAGACCACCACCGCGGCCGCGATGGCCGTGCACGCCGCCGAGCTGGGCCGCACCGTGGTGGTGCTGACCATCGACCCGGCCCGGAGGTTGGCGCAGTCGTTGGGGATGAGCGAGCTGACCAACAGCCCGCAGCCGGTCGCGTTGCCGGGTGTTGAGGGTTCGCTGGACGCGATGATGCTGGACATGCGTCGCACTTTCGACGAGATGATCACCCAGTACTCGACCCCCGAACGGGCCGAGGCGATCATGAACAACTCCTTCTATCAGACGGTGGCGACGTCGTTCTCCGGGACGCAGGAGTACATGGCGATGGAGAAGCTGGGACAACTGATCCGACAGGAGAAGTGGGACCTGATCATCGTCGACACCCCACCGTCGCGGAACGCACTGGACTTCTTGGACGCGCCGAGTCGTCTCGGGTCGTTCATGAGCGGTCGACTGATCACCATGCTGCTCGGCGGCGGGCGCGGGATCGGCAAGGTGGTCACGGGCGTGGTCGGCCTGGCCATGCGTGGGGTGTCCACCATCATCGGTGGGGAGACCCTGCGCGACGTGTCGGTGTTCGTACGGTCACTGGACTCGACCTTCGGGTCGTTCCAGAAACGTGCCGACGAGACCTACGCGATGCTCAAACAGCCCGGTACCCGGTTCGCGGTGGTCGCCGCAGCCGAACCGGATGCGCTGCGCGAGGCCGCGTTCTTCGTCGACCGGTTGTCGGAGGAGAAGATGCCGCTGGCCGGCCTCATCCTCAACCGGACCCACCCGAACCTGACCTCGTTGTCCGGCGACGAAGCGCGGGCGGCGCTGGGCAAGGTCACCGACGAACTGGCCCGCGGGGTCCTGACCATCCACGCGGAGCGGGCGACCACCGCACGCCGCGAGCTGCGGCAACTGCAGCGGTTCACCGGGGCGCACCCGACGGTGCCCGTGGTTGGTGTGCCGTCGCTGCCCTTCGAGGTCGCGGACCTCCGCGCGCTGCGGGCGGTCGCCGAACAGCTCACCGGTGGCGGGGCCGACCGGTCGTCGGCAGGACCCGACAACCCGGCCTGACCATCCGGCCGGCTCCAGCAACGAGATACGACCGGGTTCTGAGGAACCCGGTCGCATCTACTGGTGGTGGTCAGACGGCGTGCCTGCGGCGCTGGACCTCGAAGAAGGCACTCCACGAGGTCACCTCGGGGTGCTGGCGGAGCAGCGCGCGGCGCTGGCGTTCGGTCATGCCGCCCCAGACCCCGAACTCGACGCGGTTGTCGAGGGCATCGGCACCGCACTCCAGCTGTACCGGGCAGTGCCTGCAGATGGTCGCGGCCTTGCGCTGTGCCGCGCCGCGGACGAACAACTCGTCGGGATCACCTCCGCGACATCTGGCCCGGGAGACCCATTGGAGTCGAGCGTCATCCGTTGCCGTCCCGGTCACCGCCGCCTTGGCCATGTGGGTCCCCTTATCTGCGCTTGTACACGTGGTCCGCGCCTACACCCTGTTCTGGATGCCCAGAACACATTCGTCCGCAACTGTTATGTGAGTCACATTCGGAGTTCTAAATCTAGATTTGGCGTGCTTCGCGAGTCAAGTCCCGAGAGCAAAAAATCGGTACCAACGTCCAAACGCCGCGCCGTCCCATGTCAGGGCCCGGTGCGGCGCGGGTGGGGACGTATCCTGGCCCACGTGTCAGATCAAACGGGCTCTCGTTCCAAGGCCCTGTGGGCGATCGCGGGCTGCTGCCTCCTCGCCGGTGTCCTCGTCGCGGGTTTGCTGTTCCCGGTGGCGAGCGGCGTCGGGTACGTCTCCAACAAGGCCGCGAGCACGGTCGAGAACGTGTCATCCGAGCTGGTCAACGGCACGGTCCCGGAAGTGTCCACGGTCACCGACGTGAACGGCGCCCCGATCGCCTACCTCTACGACCAACGGCGCGAGCAGGTCGGATACAACGACATCGCGCCCGACATGATCCGCGCGATCATCTCGATCGAGGACCGGCGGTTTCTCGAACACGACGGTGTGGACTGGAAGGGCACCATCCGCGCGGCGCTGAAGAACTCGTCGTCCGGTGAGGTGCAGCAGGGCGCGTCGACCCTGGATCAGCAGTACATCAAGAACTACCAACTCCTCGTACTGGCCCGTACCGAGGCCGACCGCGCAGCCGCCATCGAGACCACCCCGGCACGCAAACTGCGCGAGGTGCGGATGGCGTTGAGCCTGGAGCAGAGCCTCACCGAGCAGGCGGAGCGCGACAAGAACCTCAGCCCGGCCGCCGCGAAACAGGAGGCGAAGAAGGAGATCGTCACCCGGTATCTGAACCTGGTGCCGTTCGGCAACGGCGCGTACGGCATCGAGGCCGCCGCCCAGACCTACTTCGGCAAGCCCGCCAAGGCGCTGGACGCGGTGCAGGCGGCGATGCTCGCGGGCATGGTGCAGTCGAGCTCGGCACTCGACCCGTACACCAACCCCAAGGGCGTGACCGACCGCCGCAACCTGGTGTTGGACACGATGGTGCAGAACTTCCCGCAGCGGGCCGACGAGTTCCGTGCCGACAAGGCCAAACCACTCGGCGTACTGCGCGCCCCGCGCACCCTGCCGCAGGGCTGCATCTCGGCCAAGGACGCCGGTTACTTCTGTGACTACGCACTGCAGTTCATGGCCGAGAACGGCATCTCCCGCGACACCGTGCTGCGCGGTGGTTACACCATCCGCACCACCCTCGACCCGCGTGTGCAGAGCAGTGTGCTGCGCGCATCGCAGCGCATCGCCAGCCCCGATCTCGACGGTGTCGCCGACGTGATGAGCGTGCTGCGGCCGTGGACCCCGCAACGCCAGTCCCACGACCTGGTGGCCATGGTGTCGAGTCGGAACTACGGACTCAACCAGCAGCAATACCAGACCGTGCAACCGCAGCCCTATTCCATGGTCGGCGACGGCGCGGGATCGATCTTCAAGATCTTCACCGTCGCCGCGTCGATGGAGAAGGGTCTGGGCACGGCCACCACGCTGAGCGTTCCGCAGTACTTCTCGGCGCGTGGGATGGGTGACAGCAACGGGGCCAACGGCTGCCCGGCCAACTACTACTGCGTGAAGAACGCGGGCACGTACCCGGCGGCCCTGTCGCTGACGCAGGCATTGGCGACCTCGCCCAACACCCCCTTCGTGCAGATGCTGCAGACGGTCGGTGTGAAACCGGCCGTCGACATGGCGGTCCGGCTCGGGCTGCGTTCCTACGGTCAGCCCGGCACCTCCGGCCAGGGCGACATGAGCCTGGCCGACTACATCAAGAAGGGCAACTTCGGGTCGTTCACCCTGGGTCCGTTCGCGGTGAACGGCCTCGAGCTGTCCAACGTCGCGGCCACCTTGTCATCGCACGGCATGTGGTGTCCGCCCAATCCGATCGCCTCCATCACCCAGCCGAAGCGGGATCGCTACGGCAACCAGGTGATCGGACCCGACGGCAAGCCGGCCACGGTGCCGGTGCCGTTCGAGCCGCCCAAGTGTGAGCAGGTCGTCGAACCCGGGCTCGCCGACACCCTGGCCAACGCGCTGAGTCAGGACGACCGCGGCGGCGGCACCTCTGCCGGGGCTGCGGGCGGCGCCGGGTGGTCGTTGCCGCTGTCCGGTAAGACCGGCACCACCGAGGCGCACCGGTCGTCGGCGTTCCTCGGGTTCACCAACGAGTTCGCGGGTTCGTCGTACATCTACGGAGACTCCCCCACCCCCAGCGACATCTGCACCTCACCGTTGCGCCAGTGCTACAGCGGCGACCTCTACGGCGGCAACGAACCGGCCCAGATCTGGTACCAGGCGATGCAACCCATCGCCACCATGTACGGCCCCATACATCTGCCGGAGCCCGATCAGAAGTACGTGAACGGCAGCAACAACGGTCAGGTCCCCGACGTCACCGGACAGACCGCGAGCAGGGCGACGGCGACGCTGCAGGAGGCCGGGTTCAAGGTCAACCAACTCACCACCGACAGCGGCGCGCAACAGGGGACGGTGGCGTTCACCTCACCGTCGGACACCGCCATCCCGGGCAGCACCATCACCATCTACGTGAGCACCGGACGGAGTGCCACACCGGCGCCGCAACCCGGCAACTCCAACGGCGGGGGCGGACCCGCGCCCGCCGTCGGTCCCCCGACGACACTGCAGATCCCCGGCCTCGGACCGATCGTCATCGGCGGCAACAACGGCGGCTGACCGGCGATGGTTCCGCCGGGTGGGCCTGTGGGTCACCGCAGTCGGGCACGCACCGCGGTGGAGAGCCGTTTGCCGTCCGCCCCGCCGGCCGCGAGGCCGGTCGCGACCTTCATGACCTGGCCCATCTGCCGCATCCCGGGTGCCTCACCCGTCTCCTCGGTCACCTGCGCGATCGCCGAGTCGACGATCGTCGCGACCTCGTCGTCGCCGAGTTTGGTGGGCAGATAGCGGCTGATCACCTCGGATTCGGCGCGTTCCTTGTCGGCCAGCTCGTGCCGACCGTTGTCGGCGAACACCCGAGCACTCTCGGCCCGCTTCTTCTTCTCCCGCGTCAGCACGGTGACGATCTCGTCGTCGCCGAGTTCGCGCGCCTGCTTCCCGGACACCTCCTCGGCGCCGATCGCGGCGAGGATCATCCGCAGGGTGCCGGTGGTCAGCGTGTCCTTCGCCTTCATCGCGGTGGCGAGGTCGGCGCGGATCCGTTGTTTGCTCCCGAGCTGTTGATTCTCAGCTGACTGTTCGCCCATGGCAGCAGACGCTACGCCGCGGGGTCGCCGACGTGCGTATCCTGAGGTGGTGGACCCAGCTGTCAATCGCACCGCCGCCCGCGCCGCGGCGGCGACGGTCGGTCTCGGCGTCGCCGGACTGACCTACGCAACGGTGATCGAGCGCAACGCATTCGTCCTGCGGCACAACACCGTATCCGTGCTCGAACCGGGGGCGACGCCGCTGCGGGTGCTGCACATCAGCGACCTGCACATGACCCCCAATCAGCGCCTGAAACAGGCCTGGGTCTCCGAACTCGACGCCCTCGAACCGGACCTGGTGATCAACACCGGCGACAACCTTGCGCACCCGAACGCGGTGCCCGCGGTCGTCCAGGCGCTGGGCGGCCTGTTGTCACGGCCGGGTCTTTTCGTCTTCGGGTCCAACGACTACTTCGGCCCCAAGCCGAAGAACCCGTTCAACTACTTCCAGAAGGATCACAAGCGTGTCCACGGGGAGCCGTTGCCCTGGCAGGACCTCCGCGCGGCGTTCACCGAACGCGGATGGCTCGACGCCACCCACACCGTGCGCGAACTCGAGGTCAGCGGGGTGCGGACCGTCGCGGCCGGGGTCGACGACCCGCACATCGGCCGTGATCGCTACGAGACCGTGGAGGGCAGGCCCAATCCGTTGGCGCACCTACGACTGGGACTCACCCACTCCCCCGAGCCCCGCGTGCTCGACCGTTTCGCCGACGACGGTTACGACCTGGTCCTGGCCGGACACACCCACGGTGGTCAGTTGTGCCTACCCGGATACGGGGCGCTGGTTACCAACTGCAACCTGGACCGCTCCCGGGTGAAGGGAGTCTCCAGCTGGGGATCGACGATGAAGCTGCACGTCAGTGCCGGACTCGGCACGTCACCGTTCGCACCTGCCCGGTTCTGTTGCCGACCCGAGGCCACCCTGCTCACCCTCACGCCGGTGTCACACGGTGACGCGACGTTCGAGGAGGCGCAGTCGCTGCCGCCGTTGGCCGCCGAGCGGCGCTGATCCCCAGCGGAATTCTGATCCCGGTGTGATTTTCTGACCTGCCGATTTAATCGGAGCGCGGGTCGGGGGGTACGCTATTTCAGGTTGTCGCGAGATGACCACGGGGTATGGCGCAGCTTGGTAGCGCGCTTCGTTCGGGACGAAGAGGTCGTGGGTTCGAATCCCGCTACCCCGACAGAGGAGAAGGGCGAAGCCCGGATCCGATTCTGATGTGACAGGAGAAGGGCGAAGCCCGGATCCGTCGACAGATGTGTTGGTTGAGACACAGCAGAGGCCCTGATCGCGGACACGCGGTCGGGGCCTCCTCGTATCCGGTGGTGGTCAGCTCATCCCGGATACGCCCGCTGCAACGCCCGGATCTGGTGACGCACCTCGTGCAGGTCCCGGCGTCGGCTCGCATTCTCCATCCGGCTCGCGGGAGTTCGTTCCAGTTCGGCCACCAGACGGTCGGCCATGGTCTCGAGTTCGTCGATGAGACGCATGGCCTGTGCCAGCGAAGAAGGATCCGTGTCCGTCATCGTTTCTCGTTCCGCGGTCTCGGCGCCGCACATCACCGGGCTGAGGTGATGGGCGACGAGATTGTAAGCACGTCCGGCTCGTTCGCATGCGCACTCGCGGTGACTCCCGGTGGTCGTCGGCCACGCGGCCTCGACTGTTCATCTTCATCGGCTATGGTCCCGGCTCGTGAAGCTCGAAGACCTCAACAAGCGCGCGCAGAAGGTCGGTCTGCACGTCGCGGCCGGCAAGCACAAGGACACGTTCAGCGTGAGGAAAGTGAAGAACGGCAAGCTGGTCGCCAAGAAGATCAGCGCCGACGAGGTGCTGGACATCAT
This sequence comes from Williamsia sterculiae, assembly GCF_900156495.1. GTDB lineage: Bacteria > Actinomycetota > Actinomycetes > Mycobacteriales > Mycobacteriaceae > Williamsia_B > Williamsia_B sterculiae. Next base: position 212,041 of record NZ_FTNT01000004.1, read on the forward strand.
CGACGACCGCAAGTAATCCGCCTAGCCGGGTCGGGTGAGTGACCACCCGGGCGGCCCCGGGACGTGACCGACTGTGATCGGTGGGCACCACCTACGCTGAGAGCGCCGCCGAACGGTGGCCCGAGCGAACGTTCTCAGGAGGTGCCCCGTGTCGTCGATCCTCGATCACATCCTCACGATCCCGGCGGTGTACGTGTACCTGATCGTGGCGCTGTTGGTGTTCGCCGAGGACGCCATCTTCGTGGGTTTCGTCATCCCCGGGGAGACCGCGGCCGTCATCGGCGGTGTGGACGCCAGCCGCAGTCATGTCAGTCTCACCCTGATGATCGTCATCGTGGTCGTCGCCGCGATCGCCGGTGACAGCGTGGGCTTCGAGATCGGCAAACACCTCGGCCCTCGGGTCCTGGAGATGAGGATCCTGCAGAAGCACCGCACCCGATTGGACAAGGCGCAGGACTTCCTCGCCCGCCGTGGCGGCTGGGCGGTTTTCCTCGGTCGATTCGTTGCCTTCTTCCGTGCCGTCATGCCCGCACTCGCGGGGATCGCCCGCATGCCCTATCGACGGTTCCTGCCGTTCAACGCCCTCGGTGGACTGGTCTGGGGTGCCGGGTTCGTGGTACTCGGGTATCTCGCGGGCAACTCCTACGAGACCGTCGCGAAGACCGCAGGACGCGGCACCGCCATCGCCGTCGCGGTCATCGTGATCGTCGGGGTGATCATCTGGCGGGTCCGGACCCATCTGCACGAGAAGTCGACCGAGAAAACTGCAGGCTGATCCGGACAATTCACCGACTTCGGTGAATTGTCCGATGCACGACCGCCGTCCGAGCCTATGGTCACCTCATGTTCACACGACGACGGTCGACGGTCCTGGGTTCGGTGGTCACCGGAATGGCGACCTGCCTCGCCCTGTCACTCACCACCTCACCGGCCACGGCCGCCCCCACGCCCGCATCCGCGTCACCGGCGTTCTATGTCCCGCCCACGTCGCTACCCGCCCCCGGTTCGGTGGTCCGCACCCAGCCGTCACCGCTGTTCCTGCAGATCCCCGGGGTGGCCAACAGCTTCCCGGGTACCGGCCGGCGCATCATGTACACCTCCACCGAGGTCGACGGGTCCCGCACGGCGGTCACCGGAACTCTGATCAACCCGAGCGCGGCGTGGACCGGTCGGGGTGCTCGCCCGACCGTGGTGCTGGCACCGGGGACCATCGGTCAAGGCGACCAGTGCGCACCCTCCAAGATGTTCGACTTCCCCGTGTCCGTCGACCTCACCAAGCCCACCATCGGTGCGAACTACGAGTTCCTCTTCGCCTACCTGTTGCTCACCCAGGGGGTCCGGGTGATGCTCACCGATTACATCGGGTTGGGCACACCGGGCATCCACACCTACGTGAACCGGCTCGAGGAGGGGCACGCCGTTCTCGACGGTGCTCGGGCCGCGCTCGCCGCCGACAAGCTACCCGCCGGTAGCCCGGTGGGCTTCTGGGGGTACTCGCAGGGTGGCGGCGCGAGCGCATCGGCCGCCGAACTCGCCTCCGGTTACGCACCCGAGCTCAACGTGCGCGGCACCTACGCCGGCGCCCCGCCCGCCGACCTGTCCAAAGTGGTCAGTGCCATCGACGGAACCTCGATCGCCGGCGCCATCGGCTACGCGATCAACGGCCTCGTCGACCGCTACCCGCCGCTGAAGACAATCCTCGGCGCCGAGACCAACGCCACCGGACGGGCCGCGCTGGCGGCCACGTCCACCCAGTGCATCGGTGACTCCGTGCTGCAGTTCGGCTTCCACCGCACCAATGAGTGGATCAGGTCCGGCAAGTCGCTGTCACAGGTCCTCGCCGCCCATCCCGAGGCGCAGCGCGTGGTCGACGAACAACGTATCGGCACGCTCAAGCCCAACGCCCCGGTACTGGTGGACACGGGGATCAACGACGACGTGATCCCGCACGGACAGGTGATGCAGTTGGTCAGCGACTGGCGCCGCCAGGGCGCGAACGTCACCGTCATCACCGACCGCACCCCGGCCATCTTCCCCAAGCTCGCCGTCAACCACGTGTTGCCGGATCTCTTTGCCGCGCTGCCCGCGCTGCAGTTCATCCGCGGTCAGTTCGACCGGAGCTGAATCGGGTCCACCGCACCACACAGCCCGCACCGCACGGCACCGCCCGCGACCAGTGGTCGCGGGCGGTGCCGTGTGGTGGGGGTGAGCCGTGGTCAGCTGACCGCGGTGACCTGCGGCGCGATCGCGGCCGGGGTGTGAACCGGTGCGGTGAGCCTGGTGCGGGCCTGGATGATCAGAGTGCGTCCCAGCACCATGGTCAACGCCCAGATCACGAAGAAGGGGGCCACGGTGTCGACGGAGATGTGGTGGGTGATCATCTGCACGCCGAACCAGTTGTGGAAGCTCGCGACGTTCTCCACCGACCACACGAACCCGAGGCGAGCGACCACCGCGATCAACCAGATGGCCACGAACCCGAGACCGCAGCGAGTGGCGAGGTTGCCGTCGGAGGTCCGCACCACGCGGGTCACGGCGGCGGCGATGCCTGCGAACACGAGACCCACCGCGGCACCGACCGCGTAGACCCGCAGTGACGTGGCGTCGGTGGGCGCGTCCTTGAGGTAGAAGTAGCCGACCCCGGCGACCATCAGCAGCGGCCGGATGATGGCCTTGGCGGTCAGAGCGTGGGTGCCGTACTGGGTGAGAACGACGACGGTGAAGATCCCGCCGCTGATCAGAAGGGCCTGAACGAAGTCGGACATTGTGTGCTCCTCGGTGTCGGTGCGTTGTTGCTGATGGAAGAGAACTCTGCGCCGACCGGGCCGCGATCTGATCGGCCCACGGGTGGAGGTTCGGGTGGAGACCGCTCTCTCCACCCGTCCACCTGATCAGTCTCGGTTCGCCCGTATCGATACGCCGGTTTCGATGCCCGCCACCCGGTCGATGGGACAGGATGAGCTGCGCGGGCAATGCAGTCGAACAGGTTTGAGGAGTCATCCGTGTCCACCTACATCGTCACCGGTGCCACCGGATTTCTCGGTCGCCGTGTCCTCGAACGGCTGTTGCAGCGTGAACCGGATGCGGTCGTCCACGCTCTGGTCCGTTCCTCGTCGGTACCCAAGGTCGAACGGCTGGCCGCGGATCTCGACGCTGGCGATCGACTCCTCCCCCTGGTCGGTGACCTGACCGAGCCAGGTCTGGGACTCACCGAGGACCCACCCGCGGCCGACCACGTGATCCACCTCGGCGCCGTCTACGACATGACCGCATCCGCCGACCAGTCGCAGGCAGCGAATGTCGACGGCACTCGAGCGGTGATCGATCTCGCGCTGAAACTCGACGCCACCCTGCACCACGTCTCGTCGGTGGCCGTGGCCGGTGACCACAGGGGGATCTTCACCGAGGGCGACTTCAACGTCGGACAGAATCTGCCGTCGCCCTACCACGAGACCAAGTTCATCGCGGAGAAGATGGTCCGCGGGACACCTGGATTGCGGTGGCGGGTGTACCGGCCGGCCATCGTGGTGGGCGACTCACGGACCGGCGAAATGGACAAGATCGACGGTCCGTACTACTTCTTCACCGCGCTGCGTCTGCTCGCCCGGCTACCTGCTCTGCTACCGACTCTGGTGCCCGACATCGGGGCCACCAATGTCGTGCCCGTCGATTACGTCGCGGACGCGATGGTCGAGCTCGTCCTCGGTCGCGGCCTCGACGGGCAGGCTTTCCACCTGGTCAATCCGCGACCGCAATCGACCCGGGAGATCTACGGGGCGCTGGCCGCCGCCGCCGGTGCGCCGATGGCCGTCGGCTCCATCCCGTCGGTGGTCGCCGAGCCGGCGTTGCATGCCGCGGACCTACCGGGGGTGAAGATCGCCCGCGACCTGATACTCGACCAACTCGGCGTCCCGCCGGTCGTCATCGATCATCTGACGTTCCCGTCCGTGTTCGACTCCACCCGTACCCAGAAGCTGCTGTCGGGTTCCGGCATCACCCCACCCGACTTCGACACCTATGCCGGGCGGCTCTATCGCTACTGGTACGCACACCTGGACCCGAATCGGGCACGACGGCCCAGTGGCTCCGGACAGTTGGCCGGGCGGCACGTGATGATCACCGGTGGGTCGTCGGGTATCGGCCTGGCCACCGCACACAAGGCGGCCGCGCGCGGTGCCGTGCTGCTGCTGGTGGCCCGTGGCGCCGAGGATCTGCAGGATGCGGTGGACGGCATCCGCGCCGATGGTGGTGCGGCATACGGATACCCGTGTGACATCACCGACGACGAGTCGGTCGCGTCGATGGTCAAGAAGGTGCTCGACGAACACGACCACGTCGACTTCCTGGTCAACAACGCAGGGCGGTCCATCCGGCGCGGCATCGTGCACTCACTCGACCGGATGCACGACTTCGAACGCACCATGTCGGTGAACTACTTCGGCGCGGTGCGCCTGATCCTCGCACTGTTGCCCAGTATGCGCGAACGGCGGTTCGGCCACATCGTGAACATCTCGTCGATCGGCGTACAGACCAAGGTCCCCCGCTTCGCCGCCTATGTGGCCAGCAAGGCCGCGCTGGACGCGTTCAGCGACGTCATCTCCTCGGAGACCTTCGACGACGGGATCACGTTCACCTCGGTGAAGATGCCACTGGTGCGGACCCCGATGATCGCGCCGACCACCATCTACCAATCGATGCCGACGTCGTCGCCGGATGAGGCCGCCGACATGGTGATACGAGCGATGGAGAAGCGTCCGGTCCGTATCGAGACACCGGTCGGTACCATCGCCGAGTTCACCGGGCTGTTCGCCCCACGGTTCCGTAACCTGTTGCTACACCAGGCGTATCGACTGTTCCCGGAGTCGAGTGCGGCCAAGGGCGAGAAGCCAGTCGAGAGCGCATCCACCCCGTCCGACGGTGGCTCGGGTGGTCGGACGGCGCTGCCCGCGCCGCAACTGCCGCCCACGGCCAAGCGCATCGCGCGATTGGTGCCGGGCATCTACTGGTGAGAGGTCCACGTCACCTGGCGGGTCAGCGTCACGACGTCGCCACCTCCGTCGGCGGCAGCTGATCACGGAACGGATCGGCGACATGGCCGAGCAGGTCGGCCACCGAATCGATGACCAGTGTCGGTCGGTACGGATACATCTCGACCGACTTCCGGGTCGAGATCCCGGACATCACCAGAATCGTCCGCAATCCCGCCTCCAGTCCGGCGACCACATCGGTGTCCATCCGGTCACCGATCATGAGCGTGGTCTCCGAATGCGCGCCGATCCTGCGCAAGGCGCTGCGCATCATCAGCGGGTTCGGCTTGCCGACGTAGTACGGTTCCCGACCCGTCGCCCGAGTGATCAATGCAGCGACCGACCCCGTTGCGGGCAACGGCCCGTTCACCGATGGGCCGGTGGCATCGGGGTTGGTCGCGATGAACCGTGACCCCGAACCCACCAACCGGATGGCGGTGGTGATGGCCTCGAACGAGTAGGTACGGGTCTCGCCGAGCACTACGTAGTCGGGTCTGCTCTCGGTCAGCACGTACCCGATCTCGTGGAGCGCGGTGGTCAGTCCCGACTCGCCGACCACGTAGGCCGAGCCTCCCGGACGTTGCTCGGCGAGAAAGGTGGCCGTGGCGAGCGCGGACGTCCATATCGACTCCTCCTCGATGTCGAGTCCGGTGTTGAGCAACCGGGCTCGCAGGTCGCGGGGTGTACGGATCGAATTGTTCGTCAGGACGATGAAAGGGATCCCGGCCGAACGGAGTTCGGTGATCAATTGATCCGCACCGGGTATGGGCTGCTCCTCGTGGACCAAGACCCCGTCCATGTCCATGAGGTAGTTCAATCCGCCGGCGGTGTCGCTCGTCGTGGTGGTGTCGTCGGTCACACATCCAGTGTGCCCGGTTCCGCCGCCCGGCGGTGGACATCGCACGTCCCGAACCCCGGGATCGACACCGGAAAGATGGTTACCGTGGACCACGGGAGTCATCCCGAAGCGTAGGAGGCAGTATGACGCCGGTCGCCGGTATCGATTCGTCCACCCAGTCGTGCAAGGTGGTGGTCTGCGACGCCGAGTCCGGTCGGGTGCTGCGCACCGGATCATCCGCCCATCCCGCGGGTACCGCCGTCGATCCCGAACGGTGGTGGGACGCGTTGGTCCGCGCGGTCGACGAGGCGGGGGGCCTCGACGACGTCGCCGCGGTGTCGGTGGGTGGCCAGCAACACGGGATGATCTGTCTCGATGACTCCGGTCGTGTGGTGCGAGAGGCATTGCTGTGGAACGACACCCGATCGGCCGACGCCGCAACGCACCTCGTGAGCGACCTCGGTGGACCGGAGAGGTGGGTCGACGAGGTCGGCGTGGTGCCCGTCGCCGCGATCACCGCGGCGAAGCTACGGTGGCTCGCCGATCACGAACCCCACCACGCCGACGCCACCGCGGCGGTGTGCCTCCCCCACGACTGGCTCACCTGGCGCCTCAGAGGATCATCAGATCTCGCCGCACTGACCACCGACCGCAGCGACGCCTCGGGTACCGGATATTTCTCCGCGCGCACCACCACCTATCGCACTGATCTTCTGGAATTGGCGCTCCGGGGCCGTAGCCCACACCTGCCCGAGGTCGCCGAACCCGATGCCACCGTGGGACGAACCGCATCCGGAGCGATCGTCGGACCTGGAGCCGGTGACAATGCCGCTGCCGCACTGGGGCTCGTCGCCGAACCTGGCGATTGTGTTGTCTCACTGGGGACGTCCGGGGTGGTGTCGGCGGTGACTAACACCGCACCCCGTGATCCCGGAGGGCTGGTGGCCGGATTCGCGGATGCGACCGGTCGACAACTGCCGTTGGTCTGCACCCTCAACGGCGCGCCCGTCCTCGCGGCGACCGCCTCCAGCCTGGGGGTGGACCTGTCCACGTTCTCGGAATTGGCATTGTCGGCGGAACCCGGCGCCGGCGGTCTGGTGCTGGTGCCCTACCTGAACGGCGAGCGCAGTCCCAACCTGCCCGCGGCCTCAGGTTCGTTGCACGGAATCACCTCGGACAACTTCATCCCCGCCAACGTCGCTCGCGCCGCGGTGGAGGGGCTGCTCTGTTCGCTGGTCACGTGCATGGAATACATCCTCGCGCAGGGCACCGCCGTACATCGCGTGATCCTGATCGGTGGCGGGGCACGCTCGTCGGCCGTACAACGCATCGCACCATCGTTGTTCGGTCGGCCGGTGACCGTGCCGTCGGCCGCCGAATACGTGGCCCTCGGCGCCGCCCGTCAGGCCGCGTGGGCGTATTCGGCCACCCTTCCGGACTGGCGGTCCGCCGACCGCGCGGAGTTCACCGCCCCGGCCACCCCGGAGGTGGTCGACCGGTACCGCGACGCCGCCGAACTGACCCTGACCCGGCGATAGGTCGTGAACCGGGTCTCACCGATCGTCGGCCAACAGTTCATCGAGGGTCTGTCGTGCTGTACCGCGACAACTGCGGGAAATCGGATCTCCCGCAGTTTCGTTCCGAGAGCTCCGTCCGGCATCTCAACGCGGATCGGGGTGGTCGAGCAACTCCCCGAGGGTCTGTCGTGCTCCTCTCGCGCGCAGTCGGTCCAACGCCCACAGATACGGTCGGACGAAGTGGTTGTCGTCGACCAGGTCGCCGAACAGGTCGCGGTTGCCGATGAACGCGAGCGGGTCGTGTCGTGACCGGCGCGCCAGCGGCACCAACATGTCGGCCAACGGGTCCACGACCGTGATCGGCGCCCCGTGCTCGTCCACGCCTTCGGCGTACCGGGTCCACGCGGCGACGACCGCTGCGGACAGTTGTACGGCGCGACCGGCGGCCAATTGTTCGCGGACCACCGGGACAAGCCATTTCGGGATGCGGTCGGAGGAGTCCTGACACAGCCTGGCGATCGTGTCGGCGATCGCCGGGTTGGAGAATCGGTCGATCAGTGTCGCGCAGTAGTCGTCGAGGTCCACCCCCGGCACCGCTAACAGGGTCGGCCTGCCCTCCTCGGCCATGTACCGCTGCAGCAGTTCTCGGATCAACGGATCCGATGCCGCGTCGTGGACGTACCGGTACCCCATGAGGTGACCGAAGTAGCACAGCGCCTGATGGCCGGCGTTGAGCAGTCGCAGCTTCATCAGTTCGTACGGGGCCACGTCGTCGACGACCTGTACCCCCACCGTCTCCAGCGCCGGGCGGCCCATGGAGAACGCGTCCTCGAGTACCCACTGGGTGAACGGCTCCGCCACCACCGGCCACCGGTCGTCCACTCCCGTGCGATCGACCACCTCGGCCCGCAACCCCGAGGGTGTGGCCGGGGTGATGCGGTCCACCATGGAACTCGGGAAACGGGTGTGCGCGGCGATCCAGTCGGCGAGATCCGGATCCTTGAGCCGCGCGAACGTCTCGAACGTCCGGTGTGCGACCTCGCCGTTGCCCTGGATGTTGTCGCACGACATGACGGTGAACGACTCGACTCCCCGATCCCGTCGACGGCGCAGGGCCTCGGTGACCAGGCCGAAGACGGTGACCGGGGTGGCGCCCGGACGCAGATCGGCCACCACCTCCGGGTCGGACGCGTCGAATTCCCCTGTGCTCGGGGCGAAGTTGTATCCACCCTCGGTCACGGTGAGCGAGACGATCTGTGTCTGCGGTGACGCCATGGTCTCGATGACCCGCTCTGGATCGTCGGGGGCGTACAGATAATCGACGATGGAACCGATCACCCCTGTGTCCGTGTTCCCGTCCGGCGACTTCAGCGTCAGGGTGTACAGACCGTCCTGCGCGTGCAGGGCGTCGCGCATCGCGGCGTCGCCCGGGCGCACCCCCACCCCGCAGATCGCCCAGTCGCGGGCGGTGGGGTCGGTGGCGAGCAGCCGGTCGAGGTACATCGCCTGATGGGCACGGTGGAACCCCCCGACCCCGACGTGCACGATTCCGGTGACGAGTTCGGTCCGGTCGTATCCGGGTGTGCACACGGAGTCGATGATGGGCAGCGTGGCGTCGGACAGTTCGATCGACATGGTCTGGACTCCCTGGTGATCACTCGTCATCGGACACCGCTCCACGTGCGGTCGTTCAGGCTGTCGGGCACACCGCCGGGGTAGACGACCGCCTTGACCGCACCGGGTATCCGGTCGGCCGACAATGCCGCATCGACGTCGTCGAGGTCGAATCGGGCGGTGACCATCCCGTCGAGATCCACCCGTCCCGACGTCACCAACTCCCTGGCCACCGGCCAGGTGTTGGCGTACCGGTACACCCCGGTGAGCATGATCTCGCGGTTCTGGATCAGTGACACCGGGAGTTCCATCACGTCGGCTCCCATTCCCACGAGCACCACTGTGCCACCGGGCCGAACGTGCGCTATTCCGGCCCGGACGGCGGATGGCGCACCCGAGGCGTCGATGAAGGCGTCGAAGCCGTTGCCTGCTGCGGCGTGGTCGGGCGCCGGGGTCTCGGTCGCACCAAAGGTTGTGGCCAGGCAACGACGTTCGGCGCTGATGTCGGTCACCGCGATGCGGGTCGCACCCGCGACGCGGGCCACCTGCGCGCACAGCAGACCGATCGGTCCGGCTCCGGCGATGAGCACCGACCCGCCGATTCCCACACCCGCCTTGCCCACCGCGGCGATACCCACCGACAGCGGTTCGAACAGCGCGGCGGCCTCGTCGCTGACCGAGTCCGGGACGGGATGCGCGAAGGCCGAGCCGATGGTGACGTACTCGGCGAGGGCACCGTCCACCGGAGGCGTGGCGAAGAACCGCACATGCGGGCACAGGTTGTAGTCACCGCGACGAGATTCGGCCGTGTCGGGGTCCGGGCGTTGCGGTTCGATCGACACACGTTCCCCCACACGTCTCTCGTCGACCCCGGCACCGACGGCGACGATGCGGCCAGAAGCCTCGTGTCCGAGCACGATCGGCGCGGTCACCACGTGGTCTCCGATCCGCCCGTGCCGCTGGTAGTGCGCGTCGCTGCCACACACTCCGACCGCGCTGACCCGAACCAACACGTCCCCGGGACGCGGTGCTGGAACCGGTCGTCGCTGCACGGTCAGCGCACCGCCCGGGTCGAGAACGCTTGCCCGCATGTCTGTGCCGATGCGGTCACTTTTCGATAGCTGTGTTGCGTACGTCACACTCGCGATGGTAGCCTCATGAGCAGAAGTTTCGCTAGTGAACATTTGCTCACCCAGGTGTTCCCGGCGCCGGCGACGAGGCCATTCCATCGAGCGAGGAGCGACGTGCCCGATCTTCCCGTACGCGCGGTGACCGACTCCGGTCACGATCTGCGGCTGTTGGTACGGGCCGCCACGATGTACCACCTCGAGGGCCTGACCCAGGCCGAGATCGCGGCTCGGCTGGGTGTCTCGCGGCCGACGGCCGGCCGACTGGTCGCCCGCGCCCGTGCTCAGGGTCTTGTGCAGGTGAGCGTGGCCGCACCCGATCATCTCGGTGGCTCGATCCACCCCGACACCGAGCGTGCGGTGGAAACCGAGTTCGGACTCGACGAGGTGCTCATCATCGACGAAGCCGCCGACGGCACGCCCACCGGTGACGCCGCACTGGGCCGAGCCGCGGCATCACTCCTCGCGCGCCGCATACAACCCACCGACACCTTCGGATTCACGTGGGGCCCTGAACAGGTCGCCGTCGCCGACGCGATCAGTGCCCGCAACGCGTCGTGTCGACGGGTGGTGCAGATGGACGGCTCGATGACGTCGGTCGATTATCACACCGGCGTCGATCACGCGTTGGCGCGCTTCTCCGAACGCCTGCACGCCCAGCCGATGCGCCTGGTCGCACCGCTGTACGCCGATCGCGAGACCGTCCTCGCCATGCGTCGTGACTCCATCCTGTCGCAGGCACTGCTCGCGGCCGAGCAGGCCGACATCATGCTCTTCGGTGTCGGTTCGGTGTCCACGTCAACCACCCTGTTCGAGGGAGCGTTCATCGACAGTGCCGTACTGGGTGAGTTGTCCGAGCTCGGTGCCGTCGGTGAGATCGGCGGCCGCTTCTACGACATGCACGGCGTGCCCGTGCCGTCCACGCTCGTCGACCGCACCGTCTCGGTCTCCCTGGACAAGGTGCACGACTGTTCGACGGCCGTTCTGGTCTCCGGTGGTGCTCACCGCCAGGAGTCCATCCTCGGCGCGCTGCGCGGTGGGTTCGCCACCATCCTGGTGACCGACTCGGACACCGCGCAGTGGCTGCTGTCCGCACAGAAAGGTCAACGGTGACTGCACATCAACACCGTCCACGTCCCGCCGGGCCGCGTCCGCGGGTTCGCACACTGTTCGCCCGTCTGGCGCACCGCCGGAGCGGTTCGCGCGGGCACCGTCGCCGCCTGGCCGCCACCACCTGCCTGGCCGTGATGGGACTGGTCGCAACCGGTTGCGCGGGCGCGGGCTCGTTCACCGATGGTGGCGGTGATTCGGTGACCATCGCCTTGGTCTCCAACTCCCAGATGACCGACGCCATCTCGCTGTCACACCGCTTCGAGAGCGAGAATCCCGGCGTCAAGCTCCGTTTCGTGACCCTGTCGGAGAACGAGGCCCGAGCCAAGATCACCGCCTCGGTGTCGACCGGTGGGGGCGAGTTCGACGTCGTGATGATCAGCAATTACGAGACCAAGATGTGGGCCCAGAACGGCTGGTTGGTCAACCTCACGCCGTATATGTCCGCCGATCCCGACTACGATGCGAACGACTTCATCCCCACCCTCAAAGACGCTCTCTCGTACCAGGGTTCGATGTACTCGGCACCGTTCTACGGTGAGTCGTCGTTCCTGATGTACAACAAGAAGATGTTCGCCGACGCGGGTGTCAGCCTGCCGGCGAAGCCCACCTGGCCGCAGGTCGCCGAGGCGGCGAAGAAGCTGAACCGCGGCAAGGTGTCCGGCATCTGCCTGCGCGGTAAGCCCGGCTGGGGTGAGGTTCTCGCACCCCTCGACACGGTCATCAACGCTTTCGGCGGCCGATGGTTCGACGAGAAGTGGAACGCGCAACTGACCAGTCCTCAGGTCAAGGACGCGGTGAGGTTCTACGTCGACACGGTCCGGCGGTACGGGGAACCCGGCGCCTCCTCGTCCGGCTTCCAGGAGTGCGGAAACCTGTTGTCGCAGGGACAGACCGCGATGTGGTACGACGCCACCTCGGCGGTGTCGGTGTTGGAGAGCCCCGACACCTCGACCATCGCGGGCAACGTCGGTTACGCCCAGGCACCGAGTATGGCCAAGGGGGACAACGGCTGGCTCTACACCTGGTCGTTGGGCATTCCCTCCAGCAGCAAGAAGAAGGACGGCGCCTGGAAATTCATCCAGTGGATGACCGACAAGAAGTACATCAAGACCGTCGCCGATCAGCTCGGCGCCAGTCACGTACCGCCGGGCAGCCGGTTGTCGACCTACGATCTCCCCGCCTACAAGCAGGTGTCCCAGGCATTCGCCGAGCCCACGCTGTCCGCGATGAAGGCCGCCAACCAGTCCAAACCGTCGTTGGAGCCGGTCCCCTACACCGGGGTGCAATTCCTGGCCATCCCCGAGTTCCAGGATCTGGGCACCCGGGTGAGCCAGCAGATCAGCGCCGCGATCGCCGGTCAGATCAGCGTGGACGACGCACTCACCCAGTCACAGACCTACGCCGAAGCCGTGGGCAACACCTACAAGAACGAGAGGTGACCGCAGTGGCCACCGCATTGGTCGAACCGGGCGCGGACGCGTCGCGGGATCCGCAACCCCTGAGCTCGGGCCGCGACCACATCTCACGCGCCGAGGGGTGGCGGCGGCGCGGCCCGCTGCTACCCGCCCTGATCTTCATGATCATCGTCACCCAGATCCCGTTCCTGGTGACGCTGTACTACTCCACGCAGTCGTGGAACCTGGTCCGCCCGGGATCGCGGAAATTCAACTGGCTCAACAACTACGTCGAGGTCTTCAAAGACAGCCAGTTCTGGTCGGTGACCGGCAACACGGTGTTGTTGATCGTCGGGACGGTGGTCATCTCGGTGATCCTCGGGTTGATCTTCGCCCTACTTCTCGACCGGAAGTTCGTCGGCCGCAGCGTGGTCCGCACCCTGTTGATCACCCCATTCCTGGTCACCCCGGTGGCATCGGCGTTGTTGTGGAAGACCAGCTTGCTGTCCCCCACCAACGGGTTGGTCAACTGGGCGCTGCGTCCGTTGGGCCTCGATGTCGACTGGCTCAGCGAGTTCCCGCTGGCCAGCGTGATGGCCGAATTGGTATGGCAGTGGACACCGTTCATGATGCTGCTCATCCTGGCCGGACTGCAGTCGATGCCCCGGGACATCCAGGAGGCAGCCCGGGTGGACGGGGCGACCAGCTTCCGGTTGTTCCGCGAGCTCACCCTGCCCCACCTGCGTCGCTTCATCGAGCTGGGGACCGTCCTCGGCGCCATCTACCTGGTCAACACCTTCGACGCGGTGTACATGATGACCTCCGGCGGTCCGGGCGTCGCCAGTTCCAATCTGCCGTTCTACATCTACCAGCGCGCATTTCTGGGCTTCGACATCGGCCAGGCCGCCGCGATGGGCGTGGTGACCGTCATCGGCACCATCGTCGTCGCGACACTCGCGCTTCGACTCATCTTCAAGAGCTTCAGCGGAACCGAGGAGCCTGCCTGATGACCACAACCGCCCCCCGCCCCTCCGCAACCGAACACCGGGCCACTCCCACGGTGACCCGACGCCGCCGACCGTCGGCCGGTGCGCTGACCACACTCACCTGGATCCTGGCCGTCGGGTTCTTCTTCCCGGTGTTGTGGATGGTGATCACCGCGTTCAAGAAAGAGAGCGATGCGGCCACCAACCCGCCGCGCTTCGTCTTCACGCCCACTCTCGAGCAGTTCCGCAACGTGTTCGACGCGGGTATCGGTACCCCGCTGCTGAACTCCTTGTTCGCGACCATCGTGTCGACGGCGCTGGTGCTGCTGCTCGGCGTGCCCGCCGCGTTCGCGCTGTCGCTGCGACCGGTCCGCAAGACCTCGGATGCGTTGTTCTTCTTCATCAGCACCAAGATGCTGCCGATCGTGGCCGCGATCATCCCGCTGTACGTCATCGTCGGCAAGATCGGCATGCTCGACAACATCTGGACACTGGTCATCCTCTACACGGCGATGAACCTGCCCATCGCCGTCTGGATGATGCGGTCGTTCTTCCTCGAGGTTCCCGGTGAACTGTTGGAGGCGGCCAGTATCGACGGCGCGGGTCTGTGGACCTCGGTACGCGAGGTGATCCTGCCGTTGATCTCTCCCGGCATCGCTGCCACCGCACTGATCTGCGTGATCTTCTCCTGGAACGAGTTCTTCTTCGCGGTCAACATGACCGCGGTGAACGCGCAGACCATGCCGGTGTTCCTCACCGGGTTCATGTCCGGACAAGGCTTGTTCTGGGCACAACTGTCGGCCGCGTCGGTGCTCGCCGCGCTGCCCGTCGTCATCTGCGGCTGGATCGCGCAGAACAAGCTGGTCCGCGGCCTGTCCTTCGGCGCCATCAAATAGCCACCCACCCCCTGCTCCCCGGCTCGTCACAAGGAGAACCCCATGGCAAACATCACCTACGACCGCGCCTGCTGCGTCTACCCCGGGGCCGACAAACTCGCGGTCGACTCCCTCGATCTCGACATCGATGACGGCGAGTTCGTCGTCCTGGTCGGTCCCTCGGGTTCGGGCAAGTCGACCGCGCTGCGCATGCTCGCCGGTCTCGAGGAGATCGACAGCGGTGCGATCGAGATCGGTGGTCGCAACATGGTCGGTGTCGCCCCCAAGGACCGCGACATCGCCATGGTCTTCCAGAACTACGCGCTGTACCCCAACAAGACCGTCGGTGAGAACATGGGATTCGCGCTGAAGATGCGCGGTATCTCCACCGCCGAACGCGAGAAGAAGGTGGCCGACGCCGCGAAACTCCTCGACCTCACCGACTATCTGGATCGCAAGCCGGCCAGGCTCTCCGGTGGCCAGCGCCAACGCGTCGCCATGGGACGCGCGATCGTCCGCGAACCGCAGGTTTTCTGCATGGACGAGCCGCTGTCCAATCTCGACGCCAAACTCCGCGTGCAGACCCGCACGCAGATCGCAGCCCTCCAGCGCCGACTGAACACCACCACCGTCTACGTCACCCACGACCAGGTGGAGGCGATGACCATGGGCGACCGCGTCGCAGTGCTCAAGCACGGTGTCCTGCAACAGTTCTCCACACCCACAGATCTCTACGATCATCCCCGTAACGCATTCGTCGCCGGATTCATCGGATCGCCGGCGATGAATCTGTTCACCGCACCCGTACAGGACGGCACGGTGCACGTCGCGGGGTCGCCGGTGGAACTCGCGCAGGACTCCGCCGCGTTGCTGAAGCAGTCCGGGTTGAGCTACGTCACGGTCGGTATCCGGCCCGAACAGCTCGAACTCGCCGACGGTGGCGACGGCGTGGACGCCGACGTGGCCCTGCTCGAGGAACTCGGCAGCGAGACCTACGTCCACGCCGACGTCAACGACGCGGCCATAACCTCGCTGGAGGGCGGTTCGGTCTCACTGGTCGCCCGGTCGGCGCGGCGCGCGCCCGCCAAACTGGGCGAGGGCATCCGATTGCGGCAGGTCAGCGGCGGTATCGTCCACCTGTTCGATCCGGAATCCGGTGAACGCCTGGGTCGTTGACCTGACCGAGATCCTGCGACGGAGCCCGGCGTCGAGCGGGCCGTCGTTCACACCGAGCGGGGCGGCGTTCGCGGCACCGGGGCAGTGCAGCCCGAGAGCTCGTGCAGACCACGGGCGATCGCGGTGTCGACCACGTCGACGAGGTCCGCGAGACAGACCACGCGATCCGTTACGTCGTCGGGTGTCCGGACGGTACCGGACAGGACCTCGTCGACGATCCCCCGCGCGACCTCCGGCGACCAGCCGTGCAGTCGTCGCAGTGGTTGATATGCCGCGATGCCTCCGACTCCCGGGAACTGGCGTTCGACACCAGCGCGTACGGCGTCTGCCGGGTCGAGTCGGAGCAGCACCGCGACGCGCGGATCAGGCACCATCGTGACCCCGCCGGTACTGCTCCAGCATCTGCAGCTCTGCGGTGACCCGGTCGGCATCGGGACCGAAGGGGCCGATGTAGCCCAGCGGCATCCGCGAGATGTGCTCGGTGCGTTGGTGATTGCGATAGACGACTACGATCGTGAAGATCAGGACGGGAACGAGGACGATTGCGATTTCCATGTCTGTAACTGTCCGCGCACACATATCCTGCCACCAGTGGCTGGATAGACAGTCTTCGCAAATTTTCTGCCATACTTGACGACATGTTGCGGAAGGTCGCCGTCATCGTGCAGAACCGGGTGGCCCTGTTCGAGTACGGCGTGATCAACGAGGTGTTCGGGATCGATCGCACCGACGACGGGGTGCCGCCGTTCGAATTCCTGGTGTGTTCACCCACGCCGGGAGTCCCGCTCGATTCCGGTAACGGCACCTCGGTGACCGCCCCACATCCGTTGACCGCGGCGCTCGACGCGGATGTCGTCGCGGTACCCGCCGGGGGAATCGGCGACCCGTCCGCATTCGACGACGACTATCTGGAGACCCTGCGGGAGGTCGTCCGTCGCGGCGGTCGTGTCCTCACGGTGTGCACCGGCGCATTCGCCGCGGCCGCGGCCGGTCTGCTCGACGGCAGGCGGTGTTCGACCCATTGGCGCTACGGCACGCAATTGGCCGCGATGTACCCCGACGTCACCGTGGACACGAGCGTCCTCTTCGTCGAGGACGGGCCGATCATCACCAGCGCGGGTACCGCCGCGGGTATCGACGCCTGCCTACATCTGGTCCGAGAGGAGTTGGGACCGCAGGTTGCCAACCGCATCGCCCGCCGGATGGTCGTACCACCCCACCGTGACGGCGGTCAGCGTCAGTACGTCGAGACACCCGTCCCCGACTGTGCAGGCGACGGCTTCGGCGAGGTGCTCGGATGGATGTTGGAGAACCTGCATGTCGAGATCGCGGTCGCCGATCTCGCCGCTCGCGCCGTGATGTCGCCGCGCACGTTCGCCCGGCGGTTCGTCGACGAGGTGGGCACCACTCCACACAAATGGTTGACCGAACAGCGGGTCCTGCACGCACGCAATCTGCTGGAGTCCACGTCGCTGTCGATCGACGAGGTCGCCGAGCGCGTGGGGTTCGGATCGGCCACTCTGCTCCGTCATCACTTCGGCGCGACTGTCGGAGTCTCCCCCACCGCCTACCGCCGGCGGTTCTCCTGCCCCACCGACCGCGCAGCCATCGGCCGATCCTGAACGACGGCCCACTCGACGGGGATGACGGCCCACTCGACCGTCGACCGCGCGGTTTCCGCGCCGGTTTGCCCGATCTGTATCTACGATGATGCCGACGAATCGAATTCGGAGTGCACCACTGCCCTGAGGAGCGCGGATGGCGGAACTGGCCGAGTATTCCAAGCGCATCGTGGAAGTCCGGTTGAACAACTCCTCGGTCCGCGCGATCAGCGGCTCGATGGTGTCGTACCAGGGCACCGTGCAGTTCAAGACGGCAGGGTTCGGCGGTGGGTCCGGGGTGCTCGCCGGGCTCAAGCAACGGGCGACCGGGGAGAGTCTCAAGCTGATGGAGTGCAGCGGTTCCGGGCTCGTCCATCTCGCGGTCAACGCGCAGTACACCACGGTGCTCCACCTGAACAACGAGACGATCCAGGTCGAATCCCGCCAGTTGCTCGCCATGGCGGGCAATCTCCAGAACAACGTGACGTTCACCGGATTACGGGGCATGAGCTCGGGGCAGGGCCTGTTCACCACCACGGTCACCGGCACCGGACAGGTGGCCCTGCTCTCGGCGGGTGGCCCCCTCATCCACCTGGAGGTGAACCCCGGTCTGCCTCTGGTGGTCGACCCCGACGCCTTTGTCGCCGCCAAAGGCCAACTGCAGCAGTCCTTCGTCACCGACGTCAGCTGGCGCGACGCCGTGGGTCACGGCAGCGGTGAGGCGTTCTCCCTGCGGTGGCAGGGCAACGGCATCGTGTCCATCCAACCCGCGGAGCGCTGAGTCATGGTGTTCGAGAAGATCAACAGCAAGGTGGTCAGCGTCGACCTGGCCCGCGCGGGTGGTGTGGTCGCTCGCCGCGGCGCGATGCTGTTCTACACCGGCGACGTGCACTTCGCGCCGCATGGCATCCCCGGTGCCGGTGGGATGGGAGTGGGCGCTGCCGCCGGGATGGCCGGGCGGATGATGCGCGGCGAGCAGGAGGCGACCATGCTCGCCCAGGGCCTCGGCATCGTGCACTACGGGTTCCGCGGGCTCGCGGTCCACGTGGTCGATCTGGGCAACGGCGGACAGATCACCGCGGACATGTCCCGCATGCTGGGGTACACGGCGGGACTCCAGGCGTCGGTGGTCTCGATGTCCACCGCCTCCGGGGGTGGTGGGGGTGGCGGGTTGATGGGTGCGCTACGGGGTGCGGCCCAGGGCGCCCTCACCGGCGACGGGATGTTCACCACACAATTGAGCGGTCAGGGTGCGGTGGTCCTGCTGGCGCACGGCGAGATCATGGAGGTTCCGGTGGGAAACAATCCGGTGGTCGTCGATCCGCAGGCCTTCGTGGGAACACAGGGGAATGTCCATACCCAGGTTCGATCAGCCGCGGGCTGGCGCGACGCCGTCGGACGGGGCAGCGGCGAGGCAATGCAGTTGCACTGCAGCGGTACCGGAATCGTGTACGTGCAGGCATCCGAAGAGAAACTTTGAGAGGCCGACGTGAGTGGAGTGCTCAACCCGGCGCAGCTACCGGGCGACGACAACATCCCCGGCAACACCTACGCGTACTACATCGCGCTGGACTCACCCTGGATCATGTCCAAGGGGGCGATGATCGCCTACTACGGTCAGATGAACTTCGTCTCGCTGATGCAGGGCTTCCGACAAGCAGCACTCTCGTCCATCGCGGGAACGTTCAGTGCGCCGATGTACCTGAACGACTTCGTGATCGCGGAGGGTCACGGCACACTGATCATCGGCGACCGCGGGTACGACATCAACTCCTACGACCTCGACGACGGCAACCTGACGGTCCGGTCGGCCAACCTGCTCGCCTTTCAACCGGGTCTACAGCTCAACCAGTCGATCGTCCCCGGATTCCTCACCCTCATCGGGACGGGGAAGTTCCTCGCCTCATCCAACGGACCGGTGATGTTCGCCGAACCTCCGCTCCGGGTGGACCCGGAGGCCCTCATCGGGTGGGCGGACTGCCCGTCGCCGAGCCACCATTACGACCAGAACTGGATCAACGGGTTCGCCGCGGCAGGCGCCCACATGTTCGGTGCGCACAGTGGGGAGGAGCAACAGTTCGACTTCACCGGCGCGGGCACGGTTCTCATCCAGTCCAGCGAGAAGGTGCGCGACGACCACCAGGTGGTCCGCAACATCCTCGGTCAGCTTCCCGGGCTGTCCCAGAGCGGCACTCAGCAGATCATCCAGACCGCTCAGACACAGCTGTCACAGCAGAACCAGGCGTGAGGGAAGCCGCTCACGCGAGGTAGACGAGCGCGAGGCCGAGTCCACAGGCGGCCGTGGACACGACGATGCCGGACAGCCCGTAGCCCAGGGCGAGCAGGTGTCTGCGTTGCTGCACGAGTCGTACGGTCTCGAAGCTCGCGGTGCTGAAAGTGGTGTATCCGCCACAGAATCCGGTGCCGACGATCGTCTGCCACGGACCGGGTGCGCCATGGAACAGCACCAACCCGGCCAGCACACCCAGCAGCAAGGATCCGGAGACGTTGATCGTCAACGTCTGCCACGGGAAATCCTGCCCCCATCGAGCTTTCAGGCGAGAGTCGACCACGAAGCGCGCCACGGCACCCACCGCCCCGGCAACGACGATCGCCAGGATCTCCATCAGTGACCGGCCCCCCTCACCCGGACGTCCCGGTGGTTCTGCGGTGGATCGCTTCCGCGGTCACGATTCCCACCCATGCCGCGACGACTCCGAGAACCAGCGAGGCCGCGAGGTAGGCGACCGCCGTCGCGACGTGACCGCCCCGCGTCAACAGCGAGGCCTCGAGGGCCAGGGTGCTGTAGGTGGTGAAGGCGCCGCAGGCGCCGGTTCCGGCGACTAGGCGGACCCGCTGTCGCCATCCGACATCCGGCCCCAGACGGCTGAGAGTCTCCAGGAGCGCACCCAACACCACGGCTCCGACGATGTTGATGACGAAGGTCCCCCACGGCCAGCCGTCCGGGTCGTGCGGGATCGCCTCCTCCACGACATACCGCAGGTAGGTGCCCACCAGTCCACCGAGGGCCACCGCAGCCCACGAGCTCGGCCGCAGATGGAGTGGTCGCACATCCCCGACATCCGGGTCGAGCGGCGCCGCCGTGTTCATGTCCCCCTGCCCGGTGTCACCCGGAGCGACGCCACCGTCGCGGGAACCCTGGCGGCCCGAACGCTGTGGACCGGTCACCGGTCGCGCCGCTTGTCTCGCCGCAGTTTGTGGGAGCCGTCGCAGAACGGGGCCAAGGACGTTCTGCCGCATCGACAGAGAGCCACGGTGGACCGATGTGTCGGTATGGGGTTACCGTCGGAGTCGAGTAGAGACATCGGCCCGGACACCAACAGCGGGCCCCGCTCGCACACCACGATCGACACCTCGTCGGCGCGCCTGTCGTCCGCGTCATCAACCTGACCGGAGTTCATATGCCCTCACTTTCCGCACCGTCACGCGCCACCGGTGCGTCCGACCATACAAGCGCCGATCAGGCACGGATGCCTGTGCCCGAGCCCCGTGGGCCGCTGAGCGCAGAGCTCATCGGCACCATGACGCGGGACAGAGACGGCGCCGACTTCCGGCGTGCGGTGGCCGCGACGGTGCTGCCGTCGGGCCGCGACCTGCTCGCCGACGAGGATCTCCAACTCACCCTCACCCTTCTCTACGAGCTGCACCTCAGGGGCATCACCGGTGTGCCAGACCACCGCGAATGGGACCTCGATCTCCTGGCGGCCCGGGCGCAAATCGAGCGGCCGTTCGACGAGGCGCTGGGTCGCGCGGATCCCGTTCCGGGATCCGCGGAAGACCTCATCGACGCCCTGTGGGCGGCCGGTGAGAGCGACGACGGACCCCCGATGTCACACTTCATGGCTCGCACCGCGACCACCGAGCAGTTCCGCGAACTGGTGGTCCACCGGTCGTTGAACCAACTGCGCGAAGCCGACGTCCACACCCTCGGCATCCCTCGCCTGCACGGCGGACCCAAGGCCACGTTGATCGAGGTCCAGGCAGACGAGTACGGAGGCGGCCGACTCGACCGTATGCACGCGATGCTGTACGCGCAGACCATGCGGGCCCTCGGACTGGACGATCGCTACGCCCACCACATCGACCACGTCCCGGCGACCACATTGGCCGGGTTGAACGCGCTGTCGTACTTCGGGCTGCACCGCGACCGTCTCCCCGAGCTGATCGGTCACCTCTGTCTGGTCGAGATGACGTCGGCCTTGCCGAGCAAGCAGTACGCCCGGGGCCTTCGTCGATTGGGGTTCGACGCCGCCGCGACGTTGTTCTTCGACGAGCACGTCGAGGCGGATTCGGTGCACGAACAACTGGTGGTCCGCAACCTCGCCGGGGCCCTGGCCGCAGCCGAACCGGGTGCGCGGGCCGGTCTGGTCCGTGGCGCTGCGGTGTGCGGACGTATGGACACTTTTGCGGCCGAACACATCTGGAAGTCGTGGCAATCCGGCAACTCGTCCTTGCGTCTCCCGCTGTGACGTACGCTGGTCCTCGAGCCGGGAGATGACGCGATGAGGCGTCGGTCGGCGGTCCTGGGTTCAACCGCTGCCCACTCCTTCCGCAGTGAATCCGGTGGTGCATGACGACCAATTCGCAGATCCCCCGAGCCCGATACCTCGCAGGCTCCAGTCGACTTCCTGATGTCTCGCCCGTCGACGACATCGCCGACATCCTCGACGCGCTCCCGCTACCCGTCCCCCGCATCACCGATTGGCCCGGCGTGTATCGACCCGACGTCGACTCCGCACTGCTCTGCGCCGCGGTCAGTCGCGAACTCCTCGGCCACCGAGAGATGCCGTCCGCCGCCGAGATCTGCGCGGGCAGCGGTATCGCATCGATCTACGCTGCCCGTCTCGGGGCGTCGGTGACCGCCCTGGACCGTGGTCGTCGCCAGGTCGCAGCCATCCGGATCAACGCCGCTCGGAATCGGACCCGGGTGCGCGCCCGGCGAGCCGACGTCCGAGCCCCGCTGCCGCTCGAGCCGGTGGGCCTGCTGTTCGCCAATCCGCCGTACGTTCCCACCCCGGTGGACGCGGCCGACACGCCCGCGGCCAGGGCCTGGAACGCCGGCGGTCGTGGTCGCGACATCCTCGACGCGATCATCGAGCAGATCCCCACCGTCGTCCGACCCGGTGGCGTCGTGTTACTCGTCCATTCGGCGCTCAACGGCGTCGATGAGACCTTGCAGCGCCTCGCCCAGGTCGGCTGCAAGGCACGGGTGACCCGCCGGCACTCGGTGGCCTTCGGCCCTGTCATGCGTGAGCGGAGCGAGTGGCTGCGCGACAACACGTTCATCTCAGCAGGTCAGGCCGTCGAGGAACTGGTGGTCGTGCGCGGACTGCAGATGCGCTGAGGTGCCCGGTGTGGACCACGGTCCGCCTGTGCATGGTCTGAGAATTGCGTATAAATGCCGTCGAAGTCCGGCATCCGTGCTCCGGTGTGTCTAGTGTGGACGCACAGGTCGACAACCCCACCGCCTCTCCTGGCGGTGCGATGCTGGAGAAGGTGGTCACCCATGACGACGACTCGCGGTCCTCGTACCGGAACGGTCCTGCCCCTGCACTCCCGCGGATCGACGGTCGTCGCATATGTCGCCGTGGCCTACGCGATGGTCATGGGGTTCGTACTCACCCTCGTCTACGCGAGTATCGAACACGGCCGCCCGTTCGCCACCGTCGACATCATCAACAGCAGTGCGTCACACTGGGTGTGGGCGTCTCTCGCCGCGATCGGCATCGGTTCGGTGTTGACCGTGGCCGCCCGTCGCACCCGCCACTCCCGCCGCTGACCGTTCCGACGGAAAGAACAGTCGGCCACTGACCGATCCGCCGATCGTGTACGTCGCGACCGTCAGCCACGCGACGACCAGCACGCCGAACAGCATCACCGCCACATCCTGGGCGGTCGTCGATCCCGACGCCGAACCCCACGCGGTCATCCCGGTCACGCAGGTACCCACCGGGAAGGTGAAACTCCACCACGCCAGCGAGAAGCGGAGCCCGGTACGCGCTGCACGCACGGTCACGATGGTGGCCACCGCGCCGAGCACTGCGCCGACGAACCCCATCACGATGCCCACGTCCATCCCCGCCTGTTCCAGCCAGCGGGCGACGGCGGGTTCCACCACCGATCGTGACCGCGCGGCCAGCAGGTTGGCTGCGGTGGTGGACTGTCCGACGATGCCCAGGGTGATCCACATCGTGGGCGCTGCCTGCACCGAGTCCAGCCCCCGGCGCGCGAGCCGGAAGACGACACAGGCCAGGGTGATGGCCCCGGTGACCGCGGACAGCGCGAAGAGGGCGTAGCAGAACGCCAACATCATCAGGCGTCCCGGTCCTGCGGGCATCACCGGGATCAACAACGACCCGGTGGACGCGGAGACCATCGGAGGTACCACCGGCATCAGCCAGGCGGGCAGCGCCGCGGTGCGGTCCGTTCGCGGATTCAGGATTCGCGCCGTCGCGAGGAGACAGGTCGCGACACCGAGAACCGTACCCAGGATCCAGAGCGAGACGAACACCGTCGTCATCGCGGTCGCACCGAACACCGTGGGGCCGACCTGCACGGCACCCGCCCCCACGGTGAGCAGCGCCATGGGTGGTGCGCCGTAGAAGTGCACCATCACCGGATGCCGGAGATAGCCGACGGCGTTCGCGCGGTGGTGAACCCAGTGCACCACGAAGCCCACGGTGAGCGCCGCCAACACGACGGCGGCGAGCATCCAGATGACCACGGCAGCGTCACGCAGCCCAGCGGAGCGCACCGGGAGGGTGGCCGCGGCGTTGGCGACGATGCCGGTCCCCATGACCGACGCGAACCAATTGGGCGTCAGGTGTCCGAGCAGACCACTCGACGCGCGCGGGTCATCCGACGGGCGCCGGCGCTCACGACCGATGTGGCCGAGCTGTTGCCGATGGGTCGCGAAAGCCATGCTCCCAGCGTCGACCGTCGGCGACCTCGCAGGTAGAGGTCTTGTCCTTGTCCGGCCACAAGCCATGCTTGTGGCCGGTACGCTCGGGTCGTGGTCCTCCCCGCCCGCCTGCCCGAGCTCAGCGCCCTCGACGTGCTGGCCACGGTGGCCACCGCGGGGAGCATGAGCGCCGCCGCACGCACCCTGAACCTGAGTCAGCAGGCGGTGAGTTCCCGGGTGCACGCGGTGGAGAGGGAACTCGGGATCACCGTCTTCCGGAGGTCACCGGTAGGCGTCGTCCCCACCGACGAGGGTGCCTTGATCCTGCAGTGGACCGAGGACGTCCTGCGATCGGCGCACGACTTCGCCAGTGGCCTCTCGTCGCTGCGCGACCGCCGGTCGAGCGCGGTGTCGGTGGCCACCTCGATGACTGTGGCGGAATATCTCATCCCCGGATGGCTGGTCACGTTGCAGGCCGCCGACCCCGAGCTGCGAATTCACGTCCGCCCGATGAACAGCGCCGACGTGGTCGATGCGGTGCGCATCGGTGACGCGGACGTGGGATTCGTCGAGGGACCCGGCCCCGACGGCGACTTGGAGTCGACCGTCATCGGCACCGACGACCTGGTGCTGGTGGTGCCACCCGGACATCCGTGGGCAACAGACGAGCCCGTCGATGCCGTCACGATCGCCGCGACCCGGATGGTGCAGCGGGAGCCGGGCTCGGGAACCGCACAGGTCTACCGGGATGCGCTGGCCCGGCTGGACCTACGCCCAGCCGAACCCCTGTTGCAGCTCCGCTCGGTCTCCGCGATCCGTACCGCGGTGATCTCGTCGGGTGCGCCCGGGGTGGTGTCGCGTCTCTCGGTGGCCGACGACCTGCGTCGCGGAACATTGATCGAGGTGACCGTCGCGGCACTGGATCTGAGCAGATCACTTCGCGCCGTCTGGCCTCGCCACACCGGATTACGCGGTGCGGCGCGCATTCTGGTCGAGCATGCCCAGCATGAACAACTGGGCATGCCCGACCGTTGAATCCCGGGGTCAGCCCGGTGTCACTCCCGGCCGGCGAGCACACCTTCCTCGATCTTCTTGCCGATCTCCGGGTCGACGTTCTTCCAGTATTCGAACACCCGTGACAACACCGGCTCGCGGACACCGTCGAGCACATGGCCGACGACGTTGCCCACCAGACGCTCCCGTTGCGCATCGTCGAGGACCTCGCGGACCAGGGTGCCCGCCTGGACGAAATCACCGTCCTCCGCGTGCTCGATGTACCCCGCCCGTACCGCATCGCCGTCGAAGGTCCACAGACCTTCATCCCCGGCGACGGCAGCGTCGGCGTGCGGGCCGCCGAACGAGTTCGGTGCGTAGACCGGTACATCCGGTCCGGTGGACCGGTACCGCATCGGGCCTTCCTTGGAGTAGGTGTTCACCACCGCGTTCTTGGCGTAGTTGACCGGCAGTTGTGAGTAGTTCGCACCGATGCGGTACCGATGGGCGTCGGCGTAGCTGAACACCCGCCCCAGCAGCATCTTGTCCGGCGAGAAGCCGATGCCCGGAACCACATTCGACGGTTCGAAGGACGCCAACTCGATGTCTGTGAAGAAGTTCTGCGGGTTCCGGTTCAGCGTGTACGTACCCACATCGATGAGCGGGTAATCGCGCTGCGACCAGACCTTGGTCAGATCGAAAGGATTGAACCGGTAACCCTCGGCGTCCGCCTCGGGCATCACCTGGATCTTCAGCGACCAGCTGGGGAACTCGCCGCGCTCGATGCTGTCGTACAGATCCTTACGGTGGTGGTCCGGATCGCTTCCGGCGAGCTCGTCGGCCTGCTCCTGGGTCAGGAACTCGATGCCCTGGTCGGTCTTGAAATGGAACTTGACCCAGAACCGCTCTCCCGCTTCGTTCACGGTTTGGTACGTGTGCGAACCGAAACCGTCCATGTGCCGCCAGGTGGCCGGGATACCGCGGTCACCCATCAACCACGTGACCTGGTGTGCGGATTCTGGACGCAGGGTCCAGAAGTCCCACTGCATGTTGTGGTCGCGCAAGCCCGAGCCGGGCAATCGCTTCTGCGACCGGATGAAGTCCGGGAACTTGATGGGGTCCTTGATGAAGAACACCGGGGTGTTGTTGCCCACCAGGTCGTGGTTGCCGTCCTCGGTGTAGAACTTCAGCGCGAAACCCCGTGGGTCCCGCCAGGTGTCGGGGCTCCCCTGCTCCCCGGCCACGGTGGAGAACCGTGCCAAGGTCTCGGTGCGCGCGCCTGGCTGCAGGAACTTCGCCTTGGTGTAGCGCGAGATGTCGCCGGTGACGACCAACTCGCCGAACGCCCCGCCTCCCTTCGCATGCACCACCCGCTCGGGTACCCGCTCACGGTTGAACTGGGCGAGCTTCTCGATCAGGTAGTGGTCGTGCAGCAGGATGGGCCCCTGCGCTCCCGCCGTCAGCGACTCGTTGTCGCTGGCGACCGGGATCCCGGTGTTGGTGGTGGTGTACGGGGTCATCGACAAACCTCCTGTGTTGCTGGGCTGATGGAGTTACTGGGCTGATGGCTTCGATGGATGGGTGGCGACACACCGAGGACAGCGTCCCCAGAAGGTCACCTCGGCCTCGTCGACGACGAATCCGTGATCGTCGTCCGGGGTCAGACACGGGGCACCGCCGACCACGCAGTCGATGTCGCGGATGTCGCCGCAGTCGCGGCAGACGAGATGATGGTGGTTGTCACCGGTACGGGTCTCGTAGCGCACCGCAGAGCCTGCCGGCTCGATCCGCCGCAACAGGCCCTTCTCGGCGCAGACCCGCAAGGTGTCGTACACCGCCTGGGTGGACACACCGCCCAACTGTTCGCGCACCCGCGACGCAACGAAATCGGCTGTCGAATGAGGACTTTCGGCGAGGACCTCCAATGCCGCGAGCCGCGGTGCGGTGACCCTCAGGCCCACGGTCCGCAGCTGCTCGCGCAGCGCACTGTCGATCGGCATGCGATCACCATAACGGACTATCTGGAATAGGTCCAGTTTATGGAATGACTCTTGACTGTGGACGGTGATCACTCGAGTGGCACCGGTGCCCGTTCTGTCCTACTGTCGTCGGCACGAGGTCGTGTGTAGCACCGGGCAAGAGCCCCAGTGTTCGCGTCCGCGGGATCCACTCTCTTGGTCCCGCGTCGAAAAGCGCACGCGCTCTCATCACGAAGAGAGTCTTCCCATGCCGGAGAACACACACACTCCCCCGTCCCACGACGACCGAACAACTTTCGACCTGACCGAACTCGACCGCGAATCCCGGATGGGCGGTCTGGGAACGGAGACCACCGACCGCGAAGTGCGTCGTATCAGCCTCGCCGACTTCGACACCCGGCGCGACCAGATCGGCGAGGAGCTGTGGTCGGCGGCCACCGACATCGGATTCTTCCAGGTGGTCGACCACGGTATCGACCTCGCCACGGTGGATCGGGCCTTCGAGATGTCGGCGCGGTTTTTCGCACTTCCGACGGAGGTGAAGTCGCAGTACCCGCTCAAGAAGGGCCAGAACGCGGGTTGGGAGTACCGCTCGCAGGTGCGTCCATCGGTAGGAACACCCGACCAGAAGGAGTCCTTCCAGGTGACTCGGCCGCGGATGGACGGCCTGTGGCCGACCGATGCCGAGATCGACGGATTCCGTTCCGTGATACTTGATTTCGAGCATCGCTGCTGGCGGTTGGCGATGAACCTGCTCAGTTGCTTCGCCGACCGGTTGGGCTTCGACCGCGACTTCTTCACCCGCGCCCACGACCCCGCGGCGAGCGCCTACCAGAGCACCCTGCGTCTGTTGCACTACTATCCGTTCCCCGACGATCTGCTCGGTGTCGACAATCAGTGGCGTGCGGGTGCACACACGGACTTCGACGCGCTGACCCTGCTGTTCCAACGGCAGGGACAAGGCGGCCTTCAGGTGCTGCCCGGAGCCGAGGCGGACACCGAGGCGTGGACGCCCGTGGAACCGTCCGACGACGCCATCACCTGCAACATCGGCGACATGCTGATGCGCTGGTCCGACGACCTGCTGCCGTCGAATTTCCATCGGGTCCGGGCACCTCGCAAGGGTGAGGACACCGGACCGCGGTACACCATCGCGTACTTCGCCCAAGCCAACACCGATGTGGTGATCGAGAGCGCGGCGGGGACCCATCCGCCGATCACCGCCGCCGACTACCTCGCGCAGCGCATCGCCGCGAACTTCGGGAAGTAGCTCCATGCCCCTCGACGTCACCACGTTCGCCGACGTCACCGTGTTCACCGGCGGCCGGTGGCGCGAACACCGCGACGTCACGGTCCGCGACGGAGTCGTCGACCGCATCGAGGAGTCCGCCGGTCGTGGCGGTGAGGTGACCGGTGGCTTCCTGATCCCCGGATTCGTCAACACCCACACCCATCTGCAGCAGTCGCTGATGCGGGGTATCGCCGAATGCACTCCGCTGCTGGAATGGTTGCTGGCGGTCGGCACGGAATCGGTCGCCATCACGCCCGACCGTGCGTACCTGGCCACCGTGGCCGCGTGTCTGGAGTCATTGCGGTCGGGCACCACCACGGTGGTCGAACACATGTGGCCGCATCCGTCGACGGAGGTGCATGAGGCCGTGCTGCGCGGCCTCCGCGACACCGGTATCCGTGCGGTGCTCGGCCGCGGCGTGGCCGACCGCCCCGACCCGAGTCGTAAGTGGGGTTTCGAACCCCGTCTGATGCAACCTCTCGACGAGGTGACCGCCCACATCGACGAGTTGCGCGCGCAGGTCGTCGGTACGCCGGTGAGTCTCGCGTTGGCCGTGCCCAACCCGCGGTCACTGACCCCGGACGGCATGGCCACACTGCGGCAGTTCGCGCAGGAGCGGTCACTGCCGGTGTCGATACATCTGCTGGAGACCACCACCGACGACGACATGTGCCGCGCACACACGGGAATGGGTGCCGTGGAGTACCTCGATTCCCACGGCTTCCTGTGGGACCGGGTGCTCGCGGTGCACGGGGTGCAGCTGTCCCCGACCGATCGCGCGGTGTTGTGCGAACGCGGGGTCGCGGTCTCGCACAACCCGTTGTCCAACATGCGGTTGGGCAGCGGGGTGGCTCCGGTGCCCGCGATGCTGGCCGAGGGACTGTCCGTGGGTCTCGGCGTGGACGGCGCGGCCAGCAACGACACCCAGGACATGCTGGAATCGCTCCGCATCGCTGCGTATCTACAACGGGCGGTGCACCAACGGGCCGATTTGTTGGGCTTCCCGCAGATGCTCGACATGGCCTGCGGCGGAGCGAACGCGGTACTGGGTCTGGCCGAGGTGACCGGCGGGGTGACGATCGGAGCACCCGCCGATCTCACCGTCGTCCGTTTCGACCGCGACTACGCGACGCTGCCGGTCCGCGACCCCGGGGCCTCGATCCTGACCACCGGGAGTAGATCCGTCGTCGACACCGTGGTCGTGGGCGGAGTCGTGGTCATCGCCGACGGACACAGCACGCGCGTCGACGAGGCCGCCCTGACCAACCAGCTCGGCGCGCTCGGCCGCCGGTGAGAGGCGGCGGACCAGACCGTCGGCCGACCAACGGGTCAGTGTCGGCCGGCCCGCCACGCACCAGGTGGCCGCATGCGCATCGACGCGGGCAGCCACTCACCGACCGCCTTGCGGTACGTGCACAACACCGACAGGACCAACAACGCGAACTGCACCCACCCGACGATCGCTATCACCCCGGAGATCTGCGGGTGCGCGAACAGCAGGTCGATACCGATGGGGATACACAGCAGGTTCACCACCACGACGGTTGCGAAGCAGTTGCGACAGTTGCGGCTGTGGTTACGCGAGGTCGCGACCAGCAACGGGTACTCGATGGCCAGCAGCACGAGCGTGGCGATCAGCATCGCCGGCGGGAAGAACGAGGCCAGGCT
This sequence comes from Williamsia sterculiae, assembly GCF_900156495.1. GTDB lineage: Bacteria > Actinomycetota > Actinomycetes > Mycobacteriales > Mycobacteriaceae > Williamsia_B > Williamsia_B sterculiae. The sequence continues at coordinate 242,162 of NZ_FTNT01000004.1, forward strand.
GTCGACCTGGCCGTCGGGCGCCGCATTCTGCGGATCGCTGATCTCCCCCTGCTGCAGGTACTGCCGAACCGCGTCGGTGACCGTACCGAGATTGATGAATCCGTACAGCACGCTGATGAGAGCGGCGACCGCCGCGCCGTTCCAGAACAACCACGCCTGTCGCAGGGCAGCGGGCGGTTCGCCGATCGCCCCTTCCTGATCGGCGCGCAGCGCGGCGGCGTCCTTGTCGGCCGACTGCCGTTGCATCGCCGCGAGATCCGCGTCGTCGAGATCCGACTGCGACGGCAGATCGGCACGGCGGAACCGACGGTCGGCGATGGAGTCCGGTGACGACGACTCCGGATGCTCGGACGGATCGGGGGACGATGACGGCTGCGGCACATCCCGATTGTCGCATCCGTCGGACCTCGGACGAGGTGGTCGCCGAAATCGCATGCGGGTCACCGCCAGGTTCACGACGAGAAACGCCTGCGCGGGTTTTCGCGATTACGTGTCGACATGCCACGATTACGGTCGATCTCGGATTCACAGTCGGACGCAATCGGCGGCGCGACGGCGATTCTGTGAGCACCTTCACAGTGTCCCTCGCCGGTTTACGCACCTCTAAGGGGGACTGCACACGGTGGCACCGCACGAATCCGAGTTGCGCGCGCTCCTCGACGACCCGGACCTCATCGTCCCCCAGTTCCAGCCGGTGTTCGACATCGAGACCGGTGATCTCGTCGGTTACGAGGCACTTGCCCGGTGGACGCGATTCGGCGATGTGGGCCCCTTCGAGATGTTCGCGACGGCCCGCGAGCTGCGCGTTGCCAACGACTTCGACTGGCTGTGCCGCCGCGCCGCCATCCGCGAGGCCCGCGACACGGGATTACGCAAACCGCTGACCCTCTTCGTCAACGTCGAACCCCGTGGACTCCGGGCCAGCGCGCCGTTCCGCGTCGACGCGGCGGGAATCGCCGGAGTACTGGACCAGATCAACGTGGTCGTCGAGCTGACCGAACGCGATCTCTTCCACGATCCCGCCGCCGTGGTGGCGGCAGTCGAATGGGCGCGGTGCAACGGTGTCGGAGTCGCTCTCGACGACGTGGGGGCCAACCCCGAATCGCTGACCATGTTGCAGGTGCTCCGCCCGGACATCGTGAAACTCGACGGGCAGGTGGTGCGCCACCCACTGGACCACCCCAACACCTTGCGTACCGTCGCCGATTACGTCGAGCAGACCGGGGCGGTGATCCTGGCCGAGGGCATCGAGACCACCGAGCACCTGCGCAACTCGGCGGCACTGGGAGCCCGTTACGGTCAGGGCTACCTGCTCGGACGCCCGGCGCCGCTACCGGCGACTCCAGAGCATTCGGTCGCCGAACTGCCGAAACTGGATCCGGTGGCCCGCGCGTTCCCGCGGCTGCCCAGCGAGATCCTCTCGCGGACAACCAACGTCATCAGTCCGAAGTCGATCGTGTCGGACATCTGTTTCGAACTGGGCCGCAGCACTGCGATTACCAGCCCACCGGAATGTGTGCTCGTCGCCATGCAACCCGGGCCTCATCACGACGAGGTCGTCGCCGGCCTCGAGGCGGTTCTCAACGATCATTCGCTGATCGGGTTCGTGGGTGCGGGACTACGGCCCGACTCCCCGCTCCGCGGATCGGATGCCGTCGGGTTCGACGGTGAGGTGTGCACGACGATCCTCGGGATCGGGTACTCGGCCGCGGTGGTGGGACGGCGTGTGGACCAGAGCGGACCGCTGCTGGATCGTCGGTACGAGTGGACCATCACCCACGACCGGGACATCGTGTCGGCGTTGGCCCGATGCCTGATGTCCCGTCTCGCGCCACTCCCCGACGACAACGACGGACGGTGCGACTCCATCGACGGCTGATCTGTTCCGCCGCAGGCGGATCAGACCAGGAGCTCGGCGATCTGGATGGTGTTCAGCGCCGCACCCTTGCGCAGATTGTCCCCGGCGACGAACAGCGCGAGCCCATGGCCTTCCGGCGCACCGGGATCCGTCCGAATCCGGCCCACCAACGAGGTGTCCCCACCTGCCGCGGCCAGCGGCGTCGGCACGTCTGTCACGGTGACCCCCGGCGCGGTCGCCAACAATCGCTGCGCATCGGACACCGACAACGGACGCTCGAACTCGGCGTTGATCGACAACGAGTGACCGGTGAACACCGGTACCCGCACACAGGTCCCGCTGACCAACAGGTCGGGCAGACCGAGGATCTTGCGCGACTCGTTACGCAGCTTCTGGTCCTCGTCGGTCTCGCCGCTACCGTCGTCCACCAGCGCACCCGCCAGCGGCAGCACGTTGAACGCGATGGGAGCGACGTACTTCACGGGATCCGGGAAGTCGACCGCACCACCGTTGTGGACCAACGCCTCCGCATCACCGATGGCGGCACGGGCCTGGGTGGCCAGTTCCTCGACACCGGCCAGGCCGCTACCCGAGACCGCCTGGTAGGACGACACGATCAGTCTGCGCAGCCCCGCAGCGTCGTGTAGCGGCTTGAGCACCGGCATCGCCACCATCGTGGTGCAGTTCGGGTTGGCGATGATGCCCTTCGGCAGGTCGTGCACCCGATCGCCGTTGACCTCCGAGACCACCAGCGGGACGTCGGGATCCCTACGCCACGCCGACGAGTTGTCGATGACGGTCACCCCGGCCGCGGCGAAGCGCGGTGCCTCGGTACGCGACATCGTCGCGCCCGCGGAGAACAGCGCGATGTCGAGTCCGGTCGGATCGGCGGTGGTCGCGTCCTCGACGACGATCTCCGCTCCCCGCCATGGCAGCTTCGTGCCCTCCGATCGCGCGGAGGCGAAGAAGCGCACCTCGTCGGCTGGGAAATCTCTCTCCGCCAACAGCTTCCGCATCACGGCGCCGACCTGACCGGTGGCGCCGACCACACCGATTCGACGGGCCATGACTCAGCGCCCCGTTCCGGCGTACACCACGGCGGCCTCGTCGCCACCGAGGTCGAAGGCGGCGTGCAGGGCACGGACCGCGTCATCGAGTTCGGTGTCGCGGCACAGCACCGAGATCCTGATCTCGGAGGTGGAGATCAGTTCGATGTTGATGCCGACCGAGGACAACGCCTCGCAGAAGGTCGCGGTCACACCCGGGTGACTCTTCATCCCGGCACCCACCAGCGACACCTTGCCGATGTGATCGTCGTAGAGCAGTTCGGTGAAACCGATCTCGGCCTTGAGCCGGGTCAGCTTCTCCACCCCGAGCGGACCGACCTCCCGCGGCAGGGTGAAGGTGATGTCGGTCTTGCCGGTGTCCACCTTCGACACGTTCTGCAACACCATGTCGATGTTGATCTCGGCGTCGGCCACGGCACGGAAGACCTTGGCCGCGTATCCCGGTCGGTCGTCGAGACCGACCACGGTGATCTTGGCCTCGCTGCGGTCGTGGGCCACGCCGGTGAGAATTGCCTCTTCCACTCCGATGTCCTCCATAGATCCCGACACCAGGGTGCCGGGTTTGGTCGAGTACGACGAGCGCACGTGAACCGGGACGTTGTAACGGCGCGCGTATTCCACGCACCGCAGCATCAACACCTTGGCCCCGCAGGCCGCCATCTCCAGCATCTCCTCGAACGACACCGAGTCGAGGTGGCGGGCATCGGGAACGATGCGCGGATCGGCGGTGTAGATGCCGTCGACGTCCGTGTAGATCTCGCAGACATCGGCCTTCAGTGCCGCCGCCAGCGCGACCGCGGTGGTGTCGCTGCCGCCGCGACCGAGGGTGGTGATGTCCTTGGTGTCCTGTGCGACGCCCTGGAAGCCGGCGACGAGGACGATCGTGCCGTCGTCGAGCGCGCTGCGGACACGCCCGGGCGTGACGTCGATGATCTTCGCCTTGCCGTGGCTGCTGGTGGTGATCACCCCGGCCTGCGAACCGGTGAACGACTGCGCCTCGGCCCCCATCGAGCTGATGGCCATCGCGACCAGAGCGTTGGAGATCCGTTCACCGGAGGTCAGCAGCATGTCCATCTCACGAGCAGGCGGCGAGGGGCAGACCTGGTTGGCCAGATCCAGCAGCTCATCGGTGGTGTCACCCATCGCCGAGACCACGACCACCACGTCGTGGCCCTGCTTCTTGGTCTCCACGATTCGCTCGGCGACCCGGCGGATTCGTTCGGCCGAACCGACCGACGAACCACCGTACTTCTGGACCACGAGCGCCACCGTGTTCACACCTCCGGTCGATTGCGGGCAGGCACCGTCGACCAGGGGTCCGGTGCGCAGATCGCGATCCACTTTACCGGGAGCGGGGTGCGGGACCCCGGGTCGGGGACGGAGCCCCGCGGTGGCCGGTGTTCAGCACATACCATTTTCCTGTGTCGAGCCGTACGGATGCGGAGTCCCCCGCGCAGCATGATCCGTTGCTGGTCGAGTCGCTGCGTGCGGCCCGATCGGACTCCTGGACCGATTCCGTGGCGGGTCTGCTGTATCGACGTCGCGACTGGGTGGAACCGATCGCCTGGTTCCTCGTGGTCCGATTGATCGGGATCCTGGTGCTGGAGCGGTTCGCGCAGTTGCGTGGGACCACCCTGGGTGACGCCCTGTCGGCGTGGGACGGCAAATGGATGCTCGCCATCGCGCAGTACGGCTACGACAACGTGCCGTTCACCCAGACCGACGCCCGCGGGCTGCACGACGCCGACACCGCCTACGCGTTCTTCCCCGGTTATCCCATGCTGGTGGGTGCGGTGGCCAGACTGCCCGGGTTCGGTCCACTGGGAGCCGCGCTGACGGTGAACGTGGTGGTCGGGTCGCTGGCCGCGGTCGGCGTCGCCCGTCTGGGCGCGCTGTGCGCACGACGGATGTCGGCGCCGGACGCCGCGGGTGGTTGGTTCACCAGCAACCTGCGGCTGCCCACCCGGGTCGCGGTCTGGCTGGATGCCGAGGACGGTGCACGCCGTGCCGATGCGGGCCCCTGCGATCCCCACCGCGCGGGACTGATGCTGGTGGTGTTGTTCGCCGCCAGTCCGATGGGTGTGGTGCTGTCGATGGCGTACACCGAAGCCCTGTTCTGCGCGCTCGCGGCGTGGGCGCTGGTCGGTGTGCTCCGGAGACAATGGCTGCTGGCCGGGGTGTGCGCACTGTTGTGCGGGCTGACCCGGCCCACCGCGGTGGTGCTGATCGCCGTGGTGATGATCTGGGCACTGATGGCCGCACTCCGCGGGAGTCGGAACGGTCGCGCGCGCGCCTGGGGTGCGGTGATACTGAGTCCGCTGGGTTATCTGGCCTATCTCGCGGTGGTGTGGGTGCACACCGGGAGCCCCACCGGGTGGTTCCGCATCCAGACCGAGGGCTGGGGTACCGAGATCGACTACGGTCGCGCGACCTTCGACTTCATCAACACCTCGCTGGTCGGCGAATCCCAGGTCGCGCCGATGGCGACCACATGGATCCTGCTGGCCACCTTTGCGCTCATCGTGGTGGCCGCCTGGCAGCGACTCCCCGCGCCGGTGTTGCTCTACGGCACGCTCGTGGTGGTCTCCATCGCCGCCTCGAGCGGTCTGATGATGAGCCGCGGTCGGCTGCTGCTGCCCGCGTTCGTGCTGTTGGTTCCACTGGCCATCGGGTTGGCGCGGATGCGACTCTCGGCCGCGGTCGCCCTGCTGGCGGTCGCGGTGATCGGTAGTTCCTGGTTCGGCGCGCACATGCTGACGGTCTACCCGCACGCCATCTGAGCGACCGCATGGCAGATCGCGGGTGTCAGCCGCCGAGTGCGACGAACCCCGCGCACAGGTAGTCCACTCCCCGGTCGAGGCGGGTGCGTGGGTCGGTGAGGCCGGGTTCTCGGCCACGTCCGGCCAGGGCCTGCAGATGTACCGGTGGCGGACTCGACGGGTTGCCGTCCAGCAGGTCGGCCAGACCCCCCGCGTCGTCGGTGTCCGACCGGGTCTGCAGCAACTCGTCGCTGACCGCGGCCAGCGCGACCCCTTGCACGTGGATCCAGACCGCCAGGGCCATCTCGGTGGCCACTGCGACGTCCTCGGTGAGCTCGGCGAAACCGGCGACCAGCCAGTCCAGGCAGGTGAGAGTCACCTCACCCATGCTGTGCCGAGGGGAGGCGTAGGCGAGGACGATCCACGGATGACGCTGATAGATCTCCCAGTCGATGTCGACGGCGACACGCACTCGCTCACGCCACGGTGGCGAGGTGTCCAGCGGGTACGGGAACCGCTCGCCGATCTCGTCGGACATCGCGATCAGCAGGGCGTCCTTGTCGGCGACGTGCCGGTAGAGCGACATCGTCCCCACACCGAGTCGATCAGCCAGCCGGCGCATCGACAACGCCCCGATGCCCTCGGCATCGGCCAGGTCGATCCCCGCCGCCACGATGTCGTGCCGGTGCAGTTTCGGTGGCTGTTGTCGTGCAGTGGTGATGGCGGGTCCTCCCCCGGGAACAAATTCTTTGCGTACAGCGTACTCATAGGCATACCTTGGGGTTGCGTACGTCGTACGCAGCCCGGTCGCGCGCCTCGTCCGACCGGGCGTCACGTGAGGAGGAGCACGCCGTGAGCATCGTCGACCAGTCCGGGCAGCGAACGTCGGTGGGGGCACATCCACCGACCGTGCGCCATCCCTGGTTGGGTTTGGCGATCCTGACGCTGCCCGTGTTCCTCATCTCGATGGACATGTCGGTGCTCTACCTGGCCACCCCGACGCTGGCCGAGCAGCTGCGACCGACCGCCACCGAGCAGTTGTGGATCCTCGACATCTACGGATTCCTGATCGCCGGTCTGCTCATCACCATGGGCAATCTCGGCGACCGGATCGGGCGCCGACGGGTTCTGCTCGTCGGTTCGATGGTGTTCGGTGCGGGCTCGGTGATCGCGGCGTTCGCTCCCGACCCCGCGGTGCTGATCGCGGCTCGCGCCCTGATGGGTGTGGGTGGTGCCACCTTGATGCCCGCGACCCTGTCGCTGATCACCAACATGTTCCCCGACACCCGGATCCGATCTCGGGCTATCGGTGTGTGGACCGCCGCCTTCGCGGGCGGGTCGGCCATCGGTCCGGTGGTCGGCGGGGTGTTGCTGCACCATTTCTGGTGGGGTTCGGTGTTCCTCATCAACGTGCCGGTGCTGGTGGTCTTCCTGGCCTTCGCGCCGTTCCTGGTGCCCGAGTACCGGTCGGGTTCGGGTGACCCGTTCGACGTGGCGGGCATCGTGTTGTCGCTGGCCGCGATCCTGCCCATCGTCTACGCGATCAAACATCTGGCGGCGGAGGGTGTGGATGCGACCGGTGTGGTCATCGGCCTGTTCGGGGTGGCGATGCTGATCGCCTTCGTCGTGCAGCAACGACGCGCCCGGTTCCCCCTGGTCGACCTGACCCTGTTCGGCAACGCCGGCTTCACCGTCGCGGTCTTGGTGGCCCTGCTCGGCATGTTGTCGCTGTCGGCGATGTTCTATCTGACCGGCATCTATCTGCAGACCGTGTTGGACCAGGACGTGCTGGCCGCGGCACTCGCCGGGATCCCCGCGGCCATCACCGTGGCGGCGTTCTCCGTGGGTGCGAGCCGCCTGGTGGCCGCACTCGGGGTGCGGTGGACCTTCGTGTTCGCCCTGGTCGCCGCGGCGGTGGGGAACGCAGGACTCATCGGACTCGGTGTCTCACAAGGGTTGTGGCTGTACATGATCTCCACCAGCATTGCCGGTGTCGGCTACGGCGTCATGTTCAGCGTGGTGTCCGAGGTCGCGGTGGCGGCGGTGCCCGTACATCGGTCCGGTGCCGCAGCGGGTATCTCCGAGACCTGTTTCGAACTCGGTAGTGCGCTGGGTCTGGCGGTCCTCGGATCGCTGGCCACCCTGGTGTTCACCCGCGAATCCGACGGCCGGTTCGGCGACACCCTCGCCGACACCCTCGACCACGCGGCCACCCTGCCCGGCACGCAGGGTGCGGAGCTCGCCGCGGCCGCCCGCGCGGCATTCGTCGACGGGCTGCACGTGACGTCGATCGTCAACGTGGTGACGCTGCTGTTGATCGTCGTCGGCGTGTACTTCGGGTTGCGGGTCCGTCGTCCGCGTGCGCTTCGCGCCCTGAACCGGGCCGCCGATCCGATGCCGGAGCTGAAGTACCGCTCCCGGCATCAGTGAGCGACCACCGGGCGACGACAGGGGTGGCCTCACTAGGCTCGCCGTGTGCATGAACTGATCGCCGCCCGCCGCAGCGCCCGCGGTTACGACGCGACCGCCGAGATCACCGACGACCAGCTCGACGCCATCCTCGAGGCCGGTCGGTGGGCACCCACCTGGGGCGCCGAGCAACCGGTGCGCTTCATCGTCGGCCGGCGCGGTGACACCACCTTCGACGGGTTGGTCGCCACGATGCGCCGCGGCAACCTGCGGTGGGCGCCCGCGTCGGCGGCGTTGGTCCTGATCTGCACCCGCACACTGCCCGACGAGCACCGCGCCGACACCTACGCCGCCGTGGATGTCGGACTGGCCACGGCGCAGATGATCCTGCAGGCCGTCGCCGAGGGGTTCAACGGCCATCCGATGGCCGGCTTCACACCCCAGCAGGCGGTCGAGACCTTCGCCATCCCGGTGAGCGAACGACCGCTGGTGCTGTTGGCGATCGGTCGCCTGGCCGATCCGGCCACCGTCGACCCCGAGGTCGCCGAACGCGACGATCGCGAGCGAACCCGGCTGCCGTTGCGCGAGGTCGCCTTCGCCGACCGGTGGGGCACGCCGTACCGGTGACTCCCACACCCGACGCCGCCGACACGCCGCCCTCGCGGCCGTCGCTGGCCAAGACCTTCTTCGCCCTGCCGCCCATCGGATCGCGCTGGCCCGCGGCCACCCGGGCAGGTGCTGCGTTCCTGCTCCCGGCGTTGGTGCTGCTCGCACTCGACTTCGGCAGCAGCGCCCCGTTGGCCTCGTTGGGCGCGTTCGCCGTGCTCTACGGGGAGGACCGGCCGTACCGGATCCGCTGGCGGGTGATCCTGCTGGCCGGAGTCCTGTTGGTGATGGGGGTGTCGGTCATGGGGGCCCTGACCCGGGTCACCGTGCACGTCACCCACGGTGATCTCGTCGTCTACTCGGCACTGTTGGTCATCTCCGTGATCACGGTGTTCTCGGTGAACGCTTTGCGTACCGGACCACCGGCCGCGCTGTTCTTCGTCCTCAGTTCGGCGGTCGCATCGGTGGCAGTCCGACACGGCGTCTCGCTCGGGGTGCTGGTGGTCGCGACCTGCGCGGGGGCTGTCGGTGCCCTGGTGTGCGGGATGGCTCCCGCCCTGTTCGACCGCGACCGGCCGCAGACCACGGCGGTGCGTGCCGCGATCGTGGCGGTCGACGACTACCGGACGAACAGCAGACCCGGGGTCTCGGCGCTGCGGCAGGGAGCTGCGGGCAAGATCCTGCAGGCCTGGTCGACGCTGTACGACGCAGCCCAGACCGAGTCGGGCCGATCGGCGGATGCGAACCGATCGACCCTCGGTGACCAGCTGTGGGAAGCACATATGAGGCTGCACGACGGGCGACACGGCTTCAGCTCACCACCGCTGCCCCGCCCGACGCCGTCAGAACGCCTGCGCGAGGCGCTCACCCCGGCGAGCCACGCCGGCGTCACCGCGTTGCGGACGGCTGTCGCTGCGACGGCCGGGATGCTGATCTCCGTCGCTCTGGGTCTCGGACGACCGGACTGGGCGATCGTCTCGGTGGTCCTGGTGCTGCAACTGGGCCCCGACCGCATCCGCGGTGCGTTGCGCGGCGGGCACCGGCTGGCGGGAACCGTGGTCGGGCTGGGACTGCTGTGGCTGCTGCACTACGTGGTCGGCGACGAACTGATCCTGGTCGTCGTCCTCGCCCTGCTCAACTTCCTCATCGAGTTGACCGTGGTCGCGAACTACGGTCTCGCGGTCACCTTCATCACACCGCTGGCCCTGCTGATCGGTACCCCGATCGGTGACAGCCTCGCCGAACCCATCGTCGACCGGCTGGCCGAGACCGTCATCGGTGTCGTGTTGGCGGTGGGTTCGGTGTGGGTGATCGCGCCGCGGGCGCACCGTCGCACCACCGTGTTCACGTTGGGGCGGGTGCTCGGCGAGATCTCCGGGCTGGTCGCAGCCCTGGCGGTGACACCACCGTCGCAACTGCTGAGGGCCCGGCGTGATCTGCAATGGGATCTCATCGAGGCCGAGTCGGTGGCGGCGACCAGCGCCGTCGACGACCCGGCGTGGGCAGCCGAACACTGGGGTACCCACGTGGACGTGTGCACTCTCGGCTACGACACCCTGCAGCGCTGCTGGCAAACCGCGCCCGATCACCGCGTGGACGACGTCGAGCTGTCCGACCTGCGCCACCGCACCGAGAGTCTGCGCGCCCGGCTCAGGCCCAGGAGATAGCAATTTGTGGTCGCCGACAGCACGCGAGTACAGTTTTCCGCATGCAGCGCGCGCTCCTTCTCGGATGCCGCGGCGGGGTCTGATCCAGACCGGCTTCCCGTCGCGGGGCCCCGACACGCGCCGGTCACTCCTCACCATCACCGGAGACGACCCATCATGGCAGCAGCAGACACTTTCACCTCGGGCGTATCGCGCATCGTCGAGCCGAGCGGCCCCATACCCGCCGGCCAGCCCGCCTGGAATCCGCAGCGCGATTCGCCGATGCCCACCCACCGTTATCGACAGTTCGCCGACGAGGTCGAGAAGATCTCGATTCCCGACCGCACCTGGCCCGATGTGGTCATCGACCGGGCGCCGCTGTGGTGCGCGGTGGATCTGCGTGACGGCAACCAGGCGCTGATCGACCCGATGAGTCCGGCCCGCAAGCGTCGTATGTTCGACCTGCTGGTGCGGATGGGGTACAAGGAGATCGAGGTCGGGTTCCCCTCGGCCAGTCAGACCGATTACGACTTCGTCCGAGAGATCATCGAGGACAACGCGATTCCCGATGACGTCACCATCCAGGTGCTCACCCAGTGCCGTGACGAGTTGATCGAGCGGACCTTCGACGCATGCCGCGGCGCGGCGAACGTGATCGTGCATTTCTACAACTCCACCTCGGTGCTGCAGCGTCGAGTGGTGTTCCGCGCCGACCGCGACGCGATCAAGAAGATCGCCACCGACGCCGCCCACAAGGTGCGCGCCGAACAACAGAAGTACCCGGACACCAACTGGCGGTACGAGTACTCGCCGGAGTCCTACACCGGCACCGAGTTGTCCTTCGCGGTCGAGGTCTGCGACGCGGTCACCGAGATCATCGCACCCACCCCGCAGGCGCCGATCATCCTGAATCTGCCTGCGACGGTGGAGATGACCACACCCAACGTCTACGCCGACTCCATCGAGTGGATGAGCCGCAATCTCGCCCGGCGGGAGTCGGTGATCCTCAGCCTGCACCCCCACAACGATCGTGGAACCGCGGTTGCCGCAGCCGAACTGGGTTTCCAGGCGGGTGCGGACCGCATCGAGGGTTGCCTGTTCGGCAACGGTGAGCGCACCGGCAACGTCTGCCTGGTGACCCTCGGGATGAATCTGTTCAGCCGTGGGGTGGACCCACAGATCAGCTTCTCCGACATCGACGAGATCCGTCGCACGGTGGAGTACTGCAACCAGTTGGGCGTTCCCGAGCGCCACCCCTACGGCGGCGACCTGGTCTACACCGCGTTCTCCGGCAGCCACCAGGACGCGATCAACAAGGGTCTCGACCAGATGAAGATCGACGCCGACGACGCCGATTCCGACATCGACGACATCGTGTGGCAGGTGCCGTATCTGCCCATCGACCCGAAGGACGTGGGCCGCAACTACGAGGCCGTCATCCGCGTCAACAGTCAGTCGGGCAAGGGCGGTGTCGCCTACATCATGAAGGCCGACCACGGGCTGTCGCTGCCGCGGCGCCTGCAGATCGAGTTCAGCCGCGAGGTACAGAAGGTCACCGACGGTGAAGGTGGCGAGGTCTCGCCCAAAGCGATGTGGGACATCTTCGCCGACGAATACCTGCAGCCGATCTCCCCACTGGAACGCATGCGGCAGCGGGTCGACGCGGCCGAGGTGGACGGCGGTGAGGACAGCATCACCGCCGTGGTGAAGGTGAACGGGGTCGAACGCGAGATCTCCGGTCACGGCAACGGACCCCTCGACGCGTTCACCGATGCGTTGGGCACGGTCGGGTACGACGTGCGGGTGCTCGATTACAGCGAACACGCACTCACCGCGGGCGGTGACGCCAGCGCCGCCTCGTATGTGGAGGCGGATGTGAACGGTGAGACGGTGTGGGGTGTCGGCATCGCCACCTCGATCACCACCGCGTCGCTACGGGCGGTGGTCTCCGCGATCAACCGCGCCCACCGCAATGCGGCCGCACTCTCCGCGGAGCCCGACGCCGAGCCTGCTCCGCGTACCTGGGCCCCCTGATCCACGACACCTGCGACGGCCCGCTCGACACCACCCCGTCGAGCGGGCCGTCGTTCGCGTCGAGTGGGCCGTTGTCCGCGTTCGCCGGGCCGAACATCGCGGGAACAAAACGGACCACAGTCCGGTTGAGCCGTGCATGAAGAACATCGGCTTCCTGTCGTTCGGGCACTGGTCGTCGTCTCCGGGGTCGCAGACCCGGACCGCGGCCGACACGCTGCTCCAATCCATCGACCTCGCCGTGGCCGCCGAGGAACTCGGCGCCGACGGCGCCTACTTCCGCGTGCACCACTTCGCCCGACAACTCGGTTCGCCGTTCCCACTGCTGTCGGCGGTCGGGGCCAAGACCAACCGGATCGAGATCGGCACCGGCGTCATCGACATGCGTTACGAGAACCCCATGTACATGGCCGAGGATGCCGGCGCCGCGGACCTGATCGCGGGTGGACGCCTCCAACTCGGGCTGAGCCGGGGATCACCCGAGCAGGTCATCGACGGGTACCGGCATTTCGGTTATGCACCCGCCGAGGGTGAGTCCGACGCCGACATGGCGCGCAGGCACACCGACGTGTTCCTCCAGGTCGTCGAGGGCACGCAGTTCGCCCAGCCGAACCCCGCCCCGATGTTCCCCAATCCACCGGGACTGCTCCGCGTGGAGCCGTACTCCGCCGGCCTGCGGGATCGCATCTGGTGGGGTGCGGGCAGTCGAGCGACCGCGGAATGGACCGCGCAGCAGGGGATGAACCTGATGTCGTCGACGCTGCTCACCGAGGACACCGGCATCCCGTTCCACAAGTTGCAGGCCGAGCAGATCCAGCGGTTCCGCGACGCCTGGGCAACGGCCGGTCACGCGCGCGAGCCGCGGGTGTCGGTGAGCCGCAGCATCTTCGCAATCACCGACGACCGTGACCGTGCCTATTTCGGTCGCGGCGGTCAGGAATCCGACCAGGTCGGCATCATCGACGGCACCACCGCACGGTTCGGGCGCTCCTACGCCGACGAGCCGGACAAGCTGATCGAACAGCTCCGTGAGGACCAGGCCATCGCCGACGCCGACACCCTGCTGCTCACCGTGCCCAATCAGCTCGGAGTGGAGTACAACGCGCACGTCATCGAGTCGATCCTGACCCACGTGGCGCCCGCGCTGGGTTGGCGCTGACCGGTCCGGTCCCCTCGACCGCCGCGTCGGCCGCCCTCCGCAACGCTCGCACACCTCGCTCGACCAACGGGCGACCGCGTGTGTCCGGGCGGGTCAACACCTCGACGACCCGCGCGGCACGCACCCCGTCGAGGGTCAGCCGGGTGACGCCGGGGTGGCCGACGCAGTGGCGCGGTAGCAGGGCGATCCCCTGGTCGGCGGCGACCAGCGCCTGGATCACCGCGAAGTCGACGATCCGCTGGGTGACCCGCGGCACCACACCGGTGGCCGCTGCCACCGAGAGGAGCACGTCGTCGACGGGAAAGCCTTCGGGAACACTGATCCACGACGAGTCGGCCAGGTCGTGGGGGCGTACCGACGGCCGTTGCGCCAGCGCGCCACCTCTCGGAACCACCACATCGATCGGCTCCCGCATCAGCTCGACCCTCCGCACCCGCGGATCGGTCACCGGAGGCATCCGTTCGTCGCGGTGGGTGACCACCAGGTCGTGATCGACGAGCGCACGCGGGGCGTCACCGTAGGCGACGTCCAGGTCCGCGATCATCACCTCGATCCCGTCATCGGAGAGCGACCGCACCGCCGTCGGTGCCAGCAGGGCCGCACCCGACGGAAACGACGCGATGCGCAGAGCGCCCGCCCGACCGCCCCGGTAGGCACGCATCTCCTCGGTGGCCCGGTCCACCGCCGCGACCACGTCGTCGGCACGCAACACCAGCGCCCGTCCCGCCGGAGTGAGCCGCAGACCCCTGCCGACGGGTTCGAGCAGTTCGATGCCTGCCTCCGCGGCCAACAACTTGAGCTGCTGAGAGACCGCCGACGGTGTCATGTGCAGGGCCACGGCCACGGTGCCCACGGACCCGCGGTCGGCGAACTCGCGCAGGATGCGCAGGCGTTTCACGTCCACCGGGGCAACCTTGCCACATTTCAGTCCTTCTTAACAGACAATGCATAACAATTCGATTGTTCTGCACTGACTCCCCGGCCCAGGATGGGTTCATGACCACCAGAGATCGATTCCTGGGTGTCGGTGTGGCCGTGTTGTGGGGACTGAACTTCATCGCGATCCACCTCGGCCTCGACCACTTCCCACCGTTCTTCTTCGGCGCCCTGCGGTTCACCCTGATGGCCGTCCCGGTGGTGTTGTTCGTCCCGCGACCCGACGTCGCCTGGCGATGGCTACTGCTCTACGGCACGGGGTTCGGCATCCTGCAGTTCACCTTCCTGTTCTGGGCGATGGATGCGGGGATGCCCACCGGTCTGGCCTCGTTGGTGCTGCAATCGTCGGCGCCGTTCACCGTCATCCTCGGGGTGTTGCTGCTCGGCGAACGGATGTCACGTGCCCAGGTGGTGGGTATCTCCGTCGCCGTGGTGGGGATGACGGCCATCGCCGTCGATCGTGACCTGCACGGTTCGGGGGCGGCCCTGATCCCGGTCCTGCTGACATTGGCCGCGGGTCTCGGCTGGGCGTTCGGGAATCTCGGCAGCCGGATGGCACGACCCGACAACCCGCTGCGACTGACCCTGTGGATGTCCGTCGTCCCGCCGATCCCGATGTTCGCACTCAGCCTGGCCGTCGAGGGCCCGAGCGCGGGAATACGCAGCCTGACCACCCTGGGCGGCCACGGCGGGCTACTCGCGCTGGCCGGGCTGGCCTATGTGGTGGTGCTGGCGACGGTCGTCGGGTCGGGGATCTGGACGCACCTAATGGCCCGGTGTCCGGCCAGCCGGGTCGCACCCTTCTCGCTGTTGGTGCCCGTGGTCGGCATCTCCGCGTCGTGGCTGCTGCTCGGGGAGCGGCCGACGGTGGTGGAACTCGTCGGTGCCGTGGTGGTGATCACGGGGTGCCTGGTCGGTGCGCTCGGCGGCTCCGCCTCCCGAGGGCGGGTGTGCGAGACTCGCACCCATGTCCAACCCGCCGACGCGCGTCTCGACGAGGTCACTGCCCACCCGGACCCAGGTGGCGCTGGCCGCGGCGCGGGCCGCTCGCTGGGCGTCCCGTAAATCCGGTCGCGGCAAGGGCTCGATGATCGGGGGGCTCATCGCGGCGCGGATCGACCCGTCGATCATGCAGCGCTTGGCGGCCGGTAAGCGCACCGCCCTGATCACCGGGACCAACGGCAAATCGACCACCACCCGGATGGTCGCCGCCGCACTGGCCGGGGTCGGCGAGGTGGTCACCCAGGCCGACGGCGCGAACATGGATGCGGGCATCATCGCCGCCCTCACCCAGGAGCAGCACGCCGCCGTCGCCGCACTCGAGGTGGACGAACTGCACGTCCCACACGTCGCCGACTTCACCGAACCCGAAGTGCTCGTGCTGCTGAACCTCTCGCGAGACCAGCTGGACAGGGTCGGCGAGATCAACTCCATCGAGCGGAAGTTACGCGCCGGCATCGAACGCCACCCGGAGATGACCGTGATCGCCAATTGTGACGACGTCCTGGTGGCATCGGCCGCCTACGACGCCGCGCAGGTGATCTGGGTGGCCGCAGGCGGTGGCTGGGCCAACGACTCCGTCAGTTGTCCGCGCTCGGGTGAGCCCATCGTCCGTGACGGGATCGACTGGTACAGCAGCGGAACCGACTTCCGACGGCCGACGCCGGACTGGTGGTTCGATGACAAGGGCATCCACGGACCGGACGGTTTTCACGCCGAGTTGTCGCTGCAGCTGCCCGGTAACGCCAACCGCGGCAACGCGACCCAGGCGGTCGCGGCGGCTGTGGCCATGGGTGCCGACCCCGACACCGCGGTCACCGCTGTGTCCGCGGTCGGTGAGGTGGCGGGACGGTACGGCATCCGCCAGGTCGGAAGTCATTCCGTTCGCATGCTGCTGGCCAAGAACCCCGCCGGCTGGCAGGAGGCGATGTCGATGATCGACCAGGACGCCGACGGTCTGGTCATCGCGGTGAACGGCCAGGTTCCCGACGGTGAGGACCTCTCCTGGCTGTGGGACGTTCGCTTCGAGGCGTTCGAGACGATGCAGGTGGTCGCGGCAGGCGAACGTGCCGCCGACCTCGGGGTCCGGTTGCTGTACGCGGGCGCCGAGCACACCACCATCGATGATCCGATGCGCGCCATCGCCTCCTGCCCGCCCGGACGGGTGGAGGTGCTGGCCAACTACACCGCTTTCCGCGACCTCGGGGTCGCGATCGACCGGGCGGCACGACACGGACGGATCCCCGCCGACGGGCAGGAGCGACGATGAGCGACACCACCTCGACCGTGCGCATCGGACTGGTCCTGCCCGACGTGATGGGCACCTACGGCGACGGCGGCAACGCGCTCGTGTTGCGGCAGCGGGCCCGGATGCGGGGCATCGATGCCCAGATCCAGCAGATCACCCTCGACGACCCGGTACCGGAGTCGTTGGACGTGTACACACTCGGTGGTGCCGAGGACTACGCCCAGCGCCTGGCCACTCGGCATCTCACCCGCCACCCGGGTCTGCAGCGCGCCGCCGAACGCGGTGCACCCGTGCTCGCCATCTGTGCGGCGATCCAGGTCCTCGGACACTGGTACGAGACGTCGGCGGGTGAGCGGGTGGACGGGATCTCCCTCCTCGACCTCACCACGCGGCCGCAGGAGATCCGCAGCATCGGCGAACTGGCCACCACCCCGCTCATCGATGAACTCGACGCGCCGCTCCTGGGTTTCGAGAACCATCGCGGTGGCAGCACCCTGGGCCCGGCAGCCCGGCCGCTGGGTCGGGTCGACCACGGGGTGGGCAACGGGGCAGGCGAGAAGATCGAGGGAGCGGTGCAGGGTTCGGTGATCGGGACCTACCTGCACGGTCCGGCACTAGCCCGGAATCCGCAGCTCGCCGACCTGCTGTTACGGCGCGCCCTGGGTGTCGAGAGCCTCCCGCCCCTGGACCTCGACGAGGTGAACCGGTTGCGCACCGAACGTCTCGCCGCGGCCCGACGCGGATGACGAGACGTTCGACGGGTGGCATGCCCATGAGTAGCGTCGGAGACATGGCACTCGTCGACAGCACCGGATTCGCACACGTACGCCTCACCGTGACCGACATCGGACGGTCCAAACAGTTCTACGACGACTTGTTCGGTTGGCCGATCGCGGTGGATGCCTCGGACCACGCGGACGAGCCCGGAGTGCGGGAGTCGCAGGAGAAGTTCTACGGCGGTGTGGTCTACCAGACCCCACAGGGCACACTGTTCGGGCTACGCCCGGTCGGCTCCACCCGATTCGACTCGGCGCAGACCGGACTCGATCACGTCAGCTTCGCGCTCGCGTCACGGGCCGAGCTGGACGACGCCGTGGTCGCGCTGGACGAACGCGGCATCGAGCACGGTGAGATCACCGACCTCGGCGACAACGGCTTCATCCTCTCGGTGCAGGACCCCGACGACATCAACATCGAGTTCACCGCGCCCCCGCGATGACCGCCATCGGCCTGCCCGGCGATCGGTAGGCCGCCGACCGCGGCGAGCCGCGCCCGCTACACGACCCTCCTGGGCCACGATACGATCGACAATCCTGCCGCTCGGTGGTGACGGTCAGAGGTCGAGGCGAAGGAGCGCGTCAGATGTCCGGGTTGGACACACCACTCACACCCCTACGATTCCTGGGTCGCGCGGCGGCCGTGTACCCCGACAAGGTCGCCGTCGTCGATGGATCCCGCGCACTCACCTACCGGGAGTTCGCCTCGCGGGTGACCCGCCTCGCCGACGCCTGTGTGTCATCCGGGATGGCCGCGGGTGACCGGGTGGCGTTCCTCGGCACCAATTCGGCCGAACTGCTGGCGGCGCACTACGCCATTCCGCTGTTCGGCGGCGTGTTGGTGGCGGTGAACACCAGACTGTCGGCCCGGGAGGTCGACTACATCTGCGAACACTCCGGCGCGCGGTTGCTTTTCGGTGACGGTGACCTGCTGACCGGGGTCGGCGCCGACACCGCCCGACCCGGTGCGGTCGAGGAGGTCGTGGAGATTCCCGACGTCGACGGCGATCTCCACGGAGTCGGCACACCGTTGGCCGACTTCGTGGGACGCGCGACGGGTACAGCGGTGATCCCATGGGAGGTCGACGACGAGACCCGTGCCATCTCCATCAACTACACCTCGGGCACCACTGGACGACCCAAAGGTGTGGTCTACACCCACCGGGGCGCCTACCTGAACGCCCTGGGCGAGGTGTTCCATCAGGGGTTCGACGCCGACACCCGTTACCTGTGGACCCTGCCGATGTTCCATTGCAACGGGTGGTGCACCACCTGGGCGGTGACCGCGGCAGGAGGAACCCACGTGTGTCTCCGCGCTGTCCGCGGCGACATCATGTGGCAACTGATCGACGCCCAGGGCATCGACCACATGTGCGGTGCACCAACCGTTCTCACCGCACTGGCCACCGCCGCGCAGGCGCATCGGCTGACCCGGCCGGTCACCATCACGACGGCGGGGGCACCGCCCAGTCCGACCATCATCGGTCGGATCCGGGGACTCGGCGCCACCCTGGTCCACGTCTACGGTCTGACCGAGACCTACGGCCCCTACTCCATCTGCGAGACCAAACCGGAGTGGACCGACCTCCCCGCGGACGAGCAATCGGCACTGCTCGCCCGGCAGGGCGTCGGGATGATCACGTCGGACGAACTCCGCGTCGTGCGTGAACAAACCGACCCCGACGACGCGCTGGTCGACGTGACAGCCGACGGCACCGAGATGGGTGAGATCGTGATGCGCGGGAATTCGGTGATGCAGGGCTACTTCGCCGACGACGAGCACACCGCCGCCGCGTTTGCCGGCGGTTGGTTCCACTCCGGTGACCTGGGGGTGATGCATCCCGACGGATACGTGCAACTGCTCGACCGGGCCAAGGACGTGGTGATCTCCGGTGGCGAGAACATCTCCACCATCGAGGTGGAGCAGGCACTGGCCAGTCACGCGGCTGTGCAGGAGGTGGCGGTCATCGGCGTCCCCGACGAGAAGTGGGGAGAGCGGCCCAAGGCCTTCGTCACCCTTGTGCAGGGTACCGGGACCAGCACCCTCGAGGCCGAGCTCATCGCGCACGTGAAAACGCACATCGCCTCGTACAAGGCGCCACGGGCGGTGGAGTTCCTGATCGAGCTGCCCAAGACCTCGACCGGCAAGATCCGCAAGAAGGAGTTGCGCGACGCCGAATGGTCGACGTCCGACCACCGGATCCAGGGATGACGGTCACCGCGTCGAGTGGTCGCCGGGCCGACCGCGCGGCCCACCCGGCCGGCCTGTTCGCCGACGCGCCTCGCCGTGCCAGTGCTGCGGTGGGGTGTCTGTCGGTCTTCTGTCTCATCAGCAGTGTGTCGGTGGTGTTCCGCCGGATCACCCATGTTCCACGCGAATACGTCGACAACTATCTGATCTCTGCACCCGATACCAGCTTCGCGTGGGCGTTCGTCCTGGGGCTGTTGGCCTTTGCTCTGGCCATGCGCAAGCGCATCGCCTGGTGGTCGACCGTCGGCTACATCCTGGCCTTCGGGACGGCCAACGTGATCTATCTGTTCGAGCCCTTCTCCCGTGACAACGACGTCGACACCATCGTCCGGGTCAACATCTGCGTCGGATTGGTCCTCCAGCTGATCGCACTGGCCTACCTGATCGCCAGTTACCGGCAGTTCTACACGCGGGTGCGGCGCGGCGCCCTCTGGAAGGCCGCCGGGCTGTTGTTCGGCGGACTCGTCGCGTTCACGCTGCTCGGCTGGGGTCTCGTCGAGTTGTTGCCACGACATGTGCACTCCGGCGACCGACTCGGCTACGCCATCAATCATGTGGTGACCTTCGGTTCGGTCCCGGTGACCGACGACGACCGGTCCGAACACTCCTACGGGGCGGTCGACGGTTTCCTCGGCCTGCTCGGCGCGCTGGCCCTGATCGCGGCTGCCGCATTGCTGTTCCGGTCCCAACGTTCGGACAACTCGTTGACGGCCGAGGACGAACGACTGCTGCGGTTGTTGATCGATGGTTACAGCGGTGACGACTCCCTGGCCTACTTCTCCACCCGACGTGACAAGGCGGTGGTCTTCGCGCCCAACGGTCTGGCCGCCATCACCTATCGCGTGGAGGTGGGCACCTGCATGGCCGGTGGTGATCCGGTGGGCGACAAGAGGTACTGGCCCGACGCGATCGCCGCGTTCATCGCCATCTGTGATCGCTACGGTTGGCATCCCGCTGCGATGGGGGTCAGCGTGACCGGTGCCCAGATGTGGGAGGACGCCGGTTTCGACATCCTCAACATCGGTGACGAGGCGATCGTCCACACGCGCGGGTACAACGTGAACGGTCCGGAGATGAAGGCGGTGCGTCAGTCGGTGGCGCGGGTACGTCGCGCGGGGATCACGGTGCGGATCCGGCGGCACGGGGAACTGAGCCCGGCCGCGCTCGCCGAGACGGTTCGACTGGCCGACGAATGGCGTGACACCGACGAAGAACGCGGATTCTCGATGGCCCTGGGCAGGCTGGGCGATCCCGCCGACGGCGACTGCATCCTGGTCGAGGCGGTGCAGCACGCCGACACCGCCGACGAGAAGGTCGTCGGGATGCTGTCGTTCGTGCCATGGGGCACCAACGGGGCGTCGTTGGACGTGATGCGCCGCGACCGCCGTTCGGTCAACGGTCTCGTGGAGACGATGGTCACCGAGTTCGCCGAGAACGCCGAGGAATTCGGCGTCCTCTACATCTCGATGAATTTCGCGGCCTTCCGTGCGGTGTTCGAGGAGGGCGGTCAGATCGGGGCGGGGCCGGTGCTCCGAACCATGTACGGGGCGTTGACCTTCGCCTCGAAGTATGTGCAGATGGAGTCGCTGTACAAGAGCAACGCCAAATACCGGCCTGAGTGGCGCCCGCGCTTTCTGTGCCTGGAGGACAACCGCACCATCCCCCGGGTGGGATTGGCGGCGGTGGTCAACGAGGGGTTCGTCAAACTACCGAAGTTCGGCTCGTCGCGGACGTCGCGATTCACCGGAAATGCGTCATCGATCCCCGAGGGGGTCGACGTGGACGCCATCGCCGCACACATCGCCGACCAGGCCAACGGTGATCACGTCCGCGCGCGCCGACCTGAGCAGGTCCGGGTGCGACTGTCAAAACTCGACCGGATGGTCGACGCGGGCATCGACCCCTATCCGCCCGCGGATCCACCGTCGCACAGTGTCTCCGATGCGGCGTCCGCACCGCTCGAGACCGCGGTCCGCATCGCCGGTCGGGTGATCCGGATGCGCGACCTCGGCAAAGTGGTGTTCCTGGAGCTACGCGACTGGAGTGGTGGTGTGCAGGTGCTGGTGGACGCGCACACGATGTCGCCCACCGCACCGGATGTGGCCGCGACCATCGACCTCGGCGATCTCGTCGAGGTGTCGGGAACGATGGGGCACAGCCGATCCGGGGAGCTGTCGGTGCTCGCCACGGACTGGCGGATGCTCGGCAAATGCCTGCATCCACTACCCGACAAGTGGCACGGTTTGACCGACCCCGAGGCTCGGGTGCGACAGCGGTACGTGGATCTCGCGGTGAACCCACGCGCTCGGGATCTTCTGGTGGTGCACAGTCGCATAGTCAAGTCGATCCGTGACTTCATGTCCGAGCGTGGGTATCTGGAGGTGGAGACACCGATCCTGCAACCGGTGCACGGCGGAGCCAACGCGGCCCCGTTCACCACCCACATCAACGCCTACGATCTGGATCTCTACCTGCGGATCGCACCGGAGTTGTATCTGAAGCGGCTGTGCGTCGGCGGGATGGAGAAGGTGTTCGAGATCGGTCGCAACTTCCGCAACGAGGGAGTCGACTTCAAACACAACCCGGAGTTCACCAGTTTGGAAGCCTATGCAGCACACGGTGACTACGACACCATGCTGCATCTCACCCGCGAGCTCATCCAGAA
Organism: Williamsia sterculiae; assembly: GCF_900156495.1. Lineage (GTDB taxonomy): Bacteria > Actinomycetota > Actinomycetes > Mycobacteriales > Mycobacteriaceae > Williamsia_B > Williamsia_B sterculiae. The sequence continues at coordinate 264,573 of NZ_FTNT01000004.1, forward strand.
CGCGGCGGTGGCCGCGCACGGTCGCGAGGTGGTGTTCGTCGAACGAGACGGGGCGGTCGAGGAATTCGACATCTCCGGCACGTGGCCGATCAAGACCCTGCACGGCGCGGTGTCGGAGGCGTTGGGGGCAGAGGTGACCCCGGCGACGGGGCTGCGCGAACTCCGACAGCTCTGCGACGACATTGGGATCGCGTACCGGCAGGACTGGGATGCCGGTCAGGTCGCCCTGGAGATGTACGAGCATCTCGTCGAGGATCGGACCACGTTCCCGACCTTCTACAAGGACTTCCCCACCTCGGTGTCACCGTTGACCCGAGCCCACCGCACCATCGCCGGCGTCACCGAGCGATGGGATCTGGTCGCCTGGGGTGTGGAATTGGGCACCGCGTACACCGAGTTGACCGACCCGGTGGAGCAACGCAGGCGACTGACAGAGCAGTCGTTGCTGGCCGCCGGAGGCGACCCGGAGGCCATGGAGCTCGACGAGGACTTCCTGCAGGCACTGGAACACGCGATGATGCCCACCGGTGGGCTGGGGATCGGTGTGGACCGGATCGTGATGCTGCTGACGGGTCAGTCGATCCGCGAGACCCTGGCCTTCCCGTTGGCCAAGCCGCGCTGACGTCGTCCAGCGGTCCGTCGTTCGCGCTCGTCACGAGCACCGGCGTCGGATGGCGCCGACGGGGATATCTGGGTAGACCTGTTGCTGTGACCACTTCTGCGCTCCCCAGTCCTCCTCCCACCACGCCTGCCCGCACCACTGCGCGTCTGATCCTCGCGGGTGCCATGGTGTTCGCCGGCCTCGGTCATCTGTTCTGGGCTCGGAGAGCGTTCCGGGCACAGGTTCCGGAGTTCGTACCGTTGGACGAGGACGCCGTGGTGGTGGCCTCGGGTGGCGTGGAGATCATGTTGGGTGCCGGTCTCGCCGTGCTGACCCGGGATCGGGTACTGGTCGGCCGGTTGTTGGCCGTCTTCTTCGCCGCGGTGTTCCCGGGCAACCTCGCCCAGTATGTGCACAAGCGCAATGCCTTCGGATTGGACACGGACAACAAGCGACTCGTCCGCCTGGTGTTCCAGCCCGCATTGATCGCCTGGGCACTGTGGTCGACAGGCGTGCCGCGGAAGCGCTGACGGGCTCGACCGCCGCCGGTTCGGCCCACCCGACCGGGATATGCGCCCAGTCGACGTGAACGACGGCCCACTCGACGTGGGTTTCGGCCCACTCGACGCCTCAGCCGACCACCCGACAGCGACCGCGGGTGCGATCGACCCCGAACCAACCGCGTTCGAACTGCTGCCAGCGTCGCAGATGCTCACGACAGGCCTCGCCGTCACGAGCGACGGCGCGTTCGAGACGTTCGGCGGCGGTGCCGCCGTCGAGCCACAGCGCGTAGGTCAACCGGTCTGCCATTCGCCGACGTGCGCTGGACACGCCCTCGATGATCAGCAGAGGTTGCCACCGCCGCCACACCGGTGGCCCGACCTCCGGCTCACCGTCGACCCACACCCGCGGGCGATACCGGTGATCACGGCGTCGGGTGAAGTCCCGCAGGATGGTCGACTCCAATTCCGGCCACCACGCGACCGGGTTGTCCCAGGTGGCGAATTCGTCGGTGCGGATGAGCGTAGCCGCGGTTCCCCGCGCGTCCAGCTCGGCCATCAACAGGTCGGCGAACGTCGACTTACCCGAGCCCGACGGCCCGTCGATCGCGACGATGCCGGACAGCATCTCCGCGGCCAACAACCGGGCCTGCACACGCGCGTCCTCGTCGAGCGCCTGGGTCGTCACGACAGGACGCGTCGTCCCGACAGCGCGCGACCCAGGGTGAGTTCGTCGGCGAACTCCAGGTCGCCGCCCATCGGCAGACCGGACGCGAGCCGGGTCACCGACAGCCCAGGGAAGTCCCGCAACATCCGCACCAGATACGTCGCCGTCGCCTCACCCTCGGTGTTGGGATCGGTGGCGACGATGATCTCCGAGACGTCCACCCCGTCGTCCTGGTCGGCCAGCCGACGCAGTAGCTCACGAATCCGCAGTTGATCCGGACCGACCCCGTTCAGCGGATCCAGCGCTCCACCGAGCACGTGGTATCGGCCGGTGAATTCCTTGGTCCGTTCGATGGCCTGCACATCCTTGGGCTCCTCGACCACACAGATCTTGGTCGCGTCCCGGCGCGCGTCGGCGCAGATACGGCAGAGCTTGTTCGCCGCCACGTTGCCGCATTCCACACAGAACGTCACGTCGTCGCGCACGTGCCCCAGGGCGGAGATCAACCGGTCGATCTCCTTGTTCTCCACCGACAAGAGGTGGAACGCGATGCGCTGGGCCCCTTTCGGACCGAGTCCCGGGAGCTTGGCCAGCTCGTCGATCAGGTCCTGGATCGGTCCTTCATACATCGGCCGCCGTCACAGTCCGCCGAGGCCGGGGATGTCACCACCCAGACCACCGGCCAGCGGACCCATCTTCTGCTGGGTCAGGGCCTCGCGTTTGCTCGCCAGGTCGGCCAGTGCCCCGACCACCAGGTCCTGCAGGGTGTCGACGTCGTCGCGGTCGACCACGTCGGGTGAGATCTGCACCGCGGTCACCTCACCGGTGCCGGACCCGGTCACGGTGACCAGTCCGTTGCCCGCCGTGCCGGAGATCTCGGTGTTCGCGATCTCGTTCTGTGCGGCCAGCAACTGCTGCTGCATCTGTTGCGCCTGCTCCAGCAGGCCTGCCATCGGGTTCTCGGGATCCACGCCCTCAGGGTAATCGTCCCGACGACAAGCGGGCGGTGGCCACGCCCCACGTGCGGCGAGCAGCCGCTACCCGACCAACCGGTCCAGGTGCGCGGCGATGTCGGCGACCGTGGTCTCCTCCGCCGCGACCACCCGGAACGCGAGCGACGACGCACCGCCGAAGAGCCGCGCCGCCCGAGGGATCAGCGCGAACTCGAACTCGTCGTCGTCGCGTCGCCAGCTCAGGATCCCCTCGTCCACCGGGGCGCCGACCCCGGTGGTGATCGAATACCGCGGACGCGGGGTCTCGACCGTGCCCAGGAGGTCACGCTGGATCTGGAAGCACTCACCGCTCTCGTCGTCGAGAAAGATGATCGCCTCGCAACCGAGGTCCGGGAAGGTGTCGTGCGACGCGATGATCATCCGACTCCTCCCTCAGTGCATCATGTAGCAGCCATTGGCCCCTCGATCCAGCATGCTGGCATACGTCAGTCATGATCCACCATGCTTGCGCCCGGGGCGTGACGAGGACATCGTCACCCTCGACCCGGCCTCGCCGGTTGGACGCGGAATCGACCTGGTCAAAGCCCTGGTCGAAGCCTTCCAGCGGCAGTGCGGCGCGGACCCGTTGACTTGGTCGAGGAAGAGCATACGGGTCCTTCGCGGCCCGATCACTGACTGATGTAGACGAGAACACGTGGCCACGGCGCCCCCGCGCCGTGCAGAGTTGTGTACAGGTATGTACGTCGCATGCCCCGGCGTCCGACGCGTAGTGACTCAGCTCCGTGCGCTGGAGGATGCGAGGCGTAATCGCGCCACAACCTATTGAACGCCGGCGTGGATTGCAGGTCATCGATTACTGACAGCGCCTTTGCGTCAGGCAGATTCTGGGCAAGTGTTAATTTCAGCATGGCAATTGTGGCATTTGCCCTGGCGCGCCAATACACAAAAGAATGTCGAGCAGCTTCAGTGGTGAATATCCATCGTGCCAGATTGACGTGGTCGCTGTCGATCTCATGCGGCGTGAAAAACAGCTCATCAGCCAGTTCATTGGTGGCCGAAATGGTGAGATCGTCTTCTATGAGCAGCGCCGGCCCCAGATGATGCTCTCTTACCAGCGTGACCAGGTGGGATTGGAGTTGGCTATCGGCAACAATCCGCCACTGCGGCGGGCGTACCAGCAGATCAGCGTACTCGCGGTCACTTGAGGACCAACCCATCACGGTGCCGAGCGATGCCATGACCTGCTGTGACGGCGCAGAGGCACGGCCCTGTTCAAGCTTTGTGTAGTAGTCCGTGCTGATCGCGGCCGCGTCAGCAACCTCTTCCCGTCGCTGACCAGTCACGCGACGACCTTGCCAAGCGTCCAGGTCACCCGGGGGTGTCAGCGTATTGCGACGAGCCCGCAGGAATCGGCCCAACTCTTCGAGACTCATGGACGACCGAGGAGGGTGCCTGCAATTTCGTCGGCGAAGGCACGCAAATCGATGGGACGTCGCGAGGTGATGAGCCGCCAAGCATCGGTGTCGCTGGACACAACTGGTTGGTCGACCCAATCAGCGCCTGCATTGAGTAAGTCACTCCGCAGACTCGGGAAGGAAGTCACTGTCTTTCCGGGTAGCAAATCAGTCTCGATGAGAAGCCACGGTGAATGACAAATCATTGCGACTGGTTTTCCTGCAGCCGCGAACTCGGTGATGATGCCAACTGCAGTGCGGTTGAGTCTCAGACGGTCGGCATTGACAACCCCGCCTGGAAAAATAGCGATGTCGTACGCGTTGGGATCAAGGGAATCGAGGTCGAGGTCGGCATCGACTCTTTCGGCACGCTCCACATCGTCCACGACTGTCTGTACGACGCGTCCCCTGGGCGATGCTATGGACACACGAATCTCTCGTGCCGTGAGGTCGGCGACAGGACGTAGCAGTTCATCGCGTTCGACACCTGCCCAGTGTGTGACTACGAGCGCGTGGGGCACCGGGACTGTCGTCACAATTACTGCCTTCTGTTCGGGCGCGAGCCGGGGCTGAGCGGCAGCGACGCTGAGGTACCCAGTGTGACCGTAACGCCTGGCGCCGATCAACCCGTTCTCTCTGAGGGTGGCTCTGTCTCACCCTGTTTCAGCGACCTCGATGAGCGATAGCGTTCGAATCGAGGCCGGACCATAACACCTTTAAAGGAGGACGCATGCTGACTACTCGGAGACTGGGGCCACCTAACCGGACGGATCGGCGGCGTTCGTTGCCACTGAAACGAGTTGCTGTGTCCCCATGGGTGCCGTGCGTCATGGTCGCCGGACTTCTCGCGTGTGGCGGTTGTGACTCGAACCCGCCTGTCACGACGTCCACCTCGACACAGTCGACCGATCCCAACGTCCTCACCGAAGTGTTCGCCAGTGACCGAGTCGTGAATGGGATTGTCGTCACACCGGGTGGGCGGAGATTTGTGGTCTACACACAGACCGAGGGTCGAGGCGTACAAGTGGCCGAACTCTCTCCTCGTGACGGCCGACCGATTCCTTACCCAGACCAACGTTGGAACAGCACGAGACACGATCCGCGAACCGGTTTGGTCAAGGCCAACACTATCCGTCTCGGCCCCGACGGCGCCCTGTGGATCATTGATGGTGGCGCACCGGACTTTGGCGAACCTGCAGTTCGCGGTGCCGCCCGCCTGATTCGCGTCGACCTGACCAGCAACACGGTCACCCGGGTCTACCCCATTTCGCAGAAGAGCACCAGCTTCATCGACGACGTGCGATTTCGAGGCAACATGGCCTATCTCACTGATGCAGGAAGCCCGGGGCTCATTTCGTTGAATCTACAGACCGGGCTCAACTGGCGTGTTCTCGATGGGGCGCCGGAGACTACCGCAAGACGGGCAATGCTGGGCGGAGGCGGCCGTGAACTTCGTAAGCCGGATAACAGCCCGGTGAAACTTCATGCCGACCAGATCGAGGTATCACCGCAGGGTGACGTTGTGTACTTTTCGCCGGCATCAGGACCGATATTCTCTATCGACGCCAGGCTGCTCGATGCCCCCGAACTATCGGACAAGGCGACTCGCAATGTTCGCAAGTTTGCCGACTTTGGCACAATCGGTGGCACTGCGATGGACGCTGAAGGCACGCTGTACGTCAGCGACCCCGAGAATCATCGCATCGAAGCCATCTCCGCCACAGGCAACCACAGAACCGTCATCGCCGATCCGCGACTTGCCTGGCCAGACGCGTTATGGATTACCCGCGACCACAGGCTGTACATTCCAGCAGCTCAGCTCGATCGAACTCCAGGCATGAATTCCGGCCGGAACGAACTCCAGTTTCCGATACGAGTCTTCAGCGTACCCATCGCAGCTGGTCCAGCACCAAACGATCACAATTGACTCGTTTCACTCCGATCCGTGGACCGACCATAATTGAAAGGAACCCCCAAAATGTCAGAGTTCATCCCACAAACAGACAACAACAGGCAGGTATTTGATGTCTTTGCCGAGATTCGCGACCTACCCGACGAGTCTGACGCAATGCTCACCGATGTGTACTTCAGCGATTTTCCCGAGGCGAGCAGTCGCATTTTCCGAATCTATCAGACCTTACCCCTGCACTACCACGAAGACTGCGATGAGCACCTCTATGTCGTGTCGGGGGAGGGATTGTTCCACCTCGACGGCAAGGAATTGCAGGCAAAGCCCGGAGATTTCCTGAGGTTCGCCCGGCGACAGGTACATGGTTTCCCACGTATCGACGTCCATCCATTCGTTGTACTTGCAATTGATGTTCCTCGTCGTCGCCCCGATGACATTACGTTCATCAACCCAGACGAGGGCAATGCTCAGAAATTCATGGCCCGTAACAACTGATACAGATTACGTCACCAGAAAGGGGATCTCGTGAAGTTGGCCTACCAAACCCGGAACACATCCTCGATCCGGCCATGCTTCTCTCGCGACTTCGATCGCAATCCGGACCCCGCTTTGTGTGAGACGACGCGCATCCGTGGCCGTTGACGAAGCAGCAGTATCGGCCGTGCCGGTACTCTGCGATTGCATAGTCGGATGCGCACACCATGTGTGAACAAACCCGCATACTTGATGGCATGCGAAATGAGGAAGTCTTGTCCCCCGCAGAACATGGGTACGACATCTCGCGAGACGTGGTCAGCAGTTTTTTGCGATCGCTGACGCATGGTGATATCGAGGCGGCTCTGGCACTGGTCGGCGACGACATCGTCTACACCAATGTCTCATTGGCCACCCTTCGTGGTAAACAGCGAACAGCAGCGGCACTCAGACTTCTCAACAACCGGTGGGCCGGCATGAAGGTGCAGGTTGATAACATCGCCGCTAATGGCACCATTGTGCTGACCGAACGAATCGACGAGATACGTGTTGGTCCGCTGTTCATCCACTCGTGGGTATGCGGCAGATTCGAAGTTCGCGGCGGTCAGATTGTCGTCTGGCGCGACTACTTCGATTTCTTTGCGACCGCCAAGGCTTGTGCACGCGGACTTGCGGCAATTGTTTTCCCTCGTCTTCGTATCCGGCTGACCCGTGGGCGGGACTCACACCATTCCTACCTGTGCCGATGAGTGACGCTCGATTTGTCCGAGGAAGCCCATCTCTGCGGTGTCACTCCACACCGTATGTGGTTGTAGTTCAGCCAGTTCCGACGCAGCAGCTACATCGGTGGTGTCTCACGTCGAACACCGTTCGCGGAATTCATTCCGTCGTCACCGAGGTGGAGATGGTGGTGCCGAGGCGTGCGATGGTGTCGAGGACTCGGTAGCTACGGGCGGTCATCTGGTCGGCGGTCTGGTCTGGATGTCGTAACCACCACTGCACCATGGACGTCACGATGGCTTCCCACACGTCGGCCAAGACCGCCACGTCGTCGGGTTCGATGTGCCCGAGGTCAGGTGTGGCCGCGAGGAGTGCCGAGACTCCCTGTAAGCCCTGCCCGGAGATTCGGCGTCTTTGCTCCTGGGCGGCGGTATAGGCGTGTGATCCCCGGGTAGTGGTGCGGTCCTGTAGCACCGTCCAGTCGTGTGGCCGGGGTTGAAGGGCTGCGAAGATGGCGGCGAGGGTATCGGCGGCGGTCATCAGCGTGGGAGTACCGGCGGCCAGAACGTCGTCGATACGGCTGGCGAGACTGTCGCCAGCCCTGGTGACACACGCGACGAAGAGACCCTCTTTGGAGCCGAAGTATTGCATGACCAATGGTTTGGACACACCTGCGCTCGCCGCGATTGCTGCGACCCGTGCTCCCATATAGGTGTCTCGGCCAAACTCGGCGACAGCCGCGTCGAGGATTATTGCTTCTCGGTGCGCCCGCGGCATACCGCGAGTGCCGACATGAGTCACGCCGGCCCCGCCGCGGCCGGCGTTGCGCCGTCGGCGGGCTCGGCGACGACCGTGGCAGCGAGCTGCGCATCGCGCAATCGATCCGGCTGCCACCCGGGAGGGCCGACCACGTACCCGAGCCGCTCGCGAAACGACCGCGCCGAGCGCAGATCACGAACTACGTTCGCATACTCGAAGTACTCCAGTTTGAACGGATTATGAGTGGTGACGGGCTTGGTCAGGCCATACTTCGGCGTGTGCAACTCCTGCTGAAACGTACCGAAGATGCGGTCCCAAATAATCAAAATGCCACCATAATTCTTGTCCAGGTACTCGGGGTCGCTGCCATGGTGCACCCGGTGATGCGAGGGGGTGTTGAGCACGAACTCAACCGGACGGGGCAGCCGACCGATGTATTCGGTATGAGGATAGAACTGGTAGATGAGATTGAAGCCGAAAGCGACGTATATGGTCCACGGTGTGAATCCCAGCAACGGGAGCGGTAACCAGAAGATCGCTTCGGACCACGGATTCCACTTCTGTCGCAGCGCGGTGCCCAGATTGAAGTGCTCACTGGAGTGATGCGCCTGGTGCGCGGCCCAACCGATACGGACGCGATGCGAGAACCGGTGATTGCAATACCAGGTCAGGTCGACCACCACGAAGAGCAACACCCAGCTCCACCACGTCACCGGAATATGCCACAGCGCCACATACGTCCAGATCGCGGCGAACAACAACAGCGTCAGCGACTTGAACACCAACATCGCGACCACCGCGCCCGACCCCATCATCAAACTGGTGCGAGTGTCGGCGAACGAGTACCCGGTCTTTGCTGTCGGTGCGGCGGGCACCCTGCCATGAGAATCGCCGCCATCCTCCCACCGATCGCGGGCCGCATCTCGGCGTTTCTCGACCGCTAGCATCACCGCCTCAGCGGTCACGAGCGCGAGGAAAAACGGAGTCGCGAACACGACCGGGTTCTCAACGTGTTCCCACACTCTGTGCATCGCCGACATCGAACAGACCTCCCGTAATTGACCTGACGGTAAGTTACCATTCGTTCACTTTGTCTTCAAGACCGTGTCGCAGCGGATGCGTCGCCCACGCAAGCCTCGATCAGGGCGTCGAATTGCCAGGAGGCGAGCAGTGGCGCGCGCCCGCGGGCATCGAATCGCCCGATTCGGGCAGTACATCCGGAGCGAACGGACCACCCAGAAGCGGGTCGCCTCGCGGCTGCGGCGGGCGTCCCGTCTACCGCGAATCCGGTGCCGGACCCACCACCCGACGATGGCTGAAGAACTCCCGCTCCGCGCCGGAGATCGGGTCGACGAACGCCAACCGGTGCGCGACCAGCCGCAGCGGTCGGCTGAAGTCACCGGCATCGGGTAACGCCGCCAACTCCGGGCGGACCTGCGGGTACAGCGGGTCGTCGACGATCCCGACCCCCAGCGCCGCCATGTGCATCCGCAGCTGGTGTGTACGACCGGTGTGCGGCCATAACCGGTACTCACCGGTCCGGGCGTCGAGCAGTTCGATGGTGCTGCGTGCATTCACCGGTCCGTCCACAACCCGGGCGCGCAGGTCACCGGCAGTCTTGACGATCCGGTCCGCGACCTCGACGGCGGCCGTCAACTCCGGTCGCACCGGCGCCAACGCTCGATACTCCTTCTCGACCATGCGGTCGGCGAACAATCGTTGATAGTCGGCGCGGACGCCCGGCCGGAGGGTGAACACCAGCACTCCCGCGGTCAACCGGTCCAGGCGATGGGCCGGACTGACGGCGTCGATGCCGAGGGTCCGACGCAGCCGGACCAGCGCAGACTCCACCACATGACTGCCACGCGGCATCGTGGCCAGGAAATGCGGTTTGTCCACCACCACGATGTCGTCGTCGCGGTACAGGACGGGTAGGTCGAACGGCACCTGCGCCTCGACGGGCAGGTCTCGGTACAGATAGACCGTGGTGTTCACCACCGCGGGTGCGTCGAGGTCGACGACGTCGCCGGCAGCACCCAGCACCTCACCCATGGCCACCCGTCGCCGCAGGTCGTCGAGAGTCAGTCCCGCACACGACGGCACGGCGAGGATCGCGGACGCCACCGATCCCGCGCCGTCGCGCAGCACCACCCGGGTGGCGTCCACGCCGTCGCGCGGTGGGAGCGGTGACGTGCGCCGACGACGTGCCATCGTCGATCGCCCGCCTACTTCTCCAGCAGACCCTTGAGGTTGCCGAGGAGCTTGTCCTGAATCTTGTTCAGGCCCTTCGGTGCGAACGTCCTCTCGAAGAAGCCGCCGATACCTCCGGCTCCGGCCCAGGTGGTGGTGGTCACCACGGTCGACCCGGTCCCCTTCGGCACCACCTTGTACTCGGTGATCATCGAGGAGTTGTCGTCACGCTCGGTGATGGTCGAGTCGACGACGCCGACCGTCGCCTTGACGTCTCGTGAGCGTTTGGACGTGGCCTGGAGGGTCCATTCGGCGACGGTTCCGGTGCCCGTACCACCGGTGAGCACCTGGAAGTCGAGGTACTCGTCGGGCAATATCTGCGGGCGCACCCCGCTGTAGTCGCTGAGCGCGGCCAGCACCTTCTCCGGCGTCGCGTTGATGTCGATCGACTTGGTTGCGGTCACCTGTCCCACGTGTGAATCACTCCGATCTCGGTCGCGCGTACGAGCCGTAGCCGCCCACACGCTGTGTGAGACGAGCCTGCCAGACTCGGTCGCGGTAACCCAGCGGACGTCGGTCACATCGCCGGACGGTCGCGACGATGAACGGCAGTCGACGGTTGTGACACCGTCCGGTGCCGCCCGCACACCGGATTGGCGGCTCCTGGTCGATCGTCCTACTCTCAGACAGTTGGGGTGAACGGTTCGCGGTGGCCCCTGATCGCAGTTCTGCGGATGGGAGCGTTCCGACGACGATGGGCCCCGAAACACGATGACAATCCGGACACGACGCGACAGCGACACCCTGGAGATGGGTGAGGCCGGGTACACCGACGGCCTGCACACCCTGCTGGCCAGCTATCGCGCCATCCCCGAGGCAGCGCGGGTGCGGTTGGCCAAGAAGACGTCCAACCTGTTCCGCAAGCGCGCCGCGAATCCGTATCCCGGGCTGGACGTATCCGGTCTGGACCGGGTCATCTCGGTGAACGAGGCCGACCGCACGGCCGACGTCGCGGGCATGTGCACCTACGAGAACCTGGTGGCGGCGACCCTGCCGTACGGGCTCGCCCCGCTGGTGGTGCCGCAACTCAAGACCATCACCCTGGGTGGTGCCGTCACCGGGCTGGGCATCGAGAGCACGTCATTCCGCAGCGGCCTGCCGCACGAATCGGTGCTGGAGATGGACATCCTCACCGGTGACGGCGAGGTGATCACCGCACGACCCGACAACGAGAACGCCGACCTCTACTTCGGCTTCCCCAACTCCTACGGCACCCTCGGCTACTCCACTCGCCTGCGGATCGAACTGGAGCCGGTTGCGCCCTTCGTGGAGCTGCGCCACCTGCGGTTCACCTCGCTGAACCGGCTGCAGGAGACCCTCGACACCTTGGTGCGGGAGAAGACCCACGAGGGTGAACGGATCGATTACCTCGACGGTGTAGTGTTCTCGGCCACCGAGGCGTACCTCACCCTGGGCAGGCAGACCGACGAGCCGGGTCCGGTGAGCGACTACACCGACGAATACATCTACTACCGATCCATCCAGCACCCGCCGTCGGCGACTCCGCGACGGGACCGGTTGACCATCCACGACTACCTGTGGCGATGGGACACCGACTGGTTCTGGTGTTCGCGGGCCTTCGGCGCGCAGAATCCGCGTGTCCGACGATTCTGGCCGAAGCGCCTGTTGCGCAGCAGCTTCTACTGGAAGCTCATCGGCCTGGACCAGCGTTTCGACATCGGCGATCGGCTGGCCGCCCGCAAGGGTGAGCCGCCCGGCGAGCGGGTGGTGCAAGACATCGAGGTGCCGGTCGAACGCACCGCAGAATTCGTCGGATGGTTCCTGCAGAACATCCCGATCGAGCCGGTGTGGTTGTGTCCGCTGCGCCTGCGCGACCCCGCCGTCGCGGGTTCCGACCCGGCGCGACCCTGGCCGTTGTACCCGCTGGAGCCGCGGCGCACGTACGTCAACGTGGGCTTCTGGTCGGCGGTACCGAAACTGCCCGGTCAGCAGGACGGCCACACCAACCGGCTCATCGAGCAGAAGGTATCCGAGCTCGACGGCCACAAGTCGCTCTACTCCGAGTCGTTCTATGGTGAGGAGGAATTCGACCGCCTCTACGGCGGCGAGACCCTCCGGCTGCTCAAGAAGCGCTACGACCCCAGGGCACGACTTCTCGACCTCTACGCGAAGGCGGTGAAACGTCAGTGACGACATTCAAGAGCGGGACGACATTCAGGGATTCCCCGACCCGTCCGGACCCCCGGTCGCCGCTGTCGTCGCCGAAGATGACGCTCGCGGAGATCGTGGAGGCGATCAGCGGGGGGTCGCTCGACATCCGGGTCACCGCATACGACGGCAGCAGTACCGGCCCGGTCGATGCCGAGTTCGGACTTGATCTGCTGACCCCCCGAGGCACCACCTACCTGGTCACCGCCCCGGGCGACCTGGGGCTGGCCCGGGCCTACATCGCCGGCGACCTCACGCTGCGCGGTGCGCATCCGGGTGACCCGTACGAGGCGCTGCGCACCTTGTCCGACGACGTGGAATTCGAACGCCCCTCCGCGCTGACGCTGGCCCACATCGCCCGCTCGCTGGGTCTCGAACACTTCAAGCCGATCGCCCCGCCCCCGCAGGAGGCACTCCCCCGGTGGCGGCGGATCGCCGAGGGGTTACGGCACAGCCGGTCACGTGATGCCGACGCCATACACCATCACTACGACGTGTCGAACACGTTCTACGAGTATGTGCTCGGGCCGTCGATGACCTACACCTGCGCGTGCTTCCCCGACCGTGAGGCGAGTCTGGAGACCGCCCAGGAGAACAAGTACCGGCTGGTCTTCGAGAAACTCAACCTGCAGGCCGGCGACCGGCTGCTGGACATCGGCTGCGGCTGGGGCGGCATGGTCCGCTACGCCGCCCGCCGCGGCGTACACGCCCTCGGCGTCACGCTGTCCCAGGAGCAGGCCGAGTGGGCCCAACGGGCGATCGTCGCCGACGGACTCGGCGAGTTCGCCGAGGTCCGGCACAGTGACTACCGCGACGTCGCAGAGGGTGACTTCGACGCGGTGTCCTCGATCGGTCTGACCGAGCACATCGGAGTGAGCAACTACCCGGGCTATTTCGCGTCCATCCGCGACAAGCTGCGGGTCGGTGGTCTGTTGCTGAACCATTGCATCACCCGCCCCGACAACCGGGAGAACAAGCGCGCCGGTTCGTTCATCGACCGCTACGTGTTCCCCGACGGTGAGCTCACCGGGTCCGGCACGATCATCACCAAGCTGCAGGACATTGGTGGCATGGAGGTGCTGCACGAGGAGAACCTGCGAGAGCACTACGCGATGACCCTGCGCGACTGGAACCGCAATCTGGTGGACAACTGGGATGCCGCTGTCACCGAGGTCGGTGAGTCCACCGCCCGACTGTGGGGTCTGTACATGGCCGGCTGCCGAATCGGTTTCGACCGCAACATCGTGCAACTACATCAGGTGCTGGCGACCAAGCTCGACGACAAGGGTCTGGCGAACGTCCCGCTGCGCCCGTGGTGGAGGCCCTAGTCGGCGTAGCCGCCTCAGATCCTGGCCGGTCGACGTACTCGGTCGGTCAGCTACGCCCGACCAGCGACTCGAGATAGCGTGCGACCCCGTCGTCGTCATGCGCGCCGATCATGACGTCGGCGACGGCAGCGACCTCCGGGTAAGCGTTCTGCGGGCACACGGCAACACCCGCCCAGGTCAGCATGGCCAGATCGTTGCTCGCGTCGCCGATCGCCGCAACCTGATCGCGGGCGATACCCCGCATCGCCGCACAGCGTTGCAGCGCAGCTGCTTTCGACACACCTGCGGCCGCCATCTCCACATACGGCGCGCCGGAATGCGTCACGGTCACCCCATTCGGCGGGGTGGCCGCCATCGCCGTGAACAACTCCTCGCTGGCGAGGTCCGGATGCCGGGCGACGATCTTCACCACCGGCTCACCAGGGTCCTCGGCGTCGGCCGCAGAGGCGATGGTGTCCATTCCCGCGGGATCGCGGTGATGGTCGACGAACACACACCGATCCCGATACCCCGGTTCGGCGCGGAAGCGGGTGGGTCCGACGATCGCGAAACTGGTACCCGGCAGTCGTTCGGTCACCGCTGCGATCGCCGCCGCCCGGACTTCCGCCTCGATGCCGTACACCTCGACTATGCGGGCGTCACCATCCGCCAGGTCGATGAGCACCGCACCGTTGGCACTGATCGCGGTGCCGCGGAACCCGCAGCTCGCGGCGAGTTCACGGACCGAGTGCCGGGCACGGGCGGTCGCCCAGACCACCTCGATGCCGTGGTCGGCGGCCGACGCGAGGGCCGCCGCGGTGCGCGGGGAAATGGCGCGGTCGGCGTCGAGCAGGGTGCCGTCGAGGTCGGTGGCGACCAGTAACACGGGTGGATCGGCCACTGTGGTCATGCGGTATCTATCGGGTGGGCGCCGAGTTCGTCGGTCAGCAGCTTCAACGCGGCCTTGTCGGGGTCGTGGCGCTCGTCGGGACTGGCGTTCTGTGCCCCGGCGACCATCTCCGCGCGGTCGTCATCGGTGATGTCCTCGTCGGGGATCGGGCCGGGGTCGACCTCGGCAGGCTCGGGCTCCTCGGGCTCGGGCGGCGGGTCGTCGGTGACGGTGGTGTCTGCGCGGTCGCGACCTCGGCTGGGCCGGGTGAAACCGGCCGAGCGCGACTGCCGATCCGCGGCCTGGGGCGGTGCCGCGGCCGGAGCGGGCGGTGCCGACCCCACATCGCACCGCACCTCCCAGTCGCCGCCGAGCACCGCGGCCAACGCGGTTCCCAGCACCCCGGCACCACGTGGTGACGACAGCCGCGCGGCCAGCGGTGCGTTCTCGTGCGTGAGAACCACGCGATCTCCGTCGACCGAGACCACCGCGGCCCCCGACAACATGACCTCGACCACCTTGTCGCGCTCGCGGACGGCGGCGCGTATCTCCGGCCAGGCCTTGCGAACCCGCTCCAGAGCCGCGGCCGGATCGGCTTCGTCCGTCGCAGGCGCAGGGGTGGGCTGCGGCTCGCTGATCTCGTCGACCACCGGCTCCGGCGGTTCCTCGTCCATCGGCTCGGGGGGCAGCGGCACCTCGTCCACCGGATCCGGTTCGGCGACCCGTTCCTGCGGCGCGGGCCGTTCACGTTCTGCGCGTTCACGTTCTGCGCGTTCACGCTCGGCCTTGTCGCGTTCGGCGGCCTCGGCGGCCGCGGTCGCGCGCGCAGCCTCCTCGGCACGCTGTTGTTCGGCTCGCTCCTGCGCCGCCTTGTCCTGGGCGATCGTCTCCGCGGTCGCCTTCTCCCGGGCGACTCGTTCGTCCTCGACGCGATCCTGCTGGACACGCTGCGACGGTCGTACGAACTTCGCATCGGTCGGTGGAGTGGACACAGCCGGTGTGGACACCGTGGTGTGATTCTCGCGGGGCGGCGCGGCCGATGTCACGCCGCCCGCGGCGACCACCTGTTCCAGCTTCTCCAACCTCTGCAACACCGCCGAGTCGGAGTCCGACGCCGCGGGGAGCAACATGCGTGAACACATCACCTCCAGCAGCAACCGAGGCGACGTGGTCCCACGCATCTCCCCCAGGGAGGCGTGCGCGATCTCCGCGAACCGGGTCAGCGCACCCTGGGTCAGACGTTCGGACTGCTCCCGCATGCGGCCGAGCTCGTCGTCGGGGGCCTCCACCAGTCCGCGGTCACCCGCGTCCGGGACCGCCTGCAACAGGATCAGATCACGCAGCCGGTCCAGCAGGTCGACACCGAACCGGCGCGGGTCGTGACCGGCCTCGACCACGCGTTCCACCGCACCGAACAAACCGGCACCGTCGGATGCGGCCAGTGCGTCCACGGCCTCGTCGATCAACGCGACGTCGGTGACCCCGAGCAGAGCCAGCGCGCGGTCGTAGGAGACCCCGCGTTCGTCCGCGCCGGCCACCAGTTGGTCGAGCACGCTGAGACTGTCGCGCGGCGAGCCACCACCTGCCCGGATGATCAGCGGGTACACCGCCTGATCGACGGTGACACCCTCCTTGCCGCAGATGGACTCCAACAGGCGGCGCATCACCGCGGGCGGCAGCAACCGGAACGGATAGTGGTGGGTGCGCGAGCGGATGGTCGGGAGCACCTTCTCCGGCTCGGTGGTCGCGAAGATGAAGATGAGGTGCTCCGGCGGCTCCTCGACGATCTTCAGCAGCGCGTTGAAGCCGGCACTGGTCACCATGTGCGCCTCGTCGATGATGAACACCCGATATCGCGAACTGCTCGGGGCGAAGAACGCACGATCGCGCAGTTCACGGGTGTCGTCCACACCGCCGTGACTGGCCGCGTCCATCTCGATCACGTCGAGGTTGCCGGGGCCACCGGGCGCCAGCGCCACGCAGGAATCGCAGACACCGCACGGTGTCGAGGTGGGACCTTGTTCACAGTTCAGCGAGCGGGCCAGGATGCGGGCCGACGACGTCTTCCCACACCCACGCGGCCCCGAGAACAGGTACGCGTGGTTGACCCGCCCACCGTCCAGGGCACGGCTCAGCGGCTCGGTGACGTGTTCCTGCCCGACGACCTCGGCGAACGTCGCCGGACGGTAGGTCCTATACAGTGCCAAGGCTTTACGATCTCCGTTGCGATGCCGGATGGTTCATCCGACGACACTACCGGCGAGCACCGACGTCCGAGCCCTCGGCGGGTGCCGGGGACGCACCCCGGACCTCGCGGATCACCGCGGGGGCCCACCCCACCAACACGGTCACCGCGGTGGCCGCGAACACCCACAGATACGGCTGATCACAGAACCAGTTGAGCCAGCTGTCGCGAGGGACCATGAACAGGCCGATGCCGTAGAACTCGGCGAATCGCGACCGGCCGATGTGGACCGGGTGCGGGATGTGGAATCTCCAGATGAACACGGTGAGGTACAGGGCGGAGGTCGCCGCCGCCCATGCCGCGGCCGACACCCAGCGACGTGTCCGCACGGCGGCGAGCACGCGATGCAGCAGATACACCAACAG
The DNA here is from genome assembly GCF_900156495.1 of Williamsia sterculiae. Classification (GTDB taxonomy): domain Bacteria; phylum Actinomycetota; class Actinomycetes; order Mycobacteriales; family Mycobacteriaceae; genus Williamsia_B; species Williamsia_B sterculiae. Next base: position 281,835 of record NZ_FTNT01000004.1, read on the forward strand.
CGGGACGAACCAGACCCAGTGATGACCCCAACTGAACGGGGACACCACCGACGACGTCATCCCGGTGACAGCCACGGCCAGCAGTTCCTCGCCGCGCCGATGCGCGACCCAGGCCGCAGCGATACCCAACACCAGTCCGATGAGTGCGAGCACCAGCCACAGGGCCTGCGGCGGGGTCGAGGTGTTGTAGATGGACGCCAACGCCCCGTTGATCGACTGGTTGCTGGGCGTGCGGGGGTCGCCTACCAGCTGAGACTCGAAGATCCGGTGGGTCCAGTACCGCAACGACCCGCGCGGGGTGACCGCCGCACCCGCGACGATGGTGGCCACCAGCGCCGCCACCGATACCAGCACCGCGCGCCACCGCCGGGTCGCGGCGAGGTAGACGATGAACATCGCGGGGGTCAGCTTGATGCCGGCGGCCACGCCCACCCCGAGACCTTTGAGCCGACTGCCGTCCGGACGTAGCAGATCCCACATCACCAACGCCATCAGGAAGACGTTGATCTGTCCGTACCAGATGGTCGTGCGTACCGGTTCCATCAGCGTGCAGACCGCGACCAGTAGGGCCGACATCACGATCAGCCAGATGTCCATGTGATAACCCAGGCTGCGGAACGCGGCCACCACCACCCACCAGAGCGCGAGGCCGATCAACACCGACCAGACGACGAGGACGGTGTGGTGGTCGAACGCGATGAACGGCTGGAACACGATCGTCGAGAACGGGGTGTAGGTGTACTCGAAGTGGGCCAGCACCGGCCCGAGATAGATCGGCTGATCGTGATACAGGTGCCGGGCACCGGCCCGATAGACCTCGAGATCGATCCCGTTGTGGAACAGCCCCCAGTACCGGGTGCCCGCCGGGATGTAGCGGTACTGCAGCCACACCGCGATCGCGGCCGCCGCCACCAGTCCGACCAGCAGCGGAACACTGTGCGGGACCCGCAGGTCGGGACGACCGCGGGGATACTCGCGTGAGGACGCGGCGTCCGACGTCATCCGCACAGGCGATCCACAGCGTGCTCCGCTCCGATTTCCACCGTCAGGATGGTAGCGGCGAAATGTCGCCGGTACCCACATCGCGGTCGTCGGCGCGACCCGGGTGCCGGTGGGCACGTCGATCCGACCACCAGAAGTCGACGAGTGTCACCACCACCACGAAGACGAACGCCCAGTTGTAGGGGTCGAAGGTGTACCAGTGCAGCCAGTCGGGCCCGGCCTTGAAGAACAGACCGGTGAGGTAGGCGTCGGGCTTGACGGTGTCGATGAACAGGATCGGATGGCCAAGGTACGTACGCCAGGCCAACATGCTGCACAACAGGATCAGCACCGCTCCCAGGGTCAGTACCCCGCGGGGAGCGGTCCGCGCATGCAGTACGTGATCGAGCGCGATGACCAGCAACGGGACCACCCACACCCAGTGGTGACCCCACGACATCGGCGAGACCACCGCCGAGGTGATGCCCACGATCGACAACGCCAGGAGTTCACGGTCGTGCCGGTGCGCGACCCACGCGGTGTACAGCCCGGCGAACAACGCGACCGCGGCCAGCGCGATCCAGAGCAGCACATTCGGGTCGGGGGTGTGCGCCAGGTTGGCGATGGCCCCTCGGATCGACTGATTACCCAGCGTGTCCGGGCGCCCCACCCGATTCGAGTCCAGGAAGGTGCCCGACCAGTACGTCGTCGATTCACCGGGTAACACCACGAACCCGATGACGATGGTGCCGACGAACCCGGCGACCGCGACAGCGGCGTCGCGCGGTCGGCGCACCACCAGCAGGTACAGCACGAACACCAGTGGGGTCAGTTTGATACCGGCGGCGATGCCCACCCCGATTCCGCGCGTCCGCGCCGAGTCACGGAGCAGATCCCACAGGATGAGCAGCATCAGGAAGACGTTGACCTGACCGAACCAGATGGTGCTGCGCACCGGCTCGAGCAGTGTGCAGATGACCACCAGCGACACCGCGACCACCCGCAACTGCCAGGTGACGCGGTAGCCCAACCGCCGGAACGCCAACACGATCACCGAGTAGAGCGCCACGAAGATGGCCACGGTCCACAGCACCCGGGCCAATCCGAGCGGGATCAATGCGACCGGCATGAACAGGACCGCGGAGATCGGCGTGTAGGTGTAGTCCATGACCCCGAGCAGTTTGGCCTCGTAGAGCTTCTGTCCGTCGAGGACGGTCCGCGCGCCGTCGCGGTACACCCCGAGGTCGAGACCGTTGGAGAACAGTCCCCAGAACGGTGTGTCGTACGGGACGATCACGTGTTGCAGGTAGACCGCCAGCACGCCCAGCACCGCGAAAGCGACCGCCACCACCGTGGGGCGGGGTAGATCCCGGATCGGGTACGGCGACGTGGTCTCGCGCGTCACCGTCGGTCAGGAGTTCTGGTCGGCGAGCAGCGCGTCCGCCGCCGCCAACAGCACACAGGTCGCCACCCCGTCCATCGCCGAACGCAGGTCGTCGATCTCCACGAAGGTCGGGGCCAGGCGGATGTTCCGGTCGTACGGGTCCTTCTTGTACGGGTAGGTCGAACCGGCGGCGGTCAGCGCGATACCCGCATCGGCGGCGAGTTCGATCACCTTGGCCGCGGTGCCGTCGATCACATCGAGGCTCACGAAGTACCCGCCCTCGGGTTCCGTCCAGGACGCGACCTTGCTGTCACCGAGGCGGTCGTCGAGGATGTCGAGGACCAGCCGGAACTTCGGGGCCAACAGGTCGGCGTGTTTACGCATGTGTGCGCGCACCCCGTCGGCGTCTCCGAAGAACTTCGCGTGCCGCAACTGGTTCACCTTGTCGGGTCCGATGGTCCGCTTGGACATGTGCGAGCGGAACCAGTCCAGGTTGTCGGTGGACGACGCGAAGAACGAGATCCCGCCGCCGGCGAAAGTGATCTTGGAGGTGGATCCGAATACGAACGGACGGTTGGGGTGGCCGGCCTCATCGGCGATCTGCAGGACCGGGAGCGCGGGCGGGGCGGCGTCGACGATGGTGTGTACCACATACGCGTTGTCCCAGAAGACGCGGAAGTCCGGGGCGGCAGCGGGCATCGTCATCAGCCGCTCCACCACATCCTCGGCGAAGGTGATGCCGGTCGGATTGGAGTAGGTCGGCACGGCCCACAGGCCCTTGATCGTGGGGTCGTCGGCGACGAGTTGCGCACAGAGGTCCACGTCGGGACCGTTGGGCAACATGGGCACCGCGATCATCTCGACCCCGAGGTCTTCGGTGATGGCGAAGTGTCGGTCGTAACCCGGCGCCGGACACAGGAACGTGACCTTCTCGTCGCGCACCCAGGGTCGATCCGAGTCGACGGTCCCGTGCAGCATCGCGAAACTCACGACATCGTGCATCAGCTCCAAGCTGGAGTTGCCCGCGGCGACCAGGTTGGCCACCGGCACACCGAGGATCTCGGCGAAGATCTCGCGGAGCTCGGGTATGCCGTCGCCCATCCCGTAGTTGCGGGTGTCGGCACCGGTTGCGGTGCGATAGTCGTCGCCTCCGGGTAGCGACAACAGCTCGTTGGACAGGTCGAGCTGGTCGACGGCCGGTTTGCCGCGGGTGAGGTCGAGCGAGAGTCCGGCGTCACGGAGAGCGCGATAGAGATCCTGCAGGTCGTCACGGGCGGAGGAGAGCTGGTCGACACTGAGTGCGTGAAAATTCACGGTGACCTCTCGGCTGCGCCTGTGGATCGCGATCCCTTGAAGTAGGGGACCCCGCGCACCCGAGAGAGCCCGCTGACCCTTGCTGCCTTCCGGCCCTGGGGGAGTTCACAGGATGCACGCCGCGCGGGATCCGTGAACGATTGTAGACCGTCACTCCGTCGCGGTCCGCACCCTGTCCTGTGCTGGTCGTTTTTGGTCGCCACCACGGTCACGGCTATCATTCCCGACGGAGGATTCGCCTAGTGGCCTATGGCGCTCGCCTGGAACGCGGGTTGGGTTAACAGCCCTCAGGGGTTCGAATCCCCTATCCTCCGCCACATGGACGCCGGCGACCGTCGGGATTCGGAGCCCGCGACCCCACTTCACCGCAGGTCGCGGATGCATACACGGTAGTGTTCGGCCACCGCGGTTGCGCGGAATCGGTGTCGGGAGGCCGCGATGCTTCGTTCACTTGTCATCGGTGCGCTTGCCGTCGTGGGTACCGTGTCGGTCTCGACCGCCGCCGTCGGCGCTGCACCGGTGTTCTCCGTCGGTTCGTCGGTGACGGTGTCGGGCGCGGTGACCGATCCGGCAACGTATTCGTTGGAGGCTCTCGATGCGCTGCCCCAGGTATCGGTCGCTTCGACCCGGGCACCCGGCACGTCGGTCGCGGGGGTGTCGTTGCAGACACTGGTCACCAAGGGCAGTCCTCGGCTGGATGCGGGAAAGAACCCTCTGCTGCGGGTCGCCGTCACGGTGCGGGGTATCGGTCGCGCGGTGACCTTCACGCTCGGTGAACTCGATGCGGGATTCGGTGATCATCCCGCCGTCCTCACGAGTGCCACATCCGGCAGTGCAACGACACGCGCAGATCTCGTTGTGCCGGGCGACCGGACAGCGGCACGATCCGTCTTCGGCGTGAGCCGCGTCGAGGTCTCTCTCACGCCCCCGGGTCCGGTCACCGCATCGGCAGGCGGTGTCGATGTCGTCGAGGGGAACCGCACCGTGACCGTGCCGAGCACGGTACTCGCACGACTACCCCAGCACCGCGAAACCGTGTCTTTCAACGCATCCGGCGTGACGACGTCTCGTACGTTCGTCGGCCCCGATCTCGCCGTCGCGCTGGGTGCCGTCGGAGTCTTCCCTCCCGCCTTCACATCGGTGTTGACCGTGACCGGCACCGACAGTTACGCGGCCGACGTCACGCTCGGTGAGGCTTTCTTCGGCGGTCGGCCGCTGCTGCTGGCCCTGTCCGAGAATGGCACCCGGCTCCCGCACCCACGTTTGGTGACCGTAGGCGACAAGAAGGGTGGTCGTTACGTCACCGACACCACGTCGGTGACCGCCAGGACCACATAGCAGGCGCAAGGTGCAACCCGGTGGCCGTTCGGGCGTCAGCCAGAATCGCACCGAGACCGTCACATGGCATGAAATCGAATGATCTCGGCAGTCGGTGACGGGCCCGATCCCTCTACAACCGCGAGCGCCGTCCGGTTGATCAATCCGGCAAGATGCGCGGTACGGGTGCAGGGGTCGATGTCCCAAGCACCGTCTGCACGTTGCACGGCGGGGTAGATCCGCGCCGGGCCTGTGCCCGACCGCACCGCAGCAGTGAGACGTCCTCGTACCGGGGCAACGCTGATTCCGAGTAGCGAGTGCGCCACGGCCCGACCGGTGGTCATGATCGCGGTGACGGCGGCCAGGGGGTTGCCGGGGATACCGACGATCACCCGTCCGTCGGGTAGCAGTGCAAGCAACTGAGATCCGGCTGGGCGACAGAGGATCCGGTCCGCAATGATCTCGGCCCCGAGACGATGCAGCACGCTGCGCAGATGATCGCTGGCACCGTGACCGGTGCCGCCCACCACGAAGATGACCGGTGCGTCGGCGGATGCGACGATCGAATCGTCCCGGAATTCACGGTCGGACCGATATTCTGTCGCGGTTTGGGCGTATCCGATGTCCCGTAACCAGGTCGGCAGCACGGGTCCGAGGCTGTCTCGCGTCTGCCCCGGGCGCAGTCCGTCTGCGGTGCTGATCTCATCGCCGGTGATCACGACCTGAGCCCGAAGAGGCCCACGCACAGTCAATGTCGTACGTTCTGCGGTCAGGGCCGCCGACATGACCGCCGGTCCGACGACCGTCCCTGCTCGTGCCAGCACGCAGTCGAGCGTCCAGTTCTCGCCACGACGGCGGATGTCGTTACCGATTCCTGGTCGACGACCCGCAACGTCCACCAACCGGCCACCCCACAACTGGCGGGCGTTCTCCCGGCGAAGCACGAACGACGTCATGGGCGGAACCAACGCACCGGTGGCGATGACCGTCGCGGTCCCGTCCGCGAGAGGGCGGGGACGTTCAGAGCCCGCCGTGACCGCGCCGTCGAGAACATGCCATGGCCCCGGCCCACTCACGGCGAAGCCGTCCATGGCGGAGGTGTCAGCGGGCGGGAAGACGGATTGAGGTCGTAACGGCTCTGCGAGCGCGGCACCCATCGCCGCGTGCGTCGGTACCGGTTGTGGCCGCAGGGGCGCGATACGTTCGCTGACCACGCGACGCATGTCAGCGATGGTCAGCTCCGCGACGCGGTGTCCCCCCGCATTGACGTCGACTGTGGGTGACGGCACCGAGTTCATCCGACCACCATGACCTGCACCGCGTACGGGGCCGTTGCACACCGGTCAGCACGGCGTCACCAGATGCGCACTCGACGCAACCGCTGCCCGTGAGCGATCGGCGGCCGTTCCTCGGCAGAGTCGCGCGCCGGCGCCGGAGTCCACACCCCGTCGAGCCGGACGCACCCGGGGGTACGCTTCTCACCGCGCGGGCGACGAGGAGAAACGGCTCTCGAGTGCCGACCTCATCGGTTATCTCAGGCCACGGGTGTACTGTCGCCGTCAGAGCGCGCGCACTCGCGACATCATCGCTCCCTCCGGGACCATCATCATCTCTGGGATGAGTCGGTGCATCTCACGGTCGTCACGGCCGCCGCACGTCTTTCACAGCCCTCGTGTGTGTCGCGCTCCCCCTCACCTCCGAAAGGATCTCCGCATGAGTGATCTGTTTTCCCACCCGTCCGCCGACGAGCCCTCCGACGCCCCGACTCGGATGACTCCCGGCGCCGAGTACCCGGTGTTCTCGGACATCGAATCGGCCACCGATTCGATGTCGCCACCGCAGGTCTGAGCGAACCCGGCGGCTGTGGTCAGGTTCGCACGCACCGCCGATGACATGTCATTTCCTTCTCGATTAGCCTGAACAACGAGGCGGCCGCCGCAGCGTGTCGGTCGTGACCCGGGTGAGAAAGCTGACCGACGATGAACGACGAGAGCAAGCGACAGTTTCTCCGCGATCCTTCGGTGTCGTCGTCGCTCTCCCATCCGCTCGTCCGCCCGGTGGACATCGCACAGCGCCGCGTTCAGCGACTGATCGCCGTCTGCACCCTGCTCGCGGCGGGATTCGCTCTCGTCCCCGGATTCTTCGCCTATACGGCGACCCAGAACTCGTCGACGTCGCAGCTCACGACCACCACGGTCACCGCGACCACCGACACCTCATCGCGGGCCACGGCCACCACGAATCCCGTTGTCGCAACCAACCCCGCCGCCTCCGCCAGTTCCACGAGTCGGGTGCGCGCACACTGGCGGTGGGACGGCACTACCCGATCAGGTCTGCTCACCGTCGCACCCGGAACCGCGGCTGGAACCAAGATCCCGCTCAACGTCGACGCCAGGGGTTTTCCGACCCGAGCCGTTCCACCCGCTGATCCGACGACCACCGCCGTGGTGGTCATCATCGGCGGACTGTTGCTGGTCGCGGCGTTGGCGCACCTCGCCGTCATGGCCTGCCGACGTCGGTTCGACCGCATCCGCGACCGTCAGTGGACCGAAGCGCTCGAGCGACTGCTTACCTGACGCGTCTCGCGCTCAGCGCGCCCGGTCCGTGTCCCGCGACGGTTGCACCCGCTTCGGCTCACCCGGCATCTTCGGATAACTGGGCGGGTACGGCAGATCGCCCAGGCCGGCGGACTCGTCCCTCGCCACCTGATCGAGCACCGGCTCCAGCGACGCCCGGTGGTCGGCGATGTCGCCCATCGGATCGGGGCGCTTCGTCAGCAGATCCGGCACCGTGGCGATGGTGAGGTCGTCGGGGTCCGCATCTGCCAGTTCGTCCCAGGTCAGTGGTGTGGACACGGTCGCGATCGGGGTCTTGCGCGCCGAGTACGCCGACGCCATCGTCCGATCGCGGGCGGCCTGGTTGAAGTCGATGAAGATCCGCTCACCGCGCTCCTCCTTCCACCACGAGGTGGTGACGCGCTCCGGATCGCGACGCTCCAGTTCCCGCGCGATCGCGATGACCGCGCGCCGGGTCTGGATGAAGTCCCACCGCGGCTCGATGGGCGCGTAGATGTGGATGCCTCGGCCCCCCGATGTCTTGGCGAACGCGGTCAGTCCCCACTCCTCCAGCAACGGTCGCACCAGGTCGATGGCCACCGTGCGGGCGTCGGCGAAGTCGGTACCGGGCTGTGGGTCGAGGTCGATCCGCAGCTGGTCGGGGTGGTCGTTGTCGGGCGCGATGGTCGGCCACGGATGAAAGGTGATCGTCCCCAGGTTGGCGGCCCACACGATGTCGGCGGCGTTGGTGACGCGGATGGCGTCCGCGGTGCGACCCGACGGGAAGGTGATCCCGGTGGACTGGACGTGATCGGGATGTTTGGCGGCGATTCGCTTCTGGTAGATCTCCTCACCCTCCACCCCGTCGGGAAAGCGCTGCAAGAACGTCGGGCGGTCCCGCAGCGCACCGAGGAGTGCGCCACCCGATGCGACGGTCCGGTAGTACTCCACCAGGTCGCGTTTGCGACCACCGTCCGCCCCCAACCGCGGGTAGTAGATCTTGTCCGGGTTCGAGAGTCGGACCGCGACCCCGTCCACATCGAGCTCTTCCGCGGGTGCCTTGGCCATCGGTGGGGAACCTTTCGCAGACGTCGGACGCGTGGTCGGTGTGTTCGAAGTTACCTGTGTTCCCCATTCACGGGCGACAATGTGTGCCATGCAGCTTCCTGTGATGCCACCGGTCTCGCCGATGCTGGCCAAGGCGGTGACGACGATCCCGCCCGGCGCCTCCTACGAGCCGAAGTGGGACGGTTTCCGGTCGCTGGTCTTCCGCGACGGCGACGAGGTCGAGCTGGGCAGCCGCAACGAGAAGCCGATGACCCGCTATTTTCCGGAACTCGTCGACGCCATCGTCGCCGAACTGCCCGAACGCTGTGTGATCGACGGAGAGATCGTCATCGCCACCGACGACGGCCTGGATTTCGATGCGCTGCAGCAGCGCATCCATCCGGCCGCATCCCGGGTGACCATGCTGTCGGAGAAGACGCCCGCTTCGTTCATCGCCTTCGACCTGCTCGCCCTCGGCGACGACGACTACACCGGCCGACCGTTCGCCGAACGCCGCGAAGCACTCACCACCGCACTGTCCGCCGCCGGCTCCTCGGTGCATCTGACGCCGACGACCGCCGACGTCGACACCGCGCAGCGGTGGTTCACCGAATTCGAGGGTGCGGGGCTGGACGGGGTGATCGCCAAGCCGCTCGACGGCATCTATCAGCCGGACAAACGAACCATGTTCAAGATCAAGCACACCCGGACCGCCGACTGCGTGGTGGCCGGTTTCCGATGGCACAAGACGTCGACAGAGGAGACACCGTTGATCGGCTCGCTGTTGCTCGGCCTCTACAACGAGACCGGACGACTGCAGCACGTCGGGGTGGTCGGGGCGTTCACCGCCAAACGGCGTGCTGAGCTGGTCGGTGAGCTCGAGCCGCTGCTCATGCGCGAGGGCGACAACCACCCGTGGCAGGAGTGGGCGAATACCGACGCCCATGCGGGGCAACGACTGCCGGGTGCAGTCAGCCGGTGGAACGCGACCAAGAACCTCTCGTTCGTGGCGTTGCGTCCCGAGCAGGTGATGGAGGTCAAATACGAACACATGGAGGGTGATCGCTTTCGTCATCTCGCCCACTTCATCCGCTGGCGTGACGACCGCACCCCCGAGTCGTGCACCTATGAACAACTGGAACGACCCCTGACCTACCGGCTCGACGACATCGTGCCGGGTCTGGTCTCGTGAGACACCTGTGATCCCAACAGATGTCGGTGTCGGTCGGTACGCACCCTCCCCGTCGGGTGACCTCCATATCGGCAATCTGCGCACCGCACTACTGGCCTGGTTGTTCGCCCGACACACCGACCGCGGATTCGTGCTACGGATGGAGGATCTGGACCGGGTCGCGCACGGTGCCGCCGAACGACAACTCGACGACCTGCGCGCGCTGGGCATCGACTGGGAGCCTCCCGTGGTACGACAATCGGACCGACGGTCGTTCTACGACAACACCATCGAGACCCTCACCGCACGCGGATTGACCTACGAGTGTTGGTGTACCCGCCGCGAGATCCTGGAGGCGCCTGCGGCTCCCCACACACCCGCGGGCGCGTACCCGGGTACCTGCCGAAACCTGACCGGGGCCGAACTCGCCGAACGGCGGGCAGGCAACCGGCCGCCCGCGCTGCGACTACGGTCGTCGGTGCAGCACATGACGGTGACCGATCTGTTGCACGGTGAGTACACAGGTGCGGTGGACGATCTGGTGTTGCGGCGCAACGATGGAACGCCCGCCTACAACCTGGTGGTGGTCGTCGACGACGCCGCGCAGGGCGTCGATCAGGTGGTCCGGGGTGACGATCTGCTCTCCTCGACACCCCGGCAGGCGTATCTGGCCGCATTGCTGGACATCGCCGTCCCGACGTATGCCCATGTGCCGATGGCTCTCAACCGCGAGGGCGTCCGACTGGCCAAACGCGACGGCGCGGTGACCCTCGCGGACCTCGCGGCCGCGGGGGTCACCGCGCCCGTGGCGGTGTCGGTGATCGCGGAGTCCCTGGGTCTTGCCGCACGCGGTGAATCCGTCACCGCGAGCGACCTGCTCACGCGATTCGACCCCGCGCTGCTACCGCGTCAACCGTGGGTGTTCGACCCCAGCAGTGTCAGACGGTCGGTGGTGAGACCGGCCCCTGGGTGAGGGTGCGATATGCGTACACCCCGGCGATCAGGGTGACCGGGACGGTCACCAGTAGACCGACGAGGCAGACCAGAAAGCCGACGATGTTGAGGAGCACGCAGACGATGGCCAGAGGCAGCAGCTGCCCGACGTTCTGCGTGGTCAGTCGGAAGCTCGACTTGATGCCATCGATCGCACCCTGCTGGCGGTCGATGACGAAGGTCAGCGAGTAATAGGTCAGGTACGCCACGATGATGCCGGGCAAGATGAACAGAATGAAGCCGACGCCGGTCAGCAGGCCGACGATGATGCTGACCACGATCACGGTGACGACGTTGTGGAATCGGAAGAACGCCCCGACCGACGGCTTGGTGCCGTCGACCTCGCTCAGCGCGCCACGCGTGTACGCGGCCTGGAACAGTGTCGACACCACGAATGACACAACGCTGCCGATGATCGACAGGATCGACGTTCCGACGGAGACGTCGCTGTCGGTGCCGAGGGTGAAGCCACCCGAGACGTTGCCGACGTCGAAACCGCTGAACGCGAAGTTGATGATCGCGCTCACCACCACGCCCAACAGGATCACGGCGATCCACGATCCGGCATTGCTCTTGTACTTGTTCCAGCCGTAACTCAGGGCGTCACCGATGGAGAACTGCCCGCTCGGCGCCAGCCCCTCATTGCCGCCGGGGAACCCCCCGTAGCCCGGCTGTCCCTGCGGTGGATACTGGCCGGGCGGTGGTGGGTACGAGCCGGACGGGTAACCGCCCTGCTGGCCCGGAGGTGGGTATGAACCCTGTTGGGGGTATCCCTCCTGGGGGTATGAACCCTGAGGATAACCCTGTTGCGGGTAGCCTTCGCCGGGCTTGTTCAGGTCGGGGCGCTCGCCCTGCCCACCTGGTTGTCCACCCCCGTAAGGATTGCGGTACGGGTCGTTCTGGGGCGGTTCGTTGCCGGGCGGCGTGTTGCTGGTCATGGGGGTCCCTTTCCGGTCCAGCCGATGATCATGCGGTGACGACCGCGGGCACGGACGACGCATCGTCTGTGTTCCGCGGGACCCTCACTGTATAGACGGCCCGCGGCCCGCACGGAAGGAAAACAACCCAACCGAGGAGAACCGTTGTGTTCTCGCAACCTCAGGTGTGCGCTCCCGCGTAGTACCGGCCGAGGAAGTCGTCACGGAAGGCCTCATAGTCGCCGTCGATGATTGCTTGTCGCGCGCGGTCAACCAGGCTCACGATGAAGTGCTCGTTGTGGATGGTGCACAGCGTCGACGCCAGCCCCTCCTTGGCCTTGAACAGGTGGTGGATATAGGCGCGGCTGTACCGCGACGTGTAGTTCTCGACCTCCGGGTCCAACGGCCCGAAGTCGCGCTTGAAACGGCTGTTGGTGATGTTGTACCGACCGTCGCGCGAATAGATGGCACCGTTGCGCGCCACCCGGGAGGGGGACACGCAGTCGAAGGTGTCCACCCCGTTCTCGATCGCGGTGAAGATGTCGTCGGGTTCGCTGATCCCCAGCAGATGTTTCGGTTTGTGCTCCGGCAGTTCTTCGTTCACCCAACGAACGATCGTGCCGAGATTCTGTTTCTCCAGCGCACCGCCGATTCCGTATCCGCCGAATCCCCGCCCGCCGGCATCGACGTCGCGGTCACTGATCTCGGCGAGGTCGCGAGCGGCCTTGCGTCGCAGGTCTTCGTACTGCGCCCCCTGCAATACACCCCACAAGGACTGCAACGGCCGGTGCGTACGTTCCCGGCTCAGGTCGTTGTGCGCGATCAGGCAGCGGATGGCCCACTGTCGGGTCCGTTCCAGCGAGTCCACCTGATACGCACGGGTGTTCATCAACGTGGTCAGTTCGTCGAAGGCGAAGATGATGTCCGCGCCCAACTCGTGCTGGATTCGCATCGAACTCTCCGGGGTGAACCGATGTCGCGAACCGTCGAGGTGCGACTTGAAGGTCACCCCGTCGTCGTCGACGAGAGCCAGACGTTCCTTGCCCTCCGCGATCACCGCGTCGTCCTGCAATCCGGTCACGTCCATCGCGATGACCTTCTTGAACCCCGCGCCCAGCGACATCACCTGGAAACCACCGCTGTCGGTGAAGGTGGGTCCCGACCAGTTCATGAAGCGGCCCAATCCGCCCGCGAGGTCGACGATCTCCGAACCGGGTTGCAGGTACAGGTGATACGCGTTCGCGAGCACCGCCTGCGCTCCGACCGCGGCGACCGACTCCGGCAGCACGGTTTTCACCGTCGCCTTGGTCCCCACCGGGACGAAGGCCGGAGTGCGGATCTCACCGTGCGGAGTGACCAGCACCCCGACACGACCAAGCGTCCCGGGCAGCCGAGCCTGCACGCGGAACGCCGCATCGGCGGGCAGGCCGTGACCCATCGGTTCGCTCACGTCAGCATCTTCGCAGTCCGGCACCGGCCGGACCAATTCCCGACCGACGACGACCGTCGGCCACGCGGGTCATCGGGTGCCGATGAGCTCGCGCTTCTCGTCACCGTCGCCGGAGCGTGCGGCGAGGTACTTCGTCAGCTGATCACCTTCCACGTCCACCTGCGGCAGGATCCGGTCCAACCACCTCGGGATCCACCAGGCCTTGTCACCGAGCAGGGTGAGCACAGCCGGGATGAGGGTCATCCGCACCACGAACGCGTCGAAGAAGACCGCCACGGCCAGCGCGAAGCCCATCGACTTGATGAACGACATGTCCTGCAGCATGAAGGCCGCGAACACCGACATCATGATCGCCGCCGCGCCCGCGACCACCCGCGCGCTGTGACCGAATCCCCGAACCACCGCGTCACGCGCACCGGCGCCGTGCACGTACTCCTCGCGCATCCGGGTGACCAGGAACACCTGATAATCCATGGCCAGGCCGAACACGATCCCGATCAGGAAGATCGGCAGGAAGCTGACGATCGGTTGCGGGTTGCCGATCAAGCCGAGGTCACCGCGCTGGAAGATCGCGACCGTCGCACCGAAGGTGGCCGCGACACTGAGCAGAAAGCCCAGCGCTGCGGTCAGCGGAACCAGGATGGACCGGAACACCAGGATCAGCAGCAGGAACGCCAGGCCCACGACCACCAGCAGATACGGCAGCAGGGAGTCCTGTAGGCGCTCGGAGACGTCGTTCTCGATCGCCGTCTGTCCTGTCACCCCGTAGGACACCTGCAACCGCGACTGCACGCCACCCTCCTGGCCGCGGAGGTCCTTCACCAGATCCTGGGTCGCGGTCTCACTCGGGGCGCTGCGCGGGATGACCGAGATGGATGCGGTGTCGGCGTTCGCGGTCAGGTCACCCGCCGAGATCTGCGCGCTGCGCACGTCTTTCATCCCGGCGATCTGTTTGGTCAACGCGTTGTAGGCGTCGATGCGCTGGGCCGGTGCGTCAATTCCGCGGCCGTCGGCGACCACCACCAGAGGACCGTTGTAACCGGCACCGTATCCGTCGGCGATGAGGTCGTAGGCCTGTCGCTGTGAGGTGCCCGGGTCGCTGGTGCCGTCGTTGGGCAGCGACAATCGCAACCCCGTCAGTGGGATGGCGATCACCGCGAGCAGCACGACACCGAGGACGGCGAACAGCGCAGGTCGTCGCGACTCCTGACCCACCCAGCGCCGCCCGTTGGAGCGACGTGGGGTGTCGGTCTTCTGCACGTCCGGCGGGTTGAGGAAGCGCAACCGTCCGGCGAATGCCTTACCCGCGAACAACCCGAGCAGGGCGGGCAGCAGCGTCAGGGCGACCAGCACCGACGTCAGCACGGTCCCGGCGGCCGCCAATCCCATCGCGGTGAGGAACGGGATGTTGACGATGGACAACGCCGCCAGAGCGATCAGCACCGTCAGACCGGCGAACACCACAGCCGACCCGGCGGTCCCGAGAGCCCGGCCCGCGGCCTCGGCACGGGTGTCGGCGGTGAGCAGCTCGTGCCGGTATCGCGACACGATGAACAAGGCGTAGTCGATACCCACGGCCAGGCCGATCATGGTCGCCAGGATCGGGGTCTGCGAGCTCAGATCGATGAAGCCGGTCGCCACCGACACCCCGAAGGTGCCGATACCCACACCGACGATGGCCGACAGGATCGGCATCCCCCAGGTCACCAGCGAGCCGAAGGTCAGGATCAGGACCACCGCGGCGACCGCCAGCCCGATCAACTCCGAGGCACCGCCGAAGTCGTTCGACTGCGTCGCGGTCCCGTTCATGGCCACGGTGAGACCGGCGGCGCGGGCCTGGTCGGCGACGGCCGTCATCTGATCGTGAGCTCTGGCGGTGACGTCGTCGGCGGCCTTGACGTCGAAACCCGTTCCGAGCTGGGCAACGGTCCCGTCGGTGTTGATGGGCGACCCCGCGTCGGCGACCTGCTGGGCCGCGGCCGGGGCGAGGTTCAGTTTCTTCTCCTGGAACTCGACCGTGGCCTGCCGCAGCGGCCCGGGCTTGGCCTCGGTGCCGTACCCGACGAACGGGTTGACGATCGACTCCGGTTTCTTCACCCCGTCGAAGGACTTCATCCCGTCGACCATCGCGTTGATCGCGTCCTGATAGCGCTGCTGTTCGAGGCTGGTTCCGGCAGGTGCCTTGATGACGTACTTGACCGTCACCGAGTCCTCGAATCCCGGTTTGTCGGGGAATCGCTCCTTCATCAGGTTCTGCGCCTTCTCCGACGGGATGCCGGGGATGGAGAACGATTCGCTGGTGGGTCCGCTCAGAGCGGTACCGGCGACCCCCATACCCACGAGCAGCAGCAGCCAGATGCCGATGACCTTGAAGCGATTGCCGAAACACCATTTGCCGATTCGGTAGAGAAAGGTCGCCATGTGCGGTGGATCCGTTCTGTCGGAGCGTGCGGGAGGTCGGTCGGTGTTGTGGTGATGACGGGAGGCGGTCAGTCCGGGACCGCGGCGTCCGCCGTCGGGGGTGCGGCCAAGCCGAACGCCAATTGGGCGAATGCGCGCCGGATCACCGTCCGCAATTGCACCCCGGTCGGATTGCGATCGGTCCACACCTCGAGTGCGGTCCGGGCTGCGACGACGCCGACGTTGACCACCAGCCGTGGGTACAGGGCGTCGCGAACCGGGGACGCCGCCACGTGTCGGGCCACCAGTGCCTCGAAGCGCTCGTCGATGCCGGCCTCGTCCTGCCCGCCACGGCAGTGGGCGGTCATCGACGGCTCGGTCTCGATCAGGCGCAACAGGGTGAGCAGTTCGGCGGGCCGCTCACCGCTGCTGCAGGCGATGGACGCCAGTGCGTCCTCCATGGCGCCGATCAACGGCGCCCCGGGCGTGACCTCCTCGAGCGCGGCAAGCAGTCGCTCGGCGATCTGCTCGATGTAGAACGACAGCGCGTCCTCTTTGCTCGCGAAGTAGTTGTGAAACGTACGCGGCGACACCCCGACCTCGGCCGATACGGCGTCGGCGGTCGCGGCCTCGAAGCCGCGGTCGGTGACGATGCGCAGGGTCGCGGCGGCCAGCGCACGGCGCGTGGCGTCCTTCTTCGTCTCACGCAGCCCGACGACCTTCAGCGAATTCACATCACCACGGTACGGAACTTGCAGCCGACTGCAATGTTGCGCGCGTCTGCAGGTTTTTGTCGTCGATCACACCCTATACAGGCAGTGACCCATGCCACACGGGACCCTCATCGGTCGGCCCCGGCCACCCCGACGACGCCGTCCCCTACCGTGGGGGCATGCGATCGCACCTGTCGAAGACCGCACGCACCCGATCCCGGTCCGGCCGCGCACCCGTCCTCCGGTCCGCCGCCGCACTGGCCGGTTGCGCCGCTGCGGTCACCCTGACCGTCGTCGCCTGTGGTGACGACACCGGTGGCACGTCTGCGCAGTCGGCAGGCAGCAGCACCGCCACCGTGGCGTCGTCCAGCGGCAGCTCGCCGGAGAGCGCCACCTCCTCCGATCAGCCCGACCCCGACGCGCGGGCGGTTCCCGGACCGACGCTGCCGCCGGCCACATCCGTCCCGCCGTCCAAGGAGGCCCCGAACATCAGCGGAACCCGATGCGGCACCGCCAACGGGCCGGAGGGCGCACTGCGGGTCGTCGTGCTCAGCGGAACCTCCGGTTGCGACGTGGTGATGCCGGTCGCGACCGAGTTCGGTCCCAAGATCGCTCTCGCCAAACCCGCGACGATCAACGGGTGGGAGTGCGGCCCCTCCGAGACCGAGGGCGTCCTCGCGCGATGCACCAAGGGCGACGACGCCTTCGGCTTCCTGCCCGAGTGATGCCCACACGCCCTCGACACCACGGTCCGTCGCGGCAGGGTCGGCGGTAGCATCGCCGCGTGAGCGATGCGCCGACCGGGACCGACAATCCACAGCGGTCCAACCGCCTCGATTCACTCACCGTTCTCGTCTACTCCGACGATGCGGACACCCGACGTCAGGTGATCGACGGTCTCGGAGAACGCCCACACCCAGATCTCGCGCCCCTCACCTTTCGTGAGGTCGCCACGGCTGCGGTGGTCATCCGCGAATTGGATTCACACACTGTCGATCTGGTCATCCTCGACGGTGAGGCGGCCCCCGTCGGCGGACTCGGCATCGCCAAACAGCTCAAAGACGAGATCGACGACTGCCCTCCCGTGGTCGTGTTGATCGGTCGTGCCGCCGACCGCTGGTTGGCCGACTGGTCGCGTGCGGAGGCCGTGGTACCCCACCCGATCGACCCGTTCGTTCTCACCGACGCCGTGGTGTCGGCGCTGCGGCGCTGACCCACGCATCTCGATCCACCTGCGGGTTCCCCCGCACCGCAATCGACGGACGCGCCCGAAGTGGGCGAAAGGTCGACGCATGCCCGTGGTCGGTCGTAGTGTGTGTCACAAGTCACAGTGTGGTGCGCACGTCCGTACAGCCCTCTCGACCGGGACGTCGATCGTCGTGACGGCCCGCCGCCGCGCTGTGCTGGAAGGAGGCAGCCGCGCGTGAACGCCTACGTACCGATCCTCGTGCTGGGATCCATAGCGGTGATCTTCGCCGTGTTCTCCGCCGTGGTGGCATCGGTGGTGGGACCACGGCGGCACAATCGCGCGAAACTCGAGGCGTACGAATGTGGAATCGAGCCCATGCGCCATCCGGGCGAGGGCGCCGACGGTCGCGCCGCGATCGTGCAACGCATCCCGGTGAAGTACTACCTCACCGCCATGCTGTTCATCATCTTCGACATCGAGATCGTCTTTCTCTACCCGTGGGCCGTGCACTTCGACGCGCTGGGCACGTTCGGGCTGATCGCGATGGTCGTGTTCGTCGTCAACGTGTCCGTCGCCTACGCCTACGAATGGCGTCGCGGTGGTCTGAGCTGGGACTGAATCGCCACCACCGCTGACACGGGGAGCTTGGGGCAAAGGATCGTTCGACACCGGACACCGATCAGGAGGTCACCATGGGTCTGGAGGAGAAGCTACCGAGTGGATTCCTGCTGAGCACCGTGGAGGATCTGGCCGGTTTCATGCGCAAGGGATCGCTGTGGCCCGCGACCTTCGGTCTGGCGTGCTGCGCCATCGAGATGATGGCCACCAGCTCCGGACGCTTCGACATCGCCCGGTTCGGCATGGAGGCCTTCCGTGCCTCGCCGCGTCAGGCCGACCTGATGATCGTGGCCGGCCGGGTCAGCCAGAAGATGGCCCCGGTGCTGCGACAAATCTACGACCAGATGGTCGAGCCCAAATGGGTTCTCGCGATGGGCGTCTGCGCATCGTCCGGCGGCATGTTCAACAACTACGCGATCGTGCAGGGTGTCGACCACGTGGTCCCGGTCGACATCTACCTTCCCGGCTGCCCGCCGAGGCCGGAGATGCTGCTCAACGCCATCCTGACCCTGCACGACAAGATCCAGCAGATGCCGCTCGGTGCCGACCGAGCCGCCGCGGTCGAGGCCGCCGAACGCGCGGCGCTGGCCGCCCGGACCCCCACGACGGTCGACCTCGAGTTCGCCGGGACGCGCCGATGAGCGATGACGAGGTGGATTCATCCGACGCCGTGCGGTCACCACGTCAGGAGATGGTCGGGGTGCGACGCGGCCTCTTCGGTTCGCAGGGCAGCGGCGACACCTCCGGCTACGGCCGATTGATCCGTCCGATCCTGCTGCCCGGCAGCACACCTCCGCCCTACGGCGGTTGGTTCGACGGTGCCATTGCGCGGCTCGCCGAATCCCTGGATGCCGAGGGCATCGACCTCGGCGACTGCATCGAGGGCGTGGTGGTGTTCCGCGGGGAACTCACCCTGCACGTCGCGGCCGCCGCGCTGCCCCGAGTGGCCGCGGTGCTGCGCGACGATCCGGCTCTCCGCTTCGAACTCTGTCTGGGGGTGAGCGGCGTACACCACCCATCCGAACATGGTCGGGAACTGCACGCGGTGTACCCGCTGCAGTCGATCACCCACGGGCATCGGCTCCGCCTCGAGGTCTCGGTACCCGATACCGATCCACACATCCCGTCGCTGTTCGACGTGTACCCGACCACCGACTGGCACGAGCGGGAGACCTGGGACTTCTTCGGCATCGTCTTCGACGGCCACCCCTCGTTGACGCGCATCGAGATGCCCGACGACTGGGTGGGCCATCCACAACGTAAGGACTACCCGCTCGGCGGCATCCCGGTGGAGTACCACGGCGCCCAGATACCACCACCCGACCGGCGGCGCTCGTACAACTGAGAGGATCTGCAGCCCTGATGAGTTCGGACATCTGATGTCGAGCGTGACCGACCACGCCGTCGGGCCACCACCCGACCGCGACTACACCGTCAGCGGTGGAGACTGGGACGAGGTGGTCGCGGCCGTCACCGACCGTGACGAGCAGGACGACCTCGGCGACGAACGCATAGTCGTCAACATGGGCCCACAGCACCCCTCGACGCACGGGGTGCTCCGACTCATCCTGGAGATCGACGGTGAGACGGTCACCGAGGCGCGCTGCGGAATCGGCTACCTGCACACCGGTATCGAGAAGAACCTGGAGTTCCGCACGTGGACCCAGGCGGTCACGTTCGTGACCCGGATGGATTATCTCGCACCCTTCTTCAACGAGACCGCCTACTGCCTCGCGGTGGAACGATTGCTGGACATCACCGACGACATCCCGCCGCGCGCCACAGTCATCCGAGTGTTGTTGATGGAGCTGAACCGCGTCTCCTCACATCTTGTCGCGTTGGCCACCGGCGGGATGGAACTCGGTGCGGTCACCGCGATGCTCTTCGGCTTCCGTGAACGGGAACTGATCCTCGACGTGTTCGAGACCATCACCGGGTTGCGGATGAACCATGCCTACATCCGCCCCGGTGGACTCGCCCAGGACATGCCACCGGACGCGGTCGGGAAGATCCGCGAACTCCTCGACGTGCTGCCGGGCAAACTGCGCGACTTGGAGAACCTGTTGAGCGACAACTATATCTGGAAAGCGCGGACGCAGGGCATCGGGTACCTGGACCTGACCGGGTGTATGGCGCTGGGTGTCACCGGCCCCATCTTGCGGGCGACCGGGTTGCCACACGATCTGCGCCGCTCGGAACCGTACTGCGGCTACCAGGACTACGACTTCGACGTGATCACCGACACCGGGTGTGATGCTTATGGGCGGTACCTGATCCGGGTCAAGGAGATGACCGAGTCCCTGCGGATCGTCGAGCAGTGTCTCGAGCGCCTCGAACCCGGTCCGGTGATGGTGGCCGACGGCAAGATCGCGTGGCCTGCCGACCTGACCGTCGGCCCCGACGGGATGGGTAACTCACCCGAACACATCGCGAAGATCATGGGTGGGTCGATGGAATCGCTGATCCATCACTTCAAACTGGTGACCGAGGGGTTCCGGGTACCGGCCGGACAGGTGTACCAGGCCATCGAGTCACCGCGCGGTGAACTCGGTGTGCACGTCGTGTCCGACGGTGGGACCCGACCGCATCGGGTGCATTTCCGAGATCCGTCGTTCACCAACCTGCAGTCCGTCGCCGCCATGTGCGAGGGCGGCCTGCTGGCGGACGTGATCGCCGCGGTCGCCAGCATCGACCCCGTGATGGGTGGTGTGGACCGATGAGTGAGGCGGTGTTCCTGGAGCTGGGCACCCACGACGAGCCCGCTCACGATCTTCCCGGCCCGCGGGAATATCCCGCCGACGTACGCGTCGGCCTCGAGGTGGACGCCGGGCAGATCCTCGGCCGCTATCCGCAACGTCGCTCGGCACTGCTCCCGCTGCTGCACCTGGTCCAGTCGGTGGACGGTCAGCTCACCGCGGCGGGCGTGGACTTCTGTGCCGCGCAAGTGGAGATGACCGGCGCACAGGTCTACGCGGTGGCGACGTTCTACTCGATGTACCGACGCAGCGAGACCGGAACGTACCTGGTGGGGGTGTGTACCAACACCCTGTGCGCGGTGATGGGTGGTGACACCATCCTCGCCGAGCTGTGCGATCACCTCGGTGTCGACGTCGGTGAGACGACCCCCGACGGCGCGATCACCCTGGAGCACGTGGAGTGCAATGCCGCTTGCGATTCCGCACCGGTCGTGATGGTCAACTGGGAGTTCTTCGATCAGCAGACCCCCGGTTCGGCCCGCGACCTGGTGGATGCCCTGACCGCCGGGACCTCGGTCACGCCGACACGTGGTGCACCGCTGTGCACCTTCCGCCAGACAGCCCGCATCCTGGCCGGTTTCCGCGACGAACGGCCCGGCGCCGTGGCCGCGAGCGGAGTGGGCGAGCCCGCATTGCAGGGATTACGGATCGCCGAAGCCCACGGCATGTCGGCTCCACCCGCCGACGCCGACCACACCGTCGACCTCGATGACTCGCAGGCGACCGGACCGGACGCCGAGTCCGCTGCGCGGGAACACGAACGCGATGAGCCGGCCCCCGCCCCGTCGGCCGACATCCCGCCGACCCTCGACACCGGAGGACCGAGATGACGTTGACCCCGGTGTTGAGTCGCCACTGGGACTCCCCCGACTCCTGGACCCTGGACGCCTACCGCGCCCACGGTGGATACGACGGGTTGCGCACCGCACTCTCGATGGACCCCGACGACGTCATCGCCCTGGTGAAGGACTCCGGGCTGCGTGGCCGTGGCGGCGCCGGGTTCCCGGTCGGCGCCAAGTGGTCGTTCATCCCCCAGTCCCGTCCCGACGATGAGACAGCGAATCCGGCGGCGCAGAAGCCGCATTATCTGGTGGTCAACGCCGACGAGTCCGAACCGGGTACATGCAAGGACATGCCCCTGCTCACCGCGAATCCGCATGCGTTGGTGGAGGGCGCGGTGATCGCGGCGTACGCGATCCGTGCCCGCCACGCCTTCGTCTATCTCCGCGGCGAGGTGATCCCGGTGCTGCGCCGGCTCCAGGCCGCGGTCGACGAGGCATATGCGGCAGGTCTGCTGGGCGTCGACATCGACGGCAGCGGCGTGGACGTGGATCTCGTGGTGCACGCCGGCGCCGGCGCGTACATCTGCGGCGAGGAGACCGCGCTGTTGGACTCGCTGGAGGGACGGCGCGGCCAACCCCGACTCCGTCCACCGTTCCCGGCGGTGGCGGGCCTCTACGCCTGCCCGACCGTGGTCAACAACGTGGAGTCGATCTCGAGTGTCCCCGCGATACTGCGCAACGGCGTGGAGTGGTTCCGCACCATGGGCAGCGAGAAGTCCCCGGGTTTCACGCTGTATTCGCTGTCGGGTCACGTGACCCATCCCGGCCAGTACGAGGCCCCCCTGGGCACCACCCTGCGCGAGCTGCTGGGCTACGCGGGTGGGGTACGCGCCGGTCACACCCTCAAGTTCTGGACCCCGGGCGGGTCGTCCACCCCGATGCTCACCGCCGAGCACCTCGACACCCCGCTCGATTACGAGGGTGTGGCTGCGGCGGGTTCGATGCTGGGTACCAAGGCCTTACAGATCTTCGACGAGACCACCTGCGTGGTGCGGGCGGTGCTGCGCTGGACCGAATTCTACGCCCACGAGTCCTGCGGAAAGTGCACCCCGTGCCGGGAGGGGACGTACTGGCTGGTGCAGATTCTGCAGGGGCTGGAACGCGACGGCGGCAGCCCCGGCGATCTGGACCGCCTGCTGAGCGTGTCCGAGGCGATCCTGGGTAAGTCGTTCTGTGCGCTGGGCGACGGCGCCGCCAGCCCGATCATGTCGTCGCTGAAGCATTTCCGCGACGAGTACGTCGCCCACCATGGTCACGGTGGCTGTCCCTTCGATCCGGCCCGATCAACGTTGTTCGCCGACGACGGACCGCTGCTCGCGACCGCCGGAGGTGCCCGATGACCCTGGCCCGCGCGGACGCTCAGCCCGTCCCCGTCGAGACGGTGACCATCACCATCGACGGGACCGAGGTGCAGGTGCCCAAGGGCACGCTGCTGATCCGGGCGGCCGAACTGATGGGGGTACAGATCCCCCGGTTCTGCGACCACCCGCTCCTCGACCCGGTGGGCGCCTGTCGCCAGTGCCTGGTGGAGGTGGAGGGACAGCGCAAACCGATGGCGTCGTGCACCACCACGGCCACCGACGGCATGGTCGTGCACACCCAGCTCACCTCCGACGACGCGGCGACCGCGCAGCGCGGCGTGATGGAGTTGCTCCTGATCAACCACCCGTTGGACTGCCCGATCTGCGACAAAGGCGGCGAGTGTCCGCTGCAGAACCAGGCGATGTCGACCGGTCGCACCGACAGCCGGTTCGAGGGTGTGAAACGCACCTTCCCCAAACCGATTCCGCTGAGCTCGGAGATCCTGCTGGACCGTGAGCGATGTGTGCTGTGCGCCCGCTGTACCCGCTTCGCACAGCAGATCGCCGGTGACCCGTTCATCGATCTGATGGACCGCGGTGCGCAGCAGCAGGTGGGGATCGAGCCCGACGTCCCGTTCGACTCGTACTTCTCCGGCAACACGGTGCAGATCTGCCCGGTCGGTGCCCTGACCAGCGCGTCGTACCGGTTCCGGGCTCGCCCCTTCGACCTGGTGTCCACCCCCAGTGTCTGCGAGCACTGCGCGGACGGTTGTGCCCAGCGCACCGACCATCGCCGAAGGAAGGTGACCCGCCGACTGGCCGGTGACGACCCCGAGGTCAACGAGGAGTGGAACTGTGACAAGGGGCGGTTCGCCTTCACCTATGCGACCGCGGCCGATCGCATCACCACCCCACTGATCCGTGACCGCGCAGGCCACCTCGTCGCCGCATCCTGGTCGCAGGCACTGGTGGTCGCCGCCCGCGGACTGCGTGCGGCACGAGGATCGGTGGGCGTACTGGCCGGTGGTCGGCTCACCCTCGAGGATGCCTACGCCTACGGCAAATTCGCGCGGCTCGCCCTGGGCACCGACAACGTCGACGCCCGGGCACGCCAACACAGCGACGAGGAGACCGGATTCCTGGCCACCGAGGTGGCCGGGCGCCGAGGCGACGTACGGTACGCGGATCTGGAGTCGGCGGCCACGGTGCTCCTGGTCGGTGTGGAACCCGAGGAGGAGTCACCGATCCTGTTCCTGCGGCTGCGCAAAGCCGCACGTACCCGCGGTCTCACCGTGCTGTCGGTGGCACCGTTCGCCTCACAGGGGCTGACCAAGATGTCCGGCACGCTGGTGCCGGCGGTACCCGGTGCCGAACCCACCGTCGTCGACGGACTACACGACCGTCTGTCGGATCCCGGTGCGGTGGTCCTGGTCGGTGAGCGCGCCGCCGCGGTCCCCGGACTGCTGTCGGCGGTGCGCCGCCTGGTCGCGGCCACCGGCGCCCGCCTGGCCTGGGTACCGCGCCGCGCCGGCGAGCGCGGAGCGATCGACGCCGGGTTGCTGCCGGGGGTGCTGCCCGGTGGTCGCCCCCTGTCCGACCCCGCTGCCCGAGCGGACATCGAACACCACTGGGGCGCCCCCGTTCCGGAGGCGACCGGCCTGTCCACGGATCGCATGCTGGCCGCAGCGGCGGCCGGCGACCTGGCCGCCCTGGTGGTCGGCGGCGTGGACCCCGCGGATCTGCCAGACCCGGCGCTCGCCATCGCCGCGCTGGACGCGGCCGAATTCGTGGTCAGCCTGGAGCAACGACATTCTGCGGTGACGGACCGCGCCGATGTCGTGTTCCCGGTGGCCGCTGCGGCGGAGAAGGCCGGTACCTACGTCACCTGGGAGGGGCGCGAGCGCCGGTTCTCGGCCACCCTGGACCGGCCCGGGATCCTCCCCGACCTGCGTGTCCTCGACGCCCTGGCCCGCGAACTGGGTTCACCCATCGGACTTCCCGACGTCGACACCGCACGCTCCGAACTGGCGCGCGTCGGTGATTGGACCGGGCCGCGGCCCTCGGTGGCGGACACACCGGCCGGCCCCGCCCACGCCCCCGGTGCGGGACACGCGACCCTCATCGGGTGGCGGCATCTGCTGGACCTGGGCCGCCTCCAGGACGGGGAACCGAATCTGGCCGGGACCGCACCGACAGCGGTGGCGAGGCTGTCGGCCGACACAGCGGCCGAGATCGGTTGCGCCGACGGCGCTGTGCTGGTCGTCACCGGCCCGGCCGGATCCGTCGAGCTCCCACTGCGAATCACCGACATGCCCGACCGTGCGGTCTGGGTACCGATCAACTCGATCGGCTCCCGGATCCACGTCGACCTCGGGTGCGGGCTCGGTCACCCGGTGGGTATCGCCCCGGCGGGCGTCGCGGCGGTGACCCGATGAGAGCCGACCTCAGCGTCTTCGGGCACGACCCCTGGTGGTTGGTGATCGCCAAGTGCGTCATCGTCTTCGCGTTCCTCGTCCTCACCGTGCTGGTCGCGATCCTCGTCGAACGCAAGGTGATGGCCTGGATGCAGACCCGTGTCGGTCCGAATCGGGTGGGCCCCAAGGGCCTCCTGCAGAGTCTCGCCGACGGGGTGAAGCTGGCCCTCAAGGAGGGGATCATCCCCAGCGGCGTGGACAAGCCCATCTACCTGCTGGCCCCGATCATCTCGGTGGTCCCCGCGATCATGGCGTTCGCCGTCATCCCCTTCGGTCCGGTGGTGTCGGTGTTCGGTCACCGGACCGCACTGCAGGTCACCGATTTCCCGGTCGCGGTGCTCTACGTCCTCGCCGTCACCTCCATCGGGGTGTACGGAATCGTGCTGGCCGGCTGGGCATCCGGGTCCACCTACCCGCTGCTGGGTGGGTTGCGGTCCAGTGCCCAGGTCATCTCCTACGAGATCGCGATGGGATTGTGTTTCGCGGCGGTGTTCCTCACCGCGGGCACGATGTCCACGTCGGGGATCATCGCCGCGCAACAACACACCTGGTACGTGTTCCTGCTGTTGCCGTCGTTCGCGATCTACGTGGTGTCGATGGTGGGTGAGACCAACCGGGCACCGTTCGACCTGCCGGAGGCCGAAGGCGAGTTGGTGGGTGGCTTCCACACCGAATACTCCTCGCTCCGGTTCGCCATGTTCATGCTCGCCGAGTACGTCAACATGGTCACGGTGTCGGCGCTGGCCGCGACGATGTTCCTCGGCGGTTGGCGGTCACCGTGGCCGTTCACGCTGATCGACGGCGCCGATTCCGGTCGGTGGGCCCTGGTCTGGTTCGTCGCCAAGGTGTGGATGTTCCTCTTCTGCTTCATCTGGTTGCGATCCACCCTCCCCCGCCTGCGCTACGACCAGTTCATGAACTTCGGATGGAAGGTTCTCATCCCGGTGTCGCTGGGCTGGGTGCTGGTCGCCGCGACCGCGCGGCTGATCGTCCCCGACCACCGCGGCCTGGTCTCCGCGATCGCCGGTGTGGTGGTGGTCGCGGCGGTGGCGCTGATCGTCCGACGCCGGATCCGACACATGGGATCCGACCCCGACCCCACCCCCGTGACCACGGACCCGGCGGCGGATGGATTCCCCGTTCCGCCGCTCCCCGGGCAGAGCATCATTCTGGCCGGATCGCACCGAACACGGGCCCAGCCGTTGGCGAACCGAGAGGGCAGCGATGCATAGACCGTTCCGGAGTTCGAGAGATGAGCACGGCACCGGATCGCTGGGGTTGCTCGGTGGCCTGCGGGTCACGCTGCGGTCGATGTTCGCGAAGAAATCGACGGAGTTCTATCCCGAGCAGAAGGTACCGACCGCACCGCGGTATCACGGCCGTCACCAGCTCAACCGGTACCCCGACGGCCTGGAGAAGTGCATCGGATGCGAACTGTGCGCGTGGTCGTGTCCCGCCGACGCGATCTACGTCGAGGGCGCCGACAACACCGAGCGGCAACGATTCTCACCCGGCGAGCGGTACGGACACGTGTACCAGATCAACTATCTGCGGTGCATCGGGTGTGGTTTGTGCATCGAGGCGTGTCCCACCCGGGCTCTGACCATGACCAACGACTACGAGATGGCCGACGACAACCGTTCGGATCTGATCTACGACAAGGACAAGTTGTTGGCGCCGTTGCTCCCCGGCATGACGCAACCGCCACACGAGATGCTGCCCGGGACCACGAGCACCGACTACTACCTGGGTAATCTGACCGTGCCGCCCCGTTCGACCGAAGCCGCCGACGGGCCGGTGTCCCGATGACGGCGGTCACGCTGGCGGCCGATGCCGCGGCTCGGACCTCGACGGCCGAAGCAGTCCAGTTCTGGGTGTTGGCGGTGGTCGCTGTGTTCGGTGCGCTGGGCGTGATCACG
Source organism: Williamsia sterculiae (assembly GCF_900156495.1). Lineage (GTDB taxonomy): Bacteria > Actinomycetota > Actinomycetes > Mycobacteriales > Mycobacteriaceae > Williamsia_B > Williamsia_B sterculiae. The sequence continues at coordinate 309,176 of NZ_FTNT01000004.1, forward strand.
GCGACCAAGGCGGTGTATTCCGCACTGTTCCTGGCCATCACGATGATCGTGGTGGCCATGTTCTACATCGCGCAGGGCGCCGTGTTCCTCGGCGTGGCGCAGGTGGTGGTCTACACCGGTGCGGTGATGATGCTGTTCCTGTTCGTGCTGATGCTGGTCGGGGTGCACTCGGCCGACTCGTTGGCCGAGACCCTGCGCGGTCAGCGGATCGCCGCACTGGTCGCCGCCGTCGGGTTCGGGGTGATGCTGATCGCCGGCATCGGGAACGCCACGGTGACGGCGGTCGGACCGAGCCCGGCCGCACCGGGTCGCCCGGTTCCCACCGCCGACGTCGAGGGTCTGGCCGAGCTGATCTTCATCCGCTACCTGTGGGCGTTCGAGCTGACCGGCGCCCTGCTCATCACCGCGACCATCGGAGCGATGGTGCTGGCCCATCGCGAGCAGGTGGGAACGCGGAACACCCAGCGCCAGCAGTCCCGGGACCGCTTCATCCACGGTCGCCGAGCCACCCCGATGCCGAATCCGGGCGTCTACGCCCGACACAACGCGGTCGACATGCCCGCCCTGCTGCCCGATGGGCGACCGGCCGAGTCGTCGGTCATCGGGACGTTGCGGCCACGCGGTGAACGACCGGCGGAGCTGACCCACGATCGGGAGGCCGAACGATGAACGCCGAGAACTATCTCTACGTCGCCGCCCTGCTGTTCGCGATCGGTGCGGCCGGGGTGGTGACGCGTCGGAACGCGATCGTGGTGTTCATGTCGGTGGAGCTGATGCTCAACGCGGTGAATCTGGCCTTCGTCACGTTCGGACGGTTGCACCACAATCTCGACGGCCAGGTTTTCGCGTTCTTCACCATGGTGGTCGCCGCGGCCGAGGTGGTGGTGGGATTGGCCATCATCATGACCATCTTCCGTGCGCGACGGTCGATCTCCGTCGATGACGCCGACCTGCTGAAGCACTGACATGACCGCCGTGGTGATCGCGTTGCCGCTCATCGGCGCGGTGGTGCTGCTGGTGGGCGGACGTCGGACCGACCCGTGGGGCCATCTGGCGGCGTGTGCCATGGCGTTGGCGTCCTTCGGTGTCGCGGTCACCCTGTTCGTACAGATGCTCGGGCGACCGACGGATTCCCGCGGCACGGGTGAGCACCTGTTCAGCTGGATACCCGTCGGCGACCTGCGCATCGACATGGGGTTGCAACTCGACCAGTTGTCGATGTGCTTCGTCCTGTTGATCACGGGCGTCGGGTCACTGATCCACATCTATTCGACCGGGTACATGGCCGATGACCCCGGCCGACGCCGGTTCTTCGCCTACCTCAACCTGTTCCTGGCCGCGATGCTGCTGCTGGTGCTCGCCGACAACTTCCTCGGGCTCTACGTCGGTTGGGAGGGCGTCGGTCTGGCCTCGTACCTGCTCATCGGCTTCTGGCAGGACCGCCCCTCGGCGGCGACCGCGGCCAAGAAGGCGTTCGTGGTGAACCGGGTCGGCGACCTCGGTCTCGCCGTGGGGCTGATGATCATGTTCGCGACCTTCGGGTCGGTGTCGTACGCCGATGTCTTCGGCGGCGTGGACGCGGCGTCGCGGGGAACGGTGACGGCGATCGGACTGATGCTGTTGCTGGCCGCCTGCGGCAAATCCGCGCAGGTGCCGTTGCAGTCCTGGCTGGGTGACGCGATGGCCGGTCCCACGCCGGTGTCGGCCCTGATCCACGCCGCGACCATGGTCACGGCGGGCGTCTATCTGATCACCCGGGCCAACCCCGTCTTCGACGCCGCCCCCGCCGCACAGGCGGCCGTGGTGGCGGTGGGTGCGGTCACCCTGGTGTTCGGCGCGGTGATCGGTTGCGCGAAAGACGACATCAAGAAGGCGCTCGCGGCGTCGACGATGAGCCAGATCGGGTACATGGTGCTCGCCGCCGGACTGGGGCCCGCCGGTTACGCGGTCGCGATCATGCACCTGCTCACCCACGGGTTCTTCAAGGCCGGGCTGTTCCTCGGCGCCGGGTCGGTGATGCACGGCATGGACGACGAGACGGACATGCGCCGGTACGGCGGACTGCGCACGGTCATGCCGATCACCTTCGTGACGTTCGGGCTGGGTTATCTGGCCATCATCGGCGTGCCCCCGTTCTCCGGGTTCTTCTCCAAGGACAAGATCATCGAGGCCGCGTTCGCACACGGCGGCGCCGAAGGTGTGGTGCTGGGGTGCGCCGCGCTGCTCGGCGCCGGGATCACCGCGTTCTACATGACCCGGGTGATGGTGATGACGTTCCTCGGCACGCGGAGATGGCATGACCGGGAGGGGCACCCACCACACCCGCACGAGTCGCCGGCGTCGATGACCGTGCCGATGATCGTGCTGGCCGTCGGATCGGTGGCGGGCGGTTTCCTGCTCTCCTACCGCGGTGCGCTGGCCGACTGGCTCACACCGGTCGTCGGTGCGGAACCGTCGGAGCACCTGGGGATCCCCACATGGGCGCTCACGGTGATCACCCTGGTGGTGGTCGTCATCGGCATCGCAGTGGCCTGGGGGCTCTACGGGCGAGGCGAAATCGCCGACGTGGCGCCGACCGGGCATGCGCTCACCCGGGCGGCCCGCCGGGACCTGTACGGCGACACACTGAACGAGGGTGTGTTCGAGCGACCCGGTCGCCGGTTGGTGGGGGCGCTCGGTGTCGCGGAGACGTCAGGAGTCGACCGTGCCGTCGATGTGATCCCGTCGGCTCTGCGCGCGGCATCGGACCGGTTGCGGCCGCTGCAAACGGGTTTCGTCCGGTCGTATGCGCTGTATGTGCTCAGTGGCGCCGCGGTGGTCGCCGGCGTGATCATGACGAAGAGCGTGTGGTGACGACATGCCTGTGTTGACGTTGCTCTGGGCGGTACCCGCGGTGGGCGCGCTGCTGGTGGCGGCGCTGCCTGCTCGCGCGCCCGCGGTGTCCCGGTTCGTGGCACTGGGTGTCGCACTGGTGACACTCGTGGTGGCCGTCGGTGTCGCAGTCGACTTCGATCGGACCGGTGATCGTTACCAGGAGCTCGAGACCCACCGGTGGATACCGGCCCTCGGAGCCGGGTATCGGCTCGGGGTGGACGGCATCGCGGTCGCGCTGATCCTGTTGACCGCAGTGTTGGTGCCGGTGTTGCTGGTGGCTGCCTGGCGGGATACGGACGGTCGTCGGATGCGGGTGTATCTGGCGTTGTTCCTGGCCACGGAAGCCCTGGTGATGGTGTCGTTCACCGCGCTGGACATTCTCCTGTTCTACGTGGTGTTCGAGGCCATGTTGATCCCCATGTATTTCCTCATCGGGACGGGCGGTGGGCCGGACCGGGCGCGCGCCGCGGTGAAATTCCTGCTGTACAACCTGCTCGGTGGGCTGGTGATGCTGGCCGCCGTCATCGGGTTGTACGTGGCGACAGCCCGCGACCTCGGTGCCGGCACCTTCGACTTCCCTCGGGTCGTCACCGCCGTCGCCGACGGCAGTCTGAACCTGGACCCCACGGTGTCCAAGGCACTGTTCCTGGGGTTCATGTTCGCGTTCGCGGTCAAGGCACCGATGTGGCCGCTGCACACCTGGCTTCCCGGTGCGGCCACCGAGGCGACGCCGGCGGTTGCGGTGTTGATGATGGCGGTGGTGGACAAGGTCGGCACGTTCGCGATGTTGCGGTTCTGCCTGCAGTTGTTCCCCGACGCCGCACGGTTCTTCACCCCAGCGATCCTGGTGCTGACCGTGATCGGCATCATCTACGGCGCACTGGTGGCGGTCGCGCAGACCGACATGATGCGGCTGATCGCGTACACGTCGATCTCGCACTTCGGGTTCATCATCCTGGGTATATTCGCGCTCACCAGTCAGGGGCAGGCCGGATCGACGCTGTACATGGTCAATCACGGGATCTCCACGGCGGCACTGATGCTGGTCGCCGGATTTCTGGTGTCACGACGCGGTAGCAAGACCATCGGCGACTACGGCGGAGTGGCTCGCAGCGCACCCAAGTTGGCGGGTGTGTTCCTCATCGCCGGTTTGGCGACGTTGTCGTTGCCCGGCCTGGCCCCGTTCATCAGTGAATTCCTGGTGCTGATAGGCACGTTCACCCGCTACCCGGTGGCCGCGGTATGTGCCGCGATTGCGCTGATCCTGGCCGCGGTGTACGTGCTGTGGCTGTACCAGCGGGTGATGACGGGGCCTACCAATCCCCAGACCGCACGGATCCGCGACCTCGGCGGCCGTGAGTTGCTGGTGGTGACGCCGCTGGTGGTGTTACTGATCGGGCTCGGGGTGTATCCGAAACCGATTCTCGACGTGGTGAACCCGGCCGTCGGGCACACCCTGAGCACCATCGAGCAGCACGATCCGGCACCGGCCGTAGCCGAGAACGAAGGTGCGCGATGACCACACCGGGTATCGAATACAGCGCGTTGTCGCCGCAGCTCATCGTGTTCGGCGTCGCGGTCGTCGGCGTGCTGGTGGAGGCATTCGCACCGCGGCGGATTCGCACCACCGGCCAGCCGGTGCTCTCCGTGGTCGGCCTGGTCGCCGCCCTTGTCGCGGTGCTGGCGTCGAGCGGTGACCGCAGAGTGGTGGCGTCGGGAGCGGTTGCGGTCGACGGTCCGGGTCTGTTCTTGCAGGGCATCATCCTGGTGGTCGCGACATTGTCGGTGGTGTTGTTCGCGCAACGTGCCCGGACGGTGGTGCCCGCGCGATCGGTGGCGGTGAGCGCCACGGTGGGCGGCGAGGGTGGCGCGTTACAGTCGGATGCGTTCACCGCGCAGGCCTCGACCGTGCCCGGCAGTCCCGCCGAGAAGGCCGCTTCTCGCATCGGGGTGGTGCAGACCGAGGTCTTTCCGCTGCTGATGTTCGCGGTGGGCGGGATGATGTTGTTCGCCGTCAGCAATGACCTGCTGACGATGTTCGTGGCTCTCGAGGTACTGTCGCTGCCGCTGTATCTGCTGTGCGGGCTGGCGCGTCGACGTCGGTTGCAATCGCAGGAAGCTGCGCTCAAGTATTTCCTGCTCGGAGCGTTCTCGTCCGCGATCTTCCTGTTCGGTGTGGCCTTCCTGTACGGCTATGCGGGCACGGTGCGTCTCGACGGCATCGCCGCAGTGGTGCGGGACGGCTCGGCCGACACCATGTTCGCGGTGATGGGTGTGGCGCTGGTCGCGGTCGGTCTGCTGTTCAAGGTCGGCGCCGTACCGTTCCATTCGTGGGTGCCCGACGTGTACCAGGGAGCACCCACGCCGGTGACCGCGTTCATGGCCGCGGCGACCAAGGTCGCCGCGTTCGGCGCTCTGTTGCGGGTGCTGGACGTCGCGGTGCCCGGACTGCGCGACGACTGGAGACCCGCGCTCTGGGCGATCGCGATCCTGACCATGGTCATCGGGTCGATCGCGACGCTGAGTCAGCACGACGTGAAGCGGATCCTGGCGTACTCGGCGATCACCCATACCGGGTTCCTGCTGGCCGGCGTGGGCGCGACAACCGCAGACGGGGTCTCGTCGACGATGTTCTACCTCGTGGTCTACGGAGTGAGCACAGTCGGCGCGTTCACCACCATCGGTCTGGTGCGTGATGCGCGCACCGGTGACGCCTCGGTGGAGGCGTCGGACTTCACCACGTGGACAGGACTCGGCAGACGGTCCCCGCTGGTTGCGGCAGTGTTCGCGTTGTTCTTGCTTGCCCTCGCGGGGATTCCGTTGACCGCCGGGTTCATCGCGAAGTTCGCAGTCTTCTCCGCCGCAGCCGGTGACGGGGGTACGGCCTTGGTGATCGTCGGCGTGTTGTGCAGCGCCATCGCCGCCATTTTCTATGTGCGGGTCATCGTCTTGATGTTCTTGACCGACACCCCCGACGACGCGACCGTCGTGGTCGTCCGCCCGTCGATCGGAACCGCAGCAGTGGTGGGCGTGTGCGCGGTGGCGACCGTCGTGCTGGGCGTGTTCCCGCAGCCGTTGCTCGATCTCGCCATGCGCGCAACGACATTCGTGGGTTGACCTTGGGGAGCACAGCCACACTTTGGAGTTGTCAAGGTACGTGTGCGTCCGCGGGATACGGACGCTGGGTGGGAAGTGTCAGGCAGCGGTGCCGGCTTCTTGTGGGTCGAGTCGCAGGGTCCGTCGGTTGTGGGGGGGTCGGGGTCGGCATTGTGGGTCGACGGTTGCGGGTGGGATGCGTCAGGGGTGGCGGTCGTGGCCGATGATCACGTCCCATCCCTGGTGGTGCACGGCGGTGTGGCAGGACCGGCAGAGTAGGGATCCGTTGTCGAGGATGGTCGGGCCGCCGTCGGCGTGGTGGACGATGTGGTGGCAGTCGGTCCAGGAGGCGGGTGCACCGCATTTCACGCAGCACTGATCACGCACGATGATCGCCTTACGTACCGCGCCGGTGAACAAGCGTTTGGTCGCTGAGACGGCGGTGGGTACACCGTGGTGGTCGAGGTCAACCCGGGTGATCCCGGCATCACACCCGGCCAACTTGGCTGCCCGGTCGGAGATGGACCCCAACCATCCCAGGCGTGCGGTGCTTCTGTCGGCGACTGGCACGGTCACCACGACTTCGGTCCTGGGTGCTCTCACGGCCGCGTCGTCGGCGGCGGCGCGGGCCGCGCAGTCCAGTAGTTGCCCGAAGGCGTCGGCGCGACGCCTGCCCGCGGATCGTGGGTCGGGTGTGCCGTCGGGTAGGGGTCGTGGTCGTGATGCGGTGTCGACCGCGCAGATCAACCGTTCCCCGGTGGGAACATCCAGATCGAAGGTGCCCTGCAGGCGTCCGTCGTCACTCTGATGCCAGCTCATCTCGTTCACTGTGGCGTCCTCGGCGGCCGGTATCCCCTCATCGTCGGGTGCGGCCTCGATCGCCACCGCACGCGCCAGAGCCATCAGTTCCGCGGGACTGGCACCGGAGATCGCCTGACCGACCAATGTGGTCTGCAGATCGACGATCGCCTCCGAGCCGACCGGCTGCTTGGTACGCGTGCGGGTGCTCACGTGGGCGACCCCGCGCACCACCGCGTCGACGTGTTCACCGGACAGGAACCCGTTGCTGCTGTACCGCTGCAGTGACGGCAACTCGCTCAATGCCCGCCCCACCCGCAGACACCTGCCGGCTGCGACCGGGGCCAGCCCATTGGCCACCAACAGTTCCCGCGCCGTCATCCCGGACCGCTTCGCGACACCGACCCGCTCGGCCTGCGCCGCGAGCACCGCCAACACATGATCGGTGACCGCCCGCAACCGCACCGCACCACCGATCGCGTCAATGATGTCTGCATCTGTGTCGTCAGCTACCCGACCATCCGCAGTGAACGCATCGACCAGCTGATCACCGATGTCGGCCAACATCTTTGCGTCCATACAGTTCACCCCCTATCCACAATGATCATGCATACCTGTTGCGCCACTGCGTGTCTCGTGACTACGTGGATCTAGCCCTTCATACCCATTCGACGTATTCGCACCCCAGTTGGTTCCACGAATGCCGGCTTTCGTTCGATCGACTTTTGAGCTGTGGGATGTGGTCTCGTTCGCGAGCACCACGTGGAGTGGTTCCGACGTGATCATTCATGCGAAGTGAAGCGCTGGACCCGAAAAAGCCACATCTGATCGTCGAGGAATCGTCATCGCAGTCTCGTCGGCCCAGGGGGCTGCAAACCCCACTGCCCGGCCGGTACCGCCTATAGTACATACATTCGATTCGACTGTCATCGCTCACCCTCGCGCACCGGTGCGCGCCGGGTATCCGGTGAAGAATCTTCCTCCTTCGCAACCATGTCATATGGCGCGCTGGACTTTTCGGCCACATGACACCTCCCAACCCACCCATCTCGTCCACGGCATGGCGGTCACGACATCCCGACGGTCCGTTCCCAGGCCACGGCACCACAACAGCATCTGTCGCTTAGGGTGATGTGCTGTGAGGATCGCGCGATTGGGTGTCGAGGACTGGTCCGCGTTCCGGGACTTCCGGATCGACGGTTTACGCGAATCCCCAGAGTCCTTCGCATCGACACTGTCGGATGTGTTGCTGCGGACGGACCAATCGTGGCGGGATCAGCTCGGCAGACTACGCGACCCGCAGGGCATCGCGCTGATTGCGTGTGACGCCGACGGCGCATGGGTCGGGACGATGCGTGCTGCGGTAACAGACGGCCAAGCCTGGGTCCACGGTGTGTACGTCGTACCCGCTGCGCGTGGAGGCGGTGTGGCGGCAGCCCTGATGTCAGAGCTTCTGGCCTGGGCTGTAGATCACGCCTCGGTGGCGATGTTGCATGTCGTCGAGAGCAATGTGCGCGCCCGTCGCTTCTACGAAAGCTTCGGATTCACCCCCGTGGGAGTCGACGGCCGCGAGATCGAGATGCGCCGCGTGCTGTCGTGACCGTGTACGCCCTGGTCCTCGCAGGGATACGCGGTGACATCGGCCGCTGGAGGATCCCGCGCGCGGCCACTCAACCACCACCGACCCGGATACAGTTCTGTCCATGAACGGTGCAACCCCACCTCGGGTATTGGTGGTCGGACTCGATCCGCACCGCGTACCCGGACCGTGGGATCCGGAGCCGGTCGCCGACGCGATCCGAGCAGGATTGCGCACCTTCGCCGAACATGGCATCGGAGTTCAGACCTGCCTGTTCGGACTCGACGGTGGCGACGACGTGCGAGCGCTCGTCACCGACGCACTGCGGTCGCATTCGTGGGAATGCGTGACCGTGGGAGGTGGTCTCCGACACTCGGACGATCAGGTGGAGCTGCTCGAGCTGATCGTGAACCTGATCCGGCAGTACGCCCCCACGGCCGCCATCGCGTTCAACAGCAATCCGGCGACCACCTACGAGGCCGCAGCACGTTGGCTCCGGTGACCACAGCACGGACAGCCCCCATGCGCTCACCCACCGCGCGCACGCAGGTGTGCACGCTCCCCCTGACGTCCGAACAGGATGAGCAACTCGGCAGGTTGATCGCCGTCGGCCCCCAGCCAGTGTGGGATGTGGGTGTCGAATTCCGCTGCCTCGCCTGACTTCAGGACGGTCGACTCGTCACCGAGCACGAGCCGCAGACGCCCCGACAACACATACAGCCACTCGAATCCCGCGTGAGACTGCAACTCCGGTCGCACATTCGGTCGCGGAGGTATCAGTAGCTTGTGCGCCTGCACGCCACCCGGTGTGCTGAGCGGGATGTAGGTCATCCCGTCCCGGGACACCGGCTTCAGGTGGATTCGTGGGTCACCGGTCCGTGGTGCCCCGACCAGCTCGTCCAACGGAATCGCGTAGACCTCGGCGAGTGGCAGCAGCATCTCGAGGGTCGGTTTGCGGGCTCCGCCCTCCAGGCGCGACAGCGTGCTCGCGTTGATCCCGGTCCTCTCCGCGAGGTCGGCCAGCGTCAGGCCGCGTCGGGTGCGCAGTTCCCGCAACCGCGGGCCCACCGTGGCCAACCTGTCCCGCCTCTCGTCTCCCATGCAGCAGAGCATGCTGAAACAGCATGTGTTCTTGCAACAACGTTGCACATCCCCGCAGCGTGGAACCGTTCGTGACCACCGACGAGAGGATCCCCCTCATGTCCCCGACAACCGACAACTCGACCGACTTCTGGGAGACCTTCTACGCCGGTCTCGACGAGCCGACGGGTCTCCGCCCGAATCCGGTGCTGACCGACGTGATGGGCACCACTGCACCGCATCCGTCCACCGCCCTCGACCTCGGGTGCGGGCACGGAGGCGATGCGGTCTGGATGGCCTCGCAGGGGTGGGAGGTCACCGCCGTCGACGTATCCGCCACCGCTCTCTCCCGCGTCACGGCAGCCGCGGAACGGGCGGGTGTCGGCGACCGCGTGCACACCCGGAGGCACGATCTGGGCGAAGACTTTCCCGACGGTCGATACGGCCTGGTCAGCGCCTGCTACTTTCACACACCGATCGACATCCCCCGCCAGCAGATCCTGCGCCGCGCGGCGGAGGCGGTCGCGTGCGGCGGCCTGCTGCTCATCGTGGAACACGCCTCTGTCGCGCCCTGGTCATGGAACAAGGACGACGACGTGCGGTTCCCGACACCCGACGAGACGCTCGCGAGTCTGCGCCTCGCCGAGGACTGGACGGTGGAGCGCTGCGACGCACCGCAGCGGGAGGCCACCGGTCCCCAAGGACAACGAGCCATTGTCACCGACAACATCGTGGCCGTGCGCCGGACACGTTGACATACAGAAGACCCCCCACCCGACGTTGCGGGTGAGGGGCTTCCGTGGCGGTGGCGGGGGGATTCGAACCCTAATCGGCGTTGCTGGTCAAGCTACGAAACCTGATCTGAGCTGGTCTTTATGTCGATCCTGCGTCACCCCAGATCACCCAGGATCGTGGGCAAGTGTGGGCAAGATGTGGGCACCTGAAGGCATAACCCACCTCGGCAACAGTCGCTACCCGAAGTAGCCATCTTGGCGAGTGTCACGGAAGTCATCTTCTGAGAGGTAATGACAGAAGGGTCTCTTGCGTCCCAGTTCCAACTCCTCCCGTACGTAGAGCGGATAGCAGCCCGAGGCCCCCCAGGTTGCCACCTCTACGTGCATCGGCGTGTCATACAGCACGTACTCCACCGCAGGAAGCAAATCCGTATCCGAAGACACGACAACCAGGGCATCAAAGCTGGTCCCGAGAGCTGCGGCGATGAGGTCTGTAGCCAACCAAACGTCTATTCCCTTTTCGCGCGCACGGAACGTTCCGTCATCCTCGAAGTCGTACCGCAACTCACGTGCGCGCAGCTTGCACGCCGCCTGGCGCTCCCATAGTGAGCGGAACTTATCGAAGTAACTCGCCATTCTTGGCTGATGCTCTGTTGACGGCCGCCCTCGGTAGACATAGACCTTGCCGAGCGTCGATGGCCGCTGACGTCGCGCGCACACCCGTTTCGCAAGCTCAACGGGATCAACCATTCCCTCGTGCGCCTCGGCGCCATAGTCGAGAAACGCACTCCGTGCCGACCGCCGGACGTTCTCGTAGTCGATGAAGACACCGATTCGTTCGGCTTGCCTTCGTGGCATGTTAGCGGGGGACGCCATTGTCGCCTCTCGTAGCGTAAAAAATCCCCACCAATCCCCCGGAGGGGACGGTGGGGAGCAATGACTACAAGCTAGAGAACCTAACGCGGGTGCGCAACTCTTTCGCTGAAAGCGAACCACATGCAAGCGTCCCGCTGCAGTTCACGGGTTCAGTACAACCTCAGACGGGGCGTACGGGGCTCCCCGCGTTGTGCACCAACCTATTATCGAACTTGTGTTCGATGGATGGTTAGCTGTGGGGACATTGCGGGTATTGGACCCACCACGACCTGTGCTGGTGGAGATGCGGATCGTGGACCCCGGTGCAGGCGTCGAGCACGACGACTCACCGTTCGTGCTCGAAGGGGTGGCCCTGCGCCCGTACATGCCCGGTTTGCAGCACGCCTGGCTGCGGTTGCGCAACGGGCTGTGGCGGGCCGTCGTCACCGTGCGGGTCAGCTCGTCCTCCGGGACGTCGCATGCAGATGTCACCCTGTGGGTGCCACCGGCTGCTCTGACCCTCAGCGGCTCCCCAGACACCGCGGCGTCCTATGACCTGTGCAGCGGGCCCGAGCTATACAGACGCAACGCGGAACCGTGACGTCGAGGACCGCTGCGAACGGGTGAAACGGTGACATAGTCGTTCACATGCCCACCGTGAAGAATGTCAAGCTCCTGCTTTCCGACGGCCGCGATTTTGAGTACCCCTCGGCGCAGGTGACAGTTCAAGAGAGCGGTGTGCTGCGGCTGGAGGTCGATGGCATGGTCTCGCTATACAGCGCGAGCGGGTGGGCGTGCCTAACGCACGACGCGCCACAGCGCGGCACGACCGTCCGCCGGCTCCGCTGAAGTCACGCGCCAGGTTCGGACTCCGCTGACTTGCGGAACCGGGAGGGGTCGAACGGGAGCACCTTCGGGTCCGGCACCGGCGGCTTCGTGTCTCTCAGTGCCCGCAACCGGACGATCTCGGCCTTCACACGCTCGAGCTGGCCGTTCATGTTCCCCCGCAACTGCGGCGTCGACTCGAACGTCTCCGCCAACAACCGGTAACGGATCTCAGCCTCGGCAAGCTCATCACCCGCGGCCATCGCCGCGTTCAGGGTGGCGTAGTTGCTGCGCATCCGTCACCTTCCGGGCCGAGGGGGGTAGGGGGGGTCACACACACATCGGCGTATGCCGTGAGGCGCCGGCGCGATCGGGGGCCTGGGGCACCCCGGCCAGGGGGGTGTCGTGGTGATTGGAGTTGCTGACCGTCTGGGATCAAGGGGTGTCCCATAGTGGTCCGACTTCTTGTTTGAGGGCGGCGGCGATGGACGTCGGTCCTTGGGTGGTGCGTTTCCGTTTCCGGCCTGCCGTCGTCGCTGACGGTTGGGCATCGGGTGGTGTGGGTGGTGGTTGTTCGGCGTCGGGTACGGCCTTGTAGGTGCCGTCGGCGATGAGGCGTTGGGCTTTGTCGTCGGGGACGGTGATCTGGACGGCGGTGTGGGTGTGGCGCAGTCGCATGGTGGTCACCCTTTGTAGGCGAGTGTGATGGGCGCTGAGGTGCTGAGTCCGGGGACCATGTAGTGCATGAGTGCCATCATTCCGTTGTTCTCGTATTGCCCGATCTGGGTGAGGTCGTCGAGCGCGGATGCGGCGGATGGGTTGCGTGACCGGTAGTCGTTGGTGATGGCGGTCCAGTTGTGGGTCAGGGCTTGGGCGAGGATGGCTTGGGCGAGGACCTTGTCGTCTGACCGGAGTGCGTTGGTGTACGCGGTCTGTGCGTCGTCGGGGTCGAGGATGCGGGTGGCTCGGTCTTGTGCGTCGCGGTACGAGACGACGTCGCTGCTGGTGCCGGCGTTGATCCCGAACAGTGTCTTCTCGAGCGCCTCACGCTTGCG
>NZ_FTNT01000020.1 GCF_900156495.1 Williamsia sterculiae
GTTGGGATTTTTTCTCTGCTGGGAATGTTGTGTTGAAAGGGCTCTGCTGCTGTTGTGGTGGTGGGGTGTTTTTGATGTGTTTTCATGGAGAGTTTGATCCTGGCTCAGGACGAACGCTGGCGGCGTGCTTAACACATGCAAGTCGAACGGAAAGGCCCTTCGGGGTACTCGAGTGGCGAACGGGTGAGTAACACGTGGGTGATCTGCCTCGTACTCTGGGATAAGCCTGGGAAACTGGGTCTAATACCGGATAGGACCATTGGGCGCATGTCTGGTGGTGGAAAGTTTTTCGGTGCGAGATGAGTCCGCGGCCTATCAGCTTGTTGGTGGGGTAATGGCCTACCAAGGCGACGACGGGTAGCCGGCCTGAGAGGGCGAACGGCCACACTGGGACTGAGACACGGCCCAGACTCCTACGGGAGGCAGCAGTGGGGAATATTGCACAATGGGCGCAAGCCTGATGCAGCGACGCCGCGTGAGGGATGACGGCCTTCGGGTTGTAAACCTCTTTCAGCTGTGACGAAGCTTTCGGGTGACGGTAGCAGCAGAAGAAGCACCGGCCAACTACGTGCCAGCAGCCGCGGTAATACGTAGGGTGCAAGCGTTGTCCGGAATTACTGGGCGTAAAGAGCTCGTAGGCGGTTTGTCGCGTCGTTCGTGAAATCCTGCAGCTTAACTGCAGGCGTGCGGGCGATACGGGCAGACTTGAGTACTACAGGGGAGACTGGAATTCCTGGTGTAGCGGTGAAATGCGCAGATATCAGGAGGAACACCGGTGGCGAAGGCGGGTCTCTGGGTAGTAACTGACGCTGAGGAGCGAAAGCGTGGGTAGCAAACAGGATTAGATACCCTGGTAGTCCACGCCGTAAACGGTGGGTACTAGGTGTGGGTTCCTTTTCACGGGATCCGTGCCGTAGCTAACGCATTAAGTACCCCGCCTGGGGAGTACGGCCGCAAGGCTAAAACTCAAAGGAATTGACGGGGGCCCGCACAAGCGGCGGAGCATGTGGATTAATTCGATGCAACGCGAAGAACCTTACCTGGGTTTGACATACACCAGAAAGCTGTAGAGATACAGCCCCCCTTGTGGTTGGTGTACAGGTGGTGCATGGCTGTCGTCAGCTCGTGTCGTGAGATGTTGGGTTAAGTCCCGCAACGAGCGCAACCCTTGTCCTGTGTTGCCAGCACGTAATGGTGGGGACTCGCAGGAGACTGCCGGGGTCAACTCGGAGGAAGGTGGGGATGACGTCAAGTCATCATGCCCCTTATGTCCAGGGCTTCACACATGCTACAATGGCCGGTACAGAGTGTTGCGATGCCGTGAGGTGGAGCGAATCACTTAAAGCCGGTCTCAGTTCGGATCGGGGTCTGCAACTCGACCCCGTGAAGTCGGAGTCGCTAGTAATCGCAGATCAGCAATGCTGCGGTGAATACGTTCCCGGGCCTTGTACACACCGCCCGTCACGTCATGAAAGTCGGTAACACCCGAAGCCGGTGGCCTAACCCCTTGTGGGAGGGAGCCGTCGAAGGTGGGATCGGCGATTGGGACGAAGTCGTAACAAGGTAGCCGTACCGGAAGGTGCGGCTGGATCACCTCCTTTCTAAGGAGCAAACAACAACACGTTCCCGTTTCTGTAGGCGTCTGTTCTGCGGCGGGGTGTTTGTTCACGGGTGAAACACCAAACAAGCCCCATGTACGTGATTTTCATGTAGGTGACTGGTGGCCACGGGTGTGGTTGCGGGTTGCGGGGTTGTCCCACTGCCGTGAGGGGTGGGTGCCATTGACACACTATCGGGGTTCTGAGGGAACACACGTGTGTGTGTTGTCTTGGTTCGATTGTGGTGCCTGTCTGGTCGGGTGCGTGTGGTGATGTTGCCTGTGGTGGGTGGCGGAGCGCGGGCCGCGGGTGGGTGTGTGTTGTTTGAGAATTGCATAGTGGATGTGAGCATCTTTATTTCGAATTGTTTTTCTGGTTCGAGTGGCGACACGGTTGTGTCGCATGATTTGTGTTTGTGGTGCCACATTGGCATCGCGGCCGGCGCACTGTGGTGTGTGGGTGGTGGTGTTTTTGTGGTGTGTTGTTGTAAGTGTGTAAGGGCGTTCGGTGGATGCCTTGGTACCAGGAGCCGATGAAGGACGTGGGAGGCCGCGATAGGCCTCGGGGAGCTGTCAACCGAGCTGTGATCCGAGGGTGTCCGAATGGGGAAACCCAGCACCCGTGATGGGGTGTTACCCGCCGCTGAATGTATAGGTGGTGTGGAGGGAACGTGGGGAAGTGAAACATCTCAGTACCCGCAGGAAGAGAAAACAATAGTGATTCCGTGAGTAGTGGCGAGCGAAAGCGGAGGAGGCCAAACCATGCGCATGGTGATACCCGGCAGGGGTTGTGTGTGTGGGGTTGTGGGGTTGTTCGTCCCGGTGCTGCCGTGCTGGGGGTGAGTGAGAAAATCACATGTTAGGTGAAGTGGCCTGGAATGGTCTGCCGTAGACGGTGAGAGTCCGGTAGCTGAAAATGTGTGGTCTTGCCTGAATGATGCCCAAGTAGCAGCGGGCTCGTGGAATCTGCTGTGAATCTGCCGGGACCACCCGGTAAGCCTGAATACTTCCTGGTAACCGATAGCGGACAAGTACCGTGAGGGAAAGGTGAAAAGTACCCCGGGAGGGGAGTGAAATAGTACCTGAAACCGGACGCTTACAAACCGTCAGAGCCTGTGAGTGGTTTCCACTGCGGGTGATGGCGTGCCTTTTGAAGAATGAGCCTGCGAGTTAGGGCATGTCGCGAGGTTAACCCGTGTGGGGTAGTCGTAGCGAAAGCGAGTCTGAATAGGGCGTTGAGTGGCGTGTTCTAGACCCGAAGCGGAGTGATCTACCCATGGCCAGGGTGAAGCAGCAGTAAGATGTTGTGGAGGCCCGAACCCACTTCAGTTGAAAATGGAGGGGATGAGTTGTGGGTAGGGGTGAAAGGCCAATCAAACTCCGTGATAGCTGGTTCTCCCCGAAATGCATTTAGGTGCAGCGTTGCGTGTTTCTTACCGGAGGTAGAGCTACTGGATGGCGGATGGGCCCTATCAGGTTACTGATGTCAGCCAAACTCCGAATGCCGGTAAGTGAGAGCGTGGCAGTGAGACTGCGGGCGATAAGGTTCGT
>NZ_FTNT01000019.1 GCF_900156495.1 Williamsia sterculiae
GGGTTCGGTCATCACCGACGTCGCCATCCCGCCACCCCTGGACACGGTGATCTCCAGTGCCGTGGACTTCACCCGGTCGATACCACTGGACGATCTGACCACGGTGGTGTCCGAACTCGGCAAAGCCTTCGACGGCCGCGGCGACGACCTGAGCCGACTGATCGACTCGCTGTCGCACCTGTCGCAGGCCGGGTACGACAATCTCCCGCAGACCGTCTCGTTGATCCGCGACAGCGACGTCGTGCTGGGCACCCAGGCCGACCAGTCCGACTCCATCCTCGACTGGTCGCACAACATCGACCTGGTCGCGGCGCAGTTGCAGTCCGGTGACCCGGACCTGCGACGGCTGCTCACCACCGGCAACCTCAGCGCCACCCAGCTCTCAGCACTGCTGCAACGTTCCGGCGGTGACGCGACGACCGCGATACGCAACCTGGCCACCGACGTCCGGACCATCAGTCCCACGTTCGACCGGGTATCACCGCCCTTCGCCCAGCTGTCAACCCTGTCCAGCCACACCCAAACCACCGCCCCCGGGGACAGCACGATCCATTTCGGCGCCGTTCTGGAGACCAACAACCCGCCGTCGTGCACCTACGGTTACGAGGGCACCCAGCAGATCATCGACGACGTCAAGAAGAAGAATCCGGCCTTCAACATCGACTACGACGACTTTCCCTTCAACACCGCAGCGAACTGTGATGTGGCGCAGGGAAACCCCACCGACGTCCGCGGTGCCGGCCGGGCGGTGCTGAGCGATCCGTCCATACCGCAACCCTGGGACAAGACCCCGAAGAAAGATCCCGACACACTGAACCTGAACCCGCTAGCGACCCAACTGGCCACACTGCTCGGCGTCCACCCGACAGGGTCATCCAGCTGACCGACGAGTCGACCAGATGTCGAATCAATAGATGGTCGCCGCCAGATCAACAGCAACGGAAACGTTCACGCTAATCTCCGCTCGACATCAGCTTCTCTTGACCAAACGGACGTCGTCCGCGTGCTCACCCCAGTGAGGCAGAGCAGTCACCGAGAGCTGGATCGCAGTGAAATCATCGCCACCCCGCTCGTATACGACGTTGTGCGAATTGGAGATCAGCGGTCCGTAAGGGGACCAAACATTACCTTCGACGAAAACCGAATGGATTCCCGCCGCGACCTCACAATCATCAACCCATCGACGCGACCATCCCGGAGTCTGTTCGGTCAGGGCCATCATTAACTTCGCCGTCTCAGCGGATCGGCGCCCCAATCCAGCGATCTCCCACGCCAGTAGGATTGCCGATGAAACGAACGGAGGAAGTTCGTCCTCACCGATGCCTCTGTCTTCGATCGTCGAGTCCATCCATGCCACCGTCTTGTCGTCGCCGAGCACGCCCTTCACGACTCGCCGCCAAGTTTCGGGTAGGCCGTCTACGGCAAATCCTAAACCAAGCGGGTCATCAATCGGCAAAACAACTGCGCCTGGCGCCAGCTGGAGAGCACTCACAAAATCCACACCTAACAACCTATTACTGGCAGTGCCAACTTTACGTTGACAGAATCGCCCAGGGCTACCGACGGTTGATCAGGCACCGCTAACATAGCGGCAATTTGCCCGCCATTTGCCGCTTTTCCGTTTCTCGACCAGTCGTTGAGCTGCGCAAGAGTCGACAAGAGGGTATTTGGATCAATACCGTACAAGCGACATGGGATATATGCAGGGCGGCGCTGGTCTTGAAAATCTTTTCGAGTGATTCTCACCGACGAAGCACTCCGAGCGGGTGTAAACGCCTCAAACCTGTCATGTGCAAGTGAGTATTCGTCACCATTTCCCAGCGTGAGCGAATGACGATCCAACTGGACGGGTCCCCGGGACCGGTAGGCGGATAATGCAGCAACTGCCGCAACGAAAAAGCATCCAACTGCTGGTAGCATTAGGCGCCACGCTTGATCCACCCCGACTACGATTTGCGCAAAAAGAGCAACGCCCATTGTAATGAACACCGCAACTAGCCACACTGCGGAGTTACGAAGCGCCTTTGGTTGATGCAATATGACCTGATCAAAAGACGCTTGCTCGATTTTTATTGATGGTCTGAGACGACTTGGGATAATCATTGCCATTACGCAGACAAAGGCTATCGCCGCGATAGGCAGCCCGATGTACACGAAGATCACAGTAAGTATTGCGCCGACAAAGCCCAGTACTAGACTGCCGCGGTTTGACTCCTTGTCGGTCACGTGACGTGACCACACCATCGAAAATGATTGGCCCAAGATCACAAACACCTTTTCAGTTCCACAAGTGGCCGATAGCCTTTGACGTCCCCAGTCCTACGAGACCGCCGATAATCGCACCAGCCCCAATTCCAATAACATTCCCCGCCCCTGGGACCACCGTTCCTGCCCACCCGCCAATGGCAGCGCCCGCTTCTCCCCCCGCTACCATTCCAGCAACAAGGCCGGCCCCTTCTCTGGTGACGGCTTCAGGAACCGAATCACCCTCACCGACGTCGGCAACAACTGCAGGAATGGCCGTCAACACGCCCACCGCGCCGCCCACCTTTGAAATTCCTCTGAGCCCCTTGGATTCACCCAGCTCCCTCAGCCAGGGTGCAATTCGGGCGTCAACACCTGTTGGATGCTCACCCATGGCGGCACTCCAAATGCCTCGCACAAGGTCGGTCTTCGCAGACGTGCCAGCGGCAACCCCACCCAGCGTGAGCTCATCGGGCGTGGGCTTCCACCATGGGTCTACGTCTTCACCGTCCGCGAGGTCAATTGCCGAAGCTAGATCATGATCCGCCTTTGATGCCGCAACGATCACCGCGTTCACACGAAACTGCAATCCGACTATCTCGTTGCGGTACGCCTCCTTATCGGACTGAGACCAGCCCCTCATCACGGGCGGGTGCGGGTCGGAAACCGTATCGCTCTGCGGGTCGATGATCAACCCGTTGGCCGCAGCTTCGTCGCGAAGCTCCGCAACCCGCCGTTTGATCGCAGTTACCTCGCCTTCGGCATTCCGCGCGGCCTCACCCACTTTGCGTGCCAGCTCAGCATTGCTGGAGAGGTCTCGACACGTCCGATGCACTGAGTCCTGTGCCAACTCCGCGGCATCGCCGTTCCAATCTTTGAAGGCGTCGAGGCTCCCCATACTGGTCGCGGTGTCAGAACAGTGGTCCGAGACGCTCGTGCACAAACCGAACACAGCACCGATGTCGCCCGCATTCCACCGGTCGATGTCGGCCAGACTCAGACCTGCCACCATCCACCTCCGTCATCTGCCTTCGCGTTCACCGCACGGTATATCGCTGCAACGCAAACGCGCAGTTCACGTGGCATCATAAGTCATGCGAATGATCTAATCGAGACCCATCGAGGCCCCGTCATCCCTACGATCGACACCGACCGCGACAGGAGGCGACAGGATGACCGACGACATGCAGGTGCGGACCGCGTCACTGCAACACAGCGGGCAACGCGTGGCATCACTGCACGCCGACACACAGCAAGCTTGCTCGTCTGCCCACCAACAGATCGAGTCGGCGGTGTCGTCCGGGTGGATCGGTGCATCCGCCGGTGCGATGCAGGCACGTCTGGCCTCGATGCGCGCCGCAGCCGATCAGGTGACATCACGGATGAATGATCACGCGGTCGCTTTCCACGCCTCCGCCAACGAATATTCGAACTCCGACGAATCGTCGGCGGAGGTATTCACCGAAGTCGGCGAGGACGAGCCCGGCGCTGGTGGCTCCGGCACGCTGAATCTCGACTGACTTCCGTCTGCGGGTCGAAGCCTCACACCATCCGTGTCTCCGGGCTCCGCGTGAAGTCCGGGTCGCTGATCACACTGTCGCCCAGAGCCTCGTCGATCGCGGCGAGGACGTCGGGTTCCAGAGTGACCTCGGACGCCTTGACGTTCTCCTCGATCTGCTCCGGCCGCGAGGCACCGACCAGCGCGGCGGCCACATTGGGGTTGGCGAGCACCCACGCGATGGCCAACTGCGACATCTTGATGCCCAGACCGTCGGCAATCGGCGCGAGCTTCTGCACCCGGGTCAAGGTCTCGTCGTCGAGGAACCGCTTGATGAATTCGCTGCCACCCTTGTCGTCGGTGGCCCGCGACCCTGCGGGTAGCTCCGCACCAGGCCGGTACTTGCCGCTCAACACACCCTGCGCCATGGGCGACCACACGATCTGCGAGATCCCCAGATCCTCCGAGGTCGGAACCACTTTCGCCTCGATGACTCTCCACAGCGCCGAGTACTGCGGTTGGTTCGAGACGAGCGAGAATCCTGCCTCGCGCGCCAGCTCCTGACCTGCGCGTAGCTGGTCGGCGGTCCATTCCGACACCCCGATGTACAGCGCCTTGCCCGAACGCACCACGTCGGCGAACGCTGCGATGGTTTCCTCCAGCGGCGTCTCCACGTCGTAGCGATGAGCCTGATACAGGTCGACGTAGTCCGTGCCCAACCGGTTGAGCGACTTGTCGATCGAGCGAAGGATGTGTTTGCGCGACAGCCCGGTGTCGTTGGGGCCCTTGGCGCCGGTCGGGAAATAGACCTTGGTGAAGATCTCCAGACCGTCGCGGTCCTGCCCTGCCAAGGCCTTGCCGAGCACCGTTTCGGCGGAACCGTCGGCATATACGTCGGCGGTGTCGAAAGTGGTGATGCCGACGTCCAGCGCGGCACGCACGCATCGCTCCGCCACGTCGCTTTCCACCTGCGAGCCGTGCGTCAGCCAGTTGCCGTAGGTGATCTCGGAGACCTTCAGTCCACTGTTTCCCAGGTATCGGTAAGCCATACCCCGACTCTAGGCATTGCGCGCGACTTCACGCAGAAGCCCAGGTCATCCACCGACGAGCGCCTCCGCGAGGTCGTCCCGTCCCAGCGCCCGGTACCCGTGCCGATACTTGCGTCGGAGTCTCGCGCGCAGGTCGGGCTCCAGCTCGCCCAGCCGTTTCGGGTCGGTGTTGTCGGCGAGATCGGCCAACTTCACGGCAAGTGCAAGCTCATTGGCGCGGATACCCGCGTAGTAGTCGTCGTCGGGCAGGTCGTCGCGGCGCGTCAACAGCACCACCGCATCCACCACCGGGGTGGGTATGCCGCGATCACGCAAATCCTCGGCAGTGGTGTCGGAATCCTCGATCACGTCGTGCAGCAGGGCCGTGGCCACCGCCTCGTCGGTCTTCGGTTCCACCCTCCGGGCCACCGACCGCGGATGACGGATGTATGCGTTGCCCGCGCGGTCGACCTGGCCGCGGTGGGCGACTGCGGCGATGACGTCGGCGAGGTCGACAAGCGTTGCCGTACTTCCCGAATCGGGCATCTGCGACTCCTCCTGACATGGCGGCTCGACCGGACGCTACTCGGTGTCAAGATGTCGTCAAGATCCACCGGTCCGGCGTATGGATCGCATTCGCGGCGTGTGCCGTGACCCCGCCGCGGCGTAAGCCTCGAACCATGACCCGAGCGGCATGGTGGAACGCGCAGCACACCGAGCAGGCGCCACCGTCGGACGGTGGTCCGACCAGGCGTCGGAGGCACCCGCAGACCATGGCGCCCACCCGGCGCCCCTGGGGCGGTTACGACATCTGCCACGGCCGCCATGGCATGACCCGATACCGGCTGGTTGTGTGTCCGCCCGGTATCACCGCCGGCCGGCGCCGGCGCCTGGTGCTCTGGCGCAACTGGCCGCTCTGGGGAGCAGCGCTGTGGGTGGGACTCGAACTTTTCGCTCGGCACGAGACAGTCTGGAAACGGGTCTACGAGGAGGTCGGCGTATGAGCATCGGTATCGTTCCACAGCCCGTCTCCACCACTGACAACCGCTCGATCTACCGGGGCGGCGGCCTGGACGCGTTGTCGCTACAGAACTGTTCGTACGACGCGACCGTCAGCCCCGACAACGCGGAGAAGCGTCGGCTCAGTGCATTCGGCGGGGTCGCAGCCCTCTCGTTGGACGCGATGGCGTCGGTGGCCTACGGACCCGAGGCCATCGTGCTGGTGCTGGCCGCAGCCGGCAGTCACGGTCTCGGCTTCACGCTGCCGGTGAGCGCCGCGATCGTCGTACTGCTGGCGGTACTCGTCGCGTCGTATCGTCAGCTCATTGCCGCCTTCCCCGATGGCGGCGGGGCGTACGCGGTGGCACGCAGACATCTCGGCGATCGTGCCGCGCTGATCGCCGCCGCGTCGCTGGTGATCGACTACATTCTCAACGTCGCGGTGTCGGTGGCCGCCGGAACCGCCGCTCTCACCTCGGCCATCCCCGCGGCACATGCGTTCACCCTGGAGATCGCGCTGGGAGTGCTCTTCCTGGTGACGGTGGTGAACCTCCGCGGTATCTCCGCCGGTGCGAAGGTATTCGCGGTACCGACGGTGATCTTCGTGGTCGCGGTCGGCTTCGTCATCGTCAGCGGGTTGATCCGCGCGGTGCCCGACACGTCCGTCCCGGTTGCCGAACCCACCACCGTCTCGACCGTCGGCGTCCTGTTGCTGCTCAAGGCCTTCGCGGCCGGATGCTCAGCACTCACCGGTGTGGAGGCCATCGCCAACGCCACGCCTGAGTTCCGTCGGCCGCGGATCCGCCGGGCCCAGCGCGCCGAGCTCACGCTCGGTGTCACGCTGGGGATGTTGATGCTCGGAATCGCCGCACTGATACATAGATTCGACATCCGCCCGAGAGCCGGAGTGACGGTGCTGGCTCAGGTGACCGAGGGCGCCGTCGGCCACGGGATGGCCTACTACGTGGTGCAGTCCGCCACCGTGGTGCTGCTCGCATTGGCGGCGAACACATCGTTCGGCGGGCTACCGCAACTGATGAACGTGGTGGCCGCCGACAATTACCTACCGCACCGCCTGACCCGAAAATCGGCGACCGGTGTCCATCGCGAGGGTGTGCTGGTGCTCGCCGGTGCGGCTGCCGTGCTGTTGGTGGTCGCCGACGGTGCGATGAACACCCTGGTGCCGTTGTTCGCGATCGGTGTGTTCATCGGGTTCACCATCGCGCAGATCGGCTTGGTCACGCACTGGAGTGCGGTGCGCGGCAGGCACTGGCGATCCCGTGCCGTACTCAATGGCTTCGGCGCACTGCTCACCGGGTTTGCCGCGATCACCGTGCTGGCCATGAAGGCGTCCGAGGGATCGCTGTTGGTCGTAGTGCTGCTGGGTGTCCTCACAGTGCTCATGACTCTGGTGCGGCGGCGGTACCGGCGTGACTCGCTTCGCGAGCACCAGCCGATGGAGATCGGGCGCACGCCCATTCTCCGACGTCGGCAGCCATTGGTCGCCCGCGGTGTGGTGCTGGTGCCGGTGGCAGAGGCCTCGTTGGTGAGTGTGTTGGCCATCCGACGAGCGCAGGCGTTCGGACGGGAGATCCACGCAATACACGTCTTCTCACCGGACGAGGACCGTGAGGAATTCGCCACGGCCTGGCGGTCCCACCACCCGACCGTGCGCCTCGTGGAATTGGACGGAGACGACGTGAGCACCGCGATCGTCCACTACGTGCGGGCGCGGGAGCTCGATGATGATCTGCTGGTGGTGGTCGCCGATACCGACTGCGATTCCGCGAGCCGGATCCTGTGTGCCGGTCGAGCCCATGACCTCACCCGTGCCATCAGCCGCGACACCGATGCTCTGGTCGCCCGCATCCGTCTGCGGATCGTCCCTCCGCGGGACCGCGATTGAGGACAGTGGTCACCGCCG
The DNA here is from genome assembly GCF_900156495.1 of Williamsia sterculiae. Classification (GTDB taxonomy): domain Bacteria; phylum Actinomycetota; class Actinomycetes; order Mycobacteriales; family Mycobacteriaceae; genus Williamsia_B; species Williamsia_B sterculiae. The sequence goes on from NZ_FTNT01000019.1 coordinate 7,694, forward strand.
AAGCCGACGGGTGTGCGTGTCGCCATCGACGCGCCCGCGTTGGGGAGGTCGACAAGCGTTGCCCTACTTCCCGAATCGGGCTGGTGCGACTCCTCACATGATTGCCTCGACCCGTTGTCGTACCGGCTGTTTCAGCTCACATCGGGGCGACCCCTCAGAGTCCGAGTTCCAGCTGCGCATAGCTGTGGGCGATGGATCGGACGTCGGCCTGCGACGCGGCCCGGGTGACCACCTGAACCGACAAACCATCGAGCATCGTCATCAGCCGGGTGGCGGTCGACACCGCGTCGTCGGTGATCCGCACCGTACCCGCCTGCGCGTCGGCGGCGACCAACTCCGCGACCCTGCGCTTCCATTCCGCATCCAGCCGCGTGAGCTCGGCGCGCAACGGCGCGTTCCACCGACCGAGTGACCAGGCGTCGAGCCACAGCGCACTGCCCTGCCGCGCCTCGTCGTCGAGGACTGCGTCGATCAGCGCCACCGTCGCCGCGCCGGGGCGCGCACTCTCCGCCCGGTCGAGCAACCGCTCCAGGTCGGATTCGGCGGCGCTGGTGAAGGTCCCCGCGACCAACTGCTCAGCGGTGCTGAAGTAGTGGCTGACCAGGCCCGGTGTGACGCCGAGGTCGGTGGCGACCCGGCGCAGAGTGATCGCCGCGAGCCCGTCGGTGACGCTCACCCTGACTGCGCAGCGCAGTAGTTCGTCGCGACGTTGCTCCGCTGACTTCCGAGTTCGACGAGCTGTTGACATCTCCGACGACACGCTGTTGACTATGCCATCAACACATTGTTGATGGCACCACCAATAGCCTTGCGAGGTTCTCATGGCCTACCTGATGCCGGCAGAGACCGCCCCCCAGGACCGCATCTGGATGGCATTCCCGGTCGCCCGTACCTATGGCGAGGCCGAGACCGACTTCGAGGCCGCCCGCGCCACCTGGGCCGCGGTGGCCAACGCGATCGTCGACGTGGAGCCGGTGACCATGCTGGTGGACCCATCCGAACGCGATCAGGCGACACGACTGCTGTCATCCGCCGTGGACGTGGAGTACGTCCATCTGAACGACGGTTGGATCCGCGACATCGGACCCACGTTCGTGCACGCCGACGACGGCTCGGTGGCCGCGGTGACGTGGACGTTCAACGGGTGGGGCCGCCCGGTGGAACACCCACACAGCCACGACGCGCTGGTCGCCCGCACAGTCGCCGGGCTGGCTGGTGTGCCGATTGTCGAGTCGTCGCTGGTGAACGAGGGCGGCGGCATTCATGTGGACGGACGGGGCACCGTCTTGGCCACGCGCACCGTGCAACTCGACCCGATGCGCAACCCCCGACTGACGGCGGCCGACGTGGAGGCCGAGTTCGCACGCACGCTCGGTGCCACCGACGTGATCTGGTTCGGCCGCGGACTCACCGGTGACTACGGTCCCGCGGGCACCAAGGGACATGTCGACATCTGCGTGACCCTCCCGTCCCCTGGCCGGGCGCTGGTGCACACCCAGCACGACCCGGAGCATCCTGACCACATCCTGTCGCAGGAGTTCCGGCGGTCGCTGGAGTACCACCGGAGCGACTGGGACATCGTCGAGCTGCCCGCGCCGCGCACGCTGACCGACGCCCACGGATTCAACGACTGGAGCTACGTCAACCATCTGGTGGTCGGCGGCGAAGGATCCGACTCGGCGGTGATCGCCTGTAGCTTCGGTGACCCCAACGACGAGGCGGCGCAGGAGATTCTGGCCGACGTTTACCCCGGCCGACGCGTGCTCGCCGTGGACGCTCGCCCCATCTTCGACCGTGGCGGCGGGATCCATTGCATCACCCAGCAACAGCCGACTGCCCGTCGATGAGCACCTCGTTCCCGGTCGTCGACACCGGCATCGCCGATCTGCGAAGCGCGTTGGAGTCCGGCGTGGTGACCAGTGTGCAGCTGACACAACGATATCTGGACCGCATCGCCGCGTACGACCACGCCGGGATCCGGCTGAACGCGGTACCCGTACTGAACGACGGTGCGCTCGCGGAGGCCGCGGAGTCGGATCGACGCCGTGCGGCCGGGGCCGTGTTGGGACCGTTGGACGGGGTCCCCTACACGGCCAAGGACAGTTTCTCGGTGCGCGGTATGACGGTGTCCGCGGGGTCTCCCGCCTTCGCCGACCTGGTGGCGGGTGACGATGCATTCGTCATCGCCCGGCTACGTGCGGCGGGTGCGATCTGTCTCGGTTTGACCACCATGCCGCCGATGGCCGCGGGTGGCATGCAACGCGGACTGCACGGTCGAGCCGAGAGTCCCTACAACACGGACTATCTGACGTCGTCCTTCGGATCCGGGTCGTCGAACGGATCGGGTACCGCGACCGCGGCGTCGTTCGGTGCTTTCGGATTGGGTGAGGAGAGCTGGTCGTCGGGGCGGGCGCCGGCGTCGCACAACGGTTTGGTCGCGTACACGCCGTCGCGCGGGGTGATCTCGTTGCGCGGCAACTGGCCGCTGTACTCGGCGTGGGATGTGGTGGTGCCGCACACCCGGACCGTCGCCGATCTGTTGGAGGTGTTGAACGTCATCGTCGCCGACGACGACGTCGCGCGCGGTGACTTCTGGCGGGTGCAGGACCACGTCACGTTGCCTGCTGCCTCGCAGGTGCGTCCCACCGATTACCGGATGCTGGCCGAACCTGCTGCGCTGCAGGGTAAGCGGCTGGCCGTGCCCCGGATGTACATCAACGCCGATCCGGATGGTCGGGAACCTGTGGTGGTGCGGGAGTCGATCATGGAGCGCTGGCGGGAGACGCGGCGGGCTCTCGAAGGCCTGGGCGCCGAGATCGTGGAGACCGACTTCCCGGTGGTGTCGAACTACGAGGAGGACCGTCCCGGGGCTCGCAGCATGGTCACCCGCGGGTGGGTACCCGCGGATTTCCTCCGTACCGAGATGTCGGATCTCATGATGTGGGGCTGGAACGATTTCTTGGCCGCGAACGGCGACCCGGCGCTGTCACGACTCGAGGACGTGGACGGCGCCGCAATCTATCCCTCGCCTCCCGGCCAACTGCCCGACCAGTACGAGATCGAGGACGAGGACTTCGCGACCTTCGTCGAGCGCGGTCGCACCGAGGGTGTGCCCTCGCTGGAGGAGATACCCATGCTGGCCGAAGGACTGCGGGGTCTGGAGCGAACCCGATGCGAGGATCTGGAGAACTGGTTGGACACCGACGGTTTCGACGCCGTGGTGTTCCCGACCCAGTCCGATGTCGGGCCGTCGGATTCCGACGTCAACCCCGAATCGGCGGCGATAGCCTGGGCCAACGGGGTGCGATATTCGACCGGTAACCTGGCCATCCGTCATCTCGGGATCCCCACCGTGACCGTGACCATGGGCGTGATGGACGACACCGGGATGCCCGTCGGCCTCACCATCGCCGGTCGCGCCTACGACGACAACCGGTTGCTCGCCTTCGCAGCGGCATTCGAGAGTGCGACGACATGGCGGAGGGCACCTGGACGCACGCCCGAACTGGCTTAGGTCGTCTGTTCAGCTTTCCGAGCATTTCCGGTGGACGCTGCGGTGGCTCCGTCAGATGTTGCGGCAGAGATGATCTCGTCGAGAAGCGTCCGGGAGCGGACGAGATCGGCGATCATCGCCTCGATACGGTCGCGTTCAGCCGTGAGATCATTCGCGAGTCTAATTGTCGTGCGTTCGTTCGGAGTGCCTTCGGGCGCCTGCATGCAGGGCAGGATCTGACCGATTCGTGCGCTGCGGATCCCGGCGGCGAACAGTTGCTGGATGAGGATGACTCGGTCGATCGCGTCGTCGGTGTACTCACGTTGACCACCCGGCGTACGAGTTGGGGTGCAGAGGCCTTGCTCCTCGTAGTAGCGCAGCGAGCGGACACTCACTCCCGTTCGTCGTGACAGTTCGCCGATCTTCACGCGCTGCTCCTTGAACCTCACATCCATGTGAGGTCTTACGGTACCCCGGTCACGTTCACGACCGGAAGGATGTTCCATGGATTCGGCGATCATCACACTCGGGGACGGCACTCGCATTCGGTACCGACTCGACGGGCCGCACAACGCTCCGGTGCTGGTGCTGTCGAACTCGATCGCCACGACGTTGGAGATGTGGGATGACAACATCGCCGACCTCACTCGATACTTCCGAGTGTTGCGCTACGACACTCGAGGGCACGGTCTGTCGGATGCTCCACCCGGCGCGTATTCGATCGAACGCCTTGGCCGGGACGTCATCGAGCTGCTCGACGCGCTGGCTATCGAGCGCGCGCACTTCTGCGGCATCTCACTCGGCGGGTTCATCGGGCAATGGCTCGGCGTCAACACCCCCGATCGACTGGATCGTCTGATTCTGGTGAACACGTCCGCCTATCTGGGGCCGGCGGCGCACTGGGACGGGCAGATAACCACTGTTCTCGACGCCCCCGACCTCGCGGCCACGGCCGACATGTTCCTGCACAACTGGTTTCCCGCGCGACTGCTGGCGGACGAAGCCCTGGTGTCACCGTTCCGCGACGCCATTCTCGGAATGCGACCGGCAGGTCTCGCCGGTTGCCTGGCCGCCGTCCGTGACGCCGACCTGCGTCGGACGATCACCCTTGTCGAGGCACCGACGTTGGTGATGGTCGGCCAGTACGACACGGTGTGCCTGCCCGACCACGGGGCGCTCATCGCCGCTTCCATTCCCGCTGCGCAGTCGCTCACCTTGCCCGTCACGCATCTGTCGAACGTGGAGGATCCGGCAGGTTTCGTCGGGACGGTGTGTGAGTTCGTGGGGGTTGGGTGAGTGGTCGGGCTTCAGGGTGCCGGCGCTCAGCAGGGCGGCCCGAGGTGACAGGCTTCATGGGTTCCGCCAGTTATCCACAGGGAGCTCGCAGTGGCGGCATTTCTGTCGGTGGACGCGGGTAGGCTGGTCGAGAGGGTCTCTGACTCGTGTCGATAGTGGTTGTGGGGCAGCATTTTTCATTGTTCCGGTCGATGCCGACGCGTTCGAACACGTGTACGATGAACTCATGAATCGGGGATGTTCGCCGAGGTCGGCGACCTGCTCGTCGATCAGCTGGGGGTTGATAGCAGGGTGGTCGATGATGTGGATGCCGACATCATTGATGCAATCGGTGGTGTGGTGCGTTTGCGGGCGATCACCGATCATGTGTTGGCCCTATTGAGTGCGCAGGCGGAACGGGTGGGGGTCGCGAAGCGGTCCGGGATGAGGACGCGGGAACTGTTGATGGCCAACGGTATGGCACCGGGTGTTGCGGACAGGTGTCTGCGGGTGGGGCGGGCCTTGGGTGAACTGCCCACCCTGTATCGGCACAGCAGCAACGGGTTCTTCTCCGGTGAACACGTCGACGCCATCGTGCGCGGGATCGCCCACGTGAGCACGCGCACGCGTGAACCCGTCGGTTCGGAGGCGATCGTCGATCTGCAGACCACGCTGGTCGGTCAGGCGATCTCCGGTGCCAGTCCCGCGGAACTGATGGCTCTGGCGCGTGCGGCGGCGATCGAGGCCGCACCCGACGACGAGGACACCATCCCGGCCGCCGAGGACGCCACAGTGAACGAGATGGGCTGGCATCAAGGTGACGACGGACGCCTGCAGGGCAGCTTCGACCTCGATGTTCTCACCGGCGAACGCCTGATCTGCGCGGTCGACACCGCATCACGACCCCGACCCCTACCGGATGGCACATCCGACCCGCGGTCGGCGGCCAGGCGTCGCGCCGACGCCTTCCGGCAACTACTGGACTGCGCGGTCCGGGCCGCAGCCGACGACGCCACTAGCGGAGCGCCGAGAACCGAGGTCGTAGTCACCGTGCCGCTCG
>NZ_FTNT01000017.1 GCF_900156495.1 Williamsia sterculiae
ATGGTACTGCACCCTCAACAGTGTGGGAGAGTAGGACACCGCCGAACACAACCCCAGGCATGCCCCGCACCACGTGCGGGGCATGCCCCATTTCAGGGGACGATCAGGACAGGTGATGAACTTCCTGGAGTCCGTACACCGGCGTGGGCAGCCCCTCGTATCGCGCCTTGATCTGTAGTGCGAGATACAGGGAATAGTGTCGCGACTGGTGCAGATTGCCGCCGTGGAACCACAGGTTCTCCTGCTGTGTCGGTTTCCACATGTTGCGCTGTTCGCCCTCCCACGGACCGGGATCCTTCGTGGTGTCGGAGCCGAGCCCCCAGACCTTCCCCACCTTGTCGGCGACGTCTTGTCCGATGAGGTCTGCGGCCCATCCGTTCATCGACCCGTATCCGGTGGCGTACACCACCGCATCAGCGGGTAACACCGTCCCGTCACCGAGGACCACCGCATCCTCGGTGAGGTGGTCGACGTTGCCGTGTGCGAGCTTGATGCTGCCGTCGGCCACGAGCTCGGCGGCACCGACGTCGATGTAGTAGCCCGATCCGCGGCGCAGGTATTTCATGAACAGACCCGAGCCGTCGTCACCCCAGTCATGGTCGAAGCCGGCCGCCTGGAGGCGTGCGTAGAAGTCCTTGTCGCGTTCCCGGATCGCGTCGTACACCGGGATCTGGAACTCGTGCATGATGCGGTACGGCAACGAGGCGAACGTCAGATCGGCCTTCTCCGTGGTCATACCCGAGGCGACGGCCCGCTCTGAGTACAGGTCGCCGAGTCCCAGCTCCATAAGGGAGTCGGACTTCACGATGTGGGTGGACGATCGTTGCACCATGGTGACGTCGACGCCGTTCTCGTACAGCGCCTTACAGATGTCGTGTGCGGAGTTGTTCGACCCCACCACCACGGCCTTCTTGCCGACGTAGGCGTCCGGACCGGGATGCTCGCTCGAATGATGCTGATCCCCGCGGAACACGTCGGCGCCGGGGAACGCCGGGACGTTCGGCTTGCCCGACATCCCGGTGGCCAGGATCAGCTGTGTCGGGCGCAGTGTGACGCGTTCGCCATCCCGGTCCACCTCGACGGTCCAGACGCCTTCCGCGTCGTCGAAGGCGGCCGAGATACAGCGGGTGGAACTCCAGTACGGGACCTCCATGACCCGGGTGTAGAACTCCAGCCAATCGCCGATCTTGTCCTTGGGCGCGAAGACCGGCCAGTTCTCCGGAAACGGGAGGTACGGCAGATGGTCGTACCAGACCGGGTCGTGCAGACACAGTGACTTGTAGCGCTGACGCCACTGGTCGCCGGGGCGTGCGTGCGTATCGATGACGATCGACGGCACGTCGAGTTGTCGCAGCCGCGCACCGAGCGCGATACCGCCCTGCCCGCCACCGACGATGAGGGCGTACGGCTGGGTCTGGTACCCGAGGTCACGTTCCTCGTCGTCGCGCCGCTCTGACCACGACCGGGTGTCCCCGGACTGCCCGTGTACCGCGCCGCGAACCCGTCGGGTGCGCTGCGGCTCCTCGAACCCCTTCAATTCGCGCAGGCTGGTCAACAACGTCCAGGCGCGATCCTGTCCGTCGTCGTCACGGCGCAGTCGCAGCAGGCCCTTGCCGCGTCCGATCGCGGTCTCGAACTCGATGAAGCCCGTCACCACGTCGCCATCCGCGGTCGCCGGTTCAGAGGTGACGAAGCCCGACGGATCGGTGTCGTCGAGTCGGTCGGAGAGCATGTCGGCGATCTCCTGCCGTCCCTCGACCGTCTTGAGATTCCAGGTGAACGCCACCAGGTCACGCCAGAAGCTGTCGATGACGAACCCGGACACCACCCGATCGATGTCGCGGGCGGCCACACCTGCCTCGAAGTCGGCAAGCCACCGTTGCATCCGCGTCTGTGGATCGTCGGCGTCGTCGGGTTCGCGAGGTGACACCGGTGTCGGATCCATGGTCTGGGTCATTATCCGTTCCTTCCTGCTGGCGGTGCTCGTGCTCGTGCGGGTGCCGCATCCGATGACGGGCGGCATCCGCATGTGATAGACACCACACCGAGCCGGCGGATGGGGCAAGGGTGCAACCCCGTGCAACGCCCAGCAGGCAAGGGGCCGGTGAGCAGGGAAGTGGTGGTACGGACATGGTGCGCTCGTCACCCGAGGCGGCCGTCGCGACCGGTGACGACCCACGCGATTACGCGCGGCTGCTGGCGGCGGTCTACGACGCGACGATGGCGGGTGATCGTGCCCCCGCCCGACCGCGGGCGGTGATCGCGGAGTCGTGGGAGCAGTTGATGGCCGACGGCGTGGACCCCGCCCGACACCGTGACCCCCTGGTGGAGAGCGACGAACTCGACGCGCTGCGGCGGCGATCCGGTCTCGTGGGTGTTCTCGAGGAGATGTCGCGCGGTCTGGGGTCGTTGACCGCCGACGGCGACAACATCGTGGTCGTCGCCGACTCGCGTGGTCGGGTGTTGTGGCGCTCTGGGCACGCGTCGGTGCTGCAGCGGGCCGACAGCCTCGGATTCGTGGAAGGTGCGCACTGGGGTGAGGGGGCGGTGGGGACCAATGCCATCGGCACCGCCTTGGTATCACGGCAATCCGTACAGATCTTCTCTGCCGAGCACTACCAACCCAGCCACCACACGTGGACCTGTGCAGGCGCACCGATACGTGACCCGCGCACCGGTCGGGTGCTCGGTGTGGTCGACGTGTCCGGTCCGGCGGCCACGGTGCACCCGACCACGGTGACCGTCGTGGATCTGGTGGCGCGGCTGGCCGAGTCCCGGTTGCGGGAGACCCACGATCGGTTGCTCAACGAGATCCGCGCGGTGTCGGCGCCCATACTCGCCGCGGTCGCGGCACCGGCGCTGGCCGTCGACACCGACGGCTGGGTGGCCGCGGTCGGTTCGGTGCCGGTGTGCACTCGGTTGCAGTTGCCCGGCGACCCCGCCGCCGGCCCCGCCTGGGTGCCCACGATCGGGTGGTGCGACTTCGAACCGTTGCCGGGCGGATGGCTGGTACGGGTGGTGAGAGACGGCGCGGCGCGGGACGAGTCCGTCACCACCGTGGTGGTGGATCTGATCGGTGAACCGACGGTGCGGGTGTCCGGTCGACAGGGTCGATGGCATCGCATCGTGTCTCGGCGGCATGCCCAGATCCTGCGACTGCTCGCGCAACACCCGGCCGGGCGCAGCGCCGCGGAGTTGTCGGTCGACCTGTACGGCGACGACGGGCACACGGTGACGGTGCGCGCCGAGATGTCACGACTGCGGCGGCAACTGCCCGGGCTCGTCGCGGCGCGTCCCTATCGTTGCGCCGACGGCGTGGTGATGCAGCTACGTCCCGACGGGGTGGCCTCCGACACGTCCTCGGCGGGCTGACCCCCGGCGATCGGAATCGGTGCGGGAGCTTATGGTGGGCACCGTGCGTCTGGTCATCGCGGATTGTCAGGTCGACTACATCGGGCGATTGACGGCTCATCTGCCCCGCGCCCGTCGGCTGCTGCTCATCAAGTCCGACGGGTCGGTCAGCGTGCATGCCGACGACCGCGCCTACAAGCCATTGAACTGGATGAGCCCGCCGTGTTGGCTCAGCGAGGGTGAGGCCCCCGACGACGTCGATTGGGCCGGCCGGCTGTGGGTGGTGACCAACAAGGCCGGTGAGGAGCTGCGTATCACCATCGGTGAGGTCGAACACGACTCCAGCCATCAGCTCGGACAGGACCCGGGGTTGGTCAAGGACGGTGTGGAAGCACACCTACAGGAACTGTTGGCCGAGCACGTGACGACGCTCGGCGACGGTTACACGCTGGTCCGGCGCGAATACATGACGGCGATCGGCCCGGTGGATCTGCTGGTCCGGGATCCGCACGGCTCATCGGTCGCGGTGGAGATCAAACGTCGCGGCGACATCGACGGCGTGGAGCAGCTGACCCGCTACCTCGAGCTGCTCAACCGCGACCCGTTGTTGGCGCCGGTCAGCGGGGTATTCGCGGCGCAGCAGATCAAACCGCAGGCGCGCACCCTGGCCGAGGATCGTGGAATACGTTGTCTGACGCTGGACTACGACCGCCTCCGCGGCACCGAGAGCACCGAATTCAGGTTGTTCTGAGGGTGCCGCATGCCCAGACACAATCGGCGTGACCGGCAACGCCCACCACCCGCGGGCGGTGGGTTCGGTTTCTCGCAGGTCGAACCGGGTCCTTCGGGTCTCGACGTGGACCACCACGTGCGCCGGATCCCCGCCTCCCGCGCGACCAAGATCTACCGGTGTCCGGGGTGCAACAACACCATCACCGTCGGAACCGCCCACATCGTGGCGTGGCCGGTGGACGACTTCGGCGGTGCCGAGGAACGCAGACACTGGCACACCGGATGCTGGACGGGTCGACGCGGACGTACCGGCTACCGCTGACCACGCGTCGGCGGCTCGTCGTCAGCGGTAGGAGATCGCGGTCCGCGACCGCGGACCGCGGGTGTGCTGTGCGGTCGTCGCTTCATCGGTGTCCGAGTCCGACTCGGTTTCGGCCGACGGTGCGCGGCCCGTGTCGTCCCGTTGTCCGGCGTTGATCGCCTCGGCCGTCTCCGTCTCGATGCGCGCGGCGTCATCGTCGAGTTCGCGGAGGAAGTCGGGGATCTGATCGAGCTGACCGCGGACCTCCGCGAGTTGCGCGAGCATGCGGCGTCGCAATTGGTGGGTGCTCTCGACCGTCTCGCGCGCCCGGGTCAGGTGTTCGGTGGCCGTGGACTCGGCATGGCGCCGCGTGCGGTCGGCGCGCGCCTGAGCCTGCTCGATCAGTTCGCGAGCGGTGTCGCGACTCGACGTCTCCAGTTCGTGCACCTCGGCGGCCACCTTCTCGCGTCGTGCGGCGATGGTGACGTCGAAGTCCTCCTGGATCCGGTCGCGGTTCTGCTGCGCCCGCAGGTCGTCTTCCTCGGCCTGGACACGCGCGCGTTCGAGGATCCGTGCCGCCTCCTCGCGCGCGGCCTGCATGGCGGCGGTGTGTTCGGACTCGAACGCCGTCCGCCGTTCCTCCAACTCGTGATCGAACTGTGCGCGCCTGCTCGTCATCTCTTCTTCGCGACGGGCCAAGTCGGCGTCGGATTCGGCCGCGCGGCGTTCCGCGTCCTCGATCAGCTCGCGGGCGGCGGAGTCGGCATCCGCGCGGGTCTGCTCGGCCTCCTGACGGGCGATCGACACCGTCTCGGCGGCCTCCGCGGCAGCCTGGGCCCGACTCTCGGACACCTCGTCGGAGGCCAACTGCAGCATGCGCGAGATGCGCTCGCTCATCCCCTGCGCGGTGGTCGGCGGGACCGAGAGTTTGTCCACCTCGCGGCGGAGCGCCTCGATCTCGTCCCGGGCATCCTCGAGGTGGTCGGCGAGTTCGCGGGCGTTGGCTGCGGCAGCGTCGCGGTCGGCGGCCATCACCCGCAGGTCGGCGTCGACCCGCTTGTACCAATCGTTGACCTGCTCGCGGTCGTACCCGCGCATCACGATCGGGAAATGCGTACCGACCGGCCGGCTGGGATCTGAGGGCATGAGTCGAGTTTAGCGGCCGCGGCGACCGAGTCGACGGAACAGCGACAGGTGTGGTGACCCGTCCGTCAGCGGCTTGTCGCGGCGGGTTCGACCAGCTCGAGAAGCACCCCGCCGGCGTCCTTCGGATGCACGAAGTTGATCCGAGAATCTGCGGTGCCGCGACGTGGCTGCGGGTAGAGGAGGCGCACCTGCTGCTCGGTGAGCCGACGCGTGACCTCGTCCAGATCCGTGACCCGGACCGCGAGTTGCTGCAACCCCGGTCCACTGCGGTCGATGAATTTGGCGATGGTCGACGACTCGTCCAAGGGTGCCAACAACTGGATCAGGGTGGAACCCGCCGCACCGCCCGCCGGACCGATCATCGCCTCCTGCACACCCTGATCGGTGTTGGTCTCCTCGTGCAGACAGACGAAACCCAGATGGTCGGCGTACCACCGCTTCGCGGCATCGAGATCGGGCACCGCGATACCCGTGTGGTCGATGGCGGTGACCAGGTCGCCGATCGTGGTGGTGACTGGGTTGCCTGCGGATGTGCTCATGGGTGAACGGTAATCTGGAGCGTGACGAGTCACCACCGCCCCCTCGGTGGCCCCACCCGCGCGGCCCGGGATCGGTCGCGTCGCAGCAGATCGCGGTGTCACCACCGACATCGTGGCGAACAGACGTCCAGGAGGACCCCATGTCATCAGTGATCGTGTCCGGCGCGCGTACCCCGGTCGGCCGCCTGCTGGGGTCGCTCACCGATTTCAGTGCCGTGGACCTCGGGGCCATCGCGGTGCGCGCGGCGCTGGAGAAGGGCAACGTCCCCGCCGACGCCGTCGACTACGTGATCCTGGGTCAGGTACTCGGAGCGGGTGCCGGGCAGATGCCCGCCAAGCAGACCGCCGTCAAGGCCGGTATCCCGTGGTCGGTTCCCGCGCTGACCATCAACAAGATGTGCCTGTCCGGTATCGACGCGATCGCCCTGGCCGACCAGCTGATCCGCGCGGGTGAGTTCGACGTCGTGGTCGCGGGTGGTCAGGAGTCCATGACCCAGGCTCCGCACCTGCTGCCCAAGAGCCGCACCGGGTTCAAGTACGGCAACACCGAACTCGTCGACCACCTCGCCTACGACGGCCTCTTCGACGCGTTCACCGATCAGCCGATGGGTGGATTGACCGAGCAGAAGAACGACGCCGACGGTTTCACCCGCGCCCAGCAGGACGAGTTCGCAGCACGGTCGCATCAGCGCGCCGCCGTGGGCTGGAAGAACGGCGCCTTCGCCGACGAGGTGGTGCCGGTCAGCATCCCGCAGCGCAAAGGTGATCCGATCGAGTTCACCGCGGATGAGGGAGTACGCGCGGACACGACCGCCGATTCGCTGGCCTCGTTGCGTCCGGCCTTCCGCCGTGACGGCACCATCACCGCGGGCAACTCGTCGCAGATCTCCGACGGTGCGGCCGCGGTGGTGGTGATGAGCAAGGAGAAGGCGACCGAGTTGGGGTTGACCTGGTTGGCCGAGATCGGCCCGCACGGCGTGGTCGCGGGCCCCGACTCCGGACTGCAGTTGCAGCCGGCCAACGCCATCGTCAAGGCCTGTGAGCGTGCGGGTATCACCCCGGCCGACCTCGACCTGGTCGAGATCAACGAGGCATTCGCCGCGGTGGGTCTGGCTTCGACCGCAGAGCTCGGCATCGACCCCGAGATCGTCAACGTCGACGGGGGAGCGATCGCCATCGGTCACCCCATCGGCATGTCGGGGGCACGGATCGTGTTGCACCTGATCCTGGAGTTGGCCCGTCGCGGCGGTGGCGTGGGTGCGGCCGGTCTCTGTGGTGCCGGTGGTCAGGGTGACGCGCTGATCCTCACGGTTCCGAAGCAGGCCTGATCGACGTGACGCACATCTACTACCAGGTGTAGTGGATGGCGTCGCCGGTGCGGCACAATGGGCGGCATGGCGAACATCCTGGATCTGAGCACCACGGCCAAGCGGTTCCGTTTCATCGCGGTGTTGGAGGCCATCACCTGGCTGGCCCTTCTGATCTCGATGTACTTCAAGTGGGTCGAGGGTCACAAGGAAGCCGTCGCGGTTCCCGGGATGGTCCACGGGATCGTCTTCGTCGTCTTCGTCGTCGTCGCGATATGGACCGGGATCACACTCAAGTGGTCTCCCATGGTCATCCTCGCCGCGCTGATCTCGAGCATCCCGCCGTTCGGCACGCTGGTGTTCGAGTGGTGGGCCCAGCGCACCGGCAACCTGGCTGAACTCTCCACCACCCCGACGCGGGTGTCGGCGGGCTGACACGCCCCCAGGCTGTGCGGGTGCGACCGTCCCGCGTCCGGGTTGCGCCGAGCCGTCGGTGCGGAGGAGCGTGGATGCATGATCGTTGCCTTCAGTGTGGCCCCGTCCGGTGGTGACGCCGTGGAATCCGACGGCGGGATGAGCGAGGCGGTCGCCGCAGCCGTCCGTGTGGTCCGCGCATCGGGTCTGCCGTACGAGACCTCCTCGATGTTCACCAGCATCGAGGGGGAGTGGGACGAGGTGATGGCCGTGGTCAAGGCCGCGACCGATGAGGTCGCGGCCCGAGCCCCGCGGGTGTCGCTGGTTCTCAAGGCCGACATCCGGCCCGGTTTCACCGGCCAACTCACCGCCAAGGTCGATCGCGTGGACGAGATCCTGCGATGAATCCCCGCGCGGAGCGCGACGTACGGCCTCGATGACGTCGACCGACGTCGCCGACACAGCTCGTCCGACCCGGGATCGTCGGGCTCGGCTGGGTGTCTCGACGATCTTCTTCCTCAACGGCCTGCTTGCCGCGATGTGGGTCGCGCACATCCCGGTGATCTCCGGTCGCGCGGGCATCGACCACGGCACCCTCGGCTGGCTGTTGGTGGTGACCGGACTGTCGGCGTTCGTCGCCATGCAGGTGTTCGGCCGGTTGGCCGACCGGTTCGGCAGCCGCGGACCGACCACCGTCGCCGCCCTGGGTCTGGTCGGCGCGGTATTCGGGCCCGCGGCGGCGACGAACCTGACCGGACTGACGATCGGCGTCGTCGCGTTCGGCTTCGCCAACGGGGCCCTCGACGTGTCGATGAACACCCAGGCCGTCGTGGTCGAACGTGCCTACCGTCGTCCGCTGCTGTCGTCGATACACGCCTACTTCTCGCTCGGCGGACTGCTCGGCTCGCTGGTCGTCGCCGTCGGCCTCTGGGTGGGTGCGCCCATCCTGGTCACGGTGACGGTCGTGGCCGCGATCGGACTGCTCGTCACCCTGGCGATGTATGCGCTGATGTTGCCCGGTTTCGGTCCGCCTGCCGACGTAGACGCGCACGACGACGCGCCCGAGCCGTCGCGGCGGTCGCTGCTGGCCAAGGCGGCGTTGATGGCCGCGGTCGCCTTTGCGCTCATGCTCGCCGAGGGGACCGCCTACGACTGGAGTGCGCTGCACATGGTCGAGCGCCACGGCAGCAGTGATGCCGTCGGTGCGGTCGCGTTCGGTGCGTTCTCGCTGACGATGTTGATCACCAGGTTCGCCGCCGACACCCTGGTCGCCCGCTTCGGTCCGGTGGCCGTGGTACGCGGTGGCGCGGCGATCGCGACGGTGGGCATGGTGGTGGTGATCTCGGCACCGGTGGCGTCGGTGGGGATCCTCGGCTGGGCGATCTTCGGGGTGGGTGTGGCCGCGGGTGTCCCGCAACTGTTCAGTGCGGCGGGCAACCTCTCGCACGCGTCGAGTGGACGGGTCATCTCCGCGGTGGTCGGCTGCGGTTACCTGGGGTTGTTGGCCGGCCCGGCGGTCATCGGCTTCATCAGCCGTCACACCACTCTCGGTGTCGCGTTGTGGCTCGCCGCCGCGGCGACCGCATTCGGCTGTGCGGGTGCCGGTGTGGTCCGCAATCGTGCCAGACTGGAAGGGTGAGCCGACCTCAACAACGTCAGCAGGCCGCGGCTGCCGCCCGGGCAGCAGCCATGTCCGGTGCGGTGGACCTGTCCGGACTCAAGGAGCGGGCCGACGCCCAGCGCAGTAGGCCGGCCGGCCCCCCGGGTGGCGGTGGCCGCGCTCCCGGTGGAGCGGTGACCGGTGCGCAGGCGGCCGATGGGTCCGCTGCGGGTGGGCCGGGGCCATCGGTGCCCGCGGTGTTCGATGTCGACGAGGCCTCCTTCGAGTCCGATGTCATCGGGCTCAGTGACCAGGTGGTCGTGGTGGTGGACCTCTGGGCCGACTGGTGCCAGCCGTGTAAGCAGTTGTCCCCGGTGCTCGAACAGCTGGCCGAGCAGGCCGGTGGTCGTTGGGTGCTGGCCAAGATCGACATCGAGGCCAATCCGCGCATCCAACAGGCCTTCGGTGTCCAGTCCATCCCCACCGTGGTCGCGATCGCGCAGGGACAGCCGGTGTCGGCCTTCCAAGGGGTGCAACCTGCCGAGCAGATCCAGCGCTGGCTCGACGACGTCTTCGCCAAGGTCGGCGACGCGCTGCCCGGTGTGAACATCGCCGACGCCGCGCCGGTCGAGGATCCGGTGGACCCGCGTATGCACGAGGCCGAGAACCGGTTGAACAGCGGTGATCTCGAGGGAGCGCTGGTCGAGTACCGGGCGTTGGCCGAGGCTGATCCCGGCAACGTCGAGGCGGCCTCCGCGGCGCGCAACGTCGAGTTCCTGCTGCGGGCAACCGCTCACGACCCCGCGGTGACGGAGACCGCCGCGGCCGACGACGTCGACGGCCAACTCGCCGCGGCCGACGTGCTGTTGCTCGACCAGCAACCCGAGGCCGCGTTCGACCGGCTGATCGCCCTGATCCGCACCACGAGCGGTGACGAACGGACCACCGTGCGCACGAGGCTGCTGTCGTTGTTCGAACTCTTCGACCCGGCCGAACCGTTCGTCATCTCGGCGCGACGGAAGCTCGCCAGCGCCCTCTTCTGAGTCGGTCGGGTCCGCGGCGACGCGCACCGAGACTGCGGGAAATCGGATCTCCCGCAGTTTCGGTGACTTCCCGCAGACACAACAGCAGCAGATCACGAGTACTGCGGGAGATCCCGCGTGGTCAGTCCGCGGCCAGCGTGGCCTCGGCCGTCGACGCGACGTCCGGGGTGAGCCAGATGGCGCCGTTGGCGGGCAGGGTCAGCTCCGCCGACGTGGCCCGGCCGTGCCATGGCTCACCGTCCGCGATCACCCGGCCGAGATTGCCCTTGCCCGACCCGCTGTACTCGGGGGCGTCGGTGTTGATCACCTCCGTCCAGGCGCCGGCTTGCGGCAGCCCGATCCGGTAGTTCTCCCGCGTCATCCCCGAGAAGTTGAAGATGCAGGCGACCACGCTGCCGTCCGAGCCGAACCGCAGGAAGCTGATGATGTTGCCCGCGGTGTCGTTGGCGTCGATCCACGAGTAACCATTGGGCGACGCGTCCTGGTCGTAGAGGGCGGAGAGTGCCCGGTAGGTGGTGTTCAGGTCGATCACCAGCTTCTGCACGCCGGCGTGCAGTTCGCCCTCCCAGCCCTCGAGCTGCGACCAGTCGAGGCTGCGGTTCTCCGACCATTCCGCCGTCTGCGCGAATTCCTGGCCCATGAACAACAGCTGTTTGCCGGGATGGGCCCACATGTAGGCCAGGAACACCCGGACCCCGGCAGCCTTGGCGTGGGTGTCACCCGGCATCCGGCTCATCAGCGTGCCCTTGCCGTGCACCACCTCGTCGTGGCTGATCGGCAGCACGAAGTTCTCGCTCCACGCATACATCAGCGAGAAGGTGATCTCGTGATGATGGAACGACCGGTGGATCTGGTCCCTGGTCAGGTATCCCAGGGTGTCGTGCATCCAGCCCATGTTCCATTTGAAGGTGAAACCCAGACCTCCCAGATTGGTCGTTCGGGTCACGCCGGGCCACGACGTCGACTCCTCGGCCACCGTCACCACACCGGGGTGGTGCTTGTGCACCGTCGCGTTCATCTCCTGCAGGAACTGCACCGCTTCCAGGTTCTCCCGGCCGCCATGGATGTTGGGTGACCAACCACCCTCGGGTCGCGAGTAGTCCAGGTAGAGCATCGAGGCGACCGCGTCGACCCGCAGGCCGTCGATGTGGAACTGGTCGAACCAGAACAGCGCGTTGGCCACCAGGAAGTTGCGGACCTCGGGGCGGCCGAAATCGAAGACGTAGGTGCCCCAGTCGAGTTGCTCACCTCGGCGCGGATCGCTGTGTTCGTAGAGGGCGCTGCCGTCGAATCGGGCCAGCGCCCACTCGTCCTTGGGGAAATGCGCGGGCACCCAGTCGACGATGACCCCGACGCCGAGGGAGTGCAGATGGTCCACGAACGCGCGGAACTCGTCAGGGGTGCCGAACCGCGACGTGGGCGCGAAGTACGAGGTGACCTGATATCCCCAGGACCCGCCGAACGGGTGCTCGGCCACCGGCAGCAACTCGACGTGGGTGAACCCCATCCGCACCACGTAATCGCCGAGTTCGGTGGCGAGTTGACGATAGTCGAGGCCCATCCGCCACGAACCCAGATGTACCTCGTAGACGCTCATCGGCTCCACCACGGCACGGGAGTCCATCCGTTTGGCGACCCAGGCGGTGTCGCCCCAGACGTGGTCGGAATCGTCGACGACCGACGCGGTGGCCGGCGGCACCTCGGTGCGGCGCGCCATCGGATCGGCCTTCTCGCGCACCACCCCGTCGGCACCGTGGACGCGGAACTTGTAGCGGGTTCCCACGCCGACGTCGGGCACGAACACCTCCCACACGCCGGTACTCCCCAGTGACCGCATGGGCGCGGTCCGAGCCCTCCACCCGTCGAAGGAGCCGAAGACCGTGACCCCCCGAGCATTCGGGGCCCAGACCGCGAACGACGTGCCGCTGACCGGACCGTCGGGGGTCTGGTACCCACGATGGTGTGCGCCGAGGACCTCCCACAGTCGTTCATGCCGGCCCTCGGAGAACAGGTGTAGATCCAGCTCGCCGAGGCTCGGCAGGAACCGGTACCCGTCGGCGACCACGTGGTCGGTGGTGCCACCGGAACCGTCGGGGTAGGTCACCCGATATCGGTAGTCGACGAGGTCCGTGACGGGCACCGCGACCACGAACAGATCGTCACCCTGTCGCTGCATCGGGTGGTCCACCCCACCGATCACCGCGACCACCGCGACCGCGTCGGGGCGCAGGGTGCGCAACACCGTGTGATCACCGACCTCGTGCGCACCGAGCACCGCGTGTGGGTTGTGATCGGTTCCGGACTGCAGTCGCAACAGTTCCTCGTCGGAGATCGCTGCGTTGACACCGGTCATGGGATCATCACCTGCTTCGGGTCGTCGGTGGTCGGGAACGGCGGATGTCCTGCTGCAGCGGGACGATCAGGCCTCGGGTGACTCGAGCCGGAACGCCAGATCGCGGCGAGCGGGCGCGGGTATGGGTGGTAGCGCGACGATGTGCGCCACCGCTCGCCAGGGCTCGAGTCGGACGTAATTGGCCTGCCCCCAATGGAAATTCTCACCGGAGACCTCGTCGACTCCGGAGAAGCGATCCTGCCAGTCATAACCCAGCGCGGGTAGGTCGAGCCAGAGGGTGGACTCCTCCGCACCGAACGGATTGATGTTGACCACCACGACCACACTGTCACCGGTCACCGGATCGAACTTCGAGTACGCGATCAGTGCCTCGTTGTCGAGGTGGTGAAAGTGGATGTTCCGCAGTTGCTGCAGCGCCGGGTGCCTGCGCCGGATGTCGTTGAGAGAGGTGATCCACGGCTCCAACGACTCCCCACGGCTCGCGGCGGCCTTGTAGTCGCGCGGACGCAACTCGTACTTCTCCGAGTCCAGATACTCCTCGCTGCCCGGACGCACCGCCTGGTGTTCGAACAGTTCGTACCCGCTGTACACCCCCCAGGTGGGTGACAGGGTCGCCGCCAACGCCGCCCGCAACGCGAACATCCCCGGCCCCCCGTGCTGCAGGCTCTCGTGCAGGATGTCCGGGGTGTTGACGAACAGATTCGGCCGGGACTGGTCTGCGTGCTCGGCGATCTCGGAGCCGAATTCGGTCAGCTCCCACTTCGCTGTGCGCCAGGTGAAGTAGGTGTAGGACTGGCTGAACCCGAGTTTGGCGAGACCGTAGAGCCGCGCGGGTCGAGTGAAAGCCTCCGCCAGGAACAGCACGTCCGGGTGTCGGCGTTTCACCTCGACGATGGCCCATTCCCAGAAATCCGGCGGCTTGGTGTGGGGGTTGTCGACCCGGAATATCTTGACCCCCAGACCGATCCAGTGCAGCATCACGGCAAGCACGGCCCGGTAGATGCCGTTGCGATCGTTGTCGAAGCTCAGCGGGACGATGTCCTGGTACTTCTTGGGCGGGTTCTCGGCGTAGGCGATGGTGCCGTCGGGCAACACCGTGAACCAGTCGGGATGTTCGGTGGTCCACGGGTGATCGGGGGCGCACTGCAGAGCCAGGTCGAGGGCGACCTCCATGTTCAGCTCACGCGCCCGATCGACGAAGTAGCGGAAGTCGTCCACGGATCCCAGCGCGGGATTGATGGCATCGTGTCCCCCGAACTGCGAGCCGATGGCCCACGGCGACCCGACATCGCGCTCATCAGGGGTCAGCGTGTTGTTGCGGCCCTTGCGATTCACCTCGCCCACCGGATGGATGGGCGGTAGATAGACCACGTCGAACCCCATGTCGGCGACCCGTGGCAGATCCGCGGTCGCCGTCAGGAAGGTGCCGTGCACCGGGTGGCCGTCGTCGTCCCACCCGCCGGTGGATCGCGGGAACATCTCGTACCAGGAGCCGAACAGTGCGCGACGGCGATCCACCCAGACACGGTGGGTGCGGCTCTTGGTCACCAGCTCACGCACCGGATACTCGACCAGCAGGGCGTGCACGTCGTCCGACAGGGCAGGTCCCACGCGGTCGGCGAGCTCACCGTCGGACCGCAGCGCGGCCACCGCGTCGGCCACCGTGTGCCGATCCTCGGACGGCAGACCGGTCATCGACCGTTCCAGCAGGCGCGCACCCACCTCGATGTCGTTGGCCAGCTCGCCCGGTCCCTGCCCGGCGTCGATCTTCTTGGTCATCGCCGAGAACCAGGTGGCGAACGGATCGCTCCAACCGTCGATCCGGAAACTCCAGTAACCGGGCACGTCGGGGACGAACGCGGCGTTGAAGGTGTCCGGTTCGCGTGCCGGGCGCATCCTGGCCTCGACCGGCCGGGCCCGGTCGGGGCCCTCCACGTGCAGGGTCGCCGCGACCGCATCGTGGCCCTCCCGCCAGACCGTGCCGCTGACCGGTATGAACTCGCCGACAACGGCTTTGGCGGCGAACTGTCCGGCGGAGATCACCGGCGCCATGTCGTCTATGCCAATGCGACCGATCACCTGTGCCGACCATCCCTTCTCACGCCGAAACCGCCTACTCCAAACCGTAGGGGATACCCAAGGGTTTGGCTCTGGGTATCACACCTGCGGTGGGCGGGGTATCACACCTGCGGTGGGCGGGGTATGCGGCGATGTCAGTGACTCGCGGTCGGTTGCAGGCGACGCAGTGCCGCGCGGGTGACACCCGGGTCCGTGGTCGACCAGAACGGCGGCAGCGAGGCGCGGAGGTAACCCGCGTACCGGGCGGTGGCCAACCGGGGGTCGAGCACCGCGACCACCCCGCGGTCGGTGGTCGAGCGCAGCAGTCGTCCGGCGCCCTGGGCCAACAGCAGGGCGGCGGCGTTCGCGGCCACGGCCATGAACCCGTTGCCGCCGCGCAGCTCCACCGCCCGCTGGCGAGCGGCCAGCAGGGGGTCGTCGGGTCGGGGAAACGGTATGCGATCGATGGTCACCAGACTCAGCGACGGACCCGGCACATCGACGCCCTGCCAGAGCGACAGGGTGCCGAACAGGCAGGTGCTCTCGTCCGCGGCGAAGTCCCGGATCAGGCTGCCGATGGCGTTGTCGCCCTGGCACAGGATCGGGACGTCGAGGCGTTCGCGCATCGCGGCGGCCGCCTCCTTGGCCGCACGGATCGACGAGAACAGGCCCAGTGTGCGACCTCCCGCAGCGTCGATCAGCTCGGCGAGTTCGTCGAGGGTGGCCTCGGCGATGGCATCACGACCCGGGGCGGGGAGTCGGCGGGCGACGTAGAGGATCGCCGAATGCGGGTAATCGAAGGGCGACCCGGCGTCCAGGCCGTGCCAGCGGACGTTGTCGGTGTCCGCCGGGGCGGTCTTCCCGGTGGCCGTCACGTCCAGTGCGGCGGTGGTGGTCGACGGCGACCCGTCGCCACTGCGTCCCTCCGCGGGCAGTCCCCAGGTGGCGGCCAGGGCGTCGAAGTTGCCACCGACGGTCAGCGTCGCCGAGGTCAGGATGACGGTGCTGTGTGCGAACAGTGCCGATCTCAGCAACCCACCCACCGACAGTGGCGCCACCTTCAGCACCCGGCGCTTGTCACCGCGCGCGAACTCCTCGGCCACCCACACCACGTCGCGGCGCTTCGACTCGTCCGGTTCGTCGAACGCGCACAGGATTCGCACGGCGGTGTCGTGCAGATCCGTGACCGCGGTCAGCGCCGCCGAATGAGCAGCAACCGCATCGGAGTCGGCGAGCTTCCGGGCGGGGCCGATGGCGGTGTGCGCCCGCCACAGCCGGTCGCGCAATGCGGTGAACGCGGTGTCGGCGCCGGTGGGCAGTCGCGTCCACCGGCCGTGGTCGATGTCCTCCAACAGCTCGCCGACCAGTTCACCCGCACCGGTGATGTCGTCGGCGATCTCGTCGTCGAGCAGCGCGCCGCATCGTCGCGCCACGGCGGCGATCCCGGTGGCGGTGATCTCCGCGGTACTCACCGACGTGATGCGGTCCACCAGTTCGTGGGCCTCGTCGACGATCACCACGTCGTGTTCGGGTAGTACGTTCACCGGATTCATCGCGTCGATGGCCAACATGGCGTGGTTGGTGACCACCACGTCCGCACGTCCGGCCGCCGCCCGCGCCTTCTCCGCGAAACAGTCGGCACCATAGCTACAGTTGGCGGCACCGAGGCATTCGCGGGCGGTGACGCTCACCTGCCGCCAGGCCGGGTCACCCACTCCGGCGTCGAGGTCGTCGCGGTCGCCGGTCTCGGTGTCCGACGACCATTCACGCAGTCGTGTCACCTCACGACCCATCCGCGAGACCGCGAACGGATCGAACAGCTCGTCTCCCGGTTCGGGAGCGGCGTCGGCGTGGATCTTGTTGAGACAGAGGTAGTTACCACGCCCCTTGAGGATGGCGAAGGTGGGTTCGCGGTTCAGCGGTCCGCGCAGGGCGCCCGCGAGGCGCGGCAGGTCCCGCTCGACCAGTTGCCGCTGCAGGGCGATGGTGGCCGTCGACACCACCACCGTGGCGTCATCGGCGACGGCGTGACGCACCGCGGGCACCAGATACGCCAACGACTTCCCGGTCCCCGTGCCCGCCTGGACGGCGAGATGTTCACCGACGTCGATGCAGTGCGCCACCGCCGACGCCATCCGCAGTTGTCCGTCACGTCGTGCACCGCCTACACCGGTGACCGCGGCCTCGAGGAGTTCGGGGACCGCAGGCAATGAGCTCATCGACCCACCGGTTCGCCGACCAGGTCGACACCGGCGTCACGCAACTGCGCGTAGGTGGCGGCCAGCGAGTCCGGTGCGACGGCCGCGGTGTGGTCCAACAGGACTCGCACCCGCAGTCCGGTCCGGGCAGCGTCCAGTGCGGTGGCCCGGACACAGTGATCGGTGGCGATGCCGACCACGTCCACCGCCCGGATCCCGCGGTCACGCAACCAGGTCTCCAGCGTGGCGCCGTCGTCGTCGGCACCTTCGAATCCCGAATACGCCGCGGAGTACCGGCCCTTGGAGAACACGTCCTGGGCGAGCGTGACGTCGAAGTCGGGGTGGAACTCGGCACCGGAGGTACCGACGCGGCAGTGCGGCGGCCAGCTGTCCACGAAGTCGGGCTCGTCGGAGAAGTGTGTACCCGGGTCGATGTGGAAGTCCCTGGTGGCCACCACCGCCGAGTAGCCCTGCGCACCTGCCAGTTCGGTGACCGCGCGGGCCACCGCCGCGCCGCCGGTCACACCGAGTGCGCCGCCTTCGCAGAAGTCGTTCTGCACGTCGACGATCACCAGGGCGGTCGGCGCGTCGGGTGTGTCGATGCCGGTCATCGGTCGCGGCCCGTGATGGTGCGGGTGGGGATGGCCGGTTCCCCGCGCGAGAGTCCGAGACCCTCCCACGGCAGGGTCACCAGGGCCCTGGCCAGGTGTTCGCGTGACTCCGGCAACGTGGGCAGGTCATCGACCGGCTCACCGTCGCGGATCATCGGGATCTGTAGCGGGGTGGCGCTGAGGCCCGGTGTCTCCGGCGGCGTGCCGCCCGTCGGGAAGATCACCTCCTCGACGACGGTCCCCGACCGACGAGCGGTACGTATCGCGGACTTCGCGCCGCCCGGTGACTCCTTGTGGCTCGATCGTTTGGTCACCGGGATGCCGTCGATCTCCACCAGCTTGTAGACCATCCCTGCGGTCGGGGCGCCGCTGCCGGTGACCAGCGAGGTGCCCACCCCGTAGCTGTCCACCGGTTCGGCGCGGAGCGCCGCGATGGCGTACTCGTCGAGGTCCCCCGAGACCACGATCTTGGTCTCGGTGGCCCCCAGCGCGTCGAGTTGATCGCGGACCTGCCGGGCCAGCACACCGAGGTCACCGGAGTCGATACGGACCGCCCCGAGTCCGGGTCCCGCCACCTCGATGGCATTGGCGACACCCTGGGTGATGTCGTAGGTGTCCACCAGCAGTGTGGTGCCCACCCCCAGAGTGGCGATCTGTGCGGCGAATGCGGCCCGTTCGTCGGGACCGTCGGCGGAAGCGTGGGCCAGGGTGAACGCGTGGGCGCTGGTGCCGGCGGTCGGGATGGCGTGGCGGCGGGCTGCCTCCAGATTGGAGGTGGCGTCCAGCCCGGCGAGGTAGGCGGCGCGCGCGGCGGCGACCGCGGCTTCCTCATGCGTGCGCCGCGAACCCATCTCGATCATCCGACGCCCGGCGGCTGCGCTGACCATGCGTGCGGCGGCGGAGGCAACGGCACTGTCGTGGTTGAGGACCGACAGGGCGAGCGTCTCCAACAACACCGCCTCGGCGAAGGTCCCGCGCACGGTGAGGACGGGGGACCCGGGAAAGTACAGTTCGCCTTCCCGGTATCCGTCGATCGAGCCGGAGAACCGGTAGTCACGCAGCCAGTCGACGGTGTCGCCGTCGAGCCAGTCGAGTGTCGCGAGCTCGTCGTCGCCGAACCTGAAGTCGGCGACGAGGTCGAGGAGGCGGCCGGTCCCCGCGACCACCCCGTAGCGCCGACCGTCGGGCAACCGACGGCCGAACACCTCGAATGTGCACTCGCGGTCGGCGGTGCCGTCCTGCAGAGCGGCGGCCACCATCGTCAGCTCGTACCGGTCGGTCAGCAGGGCCGTCGCCCCACGGTCGGGCCTGCGGGCCCGCGGGTTGGTGTCCTCACTGCTCACGATCGCCTAGCCTAGTTGGCATGCGCGGACACATGATGACCGCAGGCGGGCGGGTCACCGATCGGACAGCGGAGGGACCCGGACACCCGCCGGTGTCGACATCCCTGCCGCTGCGCGACGTCCGGGCCGAGGGTCGGGGCACCTCCGAACCCGGCTCCACCGTGGTGGCCGACCCTGATCTCGCCGACCACACGGCCACCGACAAGCCGTGGATGACCGTGGTGTGGGACGACCCGGTGAACCTGATGCGCTACGTCACCTACGTGTTCCAGAAGCTGTTCGGATACTCCGAGGCGCAGGCGGCTCGGCTGATGATGCAGGTGCACACGGAAGGTCGGGCGGTGGTGTCCAGCGGCGACCGCGAGAAGGTCGAGACCGACGTCGGGAAACTCCACGCCGCCGGGTTGTGGGCGACCATGCAGCGGGACAGCTGAGCAGGTGCGGACCTGGAAACGGAAGGGCCGCGGCACCGGTCTGCGCATCGTCAGCTCCCTCGACTCCCACGAATCGGAGTTGATCGGTTCGTTGGTCGGTTCGCTGCAGGAGCTCCTCGCCGAACGGGAGGCGACGGCGCCGCGCGACCAGCTCTCCGAACTCACCGGCATCCCATCCGGGCATTCCGCCCCGCCCGACGACGTGACCCTGGGCCGGTTGCTCCCGGATTTCCATCGCCCGGAGCAGGACGAGGAGATCCTGGCCGATGCGGTCAACTCGGATCTGAACGGCGCGCTGCGCAGCATGTACGAGCCCGGCATCATCGCCGCGAAGAACTCGGCCGCCCGGGCGGTGATCGACACCCTGCCGGCAGGCGGGGGAGAGGTGTCGCTCACCGAGGCACAGGCCGAACAGTGGCTGGCCGCGATCAACGACGTCCGGCTGGCCCTGGGCGCGATGTTGGGGGTCACCGAGTCCACTCCCGAACACCTCCCCCCCGACGATCCGAACGCCGCGCACCTCGACGTCTACCACTGGCTGACCGTCGTGCAGGAGTTGCTCGTGGTCGCGCTGGCGGGTGGGCGATGACGGGCTCGACCGGTACGGCGGAGAGCTGACCGCCGTGCGGGTGTCGGACCACGATCGCGTCACCGACGTCGCGGGCGTGACCGTCGGACAGCACCACCGGATCGACGACGATGCGACGGTCGCAGACGCCGAGATCGCGGGCTCCGGTTGGGCCACGGGATCGACCGTGATCTGTTTTCCCGACGGGGCGACCGGCGCCGTCGACGTCCGCGGCGGCGGGCCCGGAACCCGCGAGACCGATCTGCTCGACCCGGCCAACTCGGTGCTCGGGCCCACCGCGATCGTGCTCACCGGCGGGAGTGCCTATGGGCTCGCCGTCGCCGACGGGGTGATGACCGAGTTGGAACGGGACCACCGCGGGCTGGCGATGGACGCGCACGGTCATGTGGTCCCTATCGTGCCCGCGGCCGTCGTCTTCGACCTCACCGTCGGTGGATGGTCGTCCCGCCCGGACGCGGACTTCGGTGTGAAGGCGGTACGAGCGGCGGGAGTCGAGGTGGCCACCGGGTCGGTCGGTGCGGGGGCCGGTGCGCGTGCCGGGGCACTCAAGGGCGGGATCGGTACCGCGGGCGTGACGTTCGACGACGGTCCCGCCGCCGGGATCACGGTGGCCGCCCTGATGGTCGCCAACCCGGTGGGATCGGTGATCGACCCGGGCACGGGACTGCCGTGGGACGTCGCCGACCACGGGTACCACCGCCTCACCACCCCCGCGGCCGCGGAGATCGATGCGTACGCCGCACTGCAGGCCAAGGGTACCGTGTTGAACACCACCATCGGCGTGGTCGCCACCGACGCCACGGCCGGACCGGGCATGATGCGCCGGGTGGCCATCGCCGCGCAGGACGGCATCGCCAGGGCGATCCGGCCCGCACACCTACCCCTCGACGGTGACACCGTTTTCGCGGTGGCGACCAACCGGGTCCCACGCCCGACGTACCATCCGGTCCCACCCGGTCTCGACCCCGAGCTCGCGGTGATCACCGCGGTGAGCGCTGCGGTCGCCTCGGTGGTGCAGCGTGCGATCGTCGGCGCTGTGCTGGCGGCGACCCCGGTCGCCGGAATACCGACTTTCGCGCAGACGTTGCCGAGCGCGAGGCGCCGGGCCTGACCGTCCGGCGACCGACGCCCGACCGCCGGCCCATGAGGAGGACGACACGCCGTGCTGAGGATCAGCCGCACCCTGGTCGACGAGATGGTGGCGCATGCACGAGCCGACCATCCCGACGAGGCCTGCGGGGTGATCGCCGGAGCAGAGGGCAGCGATACGCCCACCCGGTTCGTCGCGATGATCAACGCCGAACGATCCCCGACCTTCTATCGCTTCGACTCGGGCGAGCAACTGCAGGTATGGCGCGAGATGGACCGTCGCGACGAGGAGCCCGTGGTGATCTACCACTCGCACACCGCGACCGAGGCCTACCCGAGCCGCACCGACATCTCGTTCGCCTCGGAGCCGCACGCCCACTACGTCCTCATCTCCACCCGCGACCCGCACGTCGACGAGATCCGCAGCTACCGCATCGTCGACGGCGAGGTGACCGAGGAGCCGGTCGAGATCGTCGACCGCGACCCCGTGTCCCCTGGTTAGCGATCCCACCGTCTGCAGCCACCCGTCCCGAGCACCGGCACCTGCCGGTCGACATCGAAGGAGTCCGCGATGCCCGTCGTCGTGTCCATACCCACCATCCTGCGTACCTACACCGACGGTGCCAAGCGGGTCGAGGCGAGTGGCCCCACCCTCGGCGCCGTCATCGACGATCTGGACGCCGCCCACAACGGACTGCGTGAACGCCTGGTCTCCGACGGCAAACTGCACCGGTTCGTCAACGTCTACGTCAACGACGAGGACGTGCGCTTCTCCGGCGGTCTGGACACCACCGTCGCCGACGGCGACGAGGTGACCATCCTGCCCGCGGTCGCCGGTGGTTGCTGAGTGCCGCGTCACGACTCCCTGATCGACTCGGTGGGTTCGACGCCGCTGGTCGGTCTGCCGCGGTTGTCCCCGCGTTGGGACGACGGTGACGGTTGTCCCCACGTGCGGCTGTGGGCCAAGTTGGAGGACCGCAACCCCACCGGGTCGATCAAGGACCGGCCCGCGCTGCGGATGATCGAGCAGGCCGAGGCCGACGGGACGCTGACCGCCGGGGCCACGATCCTGGAACCGACGAGCGGCAACACCGGCATCTCGCTGGCGATGGCCGCCAAGCTCAAGGGTTATCGCCTCATCTGCGTGATGCCCGAGAACACCTCCGCCGAACGTCGACAGCTGTTGCGGATGTACGGCGCGGAGATCATCTCCTCGCCCGCGGCGGGCGGGTCCAACACCGCCGTCGCGATGGCCAAGGACCTGGCCGCCGAGCATCCCGACTGGGTGATGCTCTACCAGTACGGCAACCCCGCCAACGTGGCCGCGCACTACGAGGGCACCGGCCCCGAGCTCTACGCCGACCTGCCGGAGATCACCCACTTCGTCGCCGGGCTCGGCACCACCGGCACGCTGATGGGCGTCGGCCGCTATCTCCGCGAGCAGCGCGACGACATCGAGATCGTCGCGGCCGAACCCCGCTACGGCGACGAGGTGTACGGGCTGCGCAACATCGACGAGGGGTTCGTCCCGGAGCTCTACGACGACTCGGTGCTGACCCGTCGGTACTCGGTCACCGGCCGCGACGCGGTGCGCCGGGTGCGCGAACTGGTCGACACCGAGGGCATCTTCGCAGGAATCTCCACCGGAGCCATCGTGCACGCCGCGTTGGGCACCGGCCGTCGCGCGATGAAAGACGAGACGCGGGCCGACATCGCACTGGTGGTGTGTGACGCGGGTTGGAAGTATCTGTCGACCGGTGTGTACGAAGGTAGCCTCGACAGCGCGGACGAGGCACTCGAAGGCCAGCTCTGGGCGTGATGGTCGTCTCCTCGGTGCCCGGTCGCTCCGGGGTCGGCGTGGCGAGGAGGTGACGTGCGTGGTGCAGAACCATGGTGTCGGCGCGTCCGCGTCGCGATCCCCTGGTGATCCGCGAGGCGACTCGACACGTCTGTGGGTGCGTTCGTTGATCGTGATCGTCGCCTTCGTGGCGGTGCTGTACGTCGTCGAGGCCGTCGACGCCGCGACGAACTTCCGGCTCGACGACGACGGTATCCGGGCACGTGACGTCGACGGACTGGACGGCATCCTGTGGGCGCCGCTGCTGCATGCGGGCTGGGATCATCTGGCCGCCAACACCGGTCCGGCGGTGGTTCTCGGATTCCTGGTCTTGCTCGCCCGACGATTCTTGCTGGCGACCGTGACGGTGTGGGTGATCTCCGGCGCGGGGGTCTGGCTTTTCGCACCTGCGAACAGCATCACCGTCGGACTGTCCGGGGTGATCTTCGGGTGGCTGACCTTCTTGCTCCTCCGCGGCATCTTCAACCGGTCCGGCTGGCAGATCCTGATCGGTGTGGTGATCTTCCTCCTCTACGGCGGTGTGTTGTGGGGTGTGCTGCCGGCGCAGGAGTCCGTCTCCTGGCAGGCCCATCTGTTCGGCGCGATCGGCGGCGTGGTCGCGGCGTGGTTGTTGCGCCGCCGCGGTCGAACCCCGACACCCGCCCCAACCCCCGACCTCGGCTCTCCCGGGACCGGCCGGTGACCGACGCGCAGCGAGCCCCCATCGGCATCTTCGACTCCGGGGTGGGTGGATTGACGGTGGCCCGCGCGGTCATCGACCAGTTGCCCGACGAGGACATCGTCTACATCGGCGACACCGCGAACGGACCATACGGTCCGCTGACCATCCCGGAGATCCGGGCGCATGCATTGGCGATCGGTGACGATCTGGTCGACCAGGGGGTGAAGGCCCTGGTGATCGCGTGCAACACGGCCTCTGCGGCGTGCCTGCGCGACGCCCGCGAACGGTATCCGGTGCCGGTGATCGAGGTGGTGTTGCCCGCTGTCCGGCGTGCGGTCGCGGCCACCCGTTCGGGACGTATCGGCGTGGTGGGTACCGAGGCGACCATTGCCTCACGGGCTTACGAGGACTCCTTCGCCGCGGCGCGAGACGCGGTCATCACCTCGGTCGCCTGTCCACGGTTCGTCGATTTCGTGGAACGCGGCATCACCAGCGGCCGTCAGATCCTGGGTCTGGCCGAGGGTTACCTCGAGCCGTTGCAACAGGCCGATGTCGACACCGTGGTGCTCGGTTGCACGCACTATCCGCTGCTGTCGGGCGTGATCCAGTTGGCGATGGGCGACACCGTGACCCTGGTGTCCAGTGCCGAGGAGACCGCCAAGGATGTGTTGCGTGTGTTGACCGAACGCGATCTGCTCGCCCCGCACCACGACGACCTGTTGCGGCCCGCGGTTCGGACCTTCAACGCCACCGGCGACCCGGAATCGTTCGCGCGGCTGTCGGCTCGGTTCCTGGGACCGGCGCTGGGCACCGTCCACCATGTGTAATCGGCGATCCCTGGCCGTATCCGGTCGTGCGCGTGGGAGGATGCCGGAATGCGTCTGACGGTCCTCGGTTGCTCGGGAAGTGTGGGCGGTCCGGGGAATCCCTGTTCGGGATATCTGCTCCGGGTACCCGGTGAACGACCGGTCGTGATGGACTTCGGTCCCGGCGTCCTGGGTGCGCTGCAACGACATGTCGACCCCATCGATGTCGACGTGATCCTCAGTCACCTGCACGCCGATCACTGCCTGGACCTGCCCGGACTGCTGGTGTGGCGGCGCTACGCCCCCACACCCGCAACGGATCGTGCCGCCCTCTACGGACCGCCGGGGACCGCGCAGCGAATCGGTGCCGCTTCCTCGGAGTTCCCCGGTGAGATCGATGATGTCTCCGACACCTTCGACGTGTTGCCGTGGGTCGACGGTCAACAGGTCCGTCTCGGTGGGATGGCGATCCTGCCGCGAACGGTCGCGCATCCGCCGTCGACGGTGGGGTTGCGTATCACCGGACCGGAAGGCGAGGTACTCGCGTTCAGCGGCGACAGCGGGGTGTGCGACACGCTCGTCGAGTTGGCGTCCGACGCCGACGTGTTCCTGTGCGAGGCCTCTTGGACCCACGCGCCGGGACAGCGCCCACCGCATTTGCACCTGTCGGGTACCGAGGCCGGTCAGATGGCCGCGCGCGCGCACGTGAAGTCGTTGGCCATCACCCACATTCCCCCGTGGACGAGTACCGAGGACGTTCTCGACGAGGTCCGCGCCGAATACGACGGTCCGATCAGCGTGGTCAACCCGGACACCGAGCTCGACGTCGGGTGACCACCCGGCCGACGGTGCCGTGGGTCATCGTTACGCTGACGGTGTGAGCAGACGCGCAGACGGCAGAGCCGACGACGAACTACGGCCGATCTCGATCACCCGCGGTTTCACCGGCCATCCCGCGGGTTCGGTGCTGGTGGAATTCGGCCAGACCCGGGTGATGTGCACGGCCAGCGTCGACGAAGGGGTACCGCGTTGGCGTAAGGGCTCCGGGCTGGGTTGGCTGACCGCCGAATACGCCATGCTGCCTGCCGCCACCCACAGTCGTTCACAGCGGGAGTCGGTGCGTGGCAAGGTCGGTGGTCGCACTCACGAGATCAGCCGACTGGTGGGGCGGTCGCTGCGTGCCTGTATCGATCTGGCGGCCATCGGCGAGAACACCATCGCCCTCGACTGCGATGTACTGCAGGCCGACGGCGGAACCCGAACCGCTGCCATCACCGGTGCCTATGTGGCATTGGCCGATGCGGTCACCTACCTACGCGCACACGGCAAGCTCACCGATCCGCAACCCATCTCGTGCGCGATCGCGGCGGTCAGTGTGGGTGTGGTCGACGGCCGCGTGCGTCTGGACCTGCCCTACGAAGAGGACTCCCGCGCAGAGGTCGACATGAACGTGGTGGCCACCGATGCCGGCACGCTGGTCGAGGTGCAGGGCACCGGTGAGGGTGCGACCTTCCCACGCGCGACGTTGGACAAGCTGTTGGACCTGGCCACCGCAGGTACCGATCAGCTGTTCGTCGCCCAGCGGGAGGCCCTGGAACTCCCGTATCCCGGCGACCTGCCGGCCTGAGGCAACCCCGATGAGTGTGTCCGTGCTGCTCGCGAGCCGAAACACCAAGAAGCTGCGCGAGTTGCGTCGCGTCGTCGAAGGGGCGGGATTGACGGGGATCGACGTGGTGGGTCTCGACGAGGTGGAACCCTACGAGGAGGCCCCCGAGACCGGCGCGACGTTCGAGGAGAACGCGCTGGCCAAGGCGCGTGACGGGGCCGCAGCCACCGGTCTGGCCTGTGTCGCCGACGACTCCGGGATCGAGGTCGACGCGCTCAACGGGATGCCCGGAGTGTTGTCGGCGCGGTGGTCGGGGACCCACGGTCAGGACGAGGCCAACGTGCGGCTGGTGCTGGCCCAGCTCGGCGACGTACCCGCGGATCGTCGGGGTGCGGGTTTCGTGTCGGCATGTGCGCTGGTGACAGTGTCGGGTGACGAGGTGGTCGTCCGAGGCGAGTGGCGCGGTCGGATCATCGACGCACCGCGCGGCGAGCAGGGCTTCGGTTACGACCCGATCTTCGTGCCGGACGACGAGGTCGCGGGTGGTCGCACGGCGGCCGAGTTGTCGGCGGTCGAGAAGGACGCGATCAGTCACCGCGGCAAGGCGTTGGCGCTGCTCACGCCGGCGCTGACACGGCTCTGATCAACTGAGTCCGTACTGCGCTTTCACCTCGCGGGTCCGGATGTGCTCGACGTAGAAGGACAGGAACGGGATGGTCCCGGCGATCAGCGTGACCACGAACTTGGCCGCAGGCCACCGCACCCGGATACCGAGATCGATGGCCATGATCAGGTAGACGAAGTACACCCAGCCGTGCACCACCGGGACGAAATCCAGCGAGTCCACACCGAAGCCGTACTTCACGATCAGCTCCACCACCAGCAGCAGCAACCACACGCCGGTCACCCATGCGAGTACGCGGTAACGCAGCAGGGCACCGGGGATCTTTGCCGGATCTTTGCCGCGGACCGGAGCCGGCCGGGTGCCTGCGACGTCGGGACTGGGGTCGCTCACTTCTTCTCCTGTTCGGCCAGGGCGGCGAGATAACGGTTGTAGTCGGCAGCCGCACGGTCCTCGGGGTCCGAGTCATCGTGCACGGTGACCGATGCGGCCTGTTTCGGGCGTTCGGGGAGCAGGTCCTCGGGGATCGCGACCATCTCGCCGGGGGCGGGATGAAGCTTCTCCACCTCGTCGGGGTCGTTCTCCAGGACCACGAAGCGACGGTAGGCATAGACGAAGGCGGCGGCGAACATGGGCCACTGCAAGGCGTAACCGAGGTTCTGTCCGGTGCCTGAGGTGGACTCGTATCTGTCCCACTGCCACCACGCCATTCCCAGGCAGACCACGGCAGCCACCACCACCAGCGCGATCAGCGCCGGGCGGTGTCGTCGGGTACCTGCTGCCATGCGTACGACGGTACCTGCGGCGCTCGATCAGCAGGTCAGCCGGTACGCTGGACGGCGCACGCGCGAGTGGCGGAATTGGCAGACGCGCTGGATTTAGGTTCCAGTGTCTTATGACGTGGGGGTTCAAGTCCCCCCTCGCGCACTCGTCGAACACTTTGGCCGCACGCCATCCGTCAGTGCGGGATCAACCGGTGACGAACTGCGTATCAAGCCGAGCCCCGTAGTCGGGCAGGACGGCCTTGGCGTCGATATTTCCCTCGGATCGGGCCCACTCGGCCAGGTCCTGCAACGAGGTCGCGAGACCAGGATCGAGCTGCAGGGTGAAGTCGAACTCGCTCAGAACAGATCGCAGTAGCCCGGCGTCGAGCTGGGTGGCCTTGGCGACCGCGGTGACCGCGTCGGAGCTTCCGCTGCTCAGTGCGGTGCCGGCATCGCGTACCGCCGCGAAGAACTTGGTGATCGCTTCCTTCTTGCTCGAGATCGCCGACTCCGAGGACAGAAAGAGGCTGTGTTGACTGTAGGTGCCGCCGGTCAGCTCGATGGCGTCGCCGCCGAGCGCTGTGATGGCTTGTGCCTGGTAGGGCTGGAATATCGATATCGCGTCGACGTTGCGCTGACCGATGGCGGTGACCATCGCCGATGGTGACACCTGAACCAATCTGGCGTCCACGTGCTCCGTCGCGAGAGCGTTGGAGATGTAGTAGGCGGCACTGGTGCCCAGCGGGGTGCCGATGGACTTGTGTGCCAGGTCGCTGACGGAGCTGATGCCGGCGTCGCGGCGGGCGACGATCTTCGACCCCTGCCAGCGGGAGCCGTCACCGACGATCCGTAGTGACGGTGCATGCGTCAGTGCGGCGGCCGTGGGTACGTCTGCTGCCGTGGTGATGTCGACCTGACCGGCGGACATGGCTTGCAGCGCCTCGACTCCGGAGGAGAAGTTGACGACCTTGACCTTCACCCCCTGCTTGTCGAACAGTCCGGTGTCGGCTGCGACAGGGATCTGTGCCCAGGACGGGTCGACGACGAATCCGACGGTGAGCGTGTTGCTGTCGGAGTCGGTGCCCGCGCAAGCCGTCGCGGAGGTGGCGAGTGCCACCGCGGCGAGCGTACCGAGGACGGCGAGGCGAAGGGATCTGATCACAGCTGGTTTCCTTTGTGGTCCTGGGCTCGGTGTTGTGGTGTGGCAAATGACGAAACTGATGAGAAACGTTGTGAAGAAGCATGATCTGGTCAACACGACGAACAACGTCCGACGTGTGCTCCGGCGGCGGCAGCTAGTGCATGACGTGGTCGATGCCCAGTTGGTGGTGCAGAGTCTTGCGGACGTCGCTGTAACCCGGCTGGTCGGCGAGGCTGTCGGCGGGCCGTGGGCGGCCGAGCGGATTGGCGATGTGCTCGGTGATGGTGCCGTCCCGTAGGACGTTGATGGTGTCGCCGAGCCGGATTGCTTCATCGATGTCGTGGGTGACGAAGACGACGGTGCGATGTAGGCGCTTCCACAGATCGATCAGCAGATCCTGCATGCGGAGTCGGGTGAGGGCATCGAGCGCCGCGAACGGTTCATCCATGAGCATCACCTGTGGTTCGCCTGCGAGCACGCGGGCGATGCTCACGCGCTGACGCATACCCCCGGACAGCTCCGTCGGCCGCTTCCGGCCCACCTCGGGAGAGAGACCGACCAGGTCGAGCAACTCGTCGATCCGTTGGCGGCGTCGTCTGGCGGGCACCTTACGAGCGACCAACGCGAAATCGATGTTGTCGGTGACCGAGAGCCACGGGAACAGCACATCGCGTTGGAATGCGACACCACGTCGCGGGTTCGGCGCGGTGACCACCTCGTCGTTGTCGGTGACGCGTCCGCTGGTCGGGGTGGTGAGACCGGCCAGACAGTGCAACAGGGTCGATTTGCCGCTTCCCGAGGCACCGACGAGTACGGTGAACGACTCGTCGGGGACGGCCATCGAGATGTGGTCGAGCGTGGGCCGTTCCGTACCGGGGAATCGCACCACCAGGTCGTGGGTGTGTATCGCCATGTCAGTGTTGCTCCTTCGCCCAGCGGGTCAGCGGGTCAGTGGCGGTGTGGATGACGAGGTCGCACACCGCGCCGATCACCCCGAGGACCAGTAGGCAGAAGATCAGTCGGTCGGCCTGGGAGAACAGCTGTGCCTGATAGATCCGATAGCCGATTCCCGCTGTGGTGCCTGTCATCTCCGCGACCACGATCAGTACGAACGCCATGGCGGCGCCGACCCGCAGTCCCGAGACGATGTCCGGGGTGGCCTCCGGTAGGACCACTTTGCGTAGGGTCTGCCATCGGCCGGCGCCGAGGCAGCGTGCAGCCTGGAGGTAGTCGCTCGGGGTGCTGGCGAGGCCGGCGTGTGTGTTGATCCACACGGGAACGAAGACCCCGAGCGCGATCACCAGTACTTTGCTGTTCTCGCCGAGGCCGAACCACAGAATGGCCAGCGGGACGAGGCCGATGGTGGGTACCGGGGAGAACACCCGGAGCAGAGGCTGGAGGATGTTGCGCCCGGCGACGGTGGTCGCCGTGGCCACAGCGATCAGGACTCCGATGGCGGCGCCGAGGAGGAATCCGAGCGCTGCGCGTCGAAGGCTCGCGAGGATGTCGTCCAGGAGCAGTCCTTCCGTCCAGAGTGAGCCACCGGCGGAGAATATCTGGGGGATGCTGGGGAACAGCTGCCTGGGAAACGTCCCCGTCGCCACGACCATCGACCAGACGACGGCCGCGATGGCCACGCCGGCCAGGGTCCAGCCCGCCGTGTGCAGCCTCGCCAGACCTCGTCGCCAGCGCAGGGAACGCTCGTGGCGCTGTCCGGGGTCGGCGACCGCCGTGGAAGTCTTTTCAGCAGTGGGTGATAGGCGGATGGTCATGAGTCCTTCTCGACGGAAGATCGACGTGTCGTTTACGCGTGGCCGCGTCGGTCGATGGCCGCTGGTGCGGTGGTCGGGGGGCCGAGCGGGGTCCACTCGAACGGAACTGCCTGTGATCGGTAGACGAGCGGCGTGAGCGTCAGCCGGTCGACGCCGGGCACGCGGACCTGCTTGACCTCCGGTTCGCCGGCGACGCCATAGCCCTGATACGGACTGTGGTACTCCCAGACCACTTCACCGTTCGGCGTCACCTGGAACAGTCGTCCCTGCATGCCCTCGGTGATGAGTGTGTTGCCGTTGGGTAGTCGTTGAGCGTTGCTCACGAACGAACTGAAAAACGCCCACGGGGGGAGGTCGGAATCCTCTGCGGTGTACTGCCAGACAATATTTCTCGTGCTCGGGTCGATCTCCAGAATCCGCGATCCGGCATAGATCCCCAGCGACGCCGGCGGATAACCCGCGCCACCCTGGTTGTCGAACACGAGGATGTTGCCGGCACCGGGCAGTCCCGGTGCGATCATGTGTGGATTGTGTTGTCCGGATGTCTGATCGAGCGGTCGCGGCACCTTGTGCACGCTGATCCGCTGATGCTGCGCACCTGCTGATGCGGTGTAGTAGGGCCCGCACTGCCACACCGGTGAACCGGAGGACTTGTCGATGAGTGCGACGATGTTGGCCTTACGGAAGCTGATCAGGATGTTGTCCGGGGTGAAGACGGTGGACGGGTCGGCATCGTGCCACGGGTTGGCCCCGAGCGATTTCGCACTGTTCATCTCCAGATACCCCCACGGGTCCTCGGGGTCGCGCGCGACGGTCTCCCGTAAGGCCTTCCAGCCCGCCTCGGAGAACCCGAACTCGTCGAGGTGATCGCCGGCCAACCAGGTCCAGACGATGTCGCCGCCGGGGGTGACCTCGTACAGACCCTGGTCGCCGACGGTCTGGTCACCGAGGCTCGGTACCACCCGGGGCACCGTCACCACGATGAGCCGGTTGCCGTTGGGCAGGAGTTCCCAGTCATGATTCTGGCGCGCGGCACCGCCGGGTGCCTCGGTACCCCATTCCCACACGCGCTCACCCGCCCACGTCAACTGGCCGACAGTGCCGTTGGCGTAGATCCCGCCGCGCGGGTCGCCGCTCTCGGACAACTGCACGC
Source organism: Williamsia sterculiae (assembly GCF_900156495.1). GTDB lineage: Bacteria > Actinomycetota > Actinomycetes > Mycobacteriales > Mycobacteriaceae > Williamsia_B > Williamsia_B sterculiae. The sequence continues at coordinate 31,492 of NZ_FTNT01000017.1, forward strand.
CGACATCGCCGATCCGTCCGCCGGCGAGCGCCGGATCGATGATGCGCGGCGGGACACCCGCATGCGGCCACTCGTGGACGACCTCGCCGGAGAGGTCGATCACACGCGTCACCGAGTCGGCCCCCGTGAACACCACGTAGCTGTCGTGGACGAGTTCGGGGTTCAGATAGGTGACTCCAGCGAGCCGTACAAATGCCATGTCAGATACTCCACCAATGCCGTGTTGCGCCTGCGGGTCCGTGCGGTAACGAATCTAAACGATTAGCGTACGGACGCACGTGGGTGACGCAACTGCCACAATCTCTGTGAGCGAAACCCTGTCGCTACAGGCCTCCGGCGGTTCGGTGGGGCGCGAGCAAACGGTCTGTGAGCGTACGAGGCGGCAATGAAGGAGGAATCGGTGGGTACAAAGCGTCCGACGGTCGCCGATGTGGCACGCCGCGCGGGAACATCGACTGCAGTGGTGAGTTATGTACTCAACGATGGGCCGAGGCCGGTATCAGATCCCCTCCGAGCCAGGGTCTCTCGTGCGATAGACGAGCTGGACTATCGTCCCGACCGACGGGCCCAGGCATTACGCCGACAACGGCGCTGGCGTCAGATCGGCCTCTTGGTTCCCGATCTGACGCTGCCGTTGTTCGGCGAGTTCGTCGGTTCCGTCGAACGGCATGCCCGAATGCGCGATTACCTGACCTTGGTCGGCAACACCGGTTACGAGCCGGAGCGCGAGGAAGAATTCGTGACCGCATTCACCGAGGGAGGGATCGATGGTCTGGTCGTGGTGGGTGCCTGCAACGCCACCACGACGGCGGCTCAGTGTGCGCAGGCCCGCGTCCCGGTGGTGTGGATGCACAACGTGCGAGGCGACATCGACTCCGAGATCGTGGGGATCGACCATGTCGAGGCGGGCGAACTGGCAACCCGTCATCTCGTCGAGACCCACGACTGCCGCGACCTCGCGTTCGTCGGTGGCTTCACCGCCGACGACGTTGCGCACGGCGACCGCGAGACCGTTGAACAGCGCTATCACGGTGCCATGCAGGTCGACGGTGCCGCGATCACGCAGGTGTCCACCGATCTCACAGCCGGCGGGGCATACGCAGCAGTCCGCGATCTCCTGCAGCGCCGGCCGACGCTGCCCGCAGGCGTCGTGGTCGCCACCTACGGGCAGGCCGCCGCCACCACGCGGGCCCTCGTCGATCACGGACTGCGTATCCCGGAAGACATCAAGGTGGTCGGCTTTGACGGAAGCCAGGACCGTTACGGGCAATTCGACGTGACCAGCGCTCAGCAGCCCGTCGACGCGATCACCGACCTCGCCCTGGACAATTTGAATGCGCCCGCTGCATCCGCAACGGGACCGGTGCCCGCGGCGCCGGTCCCGTTTCTCCACGTAGGTAGTAGCTGTGGGTGTCGAGGATGAGGTGAGCTACGTCGGTCTCCCATCCAAAGTATTTCACGACCATGTTCCATTCGTCGTGAAATGTTCCGCGATCCACCACACTGCCAAGTGCAGCAGGTCTCGTCATCCCATGGCCGCAGACCTGCGCTCAGTGATTGGATTCGAATGCCGCGACGATGGCACCCGGCACCCGGCCACGACTGTTGACGTCATAACCGTTCTCGAGAGCCCATTCGCGGATTTCGTTACTCGTGGCCGCGACCCTGGACCGGCCACCGGGCCGCGTGAGTCGCGAGACCGTGACGTACTTCTCCAGCAACTTGCGGAACTGCTCCGCGTGCGCCGGTGAAGTGTCGAACTCGTAGTCTTTACCGTCTACCGCGAAACGAACGGTCTCGAAATCGGTAAGCACCTTACCGTCGAGATCATCGATGAACTGGACAAGCTTCTTCTGCGCCATTTCTTCCCCCTGTTGCAAATCCCCGCCGAATTCGACGATAGCAAGCAGACACCATTTGTCCCTAGTCAAGTCGTGAAAAACGCCGAAACCGCCCCCGGACGGATTGCGGATGATCGCGCGCGGTCCGGACGAGTGGGTGCCAGAAACGACGCGACCCCGACCATCCGATGGATGGTCGGGGTCGCTGCCCAAGTCTGAAGTCGAGGACTACAGTGCGACGACTCCGGTCGCCTGCGGGCCCTTGGTGCCCTGTCCGATCTCGAACTCGACGCGCTGGTTCTCGTCCAGCGAGCGATATCCATTGCCCTGGATCTCGGAGTAGTGGACGAACACGTCGTCCGCGCCACCGTCAGGAGCGATGAAGCCGAAGCCCTTCTCGCTGTTGAACCATTTCACAGTTCCCTGTGCCATATTTTCGTGCTCTCTCTGTCATGCGTTTGGGCACGGTACCGCGCCCGCGACCATCCTCTCATGGATCGGCCGCGGGTAACGAGTCGTCATGCGTTCGGATCACCGCGGCGCGATGTCACGCGCTGGGTCATCGGGTGTAGAGCTTGTCGATCAGGTCGGCGTGGTCACGATGGATCACGTTGCGCTTCAACTTCATCGTGGGTGTCAGCGCACCGGATTCGATGGTGAAGTCGGTGTCGAGGACGCGGAACTTCTTGATCGCCTCGGCCTTGGACACCTTCTTGTTGGCGGCGGTGACAGCCTCGTCGATCTCGGCGATGAGTCGCTCGTCGGTTGCGAGCTCGGTCAGCGAGGTGTCGGAACTCATCTCGTGGCGCTCCAACCATCCCGGTACGGCCTCGGGGTCGATGGTGACCAATGCGGCGATGAACGGTCGGTTGTCACCCACCACGAGGCACTGGCTCACCATCGGGTGAGCCCGGATGGAGTCCTCGAGTGGGGCGGGGGAGACGTTCTTACCGCCCGCGGTCACGATGAGTTCCTTCTTACGGCCGGTGATCGTCAGGTAGCCGTCGTCGAGGGTCCCGATGTCGCCGGTGTGGAACCAACCGTCGCGCAGGGCATCTGCGGTCGCCGACTCGTTGTGCCAGTAGCCGTCGAAGACCACCGATCCCTTCAGCAGCACCTCGCCGTCGTCGGCGATCGCCACCGACTGGCCGGCGACCGGTTTGCCGACGGTGCCCACGCGCTGGGCCCCAGGCCGGTTCAGGGTCACCGCCGCGGTGGTCTCGGTCAGGCCGTACCCCTCGTAGATGGGCAGGCCGATGCCACGGAAGAAATGGCCCAGCCGTGCACCGAGCGGCGCACCACCGGACAGCGCGTCCTCACACCGACCACCGAGTGCGGCGAGCAACTTGCTGTAGACCAAGCGGGCGAACAGCGTGTGCTTGGCCTTGAGCACGAGTCCGGGACCGCCGGTTTCCAGCGCCTTGCTGTACTCGATGGCGACGTCGGCGGCGGCGTCGAAGATCTTGCCCTTGCCGCCGTCGTAGGCCTTCTGTTTGGCGCTGTTGTAGACCTTCTCGAACACCCGCGGGACCGAGAGCAGATAGGTGGGCTGGAAGGCGGCGAGGTCATCGAGCAGGTTGGCGATGTCATTGGTGTGACCGAGGATGACGCGGTTCTCGACCGATGCCACCGCGATGATCCGCGCGAAGACGTGGGCCAGCGGCAGGAACAGCAGCGTCGACGCGCCCTCCGACATCATCTCGCCGACCGTCTCGTGCACGTTGCGGGTCTCGGCGAGGAAGTTCGCGTGGGTGAGGGTGACACCCTTGGGGTTGCCGGTGGTGCCCGACGTGTAGATCAGCGTCGCGACATTGCTGGACAGCGCATTGGAGTGTCGTTGATCGAGCTCGTCCTCACCGATGTCCGCACCACGTCGGGTGAGCTCGTCTATCGCCCCCGTGCCGTCGGGACCCGCGTCGATGAGCAGGGTGTCACGTAGATCCGGGGCCGCGGAGACGACATCTGCGTGGGCGTCGTGGTGCGCGGAGTTCTCCACGACGAGCAGGCTGGACGCGGAATCCTCGAGGATCCATTTGACCTGATCCGACGCGGACGTCTCGTAGATCGCCACGGTGGTCGCCCCGACGCGCCACACCGCGTAGTCGAGGACGGTCCACTCGTAGCGGGTGGAACTGAGGATGGCGACGCGGTCACCGCCGGCCACACCCGAAGCGATCAGCCCCCTGGCGACGGCGTCCACCTCGTCGGCGAACCGCCGCGCGGTGATCGGGGTCCAGCGCCCGTTGATCCGACGCCGGAACAACTGCAGATCCGGGCGTTCGCGCCGATAGTCCAACAGTGAGTCGACAAGGGACGCCTTCTCCGAGACGACCACGGTGGACGGGGTGGAAACCTGTTGCATGCGTACTCCTCGGCGGATGGCCAACGTCGAGCCGGGTCGGTGTGACTCAGGTTACCCTGAGACGAACATCGGTTACCGTACCAATCGGCATTGGCAGACCCTCGCGGATGCCCACTTCAGGGGCCGCAACGACTAGAGTCCCTGGTAATGAGTGACGACGACAGCGCCGACGCCAAGAAGAGCGTCGAATTCTCCGAGCTCGGTATCGCGCCCCGAGTACTGCAGGCCATCACCGACGTCGGGTACGAGAACCCGTCCCCGATCCAGGCCGCCACGATTCCGCCGTTGATGGACGGTCGCGATGTGGTGGGGCTCGCCCAGACCGGAACCGGCAAGACCGCGGCGTTCGCGGTACCGATCCTGTCCAACCTCGACACCTCCGCGCGCACACCGCAGGCGCTCATCCTGGCGCCGACGCGCGAGCTCGCCCTACAGGTGGCCGAGGCCTTCGGTAAGTACTCCACGCACATGCCCGAGGTGAAGGTGCTGCCCATCTACGGCGGCCAGAGCTACGGCGTGCAGCTGTCGGGTCTGCGACGCGGCGCGCAGATCATCGTGGGGACCCCGGGGCGCGTCATCGATCATCTCGAGCGCGGCACGCTCGATCTCTCGCAGCTGTCGTTCCTGGTCCTCGACGAGGCCGACGAGATGCTGACGATGGGATTCGCCGAGGATGTGGAACGCATCCTGCGAGACACCCCGGAGGACAAGCAGGTCGCCCTGTTCTCGGCCACCATGCCCAAGGCCATCGGGCGGCTGGCCCAGCGGTATCTCAAGGATCCCGTCGAAGTGACGGTCCAGGCGAGGACCGCTACCGCGCAGAACATCACCCAGCGCTACCTCCAGGTGTCCCACCAGCGCAAACTGGACGCTCTGACCCGGGTGCTCGAGGTCGAGCAGTTCGACGCGATGATCGTCTTCGTCCGCACCAAACAGGCCACCGAGGAACTCGCCGAGAAGCTGCGGGCACGGGGTTTCTCCGCGGTCGCCATCAACGGTGACATCCCGCAGGCGCAGCGCGAGCGAACGATCAGCCAGCTCAAGGACGGCGCCATCGACATCTTGGTGGCCACCGACGTGGCCGCTCGCGGACTGGACGTGGACCGCATCTCTCATGTCGTGAACTACGACATCCCGCATGACACCGAGTCCTACGTACACCGCATCGGGCGTACCGGACGTGCCGGGCGGTCGGGTAACGCGCTGCTGTTCGTGTCCCCCCGGGAACGTCATCTGCTCCGGGCCATCGAGCGCGCCACCCGCCAACCGCTGACGGAGATCGGCCTACCCAGTGCCGAGGACGTCAACGCCCAGCGGGTGGCGAAGTTCGCCGAGTCGATCACCGAGAATCTCGGGTCCGACCATCTGGATCTCTTTCGTAAGCTCATCGAGAAGTACGCCGACGAGAACGACGTGGCCATGGCCGATATCGCGGCTGCGCTCGCGCTGGAGACCCGCGACGGCGGTTTCCTGATGTCGCCCGATCCACCCGCGGGTGCGCAGCGCGACCGTGGGCGCGAGGAACGCCGCGAACGGCGCAACGCAGACGGCGGCGGATCGGGCCGGTTCGCGACCTACCGCATCGCGGTCGGCAAGAAGAACCGGGTGACACCGGGTGCCATCGTGGGTGCCATCGCCAACGAGGGCGGCCTCACCCGGGGAGACTTTGGTCACATCAGTATCCGCCACGATTACAGCCTGGTGGAACTACCCGACGATCTACCTCGCGACACTCTCGACGCGTTGCGGCACACCAAGATCAGCAAAGCACCGATCAACATCACCCGCGACGACGGTCCCCCTCAGCGCCGCGCCGCGTCCCGAGGGGCCGGGGGCGCTGGTGCTCGCGGACGAAACGACTGGTCGGGACGCCGTGGGAGTGGTCCCAAGGTCGCCGGTCGACGCCGCTGAGTGTCGGTCGATCGCACTGACGAACTGTGGTCGATGCCGGTCTCTTCGGTAACTTCTGGTGGTGCGCCCGCGACACACGGGTGGACGACAGAACGGCGACGGCGGCACGGGGGTGTGCGCCGACGACAGAGGAACGGTGAAACGCCAGTGTCAGTGGTGGATTCGATAACAGCACGCGAAGCGGTCCGGCATCGCGACAGTCAGGGCGCGCTGGTGGTGGACCTGCGCCCCCAGGTGGTGCGCCACCAGGGCAGCCTGCCCGGCGCGGTGGTGGTGGAGCCCGATGATCTCGAGGCGGCCTTCGCGCCGACCTCGGCGCGCCGGATCCCCGCGATCGTCGACCTCGACACCGAGATCGCCGTGGTCTCCATCCGCGCGCAGGCTCAACGTATCGCCGCCCGGATCGCCGCACTCGGCTACACGAACGTCAGCTACGTCGAGGGCGGGTATCAGGCCCTGTGCTCGGCGGTCGCCTGAGCCACCTCGTCGCCTCTTCCGCCCCTCGCGCCGCGCGGATTCCCCCCGCAACTCGTGAAACCGGGGACGTCCTTGGGTAGCGTTGTCATCCGTCCACATGTATTGACCTCAGGATGAACTCCAGGGTTTCCTCCGGGTGACACGTTCTGCGAAGAGGATTGATGACCACATCCACGTCCGGCGATGGTCGGCGCGCACGGGTGCTGCGGCTACTGCAGTTCCTGTCCGAGCTGATCCGGGCGCGGTCGACCGTGGTCCGCGACGTCGCCGACCACGAGTCGGTGCTCTGGCTGGGCACGGACCAGGGACTCCCGGTGCGGAGCAAGGTCGGGCCAGGTGGTCGGGTCGCCGAGCTGACCGCGAACTCTGCCTCGTTCACGGTGTTGGCCGAGATGATCGACCGGTTGGCCGAGGAGCCCGAGGCCCTCGAGCTCGTTCTCGCCGCCGGGCTGCTCACACGCGAGGGTGGTGCGGACCCGGACAGCGGGCAGGCGGTCAACGAACACCTCGTCACCCAGGCTGTGGTGGCGACTCATGACCACGACTCGGGCACCATCACCGTCGACCTCGCCGCCGACTCCGTACCGGTGCTGCAGGACGGTCATCTGCTCGGTGGACTCGACGGTTACGACCTGACCGATTCGTCGCAGCTGGCCGAGGCGATCTCCCGGGTGCCGTCGGTACTGTCCAGCGCGCTGGCGCCGATCCTGGAACGCTGGTCGAAGCAGGTGCCGGATGCGTCCGTCGATGTCGAGGTGGAATCGCGTCCGGCGTTGGTGCTGCGGCGACGTGGTTTCGCGCGGTTGCTCGGCTACTACGAGGCGATGATCGCCGCTGTCCGTGACGAGTCCACCGAACTGCCGGTCGGGCTCGCGCAACTCGTCGAACCGATAGAGGCCGACGAGCGAGTGCACCGGTTGCTGTCGTCGGGGGCGATGTCGGCGTCGGAGCTGGTCGAGGACGCCCTGTACCCGCTGCCGTCCAACGTCGAGCAACGCGACATCCTCGCTCAACTCGGGCAGGACAGTGGTGTGGTGGTCGAGGGTCCGCCCGGGACGGGCAAGACGCACACCATCGCCAACCTGCTCTCGGCGTTGCTGGCCAAGGGCCAGCGGGTGCTCGTGGTCAGCGAGAAGTCACAGGCGCTGCGGGTGTTGGCGGACATGTTGCCGCCGGAGTTGGCCGAGCTGGTGGTCGACGTCAGCGACATCAGCAGGGACGGGTCGGCGCAGCTGATCGAGCGGGTCGAGACGATCGCCGCACGGAAGGGTTCATTCCAACCGCGGGTCGCCACCGCGGAGATCAAGAACCTGCGGTCCAAACGTGATCAGGCCCGCGCCAAGCGGGAGCAGATCCTGCGCGAGATCTGGCAGCTGCGCGAGTCGGAGACCGAGAAGCACGAATGGGTGGCGGCCGGTTACAGCGGGACCGCCGCGCAGATCGTCCGGCAGTGCCGGCGACTGGCCGACCGATACGACTGGATGCCCGGCCCGGTCGAGTCGCCGTTGCCGCCACTGGACACCGAAGAATTCGATCGGTTGATCAGCCTCGTGCGCGACCGTTCCGAGGACGGTGCGTCACGGCTGCAGCAGCGGTTGCCCGACCTCGACGACGTGTTGCCCGACTCGGTGCAACTCGAGCGGGTATGCGGGCGGGTGCAGGCCATGCCCACCGAGGAGATGGTCGGCAGCGGGTCGCTGCTGGCGATCCTGTCCGACGTCGACAGCCCCCGGTTGCTGAAGGTCAAGGAGATCTGCGATCGACTGGCCACCGCGGTGCACGAGGTGCAGACCTTCCCGGAACCGGTGCAGCGGATGGCCGGACGGTTGCTGACCGGCGACGCCGTCTACCTCTGGGGCCGGGTCACCCAGTTGTCGAAGGTCATCGACGAGGCGACTGCCAGCGACGAGAAGATCGGCACCCACATCGTCGAGGTGACGGGTGCGCAGCCCGGTACCGCCGCGGTGTTCGACCAGGCCGCGGAGTTCGTCCGCGGCGGCGGACATTGGCGGTCACGCTTCCGCAAGTCGTCGCAACGCCGCGCCGTGGAGGAGTCCGGGGTGAGCGCGACGGTCGACGGTCGGACGCCGGATACCGCGGAGTCGCTGCAGCTGGTGGCCGACCATCTGCGTGTCTTCGACGCCGTGCACACGGCATCGGCAATTCTCGCCGACGTCGACGTCCCCATCGACACCACGGGTTCGCGCTCGACGCAGCTGAACGAGCTCGTTCGGATCGACGATCAACTCGCTTGGGTGTCGGAGTTGCTGACCGGGCGCGACGCGTTGCTGAGAGAACTGGAGCGGATCAGCCCCGGGGGTCCTCGTCCCAAGTCCATCGCCGAGGTCGCCGAGGTCGCGCGGACCGCGGGCGCCGTGGCCGCCGCGAACGACGGCGGGATCGCGCGGCGGGAACTCGACGAATACATACGGGTGTTGAGTGCCGAGGTCGACCAGGGCCCGTCGCCGGAGGGTGACGCGGTACTCGCGGCACTGCGGGCGGCCGATGCGACCGCGTTGACCGAGGCCCGACGAGAGTGGAACCAGGCCCGCGCGGAACGTGACCGACAGGGTGCGTTGGACCTGCTCCAACTCCGGCTGCGTCAGCGGGCCCCCGAACTACACCGTGTGCTGGTCGACACCGCCACGGATCCGGTGTGGGACACCCGCCTGCGCGAGCTGACCGACGCGTGGTCGTGGCGTCGGGCGTACTCGTGGGCGGCCGAACGGAGCGACCCGGGACGTGAGGCGGTGCTGGAGGTGGACCTCGATGCGGTGGACGCCGACATCGCCCACTTCACCGCCGCTCTCGCCGCGGCGAGCGCGTGGCGGGAATGCCTGGAGCACATGACTGTCGCCCAGGTACAGGCGCTGCAGTCCTACCGCGACCACATCACCAATCTCGGCAAGGGGTCCGGCAAACACGCCGAACGATTCCGTCGTGCCGCGCGCTCGGCCATGGCCCAGGCGCAGGGCGCGGTGCCCGCATGGGTCATGCCGATCGCACAGGTGGTCGCATCGGTGCCGCCGGTGCAGAACTCCTTCGACGTGGTGATCGTCGACGAGGCGAGTCAGGCCGACATCACCAGCGCATTCCTACTCTGGCTCGCACCGCGGGTCATCGTGGTCGGCGACGACCGCCAATGTGCGCCAGGTGCTTTCGCCGGTGCTGGACTGGATGACGTCTTCACCAAACTGGACACCCTGCTGCCCGACATGCCGGAATACATGCGGGACAGCCTCACCCCGCGATCGAGCCTGTTCTCGATGCTGCGCACCCGCTTCGGTCATGTGGTGCGTCTGCGTGAGCACTTCCGGTCGATGCCGGAGATCATCGAGTTCTCCAGCAGGCAGTTCTACCAGGACTCGCCGCTGGTGCCGGTACGGCAGTTCGGTGCCGACCGGCTGCCGCCACTACAGACCGTGTTCGTCCCCGATGCCGAGGCCGACGGAGAGAACGCGGCGCTCGCCAATCCGGACGAGGCACGAGAACTCGTGGCGGTGGTGCGCCGTTGCGCCGACGATCCCGCTTACGAGGGCCGGAGTTTCGGCGTGGTGGTGTTGCAGGGCCAGCGTCAGGTGGACGTCATCACCCAGCAACTGCGCGCGGCGCTCACACCTGAGCAGTGGCGCGCGCATCGGTTACGTGTCGGCACGCCACCGGACTTCCAGGGCGACGAGCGGCATGTGGTGTTTCTCTCGATGGTTGTCGTGGGTGATCGTAAGCCGATCTCGTTGACGCGCAGCGAATCTCAGCGGCGTTTCAACGTCGCGGCATCGCGGGCCATGGATCAGCTGTGGCTGTTCCATTCGGTTGCCGCCGACGAGCTCAAACACAACGACCTGCGATGGTCCCTGTTGAGCTACATGCAACGCACCCAGGCCGCCATGCTCGACCCGATGCCCACCGAGGTGCCGCTCACCGAGCGGGTGGAGCCGTTCGAGAGTCTCTTCGAGCAGCAGATCTTCGACGAGTTGGTCCGGCGCGGATTCCACGTCAGTCCCAAGGTGTCGGTGAACAATCGCACCATCGACCTGGTGGTGACCGGCAGCGAGGGCCGGATGGCCGTCGAATGCGATGGCGATGAGTTCACCAGTACACCGGAGCAGGCGCGCGCCGACATGGAACGCGAACGCGAACTGCGGCGCTGCGGTTGGCGATTCGGGCGTGTGCGGGAGTCGGAGTACCTGCTCGATCCGGAGCGAGCGTTGAGCGGACTGTGGCGCGAACTCGAAGCCCGCGGGGTGTATCCCGGCACGGTGACGACATACGACGATGCGCAGGACTCCACCGACGCAAACGACGGCGTGGACCAGCCCTGGGAGCCCATCGACCTAGCTCGGGGTGACTAGGCGGGGCCGGCTCCAACCTCGCAGTTCGACGGAAGTGGTGGACCTCGGCGATCGGGCGACCGGTTCACCGGCGCTGTTGCGCACGAGCGAAGCGGGCACGCCTGTGGGAAGATCGCCATCTCGATGGGTTCCGCAAAGTCGTCAGAGTCGTCGTAGATCAGGCGACCGACCTGTGGAACCGCCACACTGTGAAGTTGTCAAGGTACAAGTGCGTTCGCGTGATTCGGACGCTCAAAGGTCAGGCGGCTGCGTCTAGTCGGAGGGTTCGTCGGTTGTGGGCGGGTTGGGGTCTCCGCCTCGGGTCGATGGTGGCGGGTGGGATGAGCCAGGGGTGTCGGTCGTGGCCCATGATCACCTCCCATCCCTGGTGGTGGACGGCGGTGTGGCAACTGCGGCAGAGTAGGCATCCGTTGTCGAGGATGGTCGGGCCGCCGTCGGCGTGGTGGATGATGTGATGGCAGTCCGCCCACGACGCGGGTGCCCCACACTTGATGCAGCACTGATCGCGGACGATGATCGCCTTGCGTACTGCCCCGGTGAACAACCGTTTGGTCGCTGATACCGCGGTCGGGACACCGTGCTGGTCGAGGTCGACCCGGGTGATCCCGGCGTCGCACCCGGCCAGCGTGGCCGCCCGGTCGGAGATGGACCCCAACCACCCCAGGCGTGCGGTGTTCCGATCTTCGAGCGGCACGGTGACTACGACCTCGGTTCTCGG
>NZ_FTNT01000005.1:0-64137 GCF_900156495.1 Williamsia sterculiae
TTCGGGATCAACGCCGGCACCAGCAGCGACGTCGTCTCGTACCGCGACGCACAAGACCGAGCCACCCGCATCCTCGACCCCGACGACGCACAGACCGCGTACACCAACGCACTCCGGTCAGACGACAAGGTCCTCGCCCAAGCCATCCTCGCCCAAGCCCTGACCCACAACTGGACCGCCATCACCAACGACTACCGGTCACGCAACCCATCCGCCGCATCCGCGCTCGACGACCTCACCCAGATCGGGCAATACGAGAACAACGGAATGATGGCACTCATGCACTACATGGTCCCCGGACTCAGCACCTCAGCGCCCATCACACTCGCCTACAAGGGGTGACCACCATGCGACTGCGCCACACCCACACCGCTGTCCAGATCACCGTCCCCGACGACAAAGCACAACGCCTCATCGCCGACGGCACCTACAAGGCAGTACCCGACGCCGAACAACCACCACCCACACCACCCGATGCCCAACCGTCAGCAACGACGGCAGGCCGGAAACGGAAACGCACCACCCAAGGACCGACGTCCATCGCCGCCGCCCTCAAACAAGAAGCCGGACCACTATGGGACACCCCGGTCTGATCACCACGACACCCCCTGCCCAGGGTCCCCTCGACCCCCGCCCACGCGGCCCCTCACGGCATACGCCGATGTGGGTGTGACCCCCCCTACCCCCCTCGGACCCGGAAGGTGACGGATGCGCAGCAACTACGCCACCCTGAACGCGGCGATGGCCGCGGGTGATGAGCTCGCCGAGGCTGAGATCCGTTACCGGTTGTTGGCGGAGACGTTCGAGTCGACGCCGCAGTTGCGGGGGAACATGAACGGTCAGCTTGAGCGTGTGAAGGCTGAGATCGTCCGGTTGCGGGCGCTGAGAGACGCGAAGTCGCCGGTGCCGGACCCGAAGGTGCTCCCGTTCGATCCCTCCCGGTTCCGCAAGTCAGGGGAGTCGACGGGCGGCAGTTGACCGGTCGGCGGAACTTTGCCGACCGGTGCCCGGTCCGCAAGTCAGGGACAGATAGAGGGCTGAAGTTAACCGGACAGCGTTGGATCTGTGTCGAATGAAGCGGCGACAGGACGTTCAAGTTTGTCGATTAGATCGGCAACTGGAAACCACAGAAACTCACGGCCCTGTTTTGTTCTCTCCAGCAGTCCGCGGTTCTCCAGATCGTAGAGATCGTTGCGCGCCGTTTGCTTCGAGACGGCGTGGTAATTCATGTGCGATTCCGCTGTATAGACATTCGACGAATCGCGAGTAGCGGACTCCAGAAGTTCAAGTTGCCTGTGGTTAAACGACCCAGGCCGCTTCGTCATGAATCTTCTCGCGCGTTCTAGCTCTTGTGCCTTCCTGGTTAGGTATTTGTCGAGGTCGTCCAGCGCTCTGCAGATCACTTTCAGTTGATACACAAGAAAATAGGTCATGTCACCGGCGTCCTGCTCGGTCAGCAGGTAGGCATTCGCATATTGAGACGGAGCCTCTTTCAGAATTCGGGAAATTGGTAAATGTTCAGTTAGCCAATACCCTCGCTTGAGCATGCACCAGTAGAAGAGGACCCTCGCCGTTCTTCCGTTTCCGTCTTCAAAATAGTGGTCATACCCCATCATAAAGTGCACGGCGACTGCGCGAACAACGTCTGGAACGTACGGGTCAGAATCCGACTCCTGGTTTGCAAAATCGCAAAGTTGCTGAATCCGATCCGGTAGTTCGCGAACGGGAGGTGGACGATGCAAAAGTTCGTCATTCTCGTCCCAAATACCGACCCGGTCGGCGGGGTCTGGATTCGCTTGCATCTTGCCGGCGCCCGCAGGGTTGTCCAGCGTGCCTTCGGTAACAATCCTGTGTAGTTCGAATATGAGTTCGGGTGTCAGGGGTTGATCGAGAACTTCACGAACTCGCAGCATAGCTCTGTAATTGTTGAGGATCATCTGCTCGCTGCGATTTTTGGGCTTGGTCCCGTAGTTAATCATTCGCTTGGCGTCACGTCGGCTTGTTGAAGCACCCTCGAGCTGACTGGAGCTGATTGCTTCCTCGATCAAGGACTGGATGACATACTTGTCTCGCGTATGTGGATTGACCACTGCTTCTGGTGCCGCGATCTGGCCAGATGCTCGCTGGTTGATCTCATCGAGCGCTCGTTGAACGTGATCAGGCCTGGCGTAGGTGAAGCGGGTTCCGTCGAGCATACGCAGCGGAAGCTCACGCTGGAGTGTGCTTCGCCTGACCTTCTCAACAGCCCAGAGCTCCTCGTACGTGACGTCGTCAGGCTTCGCCTTGTACCGCAGTTTGTCCCAAGGGAGGTAGTCGCTTCGAACTGGGATTTTTGACCAGGCGTTGAAGAAACCCTGTGGATTTTCCACGATCTGGCGGTAGTCCGGCGGAGGGGCGGGCTTGTGCATCGGGGCCTCTAAGTCCAATCTATGTCAAAAATGGTTGCGCTTTGACTTAACCCAGTCTGAGACGTCACCAGGCGTAAGTCAAAACCAAGGCTTCTTTGACTTAGGTTGGGCGTAGGTGCCACGCAATATCGAACACATGGTCGACCCAGGGTTGCGTATGACCGCGCGACCAAACCGCGCTGGAGCCATCTTCTATTACCTACTCCTGCCCACGATCTGCCCACACCTGCCCACGATCTTGGATGATCTGGCGTGATGCAGAGTCACCCTTAATGCCAGCTCAAGGCACGTTTTGGAGCCTGACCAGCAACGCCGATTAGGGTTCAAATCCCTCCGCTTCCGCGGGGAGTGTGACTGATCTTGACATCCGCCAAGGGTTTTGCCACATCTGCCCATCCGCCTGGGCGCCGAACAGTCGGCCGGTCTAGGTGTACTGACCTGGCAGGTTGGTCACGCGTGTGATGGGTGGCTTGTCCCTGCAGGCGGCGTGGGGTCGGTGGTGATTGTATTCGTGGATCCAGCCGGTCAGAGCGGCACGGCGTTCGGCTTGGAGAGGTATAGGCGCGGGGCGTATCCCCAGCCGTCAGCCAGGGTGCGGTGGAAGCGTTCGACCTTGCCGTTGGTCTGGGGTCGGCGGGGTCTGGTTCGTTGGTGGCGGATCGACAGCTCGGCGCAGGTGTCGCGCCACAGGTGTGAGATGTAGGGCGAGCCGTTGTCGGAGAGGACCCGCTCGGCGGTGATACCGCGTTCAGCGAGCCATGCCACCGCGCGGGTGAGTACTGCGGTTGCGGTGACGGCGGTTTCGTCGTCGTGGACTTCGGCGTAAGCAATCCGGGAGTGGTCGTCGATCACGCTGTGCGAACGCATGTCCCATCTTCGGGTTGCGGTGTTTGCTCTTCGTTTTGTTCGCAGTCGCGGCACGGTTACGCATTCCCTGGGCGCGTCCGACGAATCGCCACCCGCCGCCGTCGGTGATGTTGCCGAACTTCTTGACATCGACATGCAGCATCGCCCCAGGGCGATCGTGTTCGTAGCGGCGGACCGGTTCACCGGTCGCCCGATCAACATGGGAGAGTCGATTGAGTCGGCATCGCGTGAGCACTCGATGCGCCGTCGCCGGCGCGACCCCGGTCGCCGCGGCCAGCTGTACCGGTCCGATCCGTTTACCCAGGCGCAGCGACACAATCCGACGTGTGGTCGCCCCATCAGTCTTGGCGGGCATCGTGTGCGGGCGCGAGGTGCGGTCAGTTATCGGCTCTCCAGCGGCGTCGCGCCGCGCCCACCGGGTCACCGTCGGCCATGAATACTGAAACCGGGCCGCCGCGACCTCGCAGAAGGGTACGTGCTGGTCGACGACGAGCAGAGCAACCCGTAACCGGGCACGAGGGGTCAGAGCAGCGTTAGCGTGGGACACGAGGGCCTCCTGAGGGGCGAGTGGATACCTAGGCAGTTCCACCCCACCCCAGGAGGCCCTCCCACGTCATCACTCACACCGACGAGTCACACCCACTCGACCAACGACCCGGGTTAGTACACCTAGACCCGCAACGAGACGGTCAGGCCACCGATCCGAAACTTGCTGACATTCTTACATGTAATCATACTTTCATTCGCTAAATACATTGTGGGTTAAAGAGCGCTTTGCGATACTCGGATTCTGCCCAAGGGCAGTTCCACAGCTCCACCTCTCACTGAATGTCGTTGCTGCTGTGTCGCAGAACCGTGCCCGAAGAAAGAAGCGTGACAACGTGAACAAGCGAATTCACTCGTATGTGCGGCGCGGAGCAATAGTGGTCGTAGCCACGATCGCGACTGTCCTATCGATCGCTATCCCGGCCAACGCCTACGATGTGGTCGGCGCGATTCGCGTCGAGTACGACCAGGTCGGTGGGGCTGCGTTCTTTGGCAACCCGCTGTTCAACGAGCGAGATGCGCTAGACGGCGGCAAGTTTCAGGATTTCCAGAAGCAGTCCTCGATCTACTGGCATCCCACGCGCACTGGCGGGAACAAGGGTAGGCAGATCGGTGGTGACATCCGGACCAAGTGGGGCAGCTTCGGTTACGAACGGGGATTTCTGGGGTATCCCACTACTCGCGAGACTGCTACCCGCAAGCCGGGTCGTTTCAACGCTTTTGAGAACGGTTCAATTTATTGGTCTTCGGCCACGGGTGCGCATGCTGTGACCGGTGAGATTTACCAGACGTGGGCAGCAAACGATTGGGAAAACGGGTCTTACGGTTTTCCGACTGGTGACGAATACGACTACCAGGGTGGTAGACGCCAAGACTTTCAGGGTGGTCAGATTGTGTACCACCCGGGTGGTTTCCCCGAGGACTGGGCCGGTGACGAGGACGGCACCGATGCGGCTCCAGACTGTGGTGCTGCGGCGGCGTGTGGAACCGATGGTCGTGGCGGTGGTGTGGTCGCAGCCCAGCAGCTGCCCACACTGACTCCCGGATCGGGGCCGCGGTCGACCAGCAGGTCCGCTCAGTCCATCGCTGACTGTTCGGTGGCATCGACCCCCACCTCGACGACTACGCCTGCACCAGCATCTTCCACGCCTCCGGCACCGGTGACGTCTACCCAGCCCACATCCCAGACGCCCCGTACCCGAACCGCACCAGGCAGCTCATCGGCGGCGTCAGAAACCACCGTGCCGAGTGACCCGCAACGTGAGCAGTCGGACACCAACCCGCCTGCCGCCACGGTCCCGACCGAGACGCCCACCCCGCCGTCATCGGCAGCCCCGTCCTCAGCACAACCGTCGACCACGTCATCACCACAGGCAGTGGCGAGTGGAGCAACGTGGTGCCGCACCGTGGACAAGTCCGCGCCACCGGCCCAACCGAGGTTGCAGAGGCGCGTCGCGGGTGAGCTCGATGGAACCGATCCCTTGTGCACCAACGGTGATCGCCGGGATGTGTGGATGGGCAATCGTCAAGACGCGTGCTACCAGAGCTCGCGTGTCACGTTCACGCTCAGAGACCGCGACCTCAAAGAGATCGGCGAGATCAACGGTTACGAATACGCCCGCGTCGTACCGACGTGGAACCAAACAAAGTGGTCGACGCTGTACCTCTTCGAAGTCGGCTCCGTAACCGGCCAAGCGAACGGCGCCGTCATGACCGTGAACCAAACATGCAGGATCGTGGAGGGCAGCGGTAACTGCGACGGTTCAGGTCAGGACTCCACCGTGGCAGAGCCGAACCACTTGCTTCGTGTCCAACAGGAGTACACGAGCGCACCCGCTGCCGGGGCGGTGTTGTTCGCACAGGTGATCAACAACCTGACCATCACCTCCGTGAACTCGGTTCCGTACGCAGGCCCGGTGCAGGCGGCTCGGGTGCGCTGTGACGCCGCACAGAAGATGCGCAACACAACCGGTTGCGTGATCGGCGATGAGATCCCTGTGTGGGACATCAGCAGCACACCTAACATCGACGACTACCGACGACACGTCACCTTGGCCCAGCAGTCCGGGATACCTGGAGCCGCCAACAATGCTGGTGACGGCACCGTCCTCACACGGAAAATCGATCAGTCCGAGATCAATAAGCGCCGCAACATCACCTGCGGGGGAGTCACCGGGCCGCGCACGGGTGGGCGGTCCTGCGACGAATACCCGATGGCCTCGACATTCGAGGGTGGTGGTAACGGTGTCGGCGCCGGCGTGGGCCGCACGTTTACACCGTTCTGCGGGATCAGAGATACCGGTCTGACCAGCCTGGCGGACGTCTCACCACCCAACCGTGGCGCCGGTTACAGCGCATGTTTGATTCCGGCTAGCCAGAACTCGCGTGCCGGGTCGTTGCAATCCTGGTTCTACACCAAGGCCCGGGTCATCGACGGTGACGCGTTCCGGGTTCGTCCGCAACCGTGACCGACCTACCCTGACCACCATGCCGACAGCACATGCGTCCCTGCACAGGCCAGTATCACTCCAGATCACGTCGATGCCCGAACCCCCATGGGATCTTGGCGGTGACGACGGCTTGATCGCGTACGCGGGCGAAAACAGAGAGCGGTTCCGCCGCTTCCTTGCCAACCCGGGCGACATACTGGCGTTCGGGGTCGAGGAGTCCCAGTTCCCTCGGGTGACGGTCAACGTGGCACGTGCGGCGGACCACGTCGAGGTCGAGGTCGGTAGCTACACCACCCCTCCGCCGATTGAGAGCACCGACTGGGACATCGTTGAGCAAGCGTCCGCCGAGTTCGGTGACCTACCACCGGCGTTGAGCGCGGCGTCCGGATGGTCGGGCACTGACCCGGACGTCCGGGCGGTGTTCGCCGCTATCCCGTCGGGGTGGAACATGATCCGCGCCTGCTGTCGCTACCGGCGGACGGACGCACCGGTCACCGAGGTGCGTATTGATATTTGGCCCGCCGATGGGCCGTCCCCCCGTAAGGTTCTCCGGTATCAACCGGCCACCCTGCCCACACCACCGCAGTCTATACACCACGGCCCAGATCTAAGTTTCGCCGAGATCTGGCCGCGACTTCAGTCGACGCTGCGCGAGGTCGGTGTCACCACCAACCCGGCCTACAACCTGAACCTGATCGAAGAACGCACCTGGGACATAAGCACCGAGGTCGCCGAGACCGTCGAACCTGATGCTCCACGTTCGGTGGTCAGCATGTCGCCACAGCTGGTGAACTGGTTCGCCATCCTCAGCGGGCTCGACGAGCCCCGCTGGGACGGACTCATCCCCGGATTCGACGTGCTGCGCGTCGACGAAGCCCTGGCCACCCGTCGTCTACTCCTCGAGGCGTGGGATATCGGTGAGGTCACCACCTACCCCGAGACCGCCGGCACCCCGGCGTACACCTTCATCCCCGACTACGTGCCCATCGCCGAACGCGACGGCACCGCACTGGTCGTCGACTGCCGCCCCGGTGACCACGCCCAGCAACTACGGCTGTTCGACAAGGTCGACGCCGACGACGACACCCCCACCTGGGCGAGCCTGCCCGCATTCATCGACGAACTGATCGACGCAATCGGCCAACAACGCACCTTCACCGGGTGGTCACCCACCGTGGACACCGGGGCCCTGCGATGGCAGTTCCACCCCTGAGACTCCGTGTCATCACACGGATCGGCACAAGTTCCCACCGAACAAAGGAAATGATGATGAAGATGCGTGGTGTTTCGACCAGGATCGGGGTCGCCGTCGCAGCGGTGGCCGTCGCCGGCGCACTGGGCGCGGGGGACGCCTCGGCGCAAACCAAGGTGGGCTGGGTGGGGCCCACACCACCGGGGGCGAACAACCAGGTGTACCTGACGACATCGACGATCAACAACGCTCCGTTGGAGGCGTCCTCGCGTATCTACACCGGGTTCGGGAACTCCGTGGCCAGCGGGTACATGGGTGTGCAGGCGCGTCTGTTCAAGTCCGGTGTGTTGTGTCAGATCACCGACTACCAATACAACGTCGGACCCGCCAACCAAATCAGCACCAACACCTACGGCAACTGCGGCTCCGGGTCCTACAACAGCCACGGGTTCGTCAAGTACTGGACGGGGACCGAGTACGGCGACTTCCTGACGTTCCCCACCGACCCACTGAACTTCACCGCACCCGCAGCCGCCACCGCTCGAACCACCACCGGAGCTGTCGAGACCGGCCGCAACACCCGCGGGCAATCGTTCGGGACAGCAGAGACAGCACGGACCGATGACGCCCAACCCGATCTGATCGCGGCCTTCACCACCGACGGCAAGCAAGGGTTCGTGCGCAAAACCGACCTGGTGGGTGAGACACCATCGTCACCCGCCGCCGCGGCCGCACATCGAGCAGGACACCGATCGATCTCGGTGGTCGATCGAGACGGGACCACGGTGGTCGGTACGTTCACGGTGTCATAGGCGTTTGCGTGGCGGTGCCGCCGACAGATCAGCGACCTTGTTCTCGGGTCCACGTACCGATCTTCGCGCAGTACCGCCACGCACCACCCTCGTGTCGGAAGTACATCGGCGACTCCGGGTAGGTGACCGACGACGGGGCCTCAGTGCCGTCGGGTCGGATGAAGATCCGACGACCTTCGACATCAACGGTGGCGACATCACGATCCACCGTGATCCTGCCGATAGATGACACATCGGTGCGTACCCATCCCATGCTGCGGTTAACCCGATTGAAGAATGGCCGATTCTCTAGGCACGTCGCTTGCTCCATTCCGTCGTAATCGCCCACATTCTCCATCCGCACATACTCGGACAAAGCGGACGAAATGTCTCGCCGTTCGTCGTCGGTCACCGTCCGTGAGCCGCCACTATCACACCCGACAACCGCTGCACCAAGCACACCAAGACAAGCTAGGATAGTCGCGCATTTACGGTTGTTAGGGGCGATATACATTGCGGGCCAGTACCTCTCCGGTGAGCAGATGCTCACATAGCCAGTCGCCTGCGTTTGGCTGACAGGTCGCTGTGAGAATATGTACGGTTACGGTATCAAGGGAACCGGGGCCGTTAAGCGCAGGCATTGCACGAGCATCTGGTCCCACACATTTGGGTCGGGAGATGGGTGCCATATGAGTCAGACAGATCGCCTCCATACGTTCAGCACTCGACTAGAGAAACCCCTGATCAGAGAAATTCGGATGCATTCCGCACGAACCGGGACTCCGGTGCAGGTGTTGGTAGATCATGCAATGCGACGACTGCTGGCCGATCCCGAGTACGCCAGACGACTCCGTCGAGGCGGCGCGATCCTCGTAGACACTGGCCCGACCGCATAGAGAGTCTCCGTCGATTGACGTGCCGGATCTTATGAGATGGGCTGACCTTGCTGCCAGGCAGTGGATTTTCCTGACAAAGCGAGAGCTGAATCGGTTCTCGATTAGAATTGCCTCGACGCTGGTGCACGGATGCTGATGTTGACCGAGAAAAAGACCGACAACTCTGGCCGCTGAACTTACGAGCTAGGCCTGAGGTGGCTCGTTCAGGTCATGTCGATGCTGTAGGAGATGCTCCGTCTCGCGAGTGAGGTTTGAATACCATGACGTTCCTTCCGCCAAAAGCGTCTTATTCGAACCCCGCACAAGCGTCAGCGATCGCGGGGTCTTGTTGTGCGCCTCTGTAACGCTGACCAACATACTGCCAGGCCGGTGATGCTGGTCGCGGTAGTAGCGTTCACCACGACTGAGCTGCTGGTCTGTGTGAGGGGCGTCGGTGTGGATCATCTGGCGGAGCGAGGTGCCTCGGTCGCCGCCGCGATGATCTGTGTTGTCTCGTGCTGTGCCAGTAGGTGGACGAACGGCTCCTGGAGTTCAGCACTGGCGACGAGGCCGTCTTCCTCGAGGTAGATCCTCGTGAAGAAGCCTGGTTGAGCAGGCGACGTTCCGTGGGGGGTGCCAGAGTCGTAGAGCTGGGTGCAGTGGGCGGCAAGCTGGAGGGCATTGTCGTCGAGTTGCTGGATATCTGTCGTGGCTCTTGCGGTGGCGGCCAGTGACTTTTCGGCTGCCATGAGTTCATTGGTTATGCGCGCCATGTCCGTTTTGAGAAGTGGGAGGGGGATGGCACCGTAGTGAGCAGCGAGCAGCTCTTCTCGCTGGTGCTCTAGACGGGCGATTGCTTTGCTGGCGGTCGTCTTGTCCCATTCGGCTTGGGCTTGCCGGTCGGCCAGCTCGACGTGAATGGCTGCGCGGATCTGCTCCACTTCGTCTTCCGTGAGCGCCAGCCGCGCGTAGAACCGGCTGATGCCTGCCTCGATTGCGTCGAGCCGTACGTAGCCGCGAGGGCAAGGGGCAGCCTTGTCTTTCTTGCCCATGCAGAAGTAGGCAGAAGTAGTAGGTGTAGGTGCCGCCACGCCCCTTGTTCTGGGAGAACACCATGCGTGAGCCGCAGCGCCCGCACCAGATACTGCCGCGAAGATAATTGTTATGGATGCAATCGCGTTCACCCGCTGAATTGTGAGCGTGGAGCACGTCCTGCACTTTGAGCCATGTCTCTATAGGGACAAGCGCCCCGTAACGCCTTCGCGATAGGCCTTACGGTAGATGACGATGCCCGCAAAGTATGGATTAGTGACTAACAAAACAAACGTAATCGGAATAGTTCAACTCCGCGCCGATGGAGCCCTGTCGGAGGGCAGGTGTAAGAACACTTTCAGCGGACGAGATAGCGCCCGACGGTTGTTTTCGCCGGGTTTGGGTGAGCTGAGCTGTCCATGCCAGCCAACCATGACGACACCTACCTCGATGATCTCGCGCGTGAGTTCGGCAGGCGAGTATGCGCTCGCCGCGAGGAGCTGGATCTTGACGCAGGAAGCAGCGTCGGTGATGACGGGTATCAGCGTGACGACCTACCAGAAGATTGAGAATGGTCATCGCATGCCGAGGCTGGAGAACGTGGTCAAGCTCGTTGATCGGCTCAGCATTGATAGCCGCGCGTTGTTTTTGGAGCTAGGTGACTTCTTGCCCGACTGACAGGAATCCGCCGTCCCTGGGCGCATGAGGCGGCGGAGCCCGCGTTAGCGTTCAACACCGTCAACTGCCGGCCACTGGTGCAGGACTTGAACGTCAGCGACGTGCCTCGATCGGACTAGCAAGACGGGAGGGCGAGGACACCTCCGTTGGCCTTGCGAGGCACGTTCGAACTCAGCAGACCGTAACGATTCGGTCACAACACGCCAGGGTTGCGACCTTCGTTTCCTGCGAATTGCACGCTTGACCAGCGCAGTCTTATCCGGACCACGGTCCGTCGTCTTGACGCCTGTGACTATCGACTTGTCGTCAGCAAAGCACCGTGTCAATATTCGCCTCGTATAACGTCGCTTATACGCTCGAATTTCTCCGAATTCGGACAATTGAGCCCTATGTGGTGGAGGTATGTGTCGGTGCGCAGGTTGTCTCGGGTGTCGGTGGGGCTTGCAGGTGTATCCGTGGGTGTGGCAGGTCTGCTTGGGTTCGGCACGGCTGCCGGTAACGCGGCACCGACGCCAAACACGTTTGCTGATCACTCCGTGACTCGCACGACGGATGATGGGTGGCAGGTGACCGCGACCAAAGCCCGCGAAGTGGTGCATTCGGTGCGACCGTTGAACCAAAGTCCGTGGACCCGCGAAGGGTTTGTCTCGCTCCGTGCAGCCGGAACGATTGGTGGTGCGGGGCGGGCACCGGTGTCGGCGGGCACTGTGACTGGCGGATTCCAGGTCGGGTGCAATACCGACGTCACATCGGGTGCCACCATCGGCATCTCTGGCGGCCCGAATGCCACGCTGAACGTGTCCTACCCACCCGCTCTCGGCCTGGGGGCGAGTGTGCAGCCGTCGATTTCGTCGGTGCTGCGACCCGGAACGATCGCTGATGTGTCGTTCGGGACGAAGAAGCTGTCGGCCACGACCGGAGCCATCAACGCCCGGGATGTGCACCTGCGGATCGACGGGTGTCTGGGTCCTGTCGTGCTGCGGGCGTATGTGACCGTTGCGATCTCTACTCCCACGAACGACGACACCGTCAACGTTTATGGGCAGCCCCACTACCTCTAAGACCCACCAACCCCCATGACCCACTCGAAAAAGTAAGGAAACCAGGATGAGTCGGAACAACCGTGTCCGCGCCGGAGTCACCGCCGCACTGATCGCGGCCGGTATCGGCACCGCTGCCGTGACGGGGACTGGTACCGCTTCGGCTGCCGATATCGTGCGCACGTCTACCGGGTTCAGTGTGTGGTTGACCCACGGTGAAACGGTGGCTGCCGCCCGCAGTGGGCTCGCAAATTATCTCAACACCTCCGGCATTGCCGATCGTGTCGCCGGTCACGTGGAGTCGGACTCGCGGTATTACCCGACGCGCCACCATGTTCCCGGTCGACAGGGTGTCTACATCAATGCCCGCTACCAGCAGGTAGTCGACGAGGCCGCTGCGCACCCCAACGGCCGAATCGGCATCTTGGTCACACCTCCCGGAACGTCCAAGACAGTCGTGATTGCACAGTACTGGCGCTAAGTCCGCCCCCACTATCTGAGCGCTGACAGGACACCACGATGAGCACGCCAGCCACCCCCCGCTCAACGACACCGGCAGCAGTACCTGCCCATGCCCGGACCGACGCGCCGACGGCGGACTTTGCTGCCCCGAACCCAGCCGGTGACAGCGGTCGACGGTTGATGGTCTCGACCACATGGCGGTGGGTGTCGTTCGTTCTCGGCTGCGTCCTACTGGTGCTCTGTGCGTGGGCGCTCGGGCATTGGATACCCAGGTGGACACGCGATTACGGCAGTGTGCTCGTCTTCCTCGGACTGTTCCTCGTCATGTCCATTGCTGGTCGCTGGTTCTGGGCCGGAATCGACGCGGCACTCGGGAAGGTGATCAAGGGCAGCGACAGCCAATGACCGTCACCATCTCTGCCGCATCCGCTCACACCGCCGCAGCATCAGCACGCCCTTGCACCCGGCGGTGGCGATCGGCAGTTGCTGCGGTGATGGCCGTGCTGCTTACCGTGCTCGGCGTGGGAGTAGCGGTGATCGCTGCGTGGAGTATCACCGCCACGACTGCGCATGCTGATGCCTTGTGTGACGCGATGCGCGCCCGGTTCGGCCCCGGATACCCGTGTATTTCCGTGCCGACGAATACGTTCACCCCGACCGCACCCACCGCCCCCGATACGACCGGAGCCAACGGCAGCACCGGCAGTGGCGGCCCGCAGGTTGGGTCGAACATCGGCCCAGGGCCGGGGGAGAGCAATGGCACACCCATCGTCCCGGTTCCCGACCAAGGGGTGCCCACCGTCACCGCACCCGGAACCGGTGGTAGTGGTAACGCCAACGGTTCGGGTGGTGGCACAGGTGGCGGAGGTACGCCCAACGGTGGTGGCGGTGTCCCTGGTGTGCCACCCCAGACCGGGGTACCGACAACAGTCCAACAACCGGCCCTGCCCACGTTGCCACCGACCAGCAGCGGGGTGAGGCCCGCGCGACCGGCATCTCCACCAGACTCCACGCCGCCGTCTTCCCCATCCGAATTGGGTCAACGACCGCAGAGCCCTGGCGCAACGCAGAAGTCCGAGGTGGCGTCGCCGTCTGGTGGGTTCAGCGATCAGCAGTTGGGGATGTGGCTGACAGCGGCAGCAGCAGCGTTGGTCGCCGGGGCCACCAGCAGCCGGGCGGGTGGCCGGGGTCGGTACACGGCAATCGCTCGCGCCAGCGGCTACCCGTCAGTAGGCGCGGCGTTACGCAGTTGGTTGCCCGGTGGTGGGTCGGAGCGGGCCACGGTCGGTCCGTCGCAGTTGGTGTTGATCAATGATCCGACCAGTCCACGGGAATACGTGTTCCACGAGAACGTGCCCCCCGGTGGGCACATCAGCACCAACCCGGATGGGTCGGCCACGATCTATGACCGCAACGGCAACCCTGTCGAGCAGATCGGACGGCCGTGGGCCTACGACAGCCTCGGACGCGCGCAGCGCACCTGGTACACGGTCGACGACAACGGTGACCTCGTCCAACACGTCGACCCTGCCCCGAACGCGCTGTACCCGATCTTGGCCGATCCACCGGGTGACTCGCCGGGGGCGGGCAGCGCGCGCGCCGCCGATGAGGCATCAATGGACGCCTACGACCGGGAGTTTGGTGAGACCGCTCCGGCCAATCCGAGTCCGGCAAATTTTCGGCAAGCTGATGAGCAGTCAATGGATGACTACGACACGGAGTTTAGTGGGACGGCCCCATCAAACCCGAGTCCGGCGGACTTCCGGCAGGCCGATGAGCAGTCAATGGACGATTACGACACCGAGTACGGGGGTACGGCTCCGGCGGGTGCGGGCGATTTCCGGCAGGCCGATGAGCAGTCAATGGATGATGCGTTCCGCGCCGACTCGTCGGGCGGTGACTCGTCTACTGGTGATCCGTCGGCGGGTGATGCCAGCCGGGTGGGTGAGGTGTTACCGGCGGGGGTTGCGGTCCCGCAGCGTGGGGATACGACCACCTGGGAGGACGGTAATGGGTCGCAGCGATCGTTGACCATTGACCAGTACGGGCAGCGTGTGTGGACGACGCAGCAGTCCGACGGCACCGTTATCACCGTTACCGAGGGCGGTGGCAGCGACGGCGCGGACAAACCATGGACGCGCACCGAGATCACCCGTCCGGATGGTACGACAGATCAGGACTATGACAGTGACGGTGTCACTGGGTACACCTGGACCGACGACGACGGTGTTGATCACCGTCTCATGCAATACAGCGACGGTGATGTTGGGGAGCAAACGTTCTCCGGTGGCGATGAGGGTTCCCACCCACCGGAATCGACGATCACGCGCCAGAGCGGTGACGGGTCGCTGTTCGTCACCACGAACGGTTATGACGGGTACAGCAGTCAGTACAGCAATATTCCCGATCCGAACGATGGTGGGTACAGCGAACGGGTCACCAATTCTGATGGGTCGGAATCGTTCCAGCGTGTCACCGGTGGTAGCGACGGCGCCGACCGTCCGTCGGCGACCGGGTATTCGATTGGCACCGACGGTCTGCGGCGCGACTGGACCACCAGCCCGTCGGGGGTGACCGATGGCCGTGTGACCGGTCGTGACGGCAGTGATCAGGGCACATTCGGTATCGACGATCACGGAACATTCACGTTCCGGCCCAGCCAGCAATATTTGAGTGACAACGGCCTCGAGTCCCGCATCATCACGATCACCCCGAACGGGTGGGCGACCACGACCGACCGGGTACCGAATCTCGACACCCTGCAAACTCATATGACTCAGTTCGGGGAGCTGCCGTGGCAACACCCCGAGACTCCCGAACGTGGTGCGGCCCGTTTCGGAGCAGTCTGGCAGGCGATCAAGCAACCGTTCGATGTCCTCGGCGACGAAGTCGGTAACCACTTCTACGGACCGATTGCCCAAACCGTCACCAACCCCACCCAGCCCTACGTCGCACCGGAGGGCACCACTCACAGCCCCGGCGAAGTCGCGTGGTCTGCCGCCGAAATCGGTAGTCTGTTCATCCCCGGTGAGGGAGCGGCACGCGGTCTCGGTGCCGTCACCGATGGTCTCCGCAGCCTCCGCGGTGCCGAGACGGCAGTACCAAAATTGCCCGAGGCGACACTGGCACCCCGCGGGAGTGTGATTTATCCGTCCGCGCCCATCGGAAGTACCCGCAACGAGGTACCCACCGTACTGCCCGGAAACAACCCAGCCATCATCAATGGAATGCCCTACAGTGGACACGCGATAGACAGGCTGCAGGGACGCGGAATTATGCCTTCCGTGGTACAGAATACGATTGACCACGGTATTAGCTATCCAGGTAGAACGCCTGATACTACCGTATTCTTCGATCCTGTAAATAACATATCGGTTATTCAAGATAACATCGACGGAACAATTATCAGCCTGTATCCGGGCCGGGCGAGGGGTGGACAATGAATTCCAGGCGCGACACGTCAATGGAAACCACTGTGAACCACCTCGTAGTGCGTGCCGAACATGCGGTTGCCGCGTATCGGAACGGCGGGTCGCTCGACGAGCTTGCTTGGCGATTGGAAGACGTGATTCAAGCCTTGTCCAAGGTCGACTTTGCCAAAGCGCAGAAGCTAATCACCCAGTCGTGGGGGGACATAGAGATAATAAATGCAACCGCGCTACACAGAAATACGCCGTACGACCGCCAAGAAATTGAGGAGCTCATCGAAGAGTACTTCTCTATCCTCACAGCTTGAGGGGTGCTGTTGACCGCAACATGCCAAGAACTTGCCGTCACTGGCAGGTGTATCAGTCATCACTGGTCATCATTACCCACAACAACACACGCAAACTTTTCCCTAAGAGGAGACACGACTGATGAAAATATTCCAATTACTAGAAGGGTTGTCGCCTCCGCTGGTCTTGGACTTCACGCTCCCTGAGGTGCGTCATGCAGTATTTGATGCCGTCGACGCCGAAACTGTGTACAGAGCTATCTCCGCACAGTTCTGCGATTCGATTTGTACGTTTTGGTACCCCCACCCGTAGTCGTGAGTACTAGGTCTGCGGTTCGTCGTCTCTGAACAACGGAGTATCCTCCCTAAATATGAACTGACCCTGCGACGACCTATGATCAATCCCAGATCGTCGCTTCTGACACCTGAGTGTTGCGCCTAGATCTAATCGTAAAACCGCGCCTCATTAGCATTCTTCTCTACTGGCACGATGAGCATTGCGAGGAGCGAAGGGTAAAGTGAGGTATGGCCGTTCCGACACACCGGATCGAGGATATAACGTCTGGATCAGGACTGAAGTCTTACGTTGGTCCGGACGAGACTCTGTACTCATTCGAGGTACCGATGCGATCGCTCGACGGATTTGACTATTTTGCGCGTGTGATTTCCAACTTGCCACGACCAGGCTTTCCCGGAGAGTTTGCCCAAGAAGAGCTAGTCGCAGAACGGTTTCTTCAGGTCGGTGGAGTATCCGATGCCGTGACCCTGGACATTCGCAAG
Source organism: Williamsia sterculiae (assembly GCF_900156495.1). Classification (GTDB taxonomy): domain Bacteria; phylum Actinomycetota; class Actinomycetes; order Mycobacteriales; family Mycobacteriaceae; genus Williamsia_B; species Williamsia_B sterculiae. The sequence continues at coordinate 16,837 of NZ_FTNT01000005.1, forward strand.
GACAGCGAGGATGGCAGCACTCAACATATATACAAGCTGGGACATAAGCCGCTGGCCAAGCATGCGGACGAGAATCCCGATGTCGAAATACGCCTCGGTGAGCACGTCGAGCACGTATATGCTCACGAATTATTCACATCTGACGAGGCGGCTCGGATTTTCCATTTCTACTACAAAAATAATGATGTTTCTGACAAATATGCGCTTCGGCAGCTACCAATGTAAAGCCAGGGCGATAAGCAGGCCCGACGGTGCAGCCCGAGGTGGACACACAAAATTGGCCGTTAGAATCGAGCCGAGCCATTTAGGTCAGTGAGGGATGCGTCAACATCGCAGTTCTACCTCAGTGGACTCGCTCGTCGATATCGAATGCTCATTCGTAGAGGTGAAGCACCCCGACATCGCACATTGGCTCAAGTGGTACAAGACAGCGCGGTGAACCACCCATTGATCAGCGAGTCGATCTGTCCGATCGGGCGTCGCGCCGGTGCGTTTGTCATCGACTACGTGGCCGCGTTCGCGGCGGTGCTCGTCGTTGGAGTAGTTGTTGCTATTGCTGACAGCTTGGTGCCATCGTCGGCGCGCTACACGTGGCCGATCTCGCTGGTGCTCATCGTGCTATTTGTCATTTGGAATCTTGGTCTCCGGCAAGGGCATACAGGGTCGTCATTTGGTAAGCAACTGATTAAAGCCTCAGTCGTCGACGCGCATACACTATTACCGGTTGGGCGGGCCAAAGGCCTCCTTCGCGTTTTCATACATCCAGTTGATTTGATTTTTTTTCGCTGGAGTGGTGTGCGCCGTCATTGATGTTGAGAACCAAACGTTTGCGGACAAGGTGCTCAACACAATTGTGGTTGAAACCTATCGATAAGCGTACTATCTCTGCAGGTCTGCGGGACCTCGTTGAGCGACATATTGGTGCTGGTTATTCCAATGACCGCCGTGCTGAGATCGACATGGATATATCGCATCGCGGAGGAATGCTGACTCTTTCCGGAGTGCTGTCGGTGCTGCTCAGATAGGTGTGAGGACACGCTTGCTGGTTCGTGGTTGACTGAAGATATGGCCGAGGTAATCGCGGATGATGGAGACCCGGTGAGGCGCGCCTCGACTGAGCAGTCACGGCGGACCATCGCGGGGTGGGCATGGTTCGTGGTCACAGAGTGCTTCAAACTCTGGCCATGAAGGCTCAGGTTTCGAGCCGGATTACGCCACGCACGACCGCGTCAGGGCACCCTTCGCGCTCATGGACGGGAACTTGTACGCCCCAGGTCAACTGCATTAGCCGCAAGTAAGGCACGAAACTGCGTGAAACGGCAACCGTACGGCGCCACCACCTCGGATAGCGGCATCGCCACGCACAAGCGTGGAGACTTCGCCGAGTTGGGCAGCGACCGGGCGAACCGACTACCAAACGCGCACCCTAGTGCGCCGTCGACATCGGAATGATAGGCGACCAGGAGATGCACCGGCAGCGACTGGCGATGCTAGAGCAGGTCACGCGAAGATCGCAGCAGGTGCGTCGTTCGCTAATCGGTTTGACTACCAAGACGTTACCTCAGATCTTTCTCTTCACGCCGCGAAGAGGTACTGCATCACTGCCGTCGCAAAGTGCCCGAGCGCGGTAGGGGTGGCAGCGTCCGCGCCCAATGCGTGAGAGGTTGCTTCTTCAAGAAAGTTCCACGATATGGCTGAAGTTGCAGCAACTGCGCGTACCGGGCAGACCTGTCCCGAGAGTGGTGTCTGGGAGGTCGTGGGAACGCCGTCGACCACTGCCCCGATCGCGAAGAACAACACCATGCCCCCTTATGCCGGCAAGGCCGTCACATGGAAATTGATCCAGAAGGCCTGACACGGCCTCGCGGATGTCTTGATAACTGGAGGGGGTGATAAGGATGCCTACAAGAGGTAGCGGTAAGCAATCCACGGTGAAGAAGAACCCGAAGACGACCGTGAACGAGAGCACTAAGAAGCCTCGGTAACACCCGAGCCCCGCTTGATCCGAAGTGGATCTAACACTTCGGCACAAGCGGGGTATCGTCTATAACTCGACCCTGGGCAAATTCAGGGCTGGCTGTGAGTGTGAACGCCGAGCGCGTGTATGCGCAACGTTTCGGAACGGGTGACGGGTGCCGCATCTTCTGTCCGCTGAGGGTCGTAGCCTGCGCACTGGCGCGGGGGAACGCCTCCGCGCAAACCAAGGTGGGCTGGGTGGGGCCCACCCGGCCGGGGACGAACAATTAGGTGTACCTGACGACATCGACGATCAACAACGCTCCGCTGGTCGACAACTCTGGCCGCTGAACTAGGAGCTAGGCCTGATGTGGCTCGTTCAGGTCATGCCGACGCTGCAGGAGATGCTCCGTCTCGCCGTGAGGTTTGAATACCATGACGTTACCTCCGCCACGGGCCGGTGCTGGCAGTCTGCGCACTTCAGAAGGTGATTCCGACGACCCGGGCCGCGAACGGGATCGGACTCCGCCCCACATGTGCCCACACCCTCCTGCGTTGCGGCGTGATGTAGCGCCGAGAGCGAGCACTTCGCGTATTTGTGTTGTCTAAGGGACACGAACCCAACCGTTGTCGATGCCCTTCCTGAATGTCGGCGATGCATTCCTACCGGGTCTTGCCCGTCTTTCCGATACAGGTCTCGATGAACGACTCGTCGGCTGTCGGGTAGACCGCAGTTGTCCTGGCGGTGGGAACGTGGCGGTGGTGCCGGGTTCGCAGTGAACACCGGCGATCACTGATGGTTGTTTGCTCGGGAGTTTCGCGACTTGCGTCTCCGCAGTCGATGTTGACCGCCATGTGTACGTGGTGGGTGAGGAAGACCTGGTCGGCGAACCGGACGACGCGGGAGTTGATTCGTAAGCCGACTGCCGGGGTTATTCATTCGCCTGAGTTGCGCATCCTGCGAGGACGAGAGCGGATATGAGGAGGATGACACGCCTGCGGCTCATAACACCGGATCTTCCCGCCTCGGGCACGGCCACCACCCATGCGACGGAGCCAACCACCGCCATCAGATCCGTAGCGTGTAGGGATGATTCGACTCCCGCCGATGGCACAGGCAGGTCTCCGACCACGAGGTCAACATGTTCCTGCTGGAACGCGTTGCAGCGCCGACGCTTGCGGCAGGTTGGCTGGTGGTGCTCACCTTTGTCAGTTATAGCGTGATTTTCGCAGACACGATGTCGCTGAAGCGACGGACAGCGTGGTTATGTGTCGTGTGGTTGCTTCCTGTTGTTGGGACGGCTGCGTGGTTATTCGAGTGCCGTCGACGACGATCGGATGTTGTTCCCCCTCATGGCACCACCGATTAGGGATGAGATCTCCGCTAATCCGCTCAGGTCGTGTTTCAGGACGTCGGCTTCTCGGCCGCACGCTGGTCGTGGGGTGGTTCGCCGAGGGGTATGAGGTGGAGGTCGTGTTCCCAGCGGCGGCCGTCGGCGCGTGTGAGCGTCAATTGGTCCCGCAGGGTGTCGCGGAATCGTTGGGCGGTGCGCGCCTGACCGGTCTCCAACGCGAGTTGGTGGCGGTTGGCGGTGGCGCGTGCGGTGATGGTCCGGTCCTGCCGCAGGACCGGGTTGGCTTGGAGGGGTTGGTCGGTGCCGCGTTGTTTCCACCCGACCCGGCCGACGAGGTCGGGTGGTCCGGTGTCGGGGGTGATGATCTCGGTGATCCACCCATGCTCGCTGTCATTGACCTGGGCGTGATCGGCATCGCACGCCAGGGCGAGCACGTCGATGTCGGTCAACCCACCGTTCTTCCATTCCTGCACGTGGTGCACCGCGGCGCGGGTGGCGGGTTGATCACAGCCGGGGCGGGTGCAGCCGCGTTGGGAGGCGATCAATGCCATGCGTTGGTCGGCGGAGGCGAGGCGTCGTTGCCGACCGAGAAACAGGGGCCGGTCTTTGTCATCCAACAGGGCCAGGAACGGGCGGGTGGTGCCGGCCAAGGTAAGGGCGTCGCGGACGGGGAGGGTGCCGCCGGAGGCGGTGGTCGCTATCCCGGTTTCGGCTTCGAGTTCTTCCAGTGTCATGGTGACGATGACCTGCGCGGGTAGCCCTCGGTGCTGACCGAGCACCCCGGACTCGGTGATGGTCCTGAGCATCAGGGTGAACGCATCATGGTTGCGTTGCGCGGTGCTACGGGTGTCCCGTTTCGCCGCGGCGGCCACCACCTTCGGGTCCACCTTGTCGGCGTCCCCGGTGGGTGAGTCGGGGTCGTCGGGGTTGTTTATGCCCGGGCGGGCCCATTTCTCGGCGAGCACATCCCACAACGCGCGGGTCACGGGGTCCAGTTCGCCGCGGATACCGGACATGTGGTCCACACCCTGACGGCCCACAGTGAGACTGCGCCGGCGTTTCCTATCGCGGTCGTCGTCATCCACCCCGTCGGGGTCCAGGTAGGCCAGCAAACGTTGCGCGGCCCGGGTCAACTGATCCGGATCCAACATCGCCGCCAACTCTCCGAGTTGCTGTTCGGCGGCTTCCCACACCGGCCGATCATCACGCACCGCGGTGGGAAACTTCGCGATCACCGACCGCATCACCCGCACATGCGCCGTCCCGATCAACCCCTCGCGTAACAGGGTGGCCATGGTCGGCGCGTACGGCGGCAACGTGTCCCCGGTCAACCCCACCAGCGGGGCACAATGCTCAGTGTTCGCAACGCGGGCTACCGCTTCGGAACCACTCAACCCCAGCACCTCACGCAGGAACCCGTTGCGCCGCAGACCGCGTTTCGCCGGTAACCCACGCTCCAACATCTGCGTCGTCAACGCCACCTGCACCGCCTCATCCCGGCGGGTCTGCCGCTGCAACCGCACCGCGGCATCCACCACCTGCTCGTCGTCTAACTCCACAAACGACGAATCGACCAGCCTGTCCGACAGAGCTTTCTGCACCACGAGCAACTCGTCAGTGTCAAAGTCTTTCAGTGCAGCCAACACCGACCGGAGATCCGGCGCTGGGTCCGCTTCGTCGTCAGATGTCACACAAGGGAACATATGTTCGACATTGCGCTCGAATGATCTGGCGTGCAATGAAATATCTGTACTGGGAGCAGCGAAGCGCGGTCTCATGAAGCCGCGCCACAGTTGCCCGCGCGGTCTTCTCATCACCCGCCACGGTCGATCGACGACGGACGTGATCCGAGTGGTCGGGGCGGCGACCAACAATCTGCACGACGTCACCATCGACGTACCGAAGAAGGCGCTGACCGTCTTCACCGGTCTGTCCGGATCGGGTAAGTCGTCTCTGGTGCTCGACACCATCGCCGCGGAGGCACAGCGCCGGGTCAACGACTCGTACCCGACGTTCGTCCGTAACCGTCTGCCGCACATGCCCGCTCCCGAGGTGCAATCGATGGCGGGGTTGACCTTCTCCCCGCTCATCGATCAGCGGCGTTTCACCGGTAACGCCCGTTCCACGGTAGCCACCGCCGCGGAGGTGGCGCCACTGCTGCGGTTTAGCTGTCGACCGGGCTGCACCCGGCCGACGTGCAACGCCTCAATCGGCTGCTGCAGCGTCTGTGGGATGTGGGTAACACCGCGTTGGTGGTGGAACAGAATCGGCAGGTCATCGAGATCGCCGATCACGTGGTGGACATGGGGCCGGGCGCAGGTGCCGACGGCGGGCGGATGCAGTTCGAGGGCACACCGCAGGCGATACGTGACAGCGGCACGATCGCCGGTCGGCTCCTCGCGCGTCCGCTGCACCTTCGGGCCGAGGTCCGCGAACCGCACGGTGCCGTCACCGTCCGAAGTGCCCGCGCCCACAACCTGACCGGATTCGATGCCGAGGTCCCGCTGGTTGTCCTCACCGCGGTGACCGACCTCGCGAACGAGCGGATCGTGCTGGACGAGCCCACATCGGGACTCCACCCCGCCGACGTCGATCGCATCAACACCCTGTTCGCCGACCTGGTCGACGCAGGCGCAAAGCTGGTGGTCGTCGGACACAATCTGTGGGTGATCGCGCAGGCGGATCACATCATCGACATCGGACCCGGTGCCGGTTCCGACGGCGGCGGACTGGTGTTCACCGGCACGCCGTCGCGAATTCTCAACTCCTCGGACTCCGTCACCGGACGGGCGCTGGCGATTGCGTGCGGACGGCGGTGAACCGCCTCCGCGAAGGGCTGCGAAAGACATCGCCCGGACCGGCCTGATGGCCGGTCCGGGCGGTGAGCCGATGCGCGAGGACTCAGCTCGGGTTCTTGGAGATGTCCGCGTTCTCGTCTTCCTTGATGTCGACGCCGTCCTTGTTCGACTGCGAAGACACCGAACCGATGGCGCTGTTGACGTCCTCCAGGCCGCTGTCGTCACCTGACTTGGCCTTGTCCACCGCACCCTGCACCGAGTCGCCGATCTTGGCGAGCGGGGCTGCGATCGCCTTGCACAGCGTCGGATTGGCCTTGACGTCCTCGCTGGCCAGGCGGATCTCACGCTTGATGAACAGCGCGGCGACACCACCCTTGACGAAGGCGGTCACCCGGCCGTCGGCACCCTTCTTGAACGTTCCCGCCTTATAGGGCTTGTAGAGGTAGCGGTGGAACGCGCCGAATCCGAGCCCGGCGTGCGCCACGAACTTCGTCTTCGCGAAGCTCTTGGTGTTCTCGGTGGGGCAGTCGGAGCTTGCCGCCTGGCTGCCGGACGCCGAGGCCGCGGCGGTGGTGTTGGACGCGGCGGAGGAGCTCGACTTACTCGACCCCTTGCAACCGGCCAACAGTGCCACCGGTGCGATGAGCACCATCAGCAGCACGGCCAACCGTCGACCTGTACTCAAAGCCATCAGAAGTTCCCTTCCGGTCTTCCTCGGCGCTTGTGCGCAGAGGTCCGAACAGCTAAACACAGATGGAATCCACGTCAGTAAACACATCAGGAAATCCGTATCGGTACACCGGTCGGTGAGGGGGAGTAGTGCCGATCGCGGTTTGGGGCGGGCGATCACGACGCTGGGCGAGTCGGGTGCGTTCGAGACGGGTCATCGCATGACGTCCGAGCCGGCGTCCACGGGATCCGGCGGCGAACCGCTTGCTCCCATGCGCGGCAGCGCCGGTGTGACCGCCGACCGCTCGCTGTTCGAGGCGTACCAGGTTCTGGTGGAGCGTGCGGTGGAGGCGTTGTGCATTCACCAGGACGGAGTGGTGGTCTACGTGAACCCGGCGGGGTTGCGTCTGCTGCGCATCGACTCACAGTCTCAGATCGTCGGACGCCCCGTCGCCGAGTTCTTCCACCCCGACTCGGTACCCGCGCTCTTCGAACGGATCGCGGCGCTGACGGTGTCGGGGGCGCACTCCGAGCCGACGAGCGTGCGGATGCGCCGAGCCGACGGAACCACACTCTGGGTCGAGGCGATCACCGTCGCCACCAGGTGGAACGACAGACCTGCCTACCAGGCGATGCTGCAGGACAGCACCGATCAGCGGGTGGCGGAGGAGGCCGCACGGGCCGCCGAGACGCAGTTCAGCGAAGTGGTGTCCTCGTTGGCCGAGGGCGTGGTGATCGTCGACCATCGTGGCTGGCTGCAGTTCGCGAACCCGGCGGCTGCGCGCATCCTGGGCACGCAGGCCGACACCAGTGTCCCGGTGAACGACGTGGCCTATGCGACGAGGTACCCGGTCTATGACGAGCAGGGAAAGCCGATACCACCGGGTGAACGTCCGCTGGAGGTCACGCTCCGCACCGGAGAACGCCGGCGAGACATCCTGGGTTTCGACCGAGACGACGGACGTCGGGTGTGGATCGCGGCCACCTGTCATCCGGTGAACCCCGGCGCGCCCGACTCCTCGGTGGTGATGTCGTTCACCGACATCACCGACCAGCGCGCGCACAGCGCACGTCTGGCCTATCAGGCCACCCACGACTCGTTGACCGACCTGCCCAATCGTGGCCAGACCGTCCAGATGGTCGAACACCACCTGCAGACACGCCCACCGACACCGGTGGCGGTGCTGTTCATCGACATCGACAACCTGAAGACGATCAACGACTCGCACGGACACGTGGTGGGGGATCGTGCGCTGCAGGCGGCCGCCCACCGCGTGCGTCGCGCGCTCGGCGGCAGCGACTTCTTCGGTCGCTACGGCGGAGACGAATTCGTCGCGCTGCGGCATGGCCCGACGGACGACGTCCGCGATCTCTCCGACACCCTGCACCGGGAGTTGTCGCAGCCGATCAACGTCGGTGCACATGAGGTACGACTGAACGCCAGTATCGGGGTGGTGATCCGCGGGGTCGGCGACACACGCACGGCGTCGCAGGTCATCGCGGATGCGGACTTGGCCATGTACGTGGCCAAGTCGCTCGGCGGAGACCAGACCCACTACTTCGACGAGAGACTGCACGACCTCGTCGCCGACGACACGATCGGTGGGGGCGACGACGACTCGCGGTGACGTCTCAGACGCCGAAGATCGGCGGCAACGCCAGCACCATGACCGCACCCCACACGAAGTGGGTCAACGCGGGTGCGAGCACCCCGCCCGTCACGCGCCGCTCCAGTGCGCACACCGTCCCGAGCAGGATGGCCGCGAAGCCGAGCATCACGTTTCCGCTGGCCAGCGTCACCAGGATGTACAGCACCGTGGACGCGACCACCGGATACCAGGCACCGAACGCGGAGTAGACCGCGCCGCGGAAGAACAACTCCTCGGCGACCCCGTTGATCACGGTGATCGCGGTGACGATGGCCAGGTTGCCCTGGTTGGCATGGGCCAGCACGTTCCCGATCAGGTCGGCGATCGGCGGGATCAGGCGCACCACGAACGCCCCGACGACGAACACACCACCGATCAGCACACCCACCGCGAGTCCGGACACCACCGGTCGCCGGGAGTGCCCGCGAAAGGGGAGGTGACCGAGGTGAATGGGTCCCGAGACGAAAGCACCGACCACCCACACCGCGGCCAACAGCAGCGTGTAGAGGTAGAACGTCGTGTCCCCGGGTTCGATGGACAGCGAGAAGCCGAGAACCCCGGCACCGATGATCACGAAGATCACGACGGCCACGCGCCGACGACGCACCACCCGGGTCGGCTCGTCGTACTGTCCCGCACGGCGGTCGTTCAGCGACGTGCTCAACCTGCTCAACAGGGTGCTGTCGGGATCCGGCATGGGCTGGTCCTACTCCGCTCGGCGCCTGCTGCTCCGACCGGCGTCGGCCACCCTGCCCGCCAACGAGCCGAGGGCGCCGAGACCGGCGTCGAGAACGTCGAGGCCTGCGTCCAGCCCGACCCGGACGGGTGCGGCGACCGGCCACCGAGAGAGCACGGCACGGCCACCGAGGTTCTCGATGCTCTTCCACAGCCCCGACCCCAGCGCGTGCGAGCCGACCAGACGGATGTGTGGCCAGTCCCCACCGGCCCAGACCGGGTCGCTGTCGGCGAGGTGGTGCGGGTCGATGAGCCGGTTGACCGGTCGCGGGGGCATCGAGGTGACCGACGCCTCCACCGCGTCGTCCATACCGGTCAGACCCCACGACGGGTCGGGGACGATACCGCGGATGCGGTGCTCACCGGCGACCATCGGGTGGTCGAGGGAGACCACGAGATCGGCGGCCAGTCCGGTGGGCACCGGTACCAACACACTGCCGATCTGCGCCGCGATCTTGGTGCTGACCAGTGGGATCGGCACCCCCACGCGGTATTTGCCGACGGCGTCGAGGTAACTGGTGATCAGTCCCCGATAGGTGGTCGGTTGCCCGCCGGAGATGTCGTAGGCCCCCGCGGGTAGCTCGGGTTCGGCCGCGGCGACCAGGTAATAGAGCACGTCGCGAATGGATATCGGTTCCATCGGGTTGTCCACCCAGCTCGGCATCGGGATCAGCAGCAACCGATCACCGATGTAGCGCACCATCTCGAACGACGTGGAGCCGGCTCCGATGACCACCGCTGCCTTGAGCCACACGAGCTCGGGACCGTCGGGTACCTGCAGTTCCCTCGCGACCTCGGCCCGGCTGGTCAGGTGTTCGGACAACCGGTCGCCGTCGGGGACGAATCCGCCCAGGTAGACGATGCGGGTGACCTCCGCCCGCCCGGCAGCGACGGCGAGGTTGTGCGCCGCCTGGTTGTCGGTGTCGCGGAAGTCGTCCTGGCCGATCGAGTGCACCAGGTAGTAGACGACGTCGACCGGGGCCAGGCTCTGCAACGCCGCAGCGGTGGACTCCTGGTCGAGCACGTCGAGGTGGACGGGCGTGACGTCGGCATACCACCCGAAGAGTTTCAGCCGGTCCGGTGTCCGGGACGCCACGACGACGTCGTGACCCGCGGCCAGCAGTTCCGTGACCAGCCGGGATCCCACATAACCGGTGGCGCCGGTCACCAGTGTGCGCATGGCTCCACCGTACGGGGCGCCGGTGCGTCGTCGCATCGCGGACCACACCTGCGCGGTGGGGGCTACAACCAGTCGCGCCTGCGGAACACCAGATACAGCCCGACCATCATGACGATGATGAGCACCGTGCTCGCCACGAATCCCGACACGTGCGAGTACCCGGGATACGGCACGTTCTGGCCGAAGAAGCCGGTGATCGCGGTGGGCACGGCGATGATGCCCGCCCAGCCGGTCAGCTTCTTCATCACCGTGTTCAATCGCGCGTCCTGCAGCGACAGGTTGGTCTCGAACACCGTGGTGACCATGTCGCGCAGCGATTCGGTCCACTCCGCGGCGCGCAGTGTGTGGTCGTACAGATCCGACCACATCGGATCCAGTTCCTTGGGTGACGTGCCGGCCAGTCGGCGCCGTTCGATGGTCCCGATCACTTCGCGCATGGGCAACACCACCCGTCGCAGCTGCACCAGATCTTTGCGAAGTGCATAGGTGCGCCGCTGCAGCGAGACCGTTCGCGAGCTCTGGTCGAACAACAGTGTCTCCAGATTCTCGATCTGTTCGTCCAGCGTCTGCACGGCGTCGAACTGGTCGTCGACGATGACGTCGAGCAATCCGTGCAGCAGGGCACCGATCCCGTACCGCTGCATGTCGATCTCGGCCCACCGGTCGACCACCGACTGCATGTCGAAGAACGAATCGCGATGGATGGTGATCAGGGCGTTGCCACGGACGAACACCGAGATCCGGTTCAGGTGCAGACCACTCTCACCGTCCGCGGCGTCGGTGTCGCACCGCACCGCGTACAGGGTGAGCATGAGGTGGTTGTGGTAGACGGAGGCCTTCACCCGTTCCGCGTCGGCGACCACGTCCTCGATGGCCCACGGGCTCAAGCCGAGTTCGTCGCCGAGTCGCTCGAGCAGCTCATGACTCGGGTCGGTGAGGTCGGCCCAGATCAATCGGGTGGGATCGTCGATGCAGTCGGAGACCTTGGACAGATCGAAACCGTCGACGGGTGTGCCGTTCTGCCACATCTGTCCGCGCACACCCCGGTCGTCTGTCCGCTCCTCCGGTGGCGCGGCGGCATCATCGGTCGTCACCGCTCCATGGTGGCACCACGGTGCGCGGGCGGCTCAGTGGTCGGTGGAGAACGACGATCGGACGCGGTGGCGGTCCACCGCCAGGTCGACCAGCGAGTCGATCAACTCGCCGTAGGAGACGCCCGAGGCCTCCCACAACTTGGGGTACATCGACCCGGGGGTGAACCCGGGGATGGTGTTGATCTCGTTGAGCAGCCAGCCACGACCGTGTTCCTCGTAGAAGAAGTCGACCCGTGCCATACCGGAGCAACGCAGCGCGGTGAACGCCCGCAACGCCAACTCGCGTGCCTCGTCGGCGGCACCGGCGGGCAGGTCGGCGGGGATCAGCAGACCCGCGGCACCGTTGACGTACTTGTCCTCGTAGTCGTAGAACTCCGAACCGGGCACGATCTCACCGGGCACCGACACCTGAGGGTCGTCGTTGCCGAGCACCGCGAGCTCGATCTCGCGGCCGGTCACACCCTCCTCGATGACCAGCACCTCGTCGTAGCGCAGGGCCAACGCGACGGCGGACTCGAGCTCGTCGGCGTCGTGCACCTTGGAGATCCCCACCGACGAACCCAGGTTGGCCGGCTTCACGAACACCGGGTAGCCGAGCGTCTCGTCGACGTCGCGACGCAACCGCAACCGGTTGCCACCCGCACGGAACTCCAACCACCTGCACTGCGGGATCCCGGCCTGTGCGGCGACCACCTTGGCCAGTGCCTTGTCCATACACACCGCCGAGCCGAGCACGCCGGAACCGACATACGGGACGCCTGACAGCTCCAACATCCCCTGCACGGTGCCGTCCTCACCGTGCGGCCCGTGCAGCAACGGCAGCACGACCACCGGCAGGTCATCGGTCTGCAACGCGGGTAGCGGTTCCACCTCGGTGCCCGCCGGTTCCAGGCTGTCCGGAAGGGCCACCTCGCCGCCGGTCAACGCCCGCTCCTGCAGTGCGCTGAGCGCCTTGTCGTTACGGATCCACCGCCCGGTGCGCGTCACACCGATGGGAATGATCTCGTACTTGGTGGGATCGGCCGCGGCGAGGACGTGGGCCGCGGAGACACACGACACGTCGTGCTCGGCGGACACGCCACCGAACAGCACGATCAGTCGGCGACGGTCGGACGACGCGGGTGTGGACATGGCAGACACACTACGGATGCGTCACGAGGGTTCCCGCGTCCGCCGGACGTGTCGCGGGCGGTAGCTTCGACGGGTGCATTTCTCCGCCAGTGCTGTGGCCGCCGCGACCGGTGGCACCGTGATCGGTGCCGAACGCGAGATCGATGGCGCAGGTATCGACTCCCGCACCATCCGACCGGGTCAGCTGTTCGTGCCCATCGTCGCCGACCGCGACGGCCACGACTTCATCCCCCAGGCCCTCGACGCCGGCGTCCGCGCCTATCTCACCGCTCAGCCCACCGGGGCGACGGGCGAAGCGACCGCGATCGCCGTCGACGACACCGCGGTCGCCCTCGCCGATCTCGGCCGGGCAGCGCGTGCCCGGCTGACCGGGGCGGTCATCGGGGTGACCGGATCGGTCGGCAAGACCTCCACCAAGGACCTGCTCGCGGCCGTCCTGTCCACCACCTACGTCACCGCGGCCAACGAGCGCTCCTTCAACAACGAACTGGGGTTGCCGTTGACCCTGCTCGGTGCACCCGACGACACCGAGGCCGTGGTCGTCGAGATGGGTGCCCGCGGCGTCGGCCACATCGCGGTGTTGTGCGAGATCGCCCACCCGACGGTGGGGATCGTCACCCGGGTCGAGGGCGTGCACCTGGAATTGTTCGGCGACATCGAGGCGGTCGCCCGCGCCAAGGGCGAGCTCGTCGAGTCGCTACCGGACCACGGGCTCGCGGTGCTCAACGCCGACGACGAGCGGGTTGCCGCGATGGCGCCCCGGACGACCGCCCAGGTGCTGCGGTACGCCGTCGACCCCGTCGAACCCCGCGACGTGGACGTGTACGCCACCGACATCACCCTCGACGACGACCTGCGTGCCGCGTTCACCCTGCACACGCCCTGGGGCAGCGCGCCGGTCCACCTCGCCGCCCGCGGTGAACACCAGGTGGGCAACGCGTTGGCCGCAGCCGCGGCGGCGGGTGGATCGGGGGTCGCCCTCGACGGCATCGTCACCGGGTTGTCCGCGGCGGCGATATCCGGGTTGCGGATGGAGTTGACCACCACACCCTCGGGGGTGGTGGTGCTCAACGACGCCTACAACGCCAACCCGACCTCGATGCGCGCCGCGTTGGCCGCGCTCGCTCGCATCGACACCCCGCGGCGGGTCGCGGTGTTGGGGGTGATGGGTGAACTCGGTGACAATGCGGCGGCCGAACACCGCGGTGTCGCCGAACACGCGCGTGACCTGGGTGTCGAGGTGATCGCGGTGAACGCCCCGGACTACGGGTCCGCGGCCAGCCACGTCGCCGATGTGGACGGCGCGGTGACGGCCCTCGCCGATCTCGCGGCGGGGGACGCCGTGCTGGTGAAGGGCAGCCGCGTGGCCGCGATGGAGCGGGTGGCCACCGCGCTGGCCGACCGCTGACGACGCCCGCGTGTCCGGCGTCGGGTAGTGACGATCACAGCCGACCGCATCGTTCGTCGGTATCCTTGGCTGCGTAAACGATCGGCAGACCAGCAACGATCAGGGTGTGAGGGCACCCGGTGAGGACACCGAAGTGGACTACCCGACGATGACCGCGGCGCAGATCAAATACTGGTGTCAGACGTCCTCGGTACCCGCCGACCGTGTGGTCGTGAATGGTGTCGCACAGCGGGAACTGACGGATGCCGCGGCGGTCGCCATCGCGTCCGGTCACCTGTCCGACGACGCTCGGGCCATCGTCGTCCGCCGCTTGACCCACTCCCTGCCCGTGCCGGCCCTCGACGGCGGTTTCGGACAGCTCCGCCGACTGCAGCGCACCATCGGACAGACCGAACAGCAGCTCGACAACCCGATGATGCCGGGTGTGGTGGCCACCGTGGTGCGCAGCCGACTGAACGGTCTGCTGCGACGGCGCGAGGAGCTGCGCAAGGTGGTGACCTCCGCGAAGGGGGTCCACGCGAGCAGCATCCGGAGCATCCGCCGAGAACGCCGCGACGGTGTGCACCTGGAGATGGCCGACCGCGACCGCCTGTTCGCCGGTCTGCTGCTGACTCCGACTCCCAACGTGGCCGGGACGGGATACGTGCGACGCGCGGGCGTGTTGGCGATGGATCGACTGGCAGGTGCCGTCGGACAACTGGCCAGCCGTGCCGGTTCCACTCGGGTCGATCAGTGGGTGGGCGAGCTCACCGGCGAGCCGGTCGGAGCGCAGCCCACCACGCCCAGCGGCGAGGCCCGGTTCATCGATGGATACGAGACGATCCTGTTCCTGGCCGGCAGCCTCTACGACCGCATCCAGGCATCCCCGGCGTGGCATTCCGAACACTTCGAGATGCAACGACTCCAACTGAACCTGCACCGCGAACTCGCCGACATCGCCACCGACGTGCTGGCGTTGCGGTCGGTGCGGGTGGACCTCGACAGCGCACGGCGCAGCGGCGGTTTCGACCGCGGATTCGCCGAACACATCGACTCCCGAGAGATGGCGTTGCGGCCGGTCTGGGCACAGTTGATCGAGCGGGTGCAGGCGTTGTCCGACGTCGCCGCGGTGGTCGACTCGGCGACCACCGAACTGCGTCTGCTCGACGAGTTCGCCCGTGCCGCGACCATCGACGACCGTATCGACCGCCTCGTCGGGCGATCCGGGGACAGGGAGATGTCGGCCGACAACGCCAAACGCCTGTCCGAGCAGGTGCGGTTCGGCGAGAGTCAGTTGCGGGTCTACCGCGACGTGTTGAACGGCAACATCTCCCGGCTGGAGTCACACACCCGGCCGCAACTGCCGAGGCAGTGAGTACTGACCCGGTGCGTGCGGAAGAAGCCGCGCGGCGCAGCTCCTGAGCGTTCTGGAGTCCCGACCCACGACGTGATCCACGCACGGCACCGAACGCCTGAGTAGACGCGTTCATCTCCACCCTGTCTCCACCCGTCGGGGGATCCGATGTGACGCCTCGACGGCGAGGCTGGATCCCATCGGCCCGTAGAGGGCACCGACCGGGAAAGGACCTCCGATGCTGTTCAACGTGATCCTGGGAGTCGTGATCGTCGGCCTCATCGTGGCCCGTCAGATGAAGCCGCGCGCGGTGGCGTCCTCGCTTCGCGGGCCGATCATTATCACCGTGATCGGATTGGTCTCGGCGGCACAGTTCGTCGACCACCATCATGTGTCGCCGGCGGGCCAGGCGATCCTGGTGGTCTCGACACTCATCGGCTTCGCGATCGCCGCCGTCCGTGGCTACACCATCCGTATCTGGCGCGACGACCGCGGCACGCTGATGTCGCGGGGGACATGGCTCACGCTGGTGTTGTGGGTCGTCGGGATCGGCGTCCACGTCGGCATCGACCTACTGGGCGATCAGGGACTCGGCCAGTCGACCCTGGTCCTGTATCTCGGGGTGGTCCTGTTCGCACAGATGTTGGTGGTGCAGATGCGAGGCCGCGCGCTCGTCGAGAAGCACAACGGTTCAGCGAAGGGCTGTGCGCCCAACTCGATGTCCAGCGCACGCGACCTTTTCCAGAGATAGCACCGCGTCGTCGGTCTCAGTAGTCGCGCGACCACCGGGTCAGCAGTTCCTTCTCCTCGTCGTCGAGACGCCGTAACCGGTGCTCGTCGACGTCCACGACGGCCATCTTGGTGGTCGCGCGGCACGCGGGCTTGGTGTCGAGCTCGGCGCCCGCCGCGCGGACCTCGTAGCCGAGGGTGAACTCGACGGTCCGGAACCCGGCGATCCACATCCCGATGTGCAGTGGCGAGTCCTCGTGCCGCAGCTGTGACTGATAACGGATGTGGACGTCGACGATCATCGCGCCCATGATCAGCTTGCGGTACTCCTGGCCCACGTCGAGCAACCACTGGATCCGCGCTTCCTCCAGCATGGTGACGATGCGGGCGTGGTTGACGTGCCCGAAGGCGTCCATATCCGACCACCGCACCCCCACCTCGGCCGCGAACGGGAAGTCGCGAGGCTTCATCGCGAGGCGCCGCCGGTGTCGGTGCCACTCGCCCAGTCGCGGGCGAAATCCAGGAAGGTGTCGTTCTCGGACTTGTCGGTCACGGTCACCCGCACACCGTCACCGGCGAACGGTCGAACGATGACGCCCGCGGCCACACACGCGGTGGCGAAGTCGGCGGTGGACTCGCCGAGCGGTACCCACACGAAGTTCGACTGCGACGGTGGCACCCGGTAGCCCAGGGCGACGAGTTCGTCACGCACCCGGGTGCGTTCGGCGACCACCGTGTCGGTCCGCTCGAGCAGTTCGGCCCCGGCATCCAGCGAGGCGATCGCCGCGCGCTGGGCGACCGTGCTGACGCTGAACGGGACGTGCACCCGACGCAGCGCATCGATCACCTGCGGGTCGGCGACGGCGTACCCCACCCGCAGCCCCGCCAGCCCGTATGCCTTGGAGAACGTGCGCAGCACCACCAGGTTGGGGAAACGCCGCCGCAGGTCCATCGCGTCGTACCGCTGAGCATCGGTCGGCCGCATGTACTCCACGTAGGCCTCGTCGAGGATCACCGGGATGTCTGCGGGCACCTGACGCAGGAACCACAGCAGTTCCTCGGCCTCCACCACCGTGCCGGTCGGGTTGTTGGCGTTGCACACGAAGATCAACCGGGTGCGGTCGGTGATCGCCGCGGCCATCGCGCGCAGGTCGTACACCAGCTCGTCGGTGAGCGGGATCTGTACCGGGGTGGCGCCGACGATCCGGGTGGCCAGGGGGTAGGTCTCGAACGACCGCCAACCGAACAACACCTCGTCGCCGACTCCACTGGTGACGGTGATCATGTTCTGACACAGACTGACCGACCCGCAGCCGGTCTGGATCTCCTCGGTGCTCACGCCCAGCGATTGCGCGAGGCGCTCGGTCAGCTCCACCATCCCGTTGTCGGGGTAGCGGTTCAGTCCGGACACCGCATCGACGATCGCCTGCTGAACCGACGGCAACGGCCCCTCGATGATCTCGTTGCTGGCCAGCTTCACCGCACCGGGGAAGGTCTTACCCGGCACGTAGGCGGGCACGGTTGCCAGGTCTGGTCGGATTCGCAGGCTCACGTGATCAATGTATTCGCACGCCCCGACTACGGAGGTAATGGCCGGTGAGAGGTCCGTGCCAGGCTGGTTTGCTCCTGCCTGTGGCCGATGTGTAACCTTCTCTTCGGCAGTTCGACAGGACTTCGCTGGGAGGCGTGCCAGAGCGGCCGAATGGGACTCACTGCTAATGAGTTGTCTCGCTAAAACGGGACCGGAGGTTCAAATCCTCTCGCCTCCGCGCCGGCGGTGTTCACACCGCGACCACAGCTCGGCTGCAGAGCCCGGCACACAACTGAACACGGACTCGCGCCCGTAGCTCAACGGATAGAGCACTTGACTACGGATCAAGAGGTTTGGGGTTCGAATCCCTACGGGCGCACCACAACCCCCGTGACCTGCATCAATGCGGTCACGGGGGTTTGTTCTCTCCGCGACACGGTCCGTCGAAAGCATGTTGCGATTCGGTCTCGGTGGCATCGTCGGGCACGATATGTCGCGTGACGCGCCCTCGTCTGACCCTGGTGATCGTTCCCGCGGTGATTGTCACGCTGATGGCGCTGTTGCTGGCCGGGTGCGAGCGCACGCGATCCGAATCGCTGGGTGCACACGGTGTCGCCCCGTCCCCGGCCGTCGCGGTCGCACCGGCCAACAATCCCGGCAGCGTGGTCGGGACCCAACCCTGGCAGGCGGCGGTGCCGCACGGCACCCTCGTCGGTCGGGCCGTCACCTACTGGTCGACGGACCGCGTGGGCAGGCCCATCCAGGTCACCGGCACGGTGTTCCTGCCCGCGGGTAGGCCGCCGGCGGGTGGCTGGCCGGTGATGGCCCTCGGTCATGGGACGGTGGGCATCAACGAGAACTGCGCACCGCGCTTCTCGCCGGACCTCACCGGTATGTCGCGCAGCGTGCTGGGATTCCTGCGGCGGGGGATGGCCGTCACCCTGGCCGACTTCAGCGGTCTCGGTGCCCCCGGAGTACATCCCTATCTCGACGCGCAGGCCGCGGGGCGCACCATCATCGACTCCGTGCGGGCGTTGCGTCGCCTCGAACCGGACGTCGGGACCACCTGGATGACCTACGGCATCTCGCAGGGCGGCGGCGCGGCGTGGGCCGCGGACGAGCTCGCCGGCTCGTACGCCCCGGAACTGCGACTGCGCGGCGCCGTCGCGCAGGTCCCGGCGGCCGACAACACCGGTATGGCCGATCAGGCGGCCAACGGGCTACTGACCCCGGAACAGCAGGGGATCATGTACTTCCTGATCGAATCGCTGGCCCGCAGCCACCCGGAACTCAACCGCGACGACTATCGGCACGGCGAGCTGGCACGGGTGTGGCCGGAGCTCGACGCCTGTAGCAAGTCGCCGATGCGGGCCCACGCGCTGTCTCAGGTCACCGCGGGTGATTTCATCCCGTCGAGCCCGGAGGCCACCGCGCGACTGCGTGGGTTGATCGCCGAGGGCAGGGTGCCCCAGCAGAAATCCGCGGCACCGCTGCTGGTGATCTACGGCGGACGGGACATGTTCATCGACCACCGGTGGATCGAGTCGTCGATCAGTCGGGCCTGTGCCCGCGGCGATGTGGTGGATGTGGACTACCAGCCGGAACGCGGTCACCTCGACGTCGACATCTCCGCGATGCACGACTGGGTCGGGCAGCGACTCTCCGGTGTGGCCGCCACCCGCGACGACTGTCCCCGTTGACGGCCGGCGGTCAGCGGTCTGCAGATTCGCTGTAGGCGTGCCCGCCATCCGTGAAACCCCCTGTCCGGTTCCGCCGCCGTCATCCACACTCGGAGGATGCTGCCGGTACTCGACCTGTCCACCGCGGTCACCGCACCCGACGAATTCGGGGTGACGCTGCGGGAAGCCGCGCACAGATACGGGTTCTTCTATCTGGTCGGTCACGGTGTCTCCCGGGAACGCATGCACGAGGTCATCGAGCTGGCGCGCGAGTTCTTCGCGCTGGAACCCGACCGGAAGAACGAGATCAGCCAGCTGCAGAGTCCGCAGTTCCGCGGCTACTCGCGACTCGGCGGTGAGTTGACCAACGGTCAGGTCGACTGGCGCGAACAGATCGACATAGGTCCCGAGCGCGAGGTGATCGCCGGTGCACAGGGATACTGGCGCCTGCAGGGGCCGAACCTGTGGCCCGATGCCGTTCCCCGTTTCCGTCCGGTCTACGAGGCCTGGAGCGAGACGTTGTCCGACGTCGGTCTCCGGTTGTTGCGGTACTGGGCAACATCCCTGGGTGCGGAACCGTCGACGTTCGACGACGCGTTCGCCGAACTGCCCGCGACGCTGATGAAGGTGGTTCGGTACCCGGGAAGCGCCGACAGCTCGCAGGGGGTGGGGGCGCACAAGGACTCCGGCGTGCTCACCTTGTTGCTGATCGAGTCGGATTCGACGGGCCTCCAGGTCGAGCTCGAGGAGGGGGAATGGGTCGACGTCCCTCCGCTCGACGGCGCCTTCGTCGTCAACATCGGTGAGCTGCTCGAGGTGGCGACCGGGGGCTATCTGCGTGCGACACGACATCGCGTGCAGGCGCCCGCGCCGGGAACCGACCGCGTATCGATCCCGTTCTTCCTCAACCCGGCCCTGGACGCGGTGGTGCCGATCATCGACCTGCCCCCCGACCTCGCGCGGCGGTCGCGTGGTGTGGAGGCCGACCCCGACAACCCGATCTTCGACACCTACGGTGCCAACGCGTGGAAATCGCGGACCCGCGCACATCCCGACGTGGCCGAACTGCATCACGGCATTCCGGACCCGCGGCGGTGACCGTCACCGGACTTCGCAGCGAGGTGATCGCAACCATCGGCGGGTGGTCGCGGCGACCGTAGGCTGACGGGGTGCTCGACGTACGCCGTTTACCCATCCTGCAGGCGGTGGTGCGGCATGGATCGTTGACCGCCGCGGCCGGTGCGCTGCGGTACACCACGTCCGCGGTTTCTCAACAGATCGCGGCACTGGAGCGCGAGGTGGGCACCCCGCTGCTGATCCGCGGCCCGGGTGGTGCCCGCCCGACGGTCGCCGGCGAGAAGCTGCTGGAACACGCGGCCCGGATCCTCGGTGCGGTCGACTTCGCCGAACAGGATCTGCAGCGTATCGCCACCGCGGGACCCGATGTGATCAGGTTGGCCTCCTTCTCGAGCGCGGCATCGGCCCTGCTGCCCAAGGCGATCGGGCGTTTCCGGGACGCCTACCCGACCACCGAGGTGCGCCTGGTCTCGGCCGACCCCGAGGACGGTGTGGCACTGCTCGGCACCAGCGGCGTCGACGCCGCCGTCGTCACCGAGGTTCCCGGTGACGGTCCGGAATTCCCAGGTCTGTACACCGCACCCGTCTACGACGACGAGTTTCTGGTGGTTCTCCCACTGCACCATCGACTCGCCACCCTCCGCGAGGTGCAACTGGAGAAGTTGGCGGACGAGAACTGGATCGTCAGTTCGGCCTCCGGCATCTGCCCGGACACCAAGGTCTTCCGAAATGCCTGCGCCGAAGCAGGATTCGATCCGATGGTGACCTATCGTTCGGACGACTATCAGACCGTCCAGGGTCTGGTGGCGGCGAATCTCGGGGTCTCGATGGTGCCATCCCTGGCGGCGGGCACCGCCCGGGGCGACGTCGCCGTACGCCGGGTCGCGCGACGTCGGTTGGTGCGACGGGTATCCCTGGCGCTCACCGAACCGCCGCCCGCCGGGTCGGCCCTCGGATCGCTGGTGTCACTGGTGCAGCATGTCGGCACCACTCTAGGAACGGACCGCGCCTACAGCGTTGCTGAAAGACCCTTGAACATCGCTTGATCACCCTGTCGGGAGACCACCTCGTGGCCCTACCGTGCCGGGAGACCGACGAGAGGGGTTCTCCACGATGACCGTCACCAGCAAGGTCGCCGCCACGCTGTCACCCACGACACCACGGACGGTCGACGAGGCGCTCGCAGCGGTCGATGCCGTTGCCGGACAGATCGGTCCGGGAACCGTCCAGCGGGAGATCGACGGTGTCCTGCCGGTCGAGGAGCTCCGTCTGGTGGCGGAGTCGGGACTGCTCGCGATTCTGGTTCCGACGGACTTCGGCGGACCCGACCTGCCGCAGTCGACGGCAGTGGAGGTGCTGCGACGGCTTGCTCGCGCCGATTCCGCGGTGGGGCAGCTGTTGCTGTCCCACTACGTGTTGACCGCAGCAATCCGAGAACTGGGACGTAATGCTCCGGCTCCGCAGATCTACGCCGACGTGTTGGCCGGGGCGCAACTCGGGAACGCCACCGCCGAGCGGGGAACCCGTACCGCCGCCGAACGGTTGACCACCGCCCGGCGTACCGGCGGCGACGGTTGGGTACTCGACGGCACCAAGTTCTACGCCACCGGCGTCCTGGGGGCCACGTGGATCGGCGTCGGCGCCCGCATCGACGGCAGCGACCCGGCGCATGCAGCAACCGTGTTCGTCCGTGCCGACGACCCGGGGGTCACCTTCGACCCGACCACCTGGACGTCGTTCGGGCAGCGGGGCACCGCGAGTGGGCAGGTCGGCTTCGACCACGTTGCGGTGAGTGCGGACCGGGTCATCGACGAGGGTCCAGAACCCGATCCGTACACCGCACCGCCCACCGTGCTCGGGGCGTTCGATCAGGCGTTGCACGCCGCCGTCGACATCGGGATCGCCCGGGCGGCGCTGGAGGACGGTGCCACCTTCGTCCGCACCAAGAGCCGTCCGTGGTTCGAGGCCGGTGTCGACTCGGCCGACAAGGAACCCCATGTGGTCCGCCGACTGGGCGAGCTCACGGCGCGCCTCCTCGCCCTCGAGGCGCTGCTCGAGAAGGGGGCGTCGCTCGTCGACATCGCCCTCGGCGAACCCGAACTCAGCAGGGAGTCCGCGGCGGCGGCATCGCTCACGGTCGCGTCGAGCAAGGCCCTGGCACAGGAGTTCGCCACCGAGATCGCCAGCGGGGTCCTCGAACTGGCGGGGGCATCGGCCACCGACCGCAAGTACGCACTCGACCGGCACTGGCGCAACGTCCGCGTGCACTCGCTACACGACCCCGCCCGATGGAAGTACGTGCACCTCGGGAACCACACCCTGCACGGGACGAACCCGCCCCGCCGCGGCGTCCTGCTCTGACCCGCCCACACGACAAGGAACCTCGATGACAACGGCTTTCGACCCGGCAGCGCACGGGTTCTATCTCACCGGCAGCATCAACGTACCGTCGGTCCCCGAGGCGTTCGAGCTCGTCGGCACCCGTCTGCAACCGGGTGGGGTGACACGGGTCCCGGACGGCGAGCCGGGGGACAGGGCCAACTGGGTGCTCACCCAGGCCGACCACTTCCTCGCCAACCCCACGCTCGACGTCGTCGACGGTAAGGCGCGGGTCCGTGCCGGGACCCCGGTCACCTTTCCTGCGGTCGACTACCACACCGCCGCCATCGACTCCTACCACCGGTTCCTCGATGCCCGGAGCAGCGGTGTGTTGGAAGCGGACTCGCGGTTCCTGGTGTCGATCCCCACACCGTTCAACGCCGTCAACTCGTTCGTGGAGTTCGACTCGCAGGTCGAGGTCGCCCACGCCTACGAGCAGGAGTTGCGTCTCACGGTGCTGGCCATCCAGGACGCGATCGCGGCGGACGACCTGGCGATCCAGTTCGATATCCCCACTGAACTCGCGACCGTGGAAGGCTGGTTCGCGAACCCCTACCCGGGCAACGAAGCGGTGTTCGCGGCCACCGCCCGGCTGGCCGCGTGGGTGGGCGAGGGTGCAGATCTGACCTTCCATCTCTGCTACGGCGACTCCAAGTTCGGCGCATCCCCCTTCATGGGTGATCCGCCGGACGCCGAGGCCGCGGCCCGCGGTGGACGTCACGTACTCCCACGCGACGCGAGTGCCATCGTCACCGTCGCCAACGGTCTGTCCCGCCACGTCGGTCGTCGGATCAATGCGTTCCAGGCGGCAACCGTCGCCGACTGGACCAGACGGGCGCACTGGCGTCCCCTGGCCGACCTGGCCGTGGAGGCCGACACCGAGTTCTTCCTGGGGCTGCTGCACGCGCAGGACGGTGCCGATGGGGCGCGCCACCGCGCCCAGCTGGCCGCGGAGTTCCTCCCCACTTTCGGACTGTCCACCGAATGCGGTCTCGGACGGCATTCCGCGAGCCAACTGGACGTGGTGCTCGACGCCTGGAGTGCACTGACCGCCGCACGGCAACCGGCACTCGTCGCGGATTGACGGGCACCCGCCGCATCGCATCGTCGATCGGACGGGCCCGGACGCGCACCCTTTGTCCGATCGGATAGAACGTGGGCGGGATCGCTAAACACCTGGACATGGCTCTGCCCACCGTCTGCTAGTGAAATCTTCATCACAGCGGAGCAACCTCTCCGTTGACGACCGATGTACGACCTGGGCGCATCGTGATCGACGCGCCCGGCCGCGGCACTCCGGTGTCGGGCGTACCCGGCCGGTCGCTCGCAGATGAAGGAATGCCATGGGCACCGCACCTCTGAACAAATCGTTGAGTCAACGCCAGCTGAGCATGATCGCCATCGGTGGTGTCATCGGGGCGGGTCTGTTCGTCGGCTCCGGGGTCGTCATCCACGACACCGGACCCGGCACCTTCATCACCTACGCACTGGCCGGACTGCTGATCATCATGGTCATGCGAGCGCTGGCCGAGATGGCTGTGGCCAGCCCGTCCACCGGCTCCTTCGCCGATTATTCGCGGCGTGCGCTCGGCAACTGGGCGGGATTCTCCGTCGGCTGGCTGTACTGGTACTTCTGGGTGATCGTGGTCGGATTCGAGGCCATCGCGGGCGCGAAGATCGTCCAGTACTGGATACCGAGTGCGCCGACCTGGCTCACCGCGATGCTCCTCCTCGCGGCGATGACCGCGACGAACCTGTTCTCGGTGTCCTCGTTCGGCGAGTTCGAGTACTGGTTCGCGAGCATCAAGGTTGCCGCCATCATCGTGTTCCTCGTACTGGGTGTCGTGTTCGTCTTCGGCCTCTGGCCAGGGAAGTCGATGGACTTCTCGAATCTGACCAGTCATGGCGGCTTCTTCCCCAAGGGCGGCACCGCGATCACGGTCGGGGTCGTCACGGTGATCTTCTCGATGGTCGGCGCCGAGATCGCCACCATCGCCGCGGCCGAGTCCCAGGATCCCGAACGCGCGGTGTCGCGAGCCGCCAACTCCGTGATCGCGCGCATCGCCCTGTTCTACGTGGGTTCGGCGTTCCTCCTCGTGACCATCCTGCCGTGGAACGACGACAGCGTCTCCGGTTCCCCCTTCGTCGCGGCGTTCACCGAGATGGGGATACCGGCTGCCGACCACATCATGAACGCCGTCGTGCTGACCGCGGTGCTCAGCTGTCTGAACTCGGGTATGTACACGGGGTCGCGCATGTTGTTCGTGTTGGCGGCCAAGCGGGAGGCACCCGCACAGCTGGTCGCGGTGACGCGCAGGGGCGTGCCCCGCAACGCGATTCTCGCGTCCTCTGTCATCGGCTTCCTCTGCGTGATCGCGGCCGCCTTCTGGGAGAACACGATCTTCACGTTCCTGCTGAACTCCAGCGGGGCGATCATCCTGTTCGTCTATCTGCTGATCGTGGTGTCGCAGACCGTCTTGCGGTTCCGCAGCGGCAGCGCGGACCTCAAGGTCAAGATGTGGTTCTTCCCGGTCTTGTCGCTGCTGACCGCGGCGGCGATCCTCGCCATCCTGGTGCAGATGGGACTCGACCCGGCGGTGCGGTCACAGCTGGTGTTGAGCCTGGTGTCCTGGGCGGTGGTGGTGCTGTTGTTCCTGGCGAACCGGTGGTACGTCAACCGGCGACCGGTGACCGACGAGCCGGTCCCGACCGAGCGTCCGCACCGGGTGCTGGTGCTCGCCAATCAGACGGTGCAATCCGAGGAGCTGCTGGCCGAACTACGACGTATCGGCGCCGACAACCAGTCGACATATCACGTCGTCGTACCCGCCAGCCCCATCGAGACCGGCGCGGCCGACACCCACGGACCGGTGAGTGTGTGGCAGCGGACCGCGGAGATCGCCCAGCAGCGTCTCGATCACACGCTGACCACCCTGCAGACCGAGAACCTGGAGGCCAGTGGCGAACTCGGTGACTATCGACCGTTGCGTGCACTGGCCGACGCGGTGGGGCAATTCCATCCCGATCAGATCGTCATCTCCACCCTCCCGCCGGAGGACTCGGTGTGGCTACGGTTCGACGTCGTCGACCGCGCGCGGGCCGAGTACGACGTCCCGGTCACCAACGTGATCGCCCGGTCGCGGGTGGAGGAGTCGGCATGACCATCCTGGCCGGATTCAGCGCGGCCCGGCATGGTGTCGCTCCGCTGGCCTTGGCCTGCCAGATTGCCGGCAACACCGGGGAACCGGTGATCGCCGCCGCCATCGTGGAGCGACGCAACCCACCGATGACGGATCCCGTGGAGAACGAATATCTGGACTACGTCACCACCAAGGCCGAGCAGTCGTTGCGTGCCGTCGTCGACACGCTCCCGCCGGGGCCGGAGATCTCGGTCGTCGTCCACCGGTCGACGTCGATCCCCTCCGGGATCTCCGAACTCGCGCAGACACACGACGCTCAGGTGGTGACGGTCGGATCGTCGTCGTCCGGACTGCTCGGACGCATCACCCTCGGCAGTGTCACGGACCGGTTGGTGCACACCGCGGCCGTGCCCGTGGCCATCGCACCACGCGGCTACGGCCCGGTGGGAGGTTCGGTACGCCGGGTGACCGCAGCCTTCGGCGGTCTCGCCGACGTGCACGGATTGGTCGACGGTGCGGCCCGGCTGGCCCGACAGTGGAGGGCCGAGTTGCGGGTCGCGTCGTTCTCCGCCCGTGACGTCGTCGCGTTCAGCGGGTCGATCGAGTCCGGAGCCGAGGACCTCGTCATCGATCAGTGGTGGCAGCGGACGCGTGACCGGATCGCCGAGCAACTCGATGAGGCCCGGGTGGACAACCCCGGTGCCGAGGTGGTGATCGGCGTCGGCAGGGACTGGCGGCGGGCGGTCGAGGACGTACCGTGGGCGCCGGGAGACCTGCTCCTGGTCGGTTCCGGTGCGGCCGGCCTACCGGCCCGGGTGTTCCTCGGTTCGGCGGGCTCGCGAATCGTGCGACACTCACCGGTGCCGGTCATGATCATGCCCTCCCGGTGATGGCGTCGAGGGGTCAGCGGCGCAGGCCGTGCATGGCGTTGACCACCCGGTTGACGCCGCCCTCGGTGAGGATCCGACGCAGCGCGAACACGATCGGTGCCCGGCTGCCGACCGCGTAGAACGCCCTGGGCCGCGACGACTCGATGGCCGCGACGATGGTCTCGGCGACCTGCTCGGCGGGGATGCCGCCGGCCTCGTTGCGGTCCAGAGCGTCGATGACCCGGTGGAATTCGTCGTGGTACACCGAATCGTCGGCGACGTACTTGGTGCGTCGCGTGCTGATCCCGGTGTTGATCGACCCCGGCTCCACGGTGATCATCGCGATGCCGAACGGTGCGACCTCGGCCCGTGACGCCGTCGCGAAACCCTTGATCGCGGCCTTGGTCGCCACATACGACGACCGGTATGCGAGTGGGAAACTCGCGAGCATCGACCCCACCATCACCACCCGACCGAATCGGCGTTCGCGCATCCCGGGCAGCAGCAGCTGGGTCATCCGGACCGGCCCGAGGACGTTGAGGGTGAACAGGCGATCGAGGGCATCCATGGGGAGCTCCTCGATCGGCCCGCTCTGGCTCTCGCCTGCGTTGTTGACCAGGATGTCGACCGGACCCGCCGCTGCGGCGCAGGACTCCATACTCGTCGGGTCACCCAGCTCCAGCGCTAGGTACTCCACCCCCTCGAGGCGGTCGCCGTCGGGGATGGCATCGGGGTCGCGGCTTGTCCCGATCACTCGATAGCCCTTGTCGCGCAGCAGCTGTGCGGTCGACCGTCCGATCCCGGACGAGGCGCCGGTCACCAACGCGGTCCGTGTCATGTGCACTCCTGTCGTCGTGGTCGGCCGTGTCCGAGAGGCATCTCAGCCGAGCGTGCGGGCCAGCGCGAGCCCGGCGGCCCGGCCGGAGAAGATGCACCCGCCGAGGAACGTGCCTTCGAGGGCGTTGTACCCGTGTACCCCGCCGCCACCGAATCCGGCGACCTCACCGACGGCGTACAGGCCGTCGAACACCTCACCGTCGGGTCGGATGACCTGTGACGACAGGTTGGTCTCCAACCCGCCGAGGGTCTTGCGGGTCAGGATGTTCAGGCGGACGGCGATCAGCGGGCCGTGATCGGGGTCGAGCAGCCGGTGCGGTTTCGCCACCCGGGTGATCTTGTCGCCCAGATATTGTCGCGCATTGGTGATGGCCATCATCTGGGCGTCCTTGCCGAACCGGTTGCCGAGTTGGCTGTCACGGACGGCGATCTCGTGGGCCACGTCGTCGACGTCGAGGTGGGGTCCGCGGCCGATCTTGTTCATCCCGGCAACGAGCTCGGACAGCTCGTCGGCGACCACGAAGTCGACACCGTGGTCGAGGAAGTCCTGCACCGGCGTCGGTGCACCCTTGGCCAACCGGCTGCGCATCGCGAACTTCAGGTCCTTGCCGGTGATGTCGGGGTTCTGCTCCGAACCCGACAGTGCGAACTCCTTCTCCACGATGCTGCGGGTGAGGATGAACCACGAGTAGTCGTACCCGGTCGCCAGGATCGCCCGCACGCTGGAGTTGGTGTCGAAAC
Organism: Williamsia sterculiae; assembly: GCF_900156495.1. Classification (GTDB taxonomy): domain Bacteria; phylum Actinomycetota; class Actinomycetes; order Mycobacteriales; family Mycobacteriaceae; genus Williamsia_B; species Williamsia_B sterculiae. Next base: position 45,127 of record NZ_FTNT01000005.1, read on the forward strand.
CCGGGAAATTGGGCGCGGGCAGGCGTTTCCCGTTCGCGTCCAACCACAAGGACGACGGCCCGGGGATGATGCGGATGGCGTGGTCGGGCCAGATCGGATCCCAGTTGACCAGCCCCTCGGGGTAATGCCACATCCGGTCCCGGTTGACGATGCTGCCGCCCGCGTCCTCGGTGATCTGCAGCATCCGACCGTCCACGTGAGCGGGAACCCCGGCGATCATCGTCTCCGGGCACGGACCCATCCGTTCGGTCGGCCAATTCTTGCGCACCAATTCGTGGTTGTGGCCGATCCCCCCGGAAGCCACCACCACTGCGGGGGCGCGGAACTCGAAGTCGCCGACCACATCGCGATTGGACGCCACGCCGCGCGCGGCGTCACTGGGGGCGAGGACGGCACCGCGCACCCCCACCGCCGTGCCGTCGTCGACGATGATCTCGTCCACTCGGTGCCGGTGGGCGAAGCGCACCAACCCGCGGTCGGCCGCGGCGAGCACCGGTTCGGCGAAGATCCGCACCACCTCGGGACCGGTACCCCAGGTGAGATGGAACCGCGGAACCGAGTTGCCGTGGCCGTCGGCGCGACCGTCGCCGCGTTCGGCCCAGCCGACCACCGGCGTGAACCGCAGACCCAGATCGTGCAGGTAGTCACGTTTGCCGCCTGCGGCGAAGTCGACGTAGGCCCGCGCCCATTGCCGTGGCCAGAAGTCGTCGCGGTCCCGGTCGAAGGCAGCCGACCCCAACCAGTCCTGCATGGCCAGCTCCGGCGAGTCGGTGATGCCGAGATGGCGTTGCTCCGGGCTGTCGACCAGGAAGATGCCCCCCAGCGACCAGTACGCCTGCGCCCCGAGGTTGTGTTCGTTCTCCTGATCGACGATCAGGACCCGACGCCCCGCCTTCGCGAGTTCGTGGGTGGCCACCAGGCCGGCCAGTCCGGCACCCACCACGATCACGTCGACATCGCTCTCGACCGGGCGCCCGGCATCCGGACCCACGTCAGCTGCACTCACCGCACGACTCCTCTCGTCGGCACCGGGTGATGTTGGTGATGGAGCCGACCTGCTGCCAGTCTCTGGCGCAATCGAGTCACGGTCAACAAGGCAGCGGGTTTGATCGGGGCTCGCTGCACACAATCCGCGCACCTGAAAAGATGCGTTCATGGAGACACTCGTGCTGGTTCTGGTGGGTGCCATCCTGGTGACGGCGATCGCCGACCGCCGTGGTCTGCAACCCGCGCTGGTGATCATGGTGTTCGGGTTGGCGGTCTCCTTCATCCCCGGCGTCCCGCACGTGGAACTCGACTCCGAGATCCTGCTCACCGTGGTGCTCCCGCCGCTGCTGTACTCGGCGGCGCTCGACTTCTCGGTGCCCAACTTCATCCGCAACATCCGGCCCATCCTGGGCTTGGGGGTGGCGATGGTCGTCATCACCGCCTTCGTGGTCGGGTGGGTGGCGTCGTTCTTCATCGCGGAGTTCACCTTCGCGTTGGCGCTGTTGGTGGGTGCGGTCGCCGCACCTCCCGACGCGGTCACCGCCGTCGCGATCGGTCGCAAACTCGGGCTGCCCAAACGGGTGATGGCCATCCTCACCGGCGAGAGTCTGGTCAACGACGCGGCCGCGCTGTCGTTGTTCGCCATCGCGGTCAGTGCCATCGCGGGTACCCACGCGTTCATCGGCAACCCGGTGCTCCTGTTCGGTTACAACGCGATCCTTGGGCCGGTGGTGGGTGCGGTGCTCGGTTACGCCACGCTGTGGATCCGCAGACACCTGCGCAGTCCCGGCCTGGAGACCGTCCAGGGGTTCGTGGTCCCCTTTGCCGCCTACCTGGCCGCGGAGAACATCCACGCGTCGGGGGTGCTCGCGGTGGTGATCGCCGGATTCGTGGTCGGGTCCGGGTCGGTGCACGCGTCGTATCAGACCCGGCTGCAGGAACGGTACGTGTGGAACTCGGTGGACGTGCTGCTCGAGGCCTTCGTCTTCGCCTACATCGGCTTGCAGATGCGTTGGGTCGTCGAGGATCTGCGCGAGGCGCGGGAATCGCTGCTCGGCATCGCCGTGACGTCGACGCTGGTGCTGCTGGTGGTGTTGCTGATCCGACCGGTGTGCGTGTTCCTCATGTACGGCCGCGGCGCCCTGTTCCGCTCGGTCGTCCGGCGGGTGCCCAGGAGTGTTGCTGAGCGCTCGTCGCGGGCTCGGGTGGCTGCCCGCGCCATTCCGCGCCGGACGCGGCGCGGACCCACGGGATGGCGGCGCCGGATCGACCGGCGACCGCTGAGTTGGCAGGAGAGCCTGGTGGTCTCGTGGACGGGGATGCGTGGGGTGGTCACCCTGGCCGCTGCCTCCGGTATCCCCGAGCTCACCGGATCGGGGGAGCCGTTCCCGGAGCGGTCGGCGGTGCAGGCGATCGCTTTCGTGGTCGCGGTGGGCACGGTGCTCATCCAGGGTTCGACGCTGCCGTGGCTGATCTCGCGTATGCACCTGGGGTCGGAGGACGACGAGGTCACCGCCGCGGCCGAGGCGGCCAAGGCGGAGAAGATCGTCGAGACCGCGGCGAATCTGGTCATCAGGGACTTCTTCGACGACCCACCGTTGGGGTTGAGTTCGACGACCGTCGAGTACGTGCGTGGTGCGGTTGCCCGGCAGACCAGCGAGGAACGACCCGACCCGGCGGCGAGGACTGCGCGCGCCGAGGCGTTCGCGCGGCTCTACCGCGATGTGCTGGCCACTCAGCGACGTTCGCTGATCGACAACCGCGACAACGGGGACCTCGGTGACGAGGCCACCCGCGCCATGCTCGAGCGTCTCGACATGCAGGAAGCAGGAGTGTCGGCCCGGCTGCAGAGCCGCCTGTGACGGTGCCGACGCAAGAAACGCATTGAGTGGAAGTCGCCGATGCCTGTCGCCTACCGTAGAGACCGTGAATTCTCCTGACGTTGCGAATGGCTTGGGTGCGGTCGACGACACGGCCGACCCGGCGGCTTCTGACGACTTCAAGAAGGTGATCACCTGGCGCGGAGTCGATGCCGACCGGCTGGAGCAGGTGCGCCTCGTGGTCACCGGCCAGCGCATCAAGGCGACCGGTCAGATCATCGCGGCGGCGACCGATGAGCGCCCCGCTTTCAGCGTCTCCTACAGTCTGGTCACCAACGACGCGGGGATCACCCGACGGTTGGCGGTCACCATGACCAAGGAGAGCGGCGACACTCAGATCTCGATCACCCGTGACGCGGAGAACGTGTGGCTGGTGCAGACCCCCGAAGGGGTGCAGCGCAGCGAGTTCGGCGGTGCCGAGGACGTCGATCTGGCTCTGAGTCCGATGTTCAACGCCCTGCCGATTCGACGGCACTCCTTGCACCGCGTACCCGCGCAGCTGACCGTCCCGGTGGTGTACCTCTATCTCCCGTCGGGTGAGGTCACCGAGGCCACTCTGCAGTACACCTCGGGCGCCGACGACATCGCGATCATCTCGCCGATCGCGAGCACCACCGTGACCGTCGACGAGGCCGGTTTCGTCGTCGACTACCCCGGCCTGGCCGCCCGCGTCTGACGCCGGGGGCGTCCTCGGCCCGAGTCGGGTTCAGCCCTGCCAGGCCCGACCCTCGTACGCCTGATGACGCAGGGCGCGCTCCCAGCCCGGATCGCCGACCCGCACCCCGGTCACCGGTGCCGCCGGGGTGGCGGACAGTTCGTCGTAGCGCAGCCGCGCCCGATGGCCGTCGTCGACGAGGACCTTCACGGTGCCGTGGTCGCGGAGTTCGTCGCGGGCGGCGGTCAGTCGGTCGATGGTCTCGCTCAGCGCGTTGAGCAGCGGAAGTCGATTGCCCTCCACGATCGCCCGCTGGAGCAGCGGTGCGGTGCCCGCTACGCGGGTGCCGTCGCGGAAGCTCCCGGCGGCCAGCCGCAGCGGGAGGTCGCCGTCGGCGCCGCCGATCGTGGCGGTGACCGCCGCGGTCAGATGCGGCAGGTGCGAGATCGCGGCGACGGCGCGGTCGTGTTCGTCGGTCGCCACAGGGATCACCACGCTGCCCACGGCAGTGGCCAGTGCCGCGACCCGGAGCCAGACGTCGGGGTCGGCGCCGTCGTCGGCGGCGACCACCCACACCGCGCCGCGAAAGAGGCCGGGATCGGTGGCCTCCCACCCCGACCGGCTGGTACCCGCCATCGGGTGCCCACCCACGTACCGCACTCCCGGCAACCGTGTGGCCACGGCGTCGGCCACGGGACGTTTCACACTGATGACATCGGTCAGGGCGCAGTCGGGGGCATGGACGGCGATGGCGTCGAGGACGGGATCCAATGCGGTCATCGGCGTCGCGATCACGATCAGCGACGATGCCCGCGCGGCACGGTCTAGGGTCGCACCGAGGTCGTCGGACACGTCGTGGCCCGCGGCGCGGGCCTGCTCGACGGTCACCGCCGAGCGGTTGTAGCCGAACGCCTCCACCCCAGCCGCCGTGGCGGCCCGCAGCAGCGACCCACCGATCAGTCCGAGACCCACCACGCAGACCGTCGCATTCGTCACGGCACCAGCGTGGCACACCGCGTCGGGCGGCGGATGGGCCGCTTGGGCGAATCCGCGTCCTGCGACTACGGTGTGCGCATGACAGGTGATCAGTCGGATGAGCTGGATGGATTCGCGGTCGCCGTCGTCCGGGAAGACGGGGTCTGGCAGGTCAGCGCCCTCGACAACGAGGTACTCAGCGACCTCGCCGACGCGGAGAAGCGGCTGCGGGACATGCGTAGTGCCGGCGCGGTCTTCGGTCTCCTCGACGTGGACGACGAGTTCTTCGTCGTGGTCCGTCCGGCCCCCGGCAACGCGCGACTGCTGCTGTCCGACGCGACGGCGGGTATCGATTACGACATCGCCGCGGAGGTACTCGACGTACTCAACGTCGACATCCCCGACATCGACCCCGACGAACTCGACGACATCGACCCGTGGGAGGAGGGTGACCTCGGTGTGCTCGCCGACCTCGGGCTGCCGGAGTCGGTGATGAGCGTCATCGTCGGCGACACCGACCTCTACGCGGACGAGCAGATAGGGATGATCGCTGCCCGACTCGGTTTCGCCGACGAACTGTCGAAGGTCCTCGACTCGCTCGGTCACTGACGGCGGTGATGGCCGTGCCGGGGGTCGACGAGCAGATGATGGGTGCGGCGTTGCTGGCCGCGGCCGACGTCGGTGTCGACGACATCCCGGTCGGTGCGGTGGTCTTCGCACCCGACGGCACCGAGCTGGCCCGCGCGGCCAACGCGCGGGAGAAGGTCGCCGACCCCACGGCACATGCCGAGATCCTGGCCCTGCGAGCTGCGGCGCGTGCGTTCGGTGACGGCTGGCGACTGGGCGGCTGCACCATCGCGGTGACGCTGGAACCCTGCACGATGTGTGCCGGGGCGATCGTCGCGGCCCGGGTCGAGCGGGTGGTGTTCGGGGCGTGGGAACCCAAGACCGGGGCGGTCGGATCGCTGTGGGATGTGGTTCGCGACCGGCGGCTGTCCCACCGGCCACAGGTGCGCGGCGGCGTACGCGAAAACGACTGCGCCGAGATACTGAGAGCATTCTTCGAAAGTCACCGTCAACGTGGGTGAAACGTACAGTGGGAACATGCGGCTGTGGCACGGTGAACACAGGGGTCACCCCCTCGGTCATGGTGTCGGGAACTGTTTCGGATACTGAAGAAGATGTGACCGTGTTCGACTGTGTGGTGACCGTGCACCTCGCCCGGTGACCGCCGCATTGATCGATCAGGGGCGTCGGATGACGTCGTGCGATGAGGAGTGTGTGCCATGGGAATCAGCGATGACGCCAAGAACAAGGCCGAGGACCTCAAGGGCCGTGGCAAAGAGGCTGCCGGCAGCCTGAGTGGCGACGACAACCTGAAGAACGAGGGCAAGGGCGATCAGGCCTCGGCCGAGGGCAAGCAGAAGCTGACCGATGCCGCCGACGCCGTCAAGGGCAAGGTCGACGACGTGAAGGACAAGCTCACCGGCCACTGAGCGCTTGTTCACCGGCTTGACCAGGTGATTTAAGCGCCTGGCAAGCTCTGCGGTACTCTCTTCGGCGGTGGCGTGTCCGAGCGGCCGAAGGTGCAGCACTCGAAATGCTGTGTGCGGTAACCCCGTACCGGGGGTTCGAATCCCCCCGCCACCGCCAACAACCCCCCACTTGTTATTGCAGGTGGGGGGTTGTTTTATCGCCTATTGAGGTGGTGGTGTGGAGCCGGCTGCCCACACTTTGCCCACACTCCGCGGTGAGTACCGCTCATCTAGGGCGATCCCCAGAGCGTCGAGATCGCTGTCGAACAGGTCCGAGTAGACCCGCAACGTGACGCTGGCGTCCTTGTGTCCGAGCATGCGTGCGAGGGCGAGGACGTTGCCGCCGGCACTGACGGTGAGGCTCGCGCATGTGTGCCGCAGCGAGTGCGGTGTGGTGGTGGCGTCGACGCCGGATCTCTTCACCGCCTGGGCGAACCACCCGCGGCCGGACTTCGGTCGGGCACGGTACCCACCCGCGTCGGACGGGAACACCAGATCGTCGGCACCCTTGCCCCGGCACTCGACCGACAGCATGTCGAGGACGAACTGGGGGACCGGGACCGATCGGGATTCCTTGCCCTTGGTCTCGCCGACCACGCATTCCTGGCCCACCCAGACGGCGTTCCGGTGGATCGACAGTCGACGGCGCAGGAACTCCACGTCGCTGACCCGGAGAGCGACCAGCTCACCCCACCGGATGCCGCAGTAGGCCAGGACGTACACGATCGTGCCCCGGGGGCCGGCCGCAGCCGCGAGATCGTCCACGTCGGTGGCCTGGAGATACACATGCTTCTTCTTGTTCTTCTTCGGCAGGTTCCCGACGAGCCGCGAGGGGTTCGCCGCCAACCGCCTGGACTTCACCGCGTCGTCGAGGATGCCCGCCAGGATGCCGTGGGCACGTAGCACGACGGTGGCCGACTTCGCCGCGGCCAGGTCCGCGATCCACGACTCAACCGACAGGGTGTTGATGTCGGAGATCCGGGTCGATCCCCACCGGGGGAGTACGTGGGTGCGCCAGGCGACTTCGATGCTGTGACCCCACGATGCAGCGGTCGTTGCTTGCTTCCGGGTCACCCACTCCGGGCCGAGCTCAGCCACGGTGACCAACCCCAGCTTAGGTGCGATGTACGCACCAGTGAGCTTCTCGACTTCGACTGTGGCGGCGAACGCTTCGGCCTCACGCTTCGTCCGGAACCCGCGCTTGTCGGTCTGCCGGTGATCGGGGGTGCGGTAACGGACCCGGTACCGCTTCCCGGACTGGGTGTCGTACGAGCTAATCGTCGCCATCGCCAGTGCTCTCCGTCATTTCTTGCTTCAGCACCCGGGCAACGCGACCACGTTTCTGCGGTGAAGCATCAGCGCCAGCCCGGGCATCCCGCTCATCCCCGAATGGTTGTCCCCATAGGTCCAGCGCCTTTGCGACAAACTGCACCCGTGACAGCCCCATGGATCGGGCCAGTTTCACCTCAGACTCGCTCAGTGCAGCGGCTATGTCGCTGACCCTCATGGCATCGGGGCCGCCACCGGCTTCTTGTCGGAACGCATCGGCTATCTCTCGCGGCCCGAGCCACCGATCGTGGTTTGCCAGTGGAGAGCCGTTCGACAGCGCGTCTACCAACACCTCAGCTCTAACCGTGAGTTGGTCGTTGATTTCCACCCACTTGGTCGTGGGGCGGACGAGGTCAGCGACAGAGACGGGTGCGCCCGTCAGATCCGTGAGCGCCTTCGAGAGCGCAAAAAGCGTTGTGACGGTAGGGCTTATCTTGCCGCTCTCAAGGTCCGAGACGCGCCCAGTGTTCCACTTCAGCCCAAATCGCCGGGCGCACACCGAGAGCTCCTCGCTCGAGTGATTGCCACGCAGCTCGGCGGCGTTCCCGCCAATCACCTGAGCGAGCGACGGTGCACCGGATTTGCTCATGATTTGCAGACTACTCGATTTTCCGAGGGCTTGACGAATCGCCACTCACATGCTCTGATCTAGACAGACCTCGAAATACCGAGGGTCTGACAACTGAGAGCGGGAGGTATCCGAATTGCCCACTGTTGATCAAGCCCGGATCGAGTCCGAAACTCCGCCGCTACCGGAGCTCGCTACGCCACCGCAGGTGGCCGAGTACCTCCACACGTCGGTTGCGGCTCTGTCTCAGGATCGCTACCACCACACGGGCATCCCGTACGTGAAGTACGGGCGCCGGGTGCTGTACCGGTGGGCCGACGTCCAGGCCTACGTGGACAGCAACACCGTCGATCCGGGTGCGGCCTGATGACCACGCCGAGCAACACAGAGGTTGAGCGGGTCATCGACGGTGAGGTAGTCGATGACGCGGCAGTCACCGTAGTGCCCGTCGACGAGCGGCAAGCGGATCGGATCATCACGCGTATCGAATTGTCGGTGAATACTGCGGCCACCAATCTGCAGAAGACGTTCGGGTACCTGGATGAGGCATATCGGGGTGATGTCTGGCGGACGAAGGGTTACCAGTCCTGGCCCGCATTTGTTGTCGAGAAGTTGGCGCCGATCACAGAGGTGATGAGCAAGGCGCAGCGCCGGGAACTTGTGCCGCACTTGTCGGTGGACGCTCACCTGTCGGTACGAACGATCGCGTCGGTGACGAACACTCCGCGCGAGACAGTCCGCCGTCTGGTCAAAGCAGGTGACTCAAAAGTGGGTCACCTCGAATCTGGGTCGGCACCGCAGACCGTTGGCGGTGCGGACGGGAAAACCTACACCCGTCCGACTCCAGTCCCCGAGCCGCAGCCAGAGCCTGAACCCGAGCCGCGCAAGGCCCGGCAGGCTCCCTGGCCCCGATCGGCGGGCCGTGCGATCTACGGACTGGAGCGCAGCGCGATCACTGTCAGCAATCTGTTCAAGGACTCCGCTCGACTTGCCCGCAACCGCGACGCAGTCAGTTGCGAGTGGAACCGGCTCGTTGCGGTGCGCAATCAGATTGATGAGGCGATCTTCAGCGGTGCTGCCGCTGTTCTCGACCTTGACGACGACACTCGAGAAAGTTTCCGCGCGAGCATCGCCGAGATGACGGACCGCGAGGACTTCTCCCTCGCAACGCTCCGGACTCTCTTGGAGGGACCTCAATGACGGATCGCTACTTGCACATACGTGCCGCCGAAGATTTGGGCGGCCTCGAAATGTACCCAGATCACACAGAGGATCTGCGGGCAAAAAATGGCCTCGGTACCGGTCGCCACAACCGATCCGAGGCTCAAGTTCCCACCAACACCCATGAAGGAGAAGAACTGCAATGAACCTACATCATCACTCCGACACTCCACCACCCCCCGAGTCCGTCGCCACTGTCCGCCGTCGGGTGTTGCTGGCCCGTGTAGTCGACACCCGACCGGACGGGATCACGCACTTGCTTGAGCTCGCGGATCTGGCCTTATCGAGCGCGGAGGTGGCGTTGTGACCGGCGACATCGAATTGCACGGGTGGTGCGCCACGTTCTGCCAGGAGGCGGTCAGCGGAGAGATGCCGGACAACGGCGCAGACCCTGATGATCACGGCCACTGGTGTCGATCAATGAGTGTGTCCGGCGACGGTATCACCCCGAGCGGGACCCACTTCATCCTCTTCGCTGAGGCGATGAGGGAGTACGTGCACGGTGTTCTTCCCGCCTCACAGATAGATCTGCACAACCGTCTGCGGAGGGTGGTCGGTATAACGCTGGACAGCAATTCGGAACCTAGCGTCCTGCTCACCCCCGGAGAGGCACGCGAGTTCGCCGCCGGCTTGGTGTATCTCGCCAACGTGGTGTCGAACATCGACGCACCAGCACAGCGGGTGATCCGATGACCACCGACCGCGCAGCACACCATAAACAGTGGTGGTGTGACCATTGCGAAGAGGGTTCGTGCAACGGGGACCACTTCGTGCACACACGGGTCAGTTCGATGGGCGGCGGTGACGCCGACACCAATCATGATGCCGGGGCGGTCATCCCGTACATCGCGGTCGGCGCGGGATGGGTCGAGTGGGAGCGGTCGCACTGCCTGCCTGGCGTGTACATCGAGGTCTCCGGTCCAGGCCATGCGTATGTCGACCTCGCGGAGGCGTTGAAGATGCGGATGGCGCTCGACGAGGCCATCGAGGCGGTCCGCGGCTTGCTGGTCGGCGACCATCATCTTCTCTGCGATTGCACCGTCGACCAGACGGTTGGGGTTGACGGCGATTGACCGACAACACCGCCCCGGACCCGGCCCGCGATACTGCGGGCCGGGTTTCCGGGGTACTCACCGTCGAGTACCTCCGGGAGTTGTACGTCCAGCAGCACGGCCCGCTGCCCAAACTTGCTAACGCCGTTAGCACTTCCCGCGAGGTCAGTTGGTCCGCTGCACATGAGCAGTTGTGGCCGACTATCGCGCGCGCCCAGCACCACGGTGATCTGCCCGAGGTCGGCACTCCCGAGTGGCTTGATCTTCCCGCCGGTGACCCTCGGAGGGTCGGAGCCATCTACCGGTCCGCGCTGCTCTGGGCACTCCACACCGAGAACCAGCAGACCGCGACCCGCGATGCGTCACATGACATCTCCACCGCACGCGACTGGACCGCAGTTGCCCGCCGCAACCGTGACCTCAGCGACTTCTACCGCGAACACCCCGAACTGAAACGGAGATCCGCATGACCACCGCCGACGAGTTCTTCGGCGCCACCCCGCAACTCCACACCATCCAACAATGGGCCAACGCCCGATACGCAGCCCGTTGGGCGGTCCTCGGCGCGGTCCTCCTCCGCGTCGCAGCCACCACCGACCCCAACGTCCAGTTGCCCGGTGTGATTGGCGGCCGGGCCAGCCTCAACCTGCTAGCCGCGTTCGTCTCCCCGTCCGGCGGCGGTAAAGGTATCTCCGACAAGGTTGCCCGCCTGGCGTGGCCATCATCGCTGATCGAGCGGCCCATCGGGTCCGGTGAGGGTATCGCCGCCACCTTCGTGCCGCCGAAGAAGGAAGGCGTGGAGCCGATCACCCGGGCCATCATCAGCGTCCCCGAGATCGACACACTTGCCGGTCTCGCATCCCGGCAGGGTTCGATCCTGCTGGCCCAGTTGAAGTCCATGGCCATGGGTGAGCAACTCGGTCAGTCCAACGCCTCTGAGGCCACCACCCGGATCATCGCCCCGCACACCTACCGGGCGTGCATGTCCGTCGGTGCCCAGCCCGCGCACACCGGGGTCCTGTTCGACGACACCACCGGTGGCACCCCGCAACGGTTCCTGTGGTTCCTCACCGTCGACCCCGACATGCCCGCCGAGCGTGCCGACGACCCCGCCCCGCTGGACACCAACCTGCCGCTGTGGGCGCCCGGCTATGACGGTGTCGTTGATATCGGCTACGGGCCCGACGAGATCCAGGAGACCATCATCGACACCCACCTGGCCCGTCAGCGCGGTGAAGCTGACGCCCTCGACGGTCACGCCATGCTGACGCGCTGCAAGGTCGCCGCGGTCCTGGCGATCCTGCACCACCGGTCGGTGATCTCCGATCTGGACTGGGAGCTGTCTGGGGTGGTGATGGACGAGTCCAACCGGACCCGCGAATGGATCGTCACCGAGGCCAGGCGGGTGGCGCGGCAGAAGGTCCGCGACCGGGCCCTGAACCGAGCCGTCGGTGACGAGGTCTACGACGAACGCCTCCTCGACAGGGTCAAGCGCAGCATCGTCAGGATGCTCGACCGTGACGGCGAGCAGGCCGGTAACGCCCTCCGATCACGGCTCGGGAAACGGGAAAAGCGGGACCTGTTCGATCAAGCAATCGCGGAGCTGATCGGCGAGGGGACTGTAACGGATCTGTCCGTCGACAGGGGGTCTCGTTACCGCTTAACAAGTGGTCAGGGTGACCAAGCCGGTCAGGGTCCAAAACCGCAGGTCAGAGAGGGTGACCCACTTGGTCAGGGTGACCAAGTGGCCGACTCTCACCACACCACCCCCCAGTTCAACGTTGAACCCGAGTTCAACCACGAAAACACCAGGTCAGAAGGGTTGAACCGTCAGTTCAACGTTGAACCCGAGCGACAGCTTCACGCGGTGTCCGACCCACCCGGCAAACCGCAGACCTGTGGTCAGTGGCTCCGGGCGTACGTCCTTGATCTGATGACGCAGGGGGTCGACACCCGCGACTCGGCAAGCATCATCACCGACGGCCAGGCCGCCGGTTACAAGGTCGACAACATCCGCCGCGCGATCATGGATTGCGATCTGATCGGCACGGTAGCCCGCACCAAGCTGAGCGCCACATATCGGTTCGGCAATGGTGGGGAGAGCACAGTCGTGCCGTGCGAACGGTGGCTCATCGGGTGGCTACACGACCGCGACGCTTGGGTCCGAGCAGGCGAGGTTAAGGCCGCCGGAGAGACCGCCGGGTACCACCGCGCGACCGTGAAGTCGGCGGCTCAGCGGAACCCCGCTATCGAAAAGCGCGGGAGCGGTGTCGCCACCGAATGGCGCATCAGCCCCGGGCACGAGAGGGCGTCAGCATGACAACCCAAAGACCCACAACGCGGCCAGCGAAACCGCGGGTGCGCCGCGGTACCGACCCCACCAAGCCGATCGTCGTGTCGTACTTCCCGTGGATTGAGGTCCAACTGACCGCTGATGAGGCACGCCGTCTGGCCCTGGATATCGCTGATCTCCTGGGTGGTGGCCGATGACGCGGCGCCGGTTCGACGGCGGTAACACCGACGCCCCGTTCACCCCCATCCTCCGGTTCCAGGCCGACGGCGAACTGGCCCTCAATGAGGCCGGTGTCGGGCTGCTGTGCGGGGTATCCGCCGATCGTGTGCACGCGGTTGTCGGTGACGAACCCGGACCACACAACCCGTCGTCGCTGCCCCCACGGTGGCAGGCCACCGCCCGCCGTCGTCTCGCCGAGGCCAGCGCCCACGCCGGCACCGAGGAGTTCTTCACCCAACTGATGTGGCTGGCCGAGCGCGACGGGTGGCAACCCATCGCGGTGGAGGACGACAACGGGTACGGGGTGGACCTGATCGAACCGGAGGACCGATGACGCGGGGTAGGCCGAAGCGGCAATGTACAAGCTGCGGGAACTGGACGCGGTCGGTCGAGCAGCTATGCAGGCGGCACCGGTCGGCGGATAGCCCACCGGCGGTGCATATTGACGGCACCGTCATCAACGTGTTGGGCCGGTCGCTGACACCACCGCAGGCGATGGGACTGGCCGATCTTCTGGTCGACGCTGCCGAACGGGTCGGGGACCAGCGGTGAGTGCCCGCGCCCTGGGTGGGGCGGTCCTCGTCGAGGGGACAGACGCGTTGCGGGCCATGAAGTTCGGGATCTCCGCTGCTGCCCGAGAGCGGCGCCGCAACGGGATGAACCCCGGCCCCGCCCTGGCAGCACTGCTCCAAGTGTGCGATGAAGCGTTGTCGCACAACGGACATCAGGACAGACCAGACCCGTTGGTTGAGGAACCCTCACCGGTAGAGGTGATCGACTCCGCAACCGCGGCCGAACTGACGGGGTACACCCGCCGCCACATCTGCCGCATCGGGGACAGCCTCGGCGGGCAACGACTCGCCAACGGTACCTGGCACTTCCGCCGGGGAGCCGTCGAGGACTACGTAAGGGCACGGGATGCAACGCGACGCAGTGGAGGAGTACCTAGCGACGCTGCCTGATCGGGAGTGGCTCGACCTCGTCGAACGCACCCGCCCACCTCTGGTCCCTGCTGACCTGGTCTACGTCAAAGACGTTGGGGGGCAACGGTAGTGGCCATCGAGTTAGCCACCGCTTACATCACGATCAGTGGGCGTACTGACGGCATCCCGGCCGATGTGCGGCGGGCTCTGGGTCAGGCGCAGCGTGAAGCGGATCGCTCGGGCCGCGACATGGGGTCTCGGCTCTCGTCGGGTCTGTCGACTGGGATCGGGGACAACCTCAAGAAGATCGGTGCAGTCGCCGGAGTCTCTAGCGGTGTCGTCGCCTTGGGGGCGGCGTTTAAGTCTGCGCTGAGTTCGGGCATGAGCTTCACCGATTCGTTGAACGAAATGCGTGCGGTGTCGGGTGCGTCCGCTTCGCAGATGTCTGCGGTTGGCGCGGAGGCCCGCAAGTTGGGCTCGGACACCACGCTCACTGCCACGTCGGCGACGGATGCCGCCGAGGCCATGGTGGAGCTCGCCAAGGGCGGGTTCACTGTCGAGCAGTCGATGGCGGGCGCGAAGGGCACCCTGCAGTTGGCCGCCGCGGCCCAAATCTCTGCGGCGGATGCGGCGACCATCCAGTCTCAGGCGTTGCAGGCATTCGGTGAGGATGCTTCGCACGCAAGTGAAACGGCTGACATTCTAGCGAACTCGGCGAATCAGTCGTCGGCTGAGATCACCGACGTCGCAATGGCATTGCAGCAGTCTGGTGCGGTCGCGCATCAATTTGGGCTGAGCATGTCCGACACCGCCGCCACCATCTCGCTGCTCGCGAACGCCGGCATCCAGGGATCGGACGCGGGCACCCTGCTGAAGTCGACGCTGTTGGCGTTGACGGACCAGGGCGATCCTGCACAGCAGGCGATCTCCGACTTGGGTTTGTCGGTGTACGACGCCAGCGGCCGATTCGAGGGCATGTCGAAGCTGTTCGGGCAGCTTCAAGATGCGTCGAAGCGGATGACCGCGGAGCAGTACCAGGCGGCGACTGCGACCCTGTTCGGGTCGGATGCGGCGCGTATTGCCGGTGTGGCCGCGCAGCAGGGTGCGCAGGGCTTCGATGCCATGGTCGGCAAGATGAACCAGTCGGGGTCCGCCGCTGAGGTTGCTGCTGCGAAGACCGCTGGTCTACCGGGTGCGTGGGAGAAGGTGAAGAACGCCGCCCAGGATGCAGGGTTGGCGTTCTACGGGGTGGTCCAGGGGCCGCTGACACAGATGGCGAATCTGGCGACCGACGGCATCAGCAAGGTGACCGATTTCGGCGAAGGATTGGCGTCGAAGGCGGGCAGCCTACGGGAAGTCCTGAACCTCGATGCGGCGGCGGACACCTTCCACAATTACCTGGCTGCATTGCAGGCGGTCACCCCTGCCATTCTCGACATTGGGCGCGCGCTGGGTACCGCAGCGGCATCTCTCGGTGTGGTGGCGTGGAACACGTGGTTGAGTGTCGTGCAGACGACCGCCAGCGTGTACCAGACGCTTGCCCCGGCCATCAACGGTGTGTCTTCGCTGATCGGTAGTCAGCAGACCGCGGTGACTGCGCTCGTAGGCGCATACCTCGCGTTCAAGGTCGTTCCTGGGCTGGCGAATCGGATTAACACCGCGTTCGCCCCGGTGGGGTCAACACTGTCGAGTGTTGGTGCGGCGATGCGCAATGCCGCTACTGCGAACGGGACTCTTGCGACCACAGCATCTGCGGGCACGTTCGCGATGGGTCGGTTCGGGTCGAGCATCGCGTCGTTGGGGACTGCGGTCCCTGTGTTGCAGCGGATGCAGCAGTCGTTCCTCAATGCCTCTACCGCGGCGTCGTCGATGCCTCGTACAACGGGTCTGGCGGCGGGTGCGTTCACCGGGTTGAAGGCCGGTGCTGGTGCGCTGACGAGCGCGCTGGGTGGGCTGACGGGTATTGGTCTGATGGCTGGTGTTGCGGCCCTGGGTGCGTGGGGTCAGCACACCGCCGAGTCCCGGCAGAAGGCCCAGGAGTTCAAGCAGGCGGTCGATGCACTGTCCGACAGCATCAACGCCAACAACGGGGCGCTCGATGCCCAAGGTAAGAAGCAGATCTTCAACGAGCTGCAGGGCAAGGGCGTCTTCACCGACCTTGATAAGCACCCGGACATCGGTGTCACAACCCCGCAGGCGCAGGCCGCGGGTGAAGGCCAGGCCGACGCCCTTGAGGAGGTCAATCAGAAACTCGACCAGCAGGTGCAGAAAAACGCCGCGGCGACGAGCACGTGGACCCTACACAACAACGCGCTGCAGCGAGCAGGCGTGTCCCTTGATGAATACACCGCCGCGCTCCGCGGTAACGGTGATGCCCGGGACAAGGTTGAGAAGGCCACCCAGAACTGGGCCAGCAACGAGAAGGTCAACAACTGGGATGCCCAGCGCCGGCAACTCGATGCGACATCACAGGCTGCTCTGCGCGTCGGTGACGCCCTCGGTGGGTCGAATGACAAGTTGGACGGGGCCCGGCTCAAGGCCCAGCAGGCCCAGGAAGCCCTGGGTCTGGTCGGGCAGCACCTGAGCGGTATTGCCCAGCAGTTCGCCAACACCGACAAGCTGTCGGTCGACGTTGACACCACGCAGGTGGCTGGTGCTGAGGCCGCATTGGGGCGGCTGGGTATCCAAACCCAGACCCTGCCGAACGGTCAGGTGCGGGTCACCGCGGAGAGCGCGGAAGCCAAGGCTCGCCTGGACATCATCGCCAACAATGTGACTCTGTTGTCGGCGATGCAGGCCAACCCAAAGATCAATCTCGACGCCGCCCAGTTCAACATCGGCACCCACCAGTCACAAGCGGACCTCGCGGCCCTGAACTCTCTGCGTGCCGACCCCGCGATCGGTGCCGAGATCTCCCAGTTCCTCGACGGCCGCAACATCTCCTGGAAGCAACTGCAGGAGTTGGACGCCAAAATCGCCGACCCCACCGTCCGCGGACACTTTGAAGAAGTGTTGAAGAGCCTCGGCATCGTGTCCGACGAGATCACCGACATCACCCGACCGCGCACCATCTCCATCGGCGTCGAATACAGCAACGTCGCGCAGTTCCAGTCCGGGGTGCCGGTCTCCGCGCTGCAGGCCCTACACGAAGCCGACGGCGGTATCCGCAAGTACGCCGCCGGTGGAATCTCCTCGCTGCCCGACAGCGCGATGATCCAGCCCGCGAAGTCCGGCCTGGTGCAGTGGGCCGAGCCGGAAACCGGTGGTGAAGCGTTCATCCCCCTCGCACCGTCGAAGCGTCAACGGTCGTTGGCGATCTGGCAGAAGACCGGCGAGATGCTCGGGGTGAAGGGGCTCCTCAAGTTCGCCCAGGGCGGGGTCCGAGCCTCTGACTTCGACTCGCTGGCCAAAGGTGTTGGTGCGTCACGGCCGCTGGAGGGCGCCCCGTACATGTGGGGTGACGTCAACTGGGGTGACTGCTCCGGAACGGTCAGCGCGTTCGCCCGCCTTGCTGCCGGGTTGGCCCCGTTCGCCGGCCGGTTCGCCACCGCCTCCGAAGCTGGGCAACTCGCCCAGATGGGCGCCATCGCCGGACGCGGCGCAGCAGGAGACCTCCGCATCGGATTCGTCAACGGTGGTCCCGGTGGCGGGCACACCGCCGCGACACTTCCTTCGGGCGTCAACGTGGAGATGGGTGGTGCCCGCGGTGACGGCCAGTACGGCGGCGGTGCTGCCGGTGCGGATGACGGCCAGTTCACCGATCACTGGTACTTCCCCAAGTCCATGTTCAAAGGCGCACCACAGTTGGGTGGCATCGACCAGGGCGGTGTGACCCAGGGCAACTACGACCCCGAAACCTACACCGGCACCGGCGACTACGGCGGCAAAGCTGGTAGCGGCCTGACCGCCGACCTCAGCGGCGGATCCTCAGACACCGGAACAGGGTTCACCTCGTGGTCCCAGTTCATCGGAGACACCACCGGCAAAGCCACCACCATCCTGACCAAAGGGTTCCTCGACGCACTGGGCCTGGCCGACGAACCCCCACCATTCATCAAGGGCCTCGACGAGTACAACAAGTTCCGGGCCGAGCAGGCGAAGAAGTCCACCACCGGCACCGGTACCAACACCCAGCAGGTGACGGCTCAACCCGCCACCGACCCCGGCACCGACAAGCCCGCCGAAGGGCAGGACTTGGGTGGTAAGCAAGCACCAACAGCGACACCGACCAACCCGATCGCGAATGCGGTGGCAGCTCTGCCGTCGACGGGCAACCCGATCAAGGACGCGTTTCGCTCCGGACTGCGCGACGCGTGGCAGAAAGGTCAGCCGTGGGTTGATACCGATTGGATCGCCAACGCGGAGTCAACCTGGAGTCCCACCGCGCAGAACGGCAAGTACTGGGGTATCCCGCAAGCCGGACCTGAGGTGTATGCGGCTGCGGGGAAGG
Source organism: Williamsia sterculiae (assembly GCF_900156495.1). GTDB lineage: Bacteria > Actinomycetota > Actinomycetes > Mycobacteriales > Mycobacteriaceae > Williamsia_B > Williamsia_B sterculiae. The sequence continues at coordinate 63,214 of NZ_FTNT01000005.1, forward strand.
ACGCCCACGACCCTGACCCGAAGGATCAGGGTCAGGTGTACGACAAGTACGTCGGCGACCGCTACCAGGACCCCACCAAGGCCCGCCAGTTTCATGTGAACAACGGTTGGTATGACGAGGGTGGTTGGTTGAAGCCGGGTACCACGGTGGTGCGCAACGACACCGGCAAGCCTGAGGCGATCCTGAACCCGGCCCAGTGGGATGCGGTGTCGAAACTCGCCACCAACGGCGGCGGGGGTGTCGACAGATCGGTCAACTTCCACGGTGACATCACCGTCGCCGATGCCAGCCAGTTCCGTAGCGAGGTGGAACGCATGAACGCACTCGCCACCATCGGCATCCTCGGAGGACTACCCGGATAACAACCACCCGTCCATCAATCACCAACCGCAACAACACCTCACACAAAGGAGAACAACAATGAGCCTCGACTTCCTCGACGAGCAGATCGACGGATACCGCACCCAGGCCGCGAACCTGGTCGACAACTACAGCCAGACGCAGGCCGAGATCGCCGACGACCCCAACCTCACCGACACCGGCAAACGCGACGCCCTCGCCCCGCTGCACGAGGACCTCACCGCCAAGATCACGGCACTCCGAGCCGAGGAGAAGGGCGCCATCAAGCGCAAGCGTGAGGCGCTCGAGAAGACACTGTTCGGGATCAACGCCGGCACCAGCAGCGACGTCGTCTCGTACCGCGACGCACAAGACCGAGCCACCCGCATCCTCGACCCCGACGACGCACAGACCGCGTACACCAACGCACTCCGGTCAGACGACAAGGTCCTCGCCCAAGCCATCCTCGCCCAAGCCCTGACCCACAACTGGACCGCCATCACCAACGACTACCGGTCACGCAACCCATCCGCCGCATCCGCGCTCGACGACCTCACCCAGATCGGGCAATACGAGAACAACGGA
>NZ_FTNT01000005.1:64147-269125 GCF_900156495.1 Williamsia sterculiae
CGTCCGACCCATTCGGGCGGCCCGGTGTCGGGGGTGATGATCTCGGTGATCCACCCATGCTCGCTGTCATTGACCTGGGCGTGATCGGCATCGCACGCCAGGGCGAGCACGTCGATGTCGGTCAACCCACCGTTCTTCCATTCCTGCACGTGGTGCACCGCGGCGCGGGTGGCGGGTTGATCACAGCCGGGGCGGGTGCAGCCGCGTTGGGAGGCGATCAACGCCATCCGTTGATCCGGGTTAGCGAGTCGTCGTTGCCGGCCGAGGAACAACGGCCGGTCCTTGTCGTCCAACAGGGCGAGGAACGGGCGAGACGTCCCGGCCAGGGCGAGGGCGTCCCGGACGGGGAGGGTGCCGCCGGAGGCGGTGGTCGCGATCCCGGTCTCCGCCTCCAACTCCTCCAATGTCATGACCGCGATGACCTGCGCGGGCAAGCCCCGGTGCTGGCCGAGTGCTCCGGACTCGGTGATGGTTCGCAGCATCAGGGTGAACGCATCATGGTTGCGTTGCGCGGTGCTGCGGGTGTCACGTTTCGCCGCGGCGGCAAGAACGTCGGCGTTGGCCTTGTCCGCATCTCCCACCGGTGAGTCGGGGTCATCGGGGTTGTTCATGCCCGGGCGGGCCCATTTCTCGGCCAGCACATCCCACAGGGCTCGGGTCATGGGATCGAGTTCGCCGCGGATCCCGGACATGTGGTCCACCCCCTGGCGACCCAGGGTCAACCCCCGACGGCGTTTGCGGTCGCGGTCGTCGTCATCGACCCCGTCGGGGTCCAGATAGGCCAACATGCGGTGCGCGGCCTTGGTCAACTGGTCCGGGTCCAACATCGCCGCCAACTCACCGAGTTGCTGTTCGGCGGCTTCCCACACCGCCCGGTCATCACGTATCGCGGCCGGAAACTTCGCGATCACCGACCGCATCACCCGCACATGCGCCGCCCCCACCGTCCCGTCGCGTAACAGTGTGGCCATGGTCGGTGCGTACGGCGGCAACGTTTCGCCGGTCAACCCCACCAACGGGGCACAATGCTCGGTGGTGCCGACGCGGGCGGCGGCCTCGGCACCACTCAACCGCATAACTTCTCGCAGATACGCCTTGCGCCGCAACCCTCGTTTCGCCGGTAACCCGCGCTCCAACATCTGCGTGGTCAACGCTACCTGCACCGCTTCATCCCGCCGGGTCTGCCGCTGCAACCGCTGCGCCGTGGTCACCACCTGTTCGTCATCCACCTCCACAAACGACTTGTCGACCAATCTGTCAGACAACGCTTCTCGAACGGACAACAACTCGTCGGTGTCCAAGTCCGCCAGCGCAGCCAACACCGACGACAGGCCGGATGCAGGGCCCGCTCCGTCATCAGGTGTCGCATAGGGGAACATGTGTTCGACACTACCGGGCGGTGCAACCGGGTGCCACCCTTTATCCACAACCAACAGAACGGAAATGGATTCACATCACCAGCCACCACCCATGACAGCGGTGAGACCTTCTCGCAGATCGTCGAGGTACCACTCCCTGGCCTCCAAGGACGGGAAATGACCGCCGCGAGCGGGTGCACGCCAGCGGACAATCTGCCGGAACCGCTGCTGAACCCAAGGGCGCGGATACTTTTCGATGTCCCGCGGGTACACCGTGATCGCGGTCGGCACATCGACCCGAAGTTCTGGATCGAGTGAAGCGTGGCTCTCGTAGTAGATCCTGGCCGCCGATGCACCCGACCGGGTCAGCCAATACAGGGTGACGTTATCGAGTAGCCGATCGCGCGAGATCGTCTCGAAGGGACTGTCGTCGGTGTCTGTCCACTCGGCGAACTTGTCCAGAATCCAGGCGAGCAGTCCGACTGGCGAGTCGACCAAGGAGTATCCGATGGTCTGCGGCCGAGTCGCCTGCTGTCGTGCGTAAGCAGTGCCATTCCGCCAGAAGTCGCGAGTCTCTTCGGTCCACCTGCGCTCGTCTGACGTCAAGCCGTCCGTCGACAGCCCGGGTGCCGCCTGCGCCAAAGTGGTATGGACACCGATCACGTTGTCCGCGAATCGTCCGCCCAGAATCGTCGTGATCACTCCGCCCCAGTCCCCGCCGTGCGCGAGGAATCTGTCGTAGCCAAGTCTGGCCATCAGTTCCACCCATGCGGCAGCGATCTTTTCCGTACCCCACCCGGTGGTCACCGGCTTGTCGCTGTACCCGAATCCGGGCAATGACGGCGCCACCACGTGGAACGCGGGACTGGACATCTCGTGCGGATCGGCCAGTTCGTCGATCACGTCGACGAATTCGACAACACTGCCCGGCCAACCATGGGTCAGGATCAGCGGGGTCGCGTCCGCACGGGGTGAGCGCCGATGCAGGAAGTGGATTCCAACGCCGTCGATGACGGTGCGGTACTGACCGATCTCGTTGAGGCGAGCTTCGAAACATCGCCAGTCGTGACCGGTGCGCCAGTAGTTCACCACGTCGACGAGGTCACCAAGAGGAACACCCTGATCCCATCGACCTGGGTCGGGTGCCTCCCGAAACACGGTTTCTGCCTCGGGTAGCCGCGCTGCGGTCAGCCGGGCCCGGAGGTCCTCGAGGTCACTGTCGGGTGCGTGTGCGTTGAAGGGCTGGACATCGCGGGTCATGAGACCTCCCTTCTGTGGAACCGCCTAAGACGGTTCTAGCACCGCGGCGCCTCCGCGGCAACCGGCTAAGGTGGTTCCATGGCTGCCGAGTACCCCGAGTTCCGTCTCGGCAGTGTGCTGGCCACCAGCTTCACGGCGACCCTGACCGAGCGTCAGGGACAGAGGCTGGAACGCATTCCCGTACCGCAGCGGTTGGCGGACTGGTTCGACGTCTCGGGACTCGCGGTCGAGTCCTGTTCCGCCGACAACCTCGCAGTGGCCGTGGAGCTCCGGGAATCCATCCACACTGCATTCACCGCCGCGGCGTCGCGGTCCGCACCTCCCGCGTCCGCGGTCGAGGTGATCAACGATCGGAGCATCCGCGGCAACGCCTCAGCGGTTCTGACATCTGAACTGACCCGGCGGTGGGTACTCGATTCCGCTGCGCGCGTCGAGGACGCCTTCGGTGTCATCGCCGCCGACGCGATCACCATCCTCGCCGGCGATCGCGACGGACGGCTCGCCCTCTGTGCCTCCCCGACCTGCCGAGCCGCGTTCTTCGACACCAGCCAGAGCCGCACACGTAGATGGTGCGACATGAACACCTGTGGGAATCGTCAGAAGAAGGCGCGGCTCAAGTCTGCGAGAGCGCAGGGCAAGTCAGCACGTTGAAGCCACTCTGAATCCCGTTCACGGAGTCCAGCGCACGCTTACGATGAGCGGACGACGCTGCGAGCGATCCCAACGGTGAGCGCGCACGATCATGACAGAATGCGCCTGTGACAGACCAGCGTCGGCACTGGGTGACGACGCCACACCGGTTGTGGCGGGTGGCGCACGTGACTGCGACCATCGGTATCCCTTGGGTGCTGGCTGTCTACTACTTGGTTTCGCAGCCGCATACGATTACAGGCGAAGCCGACCTAGTTGCCGACTTCCACGCGAAGGCGGCGGTCGCAGCGAGTGTTCTCCTCTTGAGCACTATATTCTTGCGTCTCTCCGGTCGCGGGGTTGCCGCGACCGTCCCCTTCGCAGTGATGTGGATGTCAGCGCTGACGTTCTCCATCTTCCAAGTGCGTGAATACAGCGGCGAATACGTCTGCGAGGATGAGCTCTGCATACCCGATTTCGGCCTCTACCTTACTGCCGTCCCATTCGCCGTTGCAGTCTCTGTCGCCGTAGTGAGCTCGGCCGTGACCAATCGGTTCCTGCGAGATCACGGCGAGGCCGTACCTGATGAATATAGGTGAGTTCGCGCCTCGGCTCCACGAGTAACCCGTTCTCCGAGACGGCTAACGAGACACTGAGTAAAACCTGTTTGTGGGTCTGATGGACTCTGCCCCAACGACGCCGGTTGCGGCGCTGTGGATTCAGCCCTCGCGCTGTTGCCTGCGGGTCCACTTCCAGTCTGGCCAGTTGAACGCTGTTCGCCCGGGTCCACCGCGCTTGACCGAGTATCAGTCGACGGCAACGCGCCGACGTCGAACAATCACGCGTGCCACCCATGTCTTTTCCGATGGTAACGATCCCGGCTGCGACCACCGATACAACAGGTGTCGGGCACACAAGCGAAGGGAATCAGCATGGGCGACAGCAATCCGTTCTTGGGCGTCGGCATCATCATCGCCATTGTGGTCTCAACCGTGGCCGGAGGCATCGTCTTGCTCGGCCACGCCTTGGGCCTCAACTAGACCACCGGCTCCGGTCCGGAGTGGAAAGCCTAGAGACAGCATGACTTTACGGTTCTGTGCCGATGTGTCACCAGCGGATTGGATCACGAACAGCCAAGATGACTGGAACGACCTCGCGTTGTTCGGGCCGTCAGGATTCGCCGGGTACGCACGCCTGCGTTTTATGCCGGATCCCGCTTACGCAGGCCAGAGCATCAATGATGCTCCCACCGCCAACCACCGCGCACACCACGACTCCGACACCACCCAAATCGCCAGGCTGTGCGCAGCGCTGGAGACTGCGACCAGCACACCCGCGGACTGCTACTTCGCCATCTGGGAGGGCTATCACAGGGTGGTGTCTCCGCTGCCGGGTGGTGCTCGGATGCGCATACCCAACCGTGGCTACCACCTCTACCAGGGGCCCCTGTCGGAGGCACAACGGTGGACCACACATGATGATCGACGCACAGCGCCGGAATTGGTCAACCATCCCGCCTTCGTGTGGCCGGCAGACCACGCCTGGTGCGTGGCATGCGACACCGACCCGCACTGGGCCGGGATCGGCGCAAGCGAACACACAATCGGCACGCTCGTGGCCCGCGACGACATCGACGTGGTCCGCGCACACCGCAGCGGACCGTTCTACACCTGACGAGCAACCCAGGGCCACACCGCCTCTGGTGCTCGTCATCTACGTCGGTGCGGCGACAACACCACTCTGTGTGCGCACACAGGTCCCGCGCCGCTGTCACAGCCACGCGAAATTCGCGAGCTCCATACAATGCACAAAGTCAGGCTACGTTTCCGCAACCTGACCTCTGCACCCGAACTGAGCTGAACCGCTCGTGGTGGGCGAAGGGGGACTTGAACCCCCACGTCCCGAAGGACACTGGCACCTGAAGCCAGCGCGTCTGCCATTCCGCCACTCGCCCGTGGCTGCCCTCCGCAGCGTGGAACCGCACTGCATTTGGACCTGAGAACGTTAGCACGCGGGACACCTGCGACGAAAATTCGTGCCGCCCGCGACCTGCTGACCACATCGTCCCTGGTCAGGGCGGCACCGAGCGGCGCACAGCCACCGGAACGCCGCTGAGGCAGGTGTTGCAGACGGTGCTGATGACTACGCAATGTCACTTTCGCGGCCCCGGGTCGCTATCATCAAAACGCACTATTGGCACGTCGACACGCTGAACGCGGGAAGGGGGTCATCCATCATGGGAATCCTGCAGCGCTTGGAACGCAAGCTCGAGAGTGCCGTCGATGACGGCTTCGCCCGCGTCTTCGGAGGCAAGGTCGCCCCGCAGGAGGTGGAGAACGCCCTCCAGCGCTCCGCCGAGGATTCGCTGGAAAGCCTGGGCGACGGCAGCCGCCTGGCGTCCAACTCCTACACGGTGGTGGTCAGCTCCACCGACTATGACGAGATGGCCGCGGAGTACGAGCTCAATCGCAAGGCGTTCTCCAAGCATCTGGAGAACTTCATCCACGACAACGGCTGGCAGACCTACGGTGATGTGGTCGTCGAACTCGAACAGTCGCCGGCACTGCACACCGGTATGTTCCGTGCCCATGGGCGCGTCGACCCCGACGCCCGCCCGATCCCCGTGCGTGGGACGAACCCGACTGCACACAACAACTCGAACGCAGAAGCAGGAGCCGTGCCCATGACTCACAACTCCGGATACGACCAGCGCCGTGGCTACGAGGGCTCCGACCGTGGCTATGACCCGGGCAACTACCAGCCCGAGGGTCGTGGCGATCAACCCCAGCACGGTGACGACCGTGGGTACGACGACCACCGCGGATACGACCAGGGTCCCGACCAGCGGTACCAGCAGGGCTACGACCAGCAGGGGGGTTACGACCCTCGCTACAGTCAACAGCAATACGGGGACCAGCAGCAGTACGGACGCCAGGACTATGCGCCGCACGACTACGGACGCCAGCCCGGCTACGACCAGGCCGACCACGGTGACTACGGCCGCGGATACGAGCAGCCCTACCAGCAGGGCGGCTACCAGCCCGGTTACCAGCAGGGCGGTTACGACCCTCGGTACGCACCCCAGTACGAACAGGGCTACGCCCAGGGTGGCGGATACGGCGGCCAGCAGGGCGGGTACGCGCTCGCCGGGTACGACCAGGGTTACCAGCAGGGTTACGCCGGTGGGAACTACGCCCCGACCGCGGTCACCCTCGTGCTCGAGGACGGCAGCAACCGCACCTTCCAGCTGCGCGATGGTTCCAACGTCATCGGTCGCGGTCAGGACGCACAGTTCCGCCTGCCCGACACCGGTGTGTCGCGGCGGCACGTGGAGATCCGCTGGGACGGCCACACCGCACTGCTCAGCGACCTGAACTCCACCAACGGCACCACCGTCAACGAGGTGCAGGTCTCCAGCTGGGAACTCGCCGACGGTGACCGCATCCGTGTGGGCCACTCCGACATCACCGTCCGGTTCCAGTAGGTCGCAACCGTCCGGGACGGCCGCGTCACACGGGCAACCGCCGTCCGGTCAGAGGCGACGATCCGATAACAGTCGCCGATCTCGGCGAGCGTCGCCTCGGCCGATTGGTAGAACTGCCAGACCCGGGCCCTAAGATGCAGTCGACAAGAGTGGTCTGCGACGCACAGTGGTCGACGACCGGCGATGCGCGATGCGCACACGACCCGCGGAGGTGAACGGCGAATGCAGGGCATAGTTCTGCAGCTGACGCGCGTCGGCTTCCTGCTCCTGCTGTGGCTGTTCATCTGGGCGGTGCTGCGAGTCCTGCGTAACGACTCCTACGCCGCGACGGGCCAACGGCCGCTCGCCCGTTACGCCCGGCCCACCAAACGCAAGGACGGCCGCACCAAGGGCGCCGCCCGGCATCTGGTGGTCACCCACGGCGCCCTGGCCAACACCCGCATCAACCTGGGCACCCAACCCATTCTGCTGGGTCGCGCACCCGACTCCACCCTGGTCCTGTCCGACGACTACGCCTCCGAACGCCACGCCCGGCTCTCCCCGCGCGGCGACGACTGGTACGTCGAGGATCTCGGCTCCACCAATGGCACCTACCTCGACCGCGCCAAGGTCACCACCGCTGTTCGCGTCCCGATCGGCACACCCGTCCGGGTGGGCAAGACCGTGATCGAGCTGCGCCCGTGACACTTGTCCTGCGCTACATCGCGCGCAGCGACCGCGGGCTCGTGCGGTCCAACAACGAGGACTCGGTGTACGCCGGTGCCCGACTCCTCGCCCTCGCCGACGGGATGGGCGGCCACGCGGCGGGTGAGGTGGCCAGCCAGCTCGTCATCCAGGCCCTGCGTCCGCTCGACGAGGACGAACCCGGCAACGATCTGCTCAGCCTGCTCGACGACGCCACCCGGCAGGGCAACGAGGCCATCGCCGCTCAGGTGCAACGCTCCCCCGAACTCGATGGCATGGGCACCACGCTCACCGCCATCCTCTTCGCGGGAAACCGCGTCGGGCTGTGTCACATCGGCGACTCCCGCGGTTACCTGCTCCGCGACGGCTCGCTCACCCAGATCACGCGAGACGACACCTTCGTCCAGACGTTGGTGGACGAGGGCCGGATCACCGCCGAGGAGGCACACACTCACCCGCAGCGGTCGCTGATCATGCGGGCGCTCACCGGCGCCGAGGTGGAACCCACGCTGACCGTCCGGGACACCCGCATCGGCGATCGCTACCTGCTGTGTTCAGACGGATTGTCCGATGTGGTCAGCGAGGAGACCATTGCCGACACCCTCGGCAGCGTCAGCGACAACAAGGAATGCGCCGACCGGCTCATCGAGCTCGCCTTGCGCGGTGGCGGCCCCGACAACGTGACCGTGGTGGTCGCCGACGTGGCCGACGTCGACTACGGCGAGCACCGGCCGATCATCGGCGGTGCCGCGGGCGGCGATGACGAGGAGTACGTCCCGGACCCACGCACCGCGGCCGGCAGGGCCGCGGCTCTGCGCCCGCCCCGCGAGGAGCCTCGCCGCCCCGACATCGAGGCCGAACCGATCGACACCCGCAGGCACCCGCGCCGCAAGTGGTATGTCGGGTCCGGAGTGGTGCTCGCCCTGATCGTGGTGGTCGCCGGCATCTTCACGGCGAACTCCTACATCCGTTCGCACTACTTCTACGTCGGTGTGCAGGGTGAGAACGTGGTGGTCTACCGCGGTATGCAGCAGTCGTTCCTCGGCATCGGCCGCGGTGAGGTCAGTCGCGCCACCTGCGTGCGCAATCTGAACACCGAGGCACCCACCATCGACTTCGTCGACAGCGGCACCGCCGACGCCGACTGCACGCACCTCGTCCTCGACGACGTCGCCGACAACTCCCGGGCCGCCGTCACCGGGACCCAGCCGTCGACCAGCCTGAACGAGGCCCAGGACCAGGTACGCCGGGTCGAGTTCAAGCCACTGTGCAAACCGGCTCGACCCGCCACCCCGGCCCCCGGACAGCCCGGCACCCCCGCGCCGCCGACCACTCCGGGGGCACCACCGACGACGTCGCCGGCGCCCACCCCGTCCACCGCGGTGTCGACGTCGGCCGTACCGTCCACGAGCGACCAGGAACCCGGCTCCTGCCGGCAGGGCGGTCGCTGATGTCGCAGGCTGCCGTCACCCAGTCCCCACCGTCGGGGCCGATCCGGGTCAGCACCGGACGCAACAGCGAACTGCTGATGCTGGTCCTCGCCACCGTGCTGTTCACCTTCGCGCTGGTCAACGTGGAGACCGCGCAGGAACAGAAGGTGTCCTGGGATCTGCTGAAGTACGTCGGCGCGTACCTTGCGCTCTTCGGCATCGCCCACCTCGTGGTGCGCCGGTTCGCCCCGTACGCCGACCCCCTGATCCTGCCGCTGGTCGCCGCGCTCAACGGGTTCGGTCTCGTGCTGATCCATCGCCTCGATCTGGGAGCCGGTCGCACCGGCGAGACCGTCAACGCCACGGTCGATTCGCACAACGCCGATCAGCAGGTGCTGTGGACGGTGCTGGGCGTAGTCGTGTTCTCGGCGATCCTCATCTTCGTCCGCGATCACCGCACGCTGTCGCGGTACAGCTACATCCTCGGCCTCGGTGGTCTGCTGTTCCTGGCCATCCCCGCCCTGCTGCCGTCGTCACTGTCGGAGATCAACGGGTCCAAGAACTGGATTCGCACCCCGCTGTTCAACATTCAGCCCGGCGAGTTCTCCAAGATCCTGCTCATCGTGTTCACCGCGTCGTTGCTGGTGTCCAAGCGCGACCTGTTCACCACCGCGGGCAAACACTTCCTCGGGATGGATCTGCCCCGGGCCCGTGACCTCGGGCCGCTGCTGGTGGCGTGGATCGTGACCATCGGGATCTTCGCGCTGGAGAACGACCTCGGTGGTCCGCTGCTGATCTTCTCCACCATCCTGGTGATGCTGTACGTGGCCACCGGGCGCATCGGATGGGTGATCATCGGCATCGTCCTGTTCACCGTGGGCGCGGTGCTGGCCTACGAGCTGTTCCCGCACCTGCAGGTCCGGGTCGCGGTGTGGCAGGATCCGTTCTCCGACTTCGACGGCAGGGGCTACCAGGTGGGTCAGGCACTCTTCGGCCTGGCCACCGGTGGGGTGTTCGGCACCGGACTGGGATCGGGTCGACCCAACATCGTGCCGTTCGCCAACAGCGACTTCATCATCGCCACCGTGGGCGAGGAGCTGGGCCTGGCCGGTCTGGCGGCGATCGTGCTGCTGTACCTCGTGCTGATCGTCCGTGGCCTGCGCACCGGTCTGACCGTGCGTGACAGCTTCGGCAAGCTGCTGGCCACCGGGTTGGCGTTCACCATCGCCGTGCAGATCTTCGTGGTCATCGGCGGCGTCACCAAACTGATCCCGCTGACGGGCCTGACCACACCGTTCCTGTCCTATGGCGGATCGTCGCTGCTGGCGAACTACGTGCTGATCGCGATCCTGCTTCGTGTCTCGAACGCCGCCCGCGAACCCGACGGAGAGAAGAACGGGCCGAAGAAGAAGCCCGCGACACCGTTGCCGCAGGCTCCCACCCAGGTGGTGAAGCGATCGTGAACGTCTCCATCCGCCGCGTGGTGATGGTGGTGATGGCCATGGTGGTGCTGTTGCTGCTGAACGCGACCTACGTCCAGGTGTTCAAGGCCGACAAACTGCGCAACGACCCGCGCAACAACCGGGTCCTGCTCGACGAGTACTCGCGTCAGCGCGGCCAGATCACCGGTGGTACCGATCTGCTGGCACAGTCGATACCCACCGAGGACCGCCTCAAGTACCTCCGCAGTTACCCCAACGGCAACGACGCGTCGGCGTACGCCTTCGCGCCGGCCACCGGGTACTTCTCGTTCCAGTACGGCAGTTCCGGTCTCGAACAGGCCGAGGACAGCATCCTCAACGGCAACGACGATCGGCTGTTCGGTCAGCGGTTCGTGGACATGTTCTCCGGGCGCGACCCGCGCGGCGGCAACGTGGTCACGACCATCAACCCGCGCGCCCAGCAGGTCGCCTACGACGCCATGCAGAAGGGCTGCTCGGGTGGATGCCGCGGCGCGGTGGTGGCGCTCGCCCCGAGCACCGGCGCGATCCTGGCCATGGTGTCGACACCGAGCTACGACCCGAACAAACTCGCCACCCACGATGCCGACGAACGCGAGAAGGCCTGGAACAGCTGGACCAACGACCGCTACGAGCCGATGCTCAACCGCGCGATCAACCAGACCTACCCGCCGGGGTCGACGTTCAAGATGATCACCACCTCGGCGGCCCTGGGCCAGGGTGTCGACGAGAACACGCGGTTGACCGCGAGCAACACCATCACGTTGCCCGACACCGTTACCCCGTTGACCAACTACGGCAGCGAGACCTGCCCCAACTCCTCGGGTGGCACGGTGAGCCTGCATCAGGCGCTGCAGTACTCCTGCAACACCGCGTTCGTGCAGCTGGCGACGGAGAAACTGCGCAACCCCATCGACTCGTTCAAACGGCAGGCCAGCGCGTATGGCATCGACACGGACACGCCCAACATCCCGTTGGACGTCTCGGACTCGACGGTCGGTCAGATCCCCGACCTGGCCGCGCTGGGTCAGTCGGCGATCGGTCAGCGAGACGTGCGGATCACCCCGCTGCAGAACGCCATGGTCGCGGCGACCATCGCCAACGGCGGCGTGCGTATGCAGCCCTACCTGGTGGACAAGCTGCAGAGTCCCGACCTGAAAACACTGCAGACCACCCGTCCGCAGTCGGTCAACGAGCCGATCACGCCGCAGGTCGCCGCCACCCTCACCCAGATGATGATCGACTCGGAGAAGAACACCAGCGGGTCCGGTGGTGCGATCTCCATCGCGTCGAAGACCGGGACCGCCGAGCACTCGGCGAGCTCGGACGCCGCCGACACCCCGTACGCCTGGTACATCGCGTTCGGTCCGTCGAGCAACGCGCAGGTTGCCGTCGCGGTGATCGTGGAGAACGGCGACCGCGGCGTGCAGTCGACCGGTGGGTCGTCGGCGGCGCCGATCGGACGCGCAGTGATCAACTCGCTGGTAGGAGGTAACGGATGACCTGGGCCGGGCAGCGTATGAGCCGTGCCGCCGACCGCCGTGGTGTCCGTCCGGCGGACACGATGCGTGGTTCCCGCACGCGGGTACCGACGAGGGGTGGGTGCAACCGATGAGCCTGCAGAGTGGGACCACCATCGCCGATCGGTACCGGTTGATGCGACTGATCGCGACCGGCGGCATGGGACAGGTGTGGGAGGCCCTCGACACCCGTCTGGACCGGCGGGTCGCGGTGAAAGTGCTCAAGGCCGAGTTCTCCGACGACCAAGAGTTCCTCGCGCGCTTCCGCACGGAGGCGCAGACCACCGCCCGACTCAATCACCCCGGCATCGCGAATGTCTTCGACTACGGCGAGACGCCGGACCGCAACGGCGGTGCCCCGCTGGCCTACCTGGTGATGGAGCTGGTCAACGGCGAACCCCTGAACTCGGTGATCTCACGGATGGGCCGACTGCCCATCGCCAACTCCCTGGACATGCTCGAGCAGACCGGGCACGCGTTGCAGGCCGCCCACGACGCCGGGTTGGTGCACCGCGACGTCAAGCCGGGCAACATCCTCATCACGCCGACCGGTCAGGTGAAGATCACCGACTTCGGCATCGCCAAGGCGGTGGACGCGGCACCGGTCACCCAGACCGGCATGGTGATGGGTACCGCCCAATACATCTCGCCCGAGCAGGCCCTCGGTGAGGACGCCACCGCGTCGTCGGACGTGTACTCGCTCGGTGTGGTCGGATACGAGGCGATCTCCGGACGCCGCCCGTTCCTCGGCGACGGAGCGATCACCGTCGCGATGAAACACATCCGTGAGGTGCCGCCACCGTTGCCCGCGGACCTGCCCGCGAATGTTCGTGAGCTGGTCGAGACCGCGATGACCAAGGAGCCGGAGACCCGGTACCTCGACGGCGGCGAGTTCGCCGACGCCGTCGCGGCCGTCCGGGCCGGCCGTCGGCCACCACCGCCACGACGAGGGACCGGTGGTCTGGTGGTCCCCCCGGTGCCGCCGCCCTCGACCCGTGCCATGACCTCGGCGCAGCGACCGATGACGTCGCCCCCCACGTCCGGCCGGACCCGCGCCACCCCGGCCCCGCCGGCGACCCAGTCGTCGCGTCGGGCGCCTGCTCCCGCAGACGACGGGCGCTGGACCGGTGGCCAGAAGGCGCTGGCCACGATCGCCGTGCTGCTGCTGATCGCGGCGATCGGGCTGATCGGGTACTGGTTGCTCGGCAACAAGAGCACCGACACCACCCCGACGCCGTCGACCACCCCCACGGTCACCACCACCACCGAGGCCCCCGCGACGACCACCCAGCGCCGGACCACGACGACCGAGGAACCGACGACCACCGAGGAGACGACGCCCACCTCCACCACCGACGAGACCACCGAGGAGACCACGCCCACGTCGGAGGCGACGACCACCACGCCGGAGACCACCGCCACGAGCGGTGGCGGACCCGTCATCAGCATCCCGATCCCCGGCGGCCCGGCCATCACCCTCGGTGCCGGTGAGGCGCAGGCCCCGACCACCGGTGCCGACACCGCGACGAGCACTCCCCCCGGTGGCGTGTGATGTCCACCCCGCAACATCTCTCCGATCGCTACGAGCTCGGTGAGACCCTCGGTTTCGGCGGTATGTCGGAGGTGCACGCCGCCCGCGACCTGCGACTGCACCGCGACGTGGCCATCAAGGTGTTGCGCGCCGATCTGGCCCGCGACCCCACGTTCTACCTGCGCTTCCGCCGGGAGGCGCAGAACGCGGCCTCGCTGAACCACCCGACCATCGTGTCGGTGTTCGACACCGGTGAGGCCACCACACCCGAGGGCCCGCTGCCCTACATCGTCATGGAGTACGTCGACGGTGAGACGCTGCGCGACGTGCTCCGCGCGCAGGGTCACGTCGCACCCCGACAGGCGATGACCTGGATGGCCGATGTGGCTGCGGCACTGGACTTCTCGCATCAGAATGGCATCGTGCACCGGGACATGAAGCCGGCCAACGTGATGATCGACAAGTCGGGTGCGGTGAAGGTGATGGACTTCGGCATCGCCCGCGCCATGTCGGACTCCACATCGTCGATGACCCAGACGTCTGCGGTGATCGGTACCGCCCAGTACCTCTCGCCGGAGCAGGCTCGCGGTGAGAGTGTCGATGCCCGCAGCGACGTCTACTCGATGGGTTGCGTGCTCTTCGAACTGCTCACCGGCGAACCTCCGTTCACCGGTGACTCCCCGGTCGCCGTGGCCTACCAGCACGTTCGCGAGGACCCCCGCTGGCCGTCGGCGGTGCGGCCCGAGATCCCACGTGAACTCGATTCCGTGGTGCTCAAGGCGATGTCGAAGAACCCGGCCAACCGCTACCAGTCGGCCGCCGACCTGCGCGCCGACCTGATGCGAGTGCTCGCCGGCGGCAAACCCGGCGCACCGATGCTGCTGTCCGACGAGGAGAAGACCGGGGTGATCACCACCGGTCCGCGACGTGCTCTGCGCGACGCCGGTGGTGGTCGGGGGGGCAGTTCGGCGCATCGCCGTTCCGACTCCGACGACGATCCGGACGACCGGCCGCGCCGCCGCTCGCGGGCCGCGCGGTGGGGGGTGGCCGCCCTCGTGGCCATCCTGGCGATCGTGGGCGTCACCCTGCTGCTGACCCGTCCGTGGGCCGAGACCTCGACTCCGCAGGTCGCCGTTCCGCCGGTGACCACCCTGACCGCCGATCAGGCACAGCAGGAACTGCAACGCCTCGGTTTCCGGGTGCTGGATCCGCTCGAGGAACCGAGCCTCACCGTGCCGGAGGGCAGGCCCACCCGCACCGCGCCGACGGCGGGGGTGCGGATACCGAAGGGTTCCAAGGTCGCGCTCTACGTCTCGTCGGGACCGCAACGGATACAACTGCCGCCGCTGGACGGCAAGACCCCGCAGGAGGCGATCGCCCAGCTTCGACAGCTCGGCTTCACCAGCACCCCGACGACCCAGAACGTGGTGTCCACGGACGCGCAGAACGGCAAGGTGGTGAGCAGTCAGCCACAGGCGGGCACCAATGCGCGGGTCACCGACCCGATCACCCTGCAGGTGGGCACCGGTCCCAAGCAGGTGGACATCCCATCATTGGTGGGGTTGTCGCAGAGTGCCGCGTCGGCCGAACTCGACGACTTCGGGCTCAAGGTGGGCACGGTGAGCCAGGTCGACTCCGAACAGTCCGCCGGGACCGTGCTGTCGCAGAGCCCGACGTCGGGCACCCAGGTCGACGACGGGACGTCCGTGGACATCACGGTGTCGCGGGGCAACATCTTCCGCGTCCCGGATCTTACCGGGAAGACCTCCGCCCAGGCACGGACCGCGCTGACGGGAGCCGGGTGGAAGAACACCACGCTGACCGAGACCAAGCGCAACGTCCCGTTGGGCAGCCCCGACGACAACCGCGTGCTGTCGCAGTCGCCGGCAGCGGGTAGCGCAGTCCGCAACGACACGACCATCACCATCGTCGTCGGTCGCGCGAGTCTGCTGCCGAACTGACCGGCATCCGCCAGATGAGGGCAGCCTGACCTTGTCACTGCGCCAACGTTTTTCGAGCCGCAGGGCAGCCTGACCTTGCTGGTGGAACGACGGCGGAGGTCGTAGCGTGAGTCGTGCCAGGCGACCGGACAACCCCGTCGCCCGCGACGACTTCTGGAGGATCCCATGGCCACCCTCGAAATGCCCCACGTCTCCGACTGTTCGGTGAGCTCGTGCTCGTACAACCATGACGGCTGCCACGCCTTCGCCATCAATGTGTCCGGTGAGAACGGCACCGCCGACTGCGCGACCTTCATCCCGCTGTCGGTCAAGGGCGGCCTCGACGTCGTCTCACCGCAGGTCGGTGCCTGCCAACGCGCCGACTGCTCCTTCAACGACAACTTGGAGTGCACCGCCGCGGCCGTGCGCATCGGTGCCGGGGAGAGTTCGGACACCGCGAACTGCCTGACCTACCAGAAGGCCTGAGACACACCGGAGAACCGCGGTCGCCGACGCGCCCACTCCGCAGTCGCCCGCCGATCGAGACCGCCCGCACGCCAGGACAGCCCCCTGCGTGCGGGCGGTCTCGTCGTCGCGGGGGGTCAGCCGATGGCGACCGCGACCTCGTCCTCGAGCGCGGCGACCACCGATTCGGACACCGGGAAACCACACACACCGAGCCAGTTGGCGAGCATCCGATGGCCACCCTGGGTGAGCACGCTTTCCGGGTGGAACTGGACGCCATGGATCGGCAACTCTCGGTGCGCCATCGCCATCACGATGCCGCTGTCGGTCTGCCCGGTCACCTCGAGTTCCTTCGGGATGGTCGACGGCACGACGGTCAGCGAGTGGTAGCGGGTCGCCACGAAGGGGTGCGGCAACCCGGCCAGCACCCCGCCGTCGGTGTGCTCGACCAGTGAGGTCTTGCCGTGCAGCAACTCCGGCGCCCGCTCCACCGTCGCGCCGAACGCGGCGCCGATGGCCTGATGACCTAGACACACACCGAGGACCGGGGTCCCGCGTTCGGCGGCCACCGGGACGATCGGCATGGTGACCCCCGCGCGCTGCGGTGTGCCCGGCCCGGGACTGAGGAGCACGCCGTCGTATGCGGACACCGCGGAGTCCAGATCGTCCAGGTGCGGATCGTCGTTGCGCCAGACCTCCACGTCCACACCGAGCTGACCCAGATACTGGACCAGGTTGTAGACGAAGCTGTCGTAGTTGTCGACGACCAGGATGCGGGCGACAGCGGCCGCGTCACCATCGGTCGGGTCTGACGTGCTCACAGCGCTCCAGGCTACCCACTGGGCGAGTACGTGGCCGGTGGAGTCCGGCACGTGGGATCTGCCAGGTGGGTGGGATACCGTGGTCAGACCGACGCCGAGGGGCGCGCGGTGCCCAGACACCCGCGATGCCCTGCCCGTACCCGATCGAGGAAGTCATGCCGAAGTCAAAAGTCCGGAAGAAGACCGATTACACGATCAACCCGGCGAGCCGCACGCCGGTCAAGGTCAAGACCGGTCCATCCAGCCAGATCTACGTGGGCGTGATGCTCGGTCTGATGCTCATCGGTCTCATCTGGCTCATCGTCTTCTACCTGGTGGCCACCCCGTCCGCGCTCGGTGCCGACGGCAAGATCCTGCACTGGATGTACGACCTGGGCCCGTGGAACTTCTTGATCGGCTTCGGCTTCATGGTCGCCGGCCTGCTGATGACCATGAAGTGGCGCTGATCCGGCGCTGAGCTGCAGAAACACATAGATGTAATTCATCCCCAGTGTTGACAGACCCTGTGGACAACTCGCCGCACGCGGTGGAATGGGCTGCCCCGCGTCTGCTCGGTGCCGCGATGGTGGCCGGAGGTATCGGCCTGATCGCCGCCGCCGCGGCCTCCGGGACCGATGCGGCCGGCCTGGTGTTGCTGATGGTGGCGGCGGTGTTGTTGCTCGGCATGGGTGCGACGTCGCTGCTTGTGCGTCCGAAGCTGGCCCTGATGGGCGCACCCGACGACGCCGACGGCATCAGGGTGCGTGGCCTACGCGGCGCGGTCGACTACCCGCGGGCCGCGATCAGCCGGATACGGGTCATCGACCTCGCCCGCTTCGGCCGTCGCGTACCGCATCTGGAGTTCGACGTCCGAGACGGTGCCGGCGACGACCGGCTGATCATGTTGGGCCGATGGGATCTCGGGACGGATCCGGTGGAGGTCGCCAACGCCTTACGTGCGTCCGGGCTCCGCGTCGAGGAGCGGCTCGGCAAGCGCTGAGTCAAGCGGTGACGCCGAGCGCGATCGCCACGACCACCAGGACGACGGTGGCCGCCCATCCGACGGTGTGGGACCGAACCCGGCCACCCAACCTGCCGGGGAGCAGCAGGAACGCGGCCGCGGTGGCCGCGCCGAAGACCAGACCACCGAGGTGCGCCCACAGCGAGATGTTGGGGATCGCAAAGGTGATCGCGATGTTGACCGCGATCAGCGTGAGGACGGGCGCGGGTGAGAGCCGAGCTCGTAACACCACGATGAGGGCAGCACCCATGAGACCGTAGATCGCCCCGGACGCGCCCGCGGCGATATCGTTCGGCGACATCAGCATGACCAGAGCACTGCCACCCAGGAGCGCGGTGCCGTACACGGCCAGGAATCGCGGGGTTCCCATCGTGAGCTCGACGTCGCGGCCGAGGACGTAGAGCGAGAACATGTTGACCGCGATGTGCAACAGGCTGAAGTGCAGGAACCCGGAGGTGAGCAGCCGCCAGACCTCGCCGTCCGCCACCGCGGGCCCGTAGAGCACACCGTCGACGAAGACCTTCGAACCGCCGAAGGCCGAGGCACTACCGGCCTGCGCCGCGCAGATCAGGAAGACCAGGCAGTTGATCGCGATCAGCGCGTAGGTGGCGGTCGGTCGCGCGGCGCCGGTGATCCGTGCCCGGGGGACCCAGCCGCGCTCGGCCCGCACGCAGTCGACGCAATGCTGCCCCACCGACGCGGGGCGAAGGCACTCCGCGCACGCCGGACGCCCACACCGGGTGCAGGACAGGCCTGTCACCCGGCCCGGGTGCCGGACGCACTCGTGTGCGGGGAGCTGGGTGCTCAGCTGATGTCGATCTTCTCGATGACCACGTCGTCGAGCGGCTTGTCGCGCCGATCGGTGGAGGTGGTGGCGATCGCGTCGACGACCTTGCGCGACGCGTCGTCGGCCACGACGCCGAAGATGGTGTGGCGACGGTTCAGGTGCGGGGTCTTGCCGACCGTGATGAAGAACTGCGAGCCGTTGGTGCCGGGACCCGCGTTGGCCATCGCGAGCAGATACGGCTGGTCGAAGGACAACTCCGGGTGGAACTCGTCCTCGAACTGGTAACCGGGGCCCCCGGTACCGGTGCCGGTCGGGTCACCGCCCTGGACCATGAAGCCGTCGATGACGCGATGGAAGATGGCGCCGTCGTAGAACGGGCCGCTGTCACCACCGGATGCGTTGGGGGTCGAGTAGTCCTTGGTGCCCTTGGCGAGGCCTTCGAAGTTGGCGACCGTCTTCGGCGCCTGGTTACCGAAGAGGTCGATGTTGATGTCGCCGTGATTGGTGTGCAGGGTCGCGGTTGCGGTCTTTTGCGGTGTACTCACACCGACCATCTTGCCATTGGCGTCTCACGACCGGACCTGACCTGCGTTCTCTCCCGTGCACCGGGGTGGCGCGGCGCTGGCGTGCGCGGGTGCCGCCTGGCAGGGTGGTACGAACACGAACACCCAGTCATGCCGCTTGAGGGAAAGGTCACCGGAGATGTCGTCTGTTGCTGCTTCGTCGCGAACCGCGCCGGTGGTGTCCGCCGCAGGCAAGGCCGCCAAGTTCGGTGCGCGCGCCTACCTCGGACCCTGGGGTTACCTCGCGGCTCGCGTGGTGGAACACGAGAAGAAGCAGCAGAAGGCGGAGCGTCGAAAGACTGCGGCGCGGTTCGCGAAGTTCGGTCTGATCGGGGTGGCCGTGCTGGGCGCCGGCGGCGCCACCTTCGCCATCGTCCGACGGAGCCGTCGTCAACCGCCAGCGGTCGCACAGTTCCCGCCCCGAGTCCAGGACGTGCCCACCCGTACCCACGCCGATGTGGACAGCACCCCCTCGGCGGACAGCACGTCGTGACGGCGCTCTTCGGTAGGTTGTAGCGCGTGCATCCCGACAACCAGTCCCCTACCCCCCGGCCCGCGGGCGAGACCGCCCCACCGTGGGAGCGGCCGATGCCGCGCCGCCCGGATCAGTCGGGCCGCCATCAGCTGCCGACCGAGGGAGGAGCATCGGACGGCGCTCCGTCGGGTGATGCTGCGCGTTCTGCACCTCCCCTCCCCGACCACCTTCGTACCGACCGGCCGCGGACCGATGCCCCCCGGGGCGGCGCTCCGTATGGCGATGGTCTCCGCGTCGGCGCTTCCCGCCCGCAGACGGACCGCCCCGGCGGACCGGCGCCCACCGGTGGCATTCCCGACCGCCGACCGCCTGCCGCGCCGTATCGTCCGTCGAATACGGACCCGGATGCGCCCCGTACCGAGGTGTACACGCGTCCACCGACAGGACCCACCGCGTATTCCGAGCAACCCCGATCGCGCGATGACACCCCACGCTACGAACCCGAGACGGCCTACAGCCGCAGCCCTGGTCACACCGGCCCCGTCGCCAATGCCCTCGACGACCGCACGACGCGTCACGACGACGTCGAGGACCACGATCCACACGACAGCGCCCACGAGGGCACAGAAGAGGACGGGGAGGCGATGAACGCGGCCGCAGCCCGGCGCCAGAAGCCGGTGAACCGGACGGCGATCGCCGCACTGATCCTGTCGGTTCTGGGCGTGACCGCGATCATCGGCGTGGTGTGCGGCCACATGGCGAAGGCGACCATCCGCCGGACCAAGGAACGCGGCGAGGTGCTCGCGACTGCGGCGCTGTGGGTCGGTTACCTGTACCTCGCTGCGGCGCTGCTCTGCCTGATCGCGTATCTGTACATCGTCAATCAGGCCTGACGCCGCCCCCCGGGTCGGCGACCACCGCAACGGGACTGCACCGGGCGCGCGGTCCCAGCCCACCCCACCAACCCGCGACCACCTACCCCGCAGCGACAGTCACCGGGGTGCACGGCACGTCAGGCGTTCCGACGGGATGCTCGGCGGTACACGGCGGCAGGTTGTCGGGAGTGACCGATGGAACTGCGGACGGCGGCGTGGCGACGGTGGTCGGCGTACCGGCGTCGATGGTCGGTGCGTCCGCACCGGTCGCGACGGTCGATGACGGCGCGGCGGAATCGGTGGCCGACGCACTGTTCGACCCGGCCTGGGGGGTGCCTGTAACCCCGCTCACCACAGTGGTTTCCGTCGAGGTACCACTCGAAGTCGTCGTGGCCGACTGCTGGGCCAGCACCTGCGCGACGCGCTCGTCCACCGACGTGGCGGTGGTGGACGGCTCCGACGTGGTCGCCGCGGTGGAGGTGACGGTCGTCGGATCCGGCAGCTCGTTCGCCGCGATCACCGTGGTCTTGGTGGTCACCGGCGGCTTGCGCAGTACGTCGAGCAACTGATCCCGACCGCTGGTGAGACCGCGGTTCCAGTTGTCCCAGTCGTGGCCGCCGTAGTTCGGCAGAGTGATCACCGAGACGCCCGCCTGCTTGAGCTGCAGTTGCAACAGCACCGTGGACGCAGCTGCCAACGCCTCCAGCAGGATGGCGCTGATCTGGTCCTGCGGGGCGATCTTGGCTTGTTCCTGCGGAGTCAACATCGCGTTACCCGACGACAGGATCAGTACCTGTCCGTTCTCCTTCAGCTTGGCCAGGTTCTTCGACGCGTCGTTGTCCTTCCACGCCGTGCTACCCGGCAGGCCCCACATGTTGACGATGCCGTTGGTGTAGTTCGAGACCACGGTCTGGGTACCGAACACACCGAGCCACCCCAGGGGATTGTCGGTCTGGTAGTAGCCTGACATCGCCTGCACCACACGGAATTGTTCGGGATGCTTCTCGGCCAGGGTGACCGCCGGTCCGGCCGACATCGAGATCCCGACGATCGCGTTGTTGGACGGGCTGACGCCGAACTGCTGCTGCAGGTAGGCGGGAAGCTCCGACGTCAGGAATGTCTCCTGCTTCACCGGGGTGTTGGCCGCGCCGGCGCCGCCCTGCCAGTCCGTGTTGAAGGTGGATGCGCCACCGGCGGGCATCACCAGCGTGGTGTCGGTGCTGCCGTCGTAGACGCGCGCGGCCTGCACATCGGTGGTCCAGGCCGACCGGTCGTCGCGAGCGCGCATCCCGTCGAGCAGATACACACCCTTGTCACTGCCGTTGGAGGCACGGATCTGCACCACCACGAACTTGTTCTGCGACGGCGACCACACCTTGCAGTTCTGCACATAGTTCTTGGAGACGTCCCACGTGCACCCCGGGCGAAGGATCTCCGGGTGGCCGACAAGGGCTTTGGCCTTCGTCTGCGTGAGCAACATGGCAGTCAGGGCGAACAGCACGAGACTTGCTGCGACGCCGATGACGAGCGGCCGGAGAACGGTCGGGCGAGCGAGCACGGAAAGGAAACCGGCACGGGACCAGGCAGTGGTGAGACCCATCGAGGGTGCCCCTTAGAACGTCGGTGGCTGGACATCGTCCCCCGACGATGAGCCGAGCGTAACCCCTGCCGAGCGATAGCGACATGCGGCCCTCGATATTCTCAGGATCGGACCGGCGGACCGGTTCTCACCGGACCTACGCGTCGTCGTAGCGGTAGAACCCCTCACCCGTCTTGCGACCCAGTTTCCCGGCGTCCACGTACTCGTGCAGCAGCCGTCGAGGGCCCTCCGGCAGGTTGGGGTTCTCGGCGGCGTAGTGGTTCTCGATGTCGAGCACCACGTCCAACCCGACCGAGTCCATCATCTGGAACGGGCCCGCAGGCATGTGCCAGTTGATGCGGAACATCGCATCCACGTCGTCGGGTCGGGCAACCCCGTCCGCGACCACCGCCAACGACTCCCGCTTGATGGCCGCCCAGATGCGATTGAAGATGAAACCGGTGCTCTCCTTGAGCGCTTCGAACGGGTACACGCCGAACTCGGGGAGGACGGACAGCAGCGAGTCGAGGGCCGCACGCGAGGTCTGGCCATCCGACATCAGGTCGATCGCATTGGACGACGGCGGCATGTAGAAGTGCATGTTGCAGAAGCGTGATTTGTCCCGGATCCGCTCGTCCATCGTTCCCGAGGCATACGACGACGAGTTGGTGGCCAGGATGGCGTCGGCCGGTACAGCGGCGTCGATCTCGCCCCACAGCGGGATCTTGATGTCCAGTCGTTCCGGTACCGCCTCCACGGCCAGCCATGCACCGTCGGACGCGGTGGCCACCGAGTCGTGGGCGACGGCCTCCCCAGGTTCACCACCGTCTCGCTGGGCGATCACATCAGGCAGTGTCTCCGCGACGTAGTCGACGGCGGCGCGCGCCTGCTCGACATTCGGGTCGTAGATGTTCACGACGCCACCGCGGGTGGCGAACATCAAGGCGATACGGCGCCCGAGGGTGCCTGCACCGAAGACCGCGACCGGTCGGTTGCGGATCTCGTCGAAGGTGTGTCCGTAGGTCATTGTCCGTTCCTTCCACAGGTGTCGCTGAACACGATCATGATTCTCGTCGTCCGTCGGATACGTCGTCATCGTCGGCCGCGAGCGCATCGAGTACCGCGCGTGTCCGCCGATCGCGCCGGACCCGCAACGCCTCGTAGACGTCGGGACCGGTTCCGTAGGTGGCCTCGACCTGGGTGATGAGTCGTTCGACGGCCTCGGCGTCCGTTGCGGGTACACCCGGCTCGATGCCGCCGGTCTGCGCACCCACCCCGGCGAACAGGTGCCGGATGCCACCGGGTCCACCACCGAGCACGTTGCCCTCGAACAGGCCGATGGTGGCCCACCGCAGTCCCAGCGAGTTGCGCAGGATGGTGTCGAGATCCGCGGGTGACACCACCTGAGACTGCACCAGGAACCGTGCCTCCCGAGAGATGGCGCCCTGCAGTCGATTGGCGACGAACCCCGGGATCTCCTTGCCCACGACCACCGGTTCGCGGCCCAGTTGGCGGTAGAGGGCGACTGCGGCATCCGTCGTGGCCGGTGACGTGCGCCGGCCCGGGACCACCTCCACCAACGGCATCAGCTCCGGAGGGTTGAAGGGGTGTCCGACGAGGAGCCGTTCGGCGACGCCGTCGGTCAACCCATCGGCGATCTCGGAGGCGGTGATCGACGAACTCGACGTGGCGAGGATCGCCTGCGCGGGTGCGGCCGCACCGATCTCGGTGAAGAGCTGTTGTTTCACGGTCAATCGCTCGGGCCCGTTCTCCTGCACGAGGTCTGCGGCGCGGACCGCATCGGAGAGATCCGGGGTGACACGCACATCGGCGCCCTCTCCCACACTCGAGGACACCAGCTCTGCGACGTCCGGCCGCGGATCGGTGACGACGACCGTCCAACCGTGCTCGCGCGCCAACCGCGCCCAGGACAAGCCGATGACACCGGCACCGACAACGGCCACGGTGGGCTGCTCGGCGGTCATGACGTCACTCCGACGATGCCGGTGAATGCGCTCCCCGGTACCGAGACGACCAGCCGTTCGGGCGGTGCGTCCGGACGGATCGGGACAGCGCGCACCGTGCCGTCCAGAGCGGTCACGTATGCGACTCCGGCCTCGGTGTCGACGGCGAGTCCGATGGCCTCGGCGAACCCGTGGGCGAGGATGGTGGGAGTCTCACCCAGCTCCCCCACTGCGGGTAGCGGTGCGCGGTTGAGAGTGTTCCCACGCGGTTCGGCTCCGCGATCGGTCCAATAGAGGGTGGCCGAGCTCGAATCGATCCAGAGGTCGATGGGCTCGGGCAACTCCGACCACAGCACCTCCACATCGGTACGCGTGTCGGCGGCCTCACCGGCGGGGACGTCCATGCCGGCGCGGAAGATCCGGCCGGTGCCGCCCTTCGCCGGCCCCTTCTGCGTCCAGTACAGCTGACCGGCCGCCGGGTCCACGGCGACACCGACGCATTGGTCGTCGATACCGACCAACCCGGTGTTCGTCTCCCGGGGACGGACCACCAGGTCGGTGAGCTCCGACCCGTCGAGCTTGGACCGGCTCACCCGTCCGCCCTCGCGATCGCCCCAGTACAGCGACCCGCCGGCCGGGTCGATGTCGAGTTGCTTGCCGGTGGTGATGACGCCCTCGTTCAGAACCACCGCCTGGTCGGACCCGTCGGTCCGGGCCGACCGGATCCCACCGTTGCGGTCGGAGAAATCCGACACCGACCCGTCCTGGTGCGGCTGTCCCATCAACGTCCAATAGATGCGGTCGCTCTTCGGATCTCGGATGATCCCATCCGGGGCGGGCCCGGCGTCGGCGACCACCGTGTGTACGGCCCCGTCGAGGTCCACTCGCCGGATCGCGCCCGCCACGATGTCGAGAACCAGCAGATGATCGAACATGCTCTCCTCCTCAGACCCCGACCACGTCGCGTTCGGCGACGACGGCCGGGTCGGCGTTGTTGACCAGGGCGCTCGGTGATCGCAGCACCGCGTCGGATGCGACAGCACGTCGACGGGCCGCCGCCAGGCCACCGTGGTTGGTGGTCAGGCCGACCAGACGGGCCGCATGATGACCGACCTCGGACTCGTAGGTCATTCCGATCCCCCCGTGCAGTTGGATGATCTCCTCCGCCACCGCGATTGCCGCGTCACCCACGTAGACGAAGGCGTCGTCGGCGACCTGTGTGAGATCGACATCCGCCCGTTGTGCGGAGCCGGCGTACTCCGCCAGTGCGGTGGCGTGCAGCGCCATCGAGCGTGCGAGCTCGACGGTCGCGTACAAGTCGGCCGCGCGATGGACCAACGCCTGGAAGGTCGACAGCGGCACGCCGAATTGTCTGCGGTTCTTCAGGTAGTCGACGGTCAGGGCCAACCCGGACTCCATCAACCCGACGGCCTCCGCCGTCGCGGCGATCCGTGCCCTGGCGAATGCGTCGCGTACAGCGGCCACCGCGTCCGAGTCCGCGTCGCCGAGCAGCGTTGCCGGCGTATCGGAGAAGGTGACCTGCGATGCGTGGGTCCAGTCACCCGTCCGTCCGTCGGCACGAGTGATGCCGTCGGCACCGGCCTCGACCAGCGCGACGCGCATCGACGAGTTCGCGTCGGTCCCGGTCACCAGATAGCTCGTGGCCTGGTCAGCGTGCAATACCGGCGCCTTCACGCCCGAGATGGTCACCACACCGTCCTCACGGGTGGTGATGGCGGTGGTCGGCGCGGTATCCCAGGCGTGCGTGGGCTCGGCGTGGGCTACCGCGACGACGGCGTCACCAGCGGCGAGTGGGCCCAGCAACCCGGTGAGCTGGTCGGGTTGTCCCAACGCGGCGATCAGCCAACCCGGTAGAGCCACCGCGTCGAGCAACGGTTCCGCGGCGGCGTGCCGACCGAGCGCCTCGAGGGTGGCGTACAGCTCCGCGGGGCCCGCTCCCACACCACCGTGGTCTTCGTCGATGGTGAGCCCGGTCAGACCCAGTTCCACCAGGGTGGTCCAGACCCGGGCGTTCCAGCCGAGGACTGACGACGTCGCCGCGGCCCGTCCCCCGGTGGGGTAATCCCGGCCGACCGCGGAGTCGACGGTGTCGAGCAAGAGCTGCTGGTCGTCGTTGAGTTCGAGGTTCATGATGATGTGTCCTTCCGGCGATTGCGCGGTCTGCGGCCCGGCGCTCAGAGGCCCAGGATGGTCTTGGCGATGACTCCCCGCTGAATCTCGTTGGAGCCACCGAAGATCGACAGTTTGCGCAGGTTCAGGTATTGCGTTGCCGATGCGCTCGCCGCGGGGTCGGCTCCGAGGTCCCCGTCGGCGGTCACCAAGGAGGCATCGGCACCGGCGGCAGTCATCCGCAGCCGGGTGAGTTCCTGCAGCGCCTGCGTCCCCTCCAGTTTCAGCAACGATGAGACGGGGCTCGCGACGCCGTGCTCCGATGCTCCGGTGACGCGCAGCTGGGTGGCCTCGAGGGCGAGCAGCTGGGTCTTGATGCGGTGCATCGACCCGCGGAAGTCGGGGTCGTCGGCAAGCGGGCCCACCCCGGTCGATGTGGTCGCGGCGGATGCCGCGAGGTCGGCGTAGATCCGCTGCGCGGTCCCGACCTGAGCGATGCTGTTGCGCTCGTTGCCGAGCAGGAACTTGGCGTAACCCCACCCCTTGTTCTCCTCCCCCACCAGGTTCTCGACGGGTACGACGACGTCGTCGAAGAAGAACTCGTTGACCTCGGCGCTGCCGTCGACCAGGGTGATCGGCCGACGCTCGATGCCCGGTGTGGCCAGGTCCAGGAGCAGAAACGAGATGCCCTGCTGCTTACGCGGTGCGTCGGGGTCGGTCCGCGCGAGGACGAACATCCAGTCGCCGTACTGGCCGAGGGTGGTCCAGGTCTTCTGTCCGTTGAGGATGTACACGTCGCCGTCGCGTCGAGCGGTGGTCTTCAACGATGCGAGGTCGGAGCCGGCCTCCGGCTCCGAGAAGCCCTGCGACCACCAGATGTCGAGGTTCGCGGTGGCCGGCAGGAACTTCTGCTTCTGTGCGTCACTGCCGAACTCGGCGATGATCGGCCCCACCATCGAGACGTTGAAGGCCAGCGGTTGCGGCACGGCCGCGCGCTGCAGCTCGGAGCCGTAGATGTGCGACTGCGTGGCCGACCAGTCACGACCGCCCCAGGCGACGGGCCAGTGCGGAACGGCGAGACCATGCCGGTGGAGGATGCGTTGGCTGTCGACGATGTCGTCGCGCGTGGTCTGATTCAACGCGCTGCGACGCCGGATGTCGGCGGGGATCTCACCGAGGAACACCTCGCGCAGCCCGTCGCGGAATTCGATGTCGTCGCTGGAGAGTTCGAGGTCCATCAGTATCTCTCTCTGTGATCGTCGGGAAGTCGATGAAAGGTTGTCGACGTCAGGCGTGTGCCGGGACGTGGGTCGCGCCGAGCACCTCGGCGGTACTGGCTCCGGCACGCTCGGCGTGGCGGTAGAACCCGGTCGGTGTCTGCGAGAAGTGCAGCGGATTGGCCACCACACGGATGGTTCCCTCCGTGGGGTGCTCCATCTCGGTGATGAGCCCCACCTCACGCACGTACGGATCGTCGGGCAGATCGGCGATGTCGACCACGACGCCGTAGGGCATGTCGTTGGCGGTCAGGTACTGCTCCCACTCGGCGGTCGTCTTGGTGGTGGAGTGCGCGAGCACCTTCTCGATGCCGTCGGTGAAGACGGGCCGATCGATGACCGGCGAATCCCACACCGGATCGGCGGCATCGGAGTCGAGACCGGCACCGATGAGCAGCTTGCGCACGGCGTCGTTGGTGTAGGGCACCGCGGCGATGGCGCCACCGTCCTTGGTGCGCATGGCAGCGTGCGCGGGGGTCAGACTCAGGGGGTTGCCCACATCACCCGCGGCGGGTACGAAGACGTCACCGCCCATGTGCTCCACCATGTTCACCGCGATCATCGCGTCGGCCATGGCCAGCGTCAGGTGCTGGCCTTCGCCGGTGCGGAGTTGGTGGTAGAGGGCCGCGAGGATGCCGTTGAGCAGGTAGAGCGCCGCGGTCTTGTCCGCGATGAACGTCGGCATGAACTGCAGCGAGTCACCCGACCGGTCCTGCAGGTTGACGAGACCCGAGACCGCCTGGATCACCTCGTCGTAGGCGGGTCGGTTGCCCTGTGACGACTCGGGGGCGAAGCCTTGGGCATGGGCGTAGATGAGGTGCGGGAACCGCTCGTGCACGTCGTCGTAACCGAGTCCGAGGCGGTCGAGGGCGCCGGCACGCATGTTGGTGACCAGTACGTCGGCGCCGGCGAGGATGCCGAACAGGTCCGAGATTCCCTGCGGGTCCTTGAGGTTCAGCGCAACGCTGCGCTTGTTCCGATTCACCTGCATGTACAGCGGTGCCATACCGGGGTTGCGGCCCGTGTTGGCCGGCGACTGGCGCGCGGTGTCGAACGGTGGCTCGATCCGGATGACGTCGGCACCGAAGTCACCCAGGATCTGGGTGGCGTACGGCCCCATCACCACGGTCGAGATGTCGACGACCGTCACACCGGCCAGGGGGCCCGCCGACTGTGGCCCCGTCGTTTGCGGCCCCGCCGTCTGCAGCCCCCTCGTTTGCGGCCCCGCCGTCTGTTCGGTCGCGACTCTGGTTCGTACGTCGTCGGTAGCCATGTTCGCTCCTTCGTCGATGATCTCGAAGTACCTGTCTTCGACGCTAGGTCGTTACTGGAACTAAAGGAATTACCGTCTGACTCACCCCGGTGTGTCCACAGCGATAACACCGTGCCTATCCTGTGTCTGGTGGAGATGCACCACCTGCGCTATTTCTTGGCCGTCGCCCGCGAGTTGAACTTCACCCGTGCGGCGCGCTCGTTGAACATGTCGGTGCCACCGTTGAGCCAACGCATTCGAGCGCTGGAGCGTGAGCTGGGTACGCCGTTGTTCGATCGGTCCACCCACCACACGCGACTGACGCGCGCCGGCGAGACGCTGCTGCCGTTGGCGACGTCGGTGGTCGCCGACTTCGACGCGATCCCCCACCTCGTCGGCAACGATCAGGAACGCCGACCCGACGTCCGCCTCGCCGTTCCGGACGTCCTCAATCCGCGACACCGACGTGAGCTGGGTGAGTCCATGCGCCGGCTCGAGAACGATGTCACGTTCACCCTGCGACAGATGCCGTCGCTGGAGATGGAGGCGGCGCTGCTCAGCGGTTCGCTCGACATCGCCATCGCCCACGTGGGAACGACCGACGCGCGATTGTCCGTGCGCGTCCTCTACAACGAGCCACTGGGAGCCGTCGTCGACATCACCCGCTTCCCCGGCCGGTCGTCGTTGTCGTCCGCCGATCTCCGGGGTATGCGCTACATCCAGGGACCCCGACACTGGGATCTCGAGGGCCGTCGCGGCGACCGCCTAGCGGCGGTGGGCGCCGTGGTGGACTCCGACGCCCAGTTCAGCGACACCAACGGCCTGCTGATCTTTCTGGCCGGCACACCGGCGTTCACCCTCGCGCCGACAGAATCGGAAGCCGTGAGCGCGATCGACAGCGAGCAGTTCGCGATCCTCCCCATCGATGACATCACCGAAACCCTCACCACGTACCTCGTGCGCCGTACCGCCGACCACTGGCTCGACCCAGTGGTCGCGGCGCTGGCGACGATTGCGTAGTCCCTGAGCACGAGCGATGACATGGAACCCGGCGTCACCCGCTAACGGCGGTTGTCGCGTGTGGCCTGGTCTGTCCCCGCGCCGATCTCGCGGTGTGCCCAGTCGAGCCACTCGATCTGGGCGGTGAGGGATCGCCGTCCGTACTCCAGTGCGATACGGGCGTACAGGTCGGCGTCGGTGTCGTCCCACGGCACGTCCTCGGCGACCGCGTCCAGTCTGTCGCGCCAGGCGCGACTGGTGGCCTCGACCCGGTCCAAGATCCCGTCGGCTTCGGAACGACTGACCTCGGAGAGCAGGAAAACTCTGAGCAGCATGGGGTTACGGAAGGGTTCGGGATCACTGGACGTCAGCCAAGCACGCAGTTCGCCGCGTCCGTCCTCGGTGATGCGATAGTTCTTCCGGCCGCGTGCCCCGCGTGAACTGATCTCCACCAGGCCGTCGGCATCCAGTCGGTTCAGCTCGTTGTAGAGCTGGCTCTGCGTCG
The DNA here is from genome assembly GCF_900156495.1 of Williamsia sterculiae. GTDB lineage: Bacteria > Actinomycetota > Actinomycetes > Mycobacteriales > Mycobacteriaceae > Williamsia_B > Williamsia_B sterculiae. Next base: position 94,137 of record NZ_FTNT01000005.1, read on the forward strand.
CGGGCCATACGTTGGCCAGGGACTCGTTGAACATCTTGAGCAGGTCGTACCCGCTGCTGTCGGGGTACTGGGCGATCAGCCCCAGCGCACCCATTCGAAGACTCATACCCCGACCTTACATTCCACTATTGACATGTGGGTATTGATAGACCAGTCTTGACATGTCAGAAGTGGAACATTGCACGCGAACACCCTCGGAGGGTCCACATGACCATCGTCAGAGCTCTTGCCGGCTGGATCGTCTTCGCGATCGTCGGCTCCTTCGCCGCCACGACCACTGCCGCACTGGTCGCGCTGATCACCGCCCTGCTCAGCCTGGCGCTGGGACTCCGGTCATATCGGGCGCTGTCCGCGACGGTCATCGAGCTGGCGACAGTGGTGTTCTTCACCGCTTTGGTTCCGGTGACCTACCTGCACCCCACGATCGGACACTTCGATTCCTGGGTGGCGGCCGCTTCACAACTCTGGCTCGGCCTGACCGTCCTGGTCACGCTGCTGATCGGTGCCCCGTTCACGCTGGCGATCGCGAAACAGGATGCTCCCGAGGAGATCTGGGAGACGGCGGAGTTCCGTCGGTTCAATGTCGTGATCACGCGCGCCTGGATGGTCAGCTTCTTCACCTCGGCCACCCTCATCGCCGTGCTCTGCGCCACCGGAGTCGTCTCATCGTGGATGACGACCCTCATCGTGGTCGCCGGGATCGTCGTCCCGATCCGCTTCACCGAGCACCGGGTGCGTGCTCTCAAGACCGCGTCGGATCCGGACGGAGTCCGGTGATCGTGGACCATCCCAACGAGAAGCAAGGACCGGACATGTCCCAGAACGAGTTCTACCTTCAGGGCAACTATGCCCCAGTGTCCGACGAGCGCGCCGCGTTCGACCTCCCGGTGAGTGGCGACATCCCCCCCGAACTCGACGGGCACTACCTGCGCAACGGCCCCAATCCGCGCCGGCCCGAGGACCATTGGTTCGCCGGCGATGGCATGGTCCACGGTGTCCACCTCGAGGGCGGCCGTGCACGCAGTTACCGGAACCGGTACATCCGCACCGAGAGCTTCACCGACCCGTTTCCGCTGTACAACGCGGACGGCACCCGCAACCTGCACGCCAGCGTCGCCAACACGCACGTCGTAGGTCACGCGGGCAAGATCCTGGCGCTCGTCGAATCGTCGCTCCCCTACGAGATCACCGCCGATCTGGCCACTGTCGGGTGCTACGACTTCGGCGGTGCTCTCGCCGATTCCATGACCGCCCACCCCAAGACCTGCCCGGACACCGGCGAGCTGCACTTCTTCGGCTACGGCAACCTGCACGAGCCGTACGTCACCTACCACCGGGCGACCCCCGACGGCGAACTCGTGGTCGAACAGCCTGTCGACGTGCCCGCCCTGACGATGATGCACGATTTCTGCCTGACAGCGGATTACGTGATCTTCCTCGATCTCCCCGTCGTGTTCGACATGACTCTGGCGCTGGGGGGTGCGGCCATGCCGTATCGCTGGGACGACGATTACGGCGCCCGGATGGGGGTGATGCGTCGTGACGATCCGTCGGCACCGCTGCGGTGGTTCGACATCGCTCCCTGCTACGTCTTCCACACCGCCAACGCCTACCAACGCGATCACGCGATCGTCATCACCGGAGTGCGGTACGAGGAGCTGTGGCGTACCGATGGGAACGATTTCGCACATCCATCACACCTGTGGGAATGGACCCTGGATCTGCGGACCGGCATCGCCCGCGAACGTCAACTCGACGACGTCGATACCGAGTTCCCGCGCATCAACGACGCGCTGACCGGTCGTCCCACCGATCTGGTGTACACGGCAGCCGACCACGCGTTGTTGCGATACGACCTCGCTGCGAACACCATCAGCCGACACGACTTCGGTGACGACGAGCCCGGTGAGGCGACCTTCATTGCCCGCTCGGACGCCGAGGGGGACGGGTACCTGATGAGCTACGTCTACCGCCCCGCGACCGACCTCAGCGATCTGGTGATCCTCGACGCCGGCGACCTCGGCGCCGCGCCGCTGGCCACCGTTCACCTGCCACAGCGGGTTCCGCGCGGATTTCACGGCAACTGGTTCGGCGGGTGACACGGGAGTTCGCTCCGCTGGACGGGCTGTCAGTGCGCTGCCGGGAGAGCGGGGGTGCGGACCCAGTGCGACGCCGCCCGGCCTGGCCGGGGACGAACACACCGGTCACGTCTCCTACCTGCTGTCAGATCGTGAGCCGTCGATGGCGGCGTAAACCCCACGGAGTTGAGAACTCGCCGTGTGCTGCCCGGGCGCCGACATCCCGCTTGCACCGTAACGCTGCGCCCAGCCCGGTGGTACCCAACCTCCGTTGAGGAACTGTGGATGCCGCCGGTGGCGTACGCGAGCCCAGAAGGTGAATACCAGCTCGGCCCACTCCGAGCCGAGTATCCAAGTGACGTGCCCATTGGCGGAATCACCACTGAACTGGACGGTTCCTGGAGCGACCAGTTGCATTGACCCGATCGCATCCCACCACCACGAGTACATACCGCGCTGGGTCTGCATGCGGAACCCGTGAGTGCTGACGAATAGTGCGCCCTGGTCGATCTGCTTCCAACGCGCCACAGCCGCGGCCTGTGCTGCACTTCGACGGCTGCCGTTACCGAGTGCTCGTCCGGCCGCCATCCCCGCAGTCAGCGCCAATCCTGTCCCACCGCTGGCAAAGAAGAACCCATTGTTGTGTACATAAGAGCCATCTCCCATCGCACCGAAATCGTGCAGCGTGAAGGCTCCCTGCACGACGATCCGCTCGCTCGAATCCGCTGGCGGAAACGGCGTCAGGACTTCCGGCACATCGTCGAGGCGGCCGGCGTCGAACCAGGCCTCACGCTACAGGCGAGCCACCGAGAAGGGTCGAACGCTCGGCGTTGACTTACCCCAGTTGTGACAGACCGACAGGCCCATCGAACCAGAACAATGGCCCACTCAACGTCAACGAGGGCACGCTCGGCGTATGTGTGTGGAGCCTAGGAGATTCGAACTCCTGACATCTGCCTTGCAAAGGCAGCGCTCTACCAACTGAGCTAAGGCCCCGTGCCGGTACTCACCGGCGGGAGGGGTTGGCGTGCCAAACCTCGATCTTGCGATTCGACTCGACCAGCAGGCCGCCGACGATCAGCGCGAGCGCACCGATGACGATCAGCAGAACCTTTACCACGTGGGCCTAGGAGGACTTGAACCTCCGACCTCTTCGTTATCAGCGAAGCGCTCTAACCGCCTGAGCTATAGGCCCGTGAACCGAGGTGCAAGATTACCCGACGGCCTCGGCTGGTGACAAAACGGCTGGTCAGTCCCGGTCCGCGAGAGTGACCTCGAGCCCGCCGATGAGGTCGGCGCTGAAGTTGTAGATGAACGATCCGATGGTCGCCAACGCGGTGAACAGCACCATGTTGATGGCGCCGATCAGCGCGGCGACACCGAAGACCCCGCCCGCGGTGATCTCGAACGACGAGGTGTCCGCGGTGTCATTCGACGACACGAGGGTCCCGAAGGAGCTGTTCACCTGATCCCACACACCCATGCCGTCGAGGATGAGGTACAGCACGCCGATCGCAATCATCCAGATGAAGAACGACGCCACCGACAGCACCGCCGAGATCTTGAACGCCGACCACGGGTCCACCCGGCGCAGCTGCACCGCGGCCCGCAGCGGCCCCCGATGTCCCTGCGGACCCGTCTCGGTGGGCACCGCGTGGTTGTGCGCCGGGTCGGCCTGCGGATGGTGGATGGCGTCGAGATCGGGTAGGTCGTCCGCGATCTCCGAACGGTCGATGTTGCGCGTCGGGCCGTCGATGACCCGGCCCGTCGTCGTCGACCGACCCTGACGTTCCCCCCGCGCGGGAGACTCCGGCTTGCCGTCCTTGTCGAGCCGGGTGACCGGCGCCGGAGGAGACTGCTCGGATCCGTGCGGCCGGGGTGCGGCCGTCCCGGTGATCACCGGACGGCTGGTCTGGGGAGCACCGGTCTGGGGCCCGGCCGAGGGGGACCGACCCTGGGGTCCCCGGTCCTGCGAGCCCCGGTCCTGCGAGCCCCGGTCCTGCGGGCCACGCTCCCCCGGTGCCGGCGGGATGTTCTGCGGAGCCTGCCGCTGACCGCTGCCCCGTTGCCACGGGGGAACCCCACCGGGACCGGATGCCGACTGTTGTCCGGCACCGTTGGGCCCACGGTTGGCACCGGTGCGCACCGCATCCTGATCGAGGCGATCCTGTGCCGACTGCTGCCGGTCGCCGGGGTCGTTCGGTGTGCTCACCTGGATTCCTTAGGTCGTCGCGCGTGCCTCGACCGGGTTCTCGTACTCACCCGATCCGCCTACTCGCCGGTCGGCTCGTCGATCTCGTCGGCGTTCCGTGCGATAGCCAAGAGCGTAGTTCCTTCACCGAGGTTCATCAGTCGGACACCCTTGGTTTGGCGCCCTGCTTTTCGGACCTGGCGGGCCGCGGTACGGATGACACCACCGTTGGAGGTGATCGCGTAGACCTCGCTGTCGTCGTCGACGATGATGGCCCCGACCAGCGCGCCGCGACGCTTGTCGTACTGGATGGTCAACACACCCTTGCCGCCCCGACCCTGCGCCGTGTAGTCCTCCAGCGGGGTGCGTTTTGCGTACCCACCCGAGGTCGCGACCAGCAGATACGTCCCGTCCCGGACCACGGAGAGGCTGAGCAGTTCGTCGTCTTCGTTGAACCGCATGCCCTGCACGCCGGAGGTCTGACGACCCATCGGTCGCAGCGCCTCGTCGGTGGCCTCGAAGCGAATCGACTGCCCCTTCTTGGACACCAGCAACAGGTCATCGGCCGAGCTGCACAGCTGTGCGCCGACCAGCTCGTCGTCGCCCCGCAGGTTGATCGCCGCGATGCCGCCGGACCGGTTGGAGTCGAAATCGCTCAGCTTCGACTTCTTCACCAGACCGTTGCGGGTCGCCAACACGAGGTACGGCGCGTCGTCGTATCCGCGTATCTGGATGACCTGGGCGATCCGCTCCTCCGGCTGGAAGGCCAGCAGGTTCGCGACGTGCTGGCCGCGAGCGGTGCGATTGGCCTCGGGCAGCTCGTAGGCCTTGGCACGGTACACCCGGCCCTTGGTGGTGAAGAACAGGATCCAGTCATGAGTGGAGGTGACGAAGAAGTGCCGGACGATGTCGTCCTGTTTGAGTCCTGCCCCTTGCACCCCCTTGCCGCCACGGCGCTGCGACCGATAGAGGTCGGTCTTGGTGCGCTTGGCGTACCCGGTCTCGGTGATGGTGACCACGACGTCCTCACGCGCGATGAGGTCCTCGTCGTTGACGTCTCCGTCGGCGGCGACGATCTGCGTGCGCCGGTCGTCGCCGTACCGCTCCACCACATCCTTGAGCTCGTCGCGGACGATCGCGCGCTGGCGCTCCGGACGGTCGAGGATGTCCTTCAGGTCCGCGATGTGCGCCTCGATCTCGGCGAGCTCGTCGACGATCTTCTGCCGCTCCAGCGCGGACAGTCGGCGGAGCTGCATCGCCAGGATGGCGTCGGCCTGGATCTCGTCGATCTCCAACAGGTCGATCAGCCCGCGGCGTGCGGTCTCGGTGTCGGCGGCCGCGCGGATCAGCGCGATCACCTCGTCGAGCGCGTCGAGTGCCTTGACCAGTCCGCGCAGGATGTGCGCGCGCTCCTCGGCCTTGCGCAAGCGGTATCGCGTCCGTCGGACGATCACGTCGATCTGGTGGACGATGTACATCCGGATCATCTGGTCGAGGCGCAACGTGCGCGGCACCCCGTCGACGATCGAGAGCATGTTCACCCCGAAGCTGGTCTGCAGCTGGGAATGCTTGTACAGGTTGTTGATGACGACCTTGGCCACCGCGTCGCGACGCAGGGTGACCACGATCCGCATCCCCACCCGATCCGAGGAGTGGTCCTCGATCCTGCTGATGCCCTTGAGTTTTCCCTCGTTCACCTGCTCGGCGATCGACTGGATCATCCGGTCGGGGTTCACCTGATACGGCAATTCGGTGATGACGATCTGGGTGCCGCCGGTACGCGTTTCCTCGACGGTCAGCACACCGCGCATCCGGATCGAACCGCGTCCGGTGGTGTAGGCCTCGTGAATCCCCTGCGCGCCGACGATCAGCCCGTGGGTCGGGAAGTCCGGGCCCTTCACCCGCTCCATACACGCGGCGAGGGTCGTCTCCTCGTCGGCCTCGAAGTGTTCCAGGGACCAGAAGATCGCCTCGGCCACCTCGCGCAGGTTGTGCGGCGGGACGTTGGTGGCCATACCCACCGCAATACCGCCCGAGCCGTTCATCAGCAGGTTCGGCACCCGGCTGGGCAAGACCGTGGGCTCGGAGTTCTTGCCGTCGTAGTTCGGGACGAAATCGACGGTGTCCTCGTCGATGTCGCGCAACATCTCCATGGCCAGCGGGGTGAGGCGGGCCTCGGTGTAGCGCATCGCGGCCGGGCCGTCGTCACCGCGGGAACCGAAGTTGCCCTGCCCGTCGACCAACGGATACCGCATCGACCACGGCTGGGCCAGACGGACCAGGGCGTCGTAGATCGCGCTGTCACCGTGCGGGTGGTAGTTACCCATGGTCTCGGCCACCGGCTTGGCGGCCTTCACATAGCTGCGGTCGGGTCGGAAACCGGCGTCGTACATCGCGTACAGCAGGCGCCGGTGGACCGGCTTGAGGCCGTCGCGAACCTCCGGCAGCGCGCGTCCGACGATCACGCTCATCGCGTAATCGATGTAGCTGCGCTGCATCTCCTGCTGGATGTCGACCGGCTCGATCCGGTCGCCTCCTCCGCCGTCGGTGGCACCTTCGGGAGGCAGGGTGGTGTCGGTCATCGTGTCACTTTCTTCTGGCGGGAGCGGCCGGCCGGCGTTTCACGTGAAACACCACCCGCGCGCTGTCTCACACGTGTCGACGTTCAGATGTCCCGATGGTCAGACATCGAGGAACCGCACGTCCTTGGCGTTCCGGGCGATGAAGCTGCGGCGGGCGACGACGTCCTCCCCCATCAGCACGCTGAACAGCTCGTCGGCGGCGGCCGCGTCGTCCAATGTCACCAGACGCAACACCCGGTGCTCGGGATCCATGGTGGTCTCCCACAGCTCCTTGGGGTTCATCTCACCGAGCCCCTTGTAGCGCTGGATGCCGTCGTCGGTGTTGATCTTCTTGCCCTGGGCGCGCCCCTCCGCGAGCAACGCGTCCCGCTCGCGGTCGGAGTAGGCGAATTCCGGCTCGGCACCCTTCTGCCACTTCAACTTGTAGAGCGGCGGCTGCGCCAGGTAGACGTGGCCGTGCTCGACCAGCGGGCGCATGAACCGGAACAACAGGGTCAGCAGCAGGGTGGAGATGTGCTGCCCGTCGACGTCGGCGTCGGCCATCAACACGATCTTGTTGTAGCGCAGCTTGGCCAGGTCGAACTCGTCGTGGATACCGGTACCGAAGGCGGTGATGATCGACTGCACCTCGGAGTTCTTCAACACCCGGTCGATGCGCGCCTTCTCGACGTTGATGATCTTGCCGCGCAACGGCAGGATCGCCTGGTACATCGAGTCGCGGCCGGTCTTGGCGCTACCACCCGCGGAGTCACCCTCCACCAGGTAGACCTCACACAGCGATGGGTCGTTGCTGCGGCAGTCGGCGAGCTTGCCCGGCAGGCCGCCGATGTCGGTGGCGCTCTTGCGCCGGACCAGCTCGCGGGCCTTGCGTGCGGCCATCCGGGCCTGCGCGGAGTCGACCGCCTTCTTGACGATGATCTTCGCCTCCGCCGGGTTGGCCTCGAACCAGTGCGCCAGGTGCTCGTTGCAGACCCGCTGCACGAAGCTGCGGACCTCGGTGTTGCCGAGCTTGGTCTTCGTCTGCCCCTCGAACTGCGGGTCGGCGACCTTCACCGAGATCACCGCGGCCAGTCCCTCGCGGATGTCGTCACCGGTGAGCTTGTCGTCCTTCTCTTTCACCAGCTTCTTGTCGGCGGCGTATTTGTTGACGGTGCTGGTCAACGCGGAGCGGAAACCCTCCTCGTGGGTGCCGCCCTCGTGGGTGTTGATGGTGTTGGCGAAGGTGTGGACGGACTCGCTGTAGCCCTCGTTCCACTGCATGGCGACCTCGACCTCGTGGCCGGTCCCCTTGGCGGTGAAGTCGATGATGGTGGTGTGGATCGACTTCTTGGAAGCGTTCAGGTGCGCCACGTAATCCCGGAGACCGCCGGGGTAGTGATACGTCTTGGTGCGCTCGCGCTTCTTCTTGGTGCTCGCCTCGGCGTTCTCGATGGACTGCTGCGCCTCGGTACCCGGCGCCTCCGCGCGGTCCATGTCCTCGTCCTCGGCGACGTCGACCTTGTCGGCCCGCTGGTCGGTCAGTGTGATGGTGAGTCCCTTGTTCAGGAACGCCATCTCCTGCAGCCGGCGCGCGATGGTCTCGAAGTTGTAGGAGACCGTCTCGAAGATCTTCGGATCGGCCCAGAACCGCGTGAGGTTTCCCGTGCGCCGGGTGGCCTTACCCTTCTGCAGCGTTCCGGGTTTCGCGTAGTCGTAGACCTGTGACCAGGAGAAACCGTCTCGGTCGATCTCGAGTTCGACCTTGGTGGACAACGCGTTGACCACCGATATACCCACACCGTGCAGACCACCGGACACCGCGTAGGAGTCGGAATCGAACTTGCCTCCCGCGTGCAGTTGCGTCATCACGACCTCGACGGTGGGCACGCCCGTCTTGTGGGTCTCGACGGGGATACCGCGGCCGTCGTCGGCCACCTGCACTCCCCCGTCGGAGAGGAGGGTGACGTCCACCCGGCTCGCGTGACCCGCCATCGCCTCGTCGACCGAGTTGTCCACGACCTCCCAGATGAGGTGGTGCAGACCACGTTCACCGGTGGAGCCGATGTACATACCCGGGCGCTTGCGCACGGCCTCCAGACCCTCGAGGATGCTGATCGAATCGGCACCGTAGTCCTTGGGCGCGGCCTTCTTCGCGGGTTTGCTGCTCTTCTGGCCATCACTCTTCTGGGGCTTCGCGTTGTCGCTGGTGTCGGCCACGAGGTGCGTCCGCTCCTTACGTCTCGATCGAAGACATGGCGATGAGGCGACCGTCGACGGCAGCATGCGTGAGCACCCGCTCGACTCCGGTCAGGGAGTAGGGGTGCCCTCGTGTCGTGTGCATGCCGAGACCACCGGCTGTCCCTCGGTGGGACCTACATGTCTCTTGCTCGTTCCATAGTACTGCAGCGCACGACCGGAAAGGGTCATCCAGGGCCTCTGACACCGTCGCTGATCGAATTTCTCGGCCAGACCCTCGTCCCGTTGTAGGTGTGACCCTCTCGGCACCCATCACGGGCCGTACAGCGCTGTTTGCCGTGGGCGGTCAACCGTAGGTGTCGCGCGGGCCGCGACCCCGGACGTGTCGGTCGCCCTTACGCCACGACGGGGCCTTCGGGCCGGTGATCCGGAGGCTGGTCACCACACCCTCGCCGACGGCCGCCGCCACCTTCTTCAGGATGTCCGTCTGGATCAGCCGCAACTGTGTCGCCCAGGCTGTCGACTCCGCGCTGACGTACAACACCCGGTCGCGTAGCTGCAGCGGTTGGGCGTGCGCGGCGATGTCGGTGCCGACGATCGTCTCCCAGCTGCCCATCACGGTGCCGTCGGCGACCCTGGGTTCCCACCCTCGCGATCTCGCGACGTCGCGGGTGAGCCGCCCGAAGGGCTGCGGATCTCGGGAGTCGGCACCCGGCCCGGACCAGCTGCGGCGCGAGGAGCGGGACGACGTCCGCCGCTGCGGCGACGTCCGGCCCTGTCCCACCGCCCGTCCGGACGCCTTCGCCGCGGCACGTGCTTCCTCGAGTGCGCGGCGCGCCATCTCGTATCCGGCCGATCCCCCACCTGCCGGTCCCGGCCGGTCGCTGCCGAGAGAATCGTCATCGGACGGACCGGTCGTCTGATCGCCTGTCACCTGCTCACCGCCCTCTCGCGGTCATCGGAGAACCGACCGTCGCCCACCGGGTTCCACGTCTTCCACCGACACCTCGACCCGTCGGCCACCGATCTCATCCGGGATGTCCTCGGCCACCGCGGCGGTGATCAGCAGTTGTTCGGCGCCTGCGACGAAGTCGACGAGATGGCTGCGACGCCGGGCATCCAGCTCGGCGAACACGTCGTCGAGCATGAGCACCGGTTCCACCCCGTCGGACCGCACCAGCTCCACCGATCCCAACCGCAGAGCCAGCGCCAACGACCAGGATTCCCCGTGGCTGGCATACCCTTTCGCGAGATCCGCCCCGAGATGGAGATCGAGATCGTCTCGGTGCGGCCCCACCAGGCACACGCCTCGCTCGATCTCCTTGGCGCGCAGCTCCGCGAGTCGGGTCAACAGGACCGCCTCGATGTACTCCACGTCGGCCGCACCCGGCGCCGGCGAACCGTCACCGTCGATCTCCGCTCCGGCCGACGCCCGGTACCGCATCGCCACCGGTCGAGAATGTGGGGCGATGGACGCGTAGGCGGCGATGACATGCGGTGCCAACGCCGCGACCGTGTCCAATCGTGCGGCCGTGACCTGCGCACCGTGTGCGGCCAGCTGACCGTCCCACACGTCGAGCGTGCTGACCACCGACGCCGCATCCTGTCCGCCGCGGCGCATCGCCGCGGCCGCCGTCTTCAACAGTGCCGAGCGCTGCCGCAACACCCGGTCGTAGTCGGCACGCGCGGCAACGAATCGGGGTCCGCGCATTGCCGCGAGATCGTCGAGGAACCGCCGCCGCTCCCCCGGATCACCCCGGATCAGCAACAGATCCTCGGGAGCGAACATCACCGTCCGCAGGATGCCGAGCACGTCGCGCGCCTTGCGCGCCGGCGCACCGTTGATGGCCGCCCGGTTCGCCCGACCCGGTGTGACGACCACCTCGACGGTGAGTTCACGACCCGAATTCTCGACCGTCGCACTAATCTTGGCGTCGGAGGTCCCCGATCTCAGGAGGTTCTGGTCGGAGCCGACCCGGTGCGACCGGAGGTTCGCCAGATAGAACAACGACTCCAACAGGTTGGTCTTGCCGAAGCCGTTGCGTCCGGTGAACACGGTTGCACCGGGTCCCAGCTGCAGCGTCACCGACTCCCAGGATCGGAAGTCGCGCAAGCTCAGCTGACGTACATACACCTCGTCCGAAGATCTCTCACGAACCGCTCTTGTGGTGCATGGAGTGCCCACCGAACTGATTCCGCAACGCCGACACTGCTTTCAGTGCGGGTGAACCGGACTCCTGCCGCGAGGCGAACCGCGCGAACAGTGCAGCCGAGATGACGTTGGCGGGCACCGAATGCCGGATCGCCTCCTCGACGGTCCACCGACCCTCGCCGGAATCGGTGGTGTAGTCGGAGATCTCCTCGAGACCCGGATCCTCCTGCAGAGCACGCACCAGCAGATCCAACAACCACGAACGGATGACCGTGCCGTGGGTCCAGGCCTGCAGCACACCGGTCACGTTCTCGACCAACGGCTCGGCGGCGAGCAGCTCGTATCCCTCACCGTAGGCGTGCATGAGTCCGTACTCGATGCCGTTGTGCACCATCTTGGCGTAGTGACCGGCACCCACCGGCCCGGCGTGCACGAAGCCGTCCGCCCGGTCACCCGGCGGGCGCAGTGCGTCGAAGACGGGCATGGCGAACTCGATGTCGGCATCGGAGCCGCCGGCCATCAGGCCGTAGCCGTTCTCCAGACCCCACACACCACCCGAGACACCACAATCGATGTACCGAACCTCTTTCTCCGCCAACAACTTCGCGTTCACCGCGTCGTCGGTGTAGCGCGAGTTACCGCCGTCGATCACCAGGTCGCCCGGCGACAACAGATCCGCCAGGGTGGCGACCGTGTCGCGCGTGGGCGCACCGGACGGGACCATCACCCAGATGATGCGCGGTCCCTCCAGCGCAGCCACCAGCCCCTCGAGGTCGGGGACGTCGGTGACCTCCGGACGCGGGTCGTAACCGACCACTCCGATGTCGAACTTCTTCAGGCGCTCCCGCATGTTCGCGCCCATCTTGCCGAGACCGATCAGACCAATCTGCATGCCGCGCACCTTTCGATGTTCGCTGTGTCCCCTATGCTTCTACTGTCTGCGGCCGCTGCGCACAACAGCTACGACGTCGGATTCCCGACCCACCGGCCCGACACGCGGGGATCGATCAACCGGGCAGACGCACCGGCATCAACAAATAGGTGAAATCGCTCGCCGGAGCGGGGAAAGCACCCGAATCATCGGCCGCCGGCGGCTCACCGGTCCCGGGCCGCAGTACGGCAGGCCTGCTGGGGGTGGTGAAGCCGAACTCCACCGTCGAGGCGTTGAGTGCCGACAGCCCGTCGAGCAGGTAACCGGGGTTGAAGGCGATGGTCAGCGGGTCGCCGTAGAACTCGACAGGCAATTCCTCCTGGGCGCTGCCCGCGTCCTCACCTCCCGCCGACAGCTGCACCGAACCCTCGGAGAACTCGAGACGGACCTGGGCACCCCGTTCGGCGACCAGCGAGACCCGCTTGATGACGTCGACCAGTGGCGCGATGTCGGTGACGGCCATCGCGGTGTGGGTCGGCGGTAACAGCTGACGGAATTTCGGGAACTCGGCGTCGAGCAACCGACTGGTGGTCTTGCGATGGGCGCCGACGATACCGAGTAATCCGTCGGTGCCGATCGACGAGCCGCTGCCCAGAGCCAAAGAGAGATCGGAACCGTCCTCGGCACCAGCCGATTTCGCCGATTCGGAGAGAGTCTTGGCAGGTACCAACACGGCGGCGGACACCTCCGCGGAACCGGGTTGCCAGTGCACCTCGCGCACCGCGAGACGGAACCGGTCGGTGGCGGCGAGCACGATCCGCTCACCCTCGATCTCCATGCGGATGCCGGTCAGCATCGGGAGCGTGTCGTCCCTGCCCGCGGCCACAGCGACCTGCGAGATGGCCTCGGCAAAGTCCTGGACGGCGATCGCGCCGGTGGTCGGCGGCACGTCGGGCAGCTGCGGGTAGTCCTCGACCGGCATGGTGGGCAACGAGAAGCGGGCACTGCCGCATCGGATCGCGACCCGCGAACCGTCCAGCGCCACGTCGACCGGCTTCGCGGGCAGCGAGCGGGTGATGTCGGCCAGCAGTTTGCCCGAGACCAGAACCTGACCCTCATCGGCCACCTCGGCCGACACCTCGGCGTTGGCGGAGACCTCGTAGTCGAATCCTGCGACGGTCAACCCGTTGTCGTCGGCGGTCAGGACCACACAACCGAGAACCGGGACGGGCGGACGACTGGGCAGGCTACGTGCCACCCAGGCAACGGAATCGGCGAACTCGTCGCGTGTGACACGAAACTTCACGGTGGTCGGGACTCCCATGTCGTCGAACGGTGCAGGTGACGCGATCGGCGCGAATGACACGATCGGACTGCGACGGGTTGTCGTCGCTGATCCACTGTAGAGCTCCGGACCGGGTACGGGCGGCAATGGGTCGGTTTCACCGAGCACCTCGGGGACCCGCTGACAGGTGTGATTCCACAGCGGCTCTTTCTGAAGAGATTCTTCTAGAGAGAGATTCTTCATGGTCATAGGTGCTGTGCAAACTGTGGACAAGGGCGCATCGGCACAGGTCGCCCGGCCAGAGGTGATGTGCACCGGGGGTGGAACAACGCCGCGGCCGCCTCACCGCAGCTGTGCACGGACGAGAGTTGTTCTTCTCCGTCCACCCGCAGTCCACATGTCCCGGCAAGTTATCCACTGACTTGTCCACAGCTGGGGAATGCCCATTGCGCCCCAACTGTCACAGGAAGTTCTCAGCGAAACCCTCTGGTGTGGGTCGAGACGTGTCTGTTTTCGAGGCAGCCGACATGGCCGGCCGAGAGGCCGGAGAGGGGTGGTCGCCGAGTGCGACACGGGTGCGCACCGTCCCGAGCATGTGGTGCGAGCGACAGAAGGGTCAGCGGCGGGAGCGCTGTTTGATCCGTGCGGTGAGCTCTTGGACGTGCTCGTAGACCCGTCGGCGCTCGGCCATCTCCTTGCGGATCTTCTTGTCCGCGTACATGACCGTGGTGTGGTCGCGGTTGAAGGTCTCACCGATCTTGGGCAGTGAGAGGTCGGTGAGCTCGCGGCAGAGATACATGGAGATCTGCCGGGCCTGGGCGATCGAGCGGGCCTTGCCGGGACCGCGGAGTTCCTCCACCGAGACGTCGAAGTACTCGGCGGTGATGGCCAGGATGGTCGGGGCGTTGATCTCCAGGGTGCTGGAGTCGGGCAGGAGTGCCTGCAGGACGATGTCGGCCAACGAGCGGTCGAGTTCGGTGTTGTTCAGCGAGGCGAAGGCGGTGACCCGGATCAACGCACCCTCGAGTTCGCGGATGTTGCGTTCGATCTTGGAGGCGATCAGTTCCAGCACGTCATCGGGGACCTGCAGGTTGTCCATCTGCGCCTTCTTGCGCAGGATGGCGATGCGCGTCTCGAGCTCGGGTGGTTGGACGTCGGTGATCAGCCCCCACTCGAATCGGGTGCGTAGCCGGTCTTCAAGTGTCGCAAGCTGTTTGGGTGGACGATCGGAGGACACCACGATCTGCTTGTTGGTGTTGTGCAGGGTGTTGAAGGTGTGGAAGAACTCTTCCTGGATACCTTCTTTGCCCACCAGGAACTGGATGTCGTCGACGAGCAGTACGTCGACATCGCGGTAGCGGCGTTTGAATGCGACCCGACGGTCATCACGCAACGAGTTGATGAAGTCGTTGGTGAACTCCTCGGTGGACACGTATTTCACCCGCATACCGGGGAACAGGCGTTGGGTGTAGTGACCCGCGGCGTGCAGCAGATGGGTCTTGCCGAGCCCGGACTCACCCCAGATGAACAGGGGGTTGTAGGCCCGTGCGGGTGCCTCCGAGATGGCGACCGCAGCGGCGTGGGCGAAACGGTTGGACGCCCCGATGACGAAGGTGTCGAAGGTGTACTTGGAGTTGAGGCTCGAATCCTGCGATCCACCGACGGGTGCGGTGGAGGACGTGCCGTTGGTGAAGTATTTCGACCACTGGTCGTCGGTGTACCGCGGGGCCTGCTCGGCACGGCGGCCGCCGAACGTGTCGTCACCGGACAGGTCGGAGACTCCGTCGGTGTCTGCGGATGTGGGGCCCGCCTCGACGGGTCGGACCTCCGAGGGCGCTTCCATCGGTGCGATCCGAACCCCGAGGTCGACGTCCTGACCGAGATGCCGGGACAACGACGACCGGATGGACTCGCGGAGTCCGCGTTCGATCTGTTCCTGCACGAGCTGGGTGGGCACGGTCAACAGCGCGAAACCCTCGGCCAGCGTCAGCGGCTGTACCAGCGACAACCAGGCCTTCTGCTGCCGACTGAGGGGTTCGTGGGCACCGGCGGTGTCGTCGTTGAGTTCGGTGACCACCCGACCCCAGACCTCGCCGAAACTGTCCCGATCGCCGCTCATACGTCGGAGATGCGGTCGCGGGGCGGAAACATGGCGCGGTGGACTCCAGGCGGGACGGGCCGGACAGGAACGGGGTGGTCGCGAGTGACCTCGCGGTCCGTGCTCGTGGTGCGGCACGAACGGAGTGACCGGGTTCGACGGTAGCGTGCGGTGCGAACCGCGTGTGTCATGACTGCACCTCGTCGTCATCTCCTCGAACCCGTCGAACCACCCAATTGTCCACACAGTTATCCACAGCTGTGAACAAATCGATATGAGACGGGTGCCCGAGGAGCGTGTCAGGAACGCGAGATACCCGGCGGTCCCTGAATCGTGTTGGGTCAAGCTAACAGAGGTCGCCGGGACCCCACAACACGTCCACACAGAACCCGGGTGGATGCAAGCATGTCGGCGTGACGGCGTGTCGGATGGTTTGACCAGGGTCTGCCGGGTCAGTAGTCTCGAACGGTCGCCCAGGGTGGCACCGGCTCGTTGTGTGTGGACCTCTGCTCTACCGGATGTGCATACGAACAGTTGACGGCTCACACCCGTCGACCGGGTGCAGACCACGGGGCAGAAACCACCGTAAGCAGGGTTCTGCGGCGAGAACACGCCTCGCAGGAGCCCGAACGACAAGGAGTCAACCGTGGCCAAGGGCAAGCGCACCTTCCAGCCGAACAACCGTCGTCGTGCGCGCGTGCACGGATTCCGGCTGCGCATGCGCACCCGCGCCGGTCGCGCCATCGTCAACGGCCGCCGCCGCAAGGGCCGTGCCAGCCTGACCGCCTGATCGTCCTCGCCTGTCCGGCTCGTGCCGACAAGCGTCGACGTCCACCCGTCGGACCGGTTCCGTCGATCCGATGGGTGTGGTGAGCGACCGTGCTGCCCTCCCCGCAACGGATCAGTCGCGGATCCGAGTTCACCCGCACGCTGCGCAGCGGTGTTCGGGTGAACGGTTCTGCCGTCATCTGCTATGTCGCCGACCCGTGTGCGTCGACGTCCCCCATCGGTGCTGAACCGGTGATCACCTATGGTGGTCCGCGTTTCGGACTCATTGTGAGCAAATCTGTCGGCGACGCCGTGTGTAGGCATCGGGTGGCCCGTCGCCTCCGCGCCGCGGCCGCCGCCGTGAGCGATGACTGCGAGTCCCAGTGGTCGGTGGTGATCCGCGCGCTGCCCAGTGCCGCGTCGACCCCGACCTCCGAACTGGAACGTCAACTCCGGCGGGCCGTGGGCAGAGCCCGGTCCCGCTGGTCCCCTACCGGGATGGTCTGACGGCCATGCAGCAGTGGCCGCAACGGATCGTCATCTTCCTCATCCAGCTGTACCGGACCTGGGTGTCGCCGATGCGGCTGCCGACCTGCCGTTTCGAACCGACCTGCAGTTCGTATGCGGTCGCGTCACTCGAGCGGTACGGACTGCTCGGCGGAGGCTGGTTGGCGGTGATCAGGATACTGAAGTGTGGACCGTGGCATCGGCCCGGTTACGACCCGGTACCCGACCGCTGGGATGTGCTGGGTAGGCACCACGATGTCGAGCGACCACGAGAAGACCCGATGAACAGGGTGACGCCGGCGGCGTCACCGACGACCGAGGAGTCCCATACGCCGTGCTGAACTTCATCTATTACCCCGTCTCCGGGATCATGTGGGTCTGGCACTGGCTGTTCGACCACATCTTCCCGAACACCCCGGGCTGGGACGGCATCGCCTGGGCGCTGTCGGTGGTCTTCCTCGTCTTCACCCTGCGCGCCATCCTCTACAAGCCCTTCGTGAAGCAGATCCGCACCACGAAGAAGATGCAGGAGATCAACCCGCAGCTGCAGGCGATCCGGAAGAAGTACGCCAAGGACCGGGTCAAGATGACCGAGGAGATGCAGAAGCTGCAGAAGGAGCACGGGTTCAACCCGTTGCTGGGCTGTCTGCCGATGCTGTTGCAGATCCCGGTGTTCATCGGCTTGTTCCACGTGTTGCGTTCGTTCAACCGCATGGGGACGGGCATGGGGCAGTTGCACATGTCCGCACAGCAGACCCGATCGACAGGCAACTATTTCTTCAGTGTCGATCAGGTGCAGAACTTCCTGGACGCCCGGCTGTTCGGGGTCCCGCTGTCGTCGTTCATCTCCGAGAAGCAGACGGAGTGGGTGGCGTTCACCAAGACACTGAACGTCGACGACATCGACTTCACCCGCGGAACCATCGCCTTCGTGGTCGTCCCGTTGGTCATCATCTCGTCCATCGCGACGCACATGAACTCGCGGGCCTCGGTCGCCCGCCAGGGTGCGGCTGCGTTGGAGAACCCGCAGACCCGCATCATGAACAACCTCGCGCTGTACGTCTTCCCGCTCGGCATCCTGGTGTCGGGTGCGTTCTTCCCCGTCGCGATCCTGCTGTACTGGGTGAGCAACAACCTCTGGACCTACGGCCAGCAGCACCTGGTGTTCGGCAAGATCGCCAAGGAAGAGGAAGAGGCCAAGCTGGCCAAGCAGGAGAAGTTGAAGGCCAACGCGCCCAAGCCGGGCGCCAAACCACAGGTCGGCAAGGGTCAGAACGCCAAGGGTGGACAGAAGCCGAACACCAACGGCGCGCCCGCTGCGGAGACATCGCAGACGTCGAGCCCGGTGAACGGTCAGACCGACCTCAGCAAGAAGGTCGGTAGCAAGAAGGTCGACGGGGCCGAGAAGGCTGACGGGGCCAAGGTCGACGGGGGCAAGGTCGACGGGTCGGCCGACGCAACCGCGAGCACGTCCACCGCTGCGGACGGTAGTCGTCCGCCCTCCGCGCCGCGACCCGGCCAGCGACCGCAGGGTCGAGGACAGAACCGATCGCGCAGCAAGAAGAAGCGCTGACCCCGGGGCGGTGCGGGCAACCCGATGCCCCCGCCTCTGTACCGAACTCATCGCAACGAAGGAAAGTGGAACGCCATGACCGCAGATACCCATGACGACGTGCGTGACCCGGAGGTGGAGGAGGTCACCACCGTCGAGGACGCGGCGCTGCAGGACGACGGAGTTGCGACCACTCCCCTGCCTGCCGACGCCGACACGGACGCCGATGGAGATGACGCCGATGGAGATGACGAGGACCGACTGGTCGAGGAGGGCGAGATCGCCGGCGACTACCTCGAGCAACTTCTCGACGTCTTGGATTTCGACGGGGACATCGACCTGGACGTCGACGGTGACCGGGCGGTGGTCAGCATCGACGGCGGCTCGGATCTGGCCAAGCTGGTCGGCCGGAACGGCGAGGTGCTCGACGCGCTGCAGGAGTTGACGCGATTGGCCGTACAGCAGGCGACCGGCGATCGCAGCCGTCTGATGCTGGACGTCGCACGCTGGCGCGCGGATCGTCGTCAGCGCCTGGCCAAGCTCGGCGCCGAGGTGGCAGACCGGGTGCTCGCCCAGGGCGGGCGGGAGTCGTTGGATCCGATGACCCCGTTCGAGCGGAAGATCGTGCACGATGCGGTGGCGGCGGTGAACGGTGTCATCAGCGAGAGTGAAGGCAACGAACCCCACCGGCGCGTCGTCGTCATCAAGGAGGGATGAGCGGCGACGCTCCTCCGACCAGCGATCGGTCCCCGGCAGTCTCGACGACTCCGGGGACCGTTTGCTGTGAGGCGAACGAATAACATCGGTGTAGTTCTTCGAGAGGGTTGTTTCACGTGAAACATGACTCCGATGCCACGGCAGGTGATGTACCCGCGCAGGCCGCGCGCGTCTTCGGCGACCGCCTGCCCTTGGCGGAGCGGTATGCGGATCTGCTCGCGACCGCGGGTGTCGAGCGGGGTCTGATCGGCCCACGGGAAGTGCCGCGTATCTGGAGCCGACATGTTCTCAATTGCGCGGTCATCGGCGACGAGATCGGGCAGGCGCTCCGTGTGGTCGACGTCGGAAGTGGCGCGGGGCTGCCGGGTATCCCCTTGGCCATCGCTCGTCCCGACCTGACGGTGCAGCTTGTCGAGCCGTTGTTGCGCCGGGTGACATTCCTGGAAGAAGTCGCCGTCGAACTCGGGATCGACGTCGAGGTGGTGCGCGGTCGCGCAGAAGAACGGACCGTGCGACGTCGGGTTGGTGAGGCGGACGTGGTGACGTCACGGGCGGTCGCTCCCCTGGATCGCTTGGCGGCCTGGTCGGTGCCGCTACTCGCGGCGGGCGGACACATGGTCGCGATCAAGGGTCGGTCGGCAGCTGAGGAGATTGACACGCACCGTGCATCGACCGCACGGCTGGGGCTGACCGCACTGTCCGTCCGCAGCTGTGGATCGGCGATACTGGACGAACCGACGACGGTCATCGTCGGCGAGGCGACCGCACACGGCACAGGCAAGGGTCGTGGGCGGGGTTCGGTGCGAGATCGGCGTGGCTCCGGTAGAGCACGTGGCGTGGCGGGCGCAGAATGATGGGCAGACGTGGACGAAGGGGCAGTGCGATGGTGGAGGATTCCGATGTTTCACGTGAAACGGTTTCACGTGAAACGAGCGTCGAGAGCGACCAGGACACTCCGATAGCGGCGGCGGCTCGACGCGCAAGCCAGCTGCGGACACCCGGCGGAGCAGGCAAGCTCCCGCGCCCCACAAGCCCCCGAATCATCACCGTCGCCAATCAGAAGGGCGGTGTGGGCAAGACGACCACCGCGGTCAACATCGCCGCGGCGCTGGCCCTGCACTCACTGGGAGTGCTCGTCGTCGACCTGGATCCGCAGGGGAACGCAAGCACTGCATTGGGCATCGATCATCGCTCCCCCGACATCGATTCGGTGTACGAGCTGTTACTGGGTGAGGTGGAGTTGCGCGACACCATCCAGCGCAGTCCCAACAACGAGAACCTCTACTGCGTACCCGCGACCCTCGACCTCGCCGGCGCCGAGATCGAACTGGTCTCGATGGTCGCCAGAGAGAACCGTCTGCGTAACGCGATCAACGGCGATCTCCTCGCCGAACTCGGTATCGACTATGTGTTGATCGACTGTCCGCCGTCGCTGGGGCTGCTGACCGTCAACGCGATGGTCGCGGCGCGCGAGGTCCTCATCCCGATCCAGTGTGAGTACTACGCACTCGAGGGTGTGGGTCAGCTGCTTCGCAACATCGAGTTGGTGCAGGCCCATCTCAACCCGGCGTTACACGTCTCCACGATCGTGCTGACGATGTACGACGGGCGGACCAAGCTGGCTGATCAGGTGGCCGAGGAGGTGCGCAATCACTTCGGTGACCGGGTGCTGTCGACTGTCATCCCTCGGAGCGTCAAGGTCTCCGAGGCGCCCGGGTACGCGATGACCATCATCGAATACGACCCCGGATCACGTGGCGCGATGAGTTATCTGGACGCAGGACGCGAATTGGCGATGCGGGCCCATCGGGAAGAGAACTCGTCCAACCGGGTCGGCGAAGCACAGACGGGAGCGGTGTCGTGACGCAGCAACGCAAGGGTGGACTCGGGCGTGGTCTGGCCGCGCTGATCCCGACGGGTCCCGCGGAGGGGCCCCGGTTGGGCAACGCCGCCGCCGATGTGGTGCTGGGTAATGGCTCCGGGATCGCGGACAACCGCACGCCCGTCGCTCCCCCGGCGGACGGCACTCCTCACGCCGACGCGGAGCTGGGTGAGGTCGGGGCGACGTATCGGGAGATCGCCCCCGCGGATATCCAGCCGAACCCCAAACAACCCCGTGTCGCCTTCGACGACGAGGCCCTGGCGGAACTCGTGCACTCGATCCGCGAGTTCGGACTCATGCAGCCGATCGTCGTGCGTGAGCTCCCCGCCGCCACCGGTGGTCCGCACTACGAGCTGGTGATGGGTGAGCGCCGTTGGCGCGCATCCACCGAGGCCGGGTTGGCAGCGATACCGGCCATCGTGCGCGAGACCCCCGATGACGCCATGCTCCGCGATGCTCTGTTGGAGAACATTCACCGCGTCCAGCTGAACCCCTTGGAAGAGGCGGCCGCATACCAGCAACTACTCGATGAGTTCGACGTCACCCACGACGAACTCGCGAGCCGGATCGGCCGGTCGCGGCCGCTCATCTCCAACATGATCCGGTTGTTGAAGCTCCCGGTGCCAGTGCAACGACGGGTCGCCGCCGGCGTGTTGTCCGCAGGCCATGCCCGGGCGCTGCTGACCCTCGACGGCGGGCCGGACGCGCAGGAGGCGCTCGCGGCGCGGATCGTCGCCGAGGGTATGTCGGTGCGGGCGACCGAGGAAGCCGTCACCCTGGCGAACCGTGGCGACGGCACGGATGCCCCGACGCCGCCGACCAAGCGGAAGCCGATGCAGATGCCCGGCCTGCAGGATGTCGCCGAACGACTCTCCGACAGTCTGGACACCCGGGTGACGGTGAGCCTGGGGCGCAAGAAGGGAAAGATCGTCGTGGAGTTCGGCTCGGTGGACGATCTGGAACGGATCGTCGCGTTCATCGACAAGAATGGGCGCTAGACGTCGAGATCGGCGCGATACTCGGTATGGGGACATAACGTCACTGTGACATCGGGAAGTGTGGAAGTGGTCATCGAACAGCGGAAGCGTTGTCGCGCAGCAGATCTCATCATGATCAGCGCCGCGTGGGGGTCGTGGTCGTGAAGATCATGCCGCTGACGCTGGACTTGTTCGAATCGCTCCCCCCGCACCCACGGCGGTGTGTCTTCTGGGAGGTGGAACCCGACGTCGCTCCGGGCGAGCAGGGTAAGAGCTTCTCCAGTGAGTTCGACAAGGAAGCCTGGTTGTCGATGGTGATGCTCGAGTGGGGTACCTGCGCGCAGATCGCGGTCGAGGAGTCGACGGACACGACGATCGGGGTGGCGTTCTACGCCCCGCCGGGCCGAGTCCCCCGCGCGCGCTCCTTCCCCACCGCCCCGGTGAGTGCGGACGCGGTTCTGCTCACCTCGGTGCGGACCGCACCCGGTCACGACGGCGTCGCGGAAGCATTGGTCGGGGCCGTGGTGGCCGATCTGGTTCGCCGTGGGGTGCGGGCAGTCGAGGCGTTCGGCATCGTCCGGTCCTCGGCGACGACCACCGGCGAGGGTGAGGAGCTCTGTCCGGGTTGCGTGATCGACGCGCATTTCCTCAAGGAATCCGGGTTCGACGTGGTGGCCAGCCATCCCCGCTTCCCGAGACTGCGCTTGGAACTCGACGAGGGGCTCGGGTGGAAATCGGGTGTCGAGGCCGCTCTGCAACGGCTGTTCGTGATCGCGCAGATCGACCTCACCGGATCGGAACGCGCACCGCTGGCGGTTCCCGTGGGCAGCGCTCGACACCGCAGCGCGGGCTGACCGCCGGTCGCCCGCTCAGCGGGCGATGTGTTCGGACGCGAGCAGGTCGGCGAAGGTGTAGGTCCCGGTGGGACGGTCGTTCTTGCCCAGCAGGTACACACGCTTGACCGCGACCAGAATTGCCTCGGCGATGGTGTCGCGGAGAACCGGATCACTGAGAAGTTCGACGTCGGCGGGGCTGGACATGTAGCCGACGTCGATCTGTGACACCGGCATCCGGGTCAAGCGCAGGATGTCCCAGGTGCGTTCGTGTGATCGGCAGTCACGCAACGGGGTTCGGGCGACGATCTCGCGCTGGATGAAACCGGACAGCGATCGACCGATCGCCGACGCGGATCCGTGGGAGTTGCCGAAGTAGAAGCTGGCGACACCGTTGGCGGCCGGACTCGAGTAGTGCGCACAGCGGAGGCAGATCACCAGATCGGCACCGACCACGTTGGCGACCCGGGCGCGTTCGGCGTCGTCGGGATCCTGGTGTTCACCGCGGGACAAGTAGGTCTGCATACCCGCGGCGGCCATCCGACCCTCGATGCGGCGCCCGAGATCCCACAGGATCGCGGACTCGCGTTCGGCGATCGCGCCGGTCGACAGGTCGTGGTCTCCCCCGTTGCCGGGGTCGATGAGGATTCGCTTCCCGGACAGCTGGGGTCCGGAATTGCGTACGTGCTCCTCCTCGCGGATCGCGTGTGGGGAACCGCCGCTGACCCGCGTGCCGAGGTTGTTCAGCGACCGCAGCGTCTTGGGTCCACAGATCCCGTCCGGCGTCATCCCGTAGTCGTGCTGGAAGGTGGTGAGCGCGGTGTGCGTGTTCTCGCCGAAGGTGCTGTCGATGAGGCTGGTGTAGTAGCCGAGATTCTGCAGTCGTGCCTGCAGGGTGGCCACGTCGTCGCCGTGCATGGGCGCCGACACCAGGAACGACAGGATCCGAGAACCGAGGTGGTACGAGGATTCGCGCAGCACCCGGTAGGTGGCGGGCCCGACGATGCCATCGACGATCAGCCCGCGCTGTTGCTGGAATGCACGCACCGCGTGGTCGCAGTCGTCATCGAAGACCGGCTCCGCCGTGGGCGGCGACCAGCCGTGATCGGTGGGGAGGACGTCCGGATCGGACAGCAGGCCCAGGGAGGTCAGGATCATGCGCACTTCCGCGACGGCCGAGCCACGATCGCCGAGGCGAAGTAGACGCATACCACGCCTTCCTGTCAGGTGCGGGTCATGACGGGCAGCCCGCTCGGTCGTGCCGAAAAACACTCTAGAGTCTGACAGGCGTGCGCGGCGTCAACAAAACCGGCAGTTGCCAGACTGCAACCAGGGATTCGACGCACACCAGCGACAGGCCGGACCCGGAGCGGATCCGGCCTGTCGGGCGCGGGATCAGGATGCGGACGGAGTGAGTACGCCGTCGAGCTCGCTGAGCAGGGCGGCCTTGCTCTTGGCGCCGACGATGGTCTTGGTCGGCTTGCCACCCTGGAACAGGATCATCGTCGGGATGGACATGATCTGGAAGTCGCGGGCGACACCGGGGTTCTGGTCCACGTCGACCTTGGCGATGGTGAGCTGATCGCCGTGGCTGCCGGCGATCTCCTCCAGAACCGGCGCGACGATCTTGCACGGGTGGCACCAGGTGGCCCAGAAGTCGACAAGAACCGGCTTCTCGGACTGCAGGACGTCGTTGGCAAAGGTTGCGTCGGTGACGGCAACGGTGTTGGCTCCCATGATTTTCCTCCTAGATGAGAATGAGAACGGGGTGGTGAGTGGCGGCGGTGGTCAGTGGTGTCGGGGGTGATCTCTACACGGCCGAGACGACGGCGGCCGACGCCTCGTCCACCGGTGCGGTCTGCGACTGCTGGTCGGCGAGCCACCGCTCGGCGTCGATGGCGGCGCTGCAACCGGTACCCGCTGCCGTGATGGCCTGTCGGTACCGGTGGTCCACCAGGTCGCCCGCGGCGAAGACCCCGGCCAGCGAGGTCGCGGTGGTGCCGCGCTGTACGACGACGTACCCGTCGTCGTCGAGGGCGATCTGACCGCGGACGAGATCGCTGCGCGGATCGTGTCCGATCGCGACGAACATGCCGGTCACGTCCAGGGTGCGGACGCTGCCGTCTCGGGTGTCCCTGAGCTCGAGCCCCGTGACGGAGTTCTCACCGAACACCTTCTCGACCACCGCATTGGTGACGAAGCGGATCTTGTCGTTGGCGCGGGCCCGTTCCAGCATGATCTTGGACGCGGCGAACTCCTCGCGGCGGTGGATGAGGGTGACCGACCGGGCGAACTTGGTGAGGAAGGTGGCCTCCTCCATCGCCGAGTCGCCACCGCCGATGACGGCGATGTCCTGATCGCGGAAGAAGAAGCCGTCACAGGTCGCACATGCGGACACGCCGCGACCGAGCAGTTCGGTTTCTCCGCTCACCCCGAGGTAACGGGCGGCCGCCCCCATGGCCAGGATCACCGAGCGCGTGCGGAACACCTCACCGCCGACCTCGACCTCCTTGATGTCACCATCGAGGCGGAGCGCATCGACGTCCTCCATCCGCAGGTCGGCGCCGAAGCGTTGAGCCTGCTCGCGCATCTCGTCCATGAGCTCCGGTCCCTGGATCCCGTTGCGGAATCCCGGGAAGTTCTCCACCTCGGTGGTGGTCATGAGCGCGCCACCGAACTGCAGTCCCTCGAACACGATCGGCGCCAACTCGGCACGGGCCGCGTAGACCGCCGCGGTGTATCCGGCCGGACCCGAACCCACGATGATCACGTCGTGGACGGTGTCGGTTCCTGCCTCACTCATGTGCCCTCCATACTCCTGGGCCGGCCCGGTGAACCCTACGTTCGTGGCGCCGGCACGTCTCGTCAACACCAGGGTAAGGGCAGATGTTCCCGGGTCCGGGACGAGCGGGTAGGGACGAGCGTGGGGTCGGTGACCCGGCGGGGCGGTCAGTGGCCGGCGTCGATGTGCAGCGCGTGTCGGATCCGGAGATCCACCGCTCGCGGGATCGGTTCGGTGATCACCGGGAGGTCGGCGAGCAGACGGCGCAGCGGCGCGAGACCGATGTGCTCGCCGGACCGTGCGCGCACTGCGGTCTCGGCCTGCTCGTCATCGTTCCCGGGGTGGTCGGTGGCGACGTCGGGGGCACTGGATGTGTGGCTGGAACTGGTCATGGTGTTCGCCCTCGTCTGCTGTGTCTGTCGGTGACGGCCGGGGCGGGCATCCGATGACGCAGTGCACGGGTGTGAGAGCGGTGCGTCGTAGCGATGCGCGCGTGCGGGGCCCGGTGTCCCGGTCAGATGTCTCGTCGGTCGTTTCTGTCCGTTGGACGCGCGACACCGGTCGTCGGTTCCGCTCCGCTGACGTCGATCTGGCTGCGACCGTCCCCGACCAGGGTCCGTCCGGGTCGCGGTTGTCCACACCTGTGAATAACACTGTTGATATTCACACCCGCACCGCGTTGATCAGGTGCGACGTGATCCGGTACAGGGGGCCGTCGGCGCATCGGTGGGTCGCAGGTGGTGCAGCGCCTCAGCGAGTTTCGCGCGTCCGCGCGAACAACGACTCTTGATGGTCCCTGCCGGAACACCGAGCAGCGTGGCGGCCTCGGTGACCGATAGACCCTCGACGTCCACAGCGATCACCGCGGCACGCTGCTCGGCGGGCAACGTCTGCAACACCCGACCGATCGCGAGACCCAGGTCGACGTCGGCGGTGGCGTCTCGGGGGTCCGCGAAGATCGTGTGGTCCTGCGGCGGCAGCGGCACCGTGTGCCGCACCTTGTTGCGGCGGATCAGGTCCAGACAGGAGTTCACCACGATGCGGTGCAACCAGGAACTGACACGCGCGTCGGCGCGGAACCCGTGCGCCATCCGCTGAGCCTTGAGCAGGGCATCGTGCAGGGCGTCTGCGGCGTCCTCGGAACTGTGGCTGGTCCGGCGGGCCACGGCCCACAGGTGGTCACGGTGGCGCAGGTAGATGATGCCGAACGCCTCGGCGTCGCCGGCGACGTGATCGGCGAGGAGTTGTTCATCGGTGCGCGGATCCCTCGGCACCGGATACTGTCCCGGCAGGTTCATGGCAGGACCGTAACCAGCGAAAACGCGGCGCGAGGAGCCCGCACGACAGGGTTCATTCGGGCGGCGGACCGCCTGTGTACCGACCGAATGACCCCCGGTTACGTCGACCGGACGACACCGGCGTAGGTGTCCCCGGGGTGTCCGATGACGAGCGAGGCCACCGGACCTTGTGAGTCTCGGTGGCCTACGCGGTGGCGGGTTACGCCAGCGGGTTCAACGGAGATGGCGACCCGTGGTGTTCCGGTACGGACGTGCGATTCGTGTCACGTTCGCTCAGGATCGTGACCTGGTCAGCAGTGGCTCGGCCCGAGACCACAGTTCGGTGACCACCTCGCCGGCGGGGCGATCGGTGGCGGCACGAAACCCGGTCCCCGCCCACATGTTCAGCGACTGCGGGTCTTCGGCACGCTCGGCGGCCGCGCGTATCGGTCCGGTCAGCGTGTTGACCTCCGGATATGCCGCAGGTGTGACGTCGGCGAAGTCGGTCATGAAACGGTTCGCGATTCCTCGGGCCGGTCGGCCGGAGTACGCCCAGGTCACGGCGGTGGTGGTGAACGCGGGGTCCATCATCGCCGTGCGGTGCAACGCCTTGGTGCCCGCCTCGGGGGTCCGCAGCAGCAGGGTGCCCACCGACACCGCCCGAGCACCCGCGTCGAGTAGCCGCGCGACGTCCGTCCCGCCGGCCACGCCACCGGCCGCGACCGCAGGCGTCGACAACGATCCGGTGATCTCGGCGAGGAGCTCGGGCAACGGTTGAGTGGGTGGCTGCTCGTCGGGCCGGAAGGTGGACCGGTGGCCTCCGGCGTCGGGACCCTGCACCACCAGCAAATCGGCACCGCGATCGACCGCCCGGCGCGCGTCGTCGGCCGTGGTGACCGTGACCCCGATCGCGACGTCGCGGTCGTGCAACACCGCGACGTCGCTCTCGCTCGGCAGTCCGAACGTGAACGTCACCAGCGGTACCTGCGCATCCGCCGCCACCCGGACCTTCGCGGCGTAGTGATCCTGTCTTTCGTCGTCGCTGCCGAAGTCGGGAACCGGCGGGATGGTCACGTCGTCGGGCGCCGCCGAGACCAGCGTGTCGCGGTAGCGCTCCAACGCCTCCCGGCCGACCGCGTGCTCACCGACCACGAAGATGTTCACGCCGAATCGAACGCATCCGAGCTCGCGGACCGCGCCGATGCGTCGCGCCGTCTCCTCCGGCGACGCGTAGGCGGTGGGGAGCATGCCCAGACCGCCCACCCCACTGACCGCGGCCACCAGCTCGACCGTCGACGGACCACCGGCCATCGGCGCACCGAGGATGGGTATCGACAGCTCGTCCAACGTGAAGGTCATGTCCACACTCCTGACGTGCCGCGGCGATGTGAGTCCAGCAGGTGGGTGTCCACCAACCCGACCGCCTCCATCAGCGCGAACATGGTGGTCGGGCCCACGAAACGGAACCCGCGGGTACGCAGCGCCTTCGACAGCGCCACCGATTCCGGCGACGAGGTGGGGATCTCGTCCAGCGTCCGCGGCCGTGGCGTCTCGACCGGACGGAACGACCAGATGAACTCCGCCAAACCGCCATCGGCCCGCAGGTCCACAGCGGCCCGGGCGTTGCCGATGGTCGCGACGATCTTGGCGCGGTTGCGGATGATCCGGGCGTCGTCCAGCAACCGATCCACATCCGCGTCGTCGAAGGCGGCGACGGCATCGATACGGAAATCCGCGAAGTCCTCGCGGAACGCCGGTCGCTTGCGTAACACGGTGGCCCACGACAACCCCGACTGGAACGCCTCCAACGACAACCGCTCGAAGTGGGCGTCGTCGCCGTGAACGGGCATCCCCCACTCGGAGTCGTAGTAGTCCTGCATCAGACCGGGTGTGGCCGCCCACACCGGCCGCAGCAGGCCGTCGTCGCAGCGCACCGCGCCGGTCGCCGTGTCGCCGTCGACCGGGGTCGGGGAGTCGGCCATCAGGACGCGGCGGTGACCTGGGTGATGCCGGCCTGATAGGTCGACGAGGTGGCGCCCCGCGGGAGCGCGGTGATCCACACCAGGAAGTACTGGGTGGCCCGCGGGTTGGCGATGGTGATGTCGGTGGATGTGGAGTCGAGTGCCGCCGCGGCCACCTGGGTGGTGTCGTCGAAGCTCGCACCCGGCGAGGGCGCCGTCCGGATCTGTACCTGTGCACCCGGGGTGTCGGTGCGGATCGTGACCTTGGTCAACGGCGCCGAACGCTGCATGGTGAATATCAGCCCGAGACCCGATTTGAGGTTCCCGAACTGCGGCCCACCGCGGTAGGCGTCGGTGCGCCAACTGGGCGACGCCCCCGTCAGCACGTTGGGGAGGTTGGCGCTCGAGTCCGGTGGCTGGTTGGAGTAGTCCTTCAGCGCGACACTGGTGAGGGTGACCGGCCCGGCGGGTGCCGCCGGGGCCGGACGTGGCCCCGACGACGACGGGGTCGCCGCTGCGCTGGTGGTCGGGAAGAGTTGCGAGTCGATGTCACCGCTGCTGCTGTCGCTGTCGAGGCCACCGCTGAGCCACACGATCAGCGCGATGATCAGGAACAGGCTCAACAGCACCGCACCACCGATCAGCCCCAACGCGCGCATGGAGCGTTTGCGTTGCGGTCGACCGCCCCGGTCGTGGGCGCGGGAGACGTTGCTGGTCGGCTCCTGACGATCGGAGTCGACCACGGGCAGCAGGTCGGTCTTCTGATCCAGCACGGTGGCCTGGTCGAGCACGTGCTGGACCGTGGCCGCGGTCCGGATACCGCTGTCGCCCTGCAGTGCACGCGCGGCGACTGCCGAGATCTCGAAGGGGACCTCCGTACGGGCCGCACGCGGTTCGACGGGCTTGCCGTCGTCGTCGGGCTCGGCCACCGGCAGCCCGCCGATCGGTTCGCTGACGTCGCGGGAGGTCGCCAGGCCGGCGCCGGTCTCCGGATCCAGGGGCCAGTGGGCCAGCAGCAGGGCGTAGAGCACGGCGCCCAGCCCGCGCACGTCCTGCGAGTTGGCGTCCCCGGCGAGGGTGCCGGGGAAGGCCAGCACCGCGTTGCCGTCGCTGCTGATGCGGATGCGGTCGGGGTGGTCGATGGACAGTGACGTCCCGGTGCGATGAGCGGCCTCCGCGGCGGCGGCGAGGGCGCGGACGGCTCTCGCGGCGCCCACCGGCGACGGATTGGTCTTCGCGACCTCGGCCAGCGAACTGCCCGGCACCCACTCGGAGACCACGATGCCGCCCGACGAACCGCGCACCACGTCCAGCACCCTGGCGATACCTGATGAGTTCACCCGGCCCAGGCGCAGCGTGCGCGACAACACGGCCTGCGGTCCTTCGCGGCGGGCTGAGCCGCGGTCGTCGGGGTCCACCGGCGGTGCGATCTGTTCGGCGTCGACGAAGGTCAGGCCGACGTCGCGGTCGAGGTTGATGTCGCGCGCCCGCCAGAACTGCAGCCCACGACTGCCGCCGTGGTGCTGCAGCAGCCGGTACCGACCGCCGGCGACCGCAGCACCCGGGATCAGGCGCGGTCCGCGTCGCACCGAGTCGGTGTGGTCGGCGGCCGCGGGGGTTCGTGGACCCCCGACGGGAGTCGAGGGACCGGATGCCGGGGGGACGACTCCGGGGACCTCAGGGGTCGACGGCGCGGGTGTGGAGCGATCCGCAGGGGCGGCGTCGGTCGCGCCGGTGACCGGGGCGTCGGGGGTCGTGATCGCCGCGAATCGGCGGGTCTCCTCGGCCGCGGACGGGCGGCTCGGTCGGGCCACGGGACCGGACCCGGCGCTGGTGTCCACAGTGCCCTCGGGGCCTGTGCGATCGGTCGGCGACCCGGCACCCGGAGCGTTGCGGTCGGCCACCTGCCCCACTCCCCTCCTGCGGTATCGCAGATCGCGCGGCATGCCCGGTCGGACGGTGCCGACGGCCCCGCCGCTGTGCTCCGAATATGCCTGCCAACTGGCCGTTCCCTGGTCGAAGCGGCGCAGCACCTGTACCTGACCAGAATACGGGAGCGCCTCGTCGCCGTTGATCCGCGGGAACTGCACGGTCATCGTCGGGGCGACCTCGGTGTCGGGGGTCGACGTCGGCGCCAGCGCGGGGATGAATCGACCCAGCACGCGGCGCAGCGAGACGCTGATGGCGATGACGTCGGGCACCCGCAGCGCCACCAGGGCCAGGTAGGCGAGTCCGAGAGCGAACACCGCGGTCAGCAGCAGATAGCAGATCGAGCCGATCTTGCCGTGCCCGGAGGCGAGGCCGCTGAGCCCGGAGGCCTTCGACAGTGCCCAGATCACCGCACTCGACGCGATACCCGCGATGAGCACCAGTGCGGTGGTGCGGGACACGTTGGTCATGCGCACGTCGCCCAACCGGCGACGCAGCAACCAGTGCCCGACCACCGCACCGACCAGGTACCCCAGCCCGTTGGACAGTGCGAGCCATCGGACCACCAACTCGGGATCGCTGAACAACACCGGACCCAGGTAGGACGCGACCACCTTCACCGCGGTGATCCCGACGACCATCAGCGTCGGCGTCCAGGCATCCTCGCGGGCGTAGAACACCCGCAGCTGCACCAGCGTCATCGCGTACGGGATCATCGTGAACGCACCCCACGACAACACCGATCCGAGCTGGTCGGCGGCGTGCGTGTCGAACTTGCCGAAGTTGAACACGGCCAGCGCGATGGCCGGTCCGAAGAACGTCATGAAGCTGATCACGGGGACCAGTGCGACCATCGTCAGTCGGGTGGCCAGCGACAGGTCGTCGACCACCGCGTTGGTGTCCTTGGCGGCGGCGTTGCGCGACAGCCGCGGCATGATCGCGGTCAGGATGGTCACTCCGAGCACCCCGTACGGCAGCTGCAGCAGCTGCCAGTGGGTGGCGTAGACGCTGACGCCGGACGCCGTCGCGTGGGCGGCGATGCGATAGGTGATGATCAGCCCGACCTGCAGTACGGCCACGTAGAAGACGATGGCCAACGCCATGTTGCCGAACTTCTTGAGTCTGTCGTCGATACCCCACTGCCAGCGCAGCCGTACCCCGGCCCTGCGCAGGTGGGGCAGCAGCACGGTGGCCTGAGCGACCACCCCCAGGGTGGTGCCGATACCCAGGATGAGGAGTTTGGTGTCGCCCATCCGGACCGGGTTCAGCGAGATGTCCCCCGGTGCGACCGCGTAGGCGACCAGGGTGACGATCTGCACGATGTTGTTCAGGACGGGTGCCCAGGCCCCCGGTTTGAAGAGGCCCTTCATGTTGAGGATCGCGATGAACAGGGCCGACATCCCGTAGAAGAGGATCTCGGGGAGGAGCAGGTAGGCCAGGCCGGTGGCCAGTGGACGGTTGACCTTGCCGTCGCCCAGGTTGAGCAGCGTGAGCAACGGCGCGGCGATCAGCGCGATCACCGTGGCCGCCCCGAGCAGCAGCGACGCGACGGTGAAGATCCGGTTGATGAACCCGGCTCCACCGTCGTCGTCCTCGGCCTCCGCCCGGACCAGGACCGGGATGACGATTGCCGTCAGCACCGCCCCCAGCACCACCTCGGCGACCATGTTCGGCAGCACGTACGCGGCCTGGAACGACGAGGCGACAGCCGGTCCGAGCATGGCCAGCACCAGTACGGTGCGGATGAACCCGGTGATACGGCTGGTCAGGGTGGCGATGGCGATGGACCCGCTGGTCCGCAACACGCCGGCGTCACCCTGGTCGCGACGCCTGGCGGGCGCTTCCGGCGGGTCGGCGACGGCGGTGGGGGTGCCGGCCGTGCTGCCACCGGCGGTCGGTGTGTCCGCGACGGGACCCGGGACCGTGGTCTGCGCGCCGACCTGTCGGCGGCGGCGGGTGGACCCGGTGGGGGACGCCTGCGGGTCGGCGGGGGTGGCGGCCCGCGGATCCGGGCCCGCACCGGGGAGCACCCGACGCGGGGCCGCCCGCCGACCCGAGCCGGTGACCGGTGACGACTCGGATCCGGACACCGATGGGGAGGTGTCGGGGTCGCCGCCGTGACCGCTGCTGTGCCGGTCGGTCACGAGTCGGATCCCTCGGTCGGATGCGGTCGGGCGGCTCCGGAGGACGATCGAGACCCCGCGGTGTCCGGCGCCTCACCGGGGAGCAGCACCACGTCGTCGAGCGGTGGTCGCCGTGAACTGTGGTGGAAGTGACTCTGGGCCATCATGCGCTCCCGCTCGTCGGGTTCGGGGCGATCGAGGTCGGCGGGGTCGGGGCGACCGCGGAACCGACGCCAGAGACGCCGGCCCGAGAGCAATACCAGCAGGACCCCGGCGACCACGGTGATCCAGAAGAGTGGCTTTCCATATGCGTTGGAATGTACTGACAGCGACACACCGCTGCCCAACGTCACCCCGGTGGTGGTCGAGAGCGACATGTTGACCCGCACCGACCGCGACGAGTTCGCCGTGGCGGGCACCTGGATCTGCCGGGTGCCCCGTGGCGGGACCTCGATCACTCCGGCGTCGTCGATTTTCAGCTCCTCCGGAGCCGACGTGCTCAACCGCGTCCGGATGGGGACCGGGAGGTCGTTGCGGATGACCAACAGCAGCGGACTGCGCTCGGAGGCGAGCGTGTACCCACCGCCCGGGTCGAGGATGCTGACCGACGCCCGCATGGCCGACAGTGTCGCGGTGGTCGCGGTCAGTCGAGCCTGCGACGCGGCGGCACCGGTCTGCACGTCCGCGACGGTGCCCTCCGGGTTGGTGTGCATCGCCCGCAGCATGTCCTCGTGCAGCGGGGCCAGATAGGTCTGCGGTGAGAGGTCGGCGTCGGAGCGCTGCACCATCGAGCCCTGCAACTGCCACGTACGGTCGGTCACCCCTCGCACGGTGTTCACGGTGCCGGTGGAGACATACGTGCCACCGACGGTGGTGTCCGGCGGCAACACCGATCGACCGGTGGTCGTGGTGCGCGACAGCGCGTCGGACAGGTCGGGCAGCGAGCGGGGGTTGGCCACCCCCGATTCCACCAGCATCGATGCGGTGTCCAGCACCGCCGCGGCGTCGTCACCGGTGGCGTCCCAGATGGGGGGTGGCACCACCAACTCGCTGCGGCCCGCCGCGGACTGCCGCGCGGGGTCGGCGTCCGCGGCGGTGTCGGACGGGATCAGCGGGCTGTACGCCAGCGCCGCGGTGGCGGCGGCACGCCTGCTGACCGCCGACTCGTCGTCGAGCGGGAACCGTTGGTTCGCGCGGGTCAGCGCGGGTGTCGCCGGGGCCCGGCCCAACGCGGCCAACGCGGTGGTGACGGCCGGGTCGTAGGTGGCCACCGTGTCGTCACCGATCCGGAACCGTCCCTCGGCGGCCGGGTCGTCGGTGGTGACGGTGCTCTGGGCCACCACCGCCTTGGCCCCCTTGCCGAGCATGGTCGCGGCCGCGGCCGTGAGCACTCCGTTGGGCGGCAGCGTGAGACCACGCACGCTGCGCACCCCGAGTACCGCATCCACGATGTCCGCGGGAGCCGACAATCCGGCACCGGTCAGCCCCACGTCACCGACACGGGCCAACGCATCCGGGCTGACCTGCGCGAACGGCGTCGCGACGACGCACAGCCGGTCGGCCACCCGGCGCAGACGGTCCAGCCAGGTCTTGGCCGCGGCGGAACCGGTGCCCGCCCGCGTCGGTGCCCGAGGATCGGTGGGGTCGGTGGTCACCTCGTAGTCGCCGGTCATCGCCTGCACCGTGACCAGCAGGTCGGGGTCGACGGCCAGACACAGGCTGCGCGACAGTTTGGAATCGGCGTCGGCGGTCGCGTCGTCCACCGCCGACAACAACCCGGCCAGTCGGCCGTTGCTCAACGACCCGGCGAGACTGTCGCTGATCAGCCGCACCGGTTGGTCGCCCCCACCGGGTACACCCGCGGCGAGCTGCGGTGTCGCCGACAGCGGCCACAGCATGGTGAAGTCGCTGGGTGAGCGGGTGTCCGGGGCGATCGACCCGTTGGTCATCGGGGTCGCGCTGCTGCCGTCGGCGGCGGAGTCCCCGGTGTCGGAGTCGTCCGCGGTGGAATCCTGTGCAACCGTCTCGGCGCGCGCCTTGTCCGGCGGTAGCCCCAGCACGCTCAGCATGGTGCGCGAGTCGTCGAGGCGGGCCTGCTGTCCGTAGTCGGGGGTGCCGTTCACGTTGACCAGCAACGGGAAGACGCCCGGCGTGTCGATCCGCAGACCCCCGTCGGACAACGGGACCTGCAATCGGAACGACACCTGCTGCCCGGCGGCGAGGGTTCCGGGTATGGAGACGAACGGGGTGGTGACGTCGAAGGTGGATGCGTCGCGGGCCAACGCGGCGCGCAGGCCGGGGGCGGTGTTCACCGCCGGTGCCCGCTGTAGCCGGACCGAGATGTCGCGGACCGGTCGGTCGCCGACGTTGCGGATATCGCCGGCCACCGTGACGGTGTCGGGGCTCGTGGTGGTGACCGTCGACGGCGTCAACGACCCCACCTGCACCGACAGGAAGGTGCTGTTCAGGGCACCCGGCGCGGCGGCGGCTCGGGGCAGTCCCGCCGGCAACCATCCGAGCAACACCACGAGCAGCACCACGGCCACGCCGGAGATGGTCGGTCGGACCGACCTGCGCTTCGCGGTCAAGTCGGATCGGGGCCCGAGTCTGCCGCGCCGTTGTCCCGGCCGCGGTCTCCGGTGCCGCCGCGGCCCGCGGTCGCGGGTGACTGCCCGTGCTGCTTCTTACCGCCGCGCCGGCGCCGGCGGGGCCGCCCTGCCACGGGCGGTGTCTCGTTGCGCCGTTGGTTGCGGGCCGCGGCCGCCTTCTCGTAGGCGTTCGGCTGGGTGCGGATGGAGTCCGCCTCCGACTGCGCGATCCGCGACGGATCGGCGGTCAGGTCGGCGATGACGTCTTCGGCGGCCCGTGCCAGGCGTCGCTCGTCGGAGTAGGTCAGGGTGCGACCGAGATCGGTGAAGGGCACCCACGCCACCTCGGCGACCTCGTAGTCGGCGTCGGAGAGCTCACCACCGGTGAACCGCATCAGATAGTGGTGCACGGTCTTGTGTATGCGTTTGCCCTCGCTGACGAACCAGTAGTCGATCTTGCCCAGCGATGCGAGCACCGTCCCCTCGATGCCGGTCTCCTCGGCGACCTCCCGGATCGCGGTCTGCTCGGCGGTCTCCCCGGTCTCGATGTGGCCCTTGGGCAGCGACCACATCATCCGCCCGCGACGGTCCACCCGGCCGATCAACGCGGCGCGCAACGGCTCACCGTCACCCTCGATACCCGAGACCACCAGACCACCGGCGGAGGTCTCCCGCACCGTCCGCATCCGGGGGTGGTTGGCCCCCCGATCGCGGTTGTGGGCCGCCCGACCGCGATCGTGTCCGCCGACGGGTTCGCGTTTCGGGTCGCCCGCGCCCTTGGCCCGGCCGGCCCGGTCGGTCGTCGGCACCCCGGTGGGAGCGCCGACGCCGTCACCGCCCGCCGCGGCGTCGGCGGTTCGCCCGTTGGACCCCGACCGCTGGGCGGAGGTGCCGCGGGCCGCGTTCTGGGCCCGCAGCCGGTGATTACGGCTGACGTCGGACGGTTTCACCGCGCGATTACGGCGCGACCGGCGCGCGGTGTCGGTGGTCGTCAGATCGGCGGGCGAGGGCCCGACTGCCGCGTTGGGTCGGTTCGCCGACGAACCCTGACCCGACGGACCGGGTGTCGCGTGCGTGTCCGGGGCGCCGTCGTCCCAGGCTCCACCGTCGTCGACGTCATCGTTCTGGGCTCCCCTGGGGTGGGGGCCACTGTTCTGGGGGCCGCCCGATCGGTCGGCGGCCGCCGACGATTCACCGGTCGGCTGGGCCTTCTTCTTGCCGCGTGCGCCACGACGCCGTCCGCGGCGGCGCCTGCGCTTGTCACCTCGCTCGCCCGACTCCCCGGTCTGACCTGCCTCGCGGCGGGGTCCGGGCGGCGTCGGCACGGGTTGATGTGCCCCGCTCTCCCCCGCCCGTGACCGGGAGTCGCCCGACCGCGGCGCCGCGACGTCGCGGTTCGGGTCGGTGGAATCGGCGGACACCCCCATGATGCTAGCCGCCGGTAACCTGCTGTTCGTTGACCGGCGCACCTCGGCGAGCACCGTCACCGACCCCTGATCGGTGGGTCTCGCGGGGTCTCGATCCGCGCTCGGGGCATCACCTAAGCTGTCACCCCGTGACAGGTGTACCGGGCCCAGGCGTGTCGGAACCCGGGGCGTCCGAGCGGCGGATGCGGTTGCTGGCGCAGGCCGTGGTGACCTTGCGCGGGGTGAACGACACACTCGAACCCCTCGGTGACCGGTTCGCCGCGGCCGGACACGAGCTGTACCTCGTCGGCGGGTCCGTGCGGGACGCCGTCCTCGGCAGGTTGGGCCAGGACCTGGACTTCACCACCGACGCCCGCCCCGAGCAGGTGCAGGAATTGCTGCGCGGCTGGGCCGACGCGGTGTGGGACACCGGCATCGCCTTCGGCACGGTCAGCGCCCGACACGGCGACCATCAGATCGAGATCACCACCTTCCGTCACGAGGCCTACGACCGGGTCGGTCGCAATCCGGTGGTCACCTACGGCGAGACCCTCGACGCCGACCTGGTCCGCCGGGACTTCACGGTCAACGCGATGGCCGTGCGGATCGGCGCCGGCGGTGAGCAGGAGTTCGTCGACCCGTTGGACGGGATGACGGCCCTGCTGGCCGGGGTCCTCGACACCCCGGCCACGCCGCAGGAGTCCTTCGACGACGATCCGCTGCGGATGTTGCGGGCGGTGCGGTTCGTCGCCCAGCTGGGTTTCACACCCAGCCCGCGGGTCGTCGCGGCCGTCGAGGGGATGGCCCATCAGCTGACCCGCATCACCGTCGAGCGCATCGCCGCCGAGCTGAACAAGCTGATCCTCGGCGAGCACGCGGTGGAGGCGATGGATCTGCTGACGGAGACCGGACTGGCCGCGTTGGTGCTTCCTGAGGTGCCCGGGATGAAGCTCGCCATCGACGAACATCATCAGCACAAGGACGTCTACACCCACTCGCTGACTGTGTTGCAGCAGGCGATCGATCTCGAGACCGGCGACCCCGACCTGATCCTGCGATGGGCGGCCCTCCTGCACGACATCGGCAAGCCGGCCACCCGCAAGTTCGAACCGAACGGCGGCGTCAGCTTCCATCACCACGAGGTGGTGGGCGCGAAGATGGTGCGCAAGCGGCTGCGGGCCCTGAAGTTCCCCAAGGCGACCGTCGACGACGTCGCGCAACTGGTGTTCCTGCACCTGCGGTTCCACGGATACGGCGAGGGCACCTGGACCGACGCCGCGGTTCGCCGCTACGTCACCGACGCCGGACCGTTGCTCGGTCGGCTGCACAAGTTGGTGCGCGCCGACTGCACCACCCGCAATGCCCGCCGCGCGCAGAAGCTGCAGCGCGACTACGACGACCTCGAGCGTCGCATCGCCACGCTCGCGGAGCAGGAGAACCTGCAGAAGGTGCGCCCCGACCTCGACGGGAACGCCATCATGGAGTTGCTCGACGTCCCCCCGGGACCTGAGGTGGGCCGGGCCTGGCGATTCCTCAAGGAGCTGCGGCTGGACCGCGGACCCCTCGAACATGACGAGGCGGTCGCCGAATTGCGCGCCTGGTGGGCCCGCGAACACCCGGGCAGCGAACACCCGGGCAGCGACCATGCCGACGAGGGCCCCGGCTGACCCCAGCCGTCGAACGGGCCGTCATCCCCGTCGAGTGGGCCGAAACCCGCGTCGAGTGGGCCGTCACCGCCCCATCGCCCGCAGCTCGCCGACCAACCGGTCGAGATCGTCGTACCGCACCCCGAGATGGGGGCTGAACCGCAGCACCGACCCGTCGGCGGTCAGTGGCGCCCGCCAGCTATCCGCGCAGGTCACCAGGATCCCGGACGACTGCAATCGGACCTTGGCCGCGAGTACGTCGGCTGGCTCCCATCCGATCGGCGGGGCCAGCGTGACGATCGCCGACGGTTCGTCGACCGACTCACGCAGTACCCACCCGTCGACATCGGCCACTCGCTCCCGGGTCACCGCGCCGACGCGGGCGAGTTCCCGGTGCACCCGTTCGATCCCGACGTCGTGCAGTTCTCGCACTGCGACCCCCAGCCCGAGACGCCCGGCGATGAAGGTCTGTGGATCGTCGATCTCCGCGCGCAGCAATCCGTCGGATCGCACACCGACGAAACCCACGCCGCGCGGGCCGGTGAGCCACTTACGACTGGTGCCGTACACGGCGTCCGCACCGAACGCGCAGTCGGTCTGTCCGAGGGACTGGGCGGCGTCCACCACCACCGGCACCCCAGCCGCGTGGGCGAGCTCGACGATCCGCCCCAGCGGTTGCACCACCCCGTTGTACGAGCCCAGATGACAGAGGTGGATGACGTCGGGTCGCGCCGAGCGCAATCGGCCGGCCAAAGCATCGACGTCCACCCGTGTCCCGACCTCGTCGGTCGACGGCACGGTCTGCACCGTCAGGCCCCGCCGGGCGAATTCGTCGAGGTTCGGACCGTATTCGTTCTCGCCGACCCAGACGGTGGCCGCGGCGGGGAGATCCCACCGGTTCAGCAGCGCGCGCAGGGCGGCCGTCGAACCGTCTCGGAACACCACCTCGTCGGGCCCCATCCCGACCAACGTCGACAGGTCGGCACGGCATTGTTCGAGCCGGCCGGCCACGGCAGCCGCCGCGACATACGAACCGTGTTCGGCCTCCCGCCAGAGGTGCTCGGTCAGGGACTCGATCACCCGGTTCGACGACCGCGCCGCCGACGCCGAGTCGAGGTGGGTGAGGGCCGGCTCCACGCGCGCGCGATGCCACGGCTCGCCGAGCTCACTGACGTACACGGTCTCAACCTACCGACGCCGTACTCGTGGGCGCGCCGCCGCGACCCACCGGGTGTCGATCATCTCGACCGGGATCAGTTCAGTAGGCGTTGACGGCCTCGTAGTAGCTGAACCCGTGCGCGCCGTTGGCGCAGTAGACCGCCGCATGGAAACCGGTCTTGCAGTACGAGCCGCCGCGGCTCACCTCGGACCCCGACTCGGCGCCGGAGCCGACCGGGTGACCAACCTGCGTGATGGACGGATTACCACCGGGCAGGGTGTTCGGGGTGCCGTCGCCCGGCCCGGGATGTGCGGGCGTGTTCGGGTCGTCGACGACCACCTCGCGGACCTGCTCGACGGTTGTGGTGCTGCCGTCCGCGGCCTTGATGTACATCGTGGTCGGGCTGGTCAGGTCGCAACCCACCCGACCGGAGTCGTCGATCGAGCAGTTGAACGGCCCGGTGGAGAAGTAGGTGGTGGTGTCGGCCTGGGCGTCCCCGGCGCCGATCCCGACCGCGGTGAGCGCCAGTGCCCCCGACAGTGTGCCGATCAGTCGTGTCCGCAGAGCCATGTCGATCTCCCATCCCCGACCCGTGTGTTGTCCGACCCTTTCATTCGTATGTCGAACGAAAGGCATCCCGGTGTTAC
This sequence comes from Williamsia sterculiae, assembly GCF_900156495.1. Classification (GTDB taxonomy): domain Bacteria; phylum Actinomycetota; class Actinomycetes; order Mycobacteriales; family Mycobacteriaceae; genus Williamsia_B; species Williamsia_B sterculiae. Next base: position 134,323 of record NZ_FTNT01000005.1, read on the forward strand.
CCGGGACACCCATCGTGGGGTGAGCCTCGTGCCCCCGCGTCCCCTTCCGGGCCTGTGACGGCACCGCATCCTGCGTGCGGAACCCCCTCACCACCTGGCGCGTCCAAACGGCATGGACCCCGGAATCGCCTACGCGTTCGGCCTCGGTGACGGTGAACTGACGCACTGGCGATCGGCCTCCGACCTCGATGTCGACGGTGACGGCCGGCAGGACGCGGTGCGTGTCGACTTCGACGGCGACGGTCGGTACGACGACGCGATGTGGGACTCCGACGGCAACGGCGATGCCGATCGCGTCGGTCTGGATCTCGACGACGACGGACACCTCGACCACTTCTTCGCCGACGGTGGCCGGGGGTTGTGGGAGCGGTCGGTCGGCGGTCCACACTCCGATGCCTCCGGCCCGGACTCCCCCGCCGCACCGACGGCCACCGCACCCGAACCGGAACCGACCACCGGTCTGGATTACACCGACCCGGGCGGTGCCACCCACCACACCGACACGGCGACCGTGGACGGTGACGGCGACGGGCAGGCCGACGACCTGTTGGTGGACGACGACCATGACGGCCGGGCCGACGGGCTGCTGGTGCGCGGCAGGGTGGCGAGCGGGACGCTGCAGGTGGAACGGATGTACCTGGACACCGACGGCGACGGCGCGTTCGACGCGGTGGTGATCGACACCGACGGGGACGGCACCGCCGACCGCGCCCTCACCCCACGCGACGCCGGCTTCGGGTTCGGCGGACCGGTCAACCGCTGACCGCGGCGTCAGCTCAGCCGCGCCACCGTGCCGCGCGGTGTATCGACGCGGTCGACCACCCGGCGACCGCACAGCACCACCACGACCATCCCGATCGCGTACAGGACCGCACCGAGGGCTGGCAGCCCCGGTGACCGACCGTCGGGAGCGATGGTGAGTGCGGCGCAGGTGATCGCGGCGACGTACGCGACGTTGAACACCGCGTCCTGGAACGAGAAGACCTGCCCGCGGTGGGTGTCGTCGACGTCCATCTGCATGGCCGCGTCCCCGCAGAGCTTCGCTATCTGTCCGATGAGTCCCAGCACCAGCGCCGAGACGCAGATCACCACCGAGTCGAGGGTGACCAGCGATGTCTCCGCCACCACGCCGACCCCCAGTGCGACGAGCAGCGTGCGTTGCCGTCCGATGCGGTTGACGGAGAGCGGGGTGATGACCGCGGCCAGGAACAACCCCCCCGCGGTCAGCGCCGCGACCAGGCTGATACCGGTCAGTCCCCCACCACCGAGGGTGGAGTGTTTGGTCAGCACCAGGAGCATCAGCGTGTTGAGCCCGAAAACCAGCCGGTGCGCACCGATCGCCGAGAGGGCCGACACCACGCTCGGCGCCCGCCAGGCCGCTCGCGCACCGTGCAACAGACCCACGGCCACCGCATGCACCGCGGTGTGCGTCGACTCGTCCGGTTCGTCGGGACCCAATCGGAACCGTTCGAACCCGTTGGCCAGGGCGGCGGCGAGCAGGGCCAGCACCATCCCCGTGGAGATGGTCAGCGCGCTGCCCACGTTGTCGGCGCCGAACATCGCGCGGAACGCGACCGCGAGACCGGCGCCGACCGCCAATGCGACCGCGCCGATGGTGGTGAAGAAGGCGTTGGTCCCCACCAGGCGTTCCCGTTCGATCACATGCGGCAGCGCGGCCGACAGACCGGACGCCACGAAACGACTCGCCCCGGTGACCACCAGCGCCAGCAACAACACCACCGAGTCACCGCAACCGGTCGCCACCGCCACCGCGACCAGGGTGATGCTCAGGGCGCGGAACACGTTGGCCCAGATCAGCACCGTGCGCCGGGCCCAGTGGTCGAGCAGGGCTCCCGCGAACGGGCCGATGAACGAGTACGGCAGCAGCAGGACCGCGAATCCACCGGCCACGGCGAGCGGGTCGGAATGGCGTTCGGGATTGAACAGGATCGCCCCGCCGAGCGCGGCCTGGAACAGACCATCCGTGACCTGACTACCGAGCCGCACCGACAACAACCGGAGAAGCCCCGGCGCGGTCAGAAAACGGCGGAGGGAGGTCACGGTTCGAGAATAGTGCGATGATGACGGGGTGGGAGCGGACGACGAAAGTGATCCCGGGGGGACCGAGGGACCCGACCGACCACGCTCCGACGAGGACACCGTCGACCCCCGCCGCATCCGGGCAGGCACCGCGCTGGTGTCCGCCACGGACCTCTCCGAACCCACCTTTCGGCGCACCGTGGTCTACATCATCGAGCACAACGACGCCGGCAGCCTCGGCGTGGTCATCAATCGGATGAGTCAGACAGCGGTACACAACCTGCTGCCGAGTTGGACCGACATCGCGGCCTCGCCGCGAGCGGTCTTCGTGGGCGGACCGGTCAAGCAGGACTCGGCGCTGTGCATGGGAGTGGTGCGGCGCGGGGTCGACCCCGACCTGGTACCCGGGTTGCGTCCGGTCAACGGTCGGGTTGTGCTCGTCGACCTCGACACGGATCCGGATTTGCTCGCCGGTCAGGTCGAGGGTGTGCGGATCTTCGCGGGATACTCCGGTTGGGGTATCGGACAACTCGAGGACGAACTCGCGCGCGACAGCTGGATCGTGGCCTCGGCCATGCCCGGTGATCTGCTGGCGTCGCCGCAGACCGACGTGTGGTCGGCGGTGTTGCGTCGTCAACCGTGGCCGCTGCCGCTGTTCGCGACCCATCCGATCGACCTCGAACGGAATTGACGAGAGAGCGCGGCTCGACGTCATCTCGGCGACGGGGGCTCAGGCGCCTGGCCCGGCAACCACAGGCACCCCGTCGTCCCGCGACGGCGCCGTCCGGGAGTACCGCCCGGCCAGCCACGCGCAGATCATCAACTGCACCTGGTGGAAGATCATCAGCGGTAGCACGATCAGCCCGATCGGCTGTCCGGTGAACAGCACCGCGGCAATCGGCAGACCGGTGGCGAGGCTCTTCTTGGTCCCGCAGAACTGGATGGCGATCACGTCGGCACGGTCGAAGCCCCAGCGCCGCGCGACCCATCGGGTCGACGACAGCATCACCGCGACGATGACCGCTGCCCCGGCGATCAGCGCGAGGATCTGCCACCAGTCGACCTTCGACCAGATGCCCTCGCGTACGCCTTCGCCGAAGGCGGAGTAGACCACCAGCACGATCGACCCGCGGTCGACCAGCTTGGTGGGTCTGGCGTGCCGGGAGAGGACACCGGCGACCAGCGGTCGCGCCGCCTGACCGACCAGGAACGGCACCAGGATCTCCAGCACGATCGTGACGATCGAGGACGCCGAGATGTGTACGTCACCCGAGGTGGTCAGCAGGGCCAGGGCCAGCAGCGGGGTGACCACCACGCCCAGCAGGTTCGACACCGACGCGCTCACCACCGCTCCGGCCACGTTGCCGCGTGCCATCGAGGTGAACGCGATGGACGACTGCACGGTCGACGGGAGCAGACAGGTGAACAACACACCCACATACAGCGAGGTCCCGAACGTCGGTGCGACCAACGGACGCAGCGCCAATCCCACCAGCGGGAACACGACGAAGGTGAACGCCAGGATGGTCAGGTGCAGCCGCCAGTGGGTCAGGCCCCGCACCGCCTCCCGGGGATGCATCCGCGCGCCGTAGAGGAAGAACAGCAGCGCGATCGCGGCGACCACCACCCACCTGAGCACGTCCACCGCCTCGCCACGAGCGGGGAACACCGTCGCCACCGCGACGGTGGCGAGCAGGACAAGGATGAACCCGTCGACATGGAATCGGCCGGGGTGGAACCGCGCGGCCACGGGTCAGCCCGCGGCGGCGGTGCCGTCGGGGCTGCACGCACCCTGTAACGCGCAGCTGCCGCATCCCCCACCGACGCCGCAGTCGGTCGCGGGTTCTCCCAGCACGGACACCGCGCGGACCGCGTAACCACTGGCCACCCCGGCCACCACCGCACCGGCGACCACACCGAGCACCGCGAACAGCAGCCCGACGCCCCCGCCGATGCCGAGCGCGAGCAGACCGCCCATCGCCACGATCAACCCGGCCCCGATGATCCCGGGTCCGGCGCCGCGGTTGGCCAGCGCGAAATGGTCGGGCGACCGCATCGTCTCCGCCGACCGCACCCCCACCCAGCGGTTCCGCGGGAGTCGACCGACGAGACCGAGGGTGCCGATGCTCACCCAGCCGACCGCGAGCAGCAGGCTCAGGACGGCGACGACGACGGCAGCGACAGACACGCCGATCAGCATACGAGCCGGGAGCGGTCCGCTCCGAATCTGCGCCCGCGGCCCCGGGCCGACCGGTGGCGAAATGGGGTGTCGGCACGCTTTACGCTGGTCCGTGTGACGCAGCACCGCTACACCGCAGAGCTGGCAGGCGAGATCGAGGCCCGCTGGCAGCAGATCTGGAACGATCGCCATTGCTTCGAGGCCCCGAACCCGGTGGGCCCGCTGGGCGGTGACGTCGCGGCCTACGGTTCCGACGACGCGAAGCTGTTCATCCAGGACATGTTCCCCTACCCGTCCGGGTCGGGGTTGCACGTCGGCCACCCGCTCGGCTTCATCGGCAGCGACGTGTTCGCCCGGTATCAGCGGATGAACGGCCGCAACGTGCTGCACACCATGGGCTTCGACTCGTTCGGTCTGCCCGCCGAGCAGTACGCGGTCCAGACCGGCACCCACCCGCGCACCACCACCGAGGCCAACATCGAGCGGTACCTCGCGCAGATCCGGCGCCTGGGACTCGGCCACGACGAGCGGCGGCGGGTGGCGACCACCGACGTGGGGTTCTACCGCTGGACCCAGTGGATCTTCCTGCAGATCTACAACTCCTGGTACGACGCCGAACAGGCCCGGGCCCGGCCCGTCGCCGAGCTCGTCGACGAGTTCGCCGCGGGCACCCGTCCGCTCCCCGCGGGCGCCGTCTGGGACGAGCTGAGTCCGCAGCGTCGCGCCGAGATCATCGACGACCACCGGCTGGTCTATCAGTCCGATTCGCTGGTCAACTGGTGTCCGGGTCTGGGCACCGTGCTGGCCAACGAGGAGGTCACCGCCGACGGCCGCAGCGACCGTGGCAACTTCCCCGTGTTCCGGAAACGTCTGCGGCAGTGGATGATGCGGATCACCGCCTACTCCGACCGGCTGCTCGACGATCTGGACCGACTGGACTGGCCGGACAAGGTGAAGACCATGCAGCGCAATTGGATCGGACGATCCCGCGGTGCCCAGGTGGCCTTCTCCGTCGCCGACTCCGACGCCGTGATCGACGTCTTCACCACCCGTCCGGACACCCTGTTCGGGGCCACGTACATGGTTCTCGCGCCCGAGCACGAGCTGGTGGATCAGGTGACGGCGGCGGCCTGGCCCGCCGACACCGATCCCCGATGGACCGGTGGCGCCGACACCCCCGCCGATGCGATCGCGCGGTACCGCGCGACGATCGCCGCCAAATCCGACCTGGAGCGACAGGAGAACAAGGAGAAGACCGGTGTCTTCACCGGCGCCTTCGCCGTCAACCCGGTCAACGGTGAGCGGGTGCCGGTGTTCATCGCCGACTATGTGCTGCTCGGGTACGGCACCGGTGCGATCATGGCCGTCCCGGCCCACGACATCCGCGACCACGAGTTCGCCACCGCCTTCGGGCTGCCCATCCGCGAGGTCATCGGCTCCGACCAGGGTGTGACCGAGGAGGCCTTCGTCGGCGACGGGCCCGCGGTGAACTCCGACTTCCTGAACGGCCTGGGCGTCGACGCGGCCAAGGCCGCGGTCATCGAGCGGCTGGAGGCCGACGGCTCCGGCCGCGGCACCATCCAGTACAAGCTGCGCGACTGGCTGTTCGCCCGGCAGCGGTACTGGGGCGAACCCTTCCCCATCGTCTACGACGCCGACGGTCGAGCGCACGCCCTGCCGGAGTCGATGCTGCCGGTGCTGCTCCCCGAGGTCGACGACTACGCCCCGGTGTCCTTCGACCCGGACGACGCCGACAGCGAACCCGCTCCCCCGCTGGCCAAGGCCACCGACTGGGTCACCGTCGACCTCGACCTCGGCGACGGCGTGCAGACCTACACCCGCGACACCAACGTGATGCCGCAGTGGGCGGGTAGCTCCTGGTATCAGCTGCGGTACATCGACCCGACCGACGAGTCACGCTTCGTCGCGCCGGAGAACGAGGCCTACTGGATGGGGCCGCGCCCCGATCTGCACGGACCCGACGACCCGGGTGGCCTCGACCTGTACGTCGGCGGGGTGGAACACGCCGTGTTGCATCTGCTCTACTCCCGGTTCTGGCACAAGGTGCTGTTCGACCTGGGCCACGTGTCGTCGTCGGAGCCGTATCGGCGCCTCTACAACCAGGGCATGATCCAGGCCTACGCCTTCACCGACGACCGCGGTGTGTACGTGCCCGCCGAGGCCGTCGAGGAGACCGCGGACGGATTCTCCTACGCCGGCGACCCGGTCACCCGGGAGTACGGCAAGATGGGCAAATCCCTGAAGAATTCCGTTGCGCCGGACGACATCTGCCGCGACTACGGCGCCGACACCCTGCGGGTGTACGAGATGTTCATGGGTCCGCTCGATCAGTCCCGCCCCTGGGCGACCAAGGACGTGGTCGGCGCGCAGCGCTTCCTGCAGCGGGTGTGGCGGTTGGTGGTCGACGAGGAGACCGGTGCCGTCCGGGTCACCGGCGACGAGCCGTCCGACGAGGCGAACAAGCTGGTGCACAAGACGATCGCCGGAGTCCGTGAGGACTACGCCGCGCTGCGCAACAACACCGCGATCGCGAAACTGACCGAACTCACCAACCTGCTGACCAAGAACTACGGAGCGGGTGCGCCGCGATCGGCGGTGGAACCCCTCGTCGCGATGGCGGCACCGGTGGCGCCGCACCTGGCCGAGGAACTGTGGGCCCGTCTCGGCCACGACACCCCGCTGGCCGTCTCGGCCTTCCCCGTCGCCGACGAGACCTGGCTGGTCGAGGAGACCATCGAACTGCCGGTGCAGGTGAACGGCAAGGTGCGCACCCGTATCACCGTCGCCGTGGACGCCGACAACGACGCTGCGCAGGCCGCGGCGCTGGCCGACCCGAAGATCATCCCGCTCCTCGACGGCAAGGAGCCGCGCAAGGTGATCGTGGTGCCGGGACGGATGGTCAACGTCGTCGTCTGACCCCCGTCGGTGGCACGCTCCCGACCTCTCACGGCGCTCAGCTCTTGGGCGGCAGGGTTCGCACGACGTCCGCGGCACGGTCGATCCACTCCTGGAGTTGTTCGTCGGTACCGATCCCCTCGGCCGTCACCCGGACCCACCCGCGGGCCTGTCGTCCGCTCATCACCATCGGTTGCACATGCGGCAGCACCAGCAGCGCATCGGTGTCATCCGGCGCGACCCGGGTCATCAGCCCACCGTTGCCGCTCGCGGCCACGGCCATGTGACCCTGCACCAGGAAAGCGAGTCCGCCGAACATGCGCTTCTCGGTCACCACGCCCTCGGTCTCCATCAGGTCGCGGATGCGGTCGGCGAGGGCGGCGTCGTAGGCCATACCCGATTGTCACCCCGAGTCGACCCTGACGGGAGTCTTTCGCCGGTGAACATCACTCCCCGGTGAACGACGGGGGCCGCTTCTCGAAGATGGCGCTGATGGCCTCGCCGATGTCCTTGGACGGCAGGAATGCGGCGTTCCAGGCTGCGACGTAGCGCAGGCCGTCGTCCACGGTTCCGGTCAGCGGCCAGTCCAGGACGTCCTTGACCCCCTGCACCACCAACGGCGGATTCGCGGCGATCTGCGCCGCGGTCGCCCGTGCGGTGGCCAGCGCCGCGTCGGCATCGGGCAGTACGTCGTTGACCAGATTGATGCGCAGCGCGGCGTCGGCGTCGATGTCCTTGGCCGTGAACGCCAGCTCACGGGTGTGGGCATCACCGATGATGGCGGGCAGCCGCTGCAGCGACCCCATGTCGGCGACCATGCCCACCTTGGCCTCGCGGACGCTGAACGTGGCGTCGGCAGACGCGTAGCGGATGTCGGCGGCGGCGATGAGATCCACCCCCCCGCCGATGCACCACCCCTGGATCACCGCGACCACGGGGGTTCGGGACCGCGCGACCGCGGTGGTCGCACCCTGCATCCGCAGCACCATGCGATGGAACTCCGTACGCGTCTTGGCCAGGGCATCGCCGGCGAGAACCGGTCCCAGCTCACCGGCCATCGCGGACAGATCGAGACCGAAGGAGAAGTGCTTACCGCGGCCGGCCAGCACCACGGCGCGCACCTCGGTGTCGGCGTCGAGCTCGGCGAACACCTCCGGCAGCTCCCGCCAGAAGTCGGGACCCATGGCGTTGCCCTTACCCGGGCCGATCAGTGTCACCTCGGCGACGTGGTCGGCGACGGTGACCTCGAATGCTGTCCACTGACTCATCACCGCAGCGTATCGGCCGGGTCGGGAACATGGTCGTCGGCCTGCCGCCTGCTAACAGTACGCACGTCCGGTATATGACAACGAGCGTTGACGTGACAATCGGTGTTGACAAGAAATCAGATGTTACCTAGCGTCACAGGTAAGAAACCGACCTCGTACCCCGGGGTCGGCCGCGCCACAGAAAGGTCCCGGAATGTCGCAAGCAATCAAGTACGTGCCCCAGGCACCGGAAAGCGACGACACCGACTACGGACAGATCCTCGACGACCTGTCGTCGGCCTCCGTACATCGCAACTTCGACCCGTACATCGACATCCACTGGGACTCCCCCGAGATGGCGCTGGTGGACGACGACGAACGGTGGATCCTGTCCTACGACGTGGACCCCATCGGTCGGCACAAGTGGTACCAGGAGCAGCCGGTCGAGAAGCAGATCGCGATCGGCATGTGGCGCCAGGCCAATGTCGCCAAGGTGGGGCTGCAGTTCGAGTCCATCCTCATCCGCGGGTTGATGCAGTACAGCTTCAAGCTGCCCAACGGGGCCAAGGAGTTCCGTTACACCACCCATGAGGCCAAAGAAGAGTGCAACCACACTCTGATGTTCCAGGAGTTCGTGAACCGCACCGGGGTGAAGGTGCCCGGCGCCAAGGTCGGATACCGTCTCATCTCCCCGCTGGTGCCGCTGGCCTCCACCGTGTTCCCCACCATCTTCTTCTTCGGGGTGCTCGGCGGCGAAGAGCCCATCGACCACATCCAGAAGGACTTCCTGCGCACCGGGGCCAGCCTGCACCCGACGATGGCCGCGGTGATGCAGCTGCACGTCGCCGAGGAAGCTCGGCACATCTCGTTCGCGCACAACCACCTGCGCGAGACCATCCCCCGCAAGGGGCGGATCCCGCGGTTCCTGCTCTCGCTCACCTTCCCGGTGGTCATGCGTGTCCTGTGTGGTGCCATCTGCGTCCCGCCGAACGCGTTCCAGCGTGAGTTCGACGTCCCGGACTCGGTCATGAAGGACATCTTCTGGCGGTCGGACGAGTCGAAGAAGTTCCTGCGCAATGTGTTCGGAGACGTGCGCATGCTCGGCGAGCAGTGCGGCCTGATGAACCCGGTGTCGCGTGCGCTGTGGAAGTTGCTCGGCATCGGCGGCCGTCCGTCGCGATTCCGCAGCGAGCCGACGTACACGGCAGCGTAATCCGTGCCGCACGTCGTCACCCAGGCGTGTTGTGGGGACGCCTCCTGCGTCTATGCATGCCCGGTCAACTGCATCCACCCGACGCCGGATGAGCCGGACTTCCTGACCTCGGAGATGCTCTACATCGATCCATCGACCTGTGTCGACTGCGGCGCCTGCGTCAGCGCCTGTCCGGTCGGGGCCATCGTCCCCGGCCATCGGTTGGCCGACGAACAGCTCCGTTATCTCGACGTGAACGCGGCCCACTACGCCGAGCCCGAGCCCGACGCGGTGCGCTTCCCGGTCGATCCGGGATGGCGGTTGCCGCTGGCGCCGATCCAGAAGCCCAAACCCCTGCAGGTGCCGGGCGGTGGCGATGTGGAGGTGGCGGTCGTCGGCTCCGGTCCGTCGGCGATGTACGCCGCGGACGAGCTGCTGCGCTACCCCAATGTCCGGATCCGGATGTATGAGCGGCTCGACCGTCCGTTCGGATTGGCGCGGTTCGGGGTGGCGCCCGACCATCTGTCCACCCGCAAGGTCATGCGGTTGTTCGACGACGTGGCCCGCAACCCCAATCTCGAGATCCTGCTGAACACCGAGATCGGCCGAGACATCTCGTTGGCGGACCTGCGCGCGCGCTCGCATGCGGTGATCTGGGCCGGCGGTGCCGAGACCGACCGACGGCTGCAGATCCCCGGGGCCGACGTCGCCGGCGTGTGCAGCGCCACCGAATTCGTCGGCTGGTACAACGGTCACCCCGACTTCGCGGACCGCACCTTCGACCTCTCCACGCCGCGCGTGGTGATCGTGGGCAACGGCAACGTGGCGCTGGACGTGGCCCGCATCCTCACCGCCGACCCGGAATCGCTTGCGAGCACCTCCATCTCGCGCGAGGCGCTCACCGCGCTACGTGCGTCCAAGGTGGAGGAGGTGATGGTGGTGGGCAGGCGCGACGCCGGTGCAGCCGCCTTCACCCTGCCGGAGCTGATCGGACTCATCGACGGCGGCGCCTCGGTGACGGTGGACGCGGGTGACCTGGCTCAGCTGGGCACCGCATCCGACACGGTCACCGCGACCAAACTCGACCTGCTGACCGAGGCGGCCGGTGCACCGCACCGCGACGGCCCGGTCATCCGGTTCGCTTTCCTGCGGTCCCCGCACGAGATCGTCTCCGGAGCGAACGGATCCGTCGCCGGCATCCGGTTCATCCGCAACGAGATGTCACCCGCCGGGGCCGTGGTACCCACCGATCGGTTCGACGACGTCGACACCGGCCTGGTGCTGACCTCGATCGGATACCGCGGGTTGGCGTTGCCGGGACTGCCCTTCGACGAGGCACGCGGGGTCATCCCCAACGACGCGGGCCGGGTGGTCGGCGACGACGGCCCGATGCCGGGGATGTACGTCACCGGGTGGATCAAGCGGGGCCCGTCGGGGTTCATCGGCACCAACAAGACCGACTCCGCCGACACCATCGCCTCGTTCCGCGCCGATCTCGAGGCGGGTCTGCTGCGCGCGCCCACCCAGCCCGTGCGTCCCTGAACCCGCCCGCCGGCATCAGCCCCCGAAAAGCAGGTACAGCCCCATGAAGGTGTACATCACCATGGTCACCATCATGGTCAGCTGCCCGGTCAGCTGACGGCCGCGGGGGAGTAAACGTAGTGCCGCGTCGTGGGCGGCGGCGACCCCGACGATGTGTCCGCCCACCACGCAGACGACCTTCAACGTGACGGTCACCGTGGGATGTTCCGACATGACGAACTCGGGATGAGTGTCACTGAGCCACAGTACATTCCAGCCGCGGTCCAGCGGATCGCCGAGAGCGAACACGGCCTCCTGTCCGCGTTCCACCAGGTACTGCAGATAGTGGGCGAGCACGTAACCGATCACGATGGGGATCAGCGAATGCGCCATCGCACCGGGTAACCGCCGCCGGGTGGCGGACGACACCCCACCGACCGCACGGGCTGCCGACCAGAAGGTCACCGCGACCACCAGCACGAACACGAGCAGACCGGCGGTGGACACCGCGCACGCCGCGGCGGTGTGCGCCATGTCGGTGAGTCCGGACGTCAGCTCGGCGACGAACCGCTTCCACGACGGGAAGGCCGAAAAGCTGTCGTAGGCGGTCGATCCCAGCAACACGGCCAGCAGGGCCACCGTCCCCGGCCGTACCGGGAGCGACGGCAGATTGTTCAGCGGACTGGTGACCACCAACCGCCCGGTGCGCACATCACGACGAAACATCGATAACCTCGACGTCACCAGGCTGTACACACCGAACGGATCGGCGCGATCGAGCCAGGTCTCACCACAGATCACCGTGCCGAGCACCGTGACGATCAGATAGCAGAGCAACCAGGCGCGTATCGCGGGCACCGAACTCGGTGCAGGCGAGGCCAGCTCGAGCCAGACGAATGCGAACAGCCCCACGACGGCGGGCCGGTGTCCCCACGCGTCCGGGTAGCGCCGAAACCCGGTGAAGCGATGGCCGCCTCCGGTCAGCCTTACCACGGTGCGGATGGGGGACAGCAGCCGCCAGGCGGGACCCACCAGCAGAGATAGCACCACCAGACCGACCCACAGCAGGACATAGAACGCAGCGGGCAGGGGGTTCTCGTCGGCGTCCGGACCGAACAGCGCGGCCATGATCAACCAAGCGGTCAGGGTGAGCGCGAGACCGGCGACCAGACCCCGGGTGACGGACGAGTCCACCACCGCCGCCAGCCGGTTCGGTAGCGGGCGCCCGGCATCGACGCGACCGTACCGTGGTGTACGCCATGCGAGAGCGATGATGGCGAACGAGATGGTCAGAGCCCAGGCACCGCCGATCAGCACCCCGGTGAGGGGAACCGGCAGGTACTGCGAACCACCGAGTCCGTGCGCCAGCACCGTCACGGATCGGGGATCACTCATCCAGGTTGCCCTTCTCCGGACCGTCGGACGCGATCGTGGCGGAGCCGGTGTCGATCCCGTCGTCCTCGTCGGTGTCGTCGTCACAGTCTCCGTGGCGGCGGCGGTCTCGGACCGCGATGACGACGATGATGCCGACGAGCAGGAAGGCGGGCACCACGGCAGGTAGCGCCAGCAGCAGGGAGTGCGTCGCCAGGACGCCTGTGGTCATCGGTGCATCAGGGTTGCGGCTGCAGCGACGACGGTCGCCGCCGGGTGGTTCCGGCGCCGGAGGCCTCGTGATCGTTGACCCGACCGGCACCCCAGGACAGCGCCGCGATGAGGGCCAATGAACACACCAGCACCACCACGGACGCGGCCGGATACAGCCAGGCGGGCACGTCGAAGGTGCGTTCGCGCTGGAGGACCTTGATCTCGGCGATGAGGGGTTTGGTCGAATTCGGTTCGGCCGGTTCGCCCGCGGCGCCGATCGCGGCGTCGGAGGGCAAGTACACCGGCACCGCGGCCATCGTGTAACCGTCCTGGACCCGCAGCAGGGTCTTCCAGTCACCGGTGATCGGTACCGGCTCGGTGGATCGGTAGTGACCGGGCCCGACCTTCTCGAGACGGTCGATGACCAACCCGCGTTGGTTGTCCAGACCACCCTGCCAGGCCAGGAGCGTCACCCACTCCGGGTTATCACCGACCACGTCGGCCGGACGCAGTGTCACATCCGCGGTTGCGCCGAGTTGGCCTGCCGACGTCTGGGTCTGGGTGAGTGCGATGGTGGCGGTGGTGTTATCGGGCACCGTGGTCTGCAGCCCGTTGGCGACGGCACCGGCGATGATCAGCACCGTCAGCAACACGGCACCTATACCGACGGAACGCCGCGGGAGCTTCTCGCCGACCGCGACAACGGCGAGCAGCCCGCCGCACAATCCGGTGGCGACACCCACCGGGACCGCCATGGCCAGCCCCTCACCCCACATGCTGGTCGGCCACGGGTAGTGGTAGACGGCGTCGATCCAGAACGACTCGATCCACAGGCCGACGGTGGAGACTCCGAGTCCCGCGACGAGGCCGAACAGCAGCCGGCGTTTGACGAGGGGGGTCAGCGCCAGCACCTCGACGACCAGTGCGGCACCGAGGTAGAGCGGCAGTACGTTGATCGGCGCGCCCAACACCGGCCCGACGACAAGTGCGACCACCCCGCGGACAGCGATGGCGAACACTGCGGCCAGGATGGCGCTCCCCGGGCCGAGGGTGAGACGACCGGCCACCAGTGCGAGCGATGCCGCACCGGCGATCATCATGGGCTGCAACACCAGCCGGAACTGCTCCACGCCGAAGTCGTACTCGATCTGGAACACCGACAGCCCGATCAGCAGACCGCCGAACGCCAGGCAGCGGACCAGCCAGTTGCCTCGCTTGTCGGCGGGTGCGTCGGGACCCATTGCGGCTTTGCCCTCACGATCCAGGATGACCACCGCGATGAGCGACAGTCCCGCGCCACCGATGAGCATCAGGTGCGTAGGTCCCCACAGCGTGACGTCCTGACCGAAGATGCGGTGCCAGATGTCGTCCAGCGGGAATCCGAGAAGCGCGTAGAAACCGGCGGCGCTCAACAAGATCCCACCGACCGGGGCATGCCAGGTACGGGTGATACGCACCGCCGAACGGCCCGGCTTGTCGTAGGGCAGGAAGACCGAGAGCATGCCTGCGATGAAGAGCAGAAACAGACCCACCAGGATGAAATAGTGCGCCGGATTGGCCAGCGGGCCGGCGTCGCGGCCCTTGCCGATGTGCAGGCTGACATCCCACAGGAAGCCGAACAGCGCGCAGATGATGGTGCTGACGAAGAGAAAGATGGGCAGTGCGGCCCATGGTGGCCGATTGAGCCGTCGCCCCGCCCATTCGGCCAGGGTGGTCAGCCAGGTGATCTTGCGGGCGCGGTGCAGATAGCCCACCCAGAGCAGGCCCGCGGAGACGACGGCCGCAGCCGCCGACATGCCGAAAACCTGGTCGAGGGCGGCTCCACCACCCGCGGCGGCCAGAGGTTGAATGGCGACACCGCTCGTTGACATGGTCGAAGTATGCGGTATCCGTGGCGGTTAGGGAAGAAGTTCGTCATTGTTCACCACGCCGGGGCAGGATGATGCGAACGGGTCGACACACACTCGCCGATCTGTGTCACAACCTCGTCGAGAACCGGTGCGGGAGAAGAGCTCTCCCGCACCGGTTCGGCGGACCACAGTTCAGGCGGCGACAGTGCCCGACGCGACGGCGGGTTCGAGCGCGAGCGCGACGATCTCCGCGACGTCGGTCATCGGTCGCACCGTGAGGGCGTCGAGAACCTCGGCGGGTACATCGTCGAGATCGGGCTCGTTGCGCTGAGGGACGAACACGGTGCCCAGGCCGTTGCGTTGGGCGGCGAGCAGTTTCTGCTTCACCCCACCGATGGGCAGCACCCGACCGTTGAGTGTCACCTCACCGGTCATCCCGACGTCCGACCGCACGCGACGGCCGGTGGCCATCGACACCAACGCGGTGACCATGGTGACCCCCGCGGACGGTCCGTCCTTGGGTACCGCACCGGCGGGTACGTGGATGTGGATACGCCGGTCCAACGCGGCGGGGTCCACGCCGAGCTCGCGTGCGTGGGATCGCACGTACGACAGGGCGATCTGTGCGGACTCGCGCATCACCTCCCCGAGTTGACCGGTCATCTGCAGGGCCGGGTCACCGTCGGTCGCACTCGCCTCGATGTACAACACGTCACCGCCCATCCCGGTCACCGCGAGGCCGGTGGCCACACCGGGGACCGCGGTGCGCTCCTCGACGTCCGGGGTGAATCGTGGTCGACCCAGATGGTCGACGAGTTGTTCCACCCCGATCTGCACCGGTGCCGTCGTCGTGCCCGACGCGATGTTGGTGGCGACCTTGCGTAACGCCTTGGCCAGCAGGCGGTCGAACTGTCGGACGCCCGGCTCGCGGGTGTAGTCCGCCGCGATCTCCCGCAGAGCATCGTCGGTGATGGTCACCTCCGACTCCGCGAGCGCGGCGCGTTCCCGCTGCCGCGGCAACAGGAAATCACGGGCGATGGCGACCTTGTCGTCTGCGGTGTATCCGTCGATGGTCACCAACTCCATCCGGTCCAACAACGCCGCCGGGATGTTCTCGATCACGTTGGCGGTGGCCAGGAACAGCACATCCGAGAGGTCCAGGTCCAGATCGAGGTAGTGATCGCGGAAGGTGTGGTTCTGCGCCGGGTCGAGCACCTCGAGCAGGGCAGCCGCCGGGTCGCCCCGGAAATCCGAACCGACCTTGTCGATCTCGTCGAGCAGCACCACCGGGTTCATCGACCCCGCCTCACCGATGGCCCGCACGATGCGACCGGGCAGCGCGCCGACGTAGGTACGGCGGTGCCCACGGATCTCCGCCTCATCGCGCACGCCACCGAGGGCCACGCGCACGAACTTCCGGCCGAGCGCTCGAGCCACCGATTCACCGAGCGACGTCTTACCGACCCCGGGAGGACCGGCCAGCACCAGCACCGCACCGGACCCGCGACCGCCGACCACCTGCAGTCCGCGTTCGGCCCGACGGGCCCGCACGGCCAGGTACTCCACGATGCGGTCCTTGACGTCGACGAGCCCGTGGTGGTCGGCGTCCAGGATCTCCCGGGCACCCTTGATGTCGGTGGAGTCGTCGGTGGTCACCGACCACGGCAACTCCAGCACGGTGTCCAGCCAGGTCCGGATCCACCCGGTCTCGGGCGACTGGTCGCTGGCGCGTTCGAGTTTGTCCACCTCGCGCAGAGCGGCGTCGCGCACCTTGTCGGGCAGCTCGGCGGACTCGACGCGGGCGCGGTAGTCGTCGGTGCCGTCGGGTTCACCCTCACCGAGTTCCTTGCGGATCGCGGCCAGCTGTTGACGCAGCAGGAACTCCTTCTGTGTCTTCTCCATGCCGTTGCGTACGTCGTCGGCGATCTTGTCGCTGACCTCGGTCTCGGCGATGTGCTCGGCGGTCCAGTCGATCAGCGTGCGCAACCGGGCGGCCACGTCGGGAGTCTCCACCAGCTCGCGCTTCTGCACGTCGGTGAGCCAGGAGGCGTAACCGGAGGTGTCCGCCAGGGCTGACGGGTCGGTCATCCGGTTCACCCCGTCGATGAGCTGCCAGGCCTCGCGACGCTGCAGCAGGGCCAACACCAGCTTCTTGTATTCCGCGGCCAGGGCGCGGACCTCGTCGGTGATCGGCGGGTCGGCGACCTCGGTCACCTCCACCCAGAGTGCGGCACCCGGACCGGTGGTCCCGGCACCGATGTGCGCGCGTCGTTCACCTTTCACCACGGCCGCCCGCTGGCCGTCGGCCATCCGTCCCACCTGCACGATCGTCGCGATCACCCCGTAGGAGGGGTAGCGGTCCTCGAGGCGCGGGGCGACCAGCAGTTTGCCGGACTCGGTGGCCTGTGCGGCGTCGACGGCCGCGGTCGCGGTCTCGTCGAGGGGGAGTGGCACCACCATCCCGGGCAGCAGCACGGGGTCGGTGACGAACAGAACGGGGACGGTCGAGATCGGTGCGGAGTCGGGGTTGGTCATGGATCCTCCATCATTGAGCCTGCCGGACTCAACCATCGGTGCGGACCAGACCATCCCCGATCGGTGTTCGCCCTGAGCGAAGGGCGGCCCGGGCCGGGACGCCGCCGTCATCGGCGATACTCGGACCATGCCCCTCGACACCCGGACCACCCGGATCGCGACCCCCGCAGGCGAGCTGATCGCCGACGTCGCCGACGGTGTGGTCCGCGCCCGGGGGATCCCCTACGGTGTCGCCGAACGCTTCCGGCGTCCGCATCCGCATCCGGGATGGACGGAGCCCCGCGACGCCCGGGTCCGCGGTCCGGCGGCCCCGCAGATCTCGGCCGGGGTCGACAGCGTGGCCGGTGCCGTCGTCGACGATCTCGAGCAGAGCGAGAACTGTCAGGTGCTGTCGGTGTTCGCACCCGTCGACGCCGTCGACGCACCGGTGATGGTGTGGCTACACGGTGGCGCCTACATGTCCGGAGCCGGTGAGTCGCCGAAATACGACGCCGACGACCTGGCCCGCGAAGGCGTGGTCGTGGTCACCGTGACCTACCGGCTCGGCGTCCTCGGCTACCTCAACCCGTGCGATCCCGCTGCGGAGAACCTCGGTCTTCGCGATCAGCTGCTGGCGCTCGAGTGGGTGCGCGACTCCGTGGCCGCTTTCGGCGGTGACCCGGGTTCGGTGACGGTGTTCGGGCATTCGGCAGGTGGCGATTCGGTGGTCGCCCTGATGCTGGCGCCGCCGGCCACCGGGTTGTTCACCCGGGCGATCGTGCAGAGCGCTCCGCTCTCGTTGCGGAGCGGACGGGACCGGGTGACCGAGGCCCAACGTGTCGTGCTGCGCGACGAGCTCGCCGATCCGGTCGCCGCGTCGGTCGGCGAGGTGCTCGCCGCGCAGCTGCGGGCGGTGGTGCGGGCGGCCGACTTCGGGAGGGTCGGCGGGCTGCCGTTCGCGCCGGTGCAGGGGTGTCCGCCGGTGGCACCCACGACCGAGGCCGACGCCCGGTTGGCCGACGCCGCGTCCCGCATCGAGCTGTTGATCGGTCACACCGTCGACGACGCCACACCGTTCGTCGCAGAGGATCCACGGGCCATGCGGGTGGCCCGTCTCGGCCGAGTGGGCCGTGCCGTCCTGCGGGTCGTGGCCCGGCGGATCACCGCGCAGATGTTCGCCGGCCCCGCGCACGACTTCGCCGCCGCCTGGCGCCGTCATGGTGGTCGCTGCGCCACCTACGTCTTCGACTGGGCGCCGCGGGACTCGCCGCACGGTTCCTGCCACTCCATCGAGCTGCCCTTCCTGTTCGGAGCGGACGGTGCCTGGGCTGATGCGCCGATGCTGGCCGGTGAACGCCCCGACCCGGACCTGGCGGCCCGCATGCGTCGCATCTGGGCTGCTTTCGCTCGCGACGGTCTCCAGGGCCTCCCCGCCGACTCGCTGCGCCTCGCCGCCATTTGAGGCCGATCGGACCCTCGCCCGAGGTCACGAAGCGATAACGGCCGCGGAAGCAGTGTTGCGATTCGTCGATGACCGACCCCCGCGCATGCGTCGAACGGCATGTGTCGGCACACTCGATACAAGTGGGTTCGCCCCGCGGCAGATCGTCGCGGCGTGATGCGAACCCCCGAGGAAGGAATGCTGTGACCACGGTCAACGCATACGTCGCCACCGCCGCCGACCAACCGTTGGAGAAGCGCGCCATCGAGCGTCGCGAACTCGGCCCGAAGGATGTCCTCATCGACATCAAATTCGCGGGGATCTGCCACTCCGACATCCACACCGCCCGCAACGAATGGAAAGGGACCACCTACCCCGTCGTCCCTGGGCACGAGATCGCCGGCATCGTCGAGGCCGTCGGATCGGAGGTCACCGCCCACAAGGTCGGCGATCGCGTGGGCGTGGGGTGTTTCGTCGACTCCTGCGGTGAGTGTGCCGCCTGCAAGAACGGTGACGAGCAGTACTGCGAGAAGGGCGTCGTCCAGACGTACAACTCGAACACCTACGAAGGTGAGTTCACCAACGGTGGGTACTCGGAGAAGGTGGTGGTGACGGAGAAGTTCGTCCTACGGATCCCCGAGGGTGTGGAACTCGACGTCGCCGCGCCGCTGCTCTGCGCCGGGATCACGCTGTACGCACCGCTCAAGCACTGGGGTGCCGGCCCGGGCAAGAAGGTCGCGATCATCGGCCTGGGTGGACTCGGTCACGTCGGAGTGAAGATCGCCCACGCTCTCGGTGCCGAGGTGACCGTGCTCAGCCAGACGCTGAACAAGGAGGAGGACGGCAAGAAGTTCGGCGCCGACCACTACTACGCCACCAAGGACAACGATCAGTTGTTCTCCGACCATGCAAACGAATTCGACCTGATCATCAACACCGTCTCGGTGAACCTCCCGCTGGACAAGTACCTGCGCTTGCTCGCCGTCGACGGGACCCTCGTGGAGCTCGGGGTGCCCACCAAGCCGCTCGAGGTCGCAGCGTTCTCGTTGCTGGCCAATCGACGTTCGTTGGCCGGTTCCATGGTCGGGGGGATCCCGCTGACCCAGGAGATGCTCGACTTCTGCGCCGAACACCACATCGGTGCCGAGATCGAGAAGATCGGCGCCGATGAGATCAACGACGCCTACGACCGGGTGGTCGACAGCGACGTTCGCTATCGCTTCGTCATCGACACCGCCACCCTGGCCGGCTGAGCCGACCCCTCGTCGACCGGGCGATCTCCGCTGACCTGCCTGCCTGCCCGCCCGGCCCGCTTCGCGGCACTACCATGACGCCCATGGGCGAACCGGTGGGACAACGGGAAGCGGGCTGGCGGGACGGGTTGCGCGACGTCGACGACTCGCTGTTCGACGGTCGGGAACAGCAACCGGTCGAGTCGGAGTACGCGTCGTTGACCTACGAGGTGACCGACCGGATCGCCCGCATCACCTTCAACCGTCCGCACCGCGGCAACACGATCACCGCTGACACCCCGCGCGAGCTGGTGGAGGTGGTGGAGCGGGCCGACCTCGACCCCGAGGTACACGTCATCCTGCTGTCCGGCCGGGGCAAGGGATTCTGCGGCGGTTACGACCTCGGTATCTACGCCGAGGCCGACGGGTCGGAGACGGCGCCTCGCGGCCCGTCGACCACCGGCACGGTCATCGACCCCATCGTGCAGGCTCGCAATCACAACCCCCACGGTCAGTGGGACCCGATGGTCGACTACGCGATGATGAGCAGGTTCACCAGGGCGTTCTCCTGCCTGATGCACGCCGACAAGCCGACCGTGGCGAAGATCCACGGGTTCTGTGTGGCGGGCGGAACCGACATCGCGTTGCACTGCGATCAGATCATCGCTGCCGACGACACCAAGATCGGGTATCCGCCGACGCGGGTCTGGGGGGTGCCCTCGGCGGGGTTGTGGGCCCATCGGCTCGGCGACCAACGCGCCAAACGACTGCTGTTCACCGGTGACTGCATCACCGGTGAGCAGGCCGCTGAGTGGGGGCTGGCTGTCGAATCCGCACCCGCTGACCAGCTCGACGACCGCACGGAGGAACTCGTCGCGCGGATCGCGCGGATGCCGACCAACCAGCTGATGATGGTGAAATTGGCGCTGAACAGCGCGCTGGACACCCAGGGCGTGTCCACGTCGGCGATGATCAGCACGGTGTTCGACGGCGTGTCCCGCCACACCCGTGAGGGGTACGCGTTCCAGCAGCGGGCCGCGACCGTCGGTTTCCGGGAGGCGGTACGCGAACGCGACGAGGTGTTCGGCGATCACAAGCGGAACGCCATGAAGGACCGATCGGCCGGACCCACCGACTGAGACGAGCGCCTGGGGGGCCGGGGAGCTCGTGCGTGCTGGTGGCGCGCGATCAGGTGATGGCCACGGTGGCGGTCGCCCGCCCGAAGATGCGCTTGTCGTCGACGGTGGCGGTGATGGCCAGGACCGCGGTCTTGGCCTCCTCGTCCACCGACTTCACCCGCCCGCTGTAGGTGATCGCCGCAGGTTCCTGGGCGCTGACCGGCGCGATGCCGGTGAACCGCACCTTGTAGTCCACCAGCGCCAACGGATGCACCAACTCGTTGGTCAGATAGGACGCACCCAGGCCCATCGTGAGCATCCCGTGCGCGATGGTCGACTTCAGTCCCACTTTGTGCGCGATGTAGTCGCTGTAGTGGATGGGGTTGAGATCACCGGACACCCCGGCGAAGTCGATCAGGTCGACCAGCGCCACCCGCGGGGTCCAGGTCGGCAGCGGATCACCGAGCGCGATGGCCGCGGCGTGGTCGCGGATCGCCGGGTCGTCGCCGGTGGGGGTCTCCGGCAGTTCGGCCACCGCGGCCGGGATGTCGATGGTGTGGAATCCACCCGAGTCGTGCAACAAGGCGCGGTCGCCGAGCACCGCGTTGGCCGCGGCCATGATCTCGTCGTCGTTCGGATTGCCCGCCCGGCCCAGCACGGTCGACCGGGAGGCCGCCGCGACCGTGCCGTGCTGGTTCACCAGGTAGCCGTCGAAGATGATGATGTCACCGCCGGCCTTGGTGCGGATGGGCAGCAAGGCGATGATCGAACGGATCTCGTCGCCCGCGCGCATCGGGTGGTAGTAGGTGAACGTCTGATCCGTGTGGATCGTCCCGCTCATCCCGTATCTGGCGAGTTCGCCGGCAGCGAGCCACCGCATGGCGCGTGTCCCCATCTTCGACGCGAACGTCGGCGGGGTCAGCAGGGTCGCGTTGTCGTCCCCCTCGAACCAGTGCGCGGCGTTGTCGGCACGCACGGTGCGGGCGAAGTCACGGACGTCCTCCCGTCCGACGACGAAGATGTCGTTGGACTCGAAGAACTTCCAGCCGTCGAATCTCGCCAGATCGTTCACTTCGCGCAGGTGAATTGCATGACGTCGATGTACCCCTTACGGAAGAAATCTGCACAACCGGTGAGGTAGTGCATGTAGGTGTCGAAGGTCTCCTGCGACGCGATCTGCACCGCCTCGTCGTGCTTCGCTTGGAGGTTCTCCGCCCAGATGTCCAGCGTGTGAGCGTAGTGCAGCTGCAACGGCTGGACCAACTCAACGGTGAAACCCGCAGCCTCGGCGCGGGCCTCCACCTTGGCGGGCGGCGGCAACTCTCCACCGGGGAAGATCTCGGTGGCGATGAACTTGGCGAATTCGATCACCGGACGGTCGATCGGCAGGCCCTTGGCGCGGATGTCGGAACGCTCCCAGGCGACGATCGTGTGCAGCAGCATCCGACCGTCCGGTGGCAGCAGTCGGTAGATCTTCTCGAAGAACGGGTCGTAGCGCTCCTTACGGAAGTGCTCGAACGCGCCGATGCTGACCACGCGGTCGACGGGCTCGTCGAACTCCTCCCAGCCCTGCAGCCGAACCTCGGCCTGCTCGGGCCCGAGTCCGCGGTCGCGGAAGAGCTGGTTGACCCGCTCGTACTGGTTCTTGCTGAGCGTGAGACCGACGACCTTCACGTCGTACTGATCGATGGCACGCAGCATGGTGGCGCCCCAACCGCAGCCGACATCCAGCAGCCGCATACCCGGCTGCAGCCCCAGCTTGCCCAGCGACAGGTCGACCTTGGCCCGTTGTGCCTGCTCGAGGGTGTAGTCGTCCTCCTTGAAGTAGGCGCAGCTGTAGGTCCGCGAGGGGTCGAGGAACAGTTCGAAGAAGTCGTCGGACAGGTCGTAGTGCGCCTGTACGTTGTCGAAGAAAGGCTCGAGTTCGGCCATCGAGGTCGGTATCCCATCGTTGTGAGCGGCGGACCGTGGACTGACCGGCATCGCACGTGCGGGGACGCGCTGTGGTCGTCGGTGGCCATTGGCTGCGATCTGTGGACTGTGAAAAAGGGCGCACCGAGGGGCTACAGTGCTCAAGCCCGGCCGGCCGTTCACCCCCGTTGAGCAGGGGCTATGACCAGAGCGGTAGCTGCACCCCACAGCTACCGATCGCCGGACTCGCCTGCCCATTGTGCCCTGAGCAGGGCGGGTGTCAAACGATTCCGGCGCAGGTCGCCGAGTCGCCACATCTGGCGCGGTGATGGCCGGGCGCGCTATCTTACTGTGGAGTAAGGTAACCGCTGATCGAAGGGCCGTTCGCGATGACGATCAACCTCGAACTCTCCGAAGCACTGCAGCAGACCGTCGAGCGCACCCATCTGGCCGCCGAACACGTGTTGCGTCCGATCTCCCGCAAGTACGACCTCGCCGAACACACCTACCCGGTCGAGCTCGACGAGTTGGCCAAGGTGGCCGACGAGGCGCAACGGCAGGCGGCCGAGAAGAAGGCCGCCGAGAAGCAGAACGGGGCGTCGGTGAGTGGCGCCGCGTCCACCGACGCCGGTGCCACGATGCAGGCACTGTTGAGTTCCTTGGAGATGTCCTGGGGCGATCTGGGACTGCTGCTCTCCCTGCCGGGTCGCGGACTGGGCAACGCCGCGATCGCCGCGGTCGCCACCCCGCAGCAGCGCGAGAAGTTCGCGGGTGTGTGGGCGGCCATGGCGATCACCGAGCCCGGCTTCGGTTCCGACTCCGCCGCGGTGTCCACGACCGCCACCCGCGACGGCGACGACTACGTCATCAACGGGGAGAAGATCTTCGTCACCGCGGGTTCCCGTGCCGATCACATCGTCGTCTGGGCCACCGTGGACAAGAGCGCGGGCCGCGCGGCCATCAAGAGCTTCGTCGTCCCGCGCGAGAGCCCCGGCGTGACGGTGGCGCGGGTGGAGGACAAGCTCGGCATCAAGTCGTCCGATACCGCCGTGGTCCGGTTCGAGGACTGCCGGGTCCCCGCCGAGAACCTGCTCGGGTCACCCGAGGTCAACACCGAGAAGAGCTTCGGTGGTGTCATGCAGACCTTCGACAACACCCGACCGTTGGTCGCGGCGATGGCGGTCGGTATCTCGCGGGCAGCCCTCGAAGAACTACGCCGGCTCCTCGAGGAGGCCGGTCTCGAGATCGACTACGACCGGCCGGTCGCCGCCCAACACGCGGCGGTCGCCGAGTACATCCGGTTGGAGGCCGACTACGAGGCCACCTACCTGCTCGCGCTGCGGGCGGCATGGATGGCCGACCACGGGCGTCCGAACTCCGCGGAGGCCTCGATGTCCAAGGCCAAGGGCGGCCGCACGGTCACCGACCTGACCACCAAGACGGTGGAGCTGGTGGGCACCCTGGGCTATTCCGAGGAATTGATGCTGGAGAAGTGGGCCCGCGACGCCAAGATCCTCGACATCTTCGAGGGCACACAGCAGATCCAGAACCTGATCATCGCGCGGCGACTGCTGGACAAGAGCAGCGCCGAGCTGAGGTGACGCGTCCGACCGGCGGACGGTGTCTCACCTGACGGTGTTTCATCTGACCGCGCTTCACATGATTGCCGCCAGCATCGCCAGCTTCTCGTGACTCGACGATCCCGGTGTCGCGGTGTAGACGAGCAGTGACTGCGTCTGGTCGGGATCGAGCAGCACCTGACAGTGCACCTCGATCGCGCCCAGTTCCGGATGTACCAGGTGTTTGATCCCGTCGGTCAGCTGCACGCTGATGTCGTGTTCGGCCCAGATCCGCGCGAAGTCGTCGCTGACCGACAGCAGTTCCCGGCTGACGGCGGCGGCCCGCGAACCGGGCCCCTCGCGGGTGACCGCCTGTCGCAGCCGACCGGCATGCGCGCGGGCATGCCGGTCGTGGTCGGCGGCACGGATCCGGGCGCGCTGCTCGGCGTCGGTGAACCAGCGGTACACCACGCTGCGGCGCAACCCGGTGTACTCGGCGTGGTCGCCGAACAGGGCACGTGCGGGTTCGGTCTGGATCAGGGTCTCGCCGGCGCCGTTGATCACCTGCGCCGGGGTGTCGCCCAGCCGGTCCAGGATGCGCATCATGCCCGGGCTCACGTGATCACCGCGGGCGACCCGCTGCGGCGTGTTCTGCCCGGCCAACCGGAACAGGTGATCTCGCTCGTCCAGGGTCAGGTGCAGCGCCCGGGCGATGGCCGCCAACATCTGGTCCGACGGCTGGGGTCCGCGCTGCTGTTCGATCCGGCTGTAGTAGTCGGTCGACATCCCGGCCAGGGCTGCCACCTCCTCACGTCGCAGCCCGGTGGTGCGGCGTCGGACGCCGCGCGGCAGCCCCACGTCCTCGGGTTGCAGCGCCTCGCGTCGGTGCCGCAGGAATTCGGCAAGACCCGTTCGATCCACTCGTCCTCCGATGCCGCCGATGGGTGTCGATCCCAGTGTGCGGCGAATCGGGTGCAGGTCGCCAGGACCTGTCGATCCCTGCCTGAGTCCTCTGGTTCGGGACGAGCGGGGCCGGTCAGGGGCCGGACGCCGGCGAGCAGGTGGTCGCCATCGCCTGCTGACCCATCGGTCGCGGTTCCACCCAGCCGGCGCAGCGGTACAGCAGCCGCGCGACCCGCGTCCGCAGTGAATGCGTCGCGCGTCCGGAACCCTGTGCCGCAGAACGTCTCCGGCGCCGATCGGCTTCATCGTGGAGGTCGGCGATCCGCGAGTACGCGGCACTCATCACGGGGTCGCTCGTCAACCTCTGGTAGGTGCGGTACTCGTTCATGCCCACCAGTGAACAACTTTCGGCCGTGGCTGCGAAACCTATTTTTTCGGTAGCGAATTGCGGTGCTGACCGGTGACGGTTCGGCTGCGTCCGTAGATCGCCTCGTAGGATCGTTTCGCCCGTTCGCGCTCCCGCGCGACGCGCAC
This sequence comes from Williamsia sterculiae, assembly GCF_900156495.1. Lineage (GTDB taxonomy): Bacteria > Actinomycetota > Actinomycetes > Mycobacteriales > Mycobacteriaceae > Williamsia_B > Williamsia_B sterculiae. The sequence continues at coordinate 160,064 of NZ_FTNT01000005.1, forward strand.
CGGTTCGATCGCCGGATCGAGGCCGTGTTGATGTAGGCGGCGAGCGCGATTCTGCACCATGTACGCGGCCGAATAGATCAGCGCCAGAATGAGTCCCAGTGCGGTCATGGCGAGGCGTAGCCAGATCGCGCCGGGTAGCAGCAGGAAGATGACGAAGATCGGGACAAAGGGGACCATCCCGCGGATCAGGTGCCGAGACAACGCATGTGGTCCGGTGAGATCGTTGCGCACCCAGTCCCGCAGGTCGACGGGCAGGGGGCGTCCGAAGCAGTAGAGCACCCACTGCACCGGGGTGGGGCGACGTCGCGCACTCATCGGGTGCGCTCACCCGGTGCCGAGACGGCGGTCTGCGCGGCTCGGTTGATCTTCCACAACACGGCACGCAGCTCTTCGAGATCGTCGAGGGTGACCCCCAGAGTGGCGACCACGGCAGGCGGAATCTTCAGAGCCCGCTCGCGGAGGACCCGTCCGGTGTCGGTGAGCGCGACGTCGAGCTGACGTTCGTCGTCGACGGCGCGCTGTCGGGTGAGCAGCCCGGCCTTCTCCAACCGCTTGAGCAGGGGGGACAGGGTGGCCGAGTCGAGCATCAGAGCGTTTCCGATGTCCCGCACCGACCGGGGGTCGCGCTCCCACAGCGCCAGCATCACCAGATACTGCGGGTGGGTGAGGCCCAGGGGCTCCAGCAGCGGTCGGTAGATGTTCAGCACGGTGCGGTTGGTGACGGCCAGCGCGAAGCACACCTGCCGATCGAGTTGCAGCAGGTCGTCGGAAGGAGCGACGGGATTCAGGGCCACGAGATCCAGAGTAGCCGATTGAATCGTGTAGCACTAGTTAGTGCATTAACTACTCGAGTGACTGGTCCTCGAGCTATGCGCGTGATCGCTCAGGCGCGTCCGGTGGGGCGCAACACGATCTCGGTGGGGTGGGCGTCCGCGGGGGTGGTGACGGCAGAGACCACCGCCCGTGCGACGGTCTCGGGGGTGAGGAACTTCGAGGGGTCGTACTCGTCACCCTCGATGGCCACCAGTTCGCGCTGCATGTCGGTATCGATCCGGCCGGGATAGACCGACGTCACCCGCAGGTCCGGCTCTTCCCCGCGCAACGAGTCGGCAAAGGCTCGCAACCCGAACTTGCTGGCCGCGTATGCGCCCCACCCCGGTCGTGCGTTGCGCCCGGCGCCGGAGTTGATGAACACCACGTGTCCGGAGGCCGTGCGCAATGCGGGTAACAGCAGCCGGGTGACCTCGGCGGCGGCGATCAGGTTCACCGCGAGGATCCGCTGCCACTCCTCGGTCGAGAGGTCCTCGACCGGCGCGATGCCCCCGACGCCCGCGGAGTGCACCAGTACGTCGAGCTCGGAGATGGCCTCGGTGGCCGCCTCCACCTCGTCGGGATCGGTGAGCTCGACCGGCCAGGTGCTGGCACCGTCCAGCTCGGTGGCCAGCGCATCGAGTTCGGCCGACGGGCGACCGCCGAGCAACAGATCGTGGGTGGGGGCGAGCTGGCGGGCGATCGCGGCGCCGACGCCGCGGCTCGCGCCGGTGATCAGAGCGGTGGGCATCAGCCCAGGCTAGCCACCGCAGGTCGGCGGAAATCCGGCACAGGGGCAACAATGACCGGATGCCCCACGTCGGATTCACCTCAACCCAGCTGTCGGCGCGGGCCGCCTACCTGCTCCGCGGCAACGACCTGGGCACCATGACCACTGCGGCGCCGAAGCTGTACCCGCACATGTGGAGTTGGGACGCGGCCTTCGTGAGCGTGGGTCTGGCCCCCCTCAGTGTCGAGCGCGCGGTGATGGAACTGGACACGCTGCTGTCGGCGCAGTGGAGCAACGGGATGATCCCGCACATCGTGTTCGCCAACGGGATGGACGGGTACTTCCCCGGTCCGGCGCGCTGGGAGTGTTCCGTGGTCACCGACAAGGCACCCGGCCTGGTCGAGACCTCCGGCATCACCCAGCCGCCGGTGCACGCCATCGCTGTCCAGCGAATCCTCGACCACGCGCGACGGCGGGGACGCACCACCCGCGCGATGACCAACGAGTTCCTCGACAGGCGGTGGGGTGATCTGGTGCGGTGGCATCGCTGGCTGGCGCGGGCTCGGGATCCGGAGGGTCGGGGTCGGATCACCATCTTCCACGGCTGGGAGTCGGGGATGGACAACTCGCCACGCTGGGATGCGGCGTACGCCAACGTCGTTCCCGGACCTGACCTCCCGCCGTATCGGCGGGCCGATCTCGAGCACGTCGTCGACGCGAGTATGCGCCCGAGTAATCTCGAATACGACCGCTACATCTGGCTGCTGGAACAGATGAAACGTGCGGGATACGACGACACGGTGCTGCCCAAGGTCATGGACTTCGCGGTCGAGGACGTCTTCGTCAGTGCCATCTTCGCGGTTGCCTGCGACGTTCTCGCGACCATCGGCGAGGACTATGCGAAACCCCGCTCGGACGTCCGCGACCTGCGGGCCTGGGCCGACCGGTTTCGATCGGGCGTCGTCGCCGCGTCGAGTGAACGCAACGGCGCCGCTGCCGACTACGACCTGCGCGCCCGCCGGTGGATCCACACCGAGACCATCGCGAACTTCGCCCCGCTGCTCTGTGGGGGACTGCCCAGGGAACGCGAGCGGGCGCTGCTGCGGTTGTTCGACGGTCCGCGGTTCTGTGGCCATCCCGACCTCAGGTACGCGGTCCCGCCGTCCAACTCACCCATCTCCGGTGACTTCCGGCCCCGCGAGTACTGGCGCGGTCCGGTATGGCCGGTGATGACGTGGCTGTTCTCGTGGGCCTTCGCGCGGCGCGGTTGGCCGGAGCGGGCCGCGCGGCTGCGGGAGGAGGGGTTGCGGCAGGCCGAGGACGGCGCCTTCGCCGAGTACTACGAACCGTTCACCGGCGAACCACTGGGCAGCATGCAGCAGAGCTGGACCGCGGCTGCCGTCCTCGACTGGCTCGACTGACCGCCCACTCGCCACGAACAACGGCCCACTCAACACGAACAACGGCCCACTCGACGGTTGAACCCGTCGAGTGGGCCGACATCAGCGTCGAGCGTGCCTTACATCTCCTCGTTGCCCACCAGGGCGGCGCCGGCCGGGACCTCGTGCGAGTCTGCCTTCGCCGACCGCACCAGCGACACCGCGACGACGGCGACCACGCAATAGCCTGCCGCGAACCAGAACGGCGTGGACGTGCTGTGGAACCAGTCGGCGAGGTGGGCGCACAGCACCGCGGCGACCGCGGCACCGAACCACCGCAGGAAGTTGTACCCCGCACTCGCGACCGATCGAGGTGCGTCGCCCGCAGCCATCGCGACACCGGTGAACAGCGTGTTGAGCACGCCCGACGGGATCCCGGAGATCACCACCACCGCCATGATCAGCGGGACGTTGCCGATGACCACGGCCCAGGCCGCCACCGCCATCACCACGGCGTACACGCCGATCGCACTCATCACGCCCGCCTTCTCGCCGATCAGCTGTGCGACACGGGGGCCGATGAACACACCGCTGAGTGCGACGAACAGACCCCAACCGAAGAAGACCAGCCCGGCGTAGATCGGCCGCAGACCCATCACCAGCGGGGCCCACGCGATGACCGTGAAGAAGGCGCCGGTGTAGAACGCCGACCCCAGGCCGGTGATGAAGAGCGTGCGGTTGCGCAGCGCGCGGATCGGGTCGAGCAGCGAGACCGGTTGCCGGGTCGACCGGGGTGCGTCCTCGGGCAGCATCCACGCGCACAGGATGGCGCCGATGAGCATCAGGATCGCGGTGCCGCCGAACGGTGCCCGCCAGGTCCACTCGCCGAGGGTGGCACCGACCAGCGGGCCGATGGCCAGGCCGACGCCCAGTGCGGCCTCGTAGAGCAGGATCGCGCCCTGCTGTCCGCCGCGGGCCGATCCGACGATGAACGCCAGTGCGGTCGCGATGAACAACGCATTGCCCAGCCCCCACAGCACGCGTAGGGCAATGAGTTCGTCGATGCCACCCGCGGTCGCGGAGACGGCGGCGGCGATCACGATGCACACCAGCCCGACGGTCAGCGTGCGTTTCGGCCCGAACCGGTAGGCCGACCACCCGGTGAGCAGCATCGCGACGACCTGCACCCCCATGTACACACCGAACAACAGGGTGAGCTTCTCGGGCGGCGCGTTGAGCGCCTCGGCGATGGTGTTGAGAATCGGGTCCACCAGTCCGATGCCCATGAAGGCGATCACCGCGGCGAAGGCGGTGACCCAGACGGCCCGCGGTTGTCCGCGGAACGCGTCGGTCAGCGACGGGTGGCCGTGTTGCCGGGGGTGACTCTGCTCGGCCCGGGTGGGCAGGTCCTGTGTTGTCGTCATTCAGTTCTCCGAATCGGTTGCAGCAGATTCGGGGCGGCCGTTCGCCTCGAGAAGGTGCTTGAGTTCCACCAGAGCGGGTACCGCTCGACCGAGTGCTGCGATGTCGTCGGACGACATCTGTTGCAGCGCCGACACCAGGACCTCGTCTCGACGTCCGGCGACGTCGGTGAGGACCTCGGCACCGTGGGCGCTCAGTTGCACCAACACGGCCCGCCGGTCCTCGGGGTCGGGTGTCCGCTCGGCCAGGCCCTGCCTGCTCAGGCCGTCCACCAACGCTGTCGCGGTCGGCATCCGGACGCCTTCGCGATCGGCGAGTTCCCCCATCCGCAGGGGACCGTGATCGAGCAGCGTCACCAACGCCGTCGCCTGAGCCGCCGTGTATTCGGTGACGGCGGTGCGCCGACGCAGGATCTGATGCAGGCGACCGATGGTCGGACGCAACGCGCCGGCCAGGGTGCCGAGATCGGGAGCAGTCGTGGTGGACATAGTTAGTAACACTAACACTTAGTGAAACTAACTACTACCGCTCCGAGCGTCATCGAGGTGTGATCTGTGGAACTCCTCAGGCCACCGAACCGGTCTCCACGTCACCGGCCCGGCGGTACTGGCCGAAGACCACGCCGTTCGGCGTCACCAGGCTGTCGACCATGGTGAACGCGGCCGCGGACGTGCCCTCGCCGAACAGCCTCTTGCCGACGCCGAGCGTGATCGGGAACGTCATCAGCTGTAATTCATCTACGAGGTCGTGTTCCAGCAGGGTCTGTGCGAGACCGCCGCTGCCGTGCACCTTGAGGGTGGGACCGTCGGACGCCTTGAGCTCACGGATGGCCTCGACACCGTCGAGGAAGACGACGTGGGGCCAGTCCGAGGTGTTCTCGTCGACCGTTCGGGACACGACGTATTTGGTGACGTCGTTGATACCGGGCCACATCTCGGCATGACTCGGCCAGTACCCGGAGAAGATGTCATAGGTGGTGCGGCCGAGCAGCAGGTCGGTCGACTCCATCCACTTCGCCATGACGTCACCGGCTGCCGCGTCGGCCTCGGCGAAATACGGTGCGGTCCAGCCTCCGAACGGGAATCGTCCGGACTCGTCCTCTTCCGGTCCGCCCGGTGCCTGCATGACACCGTCCAGAGTCAGGAATTCCTGGACGATGAGTTTTCTGGTGTTCGACATCGCTTCTCCTCTGGTTCGCGGCTCCGGTGGTACCGGGCTCGTCGGGGGAGTAGACCGTGCCGTGCTGCGAAACTCATCGGAGCCGCGGGGGAGGGGTCGGACGCCGAACAGGAACTCGTCGGTGGTGAACTCCTGATGGGAGACCAGCCGATGTGTGATGTCGCGTCCCGAGATCGGGATCACCACGCCATGGTGGCGACACCGCGAGGACCGGGTGACCGCGAGCGAACGCGGTCACCCGGTCATCGGGTCATCGGGTCAGCCGTTGCGCTGATCCCGCCAGCGGCAGAGCGCCTCGAGCGCGGTCAGGTCGTAGTCGGGGCCACCGGTGCCGACGGTGATCATCCCCACCCCGGCGTCCGCCAGCTCGTCGGCGCTGCGCAACAGTTCGTCGACCCCGTTGTCGAACCGCAGACCCGCCGACCGCTCGATCTCGGCCGGGTCGCGTCCGATGTCGGCGCAGTGTCGGGCCAGCACCTCCGACTTGTGCAGGTAGGACTCCAGATCGACGAAGTAGTGCCAGATCTGGGCGTACTGGGCGACGTACTTCAGGGTCTTCTTCTCGCCACCGCCGCCGATGAGGACGGGGATGTCGCGGGCGGGGGCGGGGTTGAGCTTTGACCAGCGTTCGGTGATACGGGGAAGCGCCTCGCCGAGGGCGTCGAGGCGCGTGCCCGCGGTACCGAACTCGTAGCCGTACTCGGTGTAGTCGCGTTCGAACCATCCCGAACCTATGCCGAAGATCAGGCGTCCACCGGAGATGTTGTCGACGGTGCGGGCCATGTCGGCCAGCAGGTCGGGGTTGCGGTACGAGTTGCAGGTGACCAGCGCGCCGATCTCGATGTTCGACGTCTGTTCGGCCCAGGCCCCGAGCATCGTCCAGCACTCGTAGTGCGGACCGTCCGGGTCGTCGTACAGCGGAAAGAAGTGATCCCAGTTGAACGCGATGTCGGTCCCGGCGTCCTCCGCGCGTCTGAGCGCGTCACGGATGGGGCCGTATTCCGGACTTTGTTGGGGTTGGATCTGTACACCGATACGGATGGAATTCGCCATGGCTCCAGTCTGCCCGAGACTGCAGGACCGTGATGCGGACGGCGGCGTCGGCTACCGACTCACCGCATCGTGGAGTGGTGGTCCGACCCGCTCGAGATCGTCGAGGACCGCACCGACGGTCTCCTCCGCACAGGTCTTGTTGGTGCCGATGAAACCGCGCGGTCCACGCTTGATCCATCCGGTGACGTAGACCCCGGGCTCGACCCGCCCGCGATCGTTCGGGATGGTGCCGGTCACCTCGTCGAACGGTAGTCCGGTGACCGGTCGGCCGCGATGGCCGATGGCGCGGACGACAAGGCCGGCGTCGATGATCTCATCGGCGTCATCGTGGCCCGTGTTCGCGACCCGTACCCCCGTCACGCCGTGCCCGTCGCCGATGATCTCGATGGGTGTGGTCGCGAAGCGCAGGACGATGCGTGTGACACCGGGGGTCGACGGCTGCGGGCGTTCGGCCAGTTCACGGAGCAAGCGGCTGCGTGTGTCGGCACCGGTCAGCGTGTCGGGTTCGGCGTCCACCACGACGTCGACGTCGGTGAGCGTCGACAACCCGATCAGTTCGGGAACGGTGAAGGCGGCGTCGGCCGGACCCCGACGGCCGAGGACGACGACCTCGTCGACGGTGCTGCCGTACAGCTCGCCCAGGGCTCCTGAGGCGATGTCGGTGTGTGTTTCCAGCCATTCCGGATCGCGGGTGAGCATGCGCGCGACGTCGAGCGCGACGTTGCCGTTGCCGATGACCACCGCACGATTGTGGGTGAGCGGCACGTCGACGTCGGCGTGGTCGGGATCGCCGTTGTACCAACCCACCACCTGGGTCGCGGCCAACGAACCCCGCAGGTCCTCTCCGGGGATCAGCAGCCGTCGGTCGGCGGGGGCACCGACGGCCACGATGACCCCGTTGTAACGAGACCGGAGCTCGTCGATGGTGATGTCCGTCCCCACGCTCACACCGAAGTGGTAGGCGAACCGCGGTTGAGCCTCGATGGCGGCGAAGAGGTCCGCCACCTTCTTGGTGTCGGTGTGGTCGGGAGCCACCCCGCGACGGGCCAGCCCATACGGCGTCGACTGCCGTTCGAACACGTCGACCGCGGCGATCTCGGGGTGCTTGAGGAGTTCATCGGCCGCGAACATCCCGGCCGGACCCGCACCGATCACGGCGATGCGGAACGGACCCCCGGCGCGCAGGCGGCGCTGCGGCGTGAGTGGGGACAGGATGGGTCGATCGTCGTGGGGGAACTCGTCGTAGTACGTCCTGTTCAGTTCCGCGAACGGCAACTGTGTTGGCATCAGCGAGGATTCGTTGGCGATGGCACCGACGGGGCAGGCGCCGACGCAGTTGCCGCAGCCGACGCATGCGGCGGGGTCGATGAAGAGCATCTCGGTTGTCCCGAATCCCGGCTCACCCGGGGTGGGGTGGATGCAGTTCACCGGGCACGCTGCGACGCAGGACGCGTCGACGCAACACGATTGGGTGATCACATAGGCCATCGGGCGACTAGCCGGCCGCGCGTCGCGGCTCGTTGCGGAAACGCGACGGACGGCCGTCGATCTTCATGGCACGCCACATCCGCGCCGCGGCCGGGGTCATTAGATCCAGCTCTTCGACCAGCATCCGGGCGTCGCCGAAGATGTCGCGGAGCATGCGCTGTGAATCGGGACTGTCCCACCACGCCTCGTCGACCACGCTCTGCGGGATCTGTAGGTCCCGGCACATCTGCTTGCCGGGTTTCATGATCACGTCGCACAGCACTCGCATGACGACCGGGGTGGCCAACGCGACCAGGAATCGTTGCCGCGCGGTGAGATTGGTGACGGTGTGCTGCAGGTACTCGTGGGCGAAGCCGATGTGTCGTGCTTCCTCGGCGATGTGGATCTGCATGATGCGCGACAGCAGCGGGTGCAGTTCCGACTCGCTGCGCAGAATGGTCTTCTGCATGTAGTCGATCGGTTCCTCGCCGGCGAGCACGCCGACGAAGAAGCCGAAGGGCACCACACCGGCGGCATAGGACATCAGCGGGCCGAGGCGACGGAACCATCGGGGACCGCCGCGAACCGGCGCCCCGATCCGGTTGACCAGTTCCTGGAACATCTGGGTGTGATGACATTCCTCGGTCGCCTCGTGGGTGGCGTAACGGAACTCGGGTGAGCCGTTGGGCAGTCGCATCGCGAAGTTCATGATCCCGCCGATCAGGATCTGCTCGAACTGGAGGCCGACCTTGACGATGCTGGCCTGCCGGTACATGCCGATCTCGATCTGCCGGTGCAGCGGCAGGCCTCGGTACCAGTCGGTGGCGCCCAGCAGATCGGCGGCGGGCAGGACCCAGCGGGGATCATCGGGGATGATCTCGAACCGGGGGTCGTCCCAGGAGATGTCGGCGAACGCGTCGAAGTGGCGCTCGACCGACGCCTCCGACAGCGTCTTCAACAATTCCTCGTAGTCCGAGCGCACCGCGACCGTCATCGTGCTTCTCCTCTGGCTGTGTCGCGATGGTCGGCTCGGCGCCGCGTCACCACAACACGTCGGATATCTGTGACAACACGTTACACATAAGTACCGGGTGCCGCGCAAGGATGGACGTCGGATCTTTATGCGGGTCGCGGGTCTGCGCGTGTGTCAGGTGTACGAGACGAACTCGTACCACCCACCTCCCAGATCCTTGAGGGTGGAGAAAGGGTAGTAGGAGGGCCGTTGATGTACCGCGTACACCCATCCGGCAAAGCTCAATGTGGCATCGGCGTCGTACAGGTATATCCCCTTGTCTTCGGATCGCAGGGTCGCCGCCTTGATGTCGAACGGTCCGATGTGCACGTTCGTGTAGGAACCAGACGGATTCGCGGCCACACGCTGCGCCAACGCGTCGAAGTGTGAGCGTTCGTCGTCGAAGGTCGTCGGTCCTGGGACCACCGCGACCACCGCCGCCGACAGGACGATCGACGGGACGAGAGCACATCGCATGCTCCACGCACCTCGGTTGACGAGGGTCAGGCTCGTACGGATGAGCCAGAGAGTGGCAGTGGGTAACAGAACGATCAATGCGATGGCGATCAGCTCGAGATGTCCGGTGTTCGTCAGGTTCTTTCCGACCGGCCACCAGTCATATCTCGCGCAGAGGAGTAACCCCATGCCGAGAGTTGCGGAGGTCGCCAGGCCGAGGCCCGGCGGACCGCGCCACCCTTCCGGCCGATCATGTCCTGTTGCTTGAGCAGACACCGCCGCCTCCGCCGTTGATGTGACCCACACGGTAATGAACTCGCGCGGTAACGCGCCGGTCGTCGCAGCGTCAGGCGGCCAGGGGTTGGTCGTGGGGCGTCGCGGACGGGGGGCCCGCCGGAGGCGGTGGTCGCGATCCCGGTCTCGGCTTCCAACTCCTCGAGGGCCATGACGACGATGACCTGTGCCGGTAAGCCTCGGTGCTGACCCAACGCCCCCGACTCGCTGATGGTTCTGAGCATCAGGGTGAACGCGTCATGGTTGCGTTGCACCGCCGACCGGTGGTCACGTTTTGCTGCGGCGGCGAGAACGTCGGCGTCGGCCTGCTCGTCGTCCAACTCCACAAACCACCCGCCGACCAACCTGTCGGACAGAGCTTCCCGCACCGTGAGCAGCTCGTCGGTGTCAAAGTCTCCCAGTGCAGCGAACACCGACGACAAGTCGCGTGCGCGACCCGCGGCGGAGTCGGCGGTCAGACTGGGGAGCATATGTTCGAGTCTGCCTGCGGCCATGTTGTGCAGCGATGTATTGACAAGATTGCCGCTCACAGAGACTGATGCATGTTCTCACCGTGCGTCTGAGGTCAATAGCGCGACGTCTGGTTTGCCTGCGCCCACGCCTGTTCGGCATCGGATCCTCCCGGCGGCGGCACCAGGCCGTTGATCATCCACAACTGGTCGCTGGTTTCGTCGATGTGGAACTCCCAGTGTCGAACCGCTGCCCTGTCCAGGTGAGGTTGAACGATGTCGCCGACCCATCGAGCGGTGCGACGTCGACCCTTCTCGTCGGGGTTTCGGCGGGCGATGTGGTCGATGGAGATGCGAACGACACTATCGGGGGCAATGCCACCCACGTAGATGTTCTTCGCGGTCACCTCATGGAAGACGACGATCACATAGAACCGGGGCAACCCGACCGCCGCGTAATGGTCGGTGATGTCGGAGGCCAGCGCGCTCTTGTCATCGTCGGTGAGAGTCCCTGGTGTGTGGTGGATGGTCCACATGGGCATGGCGGAGGTCCGATCTGTGCGATGACGAGGGCTGGCTAATCTTGGCGTTAGCCAGATGCAACCACGATCCTCTGAGTAACGCAATGGTTATGTAGCTAGGATGGTGTGGTGCCCATGCGACTCGAGACGCGGTTGAGCGACCGCCGGCGGTGGTCTGCCGGTGACGACTGCTCTGCGGCAAAGGTGCTGAACCTACTCAGCACCAAGACCGTGTTCCTCGTCGTTCGCGAGTGTTTTTACGGCACCACGCGGTTCGAGGATTTCGTGGAGCGAGTGGGTGCTTCTGCACCCGCCATCTCGCGCGCACTGAAACAGCTGGAAACGGGGGGCGTACTCCACCGCGTTCCGTACCGCGAAGCCGGCGACCGGCGTCGTGAGGAGTATCGACTCTCCGACGCGGGCGAGGAGTTGCTGCCGATCTTCCTGGCCCTGATGTCGTGGGGTGACGATCACCTCCAGGACGGTCAACCACCCCTCACCTTCGTGCACGCGGAGACCGGCCAACCGGTCCGCATCTGCGTCACCGGAGATGAACCCGCCGAGACCACCTCCGACGAGATCGAGATCCGCGCGAGTCGACGGCATGACCCACGGGGTCGACGAACGTCCTGAGTCGAGGATGTGCGGAGGCGGGTGTCCGCCCCTCATGCGAACATATGTTCTATGCCTCGATTTTCGGCCGGCGGACGAGAGGACGCGTCGATCCTGCACGCGGACCTCGACTCGTTCTATGCCTCGGTGGAGCAGCGTGACGACCCCGCCCTGCGTGGGCGACCGGTGATCGTCGGGATGGGCGTGGTGCTCGCCGCGAGCTACGAGGCCAAAGCACACGGCGTCCGCACGCCGATGAACGGTCGTGAGGCCCTCGCCCTGTGTCCATCGGCGGTGGTCGTGCGGCCCCGCTTCGATGCGTACACCGCGGCTTCGCGGACGGTCTTCGATGTCTTCGCCGACACCACCCCGCTGGTGGAGGGGATATCGGTCGATGAGGCGTTCCTCGACGTCGGTGGTCTGCGGCGCCTCCGTGGGACCCCGGTGGAGATCGCCGACCGCTTACGCGCAGAGGTGCGCGATCGGGCGGGTCTGCCCATCACCGTCGGGGTCGCCCGGACCAAATTCCTGGCCAAGGTGGCCAGTGCCGTCGGCAAACCCGACGGACTGCTGGAGGTGCCACCCGACGGCGAACTCGAGTTCCTGCATCCGCTACCCGTCGAACGACTCTGGGGCGTAGGTGCGGTCACCTCCCGCAAGCTCCGTGAGGCCGGAATCGGCACCGTCGGCGACCTCGCCGCCACCGGGGAGACGACCCTCGGCTCGCTGCTCGGGCGGGCAGCGGGTCGCCATCTCCACGCACTGTCGATGGCCCGCGACCCCCGGCCGGTGCAGGTGGGCACCCGGCGCCGATCCATCGGCTCCCAGCGTGCCCTCGGCCGCCGCCCCAAGGGCCCGGCCGAACTGGAGGCCACCGTCGTCGCCATCGTCGATCGACTCGGCAAACGATTGCGCGCGGCCGAACGGATCTGTCGAACCGTGGTGCTACGCCTCCGTTTCGACGACTTCACCCGCGCAACCCGATCGCACACGCTGTTCGAGGCGACCGACCGGACCGACGTGCTGATGACCGCGGGCCGCGGCTTGCTGGCCGATGCGTCACCGCTGATCTCCGAACGCGGATGCACCCTGATCGGACTGTCGCTGACCAACCTCGGCGACACGTTGTCGGTACAACTGGCACTGCCCTTCGAGGAGCACCATCGCGAAGAACTCGACATCGCGATGGACGGTCTACGCGACCGCTTCGGCTCGTCGGCGCTGACCCGCGCGGTGCTGTTGGGTCGCGACGACGGGATGCAGGTGCCGATGCTGCCCGACTGAGCCGCGCTAGTCGACCGCCGGATCCCCGGGGTGGGCGTCCTGGAAGTCGGCCACCGAACCACTGTGCTCATAACCCCACTGGTTCAGCGCCTCGATGGGGTCGATCAACGTACCGCCGAGTTCGGTCAGTCGGTAGGACACCTGCCCCGATGTCACGATGCGATCGACCAATCCGTAGCCCTGCAACTTGCGGAGCGTCTGCGTGAGCACCTTGCGGGAGACACCGCCGATCACCTCGGCGAGCTCACCGTGGCGACGGGGTCGCTGGCCGAGCGCGAACAGCACCAGCACCGACCACTTGTCACCCATGATCTCGACCGTCAGCCGAGCCGGACAGTCGACGAGCTGACCGGACTTCGCCGTGGACTCCACACCTCGAAGGTACCAACCGGTAACCGGGGACTTCCTAGCGTCGTGTGTGCCCGGTCCACACCCGGAATCGCGGCCTGTCACGAAGATCGGAGTTTCCATGTCACGAGTCGTCGTCTTCGACGAGACCGGTGCACCCGACGTCCTGCGCGTCGTCGACGAGTTCGTCGATGAACCGGGCCCGGGCGAGGTGCGCATCCGCATCGAGGCCGTCGGAGTGAACCGGCTCGACGCGATGATGCGTACCGGTGGCTACCCGCGACCGATCCGCTCGCCGCACACCCGCCTCGGTTGTGAGGGAACCGGGATCATCGACGCGATCGGTGACGGTGTCGAGGGCTGGGAGGTCGGTGACGCCGTCATCGTCGCGGCGTTGCCGACCATGGACCTCAACGGCACCTATGCCGACCACACGGTGGTACCGGCCGATGCCGTCGTCACCCGCCCCGACGGGCTCGACCCGACACACGCTGCGGCGCTCTGGGTCGGCGGCTCCACCGCATATGGCGCGCTGATCGAGAAGGCCGGTATGCGCCCCGCCGACCACGTGCTGATCACCGCCGCTTCCAGCGGGGTGGGACTCGCGGCGATACAGGTGGCCAACCAGATCGGAGCGACCCCCATCGCGGTCACCCGGCGCAGCGCCAAGCGGGATGCGCTGCTGGCCGCCGGAGCGGCCGCGGTGATCGCCACCGACACCGACGACCTGGCCGACGAGGTACGTCGTCTGACCCGAGGCGTCGGGGCCGATATCATCCTGGACTCGGTGATGGGCCCCGGTCTGTCCGGCCTGGCGCAGAACGTCAGGGCCGGCGGCACCCTGGTCACCGTCGGGTGGCTCGACCCGCGTCCGGCCCCCTTCCCGATGACCGGACCGCTCACCATCCACCGCTACGTCGGGTTCGAGTTGCTCGCAGACCCGGCCGCGGTCCGACGGATGGCCGCCTTCCTCGGCGCGGGGGTGCGTAGCGGGACCCTGATCCCGACGATCGACTCGGTGTTCACCCTCGACGATGTGGTGGACGCTCACCGGCGCCTCGACACCGGTGATCTGCTCGGCAAGATCGTGCTGACCACGTGATCCGTTGGCCCGCAGGGCATCGACGATTGGGGGGAGTCCCAGATCTCGAGCTAGTACTCCAGGTTCAGCGATACGTCACCGAACTGATTAAGAGGCGAAGAGATTCCATCAAGCGGTATCCAACCTAACGCCCATAAAACCAAATGCAGCCCAATCGTAAAAGTCAAACGCCTTTACGTCAGCGCTACCCGCCAGTGTGGGTGCACCATACTTGTTGAAGGTTTCGTTCGCGCGGCCAATGGACGTCTCCCGAAGCCAGGCCAGTGCACGGACGTAGCTTTCGTAAGCGTCATCTATACCGAATTCATCAGATGAACCGAACCCTTTGGTGCTCAGGGATTCGTAGAAGGCTGCTGCGAAACCGAATCCTACAGGATCGCTAATCGCCCAAGTAGTTCCGATCGTCGCGCAAACCCCAGCGTAGTACGATGCAGTCTGGATGCTTAGCATCTCATCATCATTTCGTGCCAGACCGGACTCGCAGGACCCAAAATATGCGAGAGCTGCGCAGGCCTCTATCGAGAGGATCTGCATAACGCTTACGGGCTGACCATGCGTAAACAAGCTTGACTGCAGAGGGTCGAAACTCGACTTAGAATGGCCAGTGAAGTGTAAGATCGTCGCCGTCCGCAGCGACTCGGTAATTGAGCCCGCTGTCGCGTCGTGCGTTACGACCTCCCAGGTTTCTGGGACCGACTTCTTAACTAAAGCGGGTTCGTGCTTTGACCAGTTTAGGGGTGGAATGCCGGCTACGTCATACGCCGCCTCAATCGCTATCGTACGCAACAAGCGCTTTGAGCTCGGCCGCCTGTTCTCGAGTTCGTACGCCACGGATCGAGATGGCACGGTAGTAATCCGCTTTGTGCCTTCAAGCAGCCGAGTGCCCAGATCGCCAACAGCCCACAGTGGAAAACCCTGGTAATAGCCGCCAGGTATAAGAGCGACAACATCCGTCGTATTCTTGCAGATCCAAGCGCTTAGCTCGGTCAACATAGACTCAATCCGCTGAGCCGAACTCCTCGCCGCGGCTCGGTCAGCCGATCCAGCTACTAGCAGGCCTCCGAGAGCGAAACTCATTAACTCGCCGGTCAGGTCTTTCCCTGAAAGCTTAGGAAAACAGGCACCCGAGAAGCGGTCGTTTTGTCGCACAATGGCGTAGCTCGACTGTGGGCTATGTGTAACGTGGACCCATGAAATCTCGTCGCTAAAAGAGTCGAACAGAGTCGGATCGTTGGCAATCGTTTTCGATGACTTAAGCCCGCGTGACGCCTCAAGCATTAGGTAGGCGTCTTTCCAAGCCTCCAACCTCGCAAGTTGGCAAGCTGCAAACCTAAACGATAACTGATCGCTTCTAAGAACGGATTGGATGTCGTCTTCTGACCACATTGCCCTGAAAAACACTAAACACTGGTAGATCCGCCTACACAATCGAAGAATGTCCTCATCGGAGAGAGCGACAGCGAGATCCTCCCAAGAGATTAGGGGGGTTACTGCGTTAAAGAATACTTCCTTCTGGCCGGAATCCCAGATGCTGTCAAGGGCGCGAATAGGTGGCGCAGGAGGGCCTCCGCACGCCGTAATTGCGGATCGTAATTTGAACAGCGCCAGTTCGAGTGTGTCGTGCTTTAACGTGCTTGCGCCTAAGTAGGCTTCAGCGGCTTCCATATCTGTACTGAAATCCGGCACTGCGTCGATCGCGCTGCTCACAACCGCGGGTTCGCTTGGAAGCCACTCTGGCTCATCGGCATATCCAAAAACGATCGGGTTCGCCCTTGCGAGGCGTGCGTATTCTGCGGTAGGAATCCCCCAATCTTCTGGATTCGTGTCGCTCGATGGGACGCAGGATTCATACTTGGTGTGTCGAGCTCGAACGACCTCAAAACTGAACCAGTCGAGCAGTAGCTCGAGTACGTTCTGATGATAGGTGGCTTTGAGCCCCACGGGAATCGAGTCAAGCTTCTTGAAAACTCGCATGGCACGTTTAAGGTAAAGGCGGGCCCGCGAATACGCGAGGGTTTTCTCCGAATCTCTCAAGTAGCTAGCCATTCTCCGCTCGGCCAATGCCAAATTGAAAGCGCTATACGCGTAGTCGGCGCTGTTCTTCCTTCGCATCGAAATGGTTTGATTGCAGAGTTTCCTGGCGTGATGCAATTGATCCCGCGACGGCGTGGACATCTCTAGAAGGCATAACGCGCCGTTTGTCAGCGCGATAGCGGCCATCTCTCGATCGCGGTGTTGCTGGCAAAATTCGCCAAGTTGCAAAAATAGCTCGCTGGCCCTAGCGCGAAATATATCGCGTTTGGGTGCCTGAACTGATGCCAGGAGCTGCGCATACCGGCTAAGCGCATCTTTTTCTAAATAGTAGAATTTATTGTCGCGGGCTACGGACACGCATTCTCCGTAGAGTTGTGCAGCCTCCTGAGCATCGGCGGGTGATGCAGATTGCACGTTGAGCAGGTTTGCTCTGTCGAGCTTTGGTTCCGCGAGGGTTCGAATCGCGTCATTGCTCAACCCTGAATATTTCCCCGGGTTCATGCCCCCGTCGTAGGCAGCCTCAATCTCGCTAAGAAGTTGGTGCGTTGGCGAAGACACGCTCACATGGTAGATGCAGGACTGCTGCCCAACATTCGAGTACGTGCTGCGCGCGCTGATACGAATCTAGACGGTTGCGCTGCCCCGGCCCGCAACCCCCGACGAAACGCCGGGTGTCACCACATACCGTCTAGGGGCAATTCAGGTCGCTACCTCAGGATTGCTGTTACCTACGCGCGTCATGCCACCTATTGCTCGAATGAGAGCAACTGGTGCGGATGTGGTTCAGGCCAAGACGGCTACCCACGCGGAGTTCCGCGATCGTGAGTGAACTGGACGTACCTGTAGATCGACGACGGCCCGTCGCCTCGCCGAGGCGACGGGCCGTCGTCGATGACGACGATCAGGAATCGGCTCCGATGATGAACTCCTCCAGCTGCGTGCGCGCGACGTCGTCGGCGAGCTGCTTCGGGGGGCTCTTCATCAGGTAGGCCGAGGCCGGCAGCACGGGTCCGCCGATGCCGCGGTCCTGAGCGATCTTCGCGGCGCGAACGGCGTCGATGATGATGCCTGCCGAGTTGGGGGAGTCCCAGACCTCGAGCTTGTACTCCAGGTTCAGCGGCACGTCACCGAAAGCGCGACCCTCGAGGCGCACGTAGGCCCACTTGCGGTCGTCGAGCCATGCGACGTGGTCCGACGGCCCGATGTGGACGTTCTTGTCCTCGATCTTGCCGGCCAGCGAACCGTTGAGGTTGGAGGTCACGGCCTGGGTCTTGGAGACCTTCTTCGACTCCAGACGCTCACGCTCGAGCATGTTCTTGAAGTCCATGTTGCCGCCGACGTTGAGCTGGTAGGTGCGGTCCAGCGCCACGCCGCGGTCCTCGAACAGCTTGGCCATCACGCGGTGGGTGATGGTCGCGCCCACCTGGCTCTTGATGTCGTCACCGACGATCGGCACACCGGCCGCGCGGAACTTCTCGGCCCATTCGGGATCGGAGGCGATGAACACCGGCAGCGCGTTGACGAAGGCGACACCAGCGTCGATGCAGCACTGTGCGTAGAACTTGTCGGCCTCGTCGGACCCGACCGGCAGATACGAGACCAGCACGTCGACGTCGTTGTCCTTGAGCGCCTGCACCACGTCCACACCGTCGCCGGGAGCCTCGGTGATGGTCTGCAGGTAGTACTTGCCCAGGCCGTCGAGCGTGTGCCCGCGCTGCACCTGCACACCGGTCGGCTCCACGTCGGAGATCTTGATGGTGTTGTTCTCCGACGCGAAGATCGCTTCCGAGAGGTCGAAACCGACCTTCTTGGCGTCCACGTCGAAGGCGGCGACGAACTCGACGTCACGCACGTGGTACTGGCCGAACTTCACGTGCATGAGGCCCGGAACGGTGGCGTTCTCGTCGGCGTCCTTGTAGTACTGCACGCCCTGGACCAGGGATGAGGCGCAGTTTCCCACGCCCACGATGGCCACGCGCACTGTGTTTCGTTCACCCATGGTCGGGCTCTCCTTCTACTTTCGGTGTAACTGGTCGTGCCGTGCCGGTCGTGGCCGGCTCCGCAGTTGTGGTGGCGGGTGCGGCGTCGATGCCGTCCGCCATGTCGAATCCGGCCCCCGGATCCCCGGGGAGGTCGGCGACGCCCTCGGGGCCCACCCCGGACGTCTCCGCCGCGATGAGCTCGTTGAGCCATCGCACCTCGCGTTCACTGGACTCCAGGCTCAGCTGATGCAGCTGCCGGGTGTAGCGGTCGACCGCTCGGTTCGACCGTCCGACGGCTTCGCGAAGCCCTTCGCGGCGCTCCTCGACCTGACGGCGGCGGCCTTCCAGGATCCGCATCCGGGCGACGGCCGGGGTGCGACTGAAGAACGCGAGGTGCACGCCGAACCCGTCGTCGGTGTAGTTCTGCGGGCCGGTGTCGGCCACCAGTTCGGTGAACCGCTGCCGACCGTCGGTCGTCAACCTGTAGACGCGACGGGCTCGGCGCTTCAGGGTTCCCTGTGGTCCCACCTCCTCGGCGATGAGGCCGTCGGCCTGCATACGCCGCAGGGTGGGGTACAGCGAGCCGTAGGAGAAGGCGCGGAACGCACCGAGCAGCCCGGTCAAGCGCTTGCGCAACTCGTACCCGTGCATCGGGGACTCCAGCAGCAGTCCCAGGATCGCCAGCTCGAGCATTCCCGCACCACCTCCTGATGTTTCCCGACATGTTGATCGAACGCGTCTGGGCGATGCTACCCCACAATGTATCGGGCCGATATAACCGGGTGGGTTGATCAGACGTGAATCACGGTCGACTCAGAGATGACGCGGGCGTCGACAGCACGTGATGACCTGTCCCGGCCGACGAATCGGGCGGGCGGGCGACCAGCGCCACCGCACGGACGTACCCTGGTCGGGTGCAACGACAGACCGTGGACTACGCGCTCCAGCGCAAGTCGGTGCTGGCCGGGGTCTACTCCGGGCGCACCGCGGTGGCTGAGGTCTGTGACGCCGACCCCTACCTGCTGCGTGCTGCGAAGTTCCACGGGCGGCCCAGCCCGGTGATGTGCCCGGTGTGCCGTAAGGAGCAGTTGACGCTGGTCTCGTGGGTGTACGGTGACAAACTCGGCCAGGTCAACGGGTCGGCTCGATCCCGCGAGGAGATCGGAAAGCTCGCGACCACCGCCGAGGAGTTCTCGGTCCATGTGGTGGAGGTCTGCCGCACCTGCCGGTGGAATCACCTGGTGCAGTCCTACATCGACGGATTACCTGCGCGGCCGCGTACCCGCCGCACCCGACGGGTGGCCGGAACAGGCGAGTGAATGCGCGGGGCGACGATGCATGAGGCGTATCCGTGCTGGTCAATGCCGGTGATGGCAAGGGAATCAGAGTGGCCCGCTATGTTGGAGCCCCGAGACGTGACCTGACCGGACGTTCGCGGGCACCTGGAGTCGCGCGGCGGTCGGGTGAGACGGAGAGGTACCTGTGAGTTACGGCCCCGGTGGATCGAGTGGATCCGAACGGACCGACAGCGGTCGGCGGCGAGTGAGTGACGGACCGATGCGAGCGGTCGCCTGGGTGGTGGGCATCCTGGGTAGCCTGATCCCCGTCGGGGTGATCGTGATGGGCGCCATCTTCCTGTTCACCTACGCCAGCGCGTCGGTGCCCCGCCCCGACGACATCAAGCAGAACCAGGTGGCGACCATCGTCGACACCAAGGGTGGGGAGATCGCCCGGGTGGTTCCGCCCGAGGGCAACCGCACCCTGGTACCGATCGGCGACATCCCCAAGACGGTGCAGGACGCCGTCATCGCCGCCGAGGATCGCGAGTTCGCGAGCAACTCCGGGTTCTCCGTCTCCGGCCTGAGCCGCGCGGTGTGGGGCAAGGTCACCGGCAACGAGGACGCGGGTGGTGGCTCGACCATCACCCAGCAGTACGTGAAGAACGCGTTGGTGGGCGACGAACGCACCTACACGCGCAAGTTCAAGGAACTCGCGATCGCCACCAAGATGTCCAACGAGTGGTCCAAGGACGACATCATGGGCGCCTACCTGAACACCATCTACTTCGGTCGGGGTGCGTACGGGGTCGCGGCCGCGGCGCGAACCTATTTCAACAAGGACATCAAGGACATCAACACCGCGCAGGCCGCGGTGCTGGCCTCCTCCATCCGGTCGCCTTCGTACTACGACCCCGCCACCAATCTCGAGGCCGCGCAGGCCCGCTGGCACTACGTACTCGACGGCATGGTGAGCACCGGTGCGCTCACCGCCGCCGACGAGCAGAAACAGCGCTACCCCAAGGTCGCGGCGCCGACCGACAACCAGAGTGGTGCGTCGACCTCCGGCCCCAACGGCCTGATCAAACAGCAGGTTCTCGCCGAGCTGAACTCGCTCAACATCTCCGAGCAGCAGGTGCAGACCGAGGGACTGAAGATCACCACCACCATCGACCCCACGGTGCAGAAAGCGGTGGTCGGTGAGTCCAACGACAAGCTCGAGGGCGAGCCGAGCAAGCTGCGTACCGCGGCGGTGTCGGTGGAGCCCAAGACCGGTGCCATCCGCGGCTACTTCGGCGGCAACGACGGCAACGGTTACGACTACGCGCAGGCCGGACTGCAGACAGGGTCGTCGTTCAAGACCTTCGCCCTGGTCGCCGCACTCGAGCAGGGTGTGCCGCTGTCCAAGGTGTACAGCTCGGCGCCGTTCGACGCGCCCGGTGGGTTGACCGTGACCAACTCCGACGGCGAGAGCTGCGGTAGTTGCAACCTGGCCACCGCACTGAAGATGTCACTGAACACCGTGTACTACCGACTGATGACCGACCTCAACGGTCAGGCCCGCGCGGTCGCCGACGCGGCACATCAGGCAGGCATCCCGGAGAGCTTCGGCTCGGTGAAGAAGACGCTGCAGAACGCCGACGGCAACGTCGAGGGCGGCGTGGTCCTCGGGCAGTACCCCTCCCGCGTGCTGGACATGGCGTCTGCCTACGCCACGCTCGCGGCGTCGGGTGTCTACCACGCCCCGCATTTCGTGCAGAAGGTCGAGACCGCCGACGGCACGGTGCTCTATGAGCGCAAGGCCGACAAGGGTGAGCGACGGTTCGACGCCAAGGTCGCCGACAACGTGACCGCGGCGATGGAGCCGATCGCGGCCTACTCCAACGGACACGCGCTCGACGGCGGTTCGCGCCCGTCGGCCGCGAAGACCGGCACCACCCAGCTCGGTGACACCGGTTCCAACAAGGACGCCTGGATGGTCGGTTACACCCCGCAGCTGTCCACCGCGGTGTGGGTCGGTACCGACAACAGTTCCGCGCTGACCAACTACGCGGGCAACATCGTCTACGGTTCGGGTCTGCCGTCGCAGATCTGGCAGGCGATCATGGACGATGCGCTGGAGAACCAGTCGATCGAGGACTTCCCGGAACCCGGTGCCATCGGCGGTGTCGCCGGCGTCCCCTATGAGGCACCCGCCACCACCGAGGAAGAGCAGCAGACCACTCGCGACTACAGCACCCGCACGCCCACACAGCAGGCGCCGACCCGGACCCAGACGACGCAACCGCAGCTGACCCTCGCCCCCGGGTTCACCATCCCACTGCCCGGCGGCAATCAGGAGACCGGTGACGGCGACTCCGGCCAGGGCAACAGCGACAACAACGGCACCGGCAACACCGGCGGCACCGGAAACGGTGGTGTTCGAGGCAACTCCGGCACCGGCCGTGGCAACACCGGGAACTGACGACCGCCGGTGAGCAGTGATCCCGGTTCGGGGGACGTCGGCGGGTCGGACGACCCCGGAGTTCCCGATGACGGTGTGGGCGATCCCGAGGACGCCTCCCGTCGCGACCACGACGACGCGGTACGACCCGACGTCGAGTGGGCCGGTCGACCCGCTCCCGATCAGCGGCGCGACGACCGCCGGGAACTGCCGTCGTCGACCGACCCCGCCGTCCGGGAGGCGAGCACCGTCGTGGGTGGTCCGATCGGTGCGCACGCGGTGGTGGGGCGCAGCCGGCACGTCACACCGCTGCGGGTGATCTTCCTGCTGGCTCTGCTGTTCCTGGCGCTGGGCTGGTTCACCAAGGCCGGTTGTCTGCAGCAACACCGGGTCGACGGTGGTGGTCTGCAGCTCGACTGGAGCAACAACCGCCAGTTCATCGGGCTCTGTTACAACGACACCGTGCCGTTGTACGGGACCGAACTGCTCAGCAAGGGCGAGCTGCCGTACAAGGCGTCGTGGACCCAGCCGCTGGCGGGTGGCGGCCAACAGGTCCGGTACATGGAGTACCCGGTGGTCACCGGCATGTACATGTACGGGTCGATGGTCGTCGCGAAGGGTTGGGCGTTCGCGCACGACCACTGGGGTGTGCCGGGCGCGCTCGACGTGGTGCTGTTCTTCAATGTCGTCGCACTCGGTCTGGCCCTGTTCTGGCTGGTCACCATCTGGGCGACCACCCGCTTAGCGGGGGTGCGGGTGTGGTCGGTGGCGGTGGCCGCGGTCTCCCCGCTGGTCGCTGTGCACATCTTCACCAATTTCGACGCCATCGCGACGGCCATGCTCGCGCTGGGCATGGTGGCCTGGGCTCGACGTCACCCGGCGTGGGCCGGTCTCTTCATCGGGCTCGGGTTGTCGGCCAAGCTGTACCCGGTGCTGCTGCTGATCCCCTTGTTCGTGCTGTGTCTGCGGGCGGGACGGCTGCGGGACTTCCTGGTCACCGCGGCAGCCACCGTCGGCACCGCGGTGGTGGTGAACCTGCCGATCCTGCTGTTGTACCCGGCCGGCTGGCGTGAGTTCTTCCGGCTGAACTCCACCCGACACCCGGACGCCACGTCGCTGTTCCGGGTGATCGGCGAGGCCACCGGGTACGACTGGGGTGTGGTCACCGGCCAGGCTCCCACGCTGGTCAACACGGTGTCGCTGGCGGCCTTCGCGGTGGTCTGTGCGGGTGTGGTGGTCATCGGACTACGTGCACCCACCCGTCCGCGGCTGGCGCAGCTGCTGTTCCTCACGTTGGCCGGATTCCTGTTGGTGAACAAGGTGTGGAGCCCGCAGTACTCGCTGTGGCTGGTGCCCATCGCCGTGCTCGCGATCCCGCACACCCGTGTGCTCTGGGGCTGGATGGCCCTCGACGCCCTGGTGTGGGTGCCGTTGGTCGGGATCTTCATGGGTCCGGAGACACGGTGGCTGCCGGACGGTTGGGCCTATACCGCCCTCGCCGTCCGCGACCTGGTGGTGCTGGGACTGTGCGTGCTGGTGATCACCCAGATCTACCGGCCCGCCACCGATCTGGTGCGCAACCCGTCGTCAGGGGACGACGTCGACGATCCCATCGGTGGCGTGCTCGACCATGCACCCGACGTGATCGGCGGTCGCCGTCGGGACCACCGTGACCCGGAACGGCAGTCCGTACTCGCCGGCTGAGGTGTGGCGTCGGCGCCGGAATCGAACCGTCAGACCCCGCGGACCCGTTCGATGAGCCGGGCCTTCGCCACGGGCCAGTCGTCGTCGGTCATCGAGTACTGGGCGGTGGTGCGCCACCCGTCGTGCACGGTGCTGCGCTTCTGTTTGCGCAGCAGGCCCTCGAAGGTGGTGCCGAGTTTGGCGATCCCCGCCCGTGAGCGAGCGTTGAGCTCGTCGGTGTGCCACACCACCCGCACCGCTGCGCACCGTTCGAATGCGTGTTGTAGCAGTAACAGTTTCGCGTCGGGGTTCACCGTGGTGCCCAGGACGTGCACCGCGTAGAAGGTGTGCCCAATGGCCAGCGATCGGTCGGCGGCGCGGATGTCGTAGAAGCTTGTGCTGCCGACGATCGACCCGTCGGCGTTGTCGATGACGGCGAACGCGGTGCGATCCGGGGTGTCCAATGCGGTCTGGATCGTGGTCGTCGCCGACGCGGTGTCGGTGGGCACCCGGGTCCACCGGTACACCTCGGGGTCGTCGGCAACCGCGCCGAGCTCGGACGCGTCGTCGAGGGTCAGCGGACGCAACATCACCCGCGTGCCGATCAGCGTCGGCGCGCCCAACCAGTCGCTCATGCCGATATCGCCTCTCGGTCGGGGGCGGTGGGTCGCCTGCCCACCGAGGCCAGCGGTTCGCGCAACGGACTCCGCACGAACACGACGATGAGCATCGCGAGCAACGCGACCTGGATCCACACCCCCACGTTGACCCCGGTGATCACCCACCACTTCATGGGGGAGTGCGACACGTAGATACCGAACAGCCGGAAGATGGTGCTGTCCAGTATCAGGTCGCCGATCAGGTACGCCGCGATGACCGGCCACCGCACTCGCAGCAGGACGAAGAACGGCAGGATCCACAGGGTGTACTGCGGGGAGTGCACCTTGTGGAACAGGATGAACGCGGCCAGCATCGACGCACTCACACCGATCCACGGATACGCGCCGCCGGCACGGTGGACGCGGTAACCCAGGTAGACGGCCAGCGCGAACGCGGCCAGGATCATGATCGGCGACAACACCCCCACCGCGCTGTTGTACGCCGGGGTCTGGCCGCCGAAGAAGTGCCGCAGACCCCAGTACCAGATCGAGTTGGTGTCCACATCCGACTTGCGTTTGCCCTGAAAGCTCAGCGACGCCTTCCAGCCGTCGAAACCGGCCACCATGAACGGCACCTGGATCGCGACCACGGTGAGGGTGCCCACCGCGAGCACCGCGAATCCACCCCGCCAGTCGCGACGGGCTCGGTCGTGCAGCAGCACGTACACCGCCAGCGGCAGGATGAACAGCCCCGGATACAGCTTCAGGCAGAACCCGACGGCCAGGATCACACTGGTCAGCGACGCGGTGGGCAGCAACGGGATTCGCCGCTCCCCGGTGCGTGGACTGATCGACGACCCCCAGGCCATCACGGCGACGGCGAGTACCACGGTGAACGCGACCGGCAGTTCCCAGTTGTGGAACGAGTACAGGATCAGCGGAGGCGTTGCCGCCCACCACAGCACATGCCACCGGGCCACCACCGCCAGCAGCACGGTGATGGCCAGCCCGAAGGGCGCCAACAGGATCGCCGAGTGCAGCAGGAAGTCGCTGTCGGTGTGCGCCCCACTGGCGCCGAAATACATCAGCAGCCCGGAGAGCACCGGATACTCCACGACGCCGCCGAAGAGTTTGCCGTCTGCGCCGATCCCCCCGTGGATGTACGGGAACACGTGGTTGTTGATGTCGCGCCCGACCCACAGGTACATGATGTCGGAGTAACAGGGCATCCACTGGGTGCCGCCGTGACCCACCGGGAAGTGCGCGCTGCGGCCGAACCGGTCGAACGGTGGACCCCCGCACTCGGCCTTCCCGAGGTAGCTCACCACCATGGTGGCCAGCGTCGCGAGCAGGGACACCGGCAGCACCACCGCCAGTCGGGCCCGGCCGGCCGCGGCGCGCAGCCGTCGGCTGTCGGTGGTGGTGGACGGCGCGGACATGACCCACAGGTTAGGGCTTGAGTGTCCGGGTACCGCAGTCCGCCATGGCGGACCGGGCGTCGGTGCGACGATTTCGCTGGTCAGGGGTGGCTCGTGTACCTTTGAACGGTTGCCGACGCAGGCGACCCTCCTGCCACGGAACGTCCGTGGCCGATCCAGTCCACAGGAGGTGATGTGGTCTCATGCGTCATTACGAATTGATGGTCATCCTCGATCCGAATCTGGACGAGCGCACCGTCGCCCCATCGCTCGACACCTTTCTCAACGTGATCCGCCAGGACGGCGGCAAGGTTGCCGGTGTCGACATCTGGGGCAAGCGGCGTCTCGCCTACGAGATCCTCAAGCACAACGAGGGGATCTACGCGGTCATCGCACTCGATGCCGAGCCGAAGACGGTGACCGAGCTCGACCGTCAGCTGAAGCTGAACGAGTCGGTGCTGCGCACCAAGGTCCTCCGGAAGTGAACCGGACGGACTTCACCAACGTCTGAAGTATGTCGGTGCCGGATCATAGGGTCGAGACCGAACTCGTCCCACCCGGCACGCATCGACCACGAGTGCCCGACCACCGCTTGAGGGGAAACACATGGCAGGCGACACGATCATCACCGTCATCGGGAACCTGACCGCCGACCCGGAACTGCGTTTCACGCCGTCCGGTGCCGCGGTCGCGAACTTCACGGTGGCCTCCACCCCGCGCACCTTCGACCGTCAGACCAATGAATGGAAAGACGGTGAGGCGCTCTTCCTGCGCTGCAACATCTGGCGCGATGCCGCAGAGAACGTGGCGG
The DNA here is from genome assembly GCF_900156495.1 of Williamsia sterculiae. Classification (GTDB taxonomy): domain Bacteria; phylum Actinomycetota; class Actinomycetes; order Mycobacteriales; family Mycobacteriaceae; genus Williamsia_B; species Williamsia_B sterculiae. The sequence goes on from NZ_FTNT01000005.1 coordinate 186,429, forward strand.
AGAGCCTCACCAAGGGTGCCCGGGTGATCGTGTCCGGCCGGCTCAAGCAGCGCTCCTTCGAGACCCGTGAGGGCGAGAAGCGCACGGTCGTGGAACTCGAGGTCGACGAGATCGGCCCCTCGCTGCGGTACGCGACCGCGAAGGTCAACAAGGCCTCGCGCGGTGGCGGTGGCGGCGGATTCGGATCCTCCTCTTCCGGCGGCGGCGGTGGCAGCCGCGGCGGGAGCAGTGGATCCAGCCAGCAGAACGACGACCCGTGGGGCAGTGCCCCGGCGAGCGGTTCGTTCTCCGGCGGGGACGACGAACCACCTTTCTAGGCAACTCACGCGGTTGCCGATCCGAGAAACAGCGGAGCAAGAACACACATGGCTAAGAAGCAGAGCGGACGCAAGACCCGCGTCGAGAAGGTGACCAAGGCCAAGGCCTGTTCCTTCTGCAAAGAGAAGAACCTGACCATCGACTACAAGGACACTGCGCTGTTGCGTCGGTTCCTGTCGGACCGTGGCAAGATCCGATCGCGCCGCGTCACCGGCAACTGCGTGCAGCACCAGCGTGACGTCGCCGTGGCGGTCAAGAACTCACGTGAGGTGGCCTTGCTGCCCTTCACCTCGACGGCGCGCTGAGCGGAAGGACTGACATCATGAAACTCATCCTCACCGCAGAGATCGACAACCTCGGCGTCGCAGGCGACACCGTGGAGGTCAAGAACGGTTACGGCCGCAACTTCCTGCTGCCGCGGGGCTTGGCCATCCCGGCCACCCGCGGTGCGCAGAAGCAGGTCGAGACCATTCGCCGCACCCAGGAGGTGCGCGCGATCCGTGGACTCGAACACGCCAACGAGATCAAGCAGGCCCTCGAGGCGCTCACCGAGGTCTCCCTCGGTGTGAAGACCCACGATTCCGGCAAACTGTTCGGCTCGGTCAACGCCGGCGACGTCGCCGGTGCGATCAAGTCGGCGGGTGGCCCCGTGGTCGACAAGCGCAGCGTGGAGCTGCCGAAGGGGCACATCAAGTCGACGGGCACGTTCCCGGTCGTCGTGAAGCTGCACCCCGAGGTGTCGGCCGAGGTGGAGCTCACGGTCACCGCGGCAGGTTGAATCAACGGTCGCTGACGACCTGATGGACGCCGATGCCGGGCGGGACGACGTTCCCGCCCGGCATCGGCGTTCCGGTCTCCGGGGCGTTACCGCGACGGCACGATTCAGCCCGCGTTGACCGTCCGGGCCGCGGCGGTCGCCAGACGGTCCGCGATCTCGTTGTAGTGATCACCCGCGTGGCCTTTGACCCACCGCCACTCCACGTCGTGGCGCTCGCACGCTGCAACCAGTTCACGCCACAGTTCGGCGTTCTTCACGGGTTTGCGGTCCTTGGTCATCCATCCGTTGGACTGCCACCCGGTCACCCACTTGGTGATGCCGTTGCGGACATAGGTCGAATCGGTGTACAGGATCACCGTTGACGGTGCGGTCACCGCTTCCAACCCGCGGATGGCCGCGGTCAGTTCCATCCGGTTGTTGGTGGTGTTCGGCTCGGCACCGGAGATCTCCTTCTCGTGCCGCTTGTAGCGCAGTACCGCACCCCAACCGCCGGGCCCCGGGTTCCCGAGGCAGGCTCCGTCCGTGGAGATCTCGACGGGTGTGCGGTCATCGGCGGTGTCGGGCATGGTTCGCAGGATATCCGGAACGCACCACGACACCGGGCGCAGGTCGCACCCGGTGTCGTACCGCGGTCGCGGGTCACTCGGGTGCGCGGGCCAGCCCGGCACCCACGTCACCGGCCGGTAGGTCGAGCCGCTGGGCCTGACGCAGCAGCCGTGCCCACAGCTGTCGTCCCCGTTCACCGGTCTGCTGTGCCCACAGTGCCGCGATCCCGGCGACATGCGGCGTCGCCATCGACGTCCCGCTGATGGTGTTGTACTGCCGCGGGGCGGGCCAGCTGGAGTAGACGTTCACCCCGGGCGCGGTGATGTCGACCTGACCTCCGTCGAGTCGGCTGCTGCGCGCCGAGAACGGCGCCACCGTCATGTCCGAGGCGACCGCACCGACCGCGAGGATCGTCGTGGCGTTGGCCGGGCTCCCCACGAATCCGGGGTCGTCGGGCCGGTGGGCGTTGTTACCCGCGGCGGCGACGATGACGGTGCCCGCGTCCAGGGCGCGGCGACCGACCTCCTCGTAGGCCTGCAGCTGTTGGTCGATGTCGGCGCCCAACGACATCGAGATCACCGCGCAACCCTGCGAGATGGCCCATTCGATGCCGGCCAGGATCTGACTGTCGTTGCCGGACCCCCTGTTGCTCAGCACCTTCCCCACGAAGATGTCTACCGCGGGTGCCACACCGTAGCGCCGCGTGTCGGTGGGATGCCGTGGCCCGCTGGAGGTGCCGACGCAGTGGGTGCCGTGACCGTGCCCGTCCTGGGTGGATTCGCCGACGACGAACGACCGCGCGATGACGGTACGGCCGCCGAAGTCGGGGTGGTCCTGGTCGAATCCTGTGTCCAGCACCGCGATGCGGATGCCGCGACCGTCGGCCGACGAGGTGTCGGCGCCAGTGGCCTGCAGTCCCCAGGTCGAGTTGGCGGTGTCGGCGTAATGGCCCACCGGGGCCACCGCGGGTATGGGGAGGGCGCGCACCACACGTTCGGGTTCCACTGTGACCACCGCGGGATCGGCCACCAGGTCGGCGGTGTGCACCGCTGGCAGGGCCGCGACACCGACGCCGATGCGGCTGAACACGACCGCATCGGAGTTGGCCAGGGCGTCGGCGTCCATCGGGCCGATGCCGCCGGTGGACGCGACGCTATCGATACCGCTGATGGCGCGCAACGCCTCCTCACGTTGCTCGTCGGTGCTGCCGTCGGTGAAGGTGACGATCTGTCGCCCGGTGGTGTGCGGATCGGCGGCGGGGTTGTCGTTGCTCATCGTTCTCTCGTTTCAGGTTGTCGTAGTGGTTGGTCGGTGATGACGGCTGCGAATGATCAGGCGGGCCAGGTGTTCTGGCCGTAGGTGACGAGGTCCACCAGGCCGCGGCCGGCTGCGTACACCAGGCGGCGCGGGTCGAGGCCGTCGGTCTCCTCGCCGCTGAGCACTCCGGCGACCGCTGGTCCCTCGTTGGGGAGCCAGAGCGGGCCGCCCGACCAACCTGGCCCGAGGTCGGCACGTCGGGCGAATTCGACCTCCAGGCCGGGGTTGTCGTTGTCGATGTCGCGCACACCCATGTCGAGTTCCACCGCGGGTCGCTCGCCGTAGGAACCGGGGTAACCGGACGAGACGAAGCGGCGCGCGTAGTAGGCGTCGTCGTCACCGAACGACACCGAGCCCATCCAGCCGAGGGCCCGGCCGAGCGGTTGGTAGAGCTTGCAGATCACGTAGTCGTATCCGGTGACCGACCCGTTGGCGTTGTAACCGTGATAGGTCTGCACGAAGGAGCTGCCGAACGGACGGTTGCCGTTGCGATAGGCGGGGATGAACTCCATGCTCCAGTTGGCACTGCCCCACGGCGCCACATGACCGGCGGTCAGCAGCAGGTTGGGGCCCACCAGCACACCGCTGCCGCGCCGGTTGTTGCTGTTGAACACGATGCCGACGGTGCACATCGGATAGACCAGCGGGTTCGGCTCCTCGTGGACCAGCGGTTCGTAGAAGGTCTCGGTCCCGGACTCGGCGGTCTCCACCTCGAACGGGACGGCAGCGGCCGGGTCGGCGACCCTGGCCCACGGTGGGCACCAGCCCTCCGTGCTCGCGGCGGTGTCACCGGTGGTGATGGTCGCCGGGTCGAGGGCGACGCTCTCCTGTCCGGGGACGGTGTCGAGCAGAGCGCGGATGTCCGCGGGGATCGCGGTGGCGGGTACCCCGGTGACGGTGTCGGTCATGATGGCTCCTGGTGGCGTGTCGGGACCCCGATGTCGGGGTGAGGTCGAGACTCCGCCGGAGACGGGTGATGGGCGCGAGTAGCGACCTACCCGAATACCTGCTGGCCGACAGTCGTCGGACAGGTAGTCGTGGCGGAGTCGATGAGCTGGGAGGACACCTGACCCGATGCGGTGAATGTTCATCCAGTCAGCCGACAGCGTTGGTTGACACGCCGAACACGCCGAACGGAGGCGTGTCAGCGACACGCCGTGTGAGCGGAATTCCACACATCACCAACAGGTGAATTGGCGGATGACCTGGGCTGACGCGTGTGATCCGGGGCGACCTCCACAGTTTGCCCACAGGTGGTCAACACGATTACCCGGCCCGTCCACAATCTGTTCACACTTTCGTCCACAACCGCGTTTGATGACACGTCGGCAACGCCCTACTGTCACTCGGGTGTCTCGGGTCGGGTGAGGCGGTCAGCGGATCGCTGTCGGTGCCCTCCGGTACGAAGGTCGAGAGTTCCCGGTGATGTCCCCCCGCACGCGCGGAGGCCGAATGGTGCGAGGAGGGGTGAACGTTGGCCGTGGTCGACGATCGTGGGCATGCGCCCCGCGAAGAACCCCAGGAGGACTTCGGGCGGCAACCACCCCAGGACATGGCCGCCGAGATGTCGGTGCTGGGCGGCATGCTGTTGTCGAAGGACGCGATCGCCGACGTGCTCGAGAAGCTGCGGCCCGGTGACTTCTACCGGCCCGCGCATCAGGCCGTGTACGACGCCGTCCTGGACCTCTACGGCCGCGGTGAACCGGCCGACGCGGTCACCGTGTCCGCCGAACTCGACCGCATGGGTGAGTTGCGCCGGGTGGGTGGGGCGCCGTATCTGCACACCCTGATCTCAACGGTCCCCACCGCGGCCAACGCGGGCTACTACGCGGAGATCGTCGCCGAGAAGGCGATCCTGCGCAGGTTGGTGGAGGCGGGCACCCGCATCGTGCAGTTCGGTTACTCCGGATCCGACGGCCAGGACGTGGCCGAGGTGGTCGACCGGGCGCAGGCGGAGGTGTACGAGGTCACCGAGCGTCGCACCGCCGAGGACTACGTCCCGCTCGAGGAACTGTTGCAGCCGACTATGGACGAGATCGACTCCATCGCCTCGCGTGGCGGCCTGTCGCTCGGTGTGCCCACGGGTTTCGTCGATCTGGACAAGCTGACCAACGGGCTGCATCCCGGCCAGCTGATCATCGTCGCCGCCCGCCCGGGTGTCGGTAAGGCGTTGTCGTTGGACACCCCGCTACCCACTCCCGCCGGCTGGACGACGATGGGTTCGGTCCGCGTCGGCGATCGGTTGCTGGATGCGGATGGTCGACCGACCCGGGTGGTCGCGGCGACCGAAGTAATGACGGACAGGCCGTGTTTCGACGTCGAGTTCTCTGACGGTGCGGTGGTGCGCGCGGACGGCCGGCATCAGTGGGCGGTCGAGGTGGACGGGGACGTCGGCACGCTCGTCACCGAGGAGTTGCGTGAGGTGGCCGGGCGGGCGTCGATTGCCAACACCGCGCCGTTGGAGTTGCCCCGGCGCAACTTCGGCTACGGCCCGTACACCGTTGCAGCGCTGGCCGGTATGGCCTTCGATGACCCGGAGATCGCGATGCGAATCGACGCCGAGGGTCCGGTGGACGTGATGGCGTTGATGGCCGATCTCGGTGGCCGAATTCCGCATGAGTACCTGCGTGGGTCGATCGCACAACGGCGGTCGTTGTTGGCGGGCATCCTCGACGCCCGCGGCATCGTCGACGTCGACGGCACCATCATCGTGCCGGCGGCCACCCGACACATGACGTTCGTGATATCTGATCTGGTTGTCGGACTTGGGTATTCGTGCACGCGGTTGAACACTGGGTGGCTGCGGGTGGATGCCGACGACGACGTCTTCACCGTGCACCGCAAGGTGATCCGCCACAAGGAACTGCGTCGTCCGTCGGGCCGCCGGACGGTGATCGCGGTGCGTCCGGTGCGGAGTGTGCCGGTTCGTTGTGTGCAGGTGGACAATCCGCGGCATCTGTACCTGGCCGGCGAGGCGATGATCCCCACGCACAATTCCACGCTGGCGATGGACTTCCTGCGGTCGTGTTCCATCGGGAACCACATGACCGGTGCCATGTTCTCCTTGGAGATGAGCAAGACCGAGATCGTGATGCGACTGCTCAGTGCCGAGGCGAAGATCAAACTGGGCGACATGCGCTCGGGCAACATGAGCGATGACGACTGGACCCGGTTGGCTCGACGGATGGGAGAGATCTCCGACGCGCCCCTGTACATCGACGACTCGCCGAACCTGACGATGATGGAGATCCGGGCCAAGGCGCGACGACTCAAGCAGCGCAACGATCTCAAGCTCGTGGTGGTCGACTACCTCCAGCTCATGTCGTCGGGCAAGAAGGTCGAGTCGCGACAGCAGGAGGTCTCCGACTTCTCGCGGAGCATGAAGCTGCTCGCCAAGGAACTCGAGGTCCCGGTGGTCGCGATCAGCCAGCTGAACCGTGGTCCCGAGCAGCGCACAGACAAGCGCCCGCAGGTCTCTGACCTCCGCGAATCCGGCAGCCTGGAGCAGGATGCGGACATGGTCATCCTGTTGCACCGCCCCGACGCGTTCGAGCGTGACGACCCGCGTGCGGGCGAGGCTGACATCATCGTCGGCAAACACCGTAACGGTCCGACCGCGACAATCACTGTGGCACACCAGCTTCACTTGAGTAAGTTCGTGGACATGGCGCGCGGCTGACCAGGCTGCTGCTGTGTTTGCGTCAACCGGTATTTGGCAGTGGGCGACCGAGCCGGCGCCCCGTGCTCAGGCCGGTAGCGGCAGCAAGGGGGACGATCGACGATGCGTGGCGTCGAATCGCTCCTGCACCGAGCACGTGAGGGCTACCGTGAATCCGGGGTCACTCGACGATGAGGTGGTGTGGTCATGAGACAGACGAGCACGGGGCGTCGTGTCGGCGTCGCGGTCGGATCGGTGGCGTGCGTGGTGGCCGCGGTATGGGCGGCGACGCCGATGGCGCAAGCCGCTGACGGTGACAGTGTCGTCGCGAGGGGGAGCTTGCGCCTCGCCCCGAACTTCGGCGTGTTGAACATCGACGCCAAGGCGTCCACCACAGCAGGGAAGACAGAGGGGTCGTATACGGCCACTGTCACGGCCGGCACCGCACCATTACCACTGCAGGTGCGCGGTCCCATCACCTGTCTGGATGTCACCGGTGATACCGCGTCGTTCGTCTATCCCATCCAGGGATCCACCCCCGACGTCCTACCCGGTGCGCTACGCGGCGCGGTGGCCATCCAGATCACTCTCACCAAGGGTGGTCAGGGTCAACCCGACCGTGTGGGGGTGTTCGGACCCGTGCCGAGGCAGGCGCTGTCGACGTGTGCCCCGCGGCCCACGCAATTCGACTTCGTGGGAACGCTCGATATCCACGCCGGCTGAGGATTCACGCACAGCAAGAGCCCGAACCACCCCCGACCACGCGGGATGCCGGATCAATAGATGCTGATCTCGACCTGGTCGGCGTAGAAGGCGACATGGTCGGCGATGTCGGAGACCGAGTCGTGAGGCGCGTGGTACGTCCACACCGCGTTCGCTGCGCGGTCGCCTCCGTCGACGATCGAGTAATAGCTCGCGTCACCCTTGTACGGGCAGTACGTCGAGTGATCTGTGGGCTCGAGGAGCGCGGGATCAACGTCGTCGAGGGGTATGTACTGCACGGCCGGGATCGTGGCCTCGCGGAGCGTGAGCGCGCGATTGCTGTCGGCCACCACGCGGCCGTTTCGCGAGACCACCACTCGCGCATTGGTCGGGGCGATGTCTATCGGGTGGGACGCGTCAGGGATCAGCTTCTGTCGCTCGGTCATGAGGTGTCCAACGCGCCGTGGGCGGATGTGATTCCGCGTGACCTTCCGACGTGGTGACGCGAGCGGGCGTCCGACGTCAGCGAGAGTTCCCGGTGCCAACGGGACGCTTCCTCACCGAGGGAGCTGTAGATCCGGATCGGACCAACTCGCGATGGGCAGAAGCAACCTCGATCGCGTCTGCTCCGAGTGGTGGGCAATGGGCTCTATCTCGATCCGACTTGTCGCTGTTGACCGGACCACGGAACGAGGTCGACCATGAATGCATCCCGTGACTCCACTCGACCCCACGACTCAGTCTGATGGCCATTCCCGATTTCCTTGCCGAACTCCGCTTGTACGTGGGTTCAGAGCGTCTGTGGCTGACATCGGCGCACGCGGTCGTCACCTCCGACGACCAGCGACTGGCTCTCGTCAGGCGCGCCGACGATGGCGCGTGGAGTATCCCGGGGGGCATCGTTGAGCCGGGCGAACATCCGGCTGACACCGTGGTCCGGGAGTGTCGCGAAGAAATCGGGATAGCTGTGGAGCCGGTCTCCTTGGTGCTGGTCGATGTGTCTCCCACGTTCACCTACCCGAACGGCGACAAGGCGCATTACCTCGACTTGGTCTTCCGCGGGCGACATCGTGGTGGCGTCCTCCGTGTGATGGACGACGAGTCAACGGAAGTGGGTTGGTTCTCGCCTGACACATTGCCGGAACTCGATGGATATCAGCGCAGACAAATCGATACCGCGCTGTCTGGTGACGTCGCGGCGGCGTTCACGCTCAGCCGCCGGGACGAGGCGGCGACGTCTCATCCACCACCGCAGCCATAGCCCAGGAGATCTCACCGCAGGATGATGGGAATGGTGGACGCCGAGAAGTGCAGGTACGGCACAGACCACGTGTCGCGGTGTTCAGTGGTGACCGATCGCGACCACAGCCTGACTGATCACGACAAACGTGAGGAACAGCATTGACATCGAACGAACGCGCACTGGTCGCCACCCTGGCGGCCCTGGGTGCGCTGCCGGTTGCGTCCGGGCTGAGGGGCATCATGGCCGGACCCTCGGCCGTTCCCGGCGGGAGCACAGCGAATGCCAGCGTCGACAGCGAATACCGATTCGTGAACACCTTCTGGCTCGCCGCGGGCATGGGTCTGTGGTGGTCGCTGTTGGCACCTGCTGAACGGGCGACGACGACGCGATCGGTGCTGGCGTTGGCGGGGGCGGGTGGAGTTCCGCGATTGCTCTCGTGGCGCAGCACCGGGCGCCCGCACCCCGTTTTCCAGGCGGCCACCGTGCTCGAACTCGTGGGGATGCCCGCAACGCTGGCGTGGCACAACTCCGTGTTCCCCGTCGGAGGTCGCCGACTCCGCTCCCGATGACCACTGCGGGCGTGGGCGCATCACCATGAGCACCCGCGCATCGCCTCACGTCGTGTGGGGGACGCGACAAGGACGGCTGCGATATAGTTACATACACAAGTAACTATCTGGAGGCTGCCTGTGCCCGTCGCATACACGGCTATGACGAGACGACCGATCGCACCCAGCGCGGGGCCGCGGAGGTGACCCGCGTCGTGGTGGCGGCCCCACCGGTGCACGGGGAGACCGCGCCCGTGCTGCAGATGGGCGCCGAGCTGGTGACGCGCGGGCACGACGTGACCGCTCTGGTCGGCACCGCGTTCGCCGATGCTGCGCGGCACACCGGTGCGCACGTCGTCACCCTGACCGGCGCGGCCGACTTCGATGTCCGTGAGCTGGCCGCGAGGCCCGACAGAGTGGCGCTGAAACCCGGCCCGGTGCAGATGAACTGGGACTTCATTCACGGCTTCGCGGCAGGCATCGTCGAGCAGCACGAGGCGATACAACGGATGCTCGACGACGATCCGGATCTGGTCGTGCTGTCGAACCTCCTGTTCATGGGCTGTTGGCCGGTTGCGCTGGGTGCATCCGGTCACCGTCCTCGACGCTGGGTCGCCGTTGCCGCCAATCCTCTGCTGATAGGCGATTCCGCCACCACTGTCATGGGACCGGTGCCGGGTCTCGCCGGCGACGAACTGGCCCGGGCGAACAGCACGGCCAACGAGCAGTTCGAGGCGATGTTCACGCCGACCCGGGACGCCGTACAGCGCGCGGTGGGGCAGCTGGGAGCCACCGACCAGGTTCCAGGTCTGCCCGGAGCGTTCTACTCACTACCGGACGCGGTCGCCGCTCTCACAGTGCACGAGTTCGACTTTCCCCGGGTAGCGCCGCCCGACTCGCTGCACTACGCGGGGATTCTGCCCCCGCGCACCCCGACGGGTGCGATCACGCCGTCATGGTGGGCCGATCTCGACACCGACACGCCCGTCGTGGTGGTCACTCAGGGAACGGTCGCAAACGAGGATCTCAACGAACTCGTCGTGCCCACGTTGGCGTCCCTCGCCGAGGAAGAGGTCGTCGTCGTCGCGGCACTCGGACGCGATCCGGCGTCACTCGGCATCGATCCGCCGGCCAATGCTCGCGTGGCGGACTACCTTCCGTTCGACGAACTCCTTCCGCGGGCGAGCGTGTTGGTGACCAACGGCGGCTTCGGAGCGACTCAGCATGCGCTCGCCTGCGGTGTCCCTGTGGTCGTGGCGGGCGCGACCGAGGACAAGGCGATGGTCGCGGCGCACGTCGCTCACCATGCGGTGGGGATCGACCTGGGCACGCAGACACCGACCCGGGAGCAACTGGCCACGGCAGTCCGGGATGTGCTTCGCGACGGGTCGTATCACCGTGCTGCGCAACGACTCCGTGTCGCGTACTCCGATGCTGATGCCGCGGCCACGGTCGAGTCGCTCGTGCTGCCGCAGCCGTGAGTACGATTGCCCCGCTCGCGTCGCCTATCGTCGGGTCGGCGACGGTGCCGGCAGGCGCACCGCCGCATCTCATCGACAGGCGCCAGGATGGGTACATGACCGAGCCGTTGACCGCACAGCAGGAACAGGTGTGGCGGGCTCTCGCCCGGCTGATCGTGACCCTGCCGCGCGCCCTCAGCTCCGACCTGCACGACAGCGTCGGCTTGAGCCTGACGCAGTACACAGTGCTGATGTTCCTGTCGGAGGCCCCTGACCAGCGCCTGCGGATCAGTGAGCTGGCCGACAAGGTCGCGGTCTCCCAAGCTCAGACGTCACGGCTGGTCGACTCGATGACCCGAGGCGGCCTGATCAACCGACTTCAGTCGGACTTGGACCGGCGCAGCCGAATTGCCGAGTTGACCGATCGGGGTCGCGATCTGCTGGCGGAGGCATGGCCGGTACACCTGGCCAGCACCCGCCGACTGGTGGTGGACCATCTCGACCCTGCCGTCCTCGACGACTTCGGACGCGTCGTGGAGTCCATGGCCCAGGCATCCGAGGCCGCCGCGCGTGCCGCTGGATCCTGACGGATGTCGTGGGACGGAGCCGCGATCGTCGGGCTTTGTACGTACTAGTTGTTACACTGTCGGCATGGGTTCACGCGACCAACTGACCGACGCGATGGCGGAGCTGCTGTGGGAGCGGGGGTATGCCGCGACGAGTCCGCGCGACGTGATGGCGCGCGCGGGTGTAGGGCAGGGAAGCATGTACCACCACTTCGGCGGTAAGCACGACCTCGCGGTCGAGGCGCTGTCGGGGGTTGCCGAGGGCATGCTGGCCCAGGCGTCGCCCCTGGAGGGGGAGGGGTCGCCACTGGAGCGGATGAAGGCGTACCTGGCATCGCCTCGCCCGGGAACCCAGGGGTGCCGAGTCGGGCGAATGACCCAGGACCCGCAGGTCGTCACCGATCCCGGGTTGAGTGCGATCGTGGCCGGAGCGTTCAGCACGATGCTGCAACGGTGGGAGCAGGCGATCGCCGATGCGGTTGCCGTGGGCGAACTGCCATCGTCCACCGTTCCGGGTGAGCTGGCGAGGACTCTGGCCGCGGTCATCCAGGGCGGCTACGTCCTCGCCCGGGCCGAGAACGACCAGGCGCCCATGGACGCCGCGATCCGCGGCGCGCTCGCTCTGCTCGACGCCGCACAGACCGCGGCCCACGCCGACGCCACATCCTCCCGGAGTCAGGAGACAACCACATGACCGTTCGCATCGGCATCAACGGATTCGGTCGAATCGGCCGCAGTGTTTTGCGCGCCTGTCTGCGGGGCGATGCGGACGTGGAGGTGGTGGCGGTGAACGACATCGCCGATGCCGAGACACTCGCCGCACTGCTCGAATGGGACTCGATCTACGGACATCTCGATGACGTGCACGCCGACGATCGTGGGCTCGTGTGTGGCGAGAAACGTATTCGGGTCACCTCCGAACGTGAACCGAGGTCCATTCCGTGGGGTGACGCACAGGTGGACGTGGTGATCGAGTCGACGGGCCGTTTCGCCGACTCCGACAGCGCGCGAGGGCATCTCATCGCCGGCGCGCGGAAGGTCATCATCTCGGCTCCATCGGATGACACGGTGCCCGCCGTGGTTCTGGGTGTGAACGACGATGACGTCATCGACGGGGAGACCGCGGTGCTGTCCAACGGATCCTGCACCACCAATTGTCTCGCTCCGATGGTGAAGGTCCTGCACGATGCCTTCGGCGTCGAGTCGGGATTGATGACAACCGTGCACGCCTACACCAGCGACCAGCGTCTACACGATGCACCCCACAAGGATCTGCGGCGAGCGCGGGCGGCAGCGTTGTCCACCATCCCGACGTCGTCCGGTGCAGGCGGCACCATCGGCCGCATCATCCCCGAACTCGACGGCAAGCTCACCGCGGCCTCGCTCCGGGTTCCGGTGCCCGTGGGATCGATCACCGACCTCACCGCGACCCTGTCACGTCCGGTGACGGTGGACGACGTCAACGCGGCGTTCCGGGCCGCGGCGGAGTCCGGTCCGCTGTCGCCCTACGTCGCCTATTCCGAAGCGCCGCTGGTGTCCTCCGACATCGTGGGCAACCCGCACTCCGCGGTCTTCGATGCGCCGCTCACCCAGGTGGTCGACAACCAGGTGAAGGTGTTCGCCTGGTACGACAACGAATGGGGATTCTCCAACCGGCTCGTGGAACTGTCCGCGCGCATCGCCGGGTAGGAGAACAGATGACGCCCGGAGACGTTGCCGAGGTCCGCACGTTCATCGATGACGAACCGGTGTCCCGCGCGTCGGTCGACGGATGGGAACGTCGTCGAGTCCGCGCTGTGCTCACCAAGCTCGGTACGCGTCTCGGTCGGCGGGCCGTCGACGAACTCCTGGACGGCCGATCGGTGGACGAATTGCGCGGCGCTGATCTCGATGACCAGCGAGCCGCTCTCTCGGACATGAAGGCTCGACTCGGTCACGCCGGAACATATGCGTTGATCCGCAACGACCTGAAGGTCTCTGAGGCCATGACTCGGATGGCGCTGACGGTCAGCCGCGGACGCAGGACGTATGCGGTCGCACGTCTGCAGGCGCCCGACCGGTCGGCCCAGCAGTTCGCCGCGTGGTTCACCGAGCTGACCACTCTGGATCGCGAAGCGGAGATGATGCAGGCCTGCCCCGACCACTATCTGCTGCGGGGACTTGTCGACGGGCGGCAGGAAGTCGTCGAGACCACCGGCGGAGCGCCCACCGCTTCACGGTTCATCGTCGACTACAACCGAACCGACGACCTCACCGTGCCGGTCGATCCGGGCTACCCCGTTCAGGTGGCCGGCCAGGCTCTCCTCGACGACGGCACGTGTATCGGTGGTGTGCGACACCAGTTTCGCGACCACGACGGTGTGCTGGAGGCGCTGCTCACCGTGGAGTTCCCGAGAGCGGTGCCGGGCTGGATGGTCCGTCAGCACCAGTGGCACCTCGCGGTCGAGTTCGGCAACTGGATCAGGGCAGGCGCGCTCCCGGTCCGCAATCACGGCTGAGTGACCGACGGCACCGCAGCCGATCAGAGGACGAGGTGGGGAGTCGCCGAGGTGTTCACCACCCGCCGGTCCCACAGACACAGCCCGACGACCACCGCGGCGACGAGAGCCGCCAGCGTGAGCACGCTGACCCAGGAGCTCACGACGGCAAGGACGCCGACACCCACCAGGGCCACCAGATGGCCGACGGGGATCCTCCCTCGGACGATGCCCAGGTACAGGGCGTGCCCGGTGATGAACAATGCCGTGCCGCCGAGGATGGTCCACGTCGCGGCGGGCACTCCCTGTGCCGTCGGCTCGTGGAACACGAGTTCGTCGGCCGCCGCCGTGACGATGATCCCGGCGACGATGATCGGGTGGATCCAGTGGTAGGCGACGGTCGAGATGCGGCCGGGGTCATCGGTGGTCGCCGCGACCCGCGAGCCTTGTTCGCCTGCACGATCGAAGTACAGCCACCACAACGCCGCCGCACCGACGAAGGTCAGGCCGAAGGCACCCACCACCGAGAAGTCCAGATGCCCTTCGTCGAGGTCGGTGGCCAACGATGATCCGGTGATGACGATGGACTCACCCAGCGCGATCAGGACGAACGCCTGGCACCGTTCGGCGAAGTGATGCCCGTCGATCGTCACCCAGTCACCCTGACTGGTCGAGCGACCGAGGAACGGAACGTAGAAGCCGACCACACCACCCAGGAAGTCGATGACCACCGCCGCGGTCCACAACCCGATCCGCCACCACCCGTCGGCGAACCCGCCGATCACGGCGAGGCAGCCGGTCAGGGTGCACCACGTCAGGATCCGGATGTAGTTGGCCTGCAGCGCCTCGCCTCGCAGCAACGCCACCGCGACCGCGGCGCGGCCGATGTGCATCACCGCGTAGGCGATGCCGACGACGTGACCCCATTTGTCGAACGCGTGCGGTATCGCCGCGGCGACCACCAGGCTGCACATCATGGAACCGATGAGCATGAACCGCAGCGGGTCCCGATCGGGATCGAGCCAGTTGGTGATCCAGGTGGTGTACACCCATGCGGTCCACAGCATGGCCAACAGCAACGCCGACTGTCCGGCGGATCCCCAGGTGGGGTGCTCGTCGCCGAGCAGGTGATGTGACACCTGCGTCACGGCGAACACGAAGATCAGGTCGAAGAACAACTCGATGTTCGTGACGGACGATTCCGAGTCGCGAGTGCGAAGCCATCCCACCGTGAGTCCTCTTCAGTAGTAGCTGCGGTGTGCGATTCCGGGCTCTGACAGTATCCGGTGCCCCGGTGATCGCGGCCGAATCAGCGGGTGGTGTAACCGCCGTTCGCGAAGATGGTCTGGCCGGTGATCCACCACCCCGGGTCGGCGAGGAAGGCCACGATGGGGGCGATGTCCTCGATCTTGGTGAGCTGATCACCCATGGCCTGACTCTTGTGGAAGGCGACTCGTTCGTCGGTTTCCTGTCCGTAGAAGAACGGGGTGTCCATGGGACCGGGTGCGATGTTGTTCACGGAGATCCCGCGATCGGCGAACTCCTTCGCCGCGGCCCTGGTGAAGTGCTCCACGGGGGATTTGCCGCCCGCGTAGGTGGAGTACCCGTCGGTGAACGCGGCCAGCAATGCGGTCACGATGGTGATGATCTTCCCGCCGTCGCCGAGGTGGAGCCCCGCTTCTTTGATGAAGAAGTAGGCGGCCTTGGCGTTGATGGCCAACATCGAGTCGTACTCGTCCTCGGTGGTCTCGACGATCGGTTTGCGCAGTACCTTGCCGGCCGTGTTCACCGCGATGTCGAGTCCGCCGAGACCGTCGGTCGCGGCGTCGAAGACCTCGGTCACCGTCTGCGCCCTCGTGAGATCGCCCTGGATGCTCAGCGCGTTCACGCCCCGCTCGCGCACGGCGGCCACGGTCTCCGCGGCGGCATCGGCGGTGGCGTCGCTGTTGTAATGCACGGCGATGTTGGCACCCTGATCGGCGAGTGTGCGGCTGATGAGCGCACCGAGATTCTTGGCCCCTCCCGCAATGATGACGTTCTTACCCTGTAGCGACATGTGTTCGTCTCCTTCTCGCGTGAACTTCCGTGACCGACGGTATGCATGCCGATGACAAAGTGAAAGCAAGACTTTGCTGTCGAATGACAAGCATCGCTTGTGAAGCTGGTGCGGAGGGTTCAGGGTGGAGGAGTGACCGCACCGCTCAATCTGACGCGTCTGGCGCACTTCGTGGCCGTGGCCGACGCAGGTGGGATGACCCAGGCCGCCAGTGAACTGCTGCTCACCCAGCAGGCGGTGAGCAGCTCCATTCGACAGCTCGAGAGAGAACTGGGGGTGGATCTGTTCCACCGTTCGGGGCGCCGTCTGGAGTTGACACGGGCAGGACGCGAGCTCCGCGAGGGCTCGACGACGCTGTTGTCAGCGGCACGGAGACTGGTCGAGACGACCGTCGGCGCGAGCCGGAACGCGCCCCGTACCTACCGCGTGGGACATACGCCTGCGATCACCTCCGACGAGGTCTTCCTGCTGTTGGAACCCATCCGGGAGGCGATGAGCGACACGCCGATCGAGGTCCATGAGACGTTCCCCTCCGATCTGACCCTGAGCCTGCTCGACGCGCGTCTCGACCTCGGGTTGCGCAGGGGAGTGGTCCCGCCGACGCAGCTCGCCGGGACGGTGATCTCGCACGACACCTTGAATGCGGCCGTCGTGTCCGATCACCCGTTGGCGGGCCACGGATCGGTGCCCATGTCCGATCTCGCACGGTTCCCGCTGATGGTCTGGGCGCCGCCCGGGGCGTCCTTCTACACTGATCACCTGACGTCGGTGTGCCGCCGAGCGGGATTCGAACCGACGGTGCGCGTGAGTCGGACGCAGGGTACGACGCCGGCCACGGCGGTGGTCGGCTCGGACTGTTTCGCCTTCGTCACGCAGGCTCCGGGGACTGCACTGGGCGGTCGCGTCACCATCATGCCCATCGACGACGCCCCCAGTTCACCTGTCCAGGCGATCTGGCTCCCGCACACCGTGTCCCGGCCGCGTGAGGTGTTGATCGGAGAAGGGGCCGCGGACCTCGCATGACGGACTCGGGGATCCACCGCCGGCTCGCCGCCCTCCGGCGATGGTGACCGTCAGACGTACTCGCAGATGACCACCGGGATGTCGCGAGTGGTGCGCTTCTGATAGTTGGCATACCCCTTGTACGCCTGCACGATGCGCGGCCACAGGTCGGCCTTCTCTGCGGGGTCCGCCACCCGAGCGCGCACCGATCGACGCGTGCCGTCCATCACCAGTTCGGCATCGGGCCGTGCCACCAGGTTGTGATACCAGTCCGGGTGCCGGTCGTCACCGCCCTTCGACGCGACCAGCACGACGCGGTGGTCGTCGTGGACGGGCGAGGTGAGGTAGCACGACCGTGGCTTCCCGGATTTGCGGCCCACCGTGTGCAGCTCGACCACCGGCATTCCGTATGGCTTCGTCAGCAGTCGACGACCGCTCACTCGCAGAACCACCGCGTGCGCGGCGTTCATCAACTTCATGGAACTGTCCGTCACACGGTTCTGCACGCTCATGCGGTCCTCGCTTCTGGTCACCCGCTGCCGGCGGTGATCGTCGTTCCCGGGGCTGTGTACCGACGACGCTAACGGGGTATGTGAACACTGTCAACGTGGTCGAATCCACGTCGACCGCCGCCGTATGGCAACGATCGACGGGTCGAGGCATCGACGACCTGCACGCTTGAGCAGTGCTAGCGTATTCGCGATGTCGGTTAGCGAATCGAATGCTGCTGCGCCACGCGGGCCTCAGCGCGTCGAGGAGTTGTCGTACGGCCATGTTCTGGCCGTGATGTCGGCGATGGATGTCGCCGCGGTGCTGCATGGCCCCCGCGCCGTCGCAGAGTACGTCAACGACGACTTCGCGCGTCTCCTCGGCTACGAGAGCACGACCGCGGTGGTGGGCAAGCCCGTACACGAGATCGTCCATCTCGCATCGATGGCATCCCGCAACCGAGACGCCCGCATGCTCGTCGACGGCGAGGTACGCACCCTGCACGTACGTCGGACACTGGTACATCGGACGGGTCGACCGGTGTTCGCCTGGGTGGTCAAACGGCAGGTGTCGGTGGAGGGACGGCTGCTGACGTTGACCATGGTGACAGAGTCCGCGGATACGCCCGAGGCGCTCACCGGAGAGCGGGAGCGGTGGTTGTCGGAACACGACGAACTGACCGGTCTGCTCAACAGGCGTGGCTTGAGCAATTTCGTACGGTCCGGCGCCATGCAGTTTCCCGTGGCGGTGGTGGTCATCGACATCGATGGGCTCAAGTCTCTCAACGACCGATACGGTCACGCGGCCGGCGATGCCGCCATCTGTGCGTACGCGAGCCTGCTCACCGCCGCCGCGGTGCCACTGGGTGGTGCGGCGAGCCGATTCGGCGGCGATGAGTTCGTGGTGGTCCTGCCGACCGATGTCGCATCCCCGGAGTGGGTCGACTCGGACGTGTGTACCGCCGCCATGGAGATCGGGGGCGGTCGCGTGGAACTCTCGGCCACCGTCGGCCGTGCCGAAGCCCGCGACCTCGACGGTATCGACGAAGCCCGCGCAGTCGCCGATCTCCTCATGTACGAGGCGCGATCCGTACGCAACGTGACCCGCGAGTAGCGTCGATCACCCAGATGCCGACGGTGTCGCCGTGACTCCGACCGTGTCTCCGTCGGTCAAGGTCACCGGCTGTCCCCAGACCCGGATGATCTCGGGTGGGCCCACACCGACCAGACGGAACTCGGCGTCGGTGTGTCCGAGATCGGCGTGCACCCGACGTCCGCGCCACTGCACGGTGAAGCGCAGCCGATCCCAACTGGAGGGCAGAGCCGGCGCGAACCGGAGCTGACCGCCCGTCGCGAGCAGACCGCCGAACCCGTGGGTGGCGATCTGCCAGGTACCGCCGGCCGAGGCGATGTGCATTCCTTCCTCGGTGTTGCCCTGGTTGTTGTCGAGGTCGACGTACGCCGAGCGAGCAAAGTAACGTTCCGCCTTCTCCGGGTCACCCACCTGCAGACCGACGATGGCGTGAATCGACGGGCTCAACGATGACTTGTGTACCGTTCGTGGCTCGTAGAACTCGTAATTCGCTCGTCGGGTCGGCAGTGAGTACAGATCGGGCATCATGAACATCAACATGACCACGTCCGGTTGCTTGAGCAACGACGTGTCCTCACAGGTGAAGTGGTCACGGCCGACCGGATACCGCGGCATGTCGTTGTGGTCGAACTCGGTGATCGGGACCACCTGGAGATCGAAGTAGCCGTCGAACTGTTCGATCACGCCCGCATCCGGATCGACCGGCGCCACCAGCACCTGCGCTGTCCGTTCCCAACGCCGGACCTCGTCGGCGGTGACGCCGATCGTGTCGGCCAGCTCCACCTGACGGGCGGGGTCCAGGGTCACGATCTCCTTGTACGTCTTCACCGCTTGTTCCAGATGCCACCGGACCATGCGGTTGGTGAAGGCGTTGTTGTCGACGTGAGAATGGAATTCGTCCGGGCCCATCACCGTCAGCAGACTGACGTGATCGCCGCCTGGAGTGCAACGGTCCACCCAGAACCGCGCGGTCTCGAACAGGACCTGTGCCCCTTCGCCGTAGAGGTAGCCGGTCTCACCCGTGACCTCCGCGTAGCGCACGATCGCGTAGGCCACGTCGGCCGTCACGTGGAGTTCTTCGTCTCGGGTGTAGAAGCGGTTCTTTCCGTCCGGGGTGAACTGCGGGCATTCCTCGAGTCCGGTGTCCGCCGACTCCCACGGGTATCGGGCGCCGGTGGTGCCGTTCTCCGCAGACACCGCCCGAGCGCCCGGCAGCGTGTGGAACCGGTAGCCGAGGAGCGCACGCGCGGTCCGTGGTTGGGTCAACAGGAAGAAGGGCAACATCATGATCTCGGTGTCCCAGAAGACGTGCCCCCGGTATCCCTCTCCCGACAACGACTTCGCCCCGATGTTGACGGTCGCGTCGTCGGGGTTCGCCGCGATCAGCAGGTGGTAGATGGCGAAACGTAGTGCCAGTGCGGCCCGATCGTCACCGACGACCTCACAGTCGGAGGCCTCCCACAGCTCGGACCAGGCCGCCTCCGAGGCTGTCAGTGCGGCGGTGAACGACTCGACCCGTTCGACCGTCGTGACGGCCCGATTGCGCGGTCGACCGTCGGCATGCGGATCCCGACTGGTGGCGACCCCGATAATCTTGTCGACGGTGATCGAGCATTCGGCCGGGACGTGATCGAAGTCGACCTCGCAACCGATGTACTCGTGGTGCTGGTGCAACCGACGTCGGCTCGGTGGGGTGTCCTCGTCGATGCGTTGCGCGTAGGCGATGTCGACGGCCGAGTCGATGGTGTGGCACTCGATGTACCCGATGTCACCGACGAAGCCGTGATCGGTGGCCCGCAGATGGGTCGATCGAGCCCACTTGTCCCACTTGCGCCGGTGATCGAAGACGGTGCCGTCGGGATAGACGGGCAGCCCCTCCAGGTTGCGGCAGTGGGCGTCGACACCGGTACCGATCGTGACGGAGCCATCGTGGTCGAGGAGGGTGACGACGATCCGGAGTCCACAGAGGTCGCGATCGGTCATGCTCGCGAACCGCAGGGTCTGCAGGCGCACCCGGTGGCCTGTGGGCAGGACGAACACGGTGTCGCGATGCAACACCCCGGTACGCAGATCGAGCGAACGATGGTGCTCGACGGTCCGCAGGGAGTCGTGGTCGAGTCGATGGCCGCCGACGGACACCTCGGTGGTCAACCAGTCCGGGGCATTGACCAGGTCGGTCACCGGCGCGTCGTAGGCGTCGTAGACCCCGGCCAGGAATGTGCCGGGGAGCGCGCCGATGTGACGTTCCTCCATCGATCCCCTGGTGCCCAGACGACCGTTACCGACGGTGAACACCGTCTCGAAGTAGTTCGCCTGCCGTGGATCCCACTCGTTCTCGCTGACGGTCCAGGTGGATCGATCGGCCAGGACCCCGGTCACGACGCACTCACGTGGTCGAGACCGTAGGCACGCTGGATCTGCGAGTCGGTCTCGGGTAGCGAAAGGTAGACCGCGAGCTCTTTGCCCGCACAGCGTTGCGCACCCATCGCGTTGCCGTACCGCGCGGCCGTGACCAGATCTCGTGACTGTAGATACCCGAACGCCATTCCGGCGGCAAAGGAGTCGCCGCAGCCGGTGGTGTCGATGACGTCGTCGACCGGGATCCGCGGAACGATCTCCTCGCGCAGGCTGCCGTCCTCGTCGAGGAAGTACAACGCGCACCCCTCCTCGTCGAGGGTGATGCAGACCGCGGTGACGCCGCGCGTCAGACAATGCATGGCGAACTCACCGAGTTGTGCCGTGGGCAGCGGTGCACCGAGATCGTTCGGATCACCGCCCGGCGGCGGGAACCACGCACAGCCGGCTTCCTCGAGGTTCATCTTCATGATGTCGATGGTGGGCAGCCAGGCGTCGCGGTCGATCCAGAGGCGACTCACCCGATGACCCGCGGCCGTCAGGGCGACGGTCGGGCCGTGACAGTCCAGCAGGATGACACCGTCGCTGTTCTGGCGGATGTAGGCCAACGTCGGTTGAGCCACCTCGTAATCGGTGATGGGTACGCAGACGAAGGCGTCGGAGTCGAGCGCGAACTCCACATCGTCGGGAGAGATCGGGTGCATGAACCCGGTCTGTCGCTCATCGCGAAAGTTCTGATCCCGGAAGGTGAGTTCGACGACGTCACCGCGGTCGCTGTCGGCACGGATCCCGGTGAGGTCGACGTTGGGGAACGACGCCAGGTGTTCGCGGATGGGATCCAGGTCGGCCTGGCGGACGTGGACGATCGGGCGCACGCTGTCTCCGGGTCCGAGCAGGGACGCCAATGCGGCCACCGTGTAGAGCACGCACCCGTACTTGTCGAACACCTCGCCGCGGTGGGTGATCACGTGATCACGGGGGATCGGGCCGAGAACGGCGATCTTGCGCGCCGTGTTGCTGATGGTCATGTCAGATGCCTCTGGTTCTCAACGTCTCTCGGCGCTCACGCCGTGGTGTGCGGACGGGGTTCGATACCGGCTGCGGCGTCCATGTCCTCCAGCGACATGCCCTTGGTCTCGCGAACGAACCGGGCCACGAACAGCAGCGACAACACGGCGAACAGGGCGTACATGCCGTAGGCGAATCCCAACGAGAAGGACTTCAGGCTCGGGAAGCTGACCGTGATGGCCCAGTTGGCCGCCCACTGACCGGCCGCGGCGAGGGACAAGGCGGCTCCGCGGATACGGTTCGGGAAGATCTCACCGAGCAGCACCCAGACCACGGGACCCCAACTGAGGGCGAAGAACACCACGAACAGGTTGGCGGCGATGAGCGCGATCGGCCCCGCCGCCCCGGTCAGATGAGGCTCCATCACGCCATCGGCGTTCGGCTGCTGGGCCGCGGTGCCGAAGCAGATCGCCATCACCCCCAGGGTGACCGCCATACCCGCCGAACCGATGAGCAGCAGTGGCTTGCGACCGATCTTGTCGACCAGGGCGATCGCCACGAAGGTGGCCACGATGTTGACCAAGGAGGTGAACACACTGGTCTGGAACGCCTGGTTCTCCTTGAAGCCGACGGCTTCCCAGAGGATGTTCGAGTAGTAGAAGATCACGTTGATGCCGACCGCCTGCTGGAACACCGAGAGCAACAGGCCGACCCAGACGATCGGGTAGATGCCACCCCCGCCGGGCCGGGCGAGATCCTTCCACGATGGTTTGGTGTCGCCGGCGAGGCTGTCCTGGATTCGGGTGATGGTCAGTTCGAGGTTCTTCTCGCCGAACAACAGCGTCAGCACTCGTCGGGCCTCGGGCAGGCGTTGTGTGGCAACCAGGTACCGGGGTGATTCCGGGATGGTCGACGCCAGCAGCCCGTAGACGACAGCGGGGATGGCCATGGCGAGGAACATCCACCGCCAGGCGTCGAGTCCCAGGGCGAGTTTCTCGTTCGCACCACCGGCGATGTGGGCCAGCAGGTAGTCGACCAGTAGCGAGAGGAAGATACCGAGCACGATGGCGAGTTGCTGCAGCGATCCGAGACGACCACGCACCCGGGGCGGCGATGTCTCGGCGATGTAGGCGGGGGCGATCACCGAGGCCACACCGACGCCGATGCCGCCCACGACGCGGAACAGCACCAGCGTCCAGATCTCCGGGGCGAAGGCGGTACCGATGGCGCTGATGAAGAACAGGACCGCACCGATCTTCATCACCTTCAGGCGACCGATGCGGTCGGCGAGCCGGCCGGCGCTGAACGCGCCCGCCGCGGCGCCGAGCAACGCCGACGCGACCGCGAATCCGAGTGTGCTGTCGGCGACGTGGAAGTCGTCCTGGATGGAGGACACCGCGCCGTTGATGACCGCGCTGTCGTAGCCGAATAGCAGGCCACCCAGCGCGGCCACCGATGCGATCCGCACGACGCGGTTTCCGGAGACCTCCTCGTTGTCGCCGAAGACGGCCGGTTCGTCGATGAATCCTCCACCCTCACTCATGTGTTGCGCCCTTCGATGAGTCCAGGGCCGCCCATTGCCGCCACTGTGATGTGGATCACATTATGATCGGGACGCCGAAGCGACACAAGAAATCAACGACAAGGCGGAAACAACATTCAGGAGTTGAACACTCGGGGAGCTTCCCTCATGGCCATCGCCACGGTGCCCATGAGCTGCGTGCGCGGCCCGAGCCCCGCCGGCCGGATCTGCACCGCCTCACCCGCCGCGGGAACACCGCAGCGCGCGATCACCGCCTGCATCTGAGTCGTCATCTGAGCGGTGGCCTGCGCGAGTTCACCCCCGATGAGGATGAGCTGGGGATTGAGCAGGCTGCACAGGTCGGCGAGGCTGCGTCCCACCTGTTTACCCACATCGGCGAGAACGCGGGCGCAGGCGCGATCACCGTCGTCGGCCAGTCGCACGATCTCGGCGATCGGCAGGTCGTTGCCGACGATCGGGGCCAACAGCGAGGACACCTTACTTGCGGACACGAAAGTCTCGAGGCAACCACGGTTTCCGCAACGGCACACGTCGCCGTACTCGTCGATGGTCATGTGCCCGATCTCGCCCGCGGTACCCGAGACGCCGGAGTACAAGGTGGAGTTGATGATCAGTCCGGCGCCGACGCCATCCGACAGTTTGAGGTAGACGACGTCGGAGTACCCCGCACCGGCTCCCCACCACCACTCGGCCAGCGCCCCGAGATTGGCGTCGTTGTCGACGTGCACTCGCACCGGCAGATCGAGTGTCGAGGACGCCACCTCCTCGGCGTCGAGGCCGACCCAGCCGGGCAGGATGGTCGGTGAGCCCACCTTGCGGGTGGTCCGGTCGATCGGTGCAGGCAACCCCATCGCGGCGGAGATGATCTCCGATCTGTCCACCCCCGCGGCACGCAGCACCTTCTCCGTCAGTCGAGCGGTCTCGGCCATACCGTCGGCGGCCGAGACCTCCGGGTCCAGCGCGACACGTTCCTCGACGAAGAGGTCATGGTCGAGATCGGCCAGCACGACCGCCACATGGCGGTGACCGAGGTCGACACCGAGAACGAAACCCGCCCCCGGCGCCAGCCGGACCGTGCGGCGTCGACCGGCACCGTGCGAGACGACCACGTCGCCGGTGGTCTTCAGCTGCTGAACGATGTTCGACACCGTGGCCGGAGCGAGCCCGGTGCGTCGCGACAGTTGCGCCTGGGTCAGGTCACCGTATTCGCGAAGACCCTCCAACACGCGGCGGCGATTGAGATCGCGGAGTGCTCGGGGTGAACCAGGAGCAGCCTCGCTCTCGATACCGGCCATGGAACCCTCCGTTCGCGGACGACCACCGTGTCGCCCGTCGCGTCGCATCAAGTGTTGTATCGACGGGCCGGTCGAGTGGACGTTTCGCGAGATGTCGATTGATGGTCGACAGGAGCGACCCGACCGACGGTCAGCACTCGAGGCGGTCGGCGGTGCTGTCCGGTACACCCAGCGCGCGGCACCGGAAGCCGGTCCCGCGGGTGACGGCTTGCCACGCTTCACCGCTGTACCGGAACAGCGCCCGCTCCCCCTGATAGGCATCGCTGTCGGCGGTCACCGAGGCGATGGCCCAGTCACCGTCACAGTCGCGCACCCGGAAGGTGAAGGGCGGCGCGATCGCATCACCGAAGTGCGCCTCGTAGACGGCTTGCAGCGTGGCGTTGTCACCGGTGCCGCACGGTGCGGGGTCGGTCACCGTCGTGGTGGTGTCGGCGGGTGTGGTGGGGTCGGTGGTGCCACCAGTGGCCCCACCGCCGCCGAAGACCTCGGCAGGAACGTCGCGGTCGGCGACCACGGTGCCGTTCTTCAGGCTGTAGCGGACCACGACGGGCCCGCCGGTCGGATTGGCGGTGACGTCACCGTTGTCGAGCCACTTGTACTGCACCGCCACGCCGTTGGCGCCGGTGTCGACAACCGAGGTGAACGCGGTGTCGCGGTCGGTGGCGGGGCCCAGGTAGCCGTTGGCGCCGAAGAACAGCACCCGCTGAGGTGAGCTACCGGTTCCACCCGCGAGGTCGGCTACGACCCATGTCAGCTGCGGGCACGACCCGATCCGGCTGTCCAGGGAGTCGCCCGCGACGAATCCGTGGCCCTGGAAGGAGGGAAGTGACGCGAGCGCGTTCTGCACGACCGAGGACTGCGGATCCACACAGCGACCCCCACCCGACGCAGCCGCCGATCCCCCGCTCGATCCCGCGTCGTCGACGGGTTGACCGGTGACGCCGCTTCCCGATCCCGCGCTCCCGGTCGACGTGGTCGCCGGTCGGGTCACCGTGGAGGTGTCGGACGGAGAGGATCCGGTCTGATTCGCGCAACCGGCCATCAACCCGGTCACCAATACGATCCACGCGGCGTGCTTGCTGAATTTCATGGTCATCCATTCGGGTGGTGGCGAGGCGGTGTGCCCAGTCGCGTCACCCATCCCGTCGAGACACCGAACGCCGTCGTTAACCAGAAGCCGTTGCTGTGACCCGACTGTGAGAATGCTGTTATGCAGGCGAACCGTCATCGAGTCCGGTGTCGTCCACCCGGACGACACGAACACTCAACCGAGGGAGGCCGTGTGTTCGACGTCGAGTTCGACCCGTGCGGCGGCGAAACGAGTCACGTTGTACAGCAGCGGACTCCCAGAGGGCAGCGTGTTCAGCGCCCGGACCACGAGCACGATCGAACCGGTCGGCAGGTCGAGATCCCGCGCCTCCGCGGCGGTGGCCGCTCGGCCGGCGACGGTGGTGGAGGTCCGTACGTAGTCGTCGATCCCGATGGCTCGCAACGCGGCGGTGATCGACCCCTCGGGACCGAAGTGGTCGACCAGGCGCGGTACCCGTTCGGCATCGAACCAGGCGGTCGCACGCGCGAGCGGCAGTCCGTCGACGCGACGCACGTAATCGAGTCGGAGCGCCGGACGGTCGCCGAGGCGTAACCGGTCGACCACCTCGGCGGGCGGTGCGGACTCCTGCGCCGATTCGAGGAGGTGACCCGACGCCGAGCCCCCTCGCGGCCCCAGACTCTCGGTGAACCGTGTCCGGACACCGATCCGGTGGACCAGCACGGTGTGTTCGGCGACGAAGGTGCCGCTGCCGCGGCGTGGCACCACCAGTTCGTCTGCGGCCAGCGCGGCCACCGCGTGTCGGACGGTGTGGCGGTGGACATCGAACCGCTCCGCCAGCGCGGCCTCCGACGGCAGCTTCGAGCCGGCCGGAATCGATCCGCCGACGATCTCACCACGCAACTCGTCGGCGATGAGGCGCCAGGCCGAATGCCCGCTCGGCGACCTGTTCTGGTTGCCCATGACGCAGAACCCTACCGGGGGTGAACGTCTCTCCGGCCGCGTCACATCGTTCACCTGGTGTCGAACTGTTGGTCACGGATTGGTCCTCGTGGGGGATGGGCAACTCTGCTAGCGTCGAGTTGTCTAAATAACTGTACAACTTCTGGAGGACATGGTGACCGCCTCGACGCCCACCGATCCCGTGGTCCCACCCGACGTCGCGGCGCGGCAACAGTGGATGCGCACCCTCGCGGAGGCAGGATCCGCCGAACTGATCGGTGCCTGGGAGCGATGGGAACCCAAACCCGAGGTGCGTCACATCCGTGGACCCGAAGCCGGTCTGGTCATGGTCCGCGGCCGGGCAGATGCCGGTGGGGTGCGTTTCAACCTCGGTGAGGCCACGGTCACCCGGGCCACGGTCCGGCTGCACGGGGCACCGGTCGGATCCGACGTGATCGGCAGCTCCTACGTCCTCGGAACCGATCTCGACCACGCTGAGCTCGCGGCGATCTTCGACGGGATGCTCGCCGACCCCGTTGTGCGTGAACGAGTTCTCGACGAGGTGGTGACGCCGCTGGAGCGTCGACAGCGGCAGCACGACGAGAGCAGACAAGCGGAGGCCCGCAGCACTCTCGTCGACTTCTTCACCGTCGCCAGGGAGCACGAATGATCACCCGCGGTGGTGCCGACGCACACACGGCGCCCGGTTTCGCCGATCCCACCCGGGACGCTCAGCAGGTGTTCCGGGCGGTGCTCGACGCGATGGCCCATCCCGCGCGCCCGTATCCGGTATCAGCACACACCCTTGCCCCGGAACCGTTGGGGGACACGATGGGTGCAGTCGCCCTGACCCTGCTCGACGAGGAGACCCGGGTGTGGTTGGGCGGCCCGCTGGCCGGCGAACCCGCGGTCGCGGCCTGGTTGGCTTTCCACACGGGCGCGCGCCGACGCGATGATCCGGACGAGGGGGCGTTCGTCCTGACCACCCCCGCCGGGATCCCCGACCTCGATGCGCTCGCACAGGGAACCGAGGAGGCCCCGCACACATCGGCCACGGTCGTGCTCGATGTGCGCGGGTGCACGGGCGCGGTGCGTCTCCGAGCGACCGGACCCGGCATCGACGGCGCCGTCGAGATGGACGCCCCCTGGGCCGATGACACCTTGGTCGGCCGGTGGCGGGCGAACACCCACCTGTTCCCCCGCGGGGTCGACATCGTGGTGGTCGACGACGGCGGTGTGCTCGGGCTACCGCGCACCACCACGCTGACCGCCATCGACGCCGAGGGGTACTGACATGTACGTCGCCGTGAAAGGCGGGGAGAGGGCGATCGCCAACGCCCACGCGCTGCTCGCCAAGCAGGGACGGGGAGACACCGATGCGGCCGCCATCACCGCGGATCAGGTGTTCGGCCAGATGGGTGTGCTGGTGTCGCGGGTGATGACCGAAGGTTCCCTCTACGACCCGGTGCTCGCCGCGCGAGCGCTACTACAGGCGCAGGGTGACGTCCTCGAGGCGGTGACACTGATGCGGTCCTACCGCACGACGCTGCCGCGCTTCGGATACACCGAACCGGTCGACACCGCGGATCTGCCGCCGCAGCGCCGGATCTCGGCCACGTTCAAGGACCTGCCGGGTGGACAGCAGCTCGGGGCCACCTTCGACTACACCCACCGGTTGTTCTTCGACGCCGGCACCGACGGCCCCGATCCGCGCACGGCGTCGTCCGACGAATCGACCGCCATGCCCCGGGTCGCGGACCTGCTCGGTGCCTCCGCGTTGATCGAGCCGGATGCCCGACCCGGGCAGGACGCCGCCGAACCCGGAGACCTCACCCGTGAACCGGCGGAGTTCCCGATGGACCGCGCGCAGCGGTTGCAGGCTCTCGCCCGGGGTGACGAGGGATTCCTGCTCGGACTGGCGTATTCGAGCCAGCGAGGCTTCGGGTCCACCCACCCCTTCGCGGGTGAGATCCGGGTGGGTGAGGTGGAGGTGGAGCTCGACGCACCCGAACTCGGATTCACCGTACCGCTGGGCCGGATCGAGGTCACCGAGTGCCAGATGGTGAACCAGTTCACCGGGAGCTCCACCGCCCCGGCGCAGTTCACCCGCGGATACGGTCTGGCTTTCGGGCGTAGCGAACGCAAGGCGATGTCGATGTCGGTGGTGGACCGCGCGCTGCGATCCGCGGAGTTCGACGAAAGGGTCGTGTCCCCGGTACAGGACGAGGAATTCGTCGTCGGTCACAGCGACAACGTGCAGGCGACAGGGTTCATCGAACATCTCAAACTGCCGCACTATGTGGACTTCCAGGCCGAGCTGGTGTTGGTTCGGCGGCTCAACCGTGAATTCGCCGAACGGCGGCAAGCGGTGGATCGTGACGACCCCGATGGGGAGGTTCCGGCGTGAGTGTGAACGGGATCGAGTACAACATCGGGTACCTCGATGAGCAGACGAAGCGGATGATCCGCCGGGCGCTTCTCAAAGCCGTTGCCATTCCTGGCTTTCAGGTGCCGTTCGCGAGTCGTGAGGTGCCCATGCCGCGCGGTTGGGGTACCGGCGGGGTGCAGGTGACGGCGGCGATCATCGGTGAGTCCGATGTCCTCAAGGTCATCGATCAGGGTGCCGACGACACCACCAACGCCGTCTCGATCCGGTCGTTCTTCGCGTCGGTGGCCCATGCGGAGACCACCACCCGGACCGATGCGGCCACCATCATCCAGACGCGTCACCGCATCCCGGAGACCCCACTGTCCGACGGACAGACCATCGTCTACCAGGTGCCGTTGCCGGAGCCACTGGTCTCGCTCGAGCCACGGTCCACCGAGACCCGACGTCTGCATGCACTCGAGGAGTACGGCCTGATGTACGTCAAGCTCTACGAGGACATCGCCCGGTTCGGCCACATCGCCAAGACCTACGATTATCCGGTCATGGTCGGCGGGCGCTATCTCATGGCACCGTCACCGATCCCCAGCTTCGACAATCCGAAGATGCACATGAGCCCGGCGCTGCAGTTGTTCGGCGCCGGCCGCGAGAAGCGCATATACGCGGTGCCACCGTTCACCAGCGTGGAGAGCCTGGGATTCGAGGACTTCCCCTTCGAGCCGCAGTATTTTGACGAGCCCTGCTCGATCTGCGGATCCACGGGCAGTTATCTCGACGAGATCGTCACCGACGATGCGGGCTGCACCGTGTTCATCTGCTCTGACACCGATCACTGCGACCGTGCGGTCAGCGCGCAGGGCACAGCCCGATCCGACGAACCCGAGGAGGGTGCCCGGTGAACCACGTCGAACCGTTGCTCAGGGTCCGCGACGCCGGACATCGCTACGGTGACCGTTTCGGTTGTCGCGGTGTTGATTTCGATCTGTGGCCGGGTGAGGTGATCGCCGTGGTCGGGGAGTCCGGATCCGGGAAGTCGACTCTGCTGGGGACACTCGCGCAGCGGTTGGACCTGTCCGAGGGTTCCATCCGATACGGCAGGACCGACGGTGAGTCGGTCGACCTCGGACACCTCGGAGAGAGCGCGGTCCGGCGTCTGTGGCGCAGCGAGTGGGGTTTCGTGCACCAGGACCCGGCCGACGGGCTGCGGATGCATGTCAGCGCCGGTGGGAACGTCGGCGAGCCGCTGATGGCCGACGGATGGCGTCACTACGGACGCATACGGGAGGTCGCGGCGCACTGGTTGCAGCGCGTCGAGATCCCGGTCGACCGTATCGACGATCATCCGACGACGTTCTCCGGCGGTATGCGGCAACGGTTGCAGATCGCACGTAACCTGGTGATCTCGCCGCGCCTGGTGTTCATGGACGAGCCGACGAGCGGTCTCGACGTGTCGGTACAGGCCAGGTTGCTCGATCTGATCCGCGGGCTGGTCTCGGAATTCGGTTTGTCGGTGGTGATCGTCACCCATGACCTGGCGGTCGCCCGGTTGATCTCGCACCGGACCCTCGTGATGAAGGACGGCAGGGTCATCGAATCCGGTCTCACGGATCGTGTGCTGGACGACCCGCATGCCGCGTACACCCAGTTGCTCGTCTCCTCGATCTTGCAAGGATGAACCGCCGATGACCGTTCCCACCTCCCCCGTGCTGAGCGTCTCGGGGGTCGACAAGTCGTTCACCATGCATCTGCAAGGGGGTCAACGACTCACCGTGCTGCGGGACCTGGCGCTGGCTGTGGCGCCCGGTGAATGCGTGGTGCTCGCAGGCGCATCCGGAGTGGGCAAGAGCACGATCCTCAAACTGGTCTACGGCAACTATGCCGCCGACCGCGGACGGATCGTGGTGCGGATGGCCGGCACCGACGTCGACCTGGTCGACGCGGAC
This sequence comes from Williamsia sterculiae, assembly GCF_900156495.1. Taxonomy (GTDB): domain Bacteria; phylum Actinomycetota; class Actinomycetes; order Mycobacteriales; family Mycobacteriaceae; genus Williamsia_B; species Williamsia_B sterculiae. The sequence goes on from NZ_FTNT01000005.1 coordinate 217,201, forward strand.
CCGCGCGTGGTGTTGGCCGCTCGCCGCGACGTGATGGGGTACGTCAGCCAGTTCCTGCGCTGTGTCCCACGCGTGCCGACCATCGACGTGGTGGCCGAGCCGCTGATCGTGCGGGGGGTGAAGGCAGAGGAGGCAACACAGCGCGCGGCGGACATGCTCACCCGGCTGTCCATCCCGTCCCGACTGTGGTCGCTGCCACCGGCGACCTTCTCGGGCGGTGAGCAACAGCGGGTCAACATCGCCCGAGGCTTCCTCCCGGAGTTGCCCCTGTTGCTTCTCGACGAGCCGACGGCGTCGCTCGATGCCCGCAACCGGGAAGCGGTGGCCGAGTTGATCGCCGAGAAGCGCGCCAAACGGGTGGGCATGCTGGGCATCTTCCACGACGCGGACATCCGCGATGCCGTGGCCGACCGTCTGGTCGACGTGGAAGCCTTCGCGCCGCAGCCGGGGGTCGCGGCATGACCGGTCGCGTCGCGATCTACGCGGCACCGGGGGTGCGTGACGGCGACCCCGACGCGACGCGACTACGGGCACGGGCCGAATCGTGGCTGGGACGATCGGTGGACGGGGGCAGCCCGGATCCCGTATTGCCATCGGGATGGACCCGTGGCGACGTCGACGAGATCACCGTGGATGCCCGTAGATACGGATTCCACGGCACACTGAAGCCCCCCTTCCGCCCGGCCGCGGGCACGACGCTCGCCGAACTCGAGCGGGAGATCGAGCGGTTCGCGGCGGGGAGGGATGCGGTGACCGTCCCCGAGCTCACCTGCATCCGTCTCGGACGCTTCTTCGCTCTGGTGCCCGGCGCGGACGCCCCGGACCTGCATCGATTGGCCGATGAGGTGGTGACCCGATTCGACCGATTCCGGTCACCCGCCACCGACACCGAGATCGCCCGACGCCGACCCGACACCCTCTCGCCGCGGCAGCGCGAGCTGCTGGCGACCTGGGGCTACCCGTACGTGTTGGACGAGTTCCGTTTCCACCTGACGCTGACCGATCGCATCCCACCCGAGCGGCAGCGCGCGGTGGGCGAGACCCTCGAGGGGTGGTTCGCCGACTCGATCGGACGAACCATTCCCGTCGACGCGCTGGCCTTGTTCACCGAGGCAGCACCGGGGGCGCCGTTCCGCCTGCACTCCGTGCACCCGCTGCGACCCGCCAACCACCGTGCCGCAGGCACCGAAGACGACCGTGCCGCAGGCACCGACACCGAAGGAATCCGATGAGTTCCGAGACCGTGCTCACCCATGCCCGGATCGTCACCGACGACGAGGTCGTCACGGGCTCGATCCTGATCCGTGACGGACGCATCGCCGACATCAGCAACAATCAGCTCGCATGGGGTGAGGACGTCGGCGGGGATCTGTTACTACCCGGCCTGGTCGAATTGCACACCGACCACCTGGAATCCCACGCACGCCCACGCCCCGGGACCAACTGGGATCCGGTGCCCGCCGTGCTCTCCCACGACGTGCAGCTCGTCGGCTCCGGGGTGACCAGTGTGTTCGACGCCATCCGGATAGGGGTACTCGAAGGGCGCGACGACGCCACCGCGCAGGCCCGCTCACTGGCCGACGCCATCGAACACGTCTGCGCGCACGGCATCGCCCGCGCCGACCATTTCGTCCACCTGCGCTGTGAGGTGGCCGCACCCGGGACCGTCGCCGAATTCGAGGCTTTCGATGACGTCAGGTCGGTGCGGCTGGCGTCGTTGATGGACCACACCCCGGGACAACGGCAGTATGCCGACGTCGAAGCCTTCCGTCGATACATGGTGGGTAAGGGCCGGGTCACCAACGACGAGTTCGAGCCGCTGATCATCACCCTCAAAGAGGTCGCCGCCCAGTACTCCGTGCCGAACAGCAAGGCCATCGCCGCGCTCGCCGCCGATCGGGGCATCACGCTGGCCGCACACGACGACGCCACCGACGAGCACGTCGCCGAATCCGTGGCGCTGGGTGTACGCATCTCGGAGTTCCCCACCACCGTGGTGGCGGCCCGTGCGGCCAGGGCGGCCGACCAGCTCATCGTGATGGGTGCGCCGAACATCGTACGCGGCGGGAGTCAGTCGGGGAACGTCGCCGCGACCGAACTCCTCTCGTCGGACCTTCTGGACATCCTCTCGTCGGACTACGTGCCCGCGAGCCCGCTGCAGGCGATCGTGCAACTCCACGCCGACGGGATCCTCTCCCTGATCGACGGTGTGAAGCTCGTCAGTGGCAACCCGGCCCGCGCGGTCGGGCTGGACGATCGCGGATCGATTACCCGCGGCAAGCGCGCGGATCTGGTTCGGGTGCAGGTCCATTCGCTGTCCGCGAACGAGCGTCATCCGCAGGGTCGGGCGGTCCCGGTGGTGCGCGCCGTGTACCGCGAGGGTGCCCGCGTCTCATGACAGACCGCATCGGCCCGGGGTACTTCGTCGCGGTGACCGGGGCGAGCGGGGTCGGTAAGGACGCTCTGCTGGACGCGGCGCGGTGGCGGTGTCCCTCCGCCGTGGTGTTCCCACAGCGGACGATCACCCGGCCGACGGGTCCCGGCGAGGATTACCGATCGGTTGATGAGGCCGAGTTCGTCACCGCTCGTGCGCGGGGCGAATTCGCCGTCAGCTGGCAAGCACACGGACTGCACTACGGCATACCTGCGTCCATCGACCAACCGGTTCGCGCCGGAGGTGTGGTGGTGGCCAACGTGTCCCGCGGTGCCATCGATGATCTGCGGGACCGGTACGAGAACGTCGTCGAGGTGCGGATCACCGTCTCGGAGGAGACCCGGGAACGTCGGCTGCGGGAACGACGGAGGGAATCCGCCGACGACGTGGCCGGTCGCCTGGCGCGCACCGATCCCGGCCTGGGTCGACAGGTGGATCATCAGATTCACAACGACGGAGTCGTCGAGGCGGGAGCGGCACAACTGGTGGACATCGTCACCCGTCGCGTCAGAGCAGCGGAGGTCGGCTCCCCGCGGTCAGCGGAAGACGTGACGTAACCAGGTGGCGACACCCTCGAGGACCAGCACGGTGGCGATCACCATGAACACCAGCGTGGTCACCTGACCGTGCAGCGTCAACACGGTGGACGCGTTGGTCAGGTAGTACCCGATGCCGCTACCACCGACGATGCCCAGCAGGGTGGCCGCGCGGATGTTGGTGTCGACGAGGTACAGCGTGTTGCTGATGACCGGCGGGAGACCGCGCGGCCAGGTGGCGGCCAGATAGCGTTGTGAGCGCGTGGCGCCGACGGCGGTGAGTGCCCGCTCCGGGCCGTGGGGGAGCTCCTCCAGCGAATCGGCGATCAGCTTGCCCAACAGGCCGATTCCGCCGAACGCCAACGCCACTACCCCGGCTTGGTTACCCAACCCGGTCACCATGATCAGGAAGATGGCCAACACCAGTTCCGGCACGCCACGGAAGACCACGAGAAGCACCCGCAAAGCGTTGCGGACCTTGCCGTTGGGGGCGACGTTGCGTGCCGCGAGCGATCCGCAGACGAGCGCGAGCACAAGAGAGATGAGTGCGGCCGCGAAGGCGACTTTGACGGTCACCAACAGCGCCGTGCCGAATTCACCGGCGGTGTGGCTCCCGAAGTTCGGCGGCCAGAAGCTCTGCAGGGTGGGGATGACGTATTTCCAGCTGATCTGCGAGAAGTCGACGTCGGCCATCCAATAACTGGCGATGAGGATCACCACCGCGATGATCACCCAACCCAGGTTGCCTACCCGGTCCCGGGTCCAGGGGCGGGTGAGCATCGAGTCCGGTGAGACCGCCGGGACGTCACCGCGGTCGCGTTGCGGTACCGGTCGATTGCGGGTCGCCGCGCGCACCACTCGGTCGCCGATTCCCTTACCGGTCGGGGTGACGCCGAGGAGGTTGCGACGGATGGTCGACGACACGACCTCCAACACGACGCAGAGGACGAAGATCACACCGGCGATCCCGAGTCCGCGACCGTAACCGGTGGGGAAGTCGGCGAAGGCGTTGCGCATCGCGTATCCGAGGCCGCCGACCCCCGCGTACCCCAGGATGGCGGAGCCGCGCAGGTTGATGTCGAAGCGGTGGAGCATCGTCGCGATCCACGAGGGCAGCACCTGTGGGAAGACCGCGGACCAGAACTCCTGCGCCTTGCCCGCACCCGTCGCGCGCACCGCGAGTTGCGGACCGTGGTCGATCTGTTCGATGGCGTCGGCGAACAGTTTCGAGATCATCCCGATCGAGTGGATGCCGATGGCGAACACGCCCGGCAGCGGACTGCCCAGGGCGAAAGTGAGGGAGAACGCCAGCGCGAGTACGACGTCCGGCACCGCACGGGTGACCACGGCGATGGTCCGACCGACAACCTGTAACCAGCGGGCCGGACTGGTGTTGGCCGCGGTGACGTAGGCGACCGGCACCGAGATGATCGTGGCGAGAGCGGTGCCCAGTACGACTATGCCCAGGGTGAGTCCGATCAGGTATGCGAGGTCGGCGGGACCCGGCACACTGATGGGGTCCATGAGGCGGAAGACCTTGGTCGCGTTCTCCACCGACGACAGCAGGTTGTCAACCGTGAACCCCAGGGTGGCGATCGAGTACGCACCGAAAGCGATCATGGCCGCGATGACGACCGTCCCGCAGATTCTGGCGATGTCCACCGGACGGTGTGGAATCGGACCCCGGGGACCGTCGACCGCTGTCGATCGAGTGTCGACGTCGGTGGCGGTCACGAGTGTGGTGATCCGCGAAGGATGTCGACGACGGCCGAGTCGGTGACGTCGATCGACCCGAGTTCGGTCTCTATCGCGGTGAGTTCGGCGGTGGAGGATGCGACCCGTCCGTAGATCTCCATCACCTGGGACTTGTCGAGATCGACCGTCGAGGTGTTGAGGACCACCTCACCGTGACGGAGTCCGATCACCCGGTCCGACCACGTCAACGCGAGGTCGACCTGATGCAGACTGCAGATGACGGTGAGGCCCTCGTCGGCGGCGATCTCCCGGATCAAGCGCATCACCTGGTCACTGGAATCCGGGTCCAGGCTGGCAACGGGCTCGTCGGCGAGCAGGATCTCCGGGTTCTGCATCAACGCCCGGGCGATCGCGACCCGCTGCTGCTGGCCGCCGGACAACTGGTCGGCACGGTTGTACGCCTTCTCCAACAGGCCGACGCGTTCGAGATGGCCGAGCGCGGTCAGCCGCGACGACCGTGGATATGACCACAGGCCCAGACGCGGACCGCGCAGGGTCGACAGGGTTCCCGTCAGGACATTCTCCAGCACGGTGAGCGACCCGACGAGTTCGAACTGTTGGAAGATGATGCCGACTCGACGGCGCAGCGCACGTAAAGCTTTGGGGCGCAGCGTGGTGACGTTCTCGCCCAGCACGGTGATCGCACCGGAGGTGGGTCTCTCCAGGCCGTTGAGGTGGCGTAGCAGGGTGGACTTCCCGGATCCGGACCGGCCGAGCAACGCGACGACCTCCCCCGGTTGCACGGTGACGCTCACCTCGCGCAACGCGCGCATACGGCCGAAGTCCTTGGTGACGTCCGTGGTGGAGATGACGGGTGTGGAGGTGTTCGGGGTGGTCGTCGCGCTGGTCACGGGTGAGCCCTTCGGTGGTCTACTTGGCGCACTTGGCGGCGGCGATGGTCGAGCAGAGGTCGTTGATGCCCTGGTAGTACGACTCGTCCTCCTTCTGCACCCCGAAGTAGTTCTCCGTGAAGCCGTCGCTGATCGGTACACCGGAGCCCTTGATGGCATCGAGCGTGGCACCCTGCAGCGCGGTGGAGAGTTTCTGTTGCACGGCGTCGGCCAGGTTTGCCGAGATGGTCAGCGGTGACCCCGGTACGTACTCCTTGCCGATCGCGGTGAGCTCGCCCTTCGCGACGGCGGGGGTGACCACGGTGTCCTCGGCGAAGCCGACGTCGCACTGCTTGCTGGCGACGGACTGTGCCGACTTGTCGTGGGCGCCTGCGAAGTACGGCGTGAAGTCGCTGAACTGCGGGTCACCGTTGGCGTCGGTGCCGGTGCTGTCGACGTTGAGTCCGGCCTTCTTCAACTGGTAGAGCCCGTACAGGAAACCGGATGTCGAACTGGGGTCGACGAAGCAGACTTTCTTGCCCTTGGCGCCGGACAGGGACGTGATGGTCGATCCCTTCGGCACGATGGCCTCCGAGTAGTAGCCAGGGTCCTTGACCTCCGGCGACGTCAACGTGGCGGCGACCGGTGTGAGCTCGGCCCCCTTGTTCTTTGCCTTCACGTACTGCAGCGCACCGGAACTCATCAGGTCGACCTTGCCGGCGACCGCTGCCGCGATGAGGGCGGTGTAATCGGCTGTGGGGTAGTACTCCACCTTGTATCCGGTGGTCTTGGCGATGTAGTCCTCGAGCGGTTTGATGTTCGAATCGGATCCGGCCTTGTCGGGGACGGCGCCGAAGACCAGGGTCCCCTCAGCCTTTGCCCACTTTCCCTGTGACGGTGACCCGGACGCGGAGGAATCGCTGGAACACCCCGTCACGGTCATGGCCGCCGCCAGGGCGGCAGCGGCGAGCACTCCGGGAACGGTCTTTCGTAGCGAGAGCATGGTGGGGCCTTCCGGGCAGCGGTGTGTGCGGCGGGCGCGCCATCTCGGGCGCCGGTGACATGAGAACGCTAGGGAGCCAAAGTGGAATGACCACCGTCGATGGATGGCCGGGGGGTTAATTGGTCTGTAAATCTAGACAACTTCACAGCTTGGCTAACGATGTGACCAAACCTGCCGGTGGACGTGGCGGCCGGGTGTCATCCGTGGGGTGTCTGGATCCGAAGCTGGTCGACCACCAGTCGAACGGTCGCCTCGTTCGGCGAGATGTCGATCACGGCAAAGGTGTTGGTGGCGGCGAGGGTGCAGAGGCCGTGGATGGAGACCCAGGCGGCGAGAGCGGCCTCGGTGGAACCGGTGACCCCGACCAGCGCCGTGAACCAGTCGCGGGTGACCTCGCGGAGGTTGCCACCGGCATCGGCGAGAAGGTCATGGCGGAAGATCAGTGCGAACATGTGCGGACGGTCGCGGGAGAACCGCCAGTAGGCGACGGCAGCATCGGACAGGCTCTGTTCCAGCGCCGATCGCAGGCGCTCGTTCAGGTCGTCGATGCCCACGCGGGCGACGGCGGCCTGCAGCGAGTTCAGGGTGGGAAAGTATCGCCGAGGGGCGCCGTGGGAGACGCCGGTGGCTGCCGCGACCGCCCGAATTCCCAGGGCGCCCAATCCGTCACGATCAACGATCTGGACACCCGCGTCGACGAGACTGTCGCGGGTGTCGGTCATGTTGACAGAGCCTACTCGGGGGAGGCAGCGTGCGTAGACACTGTCTACTTGCGTCGGAAGGTCGCGCCCATGTGGTACCTGCTGTTCAAGCACGTGCTGATCGGACCGCCGCTACGTCGATGGGTTCAGGTCTCGCGATCCGGGGCGCAGCTCCCCACCGGTCCGGTGATCCTTGCGAGCAATCACCTCGCCGAGATCGATTCGTTGATCGTGCCGTTGGTCGTCTCGCGTCGGGTCACGTTCTTGGCGAAGTCCGAGTACTTCACCGGGCGGGGCATACGCGGACATTGTGTGCGTTGGTTCTTCACGGCGGTCGGACAGATTCCGGTCGACCGGTGCGGTGGCGACGACGGACCGTTGGACGCCGCGTGCGCGGTGTTGCGCGGGGGCGGGGTGTGGGCCGTGTACCCGGAGGGGACGCGTTCGCCCGATGGGCGCATGCACCGCGGACACACCGGAGTCATGCGCGTCGCGGCACGGTGCCCGGACGCAGCGCTGATCCCGATTGCGGTGATGGGTACGGATGAGCTGAACCCTCCGCAGGGCAGGCGGATTCGTCGTGGGCGCTGTCGGGTGGTCATCGGTGAGCCCGTCGCGGCGCAGCGGTGGATCGCGGAGTCGGGGATCCGCGGTGCCACCGACCGGCTCATGACAGCCATCGCGGAGCTGTCCGGCCAGGAGCGCGCCGATGGGTACGCGAGGTGACGGCTCACCCGATGCACGGTGAGATGATTCAGTGGGTCAAGGCCGCCGCGAGCTGGTCGTCGGTCAGCTGACGATCCGCGTACACGAGCCGTATTGCGGACGGATCTGCCACCGCCGGGTCGGGGCCGCGGTGCTGATGTCTCATTCCGAGCTTTTCGGCGACCCGTTGGGACGCGGCATTGTGTTCCAGGAGGTAGGCCACGACGGGCAGATCCCCACGTAGTTCGCGAGCACGGGACATTGCGGCTCGCGACACTGCGGTCGCGTACCCGTTGCCCTGCGCTTCGGGAGCGAAACGGTACCCCAGGTTCCAGTACGTGCCGATCTTCATGTCACAACCACACTGACCCAGCATCGCACCCTCGGGAGAGCGGACGATCCAGGGTCCCAGTCCATCCCGCGCCCACGCCGCGATCCAGGACCGCAGCATCGTTTCCGTGGTCTTTGTGTCGGCGTGGCGCCACGTTGGAAGGTGTGTCCACACGCGAGCGTCGCGATAGATCGCGTGTAGCTCGGTCAGATCGGCCGGCTTGGGTCGATCAAGACGGATACCCGGTTCAGAAGGCGTCGAATCTGTCGGCATCCGCCCACGGTGTCATGTGCGTGCGCGCCCGTCGAGACTCAGGCGACCAGGGGTTGGTCGTGGGGTGGTTTGTCGAGGGGGATGAGGTGGAGGTCGTGTTCCCAGCGTCGGCCTTCGGTGGCGTCGGCACGTGTGAGTGTCATTTGGTTCTGGAGTGTGTCGCGGAATCGTTGGGCGGTGCGGGCCTGACCGGATTCCGACATCAAGCGTTGGCGATTGGCTGACGCGCGGGCAGCGATGGTGCGGTCCTGGCGCAGGACGGGGTTCGGCATCGGGGGTTGGTTGGTGCCGCGTTGTTTCCAGCCGATGCGGCCGACCCAGTGGGGTGGTCCGGTGTCGGGGGTGATGATCTCGGTGATCCACCCGTGTTCGCTGTCGTTGATCTGGGCGTGGTCGGCGTCGCACGCCAACGCCAGCACGGTCACATCGGTGAGCCCACCGTTTTTCCATTCGGTGACGTGGTGGACGGCGACGCGGGTGGCGGGTTGATCACACCCGGGTCGGGTGCACCCCCGTTGGGAGGCGATCAACGCCATCCGCTGATCGGCCGACGCCAGGCGTCGTTGCCGACCAAAGAACAGGGGCCGGTCTGCATCGTCCAGCAGGGCGAGGAACGGGCGGCTGGTCCCGGCCAACGCGAGTGCGTCGCGGACGGGCAGGGTGCCGCCGGAGGCGGTGGTCGCTATCCCGGTTTCGGCTTCGAGTTCTTCCAGTGTCATGGTGACGATGACTTGCGCGGGTAGCCCTCGGTGCTGACCGAGCACCCCGGACTCGGTGATGGTCCTGAGCATCAGGGTGAACGCGTCATGGTTGCGTTGCGCCGCAGTGCGGGTGTCACGTTTCGCCGCCGCGGCGAGAACATCGGCGTGGACCTTGTCCGCATCACCAACCGGCGACTCCGGGTCGTCGGGGTTGTTCATGCCCGGTCGGGCCCATTTCTCTGCGAGCACATCCCACAACGCCCTGGTCACCGGATCCAACTCACCACGGATGCCGGACATGTGGTCCACACCCTGACGCCCCAGGGTCAGACTCCGCCGCCGCTTCCGGTCGCGGTCGTCGTCATCCACCCCGTCGGGATCGAGGTAGGCCAGCAAACGTTGCACCGCTTTGGTCAACTGATCCGGATCCAACATCGCCGCCAACTCACCCAGTTGTTGTTCGGCGGCTTCCCACACCGACCGGTCGTCCCGGACCGCGGACGGGAACTTGGCGATCACCGACCGCATCACCCGCAGATGCGCCGCCCCGACCACCCCGTCGCGTACCAGCGTGGCCATGGTCGGTGCGTACGGGGGCAGGGTCTCCCCGGTCAACCCCACCAACGGGGCACAAAGCTCAGTGTTCGCAACGCGCGCCGCTGCTTCGGAACCACTCAACCCCAACACCTCACGCAAGAACCCGTGACGCCGCAACCCTCGTTTCGCCGGTAGCCCCCGCTCCAACATCTGCGTGGTCAACGCCACCTGCACCGCCTCATCCCGGCGGGTCTGCCGCTGCAACCGCCGCGCCGCAGCCACCACCTGAACGTCATCCACCTCCACAAACGACGAATCGACCAACCTGTCGGACAGCGCTTCCCGCACCGTGAGCAACTCGTCGGTGTCAAAATCCCCCAATGCAGCCAACACCGACGACAAGTCGCGTGTGCGACCCGCGCCGGGGTCGGAGGCCAGGGTGGGGAACATACGTTCTATGGTACTCGCAAAAAGATTGTGCCGCAATCGTTCAAGTCGCGAGATCGCGTGGTCTTGTAGTGACGGCACGGCCAATATTTTGCTCTGTGAATTGGTCAGCAATTCCTGGTCGGATATCGCCGGAGGTCGTCCCGCGACTTCACCCCGGGGTCATCGTTTGATAAACGCGTCATCGGTGACCACGTACAGACCCGCACAGGTCGGTACCATCGGACACCGCACACCGTTGGACGTACACAGTGAGGGGTCGACAGTCATGCCGTACAGCCCGATCGATGCCGCCATCGAACAATTGGTCGCCGGAAATCCCTGGGTGATCGAGATCGCCAACTTCTTCGTCAGCGGACTTCCCTGATCGGAGTCCGTCGGCGCCGAGAACCGTTCACGACGACCCCGTCCACCGGATGGGGTCGTCGTGTCCTCGTCTCGGGCAGAAATCGTGGGACGGGGTAGTAACGTCACGGAATGACGTTCCTGGACGGTCTGACGACACCCGGCAGATTGCCGATGTCGCTGGCGTTCCTCGCCTTTCTCCTGACCTTTCTCATCACCCGCACCATCACGCGCATGATCCGGGCGGGAAAGGGCCCTTTCCACGACAACGTGGTCGGTGGCGTACACATCCATCACGCCATCCCGGGGATCATCCTGACCATCACCGGCGCGTTCGGCTCCGTGGCCGTGGTCGGCCGCGCACCCGGTGCCGAGGTCTTCGCGGTGATGATCGGCATCGGATCGTCACTTGTCCTGGACGAGTTCGCGATGCTCCTACATCTGAGCGACGTCTACTGGACCAAGCAGGGACAACTGTCGGTACAGGTGGTTCTGCTGACGGTGGCCCTCTTGGGTCTGGTACTGCTCGGAGTCGACCCGCTGAGTACCGCACCCGGCATCTGGGACGGTCACATCGCGATCTTCGCGGTGCTGCCGATCCACATCGTGCTGCTGCTCGTATGTGTGCAGAAGGGGAAGTACTCCACTGCCGCCATCGGAGCCTTCATCCCACCGGTGAGCTGGTACGGCGCCCTGCGACTCGCTCGTCCCGGATCACGCTGGGCGCGACGCTTCTACCGAGACCGCCGGTTGGAGCGAGCGCGACGACACGATGAGGCCTTCAACCGGCAATTCGGTCGGTGGCGCCTCACCCTCGAGGATCTGGTCGCCGGCCGGCCGACACAGCCCGACCTCCCGGCCGGGCAGTCCACGGGCGCGACGACCGGGTCCTCACCGGTGACCACGCCGTCACCGTCCGACGACCCCGCGTAGTCTCGCGGCCATGTCGTCGTCCGCTGCCGTCACTGACCCGCCCACCGCTGCGGTCGCCGCCGCTGGACTGGTCGGCGGGTACGCCACCGCCCGGTACACCGGACGTCGTGAACTGGGTGGCGTGGTGTTGGCGGCCGCAGGCGCATGGTGTGCTTCGCGGTGGTATCCCGCCTCCGGCCCGGTGGTCGCGGGCGCGTTGCTGGCCGAATACGTGCTCGCCTTCGGTGCCTCCCACCCGCTGGCGAAGAAGATCGGCGCCTGGCCCGCGGTGTTCACGGTCGCCGCGGCCACTGCTGCCATCGCGTACGCGGTGTCCGACCGGACCTGATCCGCGCACGCCCGGGCCGTGTGATCGCGATCGACGTCAATCGGTCACCCGCCACACGTTCTCGGTGACGAGTTCGGACAGGGGTCGTCGGCGTGCCCACTGCTCGATCTCCAGGACCGGTCGGTCGGGGAACGCGGGTACCGGGCCCAGACACAGCACCGCGACAGGTTCCGCGCCCTCGGGCATGTCGAGCAGGACGGCCAGGCGTACCGGATCGAAGATCGACACCCACCCCATGCCCAATCCCTCGGCGCGGGCTGCGATCCACATGTTCTCGATGGCGCACGCCACCGAGGCCAGGTCCATCTGGGGCATGGTCCGCCGACCGAAGACGAAGCGTTCACGGTTCTCGCACAGCGCCACCACCAGCAGCTCGGCGCAGTCGAGGACGCCGTCGACCTTCAACGACAAGAACTCGTCCTCGCGTTCGCCGAGGGCTGCTCCGGTGCGTCGTCGTTCGTCGTCGACGAGCCCATGGATCGAGTGCCGCAGCGTCGGATCGGTGATGCGGATGAATCGCCATGGTTGCGAGAGCCCGACATTGGGCGCGGCGTGGGCCGCGGCGAGCAGCCGACGCAGGGTCTCCTCGGGCACCACCGCGTCGCGCACGAAGGAGCGCATGTCGCGCCGCTCCTCGATGACCCGGTAGACCGCCCGACGCTCCGACGGACCGAATGCGTGGTCGCTCACGCAGGCGTGAGCCGGAAGATGGGGAATCGCCGCCCCTGCGCGCTCTTGGTGTACTCGACGAAGCCCTGGGATTTGTCGGTGAACTTCTTCCAGTTGCCGTCCCACTCCTCGTCGGGGATCTCGGAGACCTCCATCGACACCGTGCGGACCTCGTCAGCACCGGGGACCTCCACATCGATGCGGGGGTTCGCCCGCAGGTTGTGAACCCACGCCGGATTCCTCGGAGAACCGGCCGCCGAACCGATCACCAACCAGCCACCGCTGTCGGGAATGCCCAACACCGGGTTGATGCGGGTCTCACCGCTCTTCGCGCCGATGGAGTGCAGCAGAACCAGGTTGTCGCCGAACCCCGCCGTGGTCACGGTGCCGTTGTTCGACCGGAACTCGTTGATGACGGTGTCGTTGAAGTCACTCATGCCCCGATTGTGCCGTCCTGGCGGCCTCGGAAGCCAGCAGCGGCGAGATGACATCGGTCGGGTCAGGCGAGTCGGGGGAGCCGCGGAGCCTCGTGCACCACGCGCCCGGGACGCAACGACTCGCCGTGACTGATGACCTGTGCGAGCAACGCGCACCGTGGGTCGGACGGCGTGCGGGGGATGACCTTGCGGTCTTCGTCCAGAGCCTGCAGCAGCGACGCGGCGTCGTCGAGAAACGTGTCGGAGGCCTCCGGCCAGAGCGACGCCGCGAGTCGGCGGATCTCGGGCGCGGGGGTGGTGGCGTGCGACGTGGTCCACCGCACCACCGCGGGCACCCCGGAGGGCGGGTTCATCGCTTCGGTCCCCCTCGCCATCGGCTCGATCCCACGGAGCCGCCGCTGCGACTCCTTCGCCCCGCAGACGACTGTAGCGCCGAGAGACGAGGAATGCGTTCGCCATGCCACGTGAGGTCAACGATGAGACCATCGAGCCGTGACAGAACTCACGGAGTCTCGCGGTGACAGGGAGAAGCACGAAGACGTGGTCCCCCACGTGGTGGTCCTCTTCGGTGCGACCGGCGATCTGGCACGCCGCAAGCTGTTGCCAGGTATGTTCCACCTGTCGATTTCCAAACTCGCCCCCGACATCAGAGTCGTCGGCACCTCGCTCGACGACATCGATACCGAGCAATTCCGGACGATCGCCAAGAAGGCGTGTCAGGAGTTCTCCAGCCGAAACCCTTCCGAGGCGGCGATCGACGAGTTCGTCGAGACCCTCACCTACGTCCAGACCGAACAGGGGCCCGACGCGCTCCGCGAGGCCGTGGTCGCCGCCTCCGACAGCCTGGGCGGGCACGCGCGGCTGTTGCACTATCTGAGTGTGCCGCCCAAGGCGGCGATGGCGGTCCTGAAGTCGCTGCACGAGGCCGACCTGGTCAAACGGTCCCGGGTGATCATGGAGAAGCCCTTCGGTACCGATCTCGAATCCGCCCGCGAACTGAACGCCTCCATCCACCGTTGGTTCAACGAGGACCAGATCTATCGGATCGACCACTTCCTGGGGAAGGAGTCCGCGCAGAACATCCTCGCCTTCCGCTTCGCCAACGGTCTCTTCGAGCCGATCTGGAACCGCAATTTCATCAACTACGTGCAGATCGATGTGCCGGAGAAGCTCACGCTCGAGGGCCGCGCGCAGTTCTACGAATCCACCGGCGCCTTCCGCGACATGGTGGTCACCCACCTGTTCCAGATCTTGGCGTTCGTCGCGATGGAGCCGCCCACGGCGCTGGCACCGGACCCGATCAGCGAGGAGAAGAACAAGGTCTTCCGCTCCATGAAGCCGCTGGACCCGCATCAGGTGGTGCGTGGGCAGTACATCGGTTACCGCGACGAGCCCGGGGTCGCCGCGGAGTCGCAGACCGAGACCTTCATCGCGTTGGAGTGTGGCATCGACAACTGGCGCTGGGCCGGCGTGCCGTTCTACCTCCGCACCGGCAAGAATCTGGAAGAGGGTCAGCGGATCATCTCGATCGCCTTCCGTGAGCCACCGAAGAGCATGTTCCCACCGGGCTCGGACGTCGGGCAGCACGGGCCCGACCACCTGACCTTCGACCTGGCCGACGTGTTCAAGGTGTCGTTGTCGTTCTACGGCAAGCGGCCGGGGCCCGGGATGAAGCTGGACAAGTTGAGCCTGCAGTTCGGGATGAGCGAGCACGAGCACGCCGGTATGGTCCTCGAGGCCTACGAACGGCTGATCCTCGACGCGATGCGCGGCGATCGCACGCTTTTCACCACCTCGGATGGCATCGAACGGTTGTGGGAGGTGTCGGCGCCGCTGCTGGACGATCCACCCCCGGTACGGCCGTACAGCCGGGGATCGTGGGGTCCGAATTCCATTCATCAGCTGATCGCCCCGCACGCCTGGCGGCTGCCCTTCGAGCGCAGCTGGCGCGAGAAGGAGAAGTAGGGGGAGCCCGCGGTCCGGTGGTATGCGCGTCACCACGTCGGTCGGTATGGCCGCCCGTAGTGTCGACTCCGTGGTGGACACGACGCATCGGCCGGTGACGATCTTCGGTCCCGACTTCCCGTTCGCCTACGACGAGTGGTTGGCCCATCCGTCCGGCATCGGGACCGTCCCCGCATCCGCGTACGGCACCGAAGTCGCGGTCATCGGCGCGGGGATGGCGGGAATGACCGCGGCCTACGAATTGATGCGCATGGGCCTACGCCCCGTGGTCTATGAACCGGACCGGATCGGTGGCCGGCTCAGGTCGGAACCGTTCGTGCCCGGCGAACCGGAGGTCGCTGAGCTGGGCGGCATGCGCTTCCCGGCCTCGTCGAGCACGTTCTTCCGGTACGTCGACCAGTTCGGTCTGCGCACCCGGCCGTTCCCGAACCCGCTCACAGCCGCCGCGGGCAGCACTGTGCTCGACCTCAACGGCGAGACGCTGTACGCGGAAACACTCGATGATCTGCCGCCGATCTACCGACAGATATCCGACGCCTGGGATTCCGCGCTGGACCGCATCGCGGGGTTCGGTGCCCTGCAGGACGCGATTCGTCACCGGGACGTCGGCGAACTGAAGAACCGGTGGAACCAGTTGGTCACCGAATGGGACGACCGCAGCTTCTACGACTTCCTGGCGACCTCGAAAGAGTTCGGGGAACTGACGTTTCGGCACCGTGAACTATTCGGACAGGTCGGTTTCGGCACCGGTGGCTGGGATTCGGATTTCGGCAACTCCATGCTGGAGATCCTGCGGGTGGTGCTCACCAACTGTGACACCGACCAGCACCTGATCGTCGGAGGCTGTGAACAGGTGCCCCGGAGTCTGTGGACCGACACCCCGGCTCGCATCACGCATTGGCCTGTCGGTACCAGTCTGATGTCGCTGCACCATGGCGCGACCAAGGCCGGTGTCGCGGCCATCCGGCGCATCGACGACGATCGCATCGAGGTGGTCGATCGCTACGGTGACAGCCGCGAGTTCCGTGCGGTCATCGCCACGTGCCAGGCGTGGTTGTTGACCACCGAGATCGACTGCGACGAATCGTTGTTCTCGCAGGAGCTCTGGATGGCGCTGGACCGTACGCGATACATGCAGTCGTCCAAGACCTTCGTCATGGTCGACCGGCCGTTCTGGCGCGACCGCGATCCCGACACCGGACACGAGACCCTGAGCATGACATTGACGGACCGACTCACCCGGGGCACGTATCTGTTCGACAACGGGCCCAACCGTCCGGGGGTGATCTGCCTGAGCTACAGCTGGATGAGCGACTCGCTCAAGATGTTGCCGCACTCGGTGGACCGCCGGGTGGACCTCGCCCTCGCGGCGCTGCGGAAGATCTATCCGGACGTCGACATCGCAGGTCATATCGTGGGGAAGCCGATCACGGTCTCGTGGGAGGACGACCCACACTTCCTGGGTGCGTTCAAAGGTGCGCTGCCAGGACACTATCGGTACAACACTCGCATGTACGGGCACTTTGTACAGGACTCACTGCCACCCGCGGAGCGGGGGATCTTCATCGCCGGTGACGATGTGTCGTTCATGCCCGCCTGGGTGGAAGGGGCCGTGCAGACCGGACTGAACGCCGTCTGGGGAGTGATGCGCCATGTCGGTGGCGCCACCCATCCCGACAACCCAGGCCCCGGCGACCGCTATCCGGACATCGGCCCCCTCGACATCGGATTGTGAGCATGCCGATGGATGCGATGCAGCAGCTCCGGATCGCGCTGTGGCAGTGCCAACCGCGCACCGATGACGTCCCGCGCGCGATCGCGGACCTCGCCGACCGGGCGAGCGTCGCAGCGGCCGAGGGTGCCCGCCTGCTGATCTGTCCGGAGATGTATCTGTCCGGCTACCACATCGACTCAGCGACGGCTCGTCGCCTGGCCCAGCCGGCCGACGGTGAGTGGGCGCGGCAAATCGGTGCCGTCGCCCGGGATACGAACATCGCGCTGCTGTACGGATTCCCGGAGCTCGCCGGGGACGGGACGGTGTACAACGCCGTGCGGTTGGTCGGCAACAACGGCGTCACGGTGGCGGTGCACCGCAAGACCCACCTGTTCGGTGAGATCGACAGGGCGGCGGTCACCGCATCCGACCGGCGCCCCACGGTGTTCCACTTCGAGGGGTGGCGATTGGCGCTGCTGATCTGTTACGAGGTGGAGTTCCCGGAGGTGGTGCGTCGGCTGGCGGTCGCAGGCGCCGACCTCGTCTGTGTACCGACGGCCAACATGCCGGACTATGACGCGGTCCAGCGGGTGTTGATCCCCGCGAGGGCGTTCGAGAACCAGGTGTACGTCGCCTATGCGAACTTCTGCGGCACCGAGCGAGGACTGGACTACGGCGGCCTGAGCCTGATCGCCGGGCCGTCGGGTGCGACGGTGGTGGAGGCGGGCACCGCCGAAGGCATGATCGTCGGCGACCTGGACAAGGCGGCGCTGCGGCGATCGCGACACATGAATCCCTATCTCGCCGAACGGCGCCCGGAACTCTACGACTGAGTTCCGCTCACGGTTGACTGTTCAGGCGAGCGACGACCTGGTCGATTCCGTACGGGATGCTGATGATCGAATTGAAGGCCAACGCCGCACCGATCGGCGGTTCGGCCTCGAAGGGCAGGAAAGTCGCGCAGTTGGTCCGGGCCACCTTCAGGGTCCGGAACAGAGTGTTCTCCCGGACCTGTTGCTCCGTCTGGTCACCGGTGTCGATCAGGAAGATCACGCGATCGGCGTCGATGGTGTCGAGTCGCTCGGTGCTGACGTTCTTGACGTCGCCCCCGGGATTGAACGCACGCACCGCGGGGAAGACGGTGAAGCCGAGTCCCTCGGTGAACTGCAACTTGGGGTCACCCGCCCCGAAGACCGCCCACTCGTCGACCTTGGCCGGTTCGACCACTGCGACCGTCTGTCCCTTCCACTGCGGATGCGCGTCCCGTGCGGTGGTGAACTCTGCCTGCACGGCGGCGATCGCCCTGTCGGCCTGCGCCCGCCGACCGAGGGCATCACCGGCCAACTGGGTGATCACCGTCCACGGTGCGGCGAAGTCCGCGTGTCCTACGGGTTGCGCCACCGTGGCGGCGATGCCGGACAGCTTGTCGTAGTCGGCCTTCGTCATCCCCGAGTACATGCCGAGGATCAGGTCGGGTTCGAGCGAGGCGATCTTGCCGAAGTTGTACGTGTCGCGCTCGCCGACAATGGTCGGCTGCTGACCAGCCCAGATCGATGCCTCCCATGGCCACTTGCCGTACGGCCGCTCGCCGAAGAAGTCGACGACTCCGACAGGTTTGACGCCGAGACCCAGTACCGGTTCCTGATCGGTGTACCCCAGCGTGACCACGCGCCGCGGATTCGCGGGGACCTCGGTGCTGCCGTACTTGTGGGTGACCCTTGCCGGTGCCACCGATGACGAGGCGGGTGACGAGGAGTCGGCGCGGCCGCAACCGGCCACACCCAGCGCCCCGAGGCTTCCGAGCCCGGCCAGCAGGAAGTGTCGACGGGTCAGGCCGGGGAGGTGAGGCACGGGAGAACTCCGATCACGTGTGGGTCAGGTATGGCTAACCATAGTCATGAGGGCGGTGTGCGTCCTCGACTCGGGGATCCCACAAAAATCACGACGACACCACCCGCGACGAGTTGTTACCGTCACCCGGTGACCATCGAATGTTGACCCACCTGCTGCGGTCGTACCTGGGGCGTCACCGTCGGCAGCTGGCCGCGGTGATCGTTCTGCAGTTCGTTGCCACGTTGGCCATGTTGTTCCTGCCAACTCTGAACGCGGACATCATCGACCGCGGGGTGGCCCGCGGTGACACACACCGCATCCTCACCACGGGCGGCTGGATGCTGGCGGTGAGCGTGGTTCAGGTGGTCTGCACCATCGCGTCGCTGTACTTCGGTTCCCGGGCGGCGATGGGGACGGGCCGCGACATCCGACACGATCTGCTGCACCGAGTCGACTCGTTCTCGGCGCGCGAGGTCGGAACCTTCGGCGCCGCATCGCTGATCACCCGCACCACCAACGACGTGCAGCAGGTGCAGATGCTGGGTGTGATGGCGGCGACCATCCTGGTGGCCGCACCGATCATGTGTATCGGCGGGGTGGTGATGGGTGTCTATGTCGGCGCGGGTCTGGCCTGGGTGCTGGTGATCGCGGTACCCGTCCTCGCCGGGACGATGGCGCTGATCATCGCGCGGATGATCCCGGGATTCCGCGCGATGCAGGTACGCATCGACACGGTGAACCGCATCATGCGCGAGCAGATCACCGGTATCCGCGTGGTCCGCGCCTTTGTCCGAGAGCGCTACGAGCGCAGTCGCTTCGCCGCTGCGAACGACGACCTCACCGCCGCGTCGCTGCGGGTGGGTCGAATGGTCGCGCTGATGTTCCCGGCGGTCATGTTGATCAGCAACCTGACCATCGCCGCCATCGTCTGGTTCGGCGGACACCGGATCGACCAGGGAAATCTGGAGATCGGCGTTCTCACGGCGATGATCTCCTACGTCATGCAGATCCTGATGGCGGTGATGATGGCGTCGTTCCTGGCCATGATGGCGCCGCGGGCCAGCGTGTGCGCCGAGCGCATCTGTCAGGTGCTCGACACCGAGACCTCGGTGGGCGCGCCGGAACAACCCAGGAGTTTCGTCAGCGATCCGGGCACCGTCGAGCTACGGGCGGCGGAGTTCCGGTATCCGGGTGCTGATCGGCCGGTGCTCTGCGACGTCACCTTCGACACCCGACCTGGGACCACCACCGCGATCGTCGGCTCCACGGGCGCGGGGAAGACCACGCTGCTCAGCCTGATCCCACGATTGATCGACACCACCTCGGGATCGGTGCTGGTGGGGGGCACCGACGTCCGCGACCTCGATCCCGACGACCTGCGCGGGGTGATCGGGCTGGTCCCGCAGAAGCCGTACCTGTTCTCCGGCACCATCGCGACCAACATGCGCTTCGGTCGTTCGGATGCGACCGATGACGACATCTGGGCCGCATTGACCATCGCCCAGGCGGCCGACTTCGTCCGGGCGATGCCAGACGGTCTGAACACCGCGGTGTCGCAGGGCGGGACCACCGTCTCCGGTGGACAGCGGCAGCGGCTCGCCATCGCCCGCGCGTTGATCAGACGACCGAAGGTGTATCTGTTCGACGACTCGTTCTCCGCGCTCGACCTCGGCACCGACGCCCGGTTGCGGGCGGCGTTGCGACCCGCCACCCGAGACGCCTGCGTGATCATCGTCGCTCAGCGCATCTCGACCATCGTCGACGCCGACCAGATCGTGGTGCTGGATCAGGGTCGGGTGGTCGACGTGGGCACCCACGAGGAACTGCTCGACACCTGTCCCACCTACACCGAGATCGCCCGGTCGCAGCTCTCGGCGGAGGTGCCGTCATGACCCGACCCGGCGCGATTCCGGGCGGACCGGACCAGAAGCCGAAGGACTTCGGACCCGCGCTGCGCAGACTGTTGGCCATTCTCGGTCGCCGACGATGGGTGCTCGGCGGGGTGCTGCTCTCGGCGGTGGGGTCGGTGGTGCTCAATGCGCTGGCCCCGCGGATCCTGGGGCACGCCACCGATCTGATCTTCGCCGGCGTCATCGGCTCCCGGCTGCCCGCGGGCATCAGCCGAGCCGACGCCGCGGCAGGGTTACGAGCGCGTGGGGACAGCACCTACGCCGATCTGGTGGGGTCGATGACGCATCTGACCCCGGGTCGAGGTGTGGACTTCGCCGCGGTCGGCAATGTGCTGATGACGGTGGTGCTGCTGTATGCGGGGTCGTCGGCGTTGGCCTGGTTGATGGGTTTCCTCCTCAACACGCTGACCCAGCGCACGGTGCAGTCGCTGCGCACCGACGTGGAGGCGAAGGTGCACCGTCTGCCGCTCAGCTACTTCGACGGTTCGCAGCGCGGTGACCTGCTGTCGCGGGTCACCAACGACCTCGACAACGTGTCGCAGAGCATGCAGCAGACGGTCAACCAGTTCCTCAACTCGGTGCTCATGGTGATCGCCATTCTCGCCGTGATGCTGTGGATATCGCCGCTTCTGTCGTTGGTGGCGGTGGCCACCGTACCGCTGGCGTTCCTGGCGACCGCATTCATCGCCAAACGGTCCAAGCCGCACTTCATCTCCCAGTGGTCGTCCACCGGCTCGCTGAATGCTCAGGTGGAGGAGGCGTTCACCGGACACGAGTTGATCAAGGTGTACGGCCGCAGAGACGAAGTGGAGGCGCGGTTTGACGAACGCAACGCCGCACTCTTCGAATCCAGTTGGCGCGCACAGTTCATCTCCGGCACCATCATGCCGTTCATCATGTTCCTCGGGAACCTGAACTACGTGGCCGTCGCGGTGGTCGGTGGTCTGCGGGTGGCGTCGGGGTCGCTGACCCTCGGTGAGGTGCAGGCGTTCATCCAGTACTCCAGGCAGTTCACCCAGCCGCTCACCCAGCTCGGTTCGATGTTCAACCTGATGCAGAGCGGGGTCGCCTCCGCGGAGCGCATCTTCGACATCCTCGACGCCGAGGAGGAGGTTCCCGATCCCGCCGATGCGGCGAGTCCGGCAGAAGACCACGGTCGCATCGTGTTCGACGACGTCTCCTTCCGCTATCTTCCCGATAGGCCGCTGATCGACAGCCTCTCGCTCGTCGCCGAACCCGGCCACATGGTCGCGATCGTCGGACCGACCGGCGCAGGCAAGACCACGTTGGTGAACCTGATCATGCGGTTCTACGACGTGGACGCCGGTGTCATCGCGCTCGACGGCGTGGACACGGGACGGATGACCCGTGACGACCTGCGTGAGCGCACCGGGATGGTGCTGCAGGACTCATGGCTGTTCGGCGGGACGATCCGCGAGAACATCGCCTACGGCGATCCGGACGCCTCCGAGGACGAGGTGATCGAGGCGGCCCGGGTGAGCCACGTCGATCATTTCGTGCGGATCCTGCCCGACGGATACGACACGGTGATCGACGACGAGGGCGGCGGGGTCAGCGCAGGCGAGAAACAGCTCATCACCATCGCCCGCGCGTTCCTGGCCAAACCGACCATCCTCATCCTCGATGAGGCCACCAGCTCGGTGGACACCCGAACCGAGTTGTTGATCCAACAGGCGATGGCGAACCTGCGCACCGATCGGACCAGTTTCGTGATCGCGCATCGGCTCTCGACCGTCCGCGACGCCGACACCATCCTGGTGATGGAGGAGGGTCGCATCGTCGAGCAGGGTTCTCACGACGAACTGCTCACTGCTCGAGGTGCATATCACCGCCTGTACAACAGCCAGTTCGCCGGCGCGGTGGGCGGCTCCGACTGAGCTATCCTGCCGGGATGGACTGGGCGCTGCGGTCGTGTGGTTGGCACGGACATGAGACGTACAACCCGGACGAGGACGATCTACGGCAGCGGCTGCGGGTGGAGACGGTCGCGGGGGAAGCATGGCGTTGTCTTCGGTGTGACGACTTCGTTCCCGGTCCCCCGCGCCGGTCCGGGCCCACCGCCGACGCCCCCGAGGTCCCCCGCGGACGGATGCTGCGTGACCGGGTGATCATGCGGATCCTGGCCGTGGAACGACTGTTCCGTGCGGTGTTCCTGGCCCTGGCGTCCGTCGCGGTGTTTCGGTTCAGCGGCGACCGGAGCAAGGTGCACGACGCCTTCGACAACGAACTGCCCTTGCTGCGCCCGCTGGCCTCGCAGATCGGCTGGAACATCGACGATTCGAAGTTGGTCCGTCTGATGGAGCGGTCGTTCACCCTGTCGCACACGGCGTTGATCTGGATCGGCGTGGCGATCGCCGCGCTCGCGGTGTCCCAGGTGGTCGAAGCGGTGGGTTTGTGGTCGATGCAACGGTGGGGTGAGTACTTCGCGGTGGTGGTCACCAGCTTGTTCCTGCCGCTGGAGGTGTACGAACTCAGCGAGAAGGTGACCGCGCTGAAGGTGGTGCTGCTCGCAGTGAACATCGCCGCTGTGGTGTGGCTGATCTGGAGCAAGCACTTGTTCGGCGTGCGCGGTGGTGGCGCGGCCTATCGGGCGGAACACCACGCAGAGAGTCGGCTGACCGTGGAACGAGCCGCCGTCTCGTCCTGATCGTGCGCCGCTCTCAGCCGATGATGGCCCAACTGTGCGGAGGCAGAACCAGATCATCGTCACGGGGTACGTCGTCGGAAGCGAGGGTGACCTCGGCAGCAGCGACACCGCATCCGTGCGGGTCGTCGCCGACGTTGAGGTAGAGGGTGATCTCGGTGTCGTCGCTGCGGCTGATCAACCGCATGGTGGTGTTGGTGACATCGACGGTCTCGGTCGTCGCTCGGTGCAGCCACGGGTGACGGCGGCGGAATCCGATGAGCTGCTGCAGCTCTCGGTAGGTGTCCCAGCCGTAAGGGGCCAACTCGTCGGGTGACGACGGGAATGCGGGCCGGACGGCGTCGTCGCCACCGAGCCGCTCGGTCTTCTCACCGCGGAAACGTTGCTCGTCCCCGTAGTAGACGCTCGGCAGGCCCGCCAGGCAGAAGAGCAGCGCGTAAGCGATGGCGACGTCGCGGTCGTCGGTGAGGACGGAAGCCAGCCGCGTCACGTCGTGGTTGCCGACGAAGGTCTGCGGTACGAATGCACGGGTGAACTCGTCGTGCCGGGAAATCGCCCACGACAGCTCGAAGAGGTTCTGATCGTTGAGCGAGCTCCACGTCGCCTTCCACAGCTCGTACTGGGTCACCGAGTCGACTCCCGATGCCTCCACGAAGGCGGCGTAGTCGCCGTGGATGACCTCGCCGAAGACGTAGGCGTCGGGGAATTCTCGGCGGACCGGTTCGAGCACCGAGCGCCAGAAGTGGTCGGGGACCAGATAGGCGGCATCGAGACGCCAGCCGTCGGCCCCCCTGCCCAACCAGTGCATCATCACCGTCGACACGTGCCCGATCACCGCCGGGTTCTGATGGTTCAGCGCGATGAGATCGGTGTGCCCCTCGAAGGTGCGGAAGGCGGGACCGCCGGATCGCCCTTCTCGAGCCGGATCCTGTTCGACGAACCACCCGCGGGCATCGGGGTCGGTCTGTGCACGCGCGAACAACTCCGACTGGTCCGAGACGTGGTTGAACACCCCGTCGAGGATGATGTGCAGCCCGCGGTCGCGGCAGGCGCCGACCAGCTCGTCGAAGGCGGCGTCACCGCCGAGGCGGGGGTCGACGTGGAAATGATCGATGGTGTCGTAACCATGGGTCGCGGAGGTGAAGATCGGGCCGAGC
This sequence comes from Williamsia sterculiae, assembly GCF_900156495.1. Classification (GTDB taxonomy): domain Bacteria; phylum Actinomycetota; class Actinomycetes; order Mycobacteriales; family Mycobacteriaceae; genus Williamsia_B; species Williamsia_B sterculiae. The sequence continues at coordinate 241,410 of NZ_FTNT01000005.1, forward strand.
AGTAGTCCGGAGACGCCCAGTTCGGCGGCGTAGTCAAGCCAACCGATCAGGGCCCGCAGGTCGCCGACGGCACCATCACGGTCACCGCGGATGTCCACTCCGGTGAACCCCAGCGGGTAGATTTGCCACCAGATCGCGTGGTCGATCCATTCCCGGCCCATCAATCCATCCTGCCGTAGGCGGGTCCGTGGAGTCGAGTACCCCGCCGCCGACGTCGGAGCTGTGGCCACCGGACGCGTTACCGACTGTTGCCCGACGCATGGGGTTGCACCATAGACGATGTCAGAGCCGTGGCGGCAGCCCTCGTTCAGCTTCATTGCGGAGCAACCGTCGCGCGTTGGCCGCGGTGACGTCCACCCAGCTCCGGCCGCTCGGGCCGGTGTGCGTCCGCATCTGGACGAGGTGATCGTCCACCAGCGGCGAAGGGGTCCAGCAGGAGTCGCTCCCGTACAGGATGTGACGTTCGCCGACGATCTCGACGAGATGGCGTAGCGCGCGTGGAAACGGGGTTCCGGCAGTGTCGAACCAGAGCCGCCCCATCGCGTCTCTCCAGTCGTCTCCGGTTGGTCCGGGTGCAGCGAAACCGTCGAGGAACAACGAAATTCGGTCATGCAATGCGGGCAGCACCGCGCCTGAATGGGGAACGATGACACGCAGGCCGGGATGTCGGGTGAGCACCCCGGACAGGACCAGATCGGCGACTGATCTCGTGCTGTCGAACATGAACTCCAGCATGGGACGTGGCCGACCCAGTCCCGTCTGATCCGCGGCCGGGGGTGATGTGGGATGTATGAGAACCAGGGCATCACGTGCCTCGATTGCCGCCCACAATGGTTCAAGGGCCTGGTCGCCGAGGTACTGACCATGCGCGTTGGACTCCACGATGACGCCGAGTGCACCGGAAAGACCCAGGGCACGGTCGGCCTCCGAGACCGCTGCGTCGACGTCGGGCAGAGGAATGGAGGCCAGGAAGCCGAGGCGCTGAGGATGCGACCGACAATGGTGAGAGGCGATGTCGTTGACCAGCCGGGCCAGGTCCGCGGCGGCATCGTCGTCACCGAAGTGCACACCGGGCGACGAGATGGACAGTAGCGCGAAACCGACGTCGCGTCTGTCCATGTCGGCGACGTGCGTGTCCAGTGACCAATCCGGCCATCCCGGCATACCGTCGGGCCGGCTGATGCCTGCGCCGGTCGCGGCGGCCACGTACTCGTCGGTGAGAAAATGCGCATGGACGTCGACGAGCTGATGGTCGGCGTCAGGCGACACGTTCGCCTGCGATCCATACGCCGACGATGTGCCTCGTCATGGTGATGTCTGCACTCGGATCACCGTCGATGAGGACCAGGTCGGCCCGTCGTCCGGCCTTGATCTCGCCTCGGTCTTCGAGCCCGAAGTGGCGGGCAGGCAGGGCGGTGGCCGAGGCGATTGCGTCGAGCGGTGTCCACTCCGCGTCGGTCAGCAGTTCCAGTTCGTGGTGCAGTGATGTGCCGAGTGGTATCGCGAAGGGTACGCCTGACGACTCCACCGCGTCGGTGCCGGCGAGGATGGGGACACCTGCCTCTCGCAGCGCACGTACCGATGCACGAGAGCGGTCGTAACCCGCAGCATCGTCACTCAGGATCTCCGACACACCGAGGGTGGGGATGGCAACCCGTCCGGTGTCGGCCAGACACCGGGTGATCGTCGGGTCGACAGCCTGGTCGCGTGGCACGTGGGTGACGACGTCCGCACCACATTCGACCGCCAGTCGGAACGCCCCGATATTGGCGGCGTGGGCAACCACCCGCCGACCTGCTCGATGTGCGGCAGTGACGACCGCGGCGGCGACCGCGGGTGATGGGCCGCCACCTCCGGGCGCTTCCAGGACCACCTTGATGAAATCGGAGCCGTCGTCGAGGCGTCGCGTCACCTGCTCGGGTACCTGGTCGACGTCGGTGACGATGGCGTGGTCGGCCGTCACGAAATGCGAGTGCGGGCCATCCGGACCAATGAAAGGTACACCTGCACTGATGATTTGCGTGGTTCGAGGGCGGCCGCGAAGCGAGTTGGTGAACTCGGGCGGCCAGGAGGCCATGTCGAACGCGGTGGTGACACCGTGCGTGGCGAGTCTGTGCAAATCCTCCGGACGGCTGAGATGTAGGTGCGCGTCGATGAGGCCGGGAAGTAACGTGCCTCCAGCAGCATCGATGGTCTCCGTGGCCGTCGTCGACGAGCTGTCGTCATCGTGTCCGTCGCCGACGCGGTCGATGAGCCCGTGAGCAACCGTCAACGTGCTCGGTCGGGTGAGCTTGTTGTTGATGAAGAGTCGGGCATTGACTATGCGCAAGGTGATCGACCGCTCTGTCAGACGGGGAGTGTGGACGTGGTGAAGGTGACGCTGTTCAGTTCGGCCATCAGTTCGGAGTCGAGCACGATCGCTCCGACGTCCACGTTCTCTCGTAGATGCTTAGGGTCGGCGGTGCCGGGGATCAGCAACGTGTTGGGCGAGTTCGCCAGTTGCCACGCCAACCCGATCTGCTGTGGCGTTCGACCCAGTCGCTCGGCCACGGTCCGCACGGTGGGATCGTCCATCACTCTGGGAAGGTTCGCATAACCGCCCCCTCCGAGCGGGAAGTATGGCGTCCACGCGATCTGATGCCGTTCGCAGAGGTCCAACAGGGGTTGGGAGCTGCGCTCCAGCACATTGTAGATGTTCTGAACGCCTGCTATGTCGGCCGACAGCGAGCTCGTCAACTGCGCACAGGTGACGTGACTGAGTCCGATGGCGCGGATGTGTCCGGTGTCGCGGAGTCGAACGAGTTCGCTCAATTGGTCATCGAGGTCGACGATCTGATCGGAGGCGGCGATGACACCGGGGGCGTAGTCCATCCGGCGCAGGTAGACCAGGTCGAGGTGATCGACGCCGAGGCTGGTCAGGTTGGCCTCTACCGCTTCACGCAGTTGCCGTGGGTGTTGCGCAGCCTCGGGCGCCGGTGATGATGTCGGGGGCCGTGCACCCACCTTCGTAGCGATGAACACTGGCGACTGCTGCGTGACGAATGCGTCTCGCAACAGCGAGTTGGCGAGACCGTCGCCGTAGAACTGAGCGGTGTCGAAGTGTCGGACGCCGAGGTCGAAGGCGTGCCTCAGCAACGCCACTGCGCTCTGCCGCTCGTGCTCGGACCTCACGTGACGTGCCAATCGGCCGAGCCCATAACCGATCCTGGGAAGCGCTCGGTCATCAAGGGTGAACCGGCTGAAGGGCGATGAGCGGTACGCCATGACCATCACTCCTACTCGTCGCTCTCGTTGTGCCGATCGCTTGACCGCCGGTCAGCGGTGGAACGGGTCGGCCGGTGGGAAACGCAGCGTGCGCAACGGGGTTCCCACCTTCCAGAACAGCAGTCCGACGAGTCCACGGGGGTAGAACTGGGTTCTGGTGGACAGCCAGGTGCCGTGCGACTCGGAAGTTGCTGAGACCAGACGGTATTCGATGAACGCCGTCCCCGGTGCGACGCGGTCGGAACGCAACCGTAGGCGATGCGGCGGATCGGATTCCACCACCTCCCAGCTGCCCGGCTCGTGGAGTAGTCGGGCCCACACCGTGTCCGGGTCGTCGGCGAGTTGCTCGGTGCGCATCCGCTCGAAGGTGGTCTCACCCGCCCACTCGGGATCGGTCGGCAACGGTTCGTAGGCGGGTACGTCGGCCGACGCATTCGACCAGTCGTCGGTGTCGTCGCCGTCGCGCACCCGCTGCAGCGTCTGCGCCAACGCATCCCGGTATGACGTCAACCCCCCGTCGGGACGGTCGATGATGGTGTCGATGTCGCGATCGCGGCACACCGCATCGCATTCCAGCGACTCGATCAACGGTCCGGCGATACCGCCGCGAATGGGGGTCACGGTCCGCACCCACCGGCTCGCGACGGTGGGTGTCAGCCACGGCAGAACGATCATCCGGCGCCGGGGGAGTCCGGCCACCTCGGCGTACGTGTGCATCATGTCGCCGTATTCGAGAACGTCGGGGCCGCCGATATCCCACGTCCGGTTCTCGGATACCGGTGCGGTGGCCGCCTCGACCAGGTAATGCAGAGCGTCGGCGACCGCGATCGGCTGAATCTCGTTGTGCACCCATCGTGGAGTGGTCATCACCGGGAGCCGTTCGGTGAGATGGCGGATCAGTTCGAATGAGGCCGAACCGGATCCGATGAGCACCCCGGCCTGCAGCGCGATCGTCTCGACCCCGGATCCGAGCAGGATGTCGCCGACCTCGGCCCGCGACGCCAGGTGTTCGGACAGGTCGGCGCCCTCGGGGTGCAATCCGCCGAGGTACACCAGGCGGGACACCCCGGCCTCACGCGCGGCGGTGGCGACGTTGTGGGCGGATTGCCTCTCCTCCTCGGCGAAGTCGGCGGCACCGCTCATCGAGTGCACCAGGTGATACACGACGTCGACGTCGGCGAAAGCGGCACGCAGCGAGTCGCGATCACTCAGATCGCCCTTCGCCACCTCGGCGCGGTCATCGGCGAGCCAGGGTGCCTCGTCCAGCTTCGACGGGGTGCGGGCCAGGGCTCGCACCCGGTGCCCGCGGGCCAGCAGTCGCGGGGCGAGTCGGCCGCCGACGTATCCGGTGGCACCGGTGACCAGACAGCGGCGAGAAGTCGTCATCGGTTCAGCCTACGCACGCGGGCGGGCGGCTCAGCGCGCCCAGAGCCACGCGGCCAGCCCGAAACCCGCCAATGCCACCCCGATCCGCAACGGACGTTCGGGAAGGTGGGCGACCACGGGAGGGCCGGTGCGACCGCCGAGCAGGCATCCGACCGCCATCGCGGCCGCGGCGGGCCAGTCGACAGGTCCGGTCAGGGCGAACCAGACCGCGGCCACCAGATTGGCCACCCCCAGCATCAACGACTTCAGAATCGAGGCCCGCCAGAGGGGTTCGGCGGTGCACATCAGCGTCGCGGCCAGGAACACCACACCGGCGCCGGCGCCGAAATACCCGCCGTAGACCGCGATCAGCAGCAACGCGATCGCATAGATCCCGGGGAACTCCCGGCCACCGGCCAACCGACGCAGGGTCGGTTGGGCCAGCAGGGCCAGACACGCCAGCACGATGAGGGCGGGAACCGCGGCGGCGAAGCTGTCCGGAGAGGTGTTGAGCAGCAGTGCCGCGCCGATGGCACCACCGACCGCGGACAGCAGCACCCACCACCAGAGACGCCGACCATGGTGCAGCACCGACTTGCCCGCACCCGCGGTGCTGCCGATGCCGACCGCCACCAGCGACACCGTGTTGGTGACGTTCGCCGCGACCGGTGGCAGCCCGACGGCGAGCAGAGCCGGATAGGAGACGAGTGAGGCCAGTCCGGTGACGTAACCGATCAACCCGGCGAAGTACCCGGCGACGACCAGCAGGACGGCCTCGACGACGGTGTGCAGCGGAGGTTCAGCCCTCGTCGACGACGTGGACCGCCGCCTCCTCGGCGCTCGCCGCTCCACCGTCGATACCGGCGTCATCGGCGAGTTGTTCGTGCTCGAGGTGTCGCTGCCCCTCCTCGGGGTCGATCAACCGTCCAGCCCGGGTGCCACCGACCTCGTCGTTCTCGGGGAATTCGGGATCGCTGTCGGCCTCGTCGGACCGCCAGTCCTCGCCGGACGAACCGGGCTCGTCGTCCAGGTCGAAGGAGACCTGCGCCGCGGGGTCCGGTTCCTCCTCGGCCAGGTACTGGTCGATGGTCTCGCCCTGGCGTTGCTCCTCGGCGGTCAATCCGTACTGCGAGGTCGCGCTGGGCGCGCGGTCCGGCGGTGTATACCCCTCGTCGAGGAAGTCGTCGACACCGCGATCGATCAGGGTGTCCTCTTCGGTGAGCTGATCGTCCTGGTCGAGCGAGTACTCGCCGTCGGAACCCTCGGGTGTGCTCTCGATGTCGTCTTTCATGTCCTCAAAGGTGCCACGTCCATCAACCGCCGACCACATCGATCCGCGTGGCTCCGTCGCGACGGGGATCGGTGGCCGCCTCCACCGTGGCGTCGGGATGCAGCAGTGCGGCGATCACCCCGCCGTAATACATCGTCGGGTACGCCTCCCGCATCACCTGTTCATCCGCGCGACCGGCGTGGTGCACGTGCAGCCGGGGGTGGTCGATGGCAGCCTGCACCGTCATGCCCCCGTTGACGAATCCGGCGATGACCTGTGCGAGCGCGGTCGCGATCCGGTCCGCGCCCGGCGACCCGATGGCCAGCATCGCGCCGATGTCCCGCCGCGGGCCGCCCACTCGTCCATCACCTGCCTTCCGGCCGACCGTCGGGGCCATGTTGGACAGCAACCGCCGACCCGGCACGAGTCCGTGCAGTCCGTGGGGGTTCAACTCCTGCTCGCCGAGGCAGTTGTTCAGCCAGATGCCGGTGTCCCGGGCGATGAGTCCGGACCCGTAGCCCGACGACATCGTCAACGAACACGCGGTGCCGTCGGTGTCGACGGTGGACACCTGGACCGTGGAGCCGGAGCCGGGGAACAGGCCACCGCCTCCGGCCAGCAGAGCCAGGTAGTCGGTCGCCGCCCGGTGAAGATCCCCGGCGGGCTCCAGCATGTCGCGCCGGTATCCGAGCACCGACCGTTGCACGTCCACCAGACGATCCACATCGGCAACGTCCCAGCGACCGTCGCGCGGGCGGTCGCCGAGCAGCGCGAGCATGGCCGCCACTCCGACCCCACCGACAGATGGTGGCGGGTTGGTACCCAGGGTCCAATCACCCGACGAGACCGTCAGCGACGGTCTGACCACCGGGCGGTACGCGGCGAGGTCGTCGACACCGAGCAGCCCGCCGCGGGCGACGATGTCGTCGGCGACGGCGATACCGAGGTCTCCTGTGTACATCTCGTCGGGACCACGGGTGCCGATCCGACGCAGGCTGTCGGCCAGTTCCGGGATGCGGATCGGCGTGTCGTCCGGACCGGACAGCAGTCGTCGGCTCGCGTCGTCGACGCCGTAGATCACGTCGCGGACATATCCGAGATAGAACCGCGAGGCGGAGCCGAGGGAGAAGCCGTCGGTGGCGACGTCGATGGCCGGCTCGAACAGCGCCTCCCAGGCAGCCGCCCCCCAGCGCCGGTGGGCCTCACCGAACGCCGCGACGGCGCCGTGGGTGGCCACCGAACCGGGGCCGACGGTGATCTGGAGGCCACCGCCGTATTCGGTGTCCACGTCGGTGGTGCCGGTGCCGAACCGATGTCGATGCGACCTGCCGGGCATGTCGACCCAGCCGTCGATGCTCATCGGGGGTGCACCGTCGGCGGTCTGCACCGTGATGAAGGCGCCCGCACTCGGCGAGACGATGCCGATCTCGTTGACCATGGTCACCGCGGCGGCGGCCAGCGCGGCATCGACGGCGTTGCCACCGGAACGGACGACTGCCGCACCGGCGTCGGCCGCGGCGTCCGTCGGTGCACCGATGGCGACTCGCCGGCGCCCGGTCACCGGCCGCCGAACTCGAATCGCGCGGTGACCGGATCGTCGACCGCGGACTGGATCCGCGCCCGCATCTCGTCGGACATCGGCGGCAGGGCATCGAGCGGGAACCACCGTGCGTCGACGCTCTCGTCGTCGGATACGACCGGTTCACCGGAGCGCCACGTCATCCGGAAGCACAGGTCGAGGTACTGGCTGACGTCGCCGTTGGGGTAGGTCACCACCTCGGTGACGTGCACCCACACCAGCTTCTCCGGGGTCGCGTGCACACCGGCCTCCTCGAGGACCTCGCGACCGGCCGAGTCGGCGGGTTCCTCACCGGGGTCGATGATGCCGGTGACGGGGGTCCACTCCCGGTTGTCGGCGCGTTGCACCAGCAGCACCTCGCCGTCGCGCAGGACCACCGCGGTCACGCCGGACAACCACAACGGGTCGTGACCGATCTTGCTGCGCAGCGACAGGACGAAGTCAGGAGTGGGCACGAGTGCCGATTGTATGCCGGGTCACCGGTTGACGGAGGATCGTGCGCAGCCGGTCCGGGCGGGCCCGGCGCGGGTCGCCGAGGTAGATCTCGTGATGGGTACCGGTCAGGGCCAGACCCTCGCCAGGGATGAACTCGTCGTGCATCGCGCGTAGCACCGGCCCCTCGTCGTCGTAGGGGCCCACATGCAGCGTCTGCACACACAGTCCCTCGTCGAGGGACTGCACCCGCAGTCGGTCCAGCGCTGGCGCGCCGCCCTTACCCGCAACCGTGGCGCGGGCTCGTTCGACGTCGGCGTCGGTGAGCCACTGCGGGACCAGGCTGAGCAGCGTCCACGTCCAGCGGGACTTGTCGCGGGAGTCGGTGAACGTGTCCATGTCGTCGGACCACCACAAACCCTCGAGCGGCGGGACGACGTAGTCGTGGCCGAGTTCGCGCCTGCTCGCGAACTTCAACGTGTAGGCGACGGGATAGATGGTGCTCACCGCCTCCTGGTAGGCGCGTGCGGTGTTCGGGTCACCATGGCCATCGACCATCAGGTAGCGCATCGGCGGCACGGTGAGCACGACGAACACACCGCGACGGGCTCGGTAGCTGTCGATCTCTTCGGTGAGCGCGGTCTTGCCGCTGGGGCCCACGGTCATGTCGGCGTCCCGGAGAACGTGCGACGGTAGGCCGACGGCGACATCCCGATGCCGCGGCGCAGATGATGGCGCAGGCTGTCGGCGCTGCCGAGTCCCGACGACTCGGCCACGGCGTCGATGGACAGGTCACCGGATTCCAGGAGTTCGCGGGCGCGGTCGAGGCGGCGGTTACGCACCCACGTGCCGGGTGCCTCGCCGGTCTCGGCGCGGAACCGTCGGTTGAACGTACGGGCGCTCATCCGCGCGTGAGCGGCGAGCTGCGCCACCGATAGTGGTTCGGTCAGATTGCCCAGCGCCCACTGGCGGGTGGCGGTGGTGGTCTGGTCGGCCGCCTCGGGAACCGCGCGGTCAATGAACTGCGCCTGGCCGCCCTCTCGCCACGGCGGCACCACGCACATCCGGGCCACGTGGTTGGCCACCGCGGTGCCGTGGTCGCGCCGGACGATGTGCAGGCACAGGTCGATACCGGCGGCGAGACCGGCCGAGGTGAGCACGTCGCCCTCGTCGATGAACAGCACCGACTCGTCGAGGTCGACATTCGGGTATAGCCCGCGGAAGTCGTCGGCGTAGGCCCAGTGGGTGGTCGCGCGCAGACCGTCCAGGCGGCCGGACGCGGCGAGGACGAAGGCGCCGGTGCAGATCGAGACCATCCGGGTGGTCGGGCGGATGGTGTCGAAGACCGCGGCCAGGTCGGGTCCGAGTACCCCGTCGCGGCGGCTGGGCACGTGGCGGGTGCCGGGGATGATCACGGTGTCCGCCGTGGCCACCAGATCCGGTCCACCCTGCGCGACGAGTCGATAGCCGTTGGTCGTGGTCACCGGCGAATCGTCCAGGGCGCAGGTCAGCACCTCGTAGAGCGGCGCGCCGTCGGCTGAGGTGGCTTCCCCGAAGATCATCGACGGGATCGTCGCATCGAAGCCGATGGTGTCGGGCAGCAGCACGACGACCACCCGGTGCGACGTGTTGGGCATGGCACGATCTTCACACATTATGGCAATCGTGCCAATGGTGCGCGTGGCGTCGATCTCCGATGCTGGTGACATGACCACGCTGAACCGTTCTGCGGGCCGACGAGCACCGGATGATCGTCCCGGAGCGGCGTGGCGCCCGCACTGGGCCTGGATCGTCTCCGCCGTCGCCTTCGTCGCCATCCTGGGTGCGGCGGGGTTCCGCGCGGTGCCCAGCGTGATGATGGATCCGCTGCACATGGAGTTCGGGTGGTCGCACGCGACCGTCGGCGCGGCGATGTCGGTGAACATGACGCTCTACGGGGTCACCGCTCCGTTCTCCGCGGCGTTGATGGATCGCTTCGGTGTCCGGCCGGTGCTGGCTACCGCGTTGCTGTTGATCGCAGCGGGTACCGGACTGGGCACTCTGATGACCGCGAGTTGGCAGCTGATCCTGCTGTGGGGCGTGCTGGTCGGGGTGGGGACCGGTGCGATCTCCATGGGGTTCGTGGCGACCGTCTCGACGCGGTGGTTCGTCGAGAAGCGAGGGTTGGTCACCGGTGTGCTGACCGCGGCCAGCGCGACGGGACAGCTCATCTTCCTGCCCGTCATCGCAGCGGTGACCGATGCGCACGGTTGGCGGTGGGCCTCGGTCATCGTCACGCTGGCCGCGTTGTCGGTGGTGCCGCTGGTGGCGTTGTTCATCCGCGACCACCCGCGTGACGTCGGGGTCGCCCCGTTCGGTGCGGCGGCGGTCACCGACGCCCCACCCGCCCCGGTGAGCACCTTCGCGGGCGCCTTCGGCGGCCTGGTGCGCGGCAGTCGGGTGCCCGCGTTCTGGTTGCTCGCGGGCAGCTTCGCCATCTGCGGGATGACCACCAACGGCCTGATCGGTACACACTTCATCCCCGCCGCCCACGACCACGGGATGCCGACCACGGTCGCTGCCGGACTGCTGGCCACGATCGGCGTCTTCGACGTCGCAGGCACGGTGTTCTCCGGATGGCTGACCGATCGGATCCGCCCGCAGGTCCTGTTGGTGGTCTACTACCTGGGGCGGGGCGTCTCCCTGGTCTTGCTGCCGATGCTGCTGTCGCCACACGCGAACCCCAGCACGTGGGTGTTCATCGTCTTCTACGGCTTGGACTGGGTGGCCACCGTGCCGCCGACGATCGCTGTGTGCAGGCAGTACGTGGGAGCCGCGACCCCGGTGGTGTTCGGGTGGATCTTCGCCGCCCATCAGCTGGGGGCGGCGATCGCGGCCTTCGGCGCCGGATACGTACGCGACGCGCAAGGCAGCTACACGGTGGCGTTCTACGCGGCGGCCGGGTTGTGCGTGGTGGCCGCGGTGTTCTGTGCGGCCATCCGTTCCCCACGACCCAACCGGGAAGTCGTCGCGGGGACCGCGTCGGCCGACTGACCCGAACGCGAACACTGCCGGTGCGGTATAAAGCCTGAGGGGACTGGACGAGAATTGCTGTGGGGGGCAGGACCCGTGCCGCGTGCGGGGGTGCGTAGCGGTTCACCGGGTGTTCATACCGGAATTCTGACGGTTTGTTATGCACCTGTTACTCTCCGTTGGGTCGGTCGAACGTGTGGAAAGCTGAGGACAGTTCATGGCGCTACGTACCCGGATGCCGCGGAGAGCCGCGGGGTTCAGGAATCGACTGGCGGTGGGTGCTCTGGCCCTGCTCGCCGTCGTCTCCGGTGGAGTGATCACCGGCACCGGATCGGCCTCGGCCGCACAGAATGTGGTGCAGGTCTACTCGGCCGCGATGGGTCGCAACATCCCGGTCTGGATCAGCCACGCACGGACGAACAACGCCGCGACGCTGTACCTGCTGGACGGTCTGCGGGCCCCCAACAACAACAACGGCTGGTTGATCAACACCGACGTCCGGTCGTTCTTCGCCAACAAGAACGTGAACGTGGCGATGCCGTTCGGTGGCGCCGGCTCGTTCTACTCCGACTGGGAGCAGCGTGACCCGGTGCTGGGCAAGGTGAAGTGGGAGACCTTCCTGACCAGGGAACTCCCGGCCTACATGCGCGGCCAGGGCAGCGACGGTCGACGCAACGCCATCGCCGGACTGTCGATGAGCGGTACCTCGGCATTGAACCTGACCGCCCACCACCCCGGCTTCTACCAGGCGGCGGCGTCGTACAGCGGTTACCCGATCATCGCGGCTCCCGGGTTCGCGCAGGGCATTCAGGTGGCGGTCGCCCAGGTCGGCGGAAACCCGGCGAACATGTGGGGTCCGTGGCCCGCGGGCGAGTGGGTTCGCAACGACCCGTCGCTGAACGTCGGAGCGCTGCGCGGCAAGTCCGTCTACCTCTCTGCCGGTGCGGGACTGCCCGGCGGCGGTGACGACGCGATCAACCCGGCCAGCCCGAGGTTCAATCCGACGCTGTTCGCCCAGCTGGTCCCGCTGGAGACCGCTGCAGGCATCAGTACCCGGCTGTTCGTGCCGATCGCCCAGGCGGCCGGCGTCCGGTTGACCACGCAGCTCAGCCCGGTGGGCGACCACTGGTGGCCGTACTGGCAGCGTGGACTGCATCAGTCGTGGTCCACCACCATCGCTCCGGCGCTGGGAACCAGCTGACCTCGAGCGAGCAGAACACACAGGCCCGGCGGACGATGAGTTCGCCGGGCCTGTTGCTGTCCGGGCTCGTTGCTGTCGGGGCGTGTGCTCAGGCGCCGTCAGCGGTGCCCTGTGACCCACCGACGGCGTGGTCGTGCAGGTCTCTGGGACCGTGCTGAGCGGCCTCGTACGCCGCCTCTTGTCGTTGGAGTTCGTCGGTTCGGCCGATCGCGGTCTCACCCTGATGTGGGAATGTCATGGGAGTTCCTTCGGGCTGGTGCTGCCCATCGATTGAACAACCGGTCACACCCGGGTGGCCTGAATTCGCCGGAATCAGTGGGACGAGCGATGAGTATTCGGACGCGCCAGGGTCTGTACGGATAGCGACGACAACCCGAGAGGAGCGCGACGAATGACCGTGCAGCACGTATTGGCGGTGGTACCCGTGAGCGATCTCGAGAACGCCCGCGAGTGGTACTCCCGGCTCTTCGACCGCGACCCCGACAACAACCCGATGCCGACCCTCGTCGAATGGCAGGTCCTCGCGGGGGCCTGGGTCCAGGTCTTCGTCGACCCCGAGCGGGCGGGATACGCGCAGGTCAATCTGGCCGTCGACGATCTCGACGCGGCGGTGGCCGACGTGGCTGGACGGGGTGTCGAGGTGGGGGAGACGGCTGATGCGAACAAGGGTGTGCGACTGGCACCCATCGCCGATCCGGATGGCAATGTCATCACCCTGATCGGGGGATTCCGGCCGGTCTACGACGAGGGGCGCTGAGTCGATCAGGGGGTGTTGCGTTGGCGTCCCTCATGGGGAAACAGGCGGCGGCGGATGACGAGCCACCAGGCGCCGACGACCACGAACAGGACGATGGCCAGGACCGTCAACCAGCCGGTACCCGTCCACAGGCCGAAGAACAGCGCGATGGCCGCGACGACGGTCGCGATGTATCCGATGGCCACGCCGGGCCCGAAGCGGTAGGTGTCCATGTTGCGTCTCCGCACTGTGCGCGACCACGGGAGTCGTGGCCGAGAAGTGGCTCACCCGAGATGGTATGCCGTACCGGCCCATCTCATGTCCGGAAGTCGCAGCGCGGCGCGTCCTGGTCGACGAGGGCCGACGAGAACCGCCGACGGCTGATCCGGTAGACCTCGATCATGGCCGACGACTTCCTGATGCGCATCCACAGCCCCGAATTCCGGTCCATGTCCGAACGGGTGCTGCGGGTGACCGCGCTGACCTCTCGGCTGAACGTCCTCCCCTTCGAGGACGACACCGCCAAGGCCGCGCTGTTCGGTCAGATCCTGGGTCGGCCACTGCCTGACGGCGTCACCATCTACCCGCCCTTCTACACGGACCACGGGCTCAACCTGGACCTGAGCGAGCGCGTCTTCGTCAACCAGGGCTGCACGTTCCTCGACTATGCGGGCATCCGGATCGGGAAGCGGACGATGATCGCCCCCAAGGCGACCTTCATCACCGTCGGGCACCCCGTGGACACGGCCGATCGCAAGGTGTGGCTGACCGGCGGGCCCATCGACATCGGCGAGAACGTGTGGATCGGGGCGGGAGCGACGATCCTGCCCGGTGTCACCATCGGGGCCGACGCCGTGGTCGCCGCGGGTGCGGTGGTCACCGACGACGTTCCCGCCCAGAGCCTGGTCACCGGATCCAAGGCGGTGGTCCGGCGTCGTTGGTGATCAGACCAACCCGGACTCGCCAGCAACCTCCGCGATCGCCTGATCCAGCATCGCCACACCGTCGTCGATGTCGGCGTCGGTGCTGGTCAGCGGGGGAGCGATGCGGAATATGCCACCCATCCCCTGCAGCTGGACCACGTTCATGTGCAGCCCCAGGTCGAGGCAGCGGGTCGTCACCGCGCCACCCAGTCGGTCGAGTGTCGTCGGGTCGGCAGCCGCATCGTCGGGAATCACCAATTCCACGCCCTGGAGCAGGCCACGCCCACGCACGTCACCCACCACCCCGTGCCGGCCCTGCAGTGCGCGCAGACCGGTGCGCAACCGCTCGCCGAGCTCGACGGCGCGGGTGTCGAGCCCGTCGCGTATCAGTACGTCCAGCACCGTGTTGCCCACCGCCGACACCAGTGGATCGGAGACATGTGTGGTGAAGAACAGGAACCCGGCGTCGTTGGCGGCCTCTTCGATGGCTGCAGTGGTGACCACCGCGGCCAGCGGCAGTCCGGCACCGAGCGTCTTCGACAGGGTGATGATGTCGGGGACCACGCCGTCGCGTTCGAAGGCGTACCAGTCACCGGTACGGCATAGACCCGTCTGGGCCTCGTCGAGAATCAGCAGCATCCCGCGCTCGTGACACTTGTCGCGGAGTGCGGCGAGGTAGCCGACCGGCAGGTCGACCACACCACCCGACGAGAGGATCGGTTCGACGATGCAGGCGGCCAGCGAACCGGTGGACTGGGCGTCGACGAGTGCGAACCCGTGGTCCAGCTGCCGCCGCCAGTCGAACTCTCCGTCCGCGGTGCGGAAGTCGGGGCGGAAGGAGTCAGGGGTGGGCAGCACCAGATTGCCCGGCGCGGTGGGACCATAGCCCCGTCGGCCCGCGCTGTAGGTCGCAGCTGCGGCGGCGTGTGTCATCCCGTGCCATGAGCGGGAGAACGACACCACCTCGTATCGTCCGGTCACCAGTTTGGCCATGCGGATCGCGGCCTCGTTGGACTCCGCGCCGGTGGTCAACAAGAGCGTCTTCTCCAGCGGTGCGGGCAGCGTGTCGGCGAGTCGACGGGCCAGCTCGACCACCGGTCGCGAGAGCATCCCGCTGAACGTGTGGTCGAGGGTGGCGATCTGTGACGAGACGGTGGCCACGATGTCGGGATGCGAGTGGCCGAGAATCGAACTCATCTGACCCGAGGTGAAATCGAGTAGCTCGCGACCACTGTCTGTTCGGAGGCGACTGCCCTTCGCCGACACGATGATCTCAGGCGAGAAACGCGGTCCGTACCGAACCATGTGCCGATCGACGTCCGACCAGAACGGCGCCGTCTCTGCCGTCAGCGATCGCCCGGATGCCGTGGTCTCCGAAGTTGTGCTCATCGGTCGACGGTAGGACGGGTGTGGTCGATCGGCGAGTCGACGGGGACTCGACCTACACCCCATCCCCTCGGCCACCCACCCGACGACCAACCCCTGGCCGCCTGAGTGACGGCGCGATCAGTGACTGGCGTCGAGTTCGCGGCGCTGAGCGATCACGAGCAACTCATCCCGGGCGACACCCGCGGGGAGGTTGGAGACGTGGGCATACAGGCGACGGAGGTCTCGCGCGTGGCGGCGGCCGGCACGGTACTGAGTGAACGACATGGGTCTTTCCTTGAACTTCGTACTGGTGATTCCGTTCCATCGTGTGTGTTACGACTGTGTTAATCAACCTCGTGAGCTGTGACTTTGCTGACGGCCGATGCCGACGACCACGTCGGATCGCGAAAAAGGTGGCGCTGCCCTCGACAAGCCGGTTGAGTTGATGAGGTCCGTAGCATCGAGGACGAACCAGCATCTCCGTCGTGCCGCGCACGGCGCTCGAAGCGAATCGAAGGTTGCATGCACACCGATCTGCATTTCAGCAGCCGGCCCGCCGCCGCGGCATACCTCGAGAAGGTGTGCTTCAAGCTCGGCCCACCGCGGCTCGTCGGTGCGGAGGTCGAGTGGTTCACCCATTCCCGCACGGGCGCCCGCCCCGACCTCGCGACTCTGGCCGCGGCCCTCGGCCCGCACGCGCCCACCTCGATCGCCCCCGCCTCGCCCCATCTACCGCTTCCGGATGGAAGCGTCGTATCCGTCGAACCCGGCGGGCAGGTAGAGCTCTCCAGTGCTCCCCGCCCCGCTCACTCCTCCCTCATCGACGCGGTGACCGCCGACGAACGCCACCTCGCCACTGTGCTCGCCACCCACGGACTGCGGATGTCCGGAGGCGGAGCAGACAGTGGTCGGCCACCGCTACGAATCCTGCCCACCCGGCGCTACGAGCTGATGGAGCGGCGGTTCACCCGATTCGGCCCCTTCGGCCTGCAGATGATGGCGAACACCACTGCCGTACAGGTATGTCTGGATGCCGGCGCCGACCCCGCCGAGGTGAACCGGCGGTGGCACACCCTGCACGTCATCGGTCCCGCCCTGGTTGCCGCATATGCGAATTCGCCGCGATTGCACGGAGACGACGACGTGTGGATGTCGCAACGGATGCGATGTTGGTTCAATCTCGACCCGCACCGCACCGGCATACCCACCGTCACCGACCCGACCACCCGCTATCCGGAATGGGCCCTCGACGCACCGTTGCTGGGCATCGGCACGCCCGAGGGCCTCGTCGAACCACCCGCCGACGCCACTCTGGGCGACTGGGTGGAAGGTCACCTCGACGAGGTCGTCGACCGTCGCCCCACCACCGCCGATCTCCACCACCACCTGACCACGCTGTTCCCGATGGTGCGACCCCAGGGCCATCTGGAGGTGCGCTACCTCGACGGACAACCCGACGGTCGCTGGCACGTCCCGGTTGCCGTCATCGCCACCCTGCTGCACGACCCGGACACCGCAGCCGAGGCGACCGCGGTGGCCTCGGTCGGCGCCGACCTCTGGTACGACGCCGCGCACTGCGGTCTGGAGTCGGAACAGTTGCGCGACATCGCGACACAGCTGCTGACCCTGGCCGCCGACACAGCAACCGGTGACGAGTCCACGTTGTTCGGGGCGGAGGCCCGCCGGTGCGCCGACGGCCTGCCCCCGAGCGCATCCACGCCGATCAGAACGGAGTTCGCAGGATGAGCATCACCGATGACCGCGCCGGCCGGCAGGCCGCCGACGACGTCGAGCACCTCAGGGACCGGGTCGCGCGAACCCTGCAGCGGGCCCGGACGCGCACCGAGCTGCTCACCGACTCCGTCGACGATGCCGACCTCGTCGCGCAGCACTCGTCGATCATGAGCCCGCTGGTCTGGGACCTCGCGCACATCGGAAACCAGGAAGAACTCTGGCTGGTCCGTGACGTCGGGGGTCGCGAATCGGTGCGCGCCGACATCGACGAGATGTACGACGCCTTCAAGACGCCGCGCAAGAACCGGCCCGCGCTGCCGCTGCTCGATCCGACGCAGGCACGTGCCTACGTCCGATCCGTGCGCGACGAGGCCCTCGACGTGCTCTCCAACACCCGATTCGCCGGAAATCGTCTGGTGGAGGGCGGTTTCGCGTTCGGCATGGTCGCCCAGCACGAACAGCAGCACGACGAGACCATGCTGGCCACCCATCAACTGCGGGTCGGTGCGCCGGTTCTGCACGCCCCGCCGACACCGCGGCCGGCCACCTCGCTGCGTCCGGGAGCCGAGACCGTCGTCGCGGCGGGGACATTCGAGATGGGCACCTCGGTGGACCCGTGGGCCCTGGACAACGAACGTCCCGCCCACACCGTGGACGTGCCCGCCTTCGCGATCGACACGTTCCCCGTGACCAACGGCCAATATCTCGACTTCATCGCCGACGGTGGCTATGACCGCCGCGAACTGTGGTCCGAGCGGGGGTGGCAGCACCGCGTGGAGGCGGGGTTGACCGCACCGCAATTCTGGTACTCAGACGGTGACGGATGGGGTCACGACGTGTTCGGGCAGCGTGGTCCGGTGGACCCCGACCGACCGGTCGTGCACGTCAGCTGGTTCGAGGCCGACGCCTGCGCTCGATGGCTCGGCAAACGCCTGCCCACCGAGGCCGAGTGGGAGAAGGCGGCGCGCTGGGATCCGACGTCGGGCTCGTCGCGCACCTACCCCTGGGGTGACGAGCACCCGGAGGCCGGTGTCCACGACCGCCGCGCCAACCTCGGCCAGACGCACCTCGAGCCCGCCGCGATCGGTGCCTACCCCGACGGTGCGTCGGCGACCGGTGTGCAGCAGATGATCGGCGACGTCTGGGAGTGGACGTCGTCGGACTTCCACTCCTACCCCGGATTCCGGTTCTTCCCCTATGCCGAATACTCGGAGGTGTTCCACGGCGGCGACTACAAGGTCCTCCGCGGCGGATCCTTCGGCACCGACCCGGTGGCCGTCCGCGGCACGTTCCGTAACTGGGACCACCCCATCCGGCGGCAGATCTTCGCGGGCTTCCGCTGTGCCCGCGACGTGGTGGCCGGATGACGGGACGCCATGTGTAGGCATCTCGCCTATCTCGGACCGGCACGAACGATCTCCGACGTGCTGACCACGGGATCGCACTCGCTGCTGGAACAGTCGTGGGCGCCGAACGACATGCGATGCGACGCGGTGATGAATGCCGACGGGTACGGTGCCACCTGGTGGTCGCGATCCGGTACCCGCAGTCACCGGTCGCAGCAACCCATCTGGAACGACCCGGCGGTCAGCGAGGTGCTCACCGAGGTGTCGTCGACCGCGGTGGTCGCCGCCATCCGTTCGGCGACCATCGGTATGCCGATCACGCATACCGCGAATGCCCCGTTCAGCGACGGCACCTGGGCTTTCAGCCACAACGGGGTGGTCCGAGACTGGCCGGAATCGTTGGCCGCACTGGGCGAATCGGTCCCGGCAGTCGACTGGATGCGGACGCCCGCGGCCACCGACTCGGCGTCGTTGTGGGTCTTGTTGCAGCACGCCTTGCGTACCCGCCCGCCCGACGTCGCACTCCGCGAACTCACCGAGGAGGTGCTGGCCGCCGCCCCGGGATCACGGCTGAACCTGCTGCTCAGCGACGGCACCACGGTGTGGGCCACCGCAGTCCACCATTCGCTGTCCGTCCGTGTCGACGACACCTCGGTGTGGGTGGCCTCGGAACCTCTGGGTGCTGCCACCCCCGGGAACACCACCGAAGGGCAGTGGCGGTCAGTCCCCGACGGATCGTTTGTCACCGCCACCATAGGCGAGCCCGTCGTCCTCTCTGCCGTCGGCGAACCCGCCCCCGTTTACACACAGGAGTAGCTGTTGTCCGCACCGTCGCTCGACATCCGAATCACCGACGCCGACATCGAGGACTCGTTGCGCGCCGACGTCCTCACCGGACTGTCGTCGAGTCCGAAGACGCTACCGCCCAAGTGGTTCTACGACGCGCGCGGTAGTGAACTGTTCACCGACATCACGGCACTGGCGGAGTACTACCCCACCAGGACCGAACGGTCGCTGCTGGAGCGGCACGCCGGTGACATCGCCGCCGCGGCCGACGCCGAGACCATCGTCGAACTGGGTTCGGGCTCGTCGGAGAAGACCCGGGTGTTGTTGCGCGCCGCTGTCGACCAGGGTGCGTTGAACACCTACGTCCCGCAGGACGTCTCGGAAAGCGCGCTCGCGCAGGCGGTCACCGAACTCCAGACGGAGTTCCCGACACTCCGGGTACACGGCATCGTCAGCGACTTCACCCACGCCATCCCCGCGCTCCCGCACTCGGGCCGACGGATGATCGCCTTCCTCGGCGGCACCCTGGGCAATCTGAACCCGGTCGAGCGCGCGGAGTTCCTCGGGGCCCTGGCGGGGTCGCTGGACGACGGCGGCACCCTGCTGCTCGGCGTCGGGCTGGTCACCGACGTCGACGTCATGGAAGCGGCCTACGACGATGCCGACGGGGTCACCGCGGCGTTCGACAAGAACGTGCTGACCGTGCTCAACGGTCGTCTCGGCGCGAACTTCGACCTCGACGATTTCGAGCATGTGGCGGTGTGGAACCCCGAGGATGAGTGGATCGAGATGCGGTTACGCGCGCGCCGCGATCTCACCGTGCGTGTCGACGACCTCGATATCGACGTGCCGTTCAGCGCCGGGGAGAGCATCCGTACCGAGATCTCCGCCAAGTTCCGCCGCGACGGCATCACCACCGAACTCGCCACCGCGGGATTCCGGGTGGCCGACTTCTGGACGGACCCGCGGGAACGCTTCGGTCTGATCCTGGCCGCTCGCGATCAGCGCTCCCACTGAGGTGTTTCGGTCACAGGGTGCAGAGCGGCCGGATGCCGATGACCCCACCGGGAACCGAGGTGGGTGAGGTGAGGAACAGGCAGTCGGAGTACCCGCGGGACCGGATCACCGATCGGATGGTCCGCCACTGCGCGGCGCTGACGGTGGCCGATCGCGACAGCACGAAGCCCGACACCCGGATCGGGTCGCCGACCAACGCCCACGAGTAGTCCGGCGCGATGTACGTGACGATGTAGTTGGGCGGGCCTGTCTTCGAATCCTGGAACGGGACACCGGGGAAGCTGACGTGCAGCTGTGCACCGGTGCGGGTGTCCACGACCCGGGCGTTGCCGTCGATCCCGCTGCGGGTGCCGTTGTAGCGGGTGCAGCGGTTCCGCACGCTGATGTCGGTCTTGTCGACCAGTCCGTAGGTGGCGACGGTGTCGCGTGCGCACTCGAGGTTGAACGGCTGCGGCACGGCGGCCACCTGATTCCACGCACCCAGGTAGCGTTGTGCGTCGAGTTTCGGGATCGGTTGTAGGAACTGATATCCCGGCGCGCCGGTCGCGGTCGCAGTGGACACCCCCAGGGCGGTGAGCAGCCCCAACAGCACGACGGTAGCGATGCGGCGCATCAGCCGACCCACACGGTCTTGAGGTTGCAGAACTCGTGCATCCCATGACGCGTCAGTTCGCGACCGTGACCGCTGTCCTTGACCCCGCCGAAGGCCAACTCCGGGTACGAGGTGGTCATCCCGTTGACGAACACCTGCCCCGCCTCGAAATCATCGATACACCGCTCGATCTCATCCGGATCTGTGGTCCACACATTGGATCCGAGTCCGAAGCGGGTGACGTTCGCCAACCGCACCGCCTCGTCGAGGTCGGCGGCCTTGTAGACCGCGGCCACGGGGCCGAACACCTCCTCGGCGTACAGGTCCATCTCCTCGGTGATGCCCGCGATCACCGTGGGCGGGTAGAACCAGCCCGGTCCGTCGGGCACCGTGCCGCCCAACAGCACCTCGGCTCCCTTGGCCACGGCATCGTCCACCAGGTCGATGACGTCCTGACGCCCCTGTTCGGTGGCCAGCGGGCCCACGGCGGTCGACTCGTCGGTGGGGTCGCCGACCTTCTGTTCCCCCATCCGGGCGACGAACTTCGCGATGAAGTCGTCGTACACGTCCTGGTGCACGATGAAGCGCTTCGCCGCGATGCACGACTGACCGTTGTTCTGGCACCGCGCGGTGGTGGCGGTCTGCGCCGCCTTCTCGAGATCGGCGGACGGCAACACCACGAACGGGTCCGAACCGCCGAGTTCCAACACCACCTTCTTCAGCGCCTCCCCCGCGGTGCGGCCGACGGCGCGTCCGGCGCCCTCGCTGCCGGTCAGGGTGGCTGCGGCGACCCGACTGTCCTGCAGGATCGCCTCGATCTGCGAGGAGGAGACCAGCAGGGTCTGGAAGGCGCCCTTCGGCAACCCCGCACGCGTGAACAGGTCCTCGAGGTAGAGCGCGGTACGGGGCACGTTGGACGCATGCTTGAGCAGGCCGACATTGCCCGCCATCAACGATGGCGCGGCGAAGCGGATGACCTGCCAGAGAGGGAAGTTCCAGGGCATGACCGCCAACACCACTCCGAGCGGCTGGTAGCGATGGAAAGCGCGCGACGCACCGACGGCCCCGGCGTCGGCGGCCTCGTCGGCCAGGAAGTCGGCACCGTGGTCGGCATAGAAGCGGAGACCCTTGGCGCATTTGGCGATCTCGGCCTTGGACGCCGACAGTGTCTTGCCCATCTCGGCGGTCATGGTCCCGGCGAGGGTGTCGACCTCGGCGTCGAGGATGTCCGCGGCGGAGCGCAAGCCGTGCGCGCGTTGGGCGACATCTGTGCCGCGGTACTCGACGGCCACGCGTGCGGCGGTCGCGAGGCGTGATTCCACCTCGGCATCGGTCAATGCGTCGAACTCCTCGAGCAGTTCACCGGTGGCGGGGTTGATGGAGGCGATGGCCATGATCTTCTCACTCCTCTGTGTGATCAGACGGCTGTGAACACCTGCGGGTTCGACTCGTGCTGATTCGATCCCGGACGTGTCCAGTATGCACGCACCTCGACGTGCCGATCCGAACTCTGCGAGCTCCCCTTGCACCGCAAGGCCGGTGGTGCACGCGCCATGTGTACTAGGGTGGCGACAACCGTTGAATGATCGGAGCAACGTCGTGGCCTCATCGCGCGAGTACGCAGCGCATGCGCTCGTCGAGGTGTTCGATGTGCCGGCCGCGGTTTACGATCACGACGATGTCTTCGTCGCCACCAATGGTGCGTTCTCGTTGAATCTCGGTTATCTGCCAACGGATCTCGACGGCGTCGCGGTGGAATCGGTCATGCACCCGGAGTCCGTCATCGAGCGCAGGCGTGACCTCACGCGGCTCGCTGGCGGCACCAAGGGCTCGCTGCGAGCGGAGCGCAAACTCGTGTGCGCCGATGGGTCGGTCGTCGAATTGACGATCTTGAAGACACGCGTCACGGTGGAAAATGAACCGATGCTGTTGGTCTGCGTGGAGGATTCACATCCGCTGACCGGAGACATCCCCGAGGACGAATGGTGGGAGAGCACCCACGATCCACTCTGTGGGTTGCTCAATCGGCAGGGCATCTACGAACGCATCGAATCGCACGACAGCTTCCTCTTCCCAGCCAGCCTGTCCTCCATCGAACTCACGAATTTCGAGGGTATCGCCGCGCGTCACGGTCGGCAGGTGCTCGAGGAGTACGTCATTCGGTTCTCCGAGATCCTGCGCGGCATCGCCCGGATGCATTACGGGATCTGCGCGCGATGGTCCGTCGATCAGTTCGTGTTGATGGTCCCGATGGACGAACAGTGGGATGCCAATCTGGCGGTGGCCACGTTACGGGAGCGCTCGCTGAAGACGTCGTCGGGTGCGATGCCACCGGCCATCGCCGTCGGTGGGGGCCGAGCCGAGAATCCCGATCAGTTCGCGGAGGCGCTGTCGTTGGCGGAGAAGCTGATGCACAGTGCTCGGCAACGGGCCGCACGGTCCGGCGACAACGACTTCGACTGACCGGGCCGCGCGGTAGGACGCGTCGGCACTGGACTGCACAAGGTTTTCGACTTAGAGTCGAAAATTAATTCCCCGCGGGGACCCTCATCAGCAGGAGTATGTCGTGGCCGCACGCACAACAGGATGGTCCGCGGACCTCGTGGTGGTCGGGGCCGGGGTGGGTGGCCTGACCACCGCGGTCGCCGCGGCCGAACTCGGCCTACGGGTTGTGGTGGTGTCCAAGGCGCCGAGGGTGCCTCGGGAACCCGGGACGGCGACCCATTACGCGCAGGGCGGTATCGCGGTGGTGGGACCGGGTGACTCGATCGATGCGCACCTCGCCGACACCGTGGCCGCCGGTGCCGGACTCACCGATCCGGTTGCGGCACGGTCGATCCTCGCCGAAGGGCCCGCCGCGGTGGCCGAGCTGATCGGCTGGGGCGCCCGCTTCGATCTCGACCGCCGGGGTCGGTTGTCGCGGACCCGGGAGGGAGGTCACGGTGTCCGCCGGATCGTCCACGCCGGCGGTGATGCCACCGGTGCGGCCGTGCAACGCACCCTCACCGAGGCGGTGACGCGGTGGACGACAGTCGGATCGGAGTCGTCGGGTTCGGTGCGGGTGATGTTCTCCACCACGGTCACCGGCGTACTGCGTGCCGACGACGGCGCCGTGGTCGGTGTCACCGTGATCGATCACGCGGGAGCCGTGGCCACGGTGGCCGCCCCGACCACCGTGTTGGCCACGGGAGGGTCGGGCCACCTGTTCGCGGCGACCACCAACCCGGCGGGCGCCACCGGAGACGGTGTTGCGCTGGCATTGCACGCCGGTGCCGAGGTCGCCGACCTGGAGTTCGTCCAGTTCCATCCGACGATGCTGTGGACACCCGCTGGGCGGCGGGGTAGGCGCGCCCTGGTCAGCGAGGCCGTCCGTGGCGAGGGTGGGCGACTGGTCGACGCCCACGGCCGCGCGGTGACCGCCGACGTCCCCGGTGGTGACCTCGCACCGCGCGACGTGGTGGCCCGTGCGGTGGATACGGCCATGCGCCGTACCGGTAGCGACCACGTCTTCCTCGACGTCGGCGCGATCAGCGGGTTCGAGGAGCGTTTCCCCACCGTCTCGGCGGGTGTTCGGGCGGCCGGACTCGATCTCGCCGGGGGGCGTATCCCGGTGCAACCGGGCGCGCATTACCAGTGCGGCGGGGTGGTGGTCGACGAAGGCTGTCGGACCGCGGTGTCCGGACTCCTCGCGGTCGGCGAGGTGGCGCGGACCGGCCTGCACGGTGCCAATCGACTGGCGTCCAACAGTCTGTTGGAGGGGTTGGTGACCGGGTTACGGGCGGCACGAACCGCAGCCGATCGCGCCGGTGGCCGCACCGCGGTCGCGGCGGGCGATCTGATGGAATCCGCTCCACGACTCGACCGCCGTGCGCTGCAGGATGCGATGAGCGAGGCCGCCGGATTGCGCCGCACCGGCGTCGAACTGGACGCGCTCGCCGGGGCGTTGTCCGAGGTGGAGTCGCGCCCGTTGCGCACCCCGGGCGACCACGAGGACGCGGCGCTGCTGTCGACCGCTCGCGTGGTGGTCGCCGCCGCACTGGCCCGGACGGCCTCACTGGGCGGGCACCACCGCGCCGACGGGCGCGGCGACCCGGACCTGCGGTCGACCGCGGTGCGGTTACGCGACGGTGATCCGCACATCGTTCCGCTACGCAGACCGGCATCCGGCTGCGTGGCGGCACGTACGGTGGGGTGACCGGCCGTTCATCCCAGGAGGCGAACATGACCTTTCCGCACGAGAACGAGGAATCATCCGTCGACGACTCGGCGGAACTGGCCGAGGAGGAGCGCGTCTACGAGGCCGCCGAGGACGCCAATCCCGATGACGACTATCACGGCAATCGCGACCACGCGGTCGGCGGCGGGCAGGGAACGGCCGACGGTCAGTGAGCGAAGACCGCATCGAGGTCGACCGCCACATCGTCGCACCACCCGACGAGATCTTCGCCGTGCTGACCGACCCGCAGGGTCACGTCGCGATCGACGGCTCGGGCATGCTGATGTCCGCCGACGGCCGTCGGGTGGCCACCGCGGGTGACTCGTTCGTGGTGCACATGGACCGCGAGGCGCTCGGCGATCTCCCGATGGGCCTCTACGACGTGGACGTCACCATCTTGACGCTGGAACCCGACCGGGAGATCTCCTGGACCGTGGTGGGCACGGTGCGCCCGCCCATCGGCCACGTGTACGGCTACCGGCTCGAACCCGAGGGCGACGGCACCCGGGTCACGTCGTTCTACGACTGGTCCGACATCCGTGAGGACTGGCGAGACAAGGGTGTGTTCCCCGTGGTCCGACCGGAGTCGTTGTCGGCGACGTTGGGGATCCTGGCCCGGACGGTCGCCCGCGGTTATCCGCTGGCCACGGCACGCTGATCCGGGCGAGTACACCGACTGTTCATCCGACGAGGCGGCTGCTCCGCTTGACGTGTCCCGCAGGTGCGGGTGGAATTCCGGCGGTGTCCGAAGAACCGTCGCGACCCGATCCCACGCTGACCCGGCGACATTTCCTGCAGGCGTCCGGTGTCGCCGCCGCGGGCGTCCCCGCCACCGTCGCCGCCGCCTCGTCGGTCACCGACGTCCTGGCCCACGCCGACCCGGGTACCGGTGCGTTCCGGCACGGCATCGCCTCGGGTGACCCCACCCCGGATGCGGTGATCATCTGGACGCGCGTCACCCCCACCCCACAGGCGACCCCCGGCTCGGGTGTCGGGCCCGACGTCGCGGTGCGGTGGGTGGTGACAACCGATCCCGAGCTGCGGTCCGTCGTACGCAGCGGCACCGTCCTCGCCACCGTCGCCGCGGACCACACCGTGAAGGCCGATGTGGCCGGTCTCGCCCCGGCCACCACCTATCACTACGGGTTCTCGCTGCCCGACGGTCGTCGGTCGGCCACCGGCACCACCCGTACGGCGCCGGCCGCCACCGCCGACGTCGCCCGGCTGCGTTTCGGGGTGGCGTCCTGCGCGAACTGGGAATCGGGCTATTTCGCGGCCTACCGCCATCTCGCGGCCCGCCGCGACCTCGACGCGGTCATCTTCCTCGGTGACTACATCTACGAGTACAGGACCGGTGGATACACCGGTAAGTACGGCGTGATCCGGCCCTACGAGCCGCGTAACGAGCTGGTCTCCCTGCGGGACTACCGGACCCGGCACGGGCAGTACAAGGCCGATCCCGATCTGCAGGCCGCGCACCTGCGGGTTCCGTGGATCTGCACCTGGGACGATCACGAGTTCGCCAACGACGCGTGGGACACCGGTGCGGAGAATCATCAGCCGGCCACCGAGGGCAGTTGGCAGAGCAGGCGGGACGCCGCCCAGCGCGCCTATTACGAGTGGATGCCGGTCCGGCCGGCCGGGACCCCGAACAACCGACACATCTACCGGCGCCTGCGTTTCGGGAGGCTGCTCGAGCTATCGATGCTCGATCTGCGCACCTACCGGTCGCAGCAGGCCACGTCCACCAACGGCGCCCGGGTCGACGCTCCCGATCGCACCATCACCGGCGCCGACCAGATGGCCTGGCTCACCGGTGGCCTGGTCACCTCCACCGCGCAGTGGAAGGTCGTCGGCAATCCGGTGATGATCACCCCGACGCTGCTCCCACCGCTGGAACCCCGGACCACGGCCGCGTTGACGCAGATGTTGGGCCTGCCGCGGGGCGGGGTCACCTACAACGCCGACCAATGGGACGGTTACACCGCCGACCGCGATCGGTTGGTGGGTGCGCTGCGCGATCATCGGGTGCGTGACACGGTCTTCATCACCGGTGACATCCATTCGTCGTGGTCGTGCGACGTCCCGGTCGACGCGGCGAACTACCCCGGCGCGGGCACCGTGGCCACCGAGCTGGTGGTCACCTCGGTGACCGCGGCGAACATCGACGATCTGACCAAGACCCCGGAGGGGACCGCGGGAGCCGTCGCGGGCGACGCGCTGTCGGCGTTGAACCACCACGTCAAGTACGTCGACCTCGATCGCCACGGGTACGGGGTGTTCGAGGTGACCCCGGCAGGGGTACAGATGGATCACTGGCACCTGGTGGCCAAGGAGGATCCGCGCTCGGGTATTCGTCTGGATGCCTCCTGGCGGGTCGACACCGGTACCCAGCGCGTGCGCCCGGCGCGACCACTGGTCTGAACGGATCTTTCTCGCCCGGCTCAGCTCTGGGGCTGTTGGGGCTTAGGATCGAGGAAACCGACCGTATCCCGGCCCAGCCGCGACCGCAGTGAGTCGGCGTGACCTGGCGTGATCGGGCGTGATGAGGAGGATTCGTGACAGCTGTTGAGCAGCCGGTGTCGGTGGTGCCGGAGCGGCCGTTTCCGGCGCGGTCGGGGGCCAAGGGTTCGTTTGTGTACAAGATGGTCACGACGACGGATCACAAGACGTTGGGGATCATGTATTTGGTCGCGTGTTTTGTGTTCTTTTTGATCGGTGGGTTGATGGCCTTGTTGATGCGTGCGGAGTTGGCGCATCCGGGGATGCAGTTTTTGTCGACGGAGCAGTTCAATCAGTTGTTCACCATGCATGGCACGGTGATGTTGTTGATGTATGCGACGCCGATCGTGATCGGGTTCGCGAATGTGGTGTT
>NZ_FTNT01000014.1 GCF_900156495.1 Williamsia sterculiae
GCACTGGAGATCACCGTGTCCAGGGGTGGCGGGATGGCGACGTCGGTGATGACCGAACCCTCGTGCAGGAAGGGGCCGGCCGCTGATGTCGGCCGCAGGTCGACGAACTGTTCACCGACCGCGGATCGGTCCGCGACCACGGCGGTGGATGCGGCGGGTACCCGCGCGGCCCCGGTTTTCAGACGCAGGTCGACATCCACGCCCGCGTTGGTCAGCCGCAACGCACTGACCCGGCCCACGGCCACGCCCTGGTAGGTCACCTCGGCGTCGGTGAAGATGCCACCGGAGTCCGGGAACACCGCCCGCACCGTGTATTCGCCGATACCGACGGCCGATCCCAGGCGCGCATAGTGGATCCCGGTGTAGGTGAGGGTGACCAGCGCGAGGACGGCCAGCACGATCAACTGACGGGTCTGCAGTCGGCTGATCGTGTTCATCCGGGTGCATACCTCATCTCGTCGCCCCGACCCCTCGCGCCTCCGCGAGGCGCTCATCCGTGAAAGCCGGTTCTGCTACGACATTTTCACAGTGCTGTGGCCGTCGCCAAAGCAGCGAGACGTATCCGCCATCGCGCGACGTGTGGGTTTCCCCACGTCTGTCTACGCATACGATGCAGATCACATCGAGGACTGTTGCTTCAGCAACCTTGCGACTCGTCGTTCTGGTTCGGGCCGGGGCAATGCCCCGCCCGTGACCACCACCCGCGCCGCGTCCACCACCGCGGCCGCACCTTCCGCATCGAGCCGCGCCAACGACAGTCCGGCGACCACCGAGCCGAACACCACCGTCGCCAGGTGGTTCACCTCGTCATCCGTCCGCGCTGGATTCTGTGCGGCAACGCCTCGGCGTAGGGCCAGGCGCACCTCGTCGAGATAAGTGGTGATCACCTCATGAACCGCGGTGTCACCGCACATGGTCGTGGCCGACCCGAGGAGCAGACAACCCGGGGGGAGATCGGCACGGTCGACGGAACGGATGCCGTCTGCGAGACCGACCAGGTAGGTCACCAGTGCGTCAGGCGCCACGTGCTCTGCCGTCAGCGGAATCAATCGTGGTCGGATGACCGAGTTGAGATAGTCCTGCACGGCGGCGTCGAACAGCCCACGCATGCTGCCGAACGCGTGATAGAGGCTGGAACGTCCGACGCCCGTCGCCCGTTCCACCTCCGTCACCGACGTAGCCTCGAAACCTCTCTGCCAGAACAAGTCTCTGGCCGCGGCGATCACCACTGCGGTCTCGAAGCCTTGTGTGCGTCCCATCACGGCCTCCGTTCAGCGATTGTGAAATGGCCGTTCCACTATATAGTGGAACGGCCGTTGCAGAAAACGTCAGTATTATTGAGGAGGACACCGATGTCCGTCGTCAGTACCCAGATCCAGCTCGTCCAGCGTCCCCACGGTTGGCCCGAACCGTCCGACTTTCGGACTGCCGAGGTCACCTACGGTGACGTGCAGCCCGGCCATGTGCGAGTGCGCAACGAGTTCATCTCCGTCGATCCGTACATGCGCGGCCGCATGATGGACACCCGCAGCTACGTTCCGCCGTTCCAGATCGGCGAGACGATGACCGGTGGAGCCGTGGGCCGCGTGGTCGAGAGTGCGGTAGACGATTTACCGGTCGGCACGCTGGTGCTGCATCAGTTCGGTTGGCGCGACATTGCTCAGGAAAGCGCCGACGGGTTCCGCGCCGTCCCTGAGCCGCCCGCCGGTCACCCGTCGTCGGTGTACCTCGGCGTTCTCGGACTGACCGGTTTCACCGCCTATGTGGGGCTGCTGGACATCGCTCAGTTCACCGAGAACGACGTCGTGTTCGTCTCCGGTGCTGCAGGTGCGGTCGGCACCATCGTCGGTCAGATCGCCAAGCTGAAGGGATCACCCCGCGTCATCGGTTCGGCCGGTAGCAAGGAGAAGGTCGAGGTACTCACCGCCAAGTACTCCTACGACGTCGCTTTCGACTACAAGACGGCACCGGTGCGCCGACAACTGGCGCAGGCCGCGCCCGATGGCATCGACGTCTACTTCGACAACGTCGGCGGCGACCACCTCGAGGCCGCGCTCGACGCGTTCAACGACGGTGGCCGAGCCGCGTTGTGTGGCGCGATCTCGCAGTACAACAGCACCTCTCGACCTGAGGGTCCCGACAACATGGCCAACATCATCACTCGCGGCCTCACGCTGCGCGGCTTCATCGTCGCCAAGCATTCGGATCTGATGAGCGCATTCAACCGGGAGATGAGCCAGTGGCTCGCCGACGGTGAGGTCGACTACGACGAGACCGTGGTGGACGGCATCGGCAACTCTGCGGACGCGTTCATCGGCATGATGCGCGGGCAGAACACCGGCAAGATGGTGGTCAAAGTCTGAAATTCGACGGCAATTGCATCGTTATTAGTGCTAGGTAATTACTGAACCGAAATTTTCCGCATTCACGTGAAATCGGTGTAACGCCGCAGGCCACACCTGCGACACTCTCCTCGAGATCATCACAATCGCGAGCCAGTGTGCGCTAGAGCACTCCTCGAGTCCGACGTCGAAACCTCCGGCGATCCGAGCAGAGCGGGATGAACTCATCCCCCATTGGCGACGGTCACCCTCACCGTCCGCACCACGAGGAATACCCGAATGAATCGCAGTGCCAAAGGCGCTCTTGCCGCCGGAGCCGCTGTCGTCGTCCTGCTCGGAGGAGCCGGGTCGTATGCGCTCTGGAGTGACTCCGGGGCTTCGACTCCGGGGAACCTCAGTACCGGGCAGTTGAAACTCACCGCTCAGGGTGCTGCGGCCTGGAAGGACGTGTCGGCCGACGGCATCATCGGTGGGACCACCATCAACCCGGCCACCGACCTCCTGGTCCCGAAAGACACCTGGGAGTACACGACCACGTACAACGCGCTGGCCACGGGAAAGAACATGAAGGCGCAGGTCACTGTGAATCCCGGTACTGCGGGGACATTGCCTGAGGGTGTAACCGTGACCCCCACCGCAACGGTCGACGGCGCCTCGGCAACCACCGGCACCGCGGTGACCATCACCCCAGGCGCGGCCCGCACCGTGGTCGTCAAGGTGACGGTTGCGTTCGCCGACGTCACCGGACAGACCAGCCAGAACGCGGCGGTCAACGTGTCCAACTTGTCGGTCAGTCTGAACCAAGTTCGACCCTGACGGTGGCACAGGCGGGAACGGGGGTTCTGCCGGGTCGGGGCCGGCTGTTGGTGGTTGCGCTCGTCGTCGTGGTGGTCGCACTGTCGCTCGCGGCAGTGCGATCCACCGGCGCGCTGTGGTCGGGAAGTGCGGCCACCGGTGCCACCGCGGTCACCACCGGACAGCTGAAGCTGGTCGCGGGCAGTGGATCGGCATCGACGTACCAGTTTCCGGCTCTCACCGGGTCGGGAGTGTTGCCCGGTACGCAGACGCAGGCACCCCTGACGGTCACCAACGCCGGCAGCACACCGCTGCGGTATCGGTTGACCGCGGCCGGGCCCCAGGTCACCTCCGGCCCGGGGGTCACGGTTGCGCTCTCCGGTGTGGTCGGTGGTACCTGCGCCGCCGGCGCACTCAGCGGTACCGCTGCCTTCCCCACGACGTCCACCAGTGCCGGCGGCGCCGCGGTGGCCGGGGTGTGGCGCTCACTCGCCCGCGGCGCGTCCGAGGTCCTGTGCATCCGCAGTGAACTGCAATCCGTCGCGGCCGCGGGGGCGTCCACCTACTTCATTCTCTTCACCTTCAACACGGAACAGACGCGATCATGACCACCGAGACCAGCACGGCCGAGGCGAAGAAGCGAACCGGTCCGTTCTGGTGGATCTGGCAGATCGTCACCTGGGCGCTGCTGCTCTTCTTCGTCGGCATCCTGCTGGCGACGATCGTCATCCCGAAGATCGCCGGTGCCCAGCCCTACACCATCCTCACGTCGTCGATGACGCCGAAATACCCTCCGGGCACCCTGATCGTGGTCCGGAAGGTCGACGCATCGTCGCTGGTGATCGGCGATGTGGTCACCTACCAGATCCGTTCCGGTGAACCGGATGTCATCAGCCACCGGGTGGTCGGCTTCACCTTCGACCAGCAGGGAAACCGACTGCTGACCACCCAGGGCGATGCGGTGCCCGTCCCGGACGAACGTCCCGTGCAGGCGGCGCAGGTGCGCGGAAAGCTCTGGTACTCCGTCCCGTATCTTGGATATGTCAACAACTGGTTGACCGGCTCCACCCGTTTGGTGGTGGTCTACGTCATCGCGGGGATCCTGTTCCTGTACGCCATAGCGCAATTCGTCGGGTCCGCGCGTGAACGCCGATCGGCCAGGGTGCGATCATGACACTCCTAAACGCGCTCGGCGTGCTGGTCTCACGCCGCGTTCGTGCTGTGCTGTCGATCGGGATGGTCCTCGGCATCGGCGTGGTCGGCACGCTCGCGCTGTGGTCGTCGTCCGTGGCGACCCAGTCCGGGGTGTTCACCACCGCCACGGTCTCGATCCTCGCCGACGGTTCGAAGGCGGCCGCGTTCACGTTCAGCCCCACCGGATTACTACCCGGGCAGTCCGCCGCGAAGGTGATCGCGGTCAGCAATTCCGGCACGGCGGCGATCACTTACTCGGCGGCAGTCGCCAGCTCCAACGCCCTGGGACAGGCGATGACGTTGACCGTGGTGCCCGGTGCGTCCGCGACCAATGGTGTGTGCGGGTCCGGGACCAAGATCGCCGACGGGATCGCCGTCTCGGCTACGGCAACAACCTTCTCGACCAATCGCGGACCCCTCGCCGCGTCGGGTGGCGCGGAGAATCTGTGCGTACAGGTGAATCTCCCGCTGACCGCCGACGCGTCAGTCGCCGGCACCACCGGGACCGTGGTCCTCACCTTCACCGGCAGCGCGGGTACCTGACATGAGTGACCGCGCCAAGAAGTATCTCACCGAGACCGCGTTGACGGTCGGTGCGTTGGCGGGAGTGCTGTGCGTCCTCGTCGCCATCGTGAGCGTGGTGGGCGGCTTCTCGCCGCTCGTCGTCCGCTCGGGCTCGATGTCACCGACCATCGGAGTCGGCGACATCGCCGTCGCACGGACCGTGCCTGCCGACGACGTCCACGTCGGAGACATCGTCAGCGTCACCCGCGCGGACGGTGCCCGCGTCACTCACCGCGTCGCACAGATCCAGACGCGGGTGGGCAACTCGACGACGATGACGCTGCATGGCGACGCCAACCGCGTGCCCGACGCGGAGCCGTACACCGTCACCACCGTCGACCGCGTCGCATTCCACGTCCCCAAGCTCGGCTACGTTCTCACCTGGTTTGCGACGCCGTATGTGTGGGCGTTGACGACCCTCGTCGTTCTCGCGTTGCTGTGGATCGCTTTTCGGCCGGACAGATCGTGGCGGCAAAGTCAGCGCGGGCGGCACTCGACGGCACCGCGACGGTCGCGGTCGATCTCGATCGCGATGCAAGTGACCGCCGTTGCGGTGGTGGTTGCCTCGGCGGTAGCGGGGTACTCGCGGACCAGTGGAACGCTGGCTGCGCTCACCGACTCCGCCACAGCCACCGGCACGGTGTCGGCAGGACGGCCGACTGCTCCGGCCTCGTTGTCCTGTGCAACGGTCAGCACGGGTCTACTCAGCTCGGCGGCACAGCTGTCCTGGCCGAACCCGACTGCGAGTCATGGCTACGACTATCAGCTCACGTTCACGCCGTCGCTCCTGGGCACGACGCGAGTGGTCACGGTCGCGGTCTCGACCACCAATCCGGCGACACTGCAGGTCTCCAGCGACTACGTGACCACCATCCTCGGCCTGTCGGTCCTCGGCATCTACACCGTCGAATTACGCAGCAAGGTAGGCAACTTCACCTCGTCTGGATCGGTGTCCATCAAGCTGAACGTCCTGCTCGACAGCGTGACGTGCGGCTCGTCGGCTGGCACGGTCTCGGCGGCAACCGCGACCCGCCAGGCCGCCCGGGCGGCGGTTCCTTCGACCACGTCGACGTCCACCACCGCAACCCCCTCAATCGCCCAGGCGGCAACCTCGGAGACCACGCCACCGACCGCCGCCCCGACCACGTCGGCCGCACCGGACACGACCACCACGACATCCACCTCGGAGGCCCCTACGACCTCGGCGGCGCCCACAACGGAGGAGACGCCGGTCCCCGTCGGGACGCTGTCACCCGGCGGTGACTACCGGGCCTCGGCCACCGATGGGGTGGTGGTCATCCGCAACGTGGCCACCGGCACTGCGGAGTACCAGGGGAGTGGCTCGACCGTCGAGTGGACCGGCACGTCAACGCTGCGCGTCACCGCGGCCGACGGGAGCACCACCGACCTCACTCGCAGTGGTGGTACCTGGGCTGTCGCGACACCCGTCGTCACGGAGACGACCCCGGCAGGCTGAACGCCCGACTGCCTTCCGGAATGAGTGAAGTCATCGCATACTCGACACGTCCGCAGTTCCGCACAGAGGGGTTGACGATGGAGCCGGCCGAACAGATCGACAAAATGATCGAAGAGCACCCGGACTGGCGTGGGGAGGCCCTGGCGGAGGCGCGACGCATCATCCTGGGTGTGGATTCGGGCATCACCGAACACTGGAAGTACATGGGCGCGCCTGTCTGGGAGTGTGACGGCCCGCTTGTCGTGGGGAACATCTTCAAGAGCAAGGTGAAGCTGGGGTTCATGTACGGCGCGCAACTCGATGACCCCTCGGGCTTGTTCAACGGCGAACTGAAGGGCAATCAGCGGCGCTCGTACGAGTTGTACGAGGGTGACCAGATCGACGCGGACGGTCTTGCCGGACTTGTGAAGGCTGGGATCGAGCGGAACCGGTCGAAGTAGTTCCGCGCGGCATCATCTTTCACCACTCCTCACCGCACGCGCCGCACACCCAGTCCGGCATGTGGCCGTCCATGATCACGCATCCGCCGGCGACGGCGCCGTGCGGGGGCGGGCCCGGTGGCATGCCCAGAATCAAGTGCAGTGCCTGCTTTTCACGACACCTCGGACACTGCGGTCTGTTGCTGAACATCAGCTCGTCGACGGTCGGTGCAAGCGGTTGGTGCAGGATGTCGTGGCACGACGGGCAGACACCTACTCCTTTCTCGCTATGAACCCAATCGGCACCCGAATGCTCAGCGTGACTCTCGAACCGCGGCGCGAACTGCGCATCTCTGTCACGGCCGCAACACCGACACCCCCAGATCTCCGCCTCCCCAATGGCATCGCTCCTCGGTGCATCGCATTCGGGGCTCGTGGTGCGCCACGACGTGGGCGCGTCGACCTCGGCGCGCAGCGCCTCGAGAAGCGCGGCACCGAGATCGGACGACAGCGTCTCGGGACGCCTGGGCAGGGTGGTCTGCATGTGCGACTCGATGGCGCCCAACGAGACACCCTCGCGGGCAATCGGCCCGACGTGATGCAGCGTGGCCGGCTCTCCGGTCATGGCCCACCACACCGAAACACTCGCGACCGCCCAGTCGCGTGCCTCGACGATCGTGATCACCGTGTCATCCAGACCCACTCCGTCGGGATACTGTCGCGCGACGATGTCGGGTGACTCACGCAGGTACTGCACCGTCGCCGGTTCTGCGACGGCGATGTGCAAGGGCCGAGTGGGATCTGTGGCGGGCCGGGGATGTTCGCGGGCAGATGGCGAGACACGGACGATCGGGCGTCGGGCCGAGGCCTGCGCCGACGGCGCGTTCTTGCGCACCGTGCGCGAGCGTTTCGGGTTGGGCGGCACTGGCGAGCTCCGTTCTGCGGCACTCAGGCTGTGGAGTGCGGTGCTCGCAGACTAGGGGAGGGGGCCGACATCGTTGGCGGCCGATCGACAGCCTCGTTCTGTCGGTACCCCTCGATATTCTCTGGGTGTCGAGGTGAGGAGGAACCATGGCACGAGAGACGGATTCGGCCAGTACGCACGACTGGCCGGGGATGACCGACTGGATCGTCGAGTCGTTGTCGGATCAGCCGACGGGGTTTGTGTTCGAGCTCGGCCCGCGTGATTACGGGCCGGCCGAAGACGATGAGGGGATCGAGGCGATCAACGCGCAGGTGCAGGTGCTGCGCGACGGGGTTCTCTTGCTGCGGCGTTCACGGACGGTGCTATACCGCTTGTTCCTGGGTGACTACCGCGTCGCCGATCTGCCGCTGAATCGCTGGTTGGACGGCGAGCACTTCGACGACTGCACCGACGGTTACATCTTCAGCCGCGACGTGAACCTCATCGCGGAGGCCATGACCGCGTGGTTCCGGCATTGTGGCCTGGTAGAGAGCCCGCAGCTGATCGGTTGCGACTATGAGTTCCCGGACGTCCTGCTTCCGGAGGGGTGAGGTCAGGCGAGGGGGAGAAGGTGTTTGGAACGCCGACCCCCGGATGACGGGACGGCACTCTCAAGTCCGAGATGTCACCCGATCACGACCGAAGTATCGGCGGGTGCAGCGTGGTCGCCGATCCGGCCCGATACAGCTGCGCGTGGCGCCCTCGCGATCCGTTGGACGCCGTCTTTCCCTCGATGGGGTGAACGAAATCGGGGGTCGCCAGCACTTTGCGACGGAAGTTCGCGCGGTCCCAGGTGGTGCCCCACACCGTCTCGTACACGGTCTGCAGGTCGCGCATGGTGAAGCGTTGCCCCACGAACTGGGTTGCCAGTGTCGAGTATTCGAGTTTCGCGCGAACGCGCTCGAGCGCGTCGACGATGATTTAATGATGGTTGAAGGCGATGCGATCAGGCAGCTCGTCGACGGGAATCCACGTCGCATCGTCGGCGTCGGTACCCGCGACCGGATCGGGAAGATCTGGTGCGAACGCCGCGTACGCCACCGAGACCACCCGCATCCGCGGGTCGCGGTCGGGTGACCCGTATGTCGCCAGCTGTTCGATGTGCCCGGTGAACAACTCGACCCCGGTTTCTTCGACCAGCTCTCTCGACGCCGCGTCATCGACCGATTCCGCCGCCCGCACAAAGCCCCCGGGCAGAGCCGCGTCCCCACGAAACGGCTCCTCGCCGCGGGTGATCATCAGGAGGCAGAGGCGGCGTTGCCGGATGGTGAGGATGGCGAGGTCGACCGTGACAGCGAACGACGGAAAAGCGGAAGGGTCATACGTCATTGCATCACCGCCGGTGGTGCGAAGGTGGCTCGATGCGCCAGGGCGCGGCCGACGACGCGCGTCGCCAGGTCGAGTCGGTCGTCGAGACTGCCGGTCAGCAATACCCACGAACGTCCGTGGCGGGTGAGGGCCTCGACGAACCAGTCGGTCATCTCCGCTCGTATGTGCTCGCCGTCGCGGATGCCGTCCTGGACGAACGGGACATCCCGGTGATCGGTGACCAGGTAGATGCTCCCGCGGTGGGGTGCTTCAGGTCGGGCGAAGTGGCTCTGCGGGCCGAGGTAGCGGTGTTCCCAGACGGTGGTCGCGAAAGAATCGGTGTCACAGACGAGTAGCGGTGACCCGTCGTGCGCGGCGGCATCCTCGCGGGCCTGCTGGGTGTGGGCGATGTGCGCGAAGTCGGCACCGGTCCAGGTCACGTCGGAGAGGTCGGTGTCGGGATCCGCTTGCCGTAGCGCTGCGAGTTTCGCGATGGTTGCCTCACGGCCGTACTCGGCCACTCATCGGGTTGGCGCCCAGACGCCACCGCGGTCTCGGAATCGTCGCGCGAGGGCGCGACTGACCGTCGTCGTCCCTGTCGACTCTGAGCCCAGAACCACCGCACGGGTGGTGAGTGCGGCGCGCGCGGGGACGTCCAGGTGGTGCCAATTGCCGGCGAGGTCGGCGCGGCACGCGGTGCCGGAGATGGGTAAGGCACGGCGGTCGGGGTCGACGGAGACATGCTCCGCGTGGAACCAGCGGGCCAGTTCTGGACCGTAGGATTCGCTGCTGACCACCACGTCGATCGGGTCGGTGGTGACCGTGCGCACGGCTGCCCGCATACAGGCGACCTGCGCGGCCCACACGGTGGTCGAGGTCAGATCGACGGGAGCGTCGCACCGGATGCCGGTGACGGTCACATTCGGGTCGTCGCGGTGCGATTCGTTCAGCCACGCCACCCGATCCGACAGCGGGATCGTCTCGAGACAGAACTCGAGGGATTAGCCAGGGTTGTTCGAGAGCCCTCGATCTGGCTGAGCAGGTGGCCGATGCTGCGCTGGTGTTCCGCCACCCCGCGAAAGATGGAGGTTAAGCCGCGATTGTCGGTATCGCCACCTATCCTTTCGGTACCGCCACCTTCGCTCGGCGGCTATCGAAGATTGGAGTCACCGTTTGTCGGTCACGGGCAACCGCGGGGATGTCGCGGGACGCGTCACCCGGCTGATGGAGTTCCTCCACGAGGTGGTGAAGGCTCGAAGCACTCCCATCTTGGACACGCGCAAGCATCTCAAGACAATGCCGATCCAGAGTGACTCGATTACCGCGCTCCTGGTCGACGACGCCTCGGCGGGGGACGTGATGCTACGGGTCCAGAGGGTCGACCTTGACGAACCGCCGCGACTGCCCGCCATCCTGGCGGGCCGTGTCGAAGGAAGTATCGGAAATTCATCTGCGACCCTCCGGCTACTCGAGGGGGAGAGCGACGTCGGCCCCGCATACGACCGGTGGATTTCGACATGGAATGCCTGGGCCGCCGCTGATCGCGCGCGCCGTCCACTGGCGAATCTGCGCGCTGATCTGCTCTGGGCTCTGCAAGAACTCCAGTCACGGCCGGAGTCGATCGAACTGGTGGTGGCAGCAGGTCGACTTAGGCTGCCTGGCGGCGCCGACTGGTCAGTGAACATTCACGTCGTAACGCAATCAGCGGTGATCGAGCGCGATGATCACTCCGGTGACATCGTTGTTCGGCTCGACGATGAGTCGACTCCGCGGCTCGAAGACACCCAGCTCTTCGCGTCCGCGAGCTACTTCGATGGCAGTGGGTCACGCGCCATCAACTCAGCGCTGCGGGACGCCGTGTTTTCGCCCATCGACCCCGCCATCGACGGCGTACTTAAGGACTGGTCAAGTCGTGCGATCACTCTCAAGGTTGAGGTTAATGGCGGTGACGACCTCGATCCCAGCCGCTGCCGCCTCGACACTGCACCCGCGCTCATTGTCCGACGTCGAGGCGACTATGCCCTCTTGGACTACTACGAGCGCATAGTCCAGGGTCTTAAGGACAGTGGTACTGAAGTACCACTGGGGCTCGCACAGCTCATCGAGGCGTTTGAGCCCGAGCAGCGAATTGCCGCGCTAGCGAATGTCGCAGCGGGTTCGACGAGCTTTACGCAGCCGCCGCTGTTCCCCCTCCCTGCCAACGAAGAGCAGCGCCAGATCATCGAGCGCCTGGCTACCGACAGTGGCGTGGTGGTAGAGGGCCCCCCAGGAACGGGTAAGACCCACACCATCGCTAACCTGGTGAGTGCGCTCCTCGCTCGGGGTCAACGAGTGCTCGTCACTAGCGAAAAAGCCCAAGCGCTCCGGGTGTTGCGGGACAAATTGCCGCCGGAGATGCAGGAGTTGTGCATCTCTGTCACGTCTGGCACTCCAGCAGAGAAGTCGGCGCTCAAGAAGAGCATCAACGAGATGGCGACGCGCAAATCCGGATTCAACAAAGCAGCGTCGATGCGGCGTATTGACGAACTCGTAGAAGACCGGGGGCGAGCGCTACGCAAGCGGGCCAAGCTGCTCTCGGATATCCACGCGCTGCGCGAAGCGGAGACGGTCAACAATCCTGAGATCGCGTTCGGCTACCAGGGAACAGCAGCGGCCATCGCGCGGCAGGTCGCCGAGCTACAGTCGCGATTCGAGTGGATGCCGGAGTCGGTCCTGACCGATGAATGTCCACTGTCGACCGACGAACTCCTCGATCTGCTCGAGCTTGCTTCGACCCGCAGCAAGTCCAGAATCCGCCGCCTGAACGAATCGCTCCCCGATGTGGCAGGTCTGTTCCCTGATGCGGACGTGCTGATCCGATGGTGCGACGACCTCGTTGGGGCCGCGCCAGCTGAACAAGGTGACGGTCAGAGTTCAGCGCTGCGCGCGCTGGTTGACGGCGCTGATCATGAGGCTCTCGACGAGCTCAAAGAAGGGTTCTCTCGCCTTCAAGATGCGCTAGTCCCGATCCAGCACGCGCCTGCACAGGTCGGGGCACTTGCTAATGAGGTGTTATCCCAGCGGAATGAGTATTCTTGGTCCAAGACCAAAGCCCTCGGCGGGTACCTAACCAATGCCATTCAGGCCGACCGAGAGGTTGGCGCCGCGCAGGTCACGGCTCCAGTTGTGACCGCAGTCGCGACCCGTGCCTACCTAATGCTGGCTAACACTTTGGCTACGGGCGAGAAGTGGCACGGCAGGTTTGGTAAGTCGCCGGCCCAGAGGGGCGTCGAGAATCTAGGTCCTATCGCACAGGTCGACGGTGAGGATGCGATTTCAGCTCAGTCCGCACGAATCGTTGCTATGCATCTGACTGCTCACGAATGCCTTTGGTCAGCCGAAAAGCTGCTTGTAGACCTCGACTACCCGCTGAGACGATTTGAGTCGCGTACGGCACGAATTAATCAGCTGCGCAACGCAGTACGGGATGTCGCCAGCATCGACTGCCTCTTTGATACTGCACAAGTACTTAATCAACGTTTACGCGCAAAAGGTCTGGCGGCACTGCCACTGACGAGCATGAAGTACGTCGACTCGACAGTGCGTGGTCTCGGGTTGGTTCTCGCTGAAGAGCGCAGACGGCACGCACGCGAGAATCTCGAACAGCTTGCATCGGCAGTCGCGACAACTCTAGGACAGGCGAACTCGGCCGAGGCGGCACTGCTGCAGCCGTGCATACTGCATGGCGAGTACCGGTACATATCCCATGCGCGCGAGGCGTACTCCGCAGCGCAATCGGAACAGGCGGAGGAGCGCCGTTACGTCGCGCTGCGTGATCGCATGGCAGCCGCGAATCCCTCTCTTGCTGAGGAACTGACGAGAAGAGGCGCAATTGAACTTTGGCGCGACCGAATCGCTGGCCTGTCGGCCGCATGGGCGTGGCGGCGTGCGGCGATGTGGATTGCCGAAAACATTGGCGGCGACGCGGGGGTCGCACTCAATGCGCAACTTGACTCAACCGACCGCGAAATCAGCTTCTTAACGTCGCAACTAGCCGCGGCGCAGGCGTGGTACAGCTGCCTGCAGCAGATGACTGCCGGCCACCAGCAGGCCTTGCAGGCCTATCGCGACCATGTCACGAATGTTGGGAAGGGGACTGGCAAGCATGCCGAGCGCTACCGAGTTGCAGCGCGAGCGGCAATGCAAGAAGCGCAGACTGCAGTCCCAGCCTGGATCATGCCGATTAAAGAAGTGCTTGGATCCATACCGCCGCAGGCCAACATTTTCGACGTGGTCATCCTCGATGAGGCTAGCCAGGTCGACATCACAGGAATCTTCCTGCTGTCGCTCGCGCCACGCGTCATCGTAGTGGGAGACGACATGCAATGTGCACCAAGTGAAGTCAGCAGCGGTGCGCTAGAACCAATATTTGAACGGCTCGACAACTACCTGCCAGATGTCCCTATACATCTGAGGCAGGGCTTTACCCCTCGGTCGAGCATCTTCACCTTGCTCCGATCCCGTTTCGGAACAGTCATTCGGCTACGCGAGCACTTCCGCTGTATGCCTGAGATCATCAACTGGTCCAGCAACCAGTTCTACCGCGACGCCCCGCTAGTTCCTGTTCGCCAATTTGGCGCTGACCGACTTCGACCGCTGTGCTGCGTTCACGTCCAGGACGGTTACACCGATGGCAGTAACCAGTCGATCAGGAACGTCCCTGAGGCTAAGGCGATCGTCGACCAGATCGAACACTGCGTTGCGGACCCCGCATACGCAGGCAAGACTTTCGGCGTCGTAGTTCTGCAGGGGACAGCGCAGGTCGATATCATCAACAGTGAACTCTTGCAGCGGCTGGACCCCGACGAGCGGGAGCGTCGTCGAATCCGGGTCGGCAATCCACCGGACTTCCAAGGCGACGAGCGTCACGTCATGTTTCTGTCGCTAGTCGTCGCCCACGAAACGTCGTTCATGTCCCAAACGAGGACCGAAATGCAGCGACGTTACAACGTGGCCGCATCGCGCGCTCAGGACCAGATGTGGCTGTTCCATTCGGTGACCCCGGCAAGACTCAAAGAAGGCGACCTTCGCAGATCTCTACTGCAGTACATGCTGTCGACATCACCGGTCCCCGCGCCGCCCATGCCGCAGAGCGTTTCTCGCGACTCTCGACATGAGCAGTTCGACAGCCTATTCGAGCAGCGAATTTTCTTGGAGATCACGGCGCGCGGGTATCACGTCAATCCGCAGGTCGAAGTCAACAGTCGAAGAATTGATCTCGTGGTCACCGGTGCGGGTGGAAAGCTCGCGGTCGAATGCGACGGCGACGCGTGGCACAGCACGCCCGAACAGCAACGTGCCGATCTCGATCGGGAGCGCGAACTGCGTCGATGCGGATGGGAATTCTGGCGGGTTAGGGAGTCGGCGTACTACATCGACCCGGTCAGCTCGATGGCTGGGCTGTGGCAGGCCCTCGACGCCCGAGGTATCGCGCCGGGCGGACTCGAGGATTATCCCGCTGCTGACGATAAGGTTGCTTGGCAACCCGTTGGACTACCGCCGGACGACGGAACTACATCTATGGACGACGCCCTTGACGACATATCATCGGGTGACGCGCGCGTCGAGTGGCCAGGCGACGCTGAAATTTTGAACGTTGAGAGTCCGCCTGTGGCCGTCGTGGTAGAGACTGCCCTTCCGCCATCGATTGCCGAAGAAGGCAGCGCTGTGGAGGAGCACCCAGTTCTACCCGCGGAAGTTGCGAACGCGCCGGAGGTGCCCCTACAGACATCGGTCGGAAGAGAAGGTCATTATCCGTTAGGTGCCTGGGAGATAGTCGCCGATTCTGATCTGCCACAACGCTCCAGTCACTTCGCGGCAGCGCCTTCCCGCGCTGACGGGTTGGGTGGCCGACATCCAGATTCCATTCTGCAACTCCTCGTTGCAGCGGCGTGGCACCGGGAGGTCACGGTAGAGCGCGCCATGACGATCAGCCAGTTGGACGAAGAGCGGACCTTGGCGCTGCTTGCGGACGCCGAAAAGGCCGGGAAACTGGCCCGAGTCACGACGAAGTCCGGAAAGACTTGGATTATGGCGCAGTCGAAGTGACCACGAGTACTCTTGTATCTGGAACTTTGCGGGCGTGGCAGCAGGAGGCCCTCGACCGGTGGAATAAGTGTGACCGCCGCGCCGTGGTGGAGGCGGTGACGGGTACTGGCAAGACGACTCTCGGGATCCACGCTGCGGCTGACGCACTGGACAGAGGTCTGTCGGTTTTGGTGGCAGTTCCGGGGAACGAGCTGGTCAATCAATGGCACCGCGCAATCGGTGCAGCGCTGCCGAGTGCTCGCGTGGGCAGGAGGGGGGACGGCTACCGAGACACCTTTTCAGATCACGACATTATTGTCAGCACAGTGCATTCGGCTATCACACGTTCCGCGCCCCGTCCGTCGGGACCAGCACTCCTTGTGGCAGATGAGGTTCACCGCTACGGTGCGTCTTCGTTTTCACGGCTCCTATCCGACGACTACAACGAACGACTCGGTCTGACAGCGACATTCGAGAGATCAGACAACGGAGTGGCAGAGCACCTGTTGCCGTACTTCAAGAACGTGCTCTTCGGCTGTGACTACCTACGCGGCAGGTCGGACGGAGTTCTTGCGCCGGTGAGGGTGATGTTGGTAGCGGTCCCGCTGACGCCCGACGAGCAATCGCGCTACTCGAACCTCGATGAGATAGCAAAGAAGGAACGCTTTCTCCTCACCACGAAATACGGATGTCGAGCCGAACCGTTTGGGCACTTCATGCTTGACGTGCAGACGGTGAGTGACGGACTGCCTGCCGACCCCGCGACGAGATCCGCGTGGACGTATCTGCAGGCATTCTCGCGGCGGCGCGAGTTGCTCGCTCAAACCCAAGGCAAGGTAGACGCGCTCCGGTCGTTGGCGCCTGTCCTCCGTGCGGGCGGCCGGACCCTAGCGTTCTCCGAGACCAAGCAGTCGGCGCAAATTGCAGCAGAGACGCTGTTGGACGAGGGAGTTCTGGCCGCGCCATACACAAGTGACCTGAAACCGCGGGATCGAATTCAGCTATTAGACGCGTTCCGGTTCGGTGAAATGACGGCGTTGGTTGCTCCGAAGGTTCTCGACGAAGGAGTCGATGTCCCCGAGGCCGATGTTGGAATCATTCTGGCCAGCAGTAAATCCCGACGACAGATGATTCAACGGATGGGTCGGATCATCCGACCCAAGGCGGACGGTAGGACCGCCTCATTTCTCGTCTTCTTCGCCCGAGGAACATCAGAAGATCCTGCTAATGGTGCACACGAGACGTTCCTCGAAGATCTCACCGCGATCGCAGAGGAAGTCCTAGATGTCGCCGCAATAGATGCGGTGGATCATTTAGCT
This sequence comes from Williamsia sterculiae, assembly GCF_900156495.1. Lineage (GTDB taxonomy): Bacteria > Actinomycetota > Actinomycetes > Mycobacteriales > Mycobacteriaceae > Williamsia_B > Williamsia_B sterculiae. The sequence continues at coordinate 16,449 of NZ_FTNT01000014.1, forward strand.
GATTGGCTTCGCGTCAAGGTGACGCAGACGGAGCCGGAAGCGCTCGTGGATAACGACGTTCGACCCGTGTCGCTGCCGATTGCAGAACGGCTGGTGCACGAGCGAGTCAACGACTCTGTTGACGATCAACCTCTTGCGGAGGGCGAACACATCCGCGCAGTCATCCAAAGTGTTGGGGCGAGACCGGGTCAACGCAGCGTCGACATTGTTCTAAGCTGTCTCGGTTCTCTGCCGCCGGATCAGGTGGCTGTGCTCTTGCTTCGGTACGGTCTCGCAGGTGACGCACCTGCCGCGTACACCGACATCGCAGCAATATTTTCCACCACAACAGGCGAAGTTAAGCATATAGAGCAGCGAGCAGTGGAAGCGCTGTCACAAGGCCCGGAAGCAGACATACTCTTGGCGAGTGGAGCGGTCAACGAATGAGCTTATGGAGTCAGTGGTTTCAAGGTTCAGACGGAGACGTGTGCCTGGATGAGGAATTCGTGTGGCTAATTAGGGGCTACGAGCCTACGTCAGGTGGGTCTCCGCCCATTGAGGCTCGCCCGCGTAGGGCTCGTCTAGCGGACCTCGACCAGATTCTGAAGCGCGACTACGGACCTCTTGGCGGTTGGCTCCATATTGGTGTTCGAGGGATCGAACCGCTCTACACATCGGCGCACGGTGCGGCAAGTTCGTGCCCTGACTGCGTTAAGTACTCTGCAGATGCGCGATCGGAGTTTGCGCGCCTGTACGCTGAGCTTGCGGCACATGCACGTGAATCCACTGAAAGTGCAAAACCGACCGATTCTACTGTGGCCGTTGACAGCGAGCACGAACCTCAGCATGTGGAGCTGCCTGCCGAGCGACCCGACTCGGTGTTGCTGGCGCTTGATCAGTTGGGCGGAATAGCAACGTACGAAGAGATGCGGCGACGGGTGGGGGATTTGGCCAGGCCTCGAGCAAAGCACTTTGGGCTTGTCTGGCGCCGTTTCGGTGACGTCCATGTTGCGATCGGCGGGACTGAAACGTCGTCGAAATTCCAGTGGTCGCGTGAGTTCACGGAGCTAGAACGCCGAGTTGTTGCTGTTGGTCGAAACCCGACGGTTCCCAGAATCCGCCGAGCGATCGAGGGCTCCGCATTAAAGCGTTTCGACTTCAGTCGGCTTGCGGCGGTCTGGGAAGTGCTGTCGGAGCAGATCTCTGCGACCCCTGAAGAAGTGGCCGTTGACGGTCAAACAGATGCCTCCCGTGTGCCCTCCGCGTCTAGCCCAACTGCACCCGACTATCCGCCCTGCCTACAGGCAGCGCGTCCTGCAAGCCCCACACTCATGTCAGGTAAGGAATCTGGGTCGAATGAAGCGATTGATGAATCCGCGGAGGCCGGCTTACACGACGAAGATGGGGGGCCGAGCGCTTCCTCGTCGGTCGCGAATAGGCGACTACGAAGCACATTCGGTAAAAACCGAATCACACTGCCGGCGCTAGGACCTGTGCCCAGCACGTCGCAAGGCCCGTCGGTCGTTGGCCAAAGGTCGGAATTTACTCGGGATAGCCGACTTAGGGTAATAATCGAGTGCGAGGGTCACTTCGTTGCGGGTCTTTACGATGAGACCACAGGGGCACTCCAGATCACTACAGATGGCCTTGCGAGATCCACTCCGTACGCGACGCCGACTGCAGCTGCGCAAGTTGTCTTCTCGCGCTTCAGCCAGCCTGACTCGAGGCGAATGGACGGGTCTGAACTCTGGACAAAGACGAACGGAGAACCGATTCCGCGCCCGCGTCGCTGAAGTGTGGCTAACCCAAACCCGCAACGAAGAACCCCGAAGCGGGAATTGATGTAGATGACTCACCTCCTGCAGACACCAAGTAACTCGGTGAAACCTGATCCGGAAGATGGGCTGATGGGACTGCGCGGTGAATCGCCCTGACTTCGATGGAGACTCGGGCTATTGGATTTCAATCAAGGTTTGGTCGGTCCGTTCCGTAGCGTAGAACGCGGCGTCAGACTCTTTGGGCGGTAGGTCGCCGAGGTCGCCGAGGTAGCCGTGCAGTCGGCGAGTGTTGTGCCAGTGGACCCACCCCAGGGCGCCCAGTTCGACGTCCTCGACGGTCTTGCAGGGCCCGGTGCGGACGGGTCCGTAGATCAGTTCGGCTTTGAAGTAGCCCGATGATCGAATCATTCTGGGGTCGAATGCGAACCGAACTGCTCAACCGCAAGCGATGGAAGACCCGGATCGAGCTGGCCAACGCGATCTTCGACTAGCTGGAAATCTTCCACAACCGCTAACGCCGGCACTCCGCCCTCGGAATGCGCACTCCGATAGAGTTCGAACTGCTACACCAGACCGCCCACAGCGTGGCCTAGAACCAAGTAGCGCGACACCGCGTAACCGGGGCACATCAGAGCCCCTCCAGCCTTTCCAAGGCGATCTAGGATGTCGTCGCGCATCCAGTTTTGCGTCGAGAACCCGGGTAGCACTGATTCGGGCGGTGCATGTCGACAAGACCCACATGCGTCGATTCGTATGCGGCGAGGTCCAACGTCGGTTCCCGGAGCCTGCCAATCACCGCGTTGGTTGATCTCGAGCTTGACCAGATGGCGACTTTCATCGGAAGCATTGGTCTCGACCAACGCTTCGCGCCAGCCCGGCGGCACAACGGTTCCCACCTCGTCGTCGAACCCCCAGCTTGAAACTGTTCGAGTTCGTCGCTTCGCACGCTCATCTGTCGCTTCTTGCCGTCAGCCCTGCGGTCTGTTCGTCACGAGTGCTTCGGTCGCGACGCTTCGCGCGTTATACGGATCACCTAGTCGCTCCCCCAATGTGCGAGCCGCCCGACCAGGCGGCAACGCCGCGGAGAACTTCAAGCCAGACAGTGCATTTGCCGCGACATCGGGGCACCTCCACTCGACAGCGACGAGTTCCCGGTGCAAGTCCTCTCGGGTGACGCCAGGCAACAATCGCAGCGACTGCTCATCGACACGCTGCCGCGCATCGACCAGGCGGGGCAGGGACACCTGCAGGGTTCGGTTGGCGGCTGTGCCAGCCCACGTCCACCATCTACCGGTCCCCTGGCTGGGCAGAACGGCAACGAGTTGGCGATCGACGACGACTCCGCGAAACGTCTCCCGCAGTTCGGCCAACCCATCCAGCGCACGACGGGTGAGAGTCACACCGGAGGGGTCTATTCCGAGCAACACCGACCGCATCCCGCGAGCGATGTCGAAGGACACGGCGCCGCCGAGCCCAGACCACTTTGCTCGCCCACCGGAGTCCGCAGGTTCAACGAAACAGCGGTGGCGTTTCCAGTCGACGTGGGCGACCGACCACGACCGTCCACCCAGGAGCAGCACGCGTGGGCCTTGAACCTCCCCGACGAGGAGATCAGTGCCGATGGTGCCGACCTCGTTGCGGCCAGCCAACACGGTGAACTCTGGTGGGGCGCTGAAGACGGCGGTGAGGTCTGAGAAGTATCGGCGACCAAAGCGGCGTTCCGCCTCAGGTCCGATGTGCAGGAAGTCTCCGTCGCGTTCGAAGTAGCCCTCGGCAACAAGGAAGTTCATGATCTCGGCGGCGGTGTCGTCGAACACCGGTAGCTTGCCCCACCAGTCTCTCCACGACGATCGCCCGATGCGGTGCTCCTGCAGACACAGGGCCAGCATCTGCTGTGCCGCGATGTGACGAGGCGAAGGCGGCGGATTGATCGGCTCTACCCAGCCGCGCGCCCAGCATTCCAGCATGCCGAGGGCAAGCAGTTCCTCGTCATGGTCGATACAGAGGAACAGGCAATTGCGGACGGTGTCGGGCCGTCGACCGGTGCGGCCAAGTCGTTGCAGAAAGGATGCGACAGTGCGGGGTGAGCCAATCTGGATGACGCGGTCGAGGTCGCCGACGTCGATCCCCAGTTCGAGGGTGGAGGTGGCGACGATGACGGTGTCGCGGGCGTCGGCGAACGCCAGTTCGGACCGGCGGCGTTCGGTCGCCGGCAGCGACGAGTGTGACAGAAAGGTGTTCACTCCCCGATCGCGCAGCGCAGCACCGAGTTCTTCGGCACGCCTGCGTGAGTCGACGAACACCAACCGTTTCTCGCCCTGATGCAACGAAGCGATCACCGTAGCCGCGTTCTGCAGCGACCCGACGTGGTCGACAGTGATCTCCGGCGCCGTTGCTACCACATTGGTTGGCGGCGACACCACGGTGTGCGGACGGTCTGTGAACCCACCCTGCAACCAGCCGAGCAGCTCGTCGGGGTTGCCGACAGTCGCCGAAAGCCCGATCCGTTGCAGCGGTCGCCCGGCGATCCGGGAGAGCCGTTCCAGCAAAGCGAGCAGGTGCCACCCACGGTCGTCCCCGGCGAAGGCGTGCACCTCGTCGACGACGACCGTGCGCAGTCCGTCGAACAGCACGCGCGGGTCGACCTTCGTCGACACCAGCATCGCTTCCAGCGACTCGGGGGTGGTGAGCAGGATGTCGGGGCGTTCGCGCAGAATCCGCTGGCGGGCAGTCGGTCCGACGTCGCCGTGCCACACGTCGGCGCTGCGGCCGATCCACTGGGCGTATGTGTGTAGCCGTGGTTGCAGGTTGTTCAGCAAGGCCCGCAGCGGGCACACGTAGAGCACTGAGACGCCCTGCCAGCCGTGTTCGGCCATCGCCGAGAGAAGCGGGAAGGTCGCGGCCTCCGTCTTGCCGCCCGCGGTCGGGGCGAGGACCAGCGCGTCATCCCCGGCGAGGATCGGTTCGACCGCGGCGGCTTGGGTGGGCCGCAACCCGTTCCAGCGCAGCGTGTTCGCCAGGTGATATTGCACCCCGGGGTGTAGTAGATCGAACGGGTCGGTCGTCATCAGACGTCGAGGTCGATATCGTCGGCCGAGAGCGCTTCACGCTCCGCGTCAGACATTTCGGCGTCGCTGATCGCGATGTCGTAGTCGGTGTACGGGTCGAAGTCGGGGTTTAGTTCGATCACGTCGAGCACGTCGACCAGTCTTCGGAGGAACAGACGGGGTGCGATCCCTACCTTGCCGCCCAGGCCGCCGGCCACGGCTTCGGCGAAGCGCCGCAGGAACTCGTGATCGGCAGTGGCGCGGACGCGGTCCGCCGATTCGATTCCGCTGCAAAACAGTTCACGTACCCGCCCACCGAGTTCTACCAGCCGGTCGACGTCGAAACCGGTCAACCGCAGCTGCGGGGCGCGCGGGTTGTCGAAGCGGGGGTCGCGGGAGAAGTCGGTGTGCAACCGGTCTGCGAGCGGCGGCAGCAGCTTGATGCCCTGCCGGCCCTCGAAGAACGCGGGGGTTCCAGTGATGAGTAGATACAAACCGGGAAAATGTCCGTCGTGCACCTCATCGACCAACTGTCGCAACGCGTTCAGCGCTTTGGCGCGGGCGTCGGATCGAATCCGTTGCAGCGTCTCGACCTCGTCGAGAATTAGCACGAGACCCGCATTGCCGGCATCAGACAGGACTGCGAGCAACCCTCGCAAGAAGCCCAGCGCGAGATAGTGGTCGAGGTCGCCCTTGATCCCGGCACGACGTTTGACCGCAGCCGCGACGTGCGGCTGGCCGCCGAGCCAGGCGACGAGTCCGTCAGCACCGTCGTTGTCACCGTCGGCGATCATCCGACGATAGGCGCGGATGGCCATCGGGAACACCGGGGCACTGGTGGCCACAGCAGCCAGGCGCCGTTCCAGCAGTTCGTCGATGCCCACGCCCTGGGTGGCTGCGTCGTCTTCGATGGTGAACAGCCAGGCGTCGAGGATGGGGCGCAGCGACGATGGTGGGATCGATGCGGTGCGCAGCGATTCGATGCTGCGCCGGTACACAGTTTCGAGTTTGTGCAGAGGCGTGTCAATTTCGTTGATCTGCACCTCGGCTACCGCGAATCCGCGCTTCATCGCACGGTCGCCGAGCCAGCGCGCAAAGAACGTCTTGCCCGAGCCGTAATCACCCCGGACGGCCTTGAACATGGCGCCGCCGGCCGCGACAACACCCAACTCGGTCTCGATCTCGGACTCGAACCGGCCGAGGCCGACTGCCAACTGGTCGAGGCCGTTGGACGGGACCGTCCCCCGCCGTAGCGCGTCGAGGATCTCGCGTCGCCGCCGCGGCGACACCGCTGCAGTCACGGCCCGACCCCGAATTGTTCGCGTAGCAGGTCCTCGTCGAGGCGCACCACTGGTCCGTCGAGGGCGAGGACCTCGTAGCCTTCGACGTCGAGGACCCGCTTGATCTGCAACAGCGCGCCGGTGACTCGATTCTCGCCCAGCCCGAGAATACGGGCGGCCTGCGCAAGGAGCAGTTCCCGGTTCGACGTGCTCAGCAGACCGTCGATGAGCGCACCGGTCTGCGCCTTGGAGACCACAATGCGACCGGCCAGCTTCCATTGGGCAGTAAACACCGCGGTGCCAAGAATCTTTGTGGCGAGCGATGTTTGGGGGTTCGCAACAACCGGTTCGTCGTCGAACAGGGTTGGTGCCGTGTTCGCCGGCTGCGTTCGGATCGTGCGCACCGGCGTGTCCGTATCGCTGGTGACAGGTCTATGCCACCAGCCGGGTTCGACGTCACCGACGGATTGCAGGGTGTCCGGCACGTCACCGGTGTAGAGCCCGATCACCGGGACCACAGCTTCCGCGGGCGTACCGCCGCCGTGGTAGCCGGCGTTCACAGGTCCGTAGCGGATGGTCTCGTCGACAGCGAGCACCACCGCGTGGTCGTTGGTGAGTACCCGCGGGCCACGCACGAGAATCTCGCCGTCGGTGATGGTGTCGAGCTGACCGTGGGCGCGTTGCCCGTAGTGGTTGGCGCGGATCAGCTTCACCGAGTCGCGTCGTTCGATGATGTGCCCGTGGTCGGAGGTGATGATCACAGCACGTCCGGCGCGTTGAGCGTCGCGGAGCAGCGCGCGCAGGTGGGTGATGGTGCGTAGCGACCAGTCGGTGCCGCCCGGGTCGGTGTGGTGCAGGGTGTCGTCGACGTAGTTGAGGACCGCCGCGACCAGCGGACGGCCGGTCGGGTCGGCGATGGCGTCGGCGACCTCGGTGGCCAGATCGGCACCGGTGGGCACCGTGTCGAGGGCCTTCTTGTGGAAGATCGGATCGGGGCGGCCGGGTGCCGCCTGGAGCCCGGCCTCGCGGATCGCCTCGAGGAAGCCGGCACGCTCGGCGGTGTCCGTGCCTTCGCGGAGCTGCCCGCACAGCAGCGAGCAGCGGCTGCGGCCAGTCAGCGTGGGCATCACCGCCAGGGCGCCGGTCCGTTGTGCCGCCCCACCGACGGCCGCCTCACTCCAACCCGCCTCCCGAGCCGCGGCGACCACGTCGATTGCCGCCGCCACAGACAACGCGTCCACCACCACCAACAAAATCGGAGTGGAGACTGCGAGCGGTAACACGATGTCACGCAGCAGGTTCTCCACCAGCAGCCCGGCGGGGTACGGAGTGTCGGCGAGCGCGGCCGCGAACCGCCGGTCGATGGCGCGTCGCCGCAAGACGACACGGTCGATGACGTGGGCGATGGCCTCGGCCAGGCTGCGGTGGTCGACGCCGCGGCGCGCGGTGATGAGGGCGGCGTCGACCCAGGCTCCGCTACCGACGTGGTCGGCGGTCAGTGCGTCGAGGCTGCCGGCCGTGTCGAGGTCGGCGATCAGCCAGCGCAGCAGGCGCACCGCAGCCTCCGCGCCCGGCATCGAGGAATCCTCCGGAGCCAGAAAATGGCGGGTCACATCCTGCCACGCGTCCTGGACGTGGGCCGCCGCCGCGGAGGTCGGTGCGGTTGCGGGATCGTCCGGGATCGCATCGGTGATGGTCTGTGCCAGTGTGTCGAAGCGGGCGGACAGGCCGTGCGGGAGGAGTTCGGAGGTGCGCGCCAGTTCGCCGATGCCGCGGCTGTTGACATGTGCTGCAGCAGCATTGAGGACGGTGTTCCTGGCTGCGGGATCGAGTTGTCCGATGACCAGTCCGGCGGCGTCGTCGGACCAGTTGCCGAGATCGGGTTCAGTCAGGCCGTCGAGCGTGTACGTGCCGAGGAACAAGCCGCGAGCCAGTTCGCGGCCGGGTGCGTCGCCGACCATCAGTCCGGCGACCAGACCCAGCGGCACGAGGTCGCCGGTCCGGTTTGTGGCGAGCAGTCGTTCCACCACCGGGCCGAGGCGGCCGGCACGGTCGGCCAGCCATGCTGTAACCGACGCCATCACCGCGGGTCCTCCGACCGCACGCAGGTGCAAGAGGTCGTCGGACAGGTCGCGGCGCAGGCTCCATTCCAGCACGGCCGATGCGTCAATCTCGACCTGCGGGTCGTCGGTGACCCGCAGCGCCGCGTGCGCCAGTGTGGACATGGCGTGGTCTCGGGTGAGAACGCCGCCCGGTGCGGGTGTCACGGCCGTATTCGGTAGGACGGCAAGTAGTCCGAGCGCGAGGCCCCGGTCGTCGGGCACCCGATAGAGGGCTGGTTCGATGGTGTTAACCGAGAACATCGATCGCAGCGCCGCCCACGGGTCCGGGGTGAGCAGCCGGTTGTCGATCAGGTGCGCGAGCACCCCGTCTCCTAGTTCCTTTTCGTCGACCGAGGTGAGGATCACCAGCCATCCCTGGTCGTCGCGGGTTTCGATCGCCTCCCACACCGCGAGCGTCGACGGGCAGCCCACCACTGTTACCGGCACGCCGTCGTGGGTGAACGTCCCGTCCTGCCAGGTGGGCGACGCCCGTAGTCCGAGGACGCCGCGGCGGTAGCGCTTGTCGACGGCCTGCTGCAGTCGGGCCGCGATGATCGGACGGGTCGCGGTGAGTGTGCTCACTCGATCCACCACTTCACTCGCACCCGGGAACCGTTGGTGGCCAACGCCTCCCGCAACGACGCGGCCAACATGTCGATATCGGCGACACCCGTGACCTTGACGTCGTGCGTAGCGTTCGGCTCGTCGGTATCGGTCGAGTCGTCGTCGACCTCTTCGGGTTCGTCATCGGGCCGCGGCTGGCCAGCCACCACCCAGTCAACGACCTTGCTCTCGATGCGGCCGACTTCGTCGTTCAGCGACCGGCCGGGGGTAACGATGAGCTCTTCGAGGCTGCGGACGATCGACCGGGCCGCGCTGCCCCGATCACCGGCGAGGCCACGGCCGGCGAGGACCGAGTCGAGGAGCCGCCACTGAAAGGTGCGGAGCGCGACGGCGTCGGCGCCGGCGTCGGCCCGCATCTGGCCTGCGGTCTGGCCGGCGACAGCGAGCTGCATCTGCGCCAGCAAGGCGATCAGCGCGACGTTGCCACTCGTCGCGGCGAGACCGTCAAGGAATGCGGTGAGTCCACGGATGGCGGCGAGCCGGTCGGAGTCGGCCACCTCCAGCCCCAGCGTGCGATGCGCAGTGGCGAGCTGATCGCCGACGTTCTGCAGGTCGGTGCGGTGCTCGGCACTGCGGGTACGGACGGCGTCGGCGAACTCGGCGACGTTCGCGCCGGTGAGGAAGGTTCGTGGCATCGTGTAGCCGAAGAGTTGGCTGGCGTGCAGCCGTGCCTTTTCCCAATCGGTATCGTCGGGTAGTTCCTCGGCACGCAATTCGATACTTTCGCGCAGTGCGCCAAGCTTCAACATGCGGGCCGGGGCACCTGCGTCCAACCACGCTCGTTTACGCAGCAACGCCCAGGCCCACACGATCAGATCCCGCGCTTCGGGCCGCAGCCCCCAGGCGGGGGTGACGGTGTCAATGCGGCGTTGCAGCATGCCCACGGTCACCCGGTCGGCGTCGGCGACGGCCCGATCGAGCTCGCCGGACCAGAACGCAAAGGTGTCCTCGCCGAACAGATAGTGGTCTTCGGTGGCCTTGCCGACCCGCAGTGGTTCGGCGATGCGTTGCACCGCTTTACGTTCGGGCCCCGGGAGCGTTGGCACCCGCCCGGCGGTATCGGTGGCCGCCCGCTCCACGTAGTCGCGCACAATCTCGTATTGGCGGGCGGTGACTTCGTCCCCAGGGTTGGCGTATTGCGGGTGCGCCGGATATACGGCGGTGAATGCCTGGTCGATTACCTTGTCGAAGGCGTCGCTGAGAGACAGCGCAGCTGGCAGTTTGGGGCTGAAGTCCTTGCTCAGCGAGATCAGCACCTCGGTGTGGCCGGGGTCGTCGACGAACATCTTGGGGTCTTGCGGCTCAATGCCGTAAGCCTGCCGCAAGAGCAGGTCGAACGAGGTGAGGATGCCGCGGTGCAGGTTTTCCAGGATGCCGCGAGCCTGCGCCCGATCCGACGCGGAGAGATGATCGGAGTTCTCCTGCCACCGTTCGCCACTGCCGGTGAACAACCAGTCCAGTTTGACCAGCAATGCGAGATCGTCGAGGGCCTTCGCGGAGAGGAACTTCGGCAACCAGGCGATCCCGTGCCGGTCGCCGCCGGCCAGCAGTCGGTCGATGCGGGCGATGTCGTCGGCGGCCGAGAAGTTCTGTTCGTCGAACGGGTAATCGACGACGAGTTTCCAGGTGCCGGGTCGGTTGTCGAAGCTCTGTTCCGGCACCGACCCGGGATCGCGGATGTTGCCGAACGCCACGTCGACCTCGCGGCGCGACCCCCGCCAGGTGATAGAACGGGTAGCGGCGCCGACAAGGTCGTCCTGCGCAGTGCTCACACCCAACGCCCGGTGGACGAGGGTTCGGATCAGCACGCGGCGACGTCCGGCGTTGTCTTCGGCCCGGATGCGGTCGAGCACCGACTGGTAGTCGACGTCGGACAGTTGCACCCGGATGATCGGATTGGCGCCTTCGGACACCGTGATCTCGGGGACGTCCTTGGCCCAGCCGCGAACGACGCCGAGCACTACGCGGGCCTCACCGCCGCGCAATTTGGAGCGGATCGAACCATGGTTGAGTGCTGCCAGCCGGGATGCGGTGATGTCTTGCAAAGCCGGCACTCTCGGCGCGACCGCCGACAGTAACAGCGTCTTGGCGATCCGTTCGTGTGCCCGGAATCCGACCGGGATGGTCGCCGGGTCGTCGGTGAGTTGTTCTTCGGTGACCTCGTGTGCGCGCAGCAGGATCGGTAGCAGTTTGGTGCGGTAGAGCTCGGAGGCAGCGGTGAACATGGTGCCGGCGTGCGAGTCGATGGGGGTGTTGCCTTCGACGATGTAGTCGAAGGCGTCGCCGACCGGGATCAAGTCGGCGGTGGTCAGTGTGTCGCGGCGGTCGACGAGCATCCGCTGCATCACCTTGAGGGCGGTGCGTTCGCGTTGCATCACCGACGACAGGTGCCGCAGGCTGGCGACCAGTGCCGGGGAGAACGGGTAGGTGAGGCGGAACTCGCGTTCGGAGGCGCCGCTGTGGCTGTCGGTGGCGTTCATGGTGTCGCGCAGCACGTCCCACACCTCGGGGCTGCGGCTGACCGACCCAAAGGCGTTGTCAAGCAGGGCGGCCGCGGCGTCGTCACGGGGCTGCAGCAGACGTGCGTGAGCGACTTCGGCGAGGTTGTCGTCGCCGAGTTCGATCTCGTAGAAGCGTTCCTTCTGGTAGTGGAACGCCCGGTCGAGGGCGTCCTGTTCGGCACCGGAGGCACCGGCGTCGGCGAACCACTTACGCAGGTCCATCTGCCGGGACACGAACGACACCAACGGGATCGGGCGGCGACTGCCCGATGATTCGACGAGTTTGGTCAGTTTCTGAGATTCGCGGGAAAAGAACTCGCTGTCGGTGACGGAGAACGCCAGCCACAGCACCAGCTCATCAAGGAACAGCACCACAGCGCCGTACCCGAGGGTTTTGGCGTGCTCGGTGATGGCGACGAGACCGCGGTCGAGGTCCACGTAGGTGGCCTGTTCCACGAACGATCCGTAGTAGTTGCGCACCAGCGCCGACACCAGGGTGGTGCGTTTAGTGTCCTCGGGTGGTGCACCGACCGCAGTCAGGTAGGTGTCGAGGTCCCAGGTGTCGCCGCCGAGCACCGCACCCCACGCGTCAGCCGAGCCACCCCCGGTGTCTCCGCCGCTGAGGCCAGCGAGGAACGCGTCGTCGCCGATCTGAGCGCGCAGCTTCTCGGCATCCTTGATAAGGGTGTCGGTAACGTGCACGGCGGGCAGTAGTGCATCAGGGTGCAGGCGGGCGATCTGCCGCAGGTAGCCCCGGAAGACCGCTTCCTCTAAGCTTTTTGCGCCGAGCAGGTGATAGGTGAGACGCAGTACGGACTTGCCGTTGAGCTGCTCGTCGTAGCGGCCGGTGAGTGAGGTGTACTTCATTGTGCGGGCGGCTGGGTGGTTGCCGAGCAGCGCGTAGAGAACAGCCATGAAGTGCGACTTACCGGAGCCGAACGAGCCGGTGAGGAACGCGGCGCGTGAGGTCTGGTTGTCGATTCCGTCGGCCACCAGACCGAGCGCGGCGACGAAGTTCGCTTCCAGTGACGGCGTGAGCACGTACTGGTCGAGGGTGGCCCGAATGTGCGCGTCGTCGTCTGTGCTGTCGGTCAGCCGCAGAACGTAGTCGTCGGCTCCGGTGCGTTCGGGAATGTTGATGACATCACGCAGAAAGGTCATGGGAGCTGCTCCTTGAGCCTGTCGGGTGACCAGATCTTGTTGGCTATCTCGAGGAGCAGATCGGATCGCTTCTCCTGCTCGGCTTTGCCGAAATGCTCGAACGGCGTGAAGTCCAGCCCCTGCTCTGCGCTGAATTTCGCGAATTGCGGTTGGTGGTCGTACGCCGCCGCGGTCAGACTTGCCGCGTAGAAGTTCTGCTTGGCGTAGTGCGGCGCCTTGGCCTCGAATTCCTTGTCCTGGTAGCTGCGGTTGACGTCTGCCGGAAGTAGGAGGAGTCCCGACGCGTTGTCGCGCCACGCCTCGAACTCAGCAGCCGAGTCGAACTCGTCCTCGTACCGAGAGAATTTGTTGGCCCAGATGTGCTCTATGTCAAAGGGATTCTTCCGGGTACGGTCCACCAGTGTCGGGAACGAGTCCGCACGACCGGCACCCACATCGACGTAGGCGGTTACCCGTGCCAAGAGATGATAGATGTACCGTCGGCTGAATTGATTCAGACGTAGATCTCCGATACCGGATCTCCCGCGGCTTGGGCTGCCTTCAAACGTTGCGTCGTCTTGCCACAGCTTCTCCTGAAGGATCTCCACCAGCTTGTCTAGCGGTTTGCGCCTGATGTCCTTGCACAGCAACCACATCGCATAATTCACCGCCGAGTACCCCACTCGTACGTAATTGACTGTCCTACGCATGACCCAGACGTCCAGGTAGGCGGCGGTGGCCTCAATCTTGCGCCGTACGGTCTCGGTGTCGTCGGTGGGCGCTAGGGGTGCCAGCAGAACCGTGTACTGCCAGGTGAACTCGTTGTGCGAGTTGTAGAAGACTGACTCAAGGCCCGGCATGTAAGTGCTCGCAGCTTCCAAGATCGTCTTGTAGGCGCGTGCATAAAAGTCGAACTCTACGGTCATCAGCCGCAGATTGGAGCCGCTGTCTCCGATGCCCAGATGTGAAGCGTTGTCCCGGACCCATCGATGGAAAGTGGTACCGATCAGTTCCCAGTCCTTGTCGGACGCACCGGCCCTTCGGTCGCGAATTGTCACGGCGTACTGCGCACGTAGCCAGGCCTTAATGACGATCGCGTCTCGGTCGCCATCGGGACCGCCCGACCACGAGGTGAGATCAACCACCGTCCGCTTCCAACTCCGGTTGGCCTCCGCCCGCGCAGCTTCATCGTGGATAGGCGTCAAGAGGTACGCCTTGAGCATGTCCACAGGACTCAATGGCTTGCCTCGATCGTTCATCGCCTCGAAGATCGAATACGCGTGAGTGTCCGAGTCCGTCGTGATCTCGATGAGACCAACGTTATTCAACAACCAATAGATGAAGACCGGCAGAGCATCGCCCAGTTCGTCCGCGAGGTCGTATCCCTCAATGTCGCGGTAACGAGCGAGGATCGTTGCGGTGGACTCGTCTTTACCGTTCGGGTTGAAATCGTCGCCGTTGAACAGAGCTTTGATCACAGGCGTTCGGTCAGGGATATCAAGATTGAAGCTCTGCTCACCTAGATTGTCTGAAAAGACGAGGCTTTCAATCGTTGAGGTCACCGAGTGACCGTGTTCTTTTACGGTGCGATACAGATATATGAGCAGCAGGGTCAGTGACGTGACTCGCTGTTGCCCATCGACGAGATAACTCTTGGTTCCACGTCGCGCCACGATGATCGACCCGAGAAAATAATCCGCATAAGTGGCTGTTTGCTTGGGTCCATCGCCTTCACGGTAGGAAGTCTCGAACTTGTTCTGCAGGTCGCTCAGCAGCTCCTGAATGTTCGCCGTCCCCCACTTGTACTCGCGCTGATAGTCATCGATCGAATACGAGCGACTCTGCAGGAGCTGGGTAATCGTGCGATAGTGCGGGGAGATGCTACTCATCGCTGTGAGTCCTCCGTCTTCGTCTTCCTGGTGCGACGTCCGCGGGTGGCGGCCGGCGGCCGCCATGCGGCGAGTTCGTCGGGGCCAATGCCGAGTTCAGTGCAGCGCGAACGCAGGACCTCGTCGATGGTGTCGGCCACCGACTCACCGAACTCGGGGTCGATCTCGCCGTGCCACTGCCGCACCCACGGCAGCAGTTCGGCCAGACCGCCGAGCATCGGCACCAGTTTGTCGCGGCTGGTCTGGTCCCATCCGTCGGCGCTGATCCGTTTGTCGATCACTCCGGCCAGGGCGAGGGCTTGTTCGGCGTGATCCCACCCGGCCCAGCCGAGCAGCATCGTCGGGTCCGAGTCGCGGCCGGCACCCGGGTAGGAGATCAACCGTTCCTTGGGCACGTCGAGCTTGCCGCGCCGCGCCCAATACGAGGTCTTGAGGAAGTCAGCGGGCTTGTACTTTGGTGGCACCGGAATCGGTGCGCCCAGCTTCTCGCCGGCATCTTCGCGGCGCTGCAGATCCCAGGTATGTTCCCACGCTTCCCGTTTGGTGAGACCACTCGGCTTGTACCGCCACGCTGCCAGGTGCGGCACCCCTTCGTCGGCGAGGAGCTTCTCCAGCGCGGCGCCCGTCGACACGTCGGGACTGCCCGCCCACAGCCGCAACACCTGCCGAAAGTCCTGGTCGCGGTCGACACGATCCGCGAGCTGCGCGACACTGCGCGGCGTCGGATGACCCTCCTCAAACCACACGTCCCTGTTCTCAACTCGCTCGAGCAGCCAATCCCGCAGGGCTTCGGCGACACGCTTGTCCCACGGCTCACTGGCCCACCGGCGTTTGTGTTCCGGCTTCTCCAACAACCGAATTCCCGGATTCGATGCGATGACGTCAAGGCGACGTTGGAGCAGTTCACGATAGTCGGCCGGGAGGTGCGACGGGATCTCGGTAATGGGGGTGGAACGGTGACGCTCGAACCATGCGGTGTGTTCGCCGTCTTCCACTGCCCGCGCGAGCACAATCTCGAATGCACGCTCACCGAGCGCGATTCCGGGAAGGTCGCCAGAGTATGTCAGGTCCTCATCGATAAGGCCGTAGAAGCGGTAGCACTCCCAGTCAAGTTCTTCTTGATGAGCGATCATCAACGCGCGCAGTCGTTCTGCATCCGCGCGGGCGGTGTCGAGAGCATGGGCGGTGGGCACGTCGCGCTCGGCGATCGCCGATGGCGCCTGGGCCGCGAGTTCCTGAGCCAGGGTGTCGAGCGTGCTGGCGCGGGCCAACGGATACGACGACGGCAACGGGAAGTCATTCAGAGTAGTGCCATTGAACTGATACCGGTCACTCCAGGACTCTGCGCTTACCCGCGCGCCATCCGTACCTACGGGGTCGCCGCCCTTCGGATAGCACTTCTGTTTGAGCCAGAAACACGCAACCGAACTGTTCAATATTCCGAGCAGTCGCAGATGATCGTCCTCGCTGGCCCCCTCCGGCAACTTGATGACCGGAGCAGTCTGCTTGAACACCTTGCCGCCACGGTCCAGGACGAAATGATTGTGGGTTGCGACTTCGGCGAAGGTGATTGAGAGGGGGGTGCGGTAGCGCGCTGGAACCCAGCGGTACCACACCCACCACTGCTTCCCAGCCTCTGCGGTCGTTTCACCACCAAAGCCAGTCACGGCTCCGAGCGTTGTTCGGAGTGGCCATTGCCACCGCCACCAGCTCGCATCCTGGTCCTCACCGATTGGCTGCGCATCCCGATCGTAAGGGACGAATGCGGAGTCACCGGACTGGATGTCCCAGTCTCGGACGTACTCGCCCAGAATAATCGGACGCGAGAGCGATGTCTCTATGCCGAAACGGCCAAGCGAATGGCGTGGAGCAAAGAAAGCGTCGTCTGCGCCCGGAAAGCTTGCGAATCCGATCTTTCCGGAGATCACCGACCCAAGCGTGTCTACGGTCGGCCCGTCGATGTCGTGAAGCAGCTCTACTGCTCCACCCCCACTCAAACTCCACGGGTGTGATCGAAGCAGTGCGCGGTCGAGATCAGCTACCGTAATCCAAGAACTCTCGTAGCCAGGCTCATCGATGTGGCCGACTATGTCAGACCAGACAACACCTTTGGCCGGGTCGTCTGGTCGTCCAGGTTCACCGCGAACACCAAGTACAGCCCTCACGGTCTCGCCTACCGGTGATCGGTTGCGGCCGATGAGGATCACCGTTGGCGTTCCATGACCCGGGATGTAGGCGCCCGATGAGTCAATGACTCGGCGAAGGTCGCGGGTCCATAGAAACTCCTCGATGAGCTTCACGCCGGATTCGCGCTTCATGAACGAGTTCGACGTGATCTGTCCGACCCACCCAGCCTTGCCGCGCTCAGTTTTCGCAAGATCGAAGAATAGCTCCATGAACGGCACCGTCAACGGGTACGGCCCCTTGCAGTAGCTGTACAGCTCGCGGTACGTCTGGTTGAGAGCTTTGTCTTTGACCACGATGTAGGGCGGGTTTCCCACTACAGCGTCGTATTCTCGCTGCAGAATCCCGCGCAACGCCGAGGCGTCTTCTAGGGAAAGAGTCAATTCCAGCGCGTCATCGGTCACCAACTGACGCGCACCCCACAACAGCGAGTCACCCGCAGCAAGATTCAGCTGGATGTCGATCAGTTGCTCGATCGACTTGTCGCCACTTGCATGGAGTGCTTCGACGAGAAGCCGGAAGCGTGCGATTGCGACGGCGAACGGGTTGATGTCCACGCCGTACACAGATTCGACTGCGCGCTGTACCAGCACCCGCTGCCCCAGGGCAGGGGCTTCGCGCTGCCAGCGGTCGAGGAGCCGTTGGAATGCGCCGAGCAGGAAGTGCCCGGACCCACAAGTGGGGTCGATGACCGTGAAACCTTCGAGCGGCCGTTCGTCAAGTGCGGGTTCGAGGGTCTGGTCGAGGATGAACTCTTCCACGAACTCGGGGGTCTGCAAGAGCGCGTAGGTTTGCTTCGCAAACTCAGACAGATCTTGGTACACGTCCCCGAGGAATCGGGTATCGACGCCGGTGAAGCTCCTGCGTGGCTCACCCGAAGCGTCTTTGTCCCACCAGAATTCGAGGAGTTCGCGGGCAGCGTCACCCGATGGCGCGACTTGATGCATCGGTGAATAGGAGTCGACCAGGCCGCGGGTCGCATCGAGCGTGGAGAAGTGGTCGGCGATCGTGTTCAGCCAGTCCCGGTCGGTGTGTTCGGGATTGGCGGCGAAGTAGGCGCGCCGCGCGTCGAGCGCTTCCTGACGAGAGTCCGCATCGGCCCCACCGATCCACGCCTTCGACACCAGCGTGTTGTCCTCGCAGTAGCGGGCGAACACCGTGAGCAGCAACCAAGCCACCGCCGACTGGGTGACCCGCTCATCGCGCCACGCCTGCCACGACGCGGCGGTTCGCTGCGCGGCCAACGCTTCGGCGTGCTCGGCGTGCCACAGGACTGCAACAGCTTCCTGGCGGGCCGCGACGTCGTCGCCGTCGACGCGAGCCCGCAGGTCATCTTCGAGCCGGCCCAACTGTGTCCGCAAGGCCTTCACCAACTGGGCCGCAACAAACGCCACAGTCACACCACCTCACTTGTTTCCGTGTTGTCGTCGCGTGTCGACGCCGCGTCGGCCGCGGGTGACCATACGACGAATTGACCTCCTGGCGAGCCCAATTGGATAGGCTTTCCGTCCACCATGGCACCGCGCTGCCCGCGCAGCTGCGGGACCACCACCCACACCGGGCGTCGGCGGGGCGCCGAGAGGTCGCTCAGGTGGGCCAGGACGTCGAGGTAGCCGTAACGGGCCAGCGGCGAGAGCTCTCGCAGCACCAGCGGGCCGATGCTCGGTTGCACGTCGCCGGAGAACACCTGCTGTTCCAGTTCAGTGCGGAACTGTGGCATCACGTGATCGAGTACTGCTCGCAGGCCACGGGCGTCGCGGGTGCCGGACTCTGCTGCGTCGGCGCTGAGAACCAGGTCCCACGGCAAACCCTTGGCCGAGGAGAACTCGCGCATCTTCGCGACGATTGCGCCGGTCACGTCCAAGAGCTCGCCGTGATGGTCGCCCGCGAGAGAGTGCGCGACCGCGTCGTGCTCACCGGGCCGGTGCACCGGTACGCCGATGACGACGAATCCATTCTCACGCAACGAGGTGGCCAGTATGTCGCGTTGGGCTCGGACGTCCCCGCCGGTCCACTGCCCATCCACCGGTTCGGGAGTGGAGCCCTGGTAAGTGGCCGGTCGGGTGTGCAAGGACGTTTGGCTTGGTGGAGCCTGCGTCTCGTATCGGTAGCGCGAGCGCGTCTCGTCCCACGAAAGTCCCAGTCCGGCACGCGCGACGATCGGATCGAGGTGGGGGCGCTGGGGTAGCCGATCCAGGTCCGGGAAGCGGGCGGCCACCCGGGCCCGCACCTCTGCCGCGGTGAGTTGTTCGGTCTGGGCGAGGCCACCGAGCGCGAACCGCAAGGCTGCGGCTGGTTCCATGATGCGCGAATGCAATTCGCCACGACCGGACACTGCGGCATGGCGCGAGATTGCGGCGGCCAACCGCACCAGGCGTGCGTCGCTCGGTACGGGGACTGCCGTGTCCGGGTCGGTAGCGCTGCGATACGCGCGGCTGAAGCTGCCGCCGAGTTCGCGGACGGCGGTGCCGGCGGCGACCACCCCGTCGGTGGCGCCGGTTGAGTGCGCGGCGGCCACCAGGTCGTCTGCTCGTTTGGCGGCTGCGTCGGCGGCGGCCAATAGCTTCTCGTCATCGGCGACCAGGGTCAACCGGCCGCCATGCCGACGGCGCACCAATTGCCTGTCACCTTCGGCGGATTCGTGTTCGGTCAGCCGGTCGTAGGCGACACGCAATAGGCCGGCCGCGGCGCGTTCGCGGCGGGTTCGTTCGGCGAGGTCTGTGGTCCCGGAGTCGGCTTGCGGCAATCGCGCGCGGATCTCGGCGGTGAGGGTGGAGATCGCCACCACGCCTCCGGAATCGCGGAGCACGGTGTTGGCGAGGTCGATCAGACCGTCGAGCAGGATGCGAGTCTCGTCGTTGTCTCCCCAGTCCTCTTGTAATTCTTTGAGGAGTTGATGGCCGCGCTGCGGGGCCTTATGCAGCGCAGCGGCGAGCTCGTGACCGCTCGCGAAGGCATCCAGTCGGGCACGTGTGCCGAGCAGCAGTTCGGCGGCGTGACGTCGGGTGCTGGCACGTTGGGTGCCGACGGCGTCGAGAAGGAGTGTTACGGCGTCGTCGAGTCCAAGGAGGCCCTGCGCGCCCGTCGAAGTGAGACGCTTCTTCTTGGTATCGAGCTTCTTGACCCACGCCTGGTAGCGGTCCATGATCTCGCGGCGGGTTGGTTTGGCCTCCTTGGCGACCAGCCGGTTGAGCCGGGTGGAATCCAGCACGAGGAGTTCGCCGACGGTGGTGACCTGTGCCGCCGCGAGCGCCGAGACGGCGCGGGCGGACAGGCCCGCGGCCAGCAGGGTGGTGGAGGTGCCGAAATCCGTACTGACCTCGGGTTCGGTTGTCGCCGAGTCCAGTTCGGTGAACACCTGCCGCCAGGCGTGCAGCATGTCCTCGGCGGTGTCGGGGCGGGTGGCCGCATTTCGGGAGAGGGCGGCAGTGAAGAACGTGGTGAGTGCGCGGGCCACGGCGGGTTCGAACAGGTCCGGGGTGACGGTCATGTCGTCGTCGGTGGCGGCCGGGTTGACATCGGGATCGGTGCCGTAGCGCGGTGCCTGCCCGGTGGCCATCTCGAAGAGCACCACGGCAGCGCCGTAGCGTTCGGCGGCGGTATCGAACTGGCGGCGACCGTCGAGGCCGAGAAATGGGTCCAGGTAGGGCGGGGTGCCTGCTTCGATGTTGCGTGGGTCTACGCCGGCCATCGAGAAATCGAACAACATCAAGTGGGTGTCGGCGCGGCTGCTGGCGGCGAAGACACCCAGGTTGGACGGTTTGAGGTCGCGGTGCATCACACCGGCGCGCTCGAGGGCGACTAACGCCTGCAGTAGGTCGGTGCCCCACCGTTCGAGGAGGTCGATCGAGAGCCGACCGGCCTTGGCGGTGAGTTCCTCGGCGAGCGTGGTGCGGCCGGCGTACTGCACCACCAATGCGTCGCGGCCGCCGACGGTGACCTCCGAGGACAGTTGAACGATCCGCGGGTCGTTGAGTTTGCCGAGGAGTTGAGCTTCGTCGTGCAAGCGGCGGGCGGCCTCGTCGTCACGGGCCACCTTGAGCACCCTTTCGGCGTTGCCTGCCTGCCGGTCAATCACCAGGATGCCGACGGCTGTGGATCCTGCGCCGAGTCGTCGCTTGTACTCGAAACGGCCGTCGCCGATGTCGTCACCAGGACCGGCTTCGAGGGGGTCGGAGCCGCTCTCAGGTTGGGCGACGTCGCGGCGCACCTGTTCGAGGCCGTCGAGCAGATCAGCCATCGTCGAAAAACGTTCGGATGGAACGGGGTGGGTGGCGGCAAGCACCCAGTTGCGCAGCGCGGAGGGTGCCTGCGGCATGTCGGCGGCGAGGTCGAGTCCGTGGTCTCGACGTAGGCGATCCATCAGTTCGCCACGTTCGGTGGCCGGTGCCCGGCCCCCGGTCAGCAGGTAGAACGCGAGTGCGCCCACCCCGAACACGTCGAGACGTGCCGGGTCGGTGGACTTCATGTCCTCAGGGGCGGCGAACAGCCGGGCCTGATCGCTGAGCGCGCCGGCCATCAGGCTCAGCGCGCCGGCGGTGAGCCGCGTGACCCCGGATTCGGCATTGGCGGGGAGCACGCCGGCAGTGTCCCAGTCGGTGACCTGCGGTTGCACGCTGTTGCTGCGGGTGCGGATGGTGATGGCGCGGGGGTTGAGCGTGCGGTGCACCACGCGGTGACGGTGGGCGTACTGGATGATCTCGGCGATCTCGGCGATCAGTTCGAGTTGGTCGTCGAGGGTGAGTCGGGTGCGGTTGTCGGCGAGCCACAGGTCGAGGCGCGCGTCGTCCTTCGACTGGGTGAACACCAGACCGATGCCGAGTTCGGGTTCTTTCACCACGTCGACCGGGACCTGGAGACCGTCGCGGCGTAGCCGCGTCAGCAGCCGGTATTCGTGCTCGACGGCGCGGGCCTGGGCGTGCTGGTCGGCGGAGGTGGCGCCCGGTCGGGGTAGGTAGAAGCGGATGCGGGCGTGGCGTTCGGTGTCGACGTGATGGAACGCAGGCCAGTCCTGCCAGCCCTCGCCGTCGCCGAGCGGTTCCTCGTCGATCACCCACGACCCCACCTCGCGTTGCCGACGCGGCGCCAGTCCGATCGCTTCCATCAGGTCGCGGATGAGCAGCGATTTCTCTTCGCTGACCGGTTCATGGCGGGGGGCTTGCAGCAGCCGCTGACCTATGCCGGTCAGTCCGCTGGTGCGTTCGTTCTCGTCGAATCCGTAGATGTTGATCGTCGAGCTCGCGGGCATCTCGCAGACGAGGTCGGGGTGGTGCAGGAACACCAACTCCTGCACGTACGGGATGACCCTGCCGGCGCCACGCTGCCCTGTTCGCTCCTCGATGCAATCCTTGAGCAGCGACTTGAAGTATTGGGCTTTGCGCCGCGCCAGCAGCAGCGGCGAATCCTCGGATCGGTAGCCAGCGCGTTGCCACACGTGGTCGTTGCCGCGCAGCACGCCCTTGTAGTACTTGAGCTCGATCAGATACAGCGTGTCGGCGGCGAGGACCAGTAGGTCCACCTCGTGCCAGCGGCCGCGGTTGTCCCGGAACTCGAAGTTCGACCACGCCCGAAACGGGGGGCTGTCGGGCAGTAGTTGCTTTATGTAGGCGAGCCCCTTCGCCTCATGCTCGAACTGCGACGGTGAGATCTCGATCCACCGCTGGTCCCGCACCTACCTGCACCTCCAGAAACGCATCTTGGTGTTCGGTTCAATCTAGCGTGGCTTCGCGGCCTTAGCCGATCGGGTCAGCTGACCGTATCGGAAAGGGCTGACAGAATAGGTGGGGTTGCAGCGAAGACTTATGATGATGTGTTGTCGACGAGTCAGCTCGCGGGGCACGTCTGACGTCTGTACTCCGCCGCGAACAGCGCCGGGAGAGGTGCATGAGAAGGGGCGCGTGAGCCGTCTTGAGGCAGGCGAGGTCTGCGCCTTCGCGATCAGCACCCGCGACGTGAATGTGGTCTGGAGGCGGAACTGGCCACATGGCCATCTGAAATTTATGGGCGGCAGGTCCTCGTGACGTTCCGACTCGGGGTCGACTCCCATCTGGTCTGGCCGCTGCACATATGAGACGTTCAAACTGACGAATAAAAATCTTCTCGTGCGTATTATCAGTGGGATCAACCAATAGCGCTTGTTCGAAGGCGTTGCTGAAGCCGCCTGTCGATTCTTTGCTTATCCGCGCATTCTTTGTACGGGCCGTATTTTGTTTCAAGGTTTTCTTGCAAGGGCGATTGTCTGGAACCGGGGTGACGAGCTCGTCGATCCGGTTGATAGAAAGTACGTAGGTTTACACGTCCGCATCAGGGCCACCGTGCATTGCCGGTGCGGGGTGATCCGTCGGTGCCGACCGACCTAACGGCCGCCTCAACCCTCCGCGGCATCGCACTCGGCGTCCGCGACCTCAACCACTACGTCGTGCGGTCACTCATCCACTCCGGCGGCCTCGCAGAACACCTACACGGAAGCGCCGCTCTTAGGTTGGGCAGCTCCTTACACTCACGACATCAGCGACTGCAACAACTCCTGAGTCTCACCGTCGGTGGAATACAGCCTCATCCCGCGCATACCCCTCGTCAGCAGCACCTTGTAGGTGTTCCGAATGGCTCGATCGAACGACGGAAAGTCGGCGCGCCTGACCTGGTTGTCCTGGCTGAACTCGGGACGTGCTACCCACCGGTCTTCCCTCCAGACTAGGTCTGGACCGATAATGACAGCCCCATAGTCGTACTCAAATCCCTGGGCTGTGTAGACGCAACCGACCTGGCCGAATCCAGCCGGATCCGATGCCCAATAAGGGGTTCCTGGTGCGCCATTGTGTGATGTTGGCTTCTTGTTGTTCCACGGCCGCTGCCAAGATCCAATGACGACATCGTCGGCGAGGTCCTTGCCACGGACGGGGTCACTCCATTTCCAGCAGTACCCAGCAGCGATCCGTGCCGAGTATCCGACCTCGAGCCGTTCCAGTAGGTGCTGTTCGACGAGCGAGGGGCTCTCATCAATCGCAACCTCGAACGCGTCATCGCCAGGCCACTTCATCGGCCCGCCTGGCTCGAGTCCGAGTAGACGGAGGACCCACTGTTCATATAACCGGCTTCCTCCGCAGCGGAACTGGCCGTCGAGATCGACCCGCTTGACCTTGCATTCGAGTTTCGCAGCCGCCTGTTCGATGTCCTGAATGGTCCCGCGCTCACTCGGCCGAACCACCTGGTGCTCATCGAGAAGGAAGACCGGGACACGTGCTGCGTCGATCAGCTCCTCGACCTGTGGCCGGCCTGTCCGCAGATGGGCACGGGTAAATCGGTTGGTGGATACCTCTTTGATGCGGTGGGCCTCGTCGTTAATCAATACGTCGATGCCGTTCGGCTCTGCGTCGATGAACTGGTTGTAGTACGTGAACATCTGCTTCACGCGAGGCGCGCGTGCTCCGGCGATGCGCCGAAGGGTCTGCGTGAACGCCGACGATCCGGTGGCGTGGAGAGCTGTGCGACCCTGCCGTGAAAGTTCCCCGAGCAGACTGAGCGCGATGACCGACTTGCCCGACCCCGGGCCGCCTGTGATGACAATGACCTCCTTCGTCGCCGAGCGACGGGAGGCTTCGACAGCGCGCATGACCATCGAGTAGGCAACCTGCTGTTCGTCGAGCAGCACAAACTGCTCGCGACGCTGAACTTCTTCGGCAGCAAGGTCCATGAGCTGTTTGCTGGGGAGAACAGCCGACGACAACAATTCGTCGGCCGCTTCAGCGCCACTCGACGGCGTCAGTTTGGAACGGAGGAAGGCGATCAGGTCAGCTCGTCGTTGGCCTGAGAACAATCGGCCAGTCTCTGACTCCGGATAGTCCCACAACGTAGCGATGCCCTGGTCTGTTGCGTTGTGGAGATACGCGACCCCGGCCAGCTGGTCGAGACTGCCGCCGAGTGATGCCTCGAAGTCCGCCAGGTGCTGGCAGTACCGCTGCACCTGCTCAATCGGGTGAAGTCGTTCAGCGAAGCCGTCCAGAACGACATCCTCGGTTCCGTCGACAAGTGTTGCCTGGCTCCACTGCTTCAGTTCGACGACAACGTACGACGGCGCCCCGGTACCGGGATGGGTGCCGCAGACGATTGCGTCTGCGCGCTTGCTGGTTAGTGGCAGTTTGAACTCGAGCAGCAGTTCGGCGTCGCTCAGGCCTGCGTCGATGAGGTCGTTGACGAGCACAGGAATGCTGTTTTGCCAAGACCTCACTTCGGACCTCGTTGGGTGATAACCGAAATCGAACCGATAGCTCTCAACGAGAGCGGGGACGAGCTCTTTGGATTCCAGGCGTGATCGAGCGCTCACGACAGAGCTTCGGTACAGCAAGGCGGCTCCAGGAAGGCACAAGTGTCTTCCCGCACGGGTTGGAGCCTTGTCGTATAGACGCGTCTGTCGGGCCGTAGCGGATTACGGCGGCTAGTCTAGCGGGATCGGGCTCCTTGATCATCATGTGTGGTCTGAGCTGGAGTCCTAGGGACACGCGGACGCTGTTGGTCACTTCCATACATCCATACGACTACGTCGAATACGCGGATGATGCTGATGTCGTCGCCGACACCAGCCGCGCCGCGCATCTGTTGCAGGCGGCGATAAAGAGCGCGATCATCGGCGTTGAGGATGCGGCGCATTTCTCGGTAGAAGTCAAGCCGTCTGTTGTTGTGATTCAGCTCGGTAGAAACCACGCTATCGATCACGGGCAGGAGGTGCGGTCTCTTGCGGGCAAGAAGTTTGCTGGTGGTGGTCGGGCCAACCTTGCAGCCGCGTCGCACTCTTTGCCACAGCTCATTTGCGTCGACGAGATGCTCATCGGTCGCGCTGACTAGTTCGACGTTGGTGGGCAGCTTTTCGAGGAGAAGGCTGATTTTCTGTGGGTGCTCGGTCGGATGATCACCAAGCAGTCGCAGGGCCGCCGATCCGGGGACCTTCACACTCAGTAAGGTCACCGACACCAGATCAGAGGGCACGATCTGATTCTTGATCTCCGGGAGATCGCCACCCCTGGCGAAACGCTCGAAGCGGGACCCGGTGTATGCAGGATCACCGTTGGACACGGTTCCAAAATATCTCTGCAGCAGGTCAACCGCCGCGGGTTCGTGACCGGGCAGCAAGGGCTCCGGAAGCGTCCACGACGCAGCCATCAGTGACCCTCACCTCGTTCGGCCGACTCTGTCACGTCGTGGACAGCGAGATCCATCGTGAGCCTGGCCGCGAGAGTCGCGGGTAACGGCAAGTGATCTGTTGGTTCACCACTGGTTCGTGTATCGCCCATGACAACGCCGAACCAGCGCTCGCGCTCCTTGACCACTCGAAACATCTTCTCGTCATGCGTGCCGCCGAGGTATGGCTCGTAGACGACCACCGGTTGCTTCTCCAACAAGGCTGCTGACCCAATGCGATCGAGCCGCCCGGTGCGTTGCTCCAATGTGGCCGGGTTCCAGTCGAGATCATGATGGATCACGTGGCGACAAGCAGTGTGGAGGTCAACCCCCTCGGCCATGACGGAACTCGCAACGAGCACGTCCGGGAAAAAGGGGGAATTGAAAGCTGCCATCAACCGCTGCCGAGTTTCCGGTTTGACCTCGCCGTTCGCGAGCCGCACATTTGGGGCAATGGTCTGATTCTGCGGTGAGTGCTCGGCAGGGTCGATGTCGTCCACGGTGATGTCGCCGGTTTTCATAGACTGCAGGACACCGAGGATCCGCGTGCGGTCCTCGACCTCACGCTTGGACAGGAACTGCGCGAACGCCTGCACCCGTTCGCGAAGCGTCACGCCTTCGGGGTTGGCATGCTCCATCGCTTGGAGGAGATCATCGACGGTCGTGTTCTGTCGTGGCTTCACGAATCGAACCAAGAACGAGTCTGTACGAAGAAATCGAATGGCGATGTCCACCAGCTGGTCTTGCTCTTCCGCTTCAAGAGCAGTTGTCCACGAACGGATGTGGGATCGTACTGTACTGAAACTTGCAGAATCGCTGCGCAACAAACGATCGCTGAGGCGATGGAGCTCGCTGTCGATCTCATCGTCAGTGGCGTTGGGCAGATTCAGTGACTCTCGGGCAAGATCGCGCGTGCGACCCTCGATAGCTCGGGAAATATGAAGTCGCAGAGCCCTACCAGTCTCACGGTAGAAGCAGAAGATGAGGACCTTGCTCCCCCTGCTCCACAACTCGAGCGCCGCTGCCACCGTCGCCGCGATCTTGGGGTGCTTGGCCATCAGCTGCGGTTGATCAGGAAGGCACTCGTCGATCTGACCGAGGTACCACGCCAACTGTGGATGCGTGGTGCTGACCGTCGTGTCTTCATCTGAGTCGTCCACTGCAGCCGAGCCTGATGTCCTGGTACGCCGGTACGCCTCAAACGATGAGGTTATTCCGTAAGCGAACAGAGATCTGGTCGACTCGTTGCTGTTTCGTGTCAACCGTGCCACCGCGTCGGCGCGACCGCTGAGCAAGAAGGGGAGGGCGTACGTGCCGTCAATCTGAAGGCCGCGGTCGGGAAGACCTCCGCCGAGTACGGACGCTCCGGGTCGATACTTTCGGCGTTCAATGGTATTCGGCTTCACGTGCCTGATGACCCAGGGGCGGAGTGACTGCTGGGCGGACATTGCGGCCGCCTGTGCGTCGTTGGCAGCTATCACAGCGGCCTGCGCAGTCGGCGACAGTGTCAACGGTTCGATATCGGCAACATTGCCGTCGGTCGCCAGCGCAGCGTCGGCAATGGGGTCCAACGCCGACCATCGCTTCTGAAAATTCTGAACGCGGAGCTGGGCCGCGTCCAAGGCCGTCCTGAGACTCTCTTGCGTCTCAGCGAACACGGCGCGCTGTTCTTGCGTTTCCCAGCGGATTCCGTCGAAACGGCCTAACACGTTGAGCAACTCATGGTGTCCGAGCTGAAACGGTGTCGCTGTCAAGAACAACATTCGTCCGAACATGCCACCCAGGGCACCGCGGCCGACGTGGTTGACCTCCGCATCCACCGTCTCGTTGGAGAACAGGCTCGCCGTCTTGTTGTTGTTCTTGACGTGGTGTGCCTCGTCCAAGATCAGCAGGGGGAGCGACTCATCGAGCCGCGTCAAGCTTGCCGACCACACATCCTTCATCGCAGCGGTGAGCGCCGCCTTGGCGGCCTTCAAACGTTCGTTGAAGTACTTGGAACGATTGATGGGAAGTTCAAGCAGTGCTTCCTGTAACCCGCTGATGAGTCGCCTGTCGATGGCTTTGAGTAGTGCGGCAGGGACCGGGTCGTCATCGATCTTCTTGGACGACTCATGGTTGTTCCAGATCTGCATCCATCTCGACTCTTGGGCGCTCAGGAGCTTCTCGACGAGTTCAGAATCGGCGAACCGGGGGTCGCCGACCAAGAACGAAGCCTCTTCGATGATTCGCTTCTTGTGCCTCTGCAGCTCAGCGCGTTTGCCCAGTGCGCGGTGCAGCAGGCTGAGGCGAACAAATGGGTCGGTGACGGTCCGATTGAGTGCACCATGGGTCAAGAAGATGATGTGCTTCCGCCGACCAGGCGGATCATCGAGGAGTTTGAGGAACTCAGTACCTCGGCGAATGGCGCCAGACACTCGGATGTCGGATGAATCGTCGAGGCAGTTCCGCGCAAAAACGTTCCACTCTCTGGGCCACTTGTCCACCACGGAGGGCGGAACCATCACTACGACTGGACGTTCGTGGTCGGTCGAGCGGACGACCGACGCCGCGACAGCGAGTGCCACGAACGTCTTCCCCATCCCGACCTCGTCGGCGAGAACAAGGCCGGCTTGTGAATTCAGTCTGTGGAGGATTTCCTTTGCTGTCAGCAACTGTCGTTCTGCGTCTGCTGTCGGAATGTTGTCGTTGGATAGGTCGATATCGGGACTCAGAGTCCACATGTTTGCCTCGCATGCTCAAACGCTCGACCAATGTAGGCGCGGACGCTCGGGTCTGACGGTTCGACGGCCTCGTCGTGACTGAGGGCCTCAAGGTCTGTGACGGCACGGTCTGTGGCCATACGGACACCTACGACATCGCAGGCGACAGCAGTGGAGTGCCAGTCAATTCCCGCGACGGTCAGTGCGATCTCCGCTATGAGGAAGCTGGTTTCCGAATCGAAGGTTCGTTCGCCAACCCGTGCCTCGTCAACCATGCGCTGTGCTATCGACACCGGGCCGAAGAAGCCTTGAAGGCGGTTCTCAAGGATCTCAAGTGACTTCGTGGGTCGCTGTAAGCGCCCCTTGAGTCCCAACAGTGACTCGGAATGGCGTCGCATGCGATGCATCAGCAGGCTTGTCGAGTCGAATGAACGCAGGGGGTCGAGAATGTTGTCGTCCTGAACAGCCGCCTGTCGTTCGAGCTGTCGGCAGGCGTCTTCCACGTTGGCGGGGAAGGGTTGAGTTGACTTCAGGGCGAGAAGTAGGTGTTCGGCGGTCAACGACGAGAGCTCATCCGGTGCCGGTAGATGCGCCGTGTCGTCAATCGTGGCCACCCAGGTACCGCTCATCTCCTGGCTACCGTTGTCCGACCACGTCACGTCGAACACCGTTGGAATCGCCTTTCGGTCGATTGGCAACACCAGGTGTGCATCTTTGTGCTCTCGCCACTGGTCGCTGGTGAGGAGCACGGCCCCCTGCGGTTCTCGAACGGCCCACGTCGATGTACTCTCGCGGTCAGTGGCAAAAGAGAGGCGAACACTTGCTGAGCTCTTCTCCACAAAGATTGTGCACCAGGAAAAGAACAAGGGAAGTGCCGGTAGCATCTGCTCTTCGTCGTTCTCATCGCTCACTGGCTCGGTTGTGAGGTCAACGTTCTTATCGGCTCGCACCAACGCGCGGAGAGCTTTGCCGACCTGCGATGATCGTGGGGCTCCGATCCACACGTTGAGCTCGCGGTGGCCCTGGTTGTCGGATAACCCCAGCCCGGCGATGGTTGCGTTGGATGAGCCAATGAGTGCGCTGGTCCACTCGTCGTTCTCCAAGAGAATGGCTTTCGCATGCAAGGCCCGTCGTTCGCTGTCCGTGCGTTCGAGTGCGCGCACATGGTCAACACGGTCGGCGAGCGCCGTCGGCGCCTGCCAAGCCCCCTCGTGGTTCTCGCCGATGACGGCAGTGAGCGAGCGCTGTGCTGCCGGGATACCGGTGAGGCAGGAGCGAACCTTATCGGTAACGTTGGGTGAGTGGTTGTCCCAGAAGGGTGAGAGAATACTTGCAGTGAGTGGCCGTTTCCTGCTTCCCCACGAGCCGTCGAACGCGTCGAGTGGGCAGACTCCCGGCGAGGACGGCGAGACGGTCACGCGCATCGTATGCGATCCCGACTGCAGGGCGTGCTCATTGATCCGTTCACGCAAGGTTCTCAGGGTGCCGTACGCGCGGTCGCGGGCCTTCCCAGAGTCAATTGGCAACAGATCGAGGTAACTGGACAATTCATCGGAAATCGCCAGCAGCGGTTCGCTGCTGAGTTCACATCCATCGCGGATGTCGAAGGCCACGGCTGATTCGATCTGTGTCCGGTAGCCGGCCGGCGTGAGATTGGCCGAACCTATGACTATGCGGCAGTGGTACTCCCAGATGAGGACGGCAGCTTTCGCATGCAGCAGCCCAGTGGAAACCGGTATCGGCAGAATGTCCCAGCGGAGGTTGCGCTTGTCGGCAGCGGTGCCTCGATCGATCAGCACAGAGATAGCAGCAACCTCGGCCAACCGTTGCTCCTCTTCGACCACTGCACTGATCGATGACGCCTTGTCTCCTTCGCCGGTTACAGCTGTGAGCGCAAGGAACCGGCTCAAGCAGTCGTCGGTGAAAAATTGTGGATCGAATGTGAAAGTGGTGGCCAAGCAAGCGACAGCCGTACCGGCGTCGTCCGGTGCCGACCAATTGTCGAGCAGCTTGCGAGTGGTCATGGCTCAAGCCCCCAAAGGAAGCTCGCGAGAGCGAAGATGCGGACGGGATGGATATAGGAACCGTCATACGCAGGAAGGGCGCGCTCCTTATATCCGGGACGAATCGTCACGCCGCCCTTGTACGGCTCGAACCAGGGGCGCTTCCCGAGGGGTGGTTTTGCCGTCTGGATGGCCTGATGATGTTGCAGAAGCACTACGACGAGGTCGCGCGGCGCCATCGCTGTAGCAAAGGGTGCGAATCGTCCCTCGAGTTCGGGCACTCCGATTCCGAGCTCGGTCAACCGCCTGAGCGCGTCTCGGTGAGAACTGGGCAATTCTAGGGCCGCCCGGACGAGATTTGGCTGATTGCTGACGCCGTCCGGGGTGATGACGCTCGGTGACATGCTGCCTGACACATGGCACAGCGTGCGAAACGATACATCGAGGATTCGAGCGAATTGTTCGTACGCGTCGATAGCTTGCAGGATGTGGCGCAGGTCAGGCGATGCCTGCGGCAGAAGCCACTCGACAAAGTCTTTCTCGGAGAGGGCCGAGTCAGCCCGGTCCGCCATCAGATGGGCGAGCTCGGAGCGTAGAGGATAAGCGGCGTGTAACGCCGTCCTGAGGACGGCTCTCTCGTTCGGTCCAGCCAGGTCGGGATGGAGGGTTCCAGCGATGCATCTTGCCACTTCGCCAGTCGGTGGGAGTTCGCTGTGCTTGTTGCTCAGAGACTTTCGTAGAGCATTGGTGAGCCGTTCTCGTACTTTCTGCCCGTACGTGCCTGTTTGGCGGCTGACAAATCCCTCCAAGTCGTTGTCGGTCTCCCAGGCCACGAGCAGCTCGTCGCGGAGCGGTCCCGCGTCGAAACGGGTGTCGATGATGCCGAACTCAGTCGCCAGCGGCTTGTACACACCATGGAATCCGAAGACCTTTGGACCTTTGAGGTACGAGTTCGCTGACAGCCGCTCTCCCCTGCCGCGGGTCACTCTTGCCTTCTGGAGTCCTGGCACGCCTCGAAGCGGGTGGTCGGCAGCAGCTTGGTTGGCGAATGCCTCGAGTGTCATCCACTCGAACGCGATCTGAGGCGTCGTGCGACCATCGGCGGACAGGTCAGGGTCAACGTCTTCGCAGATGGCACTGGCGACTGCGATTGCGGTCAATAGGCGGAACTGAGACATGCGCGCTCGAAATCCAGGGACCAGCAGGTCGGCCAGACGCTCCGACACAGGGCCGACGCCCATGGGGTCGAGACTGCCCTCACCTGCGACGGGCGGATCGAACTCAGACAAATGTGGAAGCGTTAGCCCTGCCAATGTCACAGTCCATGCCTCTCTGTTGAAGGACGTGGTAATCCACTTGTAGCAGATCAAAAATAAGCTTCTGCGGAGTTTGGTGGAGACTTTTCTTTCAATGCAGGTCAACTAACACGAAGACCGCGCCACTGATCGTCGCTTCCTTGATGCGATGTCGAGTGTAGAAACTCGAAGACATATTGCAAATTTAGCTACTTTGTCGTTTTACGAGTTGCAAAGTTGTCACAGTTCAACATGAAAGGCATCTGGTCAAGAATTTGTCCTCTTGTCCTGTTCGCTAATCTGTTCGACATGAGCCTGAAGGCGCTCCGCCAGCGCCAGATCGTCTCTAAGGCTAGAGATACTCGCCGACTTCTTGTCGGAAAGTGCTTCGGTCTTGCTTAGTTGCGAGGCAAGGTCGTTGACGAACGCCGCAAGGACCTCGGGCAACTGCTCATCGTGTTCCTCACCGAGGGCGTTCTGGGCGTGTGCAACCGCTGACCTCAAGTAGAGTTCTGTCGTTTGCATTTTCTGGTTCGGACTGGACATTCCCGCAGCAGACGCGGTTATAGCGGCTCCAGAACCGGCTAGTCCACCAAAAGCCGCTAGCCCTCCGACCATCCCGCCGGGCCCGAAAGCTGCGAGACCTCCGGTCATCGCTGCCGCGCCACCCAAGCCCATCGGCGCAGCTGCCGCAAGGCCAACGGGTCCTGCAGCGATGAGCGCGATCCCTGCAGCACCAAGTGCGTACTTACCCCATTTGTGGTTGGTCTCGGTACGTACAGCCTCCTTGAATGAAGCTATTGCATTGGCGATCGTCGCACCGTCGTCTGGGCTGAGGTTGAGAGCGGAGGCAATCTTGGGTAGCGCCTGCAGTTGCTCGTCGAGCGTGTCAATTTCGAACGGAGCTATCAGGTTTGACAGCGCAATGATCGTAAGCTCGGCGGTTGCGGCTCGGCGATCCCATAACTTGGGCATTGGGGTCAGGTTGCCCTCGGCCAGTTGATGCAACTCCCGTGGAAGGGGGTTGCCGGCCTTGTCCTCAGCGAAAATTGAGTCAACGAAGTCGTTCCGGAGCGACTCGATCACCTGCTCAAACCGCACTTTCTTGTTCCCATCGAGGAGGTCGGCGACGGCGTACCGGTAGTGCAAGGCAAGCAACATACGCGCGACATCCTCGGTCATCGCGCTCCGTACGCGCGAAGTCTTGCGCGGCGGATCATTGGTGGCGAATAGCGACGCCGCGATGGCCTGCGCTACGGCGGGATGCTGGAAGTACCGAGCGGCGTCGTGACCAAGCCCGCCGGACGATGCTTCGTCGTCGCTGGGAAACCTGATTCGAACGTCCTGAACCTGAGACAGTTCAGTCGCAAGCCCTCGATTCGAGGTGACCGGGTCTCCGAGGCTATAGAAGTTGAGCCACGATCCGATGCGTGGGTACGGAAAGTGCGCAGCAAGTGTTTCTCGAGACTTGGCGAATAGCGTCTTGTCGGCGGGGCTGCCTATAGTGACGACCCGTCGGATCTTCAGCTCAGGTGGCAGTAGGGGTATGAGGTCCATAAGGATCACACTCCCTAGGCTGTGTCCAACCAGGACCACCTCTCCACTGTTCGGTACCTGGTCGATGATCGTGTTCAGAACAGCAGCCTTGACACCCTGCTGAGTGCAGTATCTGTTCAGCTGGCCGACTAAACGACGTGCTCCAGCAGTTGGTCCGTTGCGAGCTGCGAAGTTGACAAGCTGATGCCCGATGCCAACGTCGAGGAGACTGATGCCGGGGACCCAGGTGTCAGGTTCGGATATAACGGATCGTGCGGCGTCGATCTGACGACACTGATACTCCGCCGTTGCCGCGACGTCGTGTGCCGTTTTTCTTTTCGGCTTCGGCAGGTCAGCATCCTGACTGGTTGCCAGTGCGCCTGCGTACCTCGGTGAGACCACAGCGCGGCGTTCCAGCTGTTCCCACCCGTGCTTAGCGAACTGTTCATTCAGCGCAGCGAACCACTTGTCGTCAATCCCGCCTTCGCCGAGTCCGTGAAGAAACATCAGCTGCATGTAACTGGTCCGCTCTCTTCGTTGTCGAAGGCACTCTCGGCTGAAGAAATAGCATCCTCCGATGCGATTACAATCTTTTCACGAAATGAAACGTTCGCGATGATTTTCGTCACAAGGGAGGCGCAGCGTGCGAGCATCACCTAGGGGCGTGCAAGCCTTTGCAACTCTGCTACCTGCAACTCAATAGTTCCTAGGTAGCCTTCTGCGAGTATCGCGGACTCCCGTGCTGACATTCTCATGCGTTCCGCACGCATTCGGTCGTCGACCGTGACGGCATCGGTCTCGTGCCCCTCGACACCGTTTATTCGGTGGAGCTGTTGCTGCTTGCGTACCCCGATTTCGACCTGCGCGACGCCTTGCTCATACGTCGCAAACGCCATCAACCTTTCCATGTGCACGTCGAGCTGTTGGTTTAGCAGTTGCGCCCTCGAGCAGTACGCTTCGGCGACCTCAAGATCGTCGCGTAGTTCACCGTCCGGTGGTGGTCCGAGAACGGCGATGCGGTGTGCGATATCGGCAGCACGTCGCGAGATCGACGTAACTTCATCATCCAGGTCCACGCGCACGCCGTAGGTGTCGAAGAAATCAGTGCTCCAGCAGTTGTACGACGACGTTCGCGACGCGAGTCGTGCCGCGGCGTAGGCCAATGCGCCCGTGCGATCGGTGCGCATGACGTCGACGGCCGCCCGCTCCTCGCTGGTCATCAACAGTCGCCGCGCGTGACTCTCTACCTCCGGGGTTGAGGGTTCCGGTTCGGAGCGGAACCATTCGAGCGGTTTAAGCGCTGGCGAGTACCGCTCGATGAACGTCGCATCTCGCACCGGGCGCTCGCTGAATTCACGCCCATTCCACGCGTCGAGGGCGCGGAACATGAACTGATCGCCGTCAACGTCGGTGCTCGTTTGACCAAGTGCATCACCGACCTCCACCAGTATATCGTCGCAGGCCTGCTGACGTGCTCGACGGCTGCGTTGCAGGTCGGCTGCCAGTGCGCCGAGAGGGTCCGTGCGGCGGAACTCCTGTTCGGCGCGCTCCGCACTGAGGCGTTGCCGCTCGGACTGGCGCGCGATCAATCTTGCCCGGAACGGGCGCAGCCAATCCACCGTCCGCAGACGGCGCGCAAGCTGGGATTGGTACATGCTCGCACCGATCACCATCAGACATAGAACGAGGGCTAACAGCAGGACAAATACGACCAGGATGAGTATCCCAAGGAACTTGTACACGGCGTTGCTCCGACCAGCAGAATTGGTTGCACAGCATTCTTGCACGACGCTCTGACAATTATTGTGTATCCTCGAGTCAGCGTCGAGACGAGGCATGGCAGAGCGTCGCTACGCCTCATCGAGCTATTCATATCCGAACAAGTGCCGAGGCGGCGGCGAATCCGCGTTGTATGAAGAGCTGGAGCACCCACGGTTGCGGTTGGATGAGCTTAGACCCGATGTGCCGTGCTTACGGCGTTCCGCGCATCCACGTGAACACACCTCTCTTTAATCTCACGATCGCCATGACTCCGAACGCAAGTACGCAAATGTGGTTCCCCTGGAAGGTTCGGAACCGGTGGAGTGAGACAGGAAAATCGCATTACAGCGACCACATTTGGTCACCGGTGGTGATCACTCCAGGTGGGAGCGGCAAGCATTGATGCGACGATGCCCGAGAATTCTGTCTGAGTGTCCTGATACGACTGTCTCGTGAGCAACGAGCCCCTCAGCCAGCTGATGCAGACGGTGGCGGGCTGTCGCAGCTCATGGGCTGTCCCTTTGACGGTAGTGGTCCCCAACTCGTCGTCGCGCGCCGACGTGATCCGTGCCCTGAGTCTTGGCGGCGGAGTGGCCAATCTGCGGGTGGAGACACTGGGCAGCCTCGTTGAGCGAATCGCGGGCGCCAAGCTATCCCCCAGGGTTCGACTGAGCCGCGCCACAATCGCCGCAACGGTCGATTCCGCCCTCGCTACCGACCCTGGACTCTTCGCCGAGGTAGCCGAGCAGCTCATCACCGCCGAAGCCCTGGCCGCCGCCTGCTGGGAGATCGCCCATCTAAACACAAATACTATGACGGCACCCACCACGTTGGCCGGAGAAGTGCTGCGCATCTTCGACGCTGCGGTTGCGTCTTTGACGGCTGAATACTACGTGCCATCCGAGGCGTACCGGGCCGCGATAGATAACCTCGAGCAACTCGGCGAGGTGATTGTCTACGGCCCGACTCCGAGCACGCCACGTGATGCGCTGCTTGTGCACGCGTTGGCCGCGCGTGGTTCGGTCATTGAGGCGTCCTCGCCCGAGTTCGGCACGCAAGTCATCCACGCCTCCGACGCAGACGACGAGGTGCGGGCGGTGGCGCGGCTGGTGCGGCAGCACTTAGCCGACGGAACGCCCGCTCATCGCATCGCGATCCACTACGGCTCGGCAGAGCCGTATCTGCGTCTGCTGCATGAGCACCTCGCGGCCGCTGGTGTCGTCATCAATGGGCCGGATGCGGAGGGGCTCGCCGATCGGCCAGTCGCGCGGGCTCTTCGTACCCTGCTCCGCTTCGATCCCGATGACATCCCGCGCCGGGAACTCCTTGACGTACTGTCCGAGCGCACGCTGACCCAGCCGCCGCTGGCGGACGGCATGATGGGTCAACCGCTCGTCGAACGGCTGACGCGCAAGAAGGTTCCGATCGTTCGCGGCGACGATTGGGAGCGCCTCGCGCCCGGACGGGTGGAGGGCAGTCACGCGAGCGCCGCAGAAGCTCTCCACGCATGGGTCACCGACCTTCGGCATCACCTCGCGGAGATCCACCAGGCTGCCAGTTGGACCGAGGCGTCCACAGCGCTCTCCGGTCTGATCGACGCGATGTTTCGACCGCCGACCGACGAGCTCGCCGTGCGGGATCTAGAGGCCATCCGATCCCTCATCGCCGACCTCACCCAGATCGAGGGCATCGCCCCGGCACCCACCGCCGGGCGAATCGCTGATGCGGTGGACACCCGCGTCCGGTCGCACATCGGTCGCGTGGGCACCCGCGGTGTCGGCGTCAGCATCGGGCCGCTCAGCGACGGCGTCGGACGCGACCTTGCCGTCAGCATCATCGTCGGGGCCGCCGAGGGAATCATTCCCACACGCCGTACCCCGAACCCGCTGCTCCCGCCCGAGGTCACCGGCATCACGCCCGCCGACGACATCGCATACCAGCGCGCCGTATTTGAACGCACTCTTGCTGCCGGCGAACACCACCGCGTCATCACCTTCCCCCGCGGCAGCCTCCGCGGAGGCGCCGAGAAGGTCCCGTCACGCTGGCTGCTCCCCACGCTGGAACACCTCGCCGGCCACCCCGTCGGCATCACGAGCTGGGGCGACGACACCCGCGGCGTCGACGCCATCGTCACCGTCGAATCGTTCGATTCCGCCGTGCAGTCCATCGACCCGCGTCTTGGATGCAGCGCGGCATCGGCCACCGAATGGCGCCAGCGCGCACTCGCCGTCGTGCCGGCACACGAGCGCCGCGGCGTCATCGACGACCCGACCGTCACCCTCGGCATGACCATGCGTAGCGACCGTCTTCACGGCCGGTTCACCCGCTTCAACGGGAACGTTTCCGCCGTCGCCGATCTCATCCGAGTCCTCGACGAGCCCATCGCCGCAACCACGCTGCAAGACTGGGTGGCCAGCCCGTACCGACTGTTCCTCACCAAGGTCCTTTGTGTGGACGTTCTTGCCGACCCCGACGCCGACCCACAGATCGACGCACTCACCAGCGGCAACCTGATCCACCGGACTCTGGAGAAGTACATCCAGGAACGGATCGACGGCGACGAACCCTCGTTGGAGCGGCTGTTGACGCTGGCCGACGCGGAACTTGCTCGCGAGCGCGATGATTCACCCGGATGGCTAGCCCAGCTGTGGGACCGCGACCGGGCGCGCATCCGCGCCGACATCGAAGACTTCTACGACCACGACCTCGCTGACCACAACACCGGCTGGGGACCCCACTCCGTAGAGCGCAAATTCGACGCACTCGAACTCCTCCTACCCGGCGCGCCGATCACTCTACGAGGATCCGTCGACCGCATCGACCTCCGTGACGGAGCAGTCCGCGTCACCGACTACAAGAGCGGCTCACCCACTCCCTACAGTGGGATCACCGCCGGCACACCCACCGACGAGGGAACCAAGTTCCAGCTCCCGATCTACGCTCACGCCGCCCGTGACCTGGGTGCGCCCGTCGACACCCGCTACTGGTTCATCACCCGCAAGGGCGGTTTCGAAGAAGTCGGGTACCGGATCGACGACGCGGTGCAGGACATCCTCGTCGAGGACCTGCGCCTGGTGTGCGACGCGATCCGCGCCGGTTACTTCCCGCCGAAACCCGTCGACAGTCACTGGGGTGACGACCTGCTCGAACTGATCGGGATCGCCGGCCTCCGCCGCAGCTGGACCAACCTGGATGACGTCGACGAGATCGCCGAGTACACGGCGAAGTACGGGAAGTGACGATGACTGAGCAGGCACTCGTCGATGCCGCGGCCCGTACGCGTATCACCACCGACACCCGCAGCACGCTGTTCGTCGAAGCCGGCGCCGGCAGTGGTAAGACCCACGCGATGGTGTCGCGCATCTGTCAGCTCGTGATCGGGGATGGCGTCGACCTGGACCGCATCGCTGCGATCACCTTCACCGAGAAGGCCGCCGCCGAACTGCGCGAACGCATTCGTGTCGAGCTGGCGCAGCACAGTGGGGACCGGGCCGAACGTGCGCTGCTCGCCGTCGACACGGCCGCGCTCGGGACACTGCACGCGTTCGCGGCTCGGATCATCAGCGAGCACCCGCTGGAGGCGCACGTCCCGCCGAGGATCTCGGTCGTCGATGCGCTCGGCTCGCAGCTCGGCTTTGAGCACCGCTGGCAGCGGATCCGCGCGCAGTTGTTCGGCGACCGTGACCTCTGCCCGCCGGACCTTGTCGCCGCCACCAGCATCATCCTCGCCGCGGGAGCGTCCATCGACCAGGTGCGCACCTACGCCGACTCGCTCGACCGCAGCTGGGACCGCCTTGCCGTGGCTGAGCCCACACCGGCGCTCGCTGAGGCCGACATCAGTGAGATCGAGTCAGTCGTCGACGATCTGGCCGACTGCCTCGGCGGCTGCTTGGACCCCGAAGACGGTCTTGCCGTGCGTATCTCCGAGGTGATCGCCTGGCGTGACGACCTGTGTGCAGGGATCGACACCGATCGCTGGGTGCCCCTCGCGCTCGCCGCGCCAGGTGCGCCGAACAAGGGCAAGGGCGCGTGCTGGACCGGCGGTGCAGCGCGCGTCCGAGAGATCAAGGAACAGCTCCGCGAGCTCAAGGCCCTCGGGCCGGAGGTCGCCGGCCGGTACATCGGCAGCGCCGTCGACGTGCTGACGCATCACCTGTCGCGCATCATCCTCGACGAGGCCGACGCGCGACGGCGTACGGGTGAGTTGGAATTCCATGATCTGTTGGTGCTGGCCCGCAACGTGACTCGCGATCCGGCGGTGCAGAAGGCGGTACACGCTCGGTACGAGCGGATCATGCTCGACGAGTTCCAGGACACCGATCCACTCCAGCTCGAGCTGGTGAGCAACATCGTCGCCGGGGCCGACGCCGAGGGTCGGCTGTTCACCGTCGGCGATCCGAAGCAGTCCATCTACCGTTTCCGTCGCGCCGACATCGCCGCCTACATGACCGCGCGAGAGGCGACACCAGCCGACGACATTGTCAGCCTCACGACCAACTTTCGGTCGACGGTGCCCGTCATCTCCTGGGTGAATCACGTGTTCGGTGCGCTGATCGCCGCTGAGCCGCGGATTCAGCCGGAGTATCAGCCGCTCGATGCCGCGCCGGGTCGGCCGGAGTGGGATACTGCCGGCGGGCCCGGCGCGTTCGTCTTTGCCGAGACGACCGATGCCACCGAGGACGAAGCGGACCTCAGCGGCAGCGAGCTCGCGCGGACGCGGGAGGCCCGCGACGTCGCGCAGATCATCTACGCCGCGGTGAACGACGGGTGGCGCAAAGAGGTGCGCGCCGGCGACGGCTATGAGCACAAGCCGATCGCGCTGCGCGACATCTGTATTCTCATCCCTTCGCGCACGGTGCTGCCATATCTCGAGCGGTCGCTCGACGACGCGGGTATCGAGTTCCGATCCGAGGCATCGTCTCTTGTGTACTCGACGCAGGAGGTCCACGACCTACTGCTGACCGCGCGAGCGCTGGCGAACACGGCCGACGAGGCTGCGCTGGTCGGTGCACTGCGCACACCACTGTTCGGATGCGGCGACGACGATCTGCTGCGCTGGAAGGCTGCGGGTGGACGGTGGAACTGGTACGGGGATCCGCAGCCCGGGCTGGAGGAGTCGCCTGTTGCCTCCGGCCTGCGCTACCTGCGTGAGGTGTGGTTCGAGCTGGGCCAGCTGACGCCGGGACAGCTGCTGAGCAAGCTCGCCGTCGACCGGCGGGTGTTCGAGGTGTCGATGGATTCGCCGCGGCACCGGGACGTGTGGCGGCGGCTGCGTTTCGTCATCGACCAGGCTCACGCCTGGTACGAAGAGGACCGCGGATCGCTGCGCGAATACCTCGACTGGGCGGCGACGCAGCAGGAG
Source organism: Williamsia sterculiae (assembly GCF_900156495.1). Lineage (GTDB taxonomy): Bacteria > Actinomycetota > Actinomycetes > Mycobacteriales > Mycobacteriaceae > Williamsia_B > Williamsia_B sterculiae. Next base: position 56,803 of record NZ_FTNT01000014.1, read on the forward strand.
GAGACCGCCCGCGTCGCCGAGGCGGTGCTGCCGGAGATCGGGGTGAATGCGGTTCGCATCATGACGATTCACGCCGCGAAGGGTCTGCAGTTCCCGATGGTGGTGCTCGCCGGGATGAGCGGGGGAGTGCGGCGTCAGGCCGAACCGCTGATCGTCGACGACGACGGAACCATGCACTCCTACATCTCGAAGGGCGCGAAGAGCGTCGACTACGAGACCGCGAGTGCGCGCGAGAAGCAACATGCGATGGCCGAGAGGATCCGGTTGTTGTACGTCGCGTGCACGCGGGCCGAGTCACAACTCGCGGTGTCGGGTTATGGCGGCACTCGCGACGCGTGGAGCGCGGTGCTGCAGCCCGGACTCGACGCTGTGGTCGATCCGGTGGCGCCCGAGCTGCGCGACATCGAGCGGTTCGAGGAGCCGGTGGTGGAACCGTCGACCGTCGGCGAGACGTGGGATGAGTGGCTCGCGACGACCGCGCTGGTGAAGGAGAACTCGTCGAAGGTGTCGCTGATGTCGGTGACGTCGATCGTGCACGGGGAGTCGCCCGTGCACGCTGCGGTGAAGGGCGGGTACGGGGCGCCGGCCCGTCCTGACGACGAGATACTCCCGTCCTCGACCGGAGCTGTCGACCACGGCAAAGAAGTCGGGACCGCGCTGCACACCGTCCTCGACACGATCGGGCTCGTGGAGCCGGATGACCCGTCGGTGGCGGAGGGCGCCGAGGCCATCGGCCTGAGCGCGGGCATCACCGACATCGAGTCGTTCACCGCGATGGTGCGATCGACGTTGGCGTGCGACGTCGTCCGTCGCGCCGCGGCCTCCGAGTACTGGACGGAAATGCCGCTCTATGGGATGGCCCCCGACGGCGAGACAGCGATCGAGGGCATCGCCGACCTTGTCTACCGCGACGGCAGCGACCTGGTCATCGCCGACTACAAGACCGACCTGGGCGTCTCCGCAGCAACCGTCGATGCGTACTTCACCCAACTCGGCATCTACGCGTCGCTGCTGTCGAAGGCGACGGAGGTGCGGGTGGTTAGGGTCGAGTTGATCTTCTGTCGACGACAAAGTGCGGATGTGGTTGTGCGGCGATGAGTTGAGAGTGCGGTGAAGACCACGCAATCTGAATTTACACAGCGGCCTGAGTCATCTTTATCGAAGCCTCGGTCGCAAAGTGCGATGTCAGACCCCACGAACATACTGCTCTTGGTCTGGTTGACCCTCGGCCAGGCAGCATTGCGATGATCCAGTCTATTACAGGAGTGAGTATGCCCGTGTTGTTAACGATAGCTCCGCCACGTCGCTACTACTGGTGGTATCGAGTAGGCGCATACTTTCTCGCTCTTCCTGTGGCCTGTCTCGTTTTTATGTTTGGCTGGTGCTTCCTGGAGATGACGGGTCTGCTGGGACCAACTTCTGGAGTTGGACTCGTCGGAAACGCCCTATGGCTAGAGATGCGACTGTGGGTAATCGGGGCCGCGATCCTGTCGTGTTCTGGTTACTACTCCCTTATGGTGCACTCAATTGAATCCTTTCATAGGCCTGCAAGTATGATTAGATCTACAATACGGCTCGCCCCGCTACGCTTTGCCCTCGCTTTGATCGCCACGCTCGTCGTCATAAGACCCATTACTCTATTGAATAATGGTTACGTTGTTCTCGCCTGCCTCGCGTTTGGCTCAGCGGGCAGCGTGTGGTTCTGGCTACGGTTCCACAATGAATTAAGAGCTTCGTTCGCGGATAAAGTCGGAGTCACACGCTATCCGGATCCAACCACAACAGTTCCCGCGGACACCTGCGAGAAATGGCGGCGACACCAACAGAAGTATGGTAACGAATGGGACCTGCCGCAATGCATAAATGACCGCCAGACACTTACGCTGTACGCACGTGCAGCACACCACGTTGCGATGGTGCGGAAATTTTCCGGGATTGCGGCACAGATATTTTTTGGCGCTGTATTCGCATGGTGCTTTAATTCTTTTATGCATGCAAGCGCCGACGACGTTAAGTTCAAAATTATTCCAGTAACGATTGTTCTAGGCGTATTGATCGCAGCACATGAGTATCAGGGCTCGTGGAAGAAGTACTCACGTCTAGAGAAGAAGTATCGCAAACGTATTGATAAGCTGTAGGGCTTGCTTGAGGCTATCGCGCAGACGTACCCGACTTACTTCCTGTCCCCCAACCAACCGACACCCGCCCTGGCGCGAGCCGATGGCGATCGACATCATCGAACGGGAGACGAACGATGACGAGGGGTGAGCCAAGTGGACTTCACGCAGGAGCGCGCAGCGTTCTTCGCCGGCTACGGTCAGCCCGAGGAGCTACTTGAGGCTCTCCGCGACCAGACCCTGTACGTCCCGCTCGACGTCAACGACGAGTTCTTCACCCTCGTGGTCGACGACGTCCCGTGGAGCGTCGCATTCACCACCTGGAAGCGGGCCCAGGACTTCGCGCATGCCGCGGGTCGCGACCTGGCATCTGTCAAGGCTTACGAAGTGACCGGGGGTGTGTTCGTTGCTAGCGTGGTCACCCAGGGTCCGGTCCCTACGGGGCTGGTCGTGGACGCACACCAAGCAGACGTGATGGTGTTTCCACCCGACGTACTGAAGGGGATGTGATGGACGTCGATGTACAGCCCGCCGTCCTCAAACAGGCGGCTGACGGCATCAACGGGGTCATCGGCGGCTTGTCGGGGGCGCCGGTCATCGGCTCCTACACCGGTCAGACGGGCCGCGGCTTCAGTGAGCTCCAGCTCACCGGCGAGCAGATGAGCCGTCCGAACGCCAAGGCGGCGATGGACGACTTCTGTCAGCGGTGGGAATGGGGTATGCGTGCCCTGGTCAGGGCGGCCAACGACATCGGCCACGCCCTGCACCTCGGTGCCGGCATGTACGAGACCCAGGACAAATACGCCAGCGACACCTTCAAGGACTTCGCGAACGACCTGGTCGGCGACCCAAGCCTGCAGAAGGAAAGCGTCACGGACGACGCAGGCAACATCATCACCAGGGGCACCGACGACATGTCCGCAGGCCAGCTGCTGAACCACAACGTCGACAAACTGACTCATCCCGACATCTCGCCGGAGTCGGTCCTCGCTGTCCGGGGCGACATCGAGAACAGCCTGACCTCCATGGGTGACTCGCTGCAGAAGGGGTACGAGACGAGCCTCGGTGGCCAGGCGATCAACACTGTCGCCGCCGCGTCGAAGTAGTCCGTGGGCCTCTTCGACAACATCGTCGACGCCGGGGAGGACCTTGTCCACTCCGGCGAGAAGGTGCTCGGAAAGGCCGTTGACGGCGCGACCGATCTCGTCGGTGATGGTCTCCGGGACGTAGGTCTCGACGGGGCCGCGAACGCCGTCGAAGACTTCGGCGATTACGTGGCCGACCAACTCGGGGCCACTCCCGACGAGAAGTCGCTCGACGAGACCGACGACCCCAAGGAACTCGTCCACGGCGACCCCGGTGCGCTCCACGACCGGGCGTCGTCGTTGACCTCGATGTCGGGATCGCTGGAACAGGGTGGTTCGGGTCTCCGTGGCATCTCGGTGGGGAACTGGTCGGGCGACGGCGCCGAGGCCTACCACCAGAAGACGGCGACCGAATTCCCCAAGTGGTTCACCGCTGCCGACGCCTGTGACGCAGCCTCCGGCGCCCTGACCGCACTTGCCGGTGCGGTGGAGGCCGCCCAGAAGCAGGCCGCCGAGGCCGTGCGTCTGTGGAAAGAGGCCCAGCGCCAACACGATGCGTGGGCGGCCGACGTCACCACCCGGACCAACTCGTACAACACCGCGGCCCGCGCATATAACGCCCGCGTCACCGACGTCCGGCCGACCGCGCCGATCTTCGGACCCGACCCCGGTCCCGCGTTGAAACAGCAGGCAAACGACGTCCTCAAGCGTGCGCGTGATCAGCGGAACGCCGCGGCCGACGACGCAGCGGGTGCGCTGCGCGGCGCTGCCGGACAGGCGCCACCGATGCCCGCCGCCGGTGAACGTCTGACCGACTCACTCGGGGATCTCTACACGGCCGGCAACATCGCATCGGGTCACTTCTCGGCCGGCGCGCTGGGCGTGGTCACCGACACCGTCAAGATGGTGCGCACCCTGAGTCCGCAGGATCCTTACAACGTCAGCCATCCCGCTGAATACGCCAGGAACTCCACCGCTCTCGCGGCCGGTCTGGTCAAGGTCGCGTCGGATCCCAAAGAACTGGGAAAGGCGTTCATCGGCACCGGTTGGAGTAAGGATCCCGCCCAAGCCATGGGTGCGCTGACCGCCAACGTCGCCTCACTTGCCGCCCCCGGACCCAAAGGTGCCGGCGCGCTGTCGGGTGCGGCGCGCGCCGCCTCCGGCGCCGGTCGTGAAGCGACCTCGATGGCCGGAAACGCGGCTCGCGAGGGGGCGACCGCAGGAGTCCGTGACGCGGCATCGGCAGCCGGCCACGGATTGTCGGACGCGCGCCCTACGGCGCCACACATCGGCGAAACCCCATTGGGGCAGGGACATGTCGCCACGGCGTCACACGAGACCCCACGCACCGAGACTCCGGTGAGTGAGGTGCACGACGGTCCACCGCCGTCACAGGCCGGCCACCCGGGACAGCCCGAGCCGCAACGCGTCGATGCGACCCCGCACGACTCCGGCCCACCGGGCCGCGACCCCTCCGGTTCGCCCGACGGACCGGCGACAACCGACCACGGTCCATCCGACCGGACTCCGCCGACCGACACCACTCCGCCCGCGCGTGATGGTTCGCCCCACCATGATCCGAGCGACCCGCCTGGTGCTCACGACGCTCCTGAGTCCAAGTCACCCGTCGGTGACCCGTCACCGACACCTCATCACGACGTCCCACCGGAACGCGAGACCCCGAACCCTGTTCGGGACGACGGACCGGATCCCGAACCTCACGACAGCTCCCGCGCGCCGGAGGACGGTGGCGCGCCGCCGCACGGACCCGATGGTCCCGGTGGGCCGCATGACCGGCCATCGCATACCGAGCCGCACGATCCACGCGCACCCGGTGATGTGACGAAACCGGACGCTCCCGACCGAACGCCCACACCCGACCGTGATGTCGACACCGCTCCGGCGCGGGACACACCCACCCCGCAACCATCGCACGCGCCAGAACCGCCACGCACGCCGGTCTCACCGACGGAGGCACCACCCCTCGCCGCGGCCACGCCCCATACCGGAACACCGGTGGGACCACCGCACACCGCGCCGGCCAACTCGTCGCCCGCGGCCGACGCCAGGGCGCCCGAGACGCGCGGACCGGTCCAGGCTTCGCGTGCGGACGCGGCACCCTCGAATCCTGCCAGTGCGCCACGAGCCGCCGACTCCGGTTTGCCCGAATACAGTTCCGGGGCACGGCCGGATGCGGTGTCCAGCACCCCGGGCTCTGGCGCTGCAGGTCGTGTCGCCGATGCTGCGGTGTCGGCGACACCTCGCATGGACCAACCGGCCGCCGGCATAGTCGGCAAGGCACCCGAACCGGTCGTCGCCGCACCGACGCGAGCAGCCGACACGGGCGGTGCCATTCCGCGCGACGCCACCACAGGCGGCACGCCGCACGGCGCCGGCGGTGGTGAGCACCCAGTCTACGAACCGACTGATCCGCACGTACCCGATGACCCTATCGATCACGAGCGCCCGCACGCGTCCACCGACCGCGAGTTGTGTACGGCCAGGGGCGAACCGGTCGACGTGGCGACCGGCGAATACTTCCTGCCCGCAATCGATGTCGACCTACCCGGCATTCTGCCGCTGCTGCTGGTGCGGACCCACCGCTCGCAGTTCCGGGGCGGGCAGTGGTTCGGACCGTCGTGGTCAAGCACGCTGGACGCGAGGGCTGTTGCCGACGACGACGGCGTCACCACGGTCGATCCCGACGGAGTGGTCCTGCGGTTCCCACCCGTCACCGAGGGTGAGACCGCGGTTCCGGAACGCGGGAGCCTGTGGCGCCTTGCACGCACACCCGTGGGCGGCTACGTCCTCACCGACCGTACCGGCGACCGTCACTACTGGTTCGACCCCAAACCCCAGCTCGGTGGCGCCGACATCGACGCCGGTGCCTTCACGGTCTCCGCCATCACCGATCGCAACCGCAACCGAATACTTTTCGGCTATAGCGACAAGGGTGTGCCGATCAGCGTCGAGCACTCGGGCGGTTACCGCATCTCCATCGACACCGTCGACGGTCGCGTCACTCGGTATCGCGCGATCACCGTTGACGCAATGGGTGTCACGTCGACCACCTTGCGCGAATTCGGTTACACGGAGGGTGATCTGACCTGGATCACCGACGCCGCCGGTGCGACCACGTCGTTCGGTTATGACGATCATCGCATGGTCCGGTGGACCGACTCCATCGGCCAGACGTATGAGAACACCTACGATGACGCCGGTCGCGTGATCTATCAGACCGGCACCGACGGGGTGTGGGCCGGGCGGTTCGACTATCGCGACCTGCCGGACGGGACCGGCACCGTCACCGCGTTCACCGACGCGGTGGGCGCCACCACCTACTACGCCATCGACGTGGACGGCCGACCGCAACGCGTCATCGACCCGGTCGGACGGGAGACCGTGACCCGCTGGGACCTGCGGCGCAACCCCATCAGCAGCACAGATCCGTCTGGCGCCACAACATCATTCGACTACGACGGCCGCGGTGACCTCGTGAGCGTGACCGGTCCCACGGGAGGCTCCACGTCGATGGCGTACGCGGCCCAGGGTCTGCCGTCGCGCATCACCCACCCGGACGGCACCACCGAGACCATCCGATATGACGAACGCGGCAACGCCGTGTCGGTTACCGATGCCGCGGGCAGCACCAGCAGCGTCGAACGAGCGCCTACGGGTGCTCCGGCTGCGCAATTGGATACCGACGGGCGTCGCGTCACCATGGATTCGAACGCCGCCGGTTTGCCGACACGGGTCGAGGACGCGATCGGATACGCCACGCAGATTGAGTACGACCCGCTCGGCCGGCCCGTGCGCGTGATCGCCGCGGACGGCGGGATCACGCAGCGCCGGTACGACCCCGAAGGTCGGCTGCTCGCGGAGGTCGCGCCCGACGGCGCCGAACAGCGCTGGACCTACGACGGTGAGGGTAATCGGCTGTCGCACGTCGACGCGGTGGGATCCGAAACACGTTGGTACTACGGCTTCTACGACCTGCCGGTGACGCGTATCGACGCCGACGGTGCGATAACCGTGTTCGAGTACGACAGCGCTCGACGGTTGATCGGTGTGGTGAATCCGCTGGGTCAGCGGTGGGGCTACGAGTACAACCCTGATGGACGGGTCGTCCGCGAGGTCGACTTCTCCGGTGCAGCAACGATGTTCGGGTACGACGAGGTCGGACGGTTGGCATGGAAGATCAACGGTGCAGACCAACGGATCGACTACACCTACGACGTCTCGGGCTGTCTGGTGGGGGAGCGCTCGGACGAGGAGATGGTCACCTACGAGCGTGACCCTCTCGGTCGGATGGTCGCCGCGCAGAACAGCTTCGGACAGACTGAATTCGAGTACGACGCGGTCGGTCGGCTGGTGTCGGAGTCGTGGGATGGCGCCGCGGTCCGTTCGGTGTGGAGTGCGAGCGGCACCCTGCTGAGTAGATACACACCCGCAGGCGCGTCGACGGGCTACACCTACGACATTCGCGGTGCGGTGGCTGGGATCGACGTCGACGGACGGTCGATCGATCTCTCGGTGGATGCGCTCGGCCGTGAGACTCGACGTGGCTTCGGCACGGTGGCCATCGACTCATCCTGGGACGCCTCCGGTCGGTTGGCTCGTCGATCCGTGGTGGGTGGTGTGAAGGATCCGCGGCGGCTCGATCTCGGGATGGGTGTTCAGCAGACCGAACGTCTGTCCGCGTCGAGTGCGTTTGCGTACCGGCCCGACGGTGCACTACAGGCGGTGACCGGTGAGGGCCCGGCACGCGAAGGACTGGGGAAGACCGCACGGTTTGACCTGGATGCGCTGGGACGGGTCACGTCGGTGTCCGACGTCGACGGGGCTGCCCGGGAGTCGTTCGACTACGACAGCGGGAACAACATCGTCGCCGAGTCGGTGGCGGGGGAGCGACGCGGGTGGACCTATCGCGATGGTCGTCTCGCCGATGACGGCAGGTGTTCGTACTCGTACGACGGGGCCGGTCGTGTGGTGCAGGTGGTGCGGCGACGGCTGAGTCGTAAGCCCGATGTGTGGGAGTACGGCTGGGACGCGTGGGATCGTTTGCGGTGGTTGGTGGATCCGGCGGGACGTCGTTGGGGGTACGAGTACGACCCGCTGGGGCGTCGGGTTGCGAAGGTCGCGGATGACGGCTCGAGGGTGGTGTTCCGGTGGTCGGGGACGCAACTGGTCGAGCAGGTAGATGAGGCGACGGGCGCCGTGTTGTCATGGGTGTACACCCCGGGCGGCCTCGTCCCGGTGGGACAACTGGCGGGCAGTGTTGGCGATACGGCGGCCGGTGGCCTACTGAATCTGACCGATGAGGACGACCCGGTCAATGCGCGGCCGCAGGACGAGATCGACCGACAGTTCTTCGCGATCGTCGCCGACCAGATCGGTATGCCTGTCGGTCTCCTGGACCCCGACTCGGGTGCACTGGTCGGCCGCGCCACGACGACGCTGTGGGGTCAGTCATCGTGGTCGGGCGAGTCGACCCCGCTGCGATTTCCTGGCCAGTACGCCGATGAGGAGTCGGGCCTCTTCTACAACCTGATGCGCTACTACAGCCCTGACACCGGTCGCTACCTGACACCGGACCCGCTCGGCCTCGCACCCGCCCCCAATCCGTATGCGTACCCGATGAATCCGACGGTGGTGGCGGATCCGCTGGGGTTGATGCCCGTGGATTGCGATAGCTTCCCGGGGGGATCGCTGCAGGCGCATGAAGATGCGGGTGGCCACGCCATCGAGAGGCATGTTGGTAAGAGTGACGAGTACCTGAGAAGTCGATTCGTTGGAGCGAGACCGTCAATGCAGGCGGCATCTACCTTCTTTGATCTGCCGACGGCGGAGGCGGCGGTGAAGTCTTTGCTACGTTCACACAGTACGGATATTGAGACTTGGCTTGACAGTGGAAAGCCTCAGCTACGTCTCGAGGGTGATGTGGGAGATATTGTTGGCAGAACCCTATTCCGTAACTCGGGCAATACGATAAATGTATCACAAATACGCGTTATTCTCCGACCTGGGGGAATAGAAGATCTCGGCTACTACGTGGCTACCGCATTCCCTGCAATTCCGAGATAAAGCGGTGTATATCTTATCCAACAGATCGGAGGAGATTATGAATTATCTCGAAGAATTGGCCAAAGGTTACCTACACCAAGACTACGACATCTATGGTGGCGACGTTTGGGATGCGTTACAAGCGTTCCTTGATGACAACGGCGGGCGCGCGGCCGCGGTCGGTCTCACAAGGGAGATCGACGAACTTTTCCGTCGCACTGCAAATGACGACGGCCGAGTCGCGGCGGAGCTGCTTGCTCTAGGGATACAAGTCGGGCCTACATCGGAGGAAGAGACTTTTACGCAATTCTTGCAAGGGATTAGGAAACGCGCGATACGCGTTGCATCTGATTGAGGTCGGCGTTTAATGTAATGACTTTGGTGTCAACCCTGAGTCCTGCTCCCTGAGTCGGTCAACGTGCGCAGATCGTGAGTCGTGACGGAGGCTGGGACATCCGAGTGCGGAACGACGCGGGCAATTATCTCGATGAGTACGGCAACGTCGTGCAGCCCAGCCTCGCGCACGGAATTGAGGTCATATCCAAATGATATCTTCGGGGCTCATTGATATTCAGAAGGCCCTTACCGCCTTGGATCATCTTTCTGAAGGTCTTCTCAACCATTTTGAGTTCGTCAACAATGGTTATTCGGTCTTGCTCGCTTTCGGAGTGTTCTCTCGCCCAGCGAGCGGGCCGTATGCAGATGTGAGCGAGATGTGGATCTGCCTTGACGCAGTAATGCGGCTGAGATTCGAAGGTGCACTGACCAATACGATGGTACGGGCACCCGACCGTATCGATGCAGGACTTACTGAAGTCGCGCTCGTGACCGTCGATCCAGTCGACGGCGCTGTGGTGCTTCGCTGTCAATGGGAAGGGGCACGCGAGGTCGAGATTCACAGCGCAAGGGTTTGGGTCAGTGACTCATACAATGAGCTGAAGGAAGTTGTGCAACTATGATTTCTTGCGAGGCAACGTCACTGGCCAGGTTCGGTCGGTGATGGAGGCGGTGTTATTGGATCAACGCCTTCTCCCCAAGCGATTCAAGTATCCTCCGGAGTTGTTGCGTCTGGCCGAGCTCGAACTGCTCTTCTTTGATCCCTGGGACACCATGACCGGCGAGTCGCTTGAAGTTCGAATGAGTGGTCTCGCTGACCGTTATCCCGACCGAAATCTTGTCCCCTTCGCGAGGCGAGAGGACAACGATGACGTGGCTTGCTTTGAAATTCTCAATGACCGACAGATTGTGGTCTTAATTCATGACTTCGCATCCCCTGGTTGGGAGGGGAGGCGCGAATTCGACAGCTTTCGCGAGCGGTTTCATATCGCAGTCGAAGAAATGTTCGACTCCTCTGAACTGAACCGTGTGATCTTGCCGCGCGCGAATGCCGGCGACCTGCTGACGAAATTTAGCATCAACGGTTCATACTTCAACGCCCCGATAACTGTGGTTACCTCGACGCATGTACGCGAAACGCTCCACCCGGTCCGACGCAACCAGCGCGGTGTGACCCGTGCCGATCACCATCCCGCCTGATCCGCAGTTCGTCACCGGTAGCGAGGAAGCGGTGTGGAAGCGGTTGCATCAGCAACTGATGGACGAGGATCTGCTGATCAGCGGTCAGCGGGTCACCGACCGCGACAAGGATCACGAGATCGACTTCGTGGTCGCCATCGAAGGAGCCGGCATCGTGTGCCTCGAGGTCAAGGGCGGGGACGTGTGGCACGACGGCACCACTTGGCGGCAGGGGTATCGAGGCAACCACAAGTCGATAGACCCCGTCACCCAGGTGCGCGGCAGTTGCTATGCACTGCGCAGCTTCGTCGAGTCCGATCCCCGGTGGACGCAGGGTCGCGTGCGGTGGACGCACATGGTGGTGCTGCCCTACGCCGAGATCGAGGATGACTTCGAACTTCCCGACTGCCCGCGGTGGAAGGTGATCGACCGCAACCAACTCGACCAGTTGCTGCCGCTGATCCGGGCCGTGTCGCTCAAGCAGGCCGGCGGCCTGCCCCATCTGAGCACCCGAGGTATCACCCAACTCCAGACAGTGCTCGGCGGACGCGGCCTCCCGCAACTCGACGTGGTCGCCCGCGCACTGGAGCACAGTGACACCGCAGACGCCCTGACCGCTCAGCAGTCGGTGATCCTCAGTGCAATCCGCGAGCTCAAGCGAGTCGAGATCAGGGGAGGAGCGGGTAGCGGCAAGACATTTCTGGCCGTCGAGCAGGCGAGACGACTGACCAAGAGTGGTCTACGGGTTGCGCTGATCTGCTATTCCCACGGACTTGCCTCCTACCTCGAACGCGTCACCGCTGGACTGCCTCGCAAGGAACGACCGGCGTACGTTGGCGAATTTCACGAGCTGGGTAAGCGGTGGGGTGCCGCCGACGGGCCAGACGAGAGCATCCGTGACTCGACGTCGGCGAATTTCTGGGAGCATCAACTACCCCGGCAGATGGCCGATCTGGCTGAGGAGTTGGCCCCGGGACAGCGGTTCGACGCCGTTGTCGTCGACGAGGCGCAGGACTTCGCCGACGAGTGGTGGAAGCCGACGCTGGCGTGTCTGAAGGACCCCGACGACGGCCGGGTCTATGTGTTCAGCGATGAGGGACAACGGGTATTCGACAGGCACGGGTCGCCACCCGTTGATCTGGTTCCGCTGATACTGGACAACAACATTCGCAACACCCGGCAGATCGCCACCGCATTCAAGCCGCTCGTCGGGCACAGCATGCAGGTCAAGGGATCCGACGGACCCGAGGTGCGGTTCGTCGCATGTTCTGTCGACGACGCGTTGGACGTGGCCGACGAACAAGTTGATCCACTGCTGGACGAAGGGTGGCGGGTTGAGGACATCGCGCTCCTGACGACGGGGAGCCGACATCCCGTGCAGGTGGAACGCCAGGCGGCGGGTAACGAATCGTATTGGAACACGTTCTGGCAGAACGACGACATCTTCTACGGTCACGTGCTGGGCTTCAAAGGCCTCGAGCGCAACGTGGTGATACTGGCGCTGAACGAGACCAGTGGCCGCGATCGGGCGCGTGAACGACTGTACGTGGGGCTGTCCCGTGCTCGCGATCAGTTGGTGGTGTGCGGCGACCCGCAGTTCATCCGCGATGTGGGGGGACAGGATGTTGCAAAGCGGCTGGGCGTGTGAACATCGCGGCCGCGAGGCTCATCACCGATCTCCATGCCCATGCGCCCCCATGTCCGGAGAGCCGCCCATCATGCGGAGCATCCCCACACCGCCCGTGCGAACGAACCGTACGACGAGCACGGCGGCCACCACCGCGGCAACGATGTTGAGCCACGTGGTGTAGTTCCAGCTGATTCCGGCGTCGCCGGTGAACGCGTGCCCGGGCGCGGGCACGAGGTGCAGGAGTCTGAACAGTCCCTCCACGACGTAGCCTCCGGCCACCATGCTGAGGTAGAAGGCCGCGACGATGCGCAGGGTGACCGCCCAGCCGTAGTACTTCCGGTAGATGGCGATGATCGGCAGAATCAACAGGTCGGCGAACAAGAACGACACCACCCCGCCGAAGCTGATGCCGTCGTTCCAGAGGACGGCGGCAAGTGGAACATTGCCGATGGAGCAGACGAAGCTGGCGATCGCGATGATGGGGCCGACGATTGGTCCCCAGAACACCGACAATGCGGGGTGACTACTGAGAAACAGACTCTGCCAAAATGTCTCAGGTACCCATGCGGCGACCGCGCCGGCGATCACCAGTCCGATGACGATGTCCCGCAGGACCGCTGCCCACTCCATCACGAAGATGTGACTGACGGATGTCAACCCACGCCCGCTGAACAATCGTGACCAGATCGACCCCGCGCCACTCACGGACATGTCCATGGCGGCATGGCCTTCCATCGACCCGGCCACCCCTTTGTCAGCTTGCGCGCGGGCGTCGGCGATCAACCTCTCGCGCAGGACCACACGAAATGCCAGAGCCACCAGAACGATGATGATTCCTCCGCCGGCGAACTCGGCGAGCGTGAACTGCCACCCGAGCAGCAGCGCCAGGATGATTCCGAGCTCGACGACGAGGTTGGTGGACGAAATCTCGAACACCATCGCGGACGTGAAGCTCGCGCCCTTGCGAAACAGGGACCGGGCCAGGGCCACCGCGGCATAGGAACAGGATGACGAGGCCGCACCGAGGCCGGCCGCTTTGACTATCGTGGCCGGCCGGTCGTCGCCGAGCGTGCGCGATACGCTATCGCGCCTCACGACGGCCTGGACGACCGACGCGAGAAGAAACCCGAGGACCAATGACCAGCCGATCTGCCACGCCATCGTCCCGGTCATCCGCAGCGCGTCGATGACTGCGTTCACCATGGCTGCACGTCCCCTTCTCAGTTGGCAGCCGTCATCTCGTCCTCGACAACCCACTTGTGGTTCTTCATCGTCATGCCGTCGGACTCGTAGTCGACGACGTACACGGTCTGGTCTGTCGAACTGTCGATGGTGGCGGCTGCCCCGTCCATGCCGTCCATGTGGTCGGCCGTGAGGACAACTTTCGTACCGTCGGCGAGACGCCGGGGACCGGCGTCCCGAATCTCCTGCTGCACCACCCATTTGTGGTCGACGATCTCTGCGCCGCCGGTGGTGGGGGTGAAATCCACCGCGTAACTGTAAGTGGAGTAGGCGCCGACCACCGTCGCCGGCGCACCGTCCATGCCGTCCATGTGGTCGGCGGTCAGCGTCACCTTGCTGCCGACCGGGAACTTGGGGTTCGACGCCGTGCTGATCCCGGCCGGAACAGGGCCATCGTCGGTGCGGTGTTGCATGGACGTCGACGACCCCATTTGCTCGTGACCCGCGGCGGTGTGGGAGGCGTCGTTGTGGTCGTCGGAACCACTGGAACAGGCCGTCATCGTGGCGAGACACAACGCCGCGGCGCCCAGAGTGAGTCGGCGCACGCGGGGCTGATGTCGGATGCTCATGGCACCACCCTATACCCCTAGGAGGTACCCGTACATGTCTGGATTACCCCAGGATCGTCTTCCGGTCGGTGTGAAAGAAAGTCACCAGTGTGGTGACACCACAGAGGGCCGCCGCGGCGAACAGGACGTATCCGCCACCGACGAAAGTTCCGATGATGCCGCCCACGACGGCTCCGCCGATGAACCCGGCGTACAGGAGCGCATACCCGAGCCAGTCGTAGACCGTTCCGCCGCCACGGGCGTGGCGTTCGATTCCCTGCCCGAGCTTGACCAGCGTGCCGGTCACGTAGCTCAGCGGGATGGAGACCTCACCGTTCTTCACGAACGCGGCGTTGAGGGCGCCGACGGAGAACGCGACGATGATGATGGGCACATAGGTGACGTCGTTGGCATCGAATCCGTTGAGCGCCAGGTCCATCGCGCCGGCGACGAACAAGCCGATGGTCGTCAACACCGTTGTCCCGTGCGGGTGGTTCGACCAGAAGCGACGTCGGCAGTACATGGCGACGGCGACCCCGGCCACGAACGCGACGATCAAGAACCCCGCATTCAACGCCGTCGGCCCGATGATGCCGCGGTCCTTGGTGGTCCCGAAGCCTTGGAGAGCCGCACGTTCGGTGTTGCCGGTCATGAACGTGACGAAATAACCCTGGGAATCGAGGAATGCTGCCGCACCGATCATCCCGGCCACGCCGGCGAGAAGCCACGAGAGTCGGGCCTCGGGTCCGACGGCGTCTGCTCTGGTGATACGCATATTGCACAGTAAACGAGTAGTAAAGAAACCGCCGCGCACCTGGGTTCGGGATGGCGGCTATGACCGAATGCGAGAACAGTGGCCGACTGCATCTGCTGGTCACGGCGCTGTGGTGATGCTCGACACACTGGCTGGGGACCGGCGTCAGCCGGAGGGGCGGGTGCCCTTGTGCTTGGTGGTCTTGTCAGGAGGATTCGGTGCCGCCTCCATGTCGCGCACGAGGTGAAAAGCGGCCAGCAGGCTGTGGGTGAGCGTTCTCCACGTCTCGGCCTCCCGCTGATGGGCGAAGTACTCGAGAGTGTCGTCGTTGGCGCCGGCAGTCTTGGCGGTCTTGACGTAATGCGCATAACGCCGTGCAGAAGCCTTGACGTGCTGCAACACGGCGTGCGAGTCGTACCCACACAGCATTGCGATCTCCTCGACGTCGAGCCCTACGCCGTACGGCGCCTTCTTGAGGAGCAGTGCCAGCGTGTCGTGTATTGCGTTCAGGCTCTTCTTGCGGCCCTTGGCAGTACGATGCTTGATCTGACGACGGATCATCGGTACGTCGTTGCAGAAGGCGAGCCAGGTGGCCACCGCGGCGTCCAGATGGCAGTGATGAAAAACGCCCAAGGTGACGCGCATCCGTGCGATCACCTGTCCGTGGTCGAGGCACAGATTGATGTCGGGCCATCGGTTGGATTGGTGGATCAGGTACTCACCTGCGGTGGTGAGGTCCGAGACCGAACCGAGAACGACGGCGGAGAACTCGATGGCCGGCCCCGTATGGGGCACGATCATCCGTCCTTCGACGTGCATTGTCGGAAGAGAGATGTCTCCCACCGAGTTGACCTCCGGGTCGAAGCCCAAGATGTCAGGCATGGCCCCGAGTACCAGACCCAGTAGTTCGTCCCGGTCTTGGGGACAGACGCCGAGCTCGAATGCTGATTCTGGCCGGGGCCGAGGCGTCAGCGGGTCATCAGAGCCGTCATTGCACGTCAGAAAGGCCGGGTCCACGGCTCCCCACGCCTCGCGGAATACCCGAACGGTGGCGACAGCGATCTCGTCGGCGCGTTGTCGTACGGCACCGAGGATGTAGACGCCGCGGTTGGTGGGCTTCCAGCCTGCGACGAACAACGTTCGCACCTGGGGTGCCCAAACGTCGAACTCGGTCGGTAGATCGTCACCGTCGACGGTGGCGCGAACACGACGCGAGCTGGTGAACGTGAACGTCACCACGCCGTGCGGACCGCTGCCGGAGTCGGCCTGCTCGACCCGGAGCTCGACGCCGCGTCCGAGCGTGGCCAGGCGGTCGGCAAGACGGATGCGGAAATCGCGCCAGGCGCGTTCCACGGCGTCGTCGAAGGGATCTGTATCCATTGCTTCGTCCTCGCGGTGCTGAGGGGAGCCGATGGGAAGGGCTCGACCCTGGGAAACGCAGCGTACGAGGAGGGTGTGACATCGCCCGGATCGCGCGGCGACGTCAACACGCGGTACAGATACAGGTGTGAACATCGGAGCGGACAGGATGAGCCGATGGCTGCGCAGTGTGTTCACCGGATCGCAGTTGCCCACCGCGCATCCCGTGGATGACAGCGGGGAGGGTGCCGAGAGCCTGATCGGCTTCGTGATCGCTGCCGCGGTGGTCGGCGCGCTGACGGGACTCGCGGCCGCGAGTTTTCGGATCATGCTCGACGACGCTTCGGCCTGGCGCAGCTCGCTCGCCTCGTGGGCGCACGGCAGCTGGTGGGGTCTGCTCGTGTTGGTGGTGACCTGCTCGGTGTCCGTCACCGCGGCTGCTGCACTGGTCCGGCGTCTGGAACCCCACGCCGAAGGGAGCGGCATTCCGCGAGTCGAGGCCGTCGTCGCTGGACGGGCTGAACCGGATCGGTTCCGGATTCTTCCGATCAAGTACGCCGGCGGACTTTTGTCGATCGGCTCGGGATTGGCCCTAGGTCGGGAGGGTCCGTCGGTTCAGATGGGTGGCACGATCGCGGTGATCGTTGCCACCGTGACGCGGCGCCCGCTTGCCGATCTGCGGATCCTTATGGCGGGCGGTGCCGCTGCCGGATTGGCGACTGCGTTCAACGCACCCATCGCCGGCGGGGTGTTCGTCCTCGAAGAGTTGGTCAAGAGATTCGATCCACGCACCACGGTGGCCACACTGGTCGCCTCGGCATCCGGGTTCGCGGCTGCATACCCGTTCACCGGTTCTGGCACAGACTTTCATATGCCACCGTTGCACGATCCGCACATGGCAAACGCCGGTTGGGTGTTGGCGGTGGGCGTTGCGACTGGACTGTTGGGTGTGTTCTACAACAAGGCGGTCATGATCGGGCTGTCGATCGCCGACGCGAGCCGACTGCCCGCGGAGGTTCGTGCCGCATTCATCGGAATAGTTGTGGGCGTTGTGGTCTGGTGTGCACCGGATCTTGCAGGTGGCGGCGACAACCTCACTCAGCACGCGCTCCTCGGGCACGGAACCATCTGGGCTGTGACCGGTGCGCTGGCGTTCAGGTTCGTATTCGGAGTCGTGTCCTATGCAGCCCTCACTCCCGGTGGCCTGTTCGCCCCGATGTTGGTCCTGGGCGCGGACGTCGGTCTGATTGTCGGGCTGGTGGCGAGAGACCTGGCGCCTCATAGTGCTCCGGACCCGGCTGCGCTCGCACTGATCGGCATGGCAGCGTTCTTCACCGCGAGCGTGCGTGCTCCCGTCACGGGCCTCATCCTTGCCACTGAGCTCACCGGGACCACGAATCAGCTCCTGCCCATGCTCGGCGCGTGTGCCGTCGCGATGCTGGTCGCGCTCACGCTCCGGTCTCGCCCGATCTACGACCTGCTCACCGACCGGGCGGCGAAGAGCGGCGCGAGTCGTTCTCCCTGAGGCATGTTCGTTGTGTGGCCACGCGATGGATGTTCAGAACGGTGGTGGGTCGGTCGTGTCGTCTTGTTCCCGTGCGCAACGGTTGCGTTCGCGTTCGGTGCGGCGTCGGACGTGTTTGTCTTCCAGGCGGGGTCGGCGTCTGGTGGGTGGCTCCGGCGTCGATGGTGGTGGCCCGTTGGGTGGGGCGGTGAATTCGATGTGGTCGAGTTGCGGGTGCAGGTCGAAACCGGTGTGGGCGGGCCCGTCGACGGTGACCCCTTCGGGGGTGGTGATGGTGACCTCGGGGCGCCCGTGGTCGTCGATGGTCTGGTCGTCGAGGAACTCGGAGAACGTCTTCACCCCGTGATGGAACGGGCACTTGGAGTTCATGTCCTCCGGGGTGGTCTGACCGCCCCGCTCGGGGTTTGTGTGGTCGTATTCGGTGACGTGGTCGGCTTCGCACCGGATGGCGGGCTGGTTGCAGCCGGGCCACACACAGTAGTGGTCGCGTATCCACAGGAAACGTTGCAGCGCAGCTGATGGTCGGTACGGGTCGGCCGGTTGCGCTGCTGGTGCTGTCGTCGGGAGGGGTCGGATGATGGTGTCTGGCCGCTTGACGAGGTCGCGGACATGCTCGGCGGAGACGACGCCATGACCGGGCATGAATCCAGGCTTACCGCCGTGCTTGAGGTGGGCGGTGGTGTCGGCGACGACGTGCACGACCACCGAGGTGCCGGGCCCGGTCGGGGTTGCGTCCCAGCCCTGGGCGGCGGTGCAGTCCGGATCACCGCACAGGCATTCCCACGGGATGCCGGTGGTCAACGCGACCAGCGCGTCCGACCTGCGCGCGGCCGTGGTGCGCGGGTCGTTCTTACAGACGTGGTCGGCGGCGGCGTGCACGCGTTGGGCCAGGAGCAGGGTGTTCTCCGCGGTCATGCTGGCACCTACGGTGCCCATGCCGTCGGCGTCGTTGTCGGTCCAAAACGCGCGGGCGTCCTTGGCGACCTGCCGGCGTTCACGCACCGCGTCGGGGTCGTGGGTGTAGACGGTGCGGTCGACCATGTCCCGCAGCCGGTTCGGCGACCACGAACCCCTGCGTCGCAAACACTCTGCGATTTCCGCATCCACCATGGCGGCAATGGTCTCGTCGGTGATCAGGTCGGTGCGCGACACGATCGTCCGGATGTGCTGCGGAGCGACCTTCCCGTCCCGCAGGCACAACAACACCTGCGGCAACCGATCCCGCAGTGCGACTGCCCGTGCCAGCAGTCCCTCCGCAGCCACCTGGCTGATCGACAGGACTGTCGCGATACGGGCGGCACACAACGCGGTCGAATCGATCATCCGATAATCGGTGAGCACCTCCTCACCCACCAACTGTGAATCCAACTCGGCGGCAATGCGGTACCGCTGCCACTCCAGAAACGACTGACCCGCCGTGGCGTGCACCATCTCCGCAAGAAGGTCGTTGACCGGGGCACCCTCGACGTCGCCGAGCAACCCGAATGCTGCCGGTGACTCACCCGCCCAACGACTCTCGCTCATGGGTTCGATTATAGGGACGAGGCCTGACATCGACGATGGCTCTGTCCTATGGAAGCTCGCGCCGACAACTTTCCATACTCGAGACTATCTTCCTTGCCAATCGCTCTGGTTCACCGCTCTTCTCAACGTGAGCCGGCTCTGTGGATCTTGGATCGACGCAGCGATGCTCGATCTGTCGTCGCGGCGACACTCAGCAGCAGGTCCAGCTAACCGCTTATCTCAGGACTGGCAGAGGACTGCAGAATCAGGTGGTGGTGTCAGGGACTGACAAACCCAGACTGGGGACGTCAAAGCTAGCCGAGTACATGTCGTTGATATCACGAAAAGACCTCACGATGGTATGAGATGTGCGGGTGTCGCCGGTGCGTGTCATGTAAAACTCTTGAGGGTCAGACGATTTGAAGTACACGGTCCTGGGGAAACCGTTAGTGCCGGATGCTCTTCGCGAAGTCCAGCCAGGTGCCAACCCCGCGGCGTCAATGGACTTTCTTAGTGAGTTCCATGCGGTGGGGTCAACCAAGGTAAGTGTGATCTCAGCAACCTGCCTGAAGAGGAAATACTTTGACGCAAAGATGAAGGAACCAAAGGACGCATCTACTATATCGTCGAAATTGCTTCCACGGGTTTGGCCCGATTCTCGAATCGAGAACGAATCCTGCTCCTGAAGAATCGAGTAGTCGGTAAACCCCTCGCTGGTGCGTCGGCGAGCGGGACCACTGGGCACTTGCAACCGAGGCCCGTCGAGATATGGACTACCGAACAGCAGGATCTCGTCGGGGAATCGCATTCGCGGAGCAACGCTAGCTTGGATTCTTTGCCAAAACGCCATCGACGCGAGGAAGTCTGGCAATCCGTCCCAGGACTTCCTTGAATCGGATGGGGCATCGCTGTCTGGCAACTATTTCACCTGCCTGATTACTCCTGCGCGAAGCAGGTCTTCCACCGAGACTTGCGAACTTGTCTCCTTATCGTATACGAGCCACTGGTGTCCACCACCTTCTTTTCCAAATGCTGGAGCTATCGAGTCATCGCGAACCTCGAGGTTCGGCGGCCATGGTTCATCCGTAGCAATGTATTTGTGGTATGCGCCCGCGTTACCGGGCGCGAGGGCGCGTGCATCGTAACTAGCCCCGTCATTGCCCATGAATTTTCCGCTGGGTCCGCCGAGCCTATCGAGTTCTGTTCCCGCAGGAATTCTATCGCTGACCGCGGGAGGGCCCAGAAAGCCGTCATTGGGAGGGTACTTCCAGCCGCCCTTGTCGGCGTCCCAGTACTTGTCCAGGATCTGATCTGGCGTCATATTCCGATATGGGTTGTTCGCGACCGCTTCGTCTGCCATCTCACGAGGTACACCGGCGTCGAGCAGCGACTGATGCAACTTCGCGGGGTCAGCCGCATTCTCCAGTTCCCCGTGCGCCCAGTCCGGAATTCGCTTCAGCGCACTGGCCAATTCCTCCGCACGGACTGCGCCCTTGCCCAACTCCATACCGAACACGGTGGCCCGGCTCCCCATGAGCGCGCCGAGGTCCCCGGCGGCCGCACCGACCGGGTCCAGCAGGTATGAGGCGGGTCCCACGATGCGCCCGACGGCCGCGCCGAAAACACGGATCAACGCGGCTATGCGAGCCCCGACCTGCGTCGCACGCGCGGCTCCGGCCGCCGTCGCGAGGACGTCACTGAGCCCCGCGGTCACCAGGGTGAGCAAGGCTCCGATGACGAGCCCGCCGACGAGTTCGCAGGTGAGTTCGGTGACTTCCTCGGAGGTCTTCTCGCGCACCTCCTTGATGTGAGTCGCGTACTCATTGCACATCTTTGCTGCGCCGTCGAGCGAGTCCGCCAGACCGCCCAGATGCCCCGAGATGAGGCGCGCCTGATCCCGTGCCGGTCCCACCTCGACCGATCGCTCCTGCTCGACCGGCGCGATGGCTTTGTCAACGTCGCCCTGGCGGGTGCGCACACAGGTAGCTGCCGAGGTCCACGCCTCGGCGGCCGCCTCGAGCTTGGCGGGATCCCCGTCGGGGAAGACCTCGCCCTGAAGGAATTCCTTGATCTTGTCCCAATTCGACGGTTCACCGGGGCCGCCGAATGAGCTGCCGACCGAGACAGTGGGGATGGTCTCCAGCGCGGTGGGACTGCCGGACGGGTTGGTAGGGGTACACAGGGCGAACCCCTGGTCGGCATTGGCATGGTTGATCGCCGAGGCATCGAGCAACTCCGACATCTTGCCGCACGCGTTTCCCAAGAACGCGATACCGCCGAGCAGGCTCTTGTCCCCGTTGACGAGACGGTCGTACGCGGAGCTGAATGTCCTGCCACTGCCGTCTGAACCGGCCATTGAGCTCGTCGACTGGAGGCTGAAATACAGCTTGTCCAGGTCACCGCGAAGGCCATCGCGCACACCCGAGAAGCTGTGCGCAGCTTGGGTGAATGCGGCAGGTCGGACCGCTACGGTGGTGGGCGTCACGGCCACATCTTCTGATGAAGTTCCTGAACCCCTGTGTAGGCGCGGTGCGAGTGGTCCGCGGATCGCGCGATGTCACTGATCCCGTCGCGTAGATGACCCATCCCCTCGACCCAGCGCTGATGCGCGTCGCGGTGTGCTTGAGCAGCCTCGCCGCGCCAGGTGATGTGCAGGCGGTCGATGTCCTTGTTCAGCGCATCGACCTGGTCCTGCGCGCGGGACACGAATGCGCGCAGATCGTTGACGAACTGTTCGACCTCGCTCAGGTCGACCCGGAACGCGCCGTCAGACATCGAGATTGAGGTAGCTGGTGGTCGCGGAACCCTGGATATCGTCTGCGCTGTTCGTATCGCTGGACCGGAATTGCGCTCCCGACTCGTGGAGCGCGCGCCCGAGATGTTCCAGGCTCGACAGGATCTCCTGGAAGCCTTCTTCGCACTCGGACCACGGCCGCGTGTAGGACTTGGACGCAGTACCGGTCCAACTCCCTTCGAACAATGACCGTGCTCGGTCGCGAATCTTCTCCCAGTCGTCCGATATCTGCGATCGCGTTCCGTGCACGCGCTGCGCGGCGGTGGACAGGTCGCCGAGGTCGACGGTCATGTCGTCCCGATCAGATCCCACGATCACCACCCGCTTTCCTTCTCGCTGTCACCCACCGTCGTTGTCGTTGCTAAATACTAGGGGTCGAGGTTGCCGACCGGTGCGCAGCCGTCGTTCGCTCGATCGACGCGATCCGACTCTGCGCACCGGGATCGCGAGGACAGGTGACCACCCTTCGGTTCACGCTGATCGTTAGTCTGGCCGACCTGCCCGATTCGCCGGTAACTTCTGCGGGTCATGGCCCTTTCCTCGCCCGGATCCGTGACCGCTGTACCGCTGCCGCCGGTCGAGAGCGACGCCGAAACCCGCGCACGCCTGCGCACGGTCACCGCGGCAAGCCTGCTGGGTACCACCGTCGAGTGGTACGACTTCTTCCTCTACGCCACCGCCGCGAGTCTCGTCTTCAACAAGTTGTTCTTCCCCGACCAGAGTTCGCTGGTCGGCACGCTGCTGTCTTTCGCCACGTTCGCGGTGGGCTTCGTGATGCGGCCGATCGGTGGTCTGGTCTTCGGGCACATCGGCGACCGCATCGGACGCAAGCGCACTCTCGCGCTGACCATGGTGCTCATGGGGCTGGCGACCACATTGATGGGCGTGTTACCCACCGCGGCGGCCGTGGGGGTGGCCGCACCGATCCTGCTGTTGGTGCTGCGCATGATCCAGGGATTCGCGTTGGGCGGGGAATGGGCGGGTGCGGTCCTGCTGGCCGTCGAACACAGCCCGGCGCGCAAGCGCGGGCTGTTCGGCAGCATCCCGCAGGTCGGGCTCGCCCTCGGACTCGCGCTCGGCACGGCGGTGTTCGCACTGCTGCAGGTGGTCCTCGACGACAAGGCCTTCCTCGACTACGGCTGGCGAATCGCGTTCGGGATCAGCTTGATCCTGGTCGTCGTGGGACTGGTGGTGCGGCTCAAGGTGGACGAGACCCCCGCCTTCCGGGAACTGGACCGGTTGTCGCGCAAGGCGAGCGCACCGATCAAGGACGTGGTGATCCCGCCGAACACGCGCAACACCGTCCTCGGCCTGCTGTCCCGCTGGGGCGAGGGCGCGGCGTTCAACACCTGGGGCGTGTTCGCCATCAGCTATGCCACGGGTTCTCTGGGTTTGCATCGGGTTCCGGTTCTCGTGGGTGTCAGCATCGCGGCCGTGGTGATGGCCCTGTTGCTGCCGGTGTCGGGGATCCTGACCGACCGTCTCGGCGCAAGGCGGATCTACACCATCGGTATCGCCGCCTATGGCGTACTCGTGTTTCCCGTGTTCGCACTCTTCGGCACCAAGAACCTGATCTGGTTCACCATCGCGATGGTCGCGGTGTTCGGGGTGGTGCATGCGCTGTTCTACGGCGCCCAGGGCACCCTGTACGCGTCGCTCTACCCCACGGAGATCCGGTACACGGGATTGTCGGTGGTGTACCAGATGTCGGGCATCTATGCCTCCGGTCTGACACCCCTGATCCTCACCTCGCTCATCGCCGCCGGCGGTGGGACACCGTGGATCGCGTGCGCGTATCTCGTGGGCACCGCGGTGATCAGCGTCATCGCGACGTCGCTGATCCGGCGCAGTGACGTGCATTTCGAGTGACGGTGGGTCGTATCGCCACCGTCCTCACCGCCGACGCAGCACCTGCCACAGCACCGCCAGTGGTCGTTCGTCCACGCGGCGGACGAAGGGGGTGGGGCGCTCACCGCGGATGACCCGGACGAGGTTGGCGAAGGCCGTCGAATCCGGATGGTTCCAGTACTCGCCGTGGCCAGAAGGACCCTGCACCAACTCGTCTCGCGACCGATCGTCGTACCACCCCGTGTCCATCCGGAACACGCCGGGCATCGAATCGGGCTTGGCGCCGTGCGGGTTGGCGGGCAGCCAGCGGACGTACTGGATCAGGTCCCCGGGTGCGGTCATGGAAAAGCGCTCCACTGTCGGATTCGGGTTACGCCACCCGCCGTCGAGTACCCCGGCACCCGCGGACGACGCGTGCACCACCCGGTCGGCGCGCAGCCCGAGTTGCTCCGCGGTGCCGACCACGGACCCGCCGTACGAGTGACCGATGACGGTGGTCCGCGTACCCGGACAGTGTTCGGCGATCTCCTGGTCGAGCTGACGAGCGAATTCGACCAGCCGAGGCGCCATCTCGATCGCGTAGGTCGGATCCATGGCCGACTCGGCCATCGAACCCAGGACGCGACGGATGAAGCCGCCGACTCCTGAGACGGTCCCCGTGAACCATCCGATCGGACCGACCGCAGACGTCTCGGCGCGGGCGTACGACCGCAGTGCCCGGAGCAGCGTGGTGTGACCCATGTCCTGAGGCAGATCGCCGTCCATGAACAAGAACACCGGACCACCCGTACGTCGGGCCAGGTTCCACGCGGCCTCGTGGTTCCGCACACTCTCGTCGAGGCGGGTGCCGGTTCCGGGTACGTACACGGCCGCGGTGGTGGTGGTCGGCGTGAACTCGCCGGCCATCTCGATCACCCGGCCAGCCGCTGTGTTCGCAAAAGTGATGAAACGACGCTCGCGGCGGTGCTCGGGGGTGAGCAGCACACGCAGGCTGTGCGCGCGGACACCGTCCGATCGGCCCTGCCGCACCTCGTCGGCCACGGCGTCGCGCAGGTTGTGGGCGTTGGCTGCGATCCGAACGCGGAAGGGAACACCGTCGGTGTTGCCGATGAACGCGGGATGATCGTCGATCATCTGCTGTACCCGTGCCTCCGCCATCGCGGCGAACGCGCGACGCAGCGCGACGGGGGACAACTCCCGCAACTCGTCGACAGTCATATCGTCGTCGGAGCGCACGGCCACTCCCTTCGTAGTTCGTTACCGCGCCGTTATACGTCGTCGCGGTTCCGTTGCAATGGCTTCCGGCTCCTTCCGTGCCTCACCACGAGTAACTAGCGTCGATCACATGGCATTCACAGCACCAGGACTCACCGCAGAAGCCGCCAACGAGGTCACCGGGACCCTGCAGGAACGCCTCAGCGCTCTCAACGACCTGCACCTCACCCTCAAACACATCCACTGGAACGTCGTCGGACCCAACTTCATCGGCGTCCACGAGATGATCGACCCGCAGGTGGAACTGGTCCGCGGTTACGCCGACACCCTCGCGGAGCGCATCGCGACCCTCGGCGGCTCGCCGCGTGGCACCGCGAAGGCCATCGAAGCCGACCGTAGCTGGGACGACTACTCCGTGGACCGCGACACCGTCCTGGCCCACCTGGGTGCGCTCGACCTGGTCTACGACGGGATCATCACCTCGCACCGGGCAGCGATCGAGAAGGTCGGCAAGGTGGACCCGGTGACCGAGGACATTCTCATCGGCCAGACGGCGGAGCTGGAGAAATTCCAGTGGTTCGTCCGTGCACATCTGGAGAACCAGACCGGTGACCTGAGTAATCAGGGCGCCGCCTCCGAAGAGGACGCTGCGGCCAAGAGCCGCGGCTAGCGCCGTGACCGACAACGGCGTGACGCCGTGATGCCGCATCATCCGGCGTCGCGGTGTCACGCCGAGGCGCACGTCGTACGTCTCGGGTGCCGTGCACGTCACAGTCGCCGAGGTTTCAACCCCGTTCATCGCCGAGCTCAGCAGAGAAGAGTGCGATATGTCCGCTTCCAGGATCGCGGTCTCCAAGCTCGGATCGAACGAAACGCCAGGTCGGTCGTCCGAATCACGGTTCTTGACCGTTTGCGTCGCGGTCGCGGCCCTATTGACGTTCTCGGTGATCGTCACATTGCCAATAGTGAATTCATTGTGGTTTGTTGGATTCGCGGTTGTCACGGTGGTTACGATGTCTGTTGGGTCGGTCCTCGCGCTGGCTCGCACCTGACGACCCGGCTCTGTAACCCATCGGAGCAACCATTGCGACGACAGGGGAACCCGTGGCCGAATACCGAGTGCTCAACCCGACCGGCGACGTCGTCGACCAGAAGGACTTCGACAACGCGGACGACGCGTACGCGTGGTTCCGCGACACCAAGGCCGCGAACGACGACCTCGGCTGGCGAATCGAGGTCAACCAGGACGGTTCCTGGGCGTTCTTCGACGACAGCGAGGGTGGATCGGTGTCTGGAGGCGGCGGCGCCGTACCCGGCGGGCCCACGTCCTGATCGCCGGCCGCATTCCAGTGGACGCGACAACGCGCGCCGGTGTCCGCACCCCGGCAACAGACACCGTGTTCAACGGCGTGGAGGTGCGCATGCAGTTCGCGCCCGTATGCCGTCTCAGTGACGGGGCTCTGGCCGCCGCCGAACTCCAGTTGCGGGGTCCCGACGGTAGCGCCATGGCAACCGCGCGAGCGCTGCAGCGCGCAGCGCGAATGATGCAGGAGCAGGCGGCGATCGACGACCACAAACGTCGGTTCGCCACGTCGGACGGTGCGCGGGCGGTCGCCGAGCTGCTGCCGCTACTCGTCCGTTACGACCTCGACTCGGTCTCGGAGCTCAGTTCGGACGAAGCACGGGTGCTGGAGCGGCAGGTCACCTCGGTGTTGCCGGAGACGGTGGCCCGCAGTCCGCAGCGCGCGTTGGCCAAGGTGGCCAAGGCGCGTGCGGCGGGCAACGTCATCTGCGTGGACGGCTTGGGCGACACCGAGCAGACCGCGACCCTGCTGTCGCTCATCGAGCCGGATCTGATCGTCACCGACTCAGACATGTTGCAGCGCAACTCGGATCCCGACATCGCCCGGTTGGCGCATGTGCTGGCCGCACACGTGGAACGCACCCACGCGGTGGTGATCGCCGAGGGGGTGGACAGCGAATCTTTACGCTTGACCGCACAGACGATGGGTGCGAGCTTCGGGATCGGCGCTCTGTATCCGCCGGTCGACGACCCAGCCGACCTGGAGGGCGTCGACGTGGTGCCACTGCCGGACGCGCCGGTCTGGTCGACACCCGACCCGGATCTGAACACCCCGTACGCCATCGCCAGTCGGATCAACGAACCCCGTCGTGGCACCAAGCGTCTGCTCATCGAGATGAGCAAGGCGCTGGAGGAGCAGGCCATCCACGGCGGAGCTGCGGTGGTACTGGGCACTTTTCAGCATGCGCAGTTCTTCACCCCGCTCACCGCCGAGCGATGGACCGAGGTGTCCGAGCACACGGGCCTCACCGGGGTGTACGGCGTGGGCCTGTCCCCGATCCAGGAGGGCAGGGTGCATCATGCGCCGCTGTCTCCCGACGACGACCTGGTCAACGAGTGGAATGTGGTGGTCATCGGACCGCACTTCGCCGCGCTGCTGTCGGCGCGCGACCAGCACAGCGGTCTCGACGACATGGACCGCACCTTCGACTTCGTGCAGAGCTACGACCGGGTGACGGTGACCCAGGCCGTGCATTCCATCTTGGACAGGTTCACCGGCTGACCGTTGGTCCCCGGTTGACCGTCGGTCGTTGATCCGACAACCCCGCCCACGACTTTTCGATGTCGTCGGGCGGGGTTACCGTATGTGCACATACGCAAGACGTTTTCCGGGGGGAAGATGAGTGTGGGGGTTGTAGGTCTGTCGGGTGAGTTCGGCCTGGACACGATCCGGACGTTGATGAGTTCGCTGGGCGTCGCCGTGATCCTGCACGGTGAACGGCATGTGGTGGACGATGCGAACGACGAGTTCGCGGCACTGCTCGGTTACGAATCCCGCAGGGACGTCATCGGATTGCCGCTACGTCGGGTGGTGGGTGCCGTCCAGGGGGAGGCCGATACCCGGCCGTACGGTGACCTGCCGCCTGCCATGTCGACGCGCACGTTGCTGCGGGCCGACGGATCCACGGTGACCGCACGGGTGCGGCGAGCGGTGATCGCTGCCGCAGGCGGGCCGCAGGAGATCACCGTGGTGGACCAGGTGATCGACAACTACGAGCGGGTCATCGACAAGCTGCGCTGGCAGGTGCACCACGATCAGCTCACCGGCCTGCTGAACCGGGGCGGTTTCGCCGAGACCCGGTTGACCAACCGATGGCTGTTCCCCGGGCACGTCCATGTTCTCGACCTGGACCGGTTCAAGCAGATCAACGACCGGTTCGGGCACGTCATCGGTGACGAGGTGCTGGTGGCGGTGTCGTCGCAACTGTCCCAGATCGCGGAGCAGACCGGGTCCGTGGCCGCTCGCTGGGCCGGCGACGAGTTCCTCCTGTTGTCGTCGGTGTCCCAGCACCAGCAGCTGGAGAAGCTGCTGCACGACCTCGCCGTCGACCTCGAGGCGGGGGTGGTCACGTCCATCGCGGTGAGCGTGTCACACGGATGGGCGCTCGCGTCGTCCGTCGATGACTTCCCCCTGGCATTGTCGACCGCCGATGCGCGGATGTATTGCGCGAAAAGGCACGTCTGACTACTCGGCGATCCGGCGGGCCCGCCGGATCAGAGAGCCGGGGCCTGGAACGTGGGCAGCAGATCCACACCCGGCTTGGGTCGGCCGTAGAGGTAACCCTGGAGTCGTCCACAGCCGAGACGTTCGAGGATCGCGGCTTGCCGAATGGTCTGCACGCCCTCGGCGACGGTGCCGAGCCCCAGGGCTTCGGACAACGCGATGATCGCCGCCACCATCGATTCGACCGGTTGCGATGTGCCCAGATCGGCCACGAACGACTTGTCGATCTTGACCGTGGTGATGGGCAGGGTCCGCAGACGGGTCAGCGACGAGAGGCCGGTGCCGAAGTCGTCCATCGCGATGTTCACCCCCAGATCTGCAAGGCGCTGCAGCTGTTCGGCGGCCTCGGAGAGCGTGTCCAGAACGGCCGTCTCGGTGAGTTCGATGGTCAATGCCTGTGGCGGGAAGCGGTGCGTCGAGAGCAACAGTTCCACCTGGTGGACCAGCGTGTCACCCCGTAACTGTCGAGCCGAGATGTTCACGGCGACACCGACGTTCGGTTCGGAGGCGCGCCAGCACGCAGCGTCGGAGAGTGAGCGCTGCAGTACGAACTCGCCGATCTCGGCGATGATGTCGCTGCGCTCGGCGAGCGGTATGAAGATGTCAGGTGGGACGGTCTGCCCCTGATATGTCCAGCGCAGCAACGCTTCCCGGTCGACCACCTCGCGAGTGTGGGCGTTGACGATGGGTTGGTAGTAGACGTCGAACTCGCCGCGGTCCACCGCACCGCGCAGACCGAGGGTGAGTACTGCCTCGTCGAGTACCCGCGCGCGCAGCGACGTGTCGAACAGCGAATGCAACCCCGAGCCGCGGGATTTGGCGCGCCTCATCGCGGTGTCCGCATCGTGGACCGCCTCGTCGATCCACGTCGGTGTGCCGTCGGCCTCGGCCAGGGTGATGCCGGCGCTGGCGGTGACCTGCAAGGTGAGTCCGTGGGTCCTGAACGGGACCTCGATCGCCGCGAGGATCCGCTGGGCCAGGGCCTCGGGGCGGACCCGGATGCCGTGCGTGAGCACCACGAACTCGTCACCGTTGTAGTGGACCGCGAGGTCGTCGGGACGCAGCACGTCGGTGATCCGGTGGGCCGTCTCGGCGATCACCAGATCGCCGATCTGATGACCGTAGGAGTCGTTGATGTCGTTGAAGTTGTCGAGGTCGATGAACAGCACCGTCACCGGACCGCTCTCGAAACCGGGCGGTGACTG
The DNA here is from genome assembly GCF_900156495.1 of Williamsia sterculiae. Lineage (GTDB taxonomy): Bacteria > Actinomycetota > Actinomycetes > Mycobacteriales > Mycobacteriaceae > Williamsia_B > Williamsia_B sterculiae. The sequence goes on from NZ_FTNT01000014.1 coordinate 86,793, forward strand.
CTGCAGGACCAGGCGGTTGGGCAGGCCGGTCGCCACGTCGTGGGTGGCCGCGTAGCGCGCTTCCTGCGCCTGCACACGTAGGTGACGGATGGCGCGCTCACCGCGGACGAACAGGCCCATCAGGATCAGGCCCACCAGCATGCTGCGAACCACGAGGTCGGTGGGGCTGTGCGGATGGGTGAGGGTGGGCACCAGCGCGCACACCAGCAGCATGACCGCGATCAGGACCAGGCCGGTTGCCCCGGGGGCGGGAGCAGGGGCCGGCGCGTGGCAGGTGGTGATCCCCGGGCTCGCGACGGCCACGGCGGCGAGACCGAAGGCCAACAGGTACGCCGCGGCCATGAACGCCGTGGGCGGTGATGCCTCGAAGCTGTGCGCGATCGATCCGACCACGTCGCCGACGGTCACCATGCCCAGTGCGGCGACGCTGAGCCGTGGGGTGTTGTTGCGCCAGTTGATCGAGCCGGAGAGCTGCGCGAGGAGGGTCAGCATGATGATGTCCGCGGCGGGGCACAGCCCGCTGAGGGCGGCGTCGAGTCCCGACACGCCGGGTCGTGCGGTGGGCACGATCAGCAGGACCCACTCGGCGAGGAAGGCGCCCACGACGATGACGAACAGGTCGATGAACGCCGGGTTGGGTCTCAGCCGTCGGCCCAGCGCCACCCGAACGCCACCGGCCACCATCGCGATGTTGCCGAGGGTGGTCAACGCCAGAGCCACGGTGAATCCGTGGCCGGGGGTGCGGAACGGCTCACCACGGAACGCGAATCCGGCGGCGAACAGTGCGACCGCGGCCGCGATCGCCCACCAGCCGAAGGCGTAGGCCGGCCGGTACCGTGCGATCCAGTAGGCCATGGTGACCGCGGACAGCAGTCCGACGGCAGCAACCAGCCCCGCACGTGCCGCGTTGCCTGCGACGACGTCCGTGATGATCGCCCCCACGATCACCACTGCCCATGCGATGAGGGTCAGACGGTGCTGAGCTCCCTGAACACGCACGTCGACCGTTGCCATGATGTGTGTTCCCCCAGATCGATCCGACCGAATCGGACACGAATGGCTTCACCATAGCGGAGTGGTACGCGGGTACGCCGCCTGACCTGGGTCGCGACTTGGTAAACGGGGCGAGCGGAACATCACGGGTTGACATCCGTTCGCACGCATGTTCGACTCGTGGCATGCGCTGGGCGGGGCAGGACATCGACGTCGACGACGGCGCCCTGCCGGGGCTCGGGCGCGCCGGACTGGTGCGCACGGTGCAGACCCCGGAGTTCGAGGGCATCACGTTCCACGAGGTGCTGTGCAAGTCGGCGCTGAATCAGGTGCCGGAGGCGTCGCGGCTCCCGTTCGAGTTCACCGTGAACACCTTTCGTGGCTGCAGCCACGCCTGCCGGTACTGCTTCGCGCGGCCCACTCATGAGTACCTCGACCTCGACGCGGGTAGCGACTTCGACACTCAGGTGGTGGTGAAGCTGAACGTCGCCGCGGTGTTGCGCAAGGAGCTACGCAGGCGGTCGTGGCAGCGAGATCCGGTCGCGTTGGGCACCAACACCGACCCGTATCAGCGGGCCGAGGGTCGCTATCGGCTCATGCCGGGGGTGATCAACGCGCTGACCGAATCCCGCACCCCCTTCTCGATCCTGACGAAGGGCACGCTGCTGCGTCGGGATCTGCCGCTGCTCCGGCAGGCGCGGACCCAGGTCCCGGTGAGCATAGGTATCTCGCTGGCCATCATCGACGACGACTTGCAGAAGCAGATCGAGCCGGGGACACCGTCGCCGCGGGCGCGGTTGGACCTGATCCGGGCGGTGGCCGACGCCGGTTTCGACTGCAACGTGATGGTCGCGCCGGTGATCCCGTACCTGACCGACTCGGTGGCGCATCTCGACGAGCTGCTGTCGCAGATCGCCGACGCGGGTGCGACGGGCGTGTCCGTGATCCCGATGCACCTGCGCAGCAGCACCAAACCGTGGTTCCTCGGATGGCTCGGCGAACATCATCCGGCGCTGATAAAGCGCTACCGGTTGCTCTACGGACGTGGCGCGTACGTGAGCCCCGACTACTCGGCGTGGCTCACCGACCGGCTGAACCCGCTCATCGCGCGGCACGGGCTCGGTGGTCGGGCGCGGCACCGTGACGTGGTGCCGAGCTCGTCGGTGTCGACGCGCGTCGAGGCGCCCGAGCCGACCCTGTTCTGACTGGTCGCGCGACGGCTTTCGGCCCGCTCGGTGTCGGTGTGGGCACGCTCGACGTCGTTGACGGCACGCTCGGTGCGGATGTGGGCACGCTCGACGTCGTTGACGGCACGCTCGACGGGGGAGACGTCGAGTGGGCTGTTGTTGCGGTCGAGTGGGCCGTCAGTAGCCGACGGAACGCATCGGGGCGGGATCCCAGAGGCCGGAGCGGGTGGCGTTGCCGAGTTGCAGCTGGGCCGTCGGTGCGGGCTGTAGCTGCGTGAAGCGTTGCAGCGCACCCCAGTCGCGGCCCCAGTCGTTGCGCAGGTAGGTCGGCAGCAACGTGGGCGACAGCATGGCCTCGGTCAGGCCGAGCGGGCCACCCGCATCACCCGACATCCAGGTCTGGCTGTTGCGACGGGTCGCATCCGCATCGGGCAGGATCCGCCACTGCGGGACCTGCACCACCCCGTACTTCACGCCCATCGGCCGTTGGCAGGGGAACACGAAGGCGGGCAGCCAGTCGATGAGCACCGGGTCGGTACGACCCACCACGTCCTCGAGGGTCCGCATCGTGCTGATCCGCGGTGGGGTGACGGCCAGCCACTGGTTGGTCGACGTGCCGGTGTCGGACGCGACGATCCGCACCACCGACGACCCGCGGGGGGAGCGGTCCAGCGGGAACCGCAGATTCCGCCAGGTGGGCTGCGGGCCGATGTCCAGCGGCGACATGGTGCCGGTGGGTGTCACGGCACCGTCGGCGCCGACGCGGCCGAACTGCATCACCAGCTTCTGACCCGACTGCGCGACGCCCTGACCGTTGACCGCCTGCACCGCACCGGCGACGGACACGCTGAGCAGCGGCCGCGAGGCGTCGGCGGTGGGCATCTGGTACCAGTCCGACGTGAGCGAGCCCGCCGACGAGCTGCCGTAGCTGCCCAGCACCGGCGTGCGCGCCGGGGACAGGCCGAACGGCAACCGGGCGGTGGATCCGTTGACGCCGCGAGCGCCCTGACCGCCATTGATACCGCCCTGCGAGGACTCCGACTCGGTGTCCGACGACCCCGCGCTGTTCTGCGCGGTGTTCTGGGCCTGGCTGGTGGAGTCCTGATCGACGGTGGAGTCGAGCGAGAGGTCGTTGGGGATGCCGTTGGGGGTGAACCCGGTCATCGACGCCCCGGCCAGCGCGTCACCCGGAGTCGGGCTGTTCTGCCCGGCGACCCGGGCCGGTTGCAGCAGCCCGGCGTTCGGATCCCGCTCGACGAGCACGTCGTTGGCCAGTCCGCAGACGTTGCCCTGCAGGGCGCGGACATTGGACGTGGTCCAGGAGAAGCTGTGGCGCTGTACGTAGGCGCCCTTGGCCAGCGACAGCACCTCGAAGGCGACCACCAGTGCGGCGACGACGGCCAGCGGCGACACATGCACCCGACTGAGCAGGCCGGTCTGTCCGTCGCGGACGTCCTGGTCGACGTAGTCGTCACGGAAGTGCTGCCACAGACCGACCAGGGCCACGATCACGCCGATCACCATGATCGCGTTGCCGAAGCCGATGCCCCCCAGTGACGGCGGCCGGTCCCACCACGGCACCCCGTAGCTGCCGACGAACCACCACACGTTCTGGCCGGTGAACGCCAACCCGGTGATGAACAGCACCGCGGCGGCGAAGAAGGTCCGATTGCGACGACGACGCAGCATGGCCGGCGCCATCATCGCGCCCGCCGCCGCGGCCAGTCCCGCGCCGACACACGCGTACACACCGAGGTGATGGGTCCACTTGGTCGGCGTGAACGCCATGAAGAACATCGTCCCGAACATGACCGCGATGAGACGCCAGATGGGTCCCTTCGCGACACCACGCGGCATCCGCCTGCGCAACATGGTCAGCAGCACCACCGCCAGGCACAGGAAGACGATGAGCACGCCGAACCGGCGGGCCAACGAGCCGTCGGCGGTGGGCAGCATCAGATAGTAGAAACGGATCGGCTCCTGCCACCACTCGAGGGTGGGTCCCACCTGGCTGGCGACCTTGTAGGCGGTGAGGATCGTCGACAGCGTCTGGTCCCCGAACACCAGGAACAGCACGGCCGTACCGGAGGCCAGCAGCGGGGCCAACAGCGGCAGCAGGCCGTCGCGTTCGCGGCGGGCCATCAACCGGGTGAGGAGCGGCCGGATACCGGCCAGCAGAGCGGCCACCGCGATCAGCCCGCCGGGAGCCAACGCGAGGGTGAACGCGGCCGAGATGGTCGCCACCGCGAGCGGCAGGAACCGTCCGGTGGCGACGGCGCGTTCCACGCAGCACCAGGTCAGGATGGCGCCCACCGCGATGAACGGTTCCGGACGCAACCCGTTGTTCAGCGGCAACCAGACCGCCAGCATCACGAACGCCGCCGACCACAGGGCCGGGGTACTGGCGCGCACGCTGTTGCCCAGGCGTGGGATCACCTCACGGCTGATCAGCCACCAACCCAGCACGCCCAACAGGAACGCGGGGAGCCGCATCCACGGCGCGGCCAGGCTCACGTGCGTCATCAGCGAGAACAGCTGCGAATGCCAGCCGAACGGATCCTGCGGGACGCCGAAGTAGCGGTAGTAGTTGTCGGCGTAACCGGCGTCGGACGTGATCCGGGCGACGGTGAAGATGTAACCGTCGTCGGAGGTGTTGGCGCCGATCAGCCACCACGCCGCGAGGATGACGAACACGATCGCGTCGAGTGGGCGGATCCGCCACCATCCGACCGGTAGGAAGCGCTGGTGCCGACGGCCGTCACGGCTGTCGAGTACGGCCAGCGCGACCAGGGAAATCAGCGTGGACACGATACCGATGACCAGCGCCCAGAACTTCAGCGTGGTGGGCGTGGTGACGTAGCGGGTGTCGATGGTCGCGTGCACCGACATCGCATCCGGGGAGGTGGTCGCCGGGAGGTCGGTGTAGACGCCGGTGATCTGCGGACGCAGGTTGGGGTCCTTGACGTCGAACGACGTCTGGTCGGATCCGTCGGAGCCCGCGCCGACACCTTGGACCGAGGCCCGCATTCCGGTGCCGTCGGCGTGCACGACGATGGTGCACCCGGGTGTCGATTGCGCTTCCGCGCGCGGGATGGTCAGCAGCACCACGTCACGCACGGTCAGCTGCAACCGGTCGGTGGTCGTCTTGACGAACAGTCCGCGAGAGCTGGCGTCCTGGCCGTTCTTGGGCACGGTGGACAGCAGCACCCCACCGTCCCTGCCGGTCTGCGCGGCAGGCGCACAGGCGGTCCGCACGTCGAGGTCGATGGGGACGAATGCGGCCAGCGGCGCGTTGACGCTGCCGATCCTGCCCTGCTGGGGCCACTGCAGATCGGCGGTGGACTGGTTCACCGGCAGCAGCGGACTCAGGCAGGCCAGCAGCAGACCGAGTAAACCGGTGACGACGGCAACGATCTTGGCCCACCGGAACCGGACGTCCGATGGTGGCCGACGGAAGACGCTGGACGACGTCGCGGGCGGTGGGGTCGCCGGCGGCGGGGTGGTGGTCACGCTGTCAGTCATCTGCGCGCACCGCCCTGATCGCACCGTTGCGGGTCCAGCCCCACGTTGTCTCCGATCCTGTCCTGATGGTGGCGGCGGGTGCATCACCCGTCAGCGGGGTCAGTCGCTGCAGCGAACCCCAATCCCGGAACCAATCGTTGCGCAGATAGGTCGAGACGGTGTCGGCGCTGGTGGTGGAGCCGGAGATGCCCAGCAGGCCACCGGCGTCGGCGTCCATCCACGACTTGGACTGCGACACCGCGGTCACCCGGTCGGGGAGGATCCGCCACTGCGGGACCTGCGACACGCCGTTGCGCACCGACACCGCGTGTTGGCAGGGGAACTGTGCCGCGACCGCGAAGTCGATCAGGGTGGGGGTGGAGTCACCGACCACCTGCTGCAGGGTCCGCAGGTGTGGCGCCCGCGGCGGGGTCACCGCCAGCCACTGCTTGGGGTTGAGATTGGTGTCCTTGGCGACGATGCGCATCGCGGTGGCATCGGCGGGCACGTCGGCCATCGGTACCCGCATGTCGCGCCACGGCCGGTTGGGGGCGTCGGGACCGGGGTCGATGGGGGTGACCGGTTGGCCGATGGGGCTGAAGGCGCCGCCCGAACCGGCGCGCCCGAACTCCACCTGCAGGCTCTGACCGAACTGCGGTACGCCGTGGTCGTCGACGGCGAAGATGGACCCCGCGGCGCTGATCACCAGCAGAGGCGAGCTGCTGCGGTCGGGCAGCTGGTACCACCCGCTGGTCAGGTCGGCCTCGCCTCCGCTGTAGCCGTAGCTGCCCAGCACCGGGGTGGTCTCCGGGTCGAGCCCGAACGGCAGTTTGACGGTGGATCCGTTGACGGTGGTCGGGCCGAAACCACCCAAGGTGCCCGCGCTGCCGCCGCCGACGACGAACGAGTTGCCGCTGGACCCGGCGACGTCCTGGACTCCGGGGCGCAGCGAGTCGTACTCGGGGCTCAGATCGGACTTCACGCCGTTGGGGGTGAACCCGACCGACTTGTCACCGGCCAGTGCCTCCGTGGCGGACCCACCGTTGGTGGGTCGCAGCATGCCCGTGTTCGGGTCCTCCTCGACGAGCACGTCGTCGGCCATCGCGCAGCTATTGCCGCGCAACGCGTCCAGGTTCGCCGACAGCTGGGTGAACTCGTCGTGGCGGCTGACCGCGGCCTTGGCGAAGACCAGGACCATGCAGACCACCATCAATCCGGCGATCAGCGCGATGGGGGTCGATGCGGCGGTCAATCGCACCCGGTCGGCGCGGGTCCCGGATCGTTCGACTCCGCCGTGCGCCTCGTCGTGGGCGAGTCCGGGGTTGGCGACGAAGTCGGTGCGCAGGTGCTGCCAGGTGGCCAGCGCCGCGGTCAGCACCGCCAACGCCAGGAAGATCGTCGACACCTGGATGCCGGCCAGCACCGGGGCGCGGTCGAACCAGGAGATGCCGAAGTTGAGCCCCCAGGGCCAGGCGTTGTAACCGGCCATCGCGGCGGCCAGCGCGAACAGCAGGCCGGAGACGAAGACGGTCAGGTTGCGGGTGGACCGGGACGCGGACTCGGCGACGGCGACCGTCGCGGCGGCGGCGATGGCGGCGGCCACACCGGCGAACACGCCGAACTGGATGGTCCACTTGGTGGGGGTGAACACCCACAGCACCAGGGTCACCAGCACCGCGCCCAGCGCACGCCAGATCGGTCCCGGCACGAGCTGACCGATGCGGCGACGACGCAGCAGCACGGCCAACACCACCAGCAGCGCGCCGAACAGCAGCAGCACCGGCACCCGGCGGGTCAGCGACCCGTCGGGGGACGTGACCGCGATGAAGTAGTAGCGCAGGTACTCCTGGTTCCACAGCATCACCGGTCCGGTGACCAGGCGCACCCGCACGGCCTCGGCCACCGCCGCGGCGGTCTGGTCGCGGAACGCCACCACCAGGACCAGCAGCCCCGCGGCCAGGACAGGCGCCAACAGTGACAGCAGACCCGTCTCGCGCCGTCGGGTGATCAACAGCTTGAGCATGGGGCGGGCGCCGACGATGAGGACCGCTACCGCCACCAGCCCGTGCGGGGCGGCGGCGAGGGTGAAGCCTGCGGCGGTGGTGGCCAGAGCGGCGGGCAGCAACCGCCGGGTGGAGATGGCCTGTTCCACACCCCACCAGGTGAGCAGCGACCCCAGGATGATCACCGATTCGCTGCGCAGTCCGCTGGCGAACGGCAACCAGAACGCGGTGAAGACCGCGGCGGCGGCCCACAGGGCCCACGCGCTGCGGCGCACGGCGGCGCCGAGCCGGGGCAGCAGCACACGGCTGAGGATGAACCAGGAGATCAGCCCGGCCAGCAGGGACGGGATGCGCATCCAGACGCCCGCGGTGGAGATCTCCGACCACTGCGACAGGAAGCTGTAGTACCAGTCGAACGGCGCCTCGGGGATGCCGAAGTAGCGGTAGTAGTCCATCAGGTACCCGGACTGATGGCCGACGCGTCCCATGGTGAGGATGTAGCCGTCGTCGCCGGTGCCCGCGCCGAGGAAGTGCCAGACGATCAGCGTCGCGGTGACCGCGAGGTCGGTGGGACGGGGGAGGAGCAACCGTCGCCACCAGGTGCCGGACCGTGCCCCGACCCGACGGTGGTAGCCGCCCGCGCGGTCGAGGAGTCCGAGCGCGACCAGCGCGACGAGGGTGGCCAACACGGCCAACACGATGGCGGTGATCTTGATCGCCGACGGTCCGGTGGAGAATCGGCTGTCGATCTCGACGTGCACCCGCAGACCATCTGCGGCACGGACGTCGGCGGTGCTCAACGCGCTGTAGATGCCCGACACCTGCGGCCGCGAGATCGGGCCGAGGTGTCCTACGGGACCGAGCCCGACGAACTGGGCCGACGGACCGGTGTTGTCCGACCGCAGGATCAGCGAGCGACACCTGGACGAGGCGATGTCGGCGCGGGATGCGGTGGCGGCCACCCCGTTGCGAAAGCTGACGGTGACCGTCGACGCGGACGCGGAGACGATCAGCGCTCGGTCGGCGGCGTTCTCCGCACTCGACGGCATGGTCGAGAGGAGCACTCCGCCGTCGGCGGGCAGGCGTGCGATCAGCGCGCAGGGGATGGTGGCGTCCAGTGCAGCGGGGGTCTGCTCGATGAGCGGGGCGACCACCGACGAGGTGTCGCCCGCGAGGTCGCGCTGCGGCCAGTCGAAGGACGCGGTCGTCTGGTTCACCGGCAGGAGCGGGGTGAGGACCGCGAGCACGGCTCCGAGCAATCCGGCGACGACAGCGACGATGCGGAGGGTCCTCACCGGGAGGACTCGGGCTGACGTCGGCACGGGCTCTGATGTTAGGCGATACTCCTGTGACTTCCGCATCCGCCGAGCCGTGGACCGCGCCCCGACCATGTTGACCTGGCAGGTGTGCGGTCGACCGGCATCCCGCGATCGGGGTCGTCGATCAGTACCGGATGGGTGCGGGACTCCACAGTCCCGACCGGGTGGCGTCGCCGAGTTGCAGTTGGGCGCGGGTGCTGACGTCGCCGAACGGCTCGTAGCGTTCCAGGGATCCCCAGTCGCGACCGATGTCGCCCTGCAGGTAGCTCGGGATCGCGGTCGGGTCGAGGGCCACCTCGATCCAACCGAGTGGCCCGCCGCCGAAGCTGTCCTGCCATGCCGAGACCGCCGCCGACAGGTCGGCACCGGGCATGATCCGCCACCGCGGGACCTCGGCGACGCCGTAGCGGTGGTCGAACGGGCGCTGACAGGGGAACGCCAGCCCCGACGTCCAGTCGATCTGCACCGGGTCGGAATCGCCGACCACCTGCTGCAGCGACTCCAGCCGCGGGGCCCGCGGCGGGGTGACGACCATGAAGCGGTCCTTGGCCAGGTTGTCGTCCTTGGCGACGATCCGCAGCGCGGTCGCGTCCTGCGGTACCGAACTGCGGTAGATGCGCAGGTTGCGCCACGACGGCTGTGGACCCGGGTCGATCATGTCGACGTTGCCCGCCGGAGTCAGCTGGGCGTCCTTGGTGACCCCTGCGCTGACCGTGTCGGTGCTGTACTGCAGGCGCAGATCCGAGTTCTGGAACCGTCCGGCCACCGACATGGTGATCAGCGGTTGGTCAGACTGCTTGGGCGGCAACCGGAACCAGGACGAGGTGAGGTACGCGGGCACCTGATTGTCGTCGGAGTAACTGCCCAGCACCGGGGTGGTCGCCGGGTTCAGGGTGAACGGCAGCTTGGCGCGGCTGCCGTTGACACCCGGCTGGGAGGTCTCGCCACCGCCGGTGCCGCCGGTGTTGGAGTTCAGCACGTCCGCCGACGCGGCGACGTTGGAGGAGAGCACCCCCAACGAGTCGGCGCTGGCGCTGGAGTCGAGGCTCTCCGGGACGCCGTTGGGGGAGAAACCGACCGTCGGTTGGGGGACCAGCGAATTCGACGACTCGTCGTCACCGGAGGAGGACAGCGGTTCCTGCGCCTGTTGCACCGCGGGACCGCGCAGCGGGTCCGCCGCGGCGGTCGGGTCCACCGGGGCGAGCATGCCCGCGCTCGGGTCGCGTTCCACCAGGACCTTGTCGGCCATCCCGCAGGTCTGACCACTCAGGTTGGCCAGGTTGGACGACTGCAGGGAGAACGACCCGCTCTGATTGGTCCCGGCGATCACGGCGGTCGCGATCTCCAACGTCACCACCGCGGCGGCGGCGACCGCGAGCGGAGACGCGACCAACGGCCGCAATCGGCCGAGCCGGCCGGCCGAGCGGCCCGTGCGGGAACGGCCGGCGAGGGTGCCGTCGAACGGTTCCCGGAAGTGGAACCACCCGGCCAGGAGCAGGGCGACCGCCGCCGCGTACAGCAGCAGACTGCCGAGCGCGACGCCGATCCGCACCGGCATCGTCCCCCACGGCATCCCCCAGTTGGAGTAGTAGAAACCGGCGTTGGGGGCGGTGAAGGTGAGTCCGGTGATGAAGAGGACCAGCGCGATGAACAGCAGTCGGTTGCGGCGCGAGTGCAACGCGTCGGAGGTGACGGCGACCGCGGCGATGGCGGCCAACGCCGCGGCGAGACCGGCGAACACCCCGAAGTGGTGGGTCCACTTGGTGGGGGTGAACATCAGGAAGATCAGCGACGCGAAGGTGATCCCGACGATCCGGCGGGTGGGTCCGAGTGCGGTCCCGGGGATGCGGCTCTTGCGGATCAGCATCGCACCGGACACCACCAGCCCGACCAGCATGGCCAGTACGGCGAACCGGCGGCCCACCGAACCGTTGGCGGAGAACTCGAAGAGCGCCGAGTAGCGGTTGATCTCGTTGTACCAGTGCAGCGACGGCCCCAGCGCGGTCTTCATCTTCGACGACAGCACGAACGACGAGAGGGTCAGGTCGGAGAACACCACGAAGATGACGAAGGTCCCGGCGGCGAGGATCGGCGCGAGCAACGCCGCATACGAACCGCGGATACCCCCGGGCAGCGCGCGGGCGCGCTTGATGAGCGCCATCACCATCGGCCGGGCGCCGGCGATCAGGGCCGCCACGGCCATCAACCCGGTGGGTCCCGCGGCCAACGAGAACGCACCCACCGTGCAGGCCACCGCGGCGGGCAGCAGACGTCCGGTGGCGATGGCGCGTTCCACCGAACACCAGGTCAGCAGGGCGCCGAGGCAGATGATCGGTTCCGGGCGCAGCCCGTTGTTGAACGGGAACCACGACGCCAGGAACACGAACGCCGCGGTCCAGGCGACGGTCTTGCTGGTGGTCGCGGCCCGACCCAGCCGCGGCAGCACCTCGTGGCTGATGATCAACCACACCAGCACCCCGCAGAGCAGGGCGGGCAGCCGCATCCACGTGCTGGCGGTGGTGACGTGGCTGAGCCAGCCGAAGACCGCGTAATACCAGCCGAACGGTGCCTCCGGGGCGCCGTACCAGCGGTAGTAGTTCGCGGTGTACCCGGCGTGTTCGGCCAACCTGGACATGGTCAGCAGGTAACCGTCGTCGGAGGTGTTCACCCCGATGAAGTGCCACACCACCAACGCCGCGACCACCACGCCGTCGCGGATGTTGAACCTCCACCAGCGGGCGGGCAGGAATCGGCGGTGCCGTCGGCCGTCGGTGGAATCGAGAACGGCCAGCGCGATCAGCGACAGGACGGTGCAGACGATCCCGATGGTCATCGCCGCGGTCTTCAGCGCCGTCCGCGAGGTGCTGTAGCGGTCGTCGACGGTGGCGTGAGCACGTAGTCCGGCGATGTCGGTCGCGGGACCGGACAGATCGGTGAAGATGCCGGTCATCTCGGGACGTTGGTCGCCGTCGGAGGTGGAGGCCCGCAGCGGGGAACCGTCGGGTCCGGTCATCCCGACGAATTCGGCGGTCACCTCGGACGATGTCGCGGTCACGTCGATGCTGCGGCATCCCGACGACTGGAGGGCCGCCACCGTGGTGCTGACCACCGGCACGTTGCGGACGACCACCTCCACGGTCTGCGCGGTGGTCGGGCCGGTCGGATTGCCGGAGCGGCGGATGAACAGCCCGCGCTCGACGGCCTTCTCGGCCTGCTTGGGGGTGGTGGACACGAGGACCGAACCGTCGGCGCCGAGCCTGCCCACCGCCGAACAGGGCACCGAGACCTCGAGGTCGACGGGGACGTAACTGACCAGCGGTGACAGTACGGACGAGACCCGGTCCTGCTGTGGCCAGTCGATGGCCGCGGTGATCTGGTGCACGGGCAGCAGTGGTGTCGCCAGCGCGAGGAGCATCCCCAACAGGCCGGTGACGATGGCCCCGACCTTGGCGACGCGGATCCGGTCGAAGCGGTCGCCCGCCGCGTCGTCGGAACCGACACCGGGTGCGGTCAGGGCGACGCTGCGTTCGGGCACAAGGTCAGATGTTAACGCCGGGGGTGCGGGCTTCCGTGCGGCCGGTTGTCGCGACGCCCGTGTCGTTGACCGGGCCCATACTCTGGTGCCATGTCAGCGCCCGCACCGATCCTGCTGCTCAACGGCCCCAACCTGAACACGCTCGGGGTCCGGCAACCCGATGTCTACGGGTCGGCCACTCTCGACGACGTGGTGGAGGCGAGTGCCGCGGTGGCCGCGGAGGTCGGGCTCGAGCTCGTCGCCTTCCAGACCAATCACGAAGGGGACATGCTCGACCGCATCCATGCCGCCCGCGGCGCGGTCAGCGGGATCGTCATCAACCCGGGAGCGTGGACGCACACCTCCGTGGCCCTGCGCGACGCGTTGGTGGTGCCGGAGGTGCCGATCGTGGAGGTGCACATCAGCAACGTGCACGCCCGCGAGGAGTTCCGGCACCACTCCTACGTGTCACCGATCGCCGCGGCGGTCATCGCCGGATGCGGCATCGCCGGTTACGGGTACGCGGTGCGGACCCTCTCCGACCTCGTGGGGGGGATCGGCTGAGCCGACCTGTTGGGCGCGGCCGGCTGAGCGGATGTGCACGGACCCGCGTGTCGCACCTCGTCGAGATCATCCTCAAGGGGGATATTCATTCGGTACTCACGTACGGTTAACCCGGCATTTTCGCAGTTCACGCGTCCAGCGGGTCGTTCGCGGGACTAAGTGACCATCCGAACTGGTTAGGATCCTGGGAATACGGGCCGTACCCTGGCCCGGAACGATGACGGAGAGGCGGGTCGTGCGACGCCGCGCCGGCGGGTGAACCCCCCCGGCAGGCGACGGGGAACAACGATCGGCACCGGCGCCCGACGACGCGACCAGGTGTCCTGGCATCGGGGTGCGACGAAGGGATCTGGTATGCGGGAGTGTGCGTATGGCGACCGCTGAGCTTCCCGACCGCGATCTTCCCGCGGCGGCGGAATCGCGAGCCCGCGAAGGTCTGACCACCCGGGAACCCGACGTGCTCTCCGAACTCGAGACCGAGTTCAAGCACACGCGTGCCCGCGTCTTCGCGATGGTGTTGCGCTACCTCGCCCAGCCCCGGTGGTGGGTCGAGCTCGCGATCATCGGTGGCCTCTACGCCGGTTATTCCGCGATCCGCAACAGCGTCGGCGAGGTCACCAACTCGGCGTTCGCCAACGGAGTGGACATCCTGCGCCTCGAGGACGACTGGCACATGGCCCTCGAACGGCCGCTGAACGACCTCCTCGTACACACCCGATGGCTGGCCGACGTCTCGTCCCTGCACTACGCGTCGTTCCACTTCATCGTCACCCCGGCCGTGCTGATCTGGCTCTACGTGTGCCACCGCACCCAGTACCGCCGCGCCAGCTCGATCCTCATCGTCACCACGCTGCTCGCGCTCATCGGTTTCTACCTGGTCCCCACGGCGCCGCCCCGGATGCTGGGACACCAGGGGTTCGTCGACATCATGTCGCTGACCTCCTCGTGGGGTTGGTGGCCCGCCTCCGGCGCGCCCGGATCCGACGCCATCTCCAACCAGTTCGCGGCGATGCCGTCGTTGCACTGCGCCTGGGCCACCTGGTGCGGGGTCACCGTCTATCTGTTGGCCCGGCGCAACTGGGTGCGCATCCTGGCCGCCTGCTACCCGTTCTCCACGTTCTTCGTGGTCATGGGCACCGGCAACCATTACCTGCTCGATGTGATCGCCGGGCTCGTCACCCTGGCCGCGGGAACCGCGATCATCTACGCACTCTGGTACGCCTGGCGACGATCGGTGTTGGTGGCCGAAGAACGCGTGCGACTCGGACAGTGATCGCGGCTCGGCCGCGCGTTCGCCCGCTCTCGAGGCGGATCTGCGGATCGTGTCGCGTCATGATGGATCTGCGATGAACGCCACCGACATCCTGAACCGGCCGTCCCGGTTCGACCAGCTGCGCCGCCTGCCGCTGCTGCAGTTGCTGGTCGCCGCGATAGCCACCGGGTTGCTGTGGGCGTTCAGTCCCACGCTGGGCGATCTGCAGGCGGCCATCGCGCGCGAAGAGGCGGCCAGGTCCGGGGTCGGCATCGGATACTGGTTCGGGTGGTACGGCGGGGTGTCGCCGGGTAGCTATTCGCTGATCGTTCCCGCGCTGTCCGCGGCGGTCGGATCGTTGGCATTGTTGTGCCTGGCCACGTTCGCCATCGCCGCGCTGGCGCATCCGGTGTCCCGACGGGCCGCACATCCGACCGCGTTGTCCTGGGCCATCGTGGTCGCGGCGATCCTGAACATGATGTCGGGGCGGGTGACCTTCGCGGTCGGTGCCGCGTTCGCGCTGGCCGCGCTGCTGCTGATGCAACGCCGATACGCGTTCGGATGTGCCGCGGTGCTGCTCATCTCGGGTCTGGCCAGCCCGCTCGCCCCGGCCTTCGTGGGGTTGGCCGTGGTGCCGTTCCTCATCCACCGGGGCACCCGAGGGCGCGCGGTGTGGACGGTGACCGTCGGCGCCGTGTTGGGGGTGGCGGTGCCCTTCGTGCTGTTCGGGGCGCCGGGAGCCCAGGGGTTCCCGTGGACCACGTTGTTCTGGTGCCTGCTGATCGCGGCGGGAGCGGTGGTCGCCCTCACCGAGACCCCCAGCCGGTGGATCCCGTGGTTGGCCGCGGTGGCGGTGCTGGTGATCTTCTCGTTCCCCAACGGGGTGGGTTCCAACATCAGCCGCTTCTTCTGTCTGGTGCTGCCGTGTGTGTGCCTGTACTTCTCCCGCCGCTCACCACGGGTGCTGGCGTTGGCTCTGGTTCCCGCGCTCGTCTATGCAATGTTCGTGGCCGTCACCGATCAGGTGGCCGTCGCCGACGCCGGGGACACCGCGCAGGACTACGGCCCACTGAAGAGCCGGTTGTTGGCCACCGACGACCTCGACAACCACCGCGTCGAGATGGTCGACGGCGGCACTCACGCCGGCTCGCATCTGCTCGGCAGCACGGTGAAACTGGCCCGCGGTTGGGAGAACCAATCGGATTCCCGGTACAACCCGATCTTCTACGTGCCCGGGGCGCTCACCCCGGACACCTACCGGGACTGGTTGCGGGAGAACGCGGTGGGCTATGTCGCGGTGTCGTCGGATCCGTTGCGGCAGTTGAAGAAGGAGGCGGCGTTGGTCAACACCGGGCTGCCGTATCTGACCAAGACGTGGTCCAATCGGGACTGGACGCTGTACCGCCTCGCCGACGCGCGTCCGATCGTGCCGCCTCCGGTCCGTCTGGTCACCGATTCACCGTCCCGGCTGGTGGTCGACATCCCGGCCGGTGGTCCGTATCCGATGCAGATCCGGCCCAACCGCTACCTGGTGGCCCGTAACGTGGCCGACCCGTCGATCTCGGCGTGTGTCGCCGAGACCCCGCAGGGCTGGATCACCATTCGCGCCCTGACCCCTGGTCAGTACACGTTGGAGGGGACCATCTCGGTGCGGGGGGTGCTGGCCGAGCAACCGCCGGTCTGCGGGTAGTCGGGTCACGCCCGGGGAACACCACACCATCGGGGATCGTTGAGTCACCGTGAGTGCTGACCACACTCCTGCCATCGCAGCCAGCGATGAGGACCCCCGAGGAGGGATACCGTGTCGCACGACTACAAGAAGGACCCCGCGGCGATCGAGAAGCTGAACCCCTCGCAGTACGCCGTGACGCAGGAGTCGGCCACGGAACCGCCGTTCCGCAACGAGTTCTGGGATTCCCACGACGCCGGCCTCTATGTCGACATCGTCTCGGGCGAACCCCTGTTCACCTCGTTGCAGAAGTTCGACAGCGGTTGCGGATGGCCGAGCTTCACCAAGCCGATCGAGTCCGACAACGTGCAGGAGAAGGTGGACAAGAGTCTGTTCATGCAGCGGACCGAGGTGCGGTCGACGCATGGGGACAGCCACCTCGGCCACGTCTTCGACGACGGGCCCGCCGATCAGGGCGGGCTGCGCTACTGCATCAACTCGGCGGCCCTGCGGTTCATCCCGGTGGCCGAGCTGCAGGCAGAAGGGTATGGCGACTACGTGACGTTGTTCGACGATCAGAACGAGGAGGCCAACCGATGAGCACCGAGAAGGCGATTCTGGCCGGCGGTTGTTTCTGGGGCGTGGAGGAACTGGTCCGCAAGCTGCCCGGCGTGACGAACACCCGCGTCGGGTACACCGGCGGCGACGTCCCGAACGCGACCTACCGCAACCACGGCACCCATGCCGAGGGTTTGGAGATCGAGTTCGACCCGGACAAGACCAGCTACCGCGACCTGCTGGAGTTCTTCTTCCAGATCCACGACCCGACGACCAAGAACCGTCAGGGCAACGACGTGGGCACCAGCTACCGTTCGGCGATCTTCTACACGAACGACGAGCAGAAGCGGGTCGCCGAGGACACCATCGCCGACGTGGACGCCTCGGGTCTGTGGCCCGGCAAGGTGGTCACCGAGGTGACGCCCGCGGGCCCGTTCTGGGGGGCCGAACCGGAGCACCAGGACTACCTGCAGAAGTTCCCCGGCGGCTACACCTGCCACTGGGTACGTCCGGACTGGAAGCTGCCCAAGCGGAGCGAAGCGAGCGCTTCCTAGGGGTGCAGCGGAGCGAAGCGAGCGCTTCCTAGGGCGTCTGCGGCTTGCGCCGGATTCGCACCAGTTATGGCGGTGCGCAGCTGTTGTAGTGGGTGCGGATGGCCGAAACTGGTGCGAATCAGCGCCGGTCCAGCGCTGCTCGCGCCGCGTCGCGAACCGGTCCGTGGTGGATCGGTCCGTGACCCGGGAAGATGACATCAGCGTCGAGACCTGTGAAGGTCTCGACGCTGAGTCGTGTCCGGGCCGGGTCGTGGTCGAAGGTGCGGGAGATCAGCTGCGGCCCCACGGTCGACACCGTCGGGTGGGCGGTGATGAGCGAGTCGCCGGTGACCAGCACGCGACCCCCGGCGACCAGGTAGGCGACGTGACCGTCGGTGTGGCCGGGGCTGCGAACCGCGACCGGGGCGCCCGGCAGCCGCGCCAGCTCGTCGTCGGTGAACGCCCGGACATCGTCGATCCCCCTGCGGGACAGCACCCCCAACCGCAGCACCCGACTCAACCAGCCGAGCGCCGACGGCCGACGGGCGATCATCGCGGCGATGTCCGGCGGGGTGGCCTGTTGCAGGTGCTCACGTCGGGCGTGAGCGACCTCGTCGGCGCCGGTGAGCACCTCGAATCCGTGCTCCCCGGCCAGTACCGCCATCCCACCGATGTGGTCCACATGGGCGTGGGTGAGCAGTCCGGCGCGGATGTCCGACATCTGCCCGCCGATCGCACGCACCGAGTCGGTCACGTCGCGCGCGTTACCCGGGTACCCCGCGTCGATGAGGGTGATCCCCGCATCGTCCTGCAGCAGGATCCAGTTGGTGGCGTACGTGCTCACCAGGTGGGCTGCACCGCCCGGGTGAGCGACGGTATCGATGTGTGTGGTGGTCATCGACGCACCACCAGGACGAACGGCCCCACCTCGGTGACGGTGAACCGGGGATCGGCGAACAGTTTCTTGTCGTAGGTGACGGTGTACCGCTTGACGTTCGGGTCGTTGGGGTACACGTCGGACGCCAGCCGCAGGGTGTACCCGTCGTCGCCGTAGCGGAACAGGAACACCGTGGGCGGTGCCCACGGGGAGTGGTCGAGCGCGTCGAGAAGGTCAGCCGCCGAGCCCAGCTTGGACCATGCCTCGATGGTCGCGGCTCGTTTGTCGAACTCGGCCAACGGGTTCGCGTAATGCGAGGTGAGTCCCTGGAGTCCCCGATAGGGGTAGATCGACAGGAATCCGTAGTCTGCGGTGAGCACCACCGTCTGGTCACGGGGAGCCCGGGTCTGATCCCGGATCAGCGCGTCGATGGCCGGGAACTGGGCCTCGGCCCCGGGCGGTCTCTTGTCGGCACGGACTCCGGTGCCGTCGGTGTCGGTGTAGGCCAGGGTGATCTCCGACGACAGGTGACTCGGGATCGACTGGCCCACGAAGATGGCCGCGGCGACCGCGAGTACCCCGATGACGGTACGGACGTCACCGAAACGTCGAACCGCGACCCCGGCGAGCTCCGAGACACCCAGCACCCCCGCCGAGGCCAGCAGCGCGATGAGCACCGGTTCCAAGCGGAACGACAGCAACGTGGTCCCGATCGCCGTCACCGCCATCGACAGCAGGCAGAACAAGTAGACGGTGACCACCGAGATCATCAGGGCCAGAGCGATGGTACGACGCGAGCAACGCAGGATGAGCCAGACGGTACCGACGAGGCACAGCGCTCCGACGAAGGAGAACTCGAACATCGGCAGCGGCAGCGTCGAACCGCTCACCGGTAGATAGTGTTCGGCGGTACCGCCGCTGGCCGGCTGGTTGGTGAGTCGTCTGACGAGGTACGGCGTCCACACCACCAGTGCGATCAGAACGGCGATGACCGCGACGATGCCGAGACGCAAGGCCAGTCGGACGAGCTCGCGGACGCGGGTGGCCCGGGTGGTCGCGGTGGGAACCGCGGGATTCGCCGCCGCCCGCCAGGCCGTCACCGCGAGCCAGAGGGTTATCATCACCGCGGTCAGCGCGAACACCCCGGTGAACAAAGTGTAGAAGCTGGCGCTGATGCCGAGGAACACCCCGCCGACCACCAGTGGTGGCACGCTGCCGCTCCGCAGGCCGTGCAGCAACATGATCAGTACCGGTGGCCCGACCAGCACCAGCACTGCCGAATACGGTTCGGTCGCAGCGAACATGAGTGTGGTGACCGTGGTGGCCAGGGTGAGTGCGACGGCGCGGTCGGTGCGGACCATCCTGGTCCACAGCACCATCGCCACCACCGAGGCGACGGCCAGGGTGATGATCGACCACGGCTTGAACGCCTCCCAGCCCGCCTGTCCGGTGAGTGCGGCATACCGTCCGCCCAGCCAGAACCAGCCTGCTGGGTAATAGGGCGGCAGACCGAGATAGGTCATGTCCGCCAGGTGCGGGCTGTCGGTGAGTCGGGTCAGGTACTCGGTGCGGAACTGCTGATCCACCGAGATGCCGAACAGATACAGCTTGGATGCGCCCAGCGGCATGGCCAGGGTCACCGTGGTGAACCCCGCGATACCCAGCCAGGTGAGCGGCTCCACCCAGCGACCGAACCGTCGGGCGCGATACGAGAGGATCGCGACCATCAGCACCGCCACCGCGACCACCTGACCGGTGGTGGTCAGGGCGCCGGTCACGTTGGACGACGGGAAGGCGGGCCACTGCACCCGGGCGATGGCGGCCAGCGCCACCACGGCGACCACCCCGGCCACCACGGCGGCGGCGACCAGCTTGCCCGCCGTGACGAGCTGAGAACGCCTGCGCGCCTGTGTGGTCGGGGGACCGGGTTGCGTGTTCACCGGGGTCTGGCTCACCGCGTGTCCGTCGACTGCACCGATGGCGCTCAGATGGGCAGGCGACGGAAGATCGGGCGCGGGATGTGCCGCAGCACCGTCATGATGAACCGGAAGGGTGGGGGCGCCCACACCAGACTCTTGCCCTTCTCCGCCGACAACACGGCCAGTTGTGCCACGTCCTCCTTGTTCACCGTCAGCGGCGCCTCCTTGACGTGTGCCGACAGTCGGGTGCGGACCTGCCCGGGGCGGATCACCAGCACGTGGACGCCGTCATCGGCGAGGGCCTCGCCGAGTCCGAGATAGAAGCCGTCGAGTCCGGCCTTGGAGGAGCCGTAGACGAAATTGGAGCGGCGGACGCGCTCGCCGGCAACCGAACTCATCGCGATGATCTGTCCGTGGCCCTGGGCCCGGAGTCTCTCGCCGAGCAACACACCCACCGACACCGCGGCGGTGTAGTTGATCTGCACCTCGGTGACGGCCTTGCGCTGGTCCTGCCAGACCTCTTCGTCGTCGAACTGCACCCCGAAGGCGACGATGGCGACATCGATGTCCCGCTCGGCGAAGGCCTCGGCGATCACCGCGGGATGGGTGTCCGTGGCGGTGGCGTCGAAGTCGACACGCCGCACCGACAGTGCTCCCGCGTCGGTCATCTGCTGGACCGCCGCGTCACCGGTGGGGTCACCGGGGAGGATGGCCAGCACCACGTGCATGGGCCCCTTGCGCAGGTACTCCTCGCAGATGGCCAGGCCGATCTCGGAGGAGCCGCCGAGCAGCAGCAGGGATTGCGGGACGCCGACGGCGTTGAGCATGAGAGTCCTTCTGTCGCGGTCAGTGGTGTGCGGTGCCGATGCCGGTCTCCGACGAGCGCTGGGTCAGACGAGTTCCAGTCGGCGCGCCATGTCGGAGACGAACACCCCGGTGGGGTCGACGCGGCGCCGGGTTGCGACCCATTCGTCGATCCGCGGGTACATGGCGTGGAACGTCGCGGCCGTGGTGCGGGAGTCCTTGGCGGTGTAGAGACGTCCCCCCATGGCCAGCACGCGGCGGTCGAGGTCGGTGAGGAACTCGTGCAGGCCCGGCTTGATGGGAAAGTCGACACAGATGTTCCACCCTTCCATGGGGAAACTCAGCGGCGCCTGGTTACCCGGTCCGAACACCTTGAACACGTTGAGGAAGCTGACGTGTCCGGAGGCCTGGATGTCGACGATGATGCGCTTGAACTCCTCGATCGCCTCGATGGGGACGATGAACTGGTACTGCAGGAATCCGTTGGACCCGTAGGCACGGTTCCAGTCCCCGAACAGGTCCAACGGGTGATAGAACTTCGTCAGGTTCTGGATCTTGCCGGTGTAGTTGCCACCCATCCGGTAGTAGGCCTCGCCGACGATCGCGAAGTCGAGCTTGTTGGCCAGGCCGTTGGGGAAGACGTCGGGGAAGCGCAGCAGGGTCTTGCCGGTGAACGCCAGCGGGTTCTTGGCGAACTCGTCGGGCAACTGGTCGAGGCGGGCCAGCGACCCGCGGGAGAACGTACCGCGCCCCAGCTTCGGTGGTTTGCTGATCGCGTCGAACCAGCCGGAACTGTAGGTGTAGTTGTTCTCGCTGCCGTCGGTGTGCAACGCGATGGTCTCGTCGAGGCTGCGGGTCACTGCACCGTCGGCGATGAAGTACGCCGTCTCGGTGTGGGTCATCACGATCTTGGCGCGCAGGATCAGTCCGGTCAGTCCGATGCCGCCGACGGTGGCCCAGAAGATGGACGCGTCGGGGTCGTCGTCGGTGCCGGTGGGGGACACGGTGATCACTCGGCCGTCGGCCAGCAGCAGGGTAATCTCGACGACGTGGTTGCCGAAGCTGCCCGCGCTGTGGTGGTTCTTGCCGTGGATGTCGTGGGCGATGGCGCCACCGACGGTGACCTGACGCGTACCGGGAAGCACCGGTACCCACAGTCCATACGGCAGTGCCGCCTTCATCAGCGTGTCGAGGTCCACCCCGGCGTCGACATCGGCGATGCCGGTCTCGTCGTCGATGCGGTGAATCCGCCGCAACCGCGTCATGTCGATGGTCAGCCCACCGGAGTTCTGGGCCGACTCGTTGTAGGAGCGGCCCAGACCGCGGGCGATGACGCCGCGCTGCAGGTACGAGGGTTTGTCGGCGTTGTCGTCGGCGACCCGGGCGACCGCATCGGCGATGACCTCGACGTCGGGGGTGCTGAGCACCTGTCCCTCGATGGGGGTGGTGCGTGACCACCCCACCAGGGTGCGGGTCTCGATGGGGAGATCTGTAGTGGACATCGCTGGTCACCCTACCTGCCGTGGATTGTCATCCCGGCTGTGTGAAGGCATCCGGCGGGCCGTGCCGTTCTGGTACGACTATCCGATGACCACCAGGACTGTCTTCATCACCGGTGCGGCCGCGGGAATCGGCCGCGCGACCGCTCTCGGCTTCGCCAAGCGGGGCTACACCGTCGGCGCCTTCGACATCGACGACGCGGGACTGGCGACGTTGTCCGCGGAGATCGAGGCGCTCGGCGCCACCGCCGTGGTCGGGCACCTCGACGTGACCGACGCCGAGGAGTTCGCCACCCGGCTCCGTGAGTTCGTGGCCCAGGCGGGTGGACGGCTGGACGTCCTGGTCAACAACGCGGGCATCCTGGTCGGCGGGCGATTCGAGGAGATCCCGGTGGAGAAGCTGCATCGGGAGGTCGACATCAACTGCAAGGGCGTGGTGAACGGCCTGCACGCCGGGTTCGAGCACCTGCGCGCCACCCCGGGTTCGGTGGCCATCAATCTGGCGTCGGCGTCGGCGATCTACGGTCAGGCCGAACTCGCCGACTACAGCGCCACCAAACACTTCGTCCGGGGGATCACCGAGGCTCTGGACATCGAGTGGGGCGCGTACGGCGTGCGGGTGGTGGCCATCTGGCCGTTGTTCGTCCAGACGGCGATGACCACCAACCTCAAGACCAACAGCACCGAGCGGATGGGCATCAAACTGGGCCCCCAGGACGTCGCAGACCGGATCCTCGACGCGGCCGAGCCGAACCGCTTCAGCAAGGCCATCCACCAGGTGCACTACACGGTCGGCAACCAGACGCGCTTCCTGCAGGAAGCCGCCCGGTTCTCCCCCGTCTACCTGACCCGGGTGGTCAACAGGGCGATCGCCAAAGCCCACTGAACAACGGCCCGTTGGGCGTGAACAACGGCCCGCTCGGCGTACCGACACCCGTCGAGTGGGCCGACATCCCCGTCGAGTGGGCCGACATCCCCGTCGAGTGGGCCGTTGTAGGGCTCGAGTGGGCCGTTGTCACCGGAAGATGCGGTTCAGGAACGGCGTCGAATCGGCGACCGAGGCCAGCACCGTGCCTGCGTGGTCCTGGTTCGGGTAGACGTGCAATTCGACCGGCTGATTGTTGGCCCGCAACTGTGCGTACAGCGACAGCGCGGAGGGAGCCGGGACGTCACGGTCGAGCAGACCCTGGCCGAGGAAGATCGGCCGGTCGTACCCGGTGAACGGGGTCATGATCTGGTTGCGCAACGCGGTGGTCGCGCCGGGGACCGATGACAGCGGCCGGGTGAACAACCTGCCCAGGTTGACACCGTCGGCGAACGTCGAGAGCTCCGCGTAACACAGCGTCTCGGCCTTCGTCACCAGATCCCGGCCCTGTGCGGTGAGGATGTCGTTGAGCTTCAGCTCGGGATGCGCGTCGCGCAGACCGGCGAAGATGTACAGCGCGTAGGTGTTCAACGACTTGGTCAGCGGCACCGGCGGGAACGACGGGCCTGCCAGGTTGACGATGAGTTCGATGTTGGCAGGCGTCCCGGTCGCGACCACCCCGCGGTAGTCGAGGCCGGACCCGCGACTGAACTCGGTGGCGTAGCGCGCGCCGTTCATGGCGGCACCGGCACCCTGCGACTGCCCGACGATCCCCCACCTCCGCGACAGCGGCAGCCCCATCTGCTGCGATGCCTTCACGGAGTCGACGATCGAATGCGCCTCCACCTTGCCGTTGAGGTAGCTCATCAGGCCGGGGGTGCCCTGACCGACGTAGTCGGTCCCGACCACCGCGTACCCCAGCCGCAGGAAATGCGACAGGTAGGCGGCATCACGGTCGGTGGCGGGTTGCGCCGACGGCGTGCAACCGTCCCCGAGACCGACGGTGCCGTGCGCCCAGCCGATGACCGGCCACCCGCCTCTGGGTGCCTGTCCCGCGGGCAGGAACACCTCGGCCGTGCTCACCGCGCGTTTCCCGAACTGATCGGGTGTGGAGTAGAGGATGCGCCGCGACACGGCGGCGTTCGGCACACCGAGTCCGGCGGCCAGCGTTCGGTCCGCGATGAGCGTGCCGTCTCGCACCGGGATCGGACCGGAGTAGTAGCGGACGTCGAGACCCGACCAGTTGGGCGGTCCCGTGGGTGGTGCGGCCACCGCCGGTGCGGCCAGGATCCCGGCCGCGACCATCGTTCCGACCAACACCCCGACCACCCGCATACATCTCATGCGCTGACCGTAGACCCGCTCGCGACCGTTGAGTGGGTATATGCGAGTGAGCGGGCGCGGTCGCGGCAGAATGCGGTCGACTAGGGTGTGGGCCGTGACCGACGAGGCGAGAGATCCCCATCACCATCACGAGGACTTCGCCAGTCCGCACGCACCCATGCCGATCGAGTTGCCCCTCGACGACCAGGAGGCGTCCACCGACGTCGATCTGAGGACCCAGCTCATCCGGTTCGTCATCACCGGTGCCGGGTCCGGTGTCCTCGACTTCGGGTTGACCCTGATCGTCCAGTACGGGTTCGGCGCACCGGAGTGGTTGGCCAAGGCCATCGGTTTCATCGCGGGCACCACCACCGCCTACCTGGTCAACCGACGCTGGACCTTCCGCGCCGAGCCCAGCACCGCGCGCTTCGTCGCGGTGGCGCTGCTGTACCTGGTCACGTTCGCCGTCCAGGTCGGTATCTACACCGGCCTGTCACGGGTGTGGCCGGAGGAGTTCCTCTACAGCCTCATCGCCTACGTCATCGCTCAGGGCACGGCCACCGTCATCAATTTCGTGGTACAGCGCACAGTCATCTTCCGTATCCGCTGACCTGCGGCGTCGCGAACCTGTGCGCGCGACCAGCGCCCTCACAGGTCGATGCGATCTCGTCGGAAGCGAATCGCAAGGTGGTGTCAATACTTTCATTCATGTCAGGCGGTCATCCCCGACTGCCGGCGGTGAAATGAAAGGCAAGACATATGAATTGGCTGTACACCATCTTCCCGTGGCTCGCGCCGAAGGCTCCGATCAACAACCGTCGTCGGCAGCAGCAGCCCACCGCGCCGCGTGACAACCGGAACCAGCCCGGACGTCGCTGAGCGACACCCCACGCACCCACCGGGCCCGGTGACATCACATGTCACCGGGCCCGTGCCGTGCCCCGAGCGGTGAACCGTCGCAGGAGTCGACGGTCGTCGAGACTCACACGGCCACAACACGATCGTCCATCCTCCGAGAGGTTGTCTGCCGGTGTTCGCACCCCGCCCCATGACGCTGCGCAGCGCGCTGCGCAGATTCGCTCCCTATCTGTCCGGCTTCCGATGGCGCCTGGCTGCCGCGTCCGTGTTCGGCCTCGTCGCAATGGTCTGCGACATCCTGGCCATCGCGGTCTTCGCCGACATCATCGACCACGCGGTGGTGGGTGGTCATGTCGACCTGTTGCTGCGGTCCGGCGTGGGATGGCTGCTCATCGCGATGGTCGGACTGGTCGCCGGTTGGGTCAGCCGGATGATCGCCACCACCACCGCCGAACGGGTGGTGCTGCGACTGCGCGACGACCTCTACGGCCACATCCAACGACTCGGCGCACCGATGCGGGCGCGCTTCGGTACCGGCGATCTGGTGGCCCGACTGACCGCCGACACCGAGGAGGTCGAGTATCTGATCAGCACGGGGATCCTGCGCGGGGCCATCGCGGCGGTCAGTGCGGTCGGGTTCGGCCTGGCCGCATTCCTCGTCAACTGGCGCCTGGCCCTGCTCGCGGTGGTCATGGTGCCCGTGCTGGCCGGCATCTCCTCCGGTGTCGGGCGGTTGGTGCGGCGGGCGTCGCGCGCCGAACGTGCCCACAACGGTCACCTCACCGCCCTGCTCACCGAAGGCGTGGAGCACGCGGAGGCCATCGCCGCGGACAACCAGTCCGACCGACACCGCACGGTGGCCCACGGAATCGGTGACCGGTTGCGGCGGGCGCGGGTGCGGGCCACCGCCGCGGGGGAGACCTACGCCGGTCTGACGACGATGGTCGAGATGGTCGGCGTGCTCGGGGTGCTGGCCGTCGGCGTGTGGCAGATCTCCACTGGTCAGCTCACGTTCGGCGGCCTGATCTCGGTGGTCGGGTTCCTCGGCTATGTTTTCCCGCAGTTGCGCGACCTCGGCGAGCTCGTCGTCGCGATCACCTCGGCGACCGCGTCGGCCGAACGGATCGCCGGCGTGCTGGACACCCGCGTCCCGGTCGGCGATCCCCTACCCGATCCGCTCGCGCCGGATCCGTTACGGGGCGCGCTGCGGTTGCGCGAGGTCACCCTGCGCAATCCGGGGATGGCTGCGCCGGTGGTCGACCGTGCCGATCTCGAGATCCGGGAGGGGGAGGTGGTCGCGATCACCGGGGTGAGCGGTGCGGGCAAGTCGACGCTGGCGAGCGCGTTGTCCCGGCTGATCGACCCGGTGCACGGGTCCATCAGCATCGGCGACGTGGACCTGCGGGCGGTGCCGGTGCGCACCGTCCGGGACAGCGTCGCCCTGCTCCCGCAGCGCTCGGCGATCCTCGCGGGCACGGTGGCCGAGAACATCGCCTTCGGCCGCCCCGAGGCCACCGAGGACGAGATCCGTGCGGCGACCGCTCTGGCCGGCGCCGACGACGTGGTCGCGGGCCTGCCGCGGGGGTATCGAACCGACCTCACCACCGGTGGGGGCAGTCTGTCGGGTGGGCAGCGGCAACGGATCGCGTTGGCCCGGGCGATGTTGCGCGACACCCCGATCCTGGTCCTCGACGAGCCGACCACCGGTGTCGACGACGGCCATGTCACCGCGTTGACCTCTGTGTTACGGGGTATGAGCGGTGCGCGGACCGTACTGGTGATCACCCACGACTCCCGCCTGCTGTGCGGTGTGGACCGGGTGTTGCGATTGATCGACGGGCAGTTCGTCGACGGCACCGCGATGCGGGTTCGCCGGCTACCGGGGGAGGCTGTGCGCGTGGGTTAGTCTCGAAGCGCCCGTCCGTCGAGCGCAGAAACTGGGGTGTTCATGGTCACCGGTTCATCCACCGCCGTCGCCGCCACCGGCTCATCCGTCGAGGTCGGTGCCGAGCCGATCGCCGATGGTCGCCTGCTCGCCCAGCGCACGCTGTTCACCGGCCCGCATCGACGGGTTGCCGAGGGCATGTACGTCGCCGCGTTCCCCGGCACCGCACGCGCCACCCGCGAGCGCATCCGGTTGCTGTCGGGGACGACGGTCAGCACCAACACCTACTTCGGTCGTTTCGCGGCGAGCTTCTGGCAGCGGTACACCGAGGTGGACACGGTGCGGCTGGAATTCGACCACGAGTGCACCCCGGATGCCGAGCTGCGGGTCGCCGTCAACGCCTCGGACTCCAGTGGACGGCCGCGCCCCGTCGACGTCTACGACCTGTCCGGGACCGGGCACGCCGCCATCGACATCCCGTTACCCCGTTTCGTCGACGGCGGCGGGGTCTGGTTCGACCTGAACGTCTTCGCCGGTGAGGCGAGTGTCTCCGACGTACGGTGGACGGTCGCCGCGCCCGAGCGGTTCCGCCCGTCGTCGGTGGTGATCTGCACCCACAACCGTCCCGAGGACTGCCTGTCGACGATCACCGCTCTCGCCTCCGACCCCGTGGCGATGTCGTGTGTGGACGTGGTCTACGTGGTGGACCAGGGCAGCGATCGCGTCGCCGACAAGGACCGCTTCGAGCTGGTTCAGGGGTTGCTCGGCGACAAGCTGCGATACCTGACCCAGCCCAACCTGGGCGGGGCCGGCGGATTCAACCGCGGCATCTATGAACTCACGGCGGGTGGCCGCTGTGAGACCAACATCGTGGTCATGGACGACGACATCCTCTGCGAGCCGGAAACCGTGCTGCGGATGTCGGCCTTCGCGAACAAGACCGTGCAACCGCTGCTGGTGGGTGCGCAGATGCTGCTGCTGTCGGAGACCTACCGGGTGCACATGACCGCGGAGTGGGAGGCCCTGGACCAGTTGCGGGCCGGACGCCCGACCGCCTATGCGTACCAGGGGCGCAACATGCTCACCCACCAGCAGGATGCGCGGTCGGTGGCCGGGTGGAACGGGTGGTGGTCGTGTCTGCTCCCCGCCGAGGCGGTGACCGCCGAGAGCCTGTCGATCCCACTGTTCTTCCAGTGGGACGACATCGAGTTCGGCATCCGCGCCCGGTTGCACGGGTTCCCGACCGTGACACTGCCCAACGCCGGCGTCTGGCACGCGGATTTCCACCTCAAGGATTACGACGACTGGTCGCGGTATTTCAGCTGGCGCAACGCGCTCATCGTCGCGGCCATCCACACGCCGTTCGACGGTGCCCACTTCGCCAAGGTGGTCGCCACCGAGATCGGCAGCCACATCGTCTCCATGCAGTACGGCTTGGCTGCGACCTTCCTGCTGGCGGTCCGGGACTTCTTGGCCGGGCCGGCCGTGTTGCACGACGGCGGGCAGTCGAAGTTGGCGCAGCTCAAGGAGTTGCGCTCGCACTACGCCGACACGGTGGTGCGGTCGGCCGCCGAGGTCGGCAAGGAGGGCGATCCCAACACCCAGATCTCCAAGAAGGGCCACGAACCTCGGGAGGACCGGGAGACACAGGTTCTGCTCAAGCGGGTGGCCAAGCAATATCTGGGGAAGGTGTCCAGCGCACCGGTGGCCATCGCCGCCGACGACGCGCGGTGGTGGCATGTCTCGCTGTTC
The DNA here is from genome assembly GCF_900156495.1 of Williamsia sterculiae. Classification (GTDB taxonomy): domain Bacteria; phylum Actinomycetota; class Actinomycetes; order Mycobacteriales; family Mycobacteriaceae; genus Williamsia_B; species Williamsia_B sterculiae. Next base: position 115,668 of record NZ_FTNT01000014.1, read on the forward strand.
GACAACGCGGTGGTCACCGACTCGTCGCAGACCGGGGTACGGATCCGGAGGCGCGACAAGGCGACCGCGGTACGTCTCGGTCGTGAGTTGGCGGAACTCTGTTGGCGATTGCGCAAGGACGCACCGCGGATGAGCCAGGAGTGGAGCGACGCGTTGCCCCAGTTGACCAGTCGGGAGAACTGGAAGCGGTTGTTTGACGGGGACTGAGTCATCGGTCGCGATCGGGCGTGCCGACGCCGGGTCGTGGTGGTCCCGCTCGGCTCCTCTGCTGGTCGGTGTGATCGCAACGGTGGTGTGCGCCTGGAACAGTGGGCGACCCTCGTTCTGGTACGACGAGGCGGCCACCGTGTCCGCGATCAATCGCTCGGTACCCGACATGACCGCTTTGTTGTCCCGGATCGACGTCGTGCACGGCGGGTACTACATGCTGATGCACGGTTGGTGGCGCCTGACCGGGCACTGGGGCGGTTTCGGCGGATCGGAATTCGCGATGCGGTTGCCGTCGGCGGTGGCGGTCGGGATCGCCGCCGCACTGGTGGTGTGCATCGGCCGGACGCTGGTCGCCCTGCGGTTCGGGGTACTGGCCGGCGCGCTCCTGGTCTGTCTGCCGCGGGTGCTCTGGGCCGGTTCGGAGGCGCGACCGTACGCCGGGTCGATGGCACTGGCCGCGGCCGCGACGTGGCTGGTGCTGCTGGCGGTGCGTCGTGGCGGGTGGTGGTGGGTGTCGTATGCGGTACTCGCGACGGCGTGCACCGTGTGGTTCCTGCCGTCGGGCACCCTGGTCGCCGCCCACCTCCTCTACGTGCTGCTGACCACGCGACGTCGAAACCGTCTGTACGGCATGCTGATCGCCGCTGTGATGGTCGCTGCCGCGGTGCTGCCGTTCGCGATGTTCGCGCACCGCCAGGTGGCGCAGATCGCCTGGCTGAGCCCGTTCTCGACCCAGACCGTGGTCGCATATCTGCAGTTCGAATACGTCGACGGTGCGCCGGTGGCCGGCGTGTTGATCCTGCTGCTGTTGCTCGGAATCGCGGTGATCGCGCTGTTGGGAACCGTGGGACGGATCGACCGCCGGGCACTGACCCTGGGGCTGGCCTGGGTTGCGGTACCCGCGGTGGTGATACTCGGGTACTCGTGGTTGGGCAGTCCGACCTATGTGCCGCGGTATCTGTCGTTCACCGCACCCGGGATGGCGCTGGTGATCGCCGTGGCGGTACGTGTCATCGCCCGACAATTCACCCGACCCGGTGCGGTGCGGGCGATCTGGCTGCCTGCGGTGGCGGTGCTCGCGCTGGGTGTCGCGGCCGTCCCGGCGTTCGTGGCCCAGCGCAGCGTCTACGGCAAGGTCGGGGGTACCGACTTCTCCCAGGTCGCCGATTTCGTCGGCCGCCACGCGCGCCCGGGCGACTGCGTCGCCTTCGAACGCACGGCCAGCTGGAGCCCGGTGTCGGAGCGCGTGGTGAAACAGGCCAAGCCGCGCGATTTCCGGAATGTGCGCGACATCGGGCCGTCGACACCGGCGGCGCGGGCACATGTGCTGTGGGATCTCGATCGTCCGGAGACCGATTACGCGGCATGGGCACGGACCTGTTCGGTGATGTGGGTGGTCACCGACGGGGAGCGCGCCACCGGCTCGGTGTTCCGTCCCGGTGGTTCACCTCCGTGGTACTTCAAGCCGTTCCACTTCGAGAACACCGTGCTCTACCGCGAGCTGGCCGGCGACGGGTTGACGATCGTCGGACGCATCGGCTTTCACCGCTCGCAGGTGGTGCGGATGACCCGCTAGCCGGGGTCGACAAGTACGTTCGCAGGGTGCACACGCAGAATCCCGGCGGTCCCGAACTCGTCGCGCGCGTTCGCGCCGCCTACGACGCGGTGAGCGACGAGGCCCGTGCGGAGAAGGTCGCCAAACAGCATGCCCGAGGCAAGCTGACCGCCCGCGAACGGATCGCGGCGCTGGGTGGTGATCGGTTCTACGAATTCGGCGGGTTGGCCGGTCCGGGGCCCGCCGCCGACGGGGCCACACCGTTGGTCGCACCCGGCGACGGGGTGGTCACCGGCATCGTCTACATCGACGGCAGGCCCGCAGTGGTCGCGGCCTTCGACTTCACGGTGCTCGGCGGTAGCAACGGCGCGACCGGCATGGCCAAACTGGAGCGTTGCGCGGAACGGGCGTTGCTCGACCGTATTCCGCTGATCATGGTGATGGACGGTGGCGGACATCGGATGCAGGAGGCCTTGGATTCCCGACTGGCGGCTCCCGGGTCGCGACTGTTGCTGCGGTTGACCGACCTGTCCGGCCATGTGCCGCTGATCGCGGCCATGATGGGTCCCGGGTTCGGGGCACCGGCGAATCTCGCGGCATGCTGCGACTTCGTCCTCGTGGTGCGACAGATCGGGACCATCGGACTGTCGTCGGCACCGCTGGTGAAGGCGGCGACGGGGGAGGACCTGACCAACGAGCAGATCGGTGGCGCGGACGTGCAGGCCGCGCGCGGTGTGGTGGACCTCGCCGTGGACGACGAGCAGGAGGCGTTCGACGCCATCCGCCTGTACCTGTCGTACCTGCCGTCGTGGGCCGAGGGCGACCCGATCATCGCCGGTGCCTACGAGCTCGCGTCGGCAGCAGACGACTTGGACCTGCTGATACCGGCGGACATGCGTCGGGGATACGACGTGCGCGACGTCGTCGAGGGATTGTGCGACGCAGACACCCTCTTCGAGCTCAAACCCGATCACGCGCGCAATGTGGTCACCGCACTCGTCCGGGTCGGGGGGCGACCGATGGGCGTGGTGGCCAATCAACCCGTGCACCTGTCGGGCGCGCTCGACAGCGCGGCGTGTGAGAAGGCGGCGCACTTCGTTGCGGTCTGTGACACCTTCGGTCTGCCGTTGCTGATCCTGATCGACCTGCCCGGTTTCATCATCGGTACGCCCGGTGAGCAGACCCAGTTGGTGCGGCGGAGTGCGCGTCTGGGGTACGAGTTGGGCATCGCGACGGTGCCGCGGTTCGTGATCGTGACCAGGAAGGCCTATGGGGCGGCGTACATCGTGATGGGTGGGGGACGCAGCATCGACGCCGACCTGTCGCTGGCATGGCCCACCGCCGAGATCTGCGCCATCCCGGTGGAGAGCGCGGTCGACATCGTTTTTCGCGGGGACTACGAGAACGCCGACGACCCGGCGGCGCGCCGCGACGAGCTGATCGGGACGTTCCGCGCCAACATCGACCCGCTACTCGCCGCCGACGGCTTCGGTGTGGACGACGTGGTGACGCCGTCGGCGACGCGCGGCCTGCTCATCGAGGCTCTCGGGCGGGTGCAGCGCAGACGCCTACCCCGGGTTCCCGGTAAACGGCGGACGATCTCGCCGATCTGAGCCCCCGGTTCAGGGCGCGTGAAAATGTTCGCGACGCCCGTCGCGACGCAACCGGATCCACTCGCGGAACCCGGCGACGTCGCGCTGCTGCACCAGGAAGTACCAGCCGAAGCGTGCGTACTCCTGCGGAAGCAACCGCCGCAGACCGGGCTGGCTGAGCAGGTAGCCGCGGTTGCGGTAGGTGAAGTGCCGTTTGGTGGCGTTGTCGGGGTACTGGGTGTGCATCCGCCCTCCCAGGATCGGCCGGAACTCGGCGGACCCGTCGGGATGCAGGTACGCGGTGGTCAGACAGGTGCCGAAGCGCAGACCCGAGCGGACCAGTCGCCGGTGCATCTCCACCTCGTCGCCGCGCATGAACAGCCGTAGGTCGGGGACACCCACCGCATCGAGGGCGCCGGCCGAGAACAGGGCGCCGTTGAACAGGGACGCGATCCCGGGCAGCAGCTCCTCGTCGGATCCGTCGGCGAACAGTTCCGAGCGTCTCCGCCGCCACACGACACCGCGTCGCAAGGGGAAGGCGAGGGTGTCGGGGTCGTCGATGTTGCACACCACCGGCGACACCTCGGCCAGACCATGGTCACCGGCGCACCGCAGCAGCGTCTCGAGGACGTGCTCGCCCTCGGGTCGGCCGTCGTCGTCCGCGCACCACACCCAGTCGGCGCCCAGCGCCAACGCGTGCAACATGCCGAGGGCGAAACCGCCTGCGCCACCGAGGTTGCGCCGCGACCCGATGTAGGTGCTCGGTACGGCGGTCGTGTCGACCATCTCGGCGACCACCCGCTCGTCGGCGTTGTCGACGACCACCAGATGGTCGATGGGCCGGGTCTGCTGACCGAGTACCCGCAGCGACGCGGCCAAGAGTTCGGCCCGGCGGTGGGTGACCACCACCGCGATCACCTTCTCAGCCATCGGCCTCGGTGACGGGACGACTGCCCGGCACCACCGGGGTGCCGGTCTGCTCGGCGGCGATCTCGTCGAGCACGGTCCGGACGTGTTTGGCGGCGTCGGGACCCTCGTAGGCGCCGACCACCTCCTCGATCCCGCCGTCCATCCGGACCTGCCCGTGGTCGATCCACAACGCACGGTCGCACAGCTGGGCCAGGAATTCGTTGGAGTGACTGGCGAACACCAGGATCCCTGAGCGTTTGACCAGCTCCTGCAGTCGGACCCGAGCCTTCTTCATGAACTCCGCGTCCACCGCGCCGATGCCCTCGTCGAGGATGAGGATCTCCGGATCGATACTGGTCACCACGCCCAGCGCCACTCGCACGCGCATGCCGGTGGAGTAGGTGCGCAGCGGCATGTTCAGGTAGTCGCCCAGTTCGGTGAACTCCGCGATCTCGTCGGTCTTGCGGAGCATCTCCTTGCGGCTCATCCCGAGGAACATGCCACGGATGACGATGTTCTCGTAGCCGGAGATCTCCGGGTCCATCCCCACCCCGAGGTCGAAGACGGGGGCCACCCGCCCCTGCACCCGGCAGGATCCGCGGGTGGGTTCGTAAATGCCCGAGAGCACCCGCAGCAGCGTGGACTTACCTGCTCCGTTGTGTCCCACCAGGCCCACACGGTCGCCGTGCTGGAGGTGGAGGTCGATGTCCTTGAGGGCTTCGACGACCACCACGTTGGAGGCGTTGGCGCCGATGACGCCGCCGGCCGCGCCGAGCACGGATTTCTTCAGCGACCGGGTCTTGGCGTCGAAGATGGGGAAGTCGACACAGGCACCCCAGGTGTCGACACGTACGTCACTCACAGTTCGCTCACACCCAATACGTCACTCGGGCACGGTAGTTGCGCATCACGAGCAGCGCGCCGAGCCAACCGACGACGGTGCATGCGATGACGATCCCCCAGTGGTAGAACTCCACGTGCTCGCCGAGCAGTGGGCCGCGGGTGATCTCCAGATAGTGGAACATCGGGTTGACCTCGACGATGCGGGCGCGGGCCGACTCGGCGCCGGCGACCTGCTGCAGGCTCTTGGCCGACCAGATGATCGGGGTCATGAAGAACACCAACCGCACCGCGGTGGTGAGCAGCTGTCCGATGTCGCGGAAGCGCGTGGTGAGGATGCCGAACACCACCGACACCCACACGCTGTTGAGCACCAGCAACGCCATCGCCGGGACGATCAGCAACACGGTCCAGTTGATGGGCTGCGGGAAGATGGCCAGGATGACCAGGTAGATCACGATGTTGTGCGCGAAGATGATCAACTGCCGCCAGGCCAGCCGGTACACGTGCACCGACAACGGGGTCGGGATCTGCTTGAGCAACCCCTCGTTGCTGGAGAACACCTCCGCGCCGTCGAGGATCGAGCCCTCGATGAAGCCCCAGAAGATGAACCCCAGCGTGACGTACGGCAGGAACGACGCGATGTCCTCGTGGAACAACTGCGAGTACAGCAGGCCCATCGCGACCGCGGTGACACCGGTGGCGATGGTGATCCACAGCGGTCCGAGCAGCGAACGGCGGTAGCGCTGTTTGATGTCCTGCCAGCCCAGCAGGGCCCACAGCTCACGCTGGCGCAGACCCTCGCCGAGGTCGGCGAGGGCGCGTCGCATGCTGCGGGAGTCGGACACGGGTGGCGGTGCCGCCACGTCTCCGTCGCGCGCCTCCGCGCCGTCCACTGCTGCTGACACGGGAACCGAGCTTACCGGGGTGTGCTGTGTGCGCCGGTGCCGCGGTCTCGGCCGCGTCGCTGCGGGACCGCGACGGAGGTGTCAGGTCACAGGTACTGACCGGTGCCGGTGACCCCGCCCGGGTGGGCGCCGGGCCCGGGTGCGCCGTGACCCGGGTCTCCGGCCATGGGCAACTGACCCTGGCGCATCTGCTCGAGTTGGGCGCGGGCCGACATCTGCTGGGCGAACAGCGCGGTCTGGATGCCGTGGAAGAGGCCCTCGAGCCAGCCGACGAGCTGGGCCTGCGCGATGCGCAGTTCGGCGTCGGACGGGGTGGAGTCGTCACCGAACGGCAGCGCGAGCCGCTCGAGTTCCTCGCGCAGTTCCGGGGCCAGGCCGTCCTCGAGTTCGCGAATGGACGACTGGTGGATCTCCTTGAGCCGACTGCGGCTGGCGTCGTCGAGGGGAGCCGCACGCACCTCCTCGAGCAACTGCTTGATCATCGTGCCGATCCGCATCACCTTGGCGGGCTGCTCGACCATCTCGGTCACCCCCGGTCCGTTGTCCTTGGTGTCCGGGCCTTTGTCGGGGTCACCGCCCTCTGTTGCCGCGGCCGCGTGCTGCGGAACCAGGATCACCTGGTCGTCGTCGGGGTGCTGTGCGCCGAAGGGGTGGGGAACCATGTCACCCATTGTCCAGACTCGTCGGACAGACCTCCACCGAACGCGGTGCGCGAGGTCCGTCGAGGCGGATCGTGGACAGTTCCAGGGTGTGCGCAACTGGCCTGGGTCGCGTCGGTGGATGGGGCTATCGTGTCGGGCATGACCTACGACGTCGCGCGGGTGCGAGGGCTGTTTCCCTCCCTGGGTGACGGATGGATCCACCTCGACCCCCAGGCCGGGATGCAGATCCCGGATTCGGTGGCCTCGACGGTGTCGAAGGCGTTTCGGGCACTCGTGTCCGCTCCGGGTGGTGTGTACCCGGCGGCCCGGCAGGCGGCGGCGGTGGTCGACGCCGCACGTCTGGCCGTGGCCGACCTCGTCGGGGGCGATCCGCGGGGCGTGGTCCTGGGATCCAGCCGTGCCGCGCTCTTCAACTCCTTGGCCGAGGCCCTCAACACAGCCGTGTGGCTGGGTTCCGAGGTGGTGGTGACGCGGCTCGACGACGAGGCGAACATCGCGCCGTGGGTGCGGGCCGCCGATCGGTTCGGCGCCCGGGTGCGCTGGGCGGAGATCGACATCGAGAACGGGCAGCTGCCGTCGTGGCAGTTCGCGGAGTTGGTCGGGACGTCCACGAGTCTGGTGTCGATGACCATGGCGTCCTCCACTCTCGGGACCATGCCCGACGTCGGTGCGGTGGCCACGGCCATCCACGCGGTGAACGGACTTCTGGTGGTGGACGCGACCAATGCCGCGCCGTACATGCCGCTGGACATCACCGCGTTGCAGGCCGACGCGGTGGTGGTGTCGGCGGAGCGGTGGGGCGGACCGCAGACCGCGGCGATGGTGTTCCGCAATCCGGAGACGATCAACGGGCTGCGGTCGTTGTCGGTGGAGCCGGGAGCCCGCGGGCCGGAACGGCTGGAGCCCGAGGCCCATCAGCGGTCGATGCTGGCCGGACTGGTCGCGTCGGTGGAGCACCTGGCGTCGTTGGACGAGGCGGCCACGGGCACGCGCCGTCAGCGGTTGGTGGCGTCGATGACCAGCCTCAGCGAATACCTGCAACGGTTGAACCGGTATCTGCTCAACTCGCTCTGGCAGCTGAGCTCGGTGACCGTGATCGGGACGGGTGAGCGGCGGATTCCCGCGGTGAGTTTCACCGTGGCGGGGGTGAGTGCCGACAAGGTGGTGCGGCGACTGGCGGACAACGGGATCTGTGCACTGGCCGACATCCGTAGTCGTGCGCTGGAGGCCATCGGCGTCCCGGACGTCGGTGGTGCGGTCACCATCGGATTGGGCCCGTATTCGACCCCGTACGACGTGGACCAGTTGGTACGGGCTCTGGGCTCTTTGGGCTGAGCGCTCGCGTCCGTCAGCGCACCAGCAGGATCTTGCCGACGGCGTCGCCGCCGGCGAGGTACTCGTGTGCGGCCGCAGCCTCGGACATGGGGAACGTGGTGCCCACCACGGGAGCGATCTGCCGCGACTCGATCAGCGGCCAGGCGAGTTCGGTGGTGCGGGCGACCACGTCGGCCTTGCTGTGTGGACCGGTGGTCGGTCGGCCGCGGAGGTTCGTGGCGGCGAGCGTGCCGCGTATACGGAGCAACTTCCCGAGGTCGATCTCCGCCGTCGCCCCGCCCTGCAGGCCGATGACGACGAGCCTGCCGTCGGGCGCGAGCGCATCGACGTTGCGGGACAGGTACTTCGCGCCGACCATGTCGAGGATCACGTCGGCGCCGCCCTTCTCCTGCACGCGTTGTACGAAGTCGTCGTCGGTGTAGTCGATGAGCACGGTCGCACCGAGACCCGCACAGAGGGTGAGCTTGTCGGCGGTGCGCGCGGTGGTCGCGACGATCGCGCCGCGGGCCCGCGCGAACTGGATGCCGAAGGTGCCGATGCCACTGGATCCACCGTGCAGCAGAGCCAGTTCACCGGGTTGCAGGTGAGCGGTCATGTCGAGGTTGGAGACAACGGTGCACGCGACCTCCGGTAGAGCGGCGGAGTCGACGAGGCCAACCGTCTCGGGTACGTGGAACAGCTGCGTGGTCGGGGCCACCGCGAATTCCGCGTAGCCACCGCCGCTGAGCAACGCGCAGACCTCGTCACCTACCGACCAGTTATCGACCTGCGGTCCGAGCGCGGCGATGCGTCCGGACACCTCGAGGCCCAGGATGTCGCTGGCACCGGGTGGTGGCGGATAGTGACCCTGGCGTTGCATCAGGTCGGCGCGGTTGAGGGCGGCCGCCGCGACCTCGATGAGAACCTCACCGGGTCCCGGCTCGGGCCGTTGCACGGTACTTTCGGTCAGGTTCTCCGGACCGCCGAACTCGTTCAGGGTGATCGCAGACATCTGTGCCATGTCTCCATCATGGCGAGGTGGGGTGGGGGCACGCCACCACAGACCTCGCGCGGGTGTCGGCCGGTCAGACGACTGTGCCCGACCTGCTCAACCCGTACCCTTCACGCACCACACGCGAGGGGGACGCGCTGATGACGGCTGTCGAGGAGGAGGGCGACGACGTCGCCTGGTCCGATCCGGACACTCTGGAACTGTGGCGAGCCATGGTGGACGGCAGTCAACGTGTGATCGGGATGTTGAACCAGGCGATGGTCGACGACGCGGGAATGACCCTGCAGGACTTCCGCATCCTGCTGTTGCTGTCCGAAAGCGGTGACACCCGGATGTCGGATGTGGCCACGGGGGTGGCGATGGCGAGGAGCACCGTGTCGCGGCAGATCTCCCGGCTCACCGCTGCAGGACTGGTCTGGCAGCTGCCCGACACCCACAACGGCAGGCAACGGTTGGCGCGTATCACCCCGGCCGGGCGAGCGCAGGTGAGTCGGGCTGCGGAGGACCACGCGCGGCGGTTCAGGGAGTTCGTCGTCGATGGACTCACCCTGCGGCAACGGCAGGCTGTGCTCGGTGCATACCGCAAGGTCGACGAGGGTCTGCGGCGGTCGGTGACGTAGGCTGACCACCCAGGGAAGCGTGGCAGAGCGGCCGAATGCACTCGCCTTGAAAGCGAGCGTGGGTAAAACCACCGGGGGTTCAAATCCCTCCGCTTCCGCCAGAGTGAAAGTGGTGTCTGTGCAGGTCAGAGAGTTTCTGGCTAGCCAGTAGGTGGAGGGGTCGGGGCCGCTGCCCACGTTTTGCCCACACTCGCCGTCGATGCGGCGTGATGCAGAGCGATTCCGACGGCGTCGAGATCGTCGTCGAACAGGTCGCTGTAGACATCGAGGGTCATCGCCGCGGACGCGTGCCCGAGCATCCGCTGCAGCGCCTTGATGTTGACGCCGGCGGACACCGCGAGGCTCGCAGAGGTGTGCCTGAGGTCGTGGATCGTGACCCGGGGGACACCGGACCGCTCGACGGCGCCCGCGAACCACCCGGAGATCGACACCGGCCGCTTCAGGTGTCGCCCGTGCCCGTCATCGAACAGCAGTGCCGTCGTCTCCTTGTCGCGGATCACCGCGGCCAGCTCGAACACCAGGAACTCGGGGACCGACACCGAACGCGACTCGCCGGACTTCGGAGTCCCCACGATCGTCACCTGATCGACCTGGACGGCGTTCTCGACGACGGTGATGCGCTTCCGCCGCAGATCCACGTGCTCGGCGCGTAACGCGATCGCCTCACCCCACCGCAGACCCGTGTAGGCCAACAACCGGACCAGCGTCGGATACCTCGACTCGGCCGCGAGCAGCGCCACCTGCTCGTGCGTGAGGTAGGTCCGCGGCTTCGGCCGCTTCCGCGGAAGATTCTCGGGTGTCCGCGCCGGGTTGGCCGCGAGGCGGCGGCCCTTCACGGCGGTGTCGAGGATCGCCGCCAGAACCCCGTAGGCGCGGAGGACAACAGTCGCACCGGAGCCCTTCTTGGTCACGGTGCCGTCCGCCTCGGTGACGGTGCGGCCCATTTCCGAGATCCACCGCTCCACCGCGTCGAGGTCGATGTCGACCAGGGCGACGGAACCCCATCGTGGTTTCACGTGCTTGTGCCAGGACACTTCTAATGGGTGATACGACGACGGTTTCAGGTCGGACTGTTTGCGCTGCAGCCAGTCCGGGGCGAGTTCTGCGACGGTGATGCGACCGAGGGCCGGGGCGACGTACGCGCCGCGGAGCTTCTCGACTTCGACTGTGGCAGCGAATGCTTCGGCTTCACGCTTGGTGCGGAAGCCGCGCTTGTCGGTTTGCCGGTGCTCGGGGGTGCGGTAACGCACCCGGTACCGCTTCCCGGCTCGGGTGGCGTAGGAGCTAATCGTCGCCATCGGGAGTGTCCTCCGTCATCAGCGCGTCGAGGGCGCTCCTGTCCTCCGATCCGGCCTTGATCTCAGTTCGCCGAAGATCAAGGAGCCGCTCTACGCCAGCCGCGTACTCGATGCGCCTCCATTCGGGAAATGCGTCCGCGACGAAGTCGAGCAGCCCCGACGCAGTTACATCACCCAACAACGGACGTTCCGCCCGATACCACCGCCAAAGACGTTGTGCGGAGACCGCTTCAAGAGAAGCTGAAGACAGCACTTCATCACTGGCGTTAGGCGTGCTTGGCATCAACAAGGTAATTGGCGACACACCGAGAGCCACAGCAATCGAGACCAGATCATCGACGTCTACACGCCGTTCTTCGTCCTCGATGCGCCGCAAGCCGAGCGGCGGAATAGGCCGTCCGAGATCGCTAAGGATGCGGCTGAGTTCCGCGAATCCAAGTCGCTGACCTTGCCTAAGGCTCGCGATGTTGGATGCGACTGTCCGCCCAGTTGCTCCGAGCTCGTTCTTCTTGCCTGCCATGCACACAGTGTGACAGATCAAAGATGAAGATGGTGATTCATCCTTGCGTGGAGTGAGCCACGGTGATATCTCTAGAAGGGCGAGAGATCAAAGATGAATCTCACGAAGTCAAGGAAGGAGTGATATGCCCTCGATCCACGAAGCACGTAGGGAAGAAGAGAAGCCGCCTCTGCCGGTGCTCGCCACGCCGCCACAGGTGGCCGAGTACCTCCGTACGTCGGTTGCAGCCCTGTCTCAAGATCGGTACCACCGCAAAGGAATTCCCTACGTGAAGTACGGGAGCCGTGTGCTCTACCGCTGGGCGGACGTTCAGGAGTACGTCAACAACAACACCGTCGATCCAGGGGCGGCCTGATGCCGATCACCCAGCTCGACCGCGACCTGCTGGAGGATCTCCAGCTCCGTGATGACGACCGCACCGACGACTTGGTCGGTGCCCATGAAGATGCCCCCGCCCCGGTTGCCGCCGGGAACGAGGGCGATGTCCCCCACTCCACCCTTTAGGAGATCAGAAGAACATGACCACTGTAACCCCCATCCCCGACAGCCCTGCACCCCGGCGATTCACGTACGTCCAGTTGGCCGAGTATCTCGACGAAGTGCTCGCCTTCGAGTTCGATGGCGGGCCCGCACTGAAGCGAATCATGGCGGTCGCGAAGGGCACACACCCAGACCGCGCCGCACAGCACAACGCGATCATCGCCGCCGCGCAGGAGGAAATCGCCGCCATGCCGGCGGAGTCCCCGGCAGAACTTGCGCTACGGGAAATGCAGGAGCAACAGCGATTCAGGTATCAGTGGAACGCCGACTGCCCGTGGATGGACAAAAATCGGCCTGCCTGGTCGAAGCCTGAGAACGACCGATACCTGGTGAAATTCTCTCCTGGCACCTGCCGTTGGAAGTCGCAGGTGTACAGGCTGCCACGTCACCGGGTGTTCGGGACGGTGAACGGGTCACCGGGCGACCGCAGCGTAACGCTGGGCAACTACGAGATCTACTTACGTCAGCTCATCGATGAACGCGATCCGCACATCCGCATCGAACACGGCGTCGAGGGCGACCGGGATCTTCTCGATCTCGAGCTGGACGAGGCCGCCGACCTCGCCAAAGTGGTCCTGCTTCTCCTTGATCTCGCTCACGAAAGTGATGCGCAGTGATGGAGCTGATCACCGCGGTCACGATGGCGGTCTGCACCGCGCTGGCGTACGCCCTGGGGCGCGAGGACGGGCGCGACGCCGAGTTCGCGGAGCGCTGGGACGACCAGACTCAAGGCGGTCGCCGATGACATATGGCACTAGGACCGTAAGGCGTCGGTCTACCCCGGACGAGCTGGCCAGGCTCGATGACGCGATCGTGCAGATCGTCGCCGCCGAGCAACCCGTCACCATCCGCGGCGTGTTCTACCGCACCATGTCCGCCGGGCACGTGGAGAAGTCCGAGCTGGCCTACCGCAAAGTGCAGCGCCGGGTCCTCGCCCTGCGCCGCAGCGGCCGGATCCCGTACCGGTACATCTCCGAGGGCACCCGCTGGACGATCCGCCCGAGCACGTGGACATCGGTGGAGGACGCCCTGGAGAGCACGGCGATCATCTACCGGCGGGCGCTGTGGGAGGACCAACCTCAGCGGGTTGAGGTGTGGGTCGAGAAGGACGCGATCACCAGCGTGGTCGCACCCGTCACCCGCCGGTGGGATGTGCCGCTGATGGTGGCCCGGGGGTTCCCGTCGGAGACGTTCCTGTGGAACACCGCGCAGGACATCAACGAGGCCGGTAAGCCGACGGTGATCCTGAACCTCGGCGATCACGACCCGTCCGGTGTCGGTGCGTGGGATCAGGTGCGGCGCAAGCTGCAGGAGTTCGCACCACAGGTGGCGTTCCGGTTCGAGCGCCTCGCTGTGACCGAGGCCCAGATCCTCGGGCTGGGGTTACCCACACGGCCGACCAAGCAGTCGGACTCACGGGCCAAGGGGTTCACCGGGGAATCGGTGGAGGTGGACGCGATTCCGTCCGCCACCCTGCGGTCTTTGCTCGACGACGCGATCAGTAGCAACGTTGACCAGCGGTCGTGGTCTTTGCTGCAGGAGGTCGAGACCTCCGAGCGCGCTGTGTTGCGGCGGATGGCGGGCATCGAGGACGACCGCTGGTGACTGTCACCTCCGGCACCCCGGACCCGGCCCGCACCTCTGCTGGCCGGGTCTCGGGGGTGCTCACAGTTGAGTCCCTGCGAGAGCTGTACGTCCACGAGCATGGTCCGCTGCCGAAACTGTCCACCGCGTTGGACAGTTCCCGCGAGGTGTCCTGGGCGGCAGCGCACGAGCAACTGTGGCCCGTCGTCGACCGCGGTCAGCGTCACGGCGACATCCCAATCATCGGCACACCGGCGTGGTGCGAGCTCCCCGACGGCGATCCGATCAAGGTCGCCGCCGTGTACGCCGCCGCCGACCAGTTCGCCTTGCATCTGGAGAACCTCGGCACCGCGTTGGTCGACGCCTCCCACTCGGTATCCGGGTCTGCCGACTGGTCATCGGTCGCCCGTCGGAACAACAACATTGCCGCGTTCTACCGCGAACATCCTGATCTAAGGAGACGATCCGCTTGACCGACGACGACATCATCGACGGCGCCGCCGTACTCAACGACGTGGAGGCACACTTCGGCCGGTTCATCGCCACCACCGATGACCGCGACTTGTCGCTGGTGGCCCTGTGGACGGTCGCCACGCATGTCGCGGTGGAGACTTACACCTCGCCTCGGTTGTTGATCGACTCCACGACACCGGGATCGGGTAAGACCACCCTGCTCGACCACATCGGGCGACTGGCCTGCTCACCACTGCACGCCGCATCCCTGTCGTCACCGGCTGTACTCGTTCGGGCCCTGCAGGGTGGTATCCGCACCTTGCTGGTCGATGAGGTCGACCGATCGCTGTCGCCGAACAAGCCCGGTGTCGAGGACATGGTCGCCATCCTTAATTCCGGGTACCGCCGCGGTGCGACCCGCCCAGTCCTCGTCCCGGTCAAGGGCGGTGGATGGGAGGTCAAGGAGATGCCGACCTTCTCACCGGTCGCGTTGGCCGGCAACAGCCCCCGCCTGCCCGACGACACCCGCTCCCGGGCGATCCGGATCTTGCTGATGCCTGACCGCACTGGCCGTGTCGAGGATTCGGACTGGGAGCTGATTGAGGGCGAGACCGCGGAGCTGAAGGCTCGGATAGTGGCCTGGACCGACCAGGTGCGCGACCAGATCCTGGGCATGCCTGTCGACCTACCCCACGGGTGCATCGGGCGGGCCAAGGAGAAGTGGCGTCCGCTCAAGCGGGTCGCCGTCGCGGCGGGGTCGCACTGGCCGGCGATTGTGGACGAGCTCATCACCCGCGGAATGGCCGAGACCGACGCCGAACACGATGCGGGGCTGTCCAACGACCCGCCCGGGATGGTCATGCTCCGCGACCTTCACGCCGTGTGGCCGTCGAGGGAGGACTTCGTGCCGACCGAGCAGTTGGTGTCCAAGCTCGTGATGCACAACCCGGAGTATTGGGGTCTGGTGTCGGCGTACGGCAAAGCGCTCACCGCTAGACGGCTCGGACATTTGGTGTCCCAGGCGTCGAAGGTGACCTCGCAGCGCCCTGGTGGGGTCGGCCCTCGCGGTTACACCAGGGCAGTCCTCGCCCCCATTTGGGAGCGTCTCGGGATAGGCCACTCTCAGGAACCCGGTGGAAGTGGTGGAACCGGTGGAAGTGGTGGAAACCGCAGGTCAAACGGGGTGACACCCTCACGCCACACCACCACCGGATTGCCCCGCGTCACAACCACATCCGGCGGTGGGTCACATGAACCTCAAACCCCTGCTGACCTGCATAAACCACCGGATCAACCGCTTTCGCCGGTTCAACCGGTTGTTTCAGACACCCCTATCGCGACCCCGCTTCATGTCGTACCCGACCGCCCTTCGAAGGTGTCATCGGTGGCCTGGTTCCACGCCCACATCGAGGGGCTGATCGCCGCGGGCGCCACCACTGCGGAGTCGAGCAAGGTGTACGCCGCGGGACAGAGGGCGGGGTACAACGTCGATGCTCTGCGACAGGCCGCCCGCAACTCGGATCTGGTGTCGATGGCCATCCGCCGCGCCGACACCATGATCTGGAACCTCGGCGTAGGCACAACCCCGACGGTCGTCTCCTGCGAGGAATGGGCACTGGACTGGCTCGCGGCCCGCAACGAGTGGGTGCGCGCCGGTGAGGTCTACGCCGCTGGCGAGAAAGCCGGCTACGGGCGCACCGCGATCAAGGGCGTCGGCCAGGACTGCCCCCACATCCTCAAGCGGGGAGCGTCGGTGAGCACCGAGTGGCGGATCAGCCCCGACTACCGAAAGGCTTCGGCATGACCCGCCGCCTGAAATACACCTGTCAGACCTGCGGGCACGGAACCAAGTCCATCACCCGGTACTGCATCAGCCACCGGCCGCCCGACGCGACCCCACCGGTCACCGCCGATCGCGGCGTGGTGCAGCTCGCCGGGATCGCGCTGACCCCCACACAAGCCGTCCGACTAGCGGACCAGCTTGTCGACATCGCCGAAACCATCACACGATCGGAGACCACCCGATGAACCCCTCCACTCGCTGGATTCAGCGTGAATATCGGCGCGTTGCCGCCGAGCGGGACATGCCCTACCTCGAAACCACATGGGACAGTGAGATACGCCGCGTCGTCGAGGGTCGATACGCCCGAGCGGTTATGACCGGTGAACTACCGATGCCGGACAGCCCGAAACGGCAACAGCTCATCCGTGACCGATTCCATAGTGACTGTCTAGGCGACACGGTCGAGACGATGACCTCGCGATCGGAGACCACCCGATGACTCGTCCGACTTCCAGGCGAGCAACCCCGCGGGTGCGTCGCACAGGTAACCCGAAGGCGCCTATTACCGTGTCCTATTGGCCGTGGTTGTCGGTGGAGCTGACCGCCGACGAGGCCCGCCGCCTCGCCCTCGACATCGCTGACCTGCTTGGTGGTGGCCGATGAGACACCGCTTGGATGGTGGCCCTACTGACGCACGGTTCGCCCCGGTCTGCCGGATCATCAACGGTGACCTGATGCTCAACGCGTCCGGGATCGCTCTGATCACCGGGGTGCCCGCCGACCAGATCACCGACACTGTGGGGGATGCGGCGGCGGTGCTGGGAGAGCTGTTCCCTCGCGACCTCCCGCACGAGTGGCAGGAGGCCGGTCAACGTCGGCTCGACGAGGCCGCCACGCACACCGGTTCTGAGGAGTTGGTGCTCAATCTTGAGTGGTTGGCCGCTCGAGAGGGGTTCCAGGCGACCGGTGTCGTGGATGACGACGGCTTCGGCCTGGACCTGATCGACCCCGAACCCGGTGCACAGTGACGGCGCGAGCCCTGGGTGGGGCGGTGCTGGTCGAGGGTGTCGAGGCGCTTCGTGCCCTGAAGTTCGGGGTGTCGGCCGCGGCCCGCGAACGCCGACGCAACGGGATGAACCCCGGCCCGGCCTTGGCAGCACTGCTCCAGGTGTGCGATGAAGCGTTGTCCCACAACGGACATCGAGACACACCCACCACCCCCATCGAGGAACTATCTCCTGTAGAGGTGATCGACTCCGCTACCGCGGCCACGCTGACGGGTTACACCCGCCGCCACGTCTGCCGGATCGGGGTCAGCCTCGGCGGGCAACGACTCGCCAACGGTACCTGGCACTTTCGCCGGGGCGCCGTTGAGGACTACGTGAGGGCACGGGATGCAACGAGACGCAGTGGAGGAATACCTCTCGACGCTGCCTGACCGGGACTGGCTCGACCTCGTCGAACGCACCCGCCCACCCCTCGTGCCCGCCGAATTGGTGTTCATCAAGGACGCTGGGGCGCAACGCCAATGACGGAACTCGCGACCGCATGGATTACGATTGCGGCATCCACAGATTCCATCCCCAAGTCCGTACGGTCGGCGCTGAATCAGTCACAACGCGACGTTGATCGCTCGGGTCGGGAGATGGGCTCACGGCTGACCAACGGGCTCAGTAGCACCTTCACCAAGGGTGCGACGGTCGCCGGCGCGGCGGCCAGCGCCGCGATCGGGACCGCCCTGTACAAGGGTTTCGATCGGCTCTCGGCAATTGATCAGGCCAAGGCCAAACTCGCCGGTCTCGGTAACTCGACGCAGACCACCGCGTCCGTGATGGACTCAGCGTTGGCCTCGGTGAAAGGCACCGCGTTCGGGCTCGGCGACGCAGCCACTATCTCGGCATCGGCCATCGCGGCCGGTATCAAACCCGGCCAAGATCTGACGAAGTATCTGAAGATGACCGCCGACGCGGCCACGATCGCAGGTACCTCGCTCGGTGACATGGGTGCCATCTTCGGGCAAGTCCAGACCGGGCAGCAGGCGTACACCGACGACTTGAATCAGTTGGCAGACCGCGGAATTCCAATTTATCAGTGGCTCGGCAAAGAGGCAGGCGTTGCCGCGTCTGATGTGAAGGGGCTTGCCTCCGACGGAAAGATTTCGTCGGAGATGCTGTTCAGCGCTATCCAGAAGAACATCGGTGGCGCTGCCCTACAGTCGGGAAAGACTGTCAAGGGTTCGTTCGACAACGTGATCGCCGCGATGGGACGTATGGGCGCCGCAGTAGAGGGCCCGACGTTCAAGCGGTTGCCCGCGTTCTTCGGTGATCTGACCGGCAAGATCGACGCCGCGACCCCTCGGGCTGAAGCATTCGCGAAAGCGTTCGACGCCCGCGTCTTTGACAACTGGGTGCCCAGGGTCAAGGAACTGCTCGACACGCTGAAGTCGTCGGGACAACTGGACGTTGCGAAGCAGACGTTCACCGAATTGTTCGAGGCGATGCGCGGCGCGGCCCCGTCGATCGGGCAGGTCGCATCAGCGTTGGGGCAGGCCTCGGCGGCACTGGGTGTGTCGGGGTGGCAGATCTTCATCACCGCGTTGCAGGCGGGGACCACGGCGCTCAACGCGATCAACCCGCTGCTGCAAACGGTGTCGTCGTTCATGTCCAACCATCAGAGCATCGTCACCGCCGCTGCGGCGGCGTGGCTGGCGTTCAAGACCATTCCCGGCATCGTCGGCCGGATCTCGGGTCCGCTGAGTACCGCGAACGGGCAGGTGATGTCGTTCGGTTCGTCGCTGCGGGCGGCGGCCACCGCCAACGGGACCTTCGCGAGCACCGCCTCGGCGGGCACGTTCCAGATGGGCCGGTTCGGCTCAGCGATCGCGCAAGTCGGGCAGACCTCACCGATCATCGCCCGGATGCAACAGTCGTTCCTCAACGCCTCCACCGCGGCGTCCGGGCTGCCCCGCACCATGGGTGCCGCTTCTGCCGCGGCCACCGGGTTGCGTGGCGGGGTCGGATTGCTCAGCGGCGCGTTGGGCGGACCTCTGGGCCTGGCCCTCACCGGTGGCGCCCTTGCCTTAGGTGCATGGTCGACGCACCAGTCCGAGGCCCGTCAGAAAGCGCAGGAGACCAGGGCCGCGATCGACTCGTTGTCGGAGTCGATCAACGCGAACAACGGTGCGCTCGACGCCCAAGGCAAAAAGCAGATCTTCAACGAGCTGCAGAGCAAGGGTGTCTTCACCCAGATCCAGAACAACCGCGACCTCAAACTGTCGATGCAGGAGGTGCAGGCCGCGGGTGAAGGCCAGGCCGGCGCCCTCGACGCGGTCAACCAGAAACTCGACCAGCAGGTCACCAAGAGTGCCGCCACATCCGACACCTGGAACCTGCACAACAACGCGCTGCAACGCGCCGGTGTGTCCCTCGATGAGTACACCGCCGCACTGCGCGGCAACGGCGACGCCAGGGAGAAGGTCGAGAAGGCCACCCAGAACTGGTCCAGCAACGAGAAAATCAACAACTGGGATGCCCAACGGCGCCAGCTCGACGCCACCTCCCAGGCCGCCCTCAAAGTGGGTGACGCCCTCGGTAGTTCCAACGACAAACTCGACGGTGCACGACTCAAAGCGCAGCAAGCTCAGGAAGCCCTGGGTCTGGTCGGGCAGCGTCTCAATGGGATCGCCCAACAGTTCGCCGGCACCGACAAACTGTCGATCGACGTCGACACCACCCAGGTTGCCGGCGCCGAAACCGCCTTGCAGACCTTGGGCATCAAGACACAGACACTACCGAACGGGCAAGTGCGGGTCACCGCCGAAAGCGCGGAAGCCAAGGCGCGACTGGACATCATCGCCAACAACGTGACCCTGCTCTCGGCGATGCAGGCCAACCCGCACATCAACCTCGACACCGCCCAGTTCAATGTCGGGAAAAACCAGTCCGCCGCCGACCTGCAGGCGCTCAACGGGTTGCGCGCCGACCCCGCGATCGGCGCGGAGATCTCCCAGTTCCTCGACGGCCGCAACATCTCCTGGTCACAGTTGCAGGAGTTGGACACCAAGATCGCCGACCCCACGGTGCGCGGCCACTTCGAAGAGGTGCTGAAGAACCTCGGCATCGTGTCCGACGACCTCACCGACATCACCCGGCCCCGCACCATCCAGATCGGCGTGAACTACAACACCAACGACTTCGCCAACGCCGGCGAAGCGCAACGCGCCCGGCGCGGATACGCCACCGGCGGATGGACCGGTCCGGGCAGCAAGTATCAGGCCGCGGGCGTGGTCCACGCTGATGAGTTCGTGGTGCAGAAGACATCCCGCCGCAGCATCGAGTCCACCCACCCCGGCGCCCTGGACTACATGAACCGCACCGGCAAGTTCCCCGGCTACGCCGACGGCGGTCGGGTCAAAGCCGCCGACTTCGACGCCCTCGCCAAGGGCGGGTTCGGTGCCTCCCGCCCACTGGAGGGCGCACCGTATGAGTGGGCCAGCTTCAACTGGGGCGACTGCTCCGCAACCGCATCAGCGTTCGCTCGCCTCGCCGCCGGGCTTGACCCGTTCGGGGGTCGGTTCGCTACCGCCTCCGCCGCAGCACAGCTCGCGGAGATGGGCGCCCAGCAAGGGCGCGGCACCCTCGGTGATCTGCGGATCGCGTTCTACAACGGTGGTGAGGGCGGCGGGCACGCCGCGACCACACTGCCGTCGGGCATCAACGCCGAGATGGGAGGCAACCGGGGCAACGGCCAATACGGTGGCGCCGCCGCCGGGGCCGATCACCCACAGTTCACCGATCACTGGTTCTTCCCCCGGGACATGTTCCGCAGTACCCCGCAGCTCGGCGGTGACGACGTCGGTGGGCTGACCCAGGGCGCCTACGACCCGCAAACCTACACCGGCACCGGCAACTACAGCGGCGCCAACTCCGGCCGCGGGCTCAGCGGCACCACCGGGTCAGACACCAACCTGACGCCGCGGCAGAAGATCGCGGCCACCTTCTCCGACAACCTCGGCAACGCCGCATCCGCGGCCGTGAAGGGACAGTTGACGAGCCTGTTCGGCATCCTCAGCATCAACGACAGCCCCGGCGCCCTGGCCGCGGTGAGCACCTACCAGCAGCAACGCGAGGAGATGCTCAACCAGCAGAAGAGCACCCAGCAGTCCGGAACCGGCACCCCGCAGGTGACAGTCACCGACCCCGGCACCCAGAAACCCGCCACCGGCCAGGACCTCGGCGGCAAAACCACCACCCCCACGACGACGGCACCAGCAGCATCGGCCGCCCCCGCAGCGCCGGGCCTGCCGTCCACGGGCAGTCCGGTCAAGGATGCGTTCCGGTCCGGCCTGCGGGCCGCGTGGCGTCAAGGGCAGCCGTGGATCGACACCGACTGGATCGCCAACCACGAATCCACCTGGAACCCGCTCGCGCAGAACGGCAAGTACTGGGGCATCCCGCAAGCCGGACCCGAGGTGTACGCCGCAGCGGGCAAGGACGCTCACGACCCCGACCCGAAGGACCAGGGTCAGGTGTACGACAAGTACGTCGGCGACCGCTACAAGGACCCGATGGGCGCGCGTGCGCATTGGGAGGCCAACAACTGGTACGACCAGGGTGGTGTTGGTGTCGGCACCGGGTTGATGGCGAAGAACATCATCACCCCGGAGCGTGTGTTGTCGACACGGCAAACGGAGTCGTTCGAGCACATGGTGCGCCGCGACTTCCAACGCGGGGGCGGCGACAACCCCGAACTGTTGGGAGTCCTCACCGACATCAAAGACCTCCTCGCCAAACAACCGTTGGGTGGGACCACCAACAACCACTTCCGCAACGAGCGGGACTACAAGACCGCAGAACAGAAACGCAAGATGAGCGCCGCGCTCGCGGGTCACTGACCCACCACCCACATCACAAGAAGGAGAACAACATGAGCCTCGACTACCTTGACGAACAGATCGACGGATACCGCACCCAGGCCAAGAACCTGGTCGACAACTACAGCCGCACGCAGGCCGAGGTCGCCTCCGACCCCAACCTCACCGACACCGGCAAACGCGAAGCCCTCGCACCACTACACGAAGACCTCACCGCCAAGATCTCGGCACTCCGAGCCGAGGAGAAGGGCGCCATCAAACGCAAGCGTGAGGCGCTCGAGAAGACACTGTTCGGGATCAACGCCGGCACCAGCAGCGACGTCGTCTCGTACCGCGACGCACAAGACCGAGCCAC
>NZ_FTNT01000010.1 GCF_900156495.1 Williamsia sterculiae
GGGCGGGTTCTATCGGTCGTAGCAACGCTGACTGATAGGGAGTGTGGCGTTGCCGAAGTTGTTTGCCGACGAGGTGCGTGACGAGTTTTTCGCGTTGGTGTGTGGTGGGGCGTCGTTACAGCGGGCCGGCATGGTTGTCGGGGTGTCGCGTGAGACCGCGACAACGTGGTGGCGATCCTCGGGTGTTGTGACTCCACGAATCCAGTACGGCGCGACGGGGGGCTACCGGGCTCGGTACCGGCACCGAGCCCAGGCGCCCTGCGTGCCGAGGACCAGCTGCCGCGGCAGCGGCGGTCGTTGACCAGTGAGGACCGTTCCGCGATCGCGGTCGGTGTGACGTGTGGCTGCTCTTACGCCCAGATCGGAGCGATGATTGGGCGTGACAAGTCGGTGGTCTGCCGAGAGGTGACCCGTAACCGGGGCCCAGACGGCTCGTACTGGGCGCCGGTCGCCCACCGCGCCGCCCACGAACGGCGCCGGCGACCCAAACCGGTGAAGTTGGCTGCGAACCCGGGCCTGTGTCGTCGGATCGAGGTCGCGATGGACGAGGGCTGGTCACCGGGTCTGATCGCGGCGATGCTGCGCCACGAGCACCCCGGCACCAGTGCGGCAGCAAGGATGGGTCGGGTGTCGCACGAGACGATCTATCAGGCGCTCTACGTCCAGACCCGCGGCAACCTACGCGCGGACCTGCACCGGCAGCTGTCGCTGAAACGGTCGGCACGTAAATCCCGGGGCAGCACCGGCCGCGGTGGCTCACACACCTACGACCACGCACTCACGATCAGTCAACGCCCCGCACAGGTCGCCGACCGGGCCGTGCCCGGTCACTGGGAAGGTGACCTCATCCTCGGGCGCGGTAACCGATCCGCCATCGGCACCCTGGTCGAACGGTCCACCCGGTTCGTGATTCTGCTGCACCTACCTGGCCGCCGCCACGACGCCCCGAGCGTGGCGCAGGCGATGATCACCGAGATGAGCAAACTCCCCGCCCACCTACGACGCTCGATCACCTGGGACCGGGGCAGCGAGCTGGCCGACTACGTCGACATCCAACTCAACCTGCAGGCACCGGTCTACTTCTGCGACCCCCACTCACCGTGGCAACGCGGATCGAACGAGAACACCAACCGGCTCCTACGGTTCTGGTTCGAGAAAGGCACCGACCTCTCGACCCACACCCCCGACGACCTCGCCCGCATCGCCGCGACCCTCAACGCACGACCCCGCCCTACCCTGGACCTGAAGACCCCCACACAAGCACTACACGAGCTGCTCGCCAACCCGCCAGCAGCATGACCGTTGCTAACACCGATTGACCCAGCCCTGAAGCATCACCAGGATGTGAAGGGAACTGCGGGAAGAAGACTGCGGTCGCGATAATCCACAGCTTGCCGATCAGTCCCCAGATCCGTTGCCTCAGCACTGACCTGAGCGTGGCCCGGGTCACGATCCTTGACGTGGAGGATCACTCGCTCGATGCCGACGATCTCATTCGACGCCGCACATTGATCAGATCCGGCATTGCGACCGACAACGACATCCGTGCGTCGTTGGCGGCCGGTGACATCGCCCGGATCTGGCGTGGGGTCTACTACGCGATCGACCCACAGAGGTTTGGCCGCATGATCTTCGACGCCCTGGACGCTTGTGCGCTGTCCGGCGAGGTCGGGTTTTCCGCATGAAGCGTGATTTCCCGCTGAAAAGTCTGCAGGAAACGACCAAGACTGCGGGAAAGCCGATTTCCCGCAGTTTTCGAACACCCCCGCGAGCCCGCGCGCTCGTCGGGTCCGAATGAGCCGTTGACACCCCTATGAGACGAATCTACAGTTTCGTCTCATAGGGGTGTCCCGCAGTTTCAAGAGGAGGTATGCGATGACACGGTCACCGCAAGCCGTTCATCTCGTTGACTCCGCACCTGACGTCGGAGCGGTTCTCGGGCCCGACTCCGTCACCTGGCATCAGTTCGGTGACTGGCGTGGGATGCTGATGGGCCTGTGGTCGGGCTCGATGCAGAACATGCATCCCAAGTTGGGCACCGCGGTCTGGGAACACTCGGACTTCTTCGGTGAGCGCTGGGAACGGTTGATGCGCTCCCTGTACCCGATCTTCGGAGTGGTCTTTGACCAGCCGCATCCAACCGGTCGCGAGGTCCGCGACTACCACCGGGAGATCAAGGGCACGATGCCCGACGGCAGCCGTTATCACGCGCTGGACCCCGACGTCTTCTACTGGGCACACGCGACGTTCTTCTATGGCGCGATCCGCTGCGCGGAGGTCTTCGGTCCGCCGATGACCGAGGCACAGAAGCGGCATATGTTCGACGAGTCGCGGGTCTGGTATTCGATGTACGGCGTGAGCATGCGGCCCTGCCCGGAGACGTGGGAGGACTTCCTTGCCTACTGGGATCACATGTGTCGGAATGTGTTGATCGACCATCCGGCAGTACGGACCGTGTTGGACATCTCCGAACTACCACCGCCGCCGTATCTGCGTGGACTGCCCCGACCGGTGTGGAGGGTGCTGGCACGACCGCTGCAGTGGGGTTTCCTGTGGCTGACGACCGGTCTCTACGACCCGCCGGTTCGCGAGATGATGGGCCTGACCTGGTCGGATCGCGACGAGAAGGCGTTCCGGGTGGTCGGGCGTGGGGTTCACCTGGTGATGTCGCTGGTCCCGCGGCGCTATCGACTGCATCCGCGAGCCCGTGACGCCTGGGACCGGGTGTCGGGCCGCGTGCCCGCCGACGCCCCGCTGGTCGAGACCCCAGAGCGGAATCTGCCGCCCGAATCGGTGCGGGGGCGCAGCACGCACTACTGCCCGGTACATGCCGAACGTCGCGCCGACCTGCCCTGGCAGTGACGCCCGCCGGTGACCTGACCGGCGCGGGCGACCTCAGCGGGCGTAGACCTCGTCGTGGACGGGGTAGGTCTGAGGGACGAATTCCTCGGGTGCCCGACGTCTCGTGCGAGTACCCAGCAGCAACACCGACAGTGCGGCCGCCGCACAGATGCCCACGGCGGCGACCACTGGCTTGCCGATGTAGATCGACCAGGCCAACGGAGGCAGCGACGCGACGACGGCCAGCGTGATCGCGTGCAGCGGTGTGCCCACCAGGGTGGTGCGCGAGTTGGGGACCACCATCACCACGGCCACGGCCAGGAGAATCGAGCCGACGAGGTCGCTCGGACGATGCCAACCCCACACCATCAGATCCTGGGACACCAGGGTCAACCACATCGCACCGGCGGCCACGATCAACGGCTGGAGGGGTCGCGGCGCCGCCCGGACGATCGCGGCGACACATCCGGCGGCCGCTGCCGCATGCCCGCTGGGGAACGTGTTGGCGTCGGGGAACTGGCTGTTGATCAGGTCGGGCCGCAGCAGCACCACGTCACGTAGCAGCCGGGCCAACAGGATCACCACCACCGGAATGACCAACAGCGCGATGATGCTCAAGCGGCGTCGGGCCAGTAATCCGAGGACGATGATCGCGGCGACGGCGACCAACCACAGGCGGGGGTCCGTCACGGATCCCAGTCCGACCTCACTGGGCAGGTCGTTGTGCGCACCCGTTCCTCGAAGGGTCAAGAACGCGCGTTCGTCGAGATCCTGCCCGCGCACGGTGCGCACGCAGAACACGTAGACCCCCACCATCGCGGCCAGCAGCGCCAGGCTGCCGGCGATCCTGCCGAGAACTGCAGACACCTCCGGCTCACCCTTCCTCGTCGGTCGATGT
Organism: Williamsia sterculiae; assembly: GCF_900156495.1. Lineage (GTDB taxonomy): Bacteria > Actinomycetota > Actinomycetes > Mycobacteriales > Mycobacteriaceae > Williamsia_B > Williamsia_B sterculiae. The sequence goes on from NZ_FTNT01000010.1 coordinate 3,740, forward strand.
TCGTTGGCGAGGGTACCCGCGCTCGTGGCGCGCCGGGTCAACGACGACGGGCGCGTTGCACCCTGGCCTGCTCGCGCTCGGCGAACACATTGCGCACCCCGGCGCGGGAACCGGCGAGTTTCATCGCGATGTGTTCGCCGACGGTGATCGGTGAGTACCGGGCTCCGGCGCCCACGCAGGAGGGAAGAGTGGAGATGAGTGCGTCGATGTTGCCGTCGTGGAAGTATGCGGCCGACCGTCGGCGCTCGACGACACCCTCGATCACGGGTGGTTTGACCCGGTGCAGGGTGGACATCCACCGCTCGTTGGTCCATCGGCTCATCAGGTCACCGAGGTTGACCAGCAGCGCGCCGTCAGCGGGTAGCACGTCGTGCCAACAGTCGTCACGGCCCAGGACCTGCAGCCCCTTGACCTGGTCGGCCCACAACACGGTGACGATCCCGTAGTCGGTGTGCTCCCCCATCCCGGTCAGATCGCCATCGAGCTCGACCTTGCCGGGCGGCAGTGCGTAGTTGTTCATCCGCAGCACGTCGAGCGAGTGATCGGTGAACGACTCGAAGAACCCCGGTTGCAGGTCGAGCGCATCGGCGAAGATGCGGGTGAGCACGCGTGCCACCCGGCCGGCCTCGCTGAAGTAGGTCTCGACCGCGGGCCGGAACACATCGGAGTCGGCGGGCCAGGTGTTGTCGGCGTAGTCGTCGGCGGGCAGATCCAGCGCCGGGTAGGTCGTCGCCTCCACACCCACGTTGTAGGCCTCGAAGAAATCGTTCATCCGGTCGGCGGACTCCACGCCCAGGCTCAGTGACAGCGACTCGGATTTGGGTGGCGAGTACCCCCGGTTGATGCGCGGCGGGGTGCGGTAGCGCGACTTCTCATCCAGCGATCGGTCGAAGAAGTCGTCGAGGGCACCGGTGAACTCGTGCAGGATGCGATTCGGCACACCGTGGCCGACGATCTGCATGAAACCGATCCGAGTGCACGCGTCGTCGATCTGCCTGGCCACCTCGTCACGATCGGCGGCGGATCCGTCGCCGACATACGGCGAGATGTCGACGACCGGTACACAGAAGTCGACGGGTGCAGAGAGGTCATCTGGGGCCGCAGCCTGGGGTGAATCGGTCATCGCGGCTGATGGTACTGCCGGTCGCGACCAGCTGCCGGGTATGCGCGGGCGCGGTCAGCGATGTGAGCAGCGAAAATTGCGGAAATCCACCGCGCAGCACAGACGCTCAGACGCCGCGCACCGCCGGCATCTGCGAGCGTCCCTGCGCGTCGGGCCGCACGGCCAGGATCTGATCGACGCCCATCCGACCGTCGCGGAAGGCCATCCGTCCGCCGACGAGGTAGAGCCGCCACACCCGCGCGACTTCCTCCCCGACCATTGCCACGACCTCGTCCCAGTGATCGGAGAAGGTGGCGTACCACGCATCCACGGTCCAGACGTAGTGCTCCCGCAGCGCGTGCACGTCGCGGACCTCGAGCCCTGCCTCCTCGATCATCGCCACCGTCTCGCCGACCGGCCGCATGAACATGTCGGGGGCGATGAAGGATTCGATGAAGGGGCCGCCGCCAGGATGGTTTCCCGCGGTTCGTGACATCTGCTGGATGAGCACGCGGCCGTACGGGATCACCTTGTCGCGCAACACTCGCGCGTAGGTGGAGTAGTTCTGTTGGCCCACGTGTTCGCCCATCTCGATGGATCCGACGGCGTCGAACGGCGGGTCGGGGACCTCGCGATAGTCCTGCACCCGGATCTCGACCCGGTCACCGAGGCCGCGTTCGGCGATCCGGGCGTCGATGAACGACTTCTGCTCCCGCGAGAGGGTCACCCCGACCACCCGCGCACCGAAGTGCTCGGCCGCGTGCAGGCTCAGCGAACCCCAGCCGCAACCGACGTCGAGGAACCGCATGTCGGGTCGGGCGTCAAGGCCGAGCTTGCGGCACACCAGGTCCAGCTTGTCGCGCTGGGCATCGCCGATCGTGTAACCCACTGCATCCGAGGTGAAGTACGCACTGGAGTAGGCCATGGTGTCGTCCAGGATGAGAGCGTAGAACTCATTGGACAGGTCGTAATGATGGCTGATGGCGGCGCGGTCGCGGTTCAACGAGTGCAGCCGACCGCGCAGCCGGGCCTGGGAGCGGGGGGCGGGCAACGGTTTACCGATCGCACCCAACGACCATGCGGTGGAGATGAGTTCGCGGATCCGGGTCGGGGTCAGCGACACCGTGGACAGGCCGCGATCGGCGACCACCCGCCACACGTGGGTCAGCGCGGCGTCGAGATCACCCTCGACGTCGAGTTCACCGGTCACGTACGCCTGCGCCGCGCCGAGCTCTCCCGGGTTCCACAGCAGTCGTCGCAGGGCGTTTCGGCTGCGCAGAACGACCCGGGGCGCATCGTCGGGCCCGGCAGTGCTGCCGTCCCACGCGGTGAGATGCACCGGCAACGAGCCCTTGACGATCGGGGTGAGCAGACGCTCCAGCTCTCCGGCCACCCCGAGCTCCGACCGGCGCGACGTGGACACGCTCATCGCAACTCCTCAGCGGCAAACCCCTCAGCGGCAAACCCCTCAGCGGCAAACCCCTCAGCGGCAAACCCCTCAGCGGCAAACTCCTCAGCGGCATTCGGGGTGTGGTCGGCGACGGTCTCGGCAACGAAGCCGAGTACCTGGCGGGTCCAGCGGCGCGGGCGCATCAGCATGAAGTGTCCCGCCCGAGCCATCGGGATCCATTCGGCGTCGACCCCACGGTGGCCTGCCAAATCCGTCGCGCGCCGGGACAGCTTGGGGTCGGTCCAGCTGTCGGCGGTGCCATGAGCCACGCGGAGCCGCTGACCGGGACGCAGGGTGACGGTCTCGGTGCCCTCGGGCCACCACGGCGCCAACGCCATCACCCCGACCACCGACGGCTCATCGGCGACGGCAGCGGCGGTGCGACCACCCATCGAGTGCCCGACCAGCACCACCGGGATGTCGCCGTGGCGTTCCCGGATCTGCTCCAGGGCCCAGCGTGCGTCGCGGACGGGACTGCGGTCGGCACCGTTCCACCCGCGCAGCCGGTACTGCAACGAGTACACGGCAGCCTGCGGGAAGGTCCGCCGGAGTGCCCGCGTGAACGGCCACATGCGCAACACCGACAGCTGCCACGAGCGGGTGGGGGCGACGCTGCGGACCTTGCCACCGTGCAACACGAGGACCGTGAAGACGGGATCGGCGGGCGGGCTGCCCGCGCGCAGGATCGGCGGATGGGAAGGACTCGGGGTCACCATGACCCGTATTCGGCGATCGGCCACCGACGGATGTGTCGACTCATGTCACAACCCTACGCACCGCAGGTCAGCGAGCAGATCGGTCGGTGATGCGGTATCGGACGAAAGCGGGAACAGCCAACGCGGCCAACACCGTGAACACCACCACCAGGATGCCGCCACCCGCTGTGGTGACCGCGACACCGGCGCTTGCCGCCACCGCGCCGTGGGCGACATCGGCAATCCGTGGGCCGCCCGCGACGACCACGGTGAACACCCCCTGCAGTCGCCCACGGACGTCGTCGCTGGCCGCGGACTGCAGCATCGACATGCGGAACGCGGCGGACGCGACGTCGGCGGCACCGCCGACCATCAGCAGGATCACCGCCACCGGCAGCATCGGCAACGTCGACCCACCGGCGAAGGCGACGGCCACGCCCGCCCCGGCCACCGACAGGCCCCAGGCGATGACGCAGAGGATCACCGCGAGACCCTGCCGTTGCACCCGAGTGACCCAGCCGGAGAACACACCACCCACCACGGAGCCGGCCCCGATCGCCGCGAACAGCAGCGCGAACGCGAGACCGCCGCCCTCGGGACCGCCGAAGCTGACGTGCGCCATCTCGGGGAACAGTGCCCGCGGCATGCCGAAGACCATCGCGATGAGGTCGACGACGAAGGACATCATCAGCACCTTGTGCCCACGCAGGTAGCGGAACCCGTCCAGCACGGACCGCAATCCGGCGACCCGCGGTGCGTCCTCGCTGCGTTCGGGTTTCAGCGCCGGCAGCTTGATGACCGCCCACAGCGTCGCGAACAGGAAGATCGTGTCGATGAGGTAGAGCGTCGAATACCCCAGTTTGGGGATCAGCGCCCCGCCGAGCACCGGACCCGCGATGGCACCGGCCTGCATGACGGTCATGTTCAGCGAGTTGGCCGCGGGCAGATCGGCCAACCCGACGATCTTGGGCAGGATGGCCGACTTGGTGGGCTGATTGATGGCGAAGAAGGCCTGCTGCACCGCGAAGAGCACCAGGATCGTCCAGACATCGTCCAAACCCACGGCTGCCTGCACCCAGAACAGTGCGCTGCATCCGACGAGGCCCGCGGTGGTGAATATCAGCAGCCGACGGCGGTCGATGATGTCGGCGAGCGCGCCGCCCCACAGTCCGAAGACGATGAGCGGGACCAGCCCGAAGATGCCCGCCAGGCCCACGTACGCCGAGCTGTGGGTGACCTGATAGATCTGCGCCGGGACCGCGACGACGGTGAGTTGCGCACCGATGACGGTGACGATGTTGGCCGTCCACAACCGCCGGAAGTCGAGATTGCGCAGCGGGGTGGTGTCGGCGAGCAGCCTCGCCATCAGGGCTGCAACCTGGTGACCTGCCATCTGCCGTCGACGAGGGTGGCCAGCGCCCGGTTGTGCAACCGATTGGCCCGGCCCTGCCAGAACTCGACGCTGTCGGGGACGAGGCGGAAGCCGCCCCAATCATCGGGGGCCGGAATGGGGTCGTCCCCGAATCGCTGCGCGGCCTCGGCGGCCTTGCGCTCGAGGTCGATCCGCGAGTCGATGGGTTTCGACTGGTCGGATGCGACAGCCCCCAGCTGCGATCCGCGGGGCCGGCGTTGCCAGTAGTGCTCGGTCTCGGCGCGGTCCACCTTGTGTACACGGCCGCGGAAGTGCACCTGCCTTTCCAGCGCGATCCAGGGAAAGGTGACCGAGGCCACCGGGTTGGCGTCGAGGTGGTGAGCCTTGTCCGAGTCGTATCCGGTGTAGAACACGATGCCGCTGCGGTCGGCTCCCTTGCAGAGCACGGTCCGCGTGGACGGCATCCCGTCGGCGTCGACGGTGGCGACCACCATCGCATTGGGTTCGGGGATGCGGGCCTCGATACCCTCACGCAGCCACAGGTTGAACAGGTCCAACCACGGCGGATCTCCGTGCAGCCAGCTCGGATCGAGGTTGTCGCGAACACCGTCGGCTCCGGCCGCACGGTCCCCGACCCCGACGTTGGGCGGGATCCCGGCCCCATATCCGACTCGCATGGCCTCCAGATCGACCCGTCCCTGATCGTCGCTCACAGTTCTGTGACCCTACTCTGCGGTAGCCGGCGGCTCCCGGTCGCTTACAGTTACGCCATGGCTGAAGTACCCGAGAACTTTGTCGAGGGACTCGAAGGCGTCGTCGCCTTCACCACCGAGATCGCCGAGCCGGACAAAGACGGCGGCAACCTGCGCTATCGCGGGGTCGACATCGAGGATCTCGTCGAGAACGACGTCACGTTCGCCGACGTCTGGGCGCTGCTGGTGGACGGTGAGTTCGGCGACGGACTGCCTCCGGCCGAGCCGTTCCCGCTACCCGTGCACACCGGCGATGTCCGGGTGGACGTCCAGGCCGCACTGGCGATGCTCGCCCCCATCTGGGGTTACAAGCCGTTGCTCGACATCGACGACGCGACCGCCCGCGACAACCTGGCCCGCGCATCGGTGATGGCCCTGTCGTATGTGGCGCAGTCGGCGCGCGGGATCCACCAGCCCGCGGTGCCGCAGGACATCATCGACCGGTGCGAGTCGGTGACCGCACGATTCATGACGCGGTGGAAGGGCGACCCCGACCCGAAGCATGTGAAGGCCATCGACGCCTACTGGGTGAGTGCAGCCGAGCACGGACTGAACGCCTCCACGTTCACCGCTCGGGTCATCGCGTCCACCGGTGCCGATGTCGCGGCGTCGTTGTCGGGGGCGATCGGCGCGATGTCGGGCCCGCTGCACGGCGGTGCACCCGCGCGCGTGCTGCCGATGATCGACGAGGTGGAACGCACCGACGATCCCCGCGGTCTGGTCAAGGGAGTCCTCGACCGCAAGGAGAAGCTGATGGGCTTCGGGCATCGGGTCTACCGAGCCGAGGATCCCCGTGCGCGGGTGCTGCGCAAGACCGCCCGCGAGTTGGATGCACCCCGTTACGAGGTGGCCGCCGCCCTGGAGCAGGCGGCGCTCACCGAACTACGGGAACGTCGCCCGGACCGTGCGATCGAGACCAACGTGGAGTTCTGGGCCGCGGTGATCCTCGACTTCGCGGAGGTGCCGCCGCACATGATGCCCGCCATGTTCACCTGTGGGCGGACGGCGGGCTGGTGCGCGCACATCCTGGAGCAGAAGCGACTGGGCAAACTGGTACGACCCGCGGCCATCTATGTCGGACCCGGTCCACGTCGGCCGGAGGACGTGGTCGGATGGGACCTGATCGACGGCTGAGCGGAACCGACGGGACGGAGTAGTCGTCCGATGGACATGGATCACGGTGGCGTTCGGGTCGAGCTCGACCCGAACGCGGTGCGCCATCGAGTCGCCGCGTCGGTCGAGTTGCGGGATGCGTTGGCCGGGTTGATGGCCGAGGCGGATGCCGCGAGTGCGTCGTTGCGGGCCGCGTGTTCGGACGACCAGGGCGGGCGTGGGTTCGTCACCGCACTGGGTGGTCGGGACCGTGCCGCGACCGAGTCGGTGCGGACGTCGCTACATGCGGCCGGGCGGCTGACCAGCGGGCTCGAGGGTGCATCCCGCTCCTTGTCCGACGCCGACGGGACTCGGTGAGCGTGGTGCCGTCGAACCGGTGGGACGACATGTTCGCCGCGGTGCAGGCGCAGCGCGCGGAACTCCACCGGGTCAGCGAGATCATGCAGGCGGCCACCGCCGAGGCGACCAGCACCGACCGATTGGTCGGGGTGACGGTCGATGCCCGCGGCAGGTTGGTGGACCTCCGGATCGATCCCCTCGCCGCGCGCAGGCACCGTGCGGACGTGTTGTCGACGATGATCGTCGAGCTGGTCGCGCAGGCCGACGACGCCATGCAGCAGCGGCGGGACGAGTTGATCGCAGCCACCGAGGAGCTCCGTCCGAGCTGGGAGGACGTCCGATGATCAGTCCGCCGTCCGACGTGGCCGACGCCGTTGCGCGGTTGGCCGGGGATCGCTGGCCGTCGGTCGACGAGGATGCGCTGCGCGGGTTCGCGGCGCGCTACCGCTCGATGGCCGACCGACTGGTCGAGGTCGCTTTGCGCTCGCATGAGGCGGACGGCACCGGAGTGGTGGGCCGGGCCGGCGCGGCGCATGAGCAGGTATACCGACAGTTGATCGCCGAGGACGGTCCGATGGCTACCGCGGCACGGGGTTTCCGCTCGTCGGCGGCGTCGATCGACGCCTTCGCCGACGTGGTTGAGGACACCAAGAAGCGGATGATCGTCATCGCGGCGATGTCGGAGCGCGATGCGGCGCAGACGCACCTGGCATCGGTGGCCGGAATGGCCGAACCCGCCGCGACGGTGCCGTCGTCGGGCAAGTATGCGATGACCGCCGCGGCCGACGACTACGACGACAAGTCGCACCACGCGGGTCAGGATCAGAACGGTCAGCCGCAGGCCGGCGGCGGGATGATGCCGATGGGCGGGATTCCCGCGATGCTGGGTGGCGCCGCGGGTGTGGCGGTCGCGGCGCGGGCTGCGGCCGGTGGCGGCGTGGACCACGAGATCTCCTCGGATGTCGCGGAGTTCCTCCGACATCGGGCCCGGGAACTGCAGTCGGCGCTGCCCGCCGATGTGGCCGGTCGGGTACGGATGGCCGTCGGGCTCGGGCAAGACGGTTCCGGCGGATACGCGGTGGTGGTCGGCACCAGCGAACACAACGGGTACCTACGGCCGGGAGTGACAACGGAACCAGACGAGAGCGTGGTGGGGTTGGCGGGTGATCCCGAGGGTGCGGTGGTGGAGAAGCTACGCGGTCACGGGTTGGAGGTGACCGCGGTGGCGTCCGGGATCGGCGAGCCGGTGGTCGCCGGGGATTCGCTGGGCTTCGACGACGACGATGCCGGCGATCCGGACCAGGGATGAGCGCGACCCGGCATCGGCTGGACACCGCACCGGGCGGGTTGTCGACGCTGGTGGACCGGGTCACCCAGGCACATGTGCATCGGGCCGCACGGTCGGTGACGCTGCTGGCACTGGACTTCACCCGCGTCCACACGGATCCTTCGGTGGCGAAGCTGTTGGACGAATGGGCCAATCAGTCGGCGTCGTCCGCACAGATCGTGCTGCAGGCGGCGGGGGTGCGGTCGCGGTACGACCAGCTGGCGTTCACCCGATCCGAGCAGGGTGACCCGGCGGGGTACGTCGACAGCTTCCAGAAGGCGCGGGCGATGGCGTGTCTGGCCTACGCCGCGGGCGATGGTGGTCGGGAGGCGTTACGCGAGGTCGCGTACGAGGGATACGCCGCCACGGGCGACGCCGAGGTCATCGCGTCACTGTTGGACGATCACACCGGGCTCTGAGTCGGCCGATCAGGCCGTGCCCTTGTTGTCGTCCTTCTCCTCGGTCTCTTCCGAGGGCAGCGCACCGTCGGGGCCGTCGCCGCGGGCGGCCCAGTCGCCGAGGACCGGTGGCGCGACCAACGGCAGCCCGCCGATGATCTCCGCACCGTTCTCGGTGTTGTGCATGTAGGCGGCGGCGCGATGGCGGCCTTCGCCGTCCTTACCCTTACGACCGCCCGCGCCGGGCGGCATGGATCCACTGGTCCCGCGGCCGGTGGCCGGAGCGCCTGCCGCGCCTGTCGGTTGTCCAGATGACGTTCCCAGAGAGGAATTCGGCAGGGACAGGCGCTTGGCGAGTGCGTTGGCTTCCCCTGCCGCTCCCCCGCCTGCGCCCGCCGCAGCGCCGGCGCCCAGGCCTCCTGCGAACCCGCCGAGGGGGGCGCCGCCCAGTCCGTCGGCGCCTTCACCACCCGCACCGTTCACACCGGCACCCGGGAGGTTGGTGAGCCCTTCGTCGGCCGAGGTCATGACCGGTGAGCCGAGGCCACCGGGACTCAGTCCGTCGCCGCCCCCACCGCCGCCACCGGACGGTCCGCCCGCATCCGAGGCCGAGCCGTTGCCCGCATCCGAAGCTGCTGCGGCGGGGCTCTGACCAGTGGTGGCGTCGGTCGAAGTTTGGGTATTCGGGCCCGATGGTCCGGAATCGCTCCCACCCGAGTTGGCGCTGTCGACGTCAGCCATCCCGCCCTGAGTCGACTTGACGGTGGAGCTGGCGGGGCCATCGCCAGTTGAGGTGCCTGAACCGCTGCCACCACTCGCGAAACCTTCACTGCCTCCGCTCCCGAAGGCAGGGAGTTGCAGGGGCGTGACGTCGGGAATCGCCGAGTTCGCGCTGTTCATCGGCACGCTGTAGACACCGGTCAGCAAAGCCGCTGCCTGACGACGAGCGGCCAACATCTGTGCGGGCGTGTAGTTCTGACTGAAGGCGTTGGAGGAACCGATCGAGGAACCTGCGGACTGCGAATCCGCTAGGACGTCCGCGGCCGCGGTTAGTTGATGGACAACCTGGTTGATGTTGTTTGAATTAGCTGCTGCATGGTCGTACAGCTGTTCGGCTGACGCCTGCATCGCGTTTGCCGCTTCGCCGAGCAGATCATCAGCGCCGCCAACCAAGTTGCGAATCTTCGCCATGAAACTTGTGGTGGCGACCGCCACCGTCAGTTGGGCGTTCGACAACACCTCGGCGTCTGCCTTCGCGTTCGCAGACTCGAGCTCGGCGATTGCGGCAAGCATCTGCGGCAGCGTCATACCTTCCCAGTTCGTGGTGCCGCCTGGTGCCACTTTGCCTCCTAATATGCATGAGTTGTGCACGAGGGTAGCGGCATTCCCTCAGTCCTGTAAGTTCCTAGCCGGGAACCTAATGCTTGTCGGATACGTCTGATGAGCAGCTGTGTGCCAGTGAGGGAGGTAGACATGACCGAGAGCTTCAGCGATAGCCCGGTGTCCAGTATGTCCGGTAGCGCAGTGCAACTGACAGCTCAGCAATGGCAGCAAGCCGCTGATGCCGCAAACCAGTGCGCTGAGGCGCTCGACAACGCACACAGCGCAGCCGTTAATACTCTACGCGGCAATTGGTTTGGTACGACACCAATTGAAGGACCTTCTATATACGACCGCCTCAAACAGCGCGTCAATGACGGCGATAACGCATGGGCTGGAGCTCTCGTCGCAGAGAGTCAATACTTGCGAAAATTTGCCGCTGAATGCGAATCTGCGCAACAGCGACTTTTTCAAGCAGACAGTAGTTCCGCATCAGGAATCCCGAGTTGAGAAGTCGATACTCGATACCTGTTAGCACTGCTCTCATACTTGGATCAGTTCTTACTTTTCTAACCTCGTGCGAGGCAAATCACAGCCCCATTACCGAGCATGCAACATCTTCAACACTAATTCCCCAAACAAAAATCCAGACCTTTACCACGGCGACACCCGTACCACTTCCATTCGCGACTACAAAGACAAAACGTTGGAACAGTGCAAACAACGGCACTCCGTACGAGCCTTGCAATGCCCTAACGCCCGCCTCGCTCTTAGCGTCCAAGATACTGCCAGAAACAATTCAGGATGCCGCAAGCGTCGATGGTCAAACCATTCGAGGATGCATGTGGGATAGGACAAGCACCGGTGCAGGATTTAGTCAGGTGGTCGTTAACTCTGCGTCGCTTACTGCTTATAAGCACAACGAACCCGACAACTTTCTTGCTGACATCGAACAGAACGGACGCACCATTGGGGTTGCCACTTCGGCAACCCAATGTTTTACCTACGTCCAGAGCTATCGTTCAGGTGTAATCACCGCATTCTACATGGGCTCCGTTAATCCAGAGAGTTACGAAGAACTCTGCCAAAATGCGATCCGCTTCACTCGAGCAAATCTTCAGCGAATCCCTATCGGTAATTAAATCAACCGCCGCCACTGTTGCAGAATCCAAGACGGCGTTCAAAGAACATACCCGAAAGTAAACGCTTTAATTTCTCACACAGAGTCCTCGCACGATTTCCTGATTAACATTTCATGTCACCTCAAAAGACCCCCTCGCGCACGGCAACTTCGACCATTCGGATTCTTCGCGAGGAACATAGACAGAACGGACGCCGCAGCGTTACGGGTTATCATTACCATAACCGTCATAGCCAGTCGGCACGGCCGATGTCGTGATCCCTAACCCCCGGCTACAAGCTAACGAGTGCTCTGTTATCTGCCGCGCGCCCATTCCGTAATCGGACTACCGCGATTCGGCGCTCAGTTTGGCTCCAACGGTCGACGATCGAGTCGCGACTGCATGCCGCCACTAGTCAAACTCATTCGGCGGGTTCCGGGCACCCCCCAACCCACCCTCCCGACCACAACTCCCACCTCCCTAGACTCGACACCATGAGTGACACCGCCGCGTCCATCACCATCCCCGCTGATCTGCTGCCGTCGGACGGCCGATTCGGTTGTGGTCCGTCCAAGGTGCGGACGGAGCAGATCCAGGCCATCGTCGACGCCGGAACCAGCGTCATGGGCACCAGCCATCGGCAGGCGCCGGTGAAGAACGTGGTCGGCCGGATTCGTGAGGGGCTCGCCCAACTCTTCTCACTGCCGGAGGGTTACGAAGTGGTGCTCTCCAACGGTGGCACCACCGCATTCTGGGATGCAGCGGCATTCGGGCTGGTCAAGCAGAAGTCGCTGCACCTCACCTACGGCGAGTTCTCCTCCAAGTTCGCCACGGTCACCAAGGGCGCCCCGTTCCTGGACGCACCGACCGTCATCTCCACCGACCCGGGCACCGCACCCGACCCGAACGACATCACCGCCGATCAGGCCGGCGACGTCGACCTGATCGCGTGGGCGCATAACGAGACCTCCACCGGTGTCGCTGTCCCTGTCGTGCGCCCGGCAAACGCCGGCGATGCGCTCGTCGCCATCGACGCGACCTCCGGTGCCGGTGGTCTGCCGGTCACCGCCACCGACGCCGATGTCTACTACTTCGCCCCGCAGAAGAATTTCGCCTCCGACGGCGGCATCTGGCTCGCGCTGATGAGCCCCGCGGCCCTCGAGCGCATCGCCGAGATCGGCGGCTCCGACCGCTGGTGCCCGGAGTTCCTCTCCTTGCCCACCGCCGTGGACAACAGCTCCAAGAACCAGACCTACAACACCCCCGCCGTCGCCACCCTGCTGCTGCTTGCCGACCAGCTCGACTGGATGAACGGCAACGGCGGACTGGACTGGTGCACCCAACGCACCGCCGACAGCTCCAGCCGCCTCTACGAGTGGGCTGAGAAGAGCGAGTTCGCGACCCCGTTCGTCGACGCCGCGCACCGCAGCCAAGTGGTCGGCACCATCGACTTCGACGACTCCGTCGACGCCTCGGCGGTCGCCAAGGTGCTGCGCGCGAACGGCGTGGTGGACACCGAGCCGTACCGCAAGCTCGGTCGCAACCAGCTGCGTGTCGGCATGTTCCCGGCCGTCGAACCCGACGATGTCAGCAAGCTGACGTCGTGCATCGACCACGTGGTGGCCGCCCTCTGAGCTGCTCGTTCTCTGCGTGTCTGCGGCGCACATCACGGCCGCTGGATTACGCTGGCGCCAATGCGACGCGCGCCTCGGCGCAAGAAGGAGGAGCAGGATGCGTGAACTCCGTGTCGTCGGCGTAGAACCGGACGCCGGACATGTGGTCCTTCAGGACATCGAGTCCGGTGAGAAGTTCCGCATCGAAGCAGACGACCGACTGCGGGCCGCGGCCCGCGGCGACCGGAGCCGACTCGGTCAGATCGAGATCGAGATGGACAGCACTCTGCGTCCTCGCGACATCCAAGCCCGCATCCGTGCCGGAGCGTCCATCGCGCAGGTGGCCTCCGCGGCCGGTGTCCCGGCCAGCCGGATCGAACGCTTCGCGCACCCGGTGCTGCTGGAACGACGTCGCGTCGCCGAACTCGCCGCGCTGGCCCACCCGGTTCGCCACGACGGCCCCACCCTGGAGAACCTGAGTGAGGTGGTCACCGCCGCCTTCGTCGCTCGCGGACACAACCCCGACGACACCGTCTGGGACGCGTGGAAGGGCGACGACAACCGGTGGATCGTGCAGATCGGCTGGCGCATCGGTCGCAGCCAGAACTTCGCGCACTTCCGCTACCTACCCGGCTCGCACGGCGGCACCGTCGAGGCCATCGACGAGTTCGCAGACGAGCTGATCGATCCCGACGTCAGTCGTCCTTTGCAGAGCGTCGCAGCGGTCGCCCCGCTGCGCGCGGAGTCCACCCCCGACCACCCGGAACTCGACTTCATCACCGTCGAGGCCGACGAGGTCATCGACGGCCAGCGGGCCCGGCACGAGGCCGAGGAACCCACCCCGTCGCTACCCGCGCCCGACAAGCCGCGACCCACCAAGCACAGCCGGAGTAAGCCCCAGGTCCCGGCCTGGGAGGATGTCCTCCTGGGTGTGCGCAGCAACGGCAACACGTGACGAGAGGCTTGAGACTTGGCAGCGAAGGCGTCGATGCTCTGGTTCGTCGATTCCGACGATCCGGTCACTGACATCCGGCGGGGACTGAACAACGACCCGCACCAAGCCCAGCATCTGGTACAGCAACTCGTCGGCGACGGCGTGGTGGTCGACGAGGGGCCGTGCAGTCTCGCCGACGCCGACGGCCTTCCCGACGACAACGTGATCGCAGGCGTCTACGGTCGCCTCGCGGTGATCTGCGGTCGGGCCGTCGCCACCGACCGACCCTCGGAGTTCACCGACACCCGACTGCGGCTTCGTCCGACCGCGGTCGCGGTGCTGCTCCACACCGACCCCGTCGACTCGTTCGGCGCGTTCGCGCGCTGGGAGAACGGAGCCCTGCGGCGCTCGTTCGCCGCCGACCCCGTCGACATCCGCGAAGACGAAGGCCTGCCGTACCCGTTCGAGCGCGGCTTCTGGGCCGGCGAACATCCCCTGCAGTACGCCGAGGGTGTTCCGCACGATCCGCAGGCCCTGCCGTTTCACCCGCAGGAATTCGCCGAACAGTCGACCCGTGACTGGCTCGGTTTCCGCTTCACCCGGCCCCTGGGCCCCGACGACGCGGACCCGCGCGACATCCCGGCCACCCGATTCGCCATCCGGCCGCCCGGCTGGCAGCCACCGCCCGAGCCCGAGCGGCAGACCGAGCCCGTCTCCGCTGCCACCGAACCCGCCCGACACCCGGAGGTGAGACCGGAACCGGGACAACCGGAGGCGCCGGCAGGCAACCGGGTCGCGCGCTGGTTCGGGTTCGCGCCGAAGTCGGAGTCGCACGAGTCCTGACCGGGACTCGCGCGCCGTCAGCGCAGCGTCAGCACCACCGAACCCACCAGGGCGACCACCGCACCGGCCATCACCCCCGCCGACACCCACCGCCACACGGGACGGCGGCGGCGCAACCAGACCGTCGGCAGCGTGCCGCCGCAGACCACCACCACGGCGAGCACCCCCAGCCACGGCCGCATCTGGGCGGCCACGCTGTACACCCCCAGCAGCACTCCCCCGGTGAACACAGCGGTGCAGGCGGTGACCAGCAGGCCGCTCAACCACGGGGTGGGCTCGGGGTTCACATCCGTGCCCGCGCCCGCTCGTAGAAGGCGACCGCGGCCGCGGTGGCGACATTCAGGGAGTCGGTGCCCCGGGCCATCGGGATCTGCGTACGGACGTCGCAGTTGCGCATGGCCGCCCGCGTCAGCCCGGGCCCCTCGGCCCCGACCAGGAACGCGACCTTCGCCGACCCCGCCACCCCGGCCAGCGGCACCGCGTCGGGTGCCGGGGTCAGGGCGATGGTGGTGAAGCCCTGCTCACGCAGCCATCCGATCTCACCCGGCCAGTCGTCGCACCGGGCGAACGGCACCAGCAAGGCGTGCCCCATCGAGACCCGCACACACCGCCGGTACAACGGGTCGGCGCACCCGGCGCCGAACAGCACCGCGTCCACACCGAGTCCGGCCGCGTTGCGGAAGATGCTGCCGATGTTCTCGTGGTCGTTGACGCCCTCGAGCACGGCCACGGAGGTCGCACCGGCAACCGCCTGCGCCACTGTGCACACCGGCGGTCGGCGTGACACCGCCAGCACCCCGCGGTTGAGGTGGAAACCGATCACCTCGGCCATCACCTCCGCCGACGCCCGGAAGTACGGCACCCCTGCCAACGACGGATCGTCGAGGGTCGTCCCCAACTCCACGCGACGCTTCTCCACCCCGAACAGTGCGTGGGTCGCGAACCGGGAGGCGACCATCCGCTCGACCACCAGCACACCCTCGGCGATCACCAACCCCTTGCCCGGCCGACCACCGGGCAGCGCGGGCAGGTCAGGCCGACGATCCACCGAGTTCAGATCGCGGAAGTCGTTCACCCGAGGGTCGTCGGGGTCGTCGATGTCGACGACCTGCACCCCCATCAGCGGACCTGCGCGCGTTCGCGCGCACCGAGCACCCCGGAGAGCAAGGCCAGACCCATCACGACGAACGCGAACACCACCCCGGCCCCGGTGATGGTCCAGGCGTTGGCCAGCAGTCCCTCGGCGATCACCGGCACCGAGATCGCGACGTAGCAGACCACGAAGAAGGCCGACGCGACCGCGGCCCGCTGATCCACCGGCGCGGTGCGGGTGACAACGGCCAAACCCTTGGCGAAGCCGATGCCCTGCCCGATGCCGCCGACGATCCCGGCAACCGCCAGCATCTCCCACCAGCCCGACCAGAAAGTCAGCACCAACGCGAGCGTCCCGCACACGAACAAGCCCACGGCCAACGGCTCGGCGCGGTCGTCGGCGATGCCGCGAGCGGCGACCTGTCCCGCCACCGAACCGAAGAAGGTGGTCGAGGCCAGCAACACCACCCCGATCAGCTGATGCACCCCGGTGACCTCGGTGGCGATGGTCGGCGCGACCCCGGTGAACAGGCCGAGCAGGGCGAATCCTGCGAACCCGAGCAGCGACGCCCGGATGAACGGTCGGCGCGTGTCCTCAGGCACGGCCATCGAGTTGAACCGCAGCGGTTTGTCGCGCTGCCTGCCGCGGGTCTCCGGAAGGACCAGCACGATCAGCACGGCGACCACACACGCCCCCAGATGCACCACATAGGTGGTGCGGGTGGGCGCGGGCAGCCAGGTGACCACCATCGCGGCGATGATCGGGCCCAACCCCAGCCCACCGATGTTGGCGATGGTCGCCAACGTCGGGGCTCGCGACACCAACCGACCGCGGGCCATCTCGGTGATCGCCACCGATGCCGTCCCGACGAAGATCCCCGCCGACAGCCCCGACAACAGCCGGCCCAGCAGCAACAGCGGGACATCGTCCGCGAACAGGAAGACGACGTCGCTGACGACGGCGAAACCCAGTCCGAACAGCAACACCGGCCGGCGACCCAGCACATCGGACCAGCGCCCGAAGGCCAGCAGGCTGGCCAGCACCCCCAGCGCGTAGGTCGCGAAGATGACCGTCACCGTGTGCAGCGAGAACCCGATCTCGCGCTCATAGGTGGAGTACACCGCGGTGGGCATGGTGGTGCCGAACATCACCACGATCAGCACGAGCATCAAGCCGTAGGTCGCGACCGCACGGTCGGCGGGGTCCGCACGGTCCGAAGTCCGGACGTGGTCCGAAGTGTCAGCCATGTTGGAGAGACTAGTGGGGATGTGACAGCGTGATCTTCCGTGAGCACAGCTGCCGGCACCCTGGAACTGCGACGCGCCACCGATGACGACTGGGACGACATCATCGCCGCCGACGCCCGCGCCTTCGCCTTCATCCACCCCCTCGACGACGAGGCGCAGCAGGATCTGCGGCGCAAGGTGCGCGACGAGGACGTGGTGGTGGTGCGCGACGGTGCCGACCTGGTCGGAGTGGCGATGTTCTACCGGATGACGATGACCGTGCCGGGCGGCACCCGCGTCGACATCCCGGGACTGTCCTGGGTGTCGGTCGCCGCGACCCACCGTCGTCGCGGGATCCTACGGATGATGCTCACCGAGATCTTCGAACAGTGGGAACGGGAGAACTTCACCTTCGCCGCGCTGACCGCCAGCGAGGGCACCATCTATGAGCGCTTCGGCTTCGGCCCGGCCTGCTTCGAGGAGCGGGTCAGCGTGGAGCTGGGCCGTTCGACGTTCCGTGAGCCCGCCCCCGACGATTCGCGCGTCAGGTTCGCCGACGACGAGCAGATCCGCACCGCCGTACCCGAATTGCACGACCGCTGGTCCGCGACGCGCTCGGGCGCGCTCGCTCGCAGCGACGTGTGGTGGCAGATGATCTTCGCCGACCGCGAGATGCTGCGCGACGGTCGCAGTGCACTGCACTACCTGTTGCACGCCGACGGTTACGCCAGCTACCGCATCGCCCACCGCGGTGACGACGCGGTCGCGGAGGTGTCGGAGATCTTCACCGTCTCCGACGTCGCCCACACCGATCTGTGGCGCGTACTGCTGGGCCTGGACCTCATCCCCCGGGTCACCGCGACCATCCCCACCGACGACGCACTGCCGGTGAAGCTGACAGACCTACGTGCGGTGAAGGTGGAACACGTCGCCGACGCGATGTGGCTGCGCATCCTGGACGTCCCCGCCGCGCTCGCCGCCCGCGTCTACGACCGCGACACCTCCTTCGTTCTGGAGGTGCACGACAACCACCGCGACGCCGGCGGCCGTTTCGCCGTGGACATCGCCGACGGCCGGGCCACCGTGACCGCGACCACCGAACCGCCGACCATCACCACCGACATCTCGGTGCTGTCGAGCATCTACCTCGGCGGGTACCGGGCGGTGGAGTTCGCGCGCGCGAACCGGTTGTGGGTCGCCGACCAGCCCACGCTGACCGCCTTCGATCAGGCGTTCTCCACCGAACGTCGCCCGTTCTCCGGCACCTTCTTCTGACGGTCCCGCCGCCACACCAGCAGTACACAGACCAGCACCGACACCGCGCTGATCACGCCGCCGACGACCAGCGGGGCACGCGGGTCGGTGACCCCGGCCAGCCAGCCGAGCACCGGACTGCCCAACGGGGTGCCGCCGAGGAAGCACAGCATGTACACGCCCATCACCCGGCCACGCATCTCCGAGTCAACCGACAGCTGCACGATGTTCATCGCCGATGTACTGAAGGTCAGCACCGCCGCCCCGACCGGCACCAACATCACCGCGACCAACCAGTACGTGGGCATCACCCCCACCACCACCTCCAGGACGCCGAACGCCAACGCGGCGACGAGAAACTGCCGCAACCGCGCCGGTGAGCTGCGGCGGGCGGCCATCGTGGCCCCCGACAGGGTCCCGACCGCCAACATCGTCGACAGCAGCCCGTAACCGCCCGCCGAACCGTGGAAGGTGTTCGCGGTGAGCAGGGCCAACGACAGCGGGAAGTTCATCCCGAACGTCGACACCATGAACACGGTGGTCAGTACGACCACCAACTGCGGGTTGTCGCGGACGTACCGCAGCCCGCTACGGATCGAGTTCCCTGCCGCAGCCCGCGGTGGTCGTTGCAACTCGTCGGTCCGCATCGCCAGCAGCCCGGCGATGACGGCGACCGAACTGACCGCGTTGAGCAGGAACACCGGACCGGTGCCCAACACCGTGATCAGCACGCCCGCGATCGCCGGGCCGATGATCCGGGCCAGGTTGAAGGTCATCGAGTTCAGTGCCACCGCGTTGGGTAGCTGCGCCGGACCCACCATCTCGATGGTGAACGACTGCCGGATCGGACTGTCGATCGCGGAGATACACCCCAGGGCCAAGGCAAGGACGTACACCTGGATCAGGGTGACCACGCCCGAGGTGTCCAACAGCCCCAACACCAGGGCGCACACCGCCATCGATGTCTGGGTGATCAGCAGCAAACGACGTTTGTCGAACCGGTCGGCCAACGCGCCCGCGGGTACCGACAGCACCGCGGTGGGCCCGAATTGCAGGGCCATCACGATACCGACGGCCAGCCCGCTGCTACCGGACAGATGCAGCACCAACCAGTCCTGGGCGATGCGCTGCATCCAGGTTCCGATCAGGGAGACGACCTGACCGCCTGCCCACAGCCGGTAATTGCGCACGCCCAACGAGACGAGCATGCGCGGGAGGTGTGGTCGGGTGACCACTCTGGGTGGCGTACCGGGCGGGCGGGCGATGTCAGTCTTCGTCGTTGACGAGATCACCCATGATCCCGACCGCGCGACGCAGGACGGCGGCGTCGTCGTCCGACAGCCGCGACAACCGGTCCCTCAGCCACGCCTCGCGGGCGTTCTTCTCGTCACGGATGACCTCACCGCCCTGCTCGGACAGGGTCACGATGACCTGTCGGCCGTCGGTGGGGTGGGGTTCACGGCGCACCATCCCCAGGTCGGCTAAGGATGCGATGACCCGGGTCATCGACGGCGGCTGCACTCGTTCGGTGGCCGCCATCGCCCCCGGCGTCATCGGGCCTTCCCGTTCCAGTGTCGCCAGCGCGGACAGCTGGGTGAGGGAGACCAGTGACGTCGCGCGGCGCAGACGCAGGTGCCGGGCCAAGCGGACGGTGGCCACCGCAAGGTCGCTGGCCAACTTCACATCCTTGTCATTCACGACACAAGGATAGGACAACTAACATGTTTGTATGAGCGACAGCGACATTCCTGAGCCGCCTCGGTTCCTCACCGCCCCCGAGCCGGTCATCGTGGTCGGGATGGTCGCGTTCCTGGTCGCCAGCGTGGTGGTCGGCGTGACCGGGTGGGGCGGCTCGTCGGCGCTGACCATCTGCCTCACCGGGTTGGGGGTGGGGCTTTTCGGGACGTCGCTGATGCTGACGCAGCGGGTCGCCGCGCGCCGCGGACGGCGCGGCGCACAGCTGGGACTGCGCTGACCCCCGCCACCCACAGGGCGCCGAACGTCCAGCCGGCCAACACGTCGGTCATCCAGTGCACGCCGAGGTAGACGCGGCTGACACCGATCAGCGCCGATGCCACGACCGCGATCATCGTCATCCAGCTCCGGCACACGGTGACCGCGACCAATCCCAACACGATCGCCGACATCATGGCGTGCCCGGAAGGGAACGCGTAGGTGTCGATGTCGACCAATCGAATCGGTGCGGGCGGCCGGTCGCGGCCGAAGAGATGTTTGAGCCCCACCATGACGACGTACCCCACCACCGAGCCGAGCAGTACCGTCAGCGCACGCACGGGCTCGCGGCGGATCGCCCAGCCAACGGTCGCGATCAGCGCGATCGCCGTCATCGCCAGGGTGTTGCCGACCGTGGTGATCGCATGCATCGCGTCGGTCCACGCCGGGGAGCGGTGAGCGACGAACCAGTCGGTGACGGTCTCGTCGATGTCGAGATGTCTCACGGGCAGCGGACTCTCATCGGGCGCGCCGGTACTCCTGCTTCGGTCGGCCGGTGGATCCGTACCGCAGCCGCATGATCAGGGTCCCCGCGGCCACCAGGTTGGCAAGGTGCTTACGCGCGGTCGGGGCGGCGATGCCCACCGCTGCCGACACATCGTCGGCGAACAGAGCGGTGTCGGGATCGGTGAAGACGGCGAGGACGGCCTCCTCTGTCTGCGACCCGCCTTCGGGACGATCGGCGCCGCGACCGCCGGTCCGCAACGCACCGAGCGCCGTGTCCACCTGGGCCTGGTCGACCGTGTCGGCGGCCAGCACCCGACGATAGTGGGCATACCCGGCCAGTCGGCGGGCGAGTTCAGCGCGGTCGAAGGGCTTGATCAGGTAGGCGAGGGCGCCGGCGCGCAGCGCGGCGCGGATGGCTCGGGCGTCGCTCTCCGCACCCACGACGAAGGCGTCGCAGGGCAGTTCGGTGAGTAGGTCGATGCCGGAGCCGTCGGGCAGGTAGACGTCCACCAACGCCAGGTCGATGTCGGGATGATCGGCCAGCGCCGACCGGGCCGCGGCCAGCGACCCCGCGGTCGCCACCACCCGGAACCCGGCCAGTGCTTCCACGATGCCGCGGTGGAGTCCTGCGACCCGGAAGTCGTCATCGATGACCAGAACCCGTAGATCCGTCACAGTGCCTCCGGCAGTACGGCGACGAAGACCGCGCCACCGAGCGGGTTGTCGGGACCGGTGCTGCCGCCCGGGTCGGCGATGGTGATGTCCCCACCCACCGACCGCGCGAGTTGCCGTGCCAGGGCCAGACCCATCCCCCGACCACCGGGCACGGTGTCGGCGACGTTGGTGGTGACCCCCTCGTCGAACACCCGGCCGGGTACGTCGATGGTGATGCCGTCGCCGCTGTCGGCGACGGTCAGCAGGAGGGTGGCGCCGTCGGTGATCACCTCCACCTCCACCGTCGCGGGGCGGGGTGTGGTCGCGCGGACCGCGGCGTCGAGGGCATTGTCGATCAGGTTACCGAGCACCGATATGACCAGCGGCGGTCTCGCCAACGCACCCTGCACCCAGCTCTGGTCACCGATCCGCAGGATGACCGCCCGCTCACGCGCCTGCACGATCTTTGCGGCCAGGAAGGCGTGCAGGTGTGGTTCGGCGATGTTGTCCAGGCCGCCGTCGGCGGCCGCGTCCCGGCGCAGTCCACCGATCTCGTCCAGGTAATCGCTCGCCTCGGTCACGTCGCCCCGGCGGATCAGCCCGGCGACCACGTGCATCTGATTGGCCGACTCGTGGCGCTGCGCGCGCAGGGCGTCGGTCATAGACCGGATCGCGTCGACCTCGCGGCCGAGTTCTTCGACGTCGGTGCGGTCGACCACCGACAGCACCAGCCCGAGGTCGGTTCCGTCGCGGGTCACCCGATGCGAGCGGACCAGGACGATCCGCTCCCCCACCGCTGCCGCCCGCGCGGTCGCGGTGGGTGTCATCGCGACCTCCAGCACCCGCGGGGTGAGGCCGACAGCGATCACCGGATCGCCCACGTCACCGGTCGGTGCCAGCAGCCTGCGCGCCTCGTCGTTGACCACCCGGACCACCCCGTACGCGTCGACCGCGAGCACCCCCTCGCCCAGAGCGTGGAGCACCGCCTGTTGTTCGCGGACCAGCTCGGTGAGTTGGTCG
Organism: Williamsia sterculiae; assembly: GCF_900156495.1. Lineage (GTDB taxonomy): Bacteria > Actinomycetota > Actinomycetes > Mycobacteriales > Mycobacteriaceae > Williamsia_B > Williamsia_B sterculiae. Next base: position 25,826 of record NZ_FTNT01000010.1, read on the forward strand.
GGTTCCAGGCCCAGGGTGAGTCGTCGCCAGCGTCGCGACAACAGCACCGACCCCACGGTGCCGACCACCAGCGCCAACACGGCGATCCCGGCGATTCGCAGCAGGTCGTGGCGCAGGTCGTCGCCGATGGCCGCCGTGGAGATGCCGACGCTGACCAGTCCCACCACCCCACCCGTGGGACCGAACACCGGCACCTTGGCGCGGACCGATTCACCGAGGGTGCCGCGGTCGGTGTTGAGGTCCTCACGCCCGGACAACGCCACGGCCGGGTCGGTGGAGAGTGATCTGCCGATCTGGGTGGGGTCGGGGTGGGCAAGCCGTATGCCGTCGGCATCGGCGACCACCACGAAAAGGGCCCCGGTGCGCTGTGCGACGGCGATCGCCTCGGTCTGCACCCGATCGCCGCGACGCGCGCAGACGTCGGCGCGGACGTCCGGGTCGGTGGCCACCGACCGCGCGATGGCCAGTGCCCGCTGCCCGTACTCGGAACGCAGTCGGTCGTCGGTTCCGTAGATGAGATACCCGAAACCGACGAGCAGACTGAGCAGGATCACCACGATCTGCAGCGCCAACACCTGAGTCCGCAGCCGCATGGGCGACAGCCTAGACATCGCCGACACCCGACGGGGACCACTTACACCAGGGCCACCTACACCGGGATGACGCCCACGAGTCCGCCGACGACCAGCATCGCGACGGACACCACGGCCGCGCGCCACAGCACCTTCCTGTGATGATCACCCAGGCCCACCCCGGCCAGCGCCACCAACAGCAGGATCGCCGGGACCAGCGGGCTCTGCATGTGCACGGTCTGACCGGTGATGGACGCCCTGGCCATCTCCGCGGGCTCGATGCCGTACTGCGACGCGGTCTCCGACAGCACCGGCAGCACCCCGAAGTAGAACGCGTCGTTGCTCATCAGGAAAGTCAGCGGGATGGACAGCAAGCCGGTGACCACGGCCAGGTGTGGCCCCATCGACGACGGCAGGATGTGGGTGAGCCATCCGGCGATCGCCTCGACCATGCCGGTCCCCGCGAACACCCCGGTCAACACGGCCGCGGCCAACACCATCGCGACCACCGAGACGATGCTCGACGCGTGTCGGGTGATCGCCGCCTGCTGTTCGGAGACCTTGGGGAAGTTGATGACCAGGGCCAGCCCCGCGAAGATCATGAACAGCACCGGGATGGCGAGGATGTCAGCGCCCAGCAGCCCCAGCAGGACGACGGTGAGGGCGGCGTTGACCCAGAACAACCGCGGTCGGGCGTCGGGCCGGTCGGCGTCGGATCCGTCACCGCCGCCGGTGATCGCGGTCGTCTCCGGTCCGTCACCGCCGGTGGTCGTGACCGTGTCGCCGCCGGCACCGACCAGCACCCGCTCGCGGATCACGATCCGGCCGATGCGGCGGCGCTCCATCACCCCGAGGTGATAGGCGAAGAGCAGCACGATGATCAGGCCGACGGCCAGTGACGGCAGCATCGGGACGAAGACGTCGGACGGGGAGATCTTCAGCGCGGACGCGGCACGGGCGGTCGGACCGCCCCACGGGACGATGTTCATGGTGCCGTTGGCCAGACCCGCGACCACGGTGAGCACCACCGGACTGACCCCGAGTTTGAGGTACAGCGGCAGCAGGGCCGAGGTGACGATGATGAACGTGGTGGATCCGTCACCGTCCAGCGAGACCACCATGGCCAGCACCGCGGTACCCACCACGAGGCGGGCCGGGTCGTCGCGCACCAGCCGGACCACCGCCCGCACCACCGGGTCGAACAGTCCGACGTCGATCATGATCCCGAAGAAGATGATCGCGAAGAACAGCATCGCAGCGGTCGGCGCGAGGTCCTTGATGCCGTCGGTGATCATGTCGCTGATGCCCAGGCCGGCACCTGCGAACAACCCGAACGCGACGGGCACCAGGATCAGGGCCACCACCGGGGTGGCTCGCTTGGTGATGATGAGGAACATGAACGTGGCCACCATCAGGAGGCCGAGGGCTACGAGCATGACGAACGCCGATCTCTTCGGGTTGAACCAGGTGATCTGGACTACCCGATGAGTGTGTGAGTAACGCGCATCACAATCACGCTTGTGCGCCTAAGGCGCGTTTTGCGCTTTGTGCGCGCGTACCGCGCCCCCTCAACCGAGATGGTGCATGACCGCTCGATACACGGCATGCCATTCAGCGGCTCCCCCACCGACGTAGTCCCCACCTCGATTGAGAAGAACGGTGTGGGCCAATCGGACTCCGGTGAGACCGGCGTCGGGACCGACAGTGATGTACTGCCCTTGGAAGCCGTTGGCCTGGAAGCCGTCCGGCGTGGCTCCGTTCCACCACTGATACCCGTATCCGCCCGCACTGACCGCGTCGCCGACCGTTGTCCCGTTCCCGAAATCATCGCCCACCGCACCGCGGGACGGGACCAGCGCGGTGGCCTCGCGCACATAGGCCGCCGAGACCACCTGGCGACCATTCGCGGCCCGTCCGTCGTTCCCCATCAGTTCACCGAACCTGGCGAAATCCCGCGGCCGTGCGAACAACTCCTCGGACGCGATCGCCGCGCCCGTCCGATCGGTCATGATGTCGGCAGGAGCCTCCATACCCGACGGCTTCCACAGTTGCTCCGACAACACGTCGTTGAACGGCTTGCCGTACAGCTTCTCCAGCATCCAGGCGAGGACCTGGGGGTTGCCGCTGTTGTAGTTGAATGTGGTGCCCTGCGGCGTAACTCGTGGCAGTGAACTGAGGTACTCGTCACGAGTCCTGCCCAACGCTCCACGCGAGTAGTAGTCCAGCGCCAGATCTATCCACTCGGTTATCTGATTGTTGTCGGCCACCGAAGAGGTGTGTTCATCCCACTCGATACCCGATCTCATCTCCAAGATGTTCCTGATGGCGGTCCCCCGCCAGGCGGTTCCACGCAGTTCGGGCACGTACCGGTCGATGGGATCGTCCAGAGACCGGATGCGACCCTGATCACGCGCGATCCCGACGAGCGTCGAGACGAAGGATTTGGTCATGGACCACGCCTGATGCGCGACGGTGGGTGAGTACCCGTTCTCGTAGTACTCGGCGATGACCGTTCCGTTGTGGACGAAGACGATCGCATCGGTGCCCGAGTCCTTCAGGTAGTCACCGACGGTCTTCGACCGGCCGTCCCAGGAGTAGGCGATCTTCTCGAGCGGAACCGAGACATCGTGCAGCGCCGCCGGATCACCGGAAGCGATGGGGGCGTGCGGCAGGACCAGATCCGGCTTCACCGGATCTATCGGAGTCGGGAGGAGGATCCGGTTGTTCTCGGTGGCCTCCTTCACGAAGGTGGACCAGAACTCCGGGGTCATGAGTGTCCTCGACGCTCCCGACAGCACAGACGGCAGCGGCGGGACACCGAGAACTCTGCCGCCCTGAACGGCCGCGAGAAGACCACGCGCATCCGTCACCGCGGTGGGGGATGCGTTTGGCCCGAACGCATTCGACGGCGCTGCCCGTGCGACGCTCATCGGTGTCGCGAGAGCCAGGACAGCGAGTAGGGAGATCGCGCCTCGACGCACGTGCCGTCGGCGCCGGCCCGCCGGTTCAGGAGTGACCGCGGCCGTCGAGCGCACTCCGTCGTCGATGTTCATGTGTGGTCCCATCTCTCGGATGTTCGGCCTGGCACCGACCGGGTGGGGGCGACCTTCGGTGGGTAAATATTATTACGAACGTCCGGATTAATTCCATCGCAGTTCTCGCCCGCATGAGGACCGGGCTGCTCTCGGCGCCCACGCCAAGGTGCCGTGGGCTAAGCGACGCTACTGCGCGTGAAACTGTTCACGTGGTGTCGGATCACCTCGCGTTGGCGAGCAACCGTCATCTCCTCGGGAAAGAGAACTGCCTGAACGGAGATCCCGTCGATCAGGGCGACGGTCTCGACGGCCAGTGCCGTCGAGTCGACACCCGGTTGTGCGAACCCGAGGTCGACGACCTCCTCGATCAGCTCCTGCCACCCGAGGACCGTCGATGCATAGCTCGCCTGTCGCGCCGCGCGAAGGGTGGAGTCGTGCAGCGCCAATCCGAAGAAGCTCACGTCGATCTGGGCCTCCAGCAACCGGAGTCTGTCCAGCGGAAGTGCCTCTTCGAGTGCCCGGCACAGCAGGTCGACCGGGTCCCGCGTCGTCGATCTGAGAGTCTCTATCCGATTCGCGACCTGCTCGAACGCCGCCCTGTGCGCCGCGACCAGGATGTCCGCCTTGTTGGCGAAGTAGTGCGCGAGAACGCCCGTGGACACTCCCGCCTCGCGCGCGATCGCGCGGACCGTCACTCCCTCCAGGCCGACCTGGTCCACGACACGCATCGTCGCGGCCACGATCAGTCCACGTCGCTCCTCGTGATCCACGATCTTGGGCACATCACTCCTCATACGCGAGCCGACGGGTAGGACACAGCACCCCGAGACGACTTCACCGGAACTTTACATCGCGGAATTATATCGGACGCGTGTATTAAATACCTTCTCCTCATCGGTTTCGGAACTCCTGAGAGGTACCCCCATGACGACGACCAGCTCGAGCTCAGCCACGACTCTCGGGTCCGGAGTCCACGACCGCGCCCTGCGTGCGCGGGCGCACCGTGTCATACCCGGCGGGATGTACGGACACCTCGCGGTGGAGAAGACACAGCTCCCGACCAACTTCCCGCAGTTCTACGAGACCGCCGTCGGAGCGCACGTCCGCGACGTCGACGGCAACGAGTACATCGACTTGATGTGTTCATGGGGACCGGTACTCCTCGGATATGCGCATCCCGCAGTCGAGGAGGCGGTCCGACGACAGATGAGCCTGGGCGACATCAACAACGGGCCCTCCGCTCGCCTCGTCGAACTCGCCGAACTGCTGGTGGACACTGTCGCGCACGCCGACTGGGCCATCTTCGGGAAGAACGGCACCGATGCGACCACCGCATGCTGCACCATCGCACGGGCCGCGACGGGTCGGACCAAGATCCTGAAGGCCACCACGGCGTACCACGGATCCAACCCGACCTTCACCCCCATCCCAGCCGGGGTGACCGACGCAGATCGAGTGAACATCGTCGAGTTCGCCTTCAACGATCTGGCCTCGCTCGAAGCCGCGGCCGCCGAAAACGACGGTGACGTGGCGGCGGTGATCGTCACCCCGTTCTTCCATGACGGCTTCGGAGATCTCGCCTCCGTGGACCCGGCATTCGCAGCAGGCGTGCGGGCCCTGTGTGATCGCATCGGCGCCGTGCTGATACTCGACGAGGTCCGTGCCGGATTCCGCCTGGACGTTCGGGGGTCGTGGGAGCGGATCGGGGTTCGCCCCGATCTGTCCGCATTCAGCAAGGCACTCGGGAACGGTTATCCCATCTCCGCGATCACCGGCACCGACCAACTGCGCGACGCCGCCGACAGTGTCTATCTCACCGGATCCTTCTGGCTCCAGTCGGTTCCGATGGCTGCGGCCATCGCCACCGTTCACGAGCTGGTGAACACCGGCGGCGTCGAACACATGAACTCACTGGGACAGCGTCTGGTCACAGGACTCAGAGCGGTGGCGGAGGATCACGAGGTTCCACTCATCGTCTCGGGTGAGGTGACGATGCCGAAGATTCGTTTCGTCGACGACCCAGACCTACGTCTGGCCAACGTCTTCTGTTCGACCGCTCTGGATTTCGGTGTGTTCTTGCATCCTTGGCACAACTGGTTCGTCAGTGCAGCGCACACCGAGGGCACCATCGACGCGGCACTGACCGCCGCGGCCGCCGGCGCGAGCGCGGTCCGGCAGTCGCTCTGAGCGCGGCCACGAACGACCTTCCACCACTTTTCCACATCTCGACACGGAGACAGCATGTCCAGTTCAGCAGATTCAGCCAGCACAACGATTCGCGCCGATGGTGACGGGACACCAACGGCAGGCGCCACCTTACGCACCCGCCACCTGCTGTTGATGATCGTCGCCGCAGCGGCACCACTCGGGGTCGCGATCGGCAATCTGCCGATCGGGATCGTCCTCGGAAACGGGATAGGTCTTCCCGCGGCTTTCCTCGCCGCTGCGATCATCATCGCCTGTCTGGCAACCGGATTCATCCGCCTGGCACGACAGGTCCGAGCCGAGGGCGGCTTCGCCGACCTCGTCCGCGCCGGACTCGGCGAGGGCGCCGGGTTGGGGGTCGCGTACGTGACGGGCATCGCATACTGGACCGGTTCACTCGCGCTCGCGGCATCGACCGGATACTTCGGCAACCTCATCGCACATTCGCACGGCATCGACATCCCCTGGTGGGTCTACTCGTTCGTCGCCTACGGGATCATTCTCACCCTGGGTCGCCGCGCCGCGGACCTGTCGGCCCGACTGCTGCTGGCGCTGATGGTCGCCGAGGTCGCAGTCGTCGTCGCCCTGGATCTGGCGATCATCGTCAATCACGGTGCGAGCGCGTTCCCGGTGGACGTGTTCGCCCTCTCCCATGCGTTGTCCGGCAACCTGGGACCCGCAGTGCTGATCGGGTTCACGAGCTTCATCGGAGTAGAATCGGCCGTGCTGTACACCCGCGAGACCCGCGACCCCGGTCGATCGGTCCCGCGTGCGACCTACGGTGCGGTGGTCGCCATCGGTGCGCTGTACGTCCTGACCGCCTGGTTGATCATCGGCTCACTCGGGACCTCGACCGCGGTCGCCAAAGCCGGTGAGCTCCAGGGCGATCTCGTCTTCACCGTGGCAGGCAACGAGCTCGGCTCGACGTTCACCATTGTGGTCCAGATCTTCTTCGTCACGTCACTGATGGCCTGTTTCATCGCGTTGCACAACGCGAGTTCGCGCTATACCCATACACTCGCCGACCGCGGCGCACTGCCGAGGACACTCGCCACGCTGCATCCGACGTTTCGTTCGCCCGCCCGCGCGTCCACGGCCCTCGCGGGCATCGGACTTCTCCTGTTCATCGCTTTCGCCGCGACGGGTGCGGATCCCTACATCGGGCTCGCCACGTCGCTGACGGGTCTGTTCACGTTGGGGATAGTGGCCGCTCAAGCTCTTGTCGCCATCTCCGTCGTGGTCTACTTCATCCGGAACGGCGCGCGATTCGCGTGGTCGACCGTCACCGCGCCGCTGTTGGGAGGTGTCGGCGCTCTCCTCGCCTGCGCGGCCATCGTGGCGAACTATTCGGTGCTCGTCGGGTCGAATTCGCTGGGGGCGCGTCTGGTTCCCCTGATCCTGTTGGTCGCACTGGTGGCCGGCTTCGCCGTCCACGCAGTTCGGCACCGCGCCCCCGCTCGTCGCGGGCAGGCACCGCAGGAAGTCGTCGAAGCCGCCTGAGACGCCGGGCGCCTCGGCCGGCAGGCGACGTCACCCCGCCGAGATCTGATCGACGTCTCCGTTCAGCGTTGCAGGTGCATGACCCCCGCACGGTCCAACCAGTATGCGACCGCATGGTCGGTGACGGTGCCGCCCCGGGTGACCCGCACCACGAGCCGGTCGTGCAACCGCACCTCCCCCATCGGTGACGCCATCTCACGCGCCGTGGCGAACAGCACCGCGATGGCGGAGTCGCGCCAGATGGTCGGGTTCCCGAGCTCCATCACGACGACGTCGAGTTCCTCACCTGCGGTACCGATGTCGAGCACGGTGCCCAGGTCGCGGGCATCGTCTGCAGCGAGCGGCGACGTGGTGAGAACCACGTCGCCGGGTGTCAGGATCTGCAGGTACTGCGCGGCATCGACGGCGAGCGCCGAGGACGGGGTGGACCCGTCCACGGCACGTACCCGCGCGGGTGCGTCCACCCGGTCCAGGTCAAGCGCGCCCGACCGGTAGGCGGCGACCAGCGCGGAATGTGCGGCGGTGACCACCCCGGGCGCGATGGCGCGTGCGGGATCGGCGAGGTGGTCGAGCAGGAGTACCGCCTGATCGTCGTCGACCACCGTGATGGTGGCCAGCGCGGCCCCCAGCTCGTCGGCGCGGGGATGGTCGAGGGTGTCGTAGAGGCCCGCGGTCGCGGCGTCGCCGGGCGCGCGCAGCGCCCACAACGGGGTGTCGTCGATGCGGGCGTGGGTGCGTAACCACCACGCGGTGTAGCCGTCCCGGTCGCGGAGTTGGTCGGCGACCGCCGGGTCGTCGGCCAGCAGGGTGAGTGCTTCGGGCCACGCCGAGTCGTCGACGAGGTCGAGGTCGCGGACCGCGGCGAGGCGGGTGGGCGGTTCGTCGGACCGGTCCCACCACCGGTCCTCGTCGGGCAGGTCGTGGTCGGGTCCGGTCGGCAGGTCGTCGGTGACGACGACGAAACCCCAGCCCACCCCCAGTCTGCGCACCACCTCGGGGTGGTCGGTGTCGGCGAGGATGCCGAACGGTGCGTCGGGGGCCAACACTGCCGCCAGCGGGCTGTCGGGCAGCAGTAGCTCGTCGGCCGGACGCAGCTCACCGTCGGTGCTGCGCAGCAGGATCGCACCCAGCCAGTCCGGGACCGCGACGTCCGGCTCGGCCGCGATGAGGGCGATCACGGCGTCGGTGACCTTCGCGAGGTCGTCCGGGTCCGCGTCGTCCGGATCCTGGTCGAGCCACGACCGCAGCGCCGGATCGGCCAGGACTTCCGCCGTCGGGATCCGACGCGCCCCTAGTCGTTCGAGCAACGGATGAGCGGCGTCGGGGTGCACGGTGGGGATCCAGGGAATCGCGGTGGTCGCCCGGTCGGGCCCGATGGCCAGCCCGCGCGCTCCGACGTGCAGCCGGCCGTCGGCCCGCGGCACCGGCAGCGCCCCGAGTTCGGCGGCCGCACGGTCGTCGACCACCGACGGGCTGAGCGCCTCGTAGAGGTCATGCCACCAACCGGGCGGTCGCTGCACCCCGGTCAGCCGCTCGGCCAGCTCGGCGAGCCCGATCTCGGTGACCCCCACCGACCGCAGGCGGGGTAGGCCGCCGCGACCCGACAGGGCGGGGTGGACCAGCCCGCCCAGCAGGTCCGCGAGGTGGTCGGCCAGGACCACCGGGAGGTCCGCGAATACCACGGCCCGCGACGGCACCAGGTCGGCGCCATCCGCACCCGGCAGCCACGTATGTCGCGACAGGTCGTCGAGGATGGCCGCCCGCAATGTCTCGTCGACGGAGTTGCGGGCGAAACCCGGTGCGGGCACCAGTGCGACGCGCTGGTCGGCGGCGACGGCCAGCGGCAACCGGTGGTAACCGTCGGCCAGCGACGCGATGTCGGCGTCCGGGTGCAACGACCGCCGGTCCGCCGTGATCGCGATGTCAGCGAAAACTTTTGCAGGAATGGTGAGTTCGACGTCGGTACGAGTGGGAGCGCAGAGCACGGTCTCCCGCAGCGGGCGCACCCGCTCGGCGCTGCCGTGGATCAGCCAGCGTGCGTGAGTGGTCGACACCGGCAACCATCCGCCGGAGCGCTCGAACACGTTGCCGGTCACGGTGATCCGGTCCAGCGCCTCGAGCTCCAACAACAGTTCGGGGGCCTCGTCGGCGCAGCGGTCGAGGAGGTGGTCGAGGTCGATGCCCGCGCGCGGGGTGATGACGATCTCGGTGTCGAAGCCCTCGGCCGGCGCCTCGTTTACCGGCCACGGCAGCCGCAGCAGCGGCACCGGCCCGGGCAGGCCGACCGTGCCGACAGCGTCGGCGGTACGGGCGAGGTCGAACGCCACCCCGCCCCGGACCGAGCGGATGGTGACGGCATCGGCGATCACGGCGACAGCATGGAAACCGACGCCGAACCGACCCACCAAGCCGGGCTCGGACTTGTCGGAGACGCGGGTCGCAGCCAGCGCGCGCACCCCCGCGGCGGTCAGCGGCGCACCGCGGTTGGCCACGTGCAGACGACCATCGGTGGTCCACACCGACATCGCGCCGCGAACACCCGCGCGGACCGCGGCGTCGGCGGCGTTCGCTGCCAGTTCGGTGAACAGTCGGTCGCGATAACCGACCCCGGTCAGATCGGACTCGGTGGCGACGTCCTCGGCCAACCGCGTCGGCGACGCACGCCAGGCGCCGAGGACGGACGCGCGCAGCGTCTCGGTGTCGAACGGGTCGAGGTCAGGCGGACTTGTCGTCACCGACGATTTCCACCGCGCCGTCGTCGTAGGCGGGGTACGCGGGCGACCCCTCCCCGGCGGGCTGGGTGGCGTCGGAGTGCGCCCCGCAGCCGTAGCCCGCGGCGACCACCCGGCCGTCCTCGGCCATCGCGTTGGCGCACACCCCGAACGCGGCGCGCAGCGCGCCGGTCACCGGGATGTAGAAACCACAGGTCGAACAGCAGAACTTGGTGGCGCGGGCCATGTCCGACTCGGGTCCGCGGTCGGCGGACCAGCGTGCGGCGGCGAGGTCGCGACCGAAGGGTGACAGCAGCCGTGTGCGGCCGAGCCCCAGCTCCATCGACACCTCGCCGATCTGCGGGTCGTCGACCGGCGTGCGATCGACGTTGTCGATCTGGTTGGGCACCAATCGCGGATCGTCCTCGGGCGCGGCGAGCACATCACCGGGGTTGAGGTCACCCGGCTGTAGCCGCTGGTTCCACGGCACCCACTCGGGGGCGGTCAGCGCCCCCGCACCGGGCAGCAGCGCCACCTCGCTGACGGTCACCTCGTCGCCGCCGGGCGATCCGGCGACCACCGCACACCACTGCCATCCCCGGTATCCGGGTACGTCGGCCTCGAAGTAGTGCGTGACCGCGCAGTCACCCGCGGCCTCGGCGGCGAGGTGTGCGCCCACGGCACCGTCCTCGGTCGACTCGATGGCCGCGCGCGCCAGATCCACGGCGGCGAGCAGCCGGTCGTCGGGGTTCCCGACCCCGTCTGTCGTCGCGACGTCCAGTGCAGCGTTCACGGTGTCCAGTGTGCCGTATCCCGCTCCGAACCCCGCGTTGCGGGTTGGTGACGTCCTGGCGATGAGGAACAATTGATTCGATGAGAAGCAGCCGGGATCCACGTGACCACCCGGGTGCGGCCAACTACCCCGCGGGGACGCCGCGCTCCGGCGGCGCACATCCGCGCACCGGCCACGACGGAACGCGCAACGGCAACCCCTATCGGCAACCGCCCACGCACAACCCGCACCTGCCGCCGCTCGACGAGACCACGCCGCCCGACGATCCGTCGCACGGTCCCGGCGGCACCCGGGCCATACCGCGCAAGGTCACCGTCACCCGGGTGGCGGCGATGCGCGGACGCGAGCTCACCTTCCGCGGCTGGGGCAAACTGCGCAGCGCCGCCACCGCGGACGGCGCCGACCGTTCCGGACTCGAGGCGCTCACCTACCCGACGATCGTCAACTACGCGGTCGACGCGGCGATGACCGTCGCGCTGGCGAACACGCTGTTCTTCGCCGCCGCGAACGCCGAGTCCAAGGGCAAGGTCGCGCTCTACCTGCTGCTGACCATCGCGCCGTTCGCGTTGGTCGCCCCGTTGATCGGGCCGATGCTGGACAAGCTGCAGCGCGGTCGGCGGATCGCGATGGCCACCACCTTCGGACTCCGGGTGCTGCTGGCGCTGCTGATCATGGCCAACTGCGCCTGGGATGCGACCAGCCATCAGGTGACCTACGACCCGTGGGTGTTGTACCCCTGCGCGTTGGGCCTGTTGGTCCTGTCCAAGTCGTTCGGGGTGCTCAAGTCCGCGGTGACGCCGCGGGTGTTGCCGCCGTCGATCGACCTGGTCCGGGTGAACTCCCGGCTCACCACCTTCGGCCTGGTCGGCGGCACGGTGCTGGGCGGCGCGATCGCGGCCGCGTTCGAGATGATGTTGGGCAAGTGGTTGCCGTTGCACCTGCCCGGCGCGATGGTCTGGTTGGCCGTCATCGCGCTGGTCGGGGCGGTGTTGTGTATGCGGATCCCGTCCTGGGTGGAGGTCACCGCGGGTGAGGTCCCCACCACGCTGACCTACCACGGCGAACCCGCCCGGCCGGGAACCGAGACGCGACAGGAGACCCGGGAACACAAGCGCGCATTCACCCCGGCCGCCCTGGCCGCCACCATCCGCCAGCCGCTGGGACGACTCGTGGTGACCGGGCTCTGGGGCAACGGCACCATCCGCATCCTCACCGGTTTCCTCACCCTGTTCATCGCGTTCTATGCCAAGTCGAACCAGGGTTCGCACAGCGGGTGGATGCAGCTGGCCATGTTGGGCGGCGTCGGCGCGGCCGCAGGCATCGGCAATTTCGTCGGCAACGCCGCGGGCACCCGCCTGGAACTGAGGAACCCATCGTTGATAGTTGTCGCCAGCACCGGCGCCTGTCTGGCCGTCGCGGTGCTGGCCGCGGTGTTCGGCAACATCCTGTTCGCCGTGTTGGCCGCGCTGGTCGCCTCCGGGACCAGCGCCATCGGCAAGGTCTGCCTCGACTCGTCCATCCAGCACGACCTGCCCGAGGAGTCCCGTGCGTCGGCGTTCGGGCGGTCGGAGACGGTGTTGCAGCTCAGCTGGGTGTTCGGCGCCGCGCTGGGTGTGCTGCTCCCGCCGACCCTGTGGATCGGGTTCACGGTGGTCGCCGTCCTGCTCGCCGCCGGGCTGGCGCAGACGGTGATGAGCTTCCGCGGGTCCTCTCTCATCCCCGGGTTCGGCGGCAAGCGACCGGTGCAGGCCATGCCGACGGGATCCTTCCCCCGACCCGATGGCTATCGTTGACCCGTGGTTGCGGTGTCATCGGGCGAGAAGAAGGCACTCGCCATCATCCTGGTTGTCGCAGTCGTGTTCGTCGCCGTGGTCGGCGGTCTGGTGTTCGCACTGACCAGCGGCCACGACGACCCCGATGAGCCCTACCTGCAGGTGACCTCGGGGTCGCATTTCGCCAGGGTGCGTCCGTCGGTGTGGTGCGACGTCAAGCTCGAGAAGTGCGATCCGCCCGCAGGCACCCAGGCCCGCCGTCCCGCCGCGTTCCCGGTGCAGCCCGGCGACACCCTGATGCTGTCGGTGTCCGCCGACATCGCCTCCGGACCGTGGTTTCTGGTCACGCAGTACGCCACCCCGCGGGGAGTGCAGGAACCCGGTATCGCGGTCAAGCTGTCCAAGACCACCTACACGGAGGTGCTGCGCTCCACTGCCGACCGCACGCTGGTGTCGGTGGAGGTGCAGGTGCCGTCCGCGGTGGCCGTCGGTGACCAGACCAACGTGCGCGGATACCTCTCGTTGGACACCACCCCGTACGACCGGAAGAAGTGACGCGGTCGCGGTCGACCACGACCGCTGCGGCTCAGTGGCTGTCGAGCTCGCGGGACACGGCGCGGACGACCTCGGAGATGCGCTGGGAGGTCTTGCGGTCCGGATAGCGGCCGTTGCGCAGATCGGGCTGGACCTTCGCCTCGAGCAGCGTGATCAGGTCGGCGATCATGCCGTGCAACTCGTCCGGGGTGTGTCGCTTGGCCGATTTGCGCTCCGCCTCACGGGTGTTCTTGGTCACGCTCGGGGCCGGCTCGAGCACCGTCACCGACAGCGCCTGTGGACCGCGACGGCCCGCGGCCATCCCGAACTCCACCTTCTGGCCCGGTTTCAGTGATTCGACGCCGCCGGACAATGCAGAAGACCGCACGTAGACGTCCTCCCCACCCTCCTGGGACAGGAAGCCGAAGCCCTTCTCCGCGTCGTACCACTTCACCTTGCCGGTCGGCACCGTGCTCACCTTCATCCGTCGTCACACATGAGTACTGATTGCAAAAGAAAGCGCCCCGTCGACGACCACAGGTGTCCTCGCGAGACGCGTCCCCTACTCATGGTAGCCGCCTGAACTACCGTGGTCATATGCGTACCCACCCGGGAGACTGGCTGTTGCGGACCGCGGTCGCGCTGTTCGCGGTCGGTGTGCTGGCCATCGCGGCGTTGTTCGTCACGCCTGCGGTCGACCACGGCACCACCCTGCCCACGTTCGTCTATCTGCTCACCATGTGCGCGCCCCTCGGCTTCGTCGCGGGGCTCGTCTTCGCTCTACGCTCAGGGAGGCGTCGACCGTGATCACGATGTACCCCGTCAGTGACGATGCAGCGCTGCGTCGCGCGTTCAGCTGCTTCCCGTCCGGCGTCGTCGCGGTCTGCGCGGGTGACGAGACCGAACTGGTCGGGATGGCGGCGAGCTCGTTCGCGACCGTCTCCCTCGATCCGCCGCTGGTGTCGTTGTGTGTGCAGAACACCTCCACCACCTGGCCACGCCTCCGGACCGCCCCGAGTATCGGGGTGAGTGTCTTCGCGGGCGGTCAGGATCAGTTGTGCAAGCAGCTGGCCGGTCCGGCCGAGCGCCGTTTCGACGGCATCGAGCCCCAGTTCGGTGAGAACGGTGACGTCTTCATCCCGGATGCCGCGGCCAAGCTGTCGTGCTCGATCTACAACGAGATCCCGGCAGGCGACCACATCCTGGTGCTGCTCAAGATCGACGCCCTCGACGCCGACGTCGGTGTGGAACCGCTGGTGTTCCACGCCAGCACCTTCCGTGCCCTGGAGGCGCGTATTCGATGACCGCCACGGACCTCGGACTGCCCCTGCCGACCCGACCACACGAACCCGCGCCGGGGATGCCGACGGAGGGGCCGATGGTCGACACCCATGGCCGCGCCGTGCACGACCTGCGGGTGTCGGTCACCGACCGGTGCAATCTGCGGTGCCGGTACTGCATGCCCGCCGAGGGACTGGACTGGTTGTCGCGGGACTCCACGCTCCGCGCCGACGAGATCGTCCGGTTGGTCCGGGTGGGCGTGCAGCGGTTGGGCATCCGCGCGGTTCGCTTCACCGGCGGTGAACCACTGCTGCGTCGCGACCTTCCGGAGATCATCGCCGAGGTCGCCGCGTTGACCCCGCGACCGGAGATCTCCGTCACCAGCAACGGTCTGGCGCTGGGCCGCAAGGCCGGGATCCTGGCCGCCGTCGGCCTGAACCGGGTGAACGTCTCGCTGGACACCATGGACCGTGATCGATTCGCCCACATCACCCGCCGCGACCGCCTGGACGACGTGCTCGCAGGCCTGCGAGCCGCGGCCGACGCCGGGTTGACCCCGGTCAAGGTGAACGCGGTGCTGAGTCCGGACGGCGGCCTCGACGACGCGTCGGCGTTGCTCGCTTTCTGTCTGACCCACGGATATCAACTGCGCATCATCGAGCAGATGCCGCTGGACGCCGAGCACGGCTGGTCGCGGTCGGCCATGGTGTCTGCCGACGACGTCCTCGCCCGCCTGTCCACCGATTTCACCCTGATCCCCGACGAGGTACCACGGGGCGCCGCTCCTGCCGAGACATGGCGGGTGCCGGGGTTCACCGACGCCGCGGACGAGCCCGCCAAGGTCGGCATCATCGCCTCGGTCACCCGACCGTTCTGCGGCGACTGTGATCGCACCCGGCTCACCGCCGACGGTCAGGTGCGCAACTGCCTGTTCGCGGAGGACGAGACAGATCTGCGTGACCTGCTGCGAGCCGGTGCGAACGATGACGAACTGGCGCTGCGGTGGCGCCGGTCCACCTGGCTCAAGCTGCCCGGCCACGCCATCAACGACCCCGACTTCCTGCAACCGCGTCGGCCGATGTCGGCCATCGGAGGCTGACCGCTCGGTGCAGACCATCCACATCCGCTATTTCGCCGCCGCCGCGGCCGCGGCCGGTACCGACACCGCTGTCGTGGACCTCCCCGACGACATCACCTTCGCCGGGCTGGAAGTGACGCTCGGTCATGCGAACCCGGAACTGGCCCGGGTATTGCCGCAGTGCTCGTTCCTGCGCGACGAGGTCGCGGTTCGGAGCCGGGCCGAGACGGTGGCGCCGTGCCTCGAACTCGACGTGTTGCCACCGTTTGCCGGCGGCTGAGACCGCTCCCCGGCGTGTCGGCCGTCCGGATGGCTGTGACTTCTATCACATCACAATGCAATAACAAGCAGGACACGGACTGACCCTCATGCCCGTGATCTGCGGTGACGCTTCGGACACACCGTCCAGGCCTCCGGTCGGCTCGAATCGACCGATCGACATGTTGTGACTTCATCGTTGTTTTCTCGTAGCGTCTGTCTCGGCCGCCACGGCGGTCACCACAGACAACATCCACAAAGCTGATCACCGCGCCCAACCTCGCTCCGTGATCAGTGGGCAGACACGAGCAATTCAGGAGCGAGGACGGGGGACCCACCATCTCCCAGGAGACCGGATCTCGCACAGAGATCCTCGGGGTGTAGCCCTGCACCGCAGGGCCGAGCAGCCTCTCGCTCGAACCCGACAGCTGACTTCGTAGGCGCGTGGAGAGAGGGAACACATCTATGTCCGGACGTCACCGCAAACCGACTGCCACCGGCCGCACCGTCGCCAAGCTCGCTCTGACCTCCGCCGTCGTCGGCGGCGGCGCCACCCTGGCCTTCGGTGCCGGCAGCGCCAACGCCGCCACCGATTCCGAGTGGGACACCGTCGCGCAGTGCGAGTCGGGCGGCAACTGGGGCATCGACACCGGTAACGGCTTCCAGGGTGGACTGCAGTTCACCCCGAGCACCTGGGCCGCATACGGCGGCACCCAGTACGCACCGTCGGCCGACAGCGCCACCAAGCAGCAGCAGATCGCCGTTGCCGAGAAGGTGCTCGCCGGACAGGGTGCAGGCGCATGGCCGGTCTGCGGTACCGGACTCAGCGGGCCGACCCCGCGTTCCGCGGCTCCGACCGACACCCCGGCGGCCCCCGCCCCCGCAGCCCCGCAGCAGCAGGCCCCGACCCAGGAGAGCGGCTCCGGCCTGGCCAAGGCTCCCGAAGCCAAGACCAGCGACGACGCCAAGAAGCAGTTCGACGCGGCGGTTCAGGCCTCCAAGCTCGACCCGGCCATCAAGAAGCTGTGGGAGCAGGCCAACGCCAGCGGCTTCCAGCTCACCCCGGATCAGGTCAAGCTGTTCAACCAGAACAAGGGCCTCATCCCGCTTCCCTGAGCGGATCTGAATACCCGCGCCCCGCGCGGACACAGACGAAGGACCCCACACGAGGATCACTCCCGTGTGGGGTCCTTTTCCAATGCCGGCGCAGATTTCGGCCCGCTCGGCGGGCGTGCCGGTTCTACCCCGTCGAGTGTGCCCTTATCAGCGTCGAGCGGGCGTTTATCCCCGTCGAGTGGGCCGTTGTTCCGGTCGAGTGGGCCGAGAGTCGGGGCGGGTGGCGGTTCCGCTCAGGCGGTACCGACCCATTCGTCGGTGCCGTCGGCGAAGAACTGGTGTTTCCAAACCGGGAGTGCGGCCTTCACCTCGTCCACCACCCGTGCGCAGGTCGCAAAACCCGCGGCTCGGTGATCGGCCGCCACCGACACCGCGAACGCCACGTCGCCGACGACCAGGTCTCCCACCCGATGGGCCACCGCGATGGCGCGCACGCCGTCCACCTGCGCGGCGATTCCGGCGACCAGGTCGGCGACCACCTCGCCCGCGGTGGGATGCGCGCGATAGTGCAGCGCGATCACGCCGCGGTCACCGTCGTGGTCGCGGACGGCCCCGGTGAAACTCACCACCGCACCGGCGTGACCCTCGGCGGCCGCGACGACACCCGCCTCCAGATCGGCGGCGCCGATCGGTTGCGAGGTCACCTCCGCCCGCACCACCGTCGCGCTCAATGGTCACCGCCGGCCATCTGGTCGAGCGCGTGGTCCACGACCGGCGCGAGGACGGCGAGACCATCACGTACGCCACCCGTCGACCCCGGCAGATTCACCACCAGCGCGGAACCCGCGATCCCGGCCACACCCCGCGACAGGATCGCGGTGGGTACGGCATCACCACCGGATGCGCGGACGGCATCGGCGAGACCGGGGATCTCGGTGTCGAGAACGGTCCGTGTCTGTTCCGGCGTCCGATCGGTCGGCGCCAACCCGGTACCGCCCGTCGTGAGGATCAGGTGCGCGCCGGAGTCGACGGCCGCCCGCAGAGCGTCGCCCACGGGATCACCGTCGGGCACCACGGTCGGTGCACCGACGTCGAAGCCGTGGTCGGCGAGCCACTCGACGATCACCGGGCCCGTCCGGTCGGGATAGACCCCGCCCGACGCCCTCGTGGATGCCACGATCACCGCGGCGCGACGACTCATCGCCCCTCCGTGCGAGTCCAGTGCCCGCGACGACCCCCGGTCTTCTCCAACAACCGGATGCCGTCGTTGTGGGCATGCGGATCGAGCGCCTTGACCATGTCGTGCAGGGTCAAACCGGCAACGGCGACGCTGGTCAGCGCCTCCATCTCCACCCCGGTGCGGTCGGTGGTCGACACCGTCGCGGTCACCTCGACCGCGCCCGGCCGTACCTCGAAGCGGACGTCGACCGCCGAGAGCGCGAGTTGGTGGCACAGCGGGATGAGCGACGACGTCTGCTTGGCGGCCATGATCGCGGCGACACGCGCGGTCGCGAGCACGTCACCCTTGGGTAGCCGACCGGCGGTGAGCAGGTCGGTCACCTCGGTGGTGGTGTGGAACGTGCTGCCGGCGACGGCCGTTCGACGGGTCGTCGACTTGTCACCGACGTCCACCATGTGCGCCGAGCCGTCGGCGCCGACGTGGGTCAATCCGCCGGTCGGGTCCTCCGGCTCCTGGGTCACCGGGTCAGCGGTTGACTTCGGTCACCGGGTGCACGTAGGGCAGGTGATCGGCGGGCAGCGGGAACTCGATATCACCGAACGGCGACAACGCGCCGGACACCGACGCCGCGAACTCCGACACCGCGTGCTCGTGCTCACCGTCGTCCGACGTGGGCCAGCCATTGTCGATGTACCGCTTCTTCTCAGCCACGTCCGACATTCTGCCACGCGGCACCCGTCGCGGGCGTCACTAGTATGGACCGGATGAGCCCCGACGATCGGCACCCCAGCCTGGCCGACGATCTCGCCGCTCGCACCGACGAACAGCTCGTCGACATGCTCGCCGCCCGACCCGATCTGGCCAGCCCACCACCCGCGGGGGTGACAGTGCTGGCCCGCCGCGCACAGGCGTCGGGTTCCATCGGTCTGGTCGGCGAGAGTCTGGACCTGCTCGCGGTCGCGGTACTGGAACAGTTCCTCGCCGCGGCCGGGCCGTTGTCCCGGGAAGCGGTGATCGCCGCCCTCGACGGTCGGGCCGACAAGGACGACATCGTCGAGCGGATGGACCTGCTGACCGACCGTGCGCTGCTGTGGCACTCCGGTGAGCAGCTCGAGGCGGTCGCGAATGCGGGCAGCGCGTTGCCCTGGCGCGGCATGCACACCGCCGGGCCACTCGCCGAGCGCACCGTCGCCGAGGTGTCGGCCCAGATCGAGGCCCTACCCGAACACCAGCACGACCTGTTGTCGACCCTGGCCACCGGTTCACCGCTCGGTCGCACTCGCGATGCCGCGCGCGACGCCCCCGCCGACCGTCCGGTGCAGCAGTTGCTGGCCGCGGGTCTGCTCGGCCGCGTCGACGACCAGACCGTCGAGTTGCCGCCGGTCGTCGGCGCCCTGCTGCGGGGTCGTACCCCACCCGAGCCAGGTGACCTGCGACGTCCCGAGCTGACGCCGGGTAGCGCCAAGGGTCGGTTCAGCATGTCCGAGGTGGACGCCGCCGGCGGGGGTGAGGCCCTCGAGGTGCTGCGGCACGTGACCACGATCATCGACGCGCTGGGCGCCGCTCCGGCCTCCGTGCTGCGCGCGGGCGGGCTCGGCGTCCGCGAGTTGCGGCGACTGGCCAAGACCACCGAGATCGACGTCGACCGCCTCGGTTTCCTCGTCGAGTTGTCGGCCGCCGAGAAGGTCGTCGCACAGGGGTTGCCCGACCCCCCGCCGAGCCGCCGGTTCGACGAACCGGTCTGGGCGCCGACCACCCTGGCCGACGTCTGGCAGCATCAGGCCGCCGAACGCCGCTGGCTCGCGCTGGCCACCGCATGGCTCGACCTCCCCCGTCGCCCGTGGCAGGTGGGTTCGGCCGGTGCCGACGGTTCGGCGTTGCCGGTGCTCTCCGGTGAGTTGCACGACGTGTCGGCGGCCATCGAACGGCGGTTCGTGTTGCAGGCCATGGCCGAGAGCCGTCCCGGAGTGCCGGTGGACGTCGATCGGTTGGCGGCACTGCTCGACTGGCGACACCCGCGCTGGGCCCGGCGTCTCACCCCCACCCTGCTGGCATCCACGCTGGCCGAGGCCACCTCGCTGGGGCTCGTCGCCCACAGCGCGCTCACCTCGGTGGGACGCCTCCTGGTCACTCGCGGCGGTCAGGACCGGGACAAGGAGGACTGGGAGAAGACGGTGACCGCGGCGATGCACAAGGCCCTGCCCGAACCGATCGACCACTTCCTGACCCAGGCCGACCTGACCATCACCGCGCCCGGCCCGTTGAACGCCGAGCTCGAGGCCGAGGTCGCGCTGGTCGCCGACCTGGAATCCGGTGGCGCGGCATCGGTGTACCGGGTCAGCGAGACATCGATCCGGCGGGCGCTGGACGCCGGACGGTCCAGCAGCGAACTGCTGACCCTGTTCACCACCCACTCACGCACCCCCGTCCCGCAGTCGTTCCGCTATCTGGTCGAAGACGTCGCCCGACGACACGGTCAGCTGCGGGTGGGGATGGCCGGGGCGTTCATCCGCTGTGAGGACGCGGCCACCCTGGCCGGCGTGTTGTCGTCGCCCGCGGCGGCCACCCTGGCTTTGCGTGAACTCGCGCCCACCGTGGCGGTGTCGCCCGCGTCACTACGGGAGGTCCTCGACGAGTTGCGCTCCGCCGGCTTCGCGCCCGCGGGTGAGGATTCCACGGGAGCCGTGGTCGACCTGCGCGAACAGGGCAGCCGAGTGCCGGTGTCGACGGGTGCCCGACGCACCCCGCTGCGCCGTCCCGGTCCCGCGGTCCCCGATCGCGACCAGTTGCAGGTCGTCGTCGCACGCATTCGTTCGCAGGACGCGGCCGACAAGGTGACGGTCACCTCCCCCGGCGGGCCGGCGCGGGCTCGCGGCGGCGGCGAGTCGGCCACCGCGCTGCTGCAGTTGGCGCTCCGCGCTGCCCGACGGGTTCGCGTGGGTTACGTCGACGCCCACGGTTCGGCCAGCCGCAGTGTGGTGCGCCCGCGCACGCTGGGCGCCGGGCAACTCGTCGCGGTGGACGAGACCACCGACGACGAACAGCGGTTCTCGCTGCACCGGATCACCTCGGTGGAGTTGCTGGACAGCTGATCGCACGGGTTGCGTGAAGTGTGGACAATGGTCGAGTGACCGATGGACCGCTGATCGTGCAATCCGACAAGACCCTGCTGCTCGAGGTCGACCATCCGCAGGCCGCCGAGGCGCGAGCCGCCATCGCGCCCTTCGCCGAGTTGGAGCGCGCCCCCGAACACATCCACACCTACCGGGTGACCCCGTTGGCGCTGTGGAACGCCCGTGCCGCGGGCCACGACGCCGAGCAGGTGGTCGACGCGCTGGTGAACTTCAGCCGCTACGCGGTGCCCCAGCCGCTGTTGATGGACGTCGTCGACACCATGGGCCGCTTCGGCCGCTTGCAACTGGTCAAGAGCCCGGTGCACGGCCTCACCCTTGTCAGTCTCGACCGCGCGGTACTCGAGGAGATCCTGCGCAACAAGAAGGTGGCGCCGATGCTCGGCGCCCGCATCGACGACGACACCGTGGTGGTGCATCCGTCCGAACGCGGTCGTCTCAAACAGGTGCTGCTCAAGGTCGGCTGGCCGGCGGAGGACCTGGCGGGTTACGTCGACGGCGAGGCGCACCCCATCGCACTGGACGAGGGCGACTGGTCGCTGCGCGACTACCAGCAGATGGCCGCGGACTCGTTCTGGGACGGCGGCTCGGGTGTGGTGGTGCTGCCCTGCGGCGCCGGCAAGACGATGGTCGGTGCCGCCGCGATGGCCAAGGCCGGCGCCACCACCCTGATCCTGGTGACCAACACCGTCGCGGGCAGGCAGTGGAAGCGAGAACTGATCGCGCGGACCACCCTCACCGAGGAGGAGATCGGCGAGTACTCCGGTGAGCGCAAGGAGATCCGCCCGGTCACCATCGCGACGTATCAGGTGATGACGCGTCGTTCCAAGGGCGAATACCGCAATCTGGAGCTGTTCGACTCCCGGGACTGGGGGTTGATCATCTACGACGAGGTGCACCTGCTGCCCGCGCCGGTGTTCCGGATGACCGCCGATCTGCAGTCGCGACGACGGCTGGGATTGACCGCCACCCTGGTACGCGAGGACGGCCGCGAGGGCGACGTGTTCAGCCTGATCGGACCGAAACGGTACGACGCCCCGTGGAAGGACATCGAATCGCAGGGGTGGATCGCCCCGGCGGAGTGCATCGAGGTCCGGGTGACCCTGACCGACGAGGAACGGTTGCAGTACGCGGTGGCCGAGCCGGAGGAGAAGTACAAGCTCTGCTCCACCGCGCACACCAAGGTCAACGTGGTGAAGTCCATCCTGGCGCGGCACGCGGATTCGCAGACGCTGGTGATCGGCGCCTACATCGACCAACTCGAGGAGCTCGGCGCGGCTCTCGATGCCCCGATCATCCAGGGGTCGACGAAGAACAAGGAACGCGAGCTGCTGTTCGACCGGTTCCGCAAAGGCGAGATCCAGACGCTGGTGGTCAGCAAGGTCGCCAACTTCTCGATCGACCTACCCGAGGCATCAGTCGCGGTGCAGGTGTCCGGAACGTTCGGATCGCGGCAGGAGGAAGCCCAGCGGCTGGGGCGGTTGCTACGACCCAAGAGCGACGGCGGACAGGCACACTTCTACTCGGTGGTCGCTCGCGACACCCTCGACGCCGATTACGCGGCCCATCGGCAGCGCTTTCTCGCCGAACAGGGATACGCCTACCGGATCACCGATGCCGACGATCTGCTGGGACCCCCAATCGGCTGAGTACTCGCGACTCGGTCACTGCGTCTGCAGGCAATAGCCGACCGGTCTAGGCAGGCTGTACGGCAGCGGCGTCTCACCGTCACCACAGGTGGGGGGTGTCGTCTCCTGCCGCGAGACCACCTTGACGACGGTGGTGTCGGTTTTCGGGGTGTCCGCGCAGTCCGCGGCGGTGTAATCGGTGAGTTCGTCGCTCGTGGTGGGGATCTGATAGCAGAGGCCCTGTGTCATGTTCGGGACCACACACATGCCGGAACCATGGAGGAGGTCGGTCACGCGGTCGTACCCCGGGCAGGTGTCGGTGCCACTCACCTTGGATGCGACAGTGAAACTGAACACCTTTGCACCGCACGACGTCTTGCGCACCTCCAACGGCGAGGAGGACAGACCGTCAGCTCGGCTGAGGTTCACACAGTCCTCGACGTTCAGCTCACCGAGATCGTCGACCTTCTTGTCGAAGCAGTACGACACAGCGGTGGGGCGGTCGTAGCTGACCCCGTCGACGCAGTCGGCTGTCGAGTCGGTCGGCGTTCGAGTGAACACCTCGACCTGACGGGTGTTCGGTGCCAACGCGTCGCCACAGTGGATCTCGCGGAAGTCGACGAGTCGCGTATTCGAGTCACCGGGCACCTGATAGCAGCGCCCCTGCCGAAAGTTCGGCACCACGCAGAGTTTGGCGTCACTACCCTGCGCGGTGATCCGGTTGTACTGCTCGCCCGGGCAAGGGTCGTTCTTGCCCACCTTCTCGGCGATCGTGAACGAGAAATCTCCCTGACAGTCGACCTTGGTCACGTCGGCGTTGCTGTTGTCCCCCTTGACGGACACGCAGTCGTTGGCTTGGACCTTGTCGATGGTGGGCCGCGACACCTGCAGGACCAGCACCACCGCGGTTGCCACACCGGCGATAACCAACAGGGCCACCACCGGCAACGCCCAGAGCCACCATCGACGCTTGCGTTTCGGCGGCGGGCCGAAGGGAGACGGTTGGCCGAAGGACTGCCCGCCGTATGGAGGCTGGCCGAAGGGAGGCTGACCATACGGTTGCTGGCCGTACGGCGGTTGGCCCGGTGGTGGCTGCACATAGGACGGTTGCCCGGGTCCCGGCGGCGGGCCTGGCTGTGGATAGGAGCCCTGTTGTGGCGGTGGCCCCTGGTGCGGAGGCCACCCGTGGGGCGGCGGCCCGTGACCCGGCGGCGGCCCGTATTGCGGTGGCGGCTCGTGGGGACCAGACCCGGGGCCGGGCCACCTGGGGTCTTCGGGATTCGTCATCTCGAATCTTTCGGTACGGGATCAGTTCAGGTGACCGTACTGTCCGCGCGACGGCCGCGCCCAGCGTTCGGGCCGCATGAGTACGCTGACCGCATGACGCTCGTGACCAGGCTCAAGCCGTTCACCTCGACGATCTTTGCCGAGATGTCACAGTTGGCAACCGAACAGGGGGCCATCAACCTGGGGCAGGGATTCCCCGACACCGATGGTCCCGAGGCGATGTTGGCGGCGGCGCAGAAGGCCATTGCCTCGGGCGACAACCAGTACCCGCCGGGTCCCGGGATCCCCGAATTACGCGCCGCGGTCGCGCGCCAGCAGGCCCGCGACTACCACCTGGACTACGACCCACAGACCGAGGTGCTGATCACGGTGGGTGCCACCGAGGCGATCTCCGCCGCCGTCGTCGGCCTGGTGGAGCCGGGACGGGAGGTGGTGATGATCGAACCGTTCTACGACGCCTACGCCGCGGCGGTGGCCATCGCAGGAGGGGTCCGCAGAACGGTCCCGTTACGTCGTGAGGGAGACGGTTTCGTCCTGGACCGCGATGCTCTGCAGCAGGCCGTCACCGACCACACCGCGTTGATCATCGTGAACACCCCCCACAACCCCACCGGCACCGTATTGACCGACAACGACCTGTCCGCGATCGCCCGGGTCTGCGTCGACCACGACGTGCCCGCGCTGACCGACGAGGTGTACGAACACCTCGTCTTCGACGATCGGGTGCAGCGGCCGCTGGCCTCCTTGCCGGGTATGCGCGAACGGACACTACGTATCTCGAGCGCGGCGAAGACGTTCAATGTCACCGGCTGGAAGGTCGGGTGGATCAGCGGACCCCCGCAACTCGTCGCCGCGGTACGAGCCGCCAAACAGTATCTGACCTATGTGGGCAGTGGCCCGTTCCAACCCGCCGTCGCCTTGGCGTTGGACACCGAGGACGCATGGGTGCACCGATCACGCGCGGACCTGCAACGCAAGCGCGATCTGTTGACCACAGCATTACGCGAGGTGGGATTCGACGTGATCAGCAGCGAGGGAACGTACTTCGTATGCGCGGACGCGCGGCCACTCGGCTACGAGGACGGCACCGCATTCTGCCTGGACCTACCTCGAACGGTCGGCGTCGCGGCCGTCCCGGTGAGCGCCTTCGTCGACGACTCAGCACCCTGGAAGTCCATGGTGCGCTTCGCCTTCGCCAAGCGCGACGACGTGATCGCCGAAGCCGCGGAGCGCTTGCTGCACCTGCGCTGACCGACGTTCCCCACCTATCGACCGTGCCCTCATCCCCGTCGACCGTGCACTCATCCCTGTCGACCGTGCCCTCATCCCTGTCGAGTGGGCCCTTATCCCGGTCGACCGCGCCCTTATCAACGTCGATCGGGCCTCAATCCACGCCGGCCGGGCCGATGGCTGCGTGGATGTCGGCGACGAAGTCGGCTGGGTGATCGACGGATATCGCCAGTTCCCGCACCGGCATACCACGGATATGCGTCACCTCGTCCAACTCGAGAATCACCGACCCATCCCCGTAGCAGAGCCGACCGCGCGCGTCATGGTCAATCGCCATCCCGGATCTACCGATATTGCGGGTCCGTCTGCGGTCGACTCGCGATATGAGTTCGAGACCGATGGTGTGCTCTCCGAATATGCTGTCGGACAGCAGGATCGCGTCAGGTCCAACACGATGCGGAAGGGTCGTGAACGATGCGACAACGCCGAGAAGCCACACCACCGCATAGATGTGAACGGCCGCAACCAGCCACAACCACCATCGGTGGCCGAAGACGGCCAGCAGCACCGCTTCGGCGATGACTCCCTCGACCACCACGAGACCTGACATCGCCACGACGACCGGTCGAATGGACGCACCGTAGGTGAATTCCCGTGACCTGCCATCGCGCCGGGTGAAGCACCGCATCAAGGCGAGCCAGACCCGTGCTTCGCCGATTGCCAGAGCAACGACGTGATGAGGCAACACAGTGTGCAGCGCTTCCTCAGCCGCAATCCAGCGATTGTGGTCGCCCACGATGATGCCCGTACGGTACGCGCGAACCACTCTCAGAACAGTTCCGACCGCCGAGACCGCGATGAGGGATTCGATGACCACGAAAATGATCACCGCGGTATGTGTCTCGAGAAAGTCCGCGACGACCAGGGCGACCTCGACCGCGATGAGCGCGGGCGTCGCCCACGGAATCACCCTGCGCCACCACCCGCGCATTCAGACCTCCGTCCACGGTCACTGTCGTGTCATCAGAATATCCGGCGGTGATCACACGTCCCACACGGAGGCGTCCCCCACCCGCGTCCTGTTCCAGCACGGCACGGCGTGAACACCGGTATCCACGATGCGTCGGCCGTCGCCTGGTGAACCGGACGTCGCACTCGACTAATCACCCTGCAGCACTACCCAATTCTCGGTCGGACAATCAGAACTGCTGACGCCACTCTCGGATGATGGTGACCACGTCGTCGAGGTGGGACTCCAGCAGGAAGTGTCCGCCAGCGATCAACTCCACACGGGCGTCGGGGACATCTCGGCTGAACGCCTCCGCACCGGCAGCCCCGAAGATCTCGTCATTCGCACCCCAGATCGCCAGCAGCGGAACTCGGGTATCCCGCAGCCATGCGTGCACTCGCGGGTACAGGTCGCGGTTCGACACGTAATCGGCGAAGAGCGCCAACTGTGCCCGATCGACTCCCGGCCGCCCGAGCAGGGTGAGGTCGTGCTCCCAGGCATCCGGGTCGACGGTCGTCGGATCCGGCACACCGTGCAGGTATTGCCACTCGACCGCACCACGCTCGAGGGCCGGGCGCAGTGCGGCCTCGTTCTCGGGGGACTGATCACTGCCGTAGGCCCACACCGGTTCCCAGAATTCGGGGACGAAGCCCTCCTCATAGGCGTTGCCGTTCTGCGAGATGACGCCGACCACTGAATCCGGGTCCTCCAGCGCGAGTCGCCAGCCGATCGGGGCACCGTAGTCCTGAACGTACACCGTGTACGTGGTCACACCGAGTCGTTCCAACAGTCGGCGGGTGACGCCGCTCAACGCATCGAAGGTGTACGGGAACTCGTCCACCGATGGAGTCGACGACCGGCCGAACCCGATGTGATCGGGCGCGATGACCCGATACTGATCAGCCACAGCGGGAATCAGATGTCGGAACATATGCGAACTCGTCGGGTATCCGTGCAGCAGCAGGAGTACGGGCGCATCCGGCGAACCGGCCTCACGATAGAACACCCCCAAGCCGTCGATCGACGCGGTGCGGTGGTGGACGGCGACCATGCTAACCCCTTAAATTATTGTTACTGGTTAGCACAACAGTAGCATGAACTCGGACACACCACATCGGCAGAGCGAGGACAGATGGACGAGATCAACGACGAGGATCTGCTGCTGGCGTTGTTGAACAGCGCTCCCGTCGTCGACGGCACCAGGACGGACACCCTGGACGGTCCGGGTGGTGCCGAGTTGGTCGCCCGATTCGACGGCACGGGGTCACCGGCGGAGTCGACCCGGCTACGGCAGATGCGCGGCGCCCTGCAGGGTGCCATCCGAGATCAGGACGACGCGTTGGGTGCTCTCGACGCCCTGCTCGAGGACGCGACATTGATTCCCGAGGTGACCACCGAAGGGATCCACTGGAATCTGCAGGTACCCCCCGACCAGCGGATCGCCGTCCGGGCGGCGTTGGCCTGGGCAGCGGTCGTCGACGGTCTACCCGGACGGTTACGCCCGTGCGCCAACAGTGAGTGCAACCTGTTCCTCATCGATCGCAGCCGCCCGGGTACGGCCAAATGGTGTTCGATGGCCACGTGCGGAAATCGGATGAAAGCCCGGACACATGCACACCGCCGCCGCACGTCCTGACCGAGTCGTTCACTCCTGTGTGGCGGCCATCCGGTCCGCGTAGTCCGCTCCCCACGTATCAAGCCACGCCACGGCCGGTGACAGCGTCCGACCCAGGTCGGTCAGCGAATACTCGACTCGCGGCGGTACCTCGGGATACACCGTTCGACGAACGATTCCGTCGGCTTCCAGTTCGCGCAACTGGCGCGTCAGTACCCGCGGATTGACTGCGCCCACCCGGCGGCCCAACTCGCCGAATCGGTGGGTCCCGCCGATGAGCGCCTTGACGATCGTGAGCTTCCACGCCCCGCCGAGTACGGCGACGGCCACCTCGACCGGACACACATCGACCGCTGCCTGCACCTGACGACGCACCGGATATCCTCTCCACCTCCACACTTACCCAGAGGTCACTACTGGCCGAGTAAGTCAGTACTTGTCGATACGCGACGTAGGCCCGACGCTGAGTGTATGACGACCCCCACCGACGCCCTCTGGGTTCTGGCCAATCCCGACCCGAACTCACTCGGTCACGCGCTGTCCGCTGTCGGAGCCGAACACCTTCGCACCTCGGGATCGACGGTGTCGCTCGTCGACCTCTACGCCGAACGCTGGGATCCCGTCCTGTCCGACGCAGACCTTCCCGGTGCCACCGGGCAGACCCTGTCGGACCGCCAGGGCCAGACCACGCTCTCGGGAAACCTGCCCGCCGAGGTCGTACGCCAACAGGAGCTGATCACCGGAGCCGACCTCGTGGTCGTACAGTTTCCTCTCTGGTGGTACGGCATGCCCGCCATTCTCAAGGGATGGTTCGACCGGGTGTTCACCAACGGCTTCGCCTTCGGCGTACGCGACGACGACGGACACGTGCGGAAGTACGGCGACGGGGGGCTCGCGGGTCGCCGGCTCCTCCCGGTCGTCACCGCCGGCGACCGGTCCGAAGCGCTCGGGGCACGCGGCATCAGCGGCGACATCATCGACGTACTCTGGCCCTTGCTGCACGGCACCGCCCACTACACCGGGATGACACCGTTACGGCCCCACCTGATCACCAGCGTGCATCACCTCGACAGCCGACAGATCGACGCCGAATTCGATGCACTCCGTGCCCGCATCGATCACGTCTTCGACGAGGAGCCCCTCGTCTACCGGCACCTGCGCGGTGGTGACTACACCGGGAACCACGAATTGCGCGACGAGATCGCCACCCATACACCCGGTTTTGCGGCCCATCTCCGGCCGACGATCTCTTACGCGCCAGAGCGGCGGTCCCACTGCGCATGACCGCGAACGTGTCGGGCCACCAGCAACCGGGACTACACTCCTCACGGTGTCCTTCTGGTCTGACCCCATAGAAGTCCTGGGTATGGACGGAGACGACACGCTGTGGCGATGTCAGGACGGTTTCGACCATGCCGAGTCCGAGTTTCGAGCCCTGTTGAGTCCCTATGCCGACGCAGAGACCGCCGATCGAGCACTGAACGCCACCGTGCGGCGCAATCTTGATATGTATGGTTACGGCGTCAAGAGTTTCGCCCTGTCCGCGATCGAGACCGCGAGCGAATTGGTGGGCCCCGCCCTGACCACGCAGATGGTCGGCCGGGTACTGGAACTCGGACGCGAATTGCTCACCGCCCCGGTCGAGTTGCTCCCCGGTGCGTCCGCCGCCGTCGGCGCACTGCGTGCGGCCGGGCACCGTCTGGTGTTGATCACCAAGGGCGATCTGGTCGACCAACAGCGCAAACTCCGCGAGTCGGGGCTCGGCGATCACTTCGACCACGTCGAAGTGGTCAGTGACAAGGTGGCCGACACCTACCGCGACCTCTTGGCGGTTCTCGAGTGTCCACCGGAACGATTCCTCATGGTCGGCAACAGCCCGCTCAGCGACGTACTACCCGTGGTCGAGATCGGTTCGCGGGCAGTCTATGTCCCATACCACACCACCTGGCGACACGAGGAGGCCGCCGATGTCGGGTGGCACCGGCACCCGGCCATCCGCACACTCGACAACCTCGTCGAACTCACGCACAGCCTCTGATCAGGGCAGATCCTCAACTCGTGGCCAACGCGTCGACCGGGCTGATCCCGACGGCGCGACGACTCGGCGGTAGTGACGCCACCAGCACCAGCACCAGTGTTCCACCGACGATGGCCGACAACGCCTGCCATGGCAGCCCCACCGGGATACCCGAGGTCACCCGACCGACAACCGATTGCGCGCCGACCGAACCGAAGACGATGCCCAGCGCGAGTCCGGCGAGCGCCGCCGTACCCGAGAGGGCCAACGATTCCAGGGTGATCATCGAACGGACCTGACGCGCGGTGAATCCCATGGCCCGCAACATGCCGATCTCGCGGGTGCGCGTGATCACCGTGAGCGACATGGTGGACACGAAACCCACCGCGGCGATGATCGCGGAGATCGCCACCATCCCGATCAGCACCGCCGACACGACCGACATCGTCTGCCGCACGATGTCGGCCTGCTCGGGGCTCATCCCACGCCAACTGTCCGTGGCCTCGGTCAGTGAGTTCATCCCCGCGGAGATGGTGGTCACCAGCGTGACACCGATCAGCAGCCCGATGGTCGACCGGGTGGTGCGGAGAGGGTCGCTGACGGCGTTCTTCCGCGCCACCAGCGACGGCGCGCTGCCGCCGAGGAGTCGGCCGGCGACCGCCACCAACCGCGGAACCACCATTCGCGCGCTGAGCAGGATGCCCGCGCACACCGTCGACGCTCCACCGAACGCCACCAATATGCCGGCCGCACTGGCCTTCTCCCCCAGGATCGCGGCCCCTGCGAGGCCCACCATGCCCAGGCAGATCAGGACAACCGAGCTCGCGGTTCGTACCACCGACACCTCCCCTGATCGGGAGGTCGCGACGACTGCGGTGCCGGCGAGCGGTCTGCGCGCCCCGGCCACGGCGGCCACCACCGCAGTGACCATCACCGCCGCGGCAGCGATCCACACCGCGATCGGAACCACGTGATAGTCGGTGTCCGGCAGGGTGCCTCTGCGTACCAGTATCTTTCGCACCACAGCACCGGTGATCACCGACAAGACCAGACCGATGGTCGCACCGATCGCGGCCACCGCCACGACGGCTCGGAGCAGGCTGTCACGCAGCTGATGACTGTCGGCCCCGACCAACCGCAACATGGTGAGCTGTTGATGCCGCGCGGCGATGACGGTGTCCACACCATTGCTGATCACCACTCCGGACACGAACAGTGCGACGCCGATGAACACCGCGGCGACCGCGGCCAGTTGCGCGCCGACGCTGCCACCGTCCTTGTCACCGATGGTCGACAAGATGTCCCCGGCGATCACCAGAGCGGTCGCGTAGGCGGAACCGAGACCGCACACCAACCCGATCGTGGTGAGTTCACGCAAGGAGCCCACCACCAACTTCGCACCTGCCGACCTCATGCGTACACCCCCTGCAGGTCGATGGTCACGTCGGAGATCTGTTGCGGGGTCAGGTCACGATACTCACCTGCGACTCGACCGTCGGCGAACACGAGAACCCGGTCGGCGTACGACGCGGCCACCGGGTCGTGGGTGACCATCGCGATCCCCTGCCCGTACTCGCGGGCCGCGACGCTCAGCAGGTGCAGCACCTCCCGACTGGTGCGGGTGTCGAGAGCTCCGGTGGGTTCGTCGGCGAGGATCAGCGTCGGCCGGTTCGCCAGCGCTCGGACGATCGCCACCCGCTGTTGCTGTCCTCCCGACAGTTCCGACGGACGGTGATCCAGCCGCTCGGACAAACCCAGTGAGCGCACCAGATGGGTGATCCATGATCGCTCCGTCGCATCTGGTTTGCGGCCCGCGAGAACGAATGGCAGCCGGATGTTCTCCTCGGCGGTCAGGGTGGGCACCAGGTTGAACGACTGGAAGACGAATCCGATGTGTCTGCGCCGCAACAGGGTTCTGGCGGTGTCGTCGAGACCCACGAGTGGTGTCTCCCCCAACCAGATCTCACCGGCCGACACCTCGTCCAGGCCGGCGATCACGTTCATCAGAGTCGACTTTCCCGAACCGGACGGCCCCATGATCGCGGTGAACTCCCGCCGCCTCAACTCCACACTCACATCACGAAGGGCGTGGATCGGATTGGCCGGATCACCGTAGGTGCGCGACACGTTGCGGAGGACGACTGCTGGCGTGGAATCAGGCATGGGGCCGACAGTACGAGTGGGACCCGGAGCGGCACATCCGGCTGGAGTCGGCCATTGCACTACATCCGCGGGGGTAACGGATCTACATCCTCCGATGTACGTGCTTCACCTCAGACCAGGTTGTGTTCGTAGGCGTAGACCACCAACTGCACCCGATCGCGGGCACCGAGCTTGGTCAGGATACGTGAGACATGAGTCTTGACGGTGGCTTCGGAAAGGTATTCGACCGCGGCGATCTCGGCATTGGACATCCCGCTGGCCGCACGCAACAGGATCTCCCGCTCGCGGGCCGTCAGCTGATCGTACTCGGCTCCCGGAACTCCCGAGCGGGAGCGGTGACGCTCGAAGAGCCGACGGGTCGCCGACGCCGCCACCACGTGACTACCCTCGGCGACCGCACGAACGGCGGCGAGCAGGAAGTCGGGTTGGGCATCCTTGAGGACGAATCCGCTGGCGCCGGCCTCGATAGCCGACGCGGCGGCCTCGTCGACGTCGAAGGTGGTCAGTACCAGCACCTTCGGCGCTGCTGATCCGAACCCCTCGATCAGGTCCGCGGTGGCGGTGATGCCGTCCACACCCGGCATCCGCACATCCATCAACACCACGTGCGGATCGGTCTCGGTGACCAGTCGACGCAGACCATCGGCGGATGAGGCCTCGGCCACGATCTCCATATCGGCCTGGCTGTCGATGACCATGGCTATGCCCCCACGAAAAAGCGGTTGATCGTCGACGAGCACGATGCGGATCATGGCCTGCTCCCCTCTCCCGTGCCCTGCGCGTCCGGGATGATCATCTCGACACACCAACGATTCTCGGTCGCTGAACTGGTGAGGTTCCCGCCGAGCGCGGCTGCTTGCGCGACCATGCTCCCGATGCCGTGCCCCGTCCCGCTCGACATCAGTGGCGATTCGGTGACCGCGTTGCGCACCGTCAGCCGACACTCCCGCATCCATCGCATCGTCACCTCGACCGGCTGCGAGAGGTCACCGTACTTCAGCGCATTGGTGAGCGCCTCGGCGAGTATCCGGGTCGCGGCACCGGCCACGGCGGTCGGGGCATCGTCGATGGCACCGTCCTCGATGAGGACCACGGACATCCCCGCGCTCGTCATCCGTGCGATCAGCTGATCGCGATCACTGCGGACCGAGGTCGACGAGTCCTGGTCGGGCCGAAGCTGCAGCAGGATCGCCCGCACGTCACCGAGCGCGTCGCGTGCCGTCCCCGCGATGACCTCCAATGCCGAACGCGCCTTGTGCACATCGGCATCGAGGGCGTAGCGAGCACCCTCGGCCTGGGCGATCACCACGGCCAGAGAGTGCGCGACCACGTCGTGCACGTCGCGGGCGAGTTGCGTCCGCTCCGCCTGCTCGCTCATCAGGTCGATGGCCCGTAACCGCTCGACCTCGGCGATGGTCTCGCTGACCCTGGCCTGCTGCACCACACGCCGTTGATGGCGGATGAACCCGGCGGACCAGCCACCGACGACCACCACGGCGGACACGGCGAACGCGATCGCGATCTGCTGCCACGTCGGACCCCGCGGATCGGTCTGCAAGAAGCTCTGCTGCAGCCGGATACCGGCCACCACGGTCCCGACCAACGCGAGAATCAGCCCGGTCCGCCGCACCACACGGCGCGGATGGCGGCCGAGAGTGTAGAAGACGATGACGTAGCAGAACGACGAGAAGGGCGCGATGTCGCCGGTGACGACCTGTATCCCCGCCGACGCGACGGACAGCACCAGCATCGCGCTGGGTGCGATGCGTCGCAGGCACACCGACAGGCCGACCATGAGTCCGACAACCACCATCGACACCGGCGCCCGGACGTCGGGGTGCAGGTTGCTGCCGAGCAGTGCGATGACCGCACCGAGTGCGATGTCGCCGACCGCGCCCCACCGACTCAGCCCGGGGACGTGGAGGGGGTCGCGCATGCCCCCACCATGCCACGCGTCGATGCGGTGGTAATCCAGCGCTGCGCGACGTCGAGATCGTGAACGCCTCGGCAACGCCTATCGGAGCGGGAACTCGACGCCGTGTTCCACGCCCGGGCGCGGGCCGAAGATCCGTCGGTCGGTCTCATCGATCCGAACGTCGTTGATGCTGGCCTCCCGCCGACGCATCAGACCGTTGTCGGCGAACTCCCACAATTCGTTGCCGTAGCTACGCCACCACTGCGTGGTCGTATCGTGCCATTCGTACTGGAAGCGCACGGCAATCCGATTGCCGCTGAACGACCACAGGCTCTTGCGGAGAGCGTAGTCGGCCTCACGCTCCCACTTCTCGGCGAGAAACCCGACGATCTCGTCACGCCCGACGATGAAGACATCCCGGTTTCGCCAGACCGAATCGGGCGTGTACGCACGCGCCACACGTTCCGGATCACGTGTGTTCCAAGCATCTTCGGCAGCCTGGACCTTTGCCGTCGCTGTCGTCTCGTCGAACGGCGGGAAGGGTGGACGCGGCTCGGTCATCGGAACCTCTCGTGGTCTACGGGCTCTGGAATTCAGCGTAGGACGTGGCCGGGATGCGGGCCGGCTGACACCGAATGTGTTCGAGGATCGGGGCGGCGCACGCTCCCCGACCTCGCACATCGGTCAGTCGGTAGAAGTCCGCGCTACACGCGCCGTCCGCGGGTGGCCACCAGAGCGACACCGGCCGCCCGGATGTAGGCACCGGCGATGCCCGTCGCGGAGATCTCCGATGACGGGACGACGCGCGGGTCGAGGAACTCGTAGCGCCTACCACCGCGCTGGATCTCACCGCCACCCGCAGCGAGCAGGTTCTTCACCCATTGGCTCTGCGGCCCGTAGAGAATCGGGATCGCGAAACCCTGCGGGGTCGCGAAGCCCACGATCGGCGTGCGGTACGCGCGCCCCGACGACCGGCCGGTGTGATGCACCACCGCCCACGGCGGGACGAGCCATGCCCAGAGACCCTGCACGCGATTGGTGACGTGCTTGTTGAGGATCGCGATCGCCCGGGGAAGCTCCATGACCCGTCAGGCTACCGAGTTGCCGCACACCGCACGGCCGGCTCAGGATATACGAACACGCGTTCGAAACACTTGGTATCCTGTGCATCATGTCCACCGCAGGCATGCTGTCCACTGCAGGCATACAGTCCACTGCAGGCATACAGGGAAATCTCTTCGAGGAGACCCTCGACGAACCAGCCCTGCACGCGTTGAGCGGACACGTCATCCGTCGGACACTCACCGACGGTGCGTGGGTGGATCTGCGCCAGAACTGGGTGGGAGGCACCGATCCCCTGTTCCACCACCTTCTCGCCGCTGTTCCCTGGCGGGACGAACGCCGGCAGATGTACGACCGGGTGGTCGACGTGCCGCGACAGCTCTGCTTCTACGATGTCGGTGCGCCGATGCCGCATCCCATCCTCGACACGGCACGCACTGCCCTCACCGATCATTACCGCGAGGAACTCCCGGAGGGGTTCGCCACCGCGGGACTCTGCCACTACCGCGGCGGCTCCGACAGTGTCGCCTGGCATGGCGACACCATAGGCCGGGGCAGCACTCACGACACGATGGTCGCGATCGTTTCGCTGGGGTCACCCCGACCGCTGATGCTCCGACCACGCTGCGGGGGAACTGCGTTGCGCTTCATGGTCTCCCACGGCGACCTGCTGGTGATGGGTGGCAGCTGTCAGCGGACGTGGGAGCACGCGATCCCCAAGGTGCCCAGCGCCGGTCCGCGAATCAGTGTGCAGTTCCGCCCACCGGGCGTGCGCTGAGATCGCACCTCGATCCGTGAGCGAGATCAGACCGGGAAGGTGACGCCGGTGAGCACTTCCGACTCGTCCCACAGTGCCCGCGCGACGGCTCGGTCAGCGGCCTTGGGCCGATACCCGGAGACAGTCGGAGCACCACGTAGGCCACCGAATCCATCAGGACCGTAGAACAATCCGTTCTCCGCATCCGGCGAGGTCGCGGCGTACAGCTCGGGCAGCGCACCCTGGTCGGCGGGTTGCCCGACCTTGACCACCTCACCGATTTTCATGAGCGCGTTGGTGAGCGGGTTCTCGGTATGGAATTGCAGATTGGTCGACGCATACCCGGGATGCGCGGCCAGGGATTCACGCTCGTCACCCACCGCAGCGAATCGTCGGGCGAGTTCCAACGCGAACATCAGGTTCGCGAGCTTCGATTGCCCGTAGGCGGTCCACCGCTCGTATCTACGGCGCTCGTAGTTCAGGTCGTCGAAGTGGATGACGCCGGTGGCGTGCATCACCGACGACAAGGTGACGACACGCGCGGTGATCTTCGGCAACAACAGCCCCGTCAGCGCGAAATGGCCGAGATGGTTGGTGCCGAACTGTGCCTCGAAACCGTCGGTGGTCCGCGATTTCGGCACCGCCATGATGCCCGCGTTGTTGATCAATACGTCGAGCGAACCGATCCGGTCGGCGAACGCGCGTACCGACGAGAGGTCGGCGAGGTCGAGTTGCTCGACCCGCGCCCGGGCGCCGATCTCCTCGGCGATCGGCCGCGCCTTCTCCACCGAGCGACAGGCCAGCACCACGTCGGCACCGGCGGCGGCGAGCGCCCGCGCCGCGGACGCACCGAGACCGCTGTTCGCACCGGTCACCACGAAGGTGCGGCCGGTCTGATCGGGGATGTCTGCGGTGGACCACGAGGACATGCGGCTCACCCTACGGCACGCGAAAACCACCACGCCCGGTCACGGCCAGGTAACGGTGCGGCCACTTTTTCTAGTACGGTCGGCGACCGGCCGTCCATCGGGAGGCGGCCGGACCGGAAAGGGAACACATCATTGGGTAGGCACTCGACGCCGAGAAGATCACGAAAACCGCTGCTCGCGACCGCTTTGGTCCCCGTCGGACTGGCTGCAGCAGCGGCCACGGCGGCAGCGGCACAGCAGCACGATCCCGGCGTGTCGAGGGCGGCGCAGTCGCCGACGTCGCAGCTCCACGCGGCTACACATCCCGCGTCCGCATCGTCCGTGTCCACCGTCACACCATCGCCCGTCGTGCGTCCCGCGGTGACCCCGCCATCGGTCATCCGAACCCCTGTGTCGCCTGCGAAGCCCACACCCGCCCCGCTGCCGGCCAGCGTGACCACCGGGTCGGTGCCCGACTCGAGCTATCAGGCCTACCGCAAGGCCTCCGAGACCCTGGCCCGCGAGCAACCCGGCTGCGGCATCGGCTGGACACTGATCGCCGGCATCGGCAAGGTCGAGTCACACCATGCCGAGAACGGCGACGTGGACGCGGCCGGAACATTGCGCACCCCTATCTACGGTCCGACGCTGGACGGAACGTTGGCAGGCAATCAGGTGGTCGCCGACACCGACGGCGGACAACTCGACGGTGACGCCGTCCACGACCGCGCGGTCGGGCCGATGCAGTTCCTGCCGTCCACATGGGAGAAGTACGCCGAGGACGGAAACGGTGACGGCAAGACCGATCCGCAGAACATCTACGACGCCGCGCTCACCACCGGAAGGTACCTCTGCGACGGTCACCTGAATCTGCGTGATGCCACCCAGCAGGTCACCGCCGTCTTGCGGTACAACAACTCGATGCAGTACGTCGACGACGTGCTCGGGTTCTCGCGGCGCTACTGAGACTCTCGACTCCGGGGCCGCGTCAGTCCGCGTCGAGGTCGGCGAGCCACGCGGCCACCGACGCATCGCTGGGTGAACGCCAGTCACCGCGTGGAGACAGCGACCCACCCGATCCGATCTTCGGGGCGTTGGGCATCGCGGTGCGCTTGAACTGACTGGACATGAACCGCGTCAGGAAGACCCGCAGCCACGCATTGATCGTGTCCACGTCGTAGGCGTTGCGGCGGTCGGGAGCGATCATGTCCGACCACTCGCCGCGCTCGCGGTCTCCCCACGCCTGATGGGCCAGGTAGGCGATCTTGCTGGGCCGGTAGCCGAAGCGTGTCAGGTAGTAGAGGAAGAAGTCGTGCAGTTCGTAGGGCCCGATGCTGTCCTCGGTGCTCTGCACCGCCCCGCTGGCCTCGTCGGCGGGCACCAGCTCCGGCGTGATCACGTCGTCGATGATCTCGGCCAACACCGCACCGGTCTGCGGAGAGTACTGACCGGTGCTGATCATCCATCGGATGAGGTGCTGGATGAGCGTCTTGGGCACCGACGCGTTGACGTTGTAGTGCGACATCTGGTCGCCCACGCCGTAGGTGCACCAACCCAGCGCGAGTTCCGACAGGTCACCGGTGCCGAGAACCAATGCTCCGTGCCGATTGGCCAATCGGAACAGGTGTGACGTCCGTTCCCCGGCCTGCACGTTCTCGAAGGTGACGTCGTACACCTTCTCCCCCGTCGCGAACGGGTGGTCGAGGTCGGCGAGCATCTGTAGACACGACGGCCGGATGTCGATCTCCTGGGCCGTCACCCCCAGCGAACGCATCAGTTCGTGCGCGC
Organism: Williamsia sterculiae; assembly: GCF_900156495.1. Taxonomy (GTDB): domain Bacteria; phylum Actinomycetota; class Actinomycetes; order Mycobacteriales; family Mycobacteriaceae; genus Williamsia_B; species Williamsia_B sterculiae. The sequence goes on from NZ_FTNT01000010.1 coordinate 64,311, forward strand.
GGCGCAGGGTGGCGTCACCCGTCGCGAAACCGGGCATCGTGTACGCCAACACGTCGGACCGCGGCAGTCCGAGACGATCCATCGTCTCGGCGGCGACCAGCAAGGCCAGCGTGGAGTCCAGCCCGCCGGACACCCCGATCACCACTTTGCCGATACCGCTGGCCCGCAGTCGCTTCGCGAGCCCCTGCACCTGGATCTCGATGACCTCGCGGCAGCGTTCGTCGCGGTCGTGGGCCCCGGCGGGCACGAACGGGAACCGGGCGACGTATCGCTGTAGCACCGGGTCGGCGGGCATCGGCGCCAGGTCGAAGGGCACCCGTCGCAGACTGCGGATCCTCTCGGCGAAGTCACCGGCCTGGTCGCGCAGGCTGATCATCCGCATGCGTTCCTGCCGCAGACGGTCCAGATCGACGTCGGCGACCACGAGCTGATCGTCGATGGCGAACTGCTCGCTACGAGCCAGCAGATTGCCGTTCTCGGTGATCAGCGCGTCGCCGTCCCAGGCCACGTCGGTGGTCGACTCACCCCACCCGGCACCGGTGTAGATGTACGCGGCGATGCAGCGCGCGGACTGCGCCTCGCACAGGGCGCGGCGATATCCGGCCTTGCCGACGGTGACCGGGCTGCCGGACAGGTTGGCCAGCACGGTGGCACCGCCGAGAGCGGCCCAGGTACTCGGCGGGATGGCCACCCAGGCGTCCTCGCAGATCTCCACGTGGATCGACAGACCGGTCACATCCCGCGCCTCGAAGACGAGGTCGGTGCCGAACGGCACGTCGGCACCGAGCAACCGGATCTCCGACCGTCCTGCATCGCGGGCCGCGGCGAACCACCGCTGCTCGTAGAACTCCCGGTAGTTCGGTAGATACGACTTGGGCACCGCGCCGAGGATCTCGCCGTCGTGACAGACGACCGCGCAGTTGAACAACCCGCCGTCCACCACCAACGGCGCCCCCACGGTGATCACCGGGCGGCGTCCACGAGTGGCCTCGACCACCGCGCGCAACCCGTCGAGAACACCGTCGAGCAAGGCGTCCTGCTGCAGCAGATCGTCGCTGCTGTACGCGCACAACCCGAGTTCCGGGAACACCACCACCGCGGCACCCGACTCGTCGGCACGACCGAGAAGTTCCAGGGTGCGGCCGGTGTTCGCGGCCGGGTCGGCGACCACCGTGACGGGCACCGCACCCGCCACCCGAACGAAACCGTGGTCCTGCGGTGACGTGGCGTCAGGGCTCATGAGCCAACCGTAATGCGGGACGTATCGTGGGCGTCGATGCGCCTACCCGACCATGACGACGTGCTCGCCGCCGCCCGTCGCATCGAGGGCGTCGCCCACCGCACCCCCGTGCTCACCTCGCGGTCCGTCGACGAGGTGGTCGGGGCTCGCGTGCACTTCAAGGCCGAGAACCTACAGCGGGTGGGGGCGTTCAAGTTCCGCGGCGCCTTCAACGCGCTCTCGCGATTCGACGACGAGCAGCGTCGTCGCGGGGTGGTCACGTTCTCCTCGGGCAACCACGCACAGGCGATCGCGCTCGCGTCGAGGTTGCTCGACGTTCCCGCGACGATCGTCATGCCCGAGGACGCCCCGTCGGCGAAGGTCGCGGCCACCGCCGGTTACGGCGCACGGATCATCCGGTACGACCGCTACCGCGACGACCGTGAGGCCGTTGCGGCCGAGTTGGTGGAACGCGATGGACACACCCTGATCCCGCCGTACGACCACCCCGACATCATCGCCGGGCAGGGCACCGCGGTCGCCGAACTCCTCGCCGACACCGACCACCTCGACGCACTGTTCGTGCCCCTCGGTGGGGGTGGGTTGCTGTCCGGGTCGCTGCTCAGTGCCCGAGCTCTGTCCCCCGGCACCGCGGTGTTCGGGGTGGAACCCGCGGCCGGGGACGACGGTCGCCGCTCGCTCGCCGCGGGCGAGATCGTGCGTATCCCGGCGCCGCGCACCATTGCCGACGGGGCCGCGACCACCCATCTGGGCACACTCACGTTCCCGATCATCGCCGAGCACGTGACCGAGCTGTTGGTCGCCGAGGACGACGACCTGGTCGACGGGGTGCAGACCGTCGCCACTCGGATGAAACAGGTCATCGAGCCGACGGCGGCGTTGGGTCTGGCTGCGCTGATAGCGAATCGGGAACGATGGCGCGGGGCGCAAATCGGGGTGGTGCTGTCGGGCGGCAATGTCGACCTGCCGCCGCTGATCAGTCGCCGCTGATCAGTTGTCGATGTTCAGCGCTGCTGGCGCAGGACGGTGAGAGGCAGCTTCACCAGGGAACCGATGAGGCCGGTGGCGCGGTCGGCGACCGCCCCCCGGAAGTCGCTGGCCATGTCGTCGGCGGAGGTGATCGCGACGTCGTCGATGGAGTCCGCGTCAGGGACGCGCAGGTCTGCGACGAGCTCCGCCGGGGCGAAGACCTCCGTGTCGTTGCTCCGACCTCGCAACTGCACCGTCCCGATCGACGCCCACTGGCCGCGCTCGGAGTACGCGCCCTGCTCGGCGGCCACGGGGTCGTAGAGGGTCTCGGCCGTCTCGGCACACACCGCGCGACCACCGGCGATGATGTTGGACTCGGTGTTCTTCGCAATCTCCGACAACCGGGCACACTCGTTGACCGGGTCGCCGATGACCGTGTATTCGTAGCGACTCTCGGCGCCGATGTTGCCGGCGAACACCGTGCCCGCGGACACCCCGATACCGCAGTGCAGCGGCAACGCCTGTAGCGCCGCACCCAGGTCGCGGGCCGCGGCCAGCGCGGCGGCCGCGGGGTCGGCCAGTTCGATGGGCGCACCGAACACGGCCAGCGCTGCGTCGCCCTCGAACTTGTTGATGAAGCCGTGATGGGTGTCGACCACCTCGGCGACGATGGAGAAGAAGCTGTTCAGCGTCTCGGCGACGATCTCCGGGTTCTCCTCCTCGGCGAACTGCGTGGAGCCGGCGATGTCGACGAAGAGCACCCCCACATGGGTGTTGCCGCCCTGCAAGCCCACACCGTTCTCCACGGCCTGCCGCGCCACCTCGCCCCCGACGTGGCGTTCGAAGAGGTCGCGGATGTGTTCGCGTTCGGCGACGCCTGCGACCATCTCGTTGAAGTCGTGCTGGACCATGCCCAGCTCCGACGAGTCGTAGACATCCACCCGCGCGTCGAAATCACCGACGCGCAACTGATCGATGACGCGGCGCATACCACGTAGCGGATCGGTCAACGACTGGGACACCAGTGCGATGGACCGAGCACCGGAGGACAGACAGATGACGGCGAGAGTGACGATCGGTACGTCGATACTCGAACCGCTCCCCGGAACCCAGCCGACGGCGCGACCGATGTTGATGAGCACCATGCCGAGCAGGGGGACCGCGCTACAGACCAGCCAGATGACGAGCATGCGCTGGCGGATGCCCAGGCGGGGCTCGGGGAAGTCGGCGTCCGCCATGGCCGCCGCGGCGAGCGGACGGGATGCGCGTTCGATGACCATGTAGGTGACACAGCTCGCCGACACGCCGGCCAGGGTCAACGCGCCCAGCACCACCAGGACGTCGACACCTCGGTACGCGCCGCACAGGATGATGTAGAGGACAGCGCCGAGGGCCCACGACCCAGCGGTGACCGCAGCCTGCCTGATCGGCAGCAACTGCACCGAACGCCGACGCGCCGCACCGGCGTCGGCGCCGCTGCGGAACCAGCGCAGGTGCGGTCGTAGCAGGGAGTACGCGAGGACGAACTCGGCCGCGCCCGAGACGGCCAACGCGACCGGGAACGGCCACACCGCCGCATACGGTTCGCCGGCGACGATCAGGCTGCCGCCGCTGACCACCAGACGGATCATCACCATGGTCTCGATGCCGACGCTCAGCGTCACCAGGACGATGGATGTGATGGTGGCCAACAACAGCCGACAGGCGATGGTGCGCCGTTCGTCGAGGTCGACCGAACCCCAGTCGCGCCCGTCGTACGGGTAACGACCGGTCACGGCCTCGTAGACGTCGACGCCGAATGCCCTGGAACCCTGCCGAGTACCAGAAGACAATCGCGCGAGCGATGTCGCCACTGTCCTTTGCACGCGATCCCTCCCTCAGCGGCCGCGCAATTCACTACATTGCAATTCGAGTTGCGTTAATAGTACCCAACCTCTCAGACAGGACGTCTAGGCTGAGGCCGTGTCGGACAGCCCACCCGCCCACCGCCGTGGTCGAGCCTTTGCCGAAGGTGTGCTCTCCGCCGCGGCAAACGAGCTGCTCAACACGGGATTCGACGGTTTCACCATCGCGAACGTCGCCGAGAAGGCCGGCGTACATGTGACATCGATCTACCGACGGTGGCGAACCAAGGAACAACTCGTCATCGACGCATTGCTGAGTTCGGTGGAACCGACCATCCCGGTCCCCGACACCGGATCGGTCCGGGCCGATCTCGTCGAACTGACCCTCAACCTCTACGCGTCGATCACCTCACCGCAGTCCAAGGCGCTGCTGAGGCTGGCCACCATGCCACTGGACTTCGACCGCCTCGACGAGGCCCGCGGGCGCATGGTCGACGACCGGTCGGCGGCCATGGAGGTGGTGTTCGAGCGGGCGGTCCGGCGCGGCGAGATCGGCGACACCGTGGACCCGCGGCTCGCCCTCGAGCTACTGCACTCCCCGATCTACAGTCGCGTTCTCATCACCCACGAACCGGTGGACGACGCCTTCGTGACCGACCTGGTGGACCTGGCGTTGCACGGTCTCGCACCGGACGCGAACACACGAACGCGGCCCCGCATTCGCGGGGCCGCGTCCGAGTGAGCTGGGCGGGTCAGGCCTGACGCAGCAGCTCGATGTCGAAGCTGAGGTTGATCTTGTCGCCCACGACACTGCCGCCGGTCTCCAACGGCATGTCGATGTCGATGCCGAAGTCCTTACGGTTCAGCGTGGTGGTGGCCTCGAAACCGGCGACCTCACCGCGGCCCATGCCCGGGTTCACACCGTTGAACTCGACGTCCAGGCTCACCGGCTTGGTGACGCCGTGCAGGGTGAAGTCACCCTCGAGCACGAATCCGTCGCCCTTCTCCGTCGATCCGGTCGACACGAAGGTGGCGGTCGGGAACTTCTCCACGTCGAAGAAGTCGGCGCTCTTGATGTGTCCGTCGCGCTGCTCGTTGTTCGTGGTGATGGAGTCGACCTTCACCTCGGCGGTGACCGACGGGGTGCCGTCCTCGGCCACCGTCACCGCACCGGTGAAATCGGCGAACTTGCCCTTGACCTTGGACACCATGAGGTGGCGAACCGAGAAGTCGATGCTCGAGTGCGCGGTGTCGATGCCCCAGGTACCGGCGGCGAGCTGCGTCTTCGCTGCAGTGGTCATGAAAAACTCCTTGAAAGCTGGCGTGCCGACAACTGCGTTCCCGGCCTTACGAAGAGCGTAAACGGACCCTGGTCCGATTGCATTCCCCAGATGCTCCACGATCGCATATTGTGACTCAGATCACTATCGCCAGGCGAAGACCGGCTGCTCGAGGCCATCGATCCGGGTGTGCCTGTCGTGCAGGGCGAGTTCCGCGAACTGATAGATCACCGCACCGGTCGGTGCGTGCACCAGTTCGCCGACCAGCGGCATCTGGATCACCGGGCGGTCGGACTCCGGGATGCTGATGAAGCGGGGTGTCACCCTCGCGAGGTCGGCGAGCGGGACGAAGTACAGACGGGCGACCTCGGCCGGGTTCGTCATCGGGACGCTGTCGTCAGCAGTCCAACAGACCACCGGCGAGATCCGGTACCCACTGCGGGTCGGGTAGTCGTCGAGCATGCCGAGCACGCCATCGGCGTCCACGGTCAACCCGAGCTCCTCGCGCGTCTCGCGCAACGCGGCGGTGACGAGGTCCTCCCCCGGCTCCACCCGACCACCGGGCAGTGCGAACTGACCGGGGTGTTCACGCATTCGGGCGGGCCGACGGGTCAACCAGAAACCCGTCACCCCGTCTACCACGGTCAACACGACCGCGACCGCCGCCGACCGGTTGTGGTCCAGTGGGACCACTCGTCGAGGGAACCCGGCCAGTCGGTCTCGCAGTTCTGTCGGGGTGATGGTCACCGGGACAGTATGCGACGCAGGAAACCGCGGGTGCGGTCCTGTTGCGGCTTGCCGATGACCTCCGCGGGCGTCCCGCGCTCGACGATGACACCGCCGTCGACGAAGACCACCTGGTCGCCGACCTGCCGGGCGAACTCGATCTCGTGGGTGACGATGACCATCGTGCGGCCCCCGGCGGCGAGATCCTTGATCACCGCGAGCACGTCGCCGACGAGTTCGGGATCGAGCGCCGAGGTGGGTTCATCGAAGAGGACGACCGCGGGTCGCATCGCGAGGGCGCGGGCGATGCCGACGCGTTGCTTCTGGCCACCGGACAACTGATGCGGGTATTTGTCGGCCTGGTCGGCGAGTCCGACATCGGCCAGCAGTTGAGTCGCCTCGGCGCGGACCTCCTGTTCCGGACGGTGCTGGGTGATGCGGGGTCCCTCGGTGACGTTCTCCAACGCGGTCTTGTGCGGGAACAGGTTGTGCTCCTGGAAGACCATCCCGCTCTGCGCGCGCAGTTCGGCGAGGGTGCGGCGATCGGCACGCCCGAGTCTCCGACCGTGTCCGACCGACCCGAAGTCGACCTCCACATCACCGATGCGGACGGTGCCGGAGTCGGGGATCTCGAGGGCGTTGAGCGAGCGCAGCAGGGTGGTCTTACCCGACCCGGAGGGGCCGATGATGACGGTCACGGTGCCGGTGTCGACGGTGAGGTCCACACCGCGCAGCACCTCGTTGTCACCGAAGGACTTGCGGATCTGGTGCGCGACGACCAACGGGGCGTCCGCGGGCTGTCTGGTCGCCGGGGTCTTGGTCATCGGGCCACGAACCTGTTCAGTCGGGTCTCGAGCCGGTCCTGGGCGAAGGACAGGACGAGACAGATCACCCAGTAGATCACCGCGGCGACACCGTAGAGGGCCAGGAACTGAAAGGTGGGGGCGGCCGCCTCCTGTGACTTCCGGAACAATTCGGCGACCTGGATGCCGGAGGCGAGCGAGGTGTCCTTGACCAGCGAGATCAAGGTGTTGGACAAGCCGGGGACCGCGGTACGAGAAGCCTGCGGCAGGATCACCCGACGCAGCGTGGTGCGGTAGTCCATCCCGATGGTCGACGCCGCCTCCCACTGCCCCTTGGGAAGGGACTGGATGGCCGAGCGGATGATCTCCGCCGCGTATCCACCGACGTTGAGGCTGAAGGCGACCACCGCCGACGGGAACGGATTCACCACGATGCCCAGCTCCGGCAGGGCGAAGAAAATGAAGAACAACTGCACCAGCAGAGGGGTCCCGCGGATGATCGAGATGTAGAGCCGGGCAAATCTGCTGGCCACCGGGTTGGCCGACATCCGCATCAGCGCGATCACCAGTGCGATGACCAGACCGACCACGAAACTGATGGCGGTCAAAGGGATGGTGCCCTTGAGGGTCGCGCCGAGCATGGGCAGCAAATTGCGCCCGACGACGTCCCAGGTGCTCGGCGCTATCGGTTTCGCGTTGAAGTACTTGTCGTAGGTCGCGGCCAGGGTGCCGTCGGCGCGCAGTTCGCTCACTGCTTGGTTGACTGCGGGCAACAGTCCGGAGTTCTTCCGCATCGCGAACACCTGATTGCTGACGTCCGGGGTCTGCGCTGCCACCTTGACGTTCTTGTTACCGCTGGAGGCGAGGTAGTTCTTCACGGTGAGTTCGTCATTGACGGTGGTCTGTACGCGGTTGTCGGCCAGCAGGGTGATGGCCTGGTTGAAGCCCTCGACCGATTCCACCTGTGCCCCCGCGTCGCGAGCGACGTCGGCCCAGTTGCTGGTGAGCGATTGGGCCGCGGTCTTGCCCTTCAGGTCGTTCACGTTGTGGACCGAGTCGTCGTCGGAGCGGGTGACGATGACCCCTCGGGACTGCACATAGGACTGCGACAAGTCGTATTTCGCGGCCCGGACGTCGGTGTAGGAGATCTGGTTGGCCACGATGTCGAAGCGGTTGGCCTCCAGCGCGGGGAAGATGCTGTCGAACGGGGTCTCGACGAACTCGACCCGCAGGTTCAGTTTCTTGGCGACGGCAGTGATGATGTCGACGTCGTATCCGGTCAGCGTGCCGTTGTCGTCGTGATACGTGAACGGCGAGTAGGTGCCCTCGGTGCCGACTCGCAGCACACCCGGTTGTCCGGTCGGGACCTGCGGTGCGGCACCTACTGTCGGCTGCCCCATCGTCAACAATCCGACCACGATGCCGACGACCATCAGCATCCGCAGCACGATCGTCGGGACACGTTGCATTCGATCAGTCAACCATCCGACGGGGCCTACGTGCGCGATCACCAGCGACGACGCGACGTACGCGCCGAGGCGCACCGGATGCACAATCGTGTCGCGGGCAGCGCGTCCAGTCGCGCCGGGGCGATCTGGTCCCCGCAGCTCTCACAGACGCCGTAAGCACCGGTATCCAGTCGGGTCAGGGCCGCCTCGATCTCGGACAATCGCTCGGTGGACCGCTCGATCTGCGCGACCAGCTGACCGCGCTCGAAGGCCAGCGTGGACCCTTCCGGATCGTGCTCGTCGTCGGCGGTGGCCTCCGACGCCGCATCCACCACCGACCGCAATCTCGCCGACATCGAATCACGCAGAGCAGAAGTCGCCACCCGCTCGTCGAGCAACGCACGGCGGGCGTGGTCCGGGTCGGGGCGATCGAGGGGCATCTCCCGCAGCGTAGGGCCGCGGATCCCATAGAACGACCGTGACGGCGCCCGCTCGACTGAAACAATGCGGTGATGGTGGACGACCTGGACCTCGGGGTGCGCTGGCTACGGCGGGACGCGGGAAAGGCCGTGAGCGAGGGTCTCCCCGGTGTCCATGTTCGCGCGGATCGTCGACTGCGCACGTTGTTGCACGGTGCGATGGCCGGGTCTCCGTTCTACGCCGAGCTGTACCGCGGAATGGATCCCGACACCGTTCGGCTAGCCGATGTGCCACGCACCGACAAGGCGCTGCTGATGTCGCAGTTCGATGCCTGGGCCACCGATCGACGAGTCACCTCTGCCGCGGTCGGCGAATTCACCCGCGACGACTCCGCCGCCGGCCAACGCTTCCTCGGCGATTATCTGTTGAGCGAGACATCGGGAACCTCCGGCACCACGGGCGCCTTCGTCACCGAGGACACTGCGGTCGCGGTGGTGCTCGCGCTGCGATCCCGGGCGGCCAGGGTCGGCCCACGGACAGTGCTGCAGACCGTCGGCAAACGCGGTCGTACCGCGATGGTCATCAACGTCCGTGGTCATCACCTGGGCCGCGCGTTCTTTCTGCGCGAGAACACGGTCGGCCGCAACTCGAGGATCCTGTCGGTCGCCGACCCCATTGAGCAGATCTGCCGCGATCTGAACGAATTCGATCCCGCCGTACTCAACTCGTACGGGTCCGCTCTGCAACTGCTGGCCCATGAGCAGATCGCCGGACGCCTGCACATCGAGCCGGCCATCGTGATGCCCTACGGAGAGACCATCACCGCGGCTGCGCTGACCATGCTGCGCACCGCATGGCCGCGCGCCCGCGTCATCGACCGTTACGCGGCCAACGAGTGCATGTTCATGGCGATCCGATGCGCCGGGGGGCTCTACCATCTCAACGCCGACTGGGTGATCCTCGAACCCGTCGACGCGCAGGGTCGTCCGACTCCCCTCGGTGAGCAGTCGCACGGGGTCCTGCTGACCAACTTGTTCCGACGCGTGCAGCCCGTCATCCGCTACGAACTCGGTGATTCCATTCGGATGACCGGTCGTTCCTGCGGCTGTGGGAATCCGCTGCCGGCCTTCGAGGTGTCCGGACGGACCGGGGAGATCATGTATTTCGAGACCGACGGGCGTGAACACGGTGTCTCGCCGACTGCGCTGCAACCGGCGATCGACCCTGCCGCGGGAATCACCCAGTTCCAGGTCATCCGAGAAAACCCCCGCCACCTGAGCCTCAGGCTCCGTACCGACCCTGCGGCGGATCGGGCCGTGATCGCCGAGACCACCCGACAGAGTCTCGCCGACATCGTCACCGGGCTCGGATTACACGACGTCCTGGTCACCGTCAGTGACCAGTTGCCCGAGCAGACTCGCGGCGGCAAATACCTCACCGTCGTCGACCGCGGTTGACCGTCTCAGACGGCGCGGCCGAGCCGTAGCACCGAGATCAGCTCGGCGTACGGACCGATCATGTAGGCGATGTCGCCGGCGTCGAATCTGCTGTCACGCCGGGGGTTCCGCTCCACGGTGCCGGATCGGGTGTGGTCGATGGCCACCACTCTGGTTGCCGGTGACAGATCCCGCAGCCGCACCCCGTCGAGGCCGCCGCGCGGTTCGATGGTCACCGCGCCCACCATGTACGAGTCCTGCCACACCGAGAACGTGCCGATGACCCGCAGTCCGAGGGCTGCGGCGATGAACCACGGGGCGGCGAGCTCCACCGTGGAGCGCACATTGCGGAACCCGAAACGCTGGGCAACCACCCGCCCGAGCGGAAGGTCGAACACCCGGAGCACCACCGGGACCGTGGGGTGCGCGGTCCCGTCGTCCCAACGTTGTCCGAGGATCTCTTTGAGCACCAGGCCGGCTTCGATGTTGGCCATCTCGTTGGAGGCGAGCAACGCGACCGCCGACGATCGCTGCACACCGGCGGCGAGCAGCGTCTCACGGACGGTGCCGTCGCCGAACACCACAGACACCCCAAGCTTTTCGGCGACAGGCAGATTGGCGTGATCGGGATTCATCTCGATCGCCACCACGGTCTGGCCGCGGGAGATCAGTTCGGTGGCGACCCGGATCCCCACCTCCCCCAGGCCGACCAGGACCACGTGACCGCTCATCATCCGCGCTCGGCGGCGCCCCGCGGATTTCGACAGACGACGGCTGACCAACACCTCGGACACGAAGGCCACCAGGATCGCGGTGTTGGTCACGCCACACACCATCAGGAAGATCGCGTAGATCCGAAGTGCCGGCGGCTGTCCGAGGAAGCTGAAATCGCCGTAGCCCACGGTCGCGATGGTCTCCGCTGAGAAGTACAACGCGTCCAGCACGCTCATCCCCGGCCGGGTGTAGGTGAAGCGAAAGATCACCGTGGAGGTGACCACGAGGACCGCCATCACGGCCATGGCACGGAAGAAGTTGGGATCCAGATCTTCGATCAACTCCCGGATCACCACCGAGGCTCGAGCCACCGGGCCGCGGCGACGAGGCCGCACTCGCCGAGGATCCGTCGGCGCCGCGTGAACCTTGTCCGGCTCCGGTCGGCTGTCGAGCAGACCGTGTTCGATCAGCTCATCGGAGCTGCCGATCATGCAGACCCAGTCGCCCTCGCTCACCGTCGTGTCCCGCGGCGGACTGGGGATCACCTCCGCCGCGTACGGGTTCTCGGCACCGTGTGCCACCGCGAGTGGCGCCAGGTCGCCGTAGAGCTCACGTAGCGTGGCGTCTCTGCCGATGCGGTCGGTGACCACGGTCAGGTCGATGCCCGCGACGTCGACCTGGTGGGTCGTCCGACGGAGGCAGTCCTCCACCACCGACGGGGCCGCGAGATCGGCCACCGCCAGCACCGCTCCGGGTCCGTTGTCCTGTTCCACCGCATCGCGGACCACGGTGTTGGCGATACGGGTGACCACCCGCACATCGGGACGCAGCCGACGCGCCGTCAGTGCTGTCTCCAGGCTGACCACGTCGGAGGGGTCTGCGCAGACCACCGCCGCTGCGGTATCGATCCCCGCGTCGGCGAACGCGTCGGATCCGCTGGCACCGTGGAGCAGACACGGCACACCCCAGCGTTCCAGCAGTGTCTCCAGTCGGGAGTCGTGGGCGTACAGGATCACCACCATGGGTTCACCGAAGGCATGCAACTGTTCGACGATCCGTACGCCGAGCACCCCCATCCCACAGATGATGATGTGCCCGCTCAGCCCGGTCATCGGCATATCGTCGCACCTCAGCGGGGGTGACGCCCCACCTCGTCCAGAAATGCGGCGATCACGTCGCGGATCAATTGCGGGCGTTCTGCGAGCAGATCGTGGGTGGCTCCGGGCACCACGCACAACTGTGCTCCGGGTATGGAGGCCGCGACCAGCACGCTGTGATCAGGGCGGATGGTGTCGTGATCGGCAGACATCACCAGGACACGCGCGGTGATCACGGCCAGATCCGCAGGGACGATGTGGGGTTCGGTCGACCAGAGTCGGAACAGCTTGTCGAGCACCGCAACTGCGTGCTCGGGCCCGTCCGGTGACAGCCGCTCGTAGTGCATTCGCTCGACGTCTGGCGCATCGTCGGAACGGGCGATCATCGACGTGTCGAGCAACGGTACGCAGGCAGCCTCGAGCGAATGGGTGAATGCCGACGGATCGAGGTTGGCACTGATGGCGACCAGCGCACGCACCCGCTGCGGGTGGGCCATCGCCAGCATCAACCCGATGATCGCGCCGTCGCTGTAACCGACGACGTCGACAGCGCCGCATCCCAGGGCGTCCAGATAGGTGACAGCATCGGCGACACCCTGCGCATAGCTGTACTCACCATCGATGTCCGCCGACCGTCCGTGTCCGGGACGCTCGTAGGCGAGGATGCGATGCCGGTCGGTCAGGTCGGCGATCACCGGTCGCATCGACTCCAGGGAACAGAACCCGCCGTGCAACACCAGCAACAGGTCACCCGTACCGTCGACCTCCGAGTAAAGGTCGGAGCCGTTGATGTGGAGATAGGTCATGTCATTTCGCCCTGGCGGTCGCCTGTGAATGTTCAACCACCGATCACGACAGGTGATGTTATGTTCCCGTCTAAAGACGCGCCTTGAACGTCTCCGCCGCGTCAGCGTTCTCCGCCTCGAACTTCTGGATGTAGCCGACGGCGTCACCGACCGACCTCATCGTGGCCACTGCGTAAGCGCAGACCAAAGGGTGGCCAGGGCCGGGATCGAACCGGCGACCTTCCGCTTTTCAGGCGGACGCTCGTACCAACTGAGCTACCTGGCCGGGCGGCATCCCGGATGAAGATGCCTTCGCAACCGTGTTGCGACCCTGACGGGACTCGAACCCGCGACCTCCGCCGTGACAGGGCGGCGCGCTAACCAACTGCGCCACAGGGCCTTGCTTGGTGCCTCCTGCGACCCGACTCGCGTCGAGAACTCAGAGAGCGTACCCCCTACGGGATTCGAACCCGCGCTACCGCCTTGAAAGGGCGGCGTCCTAGGCCGCTAAACGAAGGGGGCCTTCTCCGTAGGGAGCTCGGACAGCTTATGACACGCCATCGAAAAACCTCAAATCGCCTGATCAGACGCCTGGACGGGGAGTCGCTGGGACTCCCCGTCCAGGGCCGCCGAGAGTGCCTCAGGCGAGAACCGCGGCACCCTCCGGGGTGGCCGGCAGCTTGCCACTGCGGACCACCGCGCCGGCGATCACCGCACCGAGGGCGAACACGCCCGCGGCCCACCAGAACGCCGTGGTGTAGCTGTGCACCGCGGCCACCTGCATCACGTAGGCGGCGTTGGACTTGCTGGTCGGCGCGTGATCGGCCAGGTAGCTGGTCAGCGCGCTCGACGCGATGGTGCTCAGCAACGCGGTTCCCACCGAGCCACCGACCTGCTGCATGGTGTTCACGGTCGCCGAGGCGACACCGGCGTCGTCACCGGAGACCCCGGAGATCGCACCCTGCATCGCAGGAGCCATCGACGCACCGATACCGAGCCCCATGATGATCAGACCGGGGAGGATGTCGGAGGCGTACGCACTGGTCTCGGTCAGCTGGGTCAGCAGCACCATGCCCACCGCGGCCAGCGCCATACCGGCGGTCATCAGCCAGCGCGGACCGAACCGCGGCAGCACCACCGAGGTCGAGAGCGTCGCACTGAACACCAGTGCACCGATCATCGGCAGGAACGCCAGACCGGTCTGGATCGGCGTGAAGCTCAGGTTCTGCTGCAGGTAGTAGGTGAGGAACAGGAAGATGCCGAACATCCCGATGCCGGTGATGAACACCACCAGGTACGAACCGCCGCGGGTGCGGTCAAGGATGATCCGCAGCGGCAACAGTGCGTGCGCGGTCCGCGACTGCAGCCAGACGAAGACGCCGAGCAGCACCACTCCGACGACCAGCCAGACGATGGTGGCCCAGTCGCCCCAACCGTTGGTCTCCGCGTTGGAGAAGCCGTAGACGATCGAGAACAACGCCAGCGAGACGGTCACCACACCGGGGATGTCGAGCCGCGGACGCGAGGTGGAGTTCTGCTTGCCGATGAACGCGGTGGCACCGACCAGAGCGATGGCCGCGATGGCCAGGTTGACGTACAGGCACCAGCGCCAGTCCGCCCACTCGGTCAGCATGCCGCCGAGCAGCAACCCGATGGCACCGCCGCCACCGGCGATGGCGCCGAAGATGCCGAATGCCTTACCGCGCTCGGCGGGGTCGACGAAGGTGGTCGCGAGCAGCGACAGCGCCGCGGGCGCCAACAGCGCACCGAAGACACCCTGGCCGGCACGGGCGATCACCAGCATGTCGAAGTTCACCGCGGCACCACCGACGGCGGACATACCCGCGAAGCCGACCAGGCCGACGATGAGGGTCGCGCGGCGGCCGAAGAGATCGGACAGTCGACCGCCGAGCAGCAGCAGGCTGCCGAAGGCGAGTGCGTAGGCGGTGACGATCCACTGCCGTTCGGCGTTGCCGAATCCGAGCGACTGCTGAGCGTGCGGCAGCGCGATGTTGACGATGGTCGCGTCCAGGACGACCATCAGCTGTGCCAGACCGAGGACTCCGAGGATCGCCCAGCGGAGCCGATGAGTGCGGCCCTCCGCGGTCTCCTCGACGCCCTGCGGGTCGCGTTCTGTGGTGAGGGTGGTCATGAGATCTCCGTGATCCGAGTATTAGCGGAGGAACTTCCTCCGGTTACTGAAATCACGGTAGCAGCAAACGGAGGATTCGTCTCCACTTGGTATGCTGTGAGCATGACCACTTCGGAACAGGCCGACTGTCGGCCGTTGCGCGCCGATGCAGAGCGGAACCGACTGCGCATCATCGCCGCAGCTCGGGAGCTCTTCGCACAGCGCGGACTCGAGGTGACGATGGACGATGTAGCCGCTCACGCCGGTGTCGGGGTCGGGACCGTCTATCGCCGTTTCACGAACCGGGACGAACTGATCGAGGGCATCTTCGTCGAGCACCTCAACACGGTCCGCACGCACCTGCAGGCATCGTTGGACAACCCCGACAGCTGGGACGGGCTCGTCGATCTGTTGACCTTCATGGGTCAGACCATGGCCGCCGATCGCGGACTCGCAGCCATCATGATGCGCATCGATCACACCGCGCCGGTCATCGAGGCGGCCAAGGAGAAGATGACCCAGGGCATGCAGGACGTCATCGAACGCGCCCGGGCGAGCGGCGTGATCCGCCCCGATTTCGCCCCGACCGACATGTTCCTGATGTTCAACATGGTGTGTACCTGTGCCGACATCACCGAGACCACCGTTCCCGGCGCCTGGCGCCGCAGCCTCGAGATGCTGCTCGACAGCATGCGTGCAGACGGCCGGCGAGTACCCCTGACCACTCCCCCGCTCACCGTCGAACAGATTCACGCGGCGCAGTCCGCACGGTGCCGGACGCGCTGACGGCCATCTGTAGACTCTTCGATGCCGCGGCCCCGGTCGCAGCGTCTCGCCCCTTTAGCTCAGTTGGTAGAGCTACGGACTTTTAATCCGCAGGTCCTCGGTTCGAGCCCGAGAGGGGGCACCACACATCGCCATCCACGCGATTGTGGCGTAGGTCACACCCGCGGGTTACCGTCGAGGTATGACCACATCAAGCATCAGTACGGACAACATCTGTCCGTCCTGCGGGCAACACCAACTGCACCGCCGAACCCGCACCGACGGTGCCAACGATCCGCACACCGCCGACCGCATCATCATCAGTCTCGAATGTCCCGCACGAGACTGCGACTACAGCGAGGTGGTGGTCAACCGGCATCGCGGGACCGTCGGCGCCACCCACGCCGCGAGTACCTGACCCCCACCGGCGACCGCTGACTCCTGCCACCACCGCTCGCGGGTGTTCGCCACCCACCGGCGGTGGGATGCTCGAACCATGATCGATATCGACCGCCCGCAGCTCGAGGGATCCGTGGCTGTGGGAACCGACACCGCGCGACGACGGATGGGCTTCGCCGAGTTCGGCTCCCCGCACGGCAGGGCCGTCTTCTGGCTACACGGCACCCCCGGCGCGCGACGGCAGATCCCCGTCGAGGCCCGCACCGTGGCCACCGAGACGGGCATCCGCCTCGTCGGGCTCGACCGCCCGGGTGTGGGGTCGTCCACCGCCCATCGGTACGACTCCGTCCGAGACTTCGCCGACGACCTGCGCACCGTCGCCGACACCCTCGGCATCGACGAGTTCGCCGTGGTCGGCCTCTCCGGCGGCGGCCCCTACGCGCTGGCCGCGGCCCACCAGATGCCCGAACGCGTGAAGGTCGTGGGTGTGATGGGCGGCGTGGCACCCGTGGTCGGTCCGGACAGGATCGGCGGTGGCGCACTGGAAGTCGCCAAACACGCCGCGCCGCTGCTCGAACACGCGGCCACACCCGTGGGCCGGGTGCTCAGCACCGCGATCCGAGCGGCGCGCCCCGTCGCCGAACCGATCATCGGCGTCTACGCCCGGCTGTCACCACAGGGTGACCGCCAACTGCTGACCCGGCCCGAGTTCCGCGCGATGTTCCTCGACGACCTGCTCAACGGCGGTAGTCGCCGGATGGAGGCCCCGCTGTCGGACCTCATCGTGTTCTCCCGCGACTGGGGCTTCTCGGTCGCCGACATCGCGGTCCCGGTGCGCTGGTGGCACGGTGACCACGACCACATCATCCCGCACAACCACGGCGCGCACATGGTGGATCTGCTCATTGACGCCAAGCTGTACACGATGGAGGGCGAGAGCCATCTGGGCGGACTCGGACTGGCCAACGAGGTGCTCGGCGAGCTGATGGACACCTGGTCGGAGAACTGACCGACCCCGAAGCCCGATCAGATCGGTAGCGCATTGGCCAGAGACACCAACTGATCCACCGATCTCGACCCCGCGGCGGTCACCTCGATGGTCACCAACGCCAGCCGTCGATCGCTGAAGCGCAGCGTCAGGTCCGAGCGACCACCCGTGGTGATGGTGAACCCCGTGCCGTGGTTCCAGATCATCGTCGCCCCGCCCGCGGAGAACCCCGCGAACGCGCGATCGCGGACGGCAGCGCTGTCCCAGAAGTCGACGAACACGGAGTCGCGAGCGGCGTCACCGGTCTCGCACGCCAGCCGCAGCTTCTCCCACACCTGCCCCGACCCCGCCGGCGCGTCACCGCGCTCCGGCGCCGGCGGGTTGTAGCGGACCGCGCATGACATCTGGCGATACCCGCGGGCGTCCGGAGCGAGTGGCAGCAGATCGGGGAGCAGCGCCACCAGCGAGCCGTACCGCCCCCACCCGGCTCCCGTGGTCGTTGTGGCCCCCGCCGAATCGGACAGCCGGCCGGTGTCGTCGACCGTGCGGACCTCGTATACGTGACGTCCCGCGTCGGCGGTGCGGTCGACCGCCGATGTGCCGGGCCCCTCGTACACAACCGCCCCGTCACGGGACACCAGGTACCCGCGCACGTGGTCCACCGCCGACCAGCGGATGGCGACCTGGCCGGTGGTGGGCTGTGCGGTGACCCCACGCGGTGGCGCGGGTCGGGCGTCGGTGCGCAGCACCGCACGGGTGGCGAACACGGCGATCACCACCACGACCACCGGGATCAACGCCACGGCAACGACCCGAACCGCGCGTCCGACGGCCGTCACAGGGGTAGCCGATCCAACACCGACCGGGCCGCGGTGGCCGGGCGTCCCGCGGTGCTGACCTCGGCCGCGACCCGGGCGCGAACCCCGTCGTCGTACAGCAGCGTCACCGACCCCGTCCCGGGTGCCGACTCCGCGGTGTACACCCGGCCGGGGTGGCCGCCCGATGTGGCCATCGGGCGGGTCCGTTCGCCGGCGAATCGCTGGCGATAGTAGGAATCACGCTGTCCCGCGGTCGGGTACATGCCCAGGGTGAGTTGATACCCCGACGGCCCGGTGCAGAAGATCTGGACCTGCACCGGATTGCCCACCAGTTGTGACCCCACGAGACCCGAGCACACCATTCCGTCGAACGCATCCGTCGACACCGGGGTCGAGGGCAGCACCGTGGGGAACAGGTCGACCAACGGCTGCAGTTCGCCCCACACCGTCGTCACCTGCACCGCTGCGCTGGCCGGTCCCACCGCCGATGTGGTCCGGTCGCCCGACACCGCGACCACCGAGAACGCGTACTCGCCCGGCACCGGACGCGGCATCGACCAATGGTCGCCGGATCCGATGTACACGGTCGTGTCACCCTGTCGGACCAGATAGTGGGTTGCTCCGTTCACCCGGTCCCAGCCGATCTCGATGCTGGTCGGGGTGACCTGCACCCGCGGCGTCGCCGGGGTGGCCAACGCCGCATCCGGCGGTCGGGGTGCGGTCGTCGCCCCCACCGCGATCCCGAGGCCCACCAACACCGCCACCGCGACCACGCCGGCGACGACCAGGCGGCTCGGCAATCGCCGACGACGGGCCCGGCCGGTCGCGGGCGGCACGGGACGCTGCACCACCGGGGTGGGTGGTGCGGCAGGCAGCCCACCCGACAATCGTCCGCGGACCGCGGCGTCGAGCGCACCGGCGAACTGTCCGCAGTCGACGAAACGATCCGCCGACCGTTTGGCCAGCGCCCGCCGCAGCACGTCATCCACCGGAGACGGGAGGGCCGGATTCCGCGACGTCACGGCAGGCGGTCGGTCGAGCAGCTGCGCCTTCACCAGCGACTGCTGGGTCTCCGCCGTGAAGGGGGGCGCGCCGCTGAGCAGTTCGAACGCAGTGCACGCCAAGGCGTACTGGTCGCTGCGCGGGTCGAGCTCACCGCCCTCGATCTGTTCGGGCGGGGTGTAGGCCAGGGTGCCGATGGTGGTACCCGCGCCGGTCAGGCCGGTGACCTCGTCACGCACCCGGGCGATCCCGAAGTCGGTCAGTTTCACCGCGTCGGGCAACAGCGGATCGCCACCGGGTCTGATCAGCACATTCTCCGGTTTCACATCGCGATGCAGCACCCCGTTGCGGTGGGCGTGGTCGAGGGCGGCGGCCACCGTGGTGACGATCGCGATTGCCAGCAGCGGGTGCACCCCGCGATCGGTGATCAGCGCCGACGCGTCCGCACCGTCGACGTACTCCATCGCGATCCACAGTCGGTCGTCGGCGACACCCCGGTCGAACACCGCGACGATCGCCGGATGCGACAGCCGCGCCACCAGATCGGCCTCACGCTCGAACCGAGCGCGGAACACCGGGTCGGAGCCCAACGCCGGGTGCAGCACCTTGACAGCGTCGATCCGGGGCAGGCGTGGGTGTTCGGCGGTGAAGACCTCGCCCATGCCGCCACGCCCGATACACGCCAGCAGTCGATAACCGGCCACCGTGGAGCCGATCTCCACTGCCATCCCCTTTCCACCACCGTCCGACGAACCCATCGAGTATCGGTGATCAGTCGGGTCTCGGGGGACCCCGAAGCGTAATCGACACCACCGCGTGCGCCCCCGTCAGAACTTGGGCGACCCTCACTTATCCCGTACCCTGGAGCACTGACCGTGGCCCGGTTGGGTCGTCGTTCGGGTCGGGTCATCCACATCCGGTGAAGTGGCCGATAGGTTTCGGAGGGCATCGCACATGGCACGTGAGCTGACACAGCTGGAGTTGCTCAAGGAGCTCTCCGGGGTCGCCGAAGAGAACGTCAACCGACACCTCAAGATCACCCGGGACTGGAATCCGCACGACTACGTGCCCTGGGACGAGGGCCGTAACTTCGCCGCCCTGGGCGGCACCGACTTCGACCCCGAGCAATCCGAGCTGGGAGACGTCGCCAAGGCGGCGATGATCACCAACCTGCTCACCGAGGACAATCTGCCCTCGTACCACCGCGTGATCGCCGAGAACTTCTCGATGGACGACGCCTGGGGTCACTGGGTGGGACGCTGGACCGCCGAGGAGAACCGGCACGGCATCGCCCTGCGCGACTACCTGGTGGTCACCCGCGGCGTCGACCCGGTCGCGCTCGAGGAGGCCCGGATGATCCACATGACCAACGGGTTCAATCCCGAGATGGTCAACGTGGAGACCGTCGACCAGATGCGTCACGAGGGCATCGAGTACGCAGGCATGCTGCACGCGGTCGCGTACGTGACATTCCAGGAACTCGCCACCCGGGTGTCGCACCGCAACACCGGCAAGGCCTGCGACGACCCGATCGCCGACAAGATGCTGCAGCGCATCGCCGCCGACGAGAACCTGCACATGATCTTCTATCGCAACATCACCGGGGCGGCCCTGGACCTCGCTCCCGACAAGGCGATCACCGCCGTACGCGACGTGGTGTGCAACTTCCAGATGCCCGGCGCGGGGATGCCCAACTTCCGGCGGCACGGTGTGCTGATGGCCAAACACGGCATCTACGACCTGCGGCAGCACCTCGAGGAGGTCGTCCAGCCGGTACTGCGGAAATGGAACGTCTTCGAGCGTGACGACTACACCGCCGTCGGCGAGGCCGCCCGCGACGAGCTCGGCGCCTTCCTGGACAAGCTCGCCGAGGACACCGTGAAGTTCGAGGAGATGCGCGACCGCGCCCTCGCCCGCGAAGCCAAGAAGCGCGAGGCCAAGGCCTCGTGACCGCCCCGGCCAGCTAGGAGCACCCCCTGAGCACCGCCCTCGACACCGGCAGCCCCGCCCTCTCGATCGGCCCCATCGGACTGTCGAGTCCGGTGGTGCTGGCGCCGATGGCGGGGGTGACCAACGTTGCCTTCCGGACGCTGTGCCGCGAGCTCGAACTGGCCCGCACCGGAACCGTGTCCGGGTTGTACGTCTGCGAGATGGTCACCGCACGCGCGTTGGTGGAACGGCATCCGACCACCATGCACATGACCACGTTCGCACCGGACGAGAACCCGCGATCGATGCAGCTGTACACCGTGGACCCCCAGTACACCTACGCCGCGGCCAAGATGATCGTCGACGAGGGCCTCGCCGACCACATCGACATGAACTTCGGATGCCCGGTCCCCAAGGTGACCCGCAAGGGCGGTGGAGCCGCCATCCCGTTCAAGCGGCAGTTGTTCCGCAAGATCGTCGCGGCCGCGGTGCGCGCCACCGAGGGCACCGATGTCCCGGTGACCGTGAAGTTCCGCATCGGCATCGACCCGGACCATCACACCCACCTCGACGCCGGTCGGATCGCCGCCGAAGAGGGCGTGAAAGCGGTGGCGCTGCACGCCCGCACCGCATCACAGCGGTACTCCGGGCAGGCCGATTGGGGTGAGATCGCGCGACTCAAGGAGCACGTCACCGACGTTCCGGTGCTCGGCAACGGTGACATCTTCGAACCCGCCGACGCGGTCGCGATGATGGCCCGCACCGGCTGTGACGGTGTGGTGGTCGGTCGCGGCTGCCTGGGCCGACCGTGGTTGTTCGCCGAACTGAGCGCCGAACTCACCGGCGCACCCATGCCGGAGGCGCCGACCCTCGGCGAGGTCGGCGCCATCATCGTCCGCCACGGGGAACTGCTCGCCGCACACCACGGCGAGGACAAGGGCATGCGGGAGATCCGCAAACACGTCGCCTGGTACCTGCGCGGATTCCCGGTCGGCTCGGATGTGCGTCGATCGATGGCCCTGGTCACCACCGTCGCCGAACTCCGCGATCTGGTGGGTGCACTGCCCGCCGACGTTCCTTTTCCCACCGACGGTCACGGCCCGCGAGGAAGGCAGGGGTCACCGTCCGCGGTCGCGTTGCCGCACGGCTGGCTCGACGATCCGCACGACGACGCGGTCGCAACCGGCGGCGAGGAGCTCAACTCGGGCGGATGACCATGCAGGCGCGCGGCTGCCCGGGCGTCACAGGAGAGATCAGTACAATCATCCGCGGCGCGCCGTCTCGAAGGTGCCGGGTGCCGACCGACAGCGGACAATGCAGCGCCAAGGGGACGTGAGTGAGTGATGACCAGACCCGCGGATCGGATGATCCGGGTGGTGGCCGCCGTCGCCGTGACGGCGACGGCCGCCCCGACGACGCAGGTCGTCGACGGTCAGAACCCACCGACGACATAGGTCGGCGGCTGTCGGAGCCCACCGACGAGGTACTCCGCGAGCCCGATCGGGGTGACGCCGCGCCCCGCAGCCGCGGCGGCCGCAGGCTCACCGTGCGCGAGTTGTTGGCCCAGATGGAGGCGGCCGGTGGCGATCCGGCCGACAGTCCCGGAGGTGCACAGCCGGAGTCCGGGCCGCAACCTCCACGCCCCGCCGCCGAACCCCCGCAGGACGCCGCACGCCGACAACCGTCGTCGCAGGACCCCGACGCCACCCGGGTCATGCCCCGGGTCATGCCCCGGGTCAGCCCGGTATCCGACCCGACGCCCGCGCCGCAGAAACCGGCGCCACCGGCCAACCCGCCCACCCCAGCCCCGTCGCCGAACACCGAACCTCCCGCGCCGCGCACCGTTGATCCCGCCCCGAGCCGCGGACAGTCCGATCCGGAACCCGTTGCGCCGGCGCCCATCTCGGCGGTCCCCCATCGGAGCCCCACCCCCGAATCCGAGAAGCGCGAACCCGCACCCACCACACCGCCCGCCGCCGCAACACCTGCTCCGACCACCCCGCCGACCGATGACCCACCGACGGATACGCCTGCGAGGGAAGAACCCGCGCCGACCGACGCCGACACCGCCGCATCCACACGGTCGTCGCCGCGTCGCCACGGACTGCACCGTCCGCCCACCCCGGTCCCCGGTAAGGCACGCAGGGCCCGACGGCTGACCATGGTCGGACGCGTCGTCGTCGCGTTGGCCTGCGTGATGGCCCTGGTCGGTACCGGTTTCGTGTGGGGATACCTGAAGGTGTTCAACGGCAACTTCAAGAACATCGCCGCGGTGAATCCCGACGACTCCAACATCCGCAACAAGTCCGCCCAGACCGGCGACCAGAACTACCTGATCGTCGGCACCGACACCCGCGCCGGGCAGAACGGCAAGGTCGGGGCGGGCACCACCGCCGAGGCCGGCGGTGCCCGGTCCGACACCGTCATCCTGATCAACATCCCGGCCAGCCGCAGCCGTGTGGTCGCGGTGTCGTTCCCCCGCGACCTCCAGATCGACCGACCCGACTGCGAACAGTGGAACAACGACACCGGCACCTACACCGGTCAGAACATTCCCGCCGAATACGGCGCCAAGCTCAACACGGCCTACGGCGAGGGTGGACCCAAGTGCGCGGTCGACGTCATCCAGAAGATGAGCGGTCTGAACATCAACCACTTCATCGGCATGGACTTCTTCGGTTTCGAGCAGGTGGTCAACAAGCTCGGCGGTGTGCAGGTCTGCTCCAAGACCCCGCTCTACGACTACGAACTCGGCGACATCCTCACCAAGGCGGGGCCACAGACCATCTCGGGTAGCCGGGCTCTGAACTACGTGCGCGCCCGCACCGTGGAGACCGAGGGCAACGGCGATTACGGCCGCATCAAACGCCAACAACTGTTCATGTCGTCACTGCTGCGGTCGGTGCTCTCGAACAAGGTGTTGTCCAACCCGGCCAAGATGACGGGGATCATCAACACCTTCACCAAGTACAGCGTGGTGGACAACGTCACCACCGACGACCTGCTCGACCTCGGGCAGTCGATGCAGGGGCTCCAGGCCGGTCGCGTCTCCTTCCTCACCGTCCCCACCGCGGGCACCACCACCGACGGCAGCAACAACGAGATCCCCCGGACCGAGGACATCAACGCGATCTTCAACGCGATCATCAACGACGGCGCCCTACCGGGTGAGGCGAAGGCCGCGCCCAGCACCTCGGCGGGATCCGCCAGGACCAGCACCTCGTCGTCGACGGCGACCACGCCGAGCGCGGCGGCGACGCCCACACCGGTGTCCGCGTCGGCCACCAACCCCGGAGAGGTGGGGGTCCGCGTACTCAACGGCACCGGCACCTCGGGCCTGGCCGGCGGTGTCTCCGATCAACTCTCGCAGGATGGTTTCGACGTCCGCGGTATCGCCGACGCCTCACAGCCCTTCGACACCACCGTGGTGCGGTACGGCCCGGGACAACGCGACGCGGCCGCCACCCTGGCGGCGATGTTCCCGGGTTCACGGATCCAACAGGACTCCCAGGTGCGCTCCGGCGTCGAGGTGATCCTCGGCAAGGGCTACACCGGCGGCACGATCGGTCAACTACCCGCCGCCGGGTCGGCACTGACCACCGACGAGGTACCCGAATACGACGGCCCGTCATCCGCGTTGCCGGACGACCTGGCCGTCACCAACGCCGCCGACACCACCTGCAACTGACCTGCGCCGGAACCGCAGATGGGGGCGGGTCGTAGAACTGGGGGCACGTTCACCGGGCGTTCATCGCGCCGCTCGCAGGTCGGCGCCCGACGAACGTATTGTGGGCGTATGCGTACTGCCTACCGGGAACAGATGGCCGGGTTGAACTCGGTCCTCGGATCAATGTGCGAGCTGGCCGGTGGGGCTATGGAACGATCCACCCAGGCGTTGCTCCAGGCCGATCTCGCCGTCGCCGAAGAGGTCATCACCGACCACGAGAAGATCACGTCGTTGTCTGTGCATGCCGAGGAGCAGGCCTTCGCCCTGCTCGCGTTGCAGGCGCCGGTGGCCAGCGACCTCCGCGCGGTGGTCAGCACGTTCCAGATCGTCGCCGATGCCGACCGGATGGGGGCGCTGGCGCTGCACGTGGCCAAGGTGGCCCGCAGGCGGCATCCGGCGCACGCACTACCCGAAGAGGTGAACGGGTACTTCGCCGAGATGGGCAGGCTCGCGGTGCAGCTGGCCGCGACCGCTCGTGAGGTGCTGAACACCCAGGACCCCAACGACGCCCTGCGGCTGCAGGACGACGACGACGCGATGGACGACCTGCACCGACATCTGTTCACCGTGCTGATGGACCGTGAGTGGCGCCACGGGGTGGCCGCGGCGGTCGACGTCACCCTGCTCGGCCGCTACTACGAGCGGTTCGCCGACCACGCGGTTCTCATCGGCCGTCGGGTGGTGTTCCAGGCGACCGGCAAGACCCCCGAACAGCTCGTCGACGTCGGCGAATACTGAACGCGGCGGGTCGCGGACCAGAACGGCGGGCGATCACATCGCCCGCCGTGTCCGTCCCCCGCGACCGTCCGGATCAGCCGAAGCGACCCGAGATGTAGTCGTCGGTCTGCTTCTTGGTCGGGTTCGAGAACATCTTCTCGGTGTCGTCGATCTCCACCAGCTCACCCGGCTTGCCCACGCCGGAGAGGTTGAAGAACGCCGTCTGATCGCTCACCCGCGCGGCCTGCTGCATGTTGTGGGTGACGATGACGATGGTGTACTCCTTCTTGAGCTCACCCATCAGGTCCTCGATCGCCAACGTGGAGATCGGGTCCAGCGCCGAACACGGCTCGTCCATCAACAGCACGTCCGGTGACACCGCGATGGCGCGGGCGATACACAGCCGCTGCTGCTGACCGCCCGACAGACCACCGCCCGGCTTCTTCAACCGGTCCTTCACCTCTTCCCACAGATTGGCGCCGCGCAGACTGCGCTCGGTCACCTCGTCGAGCTCGGCCTTGTTGCGCACACCCTGCAACTTGAGACCGGCGACGACGTTGTCGCGAATCGACATCGTCGGGAACGGGTTGGGCCGCTGGAACACCATGCCGATGGTCGTGCGCACGCTGACCGGGCTGATACCCCTGCCGTAGATGTCCTCCCCGTCGAGTAGAACCTGACCTTCGACGCGCGCGCCGGGGATCTCTTCGTGCATTCGGTTCAGGGTCCGCAGCACGGTCGACTTGCCACAGCCCGACGGGCCGATGAACGCGGTGATGCTGCGTGGCGGCACGCTCAGGGTCACCTCGTTGACCGCGTGGAACTTGCCGTAATAGATGTTCAGGTCTTTGACGTCGAGCCGTTTGGCCATGGGTCCGTCCTTCGTGGCGAGGAGTGCGGGTCGGGCGGGTGCCGTGTTCGGGCGGCGCCCCTACTTCGTCTGTGTAGTCACCGTGTCTTGGGGGCGAGCGCCTTCGACAGCACGGCCGCGATGATGTTCAGCACCGCGATCACCAGGATCAGCGTCAGTGCCGCACCCCAGTAGTAGAACGACGACGCGGCCTGACTGGACGCCCACATGTCCTTGATGAACAGCGGCAGCGATGTCATCCCCGACTCGAACGGGTTGACACGCACCTGCGACGACGCCGGGCCGGCCAGGATCAGCACCGGGGCGGTCTCCCCCATCACCCGGGCGATGGCCAGGAAGATCCCCGACAGCATGCCCGACAGCGCGGTCGGTACGACGACCCGCAGGATCGTCTTCCACTTGGGGATACCCAGCGCCAACGACGCCTCGCGCAGTTCGTCGGGCACCAGTTTGAGCATCTCCTCGGTGGAGCGCACCACGATCGGGATCATCAACAGGATCATCGCGAGGGCGACCGCGAACGCGCTCTGTCCCATCGCCAACCCGAGGACGAAGACGCCGAAGACGAAGATCGTCGCGACGATGGACGGCACCCCGGCCAGGATGTCGACCATGAAGGTGACCGGGCGGACCAACCGGCTGGTGGGGTACTCCACCAGCATGATCGCGGTGAGCACTGCGATCGGCACCGAGATGATGGTCGCGATCGCCGCCTGGATCAGCGAGCCGACGATCGCCTGCGAGATACCGGCGCCGTACTCCGACGTGGTGTCCACGCCGTAGGCGTCGCCGAACCACCAGTTGGGGTCGGTGAGTGCCCCGGCACCCTTGGAGATGACCGTGTACAACAGCCACACCAGCGGGATGATCGCGATGACGAAGCAGAGTGCGAAGACGGCGTAGGCGGCCTGCGAGCGCACCCGTCTGCCCAGCGAGATCTGCCGGAATGCCGACGGCGCGGCCTTGACCGGTTCGCGGGGGTCGACGTCGAGGGTGGCGGTCATCCGTTCACCTTTCCGCCCGCGATGCCGCGGGCCACCGCGTTCACCACGAAGGTGAGGACGAACAGGACCAGACCGGCACCGATGTACGCGCCCGCGGAGTCGGTGCTGCTGACGAACTCACCCACGTCGCGGGCGATGCGGGAGGCGAAGGTGTCACCGCCCTCGAACAGCGACCACTTGAGCACACCGTCGGCCGAGCTCAGGATGACCAGCACCGCGATCGTCTCACCGAGGGCGCGACCGAGGGCCAGCATCGCGGCGGCGATCATGCCGCTGCGGGCGTACGGGAACGCGGTCATCCGGATGACCTCCCAGCGGGTGGCGCCCAGCGCCTGAGCGGCCTCCTTCTGCCCCACCGGGGTCTGCCGGATGACCTCGCGGGTGATGGAGGTGATGATCGGCAACATCATGATCGCCAGCACGATGCCGGCGGTGAAGATGGTGCCGCCACCGGAAATGGAGGTCTTGCCGGTCGCGAAGATGAACAACCAGCCGAAGGTCGAGTTCAACCATTCCGCGAACGGTGCGATCACCGGGGCCAGGACGAAGATGCCCCAGAGTCCGAAGATGATCGAGGGGACAGCGGCGAGCAGGTCGATCACCGCGCCCAGAGCCCGCGACACCGACTTGGGCGCGTACTCGACCAGATAGGTGGCGATCCCGATGGCGACCGGGGTGGCCAGCACCAACGCGAACACCGCACTGAGCACCGTCGCGCGGAACAGCTGCCAGACGCCGAAGCTGGCACTACCGCTCGCGAAGTCGTCGCTGCCCACCTTCCAGTCCGAGGAGAACAGGAAGTTGGAGTTGTCTTTCGCGATCGACGGTATGGCCTGGATCAACAGGTCGATGCCGATGGCCGCGATGACCAGCACCACCACGAAACCGGTGCCCTTGGCCAGGTAGGAGAAGACCTTGTCGCCCACCATGCCCGCATCGCTCCGCAGGCTGTCGCTACGCGGATCGTCGTTGTCGACACCCGCGGGTGCGGTCGGGTACACGTCGGTTCCGCCGGCTGCGTGGCGCGGTTGCGACGATTCTCGGACAGGGCCGCGGCCCGAGTCGGACGAGGTGTCCGATCCCGGGCCGCCGCCGGTTGCGTCATCCACTGACATGTTCTCTATTCGCCTGGTTGATGCTCGACCCCGTGGATTTCGACGTCATCGGTGATCCGCTCGGATCACTGGATGGCTTTGATCGCATCCTGGAGCTTGGTCTGGAACGCGTCCGGCAACGGGATGTAACCGGCGTTCTGCAGGTCGGTGCCCTGGTTCTGCGGGGCGGAGGCCACCGACAGGAACGTCTGTACGCCCTGGGCGGTCTGCTGATCAGCGTACTTGGAGCACACGATCTCATAGGTTGCCAGAACGATCGGGTACGCGCCCGCCTCGGTGGGCTTGTAGAACGACGAGGTGTCGATCACCATGTCGTGGCTGGCGTCACCGTTCTTGAGCTTGGCCGACGCGATGGTCTTGCCGCCCGATTCCGCGTTCAGCTCCACACCGGACTTGTCCTGATCGGTGATGACCTTGGCCATCTTCAGGTTGTTCGACTTGGCGTAGGCCCACTCGACGTAGGCGATGGCGCCCTTGGTGGGGGTGACGGCCGCGCCGACCCCCGGGTTGCCCTGCTTGCCCTCGCCGACGCCGCCGTTGAACTTCTTGCCCGCACCCTTGGTCCAGCCACCGGCGGCGGTCAGGTATTTCTGGAAGTTGTCCGTGGTGCCGGACTCGTCGCCGCGGTACAGCACCGAGATGGCCAGATCGGGCAGGTTCTTGCCCTGGTTCTCGGCGGCGATGGCCGGGTCGTTCCACTTGGTGATCTCACCGCTGAAGATCTTCGACAGGGTCGGCCCGGACAGGGCCAGGTCACCCACCCCGTCGAGGTTGTAGGCGATGGCGATCGGGCCGAAGACCAACGGGAGGTGCCAGGCCGGAGAGGCACAGCGCTGCTGCGCCTGCGGCGCCTCGGTGTCCTTCAGCGGCGAGTCGGAGCCACCGAAATCGGTGAGGCCTTTGGTGAAGTCGGAGACACCCTGACCGGAACCGCCGCCGCCGTACTTGAGCTCCGACCCCGGGCAGGTCTTCGCGAACGAGCTGTTGAACACCTTCATCGCGTTGGCCTGGGCGGTGGAACCGCTGGCGTTGAGCGACTTCTTGCCCGTGCACTCGGTGCTCTTGACGGCAGATGCCGCCGACTGGCCGGCGGAACCGCCACCCTTGTCGGCATTACTGCTGCACGCACCGAGGACCAGGGTGGATGCGGCCGTCACGGACATGACAGCGACACCGGCACGACTCAATTTCACGAAGGTTTCCTCCAGCTGGGATCTCGGCGCGGCACGCTCGAGTACCGGCGCCCGGGTCGAGATGACCATAGGTTCGGCTGGTGGACGGTCGGCCCACCGGAAGTGAACGAGAGATGAACAAGTCCGATTTGGTGGCCGCCGCTGCGGGGTCAGTGCAACCCGTACGCCACGTCGACGGCGTAACGGGTGAAACCGAGACGGTCGTAGGTGTGCAGCGCCGCGGAGTTGTCCCCCTCGACGTACAACTCGACCGCGGTCAACCCGAGGTCGGCAAGGTGACGCAGACCCGCGAGGGTGAGCAGACGGCCGAGCCCCCGACCCTGCGTGTCCGGGTCCACCCCGACGATGTACACCTCACCGACGGCCGGGTCGTCGCTGCGGGGCGGGTGCACCTTGGTCCAGTGGAAACCCAGCAGTCGATCCGGATCCGTCGCCTCGAAGGTCAGGAACAGCCCGGCGGCGTCGAACCAGTCGGCGCGCAGTCGTTCGTCGATGTCGGCGCTCGACCATCCGCCCTGCTCCGGATGCCACGCGAAGGCCAGGTTGTTCACCCGCACCAGTTCACCGATCACGTGGTCGCGCCGATCCTCACCCACCTCCGCGAAGGTGGTCAAGAGCACGTCGTCGGGAATCTGCAACTCGGGTAACGGGTCGGCTCGTGCTCCCAGCGGCCTACGTAGTTGCAGCAGTTCACGCGTGACCGTGGCCCCGAGTGCGGCGGCCAGACCACGCGCGGAGGGAAGGTTGCCGTGCGCCCAGGCCCGGGCGCCGGGCTCCACGTCGAGGGCCGAGGCCAGGAGCGCCCGGCCGTGGTCGTGACCGCGGAACGCGGGATCGACGACGGCCTCGATCATCGGCGGGTCTCCGGGCGTGATGTTGGCGTACCCGACAAGCACTCCGTCCGACGTCCACTGCAGCACGTGCGCGACCCGGTCACCGTCCACGGCCAGCACGGCCTGCTCGGACAACGCGGCGACACCGTCGAAATCGTCGGCGGCGGCTAGGATCTCGCGTACCCGCGCAACGATCTCGGGATCGAGGGCGGTCACGAGTTGTTGGTCGGGCTGAGCTCGGACCCGGCAAACGTGTCGTCGGTCGGCACCCCGATACGCGACGGACCGTCGGCGGACCGGTCGTCGCCGGACTCGTGGTCCTCCGGCTCACCCCCGACGGTGGGCTCGGCGGCGTCACCGTCGCCGCGGCCCCGACTGGGACGCACCGCCTTGTACCCGACATTGCGCACGGTCCCGATCAGGGATTCGTGTTCGGCGCCGAGCTTCGCGCGCAGTCGCCGGACGTGCACGTCGACGGTGCGGGTGCCACCGAAGAAGTCGTACCCCCACACCTCCTGCAGCAGCTGCGCGCGGGTGAACACCCGACCCGCGTTCTGCGCGAGGTATTTCAACAGCTCGAACTCCTTGTAGGTCAGGTCGAGCGGCCGCCCACGCAATCGCGCGGTGTAGGTGCCCTCGTCGATCACCAACTCCCCCAGGGCGACCTTGCCGGTCGACTCCTCGGCACTGACCCCGCGGGTCCGGACGACCAGCAGGCGCAGGCGGGCGTCGAGTTCGGCCGGCCCGGTCGCCGGCAGCAGGAAGTCGTCGAGACCCCATTCGGCGTTGACGGCGACCAACCCGCCCTCGGTCAACACGGCGACCACCGGCACCGACGACCCCGTGCTGCCCAACAACCGACACAGGCCCCGCGCGGCGGCCAGATCGGTGCGGGCGTCGACGAGCGCGACGTCTGCATTGGCCGCCTCCATCAGGGAGGCGACCTCGGTGGGAACAACTCGTACGGTGTGAGCCAGCAGTGACAACGACGGCAGAACGGACTCAGGGGTGGGATCGGCTGTCAGCAACAAGAGATCCACAAACCACTCCGATCTCGGACTTCGACAATGTGTACGCTGCCTTACCAACGTGTGCGCGACAGATGACAGAATAGCGGCATATCGGCGGTCGCCCGTTACCGAGGCGTCTCGCCGCGACGATGCACACGAGTCCGCGAACGCCTCGAATCGATACGGCGCCCCCTCACACACTCTGCCATCACGCGGTCTACCGGACACGACGTACCTCACCGGAGAAGGGAGCCGGGAGTGCGGAAAGTGACGACGGGAGTCGCGGTGGCCGTCGTCATCGCCGTCGCGGCGGCCGTTCTGGTCGACGTCGGTGCGGCCATCCGCGCCGAACACCGTTTCGCGGTGGCCGTGCGTTCGGGATCGGGCCTGTCCTTCGATCCCGAGATCACCATCGGTGGGTTCCCGTTCCTCCGTGCGGCCGCCGACCACCGATACCCGCAGGTCGGCATCACCGCCCGCGGGGTCGTGGTGGGCAGCTGTCACGACGGGGTGCTCTGCCGGGGTGACCTCCGCTCTGCCCTCACCGACGTCCGGACCGACGGCGCGACGGTGACCTCGAGGTCGTCGATGCGAGTCAGCCGGGTGAGCGGCTCGCTCACGATCGACTCGGTCAACCTGGGACGTTTCCTCGACATCATCGACCTCACCGTGACCACCCCGGCGCCGCGCGATGAACCCGGCGGTGGTGGACCTGTGGACGGCAACCTCAGCGCGTCCTCGGGAATCCTGCTGACGGGGACCGTGCCCGTCCCGCGCACCGGCCGCGACGCCGCCGCCAAGGTCAGTGTCGTCGCCGACCTGTCGGTGGTCGGCGGTGCGTTGCGCGTGCAGGCGACCGGCTTCTACCGCGGCCCCGAAGAACACGTCACCGCCGACGTCCCCGACGGGTCCCGGGCCGCGGTGTTGGCCGCGTTCACCCGTACCCTGCCGGTGCTGCCGTTGCCCTGGGGGATCGTCGCGACCAGCGCACACACCGAGGGCAGCGACGTGACCGTCGCCGGTGACGACCTGGGGCCCACCACCCTGTACCCGACCGACTTCGTGTCCGCTCGCCCGACGGCCGACCGATGACCCCGTCACGGGCCTGTTGTATTGTCGGCGCCATGCAACCGCGTCGTGAGCTGCTGCTCACCCGCCGCCGGGCGATCGATTTCTGTCGCCTGGCCAATTGTTGCTGTCGGTAGATCGCTCCATCACCTCGCACGCCGGGGTGCGGGTCGACTCGCTGTCGCCTGCCGACACTTCCGCTCGCCCCCTGGTTCCGTGCGTTCCTTCTTTCGAGTACCCAACCCTTCCGAGAGGAACCACCATGGCTCGTTCCGATGTCCTGGTCAGCACCGACTGGGCTGAACAGAATCTGGACACCGACAACACCGTCTTCGTCGAGGTCGACGAGGACACCACCGCCTACGACGGGGGACACATCCCCGGCGCGGTGAAGCTCGACTGGAAGACCGACCTGCAGGATCCGGTTCGCCGTGACTTCGTCAACGCCGAGCAGTTCGGAGACCTGCTCTCGTCCCGCGGTATCGGCAACGACGACACCGTGATCCTGTACGGCGGCAACAACAACTGGTTCGCCGCCTACGCGTACTGGTACTTCAAGCTGTACGGCCACGACAAGGTCAAGCTGATCGACGGTGGACGCAAGAAGTGGGAGCTCGACGGCCGTCCGCTGTCGGCCGACGCCGTCGCCCGGCCCTCGACCGCCTACAAGGCCTCCGAACCTGACCTGTCGATCCGCGCGTTCCGTGACGAGGTGATCGACGCCATCAACACCAAGAACCTGGTGGATGTGCGCAGCCCCGACGAGTTCACCGGGAAGATCCTGGCTCCTGCGCACCTGCCGCAGGAGCAGAGCCAGCGTCCCGGTCACATCCCCGGTGCGATCAACGTGCCGTGGAGCAAGGCCGCCAACGAGGACGGCACCTTCCGCAGCGACGACGAACTCGCCGAGCTGTACAAAGAGGCCGGTCTCGACGGCGAGAAGCAGACCATCGCCTATTGCCGCATCGGTGAGCGTTCCAGCCACACCTGGTTCGTCCTGAAGGAAATCCTGGGACACCAGAACGTGAAGAACTACGACGGCAGCTGGACCGAATACGGATCGCTGATCGGCGCTCCAATCGAACTGGGAGAGTGATTTTCAATGTGTGGTGCACCCAAGCAGGGTCAGCATCTGCCTGCGGGCGTTGACGCGGAGAAGGAAACCGTGTTGACCGGACAGGTGCTCGATGATGAGGGTGCAGCCGTCGGCGGCGCCTTCGTGCGGCTGCTCGACGGCGGCGGCGAGTTCACCGCCGAGGTCGTGGCCAGTGGTTCCGGCGACTTCCGGTTCTTCGCGGCTCCGGGTACCTGGACTCTGCGCGCCCTGTCGCGCAGTGGCAACGGTGACATCACCGTGAGCCCTGACGGTCCCGGCGTCCACGAGTACAACGTGGTCGTCAAGAAGGACTGACCGCCGCACCGCAGACGGCACACCGATCGCCCCGGCCCACCAGGCCGGGGCGATCGGTGTTCGCGGGCACGACGTAGAATGGTCCCGTGGTCATCTTCTTCGAGGTACTCCTGGTGCTGGCCTCCGTCGCCATCGTCTGGTTCGGGCTCTACGTCCTCTACCGTCTCGTCACCGACGAGTCGTGACCTCGGGCAACGAGGCCATCGAGAACGCGGCCGAACGGGCCGAGCAGACGGGGATCCGTAACATCCCGTCGCTCCCCGATCTGCCGGTCCCCGACGACACCGCCAACCTGCGCATCGGCGCGGACCTGCACCCCGGTCTGCTGGCCCTGTTGCCGCTGGTCGGTGTCTGGCGCGGCGACGGTGAGGGCAACGATCCCGCCACCGGTGAGGACTACCGTTTCTCCCAGCAGATCGTGGTCAGCCACGCAGGTGAGAACCAGCTGAACTGGGAGTCGCGGTCGTGGGTCATCGACACCGACAGCGGCGAGTACCGACATCCGGACCTCCGGGAGACGGGTTACTGGCGTATCACCTCCGACGACAGCATCGAGCTGCTGTTGGCGCACGCCGAGGGGTGGATCGAACTCTTCTACGGCCGGCCGCTCAACCAGTCGTCGTGGGAGCTGTCCACCGATGTGGTCATCAAGGCGGCCAGCGGCCTCTCCGCCGGCAACGCGAAACGTCTCTACGGGGTCGTGCCCGACGGTGATCTGGCCTACGTGGAGGAACGGGCCGACGCCGACGGACAGTTCGTACCCCGGTTGAGCGCCAAGTTGCGCAGATACATCGGCTAACCCATCGGCTAACCTGTCTTGCCGATTCCTGCCTGCCTACCGACGACCCGCGCACCGACCCTGGAACGGGAACGACCCCCGCGCCACCCGATGGTCGGGCTCGAGCTCGTGGGCTCGTTCTGGTCTGGACAGACCAGGGCGCGGGGGCCGGGTGACCACCTGGGATTCGCCAGAGCGCGTCCGGCGCAGAAACGAATCGCAGCACGGTCGTGCGTCTAGCGGATGGTCACCTCACGTGTCCGTATGTCATGCAATTCCAGACCACCTCCTTCCTCGTGTACCCCTGAAGCTACGCCGACACCGACAGTCCGGCAATCGAATTTGCCGACGGCGGATTCACCCACCGCGAACTGGCCGAGATCGATGACCCGATCCGGCCGCGCGTCGGCGGGGAGTCGATGGGTCACCACCACCACCGCTTTGTCGGGTTCGACCAGTCCCCCGTCCCGGTCCAGCAGACGGCGGTGCACCCGGTCGGAGTCCGCACGGTCGAGGTGTTCGCCGGGTTCGTCCACGAGCAGCACCCGCGCCGCGTCGACAACCGCGCGGGCCAACAACAGTCGTCGCCGTTGGCCGCCCGACAGCGACGAATCCCCCACGTCGAGCGGGGTGTCCAGGCCGTCGGGTAGTTCCGCGACCCACGGCGCCAGGCCGACGTTCTCGATCGCGGTACGCACCAGGGCGTCGTCGGCGTCCCCCCTGGCGAGGAGCACGTTCTCCCGGACCGATGTGGCGAACACGTGCGCATCCTCGGCCAGGAAACGAACCGCCTGGGCATCGGCACCCCGCGCGACCTCGCCGCCGCGCGCGCTGAGCAGACCGGCCAGGGTGAGCAGCAGGGTGGTCTTCCCGCAGCCACTCGGACCGACCACGGCGACCCGGTCACCCGGTCGCAGACTGAGTGACAACCCGTTCGGGCCACCGAAGGTCGGTGACGAACCGACACCCCAGCGGAGGTGGTCGGCACGCAACAACAGCCCGTCGGTGGGGGCGGACGACTCACGGTCCGGGCCTTCCCGTGCCCGGTCGATGTCGGCCCCGTCGATCAGTTCGAACACCCGACGGGCCGCATTGCGGCTGCGTTGCAGCTGTACACCCGCCTCCACGAGCGGGTTCGTCGACTCGAAGGCACTCAGCGGCAACAGGATCAGCACACCCAGCATCATCGGCGACACGGACCCGGCCAGTCCCACCCCGATCAGGCAGGCGGCGAGCACCGAGACGCCGACCGCGGCAGGGGCCGAGCCCGCGGCCACCGCGATGCGGCGCTGCCCGCGATCGCGGGCCCGACCGACGTCGTGTTCGGCGGCGACGGCCGCCGCCAGCACCGTCTCGCGACGACGGGCAACGGCCAGCTCCGGGGCGTGCCACAGCGCGGTCGTCCACGCCTCGATCGCGCGTTCGTGTGCGGCTTCGCCGTCGGACGTCGCGGTGGCCGAACCGCGAGCGGCCAGTACCGGCGCGATCAGCCCGGTACACAGCATCGCGACCAGGGTCACCAGACCTGCCCACCACGAGACGGCACCGGTGATCGCGACGGCCGCGACGGAGGTCACCAGCGACACCCCGATGGGGATCAGACCGCTGATCAGACCGTTGCCGACCTCGTCGATGTCATCCCCCGTGCGGGCGAGGAGTTCGCCCCGCCGCAGGGTCACCGAGTACCCGGCCGAACCGGTGGCCAGCGCTCGATACACCCGTTCCCGTGCGGTCGACATCGAATCCAGTGCCAGGTCGTGCGTGGCCAGACGTTCCAGGTAGCGCAACAGACCACGCGAGATGCCCAACGCGCGCACGGTGGTCACCGCGACCATCAGCGACAGCACCGGCGGCATCTCCCAGGCCCGGGTGATCAACCAGGCCGACAGCGCGGCCAGACCCAGTGCACTCACCGACCCGCCGAGACCGAAGGTCAGCGACCTCGCAACCGGCCCGGTGCGCACCCCGAACAAGCCGATCGCGCGCAGCAGCGGGTCACGGAGACGTCCGGCACCTGCCTGCGATCGGGGGGCTCTACCGCGCGACACCGGCGACTCCTCTCGCCTCGACCGGCTCACCGGTGGCCACCAGCACGTCGGCGGCATCCAGCAGCGCCGGTCGGTGCCCGACCACGATCACGGTGGCACCGTCGTCCGCCCGGCTCCTCAGCTCTCGGATGACCGCGGCCTCGGACTCGGCGTCGAGGTGTGCGGTCGGCTCGTCCAGCACCACCAGCGGTGCGGTCGAGGCCAGTGTCCGGGTGAGCGCCAGCCGCTGACGCTGCCCGGCGGAGATCCCCACACCACCCGCGCCGATCAGTGTGCGTTCACCCGCGGGTAGCTCGCCGAGCACGGTGTCGAGCCCGGTGGCCGCGCTCGCCGTGATGGCGGCGGCCGGGTCGAGGGGACCGAGCAGGGCCAGGTTGTCGGCGACGGTGCCCGGCACCAACACCGGTTGCTGAGGCAGCCAGGCGGTCTGCGCCCACAACGCATCACGGTCCAGCTCGGTGACGGATACGTCGCCGATGCGCACCTCCCCGGCATCGGGGGAGATGAGCCCCAGCAGCACCTGCAGCACAGTGGATTTGCCGCTGCCGTTGGGGCCGGTGATCAGCGTGAGCGATCCCGGCGGGCAGTCGGCGGTCAGGTCGTCGGGCGCCCATCCGTCTCGACCCCGCACCCCCACGCCGCGAAACCGGATGACGGCGCCCGCGACGGTCACCGCACGGGTCGCGGGCAACGGTACGGCGCCGTCGATCCCGTCCTCCACGAGCGCGAACACCTCGTCGGCGGCGAGCAGACCGTCCTGCGAGTTGT
Source organism: Williamsia sterculiae (assembly GCF_900156495.1). Taxonomy (GTDB): domain Bacteria; phylum Actinomycetota; class Actinomycetes; order Mycobacteriales; family Mycobacteriaceae; genus Williamsia_B; species Williamsia_B sterculiae. The sequence goes on from NZ_FTNT01000010.1 coordinate 101,648, forward strand.
GGAACTGCGCTCCCACGGCGCGCAGCGGCAGGTACACCTCCGGGGCGAGGACCAGGGCCAGTACGCCCGCGTACAGACTCATGTCGTCGTAGACCAGACGCAGACCGATACTGACCGCGACCAGCGCGACGCACAGAGTGGCCAACAGCTCCAGCACCGCTCCGGAGAGGAACGCGACGCGCAGCACCCGCATCGTGGTGCGCCGGTGCGACTGTCCGAGCCGGCCGATCCGCACCGCGGGTTCCGCGGCCCGGCCGAACGCGCGCAACGTGGGGATCCCCGCGACGAGATCGAGCACCTGCGACGACAACCGCGACATCGCGTCCATCCGGGCGCGTGTGCGATCGCGGGTCATCAGGCCGACCAGGATCATGAAGGCCGGGATCAGCGGCAACGTGACCACCACGATGAGCGCCGACGTCAGGTCGGTGAGCGCGAGGACCACGATGATCGTCGGCGTGACGACCACGGTCAGCACCAATGCGGGCAGATACGACGACAGGTACGGCGCCAAGCCGTCCAACCCGCGGGTCAACACGGTCACGGCCCGGTCGCGCCTGCGGAGCAACGCTCGGGACGAGGTCCTGGCCGGGTCGGTGAGCACACCGACCGCCGACGTCCGCAGCTCGGTGATCACCGTGTCGGCGGCCCGGTGCGCGTAGTGGTCGTGCGCGATCGTCGCGGCCACCCTGATCACCACCGCCGTTCCCAACACCCACAGATGCCAGGCCTGGGCGTCCAGCGAGCGCGCCGGAGGCTCGGTGATCAACTCCCCCAGCACCGATGCGACCATCACCGCCATGACGATGACCGTCGCGGCCCGCATCACCGCCGCCAGCGACGTGACGGCCACGAAGACGCGCGCGGTCGGCGAGTACCGGAACAGCCGCCGGTCCACCGGCGGCCGGCGGTCAGTGCGCGGCACCGGACCCGTCTCCCGACGCCGGGTGCCCACGCTCGGACCCCAACCCGCGGTGCGCGACCGCCCGGGCGACCGCCGGGCGGACCGACAACCCGATGGAAGGCGGGATGGCACCGGTCGAGATCCGTTGCCGGAACACCCAGTACGTCCACGCCTGATACCCCATCACGATCGGGGTGATACACACCGCGGCCCAGGTCATCACCACCAACGTGTAGTGCGTCGACGACGCGTTGTCGATGGTCAGGCTGTATGCCGGGTCGGTGGTCGAGGGCATCACGTCGCGCCACAGGCTGCCGAAGAGCGTGACCACGGTACCCAGGATGGCGACCGAGGTCGCCGCGAACGACATCCAGCTGCGCCCGGTCCAGGTGCCGACGACCAGAACCAGCACGGCCACCGCGGCCACCGCCACCGGGATCCACGTCCAGGTCTTGCCGTGCGCGAGTTGCGTCCACAGCAGGAAGCCCCCGGCGACCACCCCTGCGGGCACCGACAGGTACCGGGCGTACGCCACCGACCAGACGCGGACCTCACCGGCTGTCTTCAGGCCGAGGAAGATCGCCCCGTGGGCGGCGAACACCAGCAGCGTGGTCAGCCCACCCAACAACGCGTAGGGGTTCAACAGATCCCAGAAGCCACCGGTGTAGATGTGGCGCTGGTCCAGGGCCATGCCCTCGACGATGTTCGCGAACACGATGCCCCACAGGACGGCGGGAACCCAGGAGCCGGCGCCGATGCCCACGTCGGCGACCCGGCGCCACCGCGGGTCGTCGATCTTGCCGCGCCACTCGATGGCGCAGACCCGCAGGATCAGTGAAATGACGATGGCGAACATCATCAGGTAGAAGCCGGAGAACATCGACGCGTACCACTCCGGGAACGCGGCGAACAGTCCCGCCCCCGCAGTGATCAGCCAGACCTCGTTGCCGTCCCAGACGGGACCGATGGTGGCCAGGAGGACCCGACGCCGGGTGTCGCCGTCGTCGGGGTCGTGGCCGCGACCGACCACCGACATCAGTATCCCCACCCCGAAGTCGAAACCCTCGAGCAGGAAGTACCCGCCGAACAGGAACGCGATGATCAGGAACCAGAGTTCCGGAAGGCTCATGGGGTCTACTCCTGCGCTCAGTAGGCGAACGAGAGTTGGCGGGGTTCGTCGGACTCCGCGTCGTCGTGGTCGTCGTCGTGCGGCCTGGCATCACCGTCGAGGGGGCCCTCGATGGTGTAGCGACGCAACAACATGAACCAGACGATGCCCAGTGCGCCGTAGAGGATCGTGAAACCGATGAGGGTCACCAGCACCAGGCCGGCGGGGTGGTCCGAGACACCCTGAGCCACCCGGAGCCGTATGTCGGGATTGCCCTTCGGGTTGGGGACCACCACCCACGGCTGGCGACCCATCTCCGTGAAGATCCAGCCGGAGGCGTTGGCCAGGAACGGGGTCGGCGTCAACCAAAGAGCCAACGTTCCCAGCCGAGGGTTGCTGATCACCTTCTTCTTGCGGGTGAACCACAGCCCGAACACCGCGAGCAGTGCCGAGCCCGCCGCCCAGGTGATCATCGCGCGGAACGACCAGTACGTGACGAACAGATTGGGCTTGTAGTTGGCCTGTCCGAACTTCTGCACGTCCTCCTGCTGCAATTCCTCCACCCCCTTGAGGGTGCGGTTGAAACGGTTGGAGGCCAGAAACGAGGTGACACCCGGAATCGAGATCACCTTGGTGACACTCTCGCAGTTGTTGTTCGTGCCGATGGTCAACACCGAGAACGACGCGGCGTATTCGGTGTGGCACAGCGCCTCAGCCGAGGCCATCTTCATCGGCTGTTGTTCGAACATGAGCTTGCCCTGGGTGTCCCCGGTGATGAACAACACCGCACCCGACGCGATCATCAGCCACATCGCGAACCGGCCCACCGGCCGGTAAAGGGTGTTGGCGTCGCGCTCGAGCACATCGGCGCCGGCGTCATCGGCGGCACGCAGGGCCTTGGCGCGCACCATCTTACGGGCCATCCACCAGACACAGATGGCGGCGACCACGGTACCGGCGGTCAGGAACGACCCGGCGATCACATGCGGGAACGCGGCCAACGTCGTGTTGTTGGTGATGACCTTCCAGAAGTCGACCATCTCGGCCCGCCCGCGGGCCTTGTCGTAGAGGGCCCCGACGGGGTGCTGCATCCACGAGTTCGCCGCGACGATGAAGTAGGCCGAGGCGTTCACACCGATCGCGACCAGCCAGACGCACGCGAGATGAACTCTGCGCGGGAGCCGACCCCAGCCGAAGATCCACAGCCCCAGGAACGTCGACTCCATGAAGAAGGCGATCAACCCCTCGAAGGCCAGCGGCGCACCGAAGACGTCGCCGACGAAGCGGCTGTACTGGCTCCAGTTCATCCCGAACTGGAACTCCTGGACGATGCCCGTGGCGACACCGAGCGCGAAATTGATCAGGAACAGCTTTCCGAAGAACTTCGTCGCCCGGTACCACTGCTCGTTACCGGTGACGTGCCACACCGTCTGCATGACGGCGATCATCGGTGCGAGACCGATGGTCAGCGGCACCAGGATGAAGTGGTAGACCGTCGTGATCCCGAATTGCCATCTGGAAACGTCGACCACGTCCATGTGTCCCTCATCCGCCACACACCCGCCGGTGGCACCACAGTCGTACTCCGGGTTCGGCCGCCGCCGGCGACCCGACTACTACGTTCAGTAGTAGTAGCTGGCTATGACAGTACGCCCGAGCATCCGGGTGGACAACACCCGGCGAAGAGCGTCACCTCTCGAACATCCGGGTGACGATGGCGGGGCAGGCGACGATCAGCCGGCCAGGATGGCGCGATCCACGAGGTCGGCGAACTCACCGGGGCGCTCGGGGGTCGGCATGCGGTAGCCGTTCAACGCCGTGACCCGGGCGGCCAACGTCACGCTCGACACCAGCCAGACCGCGTCGGCGGCAATGAGATCGGGAGTGCGCAGTCTCTCGGTCGAGGTGCGCCATCCCTCTTTCTCGGCGAGCGCGAAGACGGCCTGTTGGGTGGTGCCGGCGAGAATTCCGCTCTCCGGCGGCGGGGTGGCCAGGGTGTCGCCACGAACCGTGATCACCGTCGAGCGCGGGCTCTCCAGCACCGCACCCTCGGCGCTGAGGTAGATCACGTCGTCGGCCCCCTGCTCGGCGGCCCATCGCAGAGCGGCCATGTTGGTCGCGTAGCTGAGGGTCTTGGCGCCGTACAACTGCCAGGGCGCGGCCGAGGCGAGGTCGATCGAGTACCCGCGCTGCGCGGTGAGCACCGACACCCCGCCGGCGCGCACGTCGAAAGCCCGCTGCGGCACCGGGGCGACGGTGAGGTACGCGGTCGCCTCGTTGGATTCCCTGCTGATCCCGGTCTCGGAGCTGCGCGCCCGGGCGACGGCGTCCACCGGCGCCGACTCCCGGCCCCGGGAATAGACCACGCGCATCATGCCCTCACGGTCACCACCCCAACGCTGCGCCCATACCCGCTGGCCGGTCTCGATCGCCGACCGCCAGCGGTCGAGGTCGGGTGCGGGCAGGTCCAGCGCCTTGGCGCTGCGGTCCAGACGGTCGAGGTGGCGGTCGACGCAGCGGGCCGTGCCGTCGCGTACCAACAGCGTCTCGAAGACGCCGTCACCGCGCACCGCGGCGAGGTCGTCGGCGTACAGCAACGGCACGTTCGGGTCGAGAACAGCACCATCCAACGTCACCAGGATCGGGTCAGGCATGGCGCTCAGGATAGCGGCCCGCCCCGCGCCGACGACTACGATGGACCCGTGGTCCAGACCGAGTATTCGTCCCGTTCGGTGTTGTTGCCGAAACTCGTCGAGCAGGGGGCGGTCGACGCCCCCGAGGGGAGTCCCGACCAGGGTGTCGCGTGGCATCTCGGTGATCCACTGGGCGAGCAACGCGCCGCTGTCGGGGGCGCGATACTCGTCGACCGGTCTCATCGCGGAGTCATCGAACTCGACGGCCCGGAGCGGCTCAGCTGGCTGCACACCATCTCCAGCCAGTTCGTCAGCAACCTGCCGGATCGTCGCAGCGCCGAGAACCTCAATCTCGACGGCAACGGGCGTGTCCTCGACCACTTCGTGGTCACCGACGTCGACGGGGTGACCTATCTCGACACCGAGGCCGACCGAGTCGCCGAGCTCCTGGCATTCCTGCAGAAGATGGTCTTCTGGGCCAAGGTCGAGCCGGTCGCGCGTCCGGATCTCGCCGTGCTCACCCTCATCGGACCCGGCTTCTTGTCCGGCCCGATCGCCGACCTGTTGGAGCTACCAGCCGACGTCGCCGTGTATCAGGCCGGTGACCTGCCCGAACAGCACCACGACGCGGAGCCACAGGGATTCTGGCGGGTGATGCCGCCCATCGGTGTACATCGGACCCTGCCGACGCTCGACCTGGTGGTGCCGAGCAGTCAGCTCGATGGATGGTGGGCGCAGCTCGACGAAGCAGGCGCACGACCCGCGGGCAGTTGGGCCCACGAGGCGCATCGCGTGGCCGCGGTGCTCCCCCGGCTCGGCCGGGACACCGACGAGCGCACCATCCCGCACGAGGTCGACTGGATCGGCGGGCGCGACGAGCTCGGCGCGGTGCACCTGGAGAAGGGCTGCTACCGCGGCCAGGAGACCGTCGCCCGGGTGCACAACCTGGGTCGGTCGCCTCGACATCTGGTGCTGCTGCAGCTCGACGGGAGTGCCGGGGAGCGCCCCCAGACCGGGACGGAGGTCACCGCGGCCGGCCGGGTGGTCGGTCGGTTGGGCACCGTGGTCGACCACTACGACTACGGACCCATCGCGTTGGCCCTGGTCAAGAGATCGGTCCCGGTCGACGCCGACCTCGTGGTCGACGGCGTGGCCGCACGGATCGATCCCAATTCGATCCGGGTCGACGACCGCGTCCAGGCCGGCCGTGCTGCCATCGACGGCCTGCGGGGCCGGTGACGATGGCCCGCCCGACCACAGGGCGGGTGCTCGCTGTCTGCGCCGCCCAACGCGACGTCGTACTCGACTCGATCGGCGCGAGCGGTATCGACAAGCGGCCGCTCAGCGGACCCGTCGCAGTGGTGGAGACGGGCCTGACGCTGGACCACAGCTGTGACACCCGTCATCACGGCGGCGTCGACCAGGCCGTCTACGCCTACGACGACGCCGAGGCAGCACGGTGGGCTACCGACCTGGGCCGTGACCTGCCTGCCGGTTGGTTCGGCGAGAACCTGCGAGTGAGCGGGTTGGCCGTCACCGACGCCGTGGTGGGCGAGCGTTGGCGGGTCGGACGGTCCGTGGAGTTGGAGGCCACCATCCCCCGGATGCCGTGCCGTACCTTCGCCGTCTGGGCGGCGGAGCCGCGCTGGGTGAAGCGGTTCCTGGACCGCGGTGATTTCGGCGCCTACCTGCGGGTCTGCACGCCCGGTGAGATCCAGGCGGGCGACGAGGTGACCGTGGTGTCGCGGCCGGACCACGGGGTCCGGGTACGCGACCTGCTGGCGGGTACGGGAGACCCCGACGCGTTGCGCGCCCTCCTCGCCGACCCGGACCTGCCCGCGAAGGTGCGGCGTGAGGCAACCAAGGCCCTGAAGCGCGCCACCCACGGTGCGCCCGACAAAACATCTGCGTAAATTAATGACGCACGTCCAGGATTTTTGGCCGTGCCCCGTCGAGGCAGTCCGCACCACTCCAGAGCGCGCGCTAGACTGGCGTCCACGACAGCATTTGTAAACTCAGAACGGGGCCGCCACACATGTTTGGCCGCCCCGTCATTGTGCGAGGGGGTCCCATATGGGCCGCGGCCGGGCAAAAGCAAAGCAGACGAAGGTGGCACGTCAGCTGAAATACAGCACGCATGACACCGACTTCGAAAGCCTTCAGCGTGAACTGTCCAGTGAGGATCACAACCACGCCGACGCGGACCCCATCGTGGACCGCTGGGCCGACGAGGAGGAGTGGAAGCGCGCCTGAGGCGCGCTAGCCATCCCTGCTGCCCGATCAGAACCGGGGGTGCTCCCCGGTGAGCGCTGCCCGACCGGGCTGGGTGTCCTTCCCCTGATGGGATCTGGTGATCGTCCCGAGCACCCAGCAGTCCAGGTGCCGAGCGGTGAGCACCGCCAGTGCCCGGTCGGTGTCGGCGGGAGCGACGATCGCGACCATTCCGACACCCATGTTGAAGGTGCGTTCCATCTCGGCACGCTCCACCCGCCCTCGCTGCGCGATCATCGCGAAGACCGGCGCGGGACTCCAGGTGCCGCGATCGAGTTCGGCGATGAGGCCGGGCGGAATGACCCGGGCGAGGTTCTCGACCAATCCACCACCGGTGACGTGCGCGAACGTGCGCACCTCGGCTTCGGCGGCCAGGGCCAGGCAGTCCCGCGCGTAGATGGTGGTGGGCTCCAACAGTTCCTCACCGAGGGTGCGGCCGAACTCCTCCACGTGACCGCCGAGGTCCATATGACCCCATTCGAGCAACACCTTCCGAGCCAGGGAGTACCCGTTGGAGTGCAGGCCGGACGATCCCATGCCGATCACCACGTCACCGGGCCGCACCCGGTCCGGGGACAGGATGGCGTCGGCCTCGACGACGCCCACACCGGTGGCCGACAGGTCGTAGGCACCCGCCTCCATCAGTCCGGGATGCTCGGCCGTCTCGCCACCGAGCAGGGCGCAGCCGGCGTCGACGCAGCCGTCGGCGATCCCTTTCACCAGCTCCGCGACCGTCTCCGGGACCACCCGGCCGACCGCGATGTAGTCCTGCAGGAACAGCGGTTCGGCACCGCACACCACCAGGTCGTCGACCACCATGGCGACGAGGTCGCGACCGACGGTGTCGTGTTTGCCCATCGCCTGAGCGACGGCGATCTTGGTGCCCACGCCGTCGGTCGAGGAGGCCAACACCGGCTCGCGGTAGTTACCGCGCAGCTGGAACAACCCGGCGAACCCGCCCAACCCACCCAGGACCTCGGGGCGAGATGCACGTTTGGCGTGGGGAACGAACATCTCGACGGCTCGTTCGCCTGCGTCGATGTCGACGCCGGCGGATGCATACGATGCGTGCTGACCTCCCGGTTCACCCGCACGAACCGATTTCGAGCCCTCGTTCGTCACGCGCCACACGCTACCCGACGGACCCGACGCCTCCGGCACCCTCGGCACGTCGCCGACGTTGCTCGAGCGGGTCGGGTACCGGGACCGCGCTGACCAGACGTTTCGTGTACTCCTCTCGAGGCGAGGACAACAGCGCAGACGTCGGTCCGCTCTCCACCACCGTGCCGTCACGCAGCACCACCGTGCGGCGGGCCAGCATCTCCACCACCGCGAGGTCGTGGCTGATGAAGAGGCAGCCGAAGTTCCACTCCTTCTGCAGCATCAGGAACAGGTCGAGAACCGATGCCTGTACCGACACATCGAGTGCGCTGGTCGGCTCGTCGGCGACCAAGAGGTCGGGTTCCATCGCCAACGCCCGGGCCAGATTCGCGCGCTGGCGCTGCCCACCGGACAGCTCGTGCGGGTATCGGGCCGCTCCGCCCGATGGCAGCGCCACCGCGTCGACCAGTTCGCTGACCCGGGCGCGGATGGCCGCCGCGGCGCCGTATCCGTGCACGATCAACGGCTCGGCGATGCACTCGCCGATCGTCATCCGGGGGTTCAGCGACGTCGCCGGGTCCTGGAACACGAAACCGAACCGTTTGCGCAGTGGACGCATCTTGCGGCCCGACAACCCGGCGATATCGGTGCCCAACACCACCACCTTTCCCGACGTCGGCTGCTGCAACCCGGCCACACACCGGCCGATGGTGGACTTACCGGATCCGGATTCGCCCACCAGACCCAGGGTTTCACCGCGGACGATGGTGAGCGAGACATCGTCGACAGCACGGAACGACGATCCCAGGCCGGTCGGAAAATCGACGCACAGGTCGGTCACCTCCAGCACCACGTCGGCGTCCTCGAGGACCACGGGCAACTGCGGATCGTCGCCGAGATGTGGCACCGAGGCCAGCAGCGTCTGGGTATAGCGCTCACGCGGACGGGCGAACAGGTCGATGACCGGCTGCTCTTCCACCACCCGACCCTTGTCCATCACCACCACCCGGTCCGCCATGTCGGCGACCACACCCATGTTGTGGGTGATCAACACCACCGCGCTGTCCAGACGGTCTTTGAGATCGCGTAACAGGTCGAGGATCTCCGCCTGCACCGTCACGTCCAGAGCGGTTGTCGGCTCATCGGCGATGATCACCGTCGGCCCGCACGCGATGGCCATGGCGATCACCACGCGCTGCTTCTGACCACCGGACAGCTCGTGTGGGAAATAGTCGACCCGCCGCTCCGGATCGGGTAACCGGACCAGCCTCAGCAGGTCGATCGCCTTCTCACGAGCCTGTTTGCGCGATAGCTTCTGTCCCTCGTCGGGATGGGCGCGGACCGCCTCGGCGATCTGGGCACCCACCGTGAACAAGGGATCGAGCACTGCTCCCGGCTCCTGGAACACCATCGCGACGTCCTTGCCGCGCATGGCGGTCAGCTCAGAGGACGACATCCCGGTGACGTCGCGAGCCCCGTCACCGTCGACGTCGAGGGTGACGCTGCCCCGCACGGTAGCCGTCTCCGGCAACAACCCCATGGCGGTTCGCGAACTCACCGATTTCCCCGAACCGGACTCGCCGACCACGGCCAGCACCTCACCGCGGTTGACCGCGAAGCTGACACCACGAACCGCATCCACCTCGCCCGCGTCGGTGAGAAAGGTGACCCACAGGTCGCTGATGGCCAGCACCGGAGCCGATTCCGACACCGGACGGGAGATCTCGGGTGCGTTCATCGCTGCTCTTCTCCGCCCGTCGGGGCCGGGTTCGCGGATGTGGATCCGGTCCGTCTGCCACCACGCCGCGTGCGCAGCAGCGGGTTGGTCACCTCGTTGATGCTCTCGCCGACCATCGTCAATCCCAGCACCACCAACACGATCGACACACCGGGGAACACGCTGGTCCACCAGATGCCGTTGGTCACGTCGGGTAGCGCCCGATTGAGGTCGTATCCCCACTCGGAGGCCGCCGTCGGTTCGATTCCCAGACCGAGGAACCCGAGGCCTGCCAACGTCAGGATGGCCTCCGAGCAGTTGAGTGTGACGATCACCGGAAGCGTGGAGGTGACGTTGACGAAGATGTGTTTGCGCATGATGCGCGTCGCACTGGCACCGGTCACCCGCGCGGCATCGACGAACGGTTCGGTCTTCACCGACACCGTGGCGTTGCGGACCAGCCGAAAGTACTGCGGTACGAAGACCACCGTGATGGAGATGGCCGCCGACAGGATGCCGCCGAAGCCACCCTTGAGATGCGCGCCCAACGACGCCGACACCACGATCGCCAGCAGCAGCGACGGGAAGCCGTACATGGCGTCCATGAACAGCACCAGAACTCGATCCACCCAGCCACCCACATAACCGGACACCAGGCCGAGAGCCACACCGACGATGATCGAGAACAGCAGTGCGAGAACGATGACGAACAGTGCGGTACGTGCGCCGAAGAGGACTCGCGACAACACATCGAGCTGGCCGACGGTGGTGCCGAACAGATGGTCGCCGGACGGCCCGGCGAGCGACGGGAACGCGTGCCCGTTCTCACTCTGTTGACTGAAGCCGTACGGCGCCAGCAGGTTCGCGAAGACGGCGATCAGCACGAACAGTGCCACCAACACCAGACCACCGATCAGGGTGGCCCGTTGCAGACCTGCGGTCATCTGCAACAGGCCGCTGCCGGGCAGACGGCGGCCGCCACGCGACGGTGGCGGGGTGTCGCGGATGTGGGTGAGGGCGGGGTCTGCGATGGGTTCGGTCATGACGTCGCCCCCTAGAAGCGGATGCGCGGATCGATGAGCGCGACGATTGCGTCGATCACAAAACTGATCAGCGCGATCACCACCGCGATGAATGCGACGATGCCCTGCACCGCGATGTAGTCACTGTCCTGCAGGTACCGAGCGAGCTGATATCCCAGGCCCTTCCATTCGAAGGTTGTCTCCGTGAGTACGGCGCCGCCGAGCATCATCGCGATCTGCATACCGATCACGGTGACGACCGGGACCAGTGCGTTGCGAAACGCGTGCCTACCGACCACCGTGCGTTCGGGCACACCGCGGGCACGGGCGGCCTCCACGTAACCCGACCGCAGCGTCTGCAGCAGATTGACCCGCACCAGTCGCAGGAAGACGCCCGCGGTCATCAACCCCAGAGCAAGGGCCGGGAGCACCGCGTGGGCGAGCACGTCGGCGATGCCGTGCGGATCCCCGTAGAGGATGGCGTCGATGATGTAGATGTGCGTCTCGGGTGAGACGTTCTGCAGGTCGAGCTCGGTGGAGACGTCGGCGCGGCCGTTGGACGGCAGCCACCCCAGCTCGGCCGAGAAGATCAGCTTGAACAACATGCCCACGAAGAACACCGGGGCCGCGTAGAACAAGATGGCCAACATCCGCAGGGACACGTCGGAGAGCCGGTCGCGGTGGGTTGCGGCGAAGCGTCCCAACGGGATACCGACCAGGAAGGCCACTATCAACGACCAGAACACCAGTTCCAGCGTCGCCGCTCCGTAGACCACGATGACGTGGCTGATGGCTTCGCCGTCGGCGTTGGCCCGGCCGAGGTCACCGGTCAACAGGCCGGAGATGTAGTCCCAGTACTGGGTGAGGATCGGCTTGTCGAGGCCCGCGGCGTGACGTCGCTCGGCGATCTGCTCGGGCGGCAGGATGCCGCCGAGCTTCGCCGATATCGGGTCACCGGCGATCCGCATGACGAAGAAGACCACCGTGACCAGGATCCACACCGTGGGGATGATCAACAGGAATCGAACGGCCAGGAACTTCGCCAACGCACCCTTACGGGAGGCGAAGACGTTGCCGCCCTTGCCTCCCGCTCCGGGTGTGTCGACCGCGTCCTCGACCGGAGCTGCGAGCGACTCGGTCATGTCAGCTCTTCTGCAGCGTCCCGAGACGGAGCATGAACGACTTGTCCAGGATGACACCGTCGAGGGACTTCACCCCGACGGCAATCTGCTTGCCCTGCAACAGCGGCAGCGTCGGGATGAACTTGTCGGCCACGGTGTCCTGGATCTCGGTCAGGATCTGCTGTCGCTTGGACGCGTCCTGCTCGCTACGTTCCTCGGCGAGGAGTTTCGTGATGCCCGGATCGGAGAAATGCGACTTCAGGAAGTTGTTCTCGTCCAGCATCGGCGTCAGGTAGTTGTCGGCATCGGGAAAGTCGGGGAACCATCCGAGCTGGTAGACGGGGTAGGTGTCCTTCACCCGAGCCTTGTTGTAGGTCTCCCAGTTCGCCGAGTTGAGCGTGACCCTGAACAACCCCGTGCTCTCCAGCTGTGCCTTGATCTTGGCGTACTCGTCCGCGGAGCTCGCGCCGTAGTGGTCCGGGTTGTACCAGAGGTTGACCGGTACCGGCGCCGTCACCCCGGCGTCGCTCAGGAACTTCTGTGCTGCAGCTTTGTTCGGCGTCTCGCCGTACTTCTTGTACGAGTCCACGCCACCGGTGAGGCCACCGGCGATCATGCTGTACGCAGGGCTGTAGGTGTCCTGGTACACGTCCTTGGCCAACGCCGAGCGGTCGACCGACGAAGCGATCGCCTTGCGCACGGCCAACTTCTGTTCCGGCGTTCCGCCCGGCATGGTGTCGAGGTTGAACACCAGGTAGCGGAGCTCACCGCCGGGCCCCTCGTGCACCGTCAGCTTGTCGTTGCTGCGCAACGCCGAGATGTCCGTGGGGGTCAACGAACGATAGGCGAGATCGATCTGCTGCTGCTCTATGTCGAGTTTCAGGTTGGTCTGTTGTGCGTAGTACTTCACCCGAACGGTGTCACTCTTGGGTGCACCCAGCAGACCGTTGTAACCGTCGTTCTTCTTGTACTCGACCAGTTGATTCTTCTGATAGCTGGTGATCTTGTACTGCCCGGCAAAGGCATTGGACTTCACGATGGCGTCGTCGTCGAGGATCTTGTCGGCCGGGAAGACCTTCTCGTCGACGATCGGACCGACGTTCGTCCCCAGCAATTGGGGAAATGTCTGGTCGTTGGGTGCCTTCAGGGTGAAGTTGACCGTCGTCGCGTCGGGGGCATCGGTGTGATCGAGGTTCGCCAGCAATGACGCCGGGCCGTTGGGATCGTTGATCGCGATCATGCGATCGAAGCTGAACTTCACGCTCGAGGCGGTCAGCGGGTCACCGTTGGCGAACTTCAGACCCGACTTCACCGTGCAGCTGTACACGGCGGGCTGCGTGTAGTCACACTTCTCGGCCGCGGACGGGCTCAGTTTCGCGCTGCCTGGCTCGAAATCCATCAGGAACGGGTAGACGTTCTTCATGACCGCGAGCGAGCCGTTGTCATACGAGGCCGCGGGGTCGAGCGAGTAGATCTGATCGGTGGTTCCGACGGTGACGGTACCGCCTCCCCCACTCGAGCTGTCCGTCCGCCCCGCGCCGCAGGCACTGAGGAACAATGCCCCGGTGACGACTGCCGCGGTGGTCGCCACTGCGGCCTTGGCGATTGACTGTGCTTGTGGCGCAGCTATTCTCAAGTCATTCCTCTATTCTCACGATCCTTGATCAGGACCAGATGATCGGGCTCCGGCGGTTCGCGCTGAGCCCACGCACAGGGGCGAACGTTACACAGAGCGTGTTTCCGAAGAGTAAAAACCGGTGAATTCACACGGGGCGAGGCACGCGCGTTCGGCAGCTGCGGCGACCATCTCGACGCACCCTTCGCCACCCGACGGCGTGGGTGTGACCGACTGCCGACACATGGCCGTAACGTCGTCCATACTCGACATCATCGATCTCGTCGGATCGGAAGGCGGCAGAAATGTCCGTTCATCATCCCCAGGCCAGTGCCGTACGGGAGCTCACCGTGCGCGGGATCATCCTCGGCGGGCTCATCACCCTCGTCTTCACCGCGGCCAACGTCTATCTCGGGCTCAAGGTCGGACTGACGTTCGCGACCTCGATCCCTGCTGCGGTCATCTCGATGAGCGTTCTGCGCTACTTCGCCAACCACTCGCTGGTGGAGAACAACATCGTCCAGACCATCGCCTCGGCCGCCGGGACGTTGTCGGCGATCATCTTCGTGCTCCCCGGCCTGATCATGGTCGGCTGGTGGACCGGGTTCCCCTACTGGACGACGGTGGGTGTGTGCGCACTCGGCGGGATTCTGGGGGTGGCGTACTCGATCCCGCTGCGCAGAGCGTTGGTCACCGGGTCCGATCTGCCGTACCCGGAGGGTGTCGCCGGCGCCGAGGTGCTCAAGGTGGGCACCTCGGACTCCGAGGAGGCAGCCCGCGACAACAAGACCGGACTCCGGACACTGACCATCGCCGCCGTGGTCGCCGTGCTGTTCTCCCTGGCCTCGTCGTTGAAGGTGATCAGCAACTCGTTGTCCACCGCATTCAGGGTCGGATCCGGCGGCACGATGGTCGGCGCGAGCCTCTCGATGGCACTCATCGGCGTCGGCCACCTCGTCGGGCTCACCGTCGGCATAGCGATGTTCATCGGACTGATCATCTCCTTCGGCATTCTGCTTCCTCTCCGCACCGCCGGAAATCTCTCGGCGAGCGATGCTTTGGCCGACTCCGTGTCCGATGTGTTCTCGTCGGACGTCCGGTTCATCGGCGCCGGAGCGATCGCCGTGGCCGCCGTGTGGACGCTGGTCAAGATCATGCGACCCATCGTCACCGGCATCATCGAGTCGGCCAGATCTGCCCGCTTGCGCCGCGGCGGTTCGACGGTGGACATCACCGAACGCGACGTCCCCATTCAGCTCGTCGCCGCGGTGACGGTGTTGATGCTCCTACCGATCGGGCTGTTGCTGTGGGAGTTCACCGGCGACACCGTGTTGCACGGCAGCGTGGGCGGCATCATCACGGTCAGCCTGCTGTACATCCTCGTGCTCGGACTGGTGATCGCCGCCGTCTGCGGTTACATGGCCGGGCTGATCGGGTCGTCCAACAGCCCCATCTCGGGTGTGGGCATCCTCGTCGCGATCAGCGCGGCTCTGCTCATCAAGGTGACGTTCGGCAGCTCCAACGGTTCGCAGACCGAAGCACTCATCGCCTACACCCTGTTCACCACGGCGGTGGTGTTCGGTGTCGCGACCATCTCCAACGACAATCTGCAAGACCTCAAGACCGGCCAACTGGTCGGGTCCACACCGTGGAAGCAACAGGTCGCGCTGGTGATCGGGGTGATCTTCGGTTCGGCGGTGATCCCGCCCATCCTCCAGCTGATGCAGAAGGCGTTCGGGTTCGCCGGCGCGCCGGGTGCCGGCGACGACGCCCTCGCCGCCCCTCAGGCCTCGTTGATCTCGTCGTTGGTGAAAGGCGTTTTCGGCGGTTCGCTCGACTGGGCGTTGATCGGTACCGGTGCCCTCATCGGCCTCGGGGTGATCGCCGTCGACGAGATCCTGGGCAAGACCACACGCTTCCGACTCCCGCCGCTTGCTGTCGGTTTGGGAATGTATCTGCCGATCTCCTTGACACTGGTCATCCCGTTCGGTGCCGTTCTGGGGCACCTCTACAACCGGTGGTCGGAGCGGCGCGCGACCAACGTGGAGCGCACCAAACGACTCGGCGTGCTGGTGGCGTGCGGCCTGATCGTCGGCGAGAGTCTGTACGGCGTGGTGTTCGCGGGGATCGTCGCGGGCACGGGCTCGGAGACTCCCCTCGCCATCGTCGGCGACGGCTTCGACAACTGGGCTCAGTTGCTCGGCCTCGTCGTGTTCGTGCTGCTGGTCGGCTGGTTGTACCGCCGGACGCAGCGGGTGTCGGAGTCGCCGACGTCTACGGACGCCGCAGCGCGCTGACGTTGTCGTCGGCGACGGCGACGGCGAGATGCTCTTCGTCGCCTGCGGCGTTCTTCAGCATCGTCTCCAACACCGACTTGCCCATCGCCGTCTCCGTCGGCAGCTCGATCGGATATTTTCCGTCGAAGCATGCCGCACAGAGGTTCTCGGCGGGCTGTTTGGTGGCGGCGATCATCTCGTCGACGCTGATGTAGGCCAGCGAGTCCGACCCGATCGCGTGCCGGATACCCTCGATCATTCCCTCTTCGGATTCCATGCCGTTGGCGATGAGTTCGGCGGGTGAGGCGAAGTCGATGCCGTAGAAACAGGGCCACCGCACGGGAGCCGATGCGATCCGCACATGCACCTCGGCGGCACCGGCCTCACGCAGCATCCGGATCAGCGCCCGCTGCGTGTTGCCGCGCACGATGGAATCGTCCACCACCACGAGTCGTTTGCCGCGGATGACCTCGCGCAACGGATTGAGCTTGAGACGGATACCCAGCTGTCGGATGGTCTGCGACGGTTCGATGAACGTGCGTCCCACGTACGCGTTCTTCATCAGCCCCTGGCCGTAGGGGATGCCGGACTCCTGAGCGAACCCGACCGCGGCCGGTGTCCCCGACTCCGGCACGGGGATCACCAGATCACCCTCGGCCGGCGCCTCACGGGCGAGTCGACGGCCGATGTCCACCCGTGACGAGTGCACCGACTGGCCGTTGATGACGCTGTCGGGTCGGGCGAGGTAGACGTACTCGAACACGCAACCCTTGGGTGTCGGCTGGGCGAACCGCTTGGACCGCACCCCATCGGCATCGATGGCCAGCAACTCACCGGGCTCGATGTCTCGCACGTAGGAGGCTCCGACGATGTCGAGGGCCGCGGTCTCGGACGCGACCACCCAGCCACGATCCAACCGACCGAGACAGAGCGGTCGGACGCCGTGCGGGTCCCGCGCCGCGTACAGCGTGTGCTCGTCCATGAAAGTCAGGCAGAACGCGCCCCGCAACGACGGCAACAGGTCCATCGCGGCCTGCTCGACGGTGGAGTCGGCGGCACCGTGCGCGAGCAGGGCACCGACGACGTCGGAATCGGAGGTCGCACCACCCGCGCGGCGGGAGTCCATCAGGCCCAGGGACCGGGCCCGGCTGGCCAGATCGGCGGTGTTGACCAGGTTGCCGTTGTGTCCGAGGGCGACTCCGGTGCCGGCGTCGGTGGTACGGAAGATCGGCTGCGAGTTCTCCCAGGTGGTGGACCCGGTGGTGCTGTAGCGACAATGCCCGACGGCGACGTGGCCCTGCATCGCCGCAAGGGTCTGCTCGTCGAACACCTGACTGACCAGTCCGAGGTCCTTGAACACCAGCACCTGGCTGCCGTCACCGACGGCGATGCCCGCGGCTTCCTGACCGCGATGCTGCAGGGCATACAGCCCGTAGTAGGTGAGCTTGGCGACTTCCTCGCCGGGAGCCCAGACACCGAAGACTCCACATTCCTCGCGGGGCTCGTTCTCGGGTACATCCACTTGGTCGGCGGACAGCTCGCTCACGGGCACTCCCTGGGCTGGTTGGGCGTGGGGCCGAGTGTACGGCGGGGCCGACGCCGGAGGCGAATCATCACCCACGACCACTCGGTGTGTCTCGGCCCTGCCAACCGTGTCCGGAGGGGTGTTATTCCCCCGGCCTGCGGTTCTGCAGCGGGATCACCGGCAGGTGATCGGCGATCTCGCCCGCTCGCGACCCCGACGCAGTCAGCTCTCCGCGCGCCGCCGCGTCCTCGACGCCGAGCAGCCCCCCGGCCAGCAGCAGCCAGGTACGGGGATCGGTCTCGACGACGTTCGGTGGGGTTCCCCGGGTGTGCCGAGGGCCGGGGATGCACTGCACCGCGACGAACGGTGGCACCCGGACCTCCACCGATGCCCCGGGAGCGTCCTGGGCCAGCGCGCGGGCGGTCAAACGCACCGCAGCGGCGAGGGCGGGACGCGGCGGGGGTGGCGCGGTGTCGTCGTGCAGCCACTCGGCGACGGCGAGCATCGCGTCCCGGACCTCAGCGGCGTCGACGGGCTTCTTGTTCGGCATCGAGTGCAGTGTGCCCGCCGGCCCGGACGGCCGGTGATGGTGGCTGCCGCTCTCGTCACACGTGCAGTCCGGTGAACGGCGCGACCGGGATGTTGCGGATCACGAACCAGACGGCGATCACCACGAGTGTGACCGCCGGGGCGTACCGGAGGTGTTGCCAACCGGGCAACCGGCGACCGCGGACCCGCCCGACGATCCAGGTGACGTACGCGGTCATCAGGAGCACCACCCCGACCAACGCGACGGCGTTGTAGTGCAGGGCGGCGGGCACGTCGCCGTGCAGCAGCGCGTAGATCATCCGGCACCCGCCACACCCCGGACAGTCGATACCGAAGAGCGCCTTGGTCGGACAGACCGGGATGATCCCGCCCGGGGTGGTCGGATCGGCGAACCAGATCGCGGCGCACCCGGCGGCGGCCGCGACACCGACCGCCGCAGGCGCGGCGAGCGCCGTGCTCACCGCGGCCGGGCCGCGCGGCGGCTCCTGCACGGTCACAACGTGGTGGTGGTGGAGTATTCGGTGTCGGGAAGGTCGTTGATGTGGTCCACCAGCACGACGAACAGGACGATGTAGACGACGACAACGATGAGGATGATCAGGGCGCCGGACACGGCACCCCAGATCGCCCACTTCTTCGCATCCGCGGAGGCCTTCTGCGCACCCGCCACATCACCCTGCGCCCACAGGGTGTTGACCGACCCCGCCTTGACGATGGAGACGATCCCGAACGGCAGGCAGCACAGGATGGTGGTCAGGATGCCCCACACCATGTAGTTCTCCGGGGGTGGGCCCTGCGGCGGCCCGGGCTGCCACCCGGGTGCGCCGTAGGCGGGTTGCCCGTACGCCGGCGGCTGGCCGTAACCCTGCGGCTGGCCGTACGGGGGCTGTTGACCGTATTGGGGTTGGTCGTACGGGGGTTGGTCGCCGTACCGGGGTTGTTCACCGTCGGGTTTGTCCCACGGATTGCTCATCGGGTGCCGACTCCCCTCCGGTATGTGAAGAACAGATCATCACCCTACATAGCCCGGCATCGAGGTGACACGATTGCGCGATGGGCACCGATGTGAGCAGCCGCGAGTTCACCCGCGACGACCGCACCCGGTTCCGCGCACAGGTACACCGCGGAACCGACGCCATCGCCCGGATGCTCGCCGAGAACATGTTCACCGACCACGGGCGGCCACCGGAACCGCTGCTCGGCATGGAGGTGGAGCTCAACCTCATCGATCGCGCGATGAACCCCGCCATGGCCAACACCACCACTCTGGCCGCCATCGCCGACCCCGACTATCAGACGGAACTGGGCCAGTTCAACATCGAGATCAACGTCGCGCCACGACCATTGGTCGGTGACGAGACCATCACGTTGGAACAGGCACTGCGGTCGTCGCTGAACCGCGCCGAGCGACAGGCCGCAGCCACCGACACCCACCTGGTGATGATCGGCATGTTGCCCACCCTGCGCACCGAGCACCTGGGCCACCAATGGATCTCGGCCAACCCCCGGTACGACCTGCTCAACCAACAGATAGTCGCCGCTCGCGGTGAGGACATCGAGATCGACATCGATGGGGTTCCGCTGGCCGACGAGCGGGTCGGCGAGCGCCTGCACACCACCACCGACTCCATCCTGCCCGAGGCCGCATGCACCTCGGTCCAGCTGCACCTGCGGGTCGCGCCGGAACACTTCGCCGCGCATTGGAATGCGGCTCAGGCGATCTCGGGGGTGCAGGTGGCGGTGGCCGCGAACTCGCCGTTCTTCGCCGAACACGCGCTGTGGCACGAGAGTCGCATCCCGGTGTTCGAGCAGGCCACCGACACCCGGCCTCTGGAGCTGAAGAATCAGGGTGTGCGACCGCGGGTGTGGTTCGGCGAGCGCTGGATCACCACCATCTTCGATCTGTTCGAGGAGAACACCCGGTACTTCCCCGCGCTGCTGCCGGTCTGCTCCGACGACGACCCGCTCCGACAACTCGACGCCGGGGAGGTCCCCGGCCTCGACGAGTTGCGCCTGCACAACGGCACGATCTACCGCTGGAACCGGCCGGTGTACGACGTGGTCGACGGCCATGCGCACCTGCGGATCGAGAACCGGGTGCTTCCCGCCGGTCCGACGGTGCTCGACACCATGTCCAACGCCGCCCTGTACTACGGGATGGTGCGTGGTCTGGTGGATGCCGATCGTCCGCTGTGGTCTCGCATGTCGTTCAACGCGGCGTCCGAGAACCTGCACTCCGGGGCACGCGACGGCCTGGACGCGCAACTGTACTGGCCCGACATCGGATGGGTGCGTCCGGACGAGCTGATCCTGCGTCGGCTGCTGCCGCTGGCCGATCGCGGTCTCGACGCCTTCGGGGTGAGTGACAAGGCCCGGTCCCGCTACCTGTCGGTCATCGAGGGCCGGTGTCTGACCCGGCAGACCGGGGCCGCCTGGCAGCGGCAGACCGTCTCCGCCCGCGAGGCCGCGGGTGACAGCCGCCCACAGGCCCTGGCAGGCATGCTCCGCGATTACGCCGTGCTCATGCACGAGGGCGAGCCGGTGCACACCTGGCCGGTGTGAGGCGAGGTGTTCCACCGCGCGATCTCCCGCGGGCGGGCCTAGGCTCGGCAGGTGAGCTTTCCGACGGACACCGGCGTGTTCGGACCAGACGACCTGGACCGCTTGATCTGGTTCTACGACATGCACGGATACGCCGTGCTACGGGGCATGCTCACCGAGCCCGACGTGGCTACCGTCGAGAGTGAATGCCGAGCAGCACAACTGGCCGTCGTCGACGGTGGTCTCGACCCGCGCCACGGATCCACGGTGTTCCTGGACGAGGTGGGTAAGGCCGAGAAGTTCGCCAACTACGTCGAATACGTCAACGAGCTCTCCGGCGGGGTGCGATCGGCCGTGGAGCACCCCCTGTTGATCGCCCTGATGCGCCGGATACTCGGGCCCGATGCCTGGCTGCGGGCACACGAGCAGTTCGGGGTGGTCTACCAGGACGCGCGGCCCGGCAGGGAATCCGGGTACAGCCGCATTGGCTGGCACTCGGATTGGCAGGCCAGTCCGAGTCTGGACGTGTGGCCGTCCACGGCCTTCACCGTGCACATCGACGGGACCAGCCCGGCCAATGGCTTCCTACGGGTGGTGCCCGGTAGTCACCTGTGGGCCACCCCGGCCCCCTACCGCAACATCAACGGCGTCAGCGTGCCTGCGACCGCCCGGTCCACCGGCGGCCGCACCGACCGCACCTCGCCCTTCGCCATGCCGCTGGGGTTCGACAAGGTTCCCGGTGAGGTGGGTGTGTACGCCGACCGCGGCGACATCATCCTGCACGACTGCTACCTCTGGCACTCCGCGGCCCGTGCCACCGATGACACCGCGCTACGGCGCCACGTCCGCGGCGGATTCTTCGGCGGAGTGCGGCCACCGGTCGGGGTCGAGGAGTTCATCAAGAACGCCGCGCGCTGATCTCGTGACCGGACCTGTCGCGGCTGCGGATGTCGCTTCCGGGTTCGCGGTAATCGTGCAGCGCTCAGCCGGATCGGGGCGTGAGCCGGGCGAACCGCGCGGGCGTGGTCCCGACCAACCGCGTGAAATGTCGGTTGAGGTGCGACTGGTCGTGGAATCCGACGGCCGTCGCCACGGCGGCCGGGCTCTGCCCGCAGAGCAGCATTTTCCGAGCGAGTTGCACTCTGCGGCTGATCAGGTATCGGTGTGGGGCGATTCCGAACTCGCGTGAGAACGAGCGAACCAGATGGGTCTGTTCCGCGTGGAGAACGGCTGCTGCTTGATCAAGGGTGACGCCGATGGGGATCCGACTGTCGATGAGGTCGCGCAGTGATCGCGCCAACGACGAATCGACACACCCGACGGACTCGCCGACGCTGTTGCGCAGGTGCTGTTGTGTCCGCTCCAGGATGAACGCCAGCCGGCTCTGCG
This sequence comes from Williamsia sterculiae, assembly GCF_900156495.1. Taxonomy (GTDB): domain Bacteria; phylum Actinomycetota; class Actinomycetes; order Mycobacteriales; family Mycobacteriaceae; genus Williamsia_B; species Williamsia_B sterculiae. The sequence continues at coordinate 123,420 of NZ_FTNT01000010.1, forward strand.
CCTCCAACTCATCCCCGGGCCGCGCCAGCGCCGAGTGCAACGCGTGCACACGATCACGCAGGCGCGCATCACGCAGGGCGGGGGTGTCGACGGCTGAGCCGACACCGTCGAGCATCGACCGCTCGAGGTAGAGCACCCGCTTGCGAAAACCCGACGCGGTGACTGCCCGTCCGTCGTGCGGCACATGCGGCGGCAACACGGTGACGACCTGCTGCATCGCTCCGTGTTCGCGGCCGTCCAGGTCGTACGAGATCGCGCCGGAATCGACGATCAGCAGAGTCCACGAATCGTGGGTGTGCCGTGGGTATGCGTAGTCGACGAAACGAGCGTGGAATACCTCTTCGATCCCCTTGACGGCGGGCCGCCACGCTCGGACGTCGGACTCCTCATCCACGCCAAGAACGTACAAGACATGACCCCGGTCCGCGGCTCACGATCGACCGATGGAGACAGTCGAGGACCCCCGCCCCATCCCTGTTCGCCCCGCTTCCAAGATCGCGGTGCTCCTCCGCGACGACCTCGAGGTCTGGCAGCGACTCAACATCACGTCCTTCCTGACCAGCGGCATCGCAGCGGCGAACCCCGACGTTATCGGCGAGCCGTATGTGGATGCGGACGGAACCGATTACCTCGCGATGTTCCGCCAGCCCGTGCTGGTGTTCGCGGGCTCTGCCGAGACGCTGGGAAAGGCACGGTCGCGGGCATTCGAGCGCTCCGTGCGGATATCGATCTTCACCGCGGACCTGTTCTCGACGCGCAATGACCACGACAATCGGGCCGCGGTGCGTGCCGTCGGGCGAGCGGACCTCGACCTGGTGGGCATCGGCCTGTACGCACAGCGCAACATCGTGGACAAGATCGTCAAAGGGGTTCACATGCATCCATGACTCCGGACCCATTCCTCACGAACCCATCCTTCAGGAGCCTCGTCCTTCACGGCCGCGGACCGCTGATCTCGGGCCCTTCCTACAGCGGCGCAGCATCGCAGTGAGTGAGCCGATCGGGTCCTCGGGTGCATGCGGGGCTCGCCATTCGCGCCACAGCGCCATCACCCGGAAGGCGAATGCGACCGCGGTACCGGCGATCAGGCACGCATTGTCGGGTACGCCGTTGACGTGGAGGACGACGGTGGTCGCGGCACCGCCGAGGGCGGGCAACACCAGCAGGTCACCGTCCTCTAGCAGCAGCGGCATCTCGTTGACGAGGATGTCGCGCAGGATTCCGCCCCCGAGCGCCGTGGTGATGCCGATCAGTGTGGCCGCGAAGCCGCTGGTCCCGAAGTGCGCGGCCATGAGCGCGCCGGACGATGCGAACAGCGCGACGCCGAAGGCGTCGAGCACCAACACCATTCGTCGTAGCCGACCGAACTGCTGGTGCAGCACGAAGACGACTGTGGCGGCGGCCGCGGCGACGGTGAGGTTCTCCCAACCCTGGAACGTGTCGGGCGGAGTCTTTCCCAGTAAGAGGTCGCGGATGATGCCTCCGCCGAGACCGGTGACCAGACCCAGTGTCCACACCCCGACGACGTCCAGGCCCCGGCGTACCGCGATCAGCGCACCGGAGGCGGCGAACAAGGCGATGCCCGCGTAGTTCAAGACCGTCAGCAGCAAGCGCTCTCCTCACCGGGCCGACCGGCAGCACCGGTGTGCGGCAGACCCTCAGGCGGTCGGGGTCTCCACCGCCGCCGGAACCGGTACCGCCGCATGGCCGAACAGGGCGGGCAGGGTGGCCTCGTGGGTCGCACGCAACTCGTCGAGGGTGATGCTGAACTGGTCCTGCACCTCCACGGAGTCACTGCCCTGATCGACGACACCGATCCGAACCCACGGCACACCGCGGGCGCTGAGCATCCCGGAGAAGCGCGACTCCTCGGTGCGCGGTACTGCGACCAACACTCGTCCCGACGACTCCGAGAACAACGCCACGAACGGGTCGACACCCTCGGGAAGAATGATGCGACAACCGGTTTCACCGGCGAGAGCGGCCTCGACGACGGTCTGGAACAGACCGCCCTCGCTGATGTCATGGGCCGCGGAGACCAGGCCGTCCCGCGACGCCGCGACCATGATCTCACCGAGGAGCTTCTCCCGGTCGAGATCGACGGTGGGCGGCACCCCACCGAGGTGGTCGTGGGCGACCTGCGCCCAGATCGACCCGTCGAACTCGTCGCGGGTGTCGCCCAACAGGATCAGCGTCTCGCCCGGTTCGGTACCCAGCCCGGTGGGGATGCGCCGGTGCACGTCGTCGATCACGCCGAGCACCCCGACCACCGGGGTCGGCAGGATCGCCGTCGCACCGGTCTGGTTGTAGAAGCTGACGTTGCCGCCGGTGACCGGGATGCCCAGTTGTGCGCAGCCGTCGGCGAGTCCGCGAACCGCCTGCTGGAACTGCCACATCACCGCCGGGTCCTCGGGTGAGCCGAAGTTCAGGCAGTTGGTGACCGCCGCGGGCGCCGCGCCCGAGACCGCTACGTTGCGGTAGGCCTCGGCCAGCGCCAACTGGGCACCGCGGTACGGGTCGAGGTAGGTATAGCGACCCGACGCATCGGTGGCCAGCGCGATGCCGCGGCCGGTGCTCTCGTCGATGCGCACCATCCCGGAGTCGGCGTGCTCGGCGAGAACGGTGTTCCCGCGGACGTAGCGGTCGTACTGCTCGGTGATGAACTTGCGGCTGCACAACGCGGGCGAACCGAGTAGTCGCAGTGCCGTCGCCCGCAGTTCGCCCGGTGTCGACGGCCGGTCGAGTCCGGCTGCGCCGTCGGCGATCACACCGTCCTGCCAATCGGGCCGCGCCACCGGACGCTGGTACACGGGGCCGTCGTGGGCGACGGTGCGTGGTGGGACATCGACCACGGTCTCGTCGCCCCAGGTGATCACCAGGTGGTCGCCGTCGGTCACCTCGCCGATGACCGTGGCCAACACATCCCACTTGCGGCAGACGGCCATGAACTCGTCGACGTTGCCGGGGGTGACCACCGCGCACATGCGTTCCTGTGACTCGCTGGACAACACCTCCGCGGGGGTCATTCCCTCGGCCCGCCGCGGCACCTGGTCCAGCCAGATCTGCATGCCACCGTCACCGGCCGCGGCCAGCTCCGAGGTCGCACAGGACAATCCGGCACCACCCAGATCCTGGATACCGACCACCAGCCCGGCGTGATACAGCTCCAGACAGCACTCGATGAGCACCTTCTCGGTGAACGGGTCACCCACCTGTACCGCGGGCAGCTTCTTGCGATTCGGACCCGATTCGTCTCCGGAGTCGTCGAAGGTCTCCGAGGCCAGCACGGACACGCCGCCGATACCGTCGAGACCGGTGCGCGCGCCGAACAGGATGATCTTGTTGCCCGCACCGGACGCGAAGGCCAGGTGCAGGTCCTCGGTACGCAGTACGCCCGCGCACAGCGCGTTGACCAGCGGGTTGCCGTTGTAGGAGGGGTCGAAGACGGTCTCGCCACCCACGTTGGGCAGGCCGAGGGAGTTGCCGTAGCCGCCGACCCCGCGGACCACCCCGTCGACCACCCGGGGCGTGTCGACGCCGTCCGCGGCGCCGAAGCGCAGTTGGTCCATCACCGCGATCGGTCGGGCACCCATGGCCATGATGTCGCGGACGATGCCGCCGACCCCGGTCGCGGCACCCTGGTACGGCTCGACATACGAGGGGTGGTTGTGCGACTCGACCTTGAACGTCACCGCCCACCCGTCGCCGATGTCGACAACCCCGGCGTTCTCGCCGATGCCCGCGAGCATCGACGCCCGCATCTCGTCGGTGGTGGTCTCACCGAAATACCGCAGGTGCACTTTCGACGACTTGTAACTGCAGTGTTCTGACCACATCACCGAGTACATCGCCAGCTCGGCGTCGGTGGGTCGACGTCCGAGGATCTCGCGGATACGGGTGTACTCGTCGTCCTTGAGGCCGAGCTCACGGTAGGGCTGGGCGACCTCGGGGGTGTCGGCGGCCTGGGACACGGTGTCGACCTGTGGAGTCACCGGACCAGTGTATTGGTGTCGGTCGGATGGATGCGGCGGGGCCGCAGGTGGGACGTGGTCGTCGGATACGGCCATGCTGACCCTCTAGGCTGTGGGCACCGCACACACGCCACGTTGGGGGGCTGCACCGTGACCGACGTCAGGAAGGCGCGTCAACTGTTCGACCTGGGGGTGTTGTCACTCGGCATCCCGGTGGACGGTCAGGTCACGCGCACCGATGCCGATCAGGCGGCCAAGGCTTTTCTGCGGGCCAGCGAATGGGACGCCGACATGGGCGATGCGTGGCTGGGTCGGATGAGCACCGGCGATCGCAGCCCCGAGGTGGTGCTGCGGTTGTACCGGGCGCGGGCGAGCATCGGCCGCGAACAGCGCAGGCTCGGCCTTCCCGCCCGCACCTTGGCCGGTCGATTCCCCACCGGACGCTTCATCGACTATCCGCTCACCGACCCCGTCGAGGCGGCGACCGCCTACGCGGCCACCCTCATCACCGGCCGCGACCCCGCGGGTGCCGAGGAGGCGCTCGACGAGATCCCGCCTACCGCGGTCACCCCGATCGTCGATTACGTGCGCGCGGTGTTGCACCACAGCACCCAGCGCTGGCCCGATGTGTTGGCGGTGCTCCGAGGTTCCGAGCGGTGGGACGACCCGTACATGAAGGCGGGTGCCGACGTGATGGTCGGCGAGGCATGTGCCGGTCTGGGAATGTTCGCCGAGGCCGCCCGACGCCTGGAATCGGCCGAGCAGGGACCCATCCCACAGGCCGCCGACAGCGCGATGTTCACCCGCGCGCTGGTGCTGCGCGCCCAGGGTGACGAGCAGGAGGCGCGGGCGACGTTGCAGGCGGTATACGCCCGCGACCCATCGCTGACCATGGCCGAGCAGGCACTGCGTAACCCGCGGATCGGGATCCTGGTGACCACGCCGGAACGGATCGCCGAACGCACCGACCGGTTCGACCCGTCGTCGGCCCCCGAGCCGGTGGCCGACGGTAGCCCGGGTGCGGGTGAGGAGTCGCTGCTCGCCGAGGCCCAGCAGCAGCTCGACGATCAGATCGGTCTGGAGTCGGTCAAGACGCAGGTGGCCAAGCTGCGGTCGGCCGCGACCCTGGCCAAGGTGCGCACCGAGAAGGGACTGTCCAACAGCTCCCGCAGCCTGCACCTGGCGTTCACCGGTCCCCCCGGGACGGGTAAGACGACCATCGCGCGCATCGTTGCGAAGATCTACTGCGGTCTCGGCCTGATCAAGACCGACACGGTGGTCGAGGCGAGTCGCCGCGACCTGGTCGGCGAGCACCTCGGTAGCACCGCGATCAAGACGTCAGCCCTCATCGACTCCGCGATGGACGGGGTGTTGTTCATCGACGAGGCGTACACCCTGGTGCAGTCGGGACTGTCCGGCGGTGACGCGTTCGGCCGGGAGGCGGTCGACACGCTGCTCGCCCGGATGGAGGACGACCGCGACCGACTGGTCGTCATCATCGCCGGGTACGACCACGAGATCGACCGGTTGCTGGCCACCAACGAGGGGATGGCCTCGCGGTTCGGCAAGCGGGTCCGGTTCGACTCCTACACACCGTCGCAGCTGGCGCGGATCGGCGAACTGATGGCACGCAGACGGCAGTCCGTCCTCACGGCCGATGCGGAATACGAGCTGGAGAGCGCCTGCGGGCCGCTGTACCACGACGTGCGCCCCGATGCGTCCGGCAGCGCCCGCCGGGCGATCGACCTCGCGGGCAACGGTCGCTTCGTCCGCAACGTCATCGAGACCGCCGAAGAGGAACGCGAATACCGGCTCACCAGTGGCGACGTGGACGTGAGCACCCTGTCGGAGGACGATCTGATGCGTATCGAGGGCGCCGACGTGCGGTCGGCCGTCGCCTCGGTGCTCAGCGGTCTGCGCCTCTGATCGCGGCCAGCACGGTCTCGGCGAGTTCGGCGCGGCAGATCACCAGATCGGGGAGGTAGACGTCGGGCCGGTTGTACGCCAGCGGCGCTCCGTCGATCCGGGTGCACCACAGACCCTGGGCGGCGGCCACCGCGACCGGGGCGGCCGAATCCCACTCGTACTGCCCACCCGCGTGCACGTAGGCCGCGGCCTCACCACGGACGACGGCCATCGCCTTCGCACCCGCCGAACCGAGATCGATCACCTCACCGTCGATGGCAGCGGCGACGGTGTCGGCGACAGCGGGCGGTCGCGAGGCACTGACCACCACCCGCGGCCGTTCGCCGGTCACCGGCAGTAGACCCGTCGTCGCGGGCACCGGTACGCCGTCGCTGCGGTAGGTGATGCCGAGCGCGGGCAACGCGACCGCGCCCGCGGTCAGTCCGGCACCGCGTTCCCAGAGTGCGACGTGCACCGCCCAGTCGTCGTGACCGCGTTCCCGGAACTCGCGGGTGCCGTCGAGCGGATCGATGATCCACACCCGGTCCGCGGTGAGCCGGGTCCGGTCGTCCACCGACTCCTCCGAGAGCACCGCGTCGTCGGGCCGGGCCTCGGCCAGTCGGGCGAGCAGCAGGTCGTTGGCCGCGGTGTCACCGGCGTCACCGAGTTCGCGGCCGGACAGCGGACTGCCGGCGCGCAACTCGACCAGCAACTCTCCCGCCGCTGTGGCGAGTTCCGAGGCCAACTCGACGTCGGATGACGGTGCGGTCCATTCCGGTGCGGATGTCGACATGGATGTCATGGTCGCAGACGGCAGGCGATCGCGGCGGCGACGTCGGCTCGGTCACGACCGACTCCGCGCGCCCGACGATGAGAAATGCGCTGCGCGGTGGTCTGTACCCGCGAGACGATCGACCCGACCCCGAGGAGACCACGATGACCGCCTACGACGCACCCGACACCGCCCCCATCTGGCTGGACCTCATGAGCTCCGACCCGGCGACGGTCGCACCCTTCTACTGCGAGCTGTTCGGTTGGGAGGTCGAGGATCCCAATCCCGACCTGGGCAACTACCAGAACTTCCGCCGCAACGGAGTGCGGGTCGCCGGGTTGATGCCGACGATGAGCCCCGAGGCGCCCGCCGATGTGTGGACCATCTATCTGCGGGCAGACGACATCGCGGCGAGGGTCGCCGCGGTGAAGGAGGCGGGAGGTCAGGTGTTCATCGGACCGCATCAGGTGGCCGATCTGGGACATCTCGCAGTGCTCGCCGACCCCGCCGGGGCGGTCATCGGTCTGTGGCAACCCGGCACCCACCGCGGGTTCCTCACTCGCGGTGAGCCGGGCACGCCGTACTGGTTCGACACCCTGAGCAAGGCCTATGAGTCATCGAAGACGTTCTACTCGGAGGCGTTCGGGTGGGAATACGACGAGCTGACGGGCGAGATGAACTACGCCCAGGTTCTCATCGGCGGTGAGGTCCTGGCGGGAATCATGCAGGCGGAGTCCATGCTCCCGCCGGAGTCACCCTCCTTCTGGCAGTCGTACATCACCGTCGACGACACCGCCGCCGTCCTCGATCGGGCGGTCGAGCTCGGCGGTGCGGTCACGATGTCTGCCACCGACACCCCCTACGGGATACTCGGGTCGCTTGCCGATCCGTTCGGCGCGAACATCACCGTGGCTGTGCCGCCCGTGCGGTGATGCGGTCGATGATCAACCCGGCGCCCAACCCGGCCGCCGTCACCAACGCGAGGATCGCACCGGCCAGTGCGACCACCAGCCCGGGACCGACGGCGAGGTCGACCGACGAGTTCATGGCCTCGGCCACCTGGGTATCGAACAGCGCGCCGCCCGGGTCGACCATGCACCAGATGGTGACAGCCATGGTGACCACCGAGCACAGCATCCCGACCGCGACCGCGAACAGCGACCACGCGGTGGCGATGTGAACGCGGCCGATCCGACGGCCACCCAGCCAAACCATCGCGGCGGCGACCATGATCAGGGCACCGGTGAGGACGGTGAAGGACCCGGGGTGGTTGGTGTATCGCTCGAGGAATGCCACATCGTCGGCGGCGGCACCGGGCACCGAGATCGATCCGGTACCGCTGACGCTGGGGTGGACGCCCTGGTCAGAGCTGCCCCACGTGAGGAAGCTGCAGACCAGGACGGTCAGTCCGCAGGCGGCGAGGACGGCGTCGAGGATGTGCGGGACGGCAGATCGGGTCACCCGTCCAGTGTGCCGGTGACACGGATCGGCGGGTCCGAGGGCCATTGTCTACGGTATGGGTCACCATCCCGTACGAGCTCGTTGCCCCGGAGAACCACATGCCTGCATCACTGGACGTCCTGCTCGACCCCGACCGCCGACCCGCCGTGGTGAAGGACCTGGTGGGTGTGATCGACGCCGAGGTGGCGGACAAGAAGGGATTGTCGGGAACGGCGGTCAAAGGTGGTTACGCGGCCGTCAACCGGGTGAAGAGAGGCATCGTCCCGGAGGCGACGGATCGCATGCTCGCCGATTTCGTCGAGGCACTCGAGCCGTTCTGGGCCACGAGGCCCGCGGGCGTCGCGTTCGGCGACCACCTGCACGACGAGGGTGACAAGGCCGCGGACGCGCTGTTGTCGGTCACCGACCGACGCGCGTCCTACGCCAAGCCCGCCTTGACGCGCGCGTACAACGCGTTGCGCCCCAAGGCCAAGGAGAATGTGATCGCGGCACTGCCCCGATTGGGCGCGGCGATCGAGAAACACGCGGGCTGACCCGCGGCGGGTCAGCGCGCGGACAGCAGCATCAACAGCAGCGCCGCGACGATCACCGCCAACGACGCCAACATCGTCATGACGCGGATGACGCGTACCCGTGTGCTCGGGCGACCGGCGACGGAATACTGGGTTGCCTGCGACGTGGCCATCGGTACCCACCTCTCGATGGTCGGGGTTCGACCGGGAAGTTGCCAGCTGCGCACCCCTGTGGTGCGTGTTACTAATGTGACATATGTGACATTGGGTCGCGCGGTCCGACGACCGCGTGTCGCGGTAACGATTGCACAACGCGAGCGAATCGAGAGCACGTGAAGGCGACCCGTGAACCGGTCGACCAGCGAATGTCGCTGCGTGCCGGTTGGCTGATGGTCGTGGTGTGCGGTGCGCTGAGTGTGGTGGTGGCCGCGATGGCCGCCCTGAACACGGCGCTACCCGAGATCGCACCCGCGCTCCGAGCGAGCTCGGATCAAATGACCTGGCTGATCGACGGCTACACCATGACCCTGGCCGCACTGCTGCTGCCGGCAGGTGCGATAGGTGACCGGTTCGGCCGCCGCGAGATCCTCGTCGGCGGCCTGGTGGTCTTCGCGGTCGCCTCTCTGCTGCCGATCTGGATGCCGGACGCGAGCCTGGTGATCGCCACCCGTTGCCTGGCCGGTGCCGCGGCGGCATTCATCATGCCTGCCACCCTGTCGTTGATCACCTCGGGTCTGCCGACGTCCAAACGGGCGCTCGGGGTGAGCATCTGGGCCGCCGTCGCGGGTGTCGGCGCGATCGCGGGCTTCTTCGTCACCGGTGTGTTGCTGCAGTTCTTCGGGTGGCATTCCATCTTCGTCGCGTTCGCCGCGTCATCGATCCTGCTGGCCGTGCTGTCCTGCACCATCGCCACCTCCCGCGACCGCGACCCGCAGCGGTTCGACGTGCTGGGGTCGGTGACGTCGGCCGCGGCGGTCGCACTCGTCGTACTGGGCCTCATCGAGGCGCCGGACCGTGGGTGGTCCGACCCGGTGGTGATCGCGGCCATCGTCGCAGGCGTGGCGCTCGGGGTGCTGTTCGTGATGCTGCAGTTGCGGCGGTCGACGGTGCTGCTCGACGTCCGGTTGTTCGGCAACCGGGCGTTCTCGGCCGGGTCGCTGTCGGTGCTGTTCCAGTTCTTCGCCTCGTTCGGCGCCTTCTACGTGGTGCTGCAACGCCTGCAGTTGGTGTTCGGGTACTCGCCACTGCAGTCGGCGGTCGCCCTGTTCCCGATGGTGATCACCGTCATGGCGTTCGCCCTGGTAGGGACGTGGGTCGCCGTGCGTTTCAACCTGCGCTACGTACTCACCGGGGGTACCGCGATCATCGGGGTCGGCATGCTCCTCCTCGGCGTCGTGGACTACCACGAGTACTGGACGCTGGCCGTGCTGTTGGTGGTGACCTCCATCGGTATCGGGATCAGCTCGGCGCCCGCGACCACGGCCATCATGACCAACACCCCCGACGACGACCAGGGCGTCGGCTCGGCCGTCAACGACACGGCGCGCGAACTGGGTGCGGCGATCGGGATAGCGGTGGCGGGCAGCATCGTCGCGGCCGGGTACTCCGCGCACATCGGACCGGTGGCCGACCGGGTCACCGCCGCGACGCGCGCACCGGAGGCCGGCGAGCACGTGCGCCGGTCGCTCGCGGAAGCCCTTCAGGTGACCGCACAGATCCGGCCGCGGGATCCGCAGCTGGCGGCCGCCGTCGCCGAACAGGCACAGCGGGCGTTCATCACCCCGATGGGACAGGCGTGCACCGTACTCGGCGGGGTGCTGCTCGTCGCCGCGGTCGTGATGCTGTTCCTGGCCCCGAATCGGATCTCGGACGGCGCCAAGTCGACGCCAAGTCGACGTCAAGAGGCACCGCCGACGCTGTAGGGCATGACCACGTCACCGCCCCCATCATCAGCGACCGCCCTGACCGCCCGACGCGACTCGAACCGGGCCGCTTCCCCCGGAATCGCGCGCGGCAGCGCCCTCGTCACCGGTGGTGTGCTGTACGCCGTCGGCAACGCACTGCATCCTGTGGAACACTCCGAAGCCGCGCACTCGGCTGCCACCTGGACCGCAGCTCACCTGATCTTCGCGGTCGGCGCGGTGCTGATCGCCGTCGGACTACCCGCCCTGCTGCCCCTGGGCACCTCCCGCTGGGCGGGGGCAGTCCGCGCGCTGCTGTTCGTCGGCTTCGCGGTGACCGTCCCGATCAGCTCGTATCACGAAGCGTTCGTGGTCACCCATGTCGATGCGGACGCGGGTACGGCCGTCGAGGGCGCGGCGAGCTGGCTGACCACACCACTGGGAACGCTGTTCCTGCTGGGGCAACTGTTGCTGGGCATCCACGCACTACGGCGCCCGAGCCCTGCCCTCGGCCGGATGTCGGGTGCGCTGGTGGTGCTGGCCACCCTGGTGATGGCCGTCGGCGGTTCGGGAGCGCCCGGCCCCGAGGGGATCTACATCATCCCGGCGACGGTGCTGATGGGTGCGATCTTCGCGGTCGCGGGTGTGAAGATCACCCGCGCGAGCGCACCCGCCGATAGTCTGGGGCAATCGAACCCTCGGTCCTGATCCGCGTACTGGGGCCCTTGCACGCCGAGATCGACGGTCGAACCGTCGATCTCGGCGGTCCGCGGCAGCGGGCCCTGGTGGCACGTCTGGTGGTCGCCCGGGGTCAGGTCGTGTCCACCGACCGCCTCATCGACGACCTGTGGGAGGGTGAACCACCACCCAAGGCGTTGGCCGCCCTGCAGGTCCACATCTCTCACCTCCGGCGGTTGTTGGAACCCACGCGGGTTCGTCGCGCACCGGCGCGCGTGATCGTCAGCACGGCGCCGGGATACGCACTGCACCTCCCCGATTCGGCCGTCGACGTCTGGGCCTTCGAGGCCGACATGCGGACCGGGCTCACCATCGCAGACCCGGGGATGCGGCGCACCGCGCTTCGCGCCGCCCTCACCCGATGGGAGGGCGAACCGCTCGGCGCCTACCTGTTCACCTCCTGGGCGACAGCGGGTGTCGACCGATGGGCCCGGCTGCACCGGGAGACGGTGCAGCGGCTGGCGGCCACGTGTTTCGACCTCGGCGACCCCGCCGAGACGGTCGCCCTGCTGCACGATCTGGTGCGAGACCACCCCGACGCAGAGGACACGGCCGCCCTGCTCGCGCGGGCGCAGTACCGGATCGGCAGGCAGGCGGACGCGCTGAGCACCTTACGCATGGTCCGGGCGCACCTCGTCGACGAACTCGGCGTCGATCCGGGCAGCGCGATCCGTGACCTCGAGGCCGACATCCTCGCCCACGCCGATCACCTCGACGCGCCCGAACGAACCGACCCGTCCGCACCGGCCGCGCCGACCAGCGAGCCCGAACCAATTCCCGCACAACAGGACACGTTGACCGGCCGCGAGGCTGAGGTCCGACGCCTCATGGACCTGGCCCGGGCGGTCACCGCGTCCAACGCGGTGCGGGTGGTGACCGTGGTCGCCGACGCGGGAAGCGGGAAGAGCACCCTGCTCCGGGCGGCAAGCGGCGTTCTGCGGCAGCGAGATTGGACAGTTGCGGTGGGTCACTGTCCCGAGGTCGACGGCGCGCCTGCGGCCTGGGCGTGGCACGACGTGTTGTCGGCGTTGGGTGCGAGCACCGACATCGGTGACGCCTTCACCGCAGCGCGGGCCGTGTCGGCGGGGATCTCTGCCCTCGCGGCCGATCGGCCGGTGGCGATCGTGGTGGAGGATGTGCACCGCGCCGACAGCGTGACCCTGCAGATCCTCCGGCAGGTGGTCGGCTGGTTGGCCGATCGTCCGACCCTGGTGTTGCTCAGCTATCGCCCGCACGAGGTGAGCGTGGAGCTCGCGGCCACCTTGGGTGCGTTGGCCGGGAGCGTCGTCGAACGCATGGAACTCGGAGGCCTGGGTGACGACGGGATCCGGCAGATCGCCGGTTCGGTCGGTCTGGACGACCTCGACGACACCGGGATCGCGCTGTTGCGTAGTCGCACCGGGGCCAACCCGCTCTACGTACGCGAATTCGCGACGCTGGTGGCGGCCGAGGGGTGGGCACGCGCCCGCAGCACGGTCCCGGCCGGGGTCCGCGACGTGTTGGGTCAGCGGATCGCCCGGTTGCCCGCGGGGACCGCGCGGATGCTGCGGATCGCCGCGGTGTGCGGTCAGAGCGTGGACGTCGACGTGCTGCTCGCCCTGTCCGGTGACGTCGAGGACGACCTGCTCGACGAGATCGACATGGCCGAGATCTCCGGGCTCGTCACGTCGACCCCGACCGGTCAGGTGCGATTCACCCACGTCCTCATCCGCGACACGGTCTACGCCGGGATCCCCGCCCTGCGGCGCGGCCGGATGCACTGGTCCGCCTTCGAGATCCTGTCGCGTCGCGACCCACGTCGGTTCGACGATCTGGCTGTACACGCCGCGGCCGGGGCATCCGAGAGCACCGCCGAGCAGGCACTCGACGTCGTTCGCGCCGCGGCCCGACGACGTGACGCACAGGGAGCCCGGGCCGACTCGGTCACGTTGTGGCGCAGCACCATCACCCTGCACGAGCTCGCCGGACACGATCATGCGGATGCCGAGACCGCCGACCGGCGCGCATTGGTGACGTCCCTGTGCGACCTGGTACCCGCGCTGGCCTACTCGGGAGCGGAGGCGCAGGCGCGTGCGGTCCGCGACCGCGCGATCACCCTGGCCGTGGCGATCGGTGACCCTCACCTCACCGTCTCGGCGCTGACGTCGTGGCGAGCACCGGTCATCTGGAGCACGCAGGTCCACCGGATCGCCGATGTCGAACTGTTGGATCTGTTGTCCCGGTACGTCGCCCGATCGAATGGTGTCGACAGGGTCCGACTGCTGACCGCGACCGTGTTCGAGGCCGAGGGCCACGATCTGACGCTGGCGTCGTCGGCCTCGGAGGAGGCGGCCCGGATGGCCAGGGAACTCGACGATCTCGAGGCGTTGTGTGCGGCACTGAACGCGCGGACGTTCATCGCCCTGGGTCCGGATCTGCGGGACGAGCTCCCACCGCTCGTCGACGAGTTGCTCGCAGCCGCCGACGCGGCGGACCTGGTCCCGTATCGAGCGCTGGGTCACTTCCTCGCGTTCCTGGTCGCCGCCCGCGCGACCGATCTCCCGGCCGCGCGGTCACACGTCGATCAGTCCCTCGAATCGGCGACCGGTGGTCAGGTCGCGCAACTGGCCGCCGTGTTGTCCGCGTTCGACGCTGTACTCGATGTGCTGCGCGGCGATCTCGATAGTGCGCATACGCGTTATCAGGCGCTGAGCCGACGTCTCATCGAGGCGGGTTCGGCCAACGGGGCGGTGCTCGGACTGGCCGGCGAGATCGTGGTCGGGTGGGCACGGGGCAGCATCGCCCATCTGGTGACGCCGCTGGCCCCCTTCTACGCCGAGGCACCTGACTCCGCGCCCTGGTTCTACGCGGTGGCCCTGCTCGACGCCGGAGAGCTCGGCACCCTGCGTACCGTCTACGACCGTCGCCATCCCATCAGCCGCGACTATTACTGGTCGGTGATGACCGTGTTCAAGGCGAAGGTCGTGGTCGCCATCGGTGACACCGACACCGCGGCCGAGGTCTACGACGATCTGGTCGCGGCATCCGGCACGATGGCGGGCCTCGACTCCGGATCGGTGGTGTTCGGTCCTGTCGACGATGCCCTGGCCGACCTCGCGCAACTCATGGGCGACCGGGATGCGGCCCGGCACCATCGTGACCGGGCCGCATCCGTGCGAGCCGCCGTGGCTCACGGCCTGAGCGTTCTCGACGGTTGAACGGAGCGGTTCACGGTCCGGCGATGACCGCCTCACGCCTGCGGTAGGACCGGCCCGCGGTCGCCAACACCACGCGGACCAGGATCCGCAACCCGATCCCGCCGTCGGCGAGTACGCGCTGCTGCTCGGCTTCGGTGGTGTGGGCGAGGAAGCGGGGGAACTCGAAGCCGAGCTTGCCCCCCTTCTTGGCCGAGTCCTCCACCGACTTCCACTGTGCGCAGCTGAGATACCCGGTGATGATCGGGAACACCGCGTGCTCCTCGTCGGCGATGTGCTCGGACAACACCCGGTGCAGGGTGTCGAGAGTATTCCGAAGCGGGGCCGCACCCCGTCGGACGTCGACGTCCGCGGACGCGACGAAGGCCGTCGACTGCTCGCGCAGCGCGTCGAGCAGCGGATCCAGGCCCGCGTGGTCGTCCTCGAGTTCGCGGAGATCCACCGCAGCACCGGCCTCGGTGCGGATCAGCGGCCACAGCACGTCGTCCTCCACGGTGTGATGGTGATGGATCGAATCGGCGAAGTCGGCCAGGTAGTCCCCGATGGCACGGGCCCGGCGGACCGAGCACGGCGCGCCGTTCTCGACATCGGCCAGAATCTGGGTGAAGCGTCGGGAATCGCTGATCATCCCGCGGTGGGCTACCTGCATTCCCAGCAGGTCGGGGGTGGCGGTCGTGGTGCCGGTGGTCGTCGACATGAGATGCTCCGTTCGTCGTGGGTCGTCACGGTGGTGTGTGGGGACCACCCTGCGTGGACGCACTTGCGAACGACTTGCAAACGACCTTCGGATGCCGGGAACTCGCGTCGGACCACCCACGGGTCGCGGTCAGCCGTCGACGGTCAACGACCTTCCCATCGCGGTTCCCGCTTCTCGGCGAACGCCCGGGGTCCTTCCCTGGCGTCGGCACTGCTCAACACCCTGACCAGCGCTTCCTGGTTCAGCTCCCACGCCCGGTCGTCCCACCCCTGCTCATCCTTGGCCGTCTCGTGCATCAGCCACTTGCTCTGCGCGACGGACACGGGAGCGTTGGCAGCGATGGTGGCGGCCAGTTCACGTGCCGTGTCGAGGGCGGTGCCCTGCCGGGCCACCCGGTTGACCAGGCCGAGTTCGTGGGCGCGGACCGCCGAGATCGGTTGGCCGGTCAGCGCTATCTCGTTGGCCACCTTCGGGGACACCTGACGATGGACCCGCAGCAATCCGCCTGCGGCGGCGATCAGTCCGCGTCGTACCTCCGGCAAGCCCAACGATGCGGTCTCGTCGATGACGGCCAGATCGGCGGCGAGGACCAGTTCGGTGCCACCACCGAGCGCGAAGCCGTTGACCGCGGCGATCACCGGCTTGGGTATCCAGTGCCGCACGATCCCGGCAAATCCGCGTTCGGGATGGTCGGGGTCGTCGATGCGGTCGCCTGCTGCCAACGCCTTGAGGTCCGCACCGGCGCAGAACGCGCGACCGGTGCCCGTCACCACCACCACGCGGACATCCATGTCCTGTGCGGCGGCCTCCAGCGCATTGCCCAGCCCCACCGCCAACGCGGAATTCACCGCATTGAGCGCATCGGGCCGGTCGAGGGTGATGACTGCGATGTGGTCGGCAAACTCGTACCGCACCGGGATTCCGCTGTCAGCCGCCATGAGGGCAGTCTCTCAGACCGACCGAGCCCGGAGCAGCAACTCGTCGCGTACCCACGTCGGTTCGATGACGTCGAACTCACAGTCGAAACGCGACGACCACAACGATCGCACCACATGCCGGCGGTCACCGAAACGCAACCGCACGCGGGTCACGCCGTCTCTCAGCGGCGCGGACTCGACGACATCGGCGTGCCCGGCCACCGAGTCCACGTCGTGAACGGCACAGTCGAGCGTCACCTCGAGTGATTCGAAACCCGCGCGGAATGCCTGACGACGTCGTTGCCACACCTCCTCGAGGTCGACATTGGGGTCACGCTCCGCGACCTCGTCCAGCACCTCCACCTCACTCATCCGCGACACGCGGTACATACGTTCCTCCCCCTCGACGGTGGCCACCAGGTACCAGACATCCCCGGCCACCACCAGCCCGATGGGGTCGAGCACGCGCGGTGTCGGGTCACCACCACGCGACCGGTACATCAGCCGCAGCCGACGGCCCGAGAACCCCGCCTCCTGGACCGGGGCGAGTGCGTCCAACTGTTCGGGAGCCCTCACGAATCCCTCGGGTCGCACCAGGATCCGCTGGGCGGCCGCGGCGACCTGACCACGATGAACGTCGGGCAGCGATGCCTCCAGCTTGCGTTTGGCACTCGCGGCCGCGGTCGAGTCGATGCGTCCCGCACCCGACAGCAGCGCGATGGCCTCACCGAGGGTGAGGCCGGACAGATCGGTGCGGTACCCGGGAACCAACGCGAAGCCGCCGTGTCGGCCGCGTTCGGAGTAGACCGGCACCCCGGACAGTGACAGCGCGTCGATGTCGCGGAGGACGGTCCGTTCGGAGACCCCCAACTCGGCCGCGAGTTCGGCAGCGGTCATCCGACCCCTCGACCTCAGGACCATGAGCAGGGACAAGAGCCGCTCGGCGCGCATACGTCGATGTTGTCAGAAATACCTGACAGTAGATGTCGTGTATCGCGTCTTGACTGGCAGATGACACCGAACCCGACCCGAAGGAGTCATCATGTCCATCCCCGACCCCCGCCCCAGCTTCACCTCCGCCACCGCATGGGCCGAGACGGTCCTCCGCGGCGTACGCGACGACCAGCTGTCGTTGCCGACCCCGTGCGCGGACTGGACGGTCGCGCAGCTCTGCGGCCACCTGGTCGGGACGGCGCGCCGGGCCGAGGCTCTCGCCGACGGCCGCGATGTGTTCACCGTCGACGCCTTCCCCGCAGTACACAAGGCCCAGCCGTATGCCGACGCCGCCGCTCACGCCCGCGAACTCTGGTCCGACGACGCCACTCTCGATGCGATGATGCAGGTTCCGTGGGGTCGCATCCCGGGCCGCGGCGCGTTGTGGGGCTATGTCAACGAGGCGCTGGTCCACGGGTGGGACCTCGCCGTGGCGACCGGTCAGCCGGCGTCGGCCGACCCGAGTGCCGCGGAGACGACGCTCGCCGTGGTCCGCAGTTTCATCACACCGGAGATCCGCACCGACGCCGAGGTCCCATTCGGCGCGGTTGTCGAGCCGCATCCGGACGCGGATCCGACCGAGCAGTTGGCCAACTGGTCCGGTCGGGACACCGAACCGTGGCTCGGACGGCGACGCGCGGCCGCGTCGGTGTGATACCCAAAACCATGCCATTGTCCAATGGCGCAGTGGTGGTTGACACTGTCTCGTGGGCGGCTCTACCGTGGATCGACACCTGCCGTCCGCGAGGGGAAGTTCACCGTGACCACTGCTGCGCCCAACGAGGCATCCGCACCGATCATCGAGCGCGATGTGCTGATCGTCGGCGCGGGGTTGTCGGGTGTTGCCGCCGCCTACCGCGTACACGAGGCGTGCCCGGGGCTGACCTATTCTCTACTCGAGCGACGGGAACGCGTCGGCGGTACCTGGGATCTGTTCCGTTACCCCGGTATCCGCTCGGACAGCGACATCTTCACCTTCAGCCTGCCGTTCAGCCCGTGGCACGGGAACCAGACCATCGCCGAGGGTGCCGACATCCGGCAGTACATCGCCGACAGCGCCGACACGTTCGGGATCTCCGACCACATCGTCTTCGGCACCAAGGTGAACAGCGCGAACTGGGACTCGACCACCGACCTGTGGACCGTCGAAGCCGTGACCGACGGCGCCCCGGTGACCTACAGCGCGCGCTTCGTGTTCCTCTGCACCGGCTATTACGACTACGACGGCGGCTACTCCCCCGACTTCCCGGGGATCGAGAACTTCGGCGGCACGGTGGTCCACCCGCAGCGCTGGCCCGAGGATCTCGACTACGCCGACAAGAAGGTCGTCATCATCGGCAGCGGCGCGACCGCGGTCACGCTGGTTCCCGCGATGTCCCCCGACGCCGCATCGGTCACGATGTTGCAGCGTTCTCCCACGTACATCATGTCGATCCCCAAGGTCGACCCGCTGACCGTCGTCGCACAGAAGCTGTTGCCGCAAAAACTCTCACACGCGGTCAACCGTTGGCGCAACGCCGCCATCCTGGTGGGCACCTACCAGTTCTGCCAGCGTGCGCCCAAGCTCTCCCGGCGCATCATCCGGACCGTGACCAAGAAGCAGTTGCCCGCCGGTTACGAGATCGATGTGCATTTCAAGCCCAAGTACAACCCCTGGGACCAGCGTCTGTGCGTGGTTCCCAACGGCGATCTGTTCAAGGCGATTCGCTCCGGTAAGGCCGAGGTGGTCACCGACCACATCGACCACATCACCGAGAACGGTGTCGCCCTGACGTCGGGGCGTGAACTGGATGCGGACATCCTCATCACTGCGACGGGCCTGTCGGTGCAGTCGTTCGGCGGCATCACCATCCACAAGGATGGGCAACCGCTCAAGCCGAACGACGTGTTCGTCTACAAGGGTCACATGCTCGAAGGACTGCCCAACATCGCCTGGACCATCGGTTACACGAATGCCTCGTGGACACTGAAGGCCGATCTGACGGCCCGGGCGGTCGCGCGACTGCTCGCCTACATGACCGAGAACGGCTACACCCACGCGTATCCGGATCGCGGCGACAAGGAAATCGAGGAACAGCCGGTGCTGAACCTCCAGTCGGGTTACATCCAGCGTTCCCTCGACCAGTTGCCCAAGTCGGGCGTGGCGAAACCCTGGGTCGTGCGCCAGAACTACTTCCTCGACTACCTCGATTTCCTACGCGACTCGCTGACCGAGTCGATGTCATTCGGAACCGTTGCCGCGCAGCCGAAGAAGATCGACACGGCCACCGACACCGCAGAGGCGCGCCAACTCAGCGACGTGGGCTAATCGGGGTACCACCGGTTCGCCATCCGTCCAGCGTCGCCATCGCGGCGCGCGCGGGATCGGCTTCGGCCGGAACCAATCCGGCCAGCAGCAGTTGAGCCAGGCCGTGCACGGTCGACCACAGTGAGATGACGATAATCGTGGGTTCCGCCGGCAGGAACGTACCGTTCCCGATCGCCCGGGTGACGGCCTCGGTCAACGGCGCCATCGCGCTATCCGATGCGGATTGCAACTCTGGTGTCGTGTCGAGCTGCCCACGACGGACGAGGACATGGCAGCGTACGAGAACAGCTGATCCGCCATCGTTGTCCGGTGTCGCGATGATCAGCTCAGCGGCCTTGGCCATCTACTCGCACGGTCAACGGTCGATCCGACGGACCGATTCGGCGGCGACCAGTTTGTCCGGATTGACGTGCAGATAGATTCCCGACACCAGGCCGTCCAGGAAGTCGAACACCGCGACCAGTCCGACGACTCCTTCCCACCGGATCACCAGGGCGGGCGAACCGTTCGCCGAAGCCGCCGTGATGGTCATGCCCTCACCAGCCTGGGCGCTGATACCCACCAGGAACCTCGCCACCTTGTCGGCTCCGTGAATCGGACGACGAGCCGCGGTCACCTTTCCGCCACCGTCGGACATCAGCACCACGTCGGGCGCGATCGCATCCATGACGCCCTGCACATCACCACCGATCGCCGTGGCGATGAGGGCCGAGGCCGCCGCTGCGACCTCGCTTCCCGCCGGGACGAATCGCTTCCGACCCGACTGCACATGCTCCCTGGCTCGCCGCGCCGCCTGCCGCACCGCGGCGGGACTCTTCCCCACCATCACGGCGATCTCGTCGTGGGGAAAGCCGAACACCTCCCGCAACACGAAGATCGCACGCTCATCGGGTACCAGTGATTCCAGGAGCACCATCATCGCCGTCGAGACCGACTCACTGAGGACCAGGTCGTCGGCGGGGTCCGACTCGTCGATCAACAGTGGCTCGGGTAACCACGGGCCCACGTACTCCTCGCGGCGGCGGCCGGCTGCGCGCAGGACGTTCAGCGACTGCCGGGTGACCACCTGGGCAAGATACGACTTCGGGTTCTCGACGTCGTCGAGATCGACCTGAGCCCACCGAAGGTAACTGTCCTGCAGGATGTCGTCGGCATCGGTCGCGGAGCCGGTGATCTCGTAGGCCACGGTGAACAACAGCGGGCGTAGCCCGGTGAACACCTCGGCGTGATCGGTCACCGCTCCCCTCGCGGCCACCGGTAGCTCCCCGGGCGTCGGGCTTCGAGGGCCAGCATCCAGACCGTGTACCGGCACACCTGCTCTTTCACCACCCCGCCCGCACGCCCCGCGGTCCACAGTCCCTTCGGCACATCCGCGCGGTTCGTGCGCACCACCGTCGCACCGTGACGACCGAGTCCCACGCACTGCGCGGAGAACCCCTGATCCACCGGATCGGGCCGGGCGCCCCGCAGACTCGCGAGCACGGTTCGCGCGGCCTGCGCACCGAGTGGCATGGCTGCCTGACAACTCATCCTGAGGTCGTGTCCGCTGACGGCAGCGGCGTCACCGGCGGCGACCACGTTGGAATCATCGACACTGGTCAGCGTCTCGTCGACGCGCATACGACCGTCGCGGTCGGTGGTGAATCCGCTGTCACGAGCCAATGTGGGCACCCCGAATCCCGCGGTCCACACCGTGACATCCGACGGGAGGACCGAGCCGTCGCTCAGCATCACCTTCTCCCTGTTCACCTCCACCACTCCGATGTTCGCGCGGACGTCGACCCCCAGTCGGCGCAGTCGTCGGGCGATGGAGCGGCGACCGCGGTCGCCCGCCGTCGGGGTCAGCACACCGCCGCACACCAGCGTCACCGCGAGGTCGGTTCGTGACTCCGCGATTTCTGCGGCCGTCTCGGCGCCGGTCAGTCCGCCCCCGACCACGACCACAGCCTCCGCGGGCTGCCGCAGCCGATCGGCCAACCGTCGCGCCTCATTCAGATCACCGACGCCGTATACATGCTCGGCCCCGCGTATCCGGGGTCTTCCGGCTCCGCTGCCCACGGCATAGACCAGGCGGTCGTAGGCGATTGCCGAACCGTCGTCGAGCAGTACCCGCCGTGCGAGGACGTCGACACGGTGTGCCGCGCCGGTGACCACCGCAACGGACGAGTTGAGCACCTCGGTGAACTCCCTGGTCGCCGACCCGGTGCCGGCCGCGAGCTGATGCAGACGGATCCGTTCGACGAACCGCGGGTCGGCGTTTATCACGGTCACCCGTACCGTTCCGGCCAATCGGTTCGCCGCCATGCACCCGGCGTAGCCGCCGCCGATCACCACCACATGTGCATCCATGTCGAGCCCTTCCTCGATGTCGTCCACCAGTTCACCCCTCCAGACACCGGACGCGGGCAGAGTGTGACACACCGGGTACATTCGCCGGTACCGCACGATGAGCTGACGCTCGATGTGAAGCGACTGCTCGTTTCTTCCTGCTGCGCATCCGGATCGAGGATCACCATGGCCGCCCCGCTGTCCCGCCGCGACATCGACTTCCTGCTCTACGAGTGGCTGGACGTGACGGCACTCACCACCCGAGACCGGTTCGCCGACCATTCCCGCGAGACCTTCGACGCCATCCTCGACCTCAGCGCCGACATGGCGACCAAACTGTTCGCCACCCACAACAAGAAGGCCGATCACCACGAGCCCTACGTCGACGAGGACGGCAAGGTGGTGATGATCGACGAGGTGGGCACCGCCCTGGCCGAGTTCGGCAAGGCGGGTCTCGCGGCCGGGCCCTTCGACGAGGCGGTGGGTGGTATGCAGCTGCCGACCACCGTGAACCGCGCGGCGATGGCCTGGTTCCAAGCCGCCAACGCTTCCACCTCCAGTTACCCGTTCCTGAGCGTCGCCAACGCGAACCTGTTGTGTGAGTACGGCACCGACGAGCAGATCGACACCTGGGTGCGGCCGATCCTGGACGGCCGGTACTTCGGCACCATGTGTCTGTCCGAACCGCAGGCCGGGTCGTCGCTGGCCGACATCACCACCCGCGCGAAGCCCACAGCGGATGGCAGCTACCGCATCACCGGCACCAAGATGTGGATCTCGGCGGGTGAGCACGAACTCTCGGAGAACATCGTGCACCTGGTGCTGGCCAAGGCGCCCGGCGGCGGGCCCGGCGTCAAGGGCATCTCACTGTTCATCGTCCCCAAGTTCCTCACCGACGGCACCCGCAACGACGTCGCTCTGGTTGGTCTCAACCACAAGATGGGCAACCGCGGTACCACCAACACATTGCTGAACTTCGGCGACGGCACGCATCGCGTCGCACGAAGCTCGGACACAGAAAGTTCCGGGGCGGTGGGCTATCTGGTGGGCGAAGAACACCAGGGCCTGTCGTACATGTTCCACATGATGAACGAGGCAAGGATCGGAGTGGGGTTCCTGGCCACGTCGATCGGGTACGCCGGCTACCTGGCCTCGCTGGAGTACGCCAAGGTGCGTGCGCAGGGGCGCCCGGTCGACGCCAAGGATCCCGGCGCTCCCCCGGTACCGATCATCGAACACCCAGACGTCAAACGCATGTTGTTGGCGCAGAAGTCCTATGTGGAAGGCGCTCTCGCACTGGGGTTGTACTGCTCCAGGTTGGTGGATGAGGAACAGACCGGCGAGGGCGACGATCGCGACGACGCCCACCTCCTCCTCGAGGTGCTCACCCCCATCGCCAAGAGCTGGCCGTCCCAGTGGTGCCTCGAGGCCAACAACCTCGCCATCCAGGTGCACGGTGGGTACGGCTACACCAAGGAATTCGACGTCGAGCAGTACTATCGCGACAACCGTCTGAATCCGATCCATGAGGGTGCGCACGGGATCCATGGCCTGGATCTGCTGGGTCGCAAGGTCATCATGCGGGGTGGTGCCGGCCTGGCACTGGTGGTCACGACGATCACTGCGACCGTCGACCGGGCGGCGTCGAGCGGTGCACCGGCACTGTCCGGGTACGCGACCGCGTTGCGCCGCGCGGTCGATCGCCTCGTGGAGGTGACCACCTCTCTGTGGGCCACGGGTGACCCCGCGCTGGCGCTCGCCAACTCCACCGTCTACCTGGAAGCCGCGGGGCACGTGGTGATCGCCTGGATGTGGCTGGAGCAATTGCTCGCGGTGGGCGATTCGGTGGGCGACTTCTACGACGGAAAACGAGCGGCGGCGCAGTACTTCTTCCGTTTCGAGCTTCCGCGTACCGCCGCCCAGTTCGACCTGCTGGCCTCACTCGACCGGACGACCCTGGACGCGGACCCCGCCTGGCTCTGAGGCGAGCGCCGCTCAGCCCGCACCACCGAAGGGGTGGTCGATGACGTACTTCCAACTGCCGTCTGTCTGACGGCGGACCAGTTCGGCGGTGACACCGTGCAGTCCGACGGGTACGCCGTCGGCGTCATGACCACCGTCCATCACGAAGGCGGCGCTGCCGAGAGCGAGATCGCCGGTCACCAACCAGTGTCGTGGGCTGAAATGCAGTGTCCCGCCCATGGCGACGAATCCGCGGAGGGCGGTTTCGATCGCCTGGTGCCCGACCACCGGGTCGGCCCCGGGTCCGGGCACGATGACCGCGTCCTCCTCGTACATGGTCATCAGTCGGGTGATGTCGCCTGCGTTGAACGCCGCGCACCATCGGTCGTTCAGGGTCTCGGGTCCGGTGCTGGTGCTGTTCTCACTCATGGTGTCTCCTGGTGATCGTCGTACTGGATGGGTTGTGCTGCCTCAGGGGCGGCTGGTGCCGTGGATGCGTCGCGCCCGGCGGGCGTAGACGCGTGGTGCGATGTGTGGCAACACCGCGCGTGGAACGGCGGGTGCGGAGCTCAGCATGTCCCGCAGGACCGCGTCGTCGCCCTCGTAGGCGAACATGCCGAAGACGAGCGGCAGTAGCGATTTCGGCAGGCTCGCCACCGCCGCCTCACCGAGTGCGTGCCACTCGTCGTCACGGAAGGTGGCTGCCGCCAGCGGCAACAGCGCACGCTCCTCCAGGTCGAGGTGGTCGGCCAGCAGCGCATGGAGGCTGGTCAAGCTCGCGGCGAGGTGGTCACGATGTGCGGCGGACGGTTCCGTCGCCCAGGTCGACGTCGCGGCGCTCACCGCGTGCAGGCCGGCGTCGATCTGGTGATGCTGGCTCTCCACGTCGTCGATGACGCGGTGGGTGGCCCGCGGGGTACGCTCGCGCAGTTTCGGCCACAGCAGTTCGTCCTCACCCGCGTGGTGGTGATGCAAGAGCTCGCAGATGAAGTCGATGTGCCGGGCCACGCGTCCGGCCTGCCGTCGATGGCCCGACGAGGTGCGAGTCACCGCGTCGGGGGCGAGGCGGAACTCCCGCAGCATGGCGGTGTGCACCACGAGCATGTCGCGGGTGTCGACCAGCGGTTGATCGGTCCCGACGGGGTCCGGTCGGAACCGCTCGTGGGAGCAGACCCATCGTCCCGTCTCGTGGTTCCACCAGCAGGTGTGCGAATGACGGTGGGAGGCGAAAGGATCCGTCGCCCGGTGATCGGTGGTGATGTTGTTCTCGGTCATGCCATCGAGTCTCGATCGCCGCGGCACCGACCACCATCCCAGGAATCTGGGATCTCTGCAGGCAGAGATGCGGACACAATCGCGCACACCGGGCGCGCAGGTGCGCGATCATGGATCGTATGGTCGTCGCATCACGCCGCAGGTCACTGACCGATCGGGTCGAGTCCGCCACCCGCGGCATCGGTGATCTCGACCTGCTCGCTCACACAGTGTTCGGGGCCGTCGCGGTCGACATCCCGCACACATTCGCCTGCATGGCCTCGACCGACCCGTCGACCGAGCTCATCACCCGCGCCTTCAAGTCGGCGCCGTTACCCATCGGGGACGAGGAGTTCGCGGCCACCGAGTACGGAGCACCCGACGTCAACCAATTCGCCGAGATCGCCCGTCGCCCCGTTCCGGTCGGCGCGCTGTCGGTGGACACCCAGGGTCGACCGCAGCAGTGTCGGCGACTGCGCGACTACATGACCCCGCGCTTCGGCTTCACCGACGAGTTGCGTCTTGCCTGCTTGTCGGGGCACACGATGTGGGGTGCGCTCGCCCTCTATCGGGGGGACGGCGAGGCACCGTTCACCCGCGAGGAAGCCGCCCGGCTCGCCGGCATCCACCCGGTCGTCGCCGACCGCATCCGCAGCGCCCTCTTCGCGGCCAACTCGTGGAGCCGATCACCCGACGACACCGCCGCGGTGCTGATCGTCGACGCCCAGGATCGCGTCTCGGACATGACCACCGCCGCACACGAACGAATCGACGACCTCGGCGGATGGGAACACGGATCGCTGCCCGGCAACGTCCTCGTGGTGGCGGCGTTGGCTCGGACGAGCGGCGCGCCCGCGACCACCCGGGTGTTGGGACTCTCGGGCGGGTGGCTGACCATGCGCGCGATGCCACTCGGCGGCGCAGGTCGCGCAGTGGCGATCACCATCGACGCCGCGTCTGCGACGGTGGTCGGCGAACTCGCACTGGCGGCACGGGGTCTGACCACCCGCGAGCTCGACGTGGTCCGGCTCGTGCTGCAGGGCGCCTCGACCAAGGCCATCGCGGATTCGTTGTTCCTGTCGCCCTACACCGTTCAGGATCATCTCAAGTCGGTCTTCCGCAAGCTCGGCGTCGGCAGCCGTCGCGAGATGATCGCCGCACTGTCCCGCTGACTCACTCGGAGGAGGACCCGACGTGCGCGTTCTGGTCGTCAATCACCTCACCCTCGACGGAGTGCTCCAGGGCCCCGGCAACCCGCAGGAGGACACCCGTGACGGATTCGCACACGGCGGTTGGGCATTGGCGGGGAACGACCCCGCGATGGGCGCGGCGATCGGTGCGCGGATGGGCGATGGCTTCGCATGGCTGTTCGGGCGTCGCAGCTACGAGGGAATGCTGTCGCATTGGAACAGCGTCGGCGGCCCGTTCAAGGACGGGCTGAACGGGACGCCCAAGTATGTCGTGTCCTCACACCCCGACGCCGAGTTGCCGTGGCCGAACTCCACTCTGCTCACCGGTGATGTGCCGTCGCAGGTCGCCACACTGCGGGCCCGCCCCGGGGGCAACCTGGTCATCATGGGCAGCGGCGCCCTGATCCGATCGCTGCTACCCCACGAGCTCATCGATGAGATGTTGTTGATGATCCACCCGATCGTGCTCGGTTCGGGACGGCGTCTGTTCGGTCCCGACGACGACGTGCACCGTCTGCGGCTCGTCGATTCGGCCGCGACCGACAGCGGCGTGCTGCTGGCGACGTATCGGCCGGACTGACGCATCCGTCGCTCAACCGGGTTCGCGCCGATACGAGGTCGGCGTGTAGCCCAGCACGCGCGTGAAGTCGGTCGTCAGATGGGCGTGGTCGGCGTATCCGAGGTCGGCGGCGATCTGCGCGATGGTCGTCGCCGGGTCCTCCCGCAATCGCATCGCGGCCTCCTGCAGGCGGTAGCGACGAATGATCGCCAGCGGCGCCAACCCCACGTACCGGCGGGACAACCGCTGCACGGCACGCGTCGACATCGACAGACGGTCGGCCACCTGGTCGACGCGGGTGATCGACGGGTCGCCGGCGATGAGGTCCTCCATCGCATTGGCCATCAGTCCGGCGTCGTCCGGCGCATCGAGACGGTCCTTCGCCCAGGTGACGAAGGCGTTCACGGCCCGTCGTCGACCGGCGTCCTCGTCGCGATCGCTCATCGCCTCGACCACGGAGGCGTGCAGCTCCGCCGCGGCATAGGCCGATTCCACACCGGCAAGGTCACCCGGACTCGAGTGCAGGCGCGCGACTCCGGCCGGTCGCAGCAATGCGCCCACCGCCCAACCGGTTCCGGACAGGTCACGGTGGGACGCGCCGGTGGTCGGGCCGGCCAGCGACACCTCTTCGCGCTGCACCACCAGGTTCGACGCGGGAAACGGCAGGATCTCCTGCCGTGATGTCCGGCCCGCCGCCAGCGACCACCGCGGGATCCAGAACCACCGGATCCGGTCGGAGAGTTCCTCGGGGACGGGTTCGCGGTGGAATGTCGGCAACCGGGTCGGGTACAACACCCCTCGCGGATCACCGGTGTCGGTCACCTGACCCCCTGCTGTATTCGTCGCAAATCTTCAAGCTCACGCGGTCTGCCCGGAACTACGTTGAGACGCATGAACACCACACAGGACAGTCCCCAGCTCGGCGTCACCGGTCAGCACACCACCGATGGCATCCCGCACGGCGCCACCAGCCTGACCTCGTTCCTCGCGATCGCCCACGCCGCCGACGCCATCGAATTCTATCGTTCGGTGTTCGGCGCTCGCGTCGTCGACGTCACTGAGATGGGGGGTCAGGTCGCGCACGCCGTCCTCGACTTCGGTCACGGACTGCTGCAACTCGGTGAACCCAACCCCGACTACGGGCTGGTGCCCGCACCGGACGGCGACGGCGCCTGCTACTCGATCGGCCTGTACTGCTCCGACGTCGACACCACGGTCGACCGGGCCGAGAAGGCGGGCGCCTCGATCCGGGAACCGGTCAGCACATTCGTCTCCGGTGATCGCTTCGCCTCCATCCGCGACCCGTTCGGGGTCAGGTGGTCGGTCATGTCCCGCGTCGAGGACATCTCCGAGGAGGAGAGCTCCCGCCGGGTGGCGGAGTGGGCCGCGCAGCAGCAGGGATGATCCACGACGACGAAGCGGGGCGCATCCGTCGTGGATACGCCCCGCTTCGATCGATGCTCAGACCGTCAGGTCACTCGGCGTCGCCACCGGCTTTCGACAGCTCGACGGGAGCGTCGGGCAGCTCGGCGGGCTTCCTCTCACCCTTGAAGGTGAACGTGGCGCCGTCTCCGTCGCCCTCACCGTCCCAGTTCTCCACGTCGACCACGACGATCTGTCCCGGGGTGATCTCGTTGAACAGGATCTTCTCGGACAGCTGGTCCTCGATCTCCCGCTGGATGGTGCGACGCAACGGGCGGGCACCGAGCACCGGGTCGAAGCCGCGCTTGGACAGCAACAGCTTGGCCTTCTCGGTGACCTCGATGGACATGTCCTTGTTGCGCAGCGCCCCCTCCACCCGGTTCAGCATGAGGTCGACCATCTTGATGATCTCCTCCTGCGTCAGCTGGTGGAAGACCACGATGTCGTCGATGCGGTTGAGGAACTCGGGACGGAAGTGCTTCTTCAGCTCGTCGTTGACCTTGAGCTTCATCCGCTCGTAGTTCGAGTTGCTGCCGTCACCCGAGCTGAAGCCCAGCCCCACGGCCTTCGAGATGTCCGAGGTGCCCAGGTTCGAGGTGAAGATCAGCACCGTGTTCTTGAAGTCGACCGTGCGGCCCTGACCGTCGGTGAGACGACCGTCCTCGAGGACCTGCAGAAGGGTGTTGTAGATCTCCGAGTGGGCCTTCTCGATCTCGTCGAACAGAACCACCGAGAACGGCTTCCGGCGCACCTTCTCGGTGAGCTGGCCGCCCTCTTCGTAGCCGACGTACCCAGGAGGGGCACCGAACAACCGCGATGCGGTGAACCGGTCGTGGAACTCGCCCATGTCGATCTGGATCAGGGCGTCGTCGTCTCCGAACAGGAAGTTCGCCAGCGCCTTCGACAGCTCGGTCTTACCGACGCCGGACGGACCGGCGAAGATGAACGACCCGGACGGACGCTTGGGATCCTTCAGACCGGCACGGGTACGACGGATCGCCTTGGAGACCGCCTTGACGGCATCTTCCTGGCCGATGATCCGCTTGTGCAGCTCGTCTTCCATCCGCAGCAGGCGGGTGGTCTCCTCCTCGGTGAGCTTGAACACCGGGATGCCGGTCCAGTTGCCCAGCACCTCTGCGATCTGCTCGTCGTCGACCTCCGCGACGATGTCCATGTCGCCGCTGCGCCACTGCTTCTCACGCTCGGCACGCTGGCCGACGAGCTGCTTCTCCTTGTCGCGCAGGCTCGCGGCCTTCTCGAAGTCCTGGGCGTCGATCGCCGATTCCTTCTCCTTGCGGGCATCGGAGATCTTCTCGTCGAACTCCCGCAGATCCGGCGGCGCGGTCATCCGGCGGATCCGCATCCGGGCCCCGGCCTCGTCGATCAGGTCGATCGCCTTGTCCGGCAGGAACCGGTCGTTGATGTACCGATCGGCCAGCGACGCGGCGGACACCAACGCACCGTCGGTGATGGTCACCCGATGGTGGGTCTCGTAGCGATCGCGCAATCCCTTGAGGATCTCGATGGTGTGCTCCACCGACGGCTCGCCCACCTGGACCGGCTGGAAGCGGCGTTCGAGGGCGGCGTCCTTCTCGATGTACTTGCGGTACTCGTCGAGGGTGGTCGCGCCGATGGTCTGCAGCTCACCGCGGGCCAGCTTCGGCTTGAGGATCGACGCCGCGTCGATCGCGCCCTCGGCGGCACCCGCGCCGACCAGGGTGTGCAACTCATCGATGAACAGGATGATGTCCCCGCGGGTGTTGATCTCCTTGAGCACCTTCTTCAGGCGCTCCTCGAAATCACCGCGGTAGCGGCTGCCTGCGACCAGGGACCCGAGGTCGAGGGTGTAGAGCTGCTTGTCCTTCAACGTCTCGGGGACGTTACCGGCGACGATGGCCTGTGCGAGTCCCTCGACGACGGCCGTCTTGCCGACGCCGGGCTCACCGATGAGCACCGGGTTGTTCTTGGTACGACGGCTCAGCACCTGCATGACCCGCTCGATCTCCTTCTCGCGCCCGATCACCGGGTCGAGTTTGGAGTCGGCGGCCGCGGCGGTCAGGTTACGGCCGAACTGGTCGAGGACCAGGGAGGTCGACGGCGTACCGGACTCGGAACTGCGTCCACCGGTGCCCGCCTCCTGCGGCTCCTTGCCCTGGTATCCGGACAGCAACTGGATGACCTGCTGACGAACCCGGTTGAGATCGGCGCCGAGCTTCACGAGCACCTGTGCGGCGACGCCCTCGCCCTCACGGATCAGCCCGAGCAGGATGTGCTCGGTGCCGATGTAGTTGTGGCCGAGCTGCAGCGCCTCGCGCAGCGACAGCTCGAGGACCTTCTTGGCCCGCGGCGTGAACGGGATGTGGCCGGACGGGGCCTGCTGACCCTGTCCGATGATCTCCTCGACCTGGCTGCGTACCCCTTCGAGCGAGATGCCGAGCGATTCGAGGGACTTGGCCGCCACACCCTCACCCTCGTGGATGAGTCCGAGCAAAATGTGCTCGGTGCCGATGTAGTTGTGGTTGAGCATCCGCGCTTCTTCCTGGGCGAGGACGACAACCCGGCGTGCGCGGTCGGTGAACCGTTCGAACATTGTTCTCCCTTACGTACGTGGTGTCAGGGTCGAGACGGCGTCACAGCAGAGCTCGGTCTCGGCCTGTCCGGCTCCGCCGAGGGTGGCGTGGTTTGGGTACCCGTCACCCGTCGGCAGCCTTACGTCCACTGTAGTGGGCGCTTGTCGGCGACACAGAACATGTGACACCGCTGATCCGAACCGTTCGGAGGTGTTATCGGAATCTACTCCACCAACGTTGCAGGTCGATCGGGTGTTTCCCCAATCGGTACGCCCACAGCGAACGTGTCGCTCAGGTGGCCGAGACCCCGCGCTCGGCGTCGTGGGCCGCACGGGCGGCCAAGACCTCGGGCAGATCCTCTTCGACCTCGTCCACCAACGCGACCATGAGCGTCGCGACGCGGCGTCCCAGATCGGTGAGTGCGTACTCGACGCGCGGCGGGATGGACTGCAGGACCGTGCGGGTGACGAAGCCGTCGCGCTCCAGGGTCTGCAGCGTCTGCGACAACATCCGCTCGCTGATGCCGTCGACGCGGCGGCGCAGCGCGTTGAAGCGGTAGTCGCCGTCCACCAGGGCCACCAGGGCGAGCACGGCCCAGCGGGTGGTCAGGCTGGCCAACACGTCCCGCGAGTTGCACCGGCGGCTGAACACATCCGGTTCGAGTTCGGGGTCGGGCCTGGTCATGACGCCGAGTGTAGCAACCCGAGCGACATGTGCAATCAAATCCGCTTGCACTGTACGAAATGTAAGTGCTATACCGAACGTCAGCAAAAGCGAATCGACCGAATCGAGGACATGCGATGACCACCTATGCAGTGACCGGAGCGACCGGACAGCTCGGCGCCCTGACCGTGCGAGCGTTGCTCGCCCGCGGCGTCGCCGCCGCCGACGTCGTCGCGTTGGTGCGCGACGAGGCCAAGGCCCGCGATCTCCGCGAGGCCGGCGTGACCGTGCGGGTCGCGCACTACGACGACCCGCAGTCGCTGATCGACGGACTCGCCGGTGTCGACCGGCTGCTGCTGGTGTCCGGAAACGAGATGGGCCGCCGGATCCCGCAGCACACCAATGTCATCGACGCGGCACAGAAGGCGGGCGTGAGCCTGGTCGGCTACACCTCGATCCTGGCGGCCGATCGCAGCGGACTGGGACTCGCCACCGAACACCTGGCCACCGAGAACCTGCTCGCCGACCGCGGTGTCGACACCGTCCTGCTGCGCAACGGCTGGTACTCGGAGAACTTCACCCGCGACCTGCCGAACGTCATCGAGCGCGGGGTACTGATCGGCGCCGCAGATGACGGTCGGCTGGCCCCCGCAGCCCGCGCCGACTATGCCGACGCCGCGGCGGCAGCACTGATCGACGGCACCCCACGGGTCTACGAACTCGCGGGTGACGAGCACCTCAGCTACTCCGAGATCGCCGCGACATTCGCCGAGGTCTCCGGCACACCGGTCCGCTATGAGAACCTCGCCGAGCAGGACTACGTGACGGCGTTGGAGAACGCCGGTATCCCGACTCCGTTCGCCGCGATGCTGGCCGACAGCGACACCGGCGTGAGCCACGGCGACCTCGACACCGCGTCGACCGATCTCGCCGACCTCATCGGACGCACACCGACGTCGTTCACCGACGTGGTGCGCGACGCGCTGTAGTCACCCGCCCAGAGCGAAGGAATCGACGACCCGGTCGAGCGCACGCGTCACGTCGTCGCGCGCGGTGACCGGGTCGTCGGCTCCCGAGACGTACAGCGCCGCTTCGTCCAGCGCACCGACGGCGATGTGCGCCAGCGGTCGCAGCGGCTGTTCCGCGACCGCACCCGAGTCGACCGCGGCCTCGAGCAGCTCCTCCACCATCGCGAACCCGTACTGCTCACCCCGGGCTCGCCATTCCTTCCATCCGAGCACCGCAGGCGCGTCGACCAGGACGATCATGTTCACGGTCGAATCCGTGAACGCCTCGAGGAAGATCCGGATCCCCAGCTTCAGCAGCCGGAGCGGGTCCGCTTCCCCTGTTTCGGCCATCCGGGCAACCACATCCGCAACCAGTTGTTCTTCCGCGGCGTCGAAGACCGCGGTGAACAGCCCGCGCTTGTCGCCGAACTGGTGGTAGAGCGCTCCGCGCGTCACTCCCGCATCCGCGACGACCGCCTGGGTGCCGACGTCGGCGTAGCCGTGCGTGCCGAACAGTTTCCGCCCCGACGCGATCAGGGCCGCGCGGGTCGCCGCGGTGCGCTCGGCCTGGGTTCGACGGTTGACATTCATGCAGTCTGTTTGTAACTTTCATGCGAGGTGTACGTCACTGACGAGAGGATCGTACGCATATGCCTACCCTGACCCTCGCCCAAGGAACGATCGACTACCAGGATGTCGGCCCGCGGGAGTCGGGGGTGCCACCGGTGGTGCTGATCCACGGGGCGCTCGTCGACGGACACCTCTGGGATCCGGTCACCGAGATCCTCGCCGAGCAGGGGATCCGCAGCATCGTGCCGACCATGCCGCTCGGATCACACCGGCACCCGATGCCCGACGCCGACCTCTCCCCCGTCGGGCAGGCCCGGCTCATCCGCGACATCGTCGAGGCGCTGGACCTCCACGACATCACTCTCGTCGGGAACGACACCGGTGGCGCGTTGTGCCAGTTCTATCTGCACGAGTTCGGCGACACCGTTGGTCGGGTGGTGCTGCTCAACTGCGACTGCTTCGAGAAGTTTCCCCCGTTCCCGTTCAATGCGATCTTCCCGGTGTTGCGGGTGCAAGCGGTGATCAAGCCGATGCTGGCCGCCATGAAGCCGGCGGCGATACGCCACTCCCCGCTCGGGTTCGGTCTGCTGGTGACCGATCCGCCGCCCGAGCTGACGGCATCATGGCTGGCTCCGGCCGCCGGATCAGCGGAGGTCCGCGCGGACATCGCACGCTTCCTGGCGACGGTCGACTCGAAGTCCCTGACACCGATGACCGAAGCCCTGGCCGGATTCACCAAGCCCGCGACCGTGGTGTGGGGGATGGCCGACAAGGCCTTTCGCCCGTCGCTGGGGCGGCGGCTCGCCGCCCGCTTCCCTGACGCCGACTTCGTGCCGGTCGAAGGGTCGCGGACATTCGTGTCGCAAGACCGACCGGCGGCACTCGCCGAGGCGATCGTGGCCATCGGCAGACGCTGACCGCCTCGATCAGCGGATCCGGCAGATTGTTTACTATTTCTCCAGGGCGGCGTCGAGTGTGATGTCGACACCGGTGAGGGCCTTGCTGACGGGGCAGGTCTCCTTGGCGTCCTGCGCGGCCTTCAGGAAACCCTCCTCGTCGAGTCCGGAGACCTCACCACGGACGACGAGTTCGATCCCGGTCAGCTTGAAGCCCACGTCGTCCGGTCCGAGACCCACCTTGGCCGACACCTCGAGGCTCTCGGGGGTGCCGCCGGCCTGGCCGATCAGCGCGGAGAGCTGCATCGCATAGCAGGCCGTGTGGGCGGCGGCGATGAGTTCCTCGGGGCTCGTGGTGCCATCGGCATTCTCGGCCGAGCGCTTGGGGAAGGACACCTCGAAAGTGCCCGCGCCGGAACTGGTGAGTTCCACCTGTCCCGAACCCTTCTCCAGGGTCCCGTTCCAAGCGGTACGTGCGGTACGAGTGGGCATGGTGGGAATCACCTTTCACCGGCGGAGGGCGACCTCGTCGCATCGTCGGACGGTGTCCCAGCCGACCTTACGCGCCGAGGCCCGGTGCCACCGGGAGACAGGGAACCGGCCGACGATGATCCGGGTCGAGCGCATTGAGCACGATCTGCGCGGTCCGCGGTGACGAGACGATCGACAGGTGGTCGGAACGGTCGATGCGGCACGAGTCCTGGACCACGACGTTCGTCGTCGTCGGGCCGGGGACATATCCGTCGGTCCACGGCTCGACGATGCCGTCGTCGCGGGTCATCACGTTGGTGTAGGTGATACCCGGAACATAGGGGCTGCCACCGGCATTGATCGCGCGCATGAACGACGACCCGTACTGCTCCTGATTGCATTCCGGGTACGGCCACAGGCGTTCCGGGTCACCACCGAATGCGCGGATGACGTCGACCGCGCGGTTGCAGGCGCTGCTGTCCTGACCTTTCCAATACGGCGCCAGCGACACGTAACGGTCCACCTGCCCCGCACCACCCAGATACCTCAACCACCAGGTGGGCATCAACGTGCCCTCGGAGTGGCCGACCAGATCGACCCTGCGGGCACCCGTGACCCGCAACACGTGTCCGACGACGTCACGTAACTGCGCGGCGCTGCCCTCCATACGCGTCAGTCCCCCGAGGGCGCTGACCGGAAACGTGCTGCCGGGCAGGGTGCCGTAGGTCAGGGCGTAGACGCAGTACCCCGCCCGGTGCAGCACCGCGGCCATCGTCGCCCAGTTGGTCTGCCGATTACCGCCGGTCCCGTGTACCAACACCACCGGGTTCGGGTGGTCGCGGCCGGGACGGCAGCGGTCGTCGTTCGTGCCGGGCAGCGACCCGCCCGGATGCGCCAACTCGGCACGGACGCCGTCGAAGAAGTCGTAGTCGATCGGTTCTGCTCCCGCCGCGGAGGGCGACATCCCGAAGACCAACAGTGCGACGACCGCGGTCAGCAGCGGGCGAATCCCGATCCTCATCTCTGCCGCCGGTCGCTCATCAGCCGAAGAACGGCGGGACGAAGGAACACGGGACCTGTTCGGCGACCTTCGGGTCCAGCGCGTTGAGCACGTGTTGAGCGGCCCGGGGCGAGCCGCAGATGCCGAGGTGATCGCTGAAATCCTGTCCGCAGTTCTCCTGGACCACGATGTTGGTCACCGACTGTCCCGGCAACGGTTCCACCTGACCGCTGGTGTAGGGCCGGACGAATTCGTCGAACCGGGTCGAGATGTTGGTGTACTCGATGCCGTCGACATACGGGGTGCCACCCGAGTTCAGCTTCTCGATGAATTCCGATCCCTTGGTCATCTGTGCGGCCGCCCGACAGGGCAGGATCTTCAACGGGTCGATGCCGAGGCGCAGGTCGACCTGTTTGAGCACTCCCACACCGAAGGCACCCGTGCCCTCCCACAGCGGGGACAACGAGATGTACTTGCGGATGTTGGGCGCCCCGCCGAGGAATTTGGCGTAGTAGTTCGGCACCAACGTTCCCTGCGAGTGCCCGACGACGTCGATCTGCGTGGCGCCGGTGCGATCGAGGACCTTGTCGACGAACTCGCCGAACTCGGCGGCGCTGTCCTCGATGGGCGCCATGCCGCCGAGGGCGTTGATGGGCCAGGGCCGGTGTTTGAGTGCACCGTAGGTGAGGGTGAACACCGAATATCCGTCGTTGAACAGCAACGGGACGTAGGTGCCCCAGTTGGTCTGTCCGCCACCGCCGGTGCCGTGCATGAGGATCACCGGATACGGGTGGTCGGCGTCGAGGGGGTCGTCCCAGCGGTTGGCGCCGGGGAGCGCCCCACCCGGGTTCGCGATCTCCGGAGCGATACCGGAGAAGAAGTTGTAGACGATCTTCTGCTGCTGGGCGAGGGCACTGTCGGCCGCGGCGGGGTTCTCCAACGGCTGATCGGGGGCAAGGTGATCGTGCGAACGTCCGCTGCGCAACATGTTCCCCACCTTCAGGGGCACCGTCATCGCATCACCGAACAGTCGGCTCAAGGTGTTGGTCGACACCGGCCCAGGGTAGTGGAGTCCGGGTATCGGGGCGGTGTCGATTCGGGGTGGGTGGTGAGACCGGTTCGTTCACCTTGCTAACTTCGCCTTTCGATACGCCGAATTCGGAGGACTCTGGGTGAAGTTCAGAACACGTGCCGTGGCCGCGCTCGCCGCCGGCGCCGCCGTCGCAACCGTGACCGGGGCCGTCGCCGCCCCCGCCGACGCCGCCCGCTCGGGGCTGGCCGGACGCGTCGACCGGGCCACGGCCCAGGCCACGGCCCGGGGCGCCCACGTGCAGATCGCCTTCCTCGACCGCGTCACCCGGCAGTACGTCGACAACGGCGCGGTCGCGCACACCGGTGCCGAAACGGCATCGGTGGTCAAGGTCTTCATCGCCGACGACCTCCTGTACCGGCAGTCACGCAAGCAGTTGACGCTTTCCCGCGACGAGAACGCCCGGCTCGGCCTGATGCTGCGGTCCTCCGACGACGCCGCGGCAACGTACTTCTGGGACCGTTACGGCAGGAGCAGTCTCGTCGACCACGTGGTCGCCCGCTATCGGCTGGCCGACACCCGACCGCCGAGCGACGGCGAGTGGTGGGACACCCGTACCAGTGCGGCCGACCTGGTCGGTTATTACGACAAGCTGATGGGCGGCCAGGGCGGGGTGTTCGGGTCCGCGCGACAGACCATCCTGACCAACCTGCGGGCATCGACGTCCACCGGCACGGACGGGTACAACCAACGGTTCGGAGTCCCGCACGCGTTGCCCAGGGTTCCTGTCAAGGGCGTCAAACAGGGCTGGATGATCGCCCACAGCGGCGACTGGGTGCACAACAGCACCGCGATCGTCGATCCCGACGGCCGCTACGCGATCGCCGTCCTGACCACCGAGTCGGCATCGGCGGGTGACGAGCACACCCGGCAGACGATCGACGACGTGGTCCACACCCTCTTCCCGCGCGGGTACGTGCAGGACGACACCCCGTTCGCCATCCCCGCGATCCCCGGACTGCCGACCGTCCAGGGCCTGATCAACGCGGGCACCAACGTGGTCGCCCACGGCGCGCCGAACTGACCGCGAACCGCGACGGGACCGTCAGTCCGGATCAGGCCGCGGGCGTGAGGAATGCCTGCAGCGCCAGGGAGTACATCCGGACGTCCTCCACGCCCATCACCTCGCGAGCGCTGTGCATCGCGAGCTGCGGAGCACCGACGTCCACGGTCGCCAATCCGCTGCGGGTGGCGGTGATCGGCCCGATGGTGGAGCCACACGGCAGGTCGGCCCGGTGCACGTACCGCTGCAGCGGCACACCGGCCTGCGCACAGGCCAACGCGAAGACGGCCTCACCGCGGGCGTCGGAGGCGTAGCGCAGGTTCTGGTTCACCTTGAGGACAGGTCCGCCGTTGATGTCGATCCGGTGGGCCGGTTCGTGCCGGTCGGGCTGGTTGGGGTGGGTGGCGTGCGCCATGTCACCCGAGGCGCACACGCTGCCTGCCACCAGTCGGAGGTACTCGGCGCGGTCCCCTCCCCCCGCCAGCACGATCCGTTCCAGGGTGCTGACGAGGAATTCTGACGCCGCACCGCTGCTCGACCCACTGCCGACCTCCTCGTGGTCGAACAGCGCCAGTACCCGGGTGTGCTCCGCGGTCTCACCGTCGAGCAACGCACGGAGGCCCGCATAGCAGGTGCCCTGGTTGTCCAGGCGACCCACGCTGAGCAGTTCGCGGTTGGCACCCGACAGTGTGGCGGGGTTGATGTCGTGGGTCATCAGTTCCCAGCCGAGTGCCGATCCGGCCGGGAGGTCCGATCGTTCGCAGACCCAGTCGAGGAACGACTGCGGCATGTCTCCGGCGGCCCAGACGGCGTTCAGATGCCGCTGCGGGTCGGGGCTGACACCGCGCCGGTCCTCGGACAGGTGGATGGCCAGCTGCGGCACCCTCAGCACCGGCTCATCGATGCGGACCAGGTGTTGGCGCACGGTCGCGCCGTCCCGCACCGCCACCCGACCGGACACCCCGAGGTCGCGATCGAGCCAGGAGTTCAGCCAGGCGCCGCCGTAGGGTTCCAGGCCGACCATGGACAGTTCCGCCGACCGCAGATCCGGGCGCTGCTTGACCCGGAGGTTGGGACTGTCGGTGTGGCCGCCGACGACACGGAACGCCGCGTCGGCCGCGGTGGCGTCCCAGGCGATGACCGAACCACCGCGGACGACGTAGAACCGACCGGTCGCGGTGTCCCAGCTCGCTCCCTCGTCGAGGTGTCGGTAACCGGCGGCATCCAGGGCAGCCGTGACCGAGGCGCACACGTGATACGGCGACGGTGACGCGTCGACGAAGGCACCGAGCCCGGTTGCGGTCGCGGTGCTCGTCATACCCGTGCCGGTCACGCGGTGGCGAGCACTGCGTCCAGCGCGGAGTAGAAGAGGCCGAGGCCGTCGTCGCTGGGTCCGGTGAGCGCCTCGGTGGCGTGTTCGGGGTGTGGCATCAACCCGACCACGCGGCCGTCCTCACTGCAGATCCCGGCGATGTCGAGCATCGAACCGTTGGGGTTGTCACCGGCGTAGCGGAACACGATGCGACCCTCCCCTTCGAGCTCCTCCAGCTTCTCCGTCGATGCGACGTAGCGCCCCTCACCCGACTTCAGCGGCAACAGGATCTGTGCGCCCTGTTCGAACCGGGTGCTCCACGCCGTCCACGTGGCGTCGACGGTGAGCCACTGGTCGCGGCAGATGAAATGCAGTCCCTCGTTGCGGGTCAGCGCCCCGGGGAGCAGGCCGGCCTCGCAGAGCACCTGGAAACCGTTGCAGATCCCCAGAATCGGGACACCGCGGGCGGCGGCGTCGACCACCGACCCCATCACCGGCGCGAACCGGGCGATGGCCCCGGCACGCAGGTAGTCGCCGTAGGAGAACCCACCGGGTACCACGATCGCATCGACGTCGTGGAGATCGGCGTCGCCGTGCCACAGTGCGACCGGTTCGGCCCCGACCAACCGGACGGCCCGCGCGGCGTCGACGTCGTCGAGCGATCCGGGGAAGGTGATGACCCCGACACGCGCCGTCATGATGCGGGCGCGTCCGCGACCCGGCGCACCGAGTACGTCTCGATCACGGTGTTGGCCAACAGTTCCGCGGCGATGCGCTCCAGAGCGACGTCGTCGACCGAGTCGTCGACCTCGAGTTCGAAGCGTTTCCCCTGGCGCACCTCGCCGACCCCGTCGAATCCCAGACGCCCCAGCGCACCGACGATCGCCTGACCCTGCGGGTCGAGGATCTCGGCCTTGGGCATCACTTCGACCACCACACGTGCCATCAGCGGGCTCCCTCTCAGCCTGGATTTCGCTGCTGACTGTACCGGCCGGGAGCCGCCGAGCGGGCGTCGGGCGGGCGGCACCGAAGCCACCGCGGGTTCAGGCCGCCGAGGTGTCCCGGCCGCCGGTTGCGTTCTCGCGACGGCGGTAGGTGACCGGTTGTAGACCGTGGTGACGGGCCAGATCGATGCAGTCCAACAGGGTGTGCCTGGCCATCGGCGTCTCCAGGTGCTTGGCCGCGATCGACAGTCGCACCACCCCACCGCGACGCGCGGTGCGGGCGACGCTGCGGGTCAGCACCCGACACCACCAGCGCTCGTCGGGGAAGCCGTCGCCGATCCCGAGAACGCGGCCGCGCACGTGGTCACCGCTGCGCAGGTCGTCGATGCCGGTGAAACCGAGGTTGACCCGGAACCCGGCCTGCGGGAGGGCCGCGATGGCACCCGGTGAGGCACTCCAGCGCGGGGCGGCGAAGATACGGGTCCGCAGCCCGGTGGTCTCCAACACCCGATCCGCTGCGGTCAGTCGCAGTCGCGCCTCGTGTTCGCCGATGACCGCGAATTCGGCGCGGCGCCGCTTGGTGGGTGCCTGGTCGTACCCGTGCAGCACGATGGCGTCGGTACCCGACCGACGTTCGCGCAGCCAGGCCACGGTGGTCGCATCGTCGGCGAGCCGGTAGCCGTGCTTCAGTCGCGGCGAGACCAGGAGCGACAGCGGGACGTCGCGCTTGTCCATCGATGCCGCGAACGACACCGCGGCGTCACGGGTGGTGTCCCGGATCCCGGACACCGACACCAACAGTTGACTCGTCACAGGTGGGAGTGTGCGACCCGCAGGTGAGGAGCCGGTTGCGACGACATGGACGGGAGTTGTACTGACCGGACACAGTGGTCGCGACGGCCGCAGCGGCCGGGTGGGAACTACGCGAGCACGTCCTCGATGGCGGCGACCACCTCGGCGGATTCTGGTTCGGTACGCGGACGGAACCGGTTGACCACGGTGCCGTCCCCGTCGATGAGGAACTTCTCGAAGTTCCACTGCACGTCGCCTGCCTCACCGTCGGCGTCGGTCGCCTTGGTCACCTCGGCGTACAGCGGATGCCGCGCGTCGCCGTTGACCTCGGTCTTCTCCAGCAATGGGAAGGTGACGCCATAGGTGGTCGAGCAGAAGGTCTCGATCTCCTCCGCCGTTCCCGGCTCCTGACCCATGAACTGGTTGCACGGCACCCCCACGACGGTCAGACCGCGGCCGGAGTACCGCTCGGCGAGCGCCTCCAGACCGGCGTACTGCGGGGTCAACCCGCATCTGCTCGCCACGTTGACCAGCAGGATCGGTCCGGGGAAGGCGGCGAGCGTCGTGTCGTCGCCTCCGAGGGTGCGGAGCGGAATCGTCGTCAGGTCGGCCATGACCGCCAGCGTAGCCACGCGACGCCGGAGTCCGGTCCGACCTCCCGTCGTGTGTCCCAGCCCACAGTCGTCGACGCTTCCGCAATAGTTGCATCGGGTTTACCTTTGACCGGTGACAAGTACTCTGCGCGCCGACGACGAGGTCACGTCGTCACCCGAGGCGAGTGCCGACGACACCTACCGGTTGATGCACGAATTCCTCACCCGGTTGATGTGCTCGAGTGACGTGGAGACCCTTGACAACCTCCTGGAGACGGAACTGACCGTCTCGCAGTTCAAGGCGATGGCCATCCTCACCGGCAAGGGCCGCCCGGTTCCGCTCAACGAGCTGGCCGACGCATTGCACTTGTCCCTGGCCGCCACCGGGCGCACCATCGACAAGCTGGTCATCGCCGGTTTCGTCGACCGTCGCGAAGACGAACACGATCGCCGCATCAAACGGATCTCGCTCACCGAGCAGGGTCGAAAAGAGGTTGCTCAGCACATCGACAAGAAGGACGATCAACTGCGTGATCTCGTGACACGACTACCGGTGGAGCTGCGTACTCGGTTCCACGACGTGCTGGCCTCGGTGCTCGACGGTGAGTTTCTCCCGTTTCCCGGGTCTGCCCTTGCAGAATCCCTGATCAAGAAAGCGAACCATGACTGAACCCTCTTCGGCCGCGCCACCGGCCGACAACAAGCTCGACGCGGGAGTCATCAAGATCGCGGTGGTCGTCGTCCTCGGCGCGATCATGTCGATCCTCGACACCACCGTCGTCGCGGTGGCCCAGAACACCTTCCAGACCGTGTTCCACACCTCGGCGTCCGGCGCCGCGTGGACCGCCACCGGATACACCCTCGCGCTGGCCGCCGTCATCCCGTTGTCGAGTTGGGCGGCTGCCCGATTCGGCACCAAGAAGGTCTACCTGACGTCGCTCGTGTTGTTCGTCCTCGGCTCGGTGCTGTGTGCCTTCGCCTGGAACATCGGGTCGCTGGTCGCCTTCCGGATGTTGCAGGGTGCCGGTGGCGGCATGTTGATGCCGGTCGGCATGATGATCCTCACCCGGGCCGCCGGTCCGGAACGTGTCGGCTCGGTGATGGCCGTGCTCGGTGTCCCGATGCTGCTCGGGCCGATCATGGGCCCCATTCTGGGTGGCGTCCTGATCGAGTACGTCTCCTGGCACTGGATCTTCCTCATCAACGTGCCGATCGGTGTGCTGGCCTTCTTCTACGCCGCCTACGTCCTGGACAACGACGACGAGACGAGCCGCCCACCGTTCGACTTCATCGGACTGCTACTGCTGTCACCAGGTCTGGCCGTGTTCCTGTTCGGCGTGTCCTCGAGCAACGATGCCGGCACCTTCCTGGCCGCCAAGGTGCTCATCCCGATGGTCATCGGTGCGCTGTTGATCATCGCGTTCATCGCGCACGCGCTGCGCAAGGGCAACCACAACCCACTCATCGACCTGCGGCTGTTCCGCAACAAGACGCTGAGCTGGACCGTGGTCACCTTCAGCCTGTTCCTCATCGCATTCTTCGGCGCCTCACTACTGTTCCCGCAGTACTTCATCGGAGTGCGTGGCGAGTCGACCTTGATGGCGGGTCTGCTGGTCGCACCGCAGGGTCTGGGCGCGATGATCACCATGCCGGTTGCCGGACGGATGACCGACAAGATCGGCCCGGGCAAATTCGTGCTCGCCGGCATCGTCCTGATCGCGATCGGGATGGGTGTCTTCATGTTCCTGGGTGCCGGGACGTCGTACTGGCTGCTGGGCGCGGCACTCTTCGTGCAGGGTCTGGGTATGGGCATGTCGATGATGCCGATGATGTCCGCCGCATTGGCAACGCTGTCGGCCGACAAGGTCGCCGACGGTTCGACATTGGTGAACGTGGTCCAGCAGACCGCGGCGTCGATCGGCACCGCCATCATCTCCGTGATCCTGGCCAGCAACCTCAAGTCGATCGGCCTGCCCCCGACCGCCGACAAGATGGCGGGCGCATTCGGTGACACGTTCATCGTCGCGGTGGTGCTGATCGTGGTCTGCCTGGCGCCTGCGTTCTTCCTGCCGCGGAAGAAGGTGTCGGTGCACACCGACGCCGACGGCGAGCCCGCCGCCCCGGTGATGATGCACTGACGGCACCTCGACCAGGATGCGGAACGACCCGGCAGGTTCACCTGTCGGGTCGTTCCGCGTCGAGACGTCGAGTGGGCCGTCGTTCACGTCGAGCGGGCCGCAACTAGCGTCGAGCGGGCCGTAGTCGACGCCGAGCGGGCCGTCGTCTTCACCCGGCCCGTGGAACCGCCGAGCACATGCGCGCGTCTCACGACCATGACAGCTCGACAACGGCCGTTCACCGCTGACGCCGCCTTCTGTTCGTCACGTGGACTGTCACCCAGTGCGCTGGGACGCGATTATCGACGGTTGCATCGCGGCATCTATGTGGAACCGCATTCATCGATGTCGGAGTTCGATCGCATCTATGCGGCCTGGCTCCGCGCCGGTCCCGATGCCGTGGTCGCGGGGATGAGTGCTGCCATCCTGCACGGCGTGCAGTACTTCGATCGCGACGCCGACGTCGAACTGATCCGCCCTGCAACAGGACAGGGGCGGCGACGCAACGAGGTGCGCATCATACGCACGTGTCTCGAGCCCGCCGATGTCCAGACCATCCGCGGGATTCCGGTGACCACTCCCATCAGGACGGCCTATGACATCGGCCGCCGACCGCCGGAGTGGCGAGCACTGGGAAGGCTCGACGACCTCGTGCGCACCACGGGTATCGACCTCGTCGAGCTGTGGGCGTACATCCGCGACCGCCCGCGACGGCGAGGGATATGGCAGATCCGCGAACTGATCAAGCACATCGATCCCGCATCCGAGTCTCCGGGCGAGAGTTGGCTACGCCACGTGATGATCACCCGCGGGCTACCCAGACCTCAGACACAGATCGTCGTACAAGGGGTGACCGGTGTCGTCATCGCGCGTCTCGACTTCGGTTACCGCAGGTACAAACTCGGCATCGAATTCGACG
The DNA here is from genome assembly GCF_900156495.1 of Williamsia sterculiae. Classification (GTDB taxonomy): domain Bacteria; phylum Actinomycetota; class Actinomycetes; order Mycobacteriales; family Mycobacteriaceae; genus Williamsia_B; species Williamsia_B sterculiae. Next base: position 167,451 of record NZ_FTNT01000010.1, read on the forward strand.
GCGTCGACTTCCACACCGCCGAGCATCAACGAGCCGCTGACGGAACTCGCGACGAACAGCTCGGTCAGGTCGGTTGGCGCGTCGTGCGAGTGGTGGGTGCGCGTCTGGCCGCCGAGCCCGGAGCGGTCATCGAGGGGATTGCGGAAGCGCTGAGACAACGCGGGTGGGAGCCCGACCACTGATCTGCAGTCGACGACGGCACCCGAGGCACGGATCTCGGCACGTTCGATCCCGACAACGGCCCACTCGACGTCAACAACGGCACGCTCGACGCTGGTTACGGCCCGCTCGACGTGAACGAGGGCCCACTCGACGTCAGGGGTGTACCGCGCCGGTCTGCCGCAGGATCCAGGCGTCCTCGAAGGCGACTTCTTCCCACTGCTTGTAGCGTCCGCTGACCCCGCCGTGGCCGGCCTGCATCTCCGTCTTCAGCAGAATCGGTGCTTCACCGGTGGTTCTCTCCTGCAGCCGGGCAACCCATTTCGCCGCTTCTGTGTACAGCACTCGGGTGTCGTTGAGCGACGTGATGGCGAGAATCGCCGGATAGTCCTTCTCCCCGACGTTCTCGTACGGAGAGTACGACTTCATGTACTCGTACACCTCGGCGTCGGCCAACGGATTGCCCCACTCGTCCCACTCGATCACGGTGAGCGGTAACGACGGGTCCAGGATCGACGTCAACGGGTCCACGAACGGCACCGCGGCCACGATCCCGTTGAACAACTCCGGGGCGAGGTTGACCACCGCGCCGATCAACAACCCGCCCGCCGAACCGCCCATGCCGACCTGCTGCTGCGGGGTCGTCCACCCAGCGTCCACCAGATACCGTGCGGAGTCCACGAAGTCGGTGAAGGTGTTCTTCTTGGTCAGCGTCTTGCCGTTGTCGTACCAGTGCCTGCCCATCTCGCCACCGCCACGGATATGGGTGATCACGAACACCACCCCGCGGTCGAGCATCGACAAACGCGACACCGAGAACGACGGATCCATACTCGCCTCGTACGACCCGTACCCGTAAAGCAGCAACGGTGCGGGGCGCTGGACGTCGCGACGACGCACGATCGACAGCGGAATCCGGGTGCCGTCCTGCGCCACCGCCCATTCCCGGTGTGCCTCGTACTGCGCGGGGTCGTACCCACCGAGCACCGGCTGTCGCTTCAACAGGATCCGCTCCCCGGTGGGGACGTCGAGTTCCAACAGTTCGGTGGGGTCGACGAAGCTGGTGTAGCCGATCCGCAGCCGTGGCGCCGACCACTCCGGGTTCGCCGCGAGCCCCACCGAGCACAACTCCTGATCGAACTCGACCTCGTCGAACACCACGTCCCGCTTGCTGAGATCGGCTATCGCTATCCGCGGCAGAGCGTCTCGACGATAGCTGAGGACCAGCTGGTCGGCGAAGGCATCGATGTCCTCGATCCGGATGGCCGAATCGTGTTCGACCAACACCTCACCGCCAGACGGGTCGTCGACCGGCGCCACCGTGACCGCGAAGTTCTCGGCGTTCTCGTTGTGCAGGATGAGGAACTTGTCCGCACCGTTGATCACCGCGTGTTCGACACCGTATTCCACGCCCTCGCGACGCGGCAGCACCACCCGGAACTCGCCGGTCGGGTCGTCGGCCTCCAGCACCAACACCTCGGAGGTGATCTTGGAGCCCAGCGTGATCATCAGATACTTGTCACTGCGGGTACCACCCACCCCGACCCAGAAACGGTCGTCGGGCTCGTGGAACACCGTGGCATCGGGTGTTCCCGCACCGAGGTCGTGGCGCCAGACGGTGTCGGGTCGCCACGACGCGTCGACGGTCTGGTAGAACACGTGCTCACCGTCGGCCGACCACGTCGCCCCTGGAGCGGTGTCGCTGACCACGTCGTCGAGCAGGTCACCGGTGCGCAGGTCCTTGAACCGCAACGTGTACCGCTCGTTGCCGGTGGTGTCGACGCTGTAGGCCAGCAGATTTCCGTCGTCGCTGACCGAGAACGCGCCCAGGCTGAAGAAATCGAACCCCTCCGCCTCGACATTGGCGTCGAGGAGGATCTGCTCGCCCACCACCGCCGAACCCGGCTCGACGGCCGGCGGGGTCCAGTCGTCCAGACCCTTGATCGGGCACCGGCAACGCACCGCGTACTGCTGCCCGGTGACCGTGCGCGAGTAGTACCACCAGTCACCGCGACGACTCGGGACCGACATGTCGGTCTCCTGGGTCCGCGACTTGATCTCGTCGAACAGCTGGCCGCGCAGCTCGGCCAGGCCCGACGTGTGATGTTCGGTGAACGCGTTCTGTTGTTCGAGGTAGTCGATGACCTCGGGGTCGTCCTTGTCGCGCAACCATTCGTACTCGTCGACGACGGTGTCGCCGTGATGGGTGCGAGTGATGTCGACCTTCTTCGCCACCGGGGCGTCGGACCGCGACGGTGCTGTGCTGCTCACTGTTCTCCTCCCGGCCACTCCGCGAAGGAGAGGCCCGAAATGCGTTCATAGGCTTCTACGTAACGTTCACGCGTGCGTTCGGCGACGTCGTCGGGCAACGGGGGCGGCGACTCGGTGCCCGTCCGATCCCACCCGGAATCGTCTCCGGTCAACCAGTTACGAACGATCTGCTTGTCGAAACTGGGTTGCACACGCCCGGCGGCCCACGTGTCGGCGGCCCAATATCGCGACGAGTCCGGCGTCAACACCTCGTCGGCGAGGACCAGTCCCCCGTCCGAACCGATCCCGAACTCGAACTTGGTGTCGGCGAGGATGATCCCCCGACCGCGCGCCAGATCTGCACCGCGGCCGTAGATGTCGAGGGTGGCGTCCCGCAGCTGCGCGGCACGCTCGGCGCCGACCGTCTCCACCACCTGCGCAAAGGAGATGTTCTCGTCGTGATGGCCGAGGTCGGCCTTGGCCGCTGGGGTGAACAGGATCTCCGGCAGCCGGCTCGACTCGTCCAGACCGGGTGGCAGCGAAATACCGCATACGCTGCCCTCGGCGCGGTAGTCGAGCAGACCCGACCCCGTCAGATAACCCCTGGCGACACATTCGATGGGGAGCATGTCCAACTTGCGCACCACCATCGACCGGCCGAGCACCGCCGCGGGGATCCGATCGTCGGTGGGACCGCCGACGAGGTGATTCTCCAGCCCCAGCGCATCGAACCAGAAGAACGACATCGCGGTCAGGACTCGTCCCTTGTCGGGGATCGGGGTGCGCAGGATGTGGTCGAAGGCAGAGATCCGATCCGAGGAGACCATCAACAGGGTCTCGTCATCGATCGCATACAGCTCCCGGACCTTGCCCGAGGCGAGGTGCGGGTACGACTCCAGTTCCGGGCGCATCCTCTCAGGCTAGTGCCCGGCACCAGCGAGCCCACGCCCGCGCTCACTACAGTGGAGCGGGTGGACACTGCTACCGGCGACCGACCACGGGTAACCATCACCTATTGCACGTTGTGCAACTGGTTGCTGCGGGCGCAATGGATGGCGGCCGAGCTGCTGAACACCTTCGGCACCGAACTCGGCGAGGTCGCCCTGCGACCGGGTACCGGTGGCGTCTTCGTCGTCGAGGTGACCTCGGCCGATCGAAAGGAATCCCATCGCGTGTGGGACCGTAAGCGTGACAGCGGCTTCCCCGACATCGTCACCCTCAAGCGATTGGTCCGCGACGTGGCCGCCCCGGACCGCGACCTCGGCCACGGTGAAGCTACCCGCATCCCCATCCGCCAACCCCACCGGAGAGGCATCCTCATGACCCGACATCATCCCGCGGCCCGCGACCTGCTCATCGACGCCTTCGGACGGGTGCAGGAACTGGTGGTCGACATCACCGATGGCTTGTCTCGCGGCGAGGCGACCTACCGCCCCGATCCCGAGGCCAACACCATCGCCTGGTTGTTGTGGCACCTCAGCCGGGTGCAGGACGACCACGTGGCGGGACTGGCGGAGGCCGAGCAGGCCTGGCCGCAGTGGCGGGACCGGTTCGCATTGCCGTTCGACGACTGGGCCACCGGTTACGCGCAGAGCGCCGCCGAGGTGGGGCAGGTCGACGTCGAACCACATCTGCTCCGCGAGTACCACGATGCCGTCCACACCAAGACCCTCGAATACCTGAACCGGGTGACCGACGAGGAGCTCGAGCGGGTGGTGGACGACAACTGGGATCCGCCGGTGACAGCCGGGGTGCGCTTGGTCAGCGTCATCAACGACGCCGACCAACACCTCGGGCAGGCGGCCTACGTCGCTGGTATGGCCTCGCGCGCGGGCGTGTCCTGACCGACGGCATGCCCACCGACCTGCTGTGCGAGTACCGATTCGAGGTGGTCTCGCTGCTGGTGTCCCCGCGGCACGCGTACTTCGGACGGGCCAAGGACGGGCCGCCCGACGACGCCGAGACCCACGCTCCCGATCGGGTGGAGGTCGTGGCCGACAAAGGTATTCGCGGTGACCGGTTCTTCGGCGTCCGGGCGCACACCGAGGCGGCGGTGACGTTTCTCGCCCTGGAGGCGTGGGAGGCCACCGGGACCCGTGCCGACCCCGTGGTCGCCCGACGCAATGTGATGGTGCGCGGGTTGGAGCTCGACCCGTTGCGCGGTCGCGAGTTCGAGATCGAGACGGCCGTCGACCTCCGGACGGATGGGCCCGATGCGGTGCGGTTCGTGGGCGGGCGGCCGGCCCACCCGTGTTCGTGGATGGACACGACGGCAGGCGACGGCACCCGCAAGGCGCTGATCGGTCGCGGCGGGTTGCGCACCAGACCTCTCACGTCGGGTGTGCTGCACGTGGGCCCGGCGATCATCCGCTGCGACGTCGAGCTCGACGCGACGCGAGCGGCCGATCAGGTACGGCGGGCTCAACCCCTCGCCGATCGCTGAGCCCGCGACTCAGAGAATCGGTGCCGGAACGTACGCGGCGGCGGCGGGGTACCGGTCGACCACCGTCTGCACCGCGGCGATCACCTCGGCCACCTGCTCGCCCGCGGCACCGGTGAACGCGGACGGATCAGCCAGCAAGGCGGCGAGCTGGTCGCGATCCAGGGGCAGCCGCGGGTCGGCCGCCAACCGGTCGAGCAGATCGGGCGCTCTCCCCTGTTCGCGCATGGCCAGCGCCACCGCGACGGCGTTCTCCTTGATGGCCTCGTGGGCGGTCTCCCTGCCGACACCCGCCCGTACCGCTGCGATCAGCACCTTGGTGGTGGCGAGGAACGGCAGGTAGCGGTCCAGCTCGTTGGCGATGACCGCCGGATAGGCACCGAACTCGGCGAGCACGGTCAGGAACGTCTCCATCAGACCATCGATGGCGAAGAAGGCGTCGGGCAGCGCGACACGGCGCACCACCGAACAGAACACGTCACCCTCGTTCCACTGGGCGCCCGCGAGTTCGGCCGCCATCGAGGCGTAGCCGCGCAGCACCACCTGCAGACCGTTCACGCGCTCGCAACTGCGGGTGTTCATCTTGTGCGGCATCGCCGACGAACCGACCTGTCCCGGCGCGAATCCCTCGGTGACCAGCTCGTGACCCGCCATCAGGCGGATGGTGTGGGCCAGTGACGACGGACCGGCACCCACCTGCACCAGCGCCGAGAGCACATCGTGATCCAGCGACCGCGGGTAGACCTGCCCGACCGACGAGAACACGTGGGCGAAGCCGAGGTGTTCGGCGATACGGGTCTCCAACGCGGACAGCTTGTCCGCGTCGCCGTCGAGTAGGTCGAGCATGTCCTGCGCGGTACCCATCGGGCCCTTCACCCCACGTAACGGGTAGCGGTCGATCAGCTCCTGTACCCGATCGAGGGCGACCAGCAGTTCGTTGGCCGCGGATGCGAAGCGCTTGCCCAACGTGGTGGCCTGTGCGGCGACGTTGTGTGACCGGCCCGCCATGGCGACCGCGGAATACTGTGCGGCCCGGTCGGCGAGCCGGGCGAGCATCGCGACACCGTGGCCGTGTACGTGCTGCAGCGAGCGCAGGATCTGCAACTGCTCCACGTTCTCGGTCAGGTCGCGACTGGTCATCCCCTTGTGGATGTGTTCGTGGCCCGCCAGCGCGTTGAACTCCTCGATCCGCGCCTTGACGTCGTGCCGGGTGACCCGTTCGCGTTCGGCGATGGAGGCGAGGTCGATCCGGTCGAGCACGCGCTGGTAGTCGTCGATCACTCCGTCGGGCACGTCCACGCCGAGTTCCCGCTGGGCGGTGAGGACCGCAATCCACAGCTGCCGTTCCAGGACGATCTTGTGCTCGGGCGACCAGAGCCGCACCAATTCCACCGAGGCGTACCGATTCGCGAGGACGTCGCCGATCACCGGCTTGCTGTCAGACACCGCCCCAGTATGGCCGGTGGCCCACCAAGCCCGGTGCGGGGGCGACCATCAGCCGGATGCCGTCATTCGGGTGCGACCGGGGCCAACACATCCACCAGGTCGGTGAGCGCGAGGCGGGTGGCTTCGGCGACGTCGTCGGTTGCGTCGGCCAACGCGCCCGCCACCGCGCCGTCCTCGACCGCCATCAGTTGCGCGATCCGACCGGGATCGGCGACCCGGCCACATTTGTCCAGCACATCCCCGTGCAACCCGGCGAGCATCTTGCGCCGCTCGTCGAGCAACGGTTCGAGGCGTGCGCACCGTGTGGACAACACCACCGTCTCGATCCGGTTGGTCAGCGCCCGGCGGGTGGTGTCGGGACCGACGAAGACCTCGGCCAGGGCCTCAGCCGTGGCCTCGGCACCACGACGCCGCTTGTTCAACGCCTCGGCGCGGGCGCGAATGCACTCCTCGTCGTCGCGACAGGTATGGGTGGCGGCTTCGACGAGAAGGTCCTCCAACGACTCGAAGTAATAGGTCGTGGAGGCCAGTGGAAGATCCGCCCGCTCGGCGACGGCCCGGTGCCGAACGGCGTCGTAGCCACCTTCGATCAGCAGCTCGCCCGCAGCCGCGATGAGCCGGGCGCGGCGACGGAGACCCTTGGGGGTGGCAGCTGAGGTCACCCCGATCATGCTGCCAAAACAGTCTTTTGCCCGGTGCTGTATTCGTCAAATCACCGCGGGGACCGGGATCAGCGGACGACGGCGGCGAGTTGCTCCAACGCGGCGCCGATGGTGTCGGACCCACCGGCGAACGACATCCTAACGGTGTGTCTGCCTGCGTCGGTGTCGAAGTCGACGCCGGGAGCCATCGCGACACCGGTCGACGCGAGCACCTCGGCACACCAGCCGATCGAATCGTCGGTGAGGTGCTCGACGTTCGCGTACACGTAGAAGGCACCGTCCGGCGGCGCGATATCGGTGATCCCGAGCTCGGCGAGACCGTCGAGGAGCAGCCTCCGGTTGAGCGCGTATCGGGCGACGTGGCCGTCGAGTTCGGTGATGGCGTCGGCGGAGAAGGCGGCGACCGCCCCGTACTGCGACAGTGTCGGCGGACAGATGGTCATGTTGGCGGTCAGCCGTTCCACCGGACGCCGCAGCTCGGGCGGGACCAACATCCAACCCAGTCGCCAACCCGTCATCGAGAAATACTTGGAGGTCGAGTTCACCACCACCGATCGGTCACCGAACCGTCGGGCGCTCACGGTGGGTCGGCCGTAACTGATGCCGTGATAGATCTCGTCGCTGATCAACAGCGTGCCGTGCGCATCGCACCAGCCCGACAGGGCAGCGAGATCGCCGGCATCGAGGACGGTGCCGGTGGGGTTCGCCGGGCTGGCGACGATCAACGCCGCGGGCGGTTCGTCCAGCTCGTCGAGCATCTCGACCGTCGGGACGAATCGGGTGGCCGGGCCGCAGTCGAGCTCGACCACCCGCGCGCCGAGGGCGGCCAGGGTGTTGCGGTAGGCCGGATAGCCCGGGCGGGCGACGGCCACCGTCGCGCCGACGTCGAACGCGGCCAAGAAGATGAGGGTGAACGCCCCGGAGGACCCGGTTGTCACCACCACCTCGTCCGCGGTGACCGGGACGCCGTCTCGTTCGCGGTGGTGGGCGGCGATGGCCTCGCGCAGCGGCATGATGCCCAGCGATTCGGTGTAGCCCAGGATCTCGGAGCCGAGCACGTCGGCAACGGCCGCACGCACAGCCGCGGGGGCCGGAGTGGACGGTTGACCGGCGGCGAGTGAGTACACCGGCAGCCCCGCCGACCGTCGGGCCGCCGATTCGGCCAGCACGTCCATGACGTGGAACATGGCAATCCGTGACCGGTCCGACTCGCTACGCATCACACCACCGTATCGACCCGCTCTACTCAGGGATGCTGATCCGGCCCTCCTGGGCGCTGCGTCCGATGTCGCTACGATGATGTGCGCCAGGCAGATTGATCTTGTCCACCCGTTCGTAGGCCTGGGAACGCGCGGCGGCGAGGTCGGCGCCAACCCCTACCACGCTGAGCACCCGACCACCGGCGGACACCACGGCACCGTCGTCGCCGACGGCCGTGCCCGCGTGCAGCACACCGTCGCCGTCGGCACCGGTGATGGTGTCGCCGATCCGTGGTTTGCCCGGATAGTTCTCGGCGGCGACCACCACGGTCACCGCGGCCCCGTCCCGCCATCGCAGCGCGGGCAGTTCCGCCAGTCGACCGGTGGCCACCGCGTCGAGCACCTCACCGAGCGGTGACTCCAGCAGGGCGAGCACCGCCTGGGTCTCGGGATCGCCGAAGCGACAGTTGAACTCGACCACCGCGGGACCGTCGGCACCGATGGCCAGACCGGCGTACAGCAGGCCGGAGAACGGGTCGCCGCGCCGGTCGAGTTCGGCAGCGACCGGCGCCACCACCTCGTCGACGATGCGATCGACCATCCCGTCGGGCAACCATGGCAACGGGGTGTAGGCCCCCATCCCGCCGGTGTTGGGTCCACGGTCGTCGTCACCGACCCGCTTGTGGTCCTGAGCGGGAAGCAACGGCACCACCGTGGAACCGTCCACCAGGCAGAACAAGGACACCTCGGGGCCGTCGAGGAAACTCTCCAGCAGCACCGGGTGACCGGATTCCAACAGGTCGCGGGCATGGGCGCGGGCGGCGTTCCGGTCGGGTGTCACCACCACTCCCTTACCCGCGGCCAGACCGTCGTCCTTGACCACCCAGGTCGGCCCGAAGCGATCCAGGGCGGAGTCGAGATCGGCTGGGTTGTCGACGATCTCACTGGTCGCGGTGCGTACGTCGGCGGCGGCCATCACCTCCTTGGCGAACGCCTTGGAACCCTCGATCTGTGCGGCCGCCCGGTTCGGACCGAACGTCGCGAACCCGGCCGCGCGGAGGGCGTCGCCGACGCCCAGGACCAACGGGACCTCGGGACCGATGACCACCAGGTCGGCACCGATCTCCCCCGCCAGTCCGACCACCGCGTCGGCGTCGATGATGTCGACCCGGTGCGGCGTGGCCAGCCCGCCGGTGCCCGCGTTGCCGGGGGCGACGTGCAGGTCGGTGACCGCAGGATCCTGGGACAGTCCGAGGAGCAGCGCGTGTTCACGGCCGCCCGATCCGATGACGAGTACTCGCACGCGTCGGACTCTACCGGGGACGGTAGGCGAAAATGACGCGCCGTCAACCATGGGTCGGCGTTAGCGTCGACCCATGGACGCGGACAAGGGCTCGGTGACACTGCGGTGGGAACAGGTGGTCGTCGACGCCCTGGACCCGGTCGCCCTCGGCACCTGGTGGGCCGAGGTGCTGGGGTGGACCATCGTCAACGACAGTCCCGGAGAATTCGAGATCCAATCCGAACCCGGGGTGCTGCCCGGCATCATCTTCGAACCGGTGACGGCACCGAAGACCGAGAAGAACCGCGTTCACCTCGACTTCCGGCCGACCGACCAGACCGCGGCCGCGGACCTTCTGGAGGCCCACGGCGCGCGGCGGGTCGACATCGGACAGGGCGACCAGCAGTGGATCGTCTACGCCGACCCGGAAGGCAACGAGTTCTGCCTGTTGCACCACTGAGCCGGCAGACCCATCACCCTGCCCGTCACCTGGGTGCGGTCAGGTCGTAGAGCGTCACGCCGTCCACTGTCGTGGATGTGTAGTGCTGCTCCACCCACGTGGAGATCGACGACCCGGTGCCCTGGGCTCCCATCCCGAATCCCATCCCACCCGCGATGAAGTAGTGGATCTTGCCTGCGGCGACGTACTGCTGGAACTGTGCCAACGTCGGCGAGGGGTCGCTGCCGTTGAATCCACCGATCGGCATGACCGGCTTCTGGGTGGCCAGTTGATAGCCGGACGCGGAGTTGGATCCGATCGCCGCGGCGACCCAGGTGTACCGATCCGCATCGGTCTCCAGCAGCGTGGTCATCTCCTTCGACGGCGTGGAGCCCTCGAGAAGCCCACCACCGGGACCACCCATGCCGCCGAAGCGGCCGCGCGCGGACCGCTCGGCCGTATTCGCGCCCTGACCGGCAGCGGCGTTCGGAACCGTGCCCTGTCCGGGGGCAGTTCCCTGGCCTGTACCGGTCGGTCCACCGAACTGACCGCCCTGCATCGGGCCGCCCTGACCACCGGGTGCGAAGCCACCCATGCCACCGGGCATTCCGAAGCCACCGCGGTTGCGGCCACCCCGACCGCCACCGCCCATGCCACCCGGTCCGAAACCACCCTGACCGGCGGGTCCCGCCGTGATGATCGACCCCGTCTTGGCGGTGCTCACCGTGTCGGCGGTATACGCCAACGGCCCGGCGAGCCCGAGTACCACCGCCACCAGCGCGGCCGCCATCGCGGCCGTCCGCACCCGCGGGATCAACAGGACCACCGCGGCGAGCAACGATCCCACCAGGACCACGATGCGGAGCCACGGCACGAAATCGGGGGTGCGGTTGAGCAGCACGAATGCCATTACCCCGGTGACCAGCGCCGACACCGCCAGCACACAACGCACCCAGAACCGCGCACGCTGTTCCCAGCACGTCCAGGCACCGCCGGCGAGCAGCGCCGCGATCGGCGCCGACAGGGCGATCGTGTAATAGCTGTGGAAGATGCCGGACATGTAGCTGAACACCGCCATGGTGACCAGCAACCACAGTCCGGTGACGACGAGGAAGGCACGCCGCGGGTCGTGGCGATCGACTCTGCCGCGCAGCACGATGGCCGCGATCCCGAGGATCAGCGCGGTCGGGATGAGCCAGGCGATCTGTCCGCCCTGGCCTGACTCGAACATCCGGAAGAACCCGGTCTCGCCCCACATTCCGCCGCCGGGACCACCGCGCCCGCCACCGGGCATTCCCCCGCCGCCGCCGAAACCGCCGAAACCGCCTGTGCCGGTCCCACCGAACGCCTCGGCGGCCGCACCCCCGCGGGCGCCTCCGCCCCCAGGGGTGACGCTTCCGGTCTCGTCACCGGTCAACCGTCCGAAGCCGTTGTATCCGAATGTCAGTTCCAGGATCGAGTTGTGCTGCGACCCACCGATCCACGGCCGGGAACTGGCCGGCCACAGCTCCACGGCGAGAACCCACCAACCGGCACCGACCACGAGTGCGGCCAACGACGCGAACAGGTGACCGAGTCGCTTCGGCCACGTCCTCTGACCGAAGGCCAGATAGGCCACGGCCAACGGCGGAATGATCAGGAAGGCCTGCAACTGCTTGGTGAGGAAGGCGAACCCGACCAGCAGACCGGTCAGCACCATCCAGCGAACACGACCGTCCTCGATACCCTTGAGCGTGGCCCAGACCGCGGCGATCAGCAGCAACAGCAGCAGCGCATCGGGGTTGTTGAATCGGAACATCAGCGCCGCCACCGGGGTCAACGCCAACGCGGCGCCGGCCAGCAGACCGGCGATCGGCCCGAAGTACCTGCGGACGATGACATAGAGCAGACCCACCGAGGCCACACCCATCAACGCCTGCGGCACCAGAATCGACCACGAGTTCAGGCCGAAGATCCGGACCGCGATCCCCGGGAGCCACAGCGACATCGGCGGTTTGTCGACGGTGATGGAGTTGGCCGCATCCGACGAACCGAAGAACCACGCCTTCCACGACACCGACCCGGCCTGGATGGCCGCGGAGTAGAAGGAGTTGGCGTATCCGTTGGCCGACAGGTTCCACAGGTACGCAACGGCGGTGCCGACCAACAGGGTCGCAACGCCGAACAGCTCCCACCGCCGACGGGCGGTGGGAGCGTACGGACGATCTTCTGTCACCGGCGCACTGGCGACCACGGTCATGCGGACACCTCGGCCTCATGCGCGCGGAACACCCAGCGCAGCGCGACGAAACGGGTCAACGTGGCGATCAGGTTGGCGATGATCAACACGGCGAGCTCGACGTGCTTGCTGGCCCCCGGTGCCGACATGTGGAGCACCAACAGGGACCCGGCGGTCAGTGCCCAGCCGAACAGGAACACCGCGAACCCCTGCACATGGTGCCGCATCGCTCCTTCCCGCCCCCGGATCCGGAACGTAAAGCTGCGGTTCGCGGCGGTGTTGAGCACCGCGGTGATGGCCAGGGCCAGGAAGTTGGCGACCTGTGATCCGGTCAGCGGGTGGAGCAGCAGGTACAAGACCGCGTAGGCGATGGTCGAGGCGACCCCGATGACGCAGAAGCGGGCCAGCTGTCCCACCATGCCCCGCGGCACCCCCGTCACGTGCGGATCGGTCAGTTCGGGCCTGCCGATCGTCTGTTTGAGGTCCGCGACCGGAAGACTCCCGTCAGCCAGCGCGCGACCGACGCGCCAGCACCCCTTGAGGTCCTCGACGGCGGTGCTGACGATGTCGACCTTGCTGTCGGGATCGTCGATCCAGTCGACGGGTACCTCGGCGATGCGCAGTCCCACCCGCTCGGCGATGACCAGCATCTCGGTGTCGAAGAACCAGCCGGTGTCCCGCACGAAAGGCAGGATCGCCCGGCCGACATCGGTCCGGATGGCCTTGAACCCGCACTGGGCGTCGGAGAACCGTGCCCCCATCGCGGTGCGCAGGATGAGGTTGTAGCTACGCGAGATGAACTCACGCTTGGGGCCGCGGACGACCCGCGAGGAACGTGCCAACCGCGAGCCGATGGCCACGTCGGAGTGCCCGGACAGCAGAGGGGCGACCAGCGGCATCAGCGCATTGAGATCGGTGGACAGATCCACGTCGACGTAGGCGACGACCTCGGCGTCACTGGTCCGCCAGGTCGCGTTCAGCGCACGACCACGCCCCTTCGCGTCGAGGTGCGCAACCCGCACCATGTCCAGATTCTCCGCGAGATCGACGGCCTCGGCGAGTGTGCGGTCGGTGCTGGCGTTGTCGGCGATGGTGATGCGCGCCGGGTACGGCAACTGGGTGCGCAGGTGCTCGCGCAGTCGTAGCACGCAGGTGCGCAGATCCTTCTCCTCGTTGTATACGGGGACGACCACGTCGAGCCGCGGGTGGGCCGCGGTGTGATCGACGACCATGGTCATCTGCGACACCGGATCGGGCTCGGGCTCGGGCCGGTAGCCCGTGTGGTCAACGATTTCTGCTGTCATGACGACCACTGTCGGGCCGTGAGCTGGATCGGTTCTGCGCTGCGCCTGTCAGCTTCCTGTGAGCCGATCGGCGAGGGGTTGCGCGGGGCGGATCAACTGGGCACTTTGTCGCTGTGACCTGCGGCGACGAGGGCGTCAGCGATCTTCGTGCGGGCCTCGTCGAGTCTCGCCGGGTCCGGGTCCGACTGCGCGACGCTGAGGTCGAACTCGTCCATCGAGTGCGCCGGGAAGACGTGCAGGTGCACATGGGGGACCTCGAACCCGGCGATGAGCAGACCCATCCGGGCCGCATCGAAGGCGGTCGCGGTGGCGGCGCCGACGGTCTGCGCCACCTCCGTGAGGTGCGCCCAGAGCGCGGGATCAATCGACTGCCACTGGTCGACCTCGGCGATGGGGACCACGAGAACGTGACCGTCGGTCACCGGATTGATGGTCAGGAAGGCGACCACGGAGTCGTCGCGCCAGACGAAGCGTCCCGGCAGTTCGCCGCTGATGATCTTGCTGAAGACCGTTGTCATGGCCAGCACCCTACCCGCGTCCGACCGTGACCGGACTCAGTGCGTGAGAAGGATTTTGACCGCGGTGATGACAGTCGCGACCACGGCCACGGTGATTCCCGCGAGCAGGGTGCGCCAACTGAGCGCCCCCGACGAGACCCGTTCGACGAGCACTCCGAGCCCCGCTATGCGTGCCACGATCCACCCGGCCGCGATCCACTGCGCCCACTGCGGATCGAGCGCACCACTCGCGGCGATACCCAGGATCACCGTCGGCGGCAGGCCCGAGGTGACGATGGGCACCGAGTCGCGTAGCTCCTGCATCAGCTGACCGCGGGCAACTCGCGGATCGGCGGCCCGACCGTCCGCGGCGGTATGCACTCCGTGCGCCATCCACTCGGCGAACACGTGCGCGAACCAGGTGGACACGGTGGTGCCCAGCACCAGCGCGACGGCGGTGCCGTCCTCGACGTACCGCGGCGTCACCGTGACCACCACCGCGAGCACCAGGATGTTGCCGTAGACGAAGGCCGACACCCGGGCGGCGGCCCGCTCGACGGGCAGGCGATGTGCGTCGTCCCTGGCCACCCGCCTGCGCAGCCATCCCGGCAGCGGCTGCCGGGATGGGGTGTGCGCGGGTCGCGTGAGGCCGGGGTCGGTCATTCCACCCGCGGCAGTCTGACCCAGAAGGTGGCACCCTTACCCGGTTCGCTGTCCACCCCGACCTGACCGTCGTGCGCGGCGACGAGGGCCGACACGATGGACAGCCCCAGGCCACTGCCCCCGTTGGTGCTGGATCGGTGTCGCGACGAATCCGCCCGGTAGAACCGCTCGAATACGCGGTCGCGGTCTTCCGGCGACAGTCCCGGACCGGTGTCGGCGACCGCCAACAGGGCCCAGTCGCCGATCGTCCCTACCCGTACGGTGATCTCGGCGGCGTCCGGCGTGTGGCGTAGGGCGTTGGTGATGAGGTTGCCGATGACCTGCGACAACCGCGCCGCATCGCCGATGACCGTCGGCACCCCTGGACCATCCACCACCTCGAGGTCGACGACTCGCTGCGGGGCCGTGGCCTTGGCGGCATGCACGGCGTCGGCGGCCAGCGACAACAGATCGACGTGGGCGCGTTCCAGTGGACGCTGCGCGTCGAGACGCGCCAGCATCAGCAGATCCTCCACCAGCAGACCCATCCGGTTGGCTTCGGTCTGGATCCGCGCCATCGCCTGGTGACCGTCGGGGATGGCGCCCTGCTGGTACAGCTCGGAGAACCCCTTGATGGAGGTGAGCGGGGTGCGGAGCTCGTGGCTGGCGTCGGCGACGAACCGTCGCATACGGTCCTCGGAGCGCCGCGCCTCCTCCTCGGAGGCCGCGGTGGCCGCGAACGCGTTCTGGATCTGGTGCAGCATGACGTTCAGCGACGCGGCGAGTCTGCCGACCTCCGTGTTCGGCGGCCCCTCGGGAACGCGTCGCGTGAGGTCCCCGCCGGCGATGGCGTGCGCCGTGCTCTCCACCCGCGTCAATCCGCGCAGGCTGGTGCGAACCAGCAGGTAACCGAGGACGCCGATGACGACGAGCACTCCGAGTCCGACTCCCAACAACAGCCACGTCAACCGTTCCACCGTGTCACGTACATCGTTGAGCTTCACGGCGACGATCGACGTCCCGGAACTCGACCCCACCTTGACCACCCGCCACTGGGTGTCGGAGCCGTCGGCCGATCCCACGGTGGTCGGACGAGATCCGAGTGAGTCCACGTCGACCTTGGGTCTACCGCCCGGGTCGTTGATCTCGAACGACGAGCCGTCCGAGCGGATCAGCATGACGTAGTAGGGCGACGGCGGGCGACGTGGTCCGGCCTCGTCGAAATTCGTCGGTGGCGGTGTGTCCCGGGGTCGGGCCCAGCCGTCGGCGGCCTGACGCAACCCGTTGTCGGTGCGTTCGACCAGCTGGTTCTGCATCGCAGTGGTCACCGAGACCCCCGAGACGGTCAGCCCCAGCGCCACCAGGATGAGGGTCATCGCGACCAGCGAGATGCGCAGCGGGACACCCCGGCGCAGCCGGCGGTTCCGTCGTACCTCGGTGCTGGTGGTCACCGGGGTTCGCGCATCACATATCCCACACCGCGCAGGGTGTGGATCAGGCGCTTCTCGCCGGTGTCGACCTTGCGACGCAGATAGGAGACATACGACTCGACGACGTTGACCTCGCCGCCGAAGTCGTAATTCCACACGTGATCGAGGATCTTCGGCTTGGACAGCACGGTGCCCGCGTTGATCATGAAGTAGCGCAGCAGGGTGAATTCGGTGGGCGACAGCGAGACCAGCTCACCGTCTTTCCACACCTCGTGGGTGTCGTCGTCGAGTTCGATGTCGGCGAACGAGATGCGCGACGACTGCTTCTCGCCCTCGGAGTACCCGTTACGGCGCAGGATCACCCGCAGACGCGCGACGACCTCTTCCAGACTGAACGGCTTGGTCACGTAGTCGTCGCCACCGATGGTCAGACCGTTGACCTTGTCCTCTACCGAATCGCGGGCGGTGAGGAAGAGCGCGGGGGCGTCCACGCCGTCCGCCCGCAGTCGACGCAACAGACCGAAGCCGTCCATCCCGGGCATCATCACGTCGAGAACCAGTGCATCGGGGTGGAACGTACGCGCCTTGTCCAGCGCGGCGGGTCCGCTGTCGGCGGTCTGCACCTCGAAGTGCTGGAACTTCAGCGACACCGACAGCAGTTCCAGGATGTTGGGCTCGTCGTCGACGACGAGCACACGGGGTCCGGTATCAGTCATGACACCCAGATTGTGTCAGCTTCCTTCTGTACCGCTGTTCGATGGCTGGGAGATTCCTGTGAATGACCGCCCGCCACGTCAGTTTCGAAAAAATAATTGCGAAACTATTCTTTCGTAATTATCGTCGGGGCATGGAACCACCCGAGGACGCACGCCGGCGACGAAGGCAGCTGTCGACTCTTGCCGAGTTGAAGGCGGTGTCACATCCGACTCGACTCCGGCTGTTCTATGCACTCAAGGCGTCCGGGGAACCGATGACCGCGACTCAGCTGGGAGAGATCGTGGACGAATCACCCGCCTCGGTCAGCTACCACCTCCGAAACCTGGCAGCCAATGGCTTCATCGAGGAGACGTCGATCGACGACGGGGACAGACGGCAACGGTGGTGGCAACCGAGTCCGGTCAGTTTCTCGTGGTCGCAGACGGATTTCGGCAATTCACCGGGTGCCACTGCCGTCACGGTCGCCGCCAAATCCGCCATGCGCGGCCATCACTGGTCGCGGCTGAGCGAGTACGACCAGACCGCGAGCTCCTGGGGTGACGAGTGGGTCCGCGCCGCCTTCAGCACAGACACGATGATGCGACTCACACCCGATCAGACCGCGGCTCTGCACGCCGACCTGCAGCTCGTCATCGACCGGTACAGAACCGGCGGGCCATCGGCAGAATCCGATGACGTTGCCACGGTGATGGTCCTGATGCACGGCTTCCCGACCCAGATCTGACCACCATGTCGATCATCGATCCGACCGATCACCTTCGTCTCCAGGCGCAGGACCGCGACCATCACCTGCTGCATCGACAGCGTGAACGGGTCGCCGACGCCCAGTCCGAATTGCGTCACCGCGAGCGCCGCCTGGACCAGGCGTGGCGACAACTGACCGACGCGCTCAGCGGTGTCGTGGATGCGCGTCGCGCGTTGACGGCGGATGACCCGACCTGAACCGATCAACCGAGGTCGGCCATGAACGGCGCGGGGAAGCTGGGACGTGGCCGCACCTCGCCCAACCAGGTGGCGAGGTCGTCGGCGCGTACGGCCAGTGCTCGCTGCGCGTTCCGGGGCAGCGACTCCAGCAGGTGGAGTCCCACCGAACCGTCGTCACGGCGGAACCAGCCGCCGACCACCCGACCGTCCCACCATGCCGTCTGCCCACCGTTGCCGTTGCGGTCGAACAACGCCGGCGCGTGCGGGCCCAGGTAGAAGTCCCGCTGCTTCCACCCCATGGTCGTGGGGTCGAGTTCGGGGAGCAGGAGCGCCCCGGGCGGCACCGGGTCCACCGGGGCCAGATCATCGGCGAGCAGATAGCCGGTCTGACCGTCGTCGAGTCCCACCTCGGCCACGTCCAGCGCCGCCAGCGCGGCACGCACCGCAGCCTTGGTGCTGCCCAGCCACCAGACGATATCGGTCTCGGTGCCCGGCCCGAAGGTCGCCAGCCACCGCCGCACCATCGCTCGCAGAGCCGTCGCCGCATCCGGGATCGCCGGTTCGGACCCCAGCCAGGCCGCCATCGACGACCATCGCGGGCGCGATCGATGCCAGGGGGCGTCGTTGGGACCGCGCACCACCTGTCCGGCCGCGGACAGCATGTTCAGCACCCGTGACGTCATCTGATGCATCGCAGGCAGTTGTAGTTGCGGGGTCGCCAGCCGCAGTTCGGCGGCACTGCGGGCCACGCCATCGGCAAGGGTGCCGACGACTACCCGCGCGGCGGCATCGATCAACTCGTCGGGATCGGTGACGCCGGGGGTGCGCCGCAGATCGCGCACCATCGCCGTCCGCTGTGTACCGGCCACCCTGGCCCCCACCGCACCGATCGTGTCGGGCAGCACCTCGCGGCTGACCACGAACAGCGTCCGCCGCATGGCGAGCTGCTTCACCAGCTCCCGACGCTCATGGAGCAGATCACCCACCTGCTGCGGATCCGGACCCGGCCCGCGGGTCCGCGCCCACGCCGACAGATGCACCGTCGACGGGGTGGTGGCGTGCAGTCCGATCATCGCGTCGCACACGCCGACGAGATCATCGGGGCGGCGTGGCTCGGCGAACCCGTGTCGACGCAGCAGCCTCGCGCGCCGCTGTGCATCGTCGACCCGCGGTGTGGACACCGGTCCCTCAGGAGGCGGGCACAGCGGCGACGGCCTCGATCTCCACGACCTGGTCGTCGTGGCGAAGCACCGCAACACCGAGGAGGCTGCCGGGCGGAGGATTGCCGTCGAAGGCACCGTCGACCGCGTCCCAGGCGACCGTGAGGTCGACCTGGAGCTTCTCGGCCACGTAGACGGTCAGCTTCACCACGTCGGCCAAGGTCGCACCGGCCTCCTCCAGCACGACACCCAGGTTCTGCAGGCACCGGATGGTCTGCCCCTGCACGTCACCGGGCGCGACGGTGGTCCCGTCGGCGTCGACCGGCGCCACGCCCGCCGTGAAGATCAGCGACCCCGGCGCGACCGTTGTGCTGTAAGTGAATCCGGCATCGAACAGGGAATCGGGGCTGTTTCGCTGGATGTGCGCCATGGTGGCATCCTAAGGCCGCCCGTCGGCGGGCACCCCGGAGACAGGGGTGGCGTCGCCGGTCCCCTGCCTCAGCAGCATCGAGGCAGCGCGGAGATGACGAATCAACGCCACGCGATCCTTGTGGCTCAACATCGGCGTGTGCGTCGCGATGGCATCTCCGACATCGTTGTCGGCTCGCTGCAGGATCGACCGACGGGTCGCCGGCGCCAGTTCGATTCGTAGTTTGCGGCGATCGGCCTGACGGACGACCGTGAGCGCCCCCGCATCCGCCGCCGCGTGAACAATTCTCGACACGAGGCTCTGGGCGAGCCCTGTCCGCGACACGATGTCCGCCACCGTCGACCCGGGATGCCGTGCCACATCCTCGAGTACTGCGAGTTCACCCGCGTTCACCCGGTCGGAACCGGTATTTCCCGTGGCTTCCAACGCGATCTGTCGAAGTAGACGGGCCAGGCGGTGCAATTCAGCGGCGCGCATCCACCTAGTAGATCACAAGTGATACTTTTACTACATCACTTGTGATGAGTCTGGGGAGGCGCCGATGTACTGGATGACCGTCGATCACGTGGTGGACGACGTCGCCATCGCGACAGGCGTCGCGTTTCTGATCATCCGACAGTTCGCGTGGCGGACGGCCGACCCGGGACGGATGGCGCGCCTGCCCGCGGTCATCTTGGCGATCGGGGTCGGCTATTCGACGGTTGACTTCATGACCGGCTACCGGTGGCACGCTGCGGACTGGGTCATGGCCGCCGAGCTGGTCATGGTCACGGTCACCGGTCTCGCGATGGGTCACGTCACCCGATTTCGTTCCGTGGATGGGAGAGTTCAGTACAAGCTCACCGGCAACGGTGTGTGGCTGTGGGGGTTGTTCGTCGTGATACGCATCGGTTCGATGGTGGCGGCGGTCGAGCTGGGGGCGGGCCTCGCAACCGCGACCGGGCCGCTGCTGGTGTCCTTCGCGGTGAATCGAATCGCGGCGATCGTCGTCGTGCGACGACGGACACGTCGCATTCCCGACACCGACGCAGTCATCACCGGTCCAGCACCGAATCGACCATAAGACGTTGAGCCCCATACGATCCGCGAAGCCGACTCGTACGACGACCGTCCCCCGTGCACCGATCGCGGCACGCGCCGACCGGCCGGTGATCCGCCGCGCATCTCTCACAGCCGGCTGACGCCCATCTCACAGTCTCGGCGTCGAGAACGGTGAGTAATATCGCTGACGATCACGTGTCCGAAACCGGGCACGGACAGAGCACTTGAGCCCCCTGTCGGGATTGAACCGACGACCTTTCGCTTACAAGGCGAGTGCTCTACCACTGAGCTAAGGAGGCGACGCGTGGGCGAGTATAACGGCAACCTGACTCAACGCCTGCGCGCGTCGACGACCGGACTCTCCGACAAATTGCTCGGTACCCGGCGTGCCACGATGGACACGATCGACCCGAATGCCTCGGCGGTATCGCCGCGGCAACCGATCGATCTGCGTGACGACGGCGCGGTCACCGAGGTCTTGGACCTGGCCAGCAAGGTCGGTTCGGTCCTGCTCGACGCGGGCACCGGTGCGGTGGACACCGCGCAGCAGGTGCAGTTCGTGGCAAGCGTCTTCGGCGTGGACGACGTGGACGTCGATGTCACCTACAGCACCATCTGGGCCAGTGCACACCGCGGATCCTCGCTACCCCCGGTGAACGCCATGCGCACCGTGCGCTATCGCTCTCTGGACTTCACCCGCCTCGCCCAGGTGGACCGGCTGGTGCGCCGAATCCGCAACCACGCCATCGAACCCGACGAGGCTCATGCGGTCATCGACCTCATCACGGCCGCCCCGCACCCCTACCGCCGGTGGATCGCCACCCTGGCCTGGGCGACCATGGCCGCGGCGATCTCCATGCTGCTGGGTGGTGGCGTGCTCATGGCCGCGGTGGCATTCGTCACCACCGCGGTGATCGACCGCGTGAACCGTCTGCTCAACCGTGTCGGAACCCCCATCTTCTTCCAGCAACTCGCCGGCGGCTTCATCGCGGTCATCCCGGCGGCGGTGGTCTACCGAATAGCCGAGTCGATGGGCCACTACGTGTCGCCGTCGCAGGTCATCGCGGCCGGTATCACGGTGCTGCTGTCCGGGTTGTCTCTGGTCGGCTCGGTGCAGGACGCGATCACCGGCGCCCCCATCACCGGCGTGGCACGATTCTTCGAGCTGATCATCATGACCGGCGGAATCATCGCCGGAGTGGCCATCGCCCTGCGGGTGATCGCCGCATCGGGCATCACCCTGCCCACCATCTCCACCTCTACCTCGGCGGAGTTCTCCGACACCACGGTCAAGGTGATCGCCGGTGGTGTGGCCGCCGCGGCGTTCGCACTGGCCAGTTACGCCGAGGGGCGCGCCCTGGCGATCTCGTTCGTGGGCGCGGCGTTCGGTGTGCTGGTGGTGGTCAGCATCGAGTCGGCCAGCGGTGGACCGGTGGTCGCAGCCGGCGTCGGCGCGGCAGTGATCGGCCTCGGCGGCGGCCTGTTGGCCCGACGCGCGCTGACACCGCCACAGGTGGTCGCGGTGGCGGCCATCACCCCGTTGCTCCCTGGTTTCGCCATCTACCGCGGCCTCTACGGCTTCCTCAACGACCAGACCGTCGACGGTATCTCGGGTCTCGTCGCCGCCACCGCCACCGCCTGCGCGCTGGCCGCGGGCGTCACGCTCGGTGAGTTCCTCGCCCGCACCCTGCGCCGTCCGCGAATCCCGGCACGCCCGGCCCAGGTGGTGCGACTGTCTGCCAAATCACTGATGCCCAAACGGGCACCGGTGCAGATCTACAGCCACTACACCACCGTCGACCCCTCGGCACCGACCATGCCGATGAAGATGCGGTCGCCGAATCGCGGCCCCCGGTCGTCGTCACATGGGCCCACAGCCGGTCAGAAGTCGTCGGCCGAGCGGATAGAGTAAGTGATGGACCAGCCCCACGGATTGTGATGACGAGGAACCATGCCAGCGAAGACGAGTGACAAGACCGAGATCGGCGAAGAGGAACTGCCTCCCGTCGCCGACGAGACCGCGAGCTCTGCGCGCCGCGTGGTCGCCGCCTACGCGACGGATGCGGACGAGTGCCGGATGCTGCTGGCGATGCTGGGGATCGCCCCGGGCGAAGCCTGATCCGTGTCGGCCACGAGGTCACACACGTCCCGCACCCCGCAGCAGAACGATCCCGCCACTGCCGTCAGCGACCGGCAACGTGCCGATTTCGTGGTCGTCGCCAACCGACTTCCCGTAGACAAGGAGACGCTGCCCGACGGCACCATCCGTTGGAAGCGCAGCCCCGGCGGTCTGGTGACCGCGTTGGAACCGATCCTGCGGTCGCACACCGGAGCCTGGGTGGGGTGGTCGGGGGTTCCCGACTCCGCCGAGGATCCGGAGATCGACGGCTTGCAGATCCACGCGGTACCGCTGTCGACGTCGGAGATCGCTGAGTACTACGAGGGATTCTCCAATGCGACGCTCTGGCCGTTGTATCACGACGTGCTGGTCAAGCCGGAGTACCACCGCGAGTGGTGGGACACCTACGTCGAGGTGAACCGGCGGTTCGCCGAGGCGGCGTCCGAGGCCGCCGCGGAGAACGCGGTGGTGTGGGTACAGGACTATCAGCTGCAGCTGGTTCCCAAGATGCTCCGCATGCTGCGGCCCGATCTGCGCATCGGATTCTTCCTGCACATCCCGTTCCCACCGGTCGAGTTGTTCATGCAACTGCCCTGGCGCACGGAGATCGTCGAGGGCCTGCTCGGTGCCGACCTCATCGGTTTCCACCTACCCGGCGGTGCGCAGAACTTCCTGTACCTGGCCCGACGGCTGGCCGGTCAGGCCACCTCCAAGGGGTCCGTCGGGGTGCGAGCCAAATTCGGTGTGGTGCAGGTGGGATTCCGCACCGTCCGGGTGGGCGCCTTCCCCATCTCGATCGACTCCGGCGACATGGATGGCAAGTCCAAGAGCCGCACCGTCCGAGGTCGCGCCGAGGAACTCCGCGCCGAACTCGGCAACCCGAGGAAGATCCTGTTGGGCGTGGATCGCCTCGACTACACCAAGGGCATCGACGTCCGCTTGCGAGCCCTCAGCGAACTGCTCGCCGAGAACCGGGTCGACCCCGACGAGGTGGCGATGATCCAGTTGGCCACCCCGAGCCGCGAACGGGTCGACAGCTATGTGCAGATGCGTGCCGACATCGAGCAGTTGGTCGGCAACATCAACGGCCGTTACGGTTCGGTGAGTCGACCGATCGTGCAGTACATCCATCGTCCGGTGCCTCGGGATGAGCTGATCTCGTTCTACGTCGCCGCCGACGTGATGCTGGTGACACCTTTGCGGGATGGGATGAACCTGGTGGCCAAGGAGTACGTCGCCTGCCGCAGCGACCTCGGCGGCGCCCTGGTTCTCAGCGAATTCACCGGCGCGGCAGCCGAACTGCGTTCCGCCTACATCGCCAACCCGTACGACCTGGAGGGCGTCAAAGACGCGATCCTCAGCGCCGTGGAACAGGACCCCGACGAGGGTCGGCGCCGGATGCGGTCGCTGCGCAGGCAGGTGCTGGCCCACGACGTGAGCCGCTGGGCCAAGAGCTTCCTGGGCGCCCTGGGCGCCGACACCGAGGTCAGTTACGGCCCGAACCGCGGACTCGATCTGGTCCCCGACAGCGAGGACCCCCAGGACTGACCGATCGCCGTCGACGGGTACGTCACTCCGGTGCACCCGCGACCGGTCGGCGGTTTTAGACTCGACCGGTGAGTGCCCTCGACCTACCGTCCGATCTGCGCCGCGCCCTGACCGGCATCGCCCGTACGCCCCGTCTGTTGGTGGCGTCGGACTACGACGGCTGCATGGCCCCTATCGTCTCCCGCCCGTCCGACGCCCGGCCCAACCCGGACTCGGTGCGGGCGATGCGCGCGTTGGCCGATCTCGATTCGACCACGGCCGCAGTGATTTCCGGACGCGCGCTGCGCGATCTGGCCACGTTGTCGCGCCTGCCCGCCGAGGTGCATCTCGTGGGCAGCCACGGCAGTGAGTTCGACGTGGGCTTCGTCCACGAGATCGGTGAGAAGGCGACCGAACTCCTCGACACCGTGGTCGGCGAACTGAAAGCCGTCGCCGCCGATTACGACGGTGTGACCGTGGAAACCAAACCGGCCAGCACCGCGCTGCACGTGCGCAACGCCGCGGCCACCGACAGCGAAGCCGCGCTGCACCGGGTCCGCACCGGCCCCGCCACCTGGGACGGGGTGCAGGTCACCGAGGGCAAGTCGGTGATCGAGCTCGCGGTGATCAGCACCGACAAGGGGCAGGCACTGGACATCCTGCGGCATCAGGCCGGCGCACAGGCGGCCATCTTCTTCGGCGACGACGTGACCGACGAGAAGGCGTTCCGGCGATTGCACGGCCCGGATTTCGGGGTGAAGGTCGGCGACGGCGACACCCTCGCCGCCTACCGGGTGAGCAGTCCCGAAGACGTGGCCACCGCACTGGCATTTCTGTACGAGGAACGTCTCACCTGGTTGCGGGGTGCGGCCGCACCTCCCATCGAGCGATTGACCATGCTCGCGTCGCCGCGATCGGTGGGGCTGATAACCCCCGACGCCGTGATCTGCTGGCTGTGTCATCCCGAGCCGGACTCCGCTGCCATCTTCGCCAGCCTGTTGGGCAGCCAGGACGGCGGTGAGTTCGCGGTCCGACCGTACGTGGAGGGCGGGGGCCGGCCGCCGCTGCCGCAGAGCCAGCGGTATGTGGACGGCACCATGACCGTGCGCACCCGATGGGCCAGTCTCGAGGTCACCGACTACCTACCGCACGACACCCCGCCGGGCCGCACCGACGTGATCCGCGTGATCACCGGTGACTCCCCCGCGTTGGTCCAGTTCTCGCCCCGCCCCGAGTTCGGTCAGGTGAGCGTGCAGCTCGAGGCCGACGTCGACGGGTTGCGCATCCATGGCTCCAACGAGCCCATCGTGCTGCGTGCGCCCGGGGTCACCTGGCACATCGACACCGAC
The DNA here is from genome assembly GCF_900156495.1 of Williamsia sterculiae. Classification (GTDB taxonomy): domain Bacteria; phylum Actinomycetota; class Actinomycetes; order Mycobacteriales; family Mycobacteriaceae; genus Williamsia_B; species Williamsia_B sterculiae. The sequence continues at coordinate 192,686 of NZ_FTNT01000010.1, forward strand.
CGCTTCTACCAGCGCGCCTGGGCGAAGGTCGACCCCTCGCACGGCCCGGTGGTCCTGGAACTGCGTTGCGGTTCCGACTACCTCGGCGAGGAGGAGCGCAGCGAGGTGCAGCGCCGCGCGGTGTCGGAGGACTACTGGAGCAGTTGGGCCGCCGAGCTGACCCTGCCGCGGATCAAGCCGGACCTGATGAAGCGATCGGCGCTGACGCTGCGTGGACTGGTACACGCCGACACCGGGTCGATCCTCGCCGCGGCGACCACTTCGCTGCCGGAGGAGATCGGCGGGGTGCGGAACTGGGACTACCGCTACTGCTGGTTGCGCGACGCGGCCCTCACCGCCTCCGCCCTCGTGGCAGTGGGGTCGCATCACGAGGCCGAGGGTTACCTCGGCTGGCTGCACCGGGTGCTGGGGTCGGTCACCGGGCCGGAATGGCTGCACCCGCTGTACTCGCTGGCCGGGAGTGGACTACCCCCGGAGGCCGTCATCGACAGCCTGCCCGGTTACGCGGGATCGCGGCCGGTGCGCGTGGGCAACGCCGCCAACCAACAGGTGCAGCTCGACGTGTTCGGTCCGATCGTCGACCTGATCGCGCAGTTGGCGTTGGCTCGCGAGGCCGCGGGCCACGAGCACCCCCTGTCGGACGCCGACTGGGATCTGGTGATCAACATGGTCTACGCCGTGGAACGGCGCTGGTCCGAACCCGACCACGGGATCTGGGAGATCCGTGGTAATCCCCGCCACCACGTGTACTCGAAGGTGATGTGCTGGTTGACCGTCGACCGCGCATTGCGCCTCGCCGAGCACTTCGGCCGCGAGGTGGAGCCCGGTTGGTCGGTGGTTCGTGACGTCATCGCCGCGCAGGTGCTGGACAAGGGATGGAACTCCCAGGCGCGCTCGTTCACCGCCGCCTACGACGGCACCGACCTCGACGCGGCCACCCTGCACATCGGGTTGTCGGGACTCATCGACCCCACCGACGACCGGTTCGCGGCGACCGTGCGCGCCACCGAAGCCGAACTCCGCAGCGGCGCGACCGTGTACCGCTACCACCACGACGACGGGCTGCCCGGTGGTGAGGGCGGCTTCCATCTGTGCGCCGCGTGGCTGGTGGAAGCCTACCTGCTCATCGGCCGCCGCAGCGACGCCGAGGCACTGTTCGACCAGTTGGTCAAGGCGGCCGGACCGACCGGTCTGCTGTCGGAGGAATACGATCCCGTCGCCGAGAGGTCGCTGGGCAACCATCCGCAGGCCTACAGTCACATCGGTTTGCTGCGATGCGCCCACCTGCTGGACGCCGAGAGGGCACAAGCGTGAGCCGGATCGTGCCCTTCCTGACCTTCCAACCCGGCCGGGGCCAGAGCGCGGCCGCCGCGATGGACTTCTACGTCACCCTGTTCGCCGACGGATCGATCGTGTCCGACGTCCGCCACGGTCCGGACGGACCCGGACCGGAGGGTTCGGTACAGGTGGCCGAGTTCAGTGTGGCGGGGCAGGTGATCCGCTGCAGCGACAGCTTCATCACCCACGACTGGAACTTCTCTCCTGCCGTCTCCCTGTGGGTCGACTTCGCCGACACCGACGAGCAACGCAGGGTCTTCGACGGTCTCGCCGCGGACGGGACACCGTTCATGCCCCTCGACGACTACGGATTCGGGACGTTCGGTTGGGTCGAGGACCGATTCGGGGTGTCCTGGCAGCTCGCACTGTCCACCTCGTAGCAACGCCGCGGGCGATCCGACACCCGCGGAACCCCGGATCAGGCTATCGAGACCCGTTGGGTCCCGTCGTCCTGGGGAAGCGGCCCCTGGGTGATCGCGGTGACCGAGTAGGAGTTCATCGTGATGTTCCCACCGTGGTTGTCCAGGAACGCGGTGTCGGCGGCATCGCGACCAGTGGCGATACGCACCAACGACGACCGCGGGGCGAGCCCGGTGGCGTCGACGACCACCCACTCGTCGTCGATGACCGCCTCGGCGACGGCGTGGAAGTCCATCGGGTGACAACCCGGCGCGTATACCGCCACCAGGCGCGCGGGAATGTTCAGTGCTCGCAGCAATGCGACCACCAGATGCGCGAAGTCGCGGCAGACGCCCGCATTGGCGAGCAGCGTGTCGGTGGCCCCATCGATGGGGTCGCTGGCCCCGGGCAGGTAATTCAACCGCGACCGCACGAAATCGGTGACCCGGTTCAGCAGCACCCCGGGTTCCTCGGACAGGTCGAACTGACCGGCGACGAACCCGAAGAACTTGTCCGCCTCGGCATATCGGCTGGGGCGTAGGTAGATGGACCGGTCCAGGGATGTCACCGCCAATGGTTCACCCGGTGCGTGTACCACCGCGTGGTAGTCCACCAGCACTCGGTGATCGTCCTCGACCTGCAGCCGATGGATCCGGTTGCCCGACTCGGTCACCACCTCCTCCGGCTCCACCGGCGATCCGTCGATCGTCACGGTCAACTCCTCGTCGACACCGATGCCGGGCACCGCGGCGACGGTGATCTGGAATTCCAGGTCGGTCTTCTTGGCGACGGTGACGTCGAGACGGGAGGAGACTTCGCGCGGTGGGGTGTCCATCGGTGTCGACCTTTCTGAGGTGCCGCTGTCCACAGGTGACCCAGCGGGTCACCACGCAGCAGTTCCGGTGAGGAGATGAGTCCGGATAGAGCCTAGGCCGTGGTGGTCGGTCATACCGGACCCGCACCGGCCGTTCGGACGCTCACCACGGTCTCCACCTAGGATCGAGACCCATGACCACTGTTCCGATCCCCCCCGACACCAAGGTCGCCGTCATCACCGGGGCCAGTTCCGGCATCGGCGCGGCAACCGCCAGAACCCTTGCCCGACAAGGTTTCCACGTCGTCGTCGGTGCCCGGCGAGTTGATCGACTCGCCGACGTAGCGGCCGAGATCGCCGGTACAGCACTGCCGTTGGACGTCACCGACGACGCGTCGGTCGAGGCGTTCTGCGCTCGACTCCCCCGGGTCGACGTGCTGGTGAACAACGCAGGCGGCGCCAAGGGGCTGGCTCCGGTCGCCGAGGCCGACCTCGACGACTGGCGCTGGATGTGGGAGACCAACGTGCTCGGCACGCTGCGCGTCACCCGTGCACTGGCGCCGAAGCTCGTCGACTCCGGGGACGGGTTGATCGTCACCGTCACGTCGATAGCCGCCCTGGAAACCTATGACAACGGCGGGGGCTACACCTCGGCCAAGCACGCCGAGGGGGTGCTGCACCGCACCATGCGCAAGGAACTGCTGGGCACGCCCGTGCGGTTCACCGAGATCGCGCCGGGCATGGTCGAGACCGAGTTCTCCCTGGTGCGATTCGACGGTGACACCGCACGCGCGGACGCCGTCTACGACGGGCTGACCCCGCTCACCGCCGACGACGTCGCCGAGGTGATCGGATTCGTCGCATCCCGTCCCCCGCATGTCGACCTCGACCTCGTCGTGCTCAAACCGCGCGACCAGCTCGACGGTCGCCGCAACATCCGGACCGGCTGACCTGGGTGCCGCGCTCAGTCGACTCGACCGCGCGGATGCAACTGGGTCCATGCCCGGCAGGCGGCGACCACCTCGACGACGTCACCCGGGCGCCTGAGGTCACGCCCTGTCGCGTCCTCGACTCTCCGTAGACGTTTGCGGATCGTGTTGGGGTGGCAGTACAGGGCCGCAGCGGTCGCGTCGGCCGAGCCGCCCGCTGTCACCCAGGCGTTCACCGTTGTCACCAACAGGTCGCGCTGGTCGTCGCCGAGATCGAGGATCGGACCGAGCACGGTATGTGCGGTCTCGAGCGACACCTGCGGTGCGGCGGCGAGCAGGATGTTGAGCGGGTTGTCGTCGAACTGCTGCACCGCCGTCTCACCACGGATCTGTCGCAAGGCCAGGAGGGCGAGCTCGAGGGCCCATGGCGCCCGGGACAGGTGCCCGAAGACGGGACTGACTCCCACCGACGCCGTCGCATGACGCGCGAGCACGTCGAACACGGCCGCGTCGTGTGATCGTTCGGGTAGGGACAACACACCCACGCTGGTCTCGCGCCGCAGCCGCCACACCGACCGGACGTCCACCGCCGCCAGAGCCGAGGCGATCCGCGGCATGGGGTCGCGGCCCAATTCGCTGTCCCCGGTCACCACCACGAATCTCCCCTCCATCGGGAGTCGGAGTGAACGTGCGACGTGCAGCAGCGTCCCGGTGCCGACATCCTGGGTGACGAGGACGTCGACGAGCGCCGCACGTTCGCGTTCGCGAGTCAGCAGTATCTGGTGGGTCTCGTCGCGGAACGCGTTCATCAGCGCGTCCGATTCGGCATTGTGCAACCAGAAGATGGCCGACGACAGGTCCACCAGAGCGGCGGCGGGTACCGCCGGTGGTAGGTGCGATGCCCGCACGAGTTCGTCCCACAGTTCGGTGAACGCGAGTCGGTACGCACCGAGCACGTCGGCGAGCGCTGCCTCCTGTTGTGCGCGCTCCCGCCCCGTCTCGGCGGCCGGGCCCGGGTCGTGAGACCTGCTGTCGAGCGACTGGACGGCTGACGAGAGGTTGGCCGCCAGCCGTCCACGCACCGCCGCCCTGTCGCCCGCGGCACCGGATCCGTACAGCGGAATGTCGGTGAGCATCCTGTCGAGAACCCGATCGGTGAGCGCGGGAAGGACTTCGGCGACCCGACGCACCACCTCGCGCGTCATCGCGGTGAGCACCGGAGGTGTCGGCTCGGGCATGCGTTGTCCTTATGCCATGGCGCGGCCGGAATGCAAGTCCGGCCGTCGCGTGACGACGGTCGCCGGACCGGGTGTCCGCGCCGACACCCGACAGACGGAGATGGTGTTCACGCCACCGCTGACTGGTCCGTCACAGCTTGCGATGCTATGTGACACAGGACACCCGATGTTCGATATGGACCGTCAAAGGAGACCGCCATGTCAGCCACGAGCGAGGTACCGGTCACGACGAGTGACACACGAGGGGTCGCCGTGACCACACCTCGCGGCGTGGCGGAGACGATGGCCGATCCGTTGCCCATCGCATTCGGGATATTCGGTTTTTCTTTTCTCGTCTTCGCCGTGCGGTTCGTGGGTGTGGAGGCCGACACCCTGACCGGGCCCACCAGCGAAGCGCTGGCCTACGCCTTGCTCATCGGCGGTATCGCCGAGCTGCTCGGCGGCGTGCTCGCCCTCCTCAAGGGCATCGCTCACTCCGGGTGGACGATGTCGGTGTTCGGGATCTGGCTCATCGGGTTCTTCCTGGTCATCCAGCACACCGACCCTGCCGCGGAGACGGATTCGCGGATCCTGCAGACCGGGTCCGACGGTCAGCCGCTGCCGGCGGAGTCACTCGCCAAGCTGCGCGAGGCCAACGTCACCGGGTGGCACACCGCGTCGCTGTCCTGGTTCGTACTCATGCTCGCCGTTCCGGTGATCATCCTGGCGATCCGGCCGATCCTGGACCGCAACATCACCCTGATCATCGTCTTCGCCTCGGTGATCGTGGTGATCTTCCTGTTCGGTTCGGCCTTCCACAGCGTCTCCTCCACCCTCCTCGACGTGTCCCAGGGCAAGCAGGCCACACCCGACCTGGGTCTCGCGGTCACGCTGCTGCGTACCGCCGGATACTTCGCGATCGTCGCGGCGGCCGGGCTGTTCTGGCTGTTCGGCAAGGAAGTGACCGCCGCCGAACCCACGCCGGGGGAATGACCGCACCGACGTCGGATGGACCCCGCACCGGCACCACTTCACATCAGGAGAACGACAATGAACATCGCTGAGACCCTGGCCGATTCCGCCGCGCGCGAGTCCGAGGGGACCGCACTCATCCTGGACGACGTCTCGGTCAGCTACGCGGAGCTCGACACCGCAGGCAAACGGATCGCGGGTCTGTTGGCGGAACGGGGCATCGGGCCCGGAGACCGGGTCGGTGTCATGCTGCCGAACGTCGTCGAGTTCGCCCCCGTGTATTTCGGTGTCCTGCGCGCCGGCGCAGTCGTGGTCCCGATGAATCCGTTGTTGAAGGCCCGGGAGGTGGAGTACTACCTGAGTGATTCCGGTGCTCGATTGCTCTTCTCCTGGCACACCACGACGGACGAGGTGGAGAAGGGCATCGCCGGCTCGGGTGGTGAGGCCGTCAACGAGACGGTCGCACCCGGACAGCTGCCGCAGGGACCGGTGTCCGAGGGTGTGGCCGACCGCGCCGCAGACGACACCGCGGTGATCCTGTACACCTCCGGGACCACCGGCCGGCCGAAAGGTGCCGAACTCACCCACAGCAATCTGCTCCGCAACGTCGAGGTCACCCAATCGGATCTGTTGGACATCAGCACCGACGACGTGGTCTTCGGCGGGCTGCCGCTCTTCCATGCATTCGGTCAGACGGTCACCCTCAACACGACGGTGGCGGTGGGAGCGACATTGGTGCTGCTGTCGCGCTTCGACCCCGTGGCCGCACTGAATCTGATGGCGCAGCACGGCGTGACCGTGTTCGCCGGGGTGCCCACGATGTACAGCGCGTTCCTCGCCGTGGCCGACCCTCCTTCTCTCCCCGCACTCCGTGTGTGCGTGTCGGGCGGCGCCGCACTTCCGGTGGAGGTGCTGCGTCGGTTCGAGACCGTCTTCGGTTGTGAGGTCCTCGAGGGCTACGGGCTCTCCGAGACCTCTCCGGTGGCGTCTTTCAACCGCCCCGGCACCGCACGCAAACCCGGATCGATCGGCACGCCGGTCACCGGCGTGGAGATGCGGGTGGTCGATGCCGACGGGGCACCCGTTCCGGATGGCGAGGTCGGTGAGATCGCGATCCGCGGACACAACGTGATGAAGGGTTACTGGCGTAAGCCGGACGAGACCAAGGCCGCCAAGTCCGAGGACGGATGGTTCGCCACCGGCGACATGGGCAAGGTCGACGAGGAAGGCTTCTTCTACATCGTCGACCGGAAGAAGGAGTTGGTGATCCGCGGCGGCTTCAACGTCTACCCGCGGGAGATCGAGGAGGTGCTCTACGAGCATCCCGCCGTCTCCGAGGCGGCGGTGATCGGTATCCCCCACGCCGAGTTGGGTGAGGAGATCGGCGCCGCGGTCGTCTTGCGGCCCGGAACGAGTGCCACCACCGGGGAGATCCGCGCCTACGTCAAGGAGCGGGTCGCACCGTACAAATACCCGCGCGTGGTGTGGATCCTCGACGAGATGCCCAAGGGCCCGACCGGCAAGATCCAGAAGCGTGATCTGGTGGTTCCGAACGCAGCCGAGCAGGTGCGGGGATGACCGAGGTCGGGGCCGACACGAGCCTGGCCGATACGGCCGCTCCGCTCGACGTCCTGCTGATCGAAGCGGCCTTGGGTCCCCTTCGCCGTTTCGTCCCCGACGTCTCGACGGCGAAGTGGGTGCTCTCGCTGGCCCGCCGGCCCCGGACGACAGCGCGTCATCTCGGGGGTCTGGTCGCGGAGACGGCACGGATCACGGTGGGAACGTCGACGGTCGGTCCGCATCGACGGGACCGCCGATTCGCGGACACGGGTTGGACGGAGAACCCCCTTCTGCGTCGGCTGGTCCAGGTGTATCTCGCCGGCGGACGGACCGTCGATCAGTTGGTGGAGGACGCCGACCTCGATCCCCGGGACCGCAAGCGGGTGACCTTCCTGGTCGAGAACCTCGTCGAGGCCGCCTCGCCCAGCAACGTACCGCTGCTCAATCCGGCCTCGGCGAAGGCGGTGATCGACACGGCGGGTCTGAGCCTCGTCCGGGGCGGTGGTCGTCTGGTGAAGGATCTGGCGTCCTCGCCGCGAGTACCCGAGATGGTCGACACCTCGGGATTCACCATCGGTGGAAACATCGCCGCGACCCCGGGCGCGGTGGTGTTCCGCAACGAGGTCCTCGAGCTCGTCCAGTTCGCGCCACAGTGCGACGAGGTCTATGAGACCCCCGTGTTGATCGTCCCACCGACGATCAACAAGTACTACGCCATCGACCTGGCTCCCGGTCGCAGCCTGGTGGAGTTCAGTGTCACGCACAGCAGGCAGATGTTCGTCATCTCCTGGCGCAATCCCGACGCGCGACACCGCGATTGGGGCTTCGACAGCTACGTCACCGCCATCCTCGAGGCATTGGACGTGGTGCAGGAGATCACCGAGAACGACCAGGTCGTGTTGGCCGGGATATGTTCCGGAGGAATTTTGGCCGGCATCACCGCGGCCCACCTTGCGGCCACCGGAACCCAGGATCGGTTGGCCGGCCTCGTCTTCGCGGTGACCGTCATCGACAACGCCGGTGCCGGATCGATCAGCGCGCTGAGCGACCCGCGACTGGCGCGGCTGGCCAAGGCGAAGTCCGCGCGGGCCGGGTATCTCGACGGCAGGGCCCTGGCCGAGGTGTTCGCGTGGCTCCGGCCGGGAGACCTGATCTGGAACTACTGGGTCAACAACTATCTGCTGGGAAAGAGGCCCCCTGCGTTCGACATCCTCTTCTGGAATGCCGACACCACCCGGATGACGGCCCAATTACATGCCGACTTCGTCGATGTCGCGATGCAGAACTCACTGACCACACCGAATCGGTTGACGGTGCTGGGACAGCCGATCGATCTGGGGAAGGTGACCGTGGACAGCTACATCGTGGCCGGGATCGCCGACCACATCACGCCGTGGGAGAACTGTTATCGGACGACCCGGTTGCTCGGTGGCTCGAGCCGATTCGTCCTGTCCACCAGCGGCCACATCGCCGCGTTGGTGAACCCGCCGGACAACCCGAAGGCGTCCTACCGCACCAACGACGACCACGGTGTGGATGCGACGGTCTGGCTGGAGGGTGCCACCACCCACCAGGGCAGTTGGTGGACCGACGTCGCGGAGTGGCTCGATCAACGCTGCGGTGAGCTGAAACCCGCGCCCGAGGAGCTGGGGTCCGTCCACCACGAGCCCATCGTCGACGCCCCCGGCACCTACGTGTTCGACAGATGAGTCCTGCCGTGCAGTCACAGTTTCGACGGATCACCGTCCTCGGCCACGACGTCCGGGTGGCCGTCCGTCCGGGAACCGACGCCGGACCACCACTGTTGCTGTGCAACGGGATCGGGGCCAGTCTGGACCTCCTCGACCCGTTCGTGGAGTCGGTCGACGAGCGAATAGAGATCATCCGCTTCGACGTCCCCGGTGTCGGGGCGTCACCCGACCCGAGGTTTCCCTACAGCTTCGGCATGCTCGCGGCGTTCACCGCCCGCCTGATGACGACCCTGGGATACGGCCGTTTCGACGTTCTCGGCATCTCGTGGGGTGGCGCCCTCGCTCAACAGATCGCCTTCCAGCACCCTCGCCGGTGTCGTCGGCTGGTCCTCGCGAGCACCGCGACCGGATCGGTGATGGTGCCCGCACGGCCACAGGTGCTGCGGAAGATGATCACACCCCAGCGGTACCGTGATCCCGAATACGCGGTGAACGTTGCCGGTGAACTCTACGGTGGCCGGTTGCGCGACGACCCTCACCAGATCAAAACCCTCTTACACGATCACTCCCGGGTGGGGTCCAAGCGAGGATACGTACTCCAACTGCTCGCCGGGGTGGGCTGGAGCAGTCTTCCTGCGCTGCCGTTGATCCGCCAACCCACACTGATCCTCGCGGGTGACGACGACCCCATCATTCCGCTCGTCAATGCGCGCATAATGCATCGCCTGTTGCCCGACGCGGAATTGCACGTGTACTCCGACGGTCACCTCGGCCTGATCACGCTGGCCGGAGAACTGGGTCCGCGGGTCGGCGCCTTTCTCCGTGATACGCCGCCGACAGGCGACCACACCACGTGACGCGGCCACCTCGATCATCCGACAACACCATGCCGACCGGGGTGCGACGCCGAGTGGTCGAGCGCATCCACCCACCACAGACTTCAGGGAGACGTCATGCAGTCCTTCAGTGACACCCAGCTACCGACCTCGGCGCGGGACAAAGTGGTCACCGCGGCCGAGGCTGTGCGGCTCATCCGCGACGGCGACACCCTCGCCATCGAGGGATTCGGCGGTACCGGGTTCCCCGAAGAACTCACCATCGCACTGGAAGAGCGCTTCCTGTCGACCCAGTCACCGCGGGACCTCGGACTGGTCTTCACCACCGCACAGGGCGACCGTCGCGGACGTGGGCTCGACCGTATCTGCCACGACGGCATGCTCGCACACGCGGTCGGCGGTCACTTCGGGATGTCGCCGGCGATCCAGAAGCTGGCCATCGAGAACGCGATCGAGGCGCACAATCTGCCGCAAGGTGTTCTCGCACAGCTGTACCGCGACTCCGCAGCCGGTAAACCCGGCCTGCTCACCCACGTCGGACTCGGTACATTCGTCGACCCGCGTCACGGGGGCGGCAAGGTGAACGAGCGGACCAGCCGCGACCTCGTGGAGCTGATGACCATCGACGGTCGTGAGTACCTCTTCTACAAGGCACTCGAGGTGGACGTCGCGCTGCTGCGGGGCACCACCGCCGACCCCGACGGCAACGTATCGATGGAACGCGAAGCCCTCACCCTCGAGACACTGTCCATCGCCACCGCGGTGCACAACCGAGGCGGTCTCGTCATCGTGCAGGTGGAGCGGCTCGCCGCGACCGGACAGCTCAACCCGAGGGAGGTGAAGATCCCCGGGGTGCTCGTCGACTGCGTGGTGGTCGGCAGGCCCGAACACCACTGGCAGACGTTCGCGACTCCGTATGCTCCCGGATTCAGTGGTGAGATGCGCAGGGTGCCATTGCGTTCCGTGGCACCACTCCCCCTCAGCGAACGCAAGGTCATCGCCCGTCGCGCGGCACTGGAGTTGCGTCCCAACAGTGTCGTCAATCTGGGGATCGGGATGCCCGAGGGCATCGCGGCGGTGGCGAAGGAAGAGCACATCTTCGATTTCCTCACGCTGACCGCCGAACCAGGTGTCATCGGCGGATTACCCGCGGGCGGCTTGGATTTCGGTGCGGCAGTCAACGCCCACGCGATCATCGACCAGCCGTATCAGTTCGACTTCTACGACGGCGGCGGGCTCGACGCCGCGTTCCTCGGGATGGCGGAGGTCGATCGTGAGGGCAACGTCAACGTCAGTCGCTTCGGCCCGAAGCTGGCCGGCGCAGGCGGATTCATCAACATCAGCCAGAATTCCAAACAGCTGTTCTTCCTCGGCACCTTCCTCGCCCCATCGCGGACAACGGTCCAGAACGGCCGACTCGTCGCATCCGACGAACCGGGGCACACGAAGTTCGTGGAGCAGGTCGAACAGCGGACCTTCAGCGGCGTGCGGGCGTCCGAGCTCGGACGATCGGTCCTCTACATCACCGATCGTTGCGTGTTCCTGCTGACCGAGGACGGGCTGGAGTTGACCGAGGTCGCGCCCGGCCTCGACCTGGACACCGACATCCTGGCCCACATGCAGTTCACGCCCATCGTCCGTGGCACGCCGAAGCTGATGGATGCCAGGCTGTTCGCGGCGGCGACGATGGGGCTCAAGGACGATCTGACAACCGTCCCGCTCGACGCCCGCTTCGTCTACGACGAGGGCCGGAACATCTTCTTCCTCAACATGGAAGGGATGACGTTGAGCACGGCCGACGAGGTCGGGCACGTCCGGGACGAGTTGGAGAGTCGGCTGGAGGCCATCGGGAACAAGGTGCATCTCGTGGCGAACTACGACAACTTCCGACTACCCGACGATCTCTACGACCTGTACGTCGCCTCGGCCGACGACTTCACGAACCGCTTCTACCTGTCCGCGTCGCGGTACACGACGAGTTCCTTCATGAGACTGAAGCTGCACGACCATCTCGCCAGCCGCGGGGTCGCTCCTCATCTGTTCGAGAACCGTTCGGACGCAACCGCGCACGTGGCCGCTGTCGGCCGACGGTAGATCGGACGGGCGTCCTCGTCAGCCCACGGGTGCCGCGGACGGCGTCGGCGACGGTGACGAGGACGTGCCAGAGAGTTGCGGAGCGTCCGACGGCGTCGCCGGGGCGCTGGAGGTGTCGGGTTCGCCGGCCAGCGCGGACATACCGGTCCAGGTGTCCCAGTCGTAGATCCAGTCATAGATGTCACCGTCGGCCTCGGAGAGGTCGATCCGGGTGCCGGTGACCTCCACCGGGTCGCCGTAGACGGCAGTCGCGAAATACTGCTGGGCGCTGTCGAGTGAGAGGTTGATGCAGCCGTTGGTCACATTCGACGAGCCCTGGACGCCGACGGTCTCCGGATTGGCGTGGATGAACTCACCGTTGTTGGAGATCCGCACCGCGAACCGTTCATGCACGTTGAAATACCCGGCGGCCGGGTTGCTCATGTAGAAGTCCTCGTGCTTCTCGCTGACCACGTGGATGCCGCTGCGGGTCACGTTGCGGTCGAGGTCACCCTCGCCGTAGCTGCACGGCAGCGTCATCAGGGTCGCTCCGTCGCGGACCACCACGATCTGGTGTGAGGACGCCTCCGCCTTGACCACCTGGTTACGGCCGACGGTGAAATCGACGGTGACATCGGCGGCGCCGTACGCGCCGTCACCATGGTCGAGCCCGTAGAGCTTGCCCGCCATCGACACCTTGGTGCCCGGTGCGAAGTACTCCTTGGTGCGCCAGTGCGCGCGCGACCCGTTGTCCTCGCCGAGCCAGGCCCAACTGCCCTCGGTCTTCGGCTCGGTGGTCACCGTCAACGCGCGCTCCACCGCCTTCTTGTCGTTGACGGTGGAGTCGAACTTCAGGATCAGCGGCGCGGCGACACCGACCTCCTGGCCGTCACCGATGTTGAGCACCACGTTGACCTGACTCGACGGGTTCAGCGTGGTGAACTTCGCATCGATCGGGACCGTCTGTCGATCCTCACCCATCGCCGACCCGGCCCAGGTGTACTCCACGTCGTAGCCGAGCGCTTCGGAGATGGTGAAGGTCTTCTGGTCCTCCGACAGCTCCCCCTTGACCGCGGTGCCGCGTGAGTTCAGCAGCTTGACGTCGGGATTCAGCACACCCTTGTCAACGGTGACCGCGAACTTCGTCGTCGGATTGGGGGCCGACTCCTTCTTCGGATCGGGGGTGTAGCTGATCGAGGCCACCGGGTCGGGCTTCTTCGCGCTGGTCCCCGCCGTGGTGGTCTTCGTGCCGTCCTTGCTGCACGCCGCGGCCACGGCCCCGAGCGCCCCCACGGCCACCGCGGACAGAACGCCCCGTCGGGACATACGGAAGTGGCGGGCTTCATCGGTCATGATGCACGACTTTACCCAATCCCCGACGGTGCCCTGACCACGTCGTATCCGCCTGCATCGGACAGCCCGCAGTTCACCAACACCGGCTCGGGCGTGAGAGTCACCCCGAACACACCACGCACCCCGTCCCGAACCTCGGCAGCCAGGGCCAACAGGTCGGCCGTGGTGGCCCGCCCCCGGTTGGTCAGTGCCAAGGTGTGTTTGGTGGACAGCCGGGTGGGTGCGTCCGGACCGGGATGGCCGCGGTGGAAACCCGCCCGTTCGATCAGCCAGCCCGCGGACAGCTTGACGCTGCCGTCGGGGCCGGGGAATCGTGGAATCAGGACGTCAGCACCCACCGCGTGCTGAATGCGAGCCACCGCCGCGTCGGCGGCAGCCGCGTCGAGGATCGGGTTGGTGAAGAAGGAACCCACGCTCCAGGTGTCGTGGTCGTCGGCATCCAGGACCATCCCCTTGCCGCGACGCAACGCCAGCACCGTCTCACGGACCAGCGCCGCCGGAGCGTGTGCGCCGGCCTCGACGCCGAGCCGCTCGGCCAGCTCGCGGTATCGGACCGGTGCGCTGCGGCCGTCGTCGCGCAGCCAGAACGACACCGCCAGCACCACCTTCTCGTGCCGATTCTTCAGGGCACTGGTGCGATAGGCCAGGTGCAGGTCGTCGGGAGTCACCCACGCGACACTGCCGTCACGCCGGTCCACGAGCTGCACGCCGCGCAACACGTCGGCGACCTCCACTCCGTAGGCGCCGACGTTCTGCACCGGAGTCGCCCCCGTGCAGCCGGGGATACCCGACAATGCCTCGAGTCCCCCGAATCCACGATCGACGGTCTCGGCGACCAGATCGTCCCAGTTCACGCCGGCACCGGCGGTGACGTACGCCGTGCCGCCCTCCTCGTCGAATGCCACACCGGTGTTGCGGACCAACACCACCGTGCCGTCGAATCCGTCGTCGCCGACGACGATGTTGGACCCACCCCCGACCACCAGTATCGGTTCGGCCGCGGCGTCCAACCGGGTGATCGCCTCGACCAACTCGTCGACGGATTCACCACGCACCACGTCGCGGACCGGTCCGCCCAGTCGCAGCGTGGTGAGGGATTCCAATCGCCGGACGTCGCTCATCCGGATGAGGGTAACGTCCCACCCATGTCCAGCAAGCTGCAGCGTTCCGTGACGTACCCGTTTTCGGTCGATCGCTTCTGGACGGTGATCGGTTCCAAGGACTACTGGCTGGATCTGACCGCGGCGGGCGGGGAACTGACCACCACCATCGACAACGTCGAGGTACTCGACGACTCCGTCACCGTGGCGCTCCTCCACACCATCCCCGCCGACAAGCTGCCGAGTGCGGTCACCCGGATCCGGTCGGGTGATCTGCCCATCGCGCGGACCGTCAAGTGGACCCGCGGTCCGAAGGACTCCGGTGCCGGAACCTTCGCCGCCGACGTCCACGGCACGCCGGCGACCGCCGAGGGCACGGTCACCCTGGGGCCCCGAGACGACAACAAGAAGTGCGTGGTGACCTACGACGGCACCGTCACGGTGAAGATCCCCCTGGTCGGCGGTCGCATCGAGGGGATGATCGTGTCCAGCCTCATCCAGCTCCTGGACAACGAGGCGCGGTTCACCGCCGACTGGTCGACCCAGCACCCCTGATCCGTGGTCTGCGCGACCTTGTAGCGCACGCGCCGGTATGGCACTTGTAGTGTCAACACCCATGGCACGACGTCTGAGCTATTCCGCGCGCTACACGCTTCCCACCGAGAAGGTCTACCAGGCGCTCACCTCGCGCGAGATGTGGGATCAGCGGATGGACGAGTTCCGCAAGCTGACCCCGAAGTCGGACATCGAGGAGTTCTCCTTCGACGAGGAGAACGGTCTGTCGGTCACGTTGACGCAGGTCCTGCCGCGCAGCGAGCTTCCGCCGATCGCCCAGACGGTGATGAAGAAGGACATGATCATCACCCGCCACGAGAAGCTGGCGCCCTACGACGCGGAGAAGACGGAGGGCACCTACGACGCCTCGATCCCCGCCGGTCCGGGCAGTCTGACCGGATGGCAGGAGCTGTTCGACACCGACACCGGCTCCACCAACCGGCGCACCACCGAGGTCAAGGTGTTCCTCCCCTTCATCAACGGCAAACTCGAACAACTGATCCTGGTCAACCTGGTGGACCTGTTCCGCGAGGAGGCCACCTTCACCACCGACTGGATCGCGAAGAACCTCTGACCCAACCGCCCCCGGAGGGCCGGATCACCCGCGGCACCACCAACATCAACCGGCTGCGTCGGGTGGACCGCTGGATGGTCACCGACCGGCGGGTGCTGGGGGCGCTCACCTCGTCGGCGACACCGCTCGCGGTGGACCTCGGGTACGGCGGCCGCCCCGACACCACCGTCGAGATGGCGCACCGTCTACGCCGCCGCATTCCCCACCTGGCGACGGTGGGCCTGGAGATCGACCCGGATCGAGTGGTCGACGACCGCGACGGCGTGCGATTCCGACGCGGCGGCTTCGAACTGGCCGGTCTGCGTCCGCACCTGGTGCGGGCATTCAACGTGCTGCGGCAATACGACGAGCACGAGGTGCGCGACGCCTGGGCTCGTATGCAGCGACAACTGCACCCCGACGGCGTCGTTGTCGAGGGCACCTGCGACGAGATCGGGCGGCGGTGCACCTGGGTGCTCCTCGACGCGCGACGCCCGGTCTCGCTGACGCTGGCGTGGGACCCCGCACACACCGATCAGCCCTCCGAACTGGCCGAACGGCTGCCCAAGGCACTCATCCACCGCAATGTGGCCGGCGAACCCGTCCACGACCTGCTCGAGGCCGCGGACCGATGCTGGGCCGTCGCAGCCGGTTACGCTCCCTACGGCCCGCGGGTGCGCTGGCACCAGACCTTGGAGCTGCTGCGCGAGCGTGGCGTGCCCTGCGAGATCCCGCGCCGACGCGGGGTGGACAACCTGCTGACCGTCCCCTGGTCGGTCGTGGCCCCGACAGACGTTTCGTAAGGTGGCAGTCATGCGCGTCGCGATGGCCCAGGTCTCCAGCACCGCCGACCCGTCGGCGAATCTCGACGCGGTCCGAGCTGGGATCGCCGACGCCGCAGCACACGGCGCCGACCTCGTGGTGTTCCCGGAGGCGTCGATGTGCCGATTCGGGGTGCGCCTGGACACCGTCGCCGAACCGCTCGACGGGCAATGGGCGACCGCGGTGCGCGCCGCAGCCGTAGAACAGGGCATCGCCGTGGTGGTCGGGATGTTCACCCCCGGCGACATCCGCGGCGACCGTCGACGCATCCGCAACACACTGCTCATCGTCGGTGCCGACGGAAACGTCGAGCATTACGACAAGATCCACCTGTACGACGCCTTCGGTTTCGCCGAATCCGACACCGTGCAGCCGGGGTCGGAACCGGTCACCGTCACCGTCACGGGAGAAACAGTCGGGGTCGCGACCTGCTACGACGTCCGGTTCCCGGAGTTGTTCGCTCGACTCGCCGACCGCGAGGCCCGACTGATCGTGCTCCCCGCGTCCTGGGGCGCGGGTGCAGGCAAACTCGAACAATGGCGGCTGTTGACCACGGCCCGTGCGCTCGACGTGCAGGCGTGGGTGGTCGCGGTCGATCAGGCGCTGCCCGACGATCCCGATGCGAGCGCGTCGTCGGCACCGACCGGGATCGGTCACAGCGTGCTGTCATCGCCCCATGGGGTGCCTATCGCCGAGTTCGGTGACGGCCCGGAACTGCGGGTGTTCGACATAGACCTCGAGGAAGCGTCGGCGGCTCGGGAGGCGATGGCGGTCGCGGCCAACCGTCGACTCCAGCCGACCGGACCGGTGCAGGCGTGACTCTCTCAGAGAAGTCTCACGCCCGGTTCACACTCGCCGGGCAGAATCGATCGTGATGAATGAGCCACATGACCCCCAGAATCCTGGTGCGTCCCGCCGGACCGATCCATCGCGTCCCGTCGACGACACCCGTGAGTTCGCGCCGGTGCCGCCGGACTTCCATCCCGGACCCGGCGCACCCCAGCACGGTTCCGCGCCGTACGCGGCACCCGGCCAACAACCGCCGCCGCAGCCACCGAGGAAGAAGCGCCGCGTGGGCCTGATCGTGTCGTTGACCGCGGCCGCTCTGGTGCTGATCGTGGTGATCGCCGGGGTGGGAAGTGAGCTGTACCTGCGCAACAACGTCAAGAACTGCCTGCAGCAGTCCTTCGGCTCGATCACGGGCACCTCCACCTCGGTGTCGCTGTCCAAGACACCGATGCTGTGGCAGTGGGCCACCGGAACGGTGCCGTCGGTGCAGGTGGACACCAACGACTCGAGCGGTGACACCAGCGCGATGAAGCTTCACGTCAAGGCCGAGGACCTGAAGAACAACGACCAGGGTTCCACGGCGAAGTCGATACAGGGCAACGGTTATCTGCCGTTCTCCCGGATCACCGACATGAGCGCGACCCAGAACTCGAGCGGGTCTGGAACCAGCACGTCGGGTACGTCGCAGTCCGGTGCGACCATCACCAGCCTCACCGGCAACGCCGCCGCGGGCACGGTGACCGTGAAGGCCAACGCCTCGGTGCTGATCCTCGACGTCCCGGTCACCGCCGAACTCAAACCACAGCTCCAGAACGGGAAGATCACCTTCCAGGCGGTGAAACTGAGCGCTTTCGGGATCGGCGTGCCGTCGAATATCGCACAGGTGATCATCGACGGACTCCGCAGCCAGCTCTTCCCGCCGTTGTTCGACGCGCTGAACTTCCAGTCGCTGAAGGTCACCGACTCCGGCGTCGAGTTCGTGGTCGACGGCACGGATGTGCCGCTGAACTCACAGACCACCGGGTCGTCGAACACGCAGAGCAATTCCTCGTCGGGGGCGTGTGCGGCCTGATGTCCACCCCCGCGCCCCTGTGGTTGTTCGCCGATCAACTCGGCCCGCACATCCATGGCGCGGACCACAACGTCGATCGCGAGGTGGTGCTCGTCGAGTCACGATCGGCGCTGCGGCGTCGGGCGGGTCACCGACAGAAGGCCCATCTTCTGCTGTCGGGGATGCGCCACCTCGACGACGAGCTCGGTGACCGCTCCGCGTATCTGCGTGCCGACGGGTACCGGGAAGCGTTGCGGGAGTTGGGCCGGCCGGTCGTGGTGCACGAACCGTCATCGCGGTCGGCGCACGACTTCGTCCACCGCCTGGTCGACGAGGGTCTGGTCGCCGAGGTACTGCCCAACCCGACATTCGCCCTGTCACGAGCGGATTTCGAGGAATGGGCGGGTACCAACCGCCGCTTCGTGATGGAGAATTTCTACCGGTCCCAGCGGCGACGGTTCAGCGTGCTGATGGACGGTGACCAACCGGTCGGTGGTTCGTGGAACCTCGACGCCGACAACCGTGAGCCACCACCCAAGCGTCGGCGTGAACTCGGTGTGCCGCAGCCGTGGTGGCCCACCGAGGACGAGATCGATGACCGGGTCCGGGCCGATCTGGACGATCTCGATGTCGACTGGTCGGGGCAGGACGGGCCCCGACTGTTCGCCGTGACCGCCGATGAGGCCGACCGCGCGCTACGCACGTTCGTCGACCAGCGGCTCGACACCTTCGGCCCCTACGAGGACGCGGTGATGGCTGCGGACTGGCCGATGTCACATTCGCTGCTGTCAGTACCGTTGAACCTCTCGCTACTCGATCCGCTGGTCGTGGTGCACGCCGCCGAGCAGGCCTACCGCGACGGTGCCTCGACACTGGCCAGCACCGAGGGTTTCATCCGACAGATCCTCGGGTGGCGAGAATACGTCTGGCATCTGTACTGGCACTTCGACACCGACTACGTCGACCGCAACGAACTCGATGCGCACACCCCGTTGCCCGACTGGTTCACCCAACTCGACGCCGATGCCGTCACCGCGCGCTGTCTGTCCGACGCGTTGCGCGGTGTCCGCGAACGTGGTTGGGTGCACCACATCCCACGGCTGATGATCCTGGGCAGCCATGCGCTGCAACGCGGATACGATCCTGCCGAGCTGACCCGCTGGTTCACCGCGAACTTCGTCGACGGTTACGAGTGGGTGATGCCGGTGAACGTGGTCGGGATGAGCCAGCACGCCGACGGAGGTTTGATGGCGACCAAGCCCTACACCTCGGGCGGCGCATATCTGAATCGGATGACCGATCATTGTCGCGACTGCGATTTCGATCCCAAGGTGCGGGTCGGTGACGATGCCTGTCCGTTCACGGCGGGCTACTGGGCATTCACCCACCGGCACCGTGACCGGTTGGCCGCCAACCAGCGCACCCGCCGGGCGGTCTCATCGATGGACCGATTGGCGGACCTGGAACCACTCCTCGAACAGGAAGCGCATCGCGAGACGTTCTGATTATCATGCGCGGTCGTGACCGACCCCGATGCTCGTCGCGTCCGCCGGCCGCGCCGACGTCAGGTGAAGACCACCGTCTTTCCGTCATGGACCAAGACCCTGTCCTCGAGGTGCCAGCGCAACCCGCGGGACAGCACCAACTTCTCGATGTCACGACCCTGCCGGACCATGTCGGCGATGGAGTCCGAGTGATCGATCCGGATGACGTCCTGCTCGATGATCGGGCCGGCGTCGAGCTCCGAGGTGACGTAATGACAGGTGGCACCGATCAGTTTCACTCCCCGGTCGTACGCCTGGTGATACGGCCGTGCACCGACGAAGGACGGCAGGAAGCTGTGGTGGATGTTGATGGCCCGGCCCGACCAGTCCCGGCACAACTGCTCGGGGAGGATCTGCATGAACCTCGCCAGCACCACCGCGTCCGGGTCGAATCCGTCGACCAACGCGCGCATGTCGTCGAACGCCGTGACTCTGTCGTCGGCGAAGTCGATGTGATGGAACGGCGCTCCGAGACGGGTGCTGAAGTCCTCGAGGTCG
>NZ_FTNT01000006.1 GCF_900156495.1 Williamsia sterculiae
CGTGAAAATCGGCATCCGGAACATCGTCATACCCGGCGCCCGCAAACACACCACCGTCGTCACCATGTTCACCGCACCCAAAATGGTGCCCAACCCCGACACCGCCAACCCCAGAATCCACAAATCCGCACCCGCCCCCGGCGAATGCACCGCATCCGTCAACGGCGTATACGCCGTCCACCCGAAATCCGCCGCCCCACCCGGCGTGATGAACCCCGAGATCACAATCGTCGACCCGAACACGAACAACCAAAAACTGAACGCATTCAACCGCGGAAACGCCACATCCGGCGCCCCGATCTGCAACGGCAACACCACATTCGCGAACCCGATCACGATCGGCGTCGCATACATCAACAACATCACCGTGCCATGCATGGTGAACAACTGATTGAACTGCTCCGTCGACAAAAACTGCATCCCCGGATGCGCCAACTCCGCACGCATCAACAAGGCCATCAACCCACCGATCAAAAAGAACACAAAACACGCGACCAAATACATGATCCCCAACGTCTTGTGATCCGTCGTCGTGACCATCTTGTACACAAACGAACCCTTGGCCCCCGACCGCGCCGGAAACGGCCGCTCCGGCACCACCGACACCGGCTGCTCAACAGCTGTCACGAATCCTCCTGCCGCAGCGGCCCGAGCTGGGGCCACGTGTGAACCTTCGTCGAGTGCGATGGTAGCCCCTCGGCCGACCTCCGACCGCGTGGGTCCTACACAGCGTCGTAAGACCGCGGCGAGGGCGTGGGCACCTCGGTGAGCGCGATCTCAGGTGTTAGCGTTGTCGGGTCGTCATCGCCCCGCCGCCATCCCTCGGACCGGGGTCCATGCAGGTCAGAGCCCGTCGGAGTTCCGAGCGAACCCGGCGGCCGAGAGAACAACAGGTCGAGAGAACACTCAGGTGAAGTCGTCGTCGTCACGCAGCCGGACCGGGATGGCGGCGCTGTCCGGTCTCGTCGCACTGCTGCTGGTCACCGGTACCGCGTGCGGAGCCGACTCCGCGCGACCGGCGGGTGAGGAGTCCATATCGATCACCCCCACCAAGATCGCCGGCGCGAACTACGTGGCCCCCGCTCGTGATGTCGACTCGAGTTGCCTCGCGCCCGCCCCGGTGGAGGACGCCGTCGACCCCGCGCGTATCGCGGTGACCGATCCACGGCTGCTCGACGATATCTGCGCCCTCGGGTTGCAGAGCAAAGTGGTCGCCGTGGTCGCAAAACCCGGGGCCATCCCCACCTATCTGGGCCGGTCGGTGAGTTCGCTGCCGACCATCGGGTCACCCGCCGACGCCATCCGCGCCGCGGCCGCCCGCCCCGACGTGGTGGTGGGCGACGAGGGTGCGGCATCCCCCTTCGGATCGGCGCGCACGGTGTCGGTGGATCCGAACGCTTCGTGGCAGGACCGCTTCCGTGCGGTCGCCGAGGGTCTGGGTCGTCGCGGCGCCGCGGATCAACTACTGGCCGACTTCACCGCCAAGGCGAAGTCGATCGGTAAGGGCATCGACGCCACCCACAGCCAGGCCTCGTTGGTGCGATTCGGCACCGACTCCGAGACCCTGATGGGCACGTCGTCCTTCGCCGGGCAGATCCTGGCCCTGATGGGTGTTCAACGACCCGCCACCCAGCGCGCACCCGGCGACGCCGTGGTCACCCCCGACACCTTCGACGGCGCCGACGCCGACATCATCTACATCGCCTTCGACAGCCCCGCAGGTGAGAAGCACGGGACCTCGGTGATGCGTAGCGACCGCTGGCTCGACATGGGTGCACCGTCGTGGCAACGCACCTTCGTCGTCGACGACCCGATCTGGTTCACCGCATCGGGCCCGACGGCGGCGCGCTGGGTGATGCTCGACGTGCAGCAGTCCCTCAACGGTTTCTCGGGCTGACCTGCGCCGTCGCCGACCGAGGCCGGCGTGGATCACGACGAACGAATGGGTTAAACCCGCCCTGACCTCAACGGTTCTCATGCACAGATGCGCACCGGAGCATCGAGGGCATGACTGTCACCGATGAACTCCTCGCCAACAACGCCGACTACGCGAGCACTTTCGACGGACCGCTGCCGCTGCCGCCGAGCAAGCACGTCGCCGTGGTCGCCTGCATGGACGCCCGACTCGACGTCTATCGCATCCTGGGTCTGCACGACGGCGAGGCCCACGTGATCCGCAACGCCGGCGGGGTCATCACCGACGACGAGATCCGCTCGTTGGCCATCAGCCAGCAACTGCTCGGCACCACCGAGATCATCCTGATACACCACACCGACTGCGGGATGCTCACCTTCACCGACGACGGCTTCAAGGCGGACCTGCAGAAGGAGATCGGCGTCAAACCGGCGTGGTCGGCGGAGTCGTTCAGCGACCTCGACGACGACGTCCGGCAGTCCATCAGACGCATAGAGAACAGTCCGTTCGTCACCAAGACCACCTCACTGCGCGGGTTCGTGTTCGACGTCGCCACCGGACGCCTGAACGAGGTCACCGCCTGATCGACGGTCGAATCGGTCGACACGCGGTCCGAGTCGGCCGGACCTGCGGTAGACCTGTGAGCGTGACAGTCGACTTGGAGACGGTGACCGTCGAGCGCCATGGACCGGTCACCGCCATCGGAATCAACCGACCCTCGGTGCGCAACGCCGTCGACCGACCCACCGCCGAGGCACTGGCGGAGGCCTTTCGTACCTTCGACGACGACCCGAACGCATCGGTGGCGGTGCTGTTCGGACACGGCGACACGTTCTGCGCGGGCGCCGACCTCACGGCTGTCGCCACCGGCACCCCCAACCGCGTCGCGCCCGACGGTGACGGTCCGATGGGTCCGACGCGGTTGCGTCTCGGCAAACCGGTGATCGCGGCGGTGTCGGGGTATGCGGTGGCCGGCGGCCTGGAGTTGGCCGTCTGGGCGGACCTGAGGGTCTGCTCCGACGACGCGGTGTTCGGCGTGTTCTGTCGCCGCTGGGGCGTCCCGCTGATCGACGGCGGAACCGTCCGACTGCCCCGACTCATCGGCGAAGGTCGTGCACTCGACCTCATCCTCACCGGACGCGCGGTCGACGCGGACGAGGCGTTGTCGATGGGATTGGCCGACCGGGTGGTCCCGCGCGGCACCGCACTCGACGCGGCCATCGCCCTGGGCGAGCAGATCGCGGGATTCCCGCAGACCTGCCTGCGTCACGACCGACTCTCGACCATGGACAGCGCGGGCCTCACCGAAGAGCAGGCGCTGGCGGTCGAACACGAACACGGCATGATCTCGTTGTCCGCCGATGCAGTGAGCGGCGCAACGGCTTTCGTCGGCGGTGCGGGCCGACACGGAGCCACCAGCCGTCCCGACCGTGACGGCTGAGGGTTGCTCACCGCACGCGATCACCGACCGCGCGCTCCCTCTACGATGAGTCGCATGGCGACGACGATTCCCGACGGTTACTCCGACCTGTTCGAGCGTCCGGTGGTGGGAGTGCTGGCCACGGTCTCCCCCGACGGTGTTCCGAACGCGAGCCCGATGTGGTTCATCTGGCAGGACGGGTTGCTCCGGTTCACCCACACCAGCACCCGGAAGAAATACCGGAATCTACAGGCGAACCCCAACTTCTCCTTCGTGGTCACCGATCCGGACAACCCGTACCGCTACCTGGAGGCGCACGGGCAGCTCGAGTCCGTCGAGGAGGATCCCGCGGGCGCATTCTTCGTGCTGCTGGGTCAGCGGTACGGCAACCCCGACACCGAGCCGCCCGCCGATTCGGCGGACCGGGTGATCCTGAACCTGCGACCGGAGCAGTTCACCCGGAAGTAGTCGAACCGTCGGATCGACGTTCCACCAGCGCGGACAACGCCTGCGCGAGGGCGATTCGCTGGGCCGCGTCCAGTTTGTCCATGAGATGCGCTCGGATCGACAGGGCATGGGCGGGTCGCGCCGGTCGCAGAGCCGCCCGACCCGCGTCGGTGATCTGTACGGTCACCACCGCATCCGTGGCCTTCCGGGCCACCAGACCGCGCTTCTCCATCCGGGTGATCTGGTGCGACAGCCTGCTCTTGTTCCACCGCATCGACTGCGTCAGCTCCATCTGGCGAAGCGTTCCCCCGCCGAGGTCCACCAGCCGGGTCAGCACGCCGAACTCGGGTCCGGTGAGTTCCGACGCCATGTGGATATCCCGTTCCACCCCCGCGTTGACCGCCTCGCCTGCGAGCTTGAACGCATGCCAGAGCTCGAGTTCCGCCGGTGTGAGGGCTTGGTCGGTCGCCATCGACCCAGTCTAGGGAGTGCGGGTTGTCACGACAACCATCGCGAGTACTGTGGTTGTCATGACAACCACAGGCACAGTCGACAGTTCCACGGCCGCCATCGTGACCGGAGGATCTCGATCAATCGGCCGTGCGATCGCGCAACGCCTTGCCGCCGAAGGACATCCGGTGGTGGTCAATTACGCCAACGGCGCCGATGCGGCAGCCGAGACGGTCCGCACCATCGTCGATGCAGGCGGCAGGGCGACATCCGTGCGGGCCGATGTCGCATCGGCGACGGACATGGAGCGGTTGTTCGGTGCGGCCGCGTCGACCTACGGGCAGGTCGGCATCCTGGTGAACAATGCCGGGGTCAGCATTCTCGGCGAACTGGACGAGATGGCCGCGGACGACTACGACCGGGTCTTCGACGTCAGCGCGCGCGGCACCTACAACGGCCTACGCGCTGCCGCCGCACATCTCGCCGACCGTGGTCGCATCGTCAACCTGTCGAGTACGGCCGTCGCGGTGGCCACACCACGGATGGGTGTCTACCTGGCCGCCAAGGCCGCGGTGGAGACCTTCACCCGGGTGGCGGCCAAGGAGCTCGCCCCGCGCGGGATCACCGTCAACGCGGTGGCGCCGGGACTGATCCGATCGGCGATGTTCGCCGACGGCAAGACACCCGAACAACTGGCCGCGATCGAGAAAGCTGCGCCGGCCGCGCGACTCGGCGAGGTGGGCGAGGTGGCCGACGCCGTCGCCCTGCTCGTCGCACCCGAGGCGAGTTGGATCAGCGGGCAGGTCATCCGCGTCAACGGCGGTGCGGCGTGACACCCGGCACGCGCGGCCCGGTCAGAAGTCCCAGTCCTCGTCCTCGGTGTTGACCGCTTTGCCGATGACATACGAACTGCCCGAGCCGGAGAAGAAGTCGTGGTTCTCGTCCGCGTTGGGTGACAACGCCGACAGGATCGCCGGGTTCACGTCGGTCTCGTCCCGTGGGAACATCGCCTCGTACCCGAGGTTCATCAGCGCCTTGTTGGCGTTGTAGCGGAGGAACTTCTTGACATCCTCGCTCAGCCCGACCTCGTCGTAGAGGGTCTCGGTGTAGTCGGTCTCGTTGTCGTACAACTCGAAGAGCAACTCGAAGGTGTAGTCCTTGAGTTCCTGACGCCGCTGCGGGGACTGCACCTCGAGACCGCGCTGGTACTTGTAACCGATGTAGTACCCGTGCACCGCCTCGTCGCGGATGATCAGCCGGATCAGGTCGGCGGTGTTGGTCAGCTTGGCGCGGCTCGACCAGTACATCGGCAGGTAGAAGCCGGAGTAGAAGAGGAACGACTCCAGCAGCGTGGAGGCGACCTTGCGCTTGAGTGGGTCCTCGCCGCGGTAGTAGTCCATCACGATGCGCGCCTTGCGCTGGAGTTCCTCGTTCTCTTCCGACCAGCGGAACGCCTCATCGATGTCCCTGGTGGAGCAGAGGGTCGAGAAGATCGAGCTGTAGCTCTTGGCGTGCACCGACTCCATGAACGCGATGTTGGTCAACACCGCCTCCTCGTGCGGGGTGGTGGCGTCCGGAATCAGCGACACCGCACCGACGGTGCCCTGGATGGTGTCGAGCAACGTGAGCCCGGTGAACACCCGCATGGTCAGCTGCTTCTCGACCTCGGTCAACGTGTTCCACGAGGGGATGTCGTTGGACACCGGCACCTTCTCGGGCAGCCAGAAGTTGCCGGTGAGGCGATCCCACACCTCGGCGTCCTTCTCGTCGGGGACGCGGTTCCAGTTGATCGCCGACACCCGGCTGACGAGTTTGATGGGCGCGCCGTCGGCGGGGCTGTGCGTACCTGCGGTCATGGGTGGTCGCCTCCTGGAGCGAGGTGGTGCGGTCGGTCCGTGCTGACAGAGATGTCGGTGGTGACGCGGATGTCGGTGGTGACAGGGATGTCGGGCGCGGGTTGGGCGGTGTTCATGAGATGTGGATCAGGTCGAGGATCGCGGCGGCGGTGTCCGTGTCACCGACGACGTCGAGGTCGGCGAGGGAGCGCCGGTGATACACCGCCAGCGCGAGGTCCGATGCCGCAGCGCGCACCGCCGCGTCCGCCTTGGCGTGCTCGCGGCGGTATTCGAAGCCGGTGGGTGTGACCGTCCAGAACCACTCGGTGTCGTGGGTCACGTCGTCGTCGGTGCCGTGCAGATGCAGTGTGCGTCCGACGAGCTCCGATGGGACCCCGGGTCCGAGTTCGACGAACCGGGGCACGAACAGCGCCAACCACTCGTCGACGATGTCGGCGGCCTGCTCCACGTCGATGGTCCGCTGCTCCCCCGGTCGGGTGGCCGACTCCAGATCCCAGCGATGGATTGCGAGTTCGTTGGCCTGCCTGCGGTACCAGAACGTCGCCGGCCGCTCACCGACGAAGGTCTTCACCAGGTCGTCGGGCGAGCGATCAGCCAGTGCGGCGAGCAGTTCGTCGCGTCCGGCGACGTACCACGTCAGCACCTCGGCCCCGGTCGGCACCTCGATGGCAGACAGGCCGCGTCGGCGGTCGGCTCCGCTCACGCAGTCGGCCGCCCACCGGTGCACGGCACCGACGTGCCCGAGCAGATCGTGCACGGTCCACTCCGGGCAGGTGGGAACGTCGAGCCCCAGTGCATCGACGGCGGTGGCGGCGAGCGCGGAACCGTCGTCCTCGATCGCCGCCGACCACCGTTCGACGGTCATCGGTGTGGTCATCGCATCCGTCACCGGGTGGTCACAACATGCACGAGACACAGCCCTCGACCTCGGTGCCCTCCAGGGCCAGCTGGCGCAGCCGGATGTAATACAGCGTCTTGATCCCCTTGCGCCACGCGTAGATCTGCGCGCGGTTGACGTCGCGCGTGGTGGCGGTGTCCTTGAAGAACAGGGTGAGACTCAACCCCTGGTCGACGTGCTGCGTGGCCGCCGCGTAGGTGTCGATGATCTTCTCGTAGCCGATCTCGTACGCGTCCTGGTAGTAGTCGAGGTTCTCGTTGGTCATGTACGGCGCCGGGTAGTAGACCCGACCGATCTTGCCCTCTTTGCGGATCTCGATCTTCGCGGCCACCGGGTGGATCGAGCTGGTCGAGTGGTTGATGTAGCTGATCGACCCGGTCGGCGGCACCGCCTGCAAGTTCTGGTTGTAGATGCCGTCGCGCTGGACGGCCTCCTTCAGCTCATGCCAGTCGTCGCGGGTGGGAACGTCGATGTCCGCGTGCGCGAACAACTCCCGGACACGCTCGGTCTCCGGCAGCCACTCGCGCTCGAGGTATTTGTCGAAGAACTCGCCGGAGGCGTACTTCGACTTCTCGAAGCCGGCGAACGCCCGACCGCGTTCGGCGGCGATCCGGTTCGACGCCCGTAGCGCATGGAACAACACGGTGTAGAAGTAGATGTTCGTGAAGTCGACACCCTCGTCACTGCCGTAGTGGATCCGTTCGCGGGCGAGATACCCGTGCAGATTCATCTGACCGAGGCCGATGGCGTGGGAATCGTTGTTGCCCTGCTCGATCGAGGGCACCGAGGTGATCGCGGTCTGATCGCTCACCGCGGTCAGCCCGCGGATCGCGGTCTCGATGGTGTGCCCGAAATCGGGTGAGTCCATCGTCTTGGCGATGTTCAACGATCCGAGGTTGCACGAGATGTCCTTACCCACGTGCGAATACGACAGATCGTCGTTGAATCGCGACGGGGTGGACACCTGCAGGATCTCCGAGCACAGGTTGGAGTGGGTGATCTTGCCCGCGACCGGGTTGGCGCGGTTCACGGTGTCCTCGAACATGATGTACGGGTACCCGGACTCGAACTGCAACTCCGCCAGCGTCTGGAAGAACTCCCTGGCCTTGATCTTGGACTTGCGGATCCGCTTGTCCTCCACCATCTCGTCGTACTTCTCGGTGACGTTGATGTCGGCGAACGGCACGCCGTAGATGCGTTCCACGTCGTAGGGCGAGAACAGGTACATGTCGTCGTTGCGCTTGGCCAGCTCGAAGGTGATGTCGGGGATCACCACACCCAGCGACAGCGTCTTGATGCGGATCTTCTCGTCGGCGTTCTCCCGCTTGGTGTCGAGGAACCGATAGATGTCGGGGTGATGGGCGTGCAGGTACACCGCACCGGCTCCCTGACGCGCGCCGAGCTGGTTGGCGTAGCTGAACGAGTCCTCGAGCAGCTTCATGATCGGGATGACCCCGGAGCTCTGGTTCTCGATCTTCTTGATCGGCGCCCCGTGCTCACGGATGTTGGACAGCAACAAGGCCACTCCGCCGCCGCGTTTGGACAGCTGTAGCGCGGAGTTGATCGATCGACCGATCGACTCCATGTTGTCCTCGATACGCAGCAGGAAACACGAGACCGGTTCGCCGCGTTGCTTCTTGCCCGAGTTGAGGAAGGTGGGGGTGGCCGGCTGGAAGCGGCCGGAGATGATCTCGTCGACCAGGTGGCGGGCGAGTGCGGTGTCCCCGGCGGCCAGCGTCAGTGCGACCATGCAGACCCGGTCCTCGAACCGTTCGAGGTAGCGCTTCCCGTCGAAGGTCTTCAGCGTGTACGAGGTGTAGTACTTGAACGCCCCCAGGAACGTCGGGAACCGGAACTTCTTGCGGTAGGCGTGCGCGAACAGGTCGCGGACGAAGTCACGGTCGTACCGGTCGAAGACGTCGTCCTCGTAGTAGTTCTCCTCCACGAGGTAGTCGAGCTTCTCGTCGAGGTCGTGGAAGAAGACCGTGTTCTGGTTGACGTGTTGCAGGAAGTACTGGTTGGCCGCCTCGCGGTCCTTCTCGAACTGGATCCTGCCGTCCGCGTCGTACAGGTTGAGCATCGCGTTGAGCGCGTGGTAGTCCAGCTCACCCGGGACGTGACCGGCCGGATCGGAGTGCTGACCGGACTTGCTGGCGGAATTCTCCACACGCACTTCGGTCACTGGGGTTGCGGTTGGCGACACTGTGTTTGCTCCTGTGCGGTCCAGAATTGGTCGAGTCCGATGCGAACTCGTTCGACGTCGTCCACGGTGCCCATCAACTCGAACCGGTACAGGTACGGGACCTGACACTTGGCCGAGATGATGTCACCGGCGAGGCAGTAGTCCTCGCCGAAATTGGTGTTACCGGCCGCGATGACGGCACGCATCATCGCCCGGTTGTCGGGGTTGTTGAGGAAGGTGACGACCTGTCGGGGCACCGACCCGGCGGCACCCGGGCGCCTGCTCCCGCCACCGTAGGTGGGGGTGATCAGCACGAACGGACCGTCGACGGTGAGCGCCCGCGCATCACCGGTGACCGGGATCCGCACGGCGGGCAGTCCCAGCTTCGCGACGAAGCGGTGGGTGTTCTCCGAGACGCTGGAGAAGTACACCAACGTCGGTTGCGCCGCACTCCGCCGGGACGGCTCGACCACGGATGAGGTCATGGAGAACGGACCTCCGAACGGGGATGACGAAAGAGAACTGATCCGCCGTGCGACGGACGCGGTACCGCTGGTCAGGCTGCGGCGGTGGCGAGCGCCTTGATGCGGTCGGGACGGAAACCCGACCAGTGCTCGTCGCCGACCACGACGACCGGCGCCTGCAGATGCCCGAGCGCCATCACGTAGTCGCGGGCATCCGCATCCTCGCTGATGTCGATGACCTCGTAGCTCAGTCCCTGCTTGTCCAAGGCTTTGTAGGTCGCATTGCACTGGACGCAGGCGGGCTTGGTGTAGACGGTGATGCTCACTGGGGCGCTCCTTAGCGAATGCGGTTTCAGGCGATACATGCGGTGCAGACGACAGATGCGGCTGCGGGCACCTCCCCGACATCGCGGACGGCGTGGGCACCCCGTGCATCACGACCGTCGGGGCCGCCCGGGTTCGAGGAGGACGCATGGTGCGCACTCTGCCGTGTGGGTCTGACAGGCTTCCTCGCTTGTCGGTCCCGCGACAGCCGGTCCACCGCCGTTCCCGAGGGCTTCGGGAGGACGGACAACCGACCACATCCGGTCACGTCAGATCGTGATTCACCGACGTCTCCGAGAGCTTTGTGCTCTCGTCCTGTCGGTAGGCAAAACACTACACCTAGTGGCTGACATATGGTGGCGACACAACAGGTTGCGAATAACAATCGTGGTATTCGCAGGTCGGGAGGCCACCCCGGGCGTGTCGCAGGCGTGTCGCGGGCGCGTCGGAGCGGGTCGTTCAGACGCGAACCGGGGTCTGGTCCAGCAGTATGCGCACCGCCGCCTCCACCCGGTCGACGACCGTGGCGTTCCGGCGTGGATCGGTGGCGACGTCGGTCGGCCCCAGGCGGAGTTCGACCTCCTCGACGACCCGGCCACCGGCGATACCGACCGCTCGGCGCGTGTCGTCCTGCGACCACTTGCCACCGTGACGGCCCAGGGCCGCGCCGATGACCCCGATCGGCTTGTCGACCAGCGCCCCCGACCCGTAGGGCCGCGACAGCCAGTCGATGGCGTTCTTCAGTACCGCGGGGATGGTGCCGTTGTACTCCGGGGTGATCAGCAGCACGGCGTCGGCCGCCGCGACCGCCGTCCGCAGTCGGACCGCGGCCGCCGGTACGTCACCCGTGTCCACGTCCTCGTTGTAGAACGGCAGTTCGGCGAGGCCGTCGTGGATCTCCACGGCCACGTCCGGGGCGACAGCCTCCCGGGCGATCTCGGCGAGCTGCCGATTGATCAAATTGCTCCGCAGGCTCCCCACCAGCGCGACGATCGTGGTCATCTTCTCTCCGCTCTCTCGGTTCGGCGTTCTGTCGGTTCAGCGCATGTCGGCGGCACCGCCACACCGCATCGGACGTCGTCACGACAACTAACCGGACCGCAGTCCGGAATTATTCCCGTCGGCGCGGCCCTCGTCCGCACCTCCGGTTAGGCTCGACCGATGCCCACCGATCAGCCTCCGGACACGCGCCCGGGCCGCGGACCGCTGCCACGGTTCGACCTGAGCCCGGTCTCGGAGACGATGCGTGCCGACGCGATGCGCAACCGACAACTGTTGCTCGACGCGGCCCAGCAGCTGATCGACAACCAGGGGGCGGCGGCGGTCACCATGGACGCGGTGGCCAGGCAGGCCGGCGTCGGCAAGGGCACGGTCTTCCGTCGCTTCGGCAGCCGCACCGGGTTGATGCACGCGCTGCTCAATCACTCCGAGTCGGAGCTGCAACAGGCCTTCCTGAGCGGACCGGCCCCCCTGGGGCCGGGGGCGCCGCCACTGGACCGACTGCTCGCCTACGGGCGAGCGCGCCTGAAGATGA
Source organism: Williamsia sterculiae (assembly GCF_900156495.1). GTDB lineage: Bacteria > Actinomycetota > Actinomycetes > Mycobacteriales > Mycobacteriaceae > Williamsia_B > Williamsia_B sterculiae. Next base: position 11,491 of record NZ_FTNT01000006.1, read on the forward strand.
CCGCCGCCCATCTGGAATTGCTGCTCGAGGCGGAGTCGACAGGCGCCGCCCGGTTCAGCCACCCGGTCAGCTCACTGTCCACGGCCCACGTTCGACTGCTGTTGCACGAGATGGGATTCCGCGAGGGACTCGAGGTGCTGGCTCTCGCCGTCCTCGCCCCACTACAACCGGCCGCCTACGAATACCTCACCGACGACATCCATGTCGGCTTCGAGGAGATCACCGCTCAGTGGGAGCATCTGGTCCGGGCGTTGATACCCGACGCCGTGGTCTGATCACGCCGCTCAGTTGCCCTGCGGTGGCAGCGTGGCGACCCGGCCGTCCGGGTCGGGCCCCATCCCGTCGTGGCTGACCAGAGCTCCGTTCCGGGACAGCGACGGACCCGCGGCCAGCAACGACACCATGGCCCAGGGCGCGCGCACCGGCTTGTCGCCCAGTCCCAGCACCTTGGCGGTGTCGGCATCGGCGATCCCGTAGCGAACCCCCGCATCGGAGACGTAGAACAGCGACTCGGCCCGGGTGCTGTCCGGCTCCGACCCCGTCAGCTGCACGAACTGGCCGGTTCCGGGAGGCACGTACACCTGGTCGGTCCCCTCACCCCCGCCGTCGGCCGTGGTCAGCGTCACCGGCGTGGCGCCGGAGGCCAGCGGGAGGCCACGTCCGATCAGGAACCTGGTCGAGGCATCCGCGTCGCGCTCCCGCGACCAACTCGAGCAGAGCACCGGATCAGCTGTGGGATCGGCAGGCTGCGGGGTGGACTGCGGGAAGTCGGCCACCGGCAGGGACTGCACGGTCCGCACTCCCGACAACGCGCCGGGTGCCACCGACACGACCTCGGCCGAACCGGAGGGGTCGGCGAGGCGCACGATGTCGGCGACCACCTGGCTGATCCGTTGCACTCCGCCGGAGAGCACCACGTAGTAGGACACCGCACCGTCGAGGCCGGGAACCTTGATGACCGAACCCACCGGGGCATCGCCGCGACCGAGTGGGCCAGGGGCTCCGCGACCGGCGATGACCGGCACGGTCAGCGGATCCACCTCGGTGAACGTGTTGAACAAGCCGGCGCTGATCGGGCGGGGCGTCTGACCTTCCAGGCCCAGACCACGTTGCACCGGAACGCTGCCGGTGTCGACGCGCGCCCGCTTGCCGTCGTAGATCAGATAGGTCTGTTCCGACCCGTCGGGCCGGACGAGCGCGGCGTCGGCGGGACCGGCGGCGCGGATCCCGGCGCCGAGCTCGGCGGGCGCGGTCGAGACCGTCTGGGTCACGGTGTCACCGCTGGTGGTGTCGCATACCGACCAGGTGGAATCCACGCCCGACCTCGGGCCCGGCAACGAGGCCGGGGCACCGGGGATCCCGAGCAGCGGCCCGCGTGGGTAGTTCGAGAGTTTGTTCTCCGCGACCGATTTCGGCGCTTCGTCGGATCCGGTGATCAGTCGCGCGGACGCGAGATTCAACACCGGGTGCAGGGTGTCACCCAGGACGACGAACAACGCACCGGATCCCTTGCCCAGGACGATCTTCGCATCCCCGACCGTGCCTTGGGGTTTGATGATCCCGTAGACCCCACAACCGCCGAGGACGAGAATGCCGAGGACGGTTCCCACCAGCAGCGCTCGCAGCTGGGATCGCATGGGGTCGTGCAACATCCGTACGTCGCGCCGGACCAACGCGTGTTCCAACCGACGCAACAGGAATCGGTAGCCGTTGACCTGTGCCCGCGTCGTCAGTGGTGCGGGCACCGCAACCCCCGTGCGTACCGGCGAGGCCGAGTGATGACAGCCACCTCCATGCGTTCATGAGCACGGATGAGTGCTCGTCGGACTCGGGTAGCGTAACCGAGACTACGAGCGCCCAGGACGAGGGGAACGATGGACATCCAGACCGCCGGAGCACCGCGTGACGGGGTGGTGCACCGGGTCCTACCACTGCGAACACTGGTGACCATCGAGGCTCTGATCTGCGCGGCACTGCTGATCTGGCGCGGGGCGGGACTCTGGTGGTGGCTGGCCGTGGGCGCCGCGGTGGTGGTCTCGGCACTGCTGTTACCCCTCGCGGCGGGTCGATCGATCGCCGGACGCGGTGTCCGTCGTTCGGCCTTCATGATGTCGCGGGCCCGCAGGCGAGGAACGGATCTGGCCCCGGCCCCCTTCGACATCCCCGGACCCGATACGACCACCATCGGCGCCCGCTGGGATGGTGACTGCCTGGTCACCGTGGTGCGCATCCTCCCGCCGGCTGTCCCTCGGGCCACCTATCTCGTACCGCAGGAATCACTCACCGACTATCTGCTCCCCATGTCCGCGCTGGCCGAATGCCTCGATCAGTTCGACATCGCCCTCGCCGCGGTGGATGTGGTCAGCCAGGGTCTGCGCATCCACGGTGACAGCGCGCCCGCGACGACCTACGGACGCACGCTGGGCCCGTTGGCCGCGACCGCGCACCGTTCGGTGTCGGTGGTGCTGCGACTCCGGCCCGCGGACTGTCCGGAGGCGGTGGCACGGCGCGGCGGGGGATCCACCGGAGCACTGCGGACGGTGTCGGTCGCGACCCGCCGCGTGGCCACCCGCCTGGCCGAACACGGTCTCTCGGCACACATCATGAGCGCCAGGGAGATCACCGGCGCCACCACCCAACTCCTCGACGGGTCGTCGTTGGACTCCGTCGAGGAGAACTGGGACCAGATCGATGCCGGTGGGCTGTCGATGCAGACCTTCGCGGTGGATCCCGGCCAACTGCCCGCGGTGGCCCAACGGGTGTGGACCGACGCCGCCGTGTCCACCACGCTGACGGTACGACTGTCGCGGATCGACGGAACGCTCGCGGTGAGCGGGTTGGTCCGCTTCGACCGGAACCGGCAAACCGCCGACGAGCCGCCGACCCCCGCGTATCTGCTGCCCCTGCCCGGTGCCCAGTTCGCCGCACTGGCCGCCGGTCTACCCATCGGTACCTCGGCCATCGGCGCCATCGACGACCTGCCAGCGGTCCGCGGCGCCACCGCCGACGACGTGCTGGACGCGCTGCGTCTCGCGGGTACCGGCTGCGGACAGCTCATCGGTGCCGATCGGACCGGCCGCGCGGTCGCGGTCCCGGTGGTCGGACCGGGGGTCGAGACCGTGGTGATCTCCGGCGGGCTGCATCTGGCCCAACAGGTGGTGCTGCGCGCGGTGGCCATCGGTGCCCGCACCGTGGTGCGCACCACGCGACCCGAGCGGTGGCGTCACCTGGTGACCACCGTCGGCGACCACCGGCTGCTGTGTCTGCAGCATGAGTGGGAGGGCCACGAGAACGACGTCACCCTGACGGTCTACGACGGCGTCACCGTGGGCCCCACCCCACCGATGTCGACGACGCTGCAGGTCATGGCGCCGGGTGCGGAACCGCCGCAAGCACAACTGTTGCTGGCCCAGAACGACCGGACACCTCAGGACGTGGAGATCCGGACCGCGGCGGGGACCGTACACGTCACCATCGTGGCGACCCCCGACGAGTGGGTGTACACCGATCCGTCGACCGCCACGCGATCGGCGCCGGAGTCGACGCCCGCCCGGCACGCGGCACCGATGCACTGACGGGGCGCGTGCGCCGTCTCAGCGCTGGTTGCCCACGACCCCCGGTACCAACGCCCGGAAGAAGACCGACCTGGACGACGCCGCGTGCACGATCACATCGGGGTCGTCGTCGCCGAGCCATATCGCCTGTCCGGCAGGGACCACGAGTCGTTCGCCGGCATCGGGTCGCACCTCGATCGCACCCGAGATCACCGCGAGCACCTGTGGGCCGGGCATGTCGAACGAGATCGATGACGCGTGCCTGAGCCCGGTGCCGTCGAGTTCCACCCGCGAGAGCCGGAACTCCGGTGCCGGGGTGAGGTAGATCCGTTCCGCGTTCAGCGACCGGATCTGCGGTTTCAGCTCCGAGACGTTCACCGGGCTGAAGTCCAGTACCCGCAGCAGCTCCGGTACATCCATGTGTTTGGGCGTCAATCCACCACGTAAGACGTTGTCGGAGTTGGCCATCACCTCGACGCCGGTACCGTGCAGATACGCGTGCAGATTGCCCGCCGCGAGGTACAACCCCTCTCCCGGGTCCAGATGGATCCGATTGAGCAGCATCGCGCCGAGCACTCCCGGGTCGCCCGGGTACTGCTCACCGAGTTCGCACACGGTCCGCATCTCGCGTGCGAACTCCTTGCGTCCGGCACCGAGATAATTGATCGCTCCCTGCAACACCGCGGGGATGACCGTGGCCAATGCACTCTCCGGCAGCGTGATCCAGGTGGTGAACAACGCACGCAGGCCACCCGAGTCGGGCTGTCCGACCAGCATGCCCAGGAAACCGTCCAGCTCGGGCACCTGCAGGGCACGCATCACCTCGATGGTGCGCAAGGGATCCCGAAACCCGGCCAAGGCCTCGAAATCGGTGAGCGCGACGATGAGCTCCGGCTTGTGATGCGGGTCGCGGTAATTGCGGTCCGAGGCGTCGACGGAGATACCGAGTGCGTTCTCCCGCGAGAAGCCCTCACGCGCCTGCGCACTGCTGGGGTGCGCCTGCAGCGAGAGCGGTTCCTCCGCGGCCAGCACCTTCAGCAGGAACGGCAGATCGGTGCCGAACTCGTCCACACAGGCCGAACCCAGCTGGCCCACCGGGTCGGCGGTGACCACCTCGAGGAGGTCCTCCCCGGTACCGACGGTCGGTGACGGCGCCGCCGGATGCGCTCCGAACCACAGCTCGGCCTCGGGATGTGAGGTGGGCGTCGGCAGACCACGGATGTCGGCCAACGCGGTGCGCGAACCCCACGCGTACGGACGGACGATGCCCTCGATGACGCGCATCAGGCCGCCGCCGACAGTCGCAGGTACACCGACGCCATCTCGATGCGAAGGGCCACGGTGAGCAGAGCGATCACATCCCCTGGGTCGTCGGTGAATGCCTGGGTGGGCTGGGTGGGCGGCGGCGTCTCGTCCCCGGCGGTCAGCACGTCCATCTCGACAGCGGGGCCGAGACCGTGCCGGACGAACCACTCCCTGCCGGGCACGGTGATGACCTGCAGCCGAGGCGGCGACACACGAGGGCCGTCGATCTGCGGGTCGTGGAAGATGTCGTCGGCGCTCACACCGGTTCGTCTGGTCGTCTCCACCGATGCCGACAGCGCTTCGGACACCGACGCGACAGCCCCGAGCGTCCCCGCCACCGTCAAGACGGTGGTGGCGGCATGCGCCGCGACCGCGCGAGCGGCCGGTGTGTCCCCGACCCAGATCACGGGCTGCTCCCCCAGTCGCGCCGCCAACAGCTTGGCGGCGTTGTGGAAGATCTCGGCTCCGGGACCGTCCGCGGCCGCCTCCTCGTCGAGCGCGTCGGCCAGTCGTGCCACGTCCACCCGGGTGCCGGTGAACCGGACCGACGACAGGGCACCGAACACCGCCAACACGCCCGCGACATATCCGGTGAACCGAAAGTGCGGCAGCACCCGCATTCGCGGCGACAGATCCAGTGCCCGACCACCGAGTGCCTCGGCAAGGGGTCCCTCGTCGGGTGCCAACAGGACCACCTCCGCGCCACGACGGCTCGCCCGATCGCCCGCGTCGATGAGGATCGGATCACCGGCATCATCGCCGCAGAGCACCACCACATCCAACGGACCCACCCAACCGGGCAGCGCCGTCACACCGACGACGGGCACGTCCAGCCGGGGGCCGGCCACCGCGATCGCGAACTCCATCGCCCGCTCGGCCGTGCCCGCAGCGGCCACCACGACCACCGATCGGGGACGCAGACCCTCCAGGGCGCTCAGTACCCCCTCGGCCACCGTCGAATGGACCGCCCGGGCCTGCGCGCCTGCCATCGCCACCCCGTGCAGCAGACCGTCGGCGTCGGCGGCCTGCAGGGCCTCGACATCGTCGAGATCAGATGTGCCGGTGAGCATGGCATCAGACTATCGACCACGTGTGCACCGTGACCAGTCAGCGCCGAATTGCGGTTACGGCGGTTCGTGCCCGCCCGGACGGACGACGCGGGGGTTGTCGACCGGCGGTCAGTCGGGGTCGGGCAGGACCCGCAGGTGGCCCCGCCTACGCGGACGTTGACCGCCACCGGTGCGGTGCGGCTCGGACTGCGGTGTCCGTTCGCCGCGAAACCCGCTCGTGGGGTCGACGGCCCGCCGGGTGGTCGGGCGCGCCATGGCCACGTCACCACCGGACGCACGGGTGTTCTCGCGGACGGCATCGGCGAGGGCGACCAGGTCGTCGTCCTCGGGGCGCGTTCTGGTGAACCCGCTCTCGCTGCGGATCATCTCCCAGCCGCGCGGCACCGTGATGCCGGCGGCGTGCTGTTCGCAGAGATCCCAGGAGTGCGGCTCGCGCGAGGTGGCCAGCGGTCCGATCACGGCGATCGAGTCGGCATAGACGAAGGTCAGCGTGGCCACGGCGGGCAGCGCACAGCCGGGTCTGCAGCACTGACGGGGAAGCCTCACAGCTACAGAGGCTATCCCGACGGTCGGATCGCGGCGCACGTGACACGCTGATCCGTGGGCGACCTCCCGGTGTCCGGCACCGTCGCGAGGCTGGACACCGGCGTTAGAATCCACGGGTGCCCCACTCGACCGATGCCCGCGGACGTCGCGGTGGCCACGTGTCCCACCGTGCCCGCCGGATGCGGGATCGGCGGGGTCGCGGGTTGCGCTCGACGCTGCTGCCGCAGAACGTGCCCGCCTGGAACACCCGGTCGGAGTCCTTCGACGCGGTGGTGCTCGAGGCCTTCTCCGAGATCGACGCCCGCTGGCACGATCGCCTCACCGATCTCGACATCGCCGTCGACGACATCCCGCGGATGTTGCCGCACGACCCGGACACGGTGCAGTGGCCGGACGAGGTGACCGCCGACGGGCCGATCCCGCTGGCCCGATTGATCCCGGCGGGGATGGACACCCGCGGACGTCCGACGCGGGCGCGGATCGTGGTCTTTCGTCGACCGTTGGAGAGCCGGGCGAAACGCAGTGTCGAACTGCTCGACCTGGTACACGAGGTGTTGGTGCAGCAGGTGGCGACCCACCTCGGCGTGGACGAGGACACCATCGACCCCGACCAGCGGTGAGCGTAGGTGTCAGACGATCCCGCGCTTGAGGCGGCGACGTTCCCGCTCGGAGAGCCCGCCCCAGATGCCGAATCGTTCGTCTTTGTGCAGCGCGTATTCCAGGCAGTCGGAACGTACTTCGCAACCCTGGCAGATCCGCTTCGCCTCGCGGGTGGAGCCACCCTTCTCCGGGAAAAACGCCTCGGGGTCGGTCTGCGCGCACAGCGCGCGGTCCTGCCACTCCTCTTCGACCGCGTCGAAGAGGTCCTCGAAGTCGTTCTGCACCAGGCTCAGATGATTCGGCTTCGCCGACACCATGGGCTCGGTGGCCGTCACCGCGGCCGCCTCGAACACATCCGGAGTGTCGACCACCGGCGCCTGGTCACCGATCTCCGCGTCTGCCGACGGTCCGTCCCCGAGGGGTTCGACTCCGGATGGATGGACATCGTGTACTGGTTGCAGGCCGTTCCCGGTCATGGGCTCGAATGCCATCGCCCGCCTCCTCGTCGAACTGGATCCCTCATGGGGTCTGCGTCTTGCGATTCGAAGTTCGACCCCGTCCGAGGCCGCTCGCACGCGATCACTGCCGTGTCACGCTGTCGTATGAGCCTGTCGGACCACATCCGCCGTCACCGGGTGATGCCGTGACTCCAAACCGTCGTGCTGCACTTCTTGCCGTGTCGGTCGTCTCACCCATCGGTTCTCTTCGAACACCTGATCGAAAAGCGTGGCGCTCAACAATTCTCGATGTCGAACCTGGAATGACACTGCTGTAATTAGACACGTCGGGTCCGGTCGGGGTCAAGCCGAAGAGAGAATTTCTTACCATCTCCTCCCGCGAAATACGCGTCTCGACACGGGCCTTAGAGTGGAACCCCGTGAAAGTCACGGTTCTCGTCGGCGGCGTCGGTGGCGCCCGATTCCTGCTCGGTGCCCGCGAACTCTTCGGTGCGACGCCCTTCCCGGACGACCCCGCACCCGACGCGGACACGGTCACCGCGATCGTGAACGTGGGTGACGACGCCTGGATGCACGGCGTCCGCATCTGTCCCGATCTGGACACCTGCATGTACACCCTGGGCGGTGGAATCGACACCGAGCGCGGCTGGGGCCGCGCCGCGGAGACCTGGCACGCCAAGGAGGAACTCGCCGCCTACTCCGCCGACCCCGACTGGTTCGGCCTCGGCGACCGCGATCTGGCCACCCATCTGCTGCGTACCCAGATGCTCTCGGCAGGCTATCGACTGTCCGAGGTCACCGCCGCGCTGTGCCGACGCTGGGCGCCCGGGGTACGGCTGCTGCCGGCCACCGATGACCGACACGAGACCCACGTGGTGGTGACCCGCGCCGACGGTGAGCAGGTCGCGATCCATTTCCAGGAGTGGTGGGTGCGCCATCGCGCCCAGATACCCACCCACGGTTTCGCGCAGGTCGGTTCCGACGGCGCCGCTCCCGCACCCGGTGTCCTCGCGGCCATCGAGGAGGCGGACATCATCTTCCTCGCCCCCAGCAACCCGGTGGTCAGCGTGGGTGCGATCACCAGCGTGCCCGGGATACGCGGGGCGCTGCGCACCGCACGCGCACCCGTGGTCGGCATCTCCCCGATCATCGGCGACCGGCCGCTGCGCGGGATGGCCGACGAGTGCCTCTCGGTGATCGGTGTCCCGACCACCGCCGAGGCGGTCGGTGGACACTACGGTGCCCGCTCCGGCACCGGACTGCTCGACGGTTGGCTGATCGCCGAGGGCGAGCACGCCGACATCCCGGGTGTCGCGGTGCGCTCGGTACCGCTGTTGATGACCGACCCGGCGGCGACTGCGGAGATGATCCGGCAGGGCTGCGACCTCGTCGGGGTGCCGGTGCCCGGAGACCGGCGATGACCCGGACGGTGACCGATCACGCGGCCGACCGCCTGGAGATCATCCCGGTGCCCGGACTGCCGCGGTTCCGAGCAGGCGACGACCTCGCGGCGGCGATCACCGCGGCAGCACCATGGTTGCGCGACGGCGACATCCTGGTGGTGACGAGCAAGATCGTGTCCAAGACCGAGGGTCGGGTGGTGCCCGCACCCACCGACCCCGACGAGCGGGATACGTTGCGTCGCAAACTCATCGACGACGAGACGGTTCGGGTTCTGGCGCGGCGGAATCGTACCCTGATCACCGAGAACGCCTACGGCCTGGTGCAGGCGGCCGCCGGAGTGGACGGATCCAACGTGGCCACCGACGAGCTCGCGCTGTTACCGGTCGACCCCGATCGCAGCGCCAGGGAACTGCGGTCAGCGGTCACCGCGGCCACGGGAATACGGGTCGCGGTGGTCATCACCGACACCATGGGGCGGGCGTGGCGCACCGGCCAGATCGACGCCGCGATCGGTTCCAGCGGGGTGGCCGCGCTCTGGCCGTACGAGGGTGGGGTGGACGAATACGGCAACCCGCTGGTCGTCACCGAGATCGCGGTCGCCGACGAGATCGCCGCCGCCGCCGACCTGGTGAAAGGCAAGCTGGGCGGTGTGCCGGTCGCGGTGGTCCGTGGGATGCCCGTCCTCGACGACGGCTCCACCGCCCGGGCACTGATCCGCAGTGGTGAGGACGACCTGTTCGGACTGGGTACCGCGGAGGCGATCGAGTTGGGGCGGACGCAGGCGCAGCTGTTGCGTCGCTCGGTGCGGACGTTCGCCGATGCGCCGGTGGACGAGGTCATCATCCGCACGGCGCTCGGCGAGGCGCTCACCGCGCCCGCGCCGCATCACACCCACCCGGTGCGCTTCGTATGGATCCGCGATCCCGATCGCAGACACGCCCTGCTGGAGGCGATGACCGCGGCGTGGCGCACCGATCTGACCGGGGACGGCCGCACGCCCGAGGCCACGAACCGGCGGGTGGCCCGCGGCCGATTGCTCTACGACGCCCCGGAACTCGTGATCCCGTTCCTCGTCCCCGACGGCGCACACGACTACCCCGACGAGCGTCGTCGGCGCGCCGAACACACGATGTTCACCGTGGCCGCCGGTGCGGCCGTGCAGGCGTTGCTGGTGGCGCTGGCGGTACGCGGGGTGGGCAGCTGTTGGATCGGATCGACCATCTTCGCGCCGGAAGTGGCCCGTACCGAGCTCGGCCGACCTGCGGACTGGGAACCGCTGGGCGCCATCGCCATCGGCCATCCGGTCGACGAGACGTCACCGCGACCGCTCGCCGCGTTGGGTGATCTGGTGGTGGAGTTGTGAGCACGGAGTCGCTGCACGCCTCCACCGTGGCGCTGCTGACCACGTGGCAGGCACCGGATTCCGACCAGGATTCGTTGCGGCACACAGTGCTCGCCTTTCTCGGGGCCGCACCGGAGGGGTGTCTGCGTCGCAGCGTGCCCGGGCACATCACCGCGTCGACCCTGGTCCTCGACGCCGAACACCGACACGTGTTGCTGACCCTGCATCCACGGGTGGGCAAGTGGATCCAACTCGGCGGGCACTGCGAGCCCGAGGACGAGTCCATCTCCGCGGCGGCCGTTCGCGAGGCACGTGAGGAATCGGGCATCCCGGACCTGCAGCTGTCGGCATCGGGACTGCTGGCGCTGCACACGCATCCGATCACCTGCTCGCTGGGTGTACCGACCCGTCACCTGGACCTGCGCTTCCTGGTCACCGCCGCGCCCGCCGAAGGACTGCCGCCGATCAGCCGCAGCGGCGAATCGGTGGACCTGCGCTGGTGGCCGGTGGACGCGCTCCCGGAGAACACCGAATACCCGCACATCCCACGGCTCATCGCGCTCGCGGGCCAACCCGTCTGACCAGACCGGGGCGACGAGAAGTCAGACGCGGACGCCCTTGCCCACCGCGACCACCCCGCCCGCGCTGATCGCGAAGCGTTCGCGGTCGCGTTCGGTGTCGACGCCGATGATCTCGCCCGGGCCGACCACGACGTTCTTGTCCAGGATCGCCCGTCGGACCACCGCACCGCGGCACACCCGCACCCCCGGCATCAGCACCGACCCCTCGACGGTGGCTCCGTCCTCGATGATGACGTTGGAACTGAGCACCGAATTCCGTACCGTCGCCGCGGAGATGATGCTGCCGGCACCCACCATCGACTCCTGGGCGAGACCACCGTGCACGAACTTCGCCGGCGCCAGGTTCTCGGTCTCCCCGCGAATGGGCCAGCGTCGGTTGTACAGGTTGAAGATGGGATGCACCGACACCAGGTCCATATGCGCGTCGTAGAACGCGTCCAATGTCCCGACGTCGCGCCAGTAGCCTTTGTCCCGGTCGGTCGCACCGGGTACCTGGTTGTCCTTGAAGTCGTAGACGAAGGCGGTGCCGCGGTCGACGAAGGACGGGATGATGTTGCCGCCCATGTCGTGATCGGAGTCGTTGTCGTCGGCATCGCTGACGATCATGTCCAGCAACGCCTCCGTGGTGAAGACGTAATTGCCCATGGAGGCGAAGGTCGCGTCCGGATCGTCCGGGGTGCCCGGCGGGTCGGCGGGCTTCTCCAGGAACTGGGTGATGAGTCCGTCGGCATCGGCGTCGATACAGCCGAACGCGAACGCTTCCGACCGCGGGACCCGGATCCCCGCGACGGTGCAGTCGGCTCCTGAGGCGATGTGCGCGTCCACCATCTGTTCCGGGTCCATCCGATAGACGTGGTCGGCACCGAACACCACGATGTACTCGGGGTTCTCGTCGTACACCAGGTTCAGCGACTGGAAGATGGCGTCGGCGCTACCGGTGTACCAGCGCGGACCGAGTCGCTGCTGTGCGGGCACCGGGGTGATGTACTCACCGTTGAAACCGGACATGCGCCAGGTCTGCGAGATGTGTCGATCCAGCGAGTGCGACTTGTACTGGGTCAGCACGCACAGCCGGTTGTACCCGGCGTTCACCAGATTCGACAACACGAAGTCGATGAGGCGGTACGCGCCGCCGAAGGGGACCGCAGGCTTGGCGCGGTCGGCGGTCAGGGGGTACAGGCGCTTGCCCTCTCCGCCCGCGAGCACTATCCCGAGCACGTTCGGCTGTGATCTCACATCGTCCAACCTATCTGCTATTCCACCGCTCGGGCCAGGGTCGAGACGAACCTGCGGGACAACCGGGCGCGGATCCGATCGACCGATGGCGTCCGGGGCAGTGGCGCGTTAGCGTCATCTCCATGCGAGTGGCGATGATGACCCGTGAGTATCCGCCCGAGGTCTACGGGGGTGCGGGAGTCCACGTCACCGAACTGGTCCGTCACCTCAGACAACTCGCCACCGTGGACGTGTTGTGCATGGGCGCGCCCCGCGAGACCGCCGAGGTGTTCGGGATCGACCCGGCCCTGGAGGGTGCAAACGCGGCGCTCACCACGCTGTCGGCAGATCTGCGGATGGTGGTCGGTGCGGCGGGAGCCGACGTGGTGCACTCGCACACCTGGTACACCGGACTCGCGGGCCATCTGGCCGGCGAACTGTACGGGGTCCCCCACGTGCTCACCGCACACTCGCTGGAACCGCGACGGCCCTGGAAGGCAGAACAACTCGGCGGCGGCTACCGCATCTCGTCCTGGGTGGAACGCAATGCGGTGGAGTACGCCGACGCGGTGATCGCGGTCAGTTCCGGTATGGGGGCCGATGTGCTGGATGCCTACCCACGGCTGGATCCGGCGCGAGTGCATGTGGTGCGCAACGGCATCGACACCGGGACGTGGCATCCGGTCACCGAACCGTTCACCGAGGAGTCCACGCTGCGTGCGCTCGGCATCGACCCGGACCGGCCGATCGTCGCGTTCGTCGGTCGGATCACCCGGCAGAAGGGCGTACGCCACCTGGTCGCCGCCGCCCACGCGTTCGACCCCGACATCCAGCTGGTGTTGTGCGCCGGGGCGCCCGACACCCCGGAGATCGGTGCGGAGATCGCCGCCGCGGTGGAGCAGTTGTCCACCGATCGTGCCGGTGTGCACTGGATCCAGGAGATGTTGCCGCAGCCGCGTATCGACGAGATACTCTCGGCGGCAACAGTGTTCGTATGCCCGTCCATCTACGAGCCGCTGGGAATCGTGAACCTGGAGGCGATGGCCTGCGGCACCGCGGTGGTCGCCTCCGATGTCGGTGGCATCCCGGAGGTCGTCGACGACGGTGTCACCGGGTTGCTGGTGCACTACGACGCGGACCGCGACGAGGACTTCGAACGCGATCTGGCCGCCGCCGTGAACACCCTGGTCCGTGATCCGCAGAGGGCCGCGGCCATGGGTGTCGCCGGCCGCGAACGCACCATCGCCGAGTTCTCCTGGGACAGCATCGCCGAGCAGACGATCGCCGTCTACGATTCGGTGCGCTGAACAGCGTTCGGCTCGGCAGGCGCCGGCGCGGGGACGAACACGCTGTGCACCACCGAGAAGGTGACGTCGACGACGTCGGGTAACCGTGCGGCGCGGCCCACGATCTCGGCGTCGGAGCGATGGAACGCCGAGGGACCCATCCGGACCAGGTCGATCACCCCGGATCGGGGCACCGCGACGGTGTACTCCACCCGATTGCGCTCCCAACGGTCGAACACCCCGTGCACCGCGCTGTCGATGCGCTGAGTCTTCTCCTCGTCCACCCCGATCATGCCCATCGGCTCGATCAGTTCGTGCAGATGACGATCGGTCGGCGTCACCATCACCAGCGCCCCGTCATCGGTGAGCACGCGCCGACACTGCTCGGTGTTGCGCGGTGAGAACACCGACAACACGGTGTGCACCACATGATCACCTATCGGCCAGGGTTTCCAGGCGTCGGCGACCACCGCACCAACGTCCGGATGAATCCGGGCCACCCGGCGGGCGCTCACCTTGGAGAGGTCGATTCCCACCCCTCGCGATCCGTCCGGTCCGGCCTGGACACAACCGGCGAGATAGTGGCCGGTTCCCGCTCCCACCTCGAGTGTCGTGGTGCCGACGCACGACGCGGCCACCCGATCCCGGATCGGGTCGAGCAGACCCGCACGCATCACCCGGTCGCGAGCGTCGAGCATGTCGGCGGTGTCGGCCCGCAGACCGACCACCTGCCGCCCCGACAGCAGCGAGACGTAACCCTGTCTGGCGATGTCGAAGGCGTGCCCGCGCGCGCAGAGCAGCGTGCGGTCGTCGAGGTCGAAGAGGTCGGCGCAGACCGGGCAGCGGAGCAGGTCGTAGACCTGCGCCAACGACATGGCGCCGGGCGCCATCACACGGGTGAGCTTCGCGATCGCGGGTCAGCCGGTGACGCCGCGCAGTTCTTCTCCGAGTGCCGCGGCCTCGTCCGCGCTGAGTTCGACGACCAGCCGCCCGCCGCCTTCGATGGGGATCCGGACGACGATTCCTCGTCCTTCCTTGGCTGCCTCCAGGGGCCCGTCTCCGGTCCGTGGCTTCATCGCCGCCATCTCACATACTCCCTTCTCCAGCAGACCGTTCACTCGCGCCTGCTGCAGATCGTGTTGTCATCGGACGGGTGATCCGTCGTGGTGGACGGACTTCCCTGGGTCGGGCTCAACCGCTGGTGGGTCTGCATCATGATACGGGGTCGCGCAGGTGAGCCGGTCGACCGCGCCCCTCCCGGGCGCTCACCGCTCCGGGGAACGACCGGTGGGCGAGTCGGGGGCGTCCACGGATCGCGAGACCTCGACGGGCGCAGGCGGCGACGGCGATCGGGTGTCGGCGGAGAAGTCGTTGGCCTCGCGACCCTGCAGGGTCACCACCACCGCCCGCAACTCATCGAGTTCGCGGGCGAGTTTTTCCAGTGCCCAGTCGACCTCGGACTGCTTGTACCCACGAAAAGTCTGCGCGAAGCGCAGTTCACGGACGTCGCTGCCGGCGATCCCGGCCCGAGGAAGCGTGGTCAGCGTGGTGTCCGGTTCCAACGGGGGCAGTTCTTCCCCACGTCCGAACACGAACCACACGACGGCGAAGACGACGATGACCGCCGCGGCCATCACCAGCAGGTAGAGCAAGAGGGTCTGCATCGACCCCAGTATTCCAGGGTCGACCGCCACGGCGGTCGGCGCGCGCCTCGGATCGTCGGGTCAGGAGGCCCGGACGGCGGTGGGGACCGCCGTGTGCACGCTGTTCATCGCCGGCCGGTCCTCCAGGTACACGTCGGTGGTGTGCGGGGTGAACGAACCGTCGTTCTCGGCGGTGAACTGGGTGAGGCCGACCCCCGAGTCCGGGACGCCGCAGCGACGCATCAGCGTTCCGACGATCTGCCTGCTCATCACGCCCAGTTCGATCAACGGGCGGTTGCGGTGGGTTCGCACCCCCAGGTTGACCTGGCCGATACCGGCCAGCCCGTAGGCGTCGTAGGTGTCGACCAACAGGCCGATCTCGACACCGTATCCGGGCGCGAAGGGTACCGAGGCCAACAGCTCACGGGTGCCCGCGTACTCGCCGCCGAGCGGCTGCAGCACCGCGGTGAGATCGGGTTTGAGAGACGCGAGCAACGGGCGGGCGACGAGTTCGGTCACCCGTCCACCGCCGTTGTGATCCTGCGACTCGCCGGTGCGCAGCGGGCGCCGGTAGTAACCCTTCACCAGCTGGATCTCGGGGTTGACCAACAGCGGCCCGAGCAGCTTGGGCACGAACATCGGGTCCGGATCGATGAGGTCGGAGTCGACGAAGGCTATGAGGTCACCGGTGGTGGCGGCGATGGACCGCCACAACACCTCGCCCTTGCCGCGAACCGGCTCGAGCTCCGGTACGACCTCCTCACGACCGACCACCTGCGCGCCCGCTTCCCGAGACCGCTCCACGGTGGCGTCGGTGGACCCGGAGTCCAACACGATCAGTTCGTCGACGAGCGTCCCCAGCAGCGGTCGGATCGTCGCGATGACGTCGGCGACCGTCTCCTCCTCGTTCAACGCAGGCAGCACCACCGACACGGTGCGCCCGTTCTTGGCCGCCACCAGTTCCTCGACGGTCCAGTCCGGACGTTCCCAGGTGTGGGTCGCCGACCATTTCTGGTCGCCACCGGATTCCCGCGCCGGGGCGGGCCAGAGAGCGGTCTTGTATCGAGCGTTCGAGCCCTTGGTGGTACGGGCGGCCTTACCTGTCATGCGAGTCCCCTGACTGTTCGGGCGGGTGGCCGGGAGCCGTCGATGGCGGCAACCATATCGACCACCCGGCGGGTGGCGGCAACCTCGTGCACACGGAACACCCGAGCTCCCGAGGAAGCTGCGAGTGCTGTGGCGGCCAAGGTTCCCTCCAACCGTTCTTCCAGGCGTACACCCAGAGTCTCCCCCACAAAATCCTTGTTGCTCAGCGCCATAAGCACTGGCCAGCCGGTATTAACGAGAATGTTCACGTGGCGTAACAACGCGAGCCCGTGGTGGGTGTTCTTGCCGAAATCGTGTGTCGGGTCGATGACGATGGAGTCACGACTCACCCCTGCCCGCAGCGCTGTATCGGCGCGGGCGACGAGATCGGCGGTCACATCGGCCACCACGTCGTCGTATCGGACCCGGTGCGGTCGGGTCCGCGGGACCGCCCCGCCGGTGTGCGAGCACACCACGCCCGCCCCCATCCGGGCCGCCGTGGAGACCAGCGCGGCGTCGGCGCCGGCCCAGGTGTCGTTGATCAGGTCGGCCCCGGCGGCGACGGCCGCCTCGGCGACCTCGCTGCGCCAGGTGTCGATGCTGATCACCAGGTCGGGATGGGCCACGCGGACCCGTCCGATGAGTGGTACCACCCGATCGCGCTCCTGCGCCGCGTCGACCGGGTCCCCCGGCCCGGCCTTCACCCCGCCGATGTCGACGACGTCGGCGCCCTCGGCGACGGCCTGGTCGACCCGGGCCATCGCCGCGTCGTCGGAGGCGGTGTGTGAGTAGAAGGAGTCCGGGGTGCGGTTGACGATGGCCATCACCAGCGCCCGGTCGGCGGGAACCGGCCGACCGCAGAACGTGGACGAGAAAGGCGCGGATGCGCCGTCAGCCACGCGGCGCCTTTGCCTTGGCCACGTCGTCGACGTAACCGTCGTAGAAGTCGACGTAACCGTCTTGGCGGCCCGCCAGGACGTAGAGCTTGTCGTCGCCGACGTCGGAGTAACCCTGGTCGCGCAGCTCCACCTTGCGGGACTTGAAGGTGGACGTCTGCTCGAGCTCGTCGACGATGCGGACGAACAGTGGGATCGCGTAGCCGGGGAGCGAATCGTACAACTCGGCGGCCAGCTTCTTCGGATCGAAGTTGTCACCGACGGTCACGGCGGCCATCCCGGCCTTGCCGTCGCTGCCCTCCACCCCCACGCCGTAGACCACCGACTGGGAGACCTGGTCACCGGCGTCCAGCGCCCCCTCGACCTGGGTGGTGGCGACGTTCTCGCCCTTCCACCGGAAGGTGTCGCCGAGCCGATCGACGAACGCCACGTGCCAGAACCCCTGATCGCGGACCAGGTCACCGGTGTTGAAGTAGGTGTCACCGTCCTTGAAGGCGTCGCGGATGACCTTCTTCTCGCTGGCCTCCGGGTCGGTGTACCCGTCGTAGGGGTTGCGATCGGTGATCTCGGAGATCAGCAGCCCTGCCTCACCCTTACGCGCCTCGGTCAGTCGTCCGTGGTCGTCGCGTTGGGGTTCACCGTCCTCGGTGTACCGAACCACCTTGTACGGCAACGGGCAGAAGCCGGCGGTGCGCTTGGCGTTGAACACGTTGATGAAGACCAGGTTGAGTTCGCTGGCCCCGTAGAACTCGATGATGCGGTCGATGCCGAAGCGGTCGCTGAAGGTGTCCCAGATCTCCGCGCGCATCCCGTTGCCGACCACCAGCCGCACGTCATGGGCACGGTCGGTGTCCTTCTCCGGCTGCGCGACCAGGTAACGGCAGAGCTCGCCGATGTAGCAGAACGCGGTGGCGCGGTTGAGGATCACGTCGTCCCAGAACTTCGACGCGGAGAACTTGCGACCGATCGCCATACACGCGCCACCGGCCAGCACCGACGACAGGGAGACCGTCAGCGCGTTGTTGTGATACAGCGGCAGCGCGACGTACATGGTGTCGTGGGAATGGAGGCGCACACCCATCCCACCGATACCCGACATCGATTTCATCCACCGGAAGTGGCTCATCACACTGGCCTTGGGCAGACCGGTGGTACCGGAGGTGAAGATGTAGAACGCCTTGGTCTTGGCGGGCAAGGTCGCGGTGACCGCGGGGTCGGAGTCGTCGAGCCCGGCCGACTGCTCGGCGAGTTGATCGAAGTCGCGCACCTCCGGCGGCAGGCTCGACTCCTCGACGGTGTCGAGTCCTTCCCGACAATCGGGGTCGAGCAGCAACGCCTTGGCCTCGAGCAGGGCGACGCTGTGGTCGAGCACCTCGCCGCGCTGGTTGTAGTTCAGCATGCCCGCCACCGCGCCGAGCTTGACCACGGCCAGCATCGCGATCACCGCGCCAGGCGAGTTCTTGGCGAGGATGCCGACGACGTCGCCGACGCCCACGCCGAGTCGCGACAGCAGCGCGGCCTGCCGGTTGACCATCCGGTTGCACTCCCCGTAGCTGATCGAGGTGCCCTCGAATCGCAGGAACGGCCGCTCGGGGTGGCGACCCGCCGCCCGCTGGAACATCAGCCCGATCGTCTCCGCGGAGTCCGGTTTGCGCAGTACCAGACCCGGCGCGTTACGCACCATCGTCGCGGCGTCGGGCGCCATCTGGACCACGCCCCGAGCCATGTCCAGCAGGCCGATCTTGGATGCGGATTCGTTACTCACCAACAGCTCCGTCGCTTTCACCTCGGGGTACGGGCGCATGCTACCGGGATTCGCAGAGCGATATGGCGTCGGTCACCGATTCGGTCCGCCGCAGCATCGACAGCCCTTGTGCGGAGACGAAACCCGACTCACGCAATCCCTCCAACCAGGTCAAGAGCGGGGTGTAGAAGCCGAACGGGTCCAGCAGCACAACGGGTTTCTGGTGCATCCCGAGCACTGCGCCGGTCCAGGTCTCGAAGAGCTCCTCGAGTGTCCCCAGTCCACCCGGCAGGGCGATGAAGGCGTCGGCGCGGTCGTCCATCAGTTGTTTGCGTTCGCGCATGGTGTCGGTCACCACCAGCTCGTCGGCGTCGGTGTCGGCGACCTCTCTGTGCACGAGCGCTTTCGGGATCACACCGACGGTGTGACCACCCGCGGCCCGCGTCGCCCTGGCCACCGCACCCATCATCGACACGTTTCCACCACCGGAGACGAGCTGATGCCCGGCCCGGGCGATCGCGGAGCCCACCTCGGCGGCGAGGTCGAGATGGCGTGGATCGGATACGCCCGATGCGCAGTACACGCAGATGGCGGTCACCGCGCGGTCTCGGACTCGTCCGCGATCCCGGACGGGGGAACGGCCGAACGCCCGGTGGCCGTGATGATGCGCAAGGTCTCCGCCACCGAGTCGGTGACGTGTAGCAGATCGAGGTCGGTCGACGCGATCTTGCCGGTGCCCGCCAGCCGATCGCGCATCCAGTCGATCAACCCGGCCCAGAAGTCGGATCCCAGCAGCACGATCGGGAACCGGGTCACCTTGCGGGTCTGGACCAGGGTCAACGCCTCGAACAATTCGTCGAGCGACCCGAAGCCACCGGGCAGGCAGACGAAAGCCTGCGCGTACTTCACGAACATCGTCTTACGCGCGAAGAAGTAACGGAAGTTGATGCCGAGGTCCACCCAGTCGTTGAGCGAGTTCTCGACCGGCAGTTCGATCCCCAGACCGATCGACTGACCACCCGCCTCGTGCGCGCCCCGGTTGGTGGCCTCCATCAGGCCCGGTCCGCCCCCGGTGATCACCGCGTAGCCGGCGTCGGCCAACGCGGCGCCCAGTTCGACGCCCAGCCGGTATTCGGCGCTGTCGGGTGCGCTGCGCGCGGACCCGAACACCGTCACCGCCCGCGACACATCGGTGAGGGCCTCGAATCCGGCGACGAACTCCGACTGGATGCGCAGCACCCGCCACGGGTCGCGCTGCAACCGGTTCTGTTTTCGAGCCTCGTCGGACTGCTCGACGGTGTCGAGCAGGCTGCGGTCGGTGGTCAGCTCCGATCTCCCCGACACCCGGGTCGCGCCCACATAGCGAACGTCGTCGTGGTCGGGACGGGGTGTGCTGGCCATGTCGGCCACGCTAGCAACGGCGCTCCGACGAGGGGCTTCACGCGGTACCCGACAGGTAACGACGCAGGATGTCGGCGACCTCGGTGATCTGGGCGACGGGCACCCGTTCGTCACGGCGGTGCGCCAGGTTGGGGTCACCGGGGCCGAGGTTCACCGCCGGGATCCCCAGCGCGGAGAACCGGGACACGTCCGTCCAGCCGTACTTGGCCCGGAACCGCCCCCCTGCCGCCGAGACGAGTTGCGCGGCAGCCGGATCGCCGAGACCGGGCAGGGCACCCGGGGCGGCGTCGGTGACCTCGAGGGTCACCGAACCGTCACCGACGGGCCCGGCGAACACGTCCCGCACGTGATCGATCGCCTGCTCGACGCTGCGGTCCGGGGCGAAGCGGAAGTTGACGTCCACCGAGGCGGCGTCCGGGATGACATTGCCGGCAACCCCGCCGTCGATGCGCACCGCCGAGAGCCCCTCCCGGTACACGCAGCCGTCGATGTCGACGTCGCGAGGCGTGTAGGCGGTCAGAGCGGCGAGCACACGGGAGAGTTTGTGCACGGCGTTGTCACCCATCCAGGACCGCGCCGAATGCGATCGGACACCCGATGCGGACAGGCGTACCCGCAGCGTGCCCTGACACCCGGCCTCGATCTGCGCCGCGGTGGGTTCTCCCAGGATCGCGACGTCGCCGCGCAACCAGTCCGGCAGCTCGCGCTCGACGAACCCGAGCCCATTCGCGTCGGCGGTGATCTCCTCGCAGTCATAAAAAACCAGGGTGACGTCGTGGGTCAGATCGGTGGGGTCCGTGGACGCGATGAGGTGCAGGAACACCGCGTCACCGGATTTCATGTCGACGGTGCCGCAGCCGTGCAACACGTCGCCCTCCGGCCCGTCCGGCTCGCGACGACCGGGGACGTTGTCGGCGATGGGAACCGTGTCGAGGTGACCGGCCAGGATCACCCGGCTGGGTCGCCCGAGGTCGGTGCGGGCCAGCACCCGATTACCGTGACGCAGCACCTCGAGGTGGGGCACCTGAGCACGCAGTGCGGTCTCCACGGCGTCGGCGATCACCATCTCGTCACGTGATTCGCTCGGGATGTCGATCAGCGCGGCGGTCAGTTCGATGGGATCGGAACGCAGATCGAGGGTCGGGGTGATGTGCACGCATCAACCGTAGGGTGCGCCGGGACCGCTGCGTAGACTCACCCGCGTGACAGAGACGACAGGCGCTTTCGCGACCGGGCTGGCCACCATCTCCGACGGCGGTCAGGTCCTCGACACCTGGTACCCGAACCCGGAGGTCGGCGTGGCCGACGATTCCGGGACCGTGGAGCTCCACGACGACGACGTTCCCGAACAGTTCCGCGTGGCGGTGGGATCCGATGCCGACCGTGGGGTCCGGGTGGTCGCGGTGCGCACCACCATCTCCGACCTGTCGGCACAGCCGGTCGACACCCACGACGTCTACCTGCGGCTACATCTGTTGTCGCATCGGTACGCGGCTCCGCACGCGCTGAACCTCGAGGGCGTCTTCGGCCTGTTGGCCAACGTGGTCTGGACCAGCGCCGGGCCGTGTGCGATCGAGGACTTCGAGACCACCCGGATCCGGTTGCGCGCTCGTGGACCCGTGACCGTGTTCGGGGTGGACAAGTTTCCGCGGATGGTCGACTACGTGGTTCCCACCGGAGTCCGCATCGCCGACGCCGACCGGGTACGACTGGGTGCCCACCTGGCCGCGGGCACCACGGTGATGCACGAGGGCTTCGTGAACTACAACGCCGGCACGCTGGGGACGTCGATGGTCGAGGGCCGGGTCTCCGCAGGCGTGGTGGTGGGCGACGGCACCGACGTCGGCGGCGGCGCGTCGATCATGGGCACCCTGTCCGGTGGAGGCAAAGAGGTCATCTCCCTGGGCGAACGCTGCCTGCTGGGCGCGAACTCCGGCTGCGGGATCTCCCTCGGCGACGACTGCGTGATCGAGGCAGGCCTCTACGTGACCGCGGGCACCAAGGTCACCGGTCCGGACGGCACCACCGCCAAGGCGGGGACGCTGTCGGGCACGTCGAACCTGCTGTTCCGCCGCAACAGCATCAGCGGGGCCGTCGAGGTGGTCCCCTGGAAGGGCGGAGGCGTGGAACTGAACGCCGCCCTGCACGCGAACGACTGACCGGTCCGCGCCGTCAGTCCGGGGCGGCCGCGGCCAGTCGGGCCGCGGCGGCCGCGATCCGCTCGTCGGTGGCGGTGAGGGCGAAACGCACGTGCTGTCCGGCGGTCGGGCCGTAGAAGTCGCCCGGTGCCACCAGGATGCCCAGGTCGGCAAGCCACGCGACGGTGTCGCGGCAGGGTTCGCCGCGCGTCGCCCACAGATAGAGCCCCGCTTCCGACCGATCCACCCGGAATCCGGCGTGCCGCAGGGCGGTGTGCAGCACCACCCGGCGCGATCGGTAGCGCTCCCGCTGCACGTCGACGTGCTCGTCGTCGGCGAGCGCCGCGGTCATGGCCGCCTGGACCGGGTACGGCACGATGTGACCCGCGTGTTTGCGTACGGCCAGCAATTCGGCGACGAGTGCGGGGTCACCGGCCAGGAAGCCGGCGCGGTAGGAGGCCAGGTTGGAGATCTTGGACAATGAGTGCACCGCCAGCAGACCGGTGAGGTCGCCGTCGGTGACGCGCGGGTCGAGGATCGACGCTGCCTCGCCCTCCCAGGTCAGCCCCAGGTAGCACTCGTCGGACACCACGATCACACCACGCTCTCGAGCCCACGTGATCACCGTGCGCAGGTGGTCGATGCCGAGCACCGTCCCGGTGGGATTCGACGGCGAGTTCAGGAAGATCAACCGCGGGTTGGTCGACCCGAGCGCGCCCACCGAATCGGCACGGACCGCGGTGGCCCCCGCCAACAGCGCCGCGACCTCGTAGGTCGGGTAGGCGATCTCCGGGATGACCACCGTGTCACCGGGGCCGAGACCCAGTTCGCCGACGATCCCGGCGATGGCCTCCTTGGTGCCGATGACCGGCAGGATCGCGTGTTCGTCGACGCCCGCGACGCCGTATCGGCGACTCAGCGCAGCCGCCGCTGCGGAACGCAGTTCGGCAGTGCCCAGGGTGGTCGGGTAACCGGGAAATCCGGACGCGGCGTACAGCGCGTCACGGATCAGCGGGTCCACCTCGTCGACCGGGGTGCCCACCGACAGGTCGACGATCCCGTCCGGGTGCCCGGCGGCCCGACGCTTGTCGTCGGCCAACGAATCCCACGGGAAGTCGGGCAGCGAGGCGCTGACGCGACGACCCGTCCCCCGCGCGCGTGCTGTCACTCTTCGGTGTTCATGGGCGGCAGCCCCTTGATGAACGCGGGGTCGGCCGCGGTGGTGCCGACCTTGCTTGCACCTCCTGGCGACCCGAGGTCGTCGAAGAAGTCGACGTTGGCGGCAACATAGGGTTCCCACTCGTCGGGCACATCATCCTCGTAGAAGATCGCCTCGACCGGGCACACCGGCTCGCAGGCACCACAGTCGACGCATTCGTCGGGCTGGATGTAGAGCATCCGCTCGCCCTCGTAAATGCAGTCGACCGGGCATTCCTCCACACAAGCCTTGTCCAGCACGTCCACACAGGGCTCGGCGATGATGTAGGTCACCAACCACTCCTTCGATTCCGCACGCGCCCGTCGGCACGTTGGCTTCCGCGTCGCGATGCGGGCTGAGCACACGACGCGGACGGACACCCCGCAGGGCACCCACTTCGACCAGCCCAGTATCCCGCCCTGTCGCCGTCGGACGAAATCGGGGTGTCGGGTCTCGACGTCGGCCTGCGGAGTGCGCCCCCTCGGGAGACCATGCGGGGATGCACATCCTCATCGGCGTCATCGGTCTCGTGGTCTTCCTGGTCCTCGCCTGGGCACCCAGCACCAACCGCGCGTTGTTGCTCGCGAAACTGCCGTGGGTGGCGCTGTTGCTCGCCATCGAGTTCGTGCTGGCGCTGGTGATGCTGAAGACCGGGGTGGGCGAGAGCATCGTGAACGGCATCAGCAGCGCGTTCACCCGGCTCCTCCAGTATGCCGGCGACGGCACGAAGTTCGTCTTCGGCGATCTGATGACGGTCGGCGCCGACAGCGACACCGGTGCCCCGTTCCTGCTCACCGTGTTGATGCCGATCGTGTTCATCTCGGCGTTGATCGGCATCCTGCAGTACATCGGGGTACTGCCGCTGATCATCAAGTACCTCGGCCTGCTGCTGTCCAAGGTCAACGGGCTGGGGGAACTGGAGTCGTACAACGCGGTGGCCTCGGCCCTGCTCGGTCAGTCCGAGGTCTTCATCTCGGTGAAGAAGCTGCTCCCGCACATCCCCCCGCAGCGCATGTACACCCTCGCCGCGTCCGCCATGTCGACGGTGTCGGCGTCGATCCTGGGTGCCTACATCCAGCTGATCGAACCGCGGTACGTGATCGCGGCGATCCTGCTCAACCTGTTCGGCGCGTTCATCGTGGTGTCGTTGCTCAATCCGTACACGGTGACCAGGGAGGAGGACGCGGCCCTGCTCGCCGCGGGCGCCGAGACGGTGACGGCAGCCGAGCAGCAGGGCGACGGCCCGGTGACGGGACCGGCGCAGCAGGTCGCGGCGGTGCCGGTGGCGGACGAGGAGCTCGGCCGGCCGACACTGTACGACCGCTGGACGCGGCTGCTGCGATTACCCGCCTCCGCCCGCACAGGGAAGCGGCAGTCGTTCTTCGAGATGTTGGCGGAGTACATCTTGGACGGCTTCAAGGTCGCCATCACGGTCGCGGCGATGCTGATCGGTTTCATCGCGCTGATCTCCCTGCTCAACGGAATCTTCTCCGGCCTGTTCCATGGCACGACGTTCCAGGACGTCCTGGGGCACGTGTTCTCGCCGCTGGCGTATCTCACGGGCATCCCGTGGCACGAGTGTGTGCGGGCGGGTGAGTTCATGGCGACCAAGCTCGTCACCAACGAGGTGGTTGCCATGACGCAGTTGCGATCCGCCTCGGATCTCTCGCCACGCACCACGGCGATCGTGTCCACCTTCCTGGTGTCGTTCGCCAACTTCTCGTCGATCGGCATCATCGCGGGCGCCGTCCGCAGCCTGGACGGGATGCAGGGTCGGGCGGTCGCACGTTTCGGTCTGCGGCTGCTCTACGGCGCCACCCTGGTCAGTTTCATCAGTGCGACCATCGTCGGGCTGATCAGCTGACTCTCTGACCTGCGCAGAGAGGGGTTTCGGATCGGGGTGACCGTAATCCTCGACCGATCCATCGCTGTTCACCACAGTGGACCGGGTGAGCACATCTTGCGATGGAGCCGAGCAGGCGATGACGGTCGAACGGGGACCGGCGGGGAGTTGTTGTCGGCGGATCTGACCCGACCCCACCCCTTCGTCCCGGAGTTCCCACATGACCTCGACGCTGAGTCGCCCGACCACCACCGCTCCCACCCGGCCCCGTCTGGACACCCGTTCGCGGGGTGCGCTGCCCACGCGCTTCCGACTCCCCGACCTGCTCCGCATCACCGACCAGGGTGCGGCCGACGTGATAGACGGTCACTACGACCGTCTGCTCCCCGACCACTGGGATCGGGAGACGCGGTGGTCGACGCGTCTGCACTCCGATGACGATCTCGACCTGTGGTTGATCAGCTGGACTCCCGACGAATCGACCGAACTGCACGATCATGCCGGGTCGTTGGGCGCGCTGACCGTCCTCTCCGGGTCGTTGGTGGAGTATCGGTGGACCGGTGAGGATCTGCGCGCCCGGACCCTCGACGAGGGTGATCAGGGTGCGTTCGGGCTGGGGTGGGTGCACGATGTGATGCGCAACCCCGCCAGTCCGATCACCTCGGAACCGACGCTGAGCGTGCACGCCTACTCGCCGCCGCTGACGGCGATGTCGTACTACGAGGTGACCGATCACCAGTCGTTGCGGCGGACCAGCACCGTCCTGACGGACGTACCGGAATGACCACACCGTTCGGAGCCCTCATGACCACCATCGACGACGTCCTGCAAACGGCGCGTGACCAGTACGAGCGACTCGACGCGGCCGCGGTGACCGGTGAGGTCGCCGGTGGCGCCGTCCTGGTGGACATCCGGCCCGCCGCGCAGCGCGCCGCCGAAGGCGACGTGGACGGTGCTCTGGTGATCGAACGCAACGTATTGGAGTGGCGCTGCGACCCGTCCAGCGACGCACGCATTCCGGAGGCCGTCGATCACGACGTGCGGTGGATCGTGTTGTGTTCGGAGGGTTACACCTCCAGCCTGGCCGCGGCGGCCCTGCACCAGCTGGGTCTGCATCGCGCCACCGATGTCGTCGGCGGCTACCACGCCCTCACCGACGTCCTCGGCCCCCGACCGTCGGTTCCCGCACGGCGCGGGGCGCCACGCGTCTAGCGCCATGTGAATCGGCACCGCGCGCCTCCGTACGACTTCTTTGCAGAACACGGTGCCTAGTTACACTGCTGAGGTGACATCGGACCAGCGCTCCGCTCGCGGCCGCCCGCGCAGCGAGGACGCGCGAACCGCGGTGTTGCACGCCGTCGACGACCTGTTGGTCGAGATCGGTTACTCGGCGATGACGATGAAGGGGATCGCCGACCGGGCCGGAGTCGGGCGGATGACCCTGTACCGATGGTGGCCGACGAAGGCACACATCCTCATCGAGGCGTGTGTCGACGACGCGCGCGAGGAACTCGGGCTGGACGACGGCACGGACGCGTATGCCGACCTGCCCGCCTACCTCGACGCGTTGGTCTGTTTTCTCACCTCGTCGACTGCCGGGCTCGCCTACCGCGCCCTGCTCGGTGAGGCGCAGCACGACCAGCAGGTGGCGACCCTGGTGCACCAGCACGACCTGTT
Source organism: Williamsia sterculiae (assembly GCF_900156495.1). Classification (GTDB taxonomy): domain Bacteria; phylum Actinomycetota; class Actinomycetes; order Mycobacteriales; family Mycobacteriaceae; genus Williamsia_B; species Williamsia_B sterculiae. The sequence continues at coordinate 38,478 of NZ_FTNT01000006.1, forward strand.
CGCCGCCAGCGCTTCTCGCGTCATCCGCACCGCGACCGGCGCCGAACCCGGGCCGCGGGCGGTCGCGGAACTCGTCGGCCCCGTGCTCTACCTCGTCCTCACCGGACGGCAACCCACTCGCGACGACATCGGCGCCCTGGCGACGACGTTCCTCCGGACCCACACCGCCGACGACGGTGCGGCTCAGCGCGCCTCGACGGCCCGGAGCAGTTCACGACCGGCCTCGCGCAGAGCCAGGCGCTCCCCCACGTAGTCGGCGGGCGCACCGATCACCGGTAGCTCGCTGAGCAGCCGCCACGGCTGACGCGGCGCGGGCCGCTTGCGCAGTTCGTCGACGATCTCGCCGTAGCTCGACCGCAGGGTCCGGACGGCGTCGAGCAGTCCACGCGGCGAGAGCCGCGAGCCCGAGACCGCCGACTCGTCGGCGGGCGCCGGGGCGGCGAGCAATCGGGCGGAGTCGATATGCCGATCGCACAGCACCTCCGCCAACAGATCGGCCTGCCGGTACCGGTCGTGGATGCCGTATTCGCGCTGTACGGCACACAGCAGTACCGCCTGCTGGAGGAAGCCCAGGAAGTCCTGCAGCGGCAACCGATTGGCCAGTGCACCGAGGACCCCCGGGTAGGCAACCAGCGCGGTGGTGAACGTGCCGACCCGATTAAGCCACCAGTCGGCCCGGTCCTGCACCGGCAGTTCACGCCAGGTGGGCGTACCCGGCAGTTCGGCGGCGTCGACGGCCCAGGTCAGTCCGTCGACGACCTTGGTGACGACGGTCCCGGGGATCGCGAACGCACCCCGAGGGTGCCAGGAGTGCACGGCCTCGGCCAGGATGTGCCGTTTCAGCCCGGTCGGGTCCGCGTAGGCGAGGGTCCCCAGTATCGGGTTGATCAGACCGGTTGCGGTGTACAGGGCTTCGGCGATCCGGCGGTCGTCGATCACCGGGTGGTCGGCGCTCGGTACGCCGGTCTTCTCGACGGCCTTGCCCACCAGACCGGGGCTCATCACGCGTGCACCCGGGTCCCCGCGCCGGCCAACCCGGTCAGCGGGTCGGCCAGGGCCGCGACGTCGTCGAGCAGCCCATCGTCGATCCAGGGTGGACCGGCGAGCACGTAGGGCGGTTGCGCGGTGATGCGTTCGGTGAGGGTGTGCCCGCAGGCGGCCGTGATCTCGGCGAGTACGTCGAGGTTGGGCCACGGCCGTTCGGGGTTCACGTGGTCGGGGGTCAGCGGTGACACCCCACCCCAGTCGTCGACGCCCGAATCGATCAGGTCGCGGCATTCCTGCTCGGACACCAGGTTCGGCGGTGCCTGCACTCGCATGTCGGGTCCGAGCACCAGTCTGCTGACCGCGATGGCGGCCAGGAACTCGTCGAGTTCCGCATCCGGGGTCCCGCGCATCGCGGTGTCCGGCTTGGCCCGGAAGTTCTGCACGATCACCTCCTGGATGTGGCCGTGGCGCCGGTGCACCGCACCGATGGCGAGAATCGATTCGGCCCGGTCGCGGCGGGTCTCGCCGATACCGACCAGGATGCCGGTGGTGAACGGGATCCGTACGCGTCCGGCGTCGTCCAGCACGCGCAACCGGACCGCGGGGTCCTTGTCGGGGCTGCCGAAATGCGCCTGCCCCTTCTCCTCGAACAACCGCCGGGACGTGGTCTCCAACATCATCCCCATCGACGGGGCGACGGTCTTCAGCGTGCGCATCTCCTCGACCGTCATCACACCGGGGTTGGCGTGTGGCAGCAGACCTGTCTGCGCGAGCACCGCCGCCGCCGCGGCCCGGACGTAGTCGATGGTGGAGGTGTAACCCCGCGCGTCGAGCCATTCCCGCGCCGCGGGCCACCGGTCCTCGGGGCGGTCACCCAGGGTGAACAGTGCTTCCTTGCATCCGAGACGCGCACCCTGCCGGGCGATCTCGACCACCTCGTCGATCTCCAGGTAGGCGCCCTGGCCCGCCCGGGCAAGGCGGCCGGGGACGGTGACGAACGTGCAGTAGTGGCAGCGGTCGCGGCACAGTCGGGTCAGCGGGATGAACACCTTGCGCGAGTAGGTGATCTGGCCCGGCCGACCGGCCGCGACCAACCCGGCGTCGCGCATGTCCGCCGCGGCGGCCCGCAACCGGACCAACTCGTCGCCGCGCGCGGCCAACAGCACCTCGACATCGGAGACATCTGGGGTATCGGACGGACCCGTCCCGCCGGGTGTGGTCATCCGGTCCAGGGCGGCGCGCATCCGTTCCGGAGACGGCAGGCCCTCGGACACCACATGGCGGTCGGGGATGGCGGGGGTGGGTAGGTCGACGCGTTCGTCAGACACAGACGTGACTCCTCCGTCGGTGCGGTTGGCGGGTGTACGGCCCGGGGTCGAAGGTGCCGTTGAGCTCACGGAACGAGGCCCCGGTCCCGGGCCAGAGCAGGGTGAGCCGACCGGTGCCGGCATCGACGTACCAGTTGCGGCATCCCTGCATCCAGACCGTTCCGGCGCTGCGTCGCTCGATCTCCCGGGTGTAGCCGTCCTCGGCCGCCGCGGTCACCTCGATGACCGCGGTGCCGGTCGCGGCGAGGTGGTCCACAGCGCCGAGGACGTAATCGATCTGGGTCTCGATCATGAAGATCGCCGAATTGTGCCCGAGCGCCGCGTTGGGACCGTCGAGGACGAACATGTTGGGGAATCCGTGCACCGTGGTGGAAGCATAGGAGACCATGCCCGCCGACCAGTGCTCGTAGAGGGTGACATCCCCTCGGCCGGTGATCCGGCGCGCGAAGGTCGGTCGCGCGGCATCGAATCCGGTGGCCAGGATCAGCGCGTCCAGTCGGTACCGCGACCCCGACGCGGCGACCGCCTCGGAACCCCGGACCTCCTGCAGCGCGGACGGTTCCACGGTGACGTGCCGGGCCTGCAGCGTGCGATACCAGTCGTCACTGAAGACGATGCGTTTGCAGCCGATCTCGTAGTCGGGGGTGAGTTGTGCACGCAACCGGTCGTCGGTCACCTCTGCCGCGAGATGCCCCAGGGCCCGCGAACGGATCTCGGCGATCTCGGGCCGGCCGCTGCGACGTTGCACGAAGGCGGTGTCGGCGTCGGCGAAGATCTGCTCCCGTAACGCGGACGCGGCCGCACCGGTCCGCAGCTCGGCACGCTCGGCGTCGGTGTAGCGACGGTCGTTGCGCGGCAACACATACGGCGCACTCCGCGAGAACACCACCAGCTCGTGAGCTCGTCCGGCCAGGTGGGGCACCACCTGCACGGCGGACGCACCGGTGCCGACCACACCGATCCTGGCGCCGTCGAGATCGCTGTCGTGTCGCCAGCGGGAGGTGTGGAACCGTTCGCCGGCGAACGACTCCAGACCGGGGACATCGGGTGTGTGGGGTTCGGTGAGTCGACCGAACGCGGTGATCAGCACGCGGGCGACGATCGGTCCGTCACCGGTCTCGACGAGCCAGCGCTGCCGCTGCGCCGACCACCGTGCGTCGATCAGCTCACACCCCAGCCGGAGGTGATCGGCGAGGTCTTCGTCGTCGACGGCACGTTGCAGGTACTGCCGGATCTCGGTCCCCGTGGCGAAGACCGACGCCCAGTCCCCCGGCGGCCGGAAGCTGAACGAGTACACGTGGGCGGGGACGTCGCTACCGACCCCGGGATAGCTGTTGTCGCGCCAGGTGCCGCCGACCTCGTCGGCGCGCTCGAGGATCACGAACGATTCGCGACCCCGTCGGCGCAACCGGATCCCCATCCCGATGCCCGCGAAACCGGCGCCGGCGATCACGACGTCGACCTCGCGTCGTGCCACCGCCACCTCGGCGGTGGCCACACCCGCGGTCACACGCGCTCCGCGGCGGTCACCGTCACCGCGTCGGCGGGCGGGTCGTCGTACAGGGTGGTGCGCTGACGAACGGGACGCCCCAGTTCGGCGGCGATTTGCGCGACGTCAGCCGGGGTGAGGACACGCCCGGCCTCGGCACCGGCCTCGGGCATCAGGACACCGTCGAGCAGCAGCCCACCGAGGTCGTCGACGCCACCGCGCAACACGTCGAGCACCACCTCCCGGTCGAGTTTGGTCCAGGCCACCTGTATGTGGTCGATCGACCCGGCCAGCAGCAACCGCGCCACGGCGTGCACGGCGCGGGTCTCGCGCGCACCGGGACCGGCCCCGGCCTGATCGCGCAGCTCCGGGGGGGCCATCGCCTGCTGTACCGGCATCGGGATCAGCTCGGTGAACCCACCGGTGCGGGCCTGGATCCCGGCCAGGGTGCGCAGGTGGGCGACCTGCTGGGTACGGGTCTCGAGGTGTCCGTAGACCAGCGTCGCGGTGGACCGCAGACCCGCGCCGTGGGCCGCGCTGATCGTCCGCACCCAATCGGCCGTCGGAAACACCGCGCCGACACCGGTCAACGCTGAACGGATGTCGTCGTCGAGGATCTGTGCCGCGGTCCCGGGCACCGAGGCGACGCCGGCAGCGCACAGTTCGCCGAGCACCTCGTCCAGCGGCAGGTGGAGCCGCCGGGCCGCGTCGAGCAGCTCCGGGGGGCGGTAGGCGTGCAGATGCAGGCCGGGTGCGGCGGTCACGATGCGGCGCGGGATGTCCAGGTAGAGCGCCGGATCGGCGTCGGCGGGAACCCCGCCCTGCATGCAGATCTCGGTGGCACCCGCCGCGACCGCCTCGCCGACCAGGTCCTCCAACCGACGCGGATCGTCGAATCCGACGACCGCGGCGGTGTCGAGATTTCGGTTCACCACCACGGTCAGGTCGTCACCGACCCGGTCCCGACGGACGGCGTCGGCGACCACGGCCAGTTCCTCGAGTTCGGGGCCGTCGGCACCGAGCAGCGCGGCCCACTGGTCGTCGCCGACCTGGGTGGCGTCGTCCCGCACCGCGACCAGGGCGGACCGCACGTCGTCGACCGGCGCGAGCTGTTCCTGCCCCCAGTGCGCGCGGCGCGATGCCCTGCCAACCATGTTCTCGACTGTATCGGTCAGGACGATCCCGGGTTCGGCAGCCGGTCGGTCCAGGTCAGCAGCGCCGGGAATCCGGCACCACAGACGATGAGCACCAACACCCGCCAGTCGCCGACGGTCAGTACATCACCCCCGGGGCCGCCGAGCAGACCGATCCCGACCGCGATCACCCAACCGACCAGCGGCGCCCAACGCGCGGGGCCGGCGGTATACAGGGCCGCCAGGTAGACCAGACCCCCGGTGACCAGTCCCCCGACGATCGCCGACAACGGGACCGGAACCGAGCCCACGTGGGTCCCCAGGAACACCACCGACAACAACCCGACCACGAAGCCGTCTACCCCGAGCGCCACCAGGAGCCCCCGCCCGACCCACTGTTCGCGACTCATCGCCCTCGCGCTCCGGTCACGCCGGCGAACAGGTCTCGTTCGCGACCCGTGGCGTCGGTCTCGCCGCGCTCACCCTCGACCAGGATGAAGTGCTCCTCGGCCAGGATGGGTTGCAGGATGTTGTTCGACAGTGCGTATTCGGTCCCGGACGGTGCCACGGTCACCTGGGTGGCGTGCCGCCGCAGCGCCTCGACCTTGCGGTCGTACACTGCGGACACGTCGACGGCGGTACTCACCTCGTCGTCGGGGTAACTGGGCAGCTCGCCGTCCGCCGGCATCCGCCAGCCGGCGGGCAGCGACCGCGCCGCGCCGATGCCGTCGATCAACGGCGTCCGCGCGGTGACCGACCAGTAGTGCTTGTCCACCCGCCAGCGGTCGGCCGCGGCCGCGACGGCCTCTGTGGAGATGCGGTAGACCTGCCGGTGGTCGGGATGGCCGTAGGTACCCGCCGGGTCGTACCCGATCACCACCTGGGGTCGCAGTTCGGCGATGATGTCGGCCAACGCGGTCACCGGCTCGTCCGGGGACGCGTTGACCAGCGCCCGGGGATGCTCGGCGGCCGGGGATCCGGCCATCCCGGAGTCGCGCCAGTGGCCGGCCCCACCGAGGAACCGCGGTCGTAGGGCACCGGCCCCGGCGAGTACGTCCAGAGCCGAGGCCAACTCACCGATCCGGTACCCGCCGAGCTGATCGGCCCCGCCGTCGGCGACGAGCTGCGCCCAGGTGTCCCCGATGACCTCACCCTCCTCGCCCAGGGTGAAGGTGACCACGGTGACGTCGACGCCCGCGTCGAGGTACCGGGCAATGGTGCCGCCGGTCATGATCGACTCGTCGTCGGGGTGCGCGTGCAGCACCAGCAGGCGACGGCTCGACCCCGCGTCTCGGATCACGAGTCGGTACCCCACGTCGGTGCGGACCCGAAGATCGCCGACCCCGCGGGCCCGGTCTGCGGTACCCCGGTGGTGCCGGGGCCGGCCAGGGTGAACAGGGAGTCCTCGTATACCGGCAGGTAGACATCGCGGTCGGCGAGGATCGACGCGGCGGCGCGCAGATCGTCGGCGGGATCGACCGCGCCGATGGCGCGGTCGGCGATCGCGCTCAACTGCGGATCGCAGAGTCCGGACACGTTGCCGGTGTAGGACACCTCCTCTGCCGACGGCGCCGTCGACGCGGACCCGCCGGGTGTTGTCGGTGTGGGCGAGTTCGTCGGTGTGGCCGAGGCGGTCGGGGTCGACGACTCCGAGGCGGTGGAGCCGGTGGGTTCGACCGGTCGGCAGTCGACCCGGGACGCCAGGTCGGTGGCGGGCGCCACTGCCGTCGCCGACCATCCGACGACGAGGTCGACCCTGCCGCCGGTCAACGCGCTGCCGTACAGTTCCGCGGGCGTCAGGGCGGTCACCGAGGCGGCGATGCCCGCCTTGTGGAGCTGATCGACCAGCGCGGCCGCACCCGCCCCGGCGCGCTGATCACCGGTGACCACGCCGACCTGCAGCGAGAGCTCGTCGTCGCCACGGGACAGCGGTTGCACACCACGCGGCAGGGCCGTCGACGACGGCGCCACGGTGGTGTCCGGCGTGGTGGTCGGGGTCACCGACGGAGTGGGTTCCTCGGTGGTCGTCGCGGTGGGGGCCGGTCCCGTGGTCGTCGCGGTGTCGCTGCGCGGTGGCGTGTGGTGGAATCCGGCGGCCCCGAGCAGGCTGTCCACGTCACCGGGGTCGAGGGTGCGACGGTCGACCGGGAAGTACCCGGGTTGTGACGGCGCGAGCACCGGGTTGGCGAACGGGGTGACCACGTCGTCGCCCGCGCTGGCGAAGGACAGGAGCTGCGGATCGATCAGACCCATCACCGCCTTGCGGACGTTCGGGTCCGACATCGCCGGGGTGCGGGTGTTGGCGGTGACCCCGAACGCACGGCTGTCGGAGGTACGGCCGGTGCGGACACCCGGGATGGCGGTCAGCTGCGACTGGACGGCCGGACTCGCGGGTAACACGGCCACCCCGGAGTCACCGGAACGCACCGACGCGGCGAGCTGGGCGTCGGTACCCGCACGACGCAGCACCAGACGGCCGGGGACCGCGGGGGTCTTCCAGTACCGGTCGTTGCGGATCAACCGGACCTCGTCGCGGCTGCGGTCGATGTTGGCGATGGTGAACGGGCCCGCGGAGAGGGGCAACCCCGTGTCCATGCCGGTCTGGAACGCCGACGGCGATCCGCGCAACGCGTGGGACGGCAACAGGCCGCTGAACAGATCACGCCAACCGGGGTACGCGCGGGTGAACCGGACCACCGCGACCTTGCCCCCGGACCGCGACTCGATGCCGTCGATGAGCCGATACCCGGCACCACCGATGACGCCGGGTTGACGGGTCATCTGCTGCCAGAGGTAGATGAAGTCCTCGGCGGTGACCGGCAGGCCGTCGGACCACTGGGCGTCCTGCTGCAGCCGATAGGTCACCGTGAACGGTGCCTGGTCGCTCACGTCCACGCCGGCCACGACCGCCGGGTCGGGCTGTCGGGTCACCCCGGTGGGGGTCTGAACCGACCGGAACGGGCTGGGCAGCGTCATCGTCGCGAGGGCGGTGGTCACCGGACCCTGGTCGGCGACCAGATGCGGGTTGAACCCGACACCCACGGTGTCGACGGCCACGGTGATCTGCTCACCCTGCGGTTCGTTGGGGGTGGCCTCGACCGGTTCGCTGCGCTGCTGTTGGGGGGGCGGCGGGTCGGCCGAACAGCCCGCGAGCACCAGCACCACCGCGAACACCACGGCTCCCGACACCGCCCGGGCCGCCGTCCTCACCGTCTCGCCGATCGTGCGCTCCTCACCGCCGCCGCCACGTCCCGAATGAGTCGTCCCCACCCGACACCGGGCCTAACTCACCGACTGGTTGCGGGCCTTCGCGCGGGACCGCTCCCGAACACGCACGGTGGCCTCGAGGTGCACCTTGCGCACGCGCACCACCTCGGGGGTGACCTCGACGCATTCGTCGGCGGCACAGAACTCCATCGCGGCCTCGAGGTCGAGCTGCATCGGCTTGGCCAGCGTCTCCATCACATCCGCCGACGACTGCCGCATGTTGGTGAGCTTCTTCTCGCGGGTGACGTTGATGTCGAGATCCTCGGCGCGCGGGTTGATACCCACCACCATGCCCTCGTAGGTGTCGGCACCCGGTTCGACGAAGAAGGTGCCGCGGTCGGCGAGCTGGATCATCGCGAACGGGGTGACGGTGCCGGAACGGTCGCTGACCAGCGACCCGGTGTGTCGTGCCCGGATCTCACCGGACCATGGCCCGTACCCCTCGAACACCGCGTTGGCGATGCCGGTGCCGCGGGTCTCGGTGAGGAAGTCGGTACGGAAGCCGATCAGGCCACGCGACGGCACCACGAACTCCATCCGCACCCAGCCGGTGCCGTGGTTGTTCATCTGCTCCATCCGGCCCTTGCGCGCGGCCAGCAGCTGGGTGACCGCACCGAGGTACTCCTCGGGTACGTCGACGGTGAGGTTCTCGAAGGGTTCGTGCAGTTTGCCGTCGACCTGACGCGTCACCACCTGCGGCTTGCCGACGGTCAGTTCGAAGCCCTCGCGGCGCATCTGCTCGACGAGGATCGCCAGGGCCAGCTCACCGCGGCCCTGCACCTCCCAGGCGTCGGGGCGGCCGATGTCGAGGACCCGCAGCGACACGTTGCCGATCAGTTCGCTGTCGAGGCGGCTCTTGACCATGCGGGCGGTCAGTTTGTGTCCGCTGACCCGACCGGCCAGCGGCGAGGTGTTGGTGCCGACGGTCACCGAGATCGCCGGTTCGTCGACGGTGATCCGGGGCAGGGCCACCGGGTTCTCCGGGTCGGCCAGGGTGTCGCCGATCATGATGTCGGCCATACCCGCCACGGCGACGATGTCGCCGGCCACGGCCGACTCCGCCGGGACACGGTCCACGCCGACGGTGGCCAGCAGTTCGGTGATCTTGGCCCGCTCGACGACGGATTCACCGTCGACCTCACGCATCCAGGCCACGCTCTGCCCCTTGCGCAGGGTGCCGTTGTGGATGCGGACCAGGGCCAACCGACCGAGGAACGCCGATGCGTCGAGGTTGGTCACGTGCGCCTGCAGCGGCGCCTCGGGATCACCCTTGGGTGCGGGCACATAGTCGAGCAGGACGTCGAAGAACGGATCGAGGTTCTCGCCCCCGGGGACCTCACCGTCGGCGGGCTGGGCCGTGGCGGCCACCCCGGCGCGACCGGAGGCGTACAGCACCGGCAGGTCCAGGGCCAGTTCCGCGGCCTCGGCGGCGGCGTCGTCGAGGTCGGAGGCCAGGTCGAGCAGCAGGTCCTGACTGTCGGAGACCACCTCCTCGATGCGGGCGTCGGGACGGTCGGTCTTGTTGACCACCAGGATCACCGGCAGTGACGCGGCCAGCGCCTTGCGCAGCACGAACCGGGTCTGCGGCAGCGGGCCCTCGGACGCGTCGACGAGCAGCACCACACCATCGACCATCGACAGGCCGCGCTCCACCTCACCACCGAAGTCGGCGTGACCGGGGGTGTCGATGACGTTGATGATCACCTCGGTGCCGTCGGGCTGGCGACGGTGCACGGCGGTGTTCTTGGCGAGGATGGTGATGCCCTTCTCGCGCTCGAGATCACCGGAGTCCATGACGCGGTCGACGAGTTCCGCGCGTTCGCCGAAGACACCGGATTGACGCAGCATCGCGTCGACCAGGGTGGTCTTGCCGTGGTCGACGTGCGCGACGATCGCGACGTTGCGGAAGTTGGGAACAGGTGTCACTGAGCGTCTCCGGTCGGCTGATATCGAGGGCAACACAAAAGCGCCGGGCCGACGCGTCCGCCGTACCGACGCCGACAAGGGTATCCCGTGAGCCGGTGAGACCACCGTCACGGGCGGTGAACGTCTCCTGTCCGGTTCACCTCGCCGCCGTCCAGCAGGTCACACAGTTCGGGCAGCCATGCCGTGTCGGCCGGTACCACCTCGCCGGCGTCGGCGAGGCGACGCAGGTCGTCGCCATCGACCCAGCACAGGGCACGATGATCCAGCGGTCGCGGGGTTCCCGTGACGAGCTCGGCCCGCAGGGCGACGAGGATGAGGTCGGCGGTGAGCGGTACCCGCGCGGTGAGCGGCGCCCCGGGCGCTACCTCCACCCCGAGCTCCTCGCGCAACTCGCGGACCAGGGCCTGCACCGGCGTCTCACCCGTCTCGACCTTTCCGCCGGGCAGTTCCCACAGTCCGGCGACCGGTGCCGGACGGTCCCGCTGGGCGAGCAACAACCGACCGTCGACCATCACCGCCCCCGCGACGACCACCCTCATCCGCCGATCACCGCCACCCGCTCGGCGTCGAGTCCCACCCGCACCCGCGCGCCCACCGGCCCGTCGGCCACCGCATCGACCTCGGTGCACTCCCCCGCCCCGTCGGTTGCTCCCACCCCGACGAGGCGCACCCGCAACCGGAACCCGGTCGGCAGCGACACCACGCGGATCACCTCGGCGAGGACACCGGCCGGGTCGGCACCGCTCGCGGCGACCACCCGTAGCGACTCCGGCCGCAGACCCAGCTGAACCGGGCCGTCCGCCCGGTCGACCGGCAGCGCACCGAATCGAGTGGTCGCCAGCCCGTCGCGGACGTCGGCATCGACGATGGCGGTGCACCCCAGGAACTCCGCAACCCACGGGTCGCGTGGGCGTCGCCACAGCTCGTCGGGCGGCAACACCTGCACGATGCCTCCGTCGCGCATCACCGCGATGCGGTCCGCCATCGCCGCCGCCTCGGAGTGGTCGTGGGTGACGAGGACGGTGGGGGTACCGGTCGCCTGCAGGATGTCGCGGATCTCCGCGGCGAGCTCATCGCGCAACCGCCGATCCAGGGCCGACAACGGTTCGTCGAGCAGCAGCAGTCGCGGTCGCGGCGCGAGCGCCCTGGCCAGCGCCACCCGCTGGGCTTGACCACCCGACAGGGCGGTCGCGGGTCGGTCGCGCAACACGGTCAGGCGGGTGAGGGTCAACAGTTCGTCCACCCGAGCGGCGATGTCGCGTCGCGACCACCGCCGGGCTCGCAGGCCGTAGGCGATGTTGCGGGACACCGTCTGCGACTCGAAGAGCTGTCCGGTCTGGAACACCACACCGAAATCACGGCGGTGCGGCGGCACGCGGCTCACATCCTGACCGTCGAACCGGATCCGACCGGTGTGCAGGGTCTCCAGGCCCGCGATGGCCCGGATGAGAGTGGACTTGCCGCAGCCCGACGGCCCGAGGAGCGCCGTCGCCGAGGCCGCACCCGTCGCCGGGACGCCGACCGGCACGTGGAGGGTGAGATCGTGCAGGACGGTCTGGGATCCGTAGTCGACCCGCACACCGTCGATGTCGAGTCCGTTCCGCTCGGCCATCACAGGTCCGGCTCCCCCACCGAGCGCAACATCTCGACCATCGCCACCACCGCGAAGGTCACCGCCCCCAGCAGCACCGAACACGCCATCGCCGTGGCCAGGTTGGCGGCGCCGGGTTTACCCAACGCCGACCCGATCAGCACCGGGACGGTCACCGTTCCCGGACGGGTCAGGAACCCGGTGGCGCCGAACTCACCGAGGGCCATGACGAATGCGAAACCGGTCGCCACGCCCAGGGCCCGGCGGATCAGCGGCAGGTCGACGGTGCACCAGACGCGGAGCGGCCCGGCACCCAACGTCGCCGCCGCGGCGCGCAGTTCGTCGGGCACCAGTCCGATCGCCGGCACCAGCATCCGGTAGACCACCGGGATCGCGATCAGCGCCTGCACCACGGGGATGATCGCCGGTGACCGCGACACCACCGACGGCACACCGGCCAACACGATCAGATAACCGAAGCCCACCGTCACCGCGCTGACGCCGAGCGGCAGCAGGGTCACCACCCCGCCGACCCCGGCCACCCAGCGCGGCGATCGGGTCAGCACCAGGGCGGTCAGCAGTCCCACCACCAGCGCCAACAGCGCTGCCCAGCAGGCACTGACCAGCGAATACCGCATCGACTGCAGGGGTGTCTGCCCGTTCACCGCGACGTCGAGCGCACGGTATCCGACCAGCGTCCACTCACCACCGACCGTCGGTCGCAGCGACCGCAGCACCAGCACCACCGGCGGACCCAGCAGCACCGCCCCCGCCCACAACCCGGCCGCGATCACCGGCAGCCAACCACGACCGTGGGGACGGACCCTGCCTGCCGCTCGCGCGGTTCGCGACGTCGGACGCGCCGGGACCAGGAGACGGATGAGCAGCACCACCGCGAACACCACCAGGATCTGCAACATCGAGACGGCGACCGCGGCCGGTAGGTCGAAGTAGCTGATGGCCTGCGTGTAGATCTCTGTCTCCAGCGTCCGCACCCGACCGTCGCCGAGAACCAACACCACGCCGAAACTGGTCGAGCAGAACAGGAACACCAACGCCGCCGATGACGCCAGCGCGGGCAGCAGCCGCGGTGCGACGACGGTGACGAAGGCCCGCATCGGGGAGGCACCCGACGTACGCGCGGCCTGTTCGGCCCGTGGGTCGAGCGACGCCCAGGTCGCCGCGACCACCCGCACCACCACCGCGACGTTGAGGAAGGCGTGCGCGGCCAGGATCGCGAGCAGGGTGCCGTCGAGGTGCAGGAAGCCCAACGGACCGCCCACCCCGAGCAGCGCCCGGAACGCGATGCCGACCACCACGGTGGGCAGCACGAACGGCACGGTCACCACGATCATCAACACGCGCGAACCGGGGACGTCCACCCGGGCGACCAACCACACGATGGGTGCGGCCACGACCACGGTGACCACCGTGGACGCCGCCGCCTGGCCGAGGGTGGCACCGAGCAGCGACCACGCGTCGTCGCGGTCCAGCAGTTCGCCGAGATGACCACGGGGACCGCCCGCCGAGCCGAAGGCCCGCGCGACCAGCGCCACCACCGGCCAGCCGAAGAACACCGCGAGGAAGACGGCCGGCACCGCGCCGAGCAGCGGCAGACCGGTGTGTCGGCGCAGCACCGGGGCGCGTCGGCCGGGGTGCGCCGTGGTCAGCGGCCCATCACCGTTCGCCACTGCTGCTGCCACTGTTCCCGGTTGTCACTGATCTGCTGCTCGGGCAGGCTCAGCGGTTTCTGCGGTGCCGGGGCGAACTTCGCCCAACTGTCGGGCAGCGGCACGCCGTCCTGGACGGGGTACACGTAGTCGTTCTCGGGTAACGCACGCTGCACGGCGTCGCTGAGCAGGAAGTCGACGGCCTTCCGGGCACCCGCGGTGTTGCCCGCCCCGCGCAACACACCGGCGTATTCGACCTGCCGGAAGCAACCGTCGAGTAGCGCGGTGGTGGCGGTGTTGTCCGCGGGTGACGACGAGTACGACACCACTATCGGCTTGGGACCCTTGCCCTCGGCACCGGAGAATTCCTGGTTGTACGCGGTCTCCCACCCGGAGACGATCTGCACGTCGTTGGCCCGCAGCTTGCCCCAGTACGCCTGCCAGTCGCCGGGGTGGGCGGCGATGGTCGCGAACAGGAAGGCGAGACCCGGTGACGAGGTTGCCGGGTCGAGGGCCACCATCTGACCCCTGTAGCGAGGGTCGGTGAGCTGTTCGATGGTCGTCGGCGGGGTCTGACCGCGTTGCCGGTACCAGGCCGGATCCACGTTGACGCAGACGTCCGAGTGGTCGATCGCGGTCAGTTCACCGCCGTTTCCGTACGTGTAATCCGCCGCGCCCGTGGTCGCGGTGGCCGGGGTGTACGGGTCCAGCGCCCCGGCCTTGATCGGGCGGGACGCGAAGGTGTTGTCGATGCCGTACACCGCGTCGGCCTTGGGTTTGCCGGGAGTCAACGAGATGGCCGAGGCCAGCTGTCCGGCGTCGCCGGAGGTCACCAGCTGCAGGGTCAGGCCGGTCTGTTTGGTGAACTCGTCCAGCACCGGCTGCGGGAGCACGAACGAGTCATGGGTGAGCAGGGTGACCTTGGTGTCGGTGGCGGTATCGGTCTCCCCGCAGCCCGAGGCGGCGGCCGCGGCCAGGACCGCCGCCAGCCCGACGACGACGGCGCGAACCGGGAGCGAGCGGGTTCGTTGGTTCCGGTGACGAGACAGCACGGTGTGTCCTCTAGTCGCGGTGCACGGTCACTGGCGATCTAACCAGCCGCACACCCGGGTGTTCTCGAGCAGATGGCGCGGAATCGGCGCGGTGGGTGCCGGGCGGTGACAGCATGGCGGGATGGCGACGGTGTTGACACCCGACGAGATCGACGACGCTCTGCAGACCCTGAACGCACGAGGCGGTCCGGACTGGACACTGGCCGACGACGCGCTACACCGGACGGTGTCGGCCGAATCGTTCCCCGCCGCGCTCGAGCTGGTGGTCGCCGTGGGGCGGGAGGCGGAGGACCGTGACCACCATCCCGACATCGACATCCGCTGGCGGGACGTGACCTTCCACCTCAGCACCCACTCCGAGGGCGGGGTGACGTCGGCCGACGTCGAACTCGCGGCCACGATCGACGGGATCGCCGCGCAGTATGCCGCCTGATGACCCTTCCCCCGGAACAGTCTCGTAACAATTACATCACGTGTCACATCTGTCACATGCGCAACAGGCTACGGTCCCAGAGCGGCGTCGGCGGGTGAGACCCACGCTCGTCGACCTCGCGCCGTGGCCTGCCTTCGTGCGAGAGTGATGCGGTGGATCGCGCCGGCACGTCGGCGGACCGGACAACGAATGATGGGAATCACAGTGCGTTTTGGCGGAACCGACCTCACTGGACGACCGGACGGAGCGCGACGACCGAACGGGTCCGCACGGTCGGCGCGACGCCTGC
The DNA here is from genome assembly GCF_900156495.1 of Williamsia sterculiae. Classification (GTDB taxonomy): domain Bacteria; phylum Actinomycetota; class Actinomycetes; order Mycobacteriales; family Mycobacteriaceae; genus Williamsia_B; species Williamsia_B sterculiae. The sequence continues at coordinate 53,643 of NZ_FTNT01000006.1, forward strand.
GCGGGGGGACCACGACGGTCGCGGCCCTCGCCGTCGCCGCGGGCGCATTCCTCGCCGGAGCGGGGACCGCAGAGGCCGCACCGGCCACCACACCAGCCGTTCCCAAGGTCGATCAGCAGATGCTCGACTCGTTCGGCGCCTTCGTCCCGGCGCTCATCGGGTCGGTGAGCACACCCGGTCCCGACGGCAAGGTGAACGCGCAGCTCATCAACGAGGCCACCAGCATCGTCCGGCAGAACGATCTGCCGCCGCAGGTCCGCGCCACCTGGGACAAGGTGGTCGGCTTCCTCAACGGGACCAGCCCACAGGTCGCCAAACGGCCGGCCGCAGGCCCCGAGATCCCCACCGGGCCCAACAAGCCGGTCATCCAGCAATTCCTCTACCCCACGATCGGTGTGGGCTGCCTGCCCAACGGGAACTCGGTGGGCACCGCACTGGTGACCGCCGGCCCGCAGCAGGCGCCTGCCCCCGGCCCCAAGGCGGGCCAGCTGGGCTACGTCTACACCAGCCTGGGCACCGGCCCGGCCCTGAACAACCAGCGCCGACAACTGTTGGCCAACTGGATCAACATCGACAACGGCCGTACCGGGCAGTTGCAGCTGCGGCGCAACGATCGCATCAACGCCGCGACCGGCCCCGGCACCTTCACCGGTATCGCCACCACCGGTAAGGGCCGGGTGATCTCGGTGATCTACGGCGACGTCACGACCGACAACAAGGGCAAGCCGCTGAGCTGCACCATCGTCCCGACCGTGGGTCTGGCGAACGCCTGACCCGAGAACCGGGCCCCGCCCCCGGTAGCCCGACCCCAGAAGCCGTGCCCCCTCGTCGGGCGCGGCTTCTGCTTTTGCTCGCACCCGGGCCGGATCCGTAACAGCCTCTCGCTCTTCTGATCCCAAATTCGTCACGACCGCCTCCGCGAGTTGTGCCCGCGACGAGCTGCGTGCTTATGTATTGACCACATCAGTCACTTTTGCCACCTGTGTCCCAAATCGGACATCCCGCTCGGGGTGAGCCGTCGCGACCACTCGGTGGCGGCGGCGTCGAGGAGAGACATGACAGGCACACAGTGGACCGAGCGATCGGGTCGGGCACGCTCACGCCGGGGCACCGGTGCGCGTATGCGGACCGCCACAGCAGCACTCGCGGTCACGGCCGCGAGCTGCCTCGCGCTGGGCACCGCCCAGGCGAGCGCCGCACCCACCGCACCATCACCGGCCACCGGTTCCACGTTCGCCGCGACACCGGCCACCTCGGCCCTGGTGTCGGCGCTGGCCGAGCTCACCTCTGGCGGGGGTGACAAAGCCGCCATCGCCGCCGCCCGCGCACTGCTGGGTCAGGCGGGCCAGGTGCCGGTCGCCACCACCGCGGACACCGCTGCCGGGGCCACCCCGGCCGCGTCGCCGACCGATCTGATCGGCCTGCTGAACACCGCGAACACCACCCTGCGCGCCCTGGGCATCCAGCCGATGCTCAACCCGTCGGCCGCTCTCAACTGCACCGCCCCCACCGCCGACAACCCGTTCGGCCTGGTCCCCGCGGTGTCGGGCGCCGTCCCGGGTCCGTGGTCGGCGCCGGGTGTCGCACTGCCGACCGTGGCGGGTATCGATCCCAACGTGGTCAAGGACGGCCAGACGCTCTACGGCTTCGTCCCCGCGGGCATCACGACCGACGGCACGGCCAAGGGGATGCAGGTCGCCTGGTTCAACGTGAACACCTTCAAGGGTGGCTTCGCCGACATGGGCAAGGTCGGGACCACCCTGGTCGACGCGTGGCTGGCCAAGGTGCCCGCCAACCTCCCCTTCCGGGATCAGATCAAGGCTGCACTGTCGTCGCTGGTCACCAAGGTCGACGTGACCCCCGGCGTCCGGCTCGCACCGGTCGACACCGGCCACGGAACCGTGTTGTCCGCGGTCTACGGCACCGTGCAGAACGGCAACCGCAGCTGCTTCTTCTTCCCGATGGTCGGACTGGTGAAGGCGTGACGCTTCGCACCACCCGATTCACCCTCGCGGCGGCCGGCACCTTGCTGGTCGCCGCGGTGGCCCTCCCGACCGGGACCGCCTCGGCGGCCCCGACGGACACCTCGGGAACCGTCTTCGCGAATCAACAGCTCACCCAGGACAAGCAGATCCAGGGTGCGAGCAGCGCATACCGGTACACCTTCTGGAGCAAGGACTCCGACAAGGCGGACCACCTGAGCAGCGGGACCGTGTTCCTGCCCGACGGCAACGCACCCGCGGGTGGTTTCCCGGTGATCTCGTGGAGCAAAGGCGCCGACGGTATCGCCGACAAGTGCGCGCCATCGCTGTCCGGCCCTCAGGGCGACGCACCGCTGCTGTCGCACTGGCTGCAGGCCGGTTACGCGGTGGTCTCCACCGACTACGCCGGGGTGGGTACCGGCGCACCGAAGTTCGTCGACGGTCGCACCGCGGCGCGCACCGTGGTCGACGGGCTGCGTGCCGCCCACGACATCTCCCCGTCCCTGTCGTCGAAGTACGTGATGGTCGGGCAGTCGCAGGGCGCCACCGTGGCGATGAACCTCGCGGCGCACCACGACGACTGGGCCGCCGGGGGTCTGGACTACCGCGGCACCGTCGCCACCGGCGTCCCCGCCCACTTCGACCAACTGTTGTTGAACATCGTTCCCGGCCTGCCGCTCGCGCTGCCCGCGGGGATGACCGCCAACGCGCTCTTCCTGCTGGCCGCGGTCCGCGCGGGGCATCCGGACCTCAAGGTGGACGCCGCCCTGACCGACAGTGGCAAGGCGTGGCTCGACCGCGCCACCACCGAGTGTGGCGACCAGCTCCAGCGCGAGGTCGCCGGGCTGCCGTTGGGCACCCTCGTCTCCGACCCGTTGTCGACGGTGCAGGGACTACCGACGCTGCTGTCGCAGTACGTCGCGGTCCCGAGTGGCGGTTTCGACAAGCCGGTACTGGTCGGCCAGGGTCTGACCGACACCACCGTGGTGCTGCCGTTCACCCTGGGCTATCTCAACGTGATCCGGATGAACCGGCAGGTCACGGTGAACACGTTCGCCGGCGGACACGACTCCACCCCCGGCGATCTGCAGTCCGCCGCCACCGCGTTCGTCAACCGGGTGATGCGCTGAACCCAGGTCACTCGGTGCGGGTGGGCGGCGGATCGATGGCCGCACCCGCACCGGGTGGCCGACCGGTCGTCCGACGCGCACCGGCGCGATTGCGCAGCCGCTTCATCCCCGGCACCCCGATCAACGCGCGACGAACGTCTTTGGTGACGCCGACCAGTTCGGCGATGTTGGGACCGAGGTTCTGCAGGGTGTTCATCACCGGCACCGAGTGCTCGGCGGTCAGCGCGATCAGATCCGGCAGTTGATCGATGAGGTGCTCGAGTGCGGCCCGCACCTCGTCGTCATCCAGTTCAGCCGTCAACTGCTGCACGGTGGGTCGCAACACGTCGACCAGCGGGGTCATCGTCGACGTGGCGCCCTGTGCGTCGTCGACGACCGCCTCCGCGCGATCGAGCAGGTAATTCGCGCGATCGGCGAGACCGTTGACGTTGTCGGCCACCTCGCGCACACCGCCGAGCACCAACTCCAACTGCTCCAGCAACCGCAGCATCCGCAACGGCAGGCCCACCAGCTGGTTGGTCGTCTCCATCCCCACCATCACGCTCTGCCGGATGAAGTCCGAGGTCAGCGCGGTCAACGACGGTTGCCCATGCGACGGCGGGCCGGGATCACCGAGGTCGTGGCGCTCCGACATGACCCACAGCCTAGTCGTCGGGCGCCGTCCGGGCCCGGTCGGTGATCAGCTGTGACAGCATCTCCCGCATGCCATCCCGCCGCCCGCACCGACGTCGCGTGACCACTGGCGCGGCGGTGTTCACCGCCGCGTCCGCGGTGCTGGTGCTGGCCGGCGCGGCGCACCGTCGTGCCGCGGTGGCCCTGGTGAAACCGATCCCGATGCTGATCCTGGGTGCCCGGGTGGTCCACGGGCTACGACGTCGGCGCCCGGTCGACACCGCGCTGCTGATCGGCGCCGTCGCGTTCTCGATGACCGGTGACCGGATGATGTACGCGGAGGAGTTCGCGTCCGATCCCGAGGTCGCCGACCGACGCCTCCGCGACGGCGCGCTCGCCTTCACCGCCGCACACCTCTGCTACCTGACGCTGGCCCGACGCCGCGGCGGACGGGTCACCCGTTCCGGGCTCCTGCGGCGCGCACCCGTGCTGATCGAGACGTCCGCCGTGGTCGCCGTCCGCCGCCCCGAGATCCTGCCGGTGCTCAGCGGGTACGGGCCGACACTGGCATCGATGTCGGCGATGGCCGCGACCGTCCCTGCCTGCCGACCGGGAGGTGCCCTGTTCCTCGTTTCGGACGCGGTCCTCATCAACCGGCGTCATCTGCTGCGGGGACGCCGCGCCCGCGGCGCGGCCGAGGCGGTGGTGCTGAGTACCTACTGCGCCGCGCAATGGTGGTTGGCGACCGGCCTCGACCCCGCGTGCCCGGGGTGGTCCGTCTAGCCCGCGGCCCTACGGACGGGAGCCTGCAGGTCGTCCATCGCCTCGAGTTCCATCCCCTTCGTCTCCGGCACCTTGAACTGCACGAACAGGAACGACGCGGCGGCGCAGAACGCGAAGAATCCATAGATCCAGGCCAGACCGATCGAACTGTTCAGCTCTGGGAACAGGAGGGTGATGGCGAAGTTCGCGACCCAGTTGGCGGCGGTACAGACACCGAGGGCGACGCCGCGCAGCCGGTTGGGGAACATCTCACCGAGCATGACCCAGAGGATCGGTCCCCAGGTCGCCGCGAACGCGATGACGAACAGGTTGGCACCGATCAGGGCGATCACACCCCACGGATCCGGGAGGGTGATCTTGTCGCCCGAGCCGATCTGCTGGGTGAACGCGACGCAGGCCAGCAGCAGACCGACGAACATCCCGACGGAACCGATGAGCAACATCCGCCGCCGTCCGAAACGGTCGACGAAGAGGATCGACCCGAACGTCATGACCACGTTGATGACCGCGGTGATCACCGAGGTCTTGAACGAGTCGGATTCGGAGAAGCCCACCGACGACCACAGGGTCGTCGAGTAGTAGAAGATCGCGTTGATGCCGACGAACTGTTGGAACACGGCCAGCCAGATGCCCACCCAGACGAACGGGTGCAGACCGAACGAGGGCCCGCGGATGTCGCGGATCGAGGCCTTGGATTCGCGGACCAGGGTCAGCCGGATCTCCTTGACCCGCTCCAGCGGGTTCTGCTCACCGGTCACCTCGGTGAGGATGCGCGCGGCCTCCTCGTCGAGGTGGTTGCCCACCAGGTACCGAGGTGACTCGGGGATCAGGAGGGCCAGCACACCGTAGATGACCGCCGGGATGACCCCGACCAGGAACATCCACCGCCAGGCTTCCACGCCCAGCCACAACGTGTTCGCCGCCGCACCCGCACTGTCCTGCAGCAGGCTGTCGGACAGCAGCGCGATGAAGATACCGATCGTGATGGCCAGCTGCTGCAGTGAACCCAGCGCTCCACGGAACCTGGCCGGCGCGATCTCGGCGATGTAGGCGGGCGCGATCACCGACGCGATACCGATGCCCAAGCCACCGAGAACGCGCCAGAACAGAAGGTCGCCGAGCGAGAAGCAGAAGGCGGTGCCGATCGACGAGGCGACGAACAGCAGGGAACCCAGCAGCATCACCCGCTTGCGCCCCCACACGTCGGCCAACCGGCCGGCGAACCACGCGCCGACCGCGCACCCGAGCAGCGCGATGGCGACCGCGAATCCGGTGACGAACTCGGAGAGGGCGAAGTGGCCCTTGATCGAGTCCACCGCACCGTTGACCACGGAGCTGTCGAAGCCGAAGAGGAAACCGCCGACCGCGGCGGCGACCGTGACCCCCAACACCTTTCCCAGGTGTGCGTCGGCGTTCGCCGCGGAGTTCGCCTGCCGGGGGGATCCCGGACCTCCCGACCCATCCGGGTCTCGTGGTCCATCCGCGTCATGTGGCACGGAACGCTCGGTCATGGCCTACCTCCGCCTCTCCCCCACCTGCGATGTCGCGCGTGACCTTACTCTCCCGTCAGTTCGCCATCCCGTCGGATCACCACGCGGGTCGTCGCGTCATCTCCGCCACGCGCGACACAGTCTCCCCGGTGGATACGCCGAATCGGACGGGCGGGACCTATCGTGTGGACATGCCGTCTACCGTGTCTCGCGACGCCTACTACGAGACCGGACTCGTCGTCCTCTCCGAGCTGGGTTTCGGGGGTTTCAAGCTGGCCGAGGTGTGTCGCCGACTCGAGGTCACCACGGGGTCCTTCTATCACTACTTCCGGAACTGGTCGGCCTACACCGCCGGCCTCGTGGAGTTCTGGCGGGCCCGTCGGGTCGCCGCCCTGGACGACGACGTTCGCCCCGAATCGGATCCGCGAGCGCGGATCGGCCGGATGATCGCGGTGAGTCTCCGCCAACCGTCCGGTACCGACGGCGCCATCCGGGTGTGGAGTCAGATCGACCCGCGGATTCGCGAAACCCAGACACAGGTGGACGAGGCGCGTCAGGAGATCCTGCGGTCCGCCGCGCAGCAGGTCCTCGGCGACGCGCGGCAGGCCGAACTGGTGGCCGAATGGGCGATGTATTTGCTGATCGGCCACGAGCAGACCAGCCTGAGCCCGGACCAGGCGGGCCTCGAATGGCTTCTCGACCAACTCCTCGCCGCGCTGGACAGCGGTGGTTTCACCGACGTCCCCGCCCGGATCAGCGCCTCGACGTCTGCCGACGCGAACCTGGTGGATCGGTCCACCTCCGACCCGCGCGCCGCGCTCTAGACTTCTCCCATGCCCGGACCGCTGCACATCGCTCAGGAACCCCGCGCCGACGAGTTGCTGTCGAGCGATCCGTTCGCGCTGTTGGCGGGCATGCTCCTCGACCAGCAGTTCCCGATGGAGCGTGCGTTCGCAGGCCCGTTGAAGGTGCTCGACCGATTCGGCACCCTCGACCCGGCGGCCATCGCCACCGCCGACCCGGACTCCTTTGCCGATGTGTGCTCCACCCCACCGGCCATCCACCGCTACGGACGCTCGATGGCCGGCCGGTTACAGGCCCTGGCTTCGGTGGTCGTCGATCAGTACGAGGGAGACACCGAACGGATCTGGACCGAGGCCACCTCGGGTGCCGACCTGGTCGCGCGGTTGAAGGCACTCCCCGGTTTCGGCGACGCGAAGGCGAAGATCTTCGCGGCACTGCTGGCCAAACAGCGCGACATCACCCCCAGGGGATGGCAGTCCGCGGTCGGCGACTACGGCAAGAAGGGGTTTCGTTCCGTCGCCGACGTGGTCGATAGCGAGTCGCTGACCAAGGTGCGCGAGTTCAAGAAGGCGCAGAAGGCGAAGGCCAAGGCTCCCGTCACGAAGTGACCCAGGAGCCCCGTCACGAAGTGATTCCGGCCGACGGCCATCCTGCCGAGATGTGATCCATGCCTCTGTCCATGCCCTAGGCTGATGGCATGGACACCAGCGCAGTCGTCGGACTGCCCTTTCGGATCGGTTTCGCGATCACCGGGGTGGCGTTGGCGACCGTCGAATCCGGTATCACCATCGCGCGTCTCGCCGTCGACAACGTCGAGCGGGAGGTCACCGCGGCCCTGGGCGGATACGACTCCGACGTCGTCGCCACGCGGTCCCCGCTGTCCATGCTCAATTACGTCGCCGAGCTGTTCAACGAGGACCGTCCGCTGGGTCTGCTGCTGGCCCGTGGCGGTGCCGTCGACCGGTTGGTGGCACCCGGAGGCGTCGTCGACCGGCTCACCGCACGTGACGGCATCCTCGACAAGATGACCGAGGAAGGGGGACTCCTCGATCAGATCACCGAGGACGGGGGCATCCTCATCCGGCTCACCGCCAAGGGGGGTCCGTTGGATCGTCTGACCCGTCCCGGCGGCGTGGTCGACCAGTTCACCGAGAACGAGGGCATCCTGGAGCGTCTGACCAGCGAAGGCGGCGTGGTGGACAAACTCACCGCGAGTGACGGGGTGTTGGAGAAGATCACGGCCGAGGGCGGGTTGCTCGATCGTCTGGTGGTCGAGGAGGGTCTGCTCGACCAACTTCTCGGGCAGGGCGGTGCCGTGGAGCGGGCCATCGCCCCGGACGGTCCGTTGGACCGGATCACCGAGCTCACCGAGGTGATCAGCCATCTGGCCCCCAACCTGGTCAAGATGGGTGACACCGTGGATGAATTGGGCGAAGCGGTCGACCTGCTGAACAGCGCCGTGGCCCCCCTCGGCGAGCTGGCCGGCCGACTGCCCAAGCGATTGGTGCGAGCGAAACCACCGAGCCAATCCACCGATCCGCAACTGAACCCCGCCCTCAACGGACACGAGCACCGCCACGAACACTGACGGCCGATCCCTCACACCAAACTGTCGAGGGCCCGTTCCAGTGCGGCGACATATCGCGCGAACACCGGTCGCGCCGCGGCCCCGCCGAGGACCGACACGGTGACCGTGTCGCCGAGACCGTGTACCCCATGGGTCAGTGACTGCACCGGCGAGAGCGCCGGGAAACCCGCGGTGAAGGCGACCGGGGCACCCGCGAGCGTCAGGTCGGCCACCCCGCGATTCACCGACGACACCACGGTGTGTCCGGTGACGGTGTGGGGAACCACCGTCGGATCGAACTGACGCACCCCGAGCCGTAACAGCGCGGCGGGTACCGCACGGTTCACCGCGGCCTGTCGGGCGAAGACAGGATGCTCGCCGCGACGTCGGGCTCCGGCGAGGTCGGCGGCGATCAATCCCGCTCGTGTGTCGGCGTCGCCGACGTCGGTGTGCAGATCGATGCCGACGTTGCGGAAGTGGTTGCGCGCCGAACGCTCTCCGGGCTTTCCGACGGTCACCTCTGCCGACCAGTCGAATGTATCCGGTTCGACGGCGATGTCGCAGAGCGCGGCGCCGACCGCGGTCAGCGCACCCACCGTCACCGCGTGTCGTCCACCCATCCGCAGCAGGGCGGCGTCGCGCACGATGCAGTGCGCCCACCGCACCGAACCCGGGTCTGCATTGAACCCACTGCGCGGCCTCCCCGGCGTCGGGGTCGGGATCCGTTCGGCGGCGACATCGTCCCGATAGTGCGCGTCGGCGCGGGCCACCGTCCGACCACCGGCGAACAACCGGACCACCTGCCCCGGCATACGGCCGAGACCGCGAGCCGCGGCCGTCCACCGCCCGAGTCGTTCGTCGGTCACCGGTACGCCGGTGAGGTCACCACCGAACAGTGCTCGAGCGATGTCCGCGCTCACCCGCCCGTCGGCCGCGGCATGCGAGATCTGCAGCACCGCCACCGTTGCCGCACCGGACACCGTCGGGGTGCCGATCACTCCGGCGAACAGGTGCAGCCGCCACACCTGCCGTCGGGCGTCGAGTTGGTCGGCCATCATCCCGGTCACCGACCGCAGGCACTCGTCCCAGCCGAGATCGGTTGCGTGCACGACGATCTGCGACCGCTGCGGCACCCGGTCCACCCACCACGGGTGGTCGCAGGCACCGGGGACCTCGCAGACCACCTGTCCCAGTTCACCGATGCGGGCCGACCTGGCCAACAACTCGTCGGTGAGAGCCGAGTCGACGGCGCCGCGACCCGCGAAGCAGTACAGCAGGAACTGGTCATTGGGGATGCTCGCCGACATCCACAGGGTCTGGGCGTCGGTGGCGGTCAGCCGCTGCACCGGGCGACCGTAACACCGCCGGAGGCGCGGCGAGTGTCAGCTACGCGCGCCGGCGCTCCACGCGTAGGGCAGGTCGGCACCGTTGAGCACGTGGTCCCCGATGGCTCGCTCCTTGAAGATGACCGGGTTGTGCACCGAGATCGTGCGGGCGTTGCGCCAGTGCCGGTCCAGTCGCAGTTGTTCGGAGGTGATGGATGCGCCGCCCACCTCGAACAGTTCGCTGGTCGCAGGCACCACCAGTCCGATCACCGCGACCTGCGCCTGGGCCGACGCGAGCTCGGCCTCGTCCAGCAACGCCTCGTCGGTGGCGCCCTGATCGAGCACCCGGTCCAGCACGTCGGCCACCGACAACACCGTGGCACGGGCCGAATATGCTGCGGCGGAGAGCTTCCCGATCACCTGTTGCACCAGCGGATCCTCCCGCGGCAGGTCGGCAGCGGCGTGGGTGTAGCTGCGGGTGCGCCTCCGCACCCACTCGGCGGCGTCGGAGGTGGCGCGCTGGGCGATGCCGGCGAGCACCGCGAGCTGCACCAGCTGCAGCAGGGAGGTGCCGTATGTCCGTCCGGCCGTCCCGTATCCGGGACCCAGAACCCGGTCGTCGGCCACCGCGACGTCGTGGAATTCGGTGGTTCCGCTGGCCGTCAACCGCTGACCGAATCCGTTCCAGTCATCGTGCTGGACCACCCCGTCCGCGTCGGCATCGACGAGCACCGACACCCGTTCACCGTCGCGGTCGGCCGCGACCAGGATCCGGTCGGAGTACAGGCTGCCGGTGCTGTAGTACTTCGTGCCGTTGAGCAGCCACCGTTCACCGTCGCGTTTGAGCGTGGTCCGGTAACGGTCCACCGCGCCCACCCCCGGCTCGGTGATGGCGTTACCGACCAGCAGCCCGTCGGCCGCTGCCCGCAGCCATCGCTCCCGCTCGGCACCGGGTCGGGCCAGCCGTTGATCCTCGACGAAGCTCCAGTGCACCCGCAGGGCTTGCGGCAGATTCGATTCGGCGGCGGCGAGGTCGATGAGCAGCCGGAACAGCTGCCGCAGCGACACCCCGAATCCCCCGAACTCCACCGGCACCCGCAACGCACCGAACCCGGCCTCACGCAGCCAACCGATTTCGTCGTAGGCCAGCGTCCGATCGACCTCCCGGTCCACCGCACCCGCGGCGATCCGCTGGAACACCGGCCCGAAACGGGCGTCGAGTTCGGCATCGGTGGCGGCATGGGCGACGGGAGTGGTCGTCACGGTGAGTCCTCTCTGACGGAGATCACAGGTGTCTGATGACGGGATGCGTGGCGAGTGTCGGGCACGTATCCCCCGCCCGCCACCGTTGTGCGCGGCCTGATCCCAACGCCTCACACCGGAACGTCGACGCGTACCGTCCATCCGCCCCCGGACTGTCCACCGTCGGGACCGGCCGTGGCGTGGGCGCCGATGGCCCCGGCCCGTTCCCGGATGCCCACCAGCCCCATTCCGCCGCCGCCCGTCGAGTCCGCGGGCACGGTGCCCGCCTCGTTGTGGACCTCGACGACCAGCGAACCGTCGGTGACCGTCGCGATCCGTACCGCGACCCGCGCCCCCGGTGCGTAGCGGCGGGCGTTGGTCAACGCCTCCTGCACGATCCGGATCAGGGCTTGCGTGGTCGTTCCCGACAGCCGCGGTTCCTCACCGTCCACCTCGAGGTGTTCGTGGTCCCCGACCATCATCGCCTCGACCGCCGGGATGAGGTGCAGGGTCTCCGCACGCAGCGCGTAGACCGCCGCCCGCGCCTCGGTCAGACCTCGCGCCACCATCGTCTGCGCCTCCAGCACGGTGCGGTGGGCGTCGTCGATCCGCTTGTCCTCCAACAGCGCATCGGCCAGGTTGAGCTGCATGTTGACCCCCGACAACGAATGCGCGAGCACGTCGTGCAGGTCCCTGGCCATGCGCGCGCGCTCGTCGAGGGCCGCCGCGTGCGCCTCGGATGCCGCTGCCCGGCGGGTCTGCTCGACCATCTCGTGCGCCAACTCCAGGGCACGGATACGTTCGCGACGGTTCATCCCGATCAACACCGGCAGCCCCACGGTCAGGGAGACGATGACCAGCTCGGAACCGAAGGTGACGACGGTGGCGATCACCGCGACGGTACTGCCCAACAGTGCGACACCGATCGCCGGTCGTCGCGGCAGACGGAACCCGGCGTTACCGCAGACGAAGAACGGCACCGCGGTGGCAACACTCGTCGGGTAGCAGGCGAACAGCAGACCCCCGGCGACAGCGGCGACCGCCAGCACCACGGTCCGGGGAAGCGGACCCAGGCGGGTGTCCGGGATCGCTGCCGACATCATGGTCACCGTGGCGACCAGCATCAGGATCAGTCCATAGAGCGCGTGACCGGTGACGCCCAGCGGTGACACCGTGGCCCAGGCGAGGATGAGGATCGCTATCCGCAGCAGCGGGTTGACCCGCAGGCTGACCACGTCGACGGTGGCGCCGACCGGGACCCCCGTGTCGTGCACCTCTCGACCCAGCACCCGCTCTCGCCAGCCCGGTCGGGGCCTCATGGCGTGTCCGCAGCCGCGGCGAACAACCAGGCGATCACCAGGGCGCCGGGGTCGACCACCCCGCGCGTGGCATCGCCCAGATAGCTCGCCCGTCCCTTGCCCGCGGCGCGGTCGCGCGTCGAATCGGCCCCACGGGTCGCGGCGTCCGCGGCCGCGGCCAGATCGAGGTGATCGTCGAGCGCGTCGACGGCCGGACTCAAGGCATCGACGACAGTGTTGTCGCCCACCCGCGCCCCACCGAGTTCCACGATCTCGGCGAGTGCGCGAGCCGCACCCGGACGCAGGTACTCGGTACGATCGCCCGATTGCCCGGCCGCCCGGGCCAGCTCTCGGAACAGGATGCCGAACACCGCCCCGGAGGTACCGCCCGCCCGGACCAGGAACGACGTGCTCAGGGCGTGCAGGACATCGTGATCGCTGCCGCGCAGCGGCACGGCGAAATGACCGAGGGCCGCGGCCAGGTTGGTACCGAAGTCCCCGTCGCCGGCCCGGCGGTCGAGATCGGTCAGCTCCTCCACCGAATCCCGCACCCGCTCGACGAATCGCGTCACCCACGGACACACCGCGCCGGTGTCGGCGGAATCGTCGGGTTCGGCGATCGTGCCGTCGACCAGTGCGCCCACCCCGACCGCGGTCCGCGGCCACCCGGGTGCGGTGGTCGGGGCATCCCACAGTTCGCTCACCTCGTCGTCGGACCGGGCCACCGTGATCGACACCCCCGACATGTCGAGGGCGGTCACCAGCGTGCCCACCAGACAGCGGTCCACCCGGACCCCGCGGTGTTCCAGGTTCGCCGCGACCTCACCGAACACCAGGTTCAACTCCAGCGGATGGGCCGCACCGAGGCCGTTGACCACGACGATCACCCGTTCACCAGCCCGCAGACCGAGCGACGTGACGATCCGGTCGAGCAGGTCGGCGACGGTGTCCGTGGCGTCACGCCGCGGCACCCGGTCCAGCCCGGGCTCGCCGTGGATACCGATACCGACCTCCATCTCACCGATCGCCAGGTCGAAGGACGGTCGGTGCGCACCCGGGGCTGTCGGCGCGGCGGTGGCCACCGCCATGCTGCGGGCACCGTCCGCGATCCGCTGCCCCAGGGCGGCGACGTCGTCGAGGCTGTCACCGCGATCCGCGGCCGCCCCGCAGATCTTCTCCACCACGACGGTGGCGCCGGTCCCACGACGACCGGGACCGGTGTCCGACTCGGTGGCGACGTCGTCGGCGACGAGGACCGTGGCGGTGCGGATCCCCTCGTCGGCCACCAGCCGCCGCGCGACCCGGAAGTTCATCACATCGCCGGTGTAGTTCTTCACGATGTGCAGTACACCGGCACCGGTGTCGGCGGCGCGGGTCGCCGCGGCGATCTGCAGGGCGTTGGGTGAGGTGAAGACGAGGCCGGGGCAGACGGCGGTGAGCATCCCGTCGCCGATGAAACCGGAGTGCAACGGCTCGTGTCCGGAGCCGCCACCGGAGACCAGAGCGACCCGACCGTCGGGCAACGGGGTACGGCGGATGAGGAAACCGGGATCGCGGCGCCACACGATGTCGGGATTCGCCGCCACCAGCCCGCGCACCGCATCCGACAGGAAGCTCTGCGCATCGTTGCGGAGAAATGTGTCGGTCGGACCCGCTGCCCGGGTCGGATCAGTGCCCATGACCTCGACCCTAACCGCCGCGGCACACCCGCCGATCGCTGTCCGACGGGACCTCTACGGTGGCTTCCATGGACCTCTCCCCGACCCGCACGCAGGTCGCCGACCGCGTCATCGCGGCGCTCGCCGGTGACGACGCCGCGCTGCGGGACGACCAGCTGCGCGCCGTCACCGCCCTGGTCACCCCGGGTTCGCGAGTACTGGTGGTCCAGGCCACCGGATGGGGCAAGTCGGCGGTGTACTGGACGGCGACCGCCATCCGGCGTCACGAGGGCGCCGGACCCACGCTGGTGGTCTCGCCGCTGCTGTCCCTCATGCGCGACCAGGTCGCCGCCGCAGAACGGGCGGGCCTGCGGGCCGCGACGGTCAACTCGTCGAACGTCGGCGACTGGGAGACCATCGAGGGACGGTTGCGCGACGGGGACATCGACGTGCTCCTGGTCTCGCCGGAACGGCTGGCCAACCCGGGTTTCGGCCGCCGGGTCCTGGACAGCGTCGGGGGCGATCTCGGACTGTTGGTTGTCGATGAGGCGCACGCGGTGTCGGACTGGGGTCACGACTTCCGGCCCGACTACCGCCGTGTGGCCGACGTGCTGCAGCGGCTGAACCCGGACACCCCCGTGTTGGCGACCACCGCGACCGCCAATGCCCGCGTGACCGCCGACGTCGCCGCGCAGCTCGGGTCGGCGACCCTGGTGTTGCGCGGGCCGCTCGCCCGCACGTCCCTGCGACTCAACGTGCTTCCCGACATGACACCGCTGGACCGATACGGCTGGGTTGTCGACAACATCGAGCGGCTGACCGGGTCCGGGATCGTCTATGTACTCACCGTCGCCGACGCCGACCGACTCGTCGAAGCCGTGCGCGCCGTGCACGGAGACGACGTCGCGGTGGCCGCGTACACGGGTGCCCTGGACGCCGACACCCGGCATCGTCTGGAGGACTCCCTGCGCGACAACGAGATCAAGGCGTTGATCGCCACATCGGCGTTGGGGATGGGCTACGACAAGCCCGATCTGGGTTTCGTGGTGCATGTCGGATCGCCCCCGTCACCGGTGGCCTACTACCAACAGGTGGGCCGCGCGGGCCGCGCCATCGACACCGCCGAGGTCGTGCTGCTGCCGTCGACCGCCGATCGTGGCGTGTGGGACTACTTCGCGACCGCCACCATCCCCGACCCGCGCCAGATGTCCACCCTGCTCGAGGCGCTCGGCGGTCCCGACGACCCGATGTCGGTACCGGATCTGGAGGCGCGCACGGGTATCCGCCGCACCCGCGTGGAGCTGATGCTCAAACAACTCGCGGTGGACGGTGCGGTGGAGCGCACGACAGCGGGATGGCACGGTACCGGCATTCCGTGGACCTACGACGGTGACCACTACGACGGCATCATCGCCACCCGCCGGCGCGAAGCCGACATCATGTCGGCGTACACCCGAGGCGAGCGCTGTCTGATGGCGCTGCTCACCGAATCACTCGACGATCCGGACACGTCGCCGTGTGGACGCTGTTCGGTGTGCCGCGGCGAGCTGTCACCCGGCCTGACCGACTCCGTGGACCCGACCACCGCGCGGGTGATCGCCGCGGAACTACGCACCGCGGCGCACCGGTGGGAGCCGCGCAAGATGTGGCCGGGTGGTGCGTTCGGGTCGCGGGGTCGGATCCCGGCCGGGCAGCTCGCCGAGACCGGCAGGGTGCTCATCCATGCCGATGCACCGGAGTGGGCCGAGACCCTGCGCGATGCGCACGCGGGTGGGCCCGAAGCGGTGTCGGAGATCGCCGACGCGGCGGTGAGCACCCTGGCCGGGTGGCGCTCCGAGTGGTCGGCGCGTCCGGACGTGATCGTCGCGCTGGGGGTGACCGACCCGACATTGACCGTCGCCGTCGCCGACCACGTCGCCGCCGTGGGTCGGTTACCGCAGCGGACCTGGACCGTGGCCGACCGCCCGCGCCCCGATCGCGAATCGTCGGGTGCCGAGGAGGCGGCGCTGTGGCGTGACCTGCTCACCGACCCGCCGGAGGTGGCGGGAGCGACGGTGTTGCTGCTGGTCGACAGCTCGTCGACCGGATGGTCGGTGACGGTCGCGGCCTCGGTGCTGCGGTCGGCGGGAGCCCGCGCTGTGCTCCCTCTGGTCGTGCATCGTCCTGCCTGACCTCACCACGCGAGGAATAGCAACCCACCGACGGCATGTTCGTGCTGTGCAGACATTCAGATCAACCGGGAGGTAGCAATGGCGCACATCTCGATCATCGGCGGACACGGCAAGATCGCCCTGCGGCTCGCGCGGCTGCTCAGCGAGGCCGGACACGACGTCACCTCGATCATCCGCAACCCCGACCAGACCGGCGACGTCACCGCGACGGGTGCGAATGCCCGGGTGGCCGACGTCTCCGAACTCGACACCGCAGGATTGTCGGCGCTGCTCTCGGGCAGCGATGCGGTGGTCTGGTCGGCGGGCGCCGGTGGCGGGGATGCCTCGCGTACCTACGCCGTGGATCGGGATGCGGCCATCCGCTCGATCGACGCCGCAGCCGAGGCGGGGGTGCGGCGCTACGTGCTGGTGTCGTACTTCGGGGCCTCGCTGAACCACGGCGTCTCCGAGGACAGCTCGTTCTATGCGTACGCCGAGGCCAAGGCCGAAGCCGACGAACACCTGCGCAAGTCCGCTCTGGACTGGACGATCGTGGCGCCGAGTTCACTCACCGACGACGAGGGCACCGGCACTATCGACGTCCACGCCGACTCGTCATCGCAGGTCAGCCGCGACGACGTGGCCGCGGTGATCGCCGCCGTCATCGACACGCCATCGACCGTGCACCGATTCATCGCGTTCAACCACGGCGACACCCCCATCGGCGAGGCCCTCGCCGCGTAGCGGGAACTCCTCAGCGCGACTGACGTTCGTTCAACCGCGCCAACATGGCGTTGTACCGCTCCAGGGCCGCGTCGTCATCGTCGAGGTCGACGTCGCTCGCGCCCTCACCGGCACCGAGCGATTGACGTCGCGCGGACTCGATCCACGACGCACGCCGCGCGGGCCGGTCGTCCGCTCGTGATCCCTCGGCCTTGATCCACTGCCATGCCACGATGACCAGCAGCGTCATCATCAGCCCGTCACCGCCGAACCACATGATCGCGCCGGCGGCGCTCTGATCGGCGAGTGCGTCCGGGTTGGCCAATCCACCCGGCGGCCATCCCATGCGGGAATCGGCGAAGCCCGGTGCCTGCTGATGGTCGGTCATCATCAGGGTGACCCCGACCAGCGTGTCGGGTCCCATCGCCAGCAACAGTGCGAAGAACCGGATCGGGTACGACAGATCATGTCCGCTGAACTCGCCACCGATCAGCGGCAACAGCAGCAGGTAACCGCTGACCAGGTACAGCACCAACTCCAGGTCGTGCACCCACATGTGCGCGGTCATGGCCTGCTGGAACCCGGTGAGGTGCGTCATGACCAGCACCGCCGCATAGAGCGGGACACCCACCACCGGCGAGGTCAGCAGCCGGGTGGGCCGGGCGGTCAACACCGCGCGCACCCGTGCGGCCGCCGCGTCGGGAAGCACCTCCAGTGCCAGTCGGATGGGTTGGGCCAGCACCAGCGGCAAGGGCACCACCGTGATCATCACCAGATGGATGACCATGTGCGCCCAGAACAGGTGATGACCGAACATGGCGAGGCTGGAGTTCACCGCGACCACCAGGAACAGCATCGCGGCGACCCAGCTGAGGGTCCGCAGAACCGGCCATCCCGGCCGTCGGGTCGCGGCCCCGAGATAGCCCGCGCTCGCCACCGCCATCAGCGCCCAGACGATCGGGGTGAGGGTCCATGAACCCCAGACCGAGGGTTCACCCATGTGCATCACAGCCGCCACCCTACGCCCGCGCGGGTCACGGCAGCTGATCCGGCGGGATGATCTCGATGGCGCTGTCTGCACCGGCCGCACTACCGGTGACCAGCACCGATCCACTCTTCGGATCCACTGCGACCGAGTTGGGCTGACGCGCGGTCGGCAGGTGCCCGATCACCTTCGGCGCGGTCGGATCCGCCAGATCGATCACGGTGAGTCGGTTGTCGGCGCTGCCCGCCACGTAGAGCCGCCTGCGTTTCTGGTCGTAGGCCAGGCCGTAGGGTTTGCCGGCCACCGGGATCGCCGCGACGTCCTCGATCTGCGGGGTGATCCGCTCGATGAGGACGGCGTCGCCGTCGGTGTCGGCCAGCGCGACCATCGAGCGATCGGTGGCGACCACATGGGTCAGCCGATCCCCGATCCGGCGTTGCGCGACCTGTTGCGTCCTCGCGGCGTCGTACACCCAGACACCGTTGCCCTGGACGTCGGCGACGACGGCATAGTCGCCCACCGGCGCCACCCCACCGGGCTGCGGCGGCCCGGCGGGCAGCGACTTCACCACCTTCCCGTCGCGCAGGAAGATGACGCCACCGCCGTGCTCGTTGGTCACCACCGAGGTGCCGTCGGCGGTGCGGATCACGTCGTGCGGGGTCTCGCCGACGTTGCCGACCCGCGAGCCGATCGTGCCGTCGGTGGTCAAGAACTCGACCACCTCGTTGGTCTGTTCCAGTCCCGCGAGCACCGGACCGTTCGGTCCGGCCAGCGCGAGGTGACGCGGTGCGCCCTGGGTGGGGACGGTCTTCCGAACGGTCCCGGTGGCGGCGTCGAACAGCACCAGCGCATCGGGGCGCCGCACCCCGACCACGGCGTTGCCGTCCGCGTCGACGACCAGCCCTTCCGGCTCGTTGCCGACCCTCACGACCCGGCCCGCGGGCGGGGTGGCCAACGCCGGCGCGACCCCGGGTTCCGCGGCAACGGCCGTGGGTGACGCGGGTGACGACGGCGCGGACGGACCGGATCCCGCGTCGGAGCAACCCGCGACGACCGTCACCACCGCGACGCCGGTCGCCGCCACCGCCACCGCTGTTCGTCGTCCTCGGGTCCGTGTCAGTGCCATGCCCCGACCCTACTGATGCGCACGTCACACCCCCGGCGCACGCGTTCCCGGAATCGAATCACGCCATCACCCGTTGCAGCGCAGCGTGACCATTCCTGACGTTTTCCAGCCGCTCCGACTCCGTTCGCTGACCGTGCCCAACCGGATCTGGTTGTCACCCATGTGTCAGTACAGCTGTGTCGCCGAGGACGGTGTGCCCACCGATTGGCATCTCGTCCATCTCGGTGCACGCGCGACCGGTGGCTTCGGCCTGGTGATGACCGAAGCCGCGGCGGTGACCGCGGCCGGACGTATCAGCCCGCAGGACGCCGGCATCTGGAACGACGACCAGGCCGCCGCGTGGCGTCGGATCACCGACTTCGTGCACGACAGGGGTGCGGTCAGCGCGGTCCAGCTCGCCCACGCCGGCCGCAAGGCGTCCACCTACTCTCCCTTCGCCGGACGCGAGGGCAGTGTTCCCGCGTCCGAGGGCGGCTGGACCGCCTATGCGCCGTCGGCGGTGGCGTTCGACGGGTACGACACCCCGACCGCACTCGGCACCGACCAGATCGCCGAGGTGGTGGCGGCATTCGCCGACGCCGCCCGACGCGCCGACTCCGCGGGGTTCGACGTGGTGGAGATCCATGCGGCCCACGGATATCTGCTGCACGAGTTCCTCTCGCCGTTGTCCAACACCCGCGACGACGCCTACGGCGGTGGCTTCGACGGGCGTACGCGCATCGTCGTGGAGGTCGCCGATGCGGTCCGCGCGGTCTGGCCGGCGGAGAAACCGCTGTTCGTGCGCCTGTCTGCCACCGACTGGGTCGACGACGGATGGTCGGCCGCCGAGAGCGGCAAACTCGCCGCGGTGCTGGCCGACCACGGGGTCGATCTGATCGACGTGTCCACCGGCGGCAACGTGCTCGCCGATATTCCCGTCGGTCCCGGCTATCAGGTCGAATTCGCCGAATCGGTGCACAGCGAATCCGGATTACCCACGGCCGCAGTCGGTCTGATCACCGATCCGGAGCAGGCCGAGGAGATCGTCGCCCGCGGCGACGTGGCGGCGGTGTTGCTGGCCCGTGCGGCGCTACGGGAACCCGGGTGGCCGCAGCGTGCCGCACACGAACTCGGTGTGCCGGCCGACCGGGCCCCGTACCCACCGCAGTACGCGCGGGGCGCCTGGCGCTGAGATGAACCGCGGCACGGAAAACCGTTGGCGGATGGTCGGGTCCAGGAGCACACTCATCGGTGTTCCTGAACCGACCACTCCGAGAGGATACCCGTCATGCCCGTCCGCGTCGGCGACCACAAGTTGCTGAGCTTCGCTTCCAGCGTCGACGACAACACCATCGCCCAGGCGCTGGAGACCGCGTCGATGCCGTTCGTCCACCCGCACGTCGCCCTGATGCCCGATGCCCACTTCGGCCTCGGGTCGGCGGTCGGCACCGTCATCCCCACCGTCGACGCGGTGATCCCGGCCGCGGTCGGGGTCGACATCGGATGCGGCATGATCGCGGCTCGTACCACGTTGACCCACAACGACATCGCCGACCGCGATCTCGCCGCCCTGCGGAAGTCGATCGAGTCGGCGATCCCGCTGTCACCGGGCAACTACAACAGCAACCTGGGACGGTACGCCTTCACACAGGGGCGGGTGGCGGCCCTGGAGACCATGGCCACCGAACGCGGTGTGGATCTGGGTCACTCACCCAAGTGGCGTGAGCAGCTCGGATCGCTGGGCGGGGGCAACCACTTCATCGAGCTGTGCCTCGACGAGGCTGACACGGTCTGGATGTTCCTGCACTCGGGTAGCCGTGGGGTGGGTAACAGAATCGCCAAGCGGCACATCAAGCGAGCTCAGAAGCTGTGCAGACAGTGGCACATCACCCTGCCCAACGACGACCTCGCCTACCTGCCCACGGGTACCCCCGATCTCGAGGTGTACCTGCGGGATCTGGCCTGGGCGCAGGCCTTCGCGTTCGAGAACCGGGCCGAGATGATGGACCGGTTCCGTCAGGCGTTGGCGCACTGGTCGGGTCGGACGGTCGACGAGCTCGAGGTCGACCGGGTGAACTGCCACCACAACTACACCGTCCGCGAGCGCCACGGAGGCAAGGATGTGTGGCTGACCAGGAAGGGTGCGGTCGACGCCCACGAGGGTGTGCGTGCGGTGATCCCCGGTTCGATGGGATCGCGGTCGTATGTGGTGCGCGGCAAGGGCAACGCCGCGGGTCTGTGCTCGGCACCGCACGGTGCGGGTCGCAGGTTCTCGCGTCGCGAGGCGCGGGCCCGGTTCACCGCCGACGATCTCGCGGAGGCCATGGCCGGTATCGAGTACCGCCACGGGGACGCCTGGGTCGACGAGATCCCGGCCGCCTACAAGGACATCGATCAGGTGATGGCCGATGCCGTCGACCTCGTCGAGGTCGAGTACACGCTACGGCAGATCTTGAACGTCAAGGGCACCTGAGCAGAGGACCGGCGCCGCACCACCCGTGCGGCGCCGGTCCGCGTCAGCCCAATTCGCCGTCAGGCCAGTACGGCTCCCCCGGACGCCGAGCCCACCAACTTGCTGTACTTGGCCAGCACTCCGCGGGAATAGCGCTGCGGCAACGGTGTCCAGCCCTCGCGGCGACGCTCGAGCTCGGCCTCCTCGACCAGCACGTCGAGGGTGCCCTTGCCGACATCCAGACGGATCCGGTCACCGTCGGAGACGAAGGCGATCGGACCGGCATCGACGGCTTCCGGCGCCACGTGACCCACGCACAGACCGGTGGTGCCACCGGAGAAACGACCGTCGGTGAGCAGCAGCACGTCCTTACCCAGGCCTGCGCCCTTGATGGCACCGGTGATGGCGAGCATCTCCCGCATCCCCGGACCGCCCTTCGGCCCCTCGTACCGGATCACCACCACGTCTCCGTGGGTGATGGTCCCGTTCTCCAGCGCGTCCATCGCGGCGCGTTCGCGCTCGAACACCCGTGCCGTGCCCTCGAAGACGTCGGAATCGAATCCGGCCGACTTGACCACCGCACCACCGGGCGCGAGCGTGCCCTTGAGGATGGTGATCCCGCCGGTGGGGTGGATCGGGTCCTGCATCGCGCGCAGCACCTTGCCGTCGGGGTCCGGCGGGGCGATGTGCGCGAGGTTCTCGGCCATGGTCCGACCGGTGACGGTGAGACAATCCCCGTTCAGCAGTCCGGCGTCGAGCAGTGCCTTCATCACCACGGGCACGCCTCCGATGCCGTCGACGTCGGTCATCACGTGCTTGCCGAACGGCTTGACGTCGGCGAGGTGCGGGACGCGCGAGCCGATCCGGGTGAAGTCGTCGAGGCTGAGTTCCACCTCCGCCTCGTTGGCGATGGCCAGCAGATGCAGCACCGCATTGGTGGACCCCCCGAACGCCATCACCACTGCAATGGCGTTCTCGAACGCCTCCTTGGTGAGGATGTCGCGTGCGGTGATGCCGCGGCGCAGCAACTCCACCACCGCCACCCCACTCGCCTGCGCGAATCCGTCGCGTCGACGATCAGGGGCCGGCGGGGAAGCGCTGCCCGGCAACGACATTCCCAGCGCCTCTGCGGCGCTGGCCATGGTGTTCGCGGTGTACATGCCGCCGCACGCACCCTCGCCCGGACAGATCGCGCGTTCGATGGTGTCCACGTCGTCGCGAGACATCAGACCCCGACTGCAGGCGCCGACCGCCTCGAAGGCATCGATGATGGTGACCTGATGTTCCGAACCGTCGGACAGTGTCGCGTACCCGGGCAACGTGGATCCCGCGTACAGGAAGACGCTGGCCAGGTCGAGGCGTGCGGCCGCCATCAACATTCCCGGCAGTGACTTGTCGCATCCCGCGAGCAGCACCGACCCGTCCAGTCGTTCGGCACTCATCACCGTCTCCACCGAGTCGGCGATCACCTCGCGGGAGACCAGTGAGAAGTGCATGCCCTCATGGCCCATCGAGATGCCGTCGGAGACGGAGATGGTGCCGAACTCCAGCGGGTAGCCACCGGCGTCGCGCACCCCCACCTTGACCGCCTTGGCCAGACGCTCCAACGACAGGTTGCACGGGGTGATCTCGTTCCAGGACGACGCCACCCCGATCTGGGATTTCTGCCAGTCGTCGTCACCCATGCCGACCGCCCGCAACATGCCGCGGGCGGCGGTCTTCTCCAGGCCGTCGGTGACGTCGCGACTGCGGGGCTTGACGTCCGCGGAGAGGTCGTCGGATTCAGGGGTGTCGCCGGGCTGCTGCGTCATGGGTTCAGGCTACGTCCATGGGTCCGGGCGTGGTCACAGCCCAGGATGCCGGCCACCCCCGCCGACCGAACACCGTCACGTTGTCGGTTAGCCTTACCTACCTAGTGGATCCATAGATCGCGGTCCGAGTGCGCACAATCGAAGGTGAAGGTGAGTCGACCCCCATGCTCCGACGTCTCTGCACCGTGCTGTCCATCTCCACCGTGGGCGCGGCCCTGCTGGCCGGATGCGGCACCGCCACCGACGAGAATCCCACGCCGTCGGCCTCGGGTTCCGCCGAGCCCGGGGCTTTCCCGGTCTCCATCCCGACGGCCTTCGGCGATGTCACCATCGACAAACGCCCACAGCGGGTGGTCGCCCTGGGCTGGAGCGACGCCGAGACCGCGTTGTCGCTCGGCGTACAACCCGTCGGTGAGGCGGACTGGTTGGCCGTCGGAGGCGACGGTCTGGGTGCCTGGGTACCCGAGAAGTACACCTCGTCGCCCACCAAGATCGGCACCCTGGAACCCGACACCGAGGCCATAGCGGCGCTGAACCCCGACCTCATCCTGGACACCCGGTCGTCGGGCTCCAAGCAGCGTCACGACCAACTGGCCGAGCTGGGTGTGCCGGTGGTGGAGATGCCCTCGGGCGGCGACAACTACAAGACCACCTGGCGCCAACAGCTGAAGATGATCGGTGCGGCCCTCGGCGCCCCGCGGGCCGCGGCGGCGAAGCAGGCAGAGATGGAGGGCCGTTTCGCGCGGGCCCGCCAACAGTATCCACAGTTGCAGGGGGCGACGGTGGTGTCCGGGGCGCGTAACACACTGGGCGAGTACGCCGCCTACACCGGTGATTCCGGTCGTCTCGCGTTTCTCAAGGAACTGGGCATGGTCAACGCGCCGCAGATCGAGTCCCAGCCGACCAAGAGCTTCTCGGTGCCCATCTCTCGGGAGAAGATGAACCTCCTGGACGCCGACGTGACCGTCATGCAGCCGATCTCCGCGGATGCCACCGCCATCGCCGATGATCCGTTGTGGGGCGCGGTCCCGTCCGTCGCGGCGGGCCGTGGGGTGCTGCTCGACGATCGCAACGTGTCGCAGGCCTTCTCCAGCGCCTCGGTCGCCGGCTGGGAGTACGCCTTGGCGCGAACCGTGCAGCGCCTGGCCGACGCCGCGGCGAAGGCGCGGTGACGACGCAGTTCGCTGACACGGCACGGGTGGCACACCCGGAGTCGCCGCCACGTCGACGCCACACCTGGTCCACCGCAGTCGTGTCGGTGGCCCTGCTGGCCGTCGCGGTGGTGCTGAGTCTGGCCGTCGGTGCCGGTTCGGTTCCACCGTCGACCATCTGGGATGTGCTGCGCGGTGCGCATCCCGCCGGTCCGGCGGCGCTCGTCGTCACCGAGGTGCGCGTCCCTCGCACCCTCATCGCGATCCTGGCGGGTTGCGCGCTCGGGGTGGCAGGGGTGATCGCCCAAGGTGTCACCCGCAATCCGATCGCCGAGCCCGGACTTCTCGGCCTGAACAGTGGGGCGTCGCTCGCGGTGGTGTTGGCCATCGCCGCGTTCGGCCTCGATTCGGTGAACGCGTACGTGTGGTTCGGCTTCGCGGGTGCCGCCGTCGCCGCGTTGATCGTCGCCGGTGTCGCCGGTCTGGGCCGGCGCGCCACGGTGACCCCGGCGACGCTTGCGCTGGCCGGTGCGGCGTTGGCCGCCGGAGCGGGTTCGGTGACCACCGTGTTGCTGCTGACCGACCCCACGTCGTTCGACGACTACCGGTTCTGGCAGGTCGGATCGGTGGCCGGCCGTGACCTCTCGGTGGCGACGCAGGTCGCACCGTTCGTGGCCATTGGTCTGGTGGTGGCCATGACCTGCGGCACACGACTCAACGCACTGGTGCTCGGTGACGAGGTCGCCCGGTCGTTCGGACGCCGCGTGGGCGTCGACCGGGCCGTCTGCGGTGTGGCCCTGGTGATCCTGTCCGGCTCGGCGACGGCCGCGGCCGGACCGATCGCCTTCGTGGGTCTGGCCGTCCCCCACCTGGTGCGTCGGTTGGCGGGCACCGATCATCGAGGTGTGCTCCCGCTGGCCGCGCTGGCCGGGCCGACGCTGCTACTGCTCGCCGATGTCATCGGCCGGGTGATCGCCCCACCCGGGGAGGTACAGGCAGGCATCGTCAGTGCGGTGATCGGCGTACCGCTGTTCGTGGTGTTGATCCGACGCCAACGGTTCATGCGATGAGCACCGTCATGACCGACCTGCCCGACGATCGTGCCATCTCGGTGATGGCCGACTCACGACGCAGGCGCGCCCGCCGGTTGTGCGTGTCGGGTCTGATCATCGCCCTGCTGCTGGTGGCGGTGTTCGTGGTGACGCTGTCAGTCGGTACGCAGCGGATGACGTTCGGCGATGTGGTGTCCACACTGGTGGGTCAGGGCACCACGAGAACCGACCTGGTGGTGCTGCGGCTGCGGATGCCACGGGCGCTGACGTCGATGTTCGTCGGCGCCGCACTGGGATTGGCCGGTGCGGTCTTCCAACGGGTGTTGCGCAACACCCTGGCCAGCCCCGATGTCGTCGGCATCGGCGCGGGTGCGGCCGTCGGCGCGGTCACCGCCAGTGTCACGTTGGGACTGTCGGGAGCGGCGGTCTCGGGGTCCGCCGTGGTCGGCGCCGTGGTCGCGGCTGCGGTCATCATGGGATTGGCCCGCAAGGACGGATTGCAGGATTCGCGATTCGTCCTCATCGGCGTCGGCATCAGTTCGGTGCTGATGGCAATCGTGTCGTACCAGATGATCCGGGCGTCGCTGACGTCGGCGCAGCAGAGCCTGGTGTGGCTGACCGGCAGCGTGGCCAAGGCGACATGGTCCAGCACGGTCCCGTTGATCGTGTCGTGTGCGGTCCTGATCCCGGCCGCCGCGATCGGTTGCGCCGTGGTGCTTCCCCGGCTGGAGCTCGGCGACGACCTGGCCATCGGATTGGGTCTGGGCGTCGCTCGCGCGCGGGTGGGCCTGATCGTCGTGGGTGTGTTGCTGGTCGCCACCGCGGTCGCCGCGGCGGGGCCGGTTTCCTTCGTGGCGTTGATGTCCGGGCCCACCGCCGCGCGGATCGCCGGCCCGGGGCGCGGTTCGGTGCTGCACGCCGCCGGTATCGGCGCTCTGCTGATCTCGGTGTCCGATCTCGTCGCTCGTCATCTCATCGCCGACGTCGCGTTACCCGTCGGCGTGGTCACCGGCGCCCTCGGTGCGCCCTACATGTTGTGGTTGCTCGCCCGCACCCGCTCCGGAGGTACTCCATGACGTCATCGCACCTGTCGGCATCGGATCTGGTGTTGCGTTACGACGATCGGGTGGTGATCGACGGCCTGTCGGTGCGGATACCGCCGGGACGGATCACCGCGCTGGTCGGTCCGAATGCGTGTGGCAAGTCGACGCTGCTGCGCGGACTCGGCCGGATCCTCGCCCCTGCAGGTGGCGTGGTGCGGCTCGACGACACCGACGTCCGGGACGTGCCCCGCAGACAGTTCGCCCGTCGGGTCGGGTTGCTCCCCCAGTCACCGATCGCTCCGGACGGCATCACCGTGGTTGATTTGGTGGAGCGTGGGCGTTCACCGCATCAGGGGTGGTTCGGCGGTCGTGATGCCGCCGACGACGATGCCGTGCTGTCGGCAATGCGGTCGACCGGTGTGTTGTCGCTGGCCGATCGTCCGGTGGCGGAACTGTCCGGCGGTCAGCGGCAACGAGTGTGGATCGCGATGGCGCTGGCCCAGGACACCGACGTCCTGCTGCTCGACGAACCGACGACGTACCTGGACGTGGCGCACGCGGTGGAGGTGTTGGACCTGTTGGTGGATCGCAACGTCGAGCGTCAGACCACCGTCGTCGTGGTGTTGCACGACCTGAATCTGGCGTGCCGGTACGCCGATCACCTCATCGCGATGAACGAGGGCCGCGTGATCACCGCAGGCGCACCGGACGAGGTGATGACCGAGGACCTGGTGTCGGAGGTGTTCGGCATGCGCGCCCGGGTGATCCCCGATCCGGTCTCACAGAGCCCGATGGTGGTGCCCGCCGGACGTCACCACCCGTTACCGCAGCGACGGACACCTGACGGTTCGCCGACCGATCCGAGCCGGATCCGCGACGAGCGGGCGCTGCGCGATGTGGTGCCGGAACCCCATCCGGCGATCATGGACAAGGGCACCGATCGGATCGATCCGGTCGCCGCTCGATTCCTGGCGGCGGCGCCCATCGTGTTCATGGCAACGACCGGCAACAGTGGGGCGGTGACGGTGTCGCCGCGCGGGGATCACCAGGGGTCGGGGGTACGTATCCTGGATGACGGTCGACGGCTTGCTCTCCCGCAACGTCGCGGCAATCGGCGGGTTGACTCGATGCGTAACCTGCTGCACCACAGCGGTGTCGGACTGTTGTTCTGCGTGCCCCGGGTGACACATGTGCTCAGGGTCAACGGCCACGCGACGGTGGTCACCGACCCGGAGATCCTCGGCCTGTGGGACGGTGGGGTGGATGTCGCGATCGTCGTCGACATCGAGGAGACCTTCGTCCACTGCGGGAAGGCCCTTCACGCGTCCAAGTTGTGGGATCCGGAGAGCTGGGGTGATCCCGACGACCTACCGACGTCCAAGGAGCTCTACGACGCTGCGGTGGCGGATCGCGACGACTGAGGCGGCCAGACGACGCCGGCGTCGGAGATGACGTCGACGTGTGCCTGGGCGGCCACTCGGTTGTCCGTCGGCCGCCATACGCGGCCGTGCGGGACGATGATGAGCAGTCCGTCCACGTCGCCAACGGCGGCGAATCCCGGTGTGGGCGGGTCGCCGTAGGGGCTGAGACCGGAGGCTTCCAACTGCGAGACAGTCTCGAGCACATCGGGGACGGCGATACCTATCTCGCTGACCGACACCAGATCGCGGGTCGTGAAGGGGTGATCGATACGGTCGGCACGGTCGCGCCGCTCGATGAATTCGAGTAGCTGTCCGTCGGGGCCGTCGAAGTACACGGATCGCGCGTTCCACGACACCGGACATTCGAAGTCCTCAATCCCGTTCCGCCGCAGCAACGCCACCCGTTGCGAGATGAAGTGTTTGGCGGCATCGAAGGCTCCCGTGGGGACTGTGAACGCGAGGTGATGGTCACCGACGAATTCTCTGTCGCCGACAAAGGTGATGCGACTGTGGCCGATTCGCACGGTGACCTCCCCGGCCATCGCCGGTGTGATAACGCACCCCCACGACTCGAAGTAGTCGGCGGTCTCGGCAAGAGTGCGCGTGGGCAGTCGTACCGAGATCATCTCCATCGCTGCAGTCAACTCCCTCAACCGTGGTTGAGGTCAAGAGGGTGGAATCGTTGTTGGGTCACGGCCGACCTAGGTGTGTCTCCTAATGAGTGATCGGTCGGTCGCTAATTGACGCTTGGAATCGGATGAGGTAACCGTCAGGATCGGTGACGAGGAACTGATGAACGCCGGTTTCGGTGCGTTCGTCGATGCGGTACCACTTCGTCTCAGGCTCCATGAAAGTCGCGTAATCCGCGTCTCGCAGGGCGGTGAGGATTGGGGCGAGGTCCCGTACGCTGATCTGGAAGTTGATTCCTCGCCCGAGGGGTGGTTCCAGGGGTGCAGTGATCCAGTTTCGGCCGATGCCTTGCTGCTCAAGCATGACATGAGCCGACCCCAACGAGATGTAGGCGAAGCCCTCCTCGGGACGCTGGTAGTTGATCTTGAACCCGCAGAGCCCACACCAGAAATCGATGCTTCTCATGACGTCACCGACCAGCAGCTCGGGCACCAGGGCGGGGTCAAGCGACGCGTTACTCACTTGTTCATCGTCGCAGACCATCGGAGTAGCGCAGCCAGAGCGTGATTGCGCGGAGAACGACACCGCCTCGATATGTCAGGGCAAGTCTGTCGTACCGGGTGGCGAGTCCGCGCCACTGCTTCATCTCGTTGAATCCTCGCTCAACGGCGTTGCGTCCATTGTAGTCTTCGTGGTCATAACCGACGGGGCGGCCGCCACTGGCATTGCGACGCTTGCGATGCCGCCGAAAGAATGCGGCACGTCACGCCAAGGCGTTCCTACCCGATAGCGACAGATGATGCCCTCGATCACCCGGCGATCGTCACGGAACGGACGCCCGCGCCAACCCGTCGACGACGTGATCCGTTTCCATTGAACATCCGATACGACCACATCGCGACTCACTCAAAGATCGTCCCGCGGACACCGAGACACATGAGGAGACACGCCCTAGGTGTTGCGGATCATCTACGTTGTAGACACACCGGTACGGGCTGACTGAGACGGGAGACGGGTTCGACTTCATCTGAGGAGCCCCGAGTTCGAGCGCCACCACCTCGCTCAGCTGTCGCGCACGGACGCCAGTCGTACAAGGCCTTCGGGATTCGTCCCGCTCGACACAGAGCGTCGACCCCGCGTCGATCTAAGTCTCACCATCGACGCCATTTCACACTGTCACCGATGTCCGGACTCGGCGCCGGGGATTGTCAGACCCCGTCTCTACAATCGAACACATGAGCGAGAGTCGTTGGGCGGGTGGGTCACCGGCAGTCTTGGGGCTGCTCGGTGATGTGTCCGGTGTCCCGGTCAACGATCTGCTCGCGGAGATGGTTCATGCGACCCAGGGGCAGTCGTTTCTGGAGTGGCAGCGGTATCGGCTCGCTGCGGAGTTGGATACCCAGTTGGTGGGTGAGGAGATACTCACCGACTACCGGATGATCGATTCGACCGCGTTGTGTGCCACCCGTATCGCGACGGTGTTGTCGATCGGGCAGGTGTCCGCGGAAGGGTTGTTGGCACGCGCGGTCGCGCTACGTGATCGGTTGCCGCAGGTGTTGTTGTGCCTGCGGGACGGAAAGGTCGCCCCGCAACACATACGGACGATCGTGTCCCGCACCGACCTGATCACCGACCCTCAGATCGCGGCCACGGTGGATCGCGAGATCTCGGAGTGTTTACGACGCCGGGGTTCGTGGTCGACGAACCGGTTACGCGACATGGTCGACCGCATCGTCTACACCCACGACCCGGATGCGGTCAGGCAGCGCCGTGAGGCCGCGAAAGACGCCCGCGCGTTTTGGACGGAGAACGACGCCGACGGTATGGGTGTGGTGGGTGCGTCGATGACTGCGGAGAACACCCTGTTGTTGGCGCAACGGGTGCATGCCGCCGCCGACCACGTCTGTGTGAATGATCCGCGGACGAAGGCGGCGCGGCGGTCGGATGCGTTGGTCGCGTTGACCACCGGTGCGACGTGGGAATGTTTGTGCGGTGACCCCGACTGCACCGCCGCAACAGGGTGGGATACCACCACCACGTCGGGGCAGGCCACCACTGCGATGATTCATGTGGTCACCGACCCGACCACACTCACCACCGACCACGGTGGTCGGCCGGGATTCCTGCCCGGGTACGGGGTCGTGTCACCCGACCACATCCGTGACCTGGCCGAACGTCCGGACACGGTCATCCGACCCGTCCCCACGTCCGCGCCGGCCGCCCAACCCGCGGACCCGTACCGGCCGTCGACCGCGTTGGCCCGGTTTATGTGGATGCGCGACCAGTACTGTGTGTGGCCCGGCTGCGACCAACCCGCCATGCGGTGCGACGCCGATCACGTCACCGAATACGACCACACCAACCCCGAACGGGGTGGGCAGACCACCGCCGACAACATGAACTCCAAATGCCCGTTCCATCATGGGGTGAAAACGTTCACCGAGTTCCTCGACGACCAAACCATCGACGACCACGGCCACCCCGCGACCACGGTCACCACCCCCGAAGGATTGACCGTCGACGGCCCCGCCCACACCGGTTACGACCTCCACCCGCAACTCGACCACATCGAGTTCACCGCCCCACCCAACGGGCCACCACCACCGGCACCGGAGCAACCGACCAGACGCCGACCCCGCCTGGAAGACAAACACGCCCGACGCCGCCACGAACGCGAATGCAACCGCCGAGCCGGGGACGACGATGACGAATGTGTCCCACCACCGTTCTGAGCGGACCGTCAGGATCGGAGCAGCCAGTGCTCGACCACGCGGATGACCCGCGACGGCGACTCCACCTCCACCGGTGATGCCTACAGTGGAGTGATGATATTCATCACGGTCAAGTGGCCGGTCAAACCCGAATTCGCGGACCAGTGGCCTGAACTGGCCAAAGAGTTCACCGACGCCACCCGTGCCGAACCGGGCAACAAGTGGTTCGACTGGTCACGCGGCCTGGACGACCCGAACACCTACGTGCTCATCGAGGCCTTCGAGGACGATGCCGCCGAGGCTCATGTGGGCTCTGATCACTTCGCCAAGGCGCAGCGTGACCTGCCACAGTACTTGCAGCGCACCCCGGACGTCATCAACGCCGAGATCGACCAGGACGACTGGTCGCAGCTCGGCGAGATGACCGTCGACTGAACCGTGAATCCCCTCGCCACCGTGGTCGACCGCGCACTGGATCTTGCCGTCGTACCCGGTTACTCCGCGATCGGCTGTGCCGTCCGACGTCGTTTCTGGCCCGCCGACCCGGCGCCGTTCGCCGATCCGGTCGACATCGTGATCACCGGAGGCAGTTCCGGTCTCGGTGCCGCCACCGCGATCGGGTTGGCCCGACTCGGTGCCCGCGTGCATCTCGTCGGCCGGTCACTCGACCGTCTCGCGTCATCGGCGGACAACGTCCGTCAGCAGGTTGCCGACGCGGAGGTCGCGGTCCATGAATGCGACGTCAGCGACCTCGATTCCGTCACTGAACTCGTGACCGCATTGACCACCCAGCTGACCCGGGTGCATGCGTTGATCCATTGCGCCGGGGTGATGCCACCCGAACGGTCGGAATCCGCACAGCGGCATGAGCTGGCACTCGCGACGCACGTTCTCGGACCGGTCGCGCTGACCCAGGGATTGCGCCCGCTCCTCGACGGTCATTCCCGGGTGATCTTCGTGTCCAGTGGCGGGATGTACCCGGTCCCGCTGCGCTTCACCGACTTCGAGTACGTCGACGGAACGTATTCCGGGTTGACCGCCTACGCCCGCACCAAACGGATGCAGGTGGTGATCGCCGAGCAATTGGCCGAGGCAATGTCCGGACCCGACGATCCGACAGTGTGCAGTATGCATCCCGGCTGGGCAGACACCCCCGGGATCACCGATTCGATCCCGGGTTTCGGCAGGGTGATGGGACCGATCCTGCGCACACCCGCCGAGGGGGCCGACACCATCGTCTGGTTGGCCGCGTCCGACGCCGCGCTCGCCACACCGGGCGCATTCTGGCACGACCGCCAGGTGAGACCGACGCACTACCCACCGTGGCGCAAGGACGACTCCGCTGCGCGCGACGCACTGTGGAAGCTCGCACTGGGGAGCTGATCTCGCGGCGTAGTCGCGTCAGGCCGGCTCGCGCATCACGCCTACATGTCGGGCGGTGCCGGAGAGGCCGGGGAGTTCAGTTGTCGGTGACCAGGTACGCAATCCGTCGGTGCTGTCGCTGTACAGCAGCTTCCCGCGCGTGTAGGCGTCCAGGTACATCCGCCAGTTCCCGTTCGGCAGTTTCACCACGGCGGGACCCTCCACATACGGGCCCCAGGCACCCGGCGCCACGAACCGATACGGGCCACCGAGCGATTGCGCAACCGCATGCTCGACGACCTTCTTCGTCTCGTTCTTGGTGAACGCGTGGTAGACCCCACCCAGTTTGACCACGGTGGTGTCGATGTGGTCGGCGCCGATCCCGATGATGGGAACCGGTGCACTCCACTGTCGCAGGGTCGGTTCCAGCGCGTGCATCACGTATGGTACGAACCCGCCACCGGTGGACATCGACAGGATGACGCTCACCCGGCCACCTTCCACAAACCAATCCGGCGCCCATGCCTTGGCGGTGAACGGCGACAGCGACGGCCACCCGCTCGACGAACCGAAACCCTTGCCGTCACCCGTTCCCGGCAACAGCAGACAACAGAACGGAACCGGATGGTCGCCGATCGGCGTCCAGTGCACCCGGTCACTGCTGCGGGCGAACCCGATATTCGCGCCCGAAGCGGTGGTGTAGGTGACGTAGTAGAGGCCGTCGGTGTTCCGGAAGATGCTGGCGTCCCGAACATGACCTGCAGACGGTCGGTACGCAGACTTCTGAACGACGTCGAAGTGGGTGCCGTCGGACGATTGGTAGACATCCATGTCGCGGTCGCTGGCGTTGCTGAACGCCACCATCGTGTACATCCACCCGGACGACGGCGCGGCAGTGCTGTTCGTGGGGGATGCGACCGACATCCCCACGACGGCGAGCAGTACCACCCACACGGTTGATGACCACGAGCGCACGGACGTCACGGATGCAGTATCGGACATCCACGCACCACGCGTGTTCATTCGCCACATCTCGGCGGCGCGGATGGTCGGCACACCGCTCAGCACACTTCGGAGCTCACGAACCGCAGGATCATCATGCCCGTCATCTGAAATTCATCTCGATGACGACTCTCCGTTGCTCGCCGCTGTGATGCTCATCCGAGCCATACAGTCGGGCCGCTCCGTCGGGGATCGGTTCACATGGGCGAGACAGGAGCGATGAGGATGCGCGTTCGGCTTGCGGCACTGGCCGTATCGGTGGCGGCAGGTGTCGGTCTACTGACGCCTGCGAGTGCAGGAGCTGCGCCGGCGCCGTGCACCTTCGCCCCCACGGCGATCCCCGGTGTCAGTGGTTACACCGCCGCACAGTTGGCCGATCCGTTCGCCACCGCGAAGCCCAAGGACCACATCGGTGTCCTCGACGCCTTCTCGCGCATCTCCCCCGTTGTTCGTGCCCAGAACCTCGCGGAGACGGTCGTCATCAACAACACCGCCTCGCCCGCGACGGCACAGTATGCCGTCCGCGACAACTACGACATCGGCACCGCGACGATCTTCAACTCACTCGGGTCGCGGCTCGGCACCGCTTTCAGCCAGGCGCTCGCGGCAGGACAGCTGCCGAAGGTGTCGCAGCTCCTCGTCGGCGAGGAGGCGATCGTCGAAGCGCGCGTGGGGACGTCGGCAGAGAAGAAGTACTTCCAGAACCCGCGCCCGTTCGAGGTCGCCCCGCAGCTGATCCGTCACTACAGTGACGGTCGTCCCGACCTCTACGAGGCGGTGCGCGGCAGCGGTTCCTACCCGTCGGGTCACACCACCTGGGGCTTCGCCGAGGCCTTCCTGATCGCCACGTTGTTCCCCGAGGTCGGCCCGCAGGTCCTGTACCGCGGTGCCGAGTACGGCTACCACCGTGTGGTGTTGGGCGTGCACTACCCGCTCGACGTGATCGGCGGACGCATGCTGTCCGAGTCGGTCGTCACGGAGCTGTTGGGCGACAAGAAGTTCAGCGCCCTGTTGTCGGAGGCCAAGCAGCAGGCACGTACGGTGCTCGCCGCGAAGGTCGGCGCACCCATCGGCACGGTGGTCCGCTGCCAGCAGCCCTACGTCTCCACCAGTACAGCGCTGGGGTCGTACCGGCAGCGCGAGACCTACTCCTTCGGCGCCACCGGTGACACCCGCCGCCCGGTCCAGGTACCGGCAGGTGCGGAGACCCTGATCCGGGCCGCGCATCCGGGTCTGAGCGACGCTCAGCTACGCGCGATCCTGGCCAAGACCGCCCTGCCCTCGGGCTACCCGCTGGACAAGACCGGCGCCAACGGCGGCTGGCAGCGTCTCGACATCGCGAAGGCCTGGGTCACCTCCTAGGTTGGGTGCGGTCATCGTCCGTCGATGGCCTAGAACGATCAACTTCTACCGTGAGCGGGTAGAGTTCTACCATGGGCTTGAACATCAAGAACGAGCACGTGCACGAGCTGGCCCGTGAGGTGGCTCGCCGCACGGGTCGCAACCAGACGAGCGCCATCGAGTTGGCACTCGAGCGGCTGCTCGCCGAATTGCGGCGCGAGGACGACCAGACCACGCGTCTGAGTCTGATCCGATTGATGCAGCGGGCCGCGATCGGTATAGATCTCGACACCGAGACTCTCTACGACACGGCCGGGCTGCCACGGTGATCGTCGACACCTCTGCTGTGGTGGCCGTCATCAAGGCCGAACCGGGGTGGGAGGCGCTCGACAACACTCTCGCCCACAGCGATGCGCCGCGCATGTCTGCCGGCACATATCAAGAGCTGACGATCGTGGTCGATCAGGCCCGTGATCCCGCCCTCAGCCGCCAACTCGATCAGCTGCTCGACAGTTGGGGGGTGGTGATAGAACCGGTCACCGCGGACCTCGCCCGGGTCGCACGCAACGCCTATCGCGACTTCGGGCGCGGCTCAGGTCATTCAGCCCGTCTCAACTTCGGCGATTGCTTCGCGTACGCGCTCGCCAGTCAATCCGGCGAGCCGCTGCTCTTCGTCGGTGCGGACTTCTCCGAGACGGACCTCACGCCTGCATGAGGTGTTCCAGTCTTGCAGCCGACTCGACTACACGTTGAAGCGAAACTCGACCGCATTGCGGCGCCGCGTCGAGAAGATGAGGACCGACTCATGACGACCACGTTCCCCGAACCGACCCGCACCACCGAGCCGCTGCCGGTCGACTACGCCGCTCCCCTGGTCACCCCCGGCCGGGGCGCGCTCTACGCCGCGACCGACTGGCCGCAGGACGACGCCGTACCTCGCTGGCTCACAGCGGGTCTGGCTGTGCGCCGCCGCAACTACGGCCTCGGCGACTCCGTCGGCATCTGGGGCGCCGACTGATGCGGTGACCCCGGCGACGAGATTAAGACCGGCACGCGGCCGACGTCGCTGGACCCGTTCGACCCGGTGACCGTGTGGGGCTACGACGAGTGCGACCTGACCGCGGCCAGCCGCACCGAGACCCACGCCCGCGCCGCCCACAATCTCGCGATGCTCGAACCTGTCACGGTCGAGCGCGAGGTCGCCGGGCGCCTGCTGACCGACGCCGGCGTCCCTGCCGACCGAGCTGGGGTGCAGGCAGCGGTCGATAGTCACGCACGGCTGAGTCACGAGCCGCCGCACGTCGTCAGTCGACCCGGTCAGCCGGACCCGAGCACCGCGAAGAACGATGGCTTGCTGCCGCGCCTGTTGGGCGAGATCGACTGTGTGGTAGGCCCACAGCGCCTCCAGCTGCTCCCACCGGCAGATAACCGGCAGCTGGTCGAGGGCGGCGTACACCGCCGCAGCTTCGGCGTCAGGTTGTAAGTCCGGCCACGGAGGGCCCACGAACTTGCGCACGAGCATGCGCGGGCTGGGGGTGGTGGGAACGAGTGTCGTCGCCATCGGTGGCTCCTGGTGTCTCGGGGCTGTGATCCCCTGCTAGGCCGCTAGCTGCGAGGCGGGACCTCGGCGAGCTGGTCGAGGACCTTCTCGACGTTCTCGACGTTCTCGGCGGGCATCGTCCCGGCCTCGACCGCGGCCGTCAGGCGCTTGTGCACAGCCCAGAACGCCAGGGCGGCGTCGGCCTCAGCGACCCGGGGCCCTTCAACCTCGCCGCGCGAGGCCAGCACGCCCTTGCGTGCGCGCCACCCCTGCACAGGCCGGCAGCGCGGGTCGGCGTGTCGGGTGGGCGTCGTACAGGGGTTCGGTGTCGTCATACCTGACACTTAAGCAACAGAACGTGCAGGCAACTTCTGCGCGCAGCCGAGGCCGAGGTGTTGCCGTGCGTGACCTACGAGAGTCAATCCGCATAGACGAGTTCGAGCGGAATGACTGGGGCTACGGACCTCGGCCGGACGATCCGTGCGTGTGCGGCTCGGGCCGCAGAGCCCGCAGCTGTCACCGCGCCGCGGACCTATCGTGGGTAGCTAACCCGCTCCCGCCACTGCTCACGGACGAGCGCACGGGCTACGCCCACCCCAGCTGCTACGGGAACGTTTCGAACGACTGCTCGCGAGACCTCTCGCGCGAGCACTACATCACCGAGGACATCCTCGAGCAAATCCGCCATGAAGACACTGGCGTCACGATTGGGGGCACAACCTGGGTTCCGCGAGGCGAGGCGCGAACCGTCGGTGTGGGGGCTCTCGCATCACGGATCCTGTGTCGACGCCACAACAACGCACTCAGCCCGCTCGACAAGATCGCGTCCCACTTTTTCCGGGCGCTGGTGGCCGACCAGCTGAGCCTCGTCGCTGACTACGGGCCGGACGGCGAGTTCCCCTGTTCATTCACGCTCGTTCACGGGCAAGCGATCGAACTCTGGTTGCTCAAAGTGATCTGGGGGGTGCTGTCAACGGAAACGATGCCGCTCGCCGATGGTT
The DNA here is from genome assembly GCF_900156495.1 of Williamsia sterculiae. GTDB lineage: Bacteria > Actinomycetota > Actinomycetes > Mycobacteriales > Mycobacteriaceae > Williamsia_B > Williamsia_B sterculiae. The sequence goes on from NZ_FTNT01000006.1 coordinate 91,014, forward strand.
CTCCGGCTTATCGGTTCGGCCTGCGGTATCCCCGCTCGCAGCTGGCGGAAATACTCTGGCGCGGAGAGCCGTGGCCAAGCGGCGCAGGCATGTACCTCGCCCCTCCGCGGACAACAGCCGAGGGCGTCAAGACGCGCTCCATAGCCGTGCGCGTGCTACAGGACGGACCCGAATGCTTCGGAGGAATTGTCCGTTGCGCGGGGATCGAGTTCGCGGTTCTGCTCGAACGTCCCGCCAACCGGGCTATCTACCGACCTGCCGCAATACATTTCGATCGCGCCGGGTTTCAGAACTGGAAGGCGCTGGGGTTTGCCTGGCCCGAGATGGGGCACTTGCCGTGGCGCTTTTCCAGCCAGCTGGCGCGAGGCGAGGACGTTCACACGCCCCCCTGGCAGCGGGACCGATAGCTCGGCAAGGTGTCGGGCGCCGCCGCTACGGTGGGACTCACTCGTCGCGGGCCGAGGGAGGTCGCCCGTGTCCCGCCTGATCGAGTGAAAGCCGCGCCGCTGCCCTGTCTGCGGCGCCGACTGGCGACCGCCCCGAACGCACCTCGTCGGCTGGGCCAATCAGCGCCCGGTCCCGTGCCGCACCTGGGTCTGTCGCAACTGCGAGGCGCTCACCTACCGAGGCGACCTGCCCGAGGGCGGCGGCCGAGACGTTCGAGAGTAGGGCCGCGTCACTCCTCGGACGGCCTCGTTCTCAGGCCCATCGCGTAGCTGATCTCGTTGTCGATCTCGAGCTCCAACGTGGAGAGGTCGCGTGCCAGTTCGAGCAGGCTGTCGACGGTCCACGGCACCGAGGCGATGCTGGCCGGGTCGTCCTTCCCCATCTGGCGCTTCATCGACACCCACTCGGGGTTGACCTCGCCGTCCCACAGCGGGACGAACTCACCGCGGATGAAGACGCCGTGGACGACCTCATTGCGGTAGTCGAGAAAGTGCTGCAGGCGCTTCGCAAGCACCGGGCCAACCACCTTTTCGAACGCCTCCACCAGCTGGCGACCTGATGCAGCCCAGCCTCTCGCCGGTCCCCAGGTGCCGGTCGACCGTTGGTGGCTGAACTGAACCAGCTCGCCCGCTTTGTCCTCGGCCCACGCTGCGGACATGACCACCAGGCCCACGGCGCGCACCAGCTCCGGTGGATACTCGTCGAAGTCCATCGCGCATCGCCCTCGTGGAAGCGGACGTCAGCCCTTTGACGTAGACGTTGATCCGAACCGGAACTCCACCACGTCACCGTCCTGCATGACGTAGTCCTTGCCCTCCATGCGCACCTTGCCCGCGGCCTTGGCCGCGGCCATCGAACCGGCGGTGTCGAGGTCGTCGAAGGAGACGATCTCCGCCTTGATGAAGCCCTTCTCGAAGTCGGTGTGGATCACCCCGGCCGCCTTGGGTGCGGTGTCGCCGCGGTGGATCGTCCAGGCCCGCGACTCCTTGGGTCCCGCGGTCAGGTAGGTCTGCAGGCCCAGGGTGTGAAAACCGGCGCGTGCCAACGAGTGCAGCCCCGGCTCGGTCTGTCCAATCGACTCCAACAGCTCGGAGGCGTCCTCGTCGTCGAGTTCGAGCAGTTCGCTCTCCACCTTCGCGTCCAGGAACACCGCGTCCGCAGGCGCCACCGCATCGCGCAACTCCTGCTTACGAGCCTCGTCGGTCAGCACCGACTCGTCGCTGTTGAACACGTACAGAAACGGCTTCGTGGTCATCAGATGGAGATCGCGTACGGCCGCCAGATCCAGCGAATCACGCTGGGAGAACAGCGTCTTGCCCGAATCCAGCACCTGTTGCGCGGCCTGTGCGGCGGCGACGGTGTCGGCGAGGTCCTTGTTCTTCTTGGCGTCCTTCTCCAACCGTGGCAACGCCTTCTCCAGCGTCTGCAGATCGGCGAGGATCAGCTCGGTCTCGATGACCTCGATGTCCGACGCCGGGTCCACCCGACCGTCGACGTGCACCACGTCGTCGTCGGCGAAGACCCGGACCACCTGACAGATGGCGTCGGCCTCACGGATGTTGGCCAGGAACTGGTTGCCCATCCCCTCGCCCTCGGAGGCGCCCTTCACGATGCCCGCGATGTCGACGAACGACACCGTCGCGGGCAGGATCCGGGCGCTGTCGAAGATCGCGGACAGTCGGTCGAGCCGGGCGTCGGGCAGCTCCACCACACCGACGTTGGGCTCGATGGTGGCGAAGGGGTAATTCGCCGCCAACACATCGTTGCGGGTCAGTGCGTTGAACAAGGTCGACTTGCCGACGTTGGGAAGTCCGACGATTCCGAGGGTGAGGCTCACGGACGACCAGTCTAGTGATCATCACCGGCCCGCCCGAATCGACTGCCGGTCAGACTGGCTGCTCGGTCTCTCCACCACCATCCGAGGCCGAGTCCCCACGCGACGCCAGACCCAGGCGCGACTTCGCCGCGGCCCACCACCCGGCCTTGGGCGGTGGTTCGTCGTCGGGTTCGGGCAGCGGCTCCCCCGCGCGCAGCGCGATCTGTTCATTGAGATACCGGATCACCACCGCGCCCGACGCGGCTGCGGGCACGGCCAGGAACGCCCCCACGATCCCGAACAGCGACGACCCCACGGTCACCGCCAACAGCACGATCACCGCGTGCAGGTTCATCGACTTCGACTGCAACCACGGCTGCAGGACGTTCCCCTCCAACTGCTGCACCGCGAGAATGATGGCCAGCACGATCAGCGCCGTGACGACGCCCTTGGACACCAGCGCCACCAACACCGCCAGGGCACCGGCCACGAACGCCCCGACGATGGGGACGAACCCGCCGATGAAGGTGACGATCGCGAGCGCGTAGGCCAGCGGCACGCCCAGGATCACCAGACCCAGTCCGATGAAGAAGGCGTCGACCAGGCTGACCAACGCCTGCGTGCGGATGAAGCCCCCGAGAGTTGCCCACACCCTGCTGAGCACCTCACCGAGGTGTCCGGCGACCGGTTGGCCGGTGTTGCGACGCAGCCAGGGCAGGAATCGGGTTCCGTCTTTGAGTAGGAAGAACGTGATCACCAACGCCGAGAAGATCGTCACCAGCGCCGAGGTGGTGGCACTGATCCCGGTGAAGAAACCCGATGCGATGGTGGCGCTACTGCTCTGCAGACGTTGGGTCAGCGACGTGACCGCTGAGTTCAGCTGGTCGTCGGTGATGTTCAGTGGCGGACCCTGCGCCCACTCCTGGACCTTCGTGATGCCATCGGACGCCTGGTCGGCGAGTTCACTCGACTGCTGAACCACCGACGGCGCGATCGCCGCGATCACACCGGCCACCACGAGCATGGCCAACAGCAGGGTCAACAGGGCCGCGGCCGCCGGGGGCAGACCGCGGTTGCGCAACCACCGCGTCGGCGGCCACAGCACCGTGCACACCACCAGCGACAGCAGGACCGGTAACACCGCAACCCACAGCTCACCGATCACCCAGAGCAGTACAGCGGCCCCGCCCGCGACGAGGATCACCTGGAGACTCACCGTCGCGGTGCCACGCAACCCCGACAGGAAGACCGAGGCCCGGGTCACCGTGCCACGGGACTCAGGATCCGTTGTGTCGCCGGGGTTCGCCATACCCCGATCGTGTCATATCCGCCGAGCCCGGACCCGGGTCAACCGAGCGCGCGGACCTCGTCGATCAACCCGCCCGCGGCGAGTTCGAGAAAGCCGTCGACGTCGGGACCGGCGTTGAGCAGGGTCAGGTGGTCGAATCCCGCGTCGGAGAACTGTTGCGCGGCCTGCACCATCGCCGACTGGTCATCCCCGCAGGGCATGGCCTCGGCGATGTCGGACTCGCGGATCGCACTGGTCGCGGCCTCGAAGTTGATCGGATTGGGCAACTCGGCCTGCACCTTCCACCCGGTCAAGCCGAAGCGGAACTTCTCATGCGCCGACGTGATGGCCGCCTGCCGGTCCGACGAATAGGACATGGGTACCTCGGCGTACAGCGGGCCGCTGCCACCTGCATCCCGGTAACCCTGCACCAACTCCGAGAGCGGCTCGGTGACGAACAATCCGTCGCCGAGGTCCGCGGCGAGGGCCGCGGACCGGTCACCACCCGCGGCGACGACGATTTGTGGTGACCGATCCGGCAGGTCGAAGACACGTGCGTCGTCGACGGTCACGTACTTGCCCTCATAACTGTGATAGCCGGGCTCCCACAGCAATCGGATGACCTCGAGTGCCTCACGGAGCATCTCGTGGCGCACCCGCACCGATGGCCATCCCTGGCCGGTGACATGCTCGTTCAATCGCTCACCGGATCCCACCCCGAGGACGAACCGCCCGTCGGAGAGCACCGCGGTGGTCGCCGCCGCCTGCGCGATGATCGCCGGGTGATAGCGCATGAACGGACAGGTGACCCCGGTCGCGAGCTCGATCCGCTCGGTCTGTACCGCGATCGCGGCCAGCATGGACCAGGCGAACCCGGAGTGTTTGTGGCTGTACAACCACGGGTGGTAATGGTCGCTGACCTCGACGAAATCGAAACCGGCCCGTTCGGCCGCGACCGCCTGCCTAACGATCTCCTTGGGGTCGAAGATCTCCGCCATCAGCTTGTAGCCGACTTTGATGGACCCGCTCATGAGGGACTCGGGACCACGGGGTCGCCCGACTCGGCGATCACACCGACCAACTGCTCGCAGAAAGCGGGCAGATCGTCCGGATTCCTGCTGGACACCAAGGTGTTCGGTCCCGCCGTGCAGGTGACCACCTCTTCATCCACCCAGTTGCCGCCGGCGTTGGTGATGTCGGTGCGCACACTGGGCCACGACGTGATCCGACGGCCACGCAGCACGTCGGCCTCCACGAGGGTCCACGGTCCGTGGCAGATGACCGCGACCGGTTTGCCCGCCTCGAAGAATCCCTTGACGAAGTCCACCGCGTCCGACACGGTGCGCAGGTAGTCGGGGTTGGCCACTCCGCCGGGCAGCACCAATGCGTCGAAATCGGCCGCGGTCACCGCGTCCACCGTGGTGTCCACGGTGAAGGTGTCCGCCTTGTCGAGATGGTTGAAACCCTGCAGTGTCCCCGAATCGGTGGACACCAGAGTAGGCACCCCACCGGCGTTCTCCACAGCCTTCCACGGTTCGGTCAGCTCCACCTGTTCCACACCCTCGGGTGCGACCAGAAAGGCCACGGTACGTCCGGTCAGCTTGTCTGCCATGCGAACTCCTGTCGTGACGAGCCGCCGACTGGACTCACGATGGCCGTCGACCCGTCATCGGGCGAACGACCCATACGCTTTCCAATGTACGCGTGCGATCGTGTGCGGTCGCCTACGGTGGGGTCATCGAGATCTCATCGCTTCGGCCTCGCACGGCACCTCTCCTCAACCTCGTCAGTGGGTTGCTTCTTCTGATGTGCGCTTGCGGACAGCGTGATTCGACCGCTACACCCGGTGCCGCACCATCGACCACGCCGGGGCCGGCAGTCCGGGTGGAGACCGCGATCGCCGGTCTCAGCCATCCCTGGGATGTCGCCCTGGATCCTGCGGGCACGATGATCACCGGGGAACGCGGTGGCCGGGTGGTCGCCCGCGACGCCGACGGACGTGTCCACGATGTGCGCGCCGACCTGGGCGACCTCGCCGTCATGGGTGAGGGTGGTCTCATGTCGTTGGTGCTCGATCGCGACTTCGCAGGCAATCGCACCGTGTTCACCTGCCAGACGCACCGCGACGGCTCGACGCTCGACATCCGGGTGCGGCGCTGGACCGCGGCCGACGATTGGTCGTCGATGACCCGCGCGGGAGATGTCATCACCGGCTTACCGCTGAACCCGTCCGGACGCCACAGCGGATGCCGGCTGCTGCAGGCGCCCGACTCGACGCTGTTCGTCGGCGCCGGGGACACCGCGGAACCGACGGTCGCGCAGGACCCGAAAGTACTGGGTGGCAAGATCTTGCACATCACGACCACCGGGACGCCCACCGCCGACGACTTCCCGGGCACGCCGATCCAGTCGCTCGGTCACCGCAACCCGCAGGGTCTGGCCTTCCGTCCCGACACCGACCAACTGTGGAGCACCGAACACGGGCCCACCTTCGACGACGAACTGAATCGGCTTGTGCCCCGGGCGAACTACGGATGGGATCCGAACAACGGCACCTCGAACTACGACGAATCCACACCGATGACCGACACCACCCGGCATCCCGATGCCGTCCTGCCGGTGTGGACAACCGGGCCCACCACGCTGGCGATCTCTGACATGGACTTTCTGGGACCGCAGTGGGGGTCGTGGTCGGGTGCGGTGGTCACCGCGGCGTTGAAGGGTGAGCGATTGGTGCTGTTGAGACTGTCCGACGACTCGATGAGGACAACGGCGCGTGCGGACGTCCTGGTCGGCCAGTACGGACGACTACGTTCCATTACCCGGGCCCCGGACGGATCATTACTGATCACCACCGACAACGGCGACGACGACAAGGTGCTGGTCGTACGCCCGGCGACGACCGGTTGACCGCTACGGCGTCAGTGCCTGCGGAAACGGCCGATGAAGCCGACGAGGCCGCTGACGGCGTCGAGGTCGGCGGTCGCGCCGTCGATCGGATGTGTTGCGGACTGTTCGACCGGGTTCTCCTCACGAGGGGAATGTCGCTCGGACTCGATGACCGAGCGGATCTGATTCTCGCCGCAGAGGCCGATCATGATCTCCAGACCCCATCCCGGGAATTCCGAGAGCGGCTTCTCCTTGCGCCTCCGTCGTGTTACGTGCATGTTTCCAGTCTGGCACGCATCGACCCGTAGGCCCAGTAAAACGCGGGATGAACTCATCGGGACACCGCGGGAGTTCGGCTCCATCGTGATGGCTGATTTCCGCTAGTACAGTCGGCGCCTGACTGGGAGGCTGGTGCCATGACGATCACCCGAGCGGAGCTGGCGAGGACCGACCCGACCACCATCGGTCTGCTCGACTTCGACAGCTGTTACCGCGCCGTGCGCGCCCGCGACAACAGGTTCGACGGCCAGTTCTTCGTCGCGGTCGCGACCACCGGGATCTACTGCCGCCCGTCCTGCCCCGCCATCACCCCGAAGCCGCAGAATGTCGATTTCGTGCTCACCGCGGCCGCCGCACAGCAGGCCGGTTACCGCGCCTGCCGCCGGTGCCTGCCCGACGCCGTCCCCGGTTCCCCTCGGTGGAATCTGTCCGATGACCTCGCTGCCCGTGCCATGCGGTTGATCACCGACGGAGTGGTCGACCGGGACGGGGTGGACGGTCTGGCCTCACGACTCGGCTACTCGGGGCGGCATCTGACCCGCATCCTGACCGCGCAACTCGGGGCGGGGCCACTGGCGTTGTCGCGGGCGCAACGCGCCACCAACGCCCGAATACTCATCCAACGGACCACGATGCCGATGTCCGACGTCGCCTTTGCCTCGGGATTTCGCAGCATCCGTCAGTTCAACGACACCATTCGCGAGGTGTTCGCGATGAATCCCTCCGACCTACGCCGAACGCGCGCGGCGGCGGCACACGGCGCATCCGACGCGGGCGTGGGGTCGGTGACAGTGAATCTGCCGGTGCGCCAACCGTTCACCCCGCGTTGGCTGGAATGGTTCCTGGCGGCACATGTGATCGACGGGGTCGAGGAGTTCGACGGGACCTCCTACCGACGCAGTCTCGACCTGCCGCACGGGCCCGCCGTGGTCGAGTTGACGTTGTCGTCGACGCAGATCACCGCGACGTTCTCGCGACTCGATCTGCGGGACATGGGCACCGCGGTGAACCGGGTGCGACGGTTGTTGGATCTCGACGCCGATGTCGCCGCGGCCGACGAGGTGCTGGCCGCGACGCCTGCGTTGGCGGAGTCGGTCGCGGCGCTGCCCGGCATCCGGGTGCCCGGATCGGTGGGGTCCACCGAATTGTTGTTGCGGGTGATGATCGGCCAGCAGATCAGTCTCAAGGCGGCTCGCACGCACGGTGCCCGGCTGGTCGGCGCGCTGGGCGAACCGCTGGCGGAACCGTCGGGTGCGGTGACCCACGTGTTTCCCACAGCAGTCGCCGTCGCCGACCGCGGCGCGGAGGTGCTCACCGGGCCACGACGGCGAGTCGACTCGATCATCGCCACCGCACGCACGATCGCCGACGGTGGCCTGGCGATCCACCCCGGGATGCGACGCGACGACCTCCGCAGCGCTTTGCTGACCCTGCCCGGCGTGGGTCCGTGGACCGCCGACTACGTGACCATGCGCACGCTGGGCGATCCCGACATCCTGCTCGACACCGACCTGGTGATCCGACGCTCCGCCGACGCGGCGGGGTTGGACCTACGCCACACCGATCACTGGTCACCGTGGCGGTCGTATGCGTCCATGCATCTGTGGCACCGCCATCTCCACACGTCCGAACCCATGCTGTCTCCCGATGAGAGGACCTCCCGATGACCGCTCCTGCCGTGACCACCACAACCCCGACGTGGACCACGCTGACCACCCCCGACGGCCCGTTCACGCTGATCCGTGACCTTGATGGTGCGGTCCTCGCGTCCGGCTGGACCGACGTCGTCGAGGAACTCCGCGCCCTGATCCACCCCTCTCTGCGACCGGCCACGGTGACCGCGAGCTCGGACGCCGGCCCGGCCGGCGCAGCGGTGAGCCGGTACTACGCCGGACAGCTCGACGCCATCGACGAGATCCCAGTCCGCCAGCACAGTGGGGAGTTCCTGCTGCACGCCTGGAAGGTGCTGCGGACCGTGGCCCCGGGTGATCCGGTCAGTTATCAGGAGTTCGCAGACCGCGCCGGACGGCCACCCGCCGTCCGTGCGGCGGCAAGCGCGTGCGCCCGCAACGCGACGGCGCTGTTCGTGCCGTGTCATCGGGTGCTGCGCACCGACGGTTCCCTGGGAGGGTTCCGCTACGGCACCGACATCAAGTCGTCGTTGCTGGCCAGGGAGGCACACCCCGCCCGAGACCGGGACACGGCCACCGTGTCCTGACCGACGCTGTCGGACCCGACCGGCATCATGCCGGGCATGGATGCGCATGTCGGGCTCGGACTGCTGCTGGGTCTGGTGATCGGGCTGGTGATCGGTGGTCTGGCCGTGCAGTCCCGGGCGTCGGCGCGGGTGGCCGCCGCTCGGGCTGAAATCGACGCCGGGGCGTCGAATCACGAGCTGCTGGTCCGATCACTGGCGTCGGCCAGTGAGGACGCCGCACGTCGCCAGTCCGGTGCGATCGGTTCACAGGTCTCGCACATCGTCGAACCGTTGTTGACCACTCTCGATCAGCTCGCGAACGAGGTACGCCGCACCGAACACAACCGGATCGGCGCCTACGCAGGTCTCAGCCAGCAGGTCGGCGAGATGCGGATGGCGACCACCCAGCTGGGTTCGCAGACACATCGCCTCACCAACGCCCTGCACGCACCGCAGCTGCGCGGCCGGTGGGGTGAGCTCCACCTGCGGCGGGTGGTGGAGCTGGCCGGGTTGAGCGAACACTGTGATTTCGACGAGCAGGTCAACGGTGCCGGCAGTGACGAGGCCGGGGTACGACCCGATCTCGTGGTCCGGTTACCCGACGACGGCACGGTGGTGGTGGACGCGAAGGTGCCACTGGCGGCCTACCTCGACGCGGTCGCCACCGACGATCCCGGCATCGAGCGACAGGAGCTGGGGCGGCACGCTCGGGCCATGCGAGCGCATGTCTCCGCGCTGGCCCACAAGAAGTACTGGTCGGCGGTCTCCACCCGGACAGGGGTGAGTCCCGATCTGGTGGTGATGTTCGTTCCCGCCGATCCGATTCTCGAGGCCGCCTGCCGTCACGACCCCGACCTGTTGGAGTTCGGCTTCGCACGGAACGTGGTGATCGCCACGCCGTCGAGCCTGGTCGCGTTGCTCCGGACCGTCGCACTGGGGTGGCGACACGACGCCCTGTCCCGCGACGCCGCACACATCCTCGGTCTGGGTCGCGAACTGCATCATCGCATCAACACGGTCGGCGGCCACCTGAACCGGCTCGGATCATCGCTCGACAAGGCGGTCGAGTCGTTCAACTCCGCCGTCGGGACCATCGACAGCCGCGTCACGGTGACCGCGCGCAAGCTCGGTGAACTGGAGGCATTGGGCCTGATCAACGAGGACGAGGGCTCGCGATTGCAGACCGTCGAACGCCGTACGCGGACCGTCGTGACGAACGGCGAGACCGGGGTGGCGCCGCCCACAGCACGCGACTAGCCGGACAACCGGTACGGGTTTTCCGATGTTCACCCGGTACCGTCTAAGCGTGCGATCAGCCCAGCGTTCCGGTCCGGGAGTCTCCCGGGATCAGCAGTCGGTGCTGCCCGCCTATCGTGGCGTCCCGTGGTGGGGTGCGGTGCTCATCGCCGTCGTACCCAGTGCCGTCGGAGCAGCCATCGACGCGCCGAGCGGTTCGCTGGGGGCGACCTTCAAAGTCCTCTATTTCCTGGGCTGCGTGGCCGCGGTACTCGCCGTCCGGCGTCGCGCGCTGTTCACCGCCGCGGCACAACCACCGCTGTTGCTCTTCGGAATCGCGTTGATCGCGCTCTACGCCGCCAATGCGGGCACCACCGAGGGCGTCAAGGGTCTGATCATCAACGTTCTGCTGCCCATCGCGAAGCTGTTCCCGCTGATGGGCTGGACCTTCGTGCTGGTCGTCGCGCTCGCCGGGGCGCGCTGGTTCACCACCCGACCGACCGGCGGGGCCACCGCCACCAGATCCCGCGCCACCTCGCGCGCGGGCACCGGTCGAACCACCCCACGCCGGTCCGCCTCCGACCGCCAGGGTGCCGAGCGAACCACTGCGACCCAAGCACGTCGCGGCGAGCGGGTCCGGGCGAACGGGCGCGCCTCGTCCGACGAGCGTGCCCGCACCACCGAACAGCGTGACCGCGTCGAACGGCGCGGAGCCGATGGCCGGACCACCGCGCCCGCGCGACGCGACCCACAACCAACCGGCCGGCCGAGTCGCGGCGCTCCCCCGGCCCGCCGCGCAACCTCCACCGGCACCCCGGACGACAGTCCCACCACAGTGTTGGCCACCGAGCCGTCGGACCCGCGCCGCGCCGCGCCGCCGCGTGCCCGCCGTGCGCGCGGTGAGCGACCGATCGATGAGCCCCGGGAACAGCCGCGCCGACGCCGCGCGGCCCCGCCGGTCGACGACCACGACGATCTGTGGGTGCAGCCCGCGAGCAGGCGACCTCACCGCCGCGAACCCTGACCCCTCACGCCTCGGGCGCCCGTACCTGGCGCGCGGCACGGCCGAGTTCACGGCCGTACGAGGGTCCGTGGCTCGCCGCGTGGACGGCCAACGGATGCAATTGGTGCAGCGGGATCCGTCGGCGCCAGCCCCCACGCAACGGCCACCGACCCGCGTAGCCGGCGAACACCGACTCCAGATGCGGGCAACCGAACAACGCGAGCATCGCCAGATCGGTCTCCCGGTGCGCGCCGTGAGCAGCCGGATCGATCATCACCACACCATCCGGAGTCCACATCACGTTCCCGGTCCACAGATCACCGTGGATGCGGGCAGGTGGCTCATCGTCGTCGAAGTCGCCCGCCGACAGGTCCGCGCAGACGGCGCGAACCACCTCCGCGTCCGCGCCGGACACATTGCGCCGTGACACCGCGACGTCGAGAAACGGCAGTATCCGCTCCTCGGCGTAGAAAACACCCCAGGAGGAGTGGGTCGTGGAGCTCAGCGGCTGATTTCCGATGTACTGCTGCCCGGTGAAGCCCTCCGGCGGACTGCCGAATGCGGGTGCGCCGGCGGCGTGCATGTCGGCCAGTGCGGCACCGAAGTGTTCGGCGGCGGACGCACTCGGCGCCGCTGACGCCAGTCGCGTCAGCTCGATGTGGTCGTCACCGACCGACGCCACGCCGACCACCGGCGCGCCCGCGTCGCGCAACCATCGCAACGATGCCGCCTCGGCCGCGAAGAAGTCGTCGGGCGCGTTGCGACGATCCTTGCGGAACGCGTCGCCTGCGCTCACACGGTCTCCGATGCGGTCACGGCCCTGGCCAACCGGTCGAACTGGTCGTTCGCCGCGCGCATCGCGATCTCGTAGGGCAGGGCCCATTTTCGAGACACCCAGTAACCGAACCGGACGTCGGGCGAGGTGAAGACCAGGAAGTGGTTCCTACGAACCCCGTTCAGTATGGCCTCCGCGGCCTGTTCGGAACTGACGGCGCGATCATGGAACCGCCCGACGGCGCGCCGGATCTTGGGGTTGTCGCGATCGATACCCGCGATGTCGACGGTCTCCACCAACGGGGTGGCGACCGCGCCCGGGCAGACCAGTGACACCCCGATCCGGTGCCTGCGCAGGTCGTAGCGCAACACCTCCGACAGTCCCCGGACGCCGAACTTGCTCGCGCTGTACGCCGCATGCCACGGGAAGGCCAACAAACCGGCCGCCGAGGAGACGTTGACCAGTTGCCCACCGCGGCCGCCCCGCACCATCTGCGGCACGAAGCACTCGATGATGTGGATGGGCCCCATCAGATTGATGTCGATCATCCGACGCCAACGCTCGTGGTCCAGGTTCTCCACGGTGCCCCAGGCCGAGACACCCGCAACGTTCATCACCACGTCCAGCACGCCGACCTCAGCGGTCACCTGATCGGCGAACCGTTGCACCCACGCGTGGTCGGCGACGTCCCCGGCTCGATGGAACGCGACCTCGCCGCCATCGGCCACCAACTCGGCGACCGCCACGTCGAGCGCGTCGGCGGCGATGTCGGTCAGGATCAGCTGCGCACCCTCGGCGGCCGCGGCCGCGGCGGTCGCCCGACCGATACCGCCCGCGGCGCCGGTGATCAGCACCCGACGGCCGCGCAGGGACGGCACCGGTGGTCGCATGGTCAGCAGGTCACGAAGACTCATGGCCCAACCCTACGGGCGACCTCACATCAGATCGGGAGCTTGCCACCGAATGCCGAGTACAGCACCGAGAGCATGGCCTTGAGCACCTGTGACGAGGTGTCCTGTCCCTCACCGGCGAGCACTCCGGCGATCGCGTTGGGGTTCTTGCTCTTCATCAGCTCCTGCACCAGGGGGATCACCGACTTCAGACCGGTCACGTCGATACCGCTCTGCGAGGTACCCGTGCTCGGCGCAGTGGTGGTGCCCGTGGTTCCGGTGGTTCCCGGCACGCTCTGCCCCTGCGGCAGGCTCGGGCTGCTCGTCGACGGCGTGGTCGTCGTGGGCGCGGTCGTCGACGCGGTGGCCTTCTGCCCGACCACCTGCTGCACGATGCCGTCGGTGATCGCGAGCGCGTACTTCAGCTGCCCGTCCTTACCGGTCAGCTGCGCGGCCTCGGTGGGGTTCGCGAGGTTGCCCATCTCGATGAAGACGTCGGGCACACCGGTCAGGTTGACGGCCGCGATGTCCGAGCGAGTCTGCAGGCCGTCCACCACACCGGCGTAGTTCGCCGGGGTGAACCCGGTCTTCTTGAACGCATCGCGCATCACCTTCGACGCGGCGAGCCCGGTGGTCGACTGGACCTTGTTGACGTTTGCATCGGGAATCGGCAGCTGCGGCACGATGACGTGGAACCCGCTCTTGCTCGGATCCGCGGAGGCCGACGTCGAGTCCGCGTGGATGTTCACCGCGACGTCGGCCTTGGAGGCTGTGGCCGCCTTGGCCCGCTCGTCCACACAGCCACCCCACCCGGTGTCGTTCTGCCGACTCAGCAACACCTTGGCGCCCTGGCTCTCCAGACCTGCCTTGACCAGCTGGGTGACATCCCAGTTCACCGTGTGCTCGGGCACACCGTTGACGCTGGTCGCGCCGGTTGTCTGGCAGTCCTTGGTGCCGCCGCGACCGTCGGGGACCTTCTTGTCGAGCTTTTGACCCGCCGAACCACCCTGGTGGCCGGGATCGAGGAAGACGGTCTTGCCGGTCAGTGCGGTGCCCTTCGCAGCGGGGGCGGCGGTGGCCGGTGCACTGGGAGTCGAGGTCGTAGGGGCCGCCGACGCCGAACCCGGCGCGATCAGCAATGGTGCGACCGCGGCCAGGCAGGCGGAACCGGCGAGAACTGTCACACGAGTGCGGGGGGCTTTGCTCATGGTGGTCACCGCGCGGCGTGGCGCACGGCTTCTCCTTCCTGGTCGACGTGTCGCGACTGGTCGAGTCGAATCTCATGCGACACTTCAGTCACACAAGGCACAAAGGTCTCATCAGTCACATCGACAACAGTGAACCAGCGATCGAGACTTTTGGGAAATCTCTGCCGACTCCCCCGGCTTTCGTTAGGTCGCCGTGATCAGACGGTGCATGCCTCGTTACTGGCGTGGCCGTCGGATCCGGATCGGACCACGCGCGGATTCCGCTTCGACGACCTCGCCGCGCTGCGTCACCTCACATCGACCGTCGGCAGCGAGCCGGTCGGCCACGCGACGGACAGCGGGCATCAACGCGCGCCAGTCGTCGTCGCGGAGCGCGCGGGCCACGTCGGACGGACAAATGGACGATGCCGGGGAACGTCGATCGAGCAGGTCCAGGAGGGTGTCGGCGATGCGCTTGTCGGACACCGGTGTCGGCGTCACAACGGCTCCGCGTCGGCCGCATCCGGCGCGATCCACGGTTCGGCGGTTCCCGCCGCGGGTAGATAGCGGGTGATCGTCACCATCGACTGCCGGTCGACGGGCTCGTCGTCGGGCCGCTGCAACTCGGCCAGCGCGTGCCTAGCCACCGCCTCGTCCAGTCCCGCACCGATCACCACCAGCCGCGTCCGGCGATCCTCGTCGGGACGCCATCGACGGGCGCGGATGCCGACGTGTCCGCCCACCGCGTGCACCTCGTAGCGATCACGGTGGCCGGGGATGTCGAAGTCGGCGACGCCCTTGATCCGGTACGCCCCGTCCGGCGGTCGCTCCAGGAACCGTGCCAGTGCCCGAGGGCGCAGCGGCTGACGGGTGGCGAAGGAGACCGACTGGTATGCGTCGTGCAGGTGGTCATGGGAGTGGTCGTCGTCCCGAGCGCAGTCGTCCGTCTCCAACTCCCGCATCAACGCGTCCAAGCCGAGTTGCTCGGGTCCCGACGACGGGGCGCGCGGCGACGGATCGACCAGCAGTTCGGTGGGTACCCGGGCACCGACGGTCCGCAACAGCGCGGCGGTCGGGTTGAACCGCCGGATCTGCGACCGCACGCCGTCCACATCGCGGGTGAGGTCCGCCTTGTTCACCACGATCAGGTCGGCGAGTGCGAGGTGCGCCCCGAGACCGCGATGCTCGGCGAGCGTCGCGACCACGTTGGCCGCGTCGACCACGTAGACCAGACCGCCGTAGCGCAACCGCCGGTCGTCGAGACCGAGCACCATACGCACCAGATTCCGTGGTTCGGCCAACCCGCTGGCCTCGATGACGATGAGGTCGAGCGCGAGCGCGGGGCGGGCCAGGTCGCTGAGGGCGTCGGCCAACTCGGAATCGTCCACGCTGCAGCAGATGCACCCGTTGCCGAGGCTCAACGTCGACTCGGACTGTCCGGCGACCAACAGCGCGTCGATGTTGATGGCTCCGAAGTCGTTGACCACCACGCCGATCCGGGTGCCGTCCGCGGTGCGCAACAGATGGTTGAGCAGCGTGGTCTTTCCGGCGCCGAGAAAGCCCGCGACCACCAGTACCGGAGTCGGCGCACTCGACGGCACACCAGCGGTCACGACGCGGCCCGAGCCAGACAGTCCGCGCACACCACCGCGAGTTCGCGGCCCAGCTCGTCGGGAAAGTTCGCGACATTGTCGGTCGGTGACGCACACACCCGACAACGGCCCACCGTCGCACCACCCTCACCGAACCGGGTGGTCATCCGGCCGTCGAAGACATAGAGGGCGCCCTCCCACAGGCCGCGGTCGCCGAACTGTTCGCCGTAGCGGACGATGCCGCCGTCGAGTTGGTACACGTCACGGAACCCCCGCGCGGTCATCAATGCCGAGAGCACTTCGCATCGCACACCACCGGTGCAGTAGGTCACCACCGGTCGATCCTTGAGGTGGTCGTAGCGACCACTGTCGAGGATGTCGACGAAGTCCGCGGTGGTGGTGGCGTCGGGACGCACCGCACCCCGCATTCGCCCGACCGCGGATTCGATCGCGTTGCGGCCGTCGAACAGGACCACGTCGTCGCGATCCGCCATCAACTCGTGCAGCTGCGTCGGCTGCAACCGGTTCCCGCCGTCCACCACGCCACGCTCGTCGACACTGATCTCGTCGGGCCTGCCGAAACTGACGATCTCGGGCCGGGTGCGCACCGACAACCGCGGGAAGTCGTCCCCGCCGCCGTCGGACCATGTGACATCCATTCCGGCAAAGGCAGGATAGGACCTGGTCGCCTTGACGTACCGTTTCACCGGTCGGATGTCGCCGCCGACCGTGGCGTTGATGCCGTGGGGTGCGACGATGATGCGCCCCCGCAGACCGAGCGATTCACACAGTGCGTGCTGCCACAGTCGGATCGCCTCGGGATCGGCGAGGGGTGTGAAGACGTAGAACAGGACGATCTTGGGTGTCGACACAGATGCAAGGGTACGGGGGGACATGCGGGTGAACATCTGGCGGCGACCGTCGGGCATGCAGCGACGGACCGCAGGAGTGGCGGGCGTGCTGCTGGCGATCCTGATGCTCGCCGGATGCGGCGGCAACAACGGACCCAAGAGCATCGACATCCCGGGGCAGGACGCTCTGTCGAGCGAGACCGCACCCGAGGACACCACCACCCCGCCGCAACAGACGTTGCAGGCACGGACCCCGCGGGCGGGTTCGCTGGGTGCGCTGCTGTCGAGCTCCAAGCGGGTCGACAACGGCGACTATCACCGCGGTGCCACCGAAGACGGTGGCACGTCGCGGACCATTTCCGAGTTCGCGTTCACCGCCGACGGTCTCACCTGCGCCACCCAGTCGGGTGACTCACCCCGGTTGGTGTGCTCGGTGAGCGGGGTGAGAAACCTGACCGCCAGTCCCCCGTCGACGTGCACCAAAGCGCGCACCCAGCTGGTCTTGGACGGGGCAGGCGCGCGACCCCAGGCATGCTCGTCGTCTGACACCGTCTACGCGACCGCGACCCGGCTGCCCCAGGGCAAGTCGATCTCGGTGGACACGTTCACCTGCCTGAACTCCGAACGCGGGCTGACCTGCATGGCCAGCCGGCCACAGACGGGGTTCGCGGTCTCCGGCGGCCGGGTCGTCACCGTGGACGGCACCGACCCCGCCCCTGGTGACTGATCGAGTCATCCCCCAGAAGCAGGATTGCGGGCGCGGGATCCGAAACCGGCGCCGGACACATAGCATCGTGCCATGAGCGATCCACTGCAGAAGCCGTCCGCCGACCAGTGGGCGCCGCCGGATGCGGCGGACTGGCAGACCCATCCATATCCGGGTGAACAGTCGGCCTACGGCCCGGTCGGGTATCAACCGCCGGTGTACGCCTATGCCCCGCCGGCGGTGGTCACCACCAACGGGAAGGCCATCGCCGCACTGATCTGCGGTATCGCCGGATTCGTCACCGGTTTCCTGATCCTGGGCATACCCGCGGTGGTCCTGGGACGCATGGCGTCACGGGAGATCGTCCGTGCCGGTGGAACGCAGACCGGCGACGGACTCGCCGTCGCCGGTCGGATCCTCGGCTGGATCCAGGTCGCCATCATGGTGGTCGGCGTGCTGCTCGTGGTGGGCTTCATCGTGCTGGTGGTCGCCGGATCGCACTGACGATCCGCTCGCGCCGATCAGTTGGCGCGATGACGCTCCGCACGTCGTGCCGGGCCGCCGCGTCCGTGCCCGGCGCCGCCGCGTCCGCCCTGCGACCGTCCGCCCTGGCTACGAGCACCCTGACCCCCGCGACCTCCGCGCCGCGCCCCGGATCCCGAGGCATTACCCGAGCCACGCCGCGGGCGGCTCTGCTGCGGGGTGGCGGCGACCGGTGCCGGCGTCACGCGCTCGGCGACCTCGCCGACCAGGTCGGACACCTCCACGGACGTGGCGGTCACGGGGGTGGGCGTGGCCTTCACCCCGGCTCGGCGCAGTAGCGACGTCAGGTCGCGACGCTGGTCCGGCAGGCACAGGGTGACCACGTCGCCGGCACTGCCTGCCCGAGCGGTGCGACCCGAGCGGTGCAGGTAGGCCTTGTGCTCGGCGGGCGGGTCCACGTGCACCACCAGCTCGACCTCGTCGACGTGCACGCCACGGGCAGCCACGTCGGTGGCGACCAGCACGCGCACGCCGCCGTCGGAGAACGCGGCGAGGTTGCGGTCGCGCTGGGCTTGCGACAGATTGCCGTGCAGATCGACCGCCGGGATTCCCGACGCGGTCATCTTCTTGGCCAACTTCTTGGCCTGATGTTTGGTGCGGGTGAACAGGATGCGGCGGCCCGACCCGGACGCCAGCGCGTCGAGGACCTCGTTCTTACCCGCCTGGTCGGCAACCGAGAACACGTGGTGGGTCATCGCGGTGACCGGAGAACTGGCCGAGTCGACGGCGTGTGTGCGGTGATCGGTCAGGAAGCGCTTGACCAGCTTGTCCACGCCGTTGTCCAGGGTGGCCGAGAACAGCAACCGCTGCGCATTGGGCGGTGTGGCGGCGAGAATCCGGGTGACGCCGGGCAGGAACCCGAGGTCGGCCATGTGATCCGCTTCGTCGAGCACGGTGATGCAGACCCGGTCGAGGCGCACATGGCCCTGTCCCATCAGGTCCTCGAGACGACCGGGGCAGGCGACCAGGATGTCGACCCCACGGCGCAGTGCGTCGACCTGACGGCGCTGGTTGACCCCGCCGAAGACGGTGCTGACGGTCATGCCGACCGCGCGGGCCAACGGCTCCACCGCAGCGGCGATCTGGGTGGCGAGCTCCCGGGTGGGTGCCAGGATCAACGCGGCGGGGTGCTCCGGTCGTGCGGCACCGGTCGCGGCCACCTTGGCGACCACCGGGATGGCGAACGCCAGGGTCTTGCCGGAGCCGGTACGACCGCGGCCGAGGACGTCGCGCCCGGCCAAGGTGTCCGCCAGGGTCGATTCCTGGATCGGGAATGCGTGTTCTTTACCGTCGGCGGCCAGCGCTGCGACCAACGCGGACGGGACGCCCAGCGCGGCGAAGGTCTTCGTGGTCGGGCTGTCGGTCGCGTCCGCGGTGGCGGCAGCGGTGATGTTGATGTCGGTGGACAAGGGGTCAAAGCCTTTCGTGACTGTCACACCGGAATCACGGGATGTCCGCATACTCGGCATGACAATGGCGGCGGGCGGGTACGCACGCCGTTTCGCCGCATGAGGGCGTTCCACAGTTCGCGCGAGTGCGCAGTGCGAAGAAGCGTTCATCGACGCTGGCGGGCCGGGACACTGTTCGGGCGCGCTCACGCGCTCGGTTTCCAGCAGGCTCCGCGCCGCGGGGCCGTCCGCCAATTGCCTCAACTGTACCTTGCTCCGTCCGCAGCCCCACTGTGGGTTGCAACACCATGACCTGACGACGGTAACTGTATTTATGTTCTCGCTGCTACTCGATAATCGAGCGCAGATAAGTTATCTCGGACCACCGGGGCAACCGATGATACGACCTTGGATATCGTGACGGGGCACCGCGTGTTCGCCGGAACGGCACTAATAGGTGCATGTATGATTACCGCAAAACGTCACGCAAGCCGACGATAGTTCGGTCGAAAGACAAACATTGAAGACGCCATCACAGACGGAGGCGTCGTGTTTCTCATCGGTGGTGTGCCCGTCTGGGAACGCCGCACTTGTGGACATTCAGCGAGGAAGGACCAACAGTGGCCAAGAAGCAGGTTGTTCAATTCATCGACGACCTCGACGGAAAGATTCTCGACGAATTCGAGACCGTCAAGTGGTCGTTGGACGGAAAGCACTATGAGTTCGACACATCGCCGAAGCATGCGGCGCAGTTCCGTGACTCGTTGACACGGTACGTCGAGATCTCGCGCTCGGGGGGATCACGGGCGGCCAAGAAAGTACAGTCCAATGGGTCCGGCACCCGCTCCAAAGAACAGACTCAAGCTATTCGCGACTGGGCCAACGCGAACGGTATCGAGGTGAGTGATCGTGGTCGCATCCCGTTGAAAGTGATCGAGGCTTTCGAAGAAGCGCACTGATTCTCCACGGACCACCGCTGCCACGAATTCGTGACGCCCGACGAGTTCTCTCGTTTCTTTCCCCGTCGACGTCGTCTCGGCCGCCGGTGACCTCGTCGTTCCCATGTACCTCACTGCGAATCGTGCCGTGGGAGACGGCCGCCTGCGGGTACCCCGCACAATGGAGGGATGAGCTACGACGATGCGGCAGACCGGGACTTTCACTTCTTCGAACCCGCGGGTGACAGCGGCCTGCCACACTCACCGTTCAACGCGATCATCGCGCCGCGACCGATCGGCTGGATCTCGAGTCGTTCGGCCGACGGAGTGTTGAACCTGGCACCGTACAGCTTCTTCAACGCGTTCAACTACATCCCCCCGATCATCGGATTCGCCAGCAACGGTGACAAGGATTCCCTCGGCAACTCTGGGGCGACCGGCGACTTCTGCTGGAATCTCGTCACCCGAGAACTCGCAGGAGCGATGAACGCGACGTCCGCGACTGTGCCCGCCGACGTCGACGAGTTCGCGCTGGCGGGCTTGACCCCGGCGGAGTCGACAATCATCGACGCACCGCATGTCGCGCAGGCACGTGTGGTCTTCGAGTGCCGCACCAGTCAGATCGTGCCGTTGCGGAGCGCCTCCGGTGACCCGACCGTCACCACGATGGTCTTCGGTGAGGTGGTGGGTGTGCACATCGATCGAACGCTGCTGGTCGACGGCGTCTATCAGACCGCGCTTGCCGACCCCGTCCTCCGCGCCGGCGGTGCGTCGAGCTACTACACCATCTCCGACGAGGGACACTTCGACATGACACGGCCACAATAGGTGACCTCACCCGCGCGACACGGCCGCCAGTGCCGACGTCATCTGGCCGAATGCATACGGGATCGAATTGGGTGAGGGCTCGTTCAAACCGGTGATCTGCACCGTGTTCAGCATGGCCACAGCCCCGCGTCGCACCGAACCCAGACCTCGAAATCCACCCAACCCCTCCACACGCTTCTGCAGCTGTGGCGTCTGCGCTGCCAGCACAAGCAGATCAGAATCGAGCAGGGAGAAGTTCTCGGTACTCACCTGTACCCGCGGTTGACCGGACTCGGCGGCCTCGTGCGTCAGTTGCTTCGAGATGCGTAGGCCCAGTTGGCCGAACAGCTTGCCCGCGCCGTCGGAAGGGTCCGCCAACACCGACATCTGATCGGAACCGTAGGCAAACGCGAAGGTGTAGGTCTTGCCACGCAATCCCGGGAACCTGCGCGCGACGTCGGTGATGGTGCGGTCGACTCCGGCGGTGATCCGTGTTGCCTCATCCGGTCGATGGAGGATGGTGCCCATCAGCGCGACCATGTCCTGCCAGGGGTCGACCTGTTGTCCACTGATCTTGTCGATGGTGGGGGCGAGCTTGGTCAACGCATCGAAACCACCCGCCATCGAGGCGAACCCGGGTGCCAGTATCAGGTCGGGTTTCAGCTTGGCGACGGACGCGACGAGATCACCCGAAGGGTCGACCGGAACGGACTTCTTCAGCTTGTCGCCGTACCAGGGCGGCGTGCCCGTACCCTGCTGCTCGAGCCCGTCGTAGTAACCCACGGGGGTCAGACCGAACGACAGGGCCACGTCGGTCCATTGCCCGCCCAATGTGACGACACGCCTCGGAGCCTTCGGCACGGTGATCTGTCTGCCGTCGGGCAGGTTGATCTGTACCGGCGCCGCCGCCGCGGTGTCGTCGGCTGTCGAACAACCGGTACCGGCCAGCGCCACGGCCAGTGCGACGACCACCGACATCGACCCTCGAGGGCGTCGCCTCGTCGGACGACGCACCACCGGCGTCAGGCCGAACACGGGATCATGGCATAGGCGGCGACGTCACACACGCTCTTGCGGCTCAATTTCCACTTGTCACCCGTCCACACCCAGCTCAAGTCGCGGTATCGAGAACCGTTGCCCACCAGCGACATCTGAAGCCTGGCGGACAAGGTGGTGCCGCGCTGCTGTACCGGCCCCACCATCTGGTAGGTGAATCCCGCACCGCTGACCCGCAGCAGCTGCGCCACTCGATCGATCGACGTGAGACCTCGTGCCCCGCTTTCGAGCTCATCGGCGCGGACCGACCTGGAGGCGGACGTGTTCATGATCACCGAGATCTTGGTGTTGAGCTGCGCCGGACTCAGCGGAGCAGGAGTAACAGCTTGTTGTCGGCTTTGTGGAGCTGCCTGTACGGATCCTCCACCCTCCTGCGTCCCGACAAGCGACGAATGATCCGACCCGGCTCCGCCGTTGTCGGACTGAGTGAGCGCGGCGGCCGGTTGCGACCCTTCCGCGCCCCCTCCCCCGTCGGGAACCTGCTCCGCGGTCGGAGCGGCAGCGCCGGACGAGGGCACACCGACATCGCCCCCGGACACCGTCGCGCGACCCGTCGCGCCCTGAGCCGCACCCAGATTGACCACCGTCGGGGTCTCCGCCACAGCGGCGCTTCGACCGGCGCTCCCGTTGGAGATCATCAGGCCCACCACGCCGATGGTGACGATCAGGGCCGAGACGACCGCGGCCACACCGGCCGACGCCACGATGGTCGGGATGTTCACCGTCGATGCATTCCGCGACACGGGCCGATCCTCGTGATCCGGCGGCTCGCTGGGCTGATCCGTCCCGGGTGACGACTGATCGCGATATGCCGCGAACGGGGCACGATGGTCGGTTCCATCCGGGTCACTCTGTGTCATGGTCTATGCCTCCCAGTGGACTCTCCGCGTCTATGCGCGAACTGCGATCGCGATGTCGACGCCGACGATTTAGGAAAGCCTAACCATATGATGGCTGGCGGACCAGCTCCGACCCCATCGGACCACCCGCGGAGGTGGTATTCACGGACAACCCGACGAGCCGTCCGCACCGTCAGCAGGTGCGCTGCGATGCCTCGGCGCCGATGATGCGGTCCAGCCACTCGGCGAACAACGCGCGTTCGCCGGGGCTGAGCGCGGTGACGTTCTCCACTCGCGCGCGCAGCGCAATCGCGTGGCTACGGTCCGGGTCAGAAGTCACTCCGGCCGGTTCGTCCGCACGCGTAAGGATCTGGTCGAGCGTGGCCGCGAACATCGCGTCGGCGAGACGCAGATCACGATTGCCCTCCGAGCGGGCGATGATGGTCGAGATCGCGCCGGTCCCCGCGGCATGGATGATCTCCACGGCCTCGCCCTCGCCGACCCGGAGCCGCCCCGCCAGCGCGACGCGATGTACCCGCTGGGCGAGTAGCCGTATCCCCTCCTGTGCGGCAGGAGAATCCCGCCCCCTGGTGGGATCGGCGAGCAGTGCGAACAGCGCCGGGTTGGACACGCCGAAACCGATCGTCATGTCCCAACCCCGACGTAGGTCCTCAATCGGGTCAGCAGGTGCATCAGCGGTGACGGCCGCCGCCTTCTCGGCCGCGAAAGCGGCCATGACGTGCTCCGCGATCGCGTCGAGCAACCCCTCCTTGTCACCGAACAACCGATAGATCGTCGGCGCTTGCACACCGGCGCGCTCGGCCACGCCACGGGTGGTGATCGCGGCCTGTCCACCCTCGTCCAGCAACGCGGCGGCCGCGGTGAGGATCCGATCCCGTGAGGTGCCCGTCGTAGGTGTCATATATCAACGATAACGCCATTCTGATAACAGCATTGATATCAATGATACCATCTGATTGATTCCGTCGGAAACACCTTAGGAGCATCCTCATGATCGTGATCACCGGTGCCACCGGTGCCCTCAACGGCGCCACCACCGAACGCCTCTTGCAGCAGTTGCCGCCCGGCGACATCACCGTCGTCACGCGCGACACCGCCAAGGCGCAGCATCTCGCCGATCGCGGAGTGACGGTCCGGTACGGCGACTACCGGGACGCCGCGTCGCTGCCCTCGGCCTTCGAGGGAGCCGACCAATTACTCCTCGTCTCGTCCAACGACCCGTCCGCCGACGCCGTGTCGCTGCATCGAACAGCGATCAATGCGGCGGTCCGGGTGGACGCGGGCCGTGTGCTGTACACCAGTCATCAGGGTGCCGCGACCGACACCCCGTTCAAGCCAGGACGCGACCACGCCGCCACCGAACAACTGCTGGCGGAGTCAGGACTGCCATGGACGTCGCTCCGCAACGGGTTCTACCTGCACAGCCTCGATTGGTTGCTCGGTCCGTGGCGTGACACGGGCCGCATCATCGTCCCCGCCGAAGGGCCGGTTTCGTGGACCTCGCGCACCGACGCGGCCGACGCGGCGGCGACCATCCTGCTCTCCCCCGGGGCGTACGACGGTCCGACGACCATCACCGCAGGCGCGGCGCCCACATTCGCCGAGATCGCCGACATCGCCTCTGAGACCACCGGCCGCACCATCGGATTCGATGTGGTGGACCCCGACGAATGGGTCGCGGGCCAGGTGGGCGCGGGATCCCCCGAACCGATGGCGCGGTTCCTCCTCGGCATGTACGAGGCCGCGCAGGGCGGCTATTTCGCCGGGACGGATCCGTTGCTGGGCAGTCTGATCGACCGCGAGCCGCAGACGGTGCGTGACCATCTGGCGTGACGCTGCGCACCGGTGGTCGAAGGTCGCTCCCGACGGATGTGTGGAGTCGCCTAGGGTGTGGCCGGAGCCGCGGCAGCCGGGATCGGGAGCCCCAGGTTGTCGCGCAGGGTGCTTCCGGCGTAGTCGGTGCGCAGCACACCCCGCTCCTGTAGCAGCGGCACCACCCGATCGACGAACTCGTCGAGGCCCGACGGCACGAGATGTGATCCGACGATGAATCCGTCGGAGCCGTCGTTCTGGACGAAAGTATCGATCTGTTCGGCTATCTGGGCGGCTGTACCGATCAGCGGGCCGCGCTCGAACTGGTCGGCCACGGTCTCGCGAAGCGACAACTTCTTACGCTCGGATACCTCACGCAGTCGCGCCGCGGTATCGAATCGGTCCTGGTACAGGAACGCTCGACCCTGGATGATCGGCGCGGCGTCGGGATCAGGATCGATCTCGGGGATCGGCCCCTCGGGGTCATACGCCGACAGGTCGCGGTTCCACAGTTGTTCGAGCAGGATCAGTGCCGTCTGGCCGGTGACCTGTTCGTCGCGGATCGTCCGGTAGCGATCCCACGCGTCCTCCTCGCTGTCGCCGATGACGAAGCTCGCGGAGGGCAGGATCTTGAGATCCTCGGGCCTGCGGCCCGACGCCACGGCACGCGCCTTGACGTCCCGGTAGTACTCGGCCGCTTCCGGCAACTTGCCGTACGGCGAGAAGATGGCGTCGGCGTTCGCGGCGGCGAAATCTCGCCCCTGCGGCGACACGCCGGCCTGCAGCAACACCGGCCGTCCCTGTGGACTCCGCGGAACCGTGAAGGTGCCACGGATATCGAACTGGTCACCGTGGAAATCGAACGCTCCCGCGTCGGGTCGCGCCACGAACCGTCCGCGCTCAGGGTCGGCTGCGAGGTCGTCGTCGCGCCAGGAGTCCCAGAGCGCACGGACGGCCGCCACCATCTCCTCGGCGCGCTCGTAGCGTTGAGCGTGCGGCAGGAACCCGCCGCGGCGGAAGTTCTGGCCGGTGAAGGCGTCGAAGGATGTCACCACATTCCACGCCGAGCGGCCACCGGAGAGCTGATCGAGCGTCGCGAACTGGCGCGCGAGCTCGTACGGTTCGTTGAAGGTGGCGTTGATCGTTCCCGCGAGGCCGAGGTGCTCGGTGACCGCGGCGAGAGATGCCAAGACGGTCAGGGTGTCGGGGCGGCCGATGATGTCCTGGTCGAAGATCTCGCCCGCCCGTTCGCGAAGAGCGAGCCCTTCGGCGAGGAAGAAGAAATCGAACTTGCCTCGCTCCGCGGTGCGCGCGGTGTGCTCGAAGGAATCGAAGTCGATCTGGCTGCCGGCCTCGGGATGCCACCACGCGGTGTGGTGATTGACTCCGCCCAGATACGCGCCGAGGATGACCTGCTTCTTGGGGGTACTCATCGTGCTGGTTGTACTCCGTTCGATGTTGTCGCCGCGTAGCGATTGGGCACGTCGACGGGCAGACGCAGCAGACCGCGCAGCGAGGAGGCGGTGTATGCGGTCCGAAAGAGGCCGCGACGCTGCAATTCCGGTACCAGCTTCGACGAGATTGCGGTGAGATCGTCGACGGCCACGCCGGGTCGCAAGCGGATGCCGTCGACTCCCTGCTCGGACCAGACGGCCAGCAGATCCGCGAGTTCGGCCGCGCTGCCGGCGAAGACGACGGCGTCGGAGGTCAGCGCATGGCCTGCGAGGTCATCGAGCCGGCGGAGCCGTGCCTCGCCTCGCTGCTCGTCGGTGTCGAGGAAGACGACCACGTCGGCGAAGACCCGCAGAGGCTCGCCGGCGCGGCCGACGCGTTCGGCAGCGGTGCCCACCTCGGTCAGCAGTTCGGCCGCAGTTTCCCGGCCCGGGGTCACGAACACCAGGTCGGCCGTCCGCGCGGCGAGCTCGTAGGCGAAGTCGCGATGCGCGAGTGCCGTCACGACCGGCTGCCCCTGCGGCGGTCGCGGCGTGATGGACGGACCGCGCACGCTGAAGAACCTGCCCTGGAAGTCGACGTGGTGGAGCTTGCCGCGGTCGATGAACCGCCGGGTCGCCACGTCGCGGATCTCGGCGTCGTCCTCCCAGCTGTCCCAGAGCCGGCGCACCACCTCGACGAAGTCGGCAGCTTCGGCGAACAGATCGGTCACGAATTCCGGAACCGGCGCCGCCAGCAGTGATGCGGGATCGCGAAAGTCGAGCTCGGGAATCTGGCGCCGACCGAAGTGACCGGCCTCTTGGGTAGACGGCGACACCCTGACCTGCCATCCCGCGCGCCCTCGCGACGTGTAGTCGAGCGTCGCGAGTGCCTTCGAGACGTGGAAGGGTTCGGTATGGGTGGTGGTGATCGTCGGTATCAGGCCGAGACGTGTTGTCGTCGGAGCGATTCGAGCCGCGACGAGATTCGCGTCGAGGCGTGCCCGCACCCGATCGGTCGGGGCGGGTTCCGACGCCGCCCCGGGCGGGCCAGGTGATGCGAGCGTGTCCTCGATCGTCGCGAAGTCCAGCAACCCGTGTTCGGCGGTGGCGGCGAGGTCCGCCCAATATTCGGCGGCGAACAGCTCACGTGGCCGTGAGTGGGGATCTCGCCAGGCGGCCGGATGCCACCCGGCACCGTCGAGCGCGACTCCCAGATGGATCTGCCGTGACGAGGGCACAACCGAACTCCTTCTTGTCGGCCGTAGTGATGGCGTGGTCGCCCTACGACGGCCGGACCGACGGTAACGATGGAGAGCGCTCGCCTGCCAGAGTTTTCGTCACGGCGATTCGGATGGGATCTCCGCGGAATACCCACCCACCGCACCTCGTTCGGGCGACGGGCGGCGACTCGAAAAGCCTCTCAGCCCGGCCGGTGCAACCGCGGCTCGATGGTGACCGCGAAACCGCCGGTGTCGACCACGATCGGGCGCAGTGGTGTCCCGGGGCCGACAGACCGGCCGTCGGTGAAGTCACAATGCCCGTTCGGATTCACCACCACCGTCCGTCCACCGATCGGGTCGACGAAGGTGAGGCGCGCGGCGCCCTGTACCTCCCAGGGATTGCGCCCGATCGCGGTGTGGAGCCACGGCGCCAGAAACGGATAGGCGCGGTAGACGACGACCCGAGAGACTCCATCGCCACCGGTCACGATGGGACGTGGGACCTGGACGGGCGAGAACGGCGGGGTGAGCGGATGCTCGGTGCGGTTGCCAGGTGACGACACGCCGTTGGGTAGCTGCACCGGATCGGGCGTGACCGGCCGCGCCGAGGCACTCGGGGCGAGGAGCAACGATGCACCGACCGCGAGTACCACGGCAGACACCAGAGCGGATGAGGTGTTGCGAGTCCACATCACGCAACGATGTCAGCGGGCGGTCGAGACCACCAGCCTGTGCTCACGACGACTCTGGGAGCACTCGACCGAGCATCTGCACGAAGCGAGGCAGAACGGTGGGGTCGGATTCGGCGTGCGCCGGGACGAGTTGTCCGATCGAGAGCACTCTGCAGCCATCCCGGCTCCAGAGTTCGTCGAGCGCAGGTTCGAGCTGTTCGAGGGTCGGACCGGTGTTTCGCCCATTGACGTTCTCGGCCAGGGGAGCGTCGAGGAAGTCGAGTACGTCGACGTCCAGGTGCACACCGAACGGCCCCGGCGACAGCACCTCCGCTGCGGAGGCAGCCGCGTGGTGTGGAGCTGCGACCAGCTCGGATTGATCGATCAACGCCACCCCGAGGCGATCGAGCTGTGCACGTTCCCACTCCGTTGTCGCCGAAGGTTGGACACCGAGATAGACCAGATCGTCTGGGCGGAGGATGGTCGTCGGTCCGGCGAAGCCGGCGACCTCGGGCACGGCTCCGGGAATGTTCAACGCATGTGCCATACCCATCCAGCTCAGCGATCCCTCCTCCGTCGACGACGGCGTGTTCAGGTCCAGGTGCCGATCGATGTAGACCAGACGCGCCCTTCCGACCACTCGATCGAGCGCCGCACAGACGCCCACCGCGACGGTGCAGCTACCACCGACCACGAGCACACGGTCGCCCGCCGTCAAGCCGTCGGCGACGGCATCGGACACCTCACGCAGCGATGACACCTCGTCATCGACGTTCTGCGCGCGCGGCGAGACGCGATCGGGCCGCCATCGGCGGACCGTGAGATCTCCCGCATCGTGCACCGTCCCTCCCGCAGTGACGATCTCGGTGATCAGC
Source organism: Williamsia sterculiae (assembly GCF_900156495.1). Lineage (GTDB taxonomy): Bacteria > Actinomycetota > Actinomycetes > Mycobacteriales > Mycobacteriaceae > Williamsia_B > Williamsia_B sterculiae. The sequence goes on from NZ_FTNT01000006.1 coordinate 119,773, forward strand.
CCGGCCTGACGTAACGCAGCCGGGGCGTGCTCCACTCCGACGCAGTACGCACCGGCGCTGTCGGGAACCCCGATGATCCGAAGGCTCATCGTCGATCACCTCCTGTTGATCCATTCACCGCTGTCGGCCGCGGACTGCAGACAGGGTAACCGCAATTCAGCTAATTTGGGTTACATGTGTGATTGCGGCGCCTCGCGCTACCGTCGCATCATGGACCGGGTTGACTCGATTCCGTTCGACTCCTTTACGAGGATCGTCAACGGACGCGCGCGAATACCTCTTGCCACAGCGCGCGAGCGCCCGGCCCCGCTCAGCGATATCGAGTGGCTGCCGGACGATGCCGTCGTCCAAGCGGCTGCCGACGAGGTGTGGGAGGTGTTCGACGCGCCGGATCGCGCCGAACGACTGAACGCGCTGTTGGCGCGCACGCGTCTTCAACCGCGGCTCACGCTCGCCGGCGATCTGCGGTGGCACTCCCCTGCGCGGAGCGTCGCGGGCATTCTGCTGGCGCGATTCACGGCGACCACACTCGACGCCGTGCGGCTCGTCGGGTGGGACCGTCTCGGCGTGTGCGGAGCGGCCGACTGCGTCGATGTCTTCATCGACGACGGGGGACGCGCGCACCGCCGATACTGCTCCACGACCTGCCTCAATCGCACCCGCGTCCGCGACCACCGCGCACGTGGCGACGGTCGGTGAGGGCCGGAGGGCCTCCCGATCAGAGGGTGCGCATCATGACGGATCCGCGGGTCGACCGGGCTGGAGCACCGAACACCTCACTCTTCGGCGAACCGCTTGAGATTCAACAGCTGTCGGCGCGCCATCACCAGGTCACCCAGGATCAGCGGCCGCGCGCACAACCGACCACGTTCAGCGACGACCTTGAGCAACAATCGAGTCGAGCTACCGTCGGGGACCACCACATACGACATCAGGACGCCCAGAATGGTCGCTGTGAGCTGGACACCGGGTTCCACGGCCACGATACGTCCCAGCGGTCGCCCGCCACTCGCGGTGAACGAGTCGCCGACGGCCGGTTCGGGAAGACCACGCAGCACACGGGGTGAGCGTCGCCCGAAATTGTCGATCCAGTCGTACGAGTACGGCGCCAGCCGGATCTGCGCGACCCATGGCCAGACCCTTTCCGGTCGGGCGGCGACCGAGACACCGCGCCAGGCCTCGATGTCAGGGTCGCTCACCAGGTCATCGCAGGGGTAGTGCATGAAGATCTCGTCGTGCGTCACGCCCCAGACGGTCCCGCTCAACCGGCTGGTCCAGCCGGATGTCGCGGATGACCTTGCCGCAGTGTTCATGTCGTCAGACGCCTCTCGTTCGGTGAGCCCGTTCGGTCGCGCTCTATGATCGATCGCATCATGCGTCGCCCGCGTTCCAGCGCGGCGTCCGATTCGCCGACTAGTTGGACCTCCTGATTCATTGCCATGGCGATCCCGATCAGCGCCACGGCGTCGTCCACGGCGTGAACATCGGATCGCCCCGCCGCGCGGAACTGATCGACCAGGAACGCTCGCCAGTGCTTCACAGCCGCGCGTGCACGATCACGCAGCTCACCGGGCTGCCCGTCCAGATCCACGGAGACAGCGGTCATCACACACCCACCGGGGAAGGGACAGTCCGTGAGGTAGGCAGTCCACCGCTCAGCAATCGCGTCCAGTCGGGCACGACCCACGCGGTGACCCAGGCTCGGCGTCACGACCTGTTCCACGAACTCCCCCACCGCCACGTCGAGCGCCTCGTGCAACAACGACTCACGAGAGTCGAAGGGACCCAGGACACCCGAGCTGCTCAGCCCTACCCGACGGGCGATGGACCGCGTGCTGACGTGGCTCAACCCCTCGTGCGATGCGCAGTCCACAACCGCGCGGAGAATTCGTTCGCGGGTCAGGGCCGCGTCTGTCGCACTGCTCCGAGGCATATCACCACAATAGCTGACAGATGGCCGCTATTGACGGGAACGTTGCATCGCTCTACCGTTCGCAGAAATAGCGAGCGGGTGAGAGGTAAACGATGGATCTTATTGCTCTACAACGTCGGGTACACCAGTCCTGGACCGATCAGCGCTGGCACGAGTGGCTGCATTCGTGTGCTGACGACTATCGGTTCCAGCTGACACCGACGGTTCACCTCGGTGTCGAACACACCTTGACCTGGAGTCGCGCGTGGTTCGAAGCCTTCCCCGACTACCGGGAGCAGGTCCGCGCGGTGTACAGCTCAGACGATGCGGTGGCCTACGAGCTCATCGGAACCGGAAGCTCGGAGGCGGACCTCACCTTCCTGGGTCAGACGTTGGCGCGCCATTCGCCGGGTGCACACTTCGAGCTGCACTACGCGAAGGTCCTCGTGTTCAACAGTGACCGCAAGGTGACCGACGACCGCCAGTATCTCGACCCCGCGTCACTGCGGGATCAGTTGACGTAGAGGTGTCTCAGCGAGTGTCGATGGTCTGGCCCGACTACGTCAGGTCGACGAACACCAGCCTGTGGTCCGGCGATTGCGCCGACGGCTCGCTACTTACGGTCGGGCCTGTGCCGCGAGTCGGATCGGTTGCTGATGACGGCCGAGACATACCGACAGTGCAAAGATCGGCGAAACAGGGGAAGTCAGGTCCTGTCTGACCTGTCCATCGAAGTGGAGCTAAGGGGACTCGAACCCCTGACCCCCACACTGCCAGTGTGGTGCGCTACCAGCTGCGCCATAGCCCCGCGTCCTTTTCGGACTCGGTCGAAATTACACCATCGCCGGAGGCGCGACCAAATCGCTCAACCCGCCGTGCTCGCCTTGGTGAGCAGCCCGTCGATCCACTGGGGCCCGTCCAGGATGTTCTCGACGGGCTTGCCCGCGACGAGCACCGACGGGGTCCCACCCTGTCCGTTGAGAGCCTTGTCGAGCTGGATCTGAGACTGCTGCGCCGCCTTGTTCGCCTGCCCGACTTTCGCGCCGTCCACGATGCACGTCGAGGTCGCCGGACGTGCCCCCGAGTCGGTCGCGATCTGCGCGATCCGCTTGTTGTCGAGGTCGGTGGAGTGCTCGGCCGGTTGCTGCGCGAACAACGAGGTGTGGAACTTCCAGAACACGTCGCGGTTCTCACCCTCGGCAACGCAGAGGGCCGCGCCGGCGGTCCGTGACGAGTAGTCACCCGAGCCGGACTGGGAGTTCAGGAACGTCAACAGGTGGAACCGGATGCGCAGCTTGCCCGCCTTCACGGCGTCGACCATCGCCTGACCCGAGGCCGCCTCGAGTTGCTTGCAGTACGGGCACTGGAAGTCCTCGAAGACGTCCGCGGTCACCGGAGCCTGCTGATCACCGACGATCAGCGCCGCGTTCTGCGCCAACACGTTCTCGTCCACCTCACCCTTGCCGCGCTGGTTGTTCCAGATCACACCACCGATCACCAGCCCCACGATCACCAACGCCGCCAGCCCACCGAGGATGTAGGTGGCGGTGCTGGACGTGGGTCGGGGCTGGTGTCGATCTCTGGCCATCACAGTGGTGTCGTCTTCTTCGCTCGCGGTGATCGGGACGCGGGCTCGCGGGCCACCGGGTCATCCCGACTGTCGGGTCGCATTTCTACCAGGTTCGACCCTGCCCACGCCCGCACCACCACCGCGCGGCCCCGACACGGGCGCCCAGTCAGCCCTGCAGACTGGCGTCCACCAACTGCTGCGCCTCCTGCTGCACCTTGGCGAGGTGCTCCGGCCCCTTGAACGACTCGGCGTAGATCTTGTAGACGTCCTCGGTTCCCGACGGCCGCGCCGCGAACCAGGCGTTCTCGGTGGTCACCTTCAGCCCGCCGAGAGGCGCATGGTTTCCCGGCGCCTCGGTGAGGATCGCGGTGATCGGTTCGCCCGCCAACTCGGTGGCGTGCACCTGATCGGCCGACAACTCGGCCAACACCGCCTTCTGCTCTCGCGTGGCGGGCGCGTCGATCCGCGCGTAGGCCGGGTCGCCATACTGCGCCACCAGCTCGGCGTAGCGCTGCGAGGGGGTCTTGCCGGTCGTGGCGATCATCTCCGCGGCCAGCAACGCCATGATGATGCCGTCCTTGTCCGTCGACCACGGCGTGCCGTCGAACCGCAGGAACGACGCTCCCGCGCTCTCCTCCCCGCCGAAGGCGATGCTGCCGTCGAGCAGTCCGTCGACGAACCACTTGAATCCGACCGGCACCTCCTCCAGACGCCGCCCCAACCCCCCGACCACGCGGTCGATCATCGAGGAGCTGACGAGCGTCTTGCCTACTGCGGCGTTCTCCGACCACTGGGGGCGGTGGGTGAACAGATAATCGATGGCCACCGCGAGGTAGTGGTTGGGGTTCAGCAGTCCACCGTCCGGGGTCACGATGCCGTGCCGGTCGGAGTCGGCGTCATTGCCGGTGGCCACGTCGTAGGAATCACGCGCCGAGATCAGCGACGCCATCGCGTACCGCGACGAACAGTCCATCCGGATCTTGCCGTCACCGTCGAGGGTCATGAACCCGAACGTCGGGTCGACGGTCGGGTTCACCACGCTGAGGTTCTGCAGGCTGTAGATGAAGCCGATATCGGCCCAGTAGCCCACCGAGGCGCCGCCCAGCGGGTCGGCGCCGATACGTACCCCACTGTCGCGGATGGCCGCCATGTCCACCACGTACCGCAGTTGGTCGACGTAGTGGGCGGTGAAGTCGAAGTTCGACACCAGATCCGAGGCAACGGCCTCGTCGAACGGAACGCGCTGTACCCCGGTCAATCCGTCGGCCAGCAGCTCGTTGGCGCGGTCGGCGATCCAGGACGTGATGTCGCTGCCCGCGGGCCCGCCATTGGGTGGGTTGTACTTGAAGCCACCGTCCCTCGGCGGGTTGTGCGACGGGGTGACGACGATGCCGTCCGCCTGATCCCCCACCGCCTCGGCGCTCGCGTTGTGCGTCAGGATGGCCACCGACACCGCAGGTGTCGGGGTGAAGCGACCTTCCAGTTCGGCGGCCACCCGGACGCCGTTGGCCGCGAGCACCTCGATGGCGGTCCGCCAGGCGGGCCGGGAGAGGGCGTGGGTGTCCAGGCCCAGATACAACGGACCGGTGATCCCGGCCGCGGTGCGATGCTCCGCTATGGCCTGGGTGGTGGCCAGGATGTGGTCTTCGTTGAACGCCGTGTCCAGACTCGAGCCACGGTGTCCCGAGGTGCCGAAGGTCACGCGCTGACCGGGGTCGGCGGGGTCCGGGTGCAACGAGTAGTACGCGTCCTCGACCGCGGCCACGTCGATCAGGTCTTCCGGCAGTGCCGGTGTTCCCGCGCGTTCATGAGTCATCCTGCGATGGTCCTCTCTCGCTTCCGGTGTGGCCCGTTGCCGTCTCCACCCGGATTCTGCCACCTCGGTCAGCCGTCGGGCCGACCTTCGACCCCGGCCACCCGGGCCCGGGCGATCACGACTCGGCATCGAACCGGGTTTCACAGCAACGTGTCAGGCGGCGCGGGCATCATTGGCAGGTGCACACCGTAACGGTGGGTGCGCCCGGCACGGTGTCCACGGCGCCCCCGCTGGACATTTCCCTGCTCCACGGGTGGTTCAGTCCTGCGTTCGAGGCGTTGGCGGTGTTCGCCTTGGTGGTTGCGCTGGGGCGACGTAGTGACGATGGCAGGCACTGGTTCTGGATTCCCATGGCGGTCAGCGTCGGTGGCGCGGTGTGTGCAGGCGCGTGGTTCTGGCTCGACACCCAGGGTTGGATGCCCGAGACCGCGCCGGTCACGTTCTGGTTCTTCGCCGGCGCTCTGGCGGCCGGTCTGTTGCTCGCCGTGGTGGGTTGGCGCAGCGCACGCTGGTGGCGACGCACGCTGACGGTGGTCGCGTTACCGCTGGTCGCCATCGGCGTCGCGCTGGCCGCCGATCAGTGGTCGGGGTACTACACCTCGGTCGACCGCGCCTGGGACGGGCTGACCGCCGGGCCGTTGCCGCACCAGACGTCGCCGGCCAAGCTGGTCGCGTTCCAGGGCACCAACACGCCCACCGGGGTCATCGTGCCCATCGCCGTCCCGGCAAACCGCAGTCACTTCCGGCATCGCACCGAATACGTCTACCTGCCGCCGGCATGGTTCCACACGCCTCGGCCGACCGCGCTCCCCGCGGTGATCATGATCGGCGGGGTGGTCACCACACCCGAGGACTGGGTACGCAGCGGCAACGCGGCGGCGACCGCCGATCGGTACGCGTCGGCACATGGTGGCGTCGCGCCGATCATGGTGTTGATCGACCCCACCGGGAGCCTGACCAACGACACCGAGTGCGTGGACGGTCCACGCGGCAATGTGGACACCCACGTCGTCGACGAGGTGCGGCCCTATGTCATCTCCCACTTCGGTGCGTCGCCGTTCGCGCGGCACTGGGGCGTCGTGGGTTGGTCGATGGGGGGCACCTGCGCGGTGGATCTCGCGGTGCGTCACCCCGACATGTTCGGAGCCTTCGCCGACATCTCCGGCGATCTGGTCCCGAACGCGGGTGACCACGCCGGCAGCGTGCGGGCGCTGTTCGGTGGGAACTCCGCGGCCCTCGACCGATTCGACCCGACCACCGTGATGGTCCGCCACGGAAACTACGACGGTCGACTCAACGGGTGGTTCCAGTCCGAGGGCCGCTGGGCTGATTCGCCGCGCGGTGGCAGCACCCCGCAGATCCGGGCCGCGCACTCACTGTCCACCACCGCTGCGCGGGTGGGAATCCGCACGGTGTTCCGCGGGACGCCGGGCGGACACAGTTGGGCCTACGGGGCGAACGCATTCGTCGACGTGTTGCCGTGGCTCATGAGCGCGCTCCGCTGACCACGTCAGAAACATCCGAGAACGCCGGAGCCCGGCGTCGGCCGCATGGACAGGCGCCGGGCGTCCGGTCGGGTCGTCAGGACGGGATGTAGTCGAAGGAGTCCGGGTTCGGACCGGTCCGGCCGTCTTCACCCTTGTCCAGTTCGGCGATCTCCGAGACCTGGGTCGAGGTGAGCTCGAAGTCGAACAGCTCGAAGTTCTGCTTCACCCGCTCGATGGTGACCGACTTGGGGAAGACGATGTCGCCACGCTGCAGATGCCAACGCAAGACCACCTGAGCCGGTGACTTACCGACGCTTTCGGCGATCGCGCCGATCACCGGGTCGTCCAGCACGGCTCCCTGCGCGATCGGCGACCACGCCTCGGTCGCGATGCCATGCCGTTGGTCGTGGGCCCGCACGTACTCGTTGGTGAAATAGGGGTGCACCTCGATCTGGTTGACCGCGGGCACCAGGTCGGTCTCCGCAGCCAACCGATCGAGGTGATCGGTCTGGAAATTCGACACACCCACCGACGCGGCGCGACCCTCGTTCTTGAAGTCGATCAACGTCTTCCAGGTCGACACGTAGTCACCGTCGTAGCGGGTCGGCAACGGCCAGTGGATGAGAAAGAGGTCGATGGTGTCCACACCCAGCTTCTGCAACGTCTCGTCGAACGCCCTACGTGCGTCGTCGGGACGGTGCAGACCGTTGTTCAACTTGCTGGTGATGAAGATGTCGTCGCGAGGCACACCGGAATCGCGGATACCCGCACCGACCTCAGCCTCGTTGCCGTACATCTCGGCGGTATCGATGTGTCGATACCCGACTTCGAGCGCCTCACGCACGGCATCGGCCGTCTGATCCGGCTCGATCTGAAACGTACCGAAACCCAGCTGCGGGATCTGATGACCGTCGTTGAGGGTGATGGTCGGAACTGTCGTCATGTGGCTGAATTCTCCTCGTCACGTCGTAGTCCGGGGTCGGTGTCTCCCCTGGGCACAGAGGGGTTCAACACCTTCGTGGGGGGTTGAATTCCATGGCAGCGTCGGCGCTGGTCAGCGTCGCGCGTGCGAATGACAGACAACCTCTCCCCTGACACGTCGCCGATACGATCTCTCACATCGACGTCTCGCGACCGGGAAAGGTGAGCAATGTCCGATATGCGCGTGACGCCCGACGAATTGCGTACCGCGGCCTCCGCGATCGACGCGCTGGCAGATGGTCTGGTGCACCATCCCGGGTTCGTCACCGGTCTGCAGGACCCTGTGCCGGGACTCGCCGGGATCGCGACGGGACACGCGATGACCGAGGCGGTGCGTGCGGTCGCCTCCGCTCTCGAGGTGCTGCACGACCGTGTCGGCGAGTGGAAGACCGTTCTCGACCACGCCGCGGACGACTACATCGACACCGATGCCACCGCGGCCGCCCGCCTGGCGGGGATGGGTGAACTGAACGCGTCACCGCGAAACTCGGGTCGGTGAACTCTCCGTCCCGGCCGTGGATCGAGGCGTTGCACTTCGACGAACTACCGGCAGCCGCGGCACGGACAACGGTGTTGCATGGCGCGGTCGACGATGTGGCGCAGGTCGTGTCGTCCACGGTGGGCGGGCTCGACTGGTCGGGGTCGGCCCGCGAGGCGGCCGACGTACGCGTCGGCAGGGATCGCGCGGCACTGATCCGCGTCGGTGGCGCCTTCACGGCGCTGAGCCGGGCCATCACCGACGCGAACACCTCGCTGTCCACGATGAGATGCCGGCTGCTCACCGCGGCGCACGATTACGAGACCGACGGCTACGTCGTCGCCGACGACTGGACGGTGCGCGACGGTTACAACTACTCACTCGCCCGGGCGGTGTGCGCGGGAGACGAGACGGCGACCGCACGACTCGACCGCCTGGCGGAGCGGCGCGCCGCGCACGCCGAGCACGGCTCGGTCGACCTACACCGGCTGACCGTGCACTTCGCCGACGCCGACCATCGGTGCGCGGCAGCGATTCACGCCGCGAGCGAACGCCTGGTCGCGCTGACCCCCGTTCGGTCCTCGCTCGGTGGCGCCGCCGCCGACGACATCTGGAACGCACTGCAGTCCGGTCGCCATCTGTCGCCCGACGAGCGCGATCAGTTGCGAGCCGCCACGACATTGACCCCGGACCAGCTGGCGGCGCTGAGGAACGGCGCACCGGCCGATCTGCCCCAGGGGCAATACGACTTCCTCAGGACCCTGATGTGTCACCTCGACGGCAAGAGCATCGCCGAGATCGCCGGTCTGGCCGAGAACAACCGTGACGTCGACGGTGACCCGTCGCGGCCGGGACCCGACCACGACGTGGTGCAGAAGAGTCTCGCCGACGGTCTGCAACTGATGAGCAACCCCCGGATCGGCACCGCCGCAGGCGATCACGGGGGTATGGCGTCGTTGCCCTCGTCGGTGCGAAGTCTGTTGACGGATGATCTGACCGCCGATACCACGGTCGTACAACCCGTGGGCACGGCGCAGCGGTCGGTGCGTGAGGTGAAGGCCGTCGCCATTCGCCGGACCAAGGATCTGGAACGGCTGACCGATCTGATGGCCTCCGGTGGTGGTGACCTGCGCGTCGGCACCGACGTGGACCGGGGGCTCACCAAACAGGTCGCCGAGATCGCAGGCGACACCAGCGATCCCGACCTCCCTCGGGTGTTCGGCGGCGGTGGGCCGTCGGGTGGATCCGACGGGCTCACCGCCATGCTCGACCGCACCCTGCTGGTCAGCGGGACCGACGAGATCGCCGCGCATGACGTCATCACCGGGCAGAACATGAAGGTGACCTGTGACGACGGCGGGCACTACGTCGCCGGTTCGCATCTGGCGGGGATCATGCAACATCACTGGGGCACGCACAGCGCCGGTGCGAGTTCGCTCGTCGACTGGCTGGGCCATGCCGACGGCGACGGCAACGCCTTCCGGGCGGGTCAGGCGCATGAGTCCGCCGATGTGGTGGGTCACTTCCTGGGCGACGGGTCCAACAAGGCTTTCACGCAGGATCTCGGCGGCCGGAGCCCGATGCTGACCCAGACCCTCGCAACTTCCATGGCCCCCTACCTCGGCGGTTTCAGCGGCATATCCGACGGTCATGGTCTCGGCGACCACGACGTCGAGCCGATGCGACCCGACGAACTCCGCCACCTGTTCACCGGGCTGGACTCCGATCCGACCGCGGCGTCGACCATCAACCACGCCGCCGTCGAGTGGAAGGGAGCGATGGCACAACAGTTCGGCGCGGATCCGTCGCACTCCTCATCTCTGGCCAGGGCCGCCGGGATGCTCGACAAGGGTCTGCGCAGCGGCTACCACCAGCAGTACGACCTGCTGCACGACCAGGCCTACGATCACGACAAGGAGGCGTACGAGAGCGCCGAGAAGCTCTACAGCCTGTCGGTCAACCTGGGCAGCAAGATCCCGGTCGTCGGCGACTATCTGGACATCCCGCAGGACTACCTCAAGGAATCCGTCATCGGCGACGAGCCCGATCCCCGGACCACCGATTCAGCCGCCATGCAAGCCCTCAGGAACACCGCCATCCTTGTCGAGGACGATCCCGAATACCTGACGTTTCAACGCTTCGTCGGGTACACCGAGCAGCATCCCGAAGTGCTGCGGGACAATCCGCAGTGGACGGACGCCAACGGGGCGCTGGACTGGCAGAAGGTGTTCGCCGACAAGGACGGGGCCAACCACTGGCGGGACGTGGTCGGTGGGATCGCCACACCACACTGGTCGGGGTGGGACGAATTCTATGCGGACGGGCAACAGGCGCCCGATCCGGAATTCGACCGGAAGACAAGGGAATGACGGGGTCCGATGACCGATGACCTCGCCGGCCTACCACCCGCGGTGGTCGCCGCGCTGCACGCACCGGAGGGCACCACAACCGACGAGATCAGAGCGCGGTTTCCCGACCAGTCGGCGGAGCCGCACCTCGACGAGCACGCGTTCCGACATCGCCTCGACGATGCCTGCTACGACTGGCAGGTGCGGAACTCGTGGTTACAGATGCCCGACGGGGTACGCGCCGAGCTGGCCGACTCCGTCCGCGAGTCCATGATCGCCGAGCAGTGACACGGAGCCTGCGAGCTCGGCATCGCGGTCACTCCCGTGTCGTCGCCACACCGGCTCTGGCCCAGGTGATGTCGGCACGGCTTCGCCGGGACCGCGACCCGGGGAGCGACTCGCCGATACCGTGGCCGGCGATTCCGTACGCGCTCATCGTCGCGACCTCCCAGTGGTCGGGGACGTCGAACTCACGCGCGAGCCCGTCCCGATCGAATGCACGGAACTGGCGCACCGACAGACCGAGCGCGAGGGCCTGCACGGTCATGTACGCGGCCGCTTGACCGACGTCGTAGTGGGAGAACTCGGAGTACGGCCAGTCCGGGGTGTCCTCGACGAAGAGATGGCAGAGGTGGACGACCAACAGTCCGGCCCGTCCCGCCCAGCCTGCCGAACTCGACGCCAGGTACGGCAGCACCCGTCGATGCACGGCGTCGTCGCGGCGGGCGACGACGAAGGACCACGGTTGCGAGTTCCCCGCCGATGGTGCCGACCGCGCGGCGTCGAGCAGCGTGTCGACCTCGGCGTCGCTCACCTCGGACCCGGCGTCGAAGTCGAGCGGACTGAAACGGTCGGACAACACCGGGTGTAGACCTCGGGTGGCAGCGAACTCCGGGCACTCGGATGTCATACCGGCCATTGTCGCCCAGCCCCCGCGAGGCGCGGGTGTGGGCGGCGGCACGGGCCGGAGACGAAGACAGCGGAGAGGTTCGGCGGTCCGAACCTCTCCGCTGCTGACGGTGGAGCTGCCGGGAATCGAACCCGGGTCCTTCGCCGCTTCAGTAGGGCTTCTCCGTGTGCAGTCCGCTGAGCCTCTGCTCGGATCTCCTGGTCACGCGAACAAGCCAGGATGACGATCCCAGTCGCTGTTGTTTGTCCCGTCCTACGCCGCGACCGCGTAGGACGGTGAGCTCCCTAGCTGATGCCGGGATCCGGAGCGGGAGCATCTCCGGGCCGACAGACTAGCCGTCGCTCAGGCGGCGAGGGCGTAGTCGCGCTGATTGGAATCGGCGCTTAATTGGTTGCAACGACGCTTGACGGTGGTCTCTTGCCTGCACCGACACGCTTCCCCTACATCGACGTGCGCAGTCGAAACCGATCAGCCCCGTCGAGACCGCCCTGTGTGAGGCGGACACCAGAGTCTAACAGTCGTCGCGTCTGACGCATTCCCCTTTTCTCGGCAGCGGGCCGAGTCGGGCTGCTAACCCGGCATACCCTTCACCCGACGACCGAGCTCCCGCGCGACCTCGCGTTGGGCGTCGCGTTTGGCCAGGTCCTGGCGCTTGTCGTGAGCCTGCTTACCGCGGGCCAACGCGATCTCCACCTTCACCTTGCCGTCGCTGAAGTACATCGACAGCGGTACCAGGGTCAGGTTGGACTCCCGGATACGACCGATCAGCCGGTCGATCTCCTTGCGGTGCAGCAGCAGCTTGCGCTTGCGTCGCACCGGGTGGTTGGTCCACGACCCGTTGACGTACTCCGGGATGTGCAGCGCGTGCAGCCACACCTCGCCGTCATCGATGGTCGCGAACGCGTCCACCAGCGACGCCTTGCTCTGCCGCAGACTCTTCACCTCGGTCCCCACCAGCGCGACACCCGCCTCGTAGGTGTCGAGAACCGCATAGTCGTGGCGCGCGCGACGGTTGGTCGCGATCACCGAACGCGAGGACTTCTCCGTGCTCCTCTGGGGCTTGCTCGTCTTCTGCGCGCTCATCGTCACCCCTCTCAGATGTCTCGGTGCGTGCTGGCGGAACCCCCAACTCTAGGAGATCCGCCGCGACGTCGGAAATCGTTTACCGACGGTGTACAAGGGATGCGTGAGCTCAGACATTCCCGGCCAGAGCACTCCCACCCGCAACATTCCCACCCCGGACCCTCCCACCCGGGACACGGGCGACATGCCCGCGCCGCGCGTCGCCTCCCCCGCCGACGCCGACGGCATCGTCGCCCTCCGCGACGACAGCGCGCGCTGGATGCTCTCCCGCGGCAACACCGGCCAGTGGCAGCCGGGTGAGATCACCGCCGCCGATATCGCCGACCAGGCCGCGCGCGGCGAGTGGCACGTCGGTGAGGTGGACGGGGAGATCGTCACCGCGGTGCGGCTGATCGACACCGACCCCGACTTCTGGGGTGTGGACGACCGCGCGGGCTATGTGCACGGGTTGATGGTCGACCGGCGCTTCGCCGGTCACGGTTGGGGTGAGCAGTTGCTCGCGTGGTGTGCGCCGCAGGCCCGCGCCCGCGGTCACGACCGGTTGCGTCTGGACTGTGTGGCAGGCAACCGCCGACTCCGTGAGTTCTACGCCCTGCAGGGGTTCCGCGAGGTCGGCGAATCCGTGCTGCCGGCACAGTTCCGGCACCGCGAGGTCGTCGCGATCACCCTTCTGGAGTTGCTGCTGATCTGAGCGTCTACTCGCGGACGTAGAACCGGAGGGTGAGATAGCCGGTGACCCCCGCCAGGAGCACCCCGCCGATGACCAACCACGGCGACACGAACAGCACGTCGGCGTTGGTGATGCGCGCCAGGATGTTCACCCCGTAGAGGTCGTTGAGGGCACGGTCGAAGAAGAACACCTTGGCCGCGAACAACCCCGCGATCGAGAGCACCGCACCGGCCAACGCGGCGACCACCGCCTCCAGCAGGAACGGCAGCTGGGTGTACCACCGGGTCGCACCGACCAGGCGCATGATCCCCACCTCCGTACGCCGGGTGAAGGCGGCCACCTGCACGGTGTTCGCGATGAGGAGGATGGCCGCGATGGCCAACACCGTGGCGATGGCGAAGGCCGCGTTGCGCGTACCGTCGAGCACGCTGAAGATGCGTTTCACCAGCTCACGCTGGTCCAGCACCCCGTCGATCCCCGGTCTGCCCTGGTACTCGTCGAGCACCGCGCCGAACCGGTTCGGGTCGGCCATCCGCACCTTGAACGACGCGGGCAGGGTGCCCTCACGGATGTTGGACGCGATGTCGGGGTTGTCCTTGAACGTCTGCTTGGCCGTCTCGTAGGCCTCGTGGCGGTCGATGAACCGCACCGACTCGACGCCCTGCTCCTTCTTCAAGTCGTTCAGCAGGACAGAACACGGTGCCCGCTGGCACGACGGATCCGAGCCGGAGACCGAGTCGGCGAGGAACAGCTGCATCTCCACGCGATCGAGGAATATCTTCTGCGACTTGTCGGCCATCTGCACCACCAGCAGACCACCGCCGAACATGGCCAGGGTGATCGCGGTGGTCAACACCATGGCCAGGGTCATCGTGACGTTACGGCGCAGTCCGTTGAGGATCTCGCGGAGAAGGAAACTTGCTCTCATGTGTGCGGCGGCGTCCTTACGGCTCGTCGAGGCAGGTGACACCCGGGTCGCGGACCCGGACGGGAGTGGGTCAGTCGAGTCCGTAGACCCCGTGCGCGTCGTCGCGGACGAGACGGCCGAGGTCGAACTCCAGCACCCGGCGACGCATGGCGTCGACGATGTGCCGGTCGTGGGTGGCCATCACCACGGTGGTGCCGCGGCGATTCACCCGGTCGAGGACGTCCACGATCTCCTCGCTGGTGTCGGGGTCGAGGTTGCCGGTGGGCTCGTCGGCCAGCAGCACCAACGGTCGGTTGGCGATCGCGCGGGCGATGGCCACGCGCTGCATCTCCCCGCCGGAGAGTTCGTTGGGCATGCGGTCGGACTTACCGCCGAGTCCGACGTAGTCGAGCACCTCCGGCACCACCCGGTTGATGGTCGTCTTGGGCTTGCCGATCACCTCGAGCGCGAAGGCCACGTTGTCGGCGACCGACTTCTGCTGGAGCAGTCGGAAGTCCTGGAACACGCACCCGATCGACTGGCGCAGTTTGGGGACGTTGCGCCGCGGCAGCTTGTTCACCTCGAACTGACCCACCCGTATCGACCCGCTGGTGGGACGGTCCTCCTTGAGCAACAACCGGAAGAACGTCGACTTGCCCGACCCGGACGGACCGATCAGGAACGCGAAGTCGCCCTTGTCGACCTCGAGACTCAGGTCCTGGAGGGCCGGACGCGAGGAGGCCTTGTACTTCATCGTGACTTTCTCGAGCCTGATCACGGGAAGCCAGTGTAACCACGCGAGCTGAGCGTTCCCGGCAGGCCGACACGGCCCGTCGGAGGGTCAGCGTCGCTGCTGCGTCGTCGGCGTGGTGGTGCCCTGGTTCAGGAACGGCGCCAGCGGGTTCTGGTTCCGGGTGGTGGTCGGCGCCGTGGTGGTGGGCACGTCGGTCTGCTGCGACGTCTCGTCGGGGGTGGTCGTCGGTGTGGTCTCGTCCGTACTCGATTCCGAGGTGGACGACTCGGGGGTCGAGGGAAGGGTCGAGGTGTAACGCGGGGTCGACGTGGGGGTCTTGGACGTGGGGGTCAGCAGGTTGGCCGACCGCTGGATCTCCGCGGCCTGACGGTCACGATCCACCTCCTGGTAGTGCGCCGACGTCTGCCCGTACAGCAGGAAGCAGCCGACGAATGCCAGCAACATCACCGCCGTGGTGGTCCGCACCCGTCCGCGGAACAGCGTCCGGGGAATCCGATGCCACAGTGACGTCTTCTCCGGGTGCGACTCCTGCACCAGGTTCGGACCGGTGGTCGGTGAGGTCGTACCGGCGGGGGCACCCGCGGACTCGATCGCGGTGTCGAGGGGACCCGAGTCGGGCGGCGCCGCCTCCGAGGTGGCAGGCTCGCGGTGCGCACCACCGCGCCCGGTCCGGCCGAGCTCGATCCGCTGGGTGGCCGCGGTCGACGGCGTCTGCGTCGGGGTGCCGTCGGGGTCGTTGGGCGGGGTGCTCATCGCGTGACCTCCTCGGCGTCGGCGTTGAGTTCGGTGGTGTCCATGGTGCTGCTGGGCGCCAGCGCTATCCGAGCCCTGGCGAAGTCGCGGACGATGCGGGCGCGCAGGCTGCGCGCCACCTCGAACTGCTTGCCGGGCAGGGTGCGGGCGACGATGCGGATGGTCAGCGAGTCGATACCGACGTCGGTCACACCCATCGGGGTCGGCTCGTCGAGCAGCAGTGGTTCGAGCCGTGGATCGGCAAAGGCGGCGGCACCCACCTTCTGCAGTTCCTCGGTCACCCGGGTGATGTCCGACCCGACCGGCAGCGGGATGTCCACCACTGCACGCGCCCAGTCCTTGGACAGGTTGGTCGCCTTGACGATCTGACCGTTGGGAATGGTCAGGACCTCGCCGTCGGTGTTGCGCAACTTGGTGACCCGCAATGTCACATCCTCCACGGTGCCCTCGGCTTCGGTGCCGCCGGTGAGCGCCAGCTCGACCACGTCGCCGAAGCCGTATTGCTTCTCCGTGATGACGAAGAACCCGGCCAGGAAGTCCTGCACCACCCGCTGCGCGCCGAAACCGAGGCCAGCACCCAGTACGGTCGCCGGCGCCGCGAAACCGGAGATGGGCACACCGATCGCGCGCACGATGTAGAACGCGGCGATGATGCAGACCAGGCCGATGGCCACGTACGCGAACACCTGGGCCAGCGCATGCCGGTGTTTGGTCGCCTCGGAGCGAACCAATTCGTCGCTCTCCTGGAACCCCTGGTCGATGCGCCTGAGGATGCGTGCCGTCGACCAGTTGATCAGCCGGATCAACAGGGCCGCACCCAGCAGCCACAGCACGATGTTCAGTCCGTTGAGCGCGAGCCAGCGTTGCGCCGTGTCGACGCCCGCGGGCGACGCGGCCAGTCGTGTCACCATGGTTGCCCCTCACATGGTTTGTCGGTCGTCGGTTCCTCGGCACCCCTGTGTACCGGACGCACCTGGATGTCGACGAGCGGCGCCGGTCAGGTCGTCACGACGCCGTGAGATCCGGCGGTCACCGGATCAGGACAGGGTCAGTCGACCCCGCCCTCCTCGTTCATCCGCCAGCGGATACCCGACTCGATGAATCCGTCGATCTCGCCGTCGAGCACCGCGGTCGGGTTGTTGGACTCGAACTCGGTCCGCAGGTCCTTGACCATCTGATAGGGGTGCAGCACGTAGGAACGCATCTGATTGCCCCAGCTCGAGCCGCCGTCACCCTTGAGTGCGTCGAGTTCGGCACGCTCCTCCTGACGCTTGCGCTCCAGCAACTTCGCCTGCAGCACGCGCATCGCGGCCGCCTTGTTCTGCAACTGGCTCTTCTCGTTCTGACACGTGACGACGATGCCGGTCGGCACATGGGTCAATCGGACCGCAGAGTCGGTGGTGTTCACCGACTGCCCACCCGGACCAGACGACCGGTACACGTCGACGCGGACGTCGTTCTCGTCGACGTCGATGTGGTCGGTCGTCTCCACCACGGGCAGCACCTCGACCTCGGCGAACGACGTCTGCCGACGACCCTGGTTGTCGAAGGGACTGATGCGCACCAGGCGGTGGGTGCCCATCTCCACCGACAACGTGCCGTACATGTACGGCGCCTTGACCGCGAAGGTGGCGCTCTTCAGACCCGCCTCCTCGGCGTACGAGGTGTCGTAGACCTCGACGCCGTAGTCGTGTTTCTCGGCCCACCGGATGTACATGCGCATCAACATCTGGGCCCAGTCCGCGGCGTCCACGCCCCCGGCACCCGACCGGATGTTGACCAGGGCATCGCGGGCGTCGTACTCCCCCGCGAGCATGGTCTTGACCTCCATCGCCTCGATGTCGTGGCGCAGAGAGACGCGCTCGGTGTCCGCGTCCGCCAGGGCCGTGGTCCGGGTCTCGCCGTCCTCGGCCTCGGCGAGCTCATAGTGCACGGGCATGTCTTCGAGGCGCTGGCGCAGCGATTCGGCGCGTCGCAGCTCACCCTGGGCATGCGACAACTCGCTCGTCACCTGCTGGGCATTGGCCTGGTCGTTCCACAGATCCGGATCGGAGGCCTGGTGTTCGAGTTCGTCGATGCGACGACGCAGCTCGTCGAGGTCGAGGACCTTCTCGACCGTGGTCAACGTCGTCTCGAGGTCGGTCAGATCAGCACTTACATCCGGATGCACGGTGGTCCAGGCTACCGGCTTCCGCGACGGGAATTCACCACACGCGTGCTCAGGGCAGCTGCGACGGGGGCTCATCCGATGGCGGCGGGGCGAGGGTTCCGATGCGCCAGCTCGTCTCCACCTTGCCCGCCCGATAGACCACCGGCAGATCGTCACCGACCTGCGGCCACGGCTGGTCGTCGGGCAGCACCATGCGTTGGTAGACGTCGGTGGGTGCGGTCTGCGGTCCGAGCACGGTGCCGGAGATGGTGCAGAACATCTGACCGTTCTTGTCGCCGACCTCCGGTCGGTCGCTGACCCCGGTCACCGTCAACGTGCCCTGCACCAGGCTCGGGTCGAACCGTTGCGGACCACCGGCCTGTCTGCCCTGCCGCCATCGGACGATCATCGCCACCGCCAATCCGGCCAGGATGACGACGAAGGTCAGGGTCAGCAGCATCGGGAGAATGATCCGTATCGGTCGAGGTCGGTCGGTGTCGAGAGCTACCCGTAGCCTACCGGGCATGGTGCAGAGCGCGTTCTCCCTCGACGACGACCTGGCGCTGGCGCTGCGAATCGCCGATGCCGCCGACGCGATCACCACCGAGCGCTTCGGTGCACTGGATCTGCACGTCGACCAGAAACCGGACCTCACACCGGTGTCCGATGCCGACCTCGCCACCGAACGTGCGGTCCGTGCCGAACTCGCCACCGTTCGCCCCGACGACGCGATCCTCGGCGAGGAATTCGGCGGCGATCAGGTGATCGCGGGCCGGCAATGGGTGATCGACCCGATCGACGGCACCAAGAACTACGTCCGGGGTGTACCCGTCTGGGCCACGTTGATCGCACTGTTGGTCGACGGGGTGCCGGTGGTCGGCGTGGTGTCGGCCCCCGCGCTGAGCCGGCGTTGGTGGGCCGGCGACGGTCTCGGCGCGTTCGTCGCCGAGCTCGGTGGGCCACCGCGGTCGATCCGGGTGTCGGGGGTGACCGATCTGGCCGAGGCCAGCCTGGCGTTCTCCAGCCTCGACGGGTGGAAGGAGCGCGGGATCCGCGAACAGTTCCTCGATCTCACCGACAGCGTGTGGCGGGTCCGCGGGTACGGCGATTTTTTCAGCTACTGCCTGGTCGCCCAGGGGTCGGTGGATGTGGCGACCGAACCCGAGGTGTCGCTGTGGGATCTGGCCGCCCTCGACATCCTGGTCCGTGAGGCAGGTGGGCGGTTCACCGGGCTCGACGGCGCACCTGGCCCACAGCATGGTGACGCGGTCGCGAGCAACGGACACCTACACACCGCCGTCGTCGCCGCGTTGGGCTGACGCCGGAGGACCGTCTGCTCGATCGTCGTCAACCCATGCGCATCGGGGCATACTCGGATTCATGCGCATCACTCACTTCGGACACTCCTGCATCCTGGTCGAGATCGACGGCAGCCGGATCCTTTTCGATCCCGGCACGTTGTCGCACGGCTTCGAGGGGTTGACCGGGCTCGATGCGATCCTGATCACCCATCAGCACCCCGACCACGTGGACGTCGAGCGGTTGCCCGACCTGCTGTCCGGCAACCCGCACGCCCTGTTACGGGCCGATCCGCAGACCAGCGCTCAACTGCGAGACGACAACGTGGGCGGTGACTGGGTGGCCGCGCAGTCGGGAGACGAGTTCGCGATCGGGTCGGTGACGGCCCGCGTGGGTGGGGGCAAACATGCGGTGATCCATTCCGAGATCCCGGTGGTGGACAACGTCGCCTACATGTTGGGCGACGCCGAGCACCCGTCGCGGCTGTTGCATCCGGGTGACAACTTCTATGCCCCCACCACGCCGGTGGAGGTGTTGGCGCTCCCCGCCAGCGCGCCGTGGATGCGGCTCAGCGAGTCCGTCGACTATCTGCGCGCGGTGGCACCGACCGTCGCGGTGCCCATCCACCAGGCCGTGCTGTCCGGTGCGGGCGTCGGTGTGCACCATGCCCGCCTCGACGAGATGAAGCCCGCGGGCACCGAGTTCCGCGTGCTCCCCGACGAGAACGACGTCGAACTCCCCTGAGCTCGTTCGTCGTGATCACCCTCACCCGCTGTGATCTTCATCGCTCTGATGACTTTGTTCTTACTGCGCAGTAATATCGAACTTACCGCTGAGTAAGGTCATGAGCGACGGCCCGCGACGGCCGGTGTGACCACCCTCGACAGTCCGATGACACCGATGAGCAGAACGGCTGGTGACCATGAGCACTGACACCCGACCCCGCGATACGTCCCCCCGGGATACGTCTGCGGTCGGCAAGAACCCGCATCCCCGCAACGCGATCGGCATCGCCATGCGGCTGTTGTCGACAGTCACCGGCTCGGAGTTCGCCGAGAAGTACAACCTCCGCGAACCGCTGAACCGCGTCGCCTATCAGGGCACCAAGACCGGTTTCCAGACCCTCGGCGCGGCCAGCCGCGCATTCAAGACCGTGCAGGGCGGGGGCGGAGGCGCCACGCGACTGGCCACCACCCCCAAGGACTACTTCAACCTCACCCCCGATGACGATCAGCAGCTGATCGCCGACACGGTGCGCGAGTTCGCCACGGAGATCCTCCGCCCGGCCGCCCACGACGCCGACGCCGCGGCCGCCACCCCGGAGAGCATCCGCACCCGGTCCGGTGAGCTGGGCATCACGCTGATCAACGTCCCCGAGGAACTCGACGGCGCGGCCGGCGAACGCGGTGTGGTGACCAACGCGCTGGTCGCCGAGGCGATGGCCTACGGCGACATGGGCCTGGCCCTGCCACTCCTCGCGTCCAGCGGTGTCGCCGCGACCCTGACCGACTTCGGCTCCGAGGCGCAGCAGCAGACCTACCTGCCCGACTTCGCCGGTGACAACGTGCCGCAGGCGGCGGTGGTGGTCGCCGAGCCGCGCGCCCTGTTCGACCCGTTCCAGTTGCGGACCAAGGCCACCCGGGTACCCAGCGGCTACCGCCTGGACGGCGTCAAATCATTCGTCCCCGCCGCCGGATCCTCCGAGTTGTTCATCGTCGGGGCGCAGCTCGACGGCCGCCCCGCGCTGTTCATCGTCGAATCCGACAGCAAGGGTCTGGTCGTGGAGGCCGATCCGGGTATGGGCGTCCGCGCCGCCGGTATGGGCAGGTTGCTGCTGAGCGACGTCACGGTGCCGACGTCGGCGCTGCTGGGCGAGGAGGGCGGCGACGCCCCGATCGCGGCTTATCGCGACGTGGTGCGGCTGTCGCGGCTGGGCTGGTCGGCGCTGGCGGTGGGCACCGCGCACGCGGTGCTCGACTACGTGATCCCGTACGTCAACGAGCGTGAGGCCTTCGGCGAGCCCATCTCCAACCGACAGGCGGTCGCCTTCATGGTCGCCAACATCGCCACCGAACTCGACGGTCTCCGGCTGGTCACCTGGCGCGGCGCCGCGCGCGCCGAGCAGGGTCTCTCGTTCGCCCGCGAAGCGGCACTGGCCCGCAAACTCACCATCGACAAGGGCATGCAGATCGGGTCGGACGGTGTGCAACTGCTCGGCGGACACGGTTTCACCAAGGAGCACCCGGTGGAGCGCTGGTATCGCGATCTGCGCGCGGCAGGCATCGGCGAGGGCGTCGTCGTCCTCTGACGACCGACATCCGACCAGAAAGGACTCTCACCATGCCCATCAATCTCGAACTCCCGAAGAAGCTGCGGGTCACCGTCGACCAGGCCCATCAGGCGGCTGCGGAGATCTTCCGGCCCATCTCGCGGAAGTACGACCTCCGTGAACACGATTACCCCGTCGAGCTCGACACGCTCGCGAGCCTGTTCGACGGGCTGAGCGAGGCGGGCGCTGCGGGAGCAGGCGCCGACGGCGGTCGCAAGACCGCCACAAAGGAGCGGCCCGAGGGCGTCATCGCGAACGGCGGCAACATGCAGTCGGTGGTGAACGCCATCGAAGCGTCCTGGGGCGACGTCGGTCTGATGCTGTCCATCCCTTATCAGGGCCTGGGCAACTCCGCGATCGCCGCCGTGGCGAGCGACGAGCAACTCGAACACTTCGGCAAGGTGTGGGCCTCGATGGCCATCACCGAGCCGGGCTTCGGTTCCGACTCGGCCGCGGTCTCCACCACGGCCACCCGCGACGGTGACGACTACATCATCAACGGCGAGAAGATCTTCGTGTCCGCCGGAGCCCGCGCCGACCACGTCGTGGTGTGGGCCACCGTGGACAAGAGCCTGGGCCGGGCCGCGATCAAGAGCTTCCTCGTCCCGCGCGACCACCCCGGTGTCACCGTCGAGCGACTGGAGCACAAGCTCGGTATCAAGGCCTCCGACACCGCGGCCATCCGCTTCGAGAACTGCCGGGTGTCCAGCGACCACCTGCTGGGTTCACCCGAGGTGGACACCAAGAAGGGTTTCGGCGGGGTCATGCAGACCTTCGACAACACCCGCCCGCTGGTCGCCGCGATGGCGATCGGGATCACCCGAGCCGCGCTCGAGGAACTGCGTGCACAACTCACCGACGCCGGAGTCGAGATCGACTACGACAAGCCCATCAGCACCCAGACCGGGGCCGCGGCCGAGTTCCTCCGTCTGGAGTCGGACTTCGAGTCCGCCTATCTGCTGACGCTGCGTGCGGCGTGGATGGCCGACAACAAGCTGCCCAACTCCAAGGAAGCCTCGATGTCGAAGGCCAAGGCCGGACGCACCGTGGTGGATGCCACCACCAAGGCGGTGGAGCTCACCGGCACATTGGGTTACTCGGAGCGGCTGCTGCTGGAGAAGTGGGCTCGCGACTCGAAGATCCTGGACATCTTCGAGGGCACCCAGCAGATCCAGCAGCTCATCATCGCCCGTCGTGTGCTCGACAAGAGCAGCGCCGAGCTGAAATGAGCTGACAACCAACACCACCGATGGGCGGGATGTCGACGAGGGGTCGATGTCCCGCCCGTCTGCTGTCCGCAGCCCGTTTCAGTCGCCGCAGAGCGGTGTCCCGGGTCACTTCTGACCGGTGTTCTGAGTCACAGCGCGGTCGTCGCGACACCGGCTTCGGACTTTTCCGACTCGCCGTCGTGCGCTGCGTATTCGCGGGTTCGCAGAACGTTGTCGGCGGCCCGGCGAGCTATCGCGCAGGTCAGCGAACCGACGTGACCTATCCGTGACCCTTTTGTATGGTCGCCACCGGTCCACGATCGGCCATCTGGCATACCCCGGATGGAGTGAGGAGTAAGCACGATGACCAACCTGAACCTGAAGAAGCTCGCCGTCCGCACCACCTTCGTCGGTGCCCTCGCGATGGCCCCCCTCGGCTTGATGGCGGGCACCGCCTCGGCCGACACCCACGATTGGGACGCGGTCGCACAGTGCGAGAGCGGCGGCGACTGGAGCATCGACACCGGCAACGGCTACTACGGCGGTCTGCAGTTCGACCAGAGCACCTGGGCGGCCAACGGAGGTTCCGGAAGCCCCGCCGGTGCATCGCGCGATGAGCAGATCCGCGTGGCCGAGAACGTGCTGGCCACCCAGGGAGCCGGCGCATGGCCGGTGTGCGGCGCCAACCTCTGACCCGCACCCCAGCACGACGGCTGACCCCGGTCAGCTGAACCGACCGTACATTCGACTGATCGGACCAGCCATCCCACCGACGGGATGCGCACTTCCGGGTCGCCGTGTCCACCAAGGGCACGGCGACCCGGTTTTTGGTCCGCTCCAAGCCCCTGGGAAGCCGTTCCCAGTGTCCTCCCAGTGCGGTGGCGCACTGTTCTCGCAATCGAGAACCCGACCACCTTCGACAAGGACACCCACGATGACCATCGCCCCGAATGCCCAGCCCCTCGCCGCCGATCTCACCGTCCTCTCCGGCATCATCACCGGAACCGTGGCCCTGCCCGGTGAACCCGGTTACGACCGCTGCACCCCCTGGAACGTCGCCGTGCCGGTCACCCCGGCCGCGGTCATCTCCGCCGCGAACGCGACCGACGTCGCGGAGACCGTGCGTTTCGCCCGTGCCGCCGGTCTGCGGGTGGCCGTTCAGACAACGGGACACGGAGCCTCCCCGGTCGCCGACGACACCATCCTGGTGCTCACGGCGGATCTCGACCAGTGCGTCGTCGACCCGGCCACTGCCACCGCGCGGGTGGGTGCGGGCGTCACATGGCAGCGAGTGATGGACGAGGCCACCCCGCACGGTCTCGCACCGCTGGCCGGATCGTCCCCCGACGTCGGTGTGGTCGGCTTCCTCACCGGAGCCGGTATCGGGCCGCTCGTCCGTACCCACGGCCTGTCGTCGGACCATGTCCTGTCCTTCGATCTGGTCACCGGCAACGGCGAGATGGTGCACGTCACCCCCGACACCCAACCCGAGCTGTTCTGGGGCCTGCGGGGCGGCAAGTCGACGCTGGGGATCGTTACCGCCGTCGAGTTCTCGATGCCGGCCATCAGCGAGTTCTACGCCGGAACGCTGTTCTTCGACGGCGCCGACGCGGATGTGGTGGTGCAGGGCTGGCGCCGGTGGACCGCCGAGATGCCCCACCACGCGAGCACCTCGCTCGCCCTGCTGCAACTGCCGCCGTTGCCGCACGTACCCGCTCCGCTGGCCGGACGGTTCACCGTCGCGGTGCGGTTCGCATCGGTCGCCGACGCCGAGACCGCCGCGGCCGTCCTGGCGCCGATGCGCGCGGTCGCACCCGCGCTGATCGACACCGCCGGGATGATGCCCTACGCGGCCATGGCAGCCATCCACGCCGATCCGGTGGACCCGATGCCGACCCGGGAGCACACCGCCCTGCTGCGCGAGCTGACCCCGGAGACCGTGCAGACCCTGCTGGAGGTGGCCGGCCCGCGCGCCGAATCCCCCCAGGTGATCGTCGAACTCCGACTGCTGGGCGGGGCGTTGAACCGTCCGACGGCACATCCCAGCGCGTTCTGCCACCGCGACGCGGAGTACAGCCTGCTGGCCATCGGGGTACTCGCCCCGCCGATCGCCGACGCCGTCGGAGTGCACGGAACGGCGGTGCTGCAGGCGATGGCACCCTGGTCCACCGGTGGAGCGCTGCCGAACTTCGGTTCGGCCGCAGACCCCGACCGAGTGGCACGCAGTTACGACGACGACACCCGTACGCGCCTGGCCGAACTGGCCGATCGCCACGACCCCGACGGCGTGCTGCGGTGCGGTCTCGCGGTCCGCTCCGGCGGTGTCGTCTGACCGGTCGTACACATAGGCCACCCCGGTGCGGCGACAACGAATCGCGCCGCACCGGGGTGGTCGTCGTCACATCAGCGGTAGCGTGAGCCGAACGGTTGCGTGATCGCCGCGGCGCGACCGCCCATCAGCGAAGGGACCGACGTCATGGGACAACCCGTTCCCGCTCCCCCGACACCCCCGCCACCTGGCCAACCCGGCACCGAACCGATCCCGGATCCGGAACCCGTACCCACACCCGTTCCGTCACCGACTCCCGAGCCGGTGCCGAGTCCGGCACCGCCGGATCCGTCACCGACGCCGGAACCGGCGGTCCCGCCCGTCGCCGGCTGAGCCGGCAGTCGCGGGTCGGTCAGTGATCAGGATCGGTCACCGATCAGGGCGACCGGTCCCTGCGTCTCGCGTTCGCCCTGGGTGAGCGCCATCAACACCATGCCACCGGTGATGAGAGCGGCGGCCACCAGGAAGGTGGTGGTGACACCGGTGGTGAAGGCCTGCACCCCGTGCTGGGATGCCGGGACCGCCGCCCCGAACACCGCGACCATCACGGCCAGACCGATGGTGCCGCCGAGTTGCTGAGCGGCGTTCACCAGACCCGACGCGGCACCCGCGTCGTCGGGATGCACACCCCGCAGCGACGCCGTGGTCAGCGACAGGAATGACATCCCGCCGCCCCAACCGATCAGCACCAGCGGACCCACCATGTCGATGAAGCTCGACCCGGTCCCGATGGAGCTGAGCCAGAACAGCCCCGATGCCGCGATCGCGAACGCGACCACCAGCAGCGACCGGTTGGAGTACCGACCCATCGCCCAGCGCGCGGTGAACTGCGAACCCGCGAACGTCGCAGCGGTCATCGGCAGATACGCCAGTCCAGTGGCCAGCGGACCATAGTGCAACACGTCCTGCATGTACTGCGTCAGGAAGAACATCGTGCTCATGAAGCCGGCGACCACCACCAGGCGACCGAGGAACGAGGCACTACGCGGCATGCTGGCGAACAGTCGAAGCGGGGTGATCGGCTGCACCGCGCGCCGCTCGACCATCACGAAGGCGGCGAGGAGAGCGCCGCCGACCACCAGCGCGGTCAGCGCCGACGCCGACGTCCACCCGTGTTCGGCCGCGCCGACCAGGCCGTAGACGAGGGCCCCGACCCCGAGTGTCGAGGTCAGCGCACCCGGAAGGTCGAATCGACCGATGTGGCGCACGCCCGCGGGAAGGGACACGAATCCGGCGATCAGCACCGCCAACCCGATCGGGGCATTGACGAAGAACACCCACCGCCAGTCGAGCCACTGCACCAGGCCGCCACCCAGCACCAGCCCGAGCGAGAAGCCGCCGATGGAGACGGC
Organism: Williamsia sterculiae; assembly: GCF_900156495.1. Taxonomy (GTDB): domain Bacteria; phylum Actinomycetota; class Actinomycetes; order Mycobacteriales; family Mycobacteriaceae; genus Williamsia_B; species Williamsia_B sterculiae. The sequence continues at coordinate 146,108 of NZ_FTNT01000006.1, forward strand.
GGTGAACAGCGCGAGGGCGCGAGTACGTTCGGCACCTTCGCCGAAACGTGTCATCAGCAGGGCCAGCGCCGCGGGTGCGGCGACCGCGGCCCCGATCCCCTGCAGTCCGCGGGCCAGCAGCAACATCAGACTGTCGGTGGCCAGGCCACCGATCATCGACGCCACCACGAACAGCGCGAGTCCGCCCATAAAGGTGCGTCGGCGTCCCAGGATGTCACCCAGGCGCGCCCCCAACAGCAGCAACCCGCCAAAGGTCAGCGTGTAGGCGTTCAACACCCACGACAGATTTGTCGGCGAGAAATCCAGTGCACGTTGAATATTCGGAAGTGCGACGTTGACGATGGTGGCATCGACCACCACCATCAGCTGACACCCGAGCACGGCGAACAGCACCAGCGCGCCACCGGAGATCCGGGGCAGCCGTCGGCGCAGATCGGGCATGCGGCCCGTGACCACGGCGCGATCGGCCACAGAAGAGTTGGACATGTGCGGTCTCCCTAGAAGTCGGAGTACACTCAGCGAAGAAACGGAAGCTTCCTCCAGTTAATATACGGAGGAATCCTCCGCTTAGCAAGCCGTGGTGCGCGCACCGCATCGACGGGCAGAGGACGAACACGAGTCGTGGGCAGTACGAACACCGAGCAGGAGGCCGTGATGGCAGCGGATACGTCGGCGGTGACAGCTCGATCCGCGGGAGCGTCCGCCCCCAAGGCCGCGTGTCGCCCCACCCGGGCGGATGCCGCACGCAACTACGACAAGCTCATCGCCGCCGCCCGCGCGCTGTATGCCGACGAGGGCATCGAGGTCGCGATGGAGAAGGTGGCCGGGGCCGCCGGGGTGGGGATCGGCACGTTGTACCGCCATTTCCCCAACCGCACCGCCCTCGTCGAGGCCGCCTTCCGGGAGCAGGCCACCGAGATCGTCTCGCAAGGTTGGCAATTGGTCGAGAACGGCCCCGCCGACGCTGCGCTGGCCGGGGTCATCGAGAGCTACATGCGCTCGGCCGCGACGAAACGAGGGATGAAGGAGGCGATCCTCGCCGCCTCCGGAGGTGACGCCCCCGTGTTCCTCGAATCGCGCGAGAACAGCCGCAAGCTGATGGAGGCCATCGTCACGGCGGGTCAGGAGCAAGGACTGTTCCGTACCGACGTGACCGCCATCGAACTACAACGCATCGCCGGCGGGCTGTCGATGGCCTGCAATCCCGACGACACCCCCGAGGTGAACGGGCGGCTGATCAGCATCGTGCTGGACGGGTTGCGCCCTGCCTGATCCGTGAATGCCTAGCTCATCGCCCGAATCCCTTGCAGCCCTGTAGCTGAGAGTGCGCTGAGGACCGATCGGCTGTCGCCTGATTTTCGGTTAGCGTGGTCCGACGCCGGAGCTACCGGCGTCGGACAGGGGAGGATCCGTGGCCGATCTCAGTTACACCCAGGCAGTGGTGATGGGCCTGTTGCAGGGCGTCACCGAACTGTTCCCGGTATCGAGTCTCGGACACTCGCTGCTGGTGCCGGCCTGGATCGGCGGCAGCTGGCAGAAGCTGGTCACCGAGTCCAACAGCGCAGGTCACACCCCTTTTCTCGCGTTCATCGTGGCACTGCACGTCGCAACCGCAGTGGCGCTGATCCTCTTCTACCGGCGAGACTGGGCACGGGTGGTGACCGGCTTCGTCCGCAGCGTCCGCAACCGCAGGATCGAGACCTCCGACGAGCGATTGGCCTGGATGCTGATCATCGGTACGGTGCCGGTGGGCATCGTCGGACTCGTGGCCGAGCACCCGCTGCGTGAGGTCTTCGCCACACCATTGGCCGCCGCGATCTTCCTGTTCCTCAACGGCGGGTTGTTGTTCGCCGCCGAACGACTCCGCCGTCGGGCCGTCGGCGGCGCGGGCCGACACCACGTCGCCTCCACGAGTCCGGATACGGTCGCCAACACCACCGTCGCCACCGACGTCACCACTCGCCTCGGTTACCGCGGCGCGGCCATCGTCGGCGCCTGTCAGATCCTGGCCCTGCTACCCGGGATCTCCAGGTCGGGTGCCACCATCTCCGGCGGCATCCTGCGCGGCCTCGACCACGAGGATGCGGCCAAGTTCGCCTTCCTGCTGGCCACCCCCGTGATCCTGGCCGCGGGCGTGCTGAAGCTCCCCGAGTTGTTCGGCCCGGCCGGACACGGGATCGGCGGCCAGACACTCGTCGGGTCGGCATGTGCTTTCGCGGCCGCGTTGGGAGCGGTGGGATTCCTGGCCCGGTTCTTCCACACCCGCACGCTCTACCCCTTCGTCGTCTACTGCCTCGTCGCCGGTGCGATCAGTATCGTTCGGTTCGCCTGAGCGATGGCGAGAACCACTCTCCGACTGCTGTTGATCAGCGATACCCACATCCCGAAGCGGGCCGGGGTGTTACCCGACGACGTGCTCGCCGAGGTCGACGCGGCCGACGTCGTGATCCACGCGGGTGACTGGGTGGATCTGGCCACCTTCGAGTCCCTTGCTGCTCGGTCGCGGAGGCTGATCGCGTGCTGGGGAAACAACGACGGCCCGGAGTTGCGCGAGCGGATGCCCGAGCGCGCCGACGAGACGGTGGCCGGTGTGCGGTTCACCGTGACCCACGAGACGGGCGCCGCGCAGGGGAGGGAACGTCGCATGTCGGGGGCGTACCCCGAGACCGACGTGCTGGTGTTCGGGCACAGCCACATCCCCTGGGACACCACCACCGACACCGGACTGCGGTTGTTGAACCCCGGATCCCCCACCGATCGACGCAGGCAACCGCACTGCACCTACATGACCGCCGTCGTCCGCGACGACGAGTTGTGTGAGGTGGTGCTGCACCGATTGTGACGTCGGTGTCGCAGCAGTGCCCGTGACCCGACCCAGCGCCTCCATCGTGAGGATGGGCGGGATATCCCCCAAAAGGTTGATGCTCACCGGCCGCTCGCCCCGTAAGTTCTCTTCACGGAGGTGATCAGGGTGGCCCTGTTCCTGTACCGAGTCGGACGGTTCTCATTCCGACACAAGTGGTTGGTCGTCGTCGCCTGGATCGCTGCCGCAGTGGTGGTCGCGGGTCTGGTCGGCTCGCTGAACCCCAAGTTCTCCAAGGACTTCGAGCTTCCCGGTACCGATTCGGATAAGGCGATGTCGATCCTGCAGAGTGACTTCTCGCGCGTCAACGACGAGCAGTCGAAGGCATCGACGAGCATCGTGGTCGCGGCCGACGACGGGGTGGCCAACCACTCGGCCCAGTTGGACCAGCTCGTGGCCAAGGCCAAGGAACTGCCGAAGGTCACCGATGCCGCAAGCATCGTCAACCCGGTGACCGCTGCGAAACTGGTGCCGCAGGCGGCATCGAAAGTCCTCGGTGACAACGGCACCGTCGGCCTGATCCAGATTCGACAGGACGTCAGTCCCGAGGATCTGAAGCCCGCCGACAAGGAACGGTTCACCGACCTGCTCGGCGAATTCCGAACGCAAGGCCTCGATGTACAGGGCACCGGCACGCTGATGCAGGTCCAGGAACAGGGTGGGACCGCCGAACTCCTCGGCTTCGCCGTCGCATTCATCGTGATGATCGTGGCCTTCGCGGCGCTGGTCGCGGCATTCATCCCGATCATCACCGGCATCCTGGGCGTGATGATCACCATCCAGCTGGTGACGCTGGGTGCCGGCGTGTTCAACATCAACGAGAGCGCCACCGGCATCATCACGATGCTCGGGATCGCGGTGTCCATCGACTACGCACTGTTCATCGTCAGCCGTTATCGCAGCGAGCTGGCCCTCGGCGGCTCGCGTGAGTCGGCGGCCGGACGCGCAGTCGGCACCGCGGGCTCCGCCGTGGTGTTCGCCGGACTCACCGTGGTGGTGGCGGTGGCAGCCCTGTCGGTGGTCGGGATCCCGTTCATCTCGCAGATGGGACTGGCGGCCGCGTTGGCCGTGCTGATCGCGGTCCTCGGCGCCCTGACCCTCATCCCGGCTCTCCTGGGAGTGTTCGGTAGGTTCGCGTTCTCACCTCGGATCCCGCTGCTGCGTCATGGGGATGAACCCGAGGAGAAGGTGTCCAACGGCCAGCGTGTGGCCGGTGTGGTGGGCCGACGACCGTGGGTTGTCACCATCGCCGGACTCGTGTTGCTCGCGGTCTGTGCCCTGCCGATGGCCAAGCTCGAGCTCGGACTGTCGTCGACCACGGACTCCGAGGTCGCCGCGACCGACCTGCTCAAACGCGGATTCGGCGAAGGTGTGAACGGGCAGTTGATGGTGGTGCTGCACAGCGACAACGGTGATGTGGCGCGCGCCGCGGACGACGCCGTCGGCCACATCAGAGGTCTCGACGCGGTGGCCACCCCCGACCAGTTGACCTGGGTCGGCAACGGACCCGACGCCGCGAATCCGAAAGCCGGTGCGACCTCTGCCCTGATCTCGGTGACCCCGCAGTTCTCGCCGAGCGGTCAGCAGACGCATCGTCTGATGGAGCAGATCCGCGACTACTCGTCGACCACCGAGAAAGAGGGCGCGAGTCTGCACGTCGGTGGACAGACGGCGATCATGTCGGATATCTCCTCGAAGCTGAGTGGTGCGTTGATCCCGTATCTGGTGCTGGTGGTGGGGTTGGCGTTCATCATCCTCACCGTGGTCTTCCGTTCGCTGCTCGTGCCGCTGACGGCGACCCTGGGGTTCCTGTTCTCGGTGTGCGCGACCTTCGGTGCCACGGTCGCGATCTTCCAGGAAGGATGGTTCGGCCTCATCAGTCATACCCAGCCGATCATCTCGTTCCTGCCGATCTTCCTGATCGGCGTGGTCTTCGGCCTCGCGATGGACTATCAGGTATTCCTGGTCACCCGTATGCGGGAGGAGTACGTACACGGCCGGACGGCGCTGCAAGCGGTGATCGTCGGATACAAACACGGTGCCCGTGTGGTCGCGTCGGCGGCGATCATCATGATCTCGGTGTTCGCGTCGTTCATGCTGGCGCCGGACACCACGTCCAAGATGATGGGTTTCGCGCTGGCGGCATCGGTGTTCTTCGACGCATTCGTCGTACGAATGCTGGTGGTACCCGCGATGATCACCCTGATGGGCGACCGGGCCTGGCAGATCCCCCGCTGGCTGGACAGGATCCTGCCGAACGTGGACATCGAGGGGTCGAAGATCCGCGAGATCCCCATCGATCACGACGCGACGCCTGCGGATCTCCGACGCTCCGACCCCGCTCCGGTCGGCTGAAACGAGGACTCAGCGACTGTCTCGTCGGGCGGCGATCTCCGCGATCGCCGCCTCGACGTCGGCAGCTGCGTAATAGGGGGATACGAACATCAGATCGAGGTGCGGCCAGACCGGGCCGACCTCGAAGTCTCCCTCGTACCGGTAGACCACCTCACCCGGCGCGAACCGCGGTGACACCGCGAGGCTGTGTTGTCCGCCGCCGTGGGAGATCTCGGTCAGCTCGGAGAGATCGACCGGCCTGCCCTGATATTCACCGACGACGAACTCCTCGGGAGAGCCACCGGGATCGACATCGAACCCATCGCGGCGGAACAGATCCACCTGCTCCGCGGGAGGGACCAGACCGAAGTCGGTGGGGCTGTGGTTGCACCCCCAACTCGGGTGGACCCGGCGCTCGAAGGTCTGCAGTTCCCGCGGCAGCAGCGGCCACGACGCGGGTTCGGTCGTTCCGGATGTCCGCGGATCGGATCCCATCCAGACGACGTACGGATCGTCGGGTTGGGTTCCATCGACGGTGACGTAGAGCAGGTAGAGGTGACCCTCGTCGTCGAACCGTAGGCGCGCCGGAACCACGTCGAGCAGGTGATGTTCCAACACCGCGCCGAACCGCGGGAGCCGCGCCCGCAGGTCGGTGCCCCACATCGACAGCGCATGGTCCTTGCGGCCTACGGCGTCGGACTGCGCGGCCAGTCGCCGCCACGCCACGCTGAGATCGTCCGGCACAGAAGGACTGTCGAACCATTCGACGGTGTCGACGAAGGTGAGGGCCGCGAGCACTCTGTCGCGATCGAATGACACCGAGACCATAGGTGGATCCTACGAGCCGTTCAGTTGGCTGATGAGCGCGATGAGCTGCTCACGTACCGATGTGTACAGCCGATCCTGCTCCTCGACCCAGGCCTCATCCGCGCCGACCACCCTGCGCGCCAAGCCCGAATTCTTGGCCACATTCGCCCGCTGTGACAGCCACTGGAGATTCAGCGGTGCGCGCGACACCACATACATGTCCGTCGGGGTCAACGCCGCATATCCCGGCAGGTTGACGATCTCACTCAGCGGAACGATGTGGTCGGCTGACACTTTCGGCAGGCTGGACGTTCCACCGATGGATCGGCCGGGAAAAGCGGGGTCGGGGTCGCCCGCGCGGGGGCGTGGGATTCCTTGGAACGTCGTCGTCGCGGTTGTCGTGGGAGGATTTCCCCGACGCAACACGTCGTAATAGGGCCGGACCGGCGAATTGCCGGGCACAGTCCATCGCTGACCCGAAGGAACCGTGGGCGGAGTCCAACCGGCCGGAACCGGCGTGAGTTGTTGCAGGGACGTGATCACCCGCCGTGCCTCGGGGCTGACCGGACTGACGTCGTAACCCGAAGTGCCTTGCCCGGTCAGTTGACTGATGGCCTGGAGACACTTCAGGAGCGCGGATCGGGCCGCAGCGTTCTCCGCGTTACCCGCAGCGGCTTCCGCGTTGTAGGCGTCGTAAGCGCCCTGCTGATCCGGCAAGAGGAAGTCGTGCGGTCGTGCGTTGTGCTCATCTGTCTTGCGACTTGCCTCGGCGACCCGTTGTCGCTGCGCGGCGCAGAACCCGAACTGCTGGTCCCCATCGGGTGCTGCGGCAGAGACACCGGTGGACAGCGGCAACAACAGCGCCAACAGCAACATCACCACGCCGACCATTCGCCGGCGGGAGGCAGGCGACTCCGGCGCCTCGACCATATGCCCCACTCTCGCAGACGCTCTCGCTTGACGTACCCGTGGTGGGCGTCGTACGCCCGAACGCGGGTTACGCTACCACCCGACTGCACGGCCGGCGCCTACGATCGAACTCTGTCGGTACGGCGTCGACCCCCCACGACGCGAGAGGCAGGAACGTCCGGTGACCAATCCTCCGCCCGACGGGTACCCACAGGATCCCCGGCCGTGGCAGGCCCAGGGCCCCACCGAGCCACTAGCAGGGCCGTCCCATCAACCCGTTCCACCACAGCAGGCTGCGCCGTATCCTCAGACCCCGCCCTATCTCCCACCGCCTCATGTCCCACCGCCCGGCCCTCCCCCCTGGCCGTACCAGGGCCCACCACAGACGGGTCCGTGGCCACCACAGGGTCCGCCCCCGGCCGGGCCGTGGCCGCAGCAGGGGTCCGCCCCGTCGGGTCCGTGGCCACCACAAGGCCAGGTCCCGTTCATACCCAACCCGCCTCCCCCGCCCTTCGACCACCGCGGCCCGTCACCCACGCGGCACCGCCCCAAGTGGGTGTTACCGGTGGTGATCCTGGCGGCGATCGCGGTCATCGCCGCGGTTGCGGTCACCGCCACACTGTTGCTCTGGCACCGCGATCCCTCGGACAGCGACCGCATCACGGCCGCGGCGCAGAAGTACGTCGCCGCGGTCGGCAACGGCGACAACGCGACGGTGGTCTCCCTGCTCTGCGGCCCGGAGGCAGACGCACAGCGCGACGATGCGTTGCAGGAGAATCTGGTGCCCGAAGGTGCCGGCAGCGATAGCGAGACGGGGAACGACAACGGATCCCGACATCGAGTGACCGTGCAGAACGTCCAGATTCGGGGTCAGGTCGCTTCCGCGCGTGTGGTCAGCACGCCAGGTGGAGAAGGAACACTCTTCTTCCGCGAGGAGGACAAGTCGTGGAAGGTCTGCGACGAGGCTGCGGAGGAGTTCGGACAACAACGGTGAGCCTCATCGGGCGCGAGTACCGTCGCAGACGAGCGCTCGACGACCGGCGTCGAGGCGGTGAGGAGAGTTGACGCATGAGCGAACTGCACGTGGTGGCGACGCTGACGGCCAAACCCGGGACCGAGACGGACGTCGCCGCGGCACTGCGCACATTGGCCACCGCCACCCGTGGCGAGTCCGGTTGCATCGCCTACGACCTGTTCGAATCGGCGTCCGCCTCCGGCACCTTCGTCACGGTCGAGCGCTGGAAGGATCAGTCCGATCTCGACGCGCACATGAAGTCGCCGCACGTCACCGAAGCGTTGGCATCGCAGAGCGACAATCTGGCCGACGTCACCGTCCACCCGTTGACGAGCGTGGACTGATCATGTCCTCTTGACCTCAACATTGGTTGCAGTTCTACCGTTCGAAGCATGACCCGAGAGATGCAACCAGCCGCGCTGCAGCCGCTGGGGTTCTGGACCGCACGTGCAGGACAGGCGATCCGCGCCCGGACCCGCGGACGCCTGGCGGAACTGGATGTGACGCAACCCGAATGGTGGTTGTTGCATCAGCTCTCCCTGCACCTCGCGGGCGCGCACGACGTCGACGTCGTCGCGACGATCGGCCCCAACGAGTCCGACGGGGCGATCACCGAGGCCATCGCGTCGAGCATCGACAAGGGCTGGGTCGTCCGTGATGACGACCGCATTCTGCTGACCGCGACGGGTACGGAACGTTTCCACTCGGCGGCCACCGTCCAACGCGAGTTGAACGACGAACGCCGTCACGGCATCTCCGACGACGACTATGTGACCACCATCGAGGTACTGCAGCGCACCATCGCCAACGTCGGCGGCGACGCGTGGCACTGGTAGGCGACCCCACCACCGCGCTGGTCCTCGGCGGAGGTGGCGTCGGCGGCACCGCCTGGTTGTTGGGTCTCGCGTCCGGGTTGACCTCGCACGGCGTCGGTCTACTCGATGCCGATGTGATCATCGGGACGTCGGCGGGCGCGCTCGCCGCGGTCATCCTGGCCGGCGGCGCACGAGATATCGACGCTCTGGGTGACGACCCGCGAACCCCCGGCACCGCCGACGCGCCGCCGCCCGACCCGGGAATGCAACGCGAGACAATCCGCATTCTCGGCACGCCATCGATGGACGGTCACGAGCACGTTCGCCGCATCGCGCAGCTCGTCGCCGACGTCGCATCCGCCACCGATCGGCAGCTCGATCGCATCGAGGCGCTGATCGGCGTGAGCCGATGGCCGGACGCGGACCTTCGCATCGTCAGCACCGATCTCACGACCACGGATCGACGCGTGTGGACCCGGGCGGACGATATCCCCGTCGCGTCGGTGGTGGCGGCCAGTCATGCCTTTCCCGGCGCGTTCCCGCCCGTCGCACTCTGTCGACACCGTCACGTCGACGGCGGACTGTTCTCCGACATCAACGCCGATGTCGCGCTGAACACTGACCGCGTGCTGGTCCTGCGCCCACTGGCGGGCGTTGTTCCTGACATCCGGACCCACGCCGAGTCCGCCGTGATGACCGCGGGTGCGACACTCGTCATCGGCCCCGGGCCGGAGGGTCGGGAATTCCTCGACGCGACGGTGCCGCCATCGACGGCGTGGCGCACGGCGTTTCAGCGTGGTTCGGGACAGGCCCGTGACGTCGCGATGCGTATCCGCCGGTGGCACCACGAGTCACGCTGAGACGAGTACACGACCGTGCGCCCGCTCGACCATTCCCCTGGTGGTTGCCGCCACCACTTGGTTCACTGGTCACATGACTGATGTCGACGCACGCCCGTCATCCTCGATGATCGACTATCCGAACTGGGCCGCGACATGCGACACCCTGCACGGGTACACCCAGATACTCGGGAAGCTCGCCGTCAAACTCGCTGCACCACAACCGCAGTTGCAACATGCGGCGCTGCAGTTGACCGTCCGCGGGTGGGAGACTCCGGTGCTGCCCGCGCCCGACGGTTCCGGTGTGTTCGGTGTGCTCCTCGATCTGCGTTCTCATCAGGCCGTGGTGGAACACAGCAGCGGCGCGCTGGCGGCGTTCCCGCTCACCCCCGGTCGGTCCGTCGCCGATGTCACGGCCGCCATTCTCGACCGCGTCGGGAGCTTTGCCGGGCAGGTGCAGATCGACACCACCGCACAGGAGGTTCCCTGGTCGGTTCCTCTCGACAAGGATCACGAGCATGCGACTTATGACGTCGCCGCGGTGGAGCGGTACTTCGACGCTGCCACCCGGGCTGCCACGGCGCTGGCGATCTACCGCGCCCCGTACCGCGGCCGGTCGACGCCGGTGAACGCCTGGTGGGGCAGTTTCGATCTCGCCGTGAGCCTGTTCTCCGGAGCAGCGGCGAACCCGTCGAGCGAGGGGTTCATCGAGCGCAACGCGATGGACGCGCAGGAAGTCGCCGTCGGTTGGTGGCCCGGTGACGCGCGGTATCCGAGGGCTGCGTTCTACGCCTACGCCCACCCCGCCCCTGCGGGTTACTCGGCCGCGCAGTTGTCGCCCGCGGCGTGGCACGACGATCTCGGCGAGTACGTGCTGCCGTGGTCCGACGTGGAGGCCTCCGACGATCCGCAGCGGACGTCACTGGAGTTCCTGCGTGGCGCACTGCGGTACTCGTGCGGAGCCTGCGAGTGGGACCCCACGCTCACGGACTCGGCCTTCGGGACGCCGCCGCCGGTGCGCTGAGCGGCTGCCTGCCCCCGTGGCACACATCGATATCCGACGGGGGCGCCCGGACTGGGCGCGAGATGCTCGACGCGTGGCTCCGCAACTCGCCTCTACCCTGCCGGTTCACATCCATCCACCGTCGATGGCGAGGGTGGATCCGGTGATGTAGGACGCGTCCGGAGAGATGAGAAACGCCACTGCTGCAGCGATTTCGGACGGCTCGGCCAGTCGTCCGATGGCACCGAGGAGGGATGCTCGGGTCTGTTGCGGGAGGTGTCGGAGTTGTGGACGGGTGTACCGCACCGCGTTGTCGGCGGCCATGTCAGTGTTGGTACCACCGGGTGCGATGGCGTTGATGGTGATGGCGCGACCGGCCAGTTCCGGAGCGAGGTTGAGCGCGATTGCCGACACTGCTGCCTTGCTGGCGGCATAGAGGGTGTGGTGATGGACGGCGATGCGTGCACTCACCGATGAGGTCAGTACGATTCGACCGCCCTGCCCCATTACCGCTGCCGCGGCTTGGGTGACGAACAGCTGGGCGGCGACGTTGATACCGAACACTCGGTCGACGTCGGCGCGGGTGATCGTTTCCAGGGCCCCGAAGTGTTCGATTCCCGCATTGCTGACGAGGATATCCAGCCCGCCGAGCACATCGACGGTGCGCCCGACCAGGTCGGCAGCGGCACCGTCTTGACTCAGATCTGCCTGGAGAGCCACGGATGTCCCTCCACAGGAGGAAATCTCCTGCTCCAGTGCGGTAGCGGCTTCTTTGCCGGCGCGGTAGTTGATCGCGACGTGTGCACCGTCGGCGGCGAGGCGACGGACGATGGCGGCACCGATGCCTCGTCCACCACCGGTGACCAATGCCCGTTTACCTGTGAGAGCGGGCATGCGGCGCCCTTTCGCGTAGTTGTCGGCAGAGACCGATCGTGGGGTACACCGGTCCCAGTAACAGAGGACGGGTCATCGGGTGGCGAGGAACTCGGCCACTGAGGTGGGCGTGATGTCCGGATAATCGCCGTTGTTGAGGTCGCGCAGTTTGGCTTTGCCGGTGATCATGGCCCACTGGTATTGCAGGGCGACGAAGTCACCGGGGCCGGTGGCGGTCGACTTTCGTCGATCGATCTCGGCTTCGAGCGCGGCGATGGATCCGTGTTCGTGCACGCGCAGGGTGCGTCCGGTGGCTTTCTCGATGACGGTGTGAAGCTGTGTGAGGGTGAGAACATCACCGGCGACGCGCACCGTCCGATCGATGGCGCTGTCGTCCAGCGCAGCGGCAGCGGTATACGCGGCGGTATCGGGAATAGTGGTGAAGTCCATGGGCTGCTCGCCGTCGCCCCAGTAGGAGAAGGTGCCGGCATCGAGGTCGACGATCTCCATGAACGGCGCGAACATCACCTCCATGAACCCACCGTTCAGCACGGACGTCGGCCGTACGCTACTGCCGACGAACGTCTCGTCGGCCTTCTTCCGCAGATCCAGGGCCACGTTGTCGTCGTAGTCGAGGCAGTGCAGGTCGACGCTGAAGTCGGAGGGGATCATCCGCGGTACACCGGCCACCTCGGCGGCGTGGATCAGATTCACCTGACCGTCGGTCACCGCGTGGTGGCCGCCTTGGACTGCAGACACGATGACGTCGACACCATCGAGGTGAGGTACGAGAGTCTGGACGTCGTCGTTGAGATCCCCGACCACCACCGTCACCGACCCCGATGTGACCTCATCGCGCAGCCTCTCCCCGCCGTCCTCGCGGCCTTTCCGGACCAGAGTTCGCACGTCCGCACCTCGATCGACCAGCTTGCGAACGATCTCACTACCCAGGTTCCCGGTCGCACCAACCACGAGCACCGTCTTCGACATGGCTTCCTCCTTTCCAACCCGCCATCTAGTGGCAGTACGTAATTACACTGTGGATACAACGCTACACGACGGATCGGTGGTGATCTCCGTATCACCCGAGACAGAAGGCTTGAAACGCGCAGGTGCCGACCTTTCACAGAGATCATCAAATAGATACACAGTGCTATTATCAGAGTATGCACGTCTCGGAGAATGCATCGGCGTCACTGCGACCGCCGACGTTGTTGGCATTGCCGTCGTATCTGGCAGGCAGCGTCGCTCGGCTGGGTAACAAGCCGCTGGTCGACATGCTCAAGGAGCGCGGCTTGGCGTTACAGCAATTCGCGGTGTTGGTGGCCTTGTCGGACTTCGGCCCGCTGGCGCCACATGAACTGTCCACCCGATTAGCCACCGACCGCAGTCACATCAGTACCTATGTCGAGGCGTTGGCGAGACGTGAGTGGGTGACCCGGACGCCCGACGTCAATGATCGGCGTCGGGTGACGGTGACCCTCAACGACGCCGGCCGGCGGCTCGTCGAGGACGTCAGCTCGTCTGCGGCGCGATCCCAGGCGTCGTTCTTCTCCGTCCTGACTGCCACGGAGCAGCGTGCCTTTCGGGCCTTGATGATGAAGATCATTCTGTCAGCGGAGCTCGCCGAGGCACTCGGTGACAATCAGACGTGTGAGTCCGAACCGGTTGGCGCACCGGACGGTGACACCTCCCCACCACTGCAGGAGTGAGCATGCTGTTGAACGGAATCAATCATCTTGCCCTCATCTCGGGCGACGTCGAGAGGCTCGGTGACTTCTATCGCGGCGTGTTCGACGCCGAGGTGGGTCCGACGAAGCCACATGGTGACGATGGTGGTGAAACGATGACCGTCATCGCCATCGGTCCGCACACCGAGCTCAACGTCGTCACCATCGACGGCAATCATGAACCGGACCGGCAGACCCCGATGTGGGGGCGTGGGCGAATAGATCATTTCGGGTTGCAGGCGGCCACCACCGGGGCGTTCGAGACCATCCGACAACGACTCGTGGCACGCGGGGCCAGCGATGGCGCGGTCAACGACTTCGGTGCCGTGCTCAGCGTGTTCTTCCGCGATCCCGATGGGCTCGAGGGCGAAGTCCTCGTCCAGAAACCAGCACGCACGGACGACAGCGTCTGAGATGCTGATCCCCGACGACGATGCGACGCGCACCAGCCCACCCCTGGAGCCATCCCCACAGCACATCGCAGAACGGCAGCAATCGGTCGCTGACATGGCCCCTACTACGCCACCGCCGACGAGATCGGACCGCGGGAGTAGCAGTTCGAAGGATTCTCATTGTCCGCTGTCGACCCACCATGCGAAGGGATCTGCGGTCTGGGTCATGCGGTTGGCGTCACGCGTATCGGAGCGCCGTGTGATGCCGTCACGGCGATGTGATCCAGGGTCGGGACCGCCGCACGACTGCCGACGTGGACCGCGTCGGAGTCCTGACCGGTGGCCTCAATCCCACCGGCAACGTTCAACTCTCCGACCTGGCCTTCGATCTCCATGGTGACGACGTTGTCGCCTGCGGTGGCCAGCTTGCCTCCGACGTTGACGGTGTCCACCACGCCGCCGCCCTTGACGCTCAGCGCGATGGCCTGCAGGGTGACCTGGACGCCCTTGACCAGACTGAGGCCTTCGCCGCCGGTGGTCGTGACGTCGCCGTGCACGGTCAGCGAACCCAGCGGTTTACTGATCTGCACGCCGACGGATCCGTCGCCGGTGGTGGCGATGCCGGCGAAGCTTGCGGTCTGCAGAGTGCCGTCGTAGAGATTGAATCCACGCGCACCCTTACCGGTGGTGACAATGGGGGCCTGGACGTCGAGGGTTTGTATATCGCCGAACTGGACGAACCCTATACCGCTGGGACCGTGGGAGGTGACCGGTGCGGTGGCGATCCAGGTGGTGACGACGCCCCAGTTGTCCAGCACCATGTCGTTCTGGCCGTAGGTGGTGGTGGGGCCGGCCGCGGTGACCGTGTCGACGGTGGCACCGGAGATCACGAACACCCCACCCGAGATCAGGTCAGGTGTCCCGGCAGGGATCCCGCCGTCGCTGTGTATCTCTCCGGTGCGTAGCTCGTTCACTCGCACGGTACCGCCGTCGGCCTTGCCGGCCCAGTCACCATGACCGCCGACGAACACACCGCTACCGCGGACCGGCTCGTCGGCGGTCCCGGCGGAGATGTCGAGCAGTTGCGCGGTGAGCTCACTTGACGGGTCTGGCTGGCGGTTCCACAGGGTGAAAGCGCCCTGCAGGGCGTCCACACCGAAGCCGTGCGGGCGGTCTGAGCGGCCACGGACATCAGCGGCAAGTACTCGGACATTGTCCACCGAGACGTGCCCGGCCCGCACCCGGTCTTCACCCAGCAGGAGTATCTGTCCGCGGGTCGTGAGGTTACGCAGTGTCAGCGTCCCCAAATCCTCCACACTGGTGTCGTTCGAGATGGCGACCTCAGCTTCGACGGTCTCAATCGTGAGATCCTCCAAGGTGTTGTCTGAGGTGAGACGCACGCCCTTCGCTCCGAACTGCAGAGTGCCGCCGCGCAGGCTCACCCCAGGGGGCAGTGTGATCATCGGTGAGCCGCTGATGGTGCCGTCCACCGCGATGCGATGTGCGCCGTCGGCAATCGCCTTCGCCAACTCGGCCGCATTCGACACGGTGGCATCGACACCGGTGTGCTGATCAGTCACAATCAGTTCTCCTTATCGGTTGCTTCGTCAGACGATTCCTTGAACTCACCGGCTCGGACCAGTGCGGCGAGCAGGTGTTGCAAGCGTTGCGCGTCGCGCGTCGGGATGACACCGAGGCACTCGTCGCGGATCGAGCGCACGATCGGTGCTGCGGCACGGAGTTGCCTGCGCCCGTGTCGGGTCAGGTTCACCGACTGCCGACGCCGATCGTCGGGGTCGGTCGACCGCTCGATCAAATCGGCCCGCTCCATGCGGCCCATCAGATTCGCCATCGTGGTCGGTTCGACCGCGGCCGCCGTACCGATGGCCTTCTGATCGGCACCCGGCATGTTGTGCACGCTCAACAGCACGCTGAACTGCACCGGTGTCAACGCGGGTAGCCGTTGACGCCACAACGCGTTGTGGCGTTGCAGAACTCGGCGCAGGAGATGAAACGTCCCGCCGTTGTGCCACACCCCCTCGACCGCTCGCGCGTCCATCACAATTAATGTGTATACCAACTAACGCCGCGAAACGGGAGGGTTACCGTGGCCAGTTCTGCCAGCCAGGACGCGATGGCAGTGCAGCGATCACCAACTCAAGATGATGCCGCCACCCTCGCCGGGGCGGTCGCGACATGGGTGGTCGGGACCCGGTTCTCGGTCCTTGCTGGTCCCGGACGGAGGTTCCGAGTCCATGCGGCGCAGCGGCGGGAATGGCTGCGAATGGACACGTCCATGCTTGTGCTGGGTCCCTTCATCACCGCGATCCTTCGGTGGATCCGGCGTGGCCGGCAGTGCGACTGTCTCGGGGACTCTTGCGCGCCTCCCGATACCACCAACCACTGATTGACCCAGACGGTAAACGCCCCGTAAAGCACTCCGAATCACCGCGCCGCCTCATTTTCGCGTAATCGGAAATGAGACGATTTCTCCACGGAGCGGAAGGCGACATCACATTGTTCTTGCATCATTCGCGTGATCGTATTGAGCGCAGTGTGACGGCGACCGAGTAGACCGCTACCTGCCTTCTCGCCGTCATCAGGTGAGCGGTGCAGGTATCAGTGGCACTGTGCCACAACTTGGGTGGAGTCGACCGTCGCCCACAGGACTATGCAATGTTCGAGCATGACGGGTCCGCTATCAACACGTTCGCTGTTGGGTGAACCTGTGTGCGCCGAGTCGGTGCGCTCACTGCCATGAGCGGTTTTCGGGAACGATGAGCACGGGGCATGTCGCGTGTCGAAGTAGTTCGCGGGACACCGCACCGCTCATGGTGTGATCCAGGAGGGCGGTCAGACCGTGTTCCGGTCGGCCCACCACCAACAATGCGGCGTCGAGGGTTTCAGCAATGCGCATCAGCGCGGGAGCGGGTGGCCCGTGCACGACTTGGTAGGACCAGTCGTGGCGGTCGGCGTCGAGAAGGGTGGAGACGGTGGCACGATGGTGCGCCAATCTGTCTGCGGTGTCGCCCTCATAGTCCGCCGAATCTGGATCCACCGGTTCGTCGTTGATGTCTGCGACATGCACCACCCAGATCGTTGCTCCCTGCCCGCGCGCCAACGTAGCGCCGGTGCGCAGAGCTGCGAGACTCGCGGGGTGCTCGTCGTATCCGATGACGACATTCATCTCTCGAGTCCCTTCGTGGTGTGTGCCGCGCGCCTCGAGGTGCCACTACCCCAGCGCCGGCCGGTGCTCATGAGGGCGGCCGTAGCTGATCGAGCGGCTCGGAACGCGGTAACCCGCTGACCGCCGGTCTCGTTCGATGGTGGATCAGCCAATCTCCGAATACAGTCGTCGGCGTTCAGGGAGGTCTCGCCGTGGCGGACGAGAATCACCTCGGCAGTCATGACGTTCCCTCACCGAGGCGGCAGTGTCGGCCAGAGGGCGCGAACGCGGTGGGCAGGGAACCGAGGGCGCACGGCGCGGACTGCCACGCCACCGGACGGGAACATTGATGCGACATCATCACTCCTACTGTCAACAAGGTGTCATCAGCAGGAACTATCAGCCGAGAGGCGGTTCGATTTCCCGAACAGGAAATCCGGCGAGATCCATCGCCGCACCTGCTGAGCGTAGCGCACATACGGGCGGACGTACGGCTGATCGGGCCATGGCCGAGACCCACGGTCCCATCGCGGAACGCAGGGGTCTAGTCTCAGTCTCTGGCGATGGATCTCGCCGGACCTTGCTGATCTGAGCTGAGGTCGAACCGCCCTCTCGGCTGATAGTTCCTACTCGTCGATCAAACGAGGTAGGTACCCCATGGGCTGCGCACCCCACCCCGCCCAACCGGCTCGCGGTGACACCCGCTGCGACGAGGCGGAGGCAGCACGGTGATGACCGACGACATCCCCGAGCCCTCTGGTGCGATCAATTTCGGCGACAGTCATTCCGAGTTGCCCATCGACCCAGACCTCCCCACCGACACCCGGGCCTTGCATCACCGCCCAACAGCCATCGTCGCTGTGTTCGTCGGCGGCATCGTCGGCACCACCGCCCGGTACTTCATCGAGGCTTTACTACCTGCTGGCACAGGAAGCTGGCCATGGGCAACGTTCCTGATCAATCTCGGTGGTGCCTTCGTGTTGGGTGCGTTACTCGAAGCGCTCACCCGCATGGGCGACGATTCCGGCTGGCGGCAACGAACCCGCCTGTGCGTCGGCACCGGGGTGTGCGGTGCGTTCACCACCTACAGCACCCTGGCCCTGGAAACATCCCTCCTCGGTAGGGCCGGTCATTACGCATTCGCCATCGGTTACGCCGCGGCATCCGTCGTCACCGGCACCATCACCGCCTGGGCGGGCATCACGATCGCCACCACCATCCACCGACGATGGGGCGACTCGTGATCACCGCGCTGACCATCCTCGCCGGAGCCGTGGGATCCGTGCTGCGGTTCCTCGTCGACGCCGCATTCAAGACACGCCGAACAACGGTATTCCCTTGGGCCACCGCCATCATCAACACCACCGGCTCGCTGTTCCTCGGTGTACTGGCTGGGCTGGTGCTGTTCCACGCCCACCCCACCGCATGGCAGGCAATCCTCGGAACCGGGTTCTGCGGCGGATACACAACATTCAGCACCGCCAGCTTCGAAACCGTCCGGCTCCTCGAACAACGGCGACCACTCCTGGCCCTCGTCAATACGATCGGCACCCTCACCTGCACCATCGGAGCCTGCCTCACCGGCCTCGCGCTCGTCTGGGCACTGTGACACCGCACCGCGTCACCAACCCCGCAGATTCAGTCGGACCACGTCCGCGCCCTCCTGATCGCGCCCCAGCTCGACCCAGAGTCACTCGCGGATCCCGACCGCCTGTCCGGGTTGTTGCCCCGAAATACACGGAGTCGTAGCCGAACTCGACGAGAGCCCGATCGGCGGAGTACGTCAGCCTCACTCGAGCAATGGAACGTCGCTCTGACGCGCCCGGGGAATCGCCGCCCGGCAGCGCATCGGCGTACGGCTCTCACCGATAATGATCGGGCTCGGCGAGGACATCGGTCGCGCGGTGATCACTCGCGCATCGTTCTGCAAGCACCGCGACGCTGCAGGTGTTTGCGGCGCGAAGACCGACGATGTCTTGATACGCGGAAGATTCATACCAGCGTTGAACGGTCGCGAAGTCCGGGAATTCGATGACCACCACGATCCCATCCACAGGCCCTTCGACGACTCTCTGACGTCCACCGTGGACGATGAATCGGCCGCTGAAAGGCGCGAGGGTTGCATCGATGGCCCCCAGATATTCACCAACACCTTCGCCGGGATGGATGTTGTGCATGTGCGCAATAGCGTAAGCAGTCACGGGTGCGAATTCCCTTCGACGTCCGGCAGTATTTCTGCGAAGACAACCACGCACCATCGAGCTCGACAATTACCCCGGAGGTCATAGCTGCGACATTCGCCGACGCCGATCGGACGCAGGACACAGATTCCGTCTGCCGCACAGGGTGTCTGATCACATGACGCTGGGCCGGGAACACACCTGTGACAACCGGTTACGCTGCTGAATCAGCTTGAAAGCCCGAGAATACGGGCCGGACAGCCATCCGCCCATCCCGGACACGCCACTGGCTCAAGAAGTAGCACGTGACACGTTCGCGGAGATAGCGCGATTAAGTGGCTGACTTGCCGAACATTGCGTTTCCTTGACGTAGTAACCGTCATCGTCGATTGCGTTCTCAAGCAACATGATCAGACTGTCTTGTCACCGGTGGCGAAACGAAGCGCCAAGCCAACCGACCCGACTCGTCGCGGGTAGCGAGCACGGGCACCAGCTCCCCTGGTCACGGATCGCCGCCAGGAACGCCGGCCACTGTTCGCCCCTGGGCGATGAGGTTCTCGAACCTCTGATGGGCCATTCGGCGCAGCCTGCGCTCTGACTCCCGCGGGTCACGGCTTGACAGCATATACTAAGCCAGCCTTATCAGGTAGCCTTCCCACATGCGTCAAGATCCTGATGTCGACGAGGTGGCGGAGGCACTGCTCTCCGGGGTCGGCGTGTTGGTTCGGCGGGTGCGTCAGTTGCCGGTGCAGGACAGACTGACGATGCCGGAGCGGTCGGTGTTGTCGCGGTTGGATCGTGACGGCCCGGCCAGTTCCGCGGAGTTGGCCAGGGCGGCGCAAATCACTGCGCAGTCCATGGGCGCGACGGTTGCCGGTCTCGTCGGGCAAGGTTTGGTCGAGCGGCGACGTGATCCCGGCGACGGTCGGCGAGTGATCGTTTCGGTGACCACTGCCGGTCTCGCCCTACTGGATGCAAAACGCCATACCCGCGGCCAGCAGTTGGCCCACGTATTAACCGAGCAGTTCACCGAGCGGGAAATACGTCAGCTCGCTGCGGCGGCACCATTGCTGGAGCGGCTGGGCCGCAGCATCCCCACCACGCCCTGACCGTCCGCCACGCACCGACACCTGAGGCAGACCGGGCGCCATCGTCCCCATGAAAGGACCGGCTCCGATGAGCATCTCGCCGCCGTCATCCGACGCTGAGCAGGCGTTGGTGCCGCACCGTAGCGGTGACCGTTACAAGTGGACGGCGTTGACAAACACCACGGCGGCGGTGTTCATGTCGGCGTTGGACGGGTCCATCGTGTTGATCGCTCTACCGGCGATCTTCGAGGGCATCGGTCTCGATCCGCTGGCAGCCGGCAACATCGCTTACCTGCTGTGGATGATCATGGGATACCGGTTGGTGCAGGCCGTGCTCGTGGTGACGGTGGGCCGTTTCGGGGACATGTTCGGCCGGGTCCGGATCTACAACGCCGGGTTCGCAGTGTTCACCGTGGCCTCGATCCTTCTGTCCTTCGACCCGCTCCACGGCGGCCACGCCGCGATGTGGCTGATCGGCTGGCGACTCCTGCAAGCCATCGGCGGGTCGATGCTGCAAGCCAACTCCGCTGCCATTCTGACCGACGCGTTCCCGGCCGAGCAGCGCGGGTTCGCACTCGGTGTCAACCAGGTCGCCGGACTGGCCGGGCAGTTCATCGGCCTGGTCGCCGGCGGGTTGCTCGCCGCGCTGGACTGGCGCTCGGTGTTCTGGGTGAACGTCCCGGTCGGCGTGTTCTTCACCGTCTGGGCTTACCGGACGCTGCGCGAGACCGGCGAACGGCAACGCGCCCGCATCGACTGGTGGGGCAATCTCACCTTCGCCGTCGGGCTCAGCGCCGTGCTGATCGCCACCACCTACGGCTTGCAACCCTACGGGCGTCACACCATGGGGTGGACCAGCCCGCTGGTCGTCGGCGTGCTTCTGGCCGGTCTGGCGCTGCTCGCGGCGTTCGTGCTGATCGAACGCCGCGTCGCGGCACCGATGATCGAGCTCAGCCTGTTCCGGCTGCGCGCCTTCACCGCCGGCAATCTCGCGGGGCTGGCCATCTCTATCGGCCGCGGTGGCATGCAATTCATGCTCATCATCTGGCTGCAAGGGATCTGGCTGCCGTTGCGCGGCTACGCCTATAGCGACACCCCGCTGTGGGCCGGCATCTTCATGCTGCCGCTCACCGCCGGGTTCCTCGCCGCCGGCCCCGTATCGGGATACCTGTCCGATCGGTTCGGCTCCCGTGGGCTGTCCACCGCCGGCGCGCTGCTGTTCGGCGCCAGCTTCCTCGGCCTCGTGTTCGTCCCGATCAACTTCTCCTACTGGGTTTTCGCCGCGCTGATCGCGCTCAACGGTGCCGCGTCCGGAATATTCGCCTCCCCAAACTCATCGTCGATCATGGGCAGCGTCCCCGCCCACCAGCGCGGGGTCGCGTCCGGCATGCGCGCCACCTTTCAGAACAGCGGCACCGCGGTGTCGATCGCCGTGTTCTTCTCTCTGATGATCGCCGGGCTGGCCAGCAGTCTGCCGCAAACCCTCACCCGCGGGCTCGAGGAACACGGCGTCCCCCACGCCGCCGCCGCGCACGCCGGCTCACTGCCACCGGTGTCCTCACTGTTCGCCGCCCAACTCGGCGTCAACCCCATCCAGCACCTGCTCGGCCACGCCACCCTGGCCCAGCTGCCCGCAGCGCAGCAGCACGCGCTCACCGGCCGTGAGTTCTTCCCCGCCCTGATCTCCGGGCCTTTCCACTCCGGACTCGTCGTGGTGTTCGCGTTCGCCGCCGCCCTCGCCATG
Source organism: Williamsia sterculiae (assembly GCF_900156495.1). Classification (GTDB taxonomy): domain Bacteria; phylum Actinomycetota; class Actinomycetes; order Mycobacteriales; family Mycobacteriaceae; genus Williamsia_B; species Williamsia_B sterculiae. The sequence goes on from NZ_FTNT01000006.1 coordinate 167,866, forward strand.
CTCGCCGCGCTCGCCTCGGTGCTGCGTGGCGCCCGCACCACCGGACCAAACAAGCCCACAACCGACGGGCCCGACACGGCGCTCGCGCGGACCGGCGCCGAATGACCTATCCGAACTACCGCACCAACCTCTAGTCCACATGCCGCTCAAGAAGGTCCCGCAGACGACCTGTAGTGGTAACACTCCAGGTCAATAGGGTTCAATTTAATTGTTTTGAGCAAGTCGTCTGTGAACGTTTGGTTCTCAACGTCAATGACGGCACAGATTACGCCAGCGAAAAAGATCAAATCGACTGGATGTATGATGACTCTAAGTAGGCCTTTGGCACGCCCAACCGGTAGTAGCGTCTCGCGTCGACTGAGGCTTTAGTCACTTGTTACCAATTGACGACCCTGTACGACCTTGCCGTAAGCCGAGGTTCCAAGTAGCAAACAATACGATCAGCACCAGCGAGATCGGCGACCACCAACCAGAATTCGTGTTGCTGGCCGATCCAGATCTCGTGCACACCCTGAGGACCGAACGGAAACACCCCTGGATTACCCAATCCAAACCAGTGTCCTCAGCACCGCGCAGAGGTCGACCGAAGCGGTCCCAGAGGTCACAGGTGCCGACAAAACGGGCCACAAAGTACCGCGCGACCTGCCTTCGTACGCACGCCGGCACGCCACAACCAACCGTCGACCTGTCGTGATGGCGTCGAACGCCCCAGGGGTCGCCTACCGTGGGAAAAAGAAAGAACCACGGCCCCTGAGGACCGTGGTTCTAACCATTCCTATGTGGTAGTGCTCTCTCAAGCCATCGTCAACGCCCCTCATCGCAATGATAAGCGGCCTGAACAGGGACCATCCCCGCGCAAGAGTTTCCGATCGCGTGTCACAGAGCGACATCGACGCGAGACGGTCGAGCTGTACACGTCCAGACTGAGCGCACTGGATGTGGCCGAACGACTCGGGCTCGGCAAGTCGACGGTGCTCCGCATCTTGAAGAGTTCTGACACACAGGTCCGACCCAGTGGACGTCGGCTCACCTGACTGGAGTTCGCACCTGCCCCCGGGCGGTCAACTGCGACCCAACCCAGGGACGCCGGATCATTCCACCGACTCTGTCCCTGCCGCCGTTCCGAGAAAGGCAAGTCGCCTGACGCCGTTGTCATACCGCGCAGTTCAGGTGCGGCGCCCATTCGTCCATCGCACCGGTGTACACATAGCGAAGGGGCTGGGAGCATCTCTTGGGCGGCGCCCGTTGAGCTCGTCGACGAAGTTCGTTCTCGTGCGTCGAATAATGTGGGCCGTCCAGACGTCACCGGAAGCCAGACGACGCGAGCTTCGTAATACTTACAACTCTCGCCAGACCCTATTGGAACCTCCGAATGACAATAGATAAAGAACGCGCCTGGCAACCACGGTCTGTAGTGCCTAGCGTCGAACACATCCGAGTCTGCTAGCACTACCGCCGACTGTGCGAAAGACCCAGGAGGTCAGGACAGAGCCGATCCGCAACTACGCCGCTCCTCTTGTCTCGTTATCGCGTTTCTCGACAGAACCAAAGTCCGGGAGCCAATCAGGTTGTCACGCGTAGGGCGGATAAGCCTCGCCGCGAAGTCGTCGCGCAAGATGTGCCGCGTTGCGGGCCAACGCGGCCGTGGTGGATATAACCGGATCGGGCACGGCGGGAAGGTCGATGTAATTTCGCGATCCCATTGCTTCGTCGTTCCAGTAGGTGCAGCCCTGCGCGGGAATCGAGTACCCGACGTCGTTGAGGGCCTGGAAGACGTCGGCGACAATTTTGTGGGCGCCATCTTCGTTGCCCACAACGGCGACTGTAGCGACCTTGCCGACCATTCCTGGCCGACCTTCGGAGTCGGTGAACGACAGTTCCGCATCGAGGCGTTCAAGTACGCGTTGGGCGATGCTGGACATGTGGCCCATCCAGGTCGGGGTCGCGATGAGCAGGATGTCGGCCACTGCGACCTGTGCTCGTATCTCGGGCCAGTCGTCACCGTTCCCCATATTGGTCTCGACACCGGGTTTGACATCAAAATCCGCGATACGAATGATCTGCGTACTGACGTCATGCTTGTCGAGTTCTGTTGCTACGTGCTGTGCGATCGTTTCACTACTTGATGCGTCAGGGCGCGCTTTGAGACTGCATACCAACGCAACGGCGACGAGGTCCGCCATATGAGGACTCCTAGACTGATGGGCGCTAGCCGCGTGTGGGGTTGAGGACCACTTTCGTCCACCCCGTGTCGCGGGCGTCGAAGTGCTGGTATGCCTCAGGGGCGTCGGCCAGGCCCAGGTTGTGAGACACCAACCGTGACGGTGTTGCCTTGCCGCGATGAATCAGATCGCGGAGCTGGCGATTGTAGGCTTTCACGTTGGCTTGTCCGGTGCCAATGGTCTGGCCTTTGAAGAAGAACTTGCCGAAATCGAAGTTCATGTGTCCGTTGCGCGTCATCTCATCCTTGGCTCCGGGATCCTCAGGGAGGAACACCCCGACGACACCGATCCCGCCGGTAGGTTTGACGACATTGACGAGTGCGTTCATCGTCAAGTTCGATCGTTCAACGCCAGATGAATCGTGGGCTTGGTAACCGACGGCTTCGACGCCGCGGTCGACCCCTACGCCACCCGTGAGTCCCTTGATCTGCTCGACTGGGTCACCGTCTGCGGTGCTGATTGCGGTCGCCCCAAACTGCTCCGCCAGGGCAAGACGTTCTGCGAGGTGGTCGATCACGAATATCTGGCTCGCTCCCTGGATGTCGGCGGAGTACGCGGCCATGAGACCGACCGGGCCCGCGCCGTACACAGCGATGGTTTCACCCGCCTGTAATTTCGCCAGTCTGGTGCCGTGCCAACCGGTGGGGAATATGTCGGTCAGCATGACGTAATCGTTTTCTCTGTCGACGCTGTCCTCGGGTAGCTGCAGTGCGTTGAAGTCGGCGAACGGGACACGAAGGTACTCCGCTTGACCTCCGTTGTATGGTCCCATCTCGGCGTAACCGTAAGCAGCGCCAGCCGTCGGTGGATTAGCTGTCAGGCAAAACGCGGTCAGACCCGTGGTGCAGTTGTCACAAAAGCCGCATCCGATGTTGAACGGTAACGCGACTCGATCACCCACTTGCACCGAGTACACACCGGGTCCCGTCTCGACGACCTCCCCTACGTTCTCGTGACCGATGATCGATCCGGCGCCGAGGCTGGTGCGGCCTTCGTACATGTGCAGATCTGAACCGCAGATGTTGGTTGCCGTAATTTTCACCACCGCATCGGTGGGCTTCTCAATCCTCGCATCAGGAACTTCGTCTACTGACACATCGCGTGGACCGTTGTACACAACCGCTCTCATATAACTCTTCCTCCTAATTGGGACTCACCGACGCGGGTCCCGCGCGTGATTACCCGTGCCTTCTCCGCTTCTTGAGCCAATACGAGCCAGCTCGACTCGCGTCGTTCCGTGTGGGCGTGATAAGTCGGGACGGTGCTCCGGCCTGTCGACTTGATCCGGGAGTGTCGCCTAGCGAGAGCATCGGACCGACCGAGGCTGCCACACGTGTCAGCGGTCTCACCGCTCGTGTGTGCGGCGGGCAGGGTAGGCGTCCCGATAGATGGCCCGCTGCAGTCGGTGCTCCCGGTGGCGTAAGACCGCGTCGTGATCGACGCGTCGGGTGGTGTGAGCAAAAACCCAAACCGACACGTACAGGACGACAGCAATGATCGTCGCCGCGACCGTCGCGACGGCCTGATCGCTTGCCGCGGCCACGATCGCCAACGCCAGGGCGGCGGTGGCCAATACCGCAGCGAACAGGGTCAGCCAATTGGCGACAGAAGCTATGCGAACTCGGCGCAGACGGCGTCGTGTGGGCGTGTCTCGTGTCATGTAGTTTGACCTTTCTGCCAACGACGTATCCGCCGAAGAGCCAGTACTCGGGGCCGAAGGAGTCATTAGTCGTCTGCGCTGACAGATCTCGATTTTCGAGCCAGGATGACGGTGGTGGCAGAGAGCGCGCGAGGATTGTCGCACTCGTCGCATACAACCAACCCGACTTCGCGATGTAGCTCGTCAACAGATCCGGGTGCACAGCATGGGCGACTAGGTATAGCAACGGATTTTACCCGGTGTGGCTCAGGATGAGTTGCACGGTCTGGGTCGGCTGATCCCACATCGGGAAGTGGCCGCACTTGTCGAACCAGTACAGTTCGGAGCCCGGGAACGCCGCGCGCGCCCGTGCTGCCTGCGCGGGAAGCGTGACGTGGTCTTTGCGCCCCCAGCCGATGGTGACCCGCCCCGGGGTTGTCCCAGGCGGTGCGCCCTGCTGCAGCGGCCCGTCGACGAGTGCGTCGAGTGCATCGTGCAGTGACACCGCCTTTTTGAAACTACGCATCTCGTGCAGCGCGACCGACGCAGGCAATTTCCAAGGCGCCGCTGAGAACTGCGACAGCAACACGGTGCGTCCGACCGGGTTACCGGTGAGCACGGGCATCACCGGTTGCAGCCCGAGTACCAGCGGCAACGACGCCTTAAGCGTGGTGCTGAAAAAGCGGAGCTCACCGGGCCTCCAGAAACCACCGGGATCCAGCGCGACGGTATCGCCGCCCACACCGCGGCGCGCTAGCTCGAGAACAATGCGCGCACCCATCGAGCTGCCCACGGTGTCGATGCCTGCGAGGTCGTGGGCGTCGATGAAGTCAGAGACTGCATCGGTGAGCGAGTCGATCGTCACCTCACCCGGAAGTGGTGGAGTGTCACCGAATCCGGGGAGATCCAGGCTGATCACGTCGCGGTGCCGGGCGAGTCGATCGAGGATCGGCGACCACGACAACCAGCTCGCGCCGAGTCCGTGGACCAGGAGCAGTGGGGTGCCGCTGCCGCGACGGTCGAAACTCAGTGCACCAGTGCCCACCTGGTACCGCCGTTGATCAGTGAGACGTTTCTGGGCAGCACCGCGGGCGTCGTCGGGGTCGGGGGAGTGGCGTGGGTCGGTCACAGGAACCTTCTTTGTCGGTGAAGCCTGGTTCGGCGGCATGCACGGGGCTTGACGTCAGAATCGCTCTCCCGACCTCGTCTGACGGTTCGGCGTGGAAACCAACCCCCTATGTGGTCCGGGCTGATGTTGGGGCGCAGAAGGCGTCCCTCCCCCACCACCTCCACCACGCGGAGCACGGCCGCAGGTTGCGCGGACCGCGCGTTTGGACCAGCGACGACAGAACACGTGCCGGGGGTTCACGCGATCGTCCGGTAATGCTGGATTGCTGAGAGGGGCAGTGCAATTTTGCTGTTCACACCGTTGAGTCGCACTTCCCCATATGAGATTGGGCTGTGGCGGATCGCGACGATAACACCGTGCCAACGGCTGCCGTCCACGGCTATTACTGTGATGGGGTCTCCCACCGCGGCCCCGGCGGGATCCGAGTTTCGCACCATCCCCACGGGGGCTGCCTGTGCGCGGTTTCGGTGATGGTCCCTAGCGGCAACGCTCGTAACGTTCATGTGCACCCGATTTCGGCTGGCCGACCACATTCCCGGCGCCTGGAAACAGGCGCCGTCAGTGATCGAGGGGAGGAAGGCTCTCACGCCGCGAAACGGGTTAATGCTGGTGCATCGCTTGCCGCGGCTGAGACCCGACGGCCAGGAGAACCCTGGGTGGCTGATTCGGTCTGAACCGTTGCCGGTGCGCTCATCATGACACACCCCACGACGCCGCGGTTGACGTTCGGTTCTGAACCCCAATTCCGTCCATGACTGTAGGGAATGCCGGCGCGACGTCAGATGGTTGCGGGACGCCGGGGAAAGCGTTGAGAGGCGGGCGATCACCCATGCGGTGTAGCTGAATTCGCCACCGTGCAACTGCGCGGAGAGCTGTCACTTGCGCACTGGTCAGCAACGTCGGCGACGGATCTTCCAAGATCGCCAACAACCTGCTGAAGAAGTCCTCACTGCCCATACCAAAGTCGCGGTTGATGATGTCCGACGGACCGCACCCGCAACCTGCCCACTGCATGGCGAAGTCGATGACGCGGGCCTCCTCAGGGTCGGAGTCGGGTGTCATCACTGCCCGGCCGTTCGCATTCATCATCGTCGCTCCGCATCTGTGATCGAGCCGCCAATTCTCGATGCCAACGACTTGACGTCTCGTATCACGTATCAGTCCGGTCTCATCGGTGAGCCAGACCGAATTGAATTATGTGAGTTAATAATTGCGCGATGTCACAGTCAGCGGCGTGTGGTAACGCCTTGCCGTCCTCGTGCAGCGCTTGTAGCAGTCGACCGGCGGCGTGGGTGAACTCCTCGCTGCTGTCAGGCCACGTGCACTTGACGAGAGCGGCGACGTCGGCGCATGGGGGTGACGCCCCGGCTGCGAGCCAACGGACAACCGCAGGTGGGTAGTTGGACACGGTCCGTCCCTCCGCGCTGAAATGTGAGGGGTGTGACAAATGAGCGACCCGGACCTGAGAGGCTGACACGGCCCACGCGAATCGGACCCGATGCCTGCCACGAAAACGCTCAACCACAACACAGCTTGGACGGCTGGACAGACTGAACCGATCCCGGTCGCTCTATCGTGGCACATGTCTGTTCGAACCACCAGCGACGGCCGTGGGCGCGCTAGCCTTCGAGTAGAGACTTCGGAGTCTGCGCAGGACGCGACGCAGAAGTCATGGCGAGAGTGGGCCGAATGCCTGGGACAAGTTGGGACGATCTGGTTGGCGATCCCTACGATGTGCGGTGGGTGTTCGAGACGATGCCGGTGATGCTGGCCGCGCTGCGAGGACCCGATCATCGATTGATCGCCCTCAATGACGCTTATCGACAGTTGATTCCGAAGGCTGACGCGACCGGGAAACCGGTACGGGAAGCCTTCCCCGAGGTCCTTGGACAGTTCGTGTTCGACGCGTTCGACCACGTCTATCACACCGGGGAAACCCACCACGGCAAAGAGTGGCGCATCGCCATCGACCTCGATGGCTCAGGAACAACCCAGGACGTCTATTGGGACTTCACCTTCTCGGCCCGCCGCGACGACGACGGCGCCATCGACGGTGTCGACCTGGTACTGCAAGACGTCACGGCACGGGTCCGCGCCCGCTTGGCCGCCGAACAACAGCTGGCCGAGGTATCGCAACGCTACGAACAAGTGCGTAGTTCGGCGACGGTGATGCAGCAGGCGCTGCTGGCCCCGTCGGTGCCTGTCCTGCCGGGCGTTGACATTGCCGCCGAATACCTCGTGGCGACCGAGGACACCGCCGCGGGTGGTGATTGGTTCGACGCGATCGCCACCGACAACGGCGCAGTGATCTTGGTGGTCGGTGATGTCGTTGGCCATGGCATCGCCGCTACCGCGGTGATGTCACAGCTGCGTACCGCGACTCGCCTCGAACTCATCCGAGGCTCCGGCATCAGCGATGCGCTCACCGCCGTCGAGGAATTCGCCCAGCACATTCCCGGCGCCGAATTCGCGACCCTCTGCATCACGCACCTGAACACCATCACAGGGGCGCTCGAATACGCGACCGCCGGGCATCCCCCACCGTTGCTCATCTCGAAGCACTCGCCGCGTTTCCTCGAGCCCACCGGTGCCACCCCGCTAGGTCGCGGGCAACGATTCACTACACGAACGGATGCACTAGGACACGGCGACGCGGTCCTGTTGTACACCGACGGCGTTGTCGAACGACCCGGCAGACGGCTTCCGGAATCCACAACCGAGTTCGCTACCGTCGCCACCCGGGTGTTGGCCGGGGAAGCCATTCCCGACGACACTGCACGCCCGATTGACCGCCTGTGCTCACAGACCCTGGAGCTACTACTGCGCAATAGTGGGTACAGCGACGACGTCACACTACTGGGAGCCCAACGCACGACGGTCGCGCCACCCTTCCACGAACAGGTCCACGCCGACGCGCCGGCCGCCCGGTCGGTACGGACGCGGTTACGAGAGTGGTTAGCCGCAGTGGGGGCCGATCACACCGATATCATGGTGGTCGACCATGCCGTGTCTGAATACGTGCAGAACGCCATCGATCACGCCTACGGCCCTACTGGCGGACCGCTGGAGGTGGCAGCAGTGCTCGACAACCGCGGAGTCCTGGACGTGCAGGTGATTGATCATGGTCAATGGGTAGCCAACGAGCACTCCTCCGAGCCGTCGAGGGGGCTGGGATTTGTTTCCGCGCTCATCACCACTGCCACGGTCACACCCGGTGACAGCGGAACCCGAGCGTCTTTCACCTACCCACTGAGTAGATCCGCCCGCATCGTCACCGATCCCGCCGTCATCCACACCCCACCGCACCAACTCGACCCCGTCCAGTTCCATATCGACTTCGACGACGACGGTGAGCTGGTGGTTTGTGGTGACGTCGATGCGCTCCACGCACCCACCCTCGCCGGGCGCATCATCGGACAGAGTCGTTCGGGAACCCGCGCACTGCGTGTGGACCTCAGCGCGGTGACCTACCTCGGATCGGCCGGCCTACGGATGCTCGCCGAAGCCCGCGCCCAGGCACGCAGACAAGACAGCGACCTCATCCTCATCGCCCCGCCGGGATCAACCGCCCACCACGTTCTGTCCCTGGTCGGTATCCCCACAACACCTCCTGACTAATCGACAGGTACCGCAACCGTCACCAGCTCATCGCAACGGTGCGGTTTGAAGGTGCGAGTAGGAACAACCGACGGCTGGCCACTGAGCGCGGTATAGTGCCGTTCGCTATCGGTTCAGTCGGCGAGCTGTGGCACGGCGTCCGCGGTTTCGCAGCGCGCACGCGTGCCTATCCGACCGAGTGAAAGGTGCCTTCATGATCAGCGATAGTTCCGCAGAAGTCCCGGACATTCATCGCGAGATCGCCCAGTTGGCCCGCGACGCTCACGGCACCACCAACGACACGACCGACCCCGCCGATGTGCTGCGCGCCATCACCGCCTCAGCGGTGGCGTTGCTGCCCGGAACTAACCACGCCGCGGTGACATTAGTCCGAAAACGCCGACCACACCAACGGGCGGAACTGGAATCGACCGCCCCTACCGACCCCGTCTCCGAGGAATTCGATTCCCTACAGCACGAATTTGGTGACGGACCCTGCTTCACCGCTATCTGGACCCACCACACCATCGTCATCGATGACGTCACCACCGAGACACGGTGGCCCGAATTCGCCCGCGCCGTCGCCGACAACACATCCATTCGGTCCTGCATGTCGATCCAGCTCTACACCAGCGACCTCGAACTCGGGGCGCTGAACCTGCACTCCGACGCCCCGCACGCCTACTCCGACGACGACACACAGAGCCTCGCTATCGTCCTGGCTACCCACGCCGCCATCGCAATCAACACCGCACGCCGCGGCGAACAGTTCCGCAGCGCCCTCGCATCTCGTGACATCATTGGCCAGGCCAAAGGAATGATCATGGAGCGCTACAACACCAATGCGATAGCCGCATTCAACATTCTCACCAAACTGTCCCAAGACTCCAACATCCCCCTCACCGCCGTCGCAACCCGTCTTGTCGAGGCAGACCACCCCACACCCTGATATTGAGTCGGCTAGAGGTCGGGAGGCATTCTCGACGTTCGCTGGTCGCTGCCACTGGCAATGGCACGGAATGAGCGTGCTGGGGAGGGCTAGTGCGGTTTGATCGACCGCCTGATATTTCATGGATCCATTCCCTCTCATGTCGGCACCTGGGGTGAGGCAGGCGCCGCGACCGGGGATCCCATGAGGTAATCGAGCAGTATGTCATCAGTGACGAGAACACCGGCGTACTCCAGCGGCGGGTCACGCGACTGACGCTGATAGCGGTCCACCAGCGAGCCGACGCGAGAACGCACTCTTAGAACACGTCCACCGTCTGATGGTCCGATCCAGAACTAGTTGAGTGTCAGACCGTCCCTTGACCTGCGCGGCCACACTACGAGCAGGCTCGATGCTCGGTACAGCGCCTCTCGATCCGCCGCGCGCTACGCAGATGCGTTAAACGGTACGGTGAAAATATGGCCGAAAATTCACACACAGAAGCGGTATCAGTATCGGATCTCAGGGACGGTGACAGGATTGTCCTTGACGACGGAACTGCCTTGCGGGTGGGTGATTACATCGCTTGGGAGCCCGACGGTGCCCACATCGAGGGCATTACCGGTGACGGCGAGGTGGGCTCTGTCGTCGTCGCCAAGGACAAACAGGTTCAGCGCATCGTCGACCGCGAAGAGTGAGCCCGGCGATCGCGAAGAACGGGCCGGAGGGGGTCGGCGGTGATGTCCCCGCCTCCCGCCAACCCTCTCCGCGTGACGTTCAGACGTCAACGATCCTGGCGTGGTTGCTGACGTGTCTCGTCAGCTTTGGCCTCGGCGCGTGCCCGATCGGCTCGGCTTCTTAGGCTGCCGCTTCACGCTGCTGGCATGTTCCCTGTGAACCGGTCCGAGTCGATTGAGAGTCCTGATTGCCCTGGTGAGGGCATGGAAGGCCGATTGATCCATGGCAGGACACAAGCACCACTCAGCCGAAGACATCGTGTGCAAAGTTCGGGCAAGCGGACGAACGGGCCGCAGCCGGTAAGAACAGCGACGAGATCGCTGTCGAGTTGCATATCTCGCCGGCCACTGTCTACAACTGGCGAGGCCAGCACGGCGGCATGAACGTTGACTTGGTGAAAGAACTCGAGGAGCTGCGCGAGCGGAGCAATCGACTCAAACGTCTGACGACTCGGGGAACCTCTGGTGAATGCTGTGTCACCTGGGGCGCGAGAGGGGGCCAGAGCGGTGTGGGTGATCCAACGGTCAGCGGCTACCGAACACCGGTGATGAGACTCGGCGCGTACTATCGGCATTCGCCTGTGTGACACATTTCGTCCACGGAAAGGGCGACAAGAAAAACAAGCGAGGGTTCCCTTCAGACTGCAGGGCCCGAGTTGGACAGCGATTCGTCGGAGGTGCTCATGCCCGAAGACAACGGTCACGCGACCGCAGACAATACCGATCAGCCAGGCCAACGGTCACTCCTGGGCCGTTTTCGCCACCCCGTATCTACCCGCCGCGCGAGGCGCCGTCATGTCGATGACCGCAGTGGCAACGAACAGAAGCCACACCCCTCTCGCGAGCCTTGAGGTTGCTCGTAGGCAACGCGTTTCAGATCGCGCGTGCGAATCCACTGGTCACTGTGCTAGCACGGATAGCGGGGTTGCTTCGCCACAGCGCAGACGCGTGAGTGCGGGGAACGAGCAGCGGCCGCCGACGCGACGTCAAGGAGGAAGGGGCGTGACCCCGCGTCAGGTCGTGAATTCCTAGGCGGGCGTCGCGTCACCGGTGTGGCTGATTGGCGGTGCAGGTACGTCGAGCCGGGCATCGCATACCGCGCGCAACCGCGTCCAGGTCAGATCGTCAGCCCCAGCGGGACGTTGGCCTGACAGAAGCTGGCGCAGACGCAGGAAGAACACGCGCTCGGCGACCCCGAACTGCGTCCAGATGTCTTCGGGGGCGCCGCCGCCGAACGGCGCCCATCGGATCGCGAAGAAAACCATGTCGTGGCGATCTTTGAGCCAATCAGTATCTGGCACGTTCATGATCGCAATCATGCCACCGCTGAGGAGATTTGCGCGTCGCGTTGAAGGACAGGGCCCTTCGACCGACAATGGTCTCGCCTTGCAGATCTGACTATTGGTTGGCCCGGTGATGCGGTGGTCTGGTGCTGGGGCCCGGGGTGTGTCAGGATGGTCGAGCCGACGTTGGTTCAGCCCGTCACAGCCGCCCAGCAGATCTGCTGGTCGCCGGTTCCTTCTCTTTTGTGCGCATTTGTCGCGGTCACTTGGTGAGGGATTCTGTTGTGTTCACATGGGAGACAGGCTGCGGCATATGGACGTCGACGTCACGACTGTGGGTGTGATGGATCGCCGGCGCGGACGGCTCGTGCAGACCCCGCTAGGTATGAGTCGCAGCACAGGCCACCGACCCACAGCGATAGGCGACGCTGTGGTGGTGATCGGTGGTGACGGCAGTAGCCGCGCCGGCGTTGTGGTCGCCGTGCGACACAGTCCGATCAGTTACCTCGAGGTTGAACTCGTCGGCGGTGGTGGCAGAATCTCAATGCCGTTGTCGCACTTGCATCACTACCGTCTTCTGTCGTGACAGTCACATGGGTTCTCCGATCGCACCAAAGAACCTTTCTACGGCCGATCAGCATGCCAGCGCATCCCCGGATCGTTGTGGCCCAACGAGCGTGGTGAATGTCGGAACGCGGCCCGCGCTACTGCTGCAGGCACCATGTGAGGACGGAAAGGCTCTGCCACACAGTCCCGCAAGCCCCGCATGCGTGCTGCTGACCACCATCGTTGCTCTCGCCCTAGACCGTGATCGGTCACCTCAGATGACTGGGTGCAGATGACGGCACCCGGCATTGCAGTAACTAACTGTTCGCAGGACGATGCCGCCGTAGCGGAAAGGTTAGGGTTCATGAAACGAGATACGCCCACTCGGCGTCGTCTGCGCCGAGTTCGCTTGTTGGCTGTCACCAATTGGCTCGCCCTGTTCACTGCTGTGCTGGCCATCGCAGCATTGGCGTTGGCTATCGAAGCCGCGGCGAGCGATCAGGTCGTCACCGCGGCCACCGCTGTGGTTTTGTTTCGTGTCGGCCTGGGTCTTCGCTCACCTCACCCGACACATCGACCAGGACGCGGTGTTACGCGACCGGGAGCATCGACTGCAGCAGGCGATCTATCGCGACGTGTACCCCGCACGTAGGACACGCGAAGGGTGAAAGTAGCGACAACCCGTGCACCACAGTGGCGGTCGGCAAGGCCGCAGACCAGATGATGGGGTCAGCCCGAGGGCACGTCGGCGATCTGGCCGGAATGCTTTGCGGAAATCACATCGGAGTGGATAGACGAACGGGACGCGGTGTCCCGGGTCGGCCAGAACTTGAAAGGAGATGGTGGATGCGGTTGCCTGTGCATATGGAGCCTGTCGCTAAGGCGATGGCCACGGTCGCGGTTCGATTTCCGAACCGGTCACGGTTGGAGTTCGATGAGGACGGGGTGCTCGTCGACTGGCAAGAAATGACGTCGTCGGGGTGGGTCCGCAACTGCCCACCGGATTATCGGGTGTACGTCGTGGCCGGCGGCGCGGCGTTGCCCCTCATTCGCAGCTATCTTCTGCACCATGCGTTTGGTGGCGACGTCCCGGCCGTCGTGTCAGGGCTGACATCATGATTCGGCGATCGGCCCGGCTGGTGTGCCCGAGGTGGTTGACCTCCAGCCCGGGAAGGCACACTGGATAGCACGAGACTGTCGGACCCTGGGACCGATGGTCTCGTAGTTTCGAGGGGTTCTGACTAGCAGCCCCAGGAACGCCCGTCAGGTCCTCGCCCGCTTATTCACCGTGGGGCGAAGCCAACATCAGAAACCCGACCGTGCCCACCGCAGTGCATGTCAGGGCGCGGGGTGGTCGGCGTCGACGAGTTGCTGGGCGACCGTGGTCAGAGGAATGTTGGCGTCCTGGGACAACTTGCGCAGAATCTCGAACGCGTTGACCGCGTTGGTGTCATAGCGTTCGATGATCATGCCCTTGGCCTGGCCGATGATGTCGCGCGAGGCCAGCGCGCTACGGAACTGCTCGCCTCGTCGGGCCGTGTTCAGCGCGATCGCGGCGTGCGCACCCAGGACCAGGGCGAGATCCTGGGCGGTCTCGTCGAATGCGTAAGGCGTCTCCGAATGCAGGTTCAACGCCCCCAGCTCCAGGTCGCTGGTGTACAGCTGAATGGACATACACGACCGGATGGGGGTGGAGGCGAGAACGGCGGCGGCGAACTCGGGCCATCGCTGCTCGGTGCGCAGGTCGTCGATGACCACGGTGTGATGGGTCCACACCGCACTGAACACGGGCCATCGCCGTGCTCGTGCTGCAAGGCGTCGAACTCCTCGGCATATGGGCCGGTCGCCGCGGTCGATTCCAGCTCCGAGAGCTGATGGGGTCGGCGTTTAAGCACCAGAGTCACCGCGGCATGGTCGATACCGGGCAACCATCCCACCGCCGACATCGCCACGCTGTTGAGCACCTGCTGCGGGTCCGCCGCATTCTGCGTGGTTCCATGCACCTCTCGCGCCAACCGAGCGATCTCACGATGAATGTCGGCGATCTCGGACGCTGGCGGCGCCTCCTGCTCGGACATCACATATCCTGCCGTCGCACATGTCGACCACGCCGATGACGGATCGGCGATCCCACCGGATGCGCGGTCGATCCTGCTCACAGTCTGAACAGGCAATAGATCCACCGTAGTCGATCACCGGGCGTTGGTCCCTACGCTCATCGCTATCACAAGCCTCGCGTTTATCGCGACGAGGAGCCCCCGCCACGCGCAACCAACAAGCGGTGGTGGCGGGCGGCAGCGTCGTCCCTGGGCGCCAGCAGCTCGTCAACGAGGACGTGCGTGGGCTTGGGGTGCATCACCGTGAATGATCGTCTGTGCTATGCATTCGGAGGCGCTGACTTGCAATATTGCGGAGTAGGTCTAGCTGTGCACTAGACAGTGTGCTGGGCGGCGGGTCTTTGAGAGTGTCGAGCAGTCTGGTGAAAAACGTTGTGTCATCCACCATGAACTGACGTGTGATCGTGTCCGTCGGGCCGCATCCACGGCGCACCCAATCGGCTGCGGCACCGATCACGCGCGAGTCCTCGGACCTGGGATAGGGGGTCGTAGTCGACCTTTCGTCGACTTCGGCAGCCCGCCTCTGGTGTCGCACACGGCCGACGAACCCGCAACGGCACGGACCGGATTGCGGACGCTTCACGCTGTGGCGGCGATCGTGATACTCACTGCGGTGAGCACCATTGCGAACGTTAGCGCCAGCGCCACGAGCTTCATGTTGACGACGTCTCCGCGCGTCACGGCGCCCTGATGGGCGATGGTCGACACAGAATGGGGTCGCGGCGGCTGGGTTGGGGCGGAGTTCAGAGTGCGGGTTGTGTTGGTCATATCGGTGCCGCCTTCCTGGTGACATTGCTGTTCTCGGGGTCGGGGGGATTTTGGTGTCGGTGTATTGACGGGAGCCGACAGCGCGTGTCGGGAGACGTCGTCGACGTCCCGGCAGGGTCAGTGCTGCAGCGGTGCATTAGTCCGTGCCCGCGTGACAGGTGGCCTCTGCCAGCGAGGCGGCTAGCCGCCGGTTGACGTGAGATCCTGGAAGCCCAAGGCCATCTCCTCCTGCAAGGTATTGAAGGCGCGGGCAATGCCACAGTGACAGCGTTGCAGGATCATTCCCCGCCATTCGGCGGGCGGTCTGATCATGCCACCATGTGGGATATGACTCCTACTACCGCGGCGATGAACATCAGCAGCAACAACACCACCCCAACCAGCGCCGCCCTCGCGGGGAGTACCAACCGCTGTGGAGAACGCTGTGGTGTCTGTGATCGCATGCTCGTCTGACCAGAATCGGGAGGTGTCGCACCCGGTGTCACACCGCCGCCGGCGTCGAGGTCTGCGTCTTCGGCCGAATCGCCTGGACCTGTCACGGCCGCTACATGCGGCCGCGACATGACCCTTTCCCACCACTGACGACGCGGGCTGGGCGTGGGCCACAGGACATCGGGTTGCGACGTGGGCTTGTCAGTCATGAGCTCCCGGCTCCGCCGAGTCGTGTCTGCAACAGTCGTTTGCCGGTCTCGGCGGCACGGATGTTGTTGTGCTGAGCCCGCGTGAAGTGGTCGACCGCTTCGGCGTCGCCGTCGCGCTCGGCGTCAACGACGAAAGTCTGCGACTGCAGCACATTATGCAGGCTCTGTCGAACAAACACGATAGGGGTGTAGCTATTGTCGGTCGCCCCGGTCATGCGACCAGGCTCGGCAAGATGTTGTGACGTCATGGATTCACCGTCCTCTCTGAAATACCCAACCGTTGTGGTGCACGGGTAACGCCGCAGCCCCGGCAATATCCTCGGTTGTCGTGCGGGCAAACGAATGTGCTTGCCTTGCACGCAGCAACGGGTTCTAGGTCCAGACCTGTGACATCGGTATCGGGACGCGGGTACGTGATCCGCTGACCTCTACTTCGACGAACGGCATCGGACTGTGACGGATGGCCGCTACCACGCCGCCGCGTGGCCGACCGTCGGCCAGAGCAAGGTCGACCTGGTCGCCCACCGCGATCGGCGCGGATACCGGTCCTTGCCCGGTGACGGTGCGAAGTGCCCGTGGCCAGCGACGTGTCCTGTGACCCCACGAATGTGCTGTCATCGCATCCCCTTCCAGCAGGGCCGCATCACCACGACCACCTGACCGACCACCCGAAAACGGGAGCGGCCACGGTCATCGGCAATGAGAGACCCACACGGAGAAGTAGAAGACCGTCCGCCCCGGCGTAGCGACGCATCTGCACAGAGGAGGAACGAACGGCATGTACCGGTACCCGTACGTTTCGGGAGATAGCTTCGTGAACGCTGAACTATTACCGGATCACTCCACTGTTCCATACTCGCATCCCACACACCAGGGGCCGATATTCGCCGCTGTCTGAGCGACCGCCTGTGTTGCCGCTATCCGAACCCGACCCCCGATGCTGGCGAGGGCGCGAGGCTAGACCAACTGCTCGAAGCCATCCGGGCCGAGCCTGGAGAAGTCGTAGGTCATCACCACAAGCCCAGTTCGGGCCCGGAGAACTGAGTGTCGGGCGCTACTGCTCAGACGCTTGCCGCACGCTCTGGGGGCCGTGGCGGTTTGCGCGCGAGACCCATCGCATTTGACAGGGCCGTCCAGGCCGCAGTACATCGGCGTCCTCTGCCCCCGCGGGCGAGGTGAGGGACCGATCACTGCCCCATTGAGTCCCAGCCCCACGGAATCCACAGCTGTTGCCGTACTGTCACGCCTTCGACGTTCTGCGTAGCTTGGTGTTGACGAATTCGCCCATGCCCCAACGCCCCAACTCGCGGCCGAAGCCTGAGCGCTTGACGCCGCCGAACGGCAGCCCTGGCAGGGTGGTGCCGTGCTCGTTCACATACGCCATGCCGACCTCGAGTCGGTCGGCCACAGCCTGTGCAGTCTGGAGATCGGAACCCCACACCGAACCACTGAGTCCGAACGAGACGTCATTGGCGAGCCGGACGGCGTCATCGACGGACTCCGCCCGGTAGATCATGGCCACCGGACCGAATATCTCCTCGGAGTACGCGTCCATCTCTGGGGTGATTTCGGTGAGTACTGCAGGCCGCATGAAGGCACCGTCTCCGTCGAGCGGTGAGCCGCCGATGTGCAGGGTCGCACCCTGATCGACAGCAGTACGAACCTGGTCGACGACGGTGTCGCGCGCATCGACCGACGATAGTGGGCCGAGGTCGGTGTCGGAGTCAGCCGGGTCGCCGATGGTGACCGCCTCGAATGCCTTCACCACCTCTGTCAGGAAATCGTCGTAGTACTTGTCCAGCACGATGAACCGCTTGGGCGAGTTGCATGCCTGACCGGTGTTCGACAGGCGGGCAGTGGCCGCCGTCTGCGCGACCGAGGCGACGTCGTCGGTGCTGAGCACGATGAACGGGTCCGAACCACCCAGTTCGAGGACCGCCTTTGTGAGGTTGCGTGCCGCGGTCTCGGCGACCGACGCCCCGGCCTTTTCGCTGCCGGTGAGCGAGACTCCATGCACTCGAGGATCGGCGATCATGTCCGCGACCTGATCCGAGCTGGCGTAGACGTTGATGTATGCGTCCTCGGGCACCCCGGCGTCGTGCAGTATCTCGGCCATCAACGCCGACGACGCCGCGCAGATACCCGCGTGCTTGAGGATGATCGTGTTGCCGGCCATCAGATTGGGAGCCACGAAGCGGGCTACTTGGTAATACGGGAAATTCCACGGCATCACTCCCACCAGCGGTCCCACCGGCACGGTCTGCACAATCGACTCCTGGGCGCCTTGCGGGTCCAGCGGCTCGTCGGCGAGCAGATCGGGACCGTGGTCGGCGTACCAGCGGTAGATCGACGCGGCCAGTCTCACCTCGCCCTCCGATTCCGCGAGTGGTTTACCCATCTCGGTGGTGATGGCCTGGGCGAGCTCGTCGGATCGCTCCTCGTAGATCTCGGCCGTGCGACGCAACGCGGACGCCCGCGCAGTCGGGTCCAGCGCCCGCCACGAAACGAACGCCCTCGCGGACCGCGAGAGCACCGCATCTACGTCACTGTCGGTCAGCGAGTCGAACTCGCGCTGAGTGCGGCCGGTCGCGGGGTTGAATGTCACATACGAACTCATGTGGTGTCTCTTTCGTCAGGAAGAGCCATTGTTGCTCAACGACGTTGCAACAATGGCGATTGGCGCCCCCGGCGAACACGTGTACACACTGTTGAGGTGTGGTGTTGTTCGCCCAGGTGTCGGAGTCGATGTCCTGCCAGTCAACGAGAAGTCCGTCGGCGTCGAACGCCAACCAGCTGTGATTGGCGTGCATTGTCGTCTCGCGGGCTATGCGCTCGATTTTGTCGAACGCTTCCGTGCCCATAACCGCGTGGCTCGGCAGTTCAGTGGTCGGCTCCAGCCAGCCGACAGGTTGATCGTGTCGCTGCGAGGGGCGGGCCTTCATGTCCGTCACCACCTGAGACGCGAGGGAGAGCGGCCAGCTCAACAATGCTTCACCGCAACATATTTACGACTGTTGATGGCAGCTCTTCGTTGACCGGAACAGTCGAATGCGGATGGCAGATCCTCAACCTCTCCGCCCACTCAGTGTTCCACGATTGTCGTTCAGTGGCCACCCCCCCCCGGCACCCGGCCGGCCCTGTTGACGGCTGGTGAGTGGCCACTGCTCATTCCCATCGCTGTCGTCGCGGCCATAGCCATCCTGTTCGCAGCCACGGCCATCGGGGTCATCGTGTTCACTCTCGCCCGCTGACACCGTGGTAGCGCGTGTACGCCACCACGGGTGATGGACTGTATGGTCAGGTGGGGACTCGGCGGTTGCGGCGGCGACATCAACCGCGCGCGAGCGATGGTCGTTTCCAGTCGATGCTGCTTGACGGTGGCGTCGGTGGCATGGATCTCGTACGGTCGCTACCAACAGATGTTCCCTCGTTAAGGCCCTGAGCGAGGCACAGCTCTTCGCTGCTCAGGAGGTCGATGAGAAATGATGGCCCGCCATTTGCTTGGTCCCATCAGCACCCACGCTGCGTCCCGCTCGTCGGTTGTCGTACGACCCCAAGAGCATGACCTCATCGGAATGCGCCTCGACGGAGAGCGCACCGCCGGTAATCGTGCCGCGACAAGTTCGACGAAAATGTCTGCACGTTCGCAACGACGGGCGCGCCAATGACGCAGGAGAACCCTCCAACCGGCCGTAACGATCGTGGCGACGGCAGCCGCGCACGTTCGACACAGACGCTAGGCTTTCACCGGTACGGATTCCCCAGTGGGTTGTGGCGGTGGATTGCTGCGCACCCGCCGCCGGGTGTGGGACGGATCAGGTGGCGCAGCCCGCTTCGCGGCCCATGGTTGACGTCAGTCTTCGGCCTCGTCCTCCTGATCACCTTGCCTGTGGTGATTGTGACGGGGCTGCTGTCCTACAGCGCGTATTCACCCCAGTTCGGCCAAGCCATGCCTGCACACGTCGGGTGGTTCAGACTCCCCGACTTCGACTGGCCCACCAACCCGTCATGGTTGTACCGATTGACACAGGGACTACACGTCGGACTGGGATTGATCCTCATCCCCGTCGTCATCGCGAAACTGTGGTCGGTCATTCCACGGTTGTTCGCATGGCCACCAGCGCGGTCGACCGCGCAGCTCCTCGAACGGCTCTCACTGCTGATGCTAGTCGGCGGGATCCTCTTCGAAATCGTGACCGGCGTCCTCAACATCCAATACGACTACATATTCGGATTCGACTTCTACACCGCCCATTACTGGGGTGCGTGGGTTTTCCTCATCGGGTTCATCGTCCACATCGCGTTCAAGATTCCGCGTATGGCGTCGTCTTTGAAAACTATGTCGCTGCGGGCGGTGGCGCGTACTAGAACAGTCGACACGCACCCAGAACCTACGGACACAGACGGTCTGGTAGCAGCCGATCCCAGTCCTGCGACCATCAGTCGCCGCGGCGCACTCGGAGTGGTCGGTGGCGGGGCTGTTCTGATAGCCGCATTGACAGTCGGACAAACCATCGGCGGTGTGACCCGCCAGTTCGCGATTCTCCTCCCCCGCGGCCGAGACAGCGGTTCCGGACCCAATGACTTCCAAATCAATCGAACCGCACGTGCGGCCGGCATCGACCCAGCGACGACCGGAAGCAATTGGACACTCACGGTGCACGGCAACCGTTCTGCCCCGATAAAGCTTGACCGCGCAACTCTTGCCGGAATGCCGCAGCACACAGCGCGATTGCCGATCGCATGTGTCGAGGGATGGTCAACCACCCAAACATGGACCGGGGTTCGCTTGCGTGACCTCGCGCGGATGGCGGGAACGCCAAGCCCTCACCGCACCCGTGTGACGTCGCTTGAACGCGTTGGCTCCTTCAACCAGGCGACACTGCAGGCAAACCAGATTCACGACTCGGACGCGTTGCTGGCGCTGCAGGTCAACGGCCAAGATCTCTCACTCGATCACGGGTTTCCGGCACGGATCATCATTCCGGCTCTACCCGGGGTGCACAACACCAAATGGGTCACCATGATCGAATTCGAGGACGCCCTATGACACGATTCGCCCGAATCTATGGCTCCTCACCGTGGCACCTGCTGACACTCACTGCAGGCTTCGCCGCACTGGTGGCTGCCGTGGCAACGATGAAACCCGCGGCACTCTGGAACCCCGCCTCGTGGTGGCAATCAATCGCCGTCTGGTTCGTTGCCGCCATCGTCGCGCACGATCTCGTCGCGTTCCCCGTCTACGCTTTAGCGGATCGAATCCTGCACCGCAACAATGGTCAACATCCGAGGGCGCAACACTCCGTAGGCAACTATGTTCGCCTGCCTGCCATAGCCACCGCTCTGACGTTTCTGATCTTCCTGCCCGGCATCATCCGACAAGGCGGGCTGGCGTACAAAGCCGCAACTGGCCAGACCCAAGACCCTTATCTGGCGCGATGGCTGTGGCTCACCGCCGGGTTCTTCGTCACCGCTGCCGTTGCCTACTCGATGAA
This sequence comes from Williamsia sterculiae, assembly GCF_900156495.1. Classification (GTDB taxonomy): domain Bacteria; phylum Actinomycetota; class Actinomycetes; order Mycobacteriales; family Mycobacteriaceae; genus Williamsia_B; species Williamsia_B sterculiae. Next base: position 188,968 of record NZ_FTNT01000006.1, read on the forward strand.
ACTCCTACGAGACCGGTACACCGCAGCCAAGGATCCAACGGCCGAACTGTAATTACCTCGTCGTGAAGTCGACGGAGCACGTGCCTTCACTGGGCCAGCTGACGCTACCGAACATCGACCACTATCGAAACCGCAGGCAACGGTGAAGGGATGGCCGAATCTCCACGCACAGAGGCAGTATCAATATCAGATCTCACAGATGGCGACAGGATCGTCCCGGATGACGGGACTCTTGTGCGCGTGGGAGGGTGATTACATCACCTGGGAGCCCGACGGCGCCCACATCGAGGGCATTACCGACGACGGCGAAGTCGGCTCGTACATCTTCGCCAGAGACAAGCAGGTCCAGCGCATCATTGAGCGCAAAGAATAAGCCTGACGAATGATGCAGAAGGCGCCCGGCGAGCGACCGCCGCCGGGCCCCCTCCATGACACTTGGCCTCAGTGATCCTGGTGTGACTGCTGGCGCTTCTCGTCGGCTTTGGCCTCGGCGCGTGCCCGGTCAGCTTCCGCTTCCTTGGCTGCCGCTGATGCAGTCTGGAATGCGATGACCAGATCAGGCCGCCGCCTAGACGGTACGTAGCGGCACGGTCGCTGTGACGGGGTTGCGGGCCGGGGCCTCATTCACAAGATTCGTGGGTACCGAGCAGGGGTCGACTGCTCGGTACATCCCGACATTCGTGGGAGGCCCCGGTGTTCACCGAGCGTACGAGCGTGGGGCCTCTACGTGCATGCACGATCGGTCGTTGCAGCAGCGATCGACGGCGTCACGGGCGAGCTCATCCAGACCAGACTGACCCCATCACACGAGCACATCCGATCCTGGCCCGGTGACCTTCCCGGGCCGGTTGCGGTGGCCTATGAGGCTGGCCCAACCAGGGTTCGGGCTGTCGCAGTCGCCGACCGCAGCCGGGACCCGGTGCGAGGTCGTCGCGCCATCGAAGCTCTAGCGACCCCGTGGTGATGGGGTCAAGACCGACGCCAAGGACGCAGTACACCTGGCCCGCCTGCTCCGGTTGGACGAATTCGTCGCAGTGTCGATCAGGAGCACGCACGCGACCTGATCCGTGCTCGTGGGGACGCGCGCGGTGACCTGATGCGTGCCCGTCCCCGGTTGTCGAAGCTCTTGCTGCGCCAGGGCATCGTCTGCTCCGGTGGCCAGGCGTGGACGACGGTCCAGCAGGCATGGCTGCGTCGTCAGCGGTTCGATTCACCGGCATTGCAGATGACCTTCGAGTCCGACTACGACGCCGTGCTCACCGTCAAGGCCCGCCGTGACCGGCTCGGCGACGCGATCGCAGTCATGGCCGCGGACAGCGAGTTCACCCCGATCGTTCGGCGACTGGGCTGCCTGCGCGGAGTCACCAACCTGACCGCACTCGCACTCGCCGTCGAACTTGGCGACTGGAACCGGTTCACCAGCAACACATCGGCTCCTTCGTCGGCTTGGTTCCCTCGGAGTACTCCTCGGGCGCATCACGGGTGCAGGGCTCGATCACCAAGACCGGCAACACCCACATCCGCAGGCTGCTCGTCGAGGCCACCTGGCACCACCGTGCCCGCTACGTGGTCGGCAAGACCACGCGCGACCGTTGGGAACTCGCCTCACCAGCTGCTCGTACCCGCGGCGACGCCGGCAACCGGCGACTGCACAGCCGCTGGAACCTCTTCCGCGAGCGCCGCAAGCGCCACGTGGTCGCCAACGTCGCGATCGCCCGCGAGCTGGCCGATTGGTGCTGGTCGCTGGCCGTGCTCGAAGAGTAGTCACACCCCCACAAGCCGCTTCGTCGACCACCGTGGTGGAAGCAGCGCGTGGAACGACCCGCGAAACAGCTATGAGCAGTCCGACCCTGTCGGGCGACGCTCGATCCTAGACACGCGGTCTGCTCCTGCCGAACACCCCGTCCTGCGGCAATCAACCCGCGCATATCAGTCTGACCGCGCGTCACCGACGACACGCTCACCACCGATCACGTCAACGAAGCAGAGGCGCCCGCCCCCACCATCCGGGACGGGCGCCTCACCCTGCCCCTTCACAGGAAGTCGCTACATATCAGCTGTCACTTGGGTCGACTCGTGGCGGCACTATGATGGTGTCTACCTCCGCCCTAGACGTCCCGTCATTCGCTGTCGACAAGGTCGCGTAGTTCATCTGGCGTCTTCCATGTCGCGCCGCGATGAGTCATGACATGGCAGTTGGCGCAGAGCAGTATCAAGTCATCGAGAGTTGTTCTTACCGCGCCAGACACATGTGGCGATTACATGTGGTTGGACTTTGGATTTAGCCGTTGAGTGTGCGGTGGTCGCGAACTCGTGTCGACAAGCCGCGGAGTTTGGCAGTTCCAACGGGGAGGCCAACCTTCCCGACATGGTTCACGGTCAGACGTCGTTCACGCTAGCGTTCGGAAGCGTTGGCAACGTCTTGAAAAATTCATCCGCGTTAAACACGTAGCGTCATGCAGATTCGGATGATATGTCAGTAATCGAATTGGCGATTTCTGTTCCATCGGATCCCAGCCCGAGCAGAAGTCGTGGAACACTATTCATTCCCGGAGCGCCGACTGACAAGTTGTGATGCGCGTTGTATTGATAAAGAGCTTCGGAGGCGATGTCGATGTCATCCCGAGGCAGATTATCCCCTATTGCGTCGTATGAGCGAGCTAGCGTCTGGCCTATTGTTTCGCCCGCTCGTTGCGTAGTCAAAGGACGTTGCTGCCTGATTTGTTGCTCGCAGTCGCGCAACCATTCCAACATTGGCTGCAGTTCTAAATTGCCGCGTAATAGAATCTGTTCGCGATTAGGATGGACGGTGTACGCCACGAGCACGACATCGTCGAACCAGTCTGGGTGCTGACCTCCAGGGTGCCGCGAACCGCGCACTTCAAGCCGCAGTGCGACCGTTGCGGGCGTCATTTCCCCTTGGTAAGCCTGTTGTACTCAGAGTTGGAGATGTCTCCGCTGTCTCGGAATTGTCTCAGAACATCATTGGGTACGTCCCGCGTGTGCTCCTCCGGGTATCCATGATAACCACCCCTGCCATCCGGCTGAAACGTGTAGATTTTGCGATCCTTATTCCGTAACGCTGATTGCCGTTCTGAACTGACTTGTTTAACACGTCTTGGTCTTCCTCGTCACTGAGGTCCATTGGCACGACGAGAGTGCCTCAGATGACCGACGCAGGGATCTGAACCAAGCGGTCTTCGAGCGACTCTTCGTCTACGACGATCAGATTATCGCCAGCGACCGCCAACCAGAATTCGTGTTGCTGGCCGATCCAGATCTCGTGCACACCCTGAGGACCGAACGGAAACACCCCTGGATGACCCAATCCAAACCAGTGTCCTCAGCACCGCGCAGAGGTCGACCGAAGCGGTCCCAGAGGTCACAGGTGCCGACAAAACGGGCCACAAAGTACCGCGCGACCTGCCTTCGTACGCACGCCGGCACGCCACAACCAACCGTCGACCTGTCGTGATGGCGTCGAACGCCCCAGGGGTCGCCTACCGTGGGAAAAAGAAAGAACCACGGTCCCTGAGGACCGTGGTTCCAACCATTCCTATTTGGTAGCGGGGACAGGATTCGAACCTGCGACCTCTGGGTTATGAGCCCAGCGAGCTACCGAGCTGCTCCACCCCGCGTCGGTGGTCCGACCGCGTCGGACCTGTTGAGCTTACAGGTCCGGCCAGAGGTGACGCGATCGGGTTCACCGGCCCTTCTCGGCAGGTGTTGGCGCGGGACACCGACCTGGTGATATTGTCCTGAACATGTTCAGTGAACACGTTCAGTCGCGCGTCGACCAGAAGGAGGCGACCCGACGACGGGTGCTCGACGCGGCAGACAGCCTGTTCCGTTCACAGGGTTTCGCCGCGACCACGGTGCGGCAGATCGCGTCGAAGGCCGAGGTCAGCGCAGGCAGCGTGATGGCCGTCGGCGACAAGGACGCACTGCTGGTCGCGATCTACGACAGCTGGATCGCAGCAGTGCACCGCAGTCGCGCGGAGACGTTCGGCGACATGCCATCTGCGGACCTACCCGACGACGTCATCGCGTTGTTCGAACCGTTCGTCGACCATTTCGCACGCGACATCGAGCTATCCCGCGAATACGCCGCGGTCATCGTCCGTGGCGACCACGACACCACGATTTTTCGGCAGCTCGGCCTCACGCTGGTCGGCGAGGTCCACCAAGTGCTCGTCCGCTCCGGTGTCGATGAGACCTCCGCCGGCAGACGAGCGGCGGCGATATACCTCGCCTACCTCGGCATCCTGATGACCGTCTCGAACGGCGCGGTGTCCGACGAGTCCGGGCGCGCGCAGTTCCGCGACGTCGTCAGCCTCATCACCGATCACGAGGAGTTGTCATGACCGATGTGCCCGACCTGTGGTGGCCGACCGCCATCCTCGCAGCGGTCTTGCTCATCGACGCGGTGATGTCGATGCACCCTCCCGCATTCATCCGCGGTTGTCTGAGCGGCGTCGGTCTTCCCCGCGACTGGTGGTGGACGCTGATCGTGATCAAACTGCTGGCCGTGGCCGGACTGCTCGCCGGGTTGAGGTACGAGGGTGTCGGTCTCACCGCCAATGTCGGCGTCATCTGCTACTTCGGATGTGCTGTCTACGCGCACATCCGGGCCCGTTTCCTCGGGTCGGAATTCTGGCTCAATTGCCTGGGTTTTCTGGCCCTCGCAGTCGGTGTCCTGGTGATCTCTTACGCCGTGTGAGTCAGCCGGCACCGAGTGCGATCACGTCGTCGCCGCACAAGACGACATCGACGGTCGCTCCGACGAAAAATCCCGGCCCGCGTTGAGCGCGAACCGGGATCCTTCTCGAGTGGTAGCGGGGACAGGATTCGAACCTGCGACCTCTGGGTTATGAGCCCAGCGAGCTACCGAGCTGCTCCACCCCGCGTTGGTGAACGCAACGTTACACAGACGCCCACAACAGACGCAAATCGCCTCAGCGTGGCCCCGGACACACCCGCTGAACTGTGAATATGCCCGGGGAGCCGATCAGCTGGTCGGAACGGCCTCGTACTGATTCCGCGCCCTGTCGAGTTCGGAGATCGCGGCACCGATCTTGCCCAGATCCCCGCTCGACTGTGCGGTCTTGAGGTCGTCGAGCGCCTTGCCGATGGCCGTCACCGCCGCATCGCGTTGCTGTTGAACGGTCGAATTCTGCGTCGATGACGGCGGGGTCGTGGTCCCCGCTTGCGACGGCTGCTGGGTGGTCGGTTGCTGGGTCGTGGGCTGTTGTTGCTGACCGGAACTGTTGTCCTGATCCGGTTTGGTCGCCGCCGCAGAACTGATACCCACCTGCTGCAAGGCCCCGGCCACCGTTGAGGCGTACCCCACGTTCCCGTTGTAGTAGACCAGCACCCGATACAACTTGGGGATCGCCGCATCATCGGTCTTGGCCTGGGTGTACATCGGCTCCACGTACAGGATCCCGTTGCGCCCCACCGGAAGGGTGAGCAGGTTGCCGTACGTGACCCGAGTGGTGTCCTCCACCTGTTTCCGGTCGGATGCGACGGGCCCGGCGCTCTTCATGTTCTCCTGCGCCTGCCTCGGCCCGACCGTCTGCTTGGTGGTGGGCAACGCCTTCACGGTGATCTGGCCGTAGTTGTCCGGGTCGGAGGAGGCCGTCATGTAGGCGGCCAGGTAGCCGCTGTTCAAGCCGTTCATGACGGTGGTGAGCTGGAAGCTGGGCTGCAGCGTCTTCGGATCCGCCGCCATCAGGTAGTAGGGCGGCTGATTGAGGCCCTGCGCGGTCGCGTCGTCCTTGGTCGGATCGGCCGGGATCGACCAGAAGTCGTTGCTACGGAAGAACGTTCCCGGATCGTTGACATGGTACTTCGAGAGGAGCGCACGCTGGATCTTGAACAGGTCCTCCGGGTACCGGATGTGCGATCGCAACGACTGATCCGCGTTGAACTCCGCCTTCGATTTCACTGTCCCAGGGAAGACCTTCATCCAGGTCTTCAACACCGGGTCGGTGTCGTCGAACTGATACAGCGTGACCTTGCCCGTGTAGGCATCCACGGTGGCCTTCACCGAATTGCGGACGTAGGACACCTCGCGATTGGTCTGGGTCCGCCCCGTCTGCCCCTGGTTGAGTTCCTGCGCGTCGGTGGTGACGTTCTGCAGCGAGGTCTTCTGCGCGTACGGGTAGTTGTCGAGCGTGGTGTACCCGTCGACGATCCACTTGATGGACCCGTCCGCCATCACCGCGGGGTAGGTCTTCGAGTCCACCGTCAGCCACGGCGCCGCCTTCTTGACCCGGTCGCGGGGGTCCCGGTTGTAGAGGATCTTCGAATTTCGGTTGATGGCACCGGACAACAGGATGTTGCGTTCGGTGTACTTCACCGAATAGGCGAGCCGGTTGAACCAGTTACCCAACGACACTCCGCCACCACCGTTGTAGGTGAAGCTGGCACCGTCCTGGTCGTACTCCTTCTGATCACCGTTGGTTGATCCGACGATCGCGTAGTCCGGGTTCACCTTGGAGATCAGTTCGCCGAAGTAGATGCGCGGCTGGGTGACCTTGATGGGCGCGGTCTTCTGGTAGTCCGCCGTCCGGTAGTTCTCCAGGTCGCTGACCTCGAACACCGGGAGGCCACCGCGGTCGCTCTCGGCATCCGACGATGCCTCGTCGACGGTGTTCGCCGGCGCCGCGATGAAACCGTTGCCGTGGGTGAACACGGTGTGCTTGTTCAGCCAGTTCTGCTGATTGGCGTCGAACTTGGACGGATCGAGTTCGCGCGCGGCGACCACGAAGTCGCGCTCCTGCCCGTTGACGGTGTAACGGTCCACCGCCAGCTGCGAAGGGAACCCGTAGAAGTTCTTGAGCTTCTGCCTCTGGGTGAAGGCGGGCTCGATGACATTGGGGTCCAGCAGGCGGATGTTGGACAGGGTCGCGGTGTCGTCGTTGACCACTGCCGGATCGGTTGGTTCGGCGGTCCAGTTGCGGTCGTAGGTGACCTTCTGGTCCCCGATGCCATACGCGAGCCTGGTCGCGTTGATGTTCCGCTGGATGTATTCGCTCTCCTTCTGCGCGGCGTTCGGCTTCACCGAGAACTGCTCCATGATCAGCGGCCATCCCACACCGATCACCAACGCCGAGAGCAGCATCAGCACCGTCGCCAGGGCGGGCACCCGTAGATCGCGCAGCACGATGCCCGCGAAGAACGCGAGCGCGCAGATGATGGCGATGGCCATCAGGATCAGCTTGGACGGCAACACCGCGTGGGCATCGGTGTACCCCATGCCGGTGAAGATGTCCTGCTTACGGGTGCTCGACAACAGTGTGTAGCGGTCGAACCAGTACGCAACCGCTTTGAGCAGCACGAACAGTCCGGCGATGACCCCTAGTTGAATGCGGGTCGCGGTGGTCAGTGCACCCGCCCGGCCGGCCAGTCGGATGCCGCCGAAGATGTAGTGCGTCAACGCGTTCACCAAGAAGGTGATCACCAGGATCACGAACAGGAAGTTGATGATGAAGCGGTAGAACGGCAGATCGAAGGCGAAGAAACCCACGTCGATGCCGAACTGTGGATCCTTCTGACCGAAGCTGGTCCCGTGCAGGTAGGTCTGCACGGTCGCCCACGAACCCTGGGCGACCAGTCCGGAGATCAGACCGACGAATGCCGGCGGGATGATCGCGAACCAGCGGATCCGTGCCATCACCACCGCGCGATACCGGGCGATCGGGTCACCCGCCCCGGACGTCGGAACGAACACGGGACGCGACCGGTATGCCAGCGCCATCCCCGCGAAGAAGATGCCCGCACTGATCACCGCCGCCACCAGGAACAGCAGGATCCGCGTCCACAGGATGGTGCTGAACACGTTCCGGTAGCCGATGTCGTCGAACCACAGCCAGTCGGTGTACAGCCCGATGAACCGCGGCCCCACCAGCAACACCACCAGGACCACCACGGCGATGCTGATCAGGATCTTGCCGCGGCGCGACAGCGTCGGCATCCCTGCCGGCCCACGTACTCCCACGTTCGTCTTCTCCCACACGTCTGTCGGCCAGACCGACATACCGGCCCTGTTGACGGTCACTTTACTGATGCGTGCCGTGTCCACACGGGCACCGACCATCATCCCGGCTGTCGTGGTGACCGCGAGGATGACAGGATTGCCCGGTGACCGATCCCTTTGGCACCGAACTGTCTCCGGACGCGCTGGGCGCCGCCATCCGCGAGGCCGTCGAATACGTCGACGCCGAGGGCTGGGGCCAACCGGCCGCCTTGTTCGCCCTGGTCCCCACCGCGATGCTCGCGCAGAGTCAGCCCGAGCTCGCCGACAGCCTCGATGACGGCTCCGAGCTGACGGTCATCGCGCAGGAGCAGTTGCCGGTGGCCGCCGACAGCGGGCTCGGCGAACTCGAGCACGTGTTGGCCACCACCAGTTGGCCGGCAGCGGTGGCCGGTTGTGCGCTGGTGCAGGAGATCATCGTGTTGCCGCCGGAGGCCGAGGACGACCTCGACGACGCCTTCGAGCCGCTGTTGGCCGACGACCCGGATGCCGCCGACCGGGCCGCCATCTCACTGGCCAAGGAACACCCGGACGGTCGCGTCGCACGGTTGGCCGCCGGTGCCCTGCGCGACGGTCGCAACCTGTGCCTGTTGCAGCTGCAGCCGCCGCCCGGCGACGACCCCGACGCCCCGATCGAGCTCCTGCAGCATCCCGAACTCGCCCCCGGCCTGGTCCAGGCCCTGGCGACGACGCTGGAGAACGACCCCGACGAGTTCTGAGACCGTCCCGCGCCGCGGTCAGCGTCTCAGCAGTGCGGGGCGGGCTTTCCCGCGGTCAGGTCGCCGAGGGTCGTGATGGCGTCATCCAGGCTGGAGACCTTGAGCAGTTCGAGACCGCCCGGCGCGTCCGACTTGGCCTCCGCGCAATTGCCCGCGGGCACCAGGAACCACCCGGCGCCGGCCTCCCGCGCCGCCAGGGTCTTGTGCGTGATGCCCCCGATGCTGCCCACCTGGCGGCTCTCGTCGATGGTCCCGGTACCGGCGATGAATTTGCCGCCGGTGAGCTGTTGCGGCACCAACTTGTCGACGATGGCCAACGAGAGCATCAGACCGGCCGACGGACCGCCGATGTCGCCGACGTTGAACGTCACCTTCTGCGCGTCGGCGGCAGCCCGGAGCCGGGGTGTCACGCCGAGATAGCCTTTGTCGGTTTGTCCCGGTCGGGAGCCGAGGGTGACGGTGGCCGTCGACGACTGCCCGTCGCGGACGATGTCGAGCCGCACCGGCGTACCGGGCTTCTTGTCGCTCACCGCGTCCCGCAACGCCTCCGGCGAGGCCACCTCGGTACCGTCCACCGATGTCACCTGGTCACCGGAGCGCAGCGCACCCTTCGCGGGACCACCGTTGTCCACGTCGACGGTCAACACCGTCTTCTTCAGATAGCTCAGCGCGGCGAGGGTCGCGGAGTCCTGCGATCCACCCATCTCCTGCGCGTTCTGCTGTTCCACCTGTTGGTCGGATTTGTCGGGCGGGAACACCGTCTCGCGTGGCTCCAGCGACTGTCGACCCGAGAACCAGGCGGCCATGGCCTCGAACAGGGTCATCCGATCCGCGACCGACACGGTGGTGAGATTGAGGTGCCCGGTGGTCTTCTTCTCCGGCGCTCCCTCCACCTCCACCACCTCGCGTCCGCCGACGTCGGCGAGGGTGTTCACGGTGGGTCCCGGCCCCAGCGCCACATACGGCACGCGCACCACCGCACCGACCAGGATCAGGACCACCAGCAGCAGGGCACTGACGGCGACGGTGACGATCCGTCGGTGGGCGGGCAGCACAGGCACCGCACCACGGTAGTTCACCGCCGTGGCCCGACCGGCCCCGGCGCTGCGGTCGCCGGTTCTGCGCTGTCAGCGAACTCAGGGGTCTGGCGCACCACAGACCCGTGGAGCGTGGCGTTCGGGCCGGTACCGTGGGATGTATGAACGACTTGCCTTTCGGATTCTCCTCGAGCGGGGACGACGGTGACGACGCCAAGGGCAGGAGTGGGCGCGGTTCCGGCGGCTCTGGTGGTTCCGGTGGCCAGGACAACCCTTTCGGCTTCGACCTCGGTGCGGGCGGTGCCGGCTTCGACCCGTCGCAACTCGGCCAGATGTTCTCCCAGCTCGGCCAGATGTTCTCCGGCATGACCAGCGGTGCCGGCTCCGGTTCGGGGCCGGTCAACTATCAGGTGGCGAGTAACCTCGCGCGTCAACAGATCGGCGATTTCACCCCGGTTGCCGGCAAGGAGACCGAGGCCGTCACCGAGGCGGTGCGGCTGGCCGAGGTGTGGCTCGACGAGCAGACCTCGTTGCCCGCGGGCGTCACCACATCGGCGGCGTGGACCCCGGTGCAGTGGCTGGAAGAAGCCATGCCCACCTTCAAGCGGCTCTGCGATCCGGTGGCCGAACAGTTGTCCGGTGGCTGGACGGACAACCTGCCGGCCGAGGCCAAGCAGATGGCCGGCCCGATGCTCGGCATGCTCACCCAGATGGGCGGGATGGCGTTCGGAACCCAGCTCGGACAGGGGCTCGGACAGCTCGCGAAAGAGGTACTCACCTCCACCGACATCGGACTGCCGCTCGCCGCGCCGGGCACCGCGGTACTGCTGCCCGAGGCGATCGCCGGATTCTCCGACGGGTTGGAACTGCCCGCCCAGGAGATCATCGTCTTCATCGCGGCCCGCGAGGCCGCGCACGTCCGCCTGTTCAGTCACGTCCCGTGGTTACGCGAGCGGGTGCTGTCCACCGTGGAGCAGTACGCCCGTGGGATCACCATCGATTTCTCCGGGATCGAGAACGCCGCTGCCAACATCGACCCGGCGCAGTTGCTCAGCGATCCCTCCAAGATCGAGGAGTTGATGTCGGCGAGCACCGCCTTCGAGCCGAGCGCCACTCCCGAGCAGACCGCCGCACTGGAGCGACTCGAGACGCTGCTGGCCCTGATCGAGGGGTGGGTGGAGCAGGTGGTGTTCCGCGCCCTCAATGACCGGCTACCGAGTACGTCGGCGCTGACCGAGACCATGCGTCGTCGCCGGGCCAGCGGTGGGCCGGCCGAGCAGACCTTCGCGACGCTCGTCGGGCTGGAGATGCGCCCGCGCAAACTGCGTGAGGCGGCCACCCTGTGGTCGAAGCTGGTGGAGAGCAGTGACATCACCACCCGTGACGGCGTGTGGGCGCACCCCGACCTGATCCCCGACTCCGGTGATCTCGACAACCCGGCGGGATTCATCGACCGCGTCATCGGCGGCGATGTCGGGGAGCTCGACGACGACCCGATCGCCCAGCTGGAGAAGACGATGGCCGAGGAGGCCGCCGCCAGAGAGAAGGAGTCGTCCGGGGAATCGACAGAACCGGACGAATCACCCGAGCCGCCGGCTGACGACGACGACCAGGGCTCCTCCAAGGGCTGACCTGCGCGGACGCGATCTCCACGACGGATGAGACGTCCGTCGACCCTGTGCACAACCCCCGCCACCGCGACGACCGATGACGACGACCCTGTCAGGGTGCCGCCATGACGTCCCGTGATCTGCCCGATCTCGCCCCTGCCCTGCACCCGGGCGCGGCCATCGCCATCCGACCCGGTCGTCGGGTACAGATCGGTGCTCACCCCGGCCGCGAGGTGATCGTCGACCTGCCCGGATCCATCGACTCCCACGCGTTCCTGCGCCTGCTCGAGGACCTGTGTGTGCCCCGCACGCGGATCGAGGCGTATCGCGTCGCCGCCGCCGTGGGGCTCACCCCGGCCGACGTCGACGATCTGCTCGACGTGCTGACGACCACCGGCCACGCGCACCCCGCAACACCCACTCCCCGATCGCTGCGTATCCGGTTGCACGGCCGGGGGCCGGTGACCACCGCTCTGCACGCGTTGCTCCGTGACGCGGGTGTGCAGGTCGAGCGTTCCACCCAACGTCCCCGCACCCACCGGGACGGTCATCGGTCACTACACGGGTGGGACTGCGACCTGGTGATACTCACCGATCACCTCGTGCACGACCCGCTGGTGGTGGAGGCGATGATCCGCGATGGGATACCTCATCTACCGGCACGGGTGTGTGACGGCGTCGGGGTGGTCGGGCCGTTGGTGCTGCCCGGACTCAGCAGTTGTCTGCGGTGCGACGAACTGCACCGGGCCGACCACGATCACGATTGGCCCGTGGTGACCGCCCAGTGGGTCGGTCGTAGCAGTTGGGCGCCGGCATCGGTGATCGCGATGGTCGCGGCGGTGGCGTTCGATCAGGTCGCACAGATCCGGCAGGGCCTCGCCGACACGTCGGCCGGCGTGCCGCAATGCGTGGACAGAGCCGTGGAGATCGGGCCGAGACCATCGCGGATGCGCGTGCGCCACATGTCTGCACATCCGCTGTGTCCCTGCACGGGAGAGCGACCGAGCGGGTCGGCATTCACGGTCGGACGGTGAACTACATTGGAAGTGGTCGAACGCGGAAGGGGAACGATGTCGGACATCACCAAAGGCCGCGGTCGTCGTAATGCCAAACTCGCGTCCCTGCCCATCGGGATGGCCGGTCGCGCTGCCGCCGGGTTCGGCAAGCGGATCGCCGGTGGCGACAAGGACGAGATCAACCAGGAGATGATGGCCCGCGCCGCGGAACAGATGTTCGCGGTTCTCGGTGAGCTCAAGGGCGGTGCCATGAAGGTGGGCCAGGCGCTGTCGGTGATGGAGGCCGCCGTTCCCGACGAGTTCGGTGAACCATTTCGCGATGCGCTGACCAAACTGCAGGCCCAGGCCCCTCCGATGCCCGCCCGCCGGGTGCATCAGGTACTCGACCAACAGCTCGGTACCCGGTGGCGCGACCGATTCACCGAGTTCGACGACTCCCCCGCCGCATCGGCCAGTGTGGGACAGGTCCACCGAGGGGTGTGGCACGATGGCCGACCTGTCGCCATCAAGGTCCAGTACCCGGGTGCCGACGTGGCACTGCAGGCCGATCTGAAGACCCTGTCGCGGATGACCGGGGTGATGCAACGGATGTCGCCCGGCACCGACGTGCGGTCGATGATGGACGAGTTGATCGAACGCACCTCAGAAGAGCTCGATTACCAGGGTGAGGCGGCCAATCAGCGGGCGTTCGCCACGGCCTTCGACGGTGATCCCGACTTCATGGTCCCGCGGGTGGTGGCCAGCTCCCCCAAGGTGATGGTCAGCGAATGGGTGGTCGGCACACCGTTGTCGCAGATCATCGCCGACGGCGACCGGGACCAGCGCAACCGCGCGGCGGCCCTGCTGGCTACGTTCGAGGTGTCGTCACCGTCACGGGTGGGGTTGCTGCACGGCGACCCGCACCCGGGCAACTTCCAGGTCCTCGACGACGGCAGACTCGCGGTGTTCGACTTCGGCGCCGTCGGCCGCTACCCCGGTGGTCTACCCCCGGCCATCGGCCCGATCCTGCGGTTGGCCCGCGATCGTCAGTACGACGCGCTCCGCGAGGAGATGGTCCGGGAGGGTTTCATCCTGCGGTCGCGGGAGGACCGGATCACCCCGGCCGATCTCGAGGCATACCTGAAGGCGTATGTCGATCCGCTGTACAGCGAGTCGTTTCATTTCACCCGAAAGTGGCTGCAGCATGCGGCGGGCAAGGCCACCGACGTTCGCGGCGACGTGTACCGGACCTCGCGAAACCTCAACGTGCCCAAGGAATACGTGATGGTCTTCCGGGTGCTCGCAGGATGCGTCGGCATCGCCGCGCAACTCGACGCCGAGGCCCCCTACCGCAGGATCATGGAGGAATGGGTTCCCGGTCTCGGAGACTGACGGTGTCGACCCCGCATAGGCACGACGACCGGGACGGCCGTTCGGCCGTCCCGGTCGCTCACCTGCGGGTTCACGCTGCCTGCACCTTGCGGGGCCGACCTCGTGGGCGTTTACGCGCGATCACGCGGCCCTGCTCGAAGATCTCTCCGCCCCACACACCCCACGGCTCGGCGCGATCGAGGGCGGCATCGAGGCATTCCCGACGAAGCGGGCAGTCGGCGCACAGCGCCTTGGCCTGCTCGAGCCGGGCCGGTGACTCGGCGAACCACAGATCCGGATCCCCCACCTGGCAGGGGATCTCGGAGGCGCAGTTCGCCCCCATACAGGATTCGAAATCGAGCGTCTCGGTCATGTCATGTCCTCCGGCGTTCTACGTTTCTCGGTTCGGGTGGGAATTCGCGCTGGCGAATCGGTGAACCGATCTCGTCGGAGCCGCCGGACGGCGGTGGAGACGACAAAGGCCACGGTCTTCGCGGGGTGCGATTCACCGTGGCCTCGGATGCCCTGACGGACTGATGACTACAAGGTCATGAGTCCTCGGGGCGGCACGGGAATCGCCTTCCGGCTCGCGCGGTAAATGCGGCGAAGCCTGCGATTGCGGCGAATTCATGGGTGGCGTCGAGCGGCAACGGCTTGCATGCATCTGCCAATTGGAGGGCGGCCGGTGCGACGGCGGTCCAGGAGTGGCGATGACGCTGCGAGGCGATGGGAGCGGATCCCGCGCCCACACGAGTGGGCAGGGAGTCGACACACATGTTGCCGCCGTTGGCGTTCTCGTTGATGAGATTCACTGGTCCACTCCTTCCCACGTCATCCGTCTGTCCGTCCGGTGCAGTTTCCAGAGGGCAAGGGCGCTCTCTGTTCCTATGTGAGACACAGTAAAGGCAGTGCACACGACCGCACAACCCATTTAACGCCGGAAGATCAGTGCAGGTCAGGAATGCGCACGGACCAGGCCGAGCAGGTCCTCGCCGTACTGGTCGAGCTTCTTGGGGCCGATACCGGGGATGGCCACCAGTCCGGGCACGTCGCCGGGTCGCTGTTCGGCGATGGCGATCAGGGTGTTGTCGGAGAACACCACGAAGGCAGGCACCTTCTGTTCGGCGGCCCGACCACTGCGCCATTCCTTCAGGGCGACGAACAGTCCCTCGTCGATGTCCGATGGGCAGTTCTCACATCGACCGAGCAGCGATGCGGTCTTGCCCAACAACGGCTTACCGCAGACCCGACACATCGGCCGCGCTCGCTTACGGACCGGTTCGGCGATGCGGGAGGCCGGTGAGTCATCGGGTACCAAACCGGCCAGGAACCGAGAGCGCCTGCGACTCTTCCGGCCTCCCTCGTTACGGGCCAGCGCCCAGGAGATGTGCAGGTGTTCGCGAGCCCGGGTCACGCCGACGTAGAACAGTCGACGTTCCTCCTCGATCGCGTCGTCACCTGCGTCGACCGCCTGTTTGATGGGCAGCGATCCGTCCACCACACCGACGAGGAACACCGCATCCCATTCGAGCCCTTTGGCCGCGTGCAGCGACGAGAGGGTGACCCCGGCCACCGTCGGCGGATGTCGGGAATCCGACCGGGTGCGCAGTTCGGTGGCGAGCCCGGCGAGGGTCAGATCGGGCGTCACCTCGAGCAGCTCCTCGGTGAGGTTCATCAACGCCCGCAACGACTCCCACCGCTGTCGCGCCTGAGCACCGGCGGGCGCCTCGTCGGACAGTCCGAGGGGGGCGAGCACCGCACGCAACACACCGAGCAGATCCGCCTCGGCGGGCAGGTCGTCGCGGGCGGCGGCCTGGCTGATCGACCGCATCGCCTGGCGGATCTCAGCCCGCTGGAAGAATGCCTCGCCGCCGCGCACCTGATATGGGATCCCCGCCTCGGTCAGTGCCTGTTCGTGCACTTCCGACTGCGCGTTGATCCGGTAGAGGATCGCCATCTCCGATGCCGGGACCCCTTGGGCCAGCAGTCTCTTGATGGTCTCGACGGTGGTTCGCGCCTCCATCTGTTCGTCGTCGAACTCGGCGAATTCCGGGCCGGGGCCCGTGGGGCGCTGGCCGACGAGTTCGAGGCGGGTGCCCGCGATCCGACCGCGGGCCATCCCGATCACCCGGTTCGCCAGGCCGACCACCTCGGGCGTGGATCGGTAGTCACGGTGCAATCGGATCAGCGCGGCGTCGGGGAAGCGGCGGGTGAAGTCGAGCAGGTAGCGCGGGCTGGCTCCGGCGAAGGTGTAGATGGTCTGGTTGGCGTCACCGACCACCGTCAGGTCGTCACGCTCACCGAGCCAGGTGTCGAGCAACTGCTGCTGCGCGGGGGTGACGTCCTGGTATTCGTCGACCACGAAGCAGCGGTATCGCGAGGCGAACTCCTCGCGGATGTTGCGATGGTCTCGCAGGATCTGCGCGGTGAACAGCAACAGGTCGTCGAAGTCGAGTCCCATGTCACCGTCCGGGGTGATCTTCGCGGCTTCGTACCCCTCGTAGACGGCGACGACCTTCTCCGCGGCGAACGGGATCTCGCGCCGCAGCCTCGCCACGGTCTCGGGGTAGGCCTCCGGCGAGACCAGCGACGACTTGGCCCATTCGATCTCCGAGGACAGGTCACGCAGGGTCTCGGTGCTGGTGTCGAGGCCGGCACGGCGTGCGGCGCGCGAGATCAGCGGGAACTTGTTGTCGACGAGCTCCCACCGGGTGTCACCCACCGCCTGCGGCCAGAAGTAGCGGAGTTGCCGCAGCGCGGCGGCGTGGAAGGTCAGGGCCTGCACCGATCCGCTGCCACCGATCTGCATCGATCGCAGCCGGGTGCGCATCTCCCCCGCGGCGCGCGCGGTGAAGGTGACCGCGAGCACCTGACCGGCGTCGACGTGACCATTGCCGACGAGGTGGGCGATGCGGTGGGTGATGGTCCGGGTCTTGCCGGTGCCCGCGCCGGCCAGCACACAGACCGGTCCGCGCGGCGCGGTCACCGCGGCGAGCTGTTCGGGGTCCAGTCCTTCGGTCGCGCGCACGCCAGCCAGTATGACAAGCGGTCCCGACAACCCCCCGGAACAACCCCTCGGGTTACGACGTTGAGCAGACCGTGACTGATTCCCCCGCCAAGTTGACCATGTACACCACCTCCTGGTGCGGCTTCTGTGCACGCCTGAAGACGGCCCTGAAGGCCAAGGGCATCGCCTGGGACGAGGTGGACATCGAACGGCATCCCGAGGCGGCTCAGTTCGTCGGGAGTGTGAACGGCGGCAACCATGTGGTCCCGACCGTGAAGTACGCCGACGGGTCCACCGCGACCAATCCATCGATCGTGGACGTCACCAAGAAGTTGGCCACCCTCTGAGCGTCACCACCGACGCCTGAACGGCCGCAAAGCACGGCGTCCGGTCAGCTGCCGTTGTGCGCCCAGGCGGTGACCATCGCCCTGGCGATGGAGATGGACCCCGGCAACCGTAGGCGTGCGTCGGGGGCGCCTGCGGTGTCGGTGGCGCTGTTGCGTGACAGTGTGGTGGCGGGTCGGGTCCAGTCCCCGCGGTCGAGGGCTTCGAGCACCTCGTCGCGATGGAACCAGATCGCGTCACCGATCTCGCCGTCCAGGAACGCCAGCGGTTGGTCGGGGTCGGCGGTCGCCTCGAATCCCAGCATCAACGACCGCGGGAACGGCCACGGCTGACTACCGAGGTAGCGCGGAGACCAGACATCGATACCCACTTCTTCGTGCACCTCGCGGATCACACACTGTTCCAACGACTCCCCCGGCTCGACGAAGCCGGCCAGCGTCGAATACCACCGTTCGGGCCAGGAGGCCTGCCGCCCGAGGAGGATCCGGTCCCCACCGTCGTGCACGACCGTGATGATCGCCGAGTCGGTACGCGGGAATTCCAGCGAACCGGTCGCGGTGTTGCGCCGCACCCATCCCGACCGCTCGGGCGCGGTGGGTTTGCCGTCGACCGGTGAGAACCCTGCCGCGTCGTGCCAGTTGAGGATGGCCACCGCGGTACCCAGCAGACCGGCCTGATCACCGTCGAGCAGCACACCGCCGCCGCGTAGGTCGCTGTACTCGCCCTCGATCTCGTCCACCCGCAGCGTCCACAGGTCGATGCCGTCGCGGATCCCCAACAGCACCGCGCCGGCGGGTGGGGTGCCGCCGAGTTCGGTGGCCGGGATCCAGCGGGGACCGTCGTCGCCGACCGGATACCGGCCCTGATGATCCACGGTCACCAACCGGGCCGTCGGCCAACCGGCGATCAGTCTGTCGGTGTCGTCGCGGATCTCGTCGGCCCGGTCGACGGTGGACCGGGAGAGCAAGGGAGGCAGGTCCAACTCGAAGGCGGTCACCCGCTCGACCCTACTGAGTGCGGGCGGCGCCGCGCCGCGCGAGCGCACTCGAGGAACCGCCACCGGTCAGTCGCGGGCGCTCTCGGAGTTGCTGCGGCGCACGTACAGCAGGCGATCGCCTTCTTCGATGGCGTCGACCTCGGGCTCGTCCACTCGGTAGAGGTGATCGTCGCGCAGCACCCCGAGCACCATGTCGCGCAGATGTTGGGGCGATGCTCCCTGTTCGTCGCGGTCGACCTCACGTTCGGCGATGGCGAGACCGGCGTCGGGGGTGAGCAGATCCTCGATCATCTCGACGACCGTGGGGGTGATGGTCGCCAGACCCAGCAACCGACCGGCGGTCTCCGAGGACACCACCACCGAGTCGGCGCCCGACTGGCGCATCAGGTGGGTGTTCTCGGCTTCCCGCACCGAGGTCACGATCTTCGCCTTGGAGTTCAACTCCCGGGCGGTGAGCGTCACCAGCACCGCGGTGTCGTCGCGGTTGGCGGCGATGACGATGGCCGAGGCGTGCTGCGTCCCGGCGAGTCGCAGCACGTCGGAGCGGGTGGCGTCACCACGGACGGTGACCAACCCGCGCGCGGCGGCGCTCTCCAGCACCGACGCGTTGGAGTCCACCACCACGATCTCGGCGGGCTTGACCCCGTCGGCCATCAGCGCCGAGACGGCCGTCTTGCCCTTGGTGCCGAACCCGACGACCACTGTGTGATTGCGCACGTTGCTCCTCCAGCGCTGGATCTTGAATGCCTGACGGGACCGTTCGGTGAGGACGGCCAGGGTGGTGCCGACCAACAGGATCAGGAACAGCACCCGAAGCGGGGTGATGACGAGCACGTTCACCAGGCGCGCACCCGGACTGATCGGGGTGATGTCGCCGTAACCGGTGGTCGAGAGGGAGACCGTCGCGTAGTAGAGGCAGTCGAGGAAGGACATCGAACTACCCTGGGCGTCGCGATAGCCGTCCCGGTCGACGTAGACGACCAGCACTCCGGCGAACAACGCGATCAGCGCGTAGAGCACCCGGCGGCTGATCGCCGTCACCGGGCTGCTCTCGGTCTCGGGGATGCGCACCACGCCGACGAGGGCGTGATCGGGCATGCTGGTCAGTTCCTCCGGCCGGTTACGCCGGAACCCTCGGGCCATCAGAGGGTCGAGCCGATCGAGTCGGGAGCTGTCGCCACAGGAGTGGACTGTAGACCCTCGACCACCACCGATGCGACACGTCGGTACCCGAGACCTCGACGTAGGCGGGCGCAGCGGATCGGGCATGGTGGACCCATGCGCACACGTCGTACCCCGACCTGGATCCCGGCCACCCGGCTCTCCGCCACTCGACTGTCCGACGGCAGCAGACAGTCGCTGCTGTTGGCGGTCATGCTGGCGACGGTCGGTACGTTGCACTTCGTCGTACCGGAGCGGTTCGACGAGACCATCCCCGACGAGATCCCCGTCGACAAACGCACCGCGACGCTCGCATCGGGGGTCGTGGAGGTCGGGCTCGCCGGTGGTCTCCTCTGGCCCAGGACCCGTCGGGTGTCCGGCCTGGCGTCGGTGGGCCTGTTCATCGCGGTCTACCCGGCGAACCTGAACATGGTGCGGATGTACTGGCACAAGCCTGCGGTGCGCGCGGCAATGCTGGCGCGGTTGCCGCTGCAGATCCCGATGATCGTGGCCGGTTGGCAGGTCTGGAAGCGCGCCTCCTGACGACCGGTCATCACCGGTCGCGGATGAGCATGGCGGCGAGCTGCTGTTCGTCGGGCAGGTCCGCCGGTTCGAGTGTGGTGCCCGTCCGAACGTAGTGGAAGGCCGCGCACACCGACGACAGCTCACATCCGGCCAACTCGGCCCAGGCCACGCGGTAGGCAGCCAGCTGCACCTGCGCCGACTGTCTGCCCGCCGCGGACGGCTCCGCGCCGGTTTTCCAGTCGACCACGAGCCAGCCGCCGTCCGGCTCGGCGAACACCGCGTCGATACGACCGCGGACGACGGTGCCGCCGATGACCGTCTCGAACGGCACCTCGACCTCCGCGGGAGTGCGATCGGCCCATGGTGAGGCGAGGAACTTCGCACGCAGCTCCGCGAGGTCGTCGTCGACCGCATCCGGTCCCTCCGCCGAACCGGGGAGTTCGTCGACGTCGAGCAGTCGGGTGGCGCCGAACCGTCGCTCCACCCAGGCGTGGAAGGCGGTGCCCCTCCGGGCCAACGGATTCGGCTTGAACGGCACCGGCCGGCGCAACCGACGCGCGAAGGCCTGCTCGTCGGTGCGCAGTTCCACCAGCTGGCTCACCGACAGATGGTGCGGGAGTTCCAGGGTCAGGCTCCACGACTGGGCACTGCGGTACTCGGCGAGCAGGGCATCGGTCTCGGCCCGCCACGCGGCGATCTCCTCCGCCACCTCCGCCTCGACCGGCTCGACGTCGGGGACGCCGTCCGATGTCGTCGCCGACACCGGGGGATCGAACAGCGTGGGTTGTCCCCGCTCCTCG
The DNA here is from genome assembly GCF_900156495.1 of Williamsia sterculiae. Taxonomy (GTDB): domain Bacteria; phylum Actinomycetota; class Actinomycetes; order Mycobacteriales; family Mycobacteriaceae; genus Williamsia_B; species Williamsia_B sterculiae. Next base: position 209,573 of record NZ_FTNT01000006.1, read on the forward strand.
ATCGCGGCGAGGACGAGGTCGGCGCCGGCCTGCACCGACGGTCGACGGTCGCCGAGCCGGTCCGGCGGCCAGGCGGCCCTGACGACCACCTCCGCCAACGGGTTGGTGGCACCGTCGTCGGGAGCGTCGCACCACTGCTCCACCACCACGCGCGTCACCGATTCCGGTCGGATCTGCGACAGTTCCGCGATCGAGTCCGACAACTCGACCAGGAACGGCGACGGGCCGCGCGGCTTGTCACCGGTCTCGCCCCACTGGTGACCGGAGATGAGCAACGCGTCCTTGGTCCGGGTGAGAGCGACGTACAGCAACCGTCGGTCCTCCTCCAGCTTGCGGTCCCGCAACGCCTGCTTGTGGTCGGCGATCCGCTCCTCGAGGTCCTTGCGATCATCGAACCCGTCGAGATCGAACCGCGGGAACCCCTCTCCCGCCGTGACCGCGAGGTCGCCGCGCAACTCCGGCGGCAGCTCGCGTGCGCTGCCCAGCCAGCTGCCGTCGCTCCGTCCACCGGGAAAGATGTTGGCACACAGGTGCGGGATCGCGACCAGATCCCACTCCAGCCCTTTGGCGGCGTGCACGGTGAGGATCTGGACCCGCTCCTCGGCCACCTCCACCCGGCCGGGTTCGAGTCCCTTCTCGATGGCCGCGGCCGCGTCGAGAAAGGCGAGCAGGCCCGGCAATGTCGCCGACGACCGATCGGCGTACTGGGCCACATATCCGGCGAACGCGTCGAGATGTTCGCGGCCGGTCACCGCACCCCGCATCCGCCGGGCCTTGATCTGCGCCTCCACCGCCACGCCGATGGTGGCCTCCGCGTCGGCCACGAGCTCGGTCAACGGCTGTCCCATCCGTCGGCGCAGGCCATCGATCTCCGCGCCGAAGGCGGCGATACGGCGGTACCCGTCGGGGCTGTACCGCTCGGCCTCACCGGGATCGGCCAACGCATCACCGAGACCGGCCTCGTCGGCGGACTCGGTCGGCACCGACGCGTCCAGGGCGCGCCGCAGATCGTCGCCGTCGACGAGTTCCCCTCCGGCACGGGCCCGTTCGATGGCGGCGAGGTCGTTGGCACGGCGCCACAGCGCGGCCAGGTCCGCCGCCCCGAGCTGCCACCGCGCACCGGTGAGCAGACGCATGGCCGCGGTGCCCGCCAACGGATCGGCCATCAACCGCAGCGTCGCGACGATGTCAGCGATCTCCGGCACGTGCAGGAGACCACCGATGCCGACGACCTCGGTGGGTATACCGCGACTCTCCAACGCCGCCGCCAGCGGGGCGGAATCCTCGTTGCGGCGCACCAGGATCGCCGCACTCGGCGGTCGCGTCCCGCCCGCGTCGGCGGACCGGTAGGCGGACTCGATCCCGTCGGCGATCCACTCCCGCTCGTCGAGGACGGTCTCGGTGAGAGCCAGACGCACCGACCCCGCAGGGGCGTCGTCGCGGGGTCGCAACACACTGACCGGGACACCACGGGCACGCAGTTGCTCCGACGCCGCGTTGGCCAACACCAGGGCGCTACGCGCGTTGCGCCAACTGGTCAACAGCTCCAGACGCCGCGCGGGCGACCCGTCGGAGGCTCGGAAATCCTGCGTGAAGCGCGGCAGGTTGGCCGCCGACGCCCCGCGCCAGCCGTAGATCGATTGGATCGGATCCCCCACCGCGACCACCGCGACCCCCGGTCCCGGTCCGGAGGTGCCCGGCGGGGTCCCGAACAGATGCGAGAGCAACATCCGCTGGGAATGCCCGGTGTCCTGGTACTCGTCGAGCAGAACCGCTCGCACACTGCGACGTTCGGCCTCGGCGACCTCCGGATGGGTGAGCACCAGGCGCGCCGCCAAGGACATCTGACTGCCGAAGTCGAGCACGTTCTGCTCACGCATGGTGCGGGCGAGTTCGGTCACCAGCGGGATCAGCTCGCGGCGTTCATCGATCACGGCCTGGATACCGCGAAGGGTCTGCGGGACGTCCGCGCGCTGACGTTTTCGGGGCGGCAGGTCGTCGATGAGGTCACGCAAGGTGGAGCCCGCGTCGGCCAGCGCGTCGAGGTCGACGAGGTGCTCGGCGACCTCACCGTAGAGTTTCAACACCGCCTCGGTGACCCCCGCCGGGGTCTTGGTGGTCTGCAGATCGCCCGGCCAACCGGCGACCAGTCCGAAGGCGAGCTGCCACAGTTCCGTCTCCGACAACAGAGTCGCCGACGGTTCCACCGGCAGCAGCAGCCCGTAGTCGCCGATCAACCGGCCCGCGTAGGCGTGATAGGTGCTCACCTCGGGGTCGGCCGCGCGCAACATCGCGCGAATGCTGCCGTCGGGATCCCAGTTCTGCATCGCCGGCCCAGCCGCCAACCCGGCCAATCGACGGCGGATGCGGACGGCGAGTTCGGCCGCGGCCTTGCGGGTGAACGTCAGCCCCAGCAGCTCGTCGGGTGCGACGAGTCCGTTGGCAACCAACCAGACCACCCGGGAGGCCATCGTCTCGGTCTTACCCGCGCCCGCGCCGGCCACCACCAGGACCGGTTCCAGCGGCGCCTCGATCACCGCGACCTGTTCATCCGTCGGCGGTGGTTGCCCGAGGGCCGCGGCCAGGCTGCGCGCCGAGATGGGCCGAGCCGGTGCGCCCACCCGGATGTCCACGTCAGTCATCGATCACCGACTTGCCGGGGAGTTTCGCCGGACAACTGGTGTGCAGCGGACAGTGCCCGCAGCCGGGGTTGGGCGTCGCGTGGTAGACCGGCCCGACGGTGCCCCGGGCGGCACCGCGCACCAATTGACGCCACACGTCGACGAGTTCCGGGGTGAGCGCGGGTTGTTCGCGGACCGCCGCCCCGGTCTTCTGGTTCGAGTTGTTGACGTACACCAGCTGGCCGCCTCCGGGCACCGCCTGCTGCCCGGCGACCCCACCCAGCTCGAGGGCGAGTTGATACGTCGCGAGCTGTGGGTGTTCTGCACCGTCGGCCGCCGAGATGGTTGTCTTGGCGGTCTTCACGTCCACCACCACCAACCGGCCGTCGCGGTCCCGCTCGAGCCGGTCGATCCGACCGCGCAGACGCACCTCGGGGTCGGACTGCGCGGGAACTGCATCGGACCGGGCGGCGGGATCAGCGTCCACCGCGGGCAGGATGGCGTCGACGTCGACCTCCACCCCCACCTCGTCGAGGTCGTCACGGGACAGTCGCAGCCAGTTCTGGAAATTGACCAACATCGTCTCGGTGCGAGCCAACTCGTGCGCGGAGAACCATGCGGCACCGGTGTCGACGCGGTCCCACACCTCGCGGAGCGCAGCGGTCACCTCGTCGGGCGGGATCTCCCCCGCCACCGCCTGCACCAGGGTGTGGACGAGCGTGCCGGTGATCGCCGGAGCAGCGTCACCGTCGCGACCACCGTGACGTTCCAGCATCCATCGAAGCGAGCACCGCTGCAGCGCTTCCACGTTCGAGGGAGACAAGACCACCGGACCGTTCTCGGGCACCCACAGCGGCACATCGGTGCTCGGATCGGCCAGCCCGTACCAGTCGCGCGGATGCGCACCCGGCACCCCGGCGTCGGCCAGGCGGGCCAGTTCGGCCGCCGCCGCGCGCCGGCGGTCGGAGTCGGGGTCCGTGCACACCGCGGACCGCAGGGCCGCGACCAGTGACGGCAACGAGAGCACCCGGCGCACCCCGGGGTCGACGGGGAGTTCCACCGACTCGTGCTCGTCGTCGGTGAGCACGTCGGCGTCGAGATCGGTGCCGGTGCCACGCAGCGCAGCGACGAGTTCGCCGACGAACCGCGAGGGAGCGGCGTCACCACCACCGTCGTCCACCGCGGTGACGGCCAACGACCGCCGCGCGCGGGTACAGGCCACCAGCAGCAGTCTGCGTTCGTCGGCGAGCGCGACGGCGTTGCGCGACAACGTGTCCACGGCGTCGGATGCGATGCCGTCGAGCAGGTCGATCAACGCAGGGGTACCGAGGATGCTTCCGCGGCTACGCAGACTTGGCCACAGACCGTCGAGCACCCCGGCGACCGCGACGACGTCCCACTCGCGGCCGGCGGCGGCGTGGGCGGACACGATGGTCACCGCTTCGAGATCGGCGTGCCGCGAACGCGATTCCCCGGTGATCTGCAGCCGGTGGATGTGGTCGACGAAGCCGCCCAGCGTCGCCGCGGGCAGGCTGTCGGTGAAGTCGGCGGCGGCATCGAACAGGGCCACCACCGCATCCAGATCGCGGTCGGCCTGGTCGGCGCCCGGTCCGCCGCGCAGTGCGGTGGCCGACCAGCGCGGGCCCAGCCGGGTGGCGTTCCAGGCCTCCCACAGCACCTCCTCGACACCGCGTCGGGCGGTGCGGCCCGTGGCCGCCGCCCGGACCACGCCCACCACCCGGTCGATCGGACCGCGTTCGGCAGGGGTGAGGGCGGTGAGTACGGGGTCCGGCTCATCGGGGCGATCGGCGGCGCGGGCGATGACGTCGACGATGAGCTCCGCCGAGGTGCGCTGATCGTCGCGACCACCAGCGGTGACCGCGCGGCGCAACCCGCGTCGCAGCCGACGCAACACCGTCGGGTCGGCCCCGCCGATGGGCCCGGCGAGCAACTGGGTGACCTCGTCCGGGTCCAGACGGTGTTCGACGGCCCGTAACGACAGCAGCAGAGCGGCAACCGCGCGTTGGCGGGCCAGCGGGATCTCGGTGGTCGGCACCACCACCGGCACTCCCGCCGACCGCATGGCCCGACGCAGTGCGGGTGCGGCGCGCGGCACCGAGCGCACCACCACTGCCATCCGTGACCACGGAACACCGTCGAAGAGGTGAGCGCGCCGCATCAGATCCGCGACCGCGGTGGCCTCCTTGGCCGTCGACGAGTAGACGGCGACGGTGGCGGTCCCCGCGTCCGAGTCGCGGGCCACGACCGGCCACGGGTGCGGGCGCGCACCAGGAAGACGTCGGGCAACCGCCGCACCCACGGCGAGCACCTCGGGACTGCTGCGGAACGAGGTGTCGAGGACGACCGCACGACGCCCATCGTCGAGCAGGTCGGTGACAAAGGCCGGGCTGGCCCCGCGGAACCCGTACACGGACTGGTCGGTGTCTGCCGCCACCACGGCGGTGTCGGCGCCGGTACCGATCAGCCGGATCAGCCCGGCGGCCTGCGGGTCGAGGTGCTGGGCGTCGTCGACCAGGAGATGCCGAACGCGACCACGTTCTCGACGTAACAGCACGTCGTCGGTCGCCAGCGCACCCATCGCCGCACCGATCAGTTCGGCCGCGTCCACCGCGGCGGTCTGTGGGCTGTCCACCCCGACCGCCGCGCGCAGCAACGTCGTCTCCTCGTACTGGCGGTACGCGCGCCCGGCGGCGACCCACTCCTCACGTTCGTGGGCGCGCCCGAGCTCGACGAGGTCGTCGGGCCCCACGCCACGTTCGGCGGCGCGCAGCATGAGATCCCGTAGGGCCTGGGCGAACCCCGCGGTGGCCAGCGCGGGGCGCAGCCGGGGCGGCCATCGGGTGGCCCCGTCGGCGAGGTCACCCGCCAGCAACTCGCGCAGCACCGCGTCCTGTTCGGATCCGGTGATCAGCCGTGGTGCGGGTAGGTCCAGCGCCGCCGCCTGAAGGCGAAGCACCGAAAAGGCATACGAGTGCACCGTGCGGACCACCGGCTCCCGCGTCGCCCGCGAACCGCGGGCACCGCCGCCACGCAGAACACCGGCGGTGATCTGTTCACGCAGCTCGACCGCGGCCCGGCGACTCCCCGCCAGGACCAGCACCGATTCCGGGTCCACCGACGGCTCGGTCAGCCTGGCGATCGCGACGTCGACCAGTAACGACGTCTTGCCGGTGCCCGGCCCTCCGTGCACCACCACCGGATCCCAACCGGGCGCCGACTCCGGGCGGCGAGCGGTGACGGGACCGGTGATCAGGTCGGCGGCGGGTCCGGTCCACCGTCGGCGCACCGGGTCGGTGACGGGCGCGGACACCAGTTCGATGTGCACCTCGGCGCCTCGCGGTCGCGTGTGCCCACGCATGCTCATACCCACCCCCTCCCCGGGTCCGATCGGTCGCGTACACCCATTCGAACACGCGGGTACGACACCGGTGGTGATCCACTCCCCCTGACCTGCGCGATCCACGTCGACTCGGGCAGGATGGGCGCATGAGCAGGCTGAACGTGGAGTACTTCGGCCCGGAGTCCGGGTCGCGGGTCCTGGCGATCCATGGGGTGACCGGGCACGGCAAACGCTGGAGTGCCTTGGCATCGGAGCAGCTGCCCGATCATCGGGTCATCGCGCCCGACCTGTTGGGCCACGGTTTCTCGCCGTGGAACCCGCCGTGGTCCATCGGGGCACAGGTCGACGCGTTGCGGGAGTTGCTCCACGAGATCGGTCCGGAACCGGTGATCGTGGTGGGTCACTCCTTCGGTGGCGCGCTGGGACTGCATCTGGCCGCCCGCGAGCCGGATCGGGTCCGCTCTCTCGTGCTGCTCGATCCGGCCATCGGGATCGATCCCGAGATGGCTCGCACCGCAGCCGACGACACCATCGACCACTGGTACTACGACTCCGTCGCCGACGCGCGTGCCGACAAACTGAACGGCGCGTGGTCGGAGGCGGGTGAGGCGGCCGTCGAGGCCGAGATCGTCGAACACCTGATCACCGATCATCGCGGTCGGCTCGGCTGGCGGGTCAGTCCGGCGGCGGTGGTCACCACATTCAGTGAACTGGCCGCGCCCTGGGTGATCCCGCCGCCGTCGGTACCGGTCTGGCTGGTGCAGGCCACCAGGGTGCAGCCGCCGTACGTGCGCCCCGAGCTGGTCCGCGGGCTGTCCGAGCGCTCGCAGTTCACCTACCTCGCCGAGGATTGCGACCACATGGTGCCCCAAGCACTGCCCGAGCTGGTCGGCCGCCTGATCCGCGACGCCGACCGCACCGACGACACGGTCTGACGACGTGGCCGCCATCTCCGACGACGATGTCGAACGGGTACGCGCTCTGGTCGCCGCCATCCCGCCGGGCAAAGTCGGCACCTACGGCGACATCGCGGACGTCGCGGGATTGTCGAGCCCCCGAATCGTGGGGTGGATCATGCGGACCGACTCTGCCGACCTGCCCTGGCATCGGGTGATCGGTGTGACGGGGCGTCCTGCACCACATCTCAGACGCACGCAGTTGGAGAACCTTCGCGCGGAGGGAGTTCCGATCAACGACGGACGGGTGTCGATGCGACAGGCACGCTTTGATTTCTCGTCAGCTGGTCACTGAGCACCATCCGGCTGGCGACGAGGTCCGCGATCATCGGATCCGCACCCAGGGGGTCGGCCACACCGTCGGCGCCACATTCGGCGAGTCGGCGGTGGAACAGGCCGGGCGCCAACAAGTATGCGGCCAAGAACACCCGGCGGCCGGAGTTGATCCGCCGAAAGTCGGTCACCGCGTCGACGACCGTGGGCGCCGCACTGGTCAGGAACCCGACCGGGACATCACCACCGACGAGGCGGGCCAGTTGGTCGGCGGCGACGTGCACCTCGGCACGCGCCTGGGCGTCGCTGGATCCCGCCGCGGCGAGCACCACGCCGTCGCCCGGACACCAGCCGGCCTCGCGCAGTCGGCGCATCATCAGTTGCGCGAGAACCGGGTCCGGGCCCAGCGCGGGGGTGACCACGGTGTCGTGGTGCCCCGATGCGACGATGCCTGCGGGCAGGTCGGTGCGGACGTGGTAACCGGATGCGAGGAACGCGGGTACCACCACCGCGGGCCTGACGACCTCGGTGAGCACCTCCGCCGGTGACGGCCCGAGTACGTCGACGAAGGCGACCCGGGTGGGGCCGACCCGCTCCCCGACCATGTCGGCCAACCGCGCGATGGTCTCCACCCCTGCGGCAGCGCGAGTCCCGTGGGCGACCAGAACCGGGGTGCGACGCAGAACTGCTCCTGCCTCATCGGCCATGGACGGCGTCACCGTCCTCCCTGGTGTGATCGTCACCGAGGAGTTCGTCCCTGTCGTACTCCAGGTCGACGGCGAGTCGGTAGCCGCGTTTGACGACCGTCTGGATCATCTTGGAATCGCCCAGCCCCGAACGCAATCGGGTGATGGCCATCTCCACGGCATGCGTGTCGGTGCCGCCGCCCGGCAATTCGGCCAGCAGCGCGCGACGCGACACCACCCGGCCGGGGATGCGCGTCAGAGCCTTCAACAGGGCGAAACTCGCGCCGGGCGGCGTGCGCAGCTCGCCGTCGACCACCACCGCGCACCCGCGGACGCTGATGTCGTGTCCCGCCACCCGCAAGGTGGGATGACGACGCGGCAGCTCGTCGGAGATCAACCGGACCAGCGCACCGAGGCGGAAGCGTTCCGGCTGGTACGTGGGGACCTCCAGAGCGTGCAGTGGGCCGGCGGTGACGTTGCCGACACACATCACGGCCACCGTGGTGCGCATGGCGTGCAGCAGCGGGTCGAGGCGCCCGGTGCTGTCGGCCTGTCCGAGCATGGACGCGACCGCGGGGGCACTGGTGAAGGTGATGGCGTCGATGTCACCCGCGATGGTCGCATCGATCATCCGGTTCATGGGCGCGGTGTCCGTCGGCGGGATCCAGCGGTAGACCGGGACGGGCACGATCTCCGCACCCGCCTCCCTCAGCACCTCACCGAGGTCGGGCAGCGGTTCCCACTCGGTGGTCGCGCCGTGCAGCTGTACCCCGACCCGCAGGCCGGCGACGCCCTGCTCGAGGAGGTGGTCGAGCACCTCGGACGAGGACTCACCCGCGGGTGACCAGTCCTCGCGCAGACCAGCGGCCCGGATGGCTCCTTTGGCCTTCGGCCCGCGTGCGACCACCCGGGACCGACGCAACGCCGCGACGAGCTCCTCGGCCACTCCCCAGCCGTCCGCGGCCTCCATCCAACCGCGGAAGCCGATCCCCGTCGTGGCGATGACGATGTCGGGCGGATCGGCGATGACCTCGGCGGTCACCCGTTCGAGTTCGGCGTCGTCGGACAGCGGGATGATCTGGATGGCGGGTGCGTGCAGCACCTCGGCACCACGTCGGGTCAGCAGGGCCGCGAACTCGTCGGCTCGACGCGCGGCGGTGATGCCGATGGTGAACCCGGTGAGCGGGTTGCCCACCTCTGTGGTTCTGGAAGAAGCGGGTGTGTCCACACCGTCCTCCTTACCGGACCGCATCGTCGGCACGTGATCTGTCGGCTCGGGGTTGCGTGCATGGGCTGGGTTGTCTGGGTGGGGTGTCACCGTGGTGCCGGGCGTCATCCGACGCGAGCCCCGTCGCCGCGGTCGTCGACGACGGCGTCGGTCACGGCCGAACCGACCTGGACCACACCGTCGACCACCCGCACGGGATGCACCGGCAGCGCAACGCGGTCGTCGTCGAGGCAACGCCCATTGCGCAGCGAGAAGACCTGTTTGAGCAGCGGTGACGCAATGGTCGGTTCGCCGGCACGATCCCCGATGATGCCCCGTGACATCACCGCGGCCCGCGCGTACGGGTCGATGTTGCCGACCGCATACAACCGATCGAAACGATCACCGCTCGTCGAGTCCGTGCCTGCGGACACCCGGAACACCGCCACCTGTCCGCCGTCGGGGAGCAGCGCTGCCACACCCAATCCGGGTAGCAGGCGATCGAGCGGACACACCACGGTCCATGTCGCGGCCGGGGTTGGCTCCTTCGCGGGAAAGTCATCCGTCACCGACATCGCTGTCCGTCATCTCCTCGTGTCTGCCGACGTGCTCGCGACCCAGTGTCCGGATCGCATGTAAACCGCTTGTTTCCATCGTGTGGGCGCCGCATTAACCTGCCGATCACACCGGCGATATGCCCGGACACCCGCTCGGCCCGTGACCCTCGTCACGTTCCCGGGAAGCTCGGCGCACCGAGCAACACCGGCACCTTGCGTCCCGACTCCTCGCCGAACGCGATGGTCGGGTCCGCGGTCTCCGGTGCGTTGACGAAGGACACGAACCGGGACAACTTCTCCTCGTCCTCCAGCACCGCAGACCACTCGTCGCGGTACCCGTCCACATGCGCCCGCATCGCCGCTTCCAGATCGCCGCCGATTCCGAGGCTGTCGTCGCACACCACGTCCCGGAGGTGATCGAGTCCACCATCCAGCGATTCCAGCCACGGCGCCGTGCGCTGCAGGCGGTCGGCCGTGCGGATGTAGAACATCAGATACCGGTCGATGTACCGGATGAGCGTCTCGTCGTCGATACCGGACACCAGCAGCTGGGCGTGGGCGGGGCGCTGCCCACCGTTGCCCGCGACGTACAGGTTCCACCCGTGTTCGGTGGCGATCACCCCCACGTCCTTGCCGCGTGCCTCCGCGCATTCGCGGGCGCATCCGGAGACACCGAATTTGATCTTGTGCGGTGAACGCAGCCCTCGATACCGCCGCTCCAGGGTGACCGCCATCCCGACGGAGTCCTGCACCCCGTACCGGCACCAGCTGCTGCCCACGCAGCTCTTCACGGTGCGCAGACTCTTGCCGTAGGCCTGACCCGATTCCATCCCGGCGTCGACGAGTCGTCGCCAGATCTGCGGAAGTTGTTCCACCCGGGCACCGAACATGTCGATCCGCTGGCCACCGGTGACCTTGGTGTAGAGGCCGAAATCGCGGGCGACCTCGCCGATGACGATGAGCTGTTCGGGCGTCACCTCGCCCCCCGGCATCCGCGGCACCACCGAGTAGGACCCGTTCTTCTGCATGTTGGCCAGAAAGTGGTCATTGGTGTCCTGCAGAGCAGCCCGGTCGTCGTCGAGGATGTGATCGCTGGACGTGGAGGCCAGGATGGACGCGACGGTGGGTTTGCAGATATCGCAACCCGCGCCGGTGCCGTATCGGGTGATCAACTCCGAGAAGCGTCGGATACCGGTGGCCACGACGATCTCGAACAGTTCACGTCGGGAGTGGGAGAAGTGTTCGCACAGAGCCGAACTCTGCGCCACCCCGGCGTCGGCGAGCAACTTCTTGAGGCTGGGCAGACATCCGCCGCAGGTGGTGCCCGCGCAGGTCTTTTCCTTCACGGTCGCGACGTCGGCGGCACCCTCGCAGATGGCCGCACAGATCGTGCCCTTGGAGACTCCGTTGCACGAACAGATCTCCGTATCGTCGGGCAGGGCACCGAGGCCGATCTCCGCACTGCCGGCCGCAGGCGCGATGAGCGCCGACGGATCACCCGGAATTCTCTGCCCGACCATGGGTTTGAGCAGCGAGTAGGCGTCGGCGTTGCCGACGAGGATGCCGCCGAGCAGCGTGGATGCGTCATCGGAGACGACCACCTTGGCGTAGGTCCCGGCCACCGGGTCGCTGTAGACGATCTCCAGTGCGCGCTCGGTCACGGCCAACGCGTCGCCGAAGCTGGCGACGTCGACGCCCAGCAGCTTCAACTTGGTGGACATGTCGGCGCCGGCGAAGGTGGTGGAGCCGCCGGTCAACTGATCGGCGACCACCTCAGCGGTGCTGTACCCGGGGGCGACGAGCCCGTAACAGCGCCCGTCGACCGCGGCGACCTCACCGACCGCGTACACGTCGGGATCCTGGGTACGGCAGGCCTGGTCGACGAGCACGCCACCGCGCTCACCGACCGGCAATCCCGCTTCGCGGGCGATCGCGTCCCGCGGGCGCACCCCGGCGGAGAACACCAGCAGTGACACGTCGAGAACGGACTCGTCACCCAGGGTGACCCGCAACCCGTCGTCGGTCTCGGCGATCGCGGTGGTCGACACCCCCGTGTGCACCTTGACCCCGAGGTCACCGATCAGATCGGCCAGCAGAGCGCCGCCACCGGTGTCCACCTGCAGCGGCATCAACCGCGGGGCGAACTCCACCACATGTGGTTCGACTCCCATCAGTCGCAAGGCGTTCGCGGCCTCCAGACCGAGCAGTCCGCCTCCGACCACCACACCGGTGGCCCCCGGACCGGCGGCCTCGGCGGCGGTGCGGATGCCGTCGAGGTCGTCGAGGGTCCGATAGACGAAGCAACGCTCGGCGTCCGACCCGGGGACCGGTGGAACGAATGGATACGAACCGGTGGCGAACACCAGTGCGTCATAGTCGATCTCGATGCCCATCGTGGTGACGACGCGTCTGTCGTCGCGGTCGACCGCAGCCGCCCCCTCGCCGAGGCGCAGTTCCACCGAGGTGTCGTCGTCGTACCGGTTACCACTCAATGCCAACGCATCGCGGTCCCACGCACCGACGTAACTCGACAACGCCACCCTGTCGTACGCGGGGGCACTCTCCTCGGACAGCACCACGATCCGCCACGCGCCGGTGACGTCGCGGTCCCGCATCGCCTGTACGAAGCGATGCCCGACCATGCCGTGACCGATCACGACCACCGTCTTGCGCACCATCGTCTGTTTCCCTTCGTCGTTTCTCACCGCGGCAACGTCCACACCGGCGGATTCGTGAGGCGTCAGGCGTGCGCCTGCGACGACATCGAGGTGTCCACCGGAGCGGAGTACCCGTCGTCCAACACGACCTCCCGACGGGCGTAGAACCACCAGGTGATGACTCCGGCGACCACGTAGAAGCCGAGGAAGACCCAGAAGGCGGCGGTCGCGGACTGATGCGTCTTGTAGCTGCTGCGCAGTACGAGGTTGATGGCCACCCCACCGAGGGCGCCGATGGCGCCGGCGATGCCGATCAGCGCACCGGACATCGACCGCGACCAGGTGATCTTGCCGTGGGCGTTGAGCCCCACGTTCTGCCGAGCTTTCTGCTCGAAGATGGTCGGGATGATCTTGTAGACCGATCCGTTGGCGATGCCCGAGATCAGGAACAGCAGGATGAAGCCGACGATGAAGCCGGTCAGCTGGGCGTTCTCGATCTTGTGTTTGGGATGACCGTCGGCCGCGATGCCGGAGACCACCAACAACACCGATGAGGCGACCATGCCGATGAAGCAGTAGAAGGTGACCCTGCCGCCACCGAACCGGTCGGCGAGCTTGCCGCCGATGGGTCGGAACACCGAACCGAGCAGCGGTCCGATCCAGGCGATCTGAGCCGCCGACAGCGCGGCCGCGGTGGCCGTCTGACCGGAGGACTTGAAGCTGAGGCTGAGGACCTGGCTGAACGCGAACGAGAAGCCGATGAACGAACCGAAGGTGCCGACGTACAGCAGCGAGATCAGCCAGGAGTCGTAATGCTTGAGGCAGTCGACCATCGCCTTGGCGCTGGAGGTCTGGTGGTCGAGGTTGTCCATGTACAGCGCCGCGCCGACACCCGCGACGGCCAGAGCCACCAGGTAGACCGCGCAGAGGATCTCCGGGTGGTCCGACGACAGCCAGATGATCAGCAGACTGAGCAGCTGGACCACCGGGACGCCGATGTTGCCCCCGCCCGCGTTGAGGCCCAGCGCCCACCCTTTGAGGCGCTGCGGATAGAAGGCGTTGATGTTGGTCATCGACGAGGCGAAGTTGCCGCCGCCGAAGCCGGTGAGCGCCGCGACCCCGAGGAACCAGCCGTAGCCGAAGTCACCGGGGTTCATCATCAACATGAGGGTCAGACCGGTGGGGATGAGCAACACCACCGCACTGAAGATCGCCCAGTTGCGGCCGCCGAAACGTGCGGTCGCCTGGGTGTAGGGAATGCGCAGGCAGGCGCCGACGAACGTCGCGGTGGCCGCGATGACGAACTTCTGGTCGGCGTTGATGCCGTATTCGGGTCCCATGAACAGGGCCATCACCGAGAACAGCGACCAGATCGAGAAGCCGATGTGTTCGCAGATCACCGACCAGATCAGGTTGCGGTTGGCGATGCGGGAATTTCCGTTGTCCCAGGCCTCACGGTCCTCGGGGTCCCAGTCGGTGATGTAGTGCTTGCGGGGACGGGCGGGTGCGGTCACGGTGAAGTCCTTCGACGGCCTGCGGACGCGACGCACCGGCGCCGCGAAGCCGACGCGATGTCGGCGTTGACAGCACAGTAGGAATCCGTTGTTGCGGGGAATTGTCACGAGGTGACCCGAAAATCACACTTCGCTCACGTACTCATCGCAGGGTCGGTGAGAACACGTGAGTGAGTGTCCGCACTGGTCAGGGGTGTGCGCGGTGAGGTGCGGGCGGCTACTGCACCAGTCCAGCACGGAAGGCGTGCAGCGCCGCCTCCACCCGATTGGTCACGTCGAGTTTGGTGAAGATGCTGGAGATGTGGGTCTTCACCGTGGTCTCACCGACGAACATGCGGTGCGCGATCGCGCTGTTGGACGCACCGGTGGCCACCAGACCCAATACCTCACGCTCGCGGTCGGAGAGGCCCGCGACCCCGCGCGACGAGATGTCGCGGGCACCGATCCGTTGCACACCCGCCTCGCTGCGCACGATCTCGCGCAGGGACTCGTCACTGAACAGCGTGCTGCCCGCGGCCACCGCACGAACCGCGAGTTGGAAAGTGGCAGGCGGCTCCGATTTCCGCAGGAAGCTGTGCGCCCCCGCCACCACCGACGACACCACCTGATCGTCGACGTCGAGGGCGGTCATCGCGATGATCCGGGGTGGGTGATCCAGCGTCATGAGCTGTTCGATGGCGGCGAGTCCGCCCATCCGCCGCATGCTCAGATCCATCAACACCACGTGTGGACGGAAGGTCCGCGCCGCGGCGAGCACCTGATCGCCGTCGTCCACGTCGGCGACCACCCTGATGTCCGACGTGGGGTCGAAGATGTCGGCGACCCCACGTCGGACGAACGGATCGTCGTCGACGACGAGGACCGTGGTGATGGCCGGTGTGGTCATGATGGTCAGACAGTAGCGGGGCCGCGGACAGCTGCGCCCACCACGGCGGCGACCGGATGGATGCGTCAGGAGAAGAACGGCAGCAGGCAGGTCACGACGAACTCGTCACCGACGCGCTCGGCGCAGAAGCTCCCTCCCACCTCGGTGGCCTGTTCACGCAGTCCCCGCAGTCCGGTGCCGGTACCGACGATCCCGGTGTCCTCGGCCGCGCCCGGAAGGCTGTTGCGCACCTCCACCGACAACCCGTCGTCGGGCCCGCCGCGCACGGCGACCAACACCGGCGCCCCGGGTGCATGACGCTGCGCGTTGGTCACGGCCTCGCGAACCACGCGGTAGGAGATGGACCCCGTCAGCGGGCCCACCTGCCCGGGGGCGAGATCGGTGAGATGAGTGACCCGAACCCCCACCGCGCGTCCCGCGGTGAGCAGGTCGCCGATGCTGTCGAGACCGCGGTCCATCCCGGCCGTCGCCGCACCGTCGCCCGCGCGCAACACCCCGACGATGCGCCGCAGTTCGTCGAGTCCGTCGTGGGCGGTTCGCTGGATCAGCGACGCCGTGTTGGCCACCCGTTCCGGTCCGTCACCGCTGTTGACCTGTAACCCGCCCGCGGTCAGCGATATCCGGCTCAGCGTAGCGGCCAGGGTGTCGTGCATGTCCCGGGCGATACGAGCCCGTTCGTCGGCCCTGAGCATCTGGTGCCGCATCGCCTCCGACTCGCGGGTCCGGACGTCGAGAACGGTTTCCGCCTGCACGAGATCCGAACGCGCACGACGCAACAGGGCGAGCCCCACGACCACGACCACCAGCACCGTCGCGACGACCCAGGGCAGCCACAGCGGCAGGTTCCACTCCGGCACCTGCCCGTCGCGCGGTCGCGCGCTGCCGATGGTCAACACCGAATAGTCGCGACGCCGTACCGCGTCGTAGGTGAGCGAGACACCGCAGGCGATCCACACGGCACCCGCCGAGACCACCAGACGACGATCGCGGACCGCGGCCGCCACCGCGAACAGGGCGATGAGCGCCGCGGTGGCGTCGGTGGCGAAGAACAACGGCCCGGCCACTGCCAGCGCGAGCACTCGCCACGGATGCTGGTGACGCCAGATCAGCGCGACCCCCGCGGCCAGGTTCAACACACATCCGGCGGCGACGTTCCACCCGGGGGTGTGCGCGAAGCCCGCCAACCCCGCGGTCATGATCGTGCAGAACAGGCTCAGGGCGGCGGCGCCGACGGTCCACGCCGTCGTGCGGATACGCGCGGCCACGGATCGCGGCGCCGTCGGTGGTGGTGCGGCCCGCACGCCGTCGGACGCGCCGGTACGCCGCTCGCCGGCCCACCCGTTGCTCATCATCGGAACGCTACGGCGCCGGTCGGACACACGCATCGGCCATCCGGGCGACCGACGGCCCGCGACCGACCGAAGGGATGACCATGCCGGGCCGATCGGCGGAGGTGCCGGGCCGGGTGTCCGCGACAGGCTGACCGACATCCATTCGTCGAAAGGGTCTCGCCATGAGCCAGATGCCCCCGGGCCAGCCCGGTCCGTACCCGAACAATCCCTATCCGCAGGGGCCGCCACCGAGGAAGCGGTCGTGGTTCGCGCGGCACAAGATCCTCACCGCACTGGGGGTGGTGATCGTGTTCATCGTGATCATCATCGCGGCCACCTCGGGTGGCTCGTCGTCTCCCGACTCGACGTCGGCGAGCGGGACCGCGACGGCGAGCGAGGCACCGCGCTCCGCAGCTGCCGCCCCGAGACCAGGCATCGGTGCACCGGCCAGCGACGGGAAGTTCGAGTTCGTGGTCCGCGGTGTCCGCGACGGCGGTACGTCTGTCGGGCCGGACTTCTTGGCGGAACGGGCGCAGGGCCACTTCGTGCTCGTCGACCTGACCATCCGCAACACCGGGGACAAGGCGCAGAGCTTTGATGTCTCGTCGCAGAAACTGTTGTCCGGGAGCGGAACACAATATTCGGCGGACAGTCAGGCCACCATCTCGTTCGACTCGGGCAACACCTTCTACGAGCAGGTGAACCCCGGCAACACCCTCGAGGCGACGATCGTCTTCGACGTACCCACCGGCACCACTCCGGCGGCCATCGAACTGCACGACTCCGTGTTCTCCGGCGGGGTCGAGGTGAAACTGGCCTAGACGAGCAACCGCACGATGTCGACCACCCGCTGCAGCCCCGGTAACGCCTCGGCCGTGGAGCGCGGGTGGAAGGCGTGCACGCCGAGGCGGAACATGGTGGCGCGCAACATCATCTGTCCCCACTCGGGGAGATCCGACCAGCGCTGCACCAACTCGGCGTCGGCGTCACCCCAGGCCAGCGCGTCCACCACCACCACCGCCGCGGCCCAGGAGGCCGGTCGCCAGTACGGGACGATGTCGGTGAGACCGGGGGCAGCGGCACCGGCGAACAGCACGGTGCCGAACAGGTCGCCGTGGACCAGTTGCGACGGCACATCGATCCGCTTGCGTAACGTCGCCAGCGTGCCGATGGTCTCCAGACTGGTCACACCGTCCGGTGAGGTCGGCATGTCCATCCCCGCGGCCCGAGCCGCACGCAACGGGTTGTCGTCCCAGGCACCGCGGTCGGCGGCACTGAACACGTCCACGTCGGTGATCGGCGGCGCGGGTTGCTGCAGCAGGAATCGCGGCCGTTCCCACTTCTCGGTGAGTTCGTGCAGGCGGTTGGCCAGCGACACCACCTCGTCATGACGGGGTTCGGGATGGCCGGCGAGGTAGGTGTCGGCGCGCCACCCCGACACCACGTACCGACCGTCGGTACCGCGTACGGGCCGGGCTACCCGGGCACCCTCGACGTACAGGTCCTCGCGCACTCCGGCCGACCATGCGGCCCGCGCGTGATCCGGCACGATGGACAGCACCACTTCGCCCACTCGCCACCCGCCCTGCCACGGGTCACCGAGCTCGATCGGCGCGGAGCCGGTCAACCCGAAGGTCTGCAACACGTGCTCGGGTGGTTCGACGGTGGTCACCGCGCCAACGTTACCCAGCCGTGTCCCTCATCCCCGGTAGCGACGACGCGAGTGTTGTGACGAGCTCCGACGCGTCGTCGGGGCAGGCATTCGTCGGGGCAGGCATTCAGTAGACCGGCAGCGACGCGTCGACCTGCTTGGCCCACGAGGTGATGCCGCCCTGCAGATGCACCGCATCGACGAAGCCCGCGCGCTTCACCGCGGCCAGGGCCTCCGCCGATCGGATCCCGGTCTTGCAGTACAGCACCGCCGGACGGTCCTGGGGCAGCTTGCTCAGTCCGGCACCCGAGATGATCTCGTCCTTGGGGATCAGGGTGGCACCGTCGATGTGCACGATGTCCCACTCCACCGGTTCGCGGACGTCGATGAGGGCGACCCGGTCCCCGGCGTCTATCCGCTCCTTGAGCTCGGCGGGGGTGATGGTCGATCCGGCGGCGGCCGCAGAACCCTCGGTCGACACGACACCGCAGAAGTCGTCGTAGTCGATGAGTTCGGTGATCACCGGTGCGTCTGGGTCCTTTCGGATCTTGATCGTCCGGTAGGTCATGTCCAGCGCGTCGTAGACCATCAGACGACCGAGCAAGGGGTCGCCGACACCGCAGATCAGCTTCACCGCCTCGGTGCCCATGATCGACCCGATGGATGCGCAGAGGATGCCCAGCACGCCCCCCTCGGCGCAGGACGGCACCATTCCCGGCGGTGGGGCCTGCGGGTAGAGGTCGCGGTAGTTCAACCCGCGACCATCGGGGGCGTCCTCCCAGAACACCGACGCCTGTCCCTCGAACCGGTAGATCGAACCCCACACATAGGGCTTGTGGGCCAGCACCGCGGCGTCGTTGACGAGATAGCGCGTGGCGAAGTTGTCGGTGCCGTCGAGAATGAGGTCGTACTGCTCGAACAGTTCGATCGCGTTGTCGTTGTCCAGCCGGCGCGGATGCAGCTCGACGTGGACGTACGGGTTGATCTCGGCGATCGAGTCGCGCGCGCTCTCCCCCTTGGGCCTGCCGATGTCGCTCTGCCCGTGGATGACCTGGCGCTGCAGATTCGATTCGTCCACCTCGTCGAATTCGACGATGCCGATGGTGCCGACCCCCGCGGCCGCCAGATACAGCAGCGTCGGCGATCCGAGCCCGCCGGCGCCGATGACCAACACCCGCGCGCTCTTGAGGCGGCGCTGACCGTCCATCCCGATGTCGGGAATGATCAGGTGTCTGCTGTAGCGGCCCACCTCCTCACGGCTGAGTTCTGCGACGGGCGCGACGAGCGGTGGCAACGAGGACACGGTGACTTCTCCCTGTCAAAGATGAGGGCTGCCGGGTACGGGTGGCGAACCCGACACACAGTGGACAACGTCAGGCGTCCATGGTCGCATTCCGCCGCCGTGGCGGGCGCGGATCAGCGGTTGGGGAACGGCCAGGGATTGGGCGTACACACCAGCGATCGGTCTGCCTGCATGTCCGGATCGAGGGCCATGATCTCGCTGTTGGCGACGCCGAAGCTCTGCTGCATCATGACCGGCGCCAACGCGCCGTTGCGAGCACACGGTTCGTGCTTGTCGTATCCGATGGCGTGGCCGACCTCGTGGTTGACCGCGTACTGCCGGTAGGCGAGGTCGTCGCCCTGATACGACACCGCGCCGCGCACCCACCGGGCCTCGTTCAGGGTCACCCGCGTCTCCGGCGGGTAGTAGCAGGACGACTCGAGTTGGATCTGGTAGCCGCACAGTTCCCGGGTGGTCCCGGTGGAGGTGAGGGTGACCCGGAAATCGGGGGTTCCTCTGTCGACACGACGGAATGCGACCTGGCCGCCGCCGATCCAGCTCTTGGGGTTGGCAAGCGTCGCGTCGACGAACCGGGCGAAGGTGGCGTCCCCGCCGAAGTCGGGTGCGGACAGCCCGTCCTCCACCTCGACGGTGTAGCTGTACAACTGCGCACCCGTGCCCGCCCTGCCGGTACTGCCGGGGACCACGTGATACGTCTTGCGGCCGGTGGTGGTGTACGGCCCGCCCGCAGGCAACACACCCGACGGCATGGCCACGGTCCGGGCATCGCCGCTCGGTGCACCCACGGCCGTGGACTCCTCGTTCACCTGGGTGTTGCGTGCACCCGCGGTGGGCGCGGCGTCGGATCTCGACGATCCGGAATCGTGATGTCGGGTGGCGGTGAGGACCACCAGGACCACGGTCAGGACGGCGAGCACCGGGATGGCGTAGGCCCGCCAACCGTAGGTCCGGAAGAACCGTCCGATCGGGCTCTGCTTGCGTCGTTCGGGTCGCGGCGGACGATCCGGCCGCGGCCGACGGACCCGCTCGGCCGTGGGGTCCCACTCGGCGCGCAGCGGCTGGTTCCGACCGGGTCGGCCGCGCGGAGCATCCGACAGCCCGGGCGTCGCGGGACCCGGCGGCAGCGCGGGATGACCGCCGCGCCCCGGCGCGCCCGCTCCGGCGCGAGCTCGGGACCCGATGGGCGGATGACGCTGACCGGCGTCTCCCGGACCACCTGCTGACGAGTTCACCGCACTACCTTCTCATGTGCCCGATCTGTTCATGTGCCCACTCTTTTCAGGTGTGCCGCGATGAGTTCCGCGGTGCGTTCGGGGACCTCCATCTGGCTGACGTGGCCCACACCGTCGAACATCACCAGCCGGGCACCCGGAATGGTCCTGGCCACCTTCGCCGCGAGCCGCGAGCTCACCAGCTGATCCTCGCGCCCCCAGATCACCAACGTGGGCACACGGATCCGGCGGGCGCGGACCCAGTGGTCACGTCCCCCGAGCCGCAGCCAGCTCGCGACCAGGGTGTTGAAACTGCCCGAGAGGGCCGCCGACGCCCACGGCATCGCCGCCCTGGCCGTCGCGTGCTCGACCGCCTGCGCCGTGCGCACCGGACCGACCACCGACGGTTGGACCATGATGTGCCGGAACGTCTGGGCCACCTGAGCCTCGGCGCGGACCCGACCGAGGTATCCGAACACCATCCGACCGAGACCGGGCGTGCCCGCCAGGGCCAGCGGCAGGAAGGTGACCCGGCGCGGCCCGGGCCGGATGTCGGGGAATGCGGGTGAGATCAGGGTCAGGGTGCGCACCAGGTCGGGGCGTTGTTCGGCGACGCGGGCCACCACCACCCCGCCGAGCGAGTTGCCGACCAGGTCGGCACCGCCGAGCATCTCCAGCACCGCGATCACCGAGTCGATCAGCGCGGACAGCGTGTACCGGCCACCGGCAGGGGGTTCGGAGAAACCGAAACCGGGCAGGTCCATCGCGTGCCCCACGCCGAACGGTCGCAGCAGTTCGCCGAGGTCGTGCCAGTTCAAC
Source organism: Williamsia sterculiae (assembly GCF_900156495.1). GTDB lineage: Bacteria > Actinomycetota > Actinomycetes > Mycobacteriales > Mycobacteriaceae > Williamsia_B > Williamsia_B sterculiae. The sequence continues at coordinate 230,606 of NZ_FTNT01000006.1, forward strand.
GAGGACCCACCCAGACCATGGACGTACAGGATCGGGTGGTGGTGGTCGGTGGCGACGTCGGGGGCATCCGAGGTGTGTCGCACGAAGACCCGGGCACCGGCGGCGTGGACGTACCGGCCCGGCCACAGCGCCGTCGTCCGATCGAGCGCGGCCAATGCCGGCGCATGCTCGTCCAGGGGTTCGGTGTCGGTCACCGCTCCAGGATGCCCGAGAGGGGCGCCCACGGGCCGCCCGAGGTGGCCCACCGCGGTGTCCGAGCCCGGGAGTCACCCGCTGTCCGGTCGGGTGGTCGGGAGTAAAGTCGGTTCATGCCCGATGCCTCAGATCGACTCGCGGTCCAGGCATCGACCCGCCGCAGCACCCGGATGCCGCGCAGCGCGCGACGCGTGCAGCTGCTCGACGCCGCGAGCGAGATCTTCGTCGAACGTGGATATCACTCGGCGGGGATGGACGAGATCGCCGTCCACGCCGGGGTGTCGAAACCCGTTCTGTACCAGCACTTCCCCAGCAAACTGGATCTGTATCTGGCGGTGCTCGAATCGCACGCCGAGACGATGGTGTCCAGCGTGCGAGCGGCGCTGTCGACCACCACCGACAACCATCAGCGCGTGCACGCCGCAGTGGCGGCGTTCTTCGACTTCATCGACCAGGACAACCAGGGCTACCGACTGATCTTCGAGTCCGATGCGTTGGACCCCGCCGCGATCCGCCGGGTGGAGGGAGCCACCGAGGCCTGCGTGGACGCGGTCTACGGACTGGTGATGCACGACTCCGGACTCGATCCGTACCGGTCGCGGATGCTGGCCGCGGGGTTGGTCGGCGCCAGCCAGACCAACGCCCGCTACTGGTTGGACGCGAAACGGCCCATCGGCAAACAGCAGGCGGTGGACACCACCGTCGAACTGCTGTGGGGCGGCCTGTCCCGAGTGCCGCTGCAGGCGTCGCAACGCGACGCCTGAGCGACTCACGCCGGGCGACCCGGTCTCCGGGTCGACGGCTCTCCTACAGGCCCGGCCCGCCGAAACCGACGCGACGCGATTCGGGGGTACCCACCTCGACGTAGGCGATCTTGGTGACCGGCACGAGGAATCGCACACCCTTGTCGTCGACCAGGTTGAGCAACGGCGACTTACCGGACAGCGCCTCCTCGACCTTGGCCTGCGCGTCGTCGCTGCTGAGATCGGTGTGTACCACCAGCTCCCGCGGGGTGTCGGTGATGCCGACCTTCACGTCAATGGCCACGGCCATCCTCCACTCTTTGACACGACACTGTTGTTGGCCGTGGGACACGGCTGCACGGTCAGGCTAAACGAGCGCGGCAGGCCTCCGGCACCGACTCCGCTCGCAGCGAACGCCGACGGACCGATGCCTCAGCCGAGGCCCAGGTCGGACATGCGGGTGACGTGCCGATCCTGGATCGACTCGAAGAACTCGGCCATCCGGTTCAGGTCCGATCCGGCGAACAGCAGATCGGTGATGGTGTCCTCGGCCGCGAGCACGTGCTGGGCCTGGGTGATCGCCTCGCCGAGGAGACGTCGACCCCACAGCGTCAACGGCGCGATCAGGTCGGGGTTCTCGGTGACGGCACGACGCACCTCGGCACACGCGAAGTGTGAACTCGCGGTCTCCGCCATCACCGTGCGCACCACCTGCTCGGCCTCGGTGGGCAGCACACTGGCGACCTCGAGGTAGAAGTCGGCGGCCAGACCGTCGCCGATGTAGGACTTCACCAGCGCCTCCAGCCAGGTGTTCGGCGGGGTGGAGCTGTGGTATCGCTCGAGCACCGGCGCAAACCGGACGATCGCATCCTCCACGGCCACCTCGGACGACAGGCGACCCGCCAGCACCTCGAAGTGCCGCATCTCCGAGGCCGCCATCCGTGCCATCGCCAGTCGCCCCTGCAGATCGGGGGCCAACTGCGCCTCGTCGGTGAGTCGGTAGAACGCGGCCAACTCGCCGGCCAGCAGCACACCGAACAGCTGCCGGATCCCGGGGTGGTCGGCCCCCACCCGATCCGATGAGACCCGATCGTGTGTGGTTGAGACCTCGGACACCGGCGATGAGGAAGGTGAGCCACTCGACATGGCCCCGATCCTACGCATCGCCGAGCCACTCGGCAGACCGGCAACCGGGTCGGATGCGAGTGGTCGGTACCGCCGCGGGTACACTCCGAGTTGCGGATGCCGCATCAGGCGAGCGAACCGCCCCCAGCGCCCCTGTGCGCGCACCGGGCCCGACGGTCGAGCCGATGCAGATCGGTTCCCACCCCACACAGCTGTGAGGCGGTACGAGTCGGTTGGAGTCTTCATGTGCGCGCGACGCCACATCGAAAGGCACCTTCTTGAGCACCGGCGAGACCCTGAACACCAGCGAGACGATCACCACCGACGGCGCAGCGCCCGACGCGCAGGCCCCGGTGGACCTCGAGCCCCAGAATCCCGAATCCCAGAATCTTGAACCCAAGACCACCGTCGTCGACGACGGGCACACCTCCCCCACCTTCGCCGAACTGGGCGTCCACCAGCAGATCGTCGACGCGCTGGCCGCGGCGGGCAAGACCCATACCTTCGCGATCCAAGAGCTCACCCTGCCGCTCGCCATCGCCGGTGACGACCTCATCGGCCAGGCGCGCACCGGTATGGGCAAGACCTTCGGTTTCGGCGTCCCGCTGCTGCACCGCCTGGCCAGTGAGGCGGGCAGCGGTGACCTCCGCGCGCTCGACGGCACCCCCCGCGCGCTGGTGATCGTGCCCACCCGTGAACTCTGTCTGCAGGTCACCGGCGATCTGGAGGAGGCGGCCACACAGATCCGGGTCCGCGGCAACGACGGCGCGGACCGCGACATCCGGCTGCTCTCCATCTATGGCGGCCGCCCCTACGAGTCGCAGATCTCGGAGTTGCAGAAGGGGATCGACGTGGTCGTCGGCACCCCGGGACGCCTGCTCGACCTGGCCCAGCAGGGCCACCTCATCCTCGGCAAGGTCCAGATCCTCGTCCTCGACGAGGCCGACGAGATGCTCGACCTCGGCTTCCTGCCCGACATCGAGCGCATCCTGTCGGCGCTGCCGGAACCGCGGCAGACGATGCTGTTCTCGGCGACCATGCCCGGTCCGATCGTCACCCTGGCGCGGACCTTCCTGCACCGGCCGACCCACATCCGCGCCGAGCACGCACAGGACTCGGCGATCCACGAACGCACGGCGCAGTACATCTACCGCGCCCACGCGCTGGACAAGGTGGAGTTGCTGTCCCGGGTGCTGCAGGCCGACGGTCGCGGCGCGACCATGATCTTCACCCGCACCAAGCGCACCGCGCAGAAGGTGGCCGACGATCTCGCCGAGCGCGGGTTCGCGGTCGGTGCCGTGCACGGTGACCTCGGTCAGGTGGCTCGGGAGAAGGCGTTGAACAGGTTCCGCGAAGGCACCATCGACGTGCTGGTCGCCACCGACGTCGCCGCCCGCGGTATCGACATCGACGACGTCACCCATGTCATCAACTATCAGTGCCCGGACGACGAGAAGACCTATGTGCACCGCATCGGCCGCACCGGCCGTGCCGGGCGTACCGGTATCGCGGTCACCCTCGTCGACTGGGACGAACTGCACCGCTGGGAGCTGATCGACAAGGCGCTCGGGCTGGGCAAGCCGGAACCGGTGGAGACCTACTCCAGCTCCCCGCACCTGCGCGAGGAACTGAACATCCCGGAGTCGGTGACCAGTGGTCGCGTGGGACCGGCGGCCGAGGCCACCGGTACCCGCAGCGGTGCGCGCGGCGGTCGCGACCGCGACGGCGAGCGCCGCGAACCGCGTCCGGCCCGTGCTGCCAACGGCAACCGCACCCGCCGCCGTACCCGTTCGGGTGTGCCCGCCGACGGTGCGACCGCGGCCACGTCGGCCACCACCGGTGCCGAGGCCACCACCACCGCCGGTGGGTCCGACGCCGACGCCCCCGCCAAGCGCAAGCGTCGACGTCGCCGCCGGGGTGGTTCCGGTTCGGGTGCGAACGGGCAGAACACCACGAGTTCCACGCCGTCCACGTCCGGCGACTGAGCCGTAGACCACCGGAGTGCTCGCACCGGAACGACGCACACGCGTCGATCTTCTCGTCGCCGCCGTCATCACCCTCGTGGTCGCGGTGGCCGCCCTGCTCATCTGGCGCAGCAGCGACGTGGAACACACCTCCGTGACCCCGGCGGCCGCGACCATCCCCACCGTCGGCCCGGCGTCGGGTCCCGCCACCGCGATGCGCGTGGCGTGGTCGGCGCCGAGCGGAGCCACGACCACCCCGTTGGTGACCGATGAGGTGGTCGTGACCGCACACGGTGGTTCATTGGTGGGCCACGATCCGACCTCCGGCAGGCAACTGTGGAACTACACCCGCGACCTACCGCTGTGCGGCGCGACCGTGCTGACGTCCGCACCCGACGACCTGGTGGTCGGCGCGTACCGCAACTCACGTGGCTGCGGTGAGGTGAGCACCGTGAAGTCGTCGACCGGCACCCGAGGGCCCAACCGCTCCAGCGACGACGACGACGCGGTGCAGTTGTCCTCCGACAGCGACTTCGTCGTCGCGCAGGGCCGCACCCGGCTGGAATCGTGGGGTTCGTCGATGGTGCGCGGCGTGGAGTACGGGCGGGTCGACGCCCCGGTGAAGCCCGCCACCCAACCGCGCAGCGGATGCACCCTGTACGACTCCGGGGTCGGCGACAACCGGATCGCGATCATCGAACGCTGCGCCGGCGACGCGGGTTACCGATTGACCGTCATCTCCACCACCCAGGACAAGGACGAGAAGGTCGACGAGAAGGGGTCACAGATCATCACCGCCGCGGGTGTCGAACCGCCGCGGATCGCTGCCGTCGGCGACTCGGAAGTCGCGGTGTACCAGGGTGCTCCACCCGCCGCGGGTGGTCCGCAGACACCGGTGATCAAGCTCTACAGCTCCGAGGTGGTGCAGACCGCGTCCAACGTGGTCCTCGGCCGGGCGACCGCACCGCAGGGTAGTCACCCGGTGCGCAGCGGCGGGATCATCACCTTCTGGACCGGGAAGTCGACCGTCGTCCTCGACGGTGTGACCTTGCGGCCGGTGTTCCAGGTTCCCGAGACCCTCGGTCCGGGCGTCGCCGTCGGCGAGGATCTCCTGGTACCCGGGCGTTCCGGGATCGGTGTGTACCGGATCGCCGGCGGCAGCCAGGTCCGCACCATCCCCGTCACCCGTGACGGCTACCGCGGCGGTGAGGTGGGGCTCGGCGCCATCGGCAGCACCGTCCTCGAGCAGTACGACGGCACCGTGCGCGCTCTGGTCCCCACGCGCTGACGCGATCCGCGGACGGCAACCGCCGTGACGATCAGCCGACGGCCTCGAGCGTGGCCAGCGGCGCACTGTGCTGCCAGAACTGCACCAGGTTGTCGGCGAGTTCACGGTAGGCGTCGGAACCCTTGTTCTTGCGCCCCGAGAGCACCGACACCCCCGACGCGGTGGCCTCGGCGAACCGAACCGTCCGTGGGATCGGCGGACTCAGCACCGGCAGTTCGTAGCGATCCGCGACGTCGGCGAGGACGTCGCGACTGTGTGTGGTCCGCGAGTCGTACAGCGTCGGGATGACGCCCAGCAACTCCAGTCCTGGGTTGGTGATCTGCTGCACCTCGCGCACGGTGCGCAGCAGCTGACCCACCCCCCGGTGCGCCAACGTCTCGCACTGTAACGGGACCACCACCTCATCGGCCGCGGTCAACCCGTTGAGGGTGAGCACTCCGAGCGATGGCGGGCAGTCGAGCAGCACCACGTCGTAATCCTCGGCGACGGTCGCGATGGCCCGCTTGAGCGCGTATTCACGGCCGGGGCGCATGAGCAGCAACGCCTCGGCACCCGCGAGGTCGATGGTCGCGGGCAGCAGGGTCACACCGTCCTCGGTGTCGACGAGTGCGTCGACCACCTCGGCCTCGCCGAGCAGCACCTCGTGCACCGACACCTCGAGGTGGTCGGGGTCATGGCCGAGCGAGAAGGTCAGACAACCCTGCGGATCGAGATCGACGACCAGGACCGAGCGGTCCAGTGCGGCCAGCGCCGCGCCCACCGACGCGACCGTGGTGGTCTTGGCGACGCCACCCTTCTGATTGGCGACGGCAAGCACCTTCGTCATACAACTCCCTCACAGCTGGGTACGTCCGTCATCGCATGCGTTCGTGCGGCATCCGATCCCGGCGACATCTCACGTCCGAGCATAGGCGGGCAGGGTGCAGAATGGGTGCTCGTGGGCAGCCCAACGCACCGACTGATCCTGATCCGACACGGTGAGACCGAGTGGTCGGTGACCGGAAAGCACACCGGCAGCACCGACATCGACCTGACCGAGGCCGGGCGCGACCAGGCCACGACCCTGCGCACGCCGCTCGATGACCTGTCGCTGGTCCGTCCGTGGGTCATCTCGTCGCCGAGAACCCGTGCGCGGCGTACCGCCGAACTCGCCGACCTGACAGTCGACGAGGTCTCGGATCTGTTGTGCGAGTGGGACTACGGCGACTACGAGGGATTGACGACCCCGGAGATCAGGCAGACCGATCCGCAGTGGACCATCTGGTCGGCCGGCGCCCCGGGCGGCGAATCGGTGGCGCAGATGAGCGACCGGATCGATCAGGTCATCGCGACCGTCGCGCCGATCATGACCGACCGCGATGTGGTGGTCGTCGCGCACGGCCATTTCAGCCGCAGCCTGCTGGCGCGCTGGATCGACAGCCCCGTCGACGTGGGCGAACATTTCGCGATGCTGCCCGCCTCGTTGGCGGTGCTGACCTTCAACGGTGAGTACCGACAGATCAACAACCTCGGCATCACCGGTTACGCCAGCGCGCACTACGTCGACGCCGGGCGGCCCACCCGCGCCGGGCATTCGGCCGGCACGTGAGCGGTCAGCGACGACGCCGTGGGCGTCCGCGACGCGGGGCCGGGGGTTCGCCGATGCCGTCGTCGACCGGTTCGGTGTCGGGCGCGTAGTCGGCGGCCGACCACCGCACGGCCGACGGACTGAACAGCAAACCGAGGACCAACACCACGACGACGAGCAAGGGCGCCCCGATCCACGGTCGGCCACTATCGGTGAGCAGGGCGAATCCCACCGGAGCCAGCAAGATCTGTGTGACCACCGCGACCGCGCGACCCCACCGACGGCCGGTGAACAGCGCCCAGCCGCCCGCGAACACACCGATTCCGATGAGCGCGAACCAGTAGGTGCCCCCGAAAGCGAACGTCGCCTCTTTACCCGCACCGAACCCGATGACCAGGAACACGACGGCCGCGACCACCGCGACCAGCCCTTCGAACATCACGATCACGCCGGCACGCCGGACGGCGGTGGGCGGCGGGGACGCGGGGCGGGGGCTCACACCGTCAGCCTAGACAGCGGGCACCGGGGTGCGGCGAAGTGATGTCGCGGGATTGTGTGCTCGGCTGCCGCACCCTTTAGGCTCAGGACTCGTGCGCGCGATGCTCATCGTCAACCCTTTCGCGACGTCGACGACCGCAGCCGGGCGCGACGCGCTGGTGAACATGCTCTCCGCACGCCTCGACGTCGTCGTGGAACACACCACCCACCGCGGCCACGCCGGCGAGCTCGCGATCAAGGCGCGTACCGGCGCATTCGACGTGGTGATCGTGCACGGTGGCGACGGCACGGTCAACGAGGTGGTCAACGGCCTGCTGCCGTCCGCGGACGACACCCCGGACTCCACCCTCGCCGACGACCTTCCCGCGCTGGCCGTACTGCCCGGTGGCAGCGCGAACGTCTTCGCCCGCGCGCTGGGGATCGACCCCGACCCGTTGCGGTCGGCCGCGCAGTTGGTCTCGCTGCTGGGCAGCGGGCATCGACGCCGGGTCAGCCTGGGACACGCCAACGGCCGGTGGTTCCTCTTCAACGCGGGCCTCGGGGTGGACGCCGAGGTGGTCGCCGAGATCGAACAACAACGTCGGGCCGGAAAGAAGGCCACCCCCATGCGGTATGTCTGGGCCACCACCAGGGCTTTCCTGACGGCATCGCGCCGCACTCCCGCCTTGACCGTCACGGTCCCGGGTGAGCCCGTGTTGACCGGGGTGCATTTCGCCTTCGTCAGCAACTCCACCCCGTGGACGTTCCTGGGCAACCGCCCCATCGAGACCAACCCGGGCACCGATTTCGACGGCGGCCTCGGTGTCTTTGCGTGCCGGTCGATGAACCCGATCCGCAACACCCCGCTGTTCCTCCAGTTGCTGAGCAACCGCACGCCACGGGGCCGGCAGTTCTTCCGCACCGACGACGTGGCGGGGGCGCGGATCAGCGCCGATACGCCGACGGAGATGCAGATGGACGGTGAACACCTGGGACCGCAGACCGACGTGGTCTTCGGCCACCGGCCCGCGGCGCTTCTGGTCGTCGCGCCGGATCCGCACTCCTGATCGGCCGGACCCCCCAGTAGGTCGTATCCCCAGCCGGGACGGATGCGAGACGAATCCCTCGACACAAACCCCGTCAGAGTAGTACAACGGTCTATGGCTCGGATGAGCGCCCCCGGTATCGGGAGTGATGTTGCACACGTGTTAATGGAATCCCATTGACTTCATCCGGATTCGTGAAAGTATTCACAAGCAACAGTGCGGAAACATTGAGTACGCACAGGTGAACGATTGGTTACAGCCCGAGCCCGTCGGACACACCGTCCATCGGCGTGCCCGGCGCGCCCACATGAGCAGGTGCACCCGCGCACCCAGAAGGAGAAGGAATGGACTGGCGTCACAAGGCCATCTGTCGCGATGAAGACCCCGAACTGTTTTTCCCGGTGGGAACCAGTGGGCCTGCGATCGCGCAGATTGCTGATGCGAAGCTCGTCTGCGCACGCTGCCCCGTCACCGCCGAGTGCCTCTCCTGGGCTCTCGAGTCGGGACAGGACGCCGGCGTGTGGGGTGGGATGAGCGAGGACGAGCGGCGCGCGCTGAAGCGTCGCAACGCCCGCAACCGGCCGCGCACCACCGTCTGAACCAGACATCCGCAACGACCCGGCCGCGATGCGGCCGGGTCGTTCTGCGTGTACAGGGCGGGCCGACGCCCGTGTGGTCGTCGCGCCCCGTGTTGTCGTCGCGCTCAGTGCAGGGGCACCGTGAGCACGGCCTCTGCTCCGCCGCCGTCGGCATCGTGCAACGTCAGCGTGCCGCCGAGTTCCATCCGGACCAGGGTGTGGACGATCTGCAGCCCCAGCCGGTCGCTGCGTTCGGGGTCGAAGCCGGGTGGTAACCCGACCCCGTCGTCGCGCACGATGACGGTCAACGTCCTGGTGGTGCGCTCGGCGCTGACGGTGACCGTGCCGTCCTGCCCCGATCGAAAGCCGTGTTCGGCGGAGTTCTGGATGATCTCGGTCAGCACCATCACCAGCGGCATGGCCAGATCGGCGTGCAGGACGCCGATACCGGTGCGCCGCACGATGCGTACCCGGGCGTCGCCGGGAGACACGTCACCGAGAACCGGGATCAACTGGTCGAGCACGGTGTCGAGGTCGACCTCCTCGTCCACGCTCCCCGACAGCAGTTCGTGGACCAGCGCGATGGACGCGACCCGCCGAACTGCCTCGTCGAGGGCGCGGCGGGCCTCGACATTGTCGGTTCGGCGCGACTGCAGCCGCAACAACGCGGACACGCTCTGCAGGTTGTTCTTCACCCGGTGGTGGATCTCCCGGATCGTCGCGTCCTTGCTGATCAGTGCGCGGTCGCGACGTTTGACCTCGGTGACATCGCGGATGAGTACCGCGGCGCCGGCCCGTGCGCCGCGCGGTCGCAGCGGAACGGCGCGGATCAGCACCGTGGCCCGGCTGGCGTCGGCCTCGATCCGCATCCCCTCCTGCCCGGTGATCGCCTCGGCGATCATCTGCACCGCCTCTCCCGACTCGAACGGGTCGGTCAGCAACGCGGCGATCACGTCGCCGAGCCGGTTGCCGGAGAGTTCCTTGGTCCACCCCATCCGGTGAAACGCCGACAGCGCGTTGGGACTGGCGTAGGTGACCACCCCGTCGTCGTCGATACGGACGAATCCGTCACCCGCGCGTGGCGTCGACAGACCCCGCGGGTTGCCCTCGTGCTGCGGGAAGGTGCCGTCGCAGACCATCTGACACAGGTCGTGCGCGCAGTCCTGATACGCCAATTCCAGCGGCGACGGCAGACGTGGGGTGGTCAGGTTCACGGACCTGACCAACACCGCGATGACGGCCGGGTCCGCCACAGCGTCGTCGGTGTCGCGGAATCGGACAGGCACCGCCTCACGACGTACCGCGGTCGACCCGATCCAGGTCGGATCCTCCTCACGCAGGATCCTGCCGATGCCGAACGCGGCCACCGCCTGTGGATCGTCATCTGCGGTGACGATGTTGCCCACCGCATCGGCGGGCGACACCGTGGGTGCGGTGTTGGGACGGCACTGGGCCACACAGATCAGGCTGTCGGTCGGCTCGGCGCGTACGTACATGACGACGTCCGCGAACGAGAGGTCCGCCAACAGTTGCCATTCGGCGACCACCCGCTGCAGGTGTCCCGCAGCGTCACCCGACAGGTGGGTGTGCTCGGCGAGCAACTCCGCAAGGGTCGACACTCAGGCCTCTGCAGTGGGGGCGTCCGGTGGGCGATCAGTCGATGACGGCGATGAGGTCTCCGGCCTGGATGACGTCACCCACCGCGACCTTGACGTCGGAGATGGTGCCAGGCTCCTCGGCGAGCACCGGGATCTCCATCTTCATCGATTCGAGCAACACCAGGGTGTCGCCGGTGTCGACGGCCTGCCCGGGGGTGACGACCACTTCGAGAACGCTCGCCACGATCTCTGCCACGACCTCTTCGGCCATCGTCGTCACCCTTCTGCCGGCTGTGGGACGTCGTCGCGATGCGACTCGCGACTGACAGCCAATCTATCGCAGCTCCGGTCTCGCCGACGCGGGACGCGACGGTCCGCGGGCGACCGGGGACGACGACGGATTTCGGCCTCCGCGGCGCTCGTGGAAGAATGAACACTCTGTGGTGACGACCCGCGTGGTGACGCCGCACGTGACCGACGAACAAGGAGGAAGCCATGGGTAAGCGCGGACGCAAGAAGCGTGCTCGCAAGAAGAACGCCGCCAATCACGGCAAGCGCCCCAACGCCTGACAGCAGGCCATCCACGACACAGGCCGGACCCGACGGGTCCGGCCTGTTGTCGTCGTTGGTGGCTCAGTCGACGTCGGTGACGATGACCGTCTTGCGGATCTCCAGAGTCAGTCGCTCGCGGAGGCCACTCGGTGCCTGATCTCCGCCGCACTTGCGGCTGATCAGGCTCTTCAGCTGTTGCTCGATGCCGTAGTGCTCCAGACACGGTTTGCAGGTGTCGATGTGACACTGCAGACGTCGCCGGGCCTGCTCGTCGCATTCGTTGTCCAGCAGCAACCACACATCCGCGATCACCGCCGAACAGTCGAGCCGCTCGAATTCCTCGGGGGTGCTCATCGGACCACCTCTCCAGTCTCACTCTGCTGCGAGTCTTCCGACCGCGACCCGCGGTTGAATCCACGCTCACGCGCCACGTCGGCGAGCAGTTCCCGCAACTGCTTGCGACCACGGTGCAGCCGCGACATCACGGTGCCGATGGGCGTGTCCATGATCTGCGCGATCTCCTTGTAGGGCAGTCCCTCGACGTCGGCGTAATACACCGCCATCCGAAAGTCCTCCGGCAGCGATTGCAACGCGTTCTTGATGTCGTCGTCGGGCAGCGCGTCCAGCGCCTCGATCTCCGCCGAGCGCAGACCGGTGGAGGTGTGTTCGGCGGTCGCCGCGAGTTGCCAATCGGTGATCTCGTCGGTCGGATACTGCGCCGGCTGTCGCTGCCGCTTGCGGTAACCGTTGATGTAGGTGTTGGTGAGGATCCGGTAGAGCCAGGCCTTCAGATTGGTGCCCTCTTTGAAGGACCGGAACGCGGTGAACGCCTTGACGTACATCTCCTGCACCAGGTCCTCGGCGTCGGCCGGATTGCGGGTCATCCGCAACGCCGCGCCGTACATCTGGTCGAGCAGGGGCAGTGCGTCGCGTTCGAACCGCGCGGCCCGCTCGTCGGCGGTCTCCTCCGCCGGTGCACGATTGCCGTCGGCATCCGCTTCCGGGGTGGTTCCGGCGGTGTCGGCTTCGGTCACAACGATCCCTCCGGTCGGCGTGGCGGACCGCGGTCGCGATCGCGCTACGTCGGTCGAGTTTACCGACCGTCCCGGCGCCACCACCGTGCTGTCTCCGGTCAGTACGACCCCGACATCCATCGATCCGCCGAGCCCGGGCCGCGACGCCACGCGTTCGAGACACTGTGTCGACAACGCCGCACACCTCCTCACCGTTCTGATCACCGATCGTCTGCAATATCGTGCTGTGCAACAGACCGGTGCGCCGGATTGTTCCGGACGTCACCTCTGACGGTGCCGACCACCTGCGGACGACCGGGGAAGGTGTGGTGAGCGCATGGCGGCGACCCCGGCGATCGCTGTCCTCGAACGTGCGCGAATCCCGCACACCGTGCACCGCTACCCGCACCACGGCGCCGGGCGGTCGTTCGGCGATGATGCCGTGGACGCGATGGTCACCGCACTCGGCGTGGTCCCGGGCCAGGTGTTCAAGACCCTGGTGATCAGCGGACCGGACATCCTCGCCACCGCCGTTATCCCGGTGCCCGCCCACCTGTCGATGAAGGCGACGGCCCGCGCACTCGGGGTGCCGAGGGTCGCGATGGCCGACCCCGCAGTGGTCACCCGGGCCACCGGATACGTCCTCGGTGGCGTGTCACCCCTGGGTCAGCGGAATCGACTGGCCACCGTGGTGGATGTATCGGCACAGCAGTGGCCGACCGTGCTGTGCAGCGCGGGCAGGCGCGGCATGGAGATCCAGTTGTCGCCCGCCGATCTGATCTCGTTGTGTGCTGCGACGACCGCCGATCTCACCGTGTGACGGTGGACCATGTTGCCGGTGGCCCGGCGCGCTGATTACCATCTGCCCATCAGTTCTCCTGAGCAGTGCGTTCGGAGTTGATGGCGGGCCGACAGCCGGTCAGTCCCCTCGCGGTCATGAATCGGGCGCGACAGAACGGCACTGCCGGTGATTGGATGGTGAACCCCGTGACGGAAGTCGATGGAGACCTCGACACCCAGCAGAACGCCGACATCTCTCGGCAACTGGCCGCTCTTGCCCGACGCTTCCGTGAAGGCGGCGAGACCACCGAGTCGAGTCTGGCGGTGATCGCCGAGGCCGGCGCCGACAGCGTTCCGGCGTCACAGGCGTCGAGCATCACCCTGGTCGACCGCGCCGGAGTCGTCCAGACGCCGATCTTCGTCGGTGAGCTGGCCCGTCAGGCCGACGACCTGCAACGCACACTCGGCGAGGGCCCGTGCATCCGCTCGGCGATGGACCTCGAGACCGTCGTCATCGACGACACCACCACCGACCCGCGGTGGCCACGGTTCGGCCCGGCGGTCGCCGAACTCGGGGTGCGGTCGATGGTGTGCTGCGGGCTCTACGTCGACAACAACGGCTACGGCGCCCTGAACTTCCATTCCCGCAGTCCGGGGGCTTTCGACGCCGAGTCGGTGTCGTTCGCGGAGTTGTTCGCGGCGCACGCCGCGGTGGCCTTCTCCGCCGCCAAGGAAGCCGAGCAGATCCGGGCGGCGCTGACCAACCGCGACATCATCGGGCAGGCCAAGGGCATGATCATGGAACGCTACGGACTCGACTCCGAGGCCGCGTTCAGTCTGCTCGCCCGGCTCTCGCAGGACTCCAACGTCAAGCTCTACGAGGTGGCCCAACAGGTCGTGGAGGCGGGCCCCGACAGCTGAGGGCTCATCGCCGGGCAGCGACTTCGTCGAAGTGTTCGACGATGTCGGCGGGGTCGCGGTAGACCCGTGCTGCACCGGCGTCGGTCAACTCGGCCGCACCGATCCCACCGCTGAGCAGTCCCACGGATCGCACCCCGATCTTGGTGGCGGCCTGTGCATCCCATGTGGCATCGCCGAACATGATGGCGTCGGCCGCCGACGTACCCGCCCGGTCGAGCGCCACCTGGACCACGGACGCGTCGGGCTTGGCAGTGTCCACGTCCTCTCCCGACGTCACGGCGTCCACCCACTGCTCCACGTCGAGCAGTCGGCGCAGGATGTCCAGTTCCTGCTGCGGGGCAGACGTCGCGAGCACCACCGTCATCCCACGTTCGGCGGCCAGCCGGATCAGTGCGCGTGCCCCCGGGAGCACGGCCAGGTGGTCGGCGCGCGCCAGATAGTTCTCACTGTGTCCGCCGGATGCGCGATCGGCGATGTCCTGGTACCGATCCGAGGCCTCGTCCACCCCGTGTGCCGACAGCAGGGCCTGCACCAGCAGACTGCCGTCCTTACCGATCTGGCGGTGGATCTCCCAGGCCGGGATGGTCACTCCGCAGTCGGCGAACGCGCGCAACCACGCGTCGACGTGCGGGTACACCGAGTCGACCAGTGTGCCGTCGATGTCGAAGAGAAAAGCTTGTCGGGTACTGCCCCCGAAGCCGGGTTCGGTGTCGCTCATGGATGTCCTCCATCGTCGGCGCGATTCGGGTCGCGCGGGTCGAGACCGGCGTGCCTCAGAGCAGCGTGCCCTGTTCGGGGTGCGGCTCCACCGGCGCCAGCAGATCCGGGCTGTTGTTGGCCACCTTGTTGACCAGGGTTGACACCTCGCGGATGTCGATGGCGGCGGCCACATCCGGTGCCGGCGGCCCGAGCAGCTCGGTGGGTGCCGGGTGGTCCGGGTCGAGCCACTCCGTCCAGGTCTCGAACGGCATGATCAGCGGCATCCGGTCGTGGATACCGCGCAGATCCCCCACCGCGTCCGCGGTGATGATGGTGCAGCTGAGCACCGGGGCGCCGTTCTGCCCGCTCCCCCCGTCGCCGCCGTTGTCGGCGGCACGCGGGCGCCACACCGACCACAAACCGGCCATGAACACCCGGCTACCGTCCTGCGGCGACATGAAATACGGGGTCTTCGTCGGTTTACCGTCGGCGCCTGCTCCGCCCTTACGCCATTCGTACCAGCCGTCCATCGGGACCAGGCACCGGCGGGACTTCACCGATGCCCGGAAAGCACTCTTCTCGGTGACGGTCTCGGCACGGGCGTTGAACAGCAGGGGCCCCTTGCCGATCTCTTTGCTCCAGGCGGGCACCAACCCCCACCGCATCGCGCGGATCCGCAGCGCGGGGTCGTCGTCCGGGTGATCGTGCGAATGCCGTGCCACCACTGTCATCACCGAACTGGTGGGTGCCACGTTGTAGTTGACCCCGGGAGTACGAGGGGCCTCCTTCCGCTCGGCCGGGTCCTCGACGTCGTCGGTGGAGCCCGTCACCGTGCTCACCTCGTCGACGGCGTCGAGTTCGGCGGCCAGCCGGGCCGGGTCGGTGGTGACCGCGAATCGTCCGCACATGGTGTCCATGTTGGCACGCCGGTCCGACGCGGGTGACGGCCCGAACGCCGTCGGCCGGTGGAGCGCTATCCGGTCTCGCCGACCTCGCGGTCGTGGGTGGCCCCGGTGTGGGCGGCGTCGAAGACGCGTTGGGGCCCCGCGGCGTGTTCACCGAGCCGGTCACCGGGGTTGGCCAGCGTGCAACTGCGCAGCGACAGGCATCCGCAGCCGATGCAGCCGGTGAGATCGTCACGCAACCGGATCATGTCCTCGATACGTGCGGTCAGATCCGTCTTCCAGGACGCCGACAGTCGCGCCCAGTCGGCACGGGTGGGGGTTCGCTCCGAAGGCAGTTCGTCAAGGGCACGTTTGATCATCGCCAGCGGTATGCCGACCCGCTGCGAGATGCGGATGAACGCGACCCGACGCAGGGTGTCGCGTGCGTACCGACGCTGGTTCCCCGAGGTCCGACGACTGGTCAACAGTCCCTGACGTTCGTAGAAGTGCAGCGCGGACACCGCCACCCCGCTGCGCGCGGCGAGCTGTCCGACGGTCAACTCCTTGGCCTGGATCGCCGACGGTCGACCGACTCCGGTCATGCCCCCGCCCCGATCATCGTGCAGCCTCGCTCATGCCCCCGATGGTAGGGGTGCGGCGGATGGCCGAGAGATACCCGGTCCCGGCTGTCGAAACTCGTGATGTGACAGCCCCTCCCCACCTTGTGGTGGTGGTTTAGGTGCGGGGTGGGGGTGTGACGTGGGTGGCGTTGTTGGTGTTGGGGTGTTCGGGTCCGGTGGTGGGGTGGTTGGTGTCGGGGTTGGGGTGGGGGATGCGGTTGCGGGAGTGGGTGGCTTCGCTGGGTCGGGTGGGGGTGGGTGCGGAGTGGGGTGGTCGGTGGTAGGGGCCGGGTTTGGGTCGGGGGTGTCCGCCGGGTAGGGCCAGGCGCAGGATGGTGCGTTGGACTTGTGCCCATTGGCGGTGGAAGGGTCCGGTGTTGTAGGGCAGTCCGTAGCGTTGGCAGATGTCTTTGACCCGGGGTGCGACCTGGGCGTAGCGGGTGGAGGGCATGTCGGGGTAGAGGTGGTGTTCGACTTGGTAGCCGAGGTTGCCGGAGATGATGTGGAACAGGGGGGAGCCCTCGATGTTCGCGGCGCCGATCAGTTGCCGGGCGTACCAGCCGCCGCGGGTCTCGTCTGCGGTCTCGTCCTGGGAGAAGGTGTAGGCCTGGTCGGGGAAATGGCCGCAGAAGATGATCGCGTTCGACCACACGTTGCGGATCAGGTTGGCCACGAAATCGGCGCCCGCGGTCCGCAGGAAGGTGTCCTCGGCGCCGGGTAACACCCGGTCGGCGGCCGCGGCGAGCAGGGTGACCGGGCCCAGGTGGGTTCGACGGTTGACGGTACGCAGCAGCCGCCCGGTCCGGGAGGTGGCGGGTTGATCGAGACGCCCACCGGTCAGGGTGTGGGTGGCGAGGAACGCTGCCGCCGACACGGCGGGCCAGCCGAGGTAGTCCTTGACGATCTGGCGTCGGGCTTTGCCGGCGATGCCTTTCAGGTCGTGGATGATCTCGGCGGCGGGTTTGTCGCCGCGGCGGATCGCTTCGATGTCCAGGTCGTGTACGGCCACGCCCCACTCGAAAAACGCCATCAACACCACGTTGTAGAACGGTTGCAGCAGATACACCGGTGACCAGGGTTGGTGGGGGTCGATCCGCATGATCTCGTAGCCGAGGTCTTTGTCTTTACCGCGGATGTTGGTGTAGGTGTGGTGCACATAGTTGTGGGAATGTTTCCACGCTTCCGCGGTGGAGGCGGTGTCCCAGTCCCACACCGAGGAATGGATGTCGGGGTCGTTCATCCAGTCCCACTGACCGTGCATCACGTTGTGCCCGATCTCCATGTTCTCCAGGATCTTCGCCATCCCCAGACACGCGGTGCCCACCACCCACGCCGGGGTGGACCGCGAGTTGAGCAACACCACCCGACCCAACACCGCCAACTGTCGTTGCGCGGCGATCACCGACTTGATGTACCGCCGATCACCATCACCGAGGTCGGCGTACACATCGTCATGGATCGCGTCGAACTCCTTGCCCAACAACTCGATGTCCTCATCAGACAAATGCGCCAACGGATGCGGTTGCCCATCCGGGCCCACCCCGTACACCCGCGCCCCCGAACGATCACCATCCCCACCGTAGGAAGTCGTGTCGGTGCGGTCAGTGGCATGTGTGGTCATGATGTGTTCTCCCAAATAATTGTTGTACTACAGGCCCCGGGCAGGGGTCACAGTTTGACGGTGACCTCACCCTCAGCGGTATGCACACAGATCCGGATGGCCTGGCCCTGCGGCGAGGACACCTCCCCGGTCCGCAGATCCCGCACCTGCCCCGCATCCAGAACCCCGGTACACGTATGACAGATCCCGATCCGACACCCGAACTTCAACTCCAACCCCGCATCCTCCCCGGCCTGCAAGATCGGTTGCCCCGGCTCACACGTGGCCTCGGCCCCGGACTTGGCGAACCGCACCACCCCACCCTCACCCTCACCCGGATCCCCCCCGATCACCGGCTGGAACCGCTCCAGATGAATCCGCTCCGCGACATCGTGGGTGTCCCAGAACTCGACGAGATCGTCCAACAACTCCGACGGCCCCGAACACAACGCCTCCCGCTGCGACCAATCCGGACACCACGACTCGATATCGGCCACCGACATCCGCCCGTCATCACCACTGACCCGCACATGCAGATCAAACCCGTCATGACGATCCGCGAAATCATCCAACTCATCAGCGAACATCAACTGCTCACGCTCACGCACCGAATGGATCACCACCACATCAGCCATCCGATCCCGCCGATCCAACGCCCGCAACATACTCATGATCGGAGTGATCCCACTACCCGCACTGACGAACAACAACTTCGACGGCAACGGATCAGGCAACGTGAACACACCCTCGATCTCACCGAGCCGCACAATCTCACCCGGCCGCAACCGCTGCACCAAAAACGGTGACACCGTCCCATCCGGCACCAACTTCGGCGACACACTGATCAACCCATCACGCGGATCCGGATCCGACGTCAACGAATACGCCCGCCAATGAAACACCCCATCCACCACCACACCCAACCGCACATACTGCCCCGGCAAATGACCCGGCCACTCATACCCCGGCCGAATCCACACCGTCGCCGCCGACGACCCCTCCGACTCCACCTCCACCACCCGACCACGCAACTCCCGCGTCGTCCACAACGGATTGATCATCTCCACGTAATCATCCGGACGCAACGGATTGAACAACCCCGTCACCGCCCGCATAAACCCCCGCCGCACCGGCGACACCCGAGGAACCGCACCACGCTCAGCCAT
>NZ_FTNT01000009.1 GCF_900156495.1 Williamsia sterculiae
TGTCCACGGTGGTGACCGAGTTGGGCAAGGCGTTGAACGGTCAGGGGGAGAATCTTCGGAAGTTGTTGGATTCGTTGAGTGATTTGTCGAAGGCCGGGTTGGACAGTTTGCCGCAGACGGTGTCGTTGATCCAGAACAGTGATGTGGTGTTGGGGACGCAGGCGGATCAGTCCGATGAGATCCTGAGTTGGTCGAAGAACATCGACCTGGTGACGGCGCAGTTGCAGAGCAGTGATCCTGATATTCGGCGTTTGTTGACCACGGGGACGATGACGGCGACGCAGTTGTCGGCGTTGTTGCAGCGTTCGGGTGGGGATCTGACCACGGCGATCCGCAACGCGGCCTCCGACGTCCGGGAAATCGCCCCGACGTTCCCGGTCATCTCGCCGGCGCTCGCCATCCTCTCTGGTATGTCAGCCGGTGGTTACACGGTCGCTCCGGGTGACAGCAACGTCCACTTCGGTCTGGTGTTGGAGACCAACAACCCGCCGTCGTGTACCTACGGTTACGAGAGCACGCAGGCGATCATCGACAACGAGAAGAAGAAGAACCCCAACTTCGACATCAACTACGATGACTTCCCGTTCAACACCAACGCCAATTGCAACGTGGCGCAGGGCAATCCGACGGATGTCCGCGGCGCGAGTCGTGTGACGCTGTCCGATCCGAACATTCCGCAACCGTGGGACAACACGCCGAAGAAGGATCCGGACAAACTCAACCTGAACCCGATCGCGACCCAGCTCGCAGCACTGCTGGGAGTGCGACCGGTCAAGTGATCGGTCCGCGGACCGGCGGGATCGAGTCCCGCCGGTCCGCGGTTCTGTCATGTGCCGGGTTCATACCGAACGATGAAGGTTTTCACAGACTTGATGGATACAGTGGCGCGCGATGTCTGATGCGCGCGAAAATGTGACCCCGCCCACGGGTGACCTCGATGAGTTCACCCCGGTCGACCCCGACCACGACCCCACGCCGGGTACCGAGCCGGTCTCCAGCCCGCCCGCGAACGGTGATGACAGACCCGGGTCGGATGCGGCAGGTTCCTCGACGACGCCCAAGCGCCGCGTTTTTCGCCGCCGCCGTGCTGACGCCACCAGCGGTGCTGAGGCCACTGCGCCGACGCCGGGTCGCGAGCACTCGTCGGCCAAGGACATACAGCCCCAGGCGGCGAAGCGGGGTCGACGCCCGTCGGCGAAGGTGGCGGGGATCGTCGCAGCCGTGGCCATGGTGGCCGCGCTGGTCGTGGCGGGGTGGTTCCTGACCACCTACGTGATCGCTCTGATGGACGACCACGACGACAACAACACCGCCCAGATCCGCGACGACGCCCTGTCGGGTGCCGATCAGGCGATGCTCAACGTCACCAATGTCGATCCCGCCGACCTCAACGGGTTCAAGAAGCGCGCCGCGTCGACCTTCTACGGCAACGTGGAGCAGCAGTTGTCCGAGGGCGGTTTCGATGCGCTCGCGAAGGCCGGACCGAATGCGGGCAAGCTCACGTCGACGATCGCGCGCTCGTCGCTGGTGGAGTTGAACACGCAGGAGAGCACCGGCAAGGCACTGGTCTACGTCACCGTGACCGCCAAACGGCCGCAGCAGGCGTCGTCCAGTCAAACCCTCGGATTCCAGGTCGACATCCGCAAGGACGGGGACATCTGGAAAGCGCAGAACATCCAGGCTCTGGACGGCATCCAATCCGACGACACGGCCGCTGCGGCCACGACGGCTCCGGCCGCGCCCGCAACCACGACTCCGGCCGCTCCGGCGCCCGCCACGCCGGCGCCCGCCGCTCCGGCCGCGACAGCTCCGGCCGCCGCACCGACGACAGGGGGTAACTGATGGCAACGCCGCCGCGTAAACGTCCCGGCCCGCCGACTCGACGCACTCCCAAGGTGGCTGGGGCGTCGCGGTCGTCTACCGCGCGCGACACCGCCAGTCCCCAAGCCCCGAACCCACAGGCCCCGAACCCCCAGGCCCCGAACCCGAAGACCCGGACCCCCAGGAGTCAGAGGGCCCCGCAGGAGCCGTCGACCACGAAGGGCCGCGCCACGAGCGCCCCGGTCGATGACGGCACCGCCCGCGAGCAGACCCCGACGACGTCGCCGGGCGCTCCTGAGGGCTCGATGGCCACCGATGAGGCGACCCGAGCCGTCCCACCATCGGGGAGCGACGCACCGACCACCTCGGAGACGACGACCGATACGACCACCGCCCCCGACGGAGAGCGGACAGACGCGCTGACGCCGGAAGCACGGTCCGCACCGGACCGGGCCACGCAGGACGAGAGCGCAGACGACGACACCACCGCCGACTCGTCAGGCCGGTCGGGCGGCAGGCCCGCCGGCAAGCGGCGCCCGCCGGCCGCTCGGGTGTCGACCATCAAACCGGCTCCGCCCAGCACCACCACGGCGTCGCGACGTCCTGCCCGCACCAGGTCCAGGGCCCCGTTCTGGACCTGGCGCAAGGCAGCCGTCCTGGCACTGCTCGCCGCGGTGTTCGCGGTGGTCGCCGTGGTGTCGGCGTTCCAACCGGGTACCTCCGCGCCCGCCAACGTCGCTTTCGTCAACCTGCCGCTGACCAGTCAGATCAAGGCGCAGGCGTCGACGAGGATCTGTCAGGTCTTCAACATCGACTACACCAACCTCGACGGATGGCAGAAGGCGGGCGCCTCGGCGACCACCGGCAAGGCCTCGCAGAACTTCCAGAAATACGTCGACGGCGTCAAGCAGGCCCTGCAGCAGTCCAACGTGACCAGCGGCAGCTCCGACTGCAAGGTCGACGTGGTGGGGGTGAAGTCCGCCGACGACCAGAATGCCGTGTTGCTGACCAACCTCATCTTCAGCGACAACCGTAATGGCGTCATCCAGGGCAGCAACACGGTGCGCTATCAGGTGGACATGCACAACGTGAACGGCAACTGGTTGGTCGCGGATTTCAACGGGTTCTGATGCGGCCGGACTGGACACGACCCGCGTCGATACGACCCCGGTGGGCAAAATCTGTCAAAGTCGCGCGTTCCTCTTGACTACCGGGCCCCGCGGTTGCACGCTATTGACCAGCGACGGAACCGCAGGCAGCCACTTGCGCCGATCGTGAGGGATACCGCGGGTGATGGACGATCGCCCGCCTGACGCCCGGCCCGTCGAGGGTCGGCGGTCCGGGTGTTGTCCACCCCGTCATCTCTGTGCTACTGTAGGACGTTGCGCTGGCTGCCTCCTGTCCATTCCACGATCACCCACCTGGCCACGGCTCTGTGTTCTCACAGTTGTGTCCGATGTGTTGATCGCTGAACGATCCAGGTCGTAAGCAGCGAACCGGCACATCACGCCACACACCGCTAGGTAGACAAAGTTCGTGTTGGAAGGACGTCCCTTGGCAGTCACCCGCCAGTCCACCTCAACCATTCCGGGCGCGCCTCGTCGCGCCTCGTTCGCGAAGATCAGCGAGCCGCTCGAAGTTCCCAACCTCCTCGACCTCCAGCTGGAGTCGTTCGAGTGGTTGGTCGGAACCCCCGAGTGGCGCGAGCGCGCGCTCGCCCGCGGCGAGGAGAGCCCCCGCGGAGGACTCGAGGAGATCCTCGCTGAGTTGTCCCCGATCGAGGACTTCTCCGGCTCCATGTCGCTGTCGTTCTCGGACCCGCGCTTCGACGAGGTCAAGGCCTCGGTGGAGGAGTGCAAGGACAAGGACATGACGTACGCGGCGCCGCTGTTCGTCACCGCGGAGTTCATCAACAACAACACCGGCGAGATCAAGTCGCAGACCGTCTTCATGGGCGACTTCCCGATCATGACCGACAAGGGCAGCTTCATCATCAACGGCACCGAGCGTGTCGTGGTGAGCCAGCTGATCCGCAGCCCGGGTGTCTACTTCGATTCCACCATCGACAAGGCCACCGAGAAGACCCTGCACAGTGTGAAGGTCATCCCGGGTCGTGGTGCCTGGTTGGAGTTCGACATCGACAAGCGCGACACCGTGGGTGTGCGTATCGATCGCAAGCGTCGTCAGCCGGTCACCGTGCTGCTCAAGGCGCTGGGGATGACCAACGAGGAGATCGCCGACCGGTTCGGTTTCTCCGAGATCATGATGTCGACCCTGGAGAAGGACAACACCGCCGGGCAGGACGAGGCGCTGTTGGAGGTCTACCGGAAGCTGCGCCCGGGTGAGCCGCCGACCAAGGAGTCGGCGGAGAACCTGCTGGAGAACCTGTTCTTCAAGGAGAAGCGTTACGACCTCGCCCGGGTGGGTCGCTACAAGATCAACAAGAAGCTCGGTCTGACCGACAACCCGATGACCGGTGCGTCGGTGCTGACCCGTGAGGACATCATCGCCACGGTCGAGTACCTGGTGCGTCTGCACGAGGCCGATCCGCACACCACCACCGTCATGACGGTGCCGGAGGGTGTGGAGGTGCCGGTGGAGGTCGACGACATCGACCACTTCGGCAACCGCCGGTTGCGCACCGTGGGTGAGCTGATCCAGAACCAGATCCGGGTCGGCCTCTCCCGTATGGAGCGGGTGGTCCGTGAGCGGATGACCACACAGGACGTCGAGGCGATCACGCCGCAGACCCTGATCAACATCCGCCCCGTGGTCGCCGCGATCAAGGAGTTCTTCGGAACCTCCCAGCTGTCGCAGTTCATGGACCAGAACAACCCCCTCTCGGGTCTGACCCACAAGCGTCGTCTGTCGGCGCTGGGACCGGGTGGTCTGTCCCGTGAGCGTGCGGGCCTCGAGGTTCGTGACGTGCACCCGTCGCACTACGGCCGGATGTGCCCGATCGAGACGCC
This sequence comes from Williamsia sterculiae, assembly GCF_900156495.1. Lineage (GTDB taxonomy): Bacteria > Actinomycetota > Actinomycetes > Mycobacteriales > Mycobacteriaceae > Williamsia_B > Williamsia_B sterculiae. The sequence goes on from NZ_FTNT01000009.1 coordinate 4,791, forward strand.
GGAGGGCCCGAACATCGGCCTGATCGGTTCGCTGTCGGTGTACGCCCGGGTCAACCCGTTCGGGTTCATCGAGACCCCGTACCGCCGGGTGGTCGACGGCACGGTCACCGACGACGTGCACTACCTGACCGCCGACGAGGAGGACCGGCACGTCATCGCGCAGGCCAACTCGCCGATGGACGCCAGCCACCAGCTCACCGAGGATCGGGTCCTGGTCCGCAAGAAGGGCGGCGAGGTCGAGTTCGTGAACTCCGACCAGGTCGACTACGTGGACGTGTCGCCGCGCCAGATGGTGTCGGTCGCGACGGCGATGATCCCGTTCCTCGAGCACGACGACGCGAACCGCGCCCTGATGGGTGCCAACATGCAGCGTCAGGCCGTACCGCTGGTGCGCAACGAGTCGCCGCTGGTGGGCACCGGCATGGAGTTGCGTGCCGCGGTCGACGCCGGCGACGTGATCGTCACCGACAAGGCGGGGGTCGTCGAGGAGGTGTCCGCCGACTACGTCACCGTGATGGCCGACGACGGCACCCGCGACACCTTCCGGATGCGCAAGTTCGCCCGCTCGAACCACGGCACCTGCGCCAACCAGCGTCCGATCGTGGACGAGGGGCAGCGCGTGGAGGTCGGCCAGGTGCTGGCCGACGGTCCGTGCACCGAGGACGGTGAGATGGCGCTCGGCAAGAACCTGCTGGTCGCGATCATGCCGTGGGAGGGCCACAACTACGAGGACGCGATCATCCTCAGCCAGCGGCTGGTCGAGGAGGACACCCTCACCTCCATCCACATCGAGGAGCACGAGATCGATGCCCGCGACACCAAGCTCGGTGCCGAGGAGATCACCCGTGACATCCCCAACGTCTCCGACGAGGTGCTCGCCGATCTCGACGAACGCGGCATCGTGCGTATCGGTGCCGAGGTCCGCGACGGCGATGTGCTGGTCGGCAAGGTCACCCCGAAGGGCGAGACCGAGCTGACCCCCGAGGAGCGGCTGCTGCGCGCGATCTTCGGTGAGAAGGCCCGCGAGGTACGCGACACCTCACTGAAGGTGCCGCACGGGGAGACCGGCAAGGTGATCGGCGTGCGCGTGTTCTCACGCGACGACGACGACGACCTGCCCCCGGGTGTCAACGAGTTGGTGCGCGTGTACGTGGCGCAGAAGCGCAAGATCCAGGACGGCGACAAGCTCGCCGGCCGGCACGGCAACAAGGGCGTCATCGGCAAGATCCTCCCGCAGGAGGACATGCCGTTCCTGCCCGACGGCACCCCCGTCGACATCATCCTCAACACCCACGGTGTCCCGCGTCGTATGAACATCGGCCAGATCCTGGAGACCCACCTCGGGTGGATCGCCAAGACCGGCTGGAACATCGACGTCGCCACCGGTGTGCCGGACTGGGCGTCGCAGCTGCCGGAGGACATGTACTCCGCCGGACCGGACACCCGGACCGCGACCCCCGTGTTCGACGGTGCGCGCGAGGAGGAGTTGACCGGTCTGCTCGGTTCGACCCTGCCCAACCGCGACGGTGAGGTGATGGTCAACGCCGACGGTAAGGCGGTGCTGTTCGACGGTCGTTCCGGCGAGCCGTTCCCGTACCCCGTGTCGGTCGGCTACATGTACATCATCAAGCTGCACCACCTGGTGGACGACAAGATCCACGCCCGGTCGACGGGTCCGTACTCGATGATCACCCAGCAGCCGCTCGGCGGTAAGGCCCAGTTCGGTGGCCAGCGCTTCGGTGAGATGGAGTGCTGGGCCATGCAGGCCTACGGCGCGGCGTACACGCTGCAGGAGTTGCTGACCATCAAGTCCGACGACGTGGTCGGTCGTGTGAAGGTCTACGAAGCCATCGTCAAGGGCGAGAACATCCCGGAACCGGGCATCCCCGAGTCGTTCAAGGTGCTGCTGAAGGAACTGCAGTCGCTGTGCCTGAACGTCGAGGTGCTCAGCTCCGACGGTGCCGCCATCGAGATGCGCGACGGTGACGACGAGGACCTCGAGCGCGCGGCAGCCAACCTGGGCATCAACCTCTCGCGGAACGAATCCGCGACGGTCGACGACCTGGCGAACTGATGCGGGACGCAAGCGCCCGCAGGGCGAACTGACACAGACCAGACCCTTTACTGACAATTGAGCTACTGAAAGGCCACTAGTGCTCGACGTCAACTTTTTCGATGAACTCAAGATCGGTCTGGCAACAGCCGACGACATTCACAACTGGAGCTTCGGCGAGGTCAAGAAGCCGGAGACCATCAACTACCGCACGCTGAAGCCGGAGAAGGACGGCCTGTTCTGCGAGAAGATCTTCGGACCGACTCGCGACTGGGAGTGCTACTGCGGCAAGTACAAGCGCGTGCGCTTCAAGGGCATCATCTGCGAGCGGTGCGGCGTCGAGGTGACCCGCGCCAAGGTGCGTCGTGAGCGGATGGGTCACATCGAGCTGGCCGCACCGGTCACCCACATCTGGTACTTCAAGGGTGTGCCGAGCCGGCTGGGCTACCTGCTCGACCTGGCGCCGAAGGATCTCGAGAAGATCATCTACTTCGCCGCGTATGTCATCACCTCGGTGGACGAGGAGCTCCGGCACAACGAGCTCTCGACCCTCGAGGCCGAGATGGCCGTGGAGAAGAAGGCCGTCGCCGATCAGCGCGACATCGACCTCGCCGAGCGTCAGCAGAAGCTCGAGGAGGACCTCGCGGCCCTGGAGGCCGAGGGCGCCAAGTCCGACGCCAAGCGCAAGGTCAAGGACGGTGCCGACCGGGAGATGCGTCGCATGCGCGACGCCGCGCAGCGTGAGCTCGACGATCTCGAGGAGATCTGGGACAAGTTCACCAAGCTGGCTCCCAAGGACATGATCATCGACGAGAAGCTCTACCGGGAGCTGCAGGATCGCTACGGTGAGTACTTCACCGGTGCCATGGGTGCCGAGGCGATCAAGAAGCTGCTGGGGACCTTCGACATCGACGCCGAGGCGGAGTCGCTGCGCGACACCATCCGCAACGGCAAGGGGCAGAAGAAGCTGCGCGCGCTCAAGCGGCTCAAGGTCGTCGCGGCGTTCCAGCAGTCCGGCAACTCGCCGCTGGGCATGATACTCGACGCCGTCCCGGTGATCCCGCCGGAGCTGCGTCCGATGGTGCAGCTCGACGGTGGCCGCTTCGCCACCTCGGACCTCAACGACCTGTACCGACGGGTGATCAACCGCAACAACCGCCTCAAGCGACTGATCGACCTCGGCGCGCCCGAGATCATCGTCAACAACGAGAAGCGGATGCTGCAGGAGTCGGTGGACGCGTTGTTCGACAACGGTCGTCGTGGTCGCCCGGTCACCGGTCCGGGTAACCGCCCGCTGAAGTCGTTGAGCGATCTGCTCAAGGGCAAGCAGGGTCGTTTCCGTCAGAACCTGCTCGGCAAGCGCGTCGACTACTCGGGCCGTTCGGTGATCGTGGTCGGCCCGCAGCTCAAACTGCACCAGTGCGGTCTTCCCAAGCTGATGGCGCTGGAGCTGTTCAAGCCGTTCGTGATGAAGCGACTCGTCGACCTGAACCAGGCGCAGAACATCAAGTCCGCCAAGCGGATGGTCGAGCGTCAGCGCCCGGCCGTGTGGGACGTCCTCGAAGAGGTCATCGCCGAGCACCCGGTGCTGCTGAACCGTGCTCCGACGCTGCACCGGTTGGGCATCCAGGCCTTCGAGCCGCAGCTGGTGGAGGGTAAGGCCATCCAGCTGCACCCGTTGGTGTGTGAGGCGTTCAACGCCGACTTCGACGGTGACCAGATGGCCGTGCACCTGCCGCTGAGCGCGGAGGCGCAGGCCGAGGCGCGCATCCTGATGCTGTCGTCCAACAACATCCTGTCCCCGGCGTCGGGTCGCCCGTTGGCGATGCCGCGTCTGGACATGGTGACCGGTCTGTACTTCCTCACCGCGTCGAAGGACGGCGCGTTGGGTTCGTACCAGGCGGCCACCGACGACGACGTGGAGCGCGGTGTCTACTCGACCCCGGCCGAGGCCATCATGGCCGTCGACCGCGGGGTCCTGAGTGTGCAGGCGCCGATCAAGGTGCGGCTGACCGATCAGCGTCCGCCCGCCGACATCGAGGCCGAACACTTCCCGGACGGGTGGACCTACGGTCAGCCGTGGGACATCCACTCGACCCTGGGTCGCGTGCTGTTCAACGAGCTGCTGCCCGCGGACTACCCGTTCGTCGACGAGCAGATGCCCAAGAAGCGGCAGGCGGTGATCATCAACGATCTCGCCGAGCGGTACCCGATGATCGTGGTCGCGCAGACCGTGGACAAGCTCAAGGACGCCGGTTTCCACTGGGCCACCCGCTCGGGTGTCACCGTGGCGATGTCCGACGTGCTGGTCCCGCCGGCCAAGGCGGAGATCCTCGACAAGTACGAGGCTCGCGCCGACGGGCTGGAGCGCAAGTTCCAGCGCGGTGCCCTGACCCCGGACGAGCGGCGCGACGCGTTGGTCGAGATCTGGAAGCAGGCCACCGAAGAGGTCGGTAAGGCCATGGAGGAGTACTACCCCGAGGACAACCCGATCACGATGATCCCGAAGTCGGGTGCGACGGGCAACATGACCCAGGTCCGCAACCTGTCGGGCATGAAGGGTCTGGTGACCAACCCGAAGGGTGAGTTCATCCCGCGTCCGATCAAGTCCTCGTTCCGCGAGGGCCTGACGGTGGCGGAGTACTTCATCAACACCCACGGTGCCCGTAAGGGTCTGGCCGACACCGCGCTGCGCACCGCCGACTCGGGTTACCTGACCCGTCGTCTGGTGGACGTCAGCCAGGACGTCATCGTCCGGGAGACCGACTGCGGTACCGAACGCGGCATCATCACCACGCTGGCCGAGAAGCTGCCCGACGGCACGCTGATCCGCGACCCGCACGTGGAGACGTCGTCGTACGCCCGCACGCTGGCCGCCGACGCGGTCGACACCGACGGCAACGTCGTGGTCGAGCGCGGTCACGACCTGGGCGACCCGGCGATCGAGGCCCTGTTGGCCGCGGGTATCACCGAGGTCAAGGTCCGTTCGGTGCTGACCTGCACCACCGGCACCGGCGTCTGCGCCACCTGCTACGGCCGCTCGATGGCGACCGGGCAGCTGGTGGACATCGGCGAGGCCGTCGGCATCATCGCGGCCCAGTCGATCGGTGAGCCCGGCACCCAGCTGACCATGCGTACGTTCCACCAGGGTGGCGTCGGTGACGACATCACCGGTGGTCTGCCGCGTGTGCAGGAGCTGTTCGAGGCCCGCGTGCCCAAGGGCAAGGCGCCGATCGCCGAGGTGTCCGGACGGATTCGCCTGGAGGACGACGACCGCTTCTACAAGATCACGATCATCCCCGATGACGGATCCGAAGAGGTGGTCTACGACAAGATCTCCAAGCGTCAGCGTCTGCGCGTGTTCAAGCACGACGACGGCAGCGAGCGTCTGCTCGCCGACGGCGACCACGTGGAGGTCGGTCAGCAGCTGATGGAAGGTGCTGCCGATCCGCACGAGGTGCTGCGCGTGATGGGTCCCCGTCAGGTACAGGTGCACCTGGTCAACGAGGTCCAGGAGGTCTACCGCAGCCAGGGTGTGTCGATCCACGACAAGCACATCGAGACGATCGTCCGTCAGATGCTGCGTCGGGTGACGATCATCGACTCCGGTGCCACCGAGTTCCTGCCCGGTTCGCTCACCGAGCGTGCCGAGTTCGAGGCGGCCAACCGTCGGGTCGTGGGCGAGGGCGGCGAACCCGCCGCCGGACGTCCGGTGCTCATGGGTATCACCAAGGCGTCGCTGGCCACCGAGTCGTGGCTGTCGGCGGCCTCCTTCCAGGAGACCACCCGCGTGCTGACCGATGCGGCCATCAACAGCCGTAGCGACAAGCTGGTGGGCCTGAAGGAGAACGTGATCATCGGCAAGTTGATCCCGGCTGGTACCGGCATCAACCGGTACCGCAACATCCAGGTGGAGCCCACCGAGGAGGCGCGCGCCGCCGCCTATGCCATGCCGTCCTACGACGACACCTACTACACCCCGGACGGCACCTTCGGTGCCCCCGCCGGTGCCGCGGTGCCGCTGGACGACTACGGATTCAGCTCCGACTACCGATAAGCGGTGACGGACCGACGAACCCCCGACCGGATGGTCGGGGGTTCGTCGTCGTTCGGGGGATCCGGATCGCAGGTGACACCGCATTCACCGTGACAACGCGCGTTGACGTGACAATGAGCATTGACGTATCGACTTGGTGTTACGTACGGTTACGTGATCTGGCGCACTTTCCCGCGCTGTCGAAAGGTGGTTTGTCATGACGAACTCGATCACATACGCACCGGGAGCCGCGGTCACGGAACAGCAGGACTACGGTCGGATCCTCGATGATCTGTCGGCTGCATCCGTGCATCGCAGCTACGACCCGTACATCGACATCGCGTGGGACGATCCGCACATGGCCGTCGTCGCCGACGACGACCGTTGGGTGTTGTCGGGGGAGGTCGATCCGATCGGTCGGCACCCCTGGTACCAGCAGCGGCCACGGCATGAACAGATTCGCATCGGGATGTGGCGTCAGGCCAACATCGCCAAGGTCGGCTTGCAGTTCGAGTCGATCCTGATCCGCGGATTGATGCAGTACAGCTTCAAGCTCCCCAACGGCGCCAGGGAATTCCGATACGGCACGCACGAGGCGAAAGAGGAGTGCAACCACACCCTGATGTTCCAGGAGCTGGTCAACCGGATCGGCGTGGACGTACCGGGAGCTCGTCGCTCATTCAAACGGTTGTCGCCCGTGGTGCCGTTGGCATCGACGGTGTTCCCGATGATCTTCTTCTTCGGAGTGCTGGCCGGTGAGGAACCCATCGACCACCTGCAGAAGGACTTGCTGCGGGACGGGACCACCGCTCATCCGACGATGTCGGCGGTGTTCCAGCTCCACGTCGCGGAGGAGGCGCGGCACATCTCGTTCGCGCACACCCTCCTGCGCGAGAAGATCCCGGCGATGGGGCGCCTACACCGGTTCCTGCTGTCGCTCATGTTCCCGATCGCGATGCGATGGTTGTGCGGCGTGATCATGGTGCCACCGCGGGAGTTCCGCCGTGAGTTCGATGTGCCACGATCGGTGATGCGTGACATGTTCTGGCGGTCCCCGGAGTCGGCCGCCTTCCTGCGTGATGTGTTCGGTGACGTGCGGATGCTCGGGGATCAGTGCGGGTTGATGAACCCGGTCTCCCGTCGTGTGTGGCGCGTCCTTCGCATCGATGGCCGCTCATCTCGATACCGCAGCGAACCCACGTACTCGGCCGCCTGAACGGGGCACGAGCCTGAACAACACCGCAGCCGCGACGAAAACCGGTCGCGGCTGCGGTGTTGTTCAGCTGTGGAGGATCAGCCGTTGAAGAACCAACCGCTGTTGGAGATGTTCCAGATCTCGTCCTGCCAGTAGCCCCAGGAGTGGATGCCCACCGCGGGGAAGTCGGCGCGGACCTTGGCGCCCGCGATCTGAGCGGCGAGGGCGAAGGTTCGCGACTGCTCCATCGACAGCACCTCGATCGCCGAGCCGTCGAGGCCGGTGCCGATGTTGTCGACCCAGGTGCGCCCGACCGGGTTGCGACCACCCCAGGCGCCGGTACCCGCGTACAGCAGGAAGTGCTTGCCGGCCATCCGCGGCAGATTCAGCGTGGGGTCGCGGGTGAAGGCGCTGATGTTCGGGAAGATCCCGTACATGTTGTTCAGGTCGAATCGGCCCGCGTCGAAGGCCGCCGCGCGCAGCATGGTCTGCATACCCGGCGCGGTCAGGTGCATGAAGCCCGACATCGACACGGCGCGCTTGTAGAGCTGGGGGTAGTCGGTGGCCATCATGACCGCCGAACTCGCGGCCATCGACAAGCCGACCAGGGTGCGGTTACCGGAGAACCCGATCGAGTTCAGGTAGGCGGGGAGGCTCTTGGTGAGCACGCTGCGCCAACGGTACGGAGCCCGCTGACCGGCGGTGGGGCTCGCCGCGTTCCAATCCTCGTAGAACGACGACTGGCCACCCACCGGCATCACCACGTTGTAACCGTGGCGGCTCAGGTACGCGACGTTGGTCTCCTTCTCCCACCCGTTGACGTCATTGGTGGCCCGCAGTCCGTCGAGGAAGATCACGGTCGGAGCGGTCTTGGGGTTGCTGGTCTGCGAGGCCCAGGTGCGAACCCGGGTCTTGACGTCCATCCCGTAGCCGTTGATGGTCGCGTCCCTGAACCCCTTGGTCCCGGGTGGTCCCCAGGCCGATGCTGTGCCCGCACCGACGGTCAGCAGCGACAAGGAGACGAGCAGGGCGACGGCGAGGGCCGACAGAGCGGTGACGCTCCGCAGCGAGCGCTGTACCAATGGCATGTGTGCACCGGATTCATGTGAAGGATTCGGGGTCGGGATGACGATACCCAATTCGTTATCGTTTGGTGACATCAGTGGCGTTACTCATACCGTGGTGCGGCAGAATCCCGGCTGTGCGGGTGTGGACGGTCTGGGCGGTCGGCGTCTGCGCATACATCGCCGGCGTGCTGCAGCGCACCACCTTCGGTGTGGTCGGAGTGGATGCGGCGCACCGATTCGGTGTGAACCCCGGCGTGCTCGCCACCTTCGTCGTGCTGCAGGTCCTGGTGTACGCCGCGATGCAACTCCCGGCCGGAGTACTGCTCGACCGGTTCGGATCCCGGGCGATGATCGCCACCGGGGCGGTGCTGATGGGGTGCGGGCAGTTCCTGATGGCCACCACCGACGTGCTGGTCCCGGCGCTGATCGCGCGCGTGGTCCTGGGCGTGGGGGACGGGCTGACGTTCATCGCGGTACTGCGGTTGGTGCCGCGGTGGTTCCCGGTCCGACGAGTGCCGATGATGACCCAGCTCACCGGCATCCTCGGCCAGGGCGGTCAGGTGCTCTCGGCGGTGCCGTTCCTGGCCATCATGAATGCGGCGGGCTGGTCCACCGCGTTCACCTCGGCCGGAGCGCTCGGCCTGCTGATGGCCGTGCTGGTGATCGCTGTGGTCCGTGACCATCCTCCCGGCACCCCCGACGCGACGCACATCAGCACTTTCCGCGACACCATCGCCCAGGTGCCCACCGTCTGGCGACGCACCGGCACCAAGCTGGGGTTCTTCACCCACATGGGCACCCCGTTCCCGATCACCGTGTTCGCACTGCTCTGGGGTGTGCCGTATCTGACCACCGCGCAGGGGATGTCCCGCGCCGCGGCCGGGTCGATGCTCACCATCTCGGTGGCGGCGATCATCGCGGCCGGACTGGTGATCGGTGCGCTGACCGGCCGGTACCCGCTGCGACGGTCGGTGCTGGTGCTGGGCATCATCGGCGGGATCGCAACGGCGTGGACGGTGTTGCTGCTGGTTCCCGGACGTGCGCCGATCTGGTTGCTGGTGCTGGTGGTGGTGATCAGTTCGGTGGGTGCGCCCGGGTCGACCATCGGGTTCGACTACGCCCGTACCCACAATCCGCGGGCGAACCTGGGCACCGCGCAGGGGATCGTCAACGTGGGCGGCTTCCTGGCCGCGTTGCTGGTGATGCTCGGGATGGGGCTGGTGCTCACCGCGGCGGGCGGGTTCACCGCGACCGGCTTCCGGATCGCGTGGTCGCTGCAGTACGTCATCTGGTTGATCGCGGTGGTGGGGATCCTGCGTATGCGCGGTCGCGCGCGGCGCGAACTGGTCGCCGAGGGCGGCGTGCTGCCCCGACCGCTGATCGGAAGGGTCGCCGAGATCAGCGGGTTGCGACCGCGGTGATCCTCACGAGTCGACGACACCCCCGCCGACCAGCGGCGGTTCCGTCGACCACGGGAAGTTGATCCACTTGTCGGTCCGCCGCCACACATAGCTGGCGTGGATGGTCGACTGGGGCTTCTGGTAGAGCACCGCGTGACGGACCTCGGCCACCTTGCCCTGATCCCGACAGAAGGCGTCGATGAGCGTGAGAGTCTTGCCGGAATCGGCCACGTCGTCGACCACCAGTACCCGCGCGTCGTGCAGATCCCCGGCGTCGAGCAACGACGGCAGCATCACCGGCTCGGCCAGGGTCTCCCCGACGCCGGTGTAGAACTCCACGTTGATCGACAGCAGGTTCTTGCAGTTCAGCGCGTACGCCAACGACCCGGCCGGGATGAGCCCGCCGCGGGCGATACCGAGCACCACGTCGGGCCGGAAACCGCTGTCGGCTACCTGGCGCGCGAGTTCGCGGCCTGCCTGCCCGTACAACTCCCAGGTCAGGACCTCGCGCTCGTCCGCGGGCTGCTCGCTCATCGTGACAGCCTCGCACACCTCGACGTCCACGCGGCGTCACGACGACCGTCCGCGGGCCCGGTCGTCGGGCGGTTACGTTGGAGAGCAGACGCCGGAAACCCGGCGTGGAGGCAACCGGAGGTGACTGTGGCACAGGAGAGCAGGGCACAGGAGAGCAGGGCACAGGAGAGCAGGGCACAGGGGAACGGAACCCGGACGGTAGGGCCGGACGCCGGGTTGGTGGTCGTGGGCAGCGGGCCGGGCGGACTGGGCGCGGCGACCACCTACCGTGACCTCCGACCGTCCTCACCGGTCACCATCCTCACCGCCGACGACCGGCTGCCCTACGATCGGCCGCCGCTGAGCAAGGACTTCCTCCGTCGGGAGACATCGGCCGACGACATCGCACTGCAGGATGAGGGCTGGTACGGCGAACACCGCATCACGGTGCGCACCGGTGTCGATGTCGAATCCATCGACCCGCGGGCGCACACGGTGACGCTGGCCGGCGGTGAGACCGTCGGGTACGCCTCGCTGGTCCTGGCCACCGGTGCCGAGCCCGTGGTCCCACCGATCACCGGGGTGGGCGATCACGCATTCTTCCTGCGCAACCTCGACGATGCGACCGACCTGCGCGACAAAGCCGCCGACGCCGACTCCGCCGTGGTCATCGGGTCGGGATTCATCGGTTGCGAAGTTGCCGCGTCGCTGGCGTCGATCGGTGTCGCGACCACCATCGTCGCGCCCGAGGAGGTGCCGCAGCAGGCGCGCCTGGGCCGAGAGGCCGGGGAACGCATCCTGGGTTTTCTACAGCAGGCGGGCGTCAGCTACACCGGCGGCGTGACGGTCGAGGCCGTCGAGTCCGGCGTGGTGAGGTTGGGCGGCGGGGTCGCCATCGATACCGACCTGGTGGTCGCGGCCACCGGGATACGGTCGTCGAGCGGGTTGGCCAAGGCGGCGGGCATCACCCTCGCCGACGGTCGGGTGGCCGTGGACGAGTTCATGCGTACGGATGTCGCCGATGTGTACGCCGCCGGTGACGTGGCATCCCCGGTCAACGCCACCGCCGGTCGTCGCATCCCCACCGAGCACTGGGACGACTCGTCGGCGCAGGGCGAGATCGCGGGTGCTGCCGCGGCCGGACAACAGCGGGCGTGGGACGCGGTCCCGACGTTCTGGAGCGACATCGGTTCCGCGTCGATCCAGTACGGCGGGTGGGGTGACGGATACGACGACGACCACCTCGTCGACCGCGGTGACGGTGCCCTCGCCGTCTGGTACCGCACCGGTGACGTGACCGTCGGGGCGCTCACCGTCTCCGACGACGAGGACTACCAGATCGCGCTCAAGCTGATCGCGGAGAAGCGGCCGCCGGCGGGCTGAGTGCGCGTTGTTCGCACCAGTTTCCGTGATCTGCGCCGACTGCAGTGGATGCGCATCGCGGAAACTGGTGCGAACGTCGCAGCACCCACGCCCCGGTGTCAGTCGTTCGTGTGTCGGTGAGGCAGATACTGCACGTTCCACCGGTTGCCGTCGGGATCGCTGAAGTAGACGAAGTGTCCCCACGGCTGCACGTCGACCTCGCTCACGTCGAAGCCGGCGTCGAGCAGGTGCTGCCGTGCCGCGGTGATGTCGTCCGCGCAGAGCATCAGATGGGCTCCGCCGGGCACGACTTCGGTGATGCCCTCACCGAATGCGATGGAACAGCCCGATCCCGGTGGGGTCATCTGCACGAACCGCAGGCCCTCGTGGACGACGCTGTCGTGGTCCGGATTGAACCCGGCGCGGGTGTAGAAGTCCTTGGACACGTCGACGTCGCTGACGCCGAGGAAGGCGACTTCGAGGGTCTGGTTCATGGGATGCCTCCGGTGGATCGTCGGTGGATGTTGTCGCTCGTGAGTCTGCATCCGATTGCGGACAGTTTTGGTCCTCAATCGGGAGACGGCCTCGCCGAACCGACCAGATCCGCACCAGTTTCCGCAAGCCGCGGCGCGGGCATCGGGTGCGAAGGTCGGAAACTGGTGCGGAAACGGCGAACAATGGCAAGGTGCCCATCACCCCGACCACCGAGACGCGGCCGCGGTGGATCCTGCACGTCGACCTCGACCAGTTCCAGGTATCGGTGGAACGGTTGCGTAGCCCGGAACTGGCCGCCGTGCCGGTGATCGTCGGCGGCAACGGTGACCCCACCGAGGCGCGCAAGGTGGTGACCTGCGCGTCGTACGAGGCGCGCGACGTCGGCGTGCGGGCGGGGATGCCGTTACGCGCGGCCTACCGCAAGCTGCCCGACGCGGTGTACCTGCCCACCGACCACGTCACCTACGACGTCGCCTCCGAGGAGGTGATGGACACGTTGCGCAGCTTCGGGCATCCGGTGGAGGTGTGGGGCTGGGACGAGGCCTACGTGGGCGCCGACGTCGACGACCCGGAGGCCCTGGCCGCGCAGATCCGCGGGCGGGTGGCCGAGCGCACCGGGTTGGCGTCGTCCATCGGGATCAGCGACAACAAGCAGCGCGCGAAGATGGCGACCGGCTTCGCCAAACAGGGCACCCCGGGTGGTGACGACCGGGTGTTCACCCTCACCGGGGACAACTGGATGGCGCTGATGGGCCACCGGCCGACCCGCGACCTGTGGAGCGTCGGACCCAAGACCGCGGACAAGCTGACGGCACTCGGCGTCGACACCGTCGCCGACCTGGTGGGCACCGATCGCGACGCCCTGATCGAGCGGTTCGGGCCGCATCAGGGCAACTGGCTCTACGTCCTCAGCCGCGGCGGCGGTGACGCGACCATCGCGGTCGAACCGTATGTGGCGCGGTCGCATTCGAAGGTCGAGACGTTCCCGCGGGACCTGACCAGCCGCGACGAGATGGCCGCCGCGCTGTCGCGGTTGACGCGGGATCTGCTCGACCAGGTGGTCGCCGAGGGTCGCGTCGTGTTCCGGGTCGCGTTGACCGTGCGCACCACCACGTTCTTCACCAGGACCAAGTCGAAGAAGCTGCCGCACCCGACCACCGAGTTCACCGAGCTCGAAGCGGCGCTGCTCACCCTGTTGGACCGCTTCGAACTCGACCGCCCGGTGCGGCTGCTCGGCCCGCGCCTGGATCTGGTGCTGCCGCCGGACGCCTGAGGCGTACGTCTCAGACGTGCTCGCGCAGCCCGACGAACGCGTCGAACAACCGACCGCACCGGGCGGCGTTCTCGTCGGCGGTGTCGACGATCTGCCGTCGCAGCGCCGCGATGTCCACACCCAGGTCGGACTCCAGTGAGGCCGCCTTCGCGTCGGACCAGTCCGCCGTCCACGAATCGAACACGGCGGGCGAGATCTCCGGGTGGAACTGCACCCCCAAGTGTGGCCCGTGGACAAAGGCTTGGGCGGCGGCCGGGTTGCGGGCCACGGTCGTCGCACCGGGTGGGGTGGTGAACCGGTCCCAGTGCATCTGCATCCACGGCCCGCTGTCGACGAGGTCGGCGCGGTCGGACCGTACGGTGACGAATCCGACCTCCGGTGCGGGCGCCGGGCCGACGGTGCCACCGAGTACGCGGCTCAACTGCTGGCCGCCGAAGCAGATCCCGAGGATCGGGGTGTCGGCGGCCAAGGCCGATCGCAGGTAGGCCACCTCGGCGCCCGACCACGACACCGACTCGTCATAGGCCGCCAACGCCGACCCGAGCACGATCACCGAGTGCAGGCTCCCGACGTCGGGCAGGTCGTCGGACGGGTGGGCGATGACCACCTCATGACCCGACGCGGCCACGTGGTCGGCCAACGACCCGGCGTTCGCGCGGCCGCGATCTCGGTCGTCCTCGTGGGCCAGGAACAGCACGGTCGACATACAGCCCAGGGTAGGCCCGCGATCGTGGCAACGACCGGGTGCTGACACCGCCCCCACGGTGAGACACTGGACACATGGTCGACACCCACGAGGTCCTCAATCAGGTTCCGCCGCTGCGCGGGTACAACGCTGCCGACAACCCGTCGCTGGCCGAGGCGGTGGTCGCCGAGGGCGGCGGGTGGGGACTCGACGAGATCACCGAACTGGGTGCCGTCGCCGCGACCGATCGCGCGCAACGCTGGGGTGAGCTCGCCGACCGGCATGAACCGGTGCTACGCACCCACGACCGATATGGCCACCGGGTGGACGAGGTGGAGTACGACCCCGCCTATCACGAGCTGATGCGCACCGCCGTGGAGCACGGACTGCACGGCGCCCCGTGGGCCGACACCCGGCCCGGGTCGCACGTGGTGCGCGCGGCCAAACTGAGCGTCTGGACCGTCGAACCCGGCCACGTCTGTCCGATCTCGATGACCTACGCGGTGGTGCCCGCGCTACGCCACGCGCCCGACCTCGCGGCGGTCTACGAGCCTCTGCTGACCAGCCGGGTCTACGACCCCACCCTCGCGGCCCCGACAGGCAAGGCCGGGATCATCGCCGGGATGTCGATGACCGAGAAGCAGGGCGGCTCGGACGTCCGCGCCAACCGCACGCGAGCGACCCCCACCGGCGACGGCAGCTACCGGATCGTCGGGCACAAGTGGTTCACCTCGGCGCCGATGTCGGACTTCTTCCTGGTACTCGCGCAGGCGCCGGGTGGGTTGAGCTGCTTCTTCCTGCCGCGGGTCCTGCCCGACGGCACACGTAACCGGATGCGTCTGCAACGGCTGAAGGACAAGCTCGGCAACCGCGGCAACGCGTCGTCGGAGGTGGAGTACGACGACGCGACCGCCTGGTTGGTCGGCGAGGAGGGCCGCGGTGTCCGCACCATCATCGAGATGGTCAACCTGACGCGGCTGGACTGTGCGCTGGCCAGCGCGACCAACATGCGCCACGGGCTGACCCAGGCGGTGCATCACGCCACCCATCGGATGGTCTTCGGTGCGCACCTCATCGACCAGCCGCTGATGCGCAACGTGCTCGCCGACCTGGCGATCGAGGCCGAGGCGGCCACCGCGGTCGCCTTCCGGATGGCCGGGGCCACCGACGCCGCCGAACGCGGCGACGAACGCGAAGGACTCATCCGCCGGTTGGCGTTGCCCGCGGTGAAGTACTGGACCTGCAAACGCGCGCCCGCTCATGTCGGCGAGGCGATGGAGTGTTTCGGCGGCAACGGCTACGTCGAGGAGTCGGGGATGCCGCGGCTGTACCGCGAGGCGCCGCTGTACGGCATCTGGGAGGGCAGCGGCAACGTCTCGGCGCTGGACATGCTCCGCGCCATGCTCACCGCCCCGAAGTCGGTGGACGCGGTCTTCGACGAGTTGGAGGCCGCGACCGGTCTCGACGACCGCTACGACGCCAAGCTCGGCGAGTTGAAGCGGCTCCTCGCGGACCACGAGCAGTTGCAGGTGAACGCCCGAATGGTCGCCGAGACGTTGTGCATCACGTTGCAGGGGTCGTCACTGCTGCGCCGCGGTGACCCGGCGGTCGCCGAGGGGTTCGCCGCCTCCCGGCTCGCGGGTCGGCACGGCGGCGCCTACGGCACCCTCCCGCAGGGTCTGGACGTCGGGAAGATACTCGACCGCGTAGCGGTCGGCTGAGGTCTGACCGACAGTCAGGACTCGTCGGGGCGCGGCACCCGCATGCCGATCAGCGTCGACGTGTCGTCGGGCGACAGACCCAGCCGTTCCCACGGCGCCTGCACCCGCAGCACCGCGTACGCGGACGTGGGGAAGTGGTCGATATCGGCAGACGGGTCCAACTCCTGCGCCGTCTGCGGCATCCCCGGTTCGTGTCCCACCACCAGCACGGTCTCGGCGTCGTCGGGGGCGTGTCGCCGGATCGCGGCGAGCACCTCGTCTGCCGTTCCGCCGTAGATGGCGTCGAGGTACTCGGTGGGTGCGTCGACACCGGTACGCTCCAGGGTCTGCCGGGTACGGGTCGCGGTGGAGCACAGCGCGGCGTCCACCTCGAGACCCTCCTCGGCGAACCACTCACCCGCGATCGTCGCCTCGCGACGACCCCGCTGCGCCAACGGGCGGTCGTGGTCGGTGACCCCGGCCGGATAACCGGATTTGCCGTGCCGCATCAGGATGAGCGTGCGGTTCATCGCTCAGGCCACGCCGGAGGTGCGGTCGCTCACACCGTGACGCAGCGCGAGGTGCAGGGTCAGCAGCCGCGCCGTCTCGCGCCAGGCCGCCGCCTCCTGCTCGTGGTGCCGAGCGGTCTCCTCGTCGTCCCGGTCGGCGGCGAGGTCGGCGAGTTCGCAGAGTTCGATCTGCTCGTCACGGCTGTGTTCCACGAGGGCGATGACGTCGGCATCCGGGCCGTCGATCGCGCGGAGTTGCGCGCGGGTCAGCGTCATCAGCCGTTCCAGGTCGGCGACAACGGTCTGGGGCATGAGTCCACGGTAGGCCACCGCGCGCGAGTAGCGGTGTCGTCGGTCGAGCGTGTCGACACCGGTGGGCGTCCGGCAGTTCGGCCGATCGAATCGACCCCGGAGGAACGGGCACAGAGGAAATGGGCACACGTGGCGACCGGCCGGTAGCCTCTGCCTGGTGCATGTCCTTCTCCCCATAGTGCTGGCCTTGGTGTCGGCTCTGTTGGTGGCGATCGGCACGCTCGTCCGGCAACGCTCCTCCACGTCGTCGGGTGGGATCACCAAGCGTTGGTGGATCGGCGTCGGCATCGCCGCGCTGGGCTTCGTCGTGCAGGCGGTCGCACTGGGTCTCGGCACCCTGCTGCTGGTGCAGCCGCTGATCGTCCTGTCGGTGTTGTTCGCGCTACCGATGGAGGCATATCTCGACCATCGGCGTCTGAGCTTCCACGAGTGGAAGTGGGGAATCATCCTCACCGTCTGCGTGGCGGCGTTCGTCGCGCTGGCCTTGCCCACCGGCAACAAGAACCTGGCTTCCGGACCCACCGTGGCGTACAGCACCGTCGTGGTGATCGCCATCCTGGTCGCGCTGGTGGTCGGTGCGAAGTTCGCGTCCCCGCACTACCGGGCCCTGCTGTTCGGATCGGCGTCCGGTCTGCTCACGGGGGTGCAGTCGTTCCTGGTGAAGATCGTCACCGGGCAGTTCTCCGACGGCATGGCGACACCGTTCCTGCACCCTGAGCTGTACCTGATCATCGTGGTGGCGCTGGGGTCGGTGGTGACCCAGCAGTTGGCGTTCGCCGCCCACGACCTGCAGACGTCGTTCCCGGCGATGACGGTCATCGAACCGGTCAGCGCGATGGCGTTGGGGGTCGCCCTGCTCGGCGAACGCACCCAGACCGGTCTGATCGGTGCGCTGGCCGCGTCCGTGGTGTTCCTGGTGATGCTGTGGGCGGTGGTGGTGCTGGCCAAACACGCCGCCGAACGCGAAGGGGAGTACGAGACCCCACATGTCGCGGTCGAACACGATCGACACGCGGCCTGACGCGCCATGCACACCTGGCTCCCCGCGTTGCTGGCTGTCTGCTCGGCCTTCGTCATCGCCCTCGGTACGGTGCTGCGGCAGCGCTGCTCCACCCGCGAGGGGGCGCCCACCGCCGGCTGGTGGTTCGGCGCCGGGATCGCGGTGGCGGGGTTCGGCCTGATGGTGGCGGCTCTGGCCCTCGGGTCGGTGCTGCTGGTGCAGCCCCTCGTGGTGCTTGCGGTGCTGTTCGCCATGCCAATGGAGGCCTGGCTCGACCACCGTCGCCCCCGCCGGATCGAGTGGATCTGGGGTGGTGTGCTGGTGGCCGCCGTCGCGGTGTTCCTGGTCATCGCCGACCCCGAGTCGTCGGATCGTCGACCCGACCACGTCGTGATAGGCGGCTCGATCGGTGGGGTGTTCCTGCTGGTGGTGTTGTTGGTCATCGCGGCCGAGCGGTCGTCCACGCACTATCGGGCCCTCTGTTACGGGCTGGGTGCAGGCGTGCTGTTCGGGGCGTCGGCGATCGTGGTCAAGGCAGCTGCGTACCAGGTGTTGCACCGTGGCATCGGCGTCTTCGCGCATCCGGAGATCTACCTGTTCGCCGTGGCCGCGACCGGTGCGGTGGTGGCGCAGCAACGCGCGTTCGGCGCGGGGGAGTTGCAGACGTCGTTCCCCGCGATGTCGGTCACCGAACCCGCGACCGCGATGCTGCTCGGCGTCTTGCTGCTCGGTGAGGTGGTCGACGCCGGTTGGTGGCGCGCGATCATCATGGTCGTCATGCTTCTGCTGATCATGCGGTCGGTGGTGCAGTTGGCCAAGGCGTCCGCGATGCGCGAGACGGGTCAGGACAACGACGACCCGGTCCGGGTCTGACCTGGGCGGGGTCGACGGCGCCGCGGTCAGTCGTGCCGGATCCGCCCCAGCAGACGCACCCGGTACGCCGCGACGCGAACCCACACCTGACGCTGCACGGCGAGGGTCGCCGCCCCGGCGAGCGCCATCCCCACCAGGTTGAGCAACAGCTGCGCGGTGCTGCCGACGATCGCTTCACGCACCCCGAAGACGATGCCGAGCGCGATGTTGCCCGCGGCGGGGATGGTGGTCACCGAGATGAACACACCGGACAGGCCACCGAGACGCGCCGAGGTCAGCGACAACACCCCGGCCGCCCCGGCGATCACCGCGACCAGGAACGACCACTTGTCGGGGGTGTAGATGAAGTGCGTACCCGGGCGCGGTCCGGTCACGTCGTCGACGACCACCCACCCCAGCGTCCGGGCGATCAGTGCACACACGATGCAGAACACTATGGCGACGGTGAATCCGCCGATCAGCGCGGTGATGGCCCGCCGCAGCAGGGTCCACCGCTTGCGGACCAGTGCGACACCCAGGGCGGCCACCGCCCCGAATTCCGGACCGAGCACCATCGCCCCGATCAACAGGATCGTCGAATCCAACACGATGGCGATGGTGGTCAGCACGGTGGCGAGACACATGAAGGTGGCGAAGATCCAGTTGAACTCGGAGTCGTCGTACGCCTGCTGGGTGACCTGACTCCACACCACCGCGTCGGCACCCGCGCCCGGAGTCCGCTCGTCGGCCTGGAAACCACGACTCGAGATCCAGGTGGGGATGGTGGTGACGTGGATGCTGCCCTCGTGTTGGATCCCCCAGTCGCGGAGACGATCGATCACCGCGTCGGCACCTTCGCGCGACACGTCGGCCTCGACCACGTCACCGGGCGGGTCGACAGCGGCACCACGCACCATCGTGACCGTGCTGACCGCGGGATCGGTGGTGAGCAGTTCGACGAGGTCGCCGCTGCGGCACGCGGGTGCGACGATCCGCAGGTGCAGCATCAGCGCAGGATACGACGACTCGTCAGAGCATCACGCCGGGATTGAACAGCCCGTCCGGGTCGAGGGCGTTCTTGATGACCGCGGTCAGCTCCATCACGTCCGGCCCCACCTGGTCTGGCAGCCACGCCTTCTTGAGTCGACCCACCCCGTGCTCGCCGGTGATGGTGCCGCCGAGCCCGATGGCCAGGTCCATCACCGCACCGAAGGCCACCTCGGCGCGTTGGTGCTCGTCCGCGTCCTCGGGGTCGAAGACGATCAGCGGGTGGGTGTTGCCGTCACCGGCGTGCGCGATGACGGAGATCGTGACCCGTTGCCGATCGGCGATGGCCGCGATCCCGTCGATGAGGGTCGGCAGCGCGGGCAACGGCACGCCCACGTCCTCGAGCAGCAGCGACCCGGTGCGCTCGAGAGCCGGGATGGCCATCCGGCGGGCCGCGGTGAAGGCTTCCCCCTCGGCGGCGTCGTCGGTGGCGAACACCTCGGCAGCCCCGTGCGCGGTGAAGGCGCGGGTGATGATCTCCACCTCGGCGGCCGCCGCGGGCCCCACGGCATCGGACTGGGCGACGAGCATGGCGCCCGCGGTACGGTCGAGCCCCATCCGCAGGTGGTCCTCGACGGCGTTGATGGCCACGCCGTCCATGAACTCCAGCATGGCCGGGCGCATCTCGGCGGTGACGGCCAGCACCGCGGCACATGCGGCGTCCACGTCGGCGAAGCCGGCGACCACCGTGGCGGCGGGCGGTTGCGGGGGCAACAGCCGCAGGGTGACCTCGGTGATGATGCCCAGTACCCCTTCGCTACCCACGAACAGTTTGGTCAGCGACAGTCCTGCGGAGTCCTTGAGCCGGTTGCCGCCGAGCGCCACGGCGCGGCCGTCGGCCAGCACCACCTCCAGGGCGAGCACGTAGTCGGTGGTCACGCCGTACTTGACACAGCACAGGCCGCCGGCGTTGGTGGCCACGTTGCCGCCGATCGAGCAGATCTCGAACGACGACGGGTCGGGCGGATACCAGAGCCCGGCCGCCGCGGCCGCGGCCTTGACCTCGGAGTTGAACAACCCGGGCTGCACCACCGCGGTTCTGGTCGCGGTGTCGATGCGGAGCTCACGCATCTTCTCGGTGCAGATCATCACGGCGCCGTCGACGGCGGTCGACCCGCCGGACAGGCTGGTCCCCGCGCCGCGGGTGATCACCGGGACCCGGTGGGTCGCACACCACCGGACCACCGTCTGCACCTGGTCGGTGGTGTGCGGGCGGATGAGGGCCAGCGGGGTACCCGCCTGCGGGTCGAAGGCCCGGTCCTGCCGGTACCCGCCGACGATGTCGGGGTCGGTGACCACCATGCCGGGTGGGAGCGACGACGCCAGCGCCGTGACGGTGGGTGTGGCTGTGACGTGGGTCATGTCGTCAGCGTAACGGCGTGACGACGGGGACGGATCGGCCCGCGGTCACCGAATGCCGGGTGATCAGTGGGGAGATCGTCGCGGCCCACTCCGCGCCCTGACGGGCCGGCCGTATCGCCGAGGAGTTGTCGTGACGGGCGTGTTCACCCACCTGGGTCGCGCCGAGATCGCCGAGTGTCTCGGCGATCAGTTCGCCACCGCGGTTGAAGGTGTCCTCGTAGATGATGTCGCCGAGTCCGAACACCGCAAAGGTCAGATGCGTCAGGTCGGGTCGTTCGTCGGTGAGCGCCTCGATGAACGGCTCGGCGCCGCTGGGCACCTCCCCTTCGCCGTAGGTCGAGCAGACGGTGACGAGGAACCCCACGTCCTCGAGGTCGCCGATGTCGAAGTCGGACATGTCGTAGACCGACGGCGCGTGGTCGCGGGACAAGACGTCGGCGATGGCGTCGGCGACGAGTTCGGCGGTACCGGTCTCGGTGCCGTAGAGGACGAGTAGGGACATCGGAGCTCCCGTCGGTACGAAGCGGTGGGTCTGGCCGAGAATAGAGGAAAGGCTTGCCTAACAGAAATGTCCGCAGATATTTACTAGGATATGCAAGTATACTGTGGTGTGGAACACGCAGCCCGAGACGGACCCACAACAACCCCCGGAGGTGACGATGACCGTGCAGATCCCCCACCTGGTCAACGGTGAACGGACCATGAGCCCGGCAGGTGACACGACGCCGCGCACCGCTGAGGTGCTCAATCCCAGTACCGGGGCGGTGCGGGGGCAGGTGGCGATGGCGACCGCCGCCGATGTCGACGCGGCGGTCGCCTCCGCGGCGGTTGCGCAGCGCGCCTGGGCGGCCTGGAATCCGCAGCGTCGGGCGCGGGTGATGATGCGGTTCGTCGACCTGGTCAACCAGAACGCCGACGAGTTGGCCGAGTTGCTCTCCGTCGAACACGGCAAGACCGTGGCCGATGCCCGCGGCGACATCCAGCGCGGCGTCGAGGTGATCGAATTCGCCATCGGCGCACCGCACCTGCTCAAGGGCGAGTACACCGTGGGGGCGGGTGCGGGAATCGACGTCTACTCGGTGCGCCAACCGCTGGGCGTGGTCGCGGGCATCACCCCGTTCAACTTCCCGGCGATGATCCCGCTGTGGAAGGCGGGCCCGGCGCTGGCGTGTGGCAACGCGTTCATCCTGAAACCCAGCGAGCGGGATCCGTCGGTGCCGCTGCGGTTGGCGGAACTGTTCGTCGAGGCGGGTCTGCCCGCCGGGGCGTTCCAGGTGATCCAGGGCGACAAGGAGGCCGTCGACGCGTTGCTGGCCAACCCGGACGTCGCGGCCATCGGCTTCGTCGGCAGCTCCGACATCGCGCAGTACATCTACGCCACCGCGACGGCGAACGGCAAACGTGCCCAGTGTTTCGGTGGCGCGAAGAACCACATGATCGTGATGCCCGACGCCGATCTCGACCAGGCCGTGGATGCGTTGATCGGCGCCGGGTACGGCAGCGCGGGTGAGCGGTGCATGGCCATCAGTGTGGCGGTACCGGTGGGTGAGGAGACCGCGGACCGGTTGCGGGAGCGGCTGGTCGACAAGATCGCCGGGTTACGGGTGGGGCACAGTCTCGATCCCAAGGCCGATTACGGCCCGCTGATCACGCCTGCGGCGCTGGAGCGGGTGCGCGGTTACCTCGCCGCCGGTGTCGAGGCCGGGGCCGAGATGGTGGTCGACGGACGCGAACGGGCCAGCGACGACCTGCAGTTCGGTGACGACAGCCTCGCCGGCGGCAACTTCATCGGGCCCACCCTGTTCGACCACGTCACCCCCGACATGTCGATCTACACCGATGAGATCTTCGGCCCGGTGCTGTGCATCGTGCGCGCGGCCGACTACGAGGAGGCGTTGGCGCTACCGTCGGAACACGAATACGGAAACGGCGTGGCGATCTTCACCCGCGACGGCGACGCCGCCCGCGACTTCACCGAACGGGTGCAGGTGGGCATGGTCGGGGTGAACGTGCCGATCCCGGTCCCGGTGGCGTACCACACCTTCGGCGGCTGGAAACGGTCCGGCTTCGGCGATCTCAACCAGCACGGACCGGCGTCGTTCCAGTTCTACACCAAGGTCAAGACCATCACCTCACGCTGGCCGTCGGGCATCAAGGACGGGGCGAGCGGAGCGACGGGGTATGACGGCAGCGCTGAGTTCTCCATCCCGACGATGGAGTGACGGGGTGTTCGAACTCGATGACGACGAACGGGTGATCACCGAGACCGCGGCGGCGTTCGCGGCGAAACGGTGGGCGCCGTTCGCCCTCGACTGGGACGCCGCCGCGCATTTCCCGGTGCGGGAGTTGCGCGAGGCGGCCGACTTGGGCATGGGGGCGATCTACTGTCGCGAGGACGCCGGGGGCAGCGGGTTGCGCCGACTCGACGGGGTGCGGATCTTCACCGAGTTGGCCGCGGCCGATCCGGCGGTCGCGGCCTTCCTGTCGATCCACAACATGTGCGCCTGGATGATCGACAGCTACGGGACCGGCGAACAACGCACGACCTGGGTGCCGCGTCTCGCCTCGATGGACACCATCGCCAGCTACTGCCTGACCGAACCGTCGGCGGGGTCGGATGCCGCGGCGCTGCGTACCCGGGCGGTCCGCGACGGTGACCACTATGTGCTCGACGGGGTCAAGCAGTTCATCTCCGGTGCCGGGGTGTCGGACGTGTACGTGGTGATGGCCCGCACCGGGGGCGACGGATCCAGGGGCATCTCCGCCTTCGTCGTCGACAAGGACACCCCCGGAATGAGTTTCGGTGCGCAGGAACGCAAGATGGGCTGGCATGCGCAACCCACCGCCCAGGTGGTCCTCGAGGGCGTGCGGGTGCGCGCGGACCGGTTGCTCGGTGGGGTGGAGGGCGCCGGTTTCGGTATCGCGATGAACGGTCTCAACGGCGGGCGGATCAACATCGCCGCCTGTTCGCTGGGTGGTGCACGCACCGCCTACGAGAAGGCCGCGGCCTACCTGGCCGACCGGGAGGCGTTCGGCGGCAGCCTCATCGACGAGCCGACCATCCGGTTCACGTTGGCCGACATGGCCACCGCCCTGGAGAGCTCACGACTGCTGCTGTGGCGGGCCGCCTCCGCCCTCGACGCGGGCGATCCCGACGCGGTGATGCTCTGCGCGATGGCCAAGCGACACGTCACCGACAGCTGTTTCACCGTCGCCGATCAGGCACTGCAACTGCACGGCGGTTACGGCTATCTCGAGGAGTACGGCATCGAGAAAATCGTCCGGGATCTGCGGGTTCATCGCATCCTGGAGGGGACCAACGAGATCATGCGGGTGGTGATCGGACGCGCCGAGGCGAGTCGGGTCAGACGCGCAGCCGGAAGGAACTGACAACGCCATGAGCACCATCGCATTTCTCGGACTCGGCAACATGGGCGGCCCGATGGCCGCGAACCTGGTGGCTGCCGGACACACCGTGCACGGGTACGACCCGGTCCCCGCCGCCGCGGAGCGCGCCGCGGCGACCGGGGTCACCGTGTTCCCGGCCGGGCTGGAGGCGGTGATGGACGCCGCGGTGGTGATCACCATGCTGCCCAGCGGTGAACTGGTCCGCCGGTGCTACGACGAGATCCTGCCCGGGGCGCAGACGGGCGCGCTGTTCATCGACAGTTCCACCATCTCCGTCGACGACGCCCGCACGGTTCACCAGATCGCAGGCGATGCGGGCCACGCCCAGCTCGACGCACCGGTCTCGGGTGGGGTCAAGGGGGCCACCGCGGGCACCCTGGCGTTCATGGTCGGCGGCACCGAGGCGGCGGTCACCGCCGCCCGCCCGATCCTGGAACCGATGGCGGGCAAGGTGATCCACTGCGGCGCGACCGGGAGCGGGCAGGCGGCCAAGGTGTGCAACAACATGGTGCTGGCCGTGCAGCAGATCGTGGTCGGCGAGGCCTTCGTCCTCGCCGACAAACTGGGCTTGTCCGCCCAGTCGCTGTTCGACGTCATCACCGGGGCCACCGGGAACTGTTGGGCGGTGCACACCAACTGCCCGGTGCCCGGTCCGGTGCCCACCTCACCGGCCAACCACGACTTCCGGCCCGGTTTCGCCACCGCGCTGATGCACAAGGACCTCGGTCTGGCCATGGATGCGGTGCGATCGACCGCATCGGTGGCGCCACTGGGTACCCACGCGGCGGAGATCTACGCGGCGTTCGTCGTCGACCACGGTGGGGAGGACTTCAGCGCGATCATCGAGACCCTGCGCTGAGCACTGCGGCGCGGTCGGTTCGGACGAGGTGAGGGTTCAGAAGTCGCCTTCGTCGCGACGTAACGTCTCGATCGCCGACGCCAGCGCCCGTGACTCCTCGGGGGAGAGTCCGGTGTCGGCGAACACCTCGTCGTTGAGGGTGATCGTCGCCTCCTCCACGGTGGACCGCCCGATCGGGGTGATGCGGACCAGGGTGGTACGACCGTCGGTGGGGTGGGGGATGCGCTCCACGAGACCGTTGGCCTCCAGCCGCCGGATGGCGTGGGTGACGCTGGTGACGTGCACCTGCAGTCGGTCGGATGCCTTGGTGATCGGAAGTGCCCCGGTGCGGGTGAAGGCCAGCAACCGCAGCAGCTCGAAGCGGGAGAAGCTGAGGTCGTACGGGCGTAATGCGTTCTCCACCCGTGCCAACAGGATCTGGTGGGCACGCATCACCGAGGTCACCGACACCATGCCATCGGCCACCGCACCCCAGCCGGCGCGTTCCCAGTTCTGCCGGGCCAGCGCGATGGGGTCGACCTCGCTGCTCATCGCCGACCACCCCCGGTGATGCCCGCCGCGGTCTTCGCCTGCGCCAGCACCTCTTCGAGCATGGACGGGGTCAGCCGTCCGGTGAACGTGTTCTGTTGGCTCACGTGGTAGCTGCCGATGAGGGTGACCGGCGGTACGTGATCGCCGTACAGCACCACCTGCGCTCCGTGGCCGAACCTCGGTTGCGGGCGCGGGATCCGCCAACCGTGATCGCGGAGCACCCGCAACGCCGCCGCCCAGCCGAAACCGCCCAGGGTCATCACCACCCGCATCGTCGGGGCCAGTAGGTCCAGCTCGGCGTGCAGCCAATCCGCGCAGGTGTCGCGCTCCTCGACGGTCGGCTTGTTGTCCGGCGGCGCGCAGTGCACCGGCGCGGTGATGCGGGTGTGGTAGAGCTGCAGGCCGTCGTCGTGCGCGGTGGACGTGGGCTGGTTGGTCAGGCCGACCGCGTACAGCGCGGCGAACAGGACGTCGCCGCTGCGGTCACCGGTGAACATCCGGCCGGTGCGGTTACCGCCGTGTGCCGCAGGGGCTAGGCCGAGGATGAGGAGTTCGGCGTCGGCCGGACCGATACCGGGAACCGGTAGCCCCCAATATGTCTCGTCCCGATACGCCGCACGCTTGGTGTTCGCGACCTCCTCGCGCCAGGCCACCAGGCGAGTGCAGGCCCGGCACTGCACCAGAGCGGAATCCATGGCGGCGAGGTCGGTGTACATCGTCCGGCCAGTCTAGCGATCACCGCGTCAGCCGATCGGCGCCGCGTCCACCGGGTCGGGTCCGATGAGCTCCATCAGACCGTACGGCGCGGTCTCGCCCAGGCACAGGTCGAGCACGTGCCGGGCCTGCACCGCGAACGAGGCGCTGCGGGCGAACATCGTCTCCTCGTAGGCGGCGAGGGCGGCGTCCGTGTCATCGGGGTGCTCGACGATGGCCATGGCCAGTTCGGCGCCGTCGAGCATGGCCAGGTTGGCACCGTCTCCCGACGGTGGCATCAGGTGGGCGGCGTCGCCGAGCAGGGTCACACCCGGTACCCGAGCCCACCGGTGGTCGTCGGGCAACGAGTAGATCTTGCGGGGGACCGGCGCGGTGTCGGTTGCGGTGACCAGTGCGGTGAGCTCGGGCGCCCATCCGTCGAACTCGGCCGCGACGCGGGCGGTGGCGGCCGCGGGATCGGTGAAGTCGATGCCGTCGACCCAGTCGGAAGGGCGCTGCAACTGGGCGTAGGCGTGCAGTATGTCGCCGCTCTCGCGGTGGGCGGTGATGCCCTGTCCGGGGGTCAGTGCGAACATGCCGCCCTCGCCGACCATCGTCGCGATGGCCGGATGACTGTGCTCCACGTCGTGCAGGTAGGTCTCGATGAACACCGCTCCGGCGTAATCCGGGGTGGCGTCGGACAGCAGCGGACGCACCCTCGACCACGCGCCGTCGGCACCGACCAGCAATTCGGCGACCGCGGTCGACCCGTCGGCGAACGTCAGCTCGTGACCTGCATCGGGCAGGGGACGGATGGCCGTCACCTTGTGACCCCAGCGGACGGTGCCGTCGGGAAGCGAGTCGAGCAGGATGCGGCGCAGGTCGCCCCGCAGCACCTCCGGACGTCGGCCCGAACCGTCGTCCGGCTCGTCGAGCAGCAGGGTGGCGTTCGCGTCGACGAAGCGGGTGGCCTCCGCGCCCTCGTCGATGATGGCCCGGAACTCGGCGGTGAGTTCGGCGGCCGCCAACGCGGCCTGACCGTCCTCGATGTGGATGTCCAACCGTCCGCCCTGGGTACGGGACTCGGGTGACGGGTCGGCCTCGTAGACGGTGACGGGGATGCCGTGCACGTGCAGCACGCGGGCTGCGACGAGTCCGCCGAGTCCGGCGCCCACGATGGCGATGGATGGTGTGGGGGTTGCGTCTCCGACAGTCATGGTCGTTCCTCTCTTCACATTCACGAGTCGTTCTCAGGGAGTCGAGCGTCGGGACCGAACACCTCTGGAACGACGTTCCAGGAGAGAGTTTGGAACGGCGTTCCAGAAATGTCAAGATGGAGTGATGAGTACCGGTCGACGCACGGAGTCGCTGTCCAAGGACCGCATCGTGGCCGCGGCCATCGAGATCCTCGATGCCGAGGGCGAACGGGCGCTGACCTTCCGCGCCCTGACGGCGCGGTTGCGGACGGGGGCGGGCGCGCTCTACTGGCACGTCGCCGACAAGGGGGATCTGCTCGCCGCCGCGGCCGACGAGATGGTCGCGCGGGTGACGGACGCCGCGCCGGGAGCGGCGGCACCGGACGAGGCGATCCGGGTGCTGGCGCTGGGGATCTTCGACGCCATCGATGACCACCCGTGGGTGGGTACCCAGTTGTCGAGCGCACCGCGTCAGCCCGGCATGCTGAGGATCTTCGAGGCCGTCGGCAGCCGGGTGCAGGCACTCGGTGTGCCCTCAGCCGCACAGTTCGACTGCGCCTCGGCGTTGGTGAACTACGTGCTGGGTGTCGCCGGTCAGAACGCGGCGAACAGTCGTGCCGCGACGGCCCGCGAACTCGGACGGACGGCATTCCTGCAGACGATCGCCGACGACTGGGCCGGTCTCGACCCGCAGGAGTACCCGTTCGTCACCCAGGTGGCCGACCGGGTCCGCGACCACGACGACCGTGAACAGTTCCTCGCGGGCATCGACCTCATCCTCGCGGGCATCGCCGCCTCCCACTGACCCGTCGAGCGGGCCGACATCCCCGCCGAGCGGGCCGACAGCCCCGCCGAGCGGGCCGAGAGTCCGGGTCGCACCCGGTGCCGCGCCGCATCCGTACCCTGGACCCATGGCACGTGAGATCGATCCCGCGCGACGTCGAGCGAACCGCGACGTGGTCCGTCAGAACCCCGGCATGGTGGCGTTCGCCGTATCGCCGGCAATTCTGGTGTTCGCGGGCGTCTGGTGGGCGCTGGGCTTCTGGATCGCGGTGATCGCGGCAGTGGCGGTGGGCGGCGCGACCGCCTACTACTTCCTGCGCAGATGAGTGCGGTCGGATGAGCACGGTCCGGGTCGACAGCTGGATCTGGGCGGTCCGTCTGACCAAGACGCGGTCCCAGGCCGCGAGCGCCTGCCGAGCCGGACATGTACGGATCAACGGCGTCACAGCGAAGCCCGCCGCGCAGGTCGCCATCGGTGACGAGATCCGGTTGCGGGCGGCAGGACGGGAGCGGATCGTCGAGGTCACCCGGCTGATCGGCAAGCGCGTCGGTGCGCCGGTGGCCGCCGAATGCCTCATCGACCGCAGCCCGCCACCGCCACCGCCCGAGATCCGGGCGACCCTCCCCGTGCGCGACCGCGGGGCCGGACGACCGACCAAACGCGAACGGCGCGATACCGACCGCCTCCGTGGTCGAGTCTGACCGTGCCCCCGTCGGTGCGCACTACACTTGCGCAGGTGTTCGGCTGGACTCGAGGCAATCCCCGACGATCGGTGGCGCTGCTGGCGCTGGCCGTCGCGCTGACGACACCGCTGGCCGCCTGTTCGGACGACTCGGGCGACTCCGCACCCGCGACCGCCGCGAGCCCGACCGCCCAGGCTGGATCGGGGCCGTTCTTCGGTCATTGCGGCAACATCACCTCTCAGGAGGTGACCACCATCTCCGGGCTGCCCGGACTCACCAACACCGTCAACAACTCGTCCGGGTGCGAGTGGACCTCCGGCGATGTCACCGGCCCGCATCTGTCGTTCAACTGGTACCGCGGCAGCCCCATCGGACGCGAACGCTCCACCGAACAGCTCTCCCGCCCGACGGTCAAGGACATCTCCGTCGGCGGCGCACCCGGATTCCTCGCCTCCGACCTGGGCATCTGCGAGATCGGGATCGACTTCGGCGCCGACTTCGTCGAATGGTCGCTGTCGACCGGTACCACCAGCGGGCAACAGCCCTTGCGGACCACCGACCAACTCTGTGACTCGGCGACCCAGCTGTCCACGCTGACCGTGCAACGAGGTCAGAGATGAGGCGCCGTACCGTCGCGACCGCGCTCACGCTGCTGGCGTTGTTGGCCCTCGCGCTGACGGGCTGCACGCGCACCGTCGACGGTGACCCGGTCGCGGTCGGCGGTTCCGGCGGCGGACAGGCCCAGGGCAACGTCGACACCGACCAGTTCGACCGCTTGTTGCTCGAGTGTTCGCTGGTCAAACCCGAGCAGATCGCGCAGATCGTCGGCGGCAGCGGTGCCGAGTCCACCTTCAACGGTGCCATCTGCCGCTGGCTGGTCGCCGGTGCTGTCACCGCCGACGTCACGTTCAACTGGTTCGAGAACGGCACCATGCAGGTGGAGAAGGACACCGCCAAGCGGCTCGGCTACACCACCGAGAACGTCCGGGTGGCCAGCCAGGCCGCGTTCACCCAGCGCGACCCGAACCGCCCGGCCGCCTGTGCGGTCACCGCCAAGTCGCCGGACCGCGGGATCTACACGTGGTGGGTCGAACCGCGCACCACCGCGGCCACCGGTGACCCGTGTGAGGCGCCGACCAAGCTCATGGAGTTGGTGCTGCGCGGAGGTCAGTGATACTGACCGTCGCGGCCACCTGCTGGCCGCCCTCGTTGTCGCCGATGAGCATCCAGATCAGCAGTCGGTGGGCTTCCCGACGCCTGCGCAGGATGATCCGCACCCCCGGCACGATCGGCCGTAGGTACTCGATGACCGCACGGTGTGGACCGGCGACGAGATCGGCGTGGCTCTGCAGTTCGTCTTCCACCGCCGCCCAGTAGGCGGCGTTGTTCAGATGTTTGAACGCGTCGAAATCCGTACTGCGCAGGATGTGTTCGCGATCCTCGGGTGCCAGGTCGGACAGTTCACCCGCTTCCGGCAGCGGATCCGGGTGCATCGTCTTCCACTTCAGACGATGTTCGTGGGTCATCTCCGCGAGTAGGTCGAAACCCTCGTCACTCAGCCGGGTGGGCATACCCTTCTCGTTGACCAGGATCCAGAAGGCCTCGGTCTCGATGCGACCCGCAGGCCGTGGTTCGGGATTGAACCGATTCGTCTCGTGGTCCGCGCGGATGGACACCCGCATGTTCGTCCACCGGGTCGACAGTCCACCGCACCATCGCTGCAGGGTGACGTTCCCCGGCCAACCGATCGGCTCGATCACGTCGATCACGGTTCGCCGGACGATCCAGAACGGGTCGGTGTCGTGGAACGGCGTCGCCTCGAGGTTGTCGTTCGCGATGTCCTGCAGGTAGCGGGCCACCGTGTCCAGGCGTACCCGCATCTCCTGATCCACGTCACCGGTGCGGATGCGGTAGGTCGCCTCGTAGAAGCGCGACCCCGGCAGACGTTCGCTCATCGTGCTGGCGACCTCGGGCTGGGCTGTGTCATGGGGCACGCGGTCTACAGTAAGCGCACACCGGACCCGTGCAGGTTCGCTCCGCACCATTCGCCACGGCGCGGACGAGCGACGTCGGGCTCCGCACGTGAAGATGGACCCCAGCGCGTGCCGCCGCTTTCGACGCGTGAAGATGAACGGGGTCCCCGGCGTGTCGGGTACTCGGACGAGAGGGGTTACGTGCGCATCGCTCTGCTCTCATATCGCAGCAAGCCGCATTCCGGGGGGCAGGGCGTCTACGTTCGACACCTGAGTCGTGAGCTGGTGCGGCTGGGACACGAGGTGGAGGTGTTCTCCGGCCAGCCCTATCCCGACCTCGACCCCGGGGTGCGGTTGACCCAGGTGCCGAGCCTCGACCTCTACGGACCGCCGAAGCCGTTCCGCACGCCCCGACCGCGCGAGATCCGGGACTGGATCGACGTGCTCGAGGTGCTGACCATGTGGACCGCAGGCTTCCCCGAGCCGCTGACGTTCAGCCTGCGCGTGGCCCGCCTCCTGAAGCACCGCGTGCGCGACTTCGACGTGGTCCACGACAACCAGTGCCTCGGCTACGGACTGCTGCGGATCCAGCGATTCGGGATGCCGCTGATCGCCACCATCCACCACCCGATCCACCGCGACCGCACGCTCGCGGTGAAGGCGGCCAGGGGATGGCGCAAACTGACCGCGATGCGCTGGCACGGCTTCCTGCGGATGCAGACCAGGGTGTCGCGGCGACTGCCCGAGATCCTGACCGTCTCGCGCAGCAGCGAGGTCGACATCCGCAAGTCCTTCGGCGTGCCCGCCGCGCGCATCACCACCATCCCGCTCGGCGTGGACACCGAACTGTTCCTGCCCGCGGAGACCCGGACCCCCGGGAGGGTCGTCAGCATCGCGTCGGCCGACGCACCGCTCAAAGGGGTCGCGTACCTCGTCGAGGCCATCGCGAAGGTCGCCGTCGAACATCCCGAGGTGGAACTGCACCTGGTCTCCCCGCTGTCGCCCGACGGACCCACCGCGCGACGGATCCGTGAACTCGGCATCGCCGACCGGGTGCGGGTCCGGGCCGGACTGGACGACGCGGAGATCGCCGCACTGTTGGCCTCGGCGTCGATCGCCTGCGTGCCGTCGCTGTACGAGGGGTTCTCACTACCCGCGGTGGAGGCCATGAGTTGCGGCACCCCGCTGGTCGCGACCACCGCCGGGGCGATACCCGAGGTCGTCGGGGACCGTGAGGAAGCCGCGGTCCTGGTCGCACCCCGCGATTCCGGGGCGCTGGCCGCGGCGATCTCCCGGTTGCTCGACGACCCGGCATCGCGGGCCCGCCTCGGGGCCGGCGGACTGGCCCGGGTGGCCGAGCGCTACAGCTGGTCGGCGGTGGCCGCGCGGACCGCCGACGAATACCGTCGCGTCATCGACGCGGGATCGCGCGAACAGGAAGGGACCGTGCAGTGCTGACCGTTGACTTCGACCGACTCGGTGTCGGGCCGGACACCAGGGCCATCGACATCGGGGCGGGTCAGGGACGCCACTCGTTCGAGATGTTCCGGCGCGGTGCCGACGTGATCGCCTTCGACCAGTCGGAGTCGGATATGGCCGCAGTGGCCGAGATGTTCGACGCGATGATCGCCGAGGGTGAGGTGCCCGCGTGGGCCAAGGCGCGTGCCGAGGTCGGCGACGCACTGCATCTCCCGTACGCGGACAACAGCTTCGATCTGGTGTTGATGTCGGAGATCCTCGAACACGTCCCCGCCGACACCGCCGCGATCGCCGAGATGGTCCGTGTGCTGGCCCCGGGCGGCCATGCCGCGGTCACCGTGCCCCGCTACTGGCCGGAGAAGGTCTGCTGGCAACTGTCGGATGCGTACCACCAGGTGGAGGGCGGCCACGTACGCATCTACAAGGCCGACGAACTCGCGTCGTCGCTGACCGCGGCCGGACTGGAGGTGGTGGGCAGGTCCCATGCGCACGCCCTGCACAGTCCGTACTGGTGGATCAAATGTGCTGTGGGCGTGGACAACGACACCAATCCGCTGGTCAAGGCCTACCACAGGATGCTGGTCTGGGACATGCTCGCGGCGCCGCGGGTGACCAGGACGGCGGAGCGGTTGCTCGACCCGGTGCTCGGCAAGAGCGTCGTGCTGTATCTGCGGAAGCGCTGACCGCGTGCGTGTTCCCGCCCTCGACGAGGTCCTGACCGCCGCGGAGTGTCTGGCCACCGGGCGGGCCATCGCGGCGATGCAGGAGGACACGGGGGCGTTGCCGTGGTTCCCAGGCGGGCAGACCGATCCGTGGGACCACGTGGAATCGGCGATGGCGCTGTCGGTGACCGGTCGATTCGCGGAGGCCGAGGGTGCCTACGAGTGGTCGCGCCGGACCCAGCGCGAGGACGGATCGTGGCCCATCCGCACCGAACTCGGTGTGGTCACCGACGCGAACACCGACAGCAACTTCTGCGCCTACGTCGCGGTGGGGGTGTGGCACCATTTCCTGATCACCGGGGATCATCGCTTCCTGCAACGGATGTGGCCGACGGTGCGTGGGGCGATCGAGCTGGTGTTGGCCTTTCAGGCCGACAGCGGTGAATTCTACTGGGCGGCAGAGCATCCGCTGCCCCCTCAATCCGCACCTCACACCGGGATGCTCCGGTCTGCCCTCATCACCGGTAACGCCAGCATCCATCAGTCGCTGGGGTGCGCGGTCGAGGTCGCCGAGGAACTCGGCCGACCGCAGGAGACGTGGCTGACCGCGCAGCGACGGCTGGGACACGCGCTGCGCAGCCATCCGGAGCTCTTCGCACCCAAGTCGGAGTACTCGATGGATTGGTACTACCCGGTGCTCGGTGGTGCGGTCCGCGGCAGGCGGGGTCAGGAACTCATCGCCGAACGCTGGCACGACTTCGTGGTCACCGATCTGGGGATCCGCTGCGTCGATCACCGGCCGTGGGTCACCGGCGCCGAGACGTGCGAACTGGCGCTGGCGCTGGATGCGTTGGGCGACACCGCCGACGCGGCGGCGCTCCTGGCCGACATGCAACACCTGCGCGACCCGGACGGTGCCTACTGGACCGGGCTGGTGTTCGCCGACGGCAAACGCTGGCCGGTGGAGAAGAGCTGTTGGACGTCGGCGGCGGTTGTCCTCGCCGCCGACGCGATCAGCCGCACCACTCCCGCCAACGGAATCTTCCGGGACGCCGAGTCCGACGAGGTCAGGGTCGGGTACTGCTGCTCGGCCTGACGCGCTGGAGCACGCGCAGCGACCCCTCGACGCCGACCTCGGTGAACTCCCCGGTCGACAGGGCACGTTGGTAGATCTCGAAGGGTGGCCGACCACCGTCGGCGGGATCGGGGAACACGTCGTGGATGAGCAACGCGCCACCGACCCGCACCCACGGCGACCACCCCGCCAGGTCGGTCTGCGCCGCCTGACTGCTGTGACCACCGTCGATGAAGACGAGGTCGACGGGCCTACCCCAGACGCGAGCGGCCGACGCCGAGGTGCCGATCAACGCGAGTACCGAATCCTCCAAACCCGCGTCCCACATGGTCCGGCGGAACCGCGCCGACGTGTCCAGGGTCCCGGTGTGGGGGTCCACCAACGCGGTGTCGTGGTAGTCCCAGCCCGGTTGGTGCTCCTCGGAGCCGCGATGATGATCGACGGTCACCACCAGCGCCCCCGCCGACTCCGCGGCGGTACCGAGGAACACCGTCGACTTGCCGCAGTAGGTGCCGATCTCCACACCGAGACCCACCGAGTCGTCGCGCGACAGGTAATCCGCGGCAATGCGATAGAGGGTGAGGGCCTCCTCGAAGGGCATGAATCCGGGTACGTCGTCGGCCACCTGTAGCCGATGCGGGGAAGGGCGGTCCGTCGCGCCGGGAGGTCCTGTCTGCGTGCCGGGAGATCCTGCTGTCATGACAGCGAACCCTACCGGCGGCCGGGCGTAGGGTTGCCCGCATGAAGGCCCAGATACTCAGTGCAGAGACCGGTCCCGACGCCCTCGAGCTCCGCGACGTCCCTGATCCGCAGCCCGCCGGCGACCAGGTGCTGGTGGACGTACAGGCCTGCGGGATCTGTTTCCCGGACCTGCTGATGAGCCAGGGCAAATACCAGTTGCGGGTGCCGACTCCGTTCACCCCCGGTACCGAGGTGGCCGGCGTGGTGTCGTGGGTACCGGAGGGGTCGCCGGTGCAGCTCGGAGACCGGGTGCTGGTGGCTTCCATCGTCGGTGGTTTCGCCGAGAAGGTCGCCGCGTCACCGCAGCAACTGTTGCCGCTGCCGGAGGGTCTTGACTTCACACAGGGGGCCGCACTGGGCATCAACTTCCAGACGGCCCTGTTCGCGTTGAGTACTCGGGCCGCGGTGCAACCGGGGGAGACGGTCGCCGTTCTCGGTGCTGCGGGTGGGGTCGGCGTCGCGACCATCTCGGTGGCCAAGGCTCTGGGCGCGCGCGTGATCGCGGTGGTCCACCGCACGGGTGCGGCCGACATGCTCACCCGTCTCGGCGCCGACGAGGTCGTGCAGCTCGAGGACGGGTGGGGTGATCGGATCAAGGAGCTGACCGGGGCCGGCGTGGACGTGTTGGTCGACCCGTCGGGCGGTGAGGTGTTCGACGAGGCGTTGCGGCAGGTCGCACCCGACGGTCGCTACGTGGTGGTCGGGTTCGCGGCGGGTGGCATCCCCTCGGTCAAGCTGAACCGGGTGCTGTTCCGCAACATCTCGATCGTCGGCGCCGCCTGGGGTGAATACGTGCGCACCCACCCCGACCTACCCGCCCGGCTGCACGACGAACTGACCGCGATGATCGCCGCCGGCCTGCGACCCCCGGTGAACGTCACCTACCCGCTGGCGGATCTGCCCTCGGCGTTGACCGACCTCGCCGAGGGGCGGATCCTGGGTAAGGCAGTGGTCACCACCGCCGACTGATCGGCCGAACAGGAGTTCACATCATGTGCCGGAACATCACCGAACTGCGCGGGTTGGCCCCGCCCGCGACCGACACCGAGATCGAGGCCGCCGCACGTCAGTACGTGCGCAAGGTCAGCGGGATCACCAAGACCTCGTCGAACAACGAGGCCGCCTTCGAACGGGCCGTCGCCGCGGTCACCGCCGCGACTCACGAGTTGCTCGCCGAGCTGCCTCAGCGTCGGCAGCCGCCGAAGAGCGTGCCGCCGCTGCGTCGTCCGGAGGTACAGGCGCGAATCGCCGCCCGCGGCGCCTGAGGCCGTCATACCCTGTCTCCCGGGAGGGAGGCGAGCCGGTTGCCGGAGACCATGCAGCAGCTGTTGAGGACGCGGGCGAGCGAGGAGACCGTCGCGGTCCGCGTCGCCGATCGTGCGCAGAGCTGGCGCGAGCACATCCGCGAGGCCGAACAGATCGCGTCCGCCATCCTCGCCATGGCCGACACGAGCCGACCGATGCACGTGGGAACCCTGCTCGGCAACACCCCGGCGATGCTCGGTGCGCTGGCGGCCGGTGGACTGGGCGGTTTCACGCTGTGCGGCATCAACACCAGCCGACGCGGTGCCGGGCTGATCCGCGACATCCGCATCGCCGACGTCCAGATCTTGTTGGTCGACGACCGTCATCTACCTCTGCTGACGGGCCTGCCCATCGGCGACGTGCGGGTGGTGAACGTCGACAGTGGCGAATGGCACCGGCTGGTGGACCGGGCGGGGCCGTTGCGGCCGTACCGAGAGACCACCGCGACCGACGTCTTCATGCTGATCTTCACCTCGGGTACCAGTGGGGATCCCAAGGCCGTACAGGTGTCGGAGATGATGGTGGCGATCGGGGGCACCATGTTGGCCGATCGCCTCGCCTTGAGCGGCCGCGACGTGTGCTATCTGCCGATGCCGCTGTTCCATTCGGCAGCGGTGATCGCGGGGTGGGCGACCGCTGTGGGCGCGGGCGCGACGATGGTGCCCGCCCAGTTCTCCGCGTCGGGATTCCTCGCCGACGTCAGGCGCTACTCGGTGACCTACCTGCACTACGTGGGCACGGCGCTCGCCTACATCCTCACCACCCCGGAGCGCGACGACGACGCCGACAACCCTCTCCGAACCGCCTTCGGAAACGAGGCGTCGGACCGCGATATCGCCGACTTCGGGCGGCGCTTCGGTGTCGACGTGACCGACGGTTTCGGGTCGACCGAGAACGGTGTCATCGTGACCCGGGTCCCGGGTACGCCGCCCGGTTCGATCGGGCAGGGTCTGCCTGGCGTCGCGGTGTTCGACTCGGCGACGGTGACCGAATGCGCCGCAGCGGAATTCGATGCCGACGGAATCCTGGTGAACCCGGAGCACGCGGTCGGTGAACTGGTCAACACGACCGGCAGGGGGTTCTTCACCGGTTACTACAACGATCCCGCCGCCGAGGCCGACCGCATGCGGCACGGCATGTATTGGTCGGGCGACCTGGCTTATCGGGACGCCGGGGGCTGGATCTATCTGGCCGGGCGCACGGCGGACTGGATGCGGGTGAACGGGGAGAACCTGGCCGCCGCGCCGATCGAGCGGATATTGCGTCGTCACCCCGCGATCAGTCAGTTGGCGGTCTATGCGGTACCCGACCCGCATATCGGTGACCAGGTGATGGTCGCCCTGGTGTTGCGACCCGGTGAGGGCATCACCACCCGGGCGTTCACCGACTTCCTTGCCGCACAGTCGGATCTGTCGCCGAACGCGTGGCCGCGGTGGGTTCGGTTCCCTCGGGAGCTGCCGGCGACGGCGACCAACAAGATCATCAAGCGTCAGCTGATCGGCGAGAGGGTCACCGTCGGCGGCGAGATGTTGTGGCAGCGTGCGGAGCGCGGCACCTCGTATGCCGACGTGGCTGGGAGGACGCCGGTGTGACCGCATGAAAACAATCATGCTTGCTTGCTTTTTTGCGTGCGCTGTGTGAACCTCGTCGCATGAGTGTGCTGTCCGCATTGGTGGACGATCTGGTCGCCGAATCCGCCTCGCTCGACGATCTGGTCGCCGACCTCGACGAGAACGCGTGGCGGACCCCGACCCCGGCCGCGGGGTGGACCATCGCCCACCAGATCGGCCATCTCTCCTGGACCGACCGCATGTCGGTCATCGCGGCCACCGACACCGAGGGATTCACCCGAGTGCTGGAACAGGCGTTCGGCAACCCAGGAGGATTCGTCGACGAGGGCGCCGAGGTGGAAGCCGCACAGGCCTCCGACGTCATCCTGACCCGGTGGCGGGAGGCGCGCGGCCAACTCGCCGCCGCGCTGCTCGGGGCGGGAGAGGGCGTCAAACTCCCGTGGTTCGGGCCGCCGATGTCACCGGCCTCGATGGCGACCGCGCGGATCATGGAGACCTGGGCACACGGACAGGACGTGGCGGATGCGCTCGGGGTCGGCGTCGAGCCGACCGATCGGCTGCGCGCGGTCGCTCACATCGGCGTCCGCACCCGCGACTTCGCCTATCAGGTGAACAACAAGCCGGTGCCCGCCGCGCCCTTCCGCGTGGAACTCACCGCGCCCGGCGGCGACCTCTGGACCTGGGGTCCGCACGACGCGGACAACCGCATCACCGGCCCGGCCCTGGACTTCTGCCGCCTGGTCACCCAGCGCCGCGCCGTCGCCGATCTCGCACTGGACATCGTCGGCGACGATGCGCGTGAGTGGTCCACCATCGCACAGTGTTTCGCGGGCCCGCCGGGATCCGGTCGCGAACCCCTGACCGCTCGAGGAGCTGAGGAATGAGTATTCGGATCGGCAACGCATCGGGGTTCTACGGCGACCGGTTCGCCGCCGCTCGCGAGATGCTCGACGGTGGCGACCTCGATTACCTGACCGGTGACTACCTGGCCGAGCTGACCATGCTGATCCTCGGCCGGGACCGGATGAAGGACCCCACCCGCGGATACGCCAAGACCTTCCTGCGGCAGATGGAGGACTCCCTCGGGCTCGCCGTCGACAAGGGGGTGAAGATCGTGGTCAACGCCGGTGGTCTCAACCCCACCGGTCTGGCCACGGCGTTGCGCGAGCTGGCCGATCGGGTGGGTGTCACCGCGGCGATCGGGCAGGTCGACGGTGACGACCTGATGGACCGGGCCGCTGACCTCGGTCTCGGTACCCCGCTGACCGCGAACGCCTATCTCGGCGCGTTCGGTATCGCCGCCGCGCTCGACGCCGGTGCCGATGTGGTGGTCACCGGGCGGGTCACCGACGCATCCCTCACCGTGGGGCCCGCGGCCAGCGCATTCGGTTGGGGTGCCACCGATCTGGACCAGCTGGCCGGCGCGGTGGTCGCCGGGCACATCATCGAGTGCGGGGCGCAGGCGACCGGTGGCAACTACAGCTTCTTCACCGAGCTGCCGAACCTGGGACGCATCGGTTTCCCCATCGCCGAGGTCGCCGCCGACGGGTCGTCGGTGATCACCAAGCACGACGGCACCGGTGGCGCGGTCACCGTCGGCACCGTCACCGCCCAACTGCTTTACGAGATCGGCGGTCCGCGCTATCTCGGACCCGATGTGACCACCCGGCTCGACACGGTCGCCCTGACCCAGCTCGGCCCCGACCGGGTACAGGTGTCCGGGGTACGCGGTGAGGTGCCGCCGGTGGACCTCAAGGTGTCCACCAACCATCTCGCCGGTTTCCGCAACGAGATGACCCTGGTGCTCACCGGACTCGACATCGACACCAAGGCCCGTTGGGTGCAGCAGCAGGTGGAGGAGGCCCTGTCGCCGCGGCCCGCCGACCTGCGGTGGGAGCTGGCCCGCCTCGACCAGCCCGACGCCGACACCGAGGAGCGGGCCAGCGCGTTGTTGCGCTGCGTGGTGAAGGACAACGATCCGAACACTGTCGGCCGGGCGTTCTCGTCGGTGCTCGTCGAACTGGCCCTGGCCAGCTACCCGGGATTCACCATGACCGCCCCGCCCGGCAACGGCACCCCGTTCGGGGTGTTCGAACCCCGCTACGTACCCGCCGACGAGGTGCATCACCGAGTGACCGCACCGGACGGCACCACCAGTGAGATACCGCCGAGCCCGGTGCGTGGCGACGTGCCCGCCGACGAGCCGGTCGACGCCCCGGCGTCGCCGTCGGACTGGGGCCCGACCACCGAGGCACCGCTCGGCACCGTGGTGGGCGCGCGCAGCGGTGACAAGGGCGGCGACGCGAACATCGGTGTGTGGGTGCGCGATCCGGACCAGTTCGAGTGGCTCGACGCGACCCTGTCGGTGGCCGCACTCCGACGACTGTTGCCCGAGATCGCCGACCTCGAGGTGCGTCGCCACCGGCTGCCGAACCTGTCGGCGCTGAACTTCGTGATCTCCGGCGTCCTCGGCCGCGGGGTGGCCGACAACGTCCGCTTCGATCCGCAGGCCAAGGGGCTCGGCGAGTGGCTGCGGTCACGCGTCGTCGAGATCCCCGAGAATTTTCTGTCCGACACGAGAGGTGCCCACACCTGATGCCTGATCAGTGGTCCACACCGGAGCGGGTCGCGTTGCGCGAGACCGTCCGGTCCTTCACCGAGCGGCACGTGCTGCCGTACCAGAACGACTGGGAACGGGACGGACTGATCCCGCGTGAACTCCATCTCGAGGCGGGCAAACTCGGGCTGTTGGGCATCAACATGCCCGAGCAGGTCGGGGGCGCAGGTGGCGACGCGATCGACGCCTGCATCCTGGCCGAGGAGTTCCACGTCGCAGGCGGTGCGGGCGGCGTGTTCGCCTCCCTGTTCACCTGCGGCATCGCGCTGCCGCATCTGATCGCCGCCGGTGATCGGGACCAGATCGACCGCTGGGTGCGCCCCACCCTGGCCGGGGAGAAGATCGGCAGCCTCGCCATCACCGAGCCCGGTGGGGGATCCGACGTGGGTCACCTGACCACCCGTGCCGACCGCGACGGTGACCACTACGTGGTCAACGGTGCCAAGAC
The DNA here is from genome assembly GCF_900156495.1 of Williamsia sterculiae. Lineage (GTDB taxonomy): Bacteria > Actinomycetota > Actinomycetes > Mycobacteriales > Mycobacteriaceae > Williamsia_B > Williamsia_B sterculiae. Next base: position 45,677 of record NZ_FTNT01000009.1, read on the forward strand.
CTACATCACCTCGGCGGTCCGCGCCGACTTCGTCGTCACCGCCGTGCGCACCGGCGGCCCCGGGGCCGCCGGCGTGTCGCTGTTGGTGATCGACAAGGACACGCCCGGTTTCACCGTGTCCCGCAAATTGGACAAGATGGGCTGGCGGGCCTCGGACACCGCGGAGCTGTCGTTCGTCGACGTCCGCGTCCCCGTGGAGAACCTCGTCGGTGTGGAGAACACCGGGTTCACCCAGATCGCGGCCGCCTTCGTCAGCGAGCGGGTGGGACTGGCCGTGCAGGCGTACGCGGGCGCCCAGCGCTGCCTCGACCTGACGCTGGCGTGGGTACGCGACCGCGAGACCTTCGGCAAACCGCTCATCAGGCGGCAGGCCGTGCAGGACAGCGTCACCGAGATGGCCCGCAAGATCGACGTGGCCCGGGTCTACACACGCGCGGTCGTCGACCGCAACGTCACCACCGGTGACGACCTGATCGCCGAGGTCTGCTTCGCCAAGAACACCGCCGTCGAGACCGGGGAGTGGGTGGCGAACAAGGCCGTTCAGCTGTTCGGCGGTCTCGGTTACATGGCCGAGTCCGAGGTGGAACGCCAGTACCGCGACATCCGCATCCTCGGCATCGGCGGTGGCACCACCGAGATCCTCACCGGTCTCGCGGCAAAACGATTGGGGTACCAGGCATGACCGCACTGCGATCCACACTCGACCCCACCGGGGAGGGCTACGCGGCCGCCGCCACCTCGATGGAGGCCAAGCTCATCGAGCTGCAGGTGGAGTTCGACAAGGCGTTGGCGGGCGGCGGCGAGAAGAAGGTGCAGCGGCACCACTCCCGCGGCAAGATGCTGGCCCGCGAACGCATCGAGCTGCTCGTCGACCCCGACACCGCCTTCCTGGAACTGTGCCCGTTGGCCGGGTACGGCTCGGACTTCCAGGTCGGCGCCTCGCTGGTCGTCGGGATCGGGGTGGTCGAGGGGGTGGAATGCATGATCGTCGCCAACGACCCGACCGTGCGGGGCGGTACCTCCAACCCGTGGACCCTCAAGAAGGGGTTCCGCGCCAACGAGATCGCACTGCAGAACCGGTTGCCTTGCATCTCCCTGGTGGAGTCGGGCGGGGCCGACCTGCCCACCCAGAAAGAGGTTTTCATCCCCGGTGGGCGCATGTTCCGCGACATCACCCAGCTGTCCGCGGCCGGGATCCCCACCATCGCACTGGTCTTCGGCAACTCGACCGCCGGTGGCGCCTACATCCCCGGGATGAGCGATCACACGGTGATGATCGAGAATCGGTCCAAGGTGTTCCTGGGTGGTCCACCGCTGGTGAAGATGGCCACCGGTGAGGAGAGCGACGACGAGTCGTTGGGCGGAGCCCAGATGCACGCCCGCCAGTCGGGTCTGGCCGACTACTACGCCCAGGACGAACAGGACGCGGTGCGCATCGGCCGACGGATCGTCGCCCGGCTGAACTGGCACAAGAAGGGCCCCGGCCCGATTGCCCCGTCCGTCGAGCCGCGCTACGACCCCGAGGAACTGCTCGGCATCGTCCCGGCGGATCTCAAGATCCCGTTCGACCCCCGCGACGTGATCGCCCGGGTGGTCGACGACTCCGACTTCGACGAGTTCAAGTCCGAGTACGGGTCGTCGCTGGTCACCGGATGGGCGCGGATCCACGGGTACCCGGTGGGCATCCTGGCCAACGCCCAGGGCGTGCTGTTCAGCCAGGAGGCGCAGAAGGCGACCCAGTTCATCCAGCTGGCCAACCGCAGCGACACCCCACTGTTGTTCCTGCACAACACCACCGGCTACATGGTCGGCAAGGAGTACGAGCAGAACGGCATCATCAAGCACGGCTCGATGATGATCAACGCGGTCTCCAACTCCACCGTGCCACACATCTCGCTGCTGGTGGGCGCGAGTTACGGTGCCGGTCACTACGGCATGTGCGGGCGCGCCTACGACCCCCGCTTCCTGTTCGCCTGGCCCAGCGCGAAGTCGGCGGTCATGGGGGCCGCGCAGTTGGCCGGGGTGATCTCGCTGGTGTCGCGGGCGGCCACCGAGGCCCGCGGCGGCACCGTCGACGAGGCCGCCGACGCGGGGATGAAACAGATGATCGAGGCGCAGATCGAGAAGGAGTCGGTCCCGGCGTTCCTGTCCGGGATGCTCTACGACGACGGCATCATCGATCCCCGCGACACCAGGACCGTGCTGGGGCTGTGCCTGTCGACCATCGACAACACGCCGGTCGAGGGGACGTCCAACTTCGGCGTCTTCCGGATGTGAGGAACCCATGACCACCACAGACATCACCTCGGTACTCGTCGCCAACCGCGGCGAGATCGCGCGACGGGTCTTCCACACCTGCCGCGAACTCGGCATCGGCACGGTCGCGGTGTTCTCCGACCCCGACGCCGACGCGCCGCACGTCCGGGAGGCCGACGTCGCGGTGCGGCTGCCGGGTTCCACCTCCGCCGAGACCTATCTGCAGCCGACGGCGCTGATCGCCGCGGCACGGTCCGCCGGTGCCGACGCGATCCATCCGGGCTATGGATTCCTGTCGGAGAACGCCGGCTTCGCACAGCAGGTGATCGACGCCGGGTTGGTCTGGATCGGACCGACCCCCAAGGCGATCGACGCGATGGGCTCCAAGGTCAACGCCAAACAGATCATGGGCGCCGCCGGGGTGCCGCTGCTCGGTGACCTCGACCCGGAGACGGTGACCGAGGCCGACCTGCCGGTGCTGATCAAGGCCTCGGCGGGTGGCGGGGGACGCGGTATGCGCATCGTTCGCGACCTCGCAGAATTGCCCGACCAACTCGAGGGTGCACGTCGCGAGGCCCAGTCGGCCTTCGGCGACGCGACGGTGTTCTGCGAGCCGTACGTCGAACGCGGCCACCACATCGAGGTGCAGGTGCTCGCGGACACCGCGGGCACGGTGTGGGCGGTGGGCGAGCGGGAATGCTCCATCCAACGTCGTCATCAGAAGGTGGTGGAGGAGGCGCCGGCACCGCTGGTGGAACGCATCGGGGGTGAGCTGCGGACGTCGCTGTACTCCGCCGCCCGAGCGGCGGCCGAGGCCATCGGCTACCAGGGTGCGGGCACGGTGGAATTCCTGGCCGACGATGCCGGCCGGTTCTGGTTCCTGGAGATGAACACCCGGCTGCAGGTGGAACACCCGGTCACCGAGGCGACCACCGGCCTCGACCTGGTGCAGTGGCAGCTGCGGGTCGCCGCCGGTGAATCGTTGGTCGGCGAGCCGCCACACGCGACCGGTCATGCCATCGAGGTCCGGCTCTACGCCGAGGACCCGGCCGCCGACTGGCAACCGCAGTCGGGGACCGTGACCCGTTTCGAGATCGAGTCCGACAGTCGGTTCGGGCCGTTGTCGCGGGCAGGCATCCGGGTCGACAGCGGGGTGCGCGACGGCAGCGAGATCTCTACCTTCTACGACCCGATGCTGGCCAAGGTCATCAGCTGGGCGCCCACCCGGCGGCAGGCGGCCGCCCGGCTGGCCACCGCGCTGCAACGGGCGCGGTTGCACGGACTCACCACCAACCGCGACATGCTGATCAACACCCTGCGCAACCCGCTGTTCCTGGCCGGTGACACCGACACCGGGTTCATCGACACCGTCGGTCTGGGGGTGTTGTCCGCCCCGCTGGCCGACGCCGACGAGACCCGACGCGCGACCATCGCCGCGACGCTGGCGACGGCCGCGGCGCACCGCAGCACGGCAGGTGTACAGCGCGACCTGCCCGCGGGGTGGCGCAACCTGTTCTCCGCGCCCGCTCGGCGCCGGTTCCTGCTCGGTGACGACGAGGTGGAGGTGGCGTACCGGTTCACCCGCACCGGCGTCACCCTGCCCGACGACCCGGGTGTCGAGGTGGTCGCCGCGACCCCGGATCAGGTGGTGATCGACGTCGACGGACTGCGTCGGCACTACGACGTGGCGATCGTCGGTGACCGTATCGATGTCGACGGGGTGTCCGGGTCGGTGACCCTGACCGAGGTGCCGCGATTCGTCGACCCGAACGCGGTGGAACGACCCGGATCGCTGTTGGCGCCGATGCCCGGCGCGGTGATCAGGGTCGCGGTCGAGCAGGGTGATCACGTCACCGCGGGACAACCGCTGCTGTGGATGGAGGCGATGAAGATGGAGCACACCATCGCCGCGCCGGCCGACGGGGTGGTCACCGTGCTGTCGGCGCAACCAGGACAACAACTCGCGGTGGGGGACGTGCTCGCCGTCATCACCGGACACGACGAGGAAGAGAACGCATGAACGCAGTGACCGAGACCAACCCGTTCGCCGAGACCGAGGAGCGGGCCGCGCTGCGCGCATCCGTTGCGGGCCTGGCCAAGCGCTACGGCCAGGAGTACTTCCTGGCCTGCGCCCGGGAGGGTCGTAAGACCGACGAGATGTGGAACGAGGCAGGCAAGCTCGGCTTCATCGGCGTCAACCTGCCCGAGGAGTACGGCGGCGGCGGGGCGGGAATGTACGAACTCGCCATCGTCATGGAGGAGATCGCGGCGGCGGGCACCGGTCTGCTGATGCTGGTGGTCTCGCCGGCGATCTGCGGCAACATCATCGCCCGCTTCGGCACCGACGACCAGAAGCAGCGTTGGCTGCCGGGTCTGGCCGACGGCAGCATCACCATGGCGTTCAGCATCACCGAACCCGACGCCGGATCGAACTCGCACAAGATCACCACCACCGCCAAGCGGGACGGCGACGAGTGGTTGCTCACCGGGCGCAAGATCTACTGTTCGGGTGTCGACCAGGCCGACGCGGTGCTGGTGGTCTCGCGGACCGAGGACGCCAAGACCGGCAATCTCAAACCGGTGTTGTTCATCGTCCCCACCGACGCACCGAACTTCGAGTACAAGCAGATCGACATGGATCTGGTGAACCCGGAGAAGCAGTTCCTGCTGTTCCTCGACGACGTGCGGCTGCCCGCGGATGCCCTGGTGGGATCCGAGGACGCCGCGATCGGCCAGCTGTTCGCCGGGCTGAACCCGGAACGGATCATGGCGGCCGCCTCGGCGATCGGGATGGCCCGGTTCGCCCTCGACAAGGCGGTCCGCTACGTCAACGATCGCACGGTGTGGAAGCAGCCCATCGGCGCGCACCAGGCCATCGCGCACCCGCTGGCGCAGGGCAAGATCGAGCTGGAGATGGCCAAGCTGATGATGCAGAAGGCCGCGACGCTGTACGACGCGGGCGACGACTGGGGTGCCGCGGAACCGGCGAACATGGCCAAGTACGCGGCCGCCGAGGCCGCGGTGAAGATCGTCGACCACGCCGTGCACTCGATGGGTGGCAACGGGCTGAGCAGCGAGTACGGGATGGCGCCGTTGCTCTCGCTGGCGCGGATCGCCCGGGTGGCCCCGGTCAGCCGCGAGATGATCCTCAACTTCGTCGCGCAGACCAGCCTCGGCCTGCCCAAGTCGTACTGAGTCGTGGGTGATCCGGTGACCGACCTGGTGACCTACACAGTCGAGGGCGGGGTGGCGACGGTGACGCTGGACTCGCCGGCGAACCGCAACGCGCTGAGCATGTCGCTGACCGAACAGCTCACCGAGCGCTTGGCGCGGGCCGCGGCGGACGAGGCGGTGCGCGCGGTGGTGCTGACCCACACCGGCACCTCGTTCTGTGCGGGCGGTGACCTGTCCGAGGCGACCAGTCGGGGACTGTCGATCGAGGAGGCGTCCGCGGCGGGCACCCGGGCCATGCTGGCGTTGATGCGGCAGATACTGGAACTGCCGAAGCCCGTGGTGGCCAGGCTGAACGGGCACGCCCGGGCCGGCGGCCTGGGGCTGCTGGGTGCGTGCGACGTCGTGATCGCGGGGGAGCGCAGCACCTTCGCGCTCACCGAGGTCCGACTCGGCTTGGCGCCGGCGATGATCACCCTGACCCTGCGGCCCCGGGTGGCGCCGCGGGCGCTGAACCGCTACTACCTGACCGGTGAGAAGTTCGACGCGGCCACCGCGGAACAGATCGGGCTGATCACCGAGGCCGTGGCATCGGACGACGAGCTGGAGGCGACCGTGACGGCGATCCTCGGCGACCTGCGCAAGGGATCGCCGCAGGGACTACGGGAGAGCAAGCGACTCGTGACGGCGCCAGTGCTGGCCCACTTCGACACCGAGGGGGAGTCGCTCGCGGCGTTGTCGGGGTCGCTGTTCGCCTCGGACGAGGCGCGAGAGGGCATGATGGCGTTCCTGCAGAAGACCACCCCGCGGTGGGCAGAGACCTGACCGCGGTCCGGGAACCGAAGCAGGACCGCTCACGGGCGACTCGTGAGCGGTTGCTCTCGTCGACCATCGAACTGCTGGCGCGCCGCGGCTGGGACGCGTCGACGGTGTCGACGGTGGCCGCGGCGGCGGGCGTCTCGCGGGGCGCCGCGCAGCACCACTTCCCGACCAGGGAGGCATTGATCACCGCCGCGCTGGAGCAGGTGTTCGAGGAGATGACCCAGCGGATCCGCGAGGTCAGCCAGACCCTGCCCGACGGACCGGCCCACATCCACGCGGTGGTGGAACGGGCCGTCGACATCTACACCGGCATGGAGTTCAAGGCCGCTCTGCAGGTCTGGGCCGCGGCCGCATCCGACTCGGCGTTGCGCGACCTCATCCTGCCGTTGGAGGGCAAGTTCGCCCGGGCCGCGCACCGGTACACGATGGTCGCGCTCGGCGTGGATCCCGACGACGTCCAGGCGCACCGTCTGGTGCAGGCCACCCTCGACCTCGCGCGCGGGCTGGGTCTGGCCGACACCCTCTCCGACGACTCGGCCCGTCGGGCCCAGGTGATCGACACCTGGTCGCGGCAACTGGCGCTGGCGCTGGCCTGAGCGCACGGCTCGGGAACACCGCCGTGGCCCCGGTCGTTGTCACATCGAGGCGTTCCGTCACTCCTACAGCGCCCTCGCGTCACCCGTCATTCATCCGGCCATTTCGCTCACCCGGCGTTTTTTGACCAGCGCGAAGGCGGTCGGTAGAGTTGATCGCTGTGCCTGGCAACCGCTGGGCCAGTCCGCATGCCTGCGATCGAATGGTCGTCGGGGATGTCCCGGATTGACGTGCGACACCGGTCCGACGTGCGATGACACGCCCGACTCAGGGGTGGCAATCAATAGTTTGACCAGCGCAGACGTGCTGGTGGGGCGAGTTGCGGAAGTCGGCGAACCGCGAGGTTCTCGACTTGCCCGGAGCACCAACCGCGATGCCGAGCAGAATCACGCCGAACGGAAAGAAGAAGTACTCAGTGCCAACGATCAATCAGCTGGTCCGCAAGGGCCGTCACGACAAGACCGCCAAGAAGAAGACGGCGGCCCTGAAGGGCAGCCCGCAGCGCCGTGGCGTGTGCACCCGCGTGTACACCACCACCCCCAAGAAGCCGAACTCCGCGCTGCGAAAGGTCGCCCGTGTGCGCCTGACCAGTGGCGTCGAGGTCACCGCCTACATCCCCGGTGAGGGTCACAACCTGCAGGAGCACTCGATGGTGCTCGTCCGCGGTGGTCGTGTGAAGGACCTCCCGGGTGTGCGGTACCGCATCATCCGTGGCTCGCTGGACACCCAGGGCGTCAAGGGTCGCAAGCAGGCCCGTAGCCGCTACGGCGCGAAGAAGGAGAAGGGCTGATGCCACGTAAGGGACCCGCTCCGAAGCGGCCGCTGATCAACGATCCCGTCTACGGTTCGCCGCTGGTCACCCAGTTGGTCAACAAGATCCTGCTGGACGGCAAGAAGTCGACCGCCGAACGCATCGTCTACCAGGCCATGGAACAGGCCCGGGAGAAGACGGGCACCGATCCGGTCATCACCCTCAAGCGCGCGCTGGACAACGTCAAGCCCGCCCTCGAGGTGAAGAGCCGTCGTGTCGGTGGTGCCACCTACCAGGTGCCGATCGAGGTCAAGCCCGGTCGCGCCAACACCCTGGCCCTGCGCTGGCTGGTGACCTTCTCCCGGCAGCGCCGCGAGAAGACCATGGTCGAGCGCCTGGCCAACGAACTGCTCGACGCCAGCAATGGTCTCGGCGCGTCGGTGAAGCGCCGTGAGGACACCCACAAGATGGCCGAGGCCAACCGGGCGTTCGCGCACTACCGCTGGTGACAACGAATCGGGGGGCCGGCGGCGCCCGCCGTCGGCCACCACCGGTTCACCCCATGAACATCCTCAACGCAACAGAGCGAGGCAGATAGTGGCACAGGAAGTGCTCAAGGACCTCAACAAGGTTCGCAACATCGGCATCATGGCCCACATCGATGCCGGTAAGACCACCACCACCGAGCGCATCCTCTTCTACACCGGTATCACCTACAAGATCGGTGAGGTCCATGACGGCGCGGCCACCATGGACTGGATGGAGCAGGAGCAGGAACGCGGCATCACGATCACGTCGGCCGCGACCACCTGCTACTGGGACGATCACCAGATCAACCTGATCGACACCCCGGGACACGTCGACTTCACCGTCGAGGTGGAGCGCAACCTACGGGTGCTCGACGGTGCGGTCGCGGTGTTCGACGGCAAGGAGGGGGTGGAGCCCCAGTCGGAGCAGGTCTGGCGTCAGGCCGACCGCTACGACGTGCCGCGTATCTGCTTCGTCAACAAGATGGACAAGCTCGGTGCCGACTTCTACTTCACCGTGCAGACCATCAAGGACCGCCTCGGTGCCAAGCCATTGGTGATCCAGCTGCCGATCGGCGCGGAGAACGACTTCGAGGGCATCATCGACCTGGTCGAGATGAACGCGAAGGTCTGGTCGGCCGAGGCCAAGCTGGGTGAGCGCTACGAGGTCGTCGAGATCCCCGACCACCTCAAGGAGCGCGCCGAGGAATACCGGCAGGAACTGCTGGAGACGGTCGCCGAGTCCGACGAGGAGCTCCTGGAGAAGTTCTTCGGTGGCGAGGAGCTCACCAAGGACGAGATCAAGGGCGCCATCCGCAAGATGACCGTCAACTCCGAGCTGTACCCGGTGCTGTGCGGTTCCGCCTTCAAGAACAAGGGCGTGCAGCCGTTGCTGGACGCCGTGGTCGACTACCTGCCGACCCCGTTGGACGACGGTGGCACCGACGGTCACGTCCCCGGCCACGAGGACGAGATCATCCACCGTGACGCCGATGTCGACGCGCCGTTCTCGGCGCTGGCGTTCAAGATCGCGACGCACCCGTTCTTCGGCAAGTTGACCTACATCCGCGTGTACTCCGGTCGCGTGGAGTCCGGTTCGCAGGTCGTGAACTCGGTCAAGGGCAAGAAGGAGCGGCTGGGCAAGCTGTTCCAGATGCACTCCAACAAGGAGAACCCGGTCCCCGAGGCCCGTGCGGGTCACATCTACGCGGTCATCGGTCTGAAGGACACCACCACCGGCGAGACGCTGTGTGACCCCAACGACCAGATCGTGCTGGAGTCGATGACCTTCCCGGATCCGGTCATCCAGGTCTCCATCGAGCCGAAGACCAAATCGGACCAGGAGAAGCTGGGCACCGCGATCCAGAAGCTGGCCGAGGAGGATCCCACCTTCTCCGTGCAGCTCGACGAGGAGACCGGCCAGACCGTCATCGGTGGCATGGGTGAGCTGCACCTCGACATCCTGGTCGACCGGATGAAGCGGGAGTTCAAGGTGGAGGCGAACGTGGGCAAGCCCCAGGTCGCCTACCGCGAGACCATCCGCAAGACGGTCGAGAAGCACGAGTACACGCACAAGAAGCAGACCGGTGGCAGCGGCCAGTTCGCGAAGGTCGTCGTCAAGCTCGAGCCGTTGGTCGACGCCGAGGACGGTGCGACCTACGAGTTCGCCAACGCCGTCACCGGTGGCCGCGTCCCCCGCGAGTACATCCCGTCGGTGGACGCCGGTGCGCAGGACGCCATGCAGTACGGCGTGCTGGCCGGCTTCCCGCTGGTCAACCTGAAGTTCACCCTGCTCGACGGTCAGTACCACGACGTCGACTCCTCGGAGATGGCGTTCAAGATCGCCGGTTCGGCCGCGATGAAGGAAGCCGCCAGGATGGCGGGTCCGGTCATCCTGGAGCCGATGATGGCGGTCGAGGTGATCACCCCCGAGGACTACATGGGTGACGTCATCGGCGACCTGAACTCGCGTCGTGGCCAGATCCAGGCCATGGAGGAGCGCAGCGGTGCCCGCGTCGTCAAGGCGTTGGTCCCGTTGTCGGAGATGTTCGGCTACATCGGAGACCTGCGGTCGAAGACCCAGGGCCGGGCCAACTACTCGATGGTGTTCGATTCGTACGCCGAGGTCCCGGCGAACGTGTCGAAGGAGATCATCGCCAAGGCGACGGGCGAATAGCCGCTTCTCGCGGCAACCAGTACATTTTCAAACCCTTGTATCTGAGAAGTACTCAGACGCAACAACAGTCCAGGAGGACATCAAGTGGGTAAGGCGAAGTTCGAGCGGAACAAGCCGCACGTCAACATCGGCACCATCGGTCACGTCGACCACGGCAAGACCACGCTGACCGCGGCCATCACCAAGGTTCTGCACGACAAGTACCCGGACCTGAACAAGAGCTTTGCGTTCGACCAGATCGACAAGGCTCCTGAGGAGAAGGCTCGTGGTATCACGATCAACATCTCCCACGTGGAGTACGAGACCGAGAAGCGCCACTACGCGCACGTCGACGCCCCGGGCCACGCCGACTACATCAAGAACATGATTACCGGTGCCGCCCAGATGGACGGCGCGATCCTGGTCGTGGCCGCCACCGACGGCCCGATGCCGCAGACCCGTGAGCACGTGCTGCTCGCGCGTCAGGTCGGTGTGCCCTACATCCTGGTCGCCCTGAACAAGGCCGACATGGTCGACGACGAGGAGATCCTCGAGCTCGTCGAGATGGAGGTCCGTGAGCTGCTGGCGGCCCAGGACTTCGACGAGGACGCCCCGGTGGTCAAGGTCTCCGCGCTCAAGGCGCTCGAGGGTGACGCCGAATGGGTCAAGTCCGTCGAGGAACTGATGGATGCCGTCGACGAGAGCATCCCGGATCCGGTCCGCGAGACCGACCGCCCGTTCCTGATGCCGGTCGAGGACGTCTTCACCATCACCGGTCGTGGCACCGTGGTCACCGGTCGCGTGGAGCGGGGCGAGGTCAACGTGAACGCCGAGGTCGAGATCGTCGGTATCCGCGAGAAGTCCACCAAGACCACCGTCACCGGTATCGAGATGTTCCACAAGCTGCTGGACTCGGCACAGGCGGGCGACAACGCCGGTCTGCTGCTGCGCGGTCTCAAGCGTGAGGACGTCGAGCGTGGGCAGGTAGTCGTGAAGCCGGGCACCACCACCCCGCACACCGACTTCGAGGGTCAGGCCTACATCCTGTCCAAGGACGAGGGTGGTCGCCACACGCCGTTCTTCAACAACTACCGTCCGCAGTTCTACTTCCGCACCACGGACGTGACCGGCGTCGTGACCCTTCCCGAGGGCACCGAGATGGTCATGCCGGGCGACAACACCGAGATGAGCGTCAAGCTCATCCAGCCGGTCGCCATGGACGACGGCCTGCGGTTCGCGATCCGCGAGGGTGGCCGCACCGTCGGCGCCGGTCGTGTCACCAAGATCGTCAAGTGACGCGCTGATCGCCTGATCGACACACGAGGCGCCCGATCCCGACAGGGGTCGGGCGCCTTCGTGTCGGGGCATGGCACGCTGATGACCATGGCCGACGATGCGGTGACAGCCGGGGCGACAGTGGCGATCGACAGCGGGGTGGTCCGCGGACGGCAGGTCACGACCACCGCGGGTCGGATCCACGCGTTCCTGAACGTGCCGTTCGCCGCACCGCTGACCGGGGCGACACGATTCGCGGCACCGCAGCCGGTGCAGCCGTGGTCGGGGGAGCGCGATGCGACCGAGCCGGGGCCCACCGCGCCGCAGACCCCGTATCTGCCGCCCACGTCGTCGTTGCTGCCCGACTCGATAGTGCCGGGGGACGAGTTCCTCAACCTGTCGGTGTGGACGCCCGACCCCGCTGCGCCCGGACTACCGGTGATGGTGTGGATCCACGGCGGTGCGTTCGTCCGGGGTGGTCACCGCATCCCCACCTACGACGGATCGGCGTTCGCTCGCGACGGGGTGATCTGCGTGGGCATCAACTACCGGCTCGGCGCCCTGGGGTTCCTCAGCCTGCCCGACGCCCCGGACAATCGCGGACTGCTCGACCAGATCGCCGCGCTGCACTGGGTGCGGGAGAACATCGCCGCCTTCGGGGGCGATCCCGACCGGGTGACCGTGGTCGGCGAGAGCGCAGGGGCGATGAGTATCGCCGCGCTGCTCGCCTCGCCGCTGGCCCAGGGCTTGTTCCGTCGCGCTGTGCTGCAGAGCGGTAACCCGCTGACCGCCGCCGAGGTGCCCGACGCCCGGCTGGTGGCGGCCGAGTACGCGGCGATCGTCGGATGTGACCCGACTGCCGCGGCACTCGGTGAGGTGCCGACCGACGCGCTGTTGGCGGCGCAGGTCGCGATGGCGGCCGCGCTGGTCGCCGAGCCCGACCCCGCACGGTGGGGTGCCACCATCATCGACCGCGGGTTGACCGTGATGAGCATGTTCCCCACCGTGGACGGGACCGTCATCGATGAGGTACCCCGTAACGTCATCCGCGACGGCGGTGGGACCGGGGTGGATGTGCTCGCCGGTGCCACGCGCGACGAGTTCCGGTTCTTCCTGGTGCCCAGCGGCCTGGCCGCGCAGGTCACCGACGACATGGTGCCCGCGCTGCTCGGCCGATTCGGTCTCGACCCGGCGACCGCCACCGACCACGAGCCCCGACAGCCCGGTGCGACACCCGGTGACGTGCTGTGCGAGATCCTCACCGAGCACGCCTTCGGCGCGCCGACCACCGAACTCGTCGAGACGGTGGGCGGCCGCGGTGGGGACCAGGCCTGGCAGTACGAGTTCGCCTGGCCGTCACCGATCGCCGATCTGCGGGCCTGTCACGCACTCGAACTCGGCTTCGTGTTCGACACCCTGGGGACCGCCGCGCCGCTGGCCGGCCCGAACCCGCCCCAGACCCTGGCCGACGAGATGCACGCCGCCTGGGTACGGTTCGCGACCACCGGCGACCCGGGGTGGGCGCCGGTCCGCGCGGGCGGGCCGGTGCGGGTGTTCGGCGAGAGCGTCTGAGGCGTGCTGTTCGACCTGCCAGGCATCGACGACCTGCTCGACACCGCGATCGTGGTCGCGCTGCCCATGCGCGAACGGTTCCGCGGCATCTCCGTCCGCGAGGCACTGCTGGTCCGCGGGCCCGCCGGGTGGGGTGAGTTCGCACCGTTCGTCGAGTACGACGATGCCGAGGCGGCATGGTGGCTGGCCGCTGGCCTCGAGGCCGCGTGGGTCGGCCCGCCGCCGGCGCGACGGGACCGGGTACCGGTGAACGCGACCGTCCCAGCCGTCCCCGCCGACGACGTGGCCGACATCGTCGCCCGCTTCGGCGGTGTGCGGACCGCCAAGGTGAAGGTGGCCGAACCGGGGCAGTCCCTCGACGACGATCTGGCGCGGGTGGCCGCGGTTCGTCAGCTGCTACCGCACGTCCGGGTCGACGCCAACGGGCGGTGGACCGTCGAGCAGGCGGTCGAGGCGATCGGTGCCCTCGGCGCCCTGCAGTACGTCGAACAACCGTGCGCGACCATCGATGAGCTCGCGCGGGTGCGGGCGGCGGTGGACACGCCGATCGCCGCGGACGAGAGCATCCGGCGCGCCGACGACCCGCTGCGTGTGGTGCGCGCCGGAGCGGCCGACGTCGCGGTCCTCAAGGTCGCGCCCCTGGGTGGGATGCGTCGCGTGCTACGCCTCGCCGAGCAGATCGACCTCACCGTGGTGATCTCCAGCGCTCTGGACACGGCGGTCGGGATGTCGGCGGGGGTCGCGACCGCCGCCGCGTTGCCGGTGACGCCGCCCGCCTGCGGACTGGGCACCGGCAGCATGTTCACCGCCGACGTCGCCGCGCCGTTCGTCGCGGTCGACGGGATGCTGACCCCCAGGGTCGTCGAACCGGATCCGGTCACCCCGTCGGCCACCGCCGACCGCCGCGCCTGGTGGGTGGAGCGACTGCGACGCTGTCACGCCCTGCTCGCCCATCACCACCCGGCCGGCCAGGGGTTGGTGTGCTAGACATCACACTCGGCCCGAAGATACGATTTCGATGATCTGTTTCACAGACCGGTCGACAGGAGGCGCAGGGGATGAGCACCACAGCGGAGGTGAACACGCGTAAGGCACGGACGAGTGCATCACCCGCCGACCAGCAGGACGCCATCCTGGACGCCGCCGCCGCCGAGTTCACCGAGGTGGGGGTACGACGCGCCAGCATGGACGATGTCGCCCGTCGTGCGGGGGTCAGCCGCAGCACGCTCTATCGGCGCTTCCCCAACAAGGAGGCACTGCTCGTCGGTGTCGCCGAACGGCTGTACCGCGAAGGCATGGTGCGCCTCGACCAGGCCACCATCGGCCACACCCCCCGCGACGCGGTCGCCGAGGCGTTCTCCGAAGGCGCCCGGATGATCGTCGACGACCCACTGATGCGGCGACTCGTCCTCACCGACGCCGAGATCAAGGGCATCACCGCGTCGGTGACCACGATGTTCATCGACAGTGCCACCGACCGCATCGTGCGCACTCTCCGGCGTGCAGGCGCGGTGCGCCCCGATCCGGAACTGCGCGAGGCGGTGGAGATCCACGTCCGGCTGGTGTTGTCGTTCCTGGAGATCCCGTCCACCGAACCGGGCCGCAACGATCCCGAGCGGGTCCGGCAGTACGCCTTGATGCACCTCGCCCCGATGGTGTGGTGACCGGATAGGTCAGAGCACCCGCACCGGACGGCCGGTCGAGTCGTGGCCCGGCGCCACCCGGGATACGCCCGCCGATCGCTCACCACTCGTCGAGGGTGGTGTGCCCGTCCTGGATGGCCCGGGCGAACAGGCTGGCCTTCGATTTGGCCGGGCGCCCCACGGCGACGTACTTGGCCCGGATCCGGGTCAGATGAGTGTTCACCGTCGATGCCGTGATGAACAATCGTGCCGCCGCCTGTTCCTTGGAGTCGGCCGCGAGCCAGGCGATCAGCACCTCGATCTCACGTCCCGACAACCGGGGCGCAGCGTAGGGCATCGACGGTCCGGCGGGCCCGTGGTCGTGGGGCGCCGAGCCGGTCGCGGCGGGCTGTCCCGGCGCGAGAGGTGGGCGCGACGCCCCTGTCGGATGCAGCGGAATCGCCGGTGCCAATTGTTCGGCAGTGCTCATGGTTGTGGTGCCCCCACTTTCTCTCACCCCGACCTGTCGTGTGCCGCCATTGTTCCGTAACCGCAGCTATGGTGTGGACCGAACGGCGGTGTGATCACGCGGCGATACGCACGTCGATACAACCGACCTGCGAGAACTGGTTTCGGACAAGGGGTGGCGGATGCGGCCGGACGAAGTCGATACCCGGGAGGATCTACGGCAGGCGCTGACCGATCTGCGGGTCGCGGCCGGTCCGACGGTCCGTCACGATTACGTGACGACCTGTCCGGGCACCTCAGCCGGGTAGCACCAGTACCGGCACCGGTGAGGCGGTGACGATCCGGGTAGCGGTGGATCCGAGGAAGATCCGCCGGGTCGCCCACCGTGAGGTGGTCCCGATGACCAGCATCTCACCCCGTGGCCAGTCGATGCTGCCCACCGCGTCGACCCAGGTGCGGCCGGTGGCCACGACCCGCTCGACGTCCGACCCGATCACCCCCTGACCGACCAGACCGTCCTGTTCGACGACCATCTGCTCGCGCCAGGCGTCGAGCATCTGTTGCTCGGCGTCGAAACCCACCGAGGTGGGATACATCTGCGCCGGTGTCACCCCGAATGTCGTCACCCGCAGGCGCACGCCGACCTGGGCGGCGATCTCGCCGGCCTCGGCGATCATCCCGCGCGCCGCGGTCAGACCCGACCACGCACAGGTCAGTCCGGTGATCCCGCCGTCGGGGTAGGTGAAGTCGTTCGGTGCCAACGCGATCGGCAGATCCGCGGAGTGCAGCAATCGGCTGATGGTGGAACCGATCCGGATCTTGCCGGTCTCGCCCGCCGACGAACCCAACACCAGCACCTGCGCCTCCGTCTCCCGGCTCACCCGCATCAGCGCCTCACCGGCCGAACGGTCGGGAACGCTGCGGTACGAGACCGGCACGTCGACATCGATCGTGTGGAGGTGGGCGGCGGCCGCATCGTGCGCCTCGGCGGCGAGTCGTCCCGCATAGGCGGAGAACTCGGCGTCCACCTTCGCCATCGAGGGGGTGGCCCACGGTCGGGGGACCACGGTCATCACCCCGATACCGGTGTGCAGTTCGCGAGCGAGCGCGACCGCCAGTTCGAGGGCGCTGTTCGCACCCGGTCCGGGTAGATACCCGACGGCCACGCTCATGATTCGCCCAGCGGGTCGTCGGTGACATTGAGCAGGGAGTGATGTCGGCCCCAGAACAGGTAGAAGGTCACCACCACCGCCACCCAGACCAGGAAGAACAGATACGTGTACCAGTGCAGTCCGGACAACACGTAGATGCAGGCCGCTATGGCGAGGATCGGGGTCACCGGGTACAGCGGAACCTTGAACGGTCGATGCAGATCCGGCACGCGGACCCGCAGGATGATCACACCCGCGCTGACCACGATGAAGGCCACCAGGGTGCCGATGGACACCATGTCGGCCAGATAGTCCAGCGGGATGAATCCGGCCAGGATCGACACCACCACCGCGACCACGACGGTGTTGTTCACCGGCGTCAGTGTCTGCGGGTTCACCTTGGTGAAGAACTTCGGCAGCATGCCGTCGCGGCCCATCGCGAACAGGATGCGGGTCTGGCCGTACATGGTCACCAGGGTCACCGAGAAGATGGAGATGACCGCGCCGGCGGACAGGATCAGCGACGGCCACGACGCCCCGGTCACGTCGTCGAGGATCTGCGCCAGGCCGGCCTCCTCCTGCCCCTCGAACTTCGACGCCTGCTGTGCGCCGATCGCGGCGAAGGAGACCAGCACGTAGATCGCCACCACGGTGATCAACGCCGCGATCAGGGCGCGCGGCATGGTCTTCTGTGGGTCCTTCACCTCCTCACCGGCGGTCGACACGGAGTCGAGTCCGATGAAGGAGAAGAAGATGGTGCCCGCCGCCAGGGTCACGCCGCTGAATCCCTCGGGGGCGAACGGACTGAGGTTCCCGGCGTCGAAGGCGCTGAACGCGATCGCCGCGAACATCGCCAGCACACCGAGTTTGATGAACACCATCACGGTGTTGACCCGAGCCGACTCGCTTGCCCCGCGGATCAACAGCACCGCGCACATCGCCACCAGGATGATCGCGGGCAGGTTCACCACCCCGGGGTCGGAGTCCCACGGGGCCGCGCTGAGCACGTGCGGGATGGCGGGGATGTGCAGATCTCGGAGCAGTTCGTTGAGGTAACCGCTCCAGCCGACGGCGACCGCGGCCGTCGACACCCCGTACTCCAACAGCAGGCAGGCGGCGACGCCCATCGCCACCACCTCGCCGAGGGTGGCGTAGGCGTAGGAGTAGGTGGACCCCGAGACCGGCACCGCCGACGCCATCTCCGCGTAGCAGATGGCGGCGAGCCCGGCCGCGACGCCTGCGACGAGGAACGAGATGATCACCGCGGGCCCGGCCTCCGGGACGGCTTGCGACATCACGAAGAAGATGCCGGTGCCCACGGTCGCGCCGACGCCGAAGCTGGTCAGTTGCAGGGTCGAGATGTTGCGGTTCAGACCGGTGTCCGCTTCGGCCTGATCACCCTGCGGAAGCGGTTTCAGGCGGAACAGCGTGGCGGGTGTCAGCGGTACACGCGGAGTTCGCGAAGTGGACATGCCTCATCTCACCACCGTTGGTCCTGGACGGCGCGTCGAATGACCCGTCCTATCATGGCGCCACATGGCTACGCTGCGGTTCACTCGGGCGCCCGCCGACCCGGTTCCCGCCCGGGTCGTCTGGGCCGTCGTCGTGCTCGTACTGGCGGTGACGGTGGTGACCGCCGTGTTCGTGGCCCGTTGGGTGTCGTCCTCGCCCGGATACGGCGACGACGCCCGCCGACAGGTCGTCCGCAGGGAAGTGGGGTTGCTCGTCACGCCCGACGCCGCGGATCCGGACCGGTCCCGCGAGATCCTGGCGGGCGCCACCGGGACCTTCCGTGATGCGTTCGCCCAGTCGGCCGACGCGTACACCCGGTTCGTGCGTCAGGTGGGGACGGTGTCGCGGGGCGAGGTCGACGGGATGGGGTTGGAGTCGGTCGACGGCGACGTCACGCGTCATCTGGTCACGGCCTGGGTGGCGACGACCCGCGCGGGCGAGTCCGCGGGCAGCGTGGCGCGGTTCCGGTTGCGCGTGGCCGTGGAACCGGACGGGGCACAGCTGAAGGTGTCCGACCTGCAGTTGCTCTCGTGATGCGGGTGATGGGGATCGCCGCGGCCGTGGCCGCTCTCGTGCTGACGGTCGTCACCGGGGTCGTCGCGGGTTTTCCGATCTGGTGGTTCCCGGCGGTGGGATTGGTCGTCGGCGCGGTCACCGGGGTACCGGTGCTGGGGCGGGCGGTCGGCGGAGCGGGAGTCGCGATCGTGGCCGCGGTGCTGACGGTGGTCGCCACCGCGACGCTGTGCTGTTCGGTGTGCGCGGTGCGATACGTCCAGGTGTCCGGGGTCGCGCAGGCGCGGGCGCAGATCCGCGACACGGCGGGGACCACGGTGTGCCTCGGTCTCACGCGGCGTGCCGACCACCGTGAGGCCGATGCGGCCGCCGCCGACCGGGTGGCCACGGGGGCGTTCGCCGCCCAGTTGACGGCCGCGCGGATCACCGACCCGCGGAGCACGACGTCGGTGACCTGTGTCCCGGTGCGCGCCGGGGTGGTTCGCGCCGACCGCCACAGCGCCGACGCCCTGGTGGCGGTGAACCTCACCGAGTCGGGCAGCGGTGTGCGGGGTGAGGTGGTGACCGCCCATCTGCTGCGAATCGACGGTCGGTGGCGGATCGAGCGTCTGGACACGGTCTCGTGAGGCGGTGGGTCGTCGCGGCGGGCGTGGTGTCGACTGTCGGGCTGGTGGTCGTGGTGGTGGTGCTGTCGGTGCTCGGCAACCGTGCCGACGGTCGGTCACACCGCGCCGACGACGCGCTCCGGGCCGTACGCGCGGGAGTGACCACCCTGCTGACCTCCGACCCCGGTGCGCCGCAGCGGTACGTCGATACCGCCCTGTCGGTCACCGCGGGTGAACTGCACCAGCGCATCTCGTCCTCCCGATCGGAGGTGGTGGCGGCCGTGGCGGCGCAGCGGCAACCCAGTACCGGGGCCGTGCTCACGGCGGCGCTGACGAGTGCCGACGACGCCGGGGACGTCGAGACGCTGGTGGTCGCCGCGGCCTCGGATCCCGAGCTGCTGGGCGGCACCCCGGGCCGCGCGCGACTCGTGCTGTCGGTGACCGTGTCGCCCGTCGGTGGGAGCTGGAAGATCGAACGGGCACAGGCACGATGAACGCGCGTGCGCTGTCGGCGGTGGTGTGGTCGCTGACCGTGGTGTCGGTCGTGGCCGTGGTGGCCGCCGCGGTGATCGTCGACGCGGCGAGCTGGTGGTTGGTCCCCGCGATACCGGCGGTGGTGGTGACGGTCGGCGCGGCGCTGGTGGTCGCCCGGGGCGGTGCGTCGATGTGGCTGCCGGTCGCGGGGATGACGCTGGTGATCTGTGCGGCCACCACCGCGGTGGCGGTGGCGGGGGAGTCCGAGGATCGCCCGCGGACCGACCCCGGGCTGGTGGCCGCGGCGAGTGATGCGGTGGGGGTGGTGTTCACCTTCTCGCCGGACGGCCTGGATCGGGCGCGGGTGTCGGTCGACGCCTGGGTGACCGATCCGCTGCGCACCGACTACCGGGTGCAGGGGCCCGACGTCGTGTTACCGGCGGCGGTGGAGACGCGGGCGACGATGTCCACGACCGTCACCGGCGCGGCGGTCGACCGCCGCGCCGGCGACACCGCGCGAGTGCTGGTCTTCGCCGACCAGACCATCTCGGTGCCGCAGCAGTCGGGCGGTTCCGGCACCGAGCAGGTCGTGCCGATCACCCGCTGGGCGATCATGCGCAGGGTCGACGACCGGTGGCTGCTGGCCGAACTGCAGACCGTCGGCCCCGGCGGTACCTGACCCCCACCCGCCGAGCGGGCCGAAACTCCCGCCGAGCGGGCCGCAACCGCGCAACGACGGCCCACTCGAGCGCAACGACGGCCCACTCGACGGGTGGGAGCGACGCTCGAGTCAGAAGGCGATGTGTACCACCGGTGACGTCGGATGGGCCTGACAGCCGAGGATGTACCCGTCGGCGATGTCCTCCTCGTCCAGCGCACCCGGGTTGTCCATCTCCACCGAACCGTCGGTGACCGTGCATGCGCACGAACCGCATTCGCCTTCGCGGCACGAATACGGCACGTCGATGCCCGCGTCGAGCATGATGTCGACCAGAGTCTGACTCTTCGGCCACGCGAGCTCGTGGACCTCACCGTCGAGCTCCACCTCCGCGGTCGACGCGGAGGCCACCTCGGCCGCGGTGACCTCGACGTGCTCACGCTCGGCGAAGGGGTCGCCCGACAAGGAGGTGAACACCTCGGCGTGCACGGTCGCGTGGGCGAACCCTGCCGCGGCCAACGCGTCGTGCACCGCGGCCATGAACGGCTCGGGGCCGCACATGAAGGTCTCCCGACCGCGGAACGGGGCGAACACCGACGCCAGGGTCTGCGCGGTGGGCAACCCCTGCAACGACTCCAACCAGTGCACCACGAGCACCCGATCGGGATGTGCGGCCTGCAGATGACGCAGCTCCTCGGCGAAGATCACGTCGGTCTCGCCACGGTTGGCGTAGAGCAGGGTCACCGCGGGTGAACCCGCCCGCAGAGCGGACTTCAGGATCGAGATCACCGGGGTGATCCCACTGCCCGCCGCGGCCAGCAGCAGTGGCGCGCTCAGGTCCGCCGGGGTGAAGACGCCCGACGGCGGCAGCGACTCCAGTTCGTCGCCCACCGCGACGTTGTCGCAGAGCCAGTTCGATCCGTACCCGTCCACGGTCCGCTTCACCGTCACCTTCGGGGCGGGATCCAACGACGGTGACGACGCCAGCGAATAGCACCGTGCGACAGATCCGGTGCGGTCGCTCGGGATACGCAGCGTCAGGAACTGCCCGGGTCGGTAGTCGAACGACCCGCGACTCTCCTCGGGGACCGCGAACACCAGCGACTTCGCGTCGACCGACTCCTCGATCACGTCGGTGACGGTCAGGATCACGCTGCGTGGACCGGGTGGGGTCGGCGATGACATCTGCGGAGACCTCTCGAGGTGGTGCGGGCTGGTGTCGGCCCGATGCTCGCGGGGAGTCCGACCGGGACCCCGACGAGGGTACGGACGCCCGCCGCCGACGGCTCGACGAGGTCGGGTCCACCACCGTCGGCGACGAGATTGTCACGCGCCGCTGTCCCGCGACTCAGGTCCAGACGGTGGTCACGTCGGTGGCCTCGCGACTCGGCGGGGTGGGCCGCGCGGTCGCCGTCCTGGAGAACCGCGGCGCGGGCGCGGCCTGCCGCACCCCGTCGATCTCCACCAGGTTGTCGCGGGCGGCCATGTGCGGGTCGTCGGGTGCCTCGGCGAAGGTGAGTACCGGGGTGGTGCAGGCATCGGTGCCCGCGAACACCTCCGCCCACTCGTCGCGGGTGCGGGTCTTGAACACGTCGGTGAACGTCGCACGCAATGTCGGCCACGACGCCACGTCGTTCTGCGCGGGCACGTCGGCATCCGACAACCCGAGGCCGGCCAGTAATTGTGCATAGAACTGCGGCTCGATGGCGCCGACCGCCATGTATTTGCCGTCGGAGGTCTCGTAGACGTCGTAGTACGGCGCGCCGGTGTCGAGCATGTTGGTGCCGCGTTCGTCGGTCCAGAGGTTGATGCCGCGGAAGGCCCAGATCATCTGTCCCAGCACTGATGCGCCGTCCACCATGGCCGCGTCGACCACCTGGCCGCGATCGGACTGTTGACGTTCGACCAACGCGGCGAGCACCCCGAGGACCAGGAACATCGACCCACCGCCGAAGTCGCCGACCATGTTCAGGGGCGGCACCGGGCGTTCCCCCGCTCGACCGATGGCGTGCAGCAGGCCGGTGGACGAGATGTAGTTGATGTCGTGTCCGGCACGCGCGGCCATCGGGCCGTCCTGACCCCAGCCCGTCATCCGGCCGTAGACCAGCCGCGGGTTCACGTCGAGGAGGTCATCGGGTCCGAGACCGAGCCGTTCCATCACCCCGGGACGGAAGCCCTCGAGCAGCACGTCGGCCTTGGCGACCAGTTGGGTGATCTGCGCGCGATCGTCGGGGTTCTTCAGATCCACCTCGATCACGCGTCGGCCGCGGAGCAACTGGTCGGCGGGCAGTCCCGGTGTCGGCAGGGTGCCCGCCCGCTGGACGCGCAACACGTCGGCGCCGAGATCCGCCAGCATCATCGCCGCGTGCGGTCCCGGCCCGATGCCCGCGAACTCCAGGACCCGAATGCCGGACAGCGGTCCGGCGCGTCCGGTGGTGGTGTCGGGTACGGGTTGCTGCGGCATCTTCGTCGACCTCCTGCACGGACCCGGGGACGTGTCCGGGGTCACCTCTGTAGGAACAGCATTTCATATCTGTATCAGCGCGCGGTGGCACGGGTGAGCAGGACGACGGGTTTCGACGTGGCTCGGATCGGCACGTCGCGAGGCCCGGTTGACTACCATCTGTCCGATGACCTGTGCCGCCGCGTCCGATGCCCGGACCCGGCGCGACGACCTCGATCTGCCCGTCGGCTTCCAGGTGCAGGTGGACCTGGCCGCGGTGGTCGGCGGTGATCGGCGTCGGCTACTGGGTGGGTCTCCACCGAAGCTGATGCGGTTGTCCGAACACGCCGCGTCGAGGATCTCGGCCGACGGTCGGTTGCGGGTGGCCGATCCGCAGTCGGCACTGTTGGCCCGCGCGCTGCTCACGGCGGGTGTGGCCCATCCCCGGCCGATGTTCGGGCCGTCCACCGACGAGGTGACGGTGGTGATCCCCGTCCGCGACAACCAGTCCGGGCTCGACCGCCTGCTGGCGGCGTTGTCCGGCCGGTGTCCGGTGATCGTGGTCGACGACGGCTCCGTGACACCCGTGGACACGCCCATCGCTCGAGTCATCCGCGTCGACCGCAGCCTCGGCCCCGCTGCGGCCCGCAACGCTGGTGCGGCAGCGGCGGACACGGCGTTCCTGGCTTTCCTCGACAGCGACGTGGTGCCCACGGCGGGTTGGTTGGACGTCCTGCTCACCCACTTCTCCGATCCCACGGTGGCCCTGGTGGCCCCACGCATCGTGCCGTTGCGGGTCGACGGCGGACCGGCGTTGCGGTACCAGGCGTTGTGTTCGTCGCTGGACATGGGTCGGGTCGAGGCCCCGGTCAGTCCCGGGACCCCGGTGCCGTCGGTCTCTGCCGCGGCGATGGTGGTGCGACGCAGCGCGTTCACCGATGTGGGCGGGTTCGACGAGTCCATGCGGGCCGCCGAGGATGTGGACCTGTGCTGGCGTCTCGCCGCCGTCGGTGCCGCCATGCGATACGAACCGATCGCGACCGCGGCCCACGACCACCGCGACACCCTGGTCGACGCGCTGGTGTGGCGTCGTCACCACGGAACCGGTGCGGCTCTGTTGACCGATCGGCATCGGCGACTGGCCGCACCCGTGGTGCTGTCCCGACCGATGGTCCTGGTGGCCGCGGGGTTGATGAGTCGCTCGACCGTCGGGCTGGTCCTGGCCGTGGGCATGGCGGTCGTCGTCGCGGCTCGGGCGCGCCAGCGCGTCGTCGAACTTCCCGACGCCTGGCGTGCGGCGGCGGTGTCGACCGTCCGATCGATGGGTCTGGGACTGCTGCAACTGGCCTCCGCCCTGTGCCGCGCGTACTGGCCTCTGTCGATCGGGGCGGCCGTGGTGTCCCGCCGAGCCCGCCGGACCCTGATCACGCTGGCCGTCGCCGAGGCCGGGGTGGAATGGGTGCGGACCGAATTGCTGTGCCCGGAGGCGTTGCCGCGTCTGGGCCTGCCGATGTTCTTCGCCGTACGCCGGCTCGACGACCTCGCCTACGGCACCGGCGTCTGGCAGGGCGCACTGCATCGTCGGAGGGTGAACGCATTGCTCCCGTCGACCGGTCCCGGCCTCGTGGGTCTGCCCGTCGGCGGGGGTGCGTGACCGCGCAGCTCGCCACGCCGGTCGATGGCTCACTAGGTTGGGGTGATGACCACTCTCACCGATCGCGATGTGCTCACTTTCCTCACCGAGGGAACCAAGACCGGGCATCTCGGCTACCTCGCCTCCGATGGCCGGCCGTTGGCCGCGCCGGTCTGGTTCGTCGTGGAGGACGATCACATCGCCTTCAACACCGGCGCCGCCACCGCGAAGGGCCGGGCCATCGCCCGGGATCCGCGGGTCGTCTTCACCGTCGACCTGCCCGCGCCGCCCTACGCCTTCGTCCAGGTGCAGGGGATCGCGGAGACCTCCGACGACCTCGCCGAGGTGCGTCGGGTGGCCACGGCCACCGGTGGTCGCTACATGGGCGCCGACCGTGCCGAGGAGTTCGGCGCCCGCAACGGAGTGCCCGGGGAGCTGGTGGTCCGGATCCGGCCGACGAAGGTCATCGCGCAACTCGACGCCACCGCCTGAGCGACGGGTCAGCCGGCCTGTTCGTGCTCCGTCTCGACCAGGGCGGCACGATGCCGTGCGAAGGAGGCGCGGAGCAGATCGCAGTACCGGGCGAGGTCGGGCATCACCGCACCGTCCGTGGTGATCGACATCGCCACCACATCACCACGCGTGACCACGGCGTGGGCCAGCGTGGACAAACCGGTGAGCGGTTGTATGCCGAAGCCGCCGACGATGGGGTGGCCCATCATCGAGCGGGCACTGTTCGGGTTGTAGACATTGGACACGATGATGTGTGCGAAGACCGCCGCGGGCGCGGCGATCTGACGATCCGAACGCCGTCCCAACCAGCGCAGCAGCATCGACGGAGCGTAGTGCAACAGGCCGACGGGTGAGTGCTGCGCCTCGCGAGCCACCCGGGCCTTCTCCCGGTCGCTGTCGGCTCCGATGAGTGCCAACCGAGTGGACAGGTCCCGCTCGCCGACGGCGAGATCGATGAACATCGGGACGAACTGATTCGCGCCTGCGGTGCTGTTCTCGGCGCCGGGCCCACGCAGCGATTTCGGCACCAGTGCCGAGAGCGTGTCGCAGGGCTCGCCGTGGCGGTCGAGGTACTCTGACACGGCCTCGCCGATGATCGACAACATCGTCGTGTTGACCGTCGCACCGGGTACCGACGCCTTCATCACCTGTACGTCCGCCAACGGAAAGCGCACCGCGTCGGTCTCTCGCGGACCGGTGAAGCCGGTGTTGAATCGAGTCCGCGGGACATGTCGCAGTACCGTGCCCGCGCGGGCCGCCCGGCGCTGGTCGCGGATCACCCGGGGGGTCGCACCGAGCAGCCGGAGCCACGCCCCGGGCACTCGCAGCAACCCGGTCATCACCCGGCGACGATGAGCCACGGATACGTCGCCGATCAATCGGTGGACCGGGGCCGCGGGCGGTTCGGCCATCGATAGCGCGCTGATGACCGCCGACATGCTCATCCCGTCGATGGACGCGTGATGGAACCCGATGGCCATCACGGTCACCGGATCGGGCTGGTCGGGATGACCCACCACCTCGGGGATCACGTCCAGCGACCACAGCGGTCGGTCGAAGTCGGTGGGGGCATCGGCGATGGATGCGAGCAGCGAGCGCGTCTCCGGCCAAGTCCGACCCGGCTCGTGCAGGGTGACGTGGTGGTCGAGGTCGATCTCGGTCCGTTCCCAGTAGGGCATGCCGATGTCCCCGGGTAGACGGCGTAGCCGGGAGGTGAACAGATCGGAGATCGCCAGCCTGGGCCGGATCCAGTCGTGTACGTCCGCGCGGGTCATGACGAGCGGTCGTCCGTCGTCGGACGCGACCGCGATGCAGGACACCACGGTGGCGATGGTGGGGGTGCTGCCCCAGTACACGTACGCGGCGTCATGACCCGACAGCTCGCTCGTCGCGGCGACCGACATGGATCAACCCCCTGACACGCCACCGCCCGGTGGGTCGTGTGATCGTACGGCGACGCCGCGGGCGAGTTGTCCGATTTGGGCAGTCTCGCTCAGACGGGGGTCGACGCGGCGCGACGATAGGCGCGCAGAGCCGGGTAGGCGAAGATCGCGACGACCACCATCGCCCAGATCACGGTCTTGATCAGGTTGTCGGTGATCGGGCCGCCCATCGCCAGCGCGCGCATGACCTCGATCGCACAGGTCATCGGCTGGTTGCGCACGATGGGCTGCAGCCAGTTGGGGTAGGCGATGATCGGCGCGAACCCCGAATTGAAGAACATGAGGATCGTCGAAGCCAGGGAGACGAAGCCGACCAGCGGGACGTCCGACGACGTCAGGGCCAGGGCCAGGACGAGGGTGGAGAACGCCGCGCCGTACAGCAGGGCGACCGCATAGATGCCCACCGCGGGCAACACACCCTGGTTGAATCGCCAGCCGATGGCGAAGCCGATGGTGGTCAGCACTAAGGTGGCGAGTAGGATACGTACCATCTCTGCGCACAATCGGGCGCTCAGGTCGGCACCACGATGCACGGGCAACACGTAGAACTTGGTCAGCAGTCCGGTCTTTCTCTCCTGCTGCAGCCGCACGCCCGAGGCCATCGAACCGAACATCGCTCCCACCAGCACCACCAGGGGCACCGTCCCGAACGCGCTGTTCACTCCAGTGAAGCGACTGACCGAATCACCGAGTACGACCTTGAACATGACCATGCTCAGCGCCGGGAAGACCAGGCTCTGGATCAAGGTACCGCGGTCGCGGACCCAGACGGTCAACTGCCTGCGGATGAGGATCCCGAAGTGTCGGAAGTAGGCGCGTACCCCTCGCTCGACCGGCGGGGGAGCATCCGGGAATCCGGTGGCCTTGTCGATCGCCTCGGACGAACCCCATTCCCGGGAGGTGTCCGCGGACGGACCGGTCGGCGTCACATCGGTGGTCCGACGCCATACCGGGGAGCGGGTGTCGGTCTCCGGGTCGGTGATCCGGTGTGGATCGGAGATCGCCGTGGGATGCGCGGACGCACTCGCCGTCACGGGGTCCAGTACGGCGAAGCGGGTGGTCTCGACGTCACCGTCGACATCGTCGGCCTCGTCGGTCGTCCGCCAGGTCCCCATCAGGTTGCGTAGCGAACCGGTGCCCGGGAACTGCACGTCACCCGGGTTGGCCGTATCGGCCTCCAGTGAGCGTCGTCGCCGCGGAGCCACGCCCTCGACCCGCCACGACTGGTCGACGGGGTGTGTCGCGCGGTGGCGCGGCGATCGCAGGGCGAACCTCTCGGTGGCCGGCTCGTCGTGTCTCATCGGTGATTGCTCCGCCACGAGCTGTACGCCGCCGCGACGGCGCCGAGCAGCAACAACCCGACCACCCAGCCCGCCGCGGGCACGATCGAGGTGGCATGTACCGCACCCCGGTCGAATGCACGCAACAGGTCGGTGAGCTGGGAGATGGGCTGATTGCGGACAAACCCCCGTATCCAGTCGGGGAACCGTTGCTCGGGAAGCAACCCGGTGGACAACATGCCCAGGATGAGCTGGGGCAGCGCCATCGCCTGACTGGTCGCGGCGGGGTTGTTGGTCATCGACCCCAGCACGTCCGCGGCGAAACTGAGCACGATCCCCATGAGCATCGCCACCACGACGAAACCGAGGAAGTTGCCCACTCCGTGCTGGGGCCGCCAACCGATGGCCAGGCCGGACAGGAAGGCCCACAACAGGGAGACGGCGAGCAGCACCGCGTTGGCCGAGAGCCGGGACAGGAACGGCACCGCCGGATGGATCGGCATGCTGCGTAGTCGGGTGGTGACGCCGCGCGAGCCGTCGGTCGCCGCGCGCATCGCCGACGAGGTGGCCACGAACCCCACCGACTGCAGGCAGATGATCGGCATCAGATACTGCGAGTAGTCCATCCCCGCATAGATGTTCATGATCTTGCGCAGCGGGACGTAGTAGCAGATGGTCAGCATCGCCGGTGAGGCGATGGCGAGGACGAACTCACCCTGGCGGTACATCGACCGCAGCGCCCGCCCGGTGAGCGCGCGCCATTGTCCCCACGCGGTGACGCGCGCGGCGGCGTCGAATCCGGTGACCAGTCCGATGGTCGAGGAGGTCGCGGTCATTCGGTCCCTGCGTCGGCCGGTCGGTCGGTGAGTTCGAGGAAGACGTCGTCGAGCGAGGGCCTGCGCAGACCCACGTCGCTGAGCGCGATCCCGGCGATGTCCGTACGTCGTACCACCTCGACGAGCACGTCGGTCCCCGCCGCAGGGACGGTCAGCGAGTTCCGGGTGAGGTCCACGCGTATCTGGTCCTCGGCCGCCAGTCCGGCCAGTGCGTCCTGCAGTCGGGGAAGGTCCGCGGGCGAGGTGGGCACGATCTCGCAGAAGGTGCCCGCGACCTGCGCCTTCAATTCGTCTGCCGTGCCCTCGGCGATGACCCGGCCCTTGTCGATGACCACGATGCGATCGCTGAGCAGGTCGGCTTCCTCGAGGTACTGCGTGGTCAACAGGGTGGTGATGTGCAGCCGACTCAGCGACGACACGATGTCCCAGACGTCCTGTCGGCTGCGAGGGTCGAGCCCGGTGGTCGGCTCGTCGAGAAACACCACCTCGGGACGGACCACCAGGCCACAGGCGATGTCGATCCGGCGCCGCATGCCGCCGGAGAACTTGCCCACCCGCCTCGAGGCCGCCTTGGTGAGGTCGAAGGCCTCGAGCAGTTCGTCGGCCCGGGCCCGCGCACCCTTGGGCGACAGACCCATGAGCCTGCCGAACAGGATCAGGTTCTCGCGACCCGTCAAGGCTTCGTCGAGGGCGGCGAACTGCCCGGTGAGCATGATCGACTTGCGCACATCGGCGCGGTCGCGGACCACATCGTGACCCGCGATGGTCGCGGTACCCCCGTCGGGGGTGAGCAGAGTGCAGAGCATGTTCACGGTGGTGGTCTTACCGGCACCGTTGGGGCCGAGGAGCCCGAGCACGCTGCCCGTCGGAACGGTGAAACTGATGCCGTCGACGGCGGTGAAATCACCGAATCGTTTCACCAGGTTGTCGGCGACGACACTGTTGCTGGTCGACGGGGCGCCCTCGGGCGACTCCGCCGGCCGCCGGAACGCGACGGTCTCCGCCGAGGTGGACTCCTCCGACCACGCCGACGCCCGATCCGGATGCCGGTGGACACGGTCGGATTCCCCGTAGGCGACCACCGGGAAGCGGTAGGTGTCGGAGCCGTCTGGGTCGGGGGCTGAGTGTCGGCCATCCCCGTGGGACGGTCGGCCCTGCCTCGGTTGCATGGTGAATCCTGTCGTCCGTCGCGCCTAGGTGAGGTGACCGCGACGTCGGACCGCCGGGCTCAGCCATCGAACCTAGCCTACGAAATCGGGTGTAACGCGGGTCGCCACGTCGCCGATATTGTCTGTACAGACGAATGTGAGCCAATCGGTATTTGCTGGTCGGGAAATGGCTACCATAAACGGGCCCATCCCGACCAATTGGGTCACAACCGAAAATTGCTTCGCCGCCTCGATGAGGTGGAAGAAGGGAGATCACCGTGACGCAGCAGCTGCGCCCTCGCCGTAGGACCACTGTCACGCACGCGGTATGTGGACCCGATCGGGCGAGCACGCTGGCCGACCTCGTGTCGCACGCTGCCGACGCGGCCCATGAACGCCCCGCGTTGACCGGACCCGATTACACGGTGAGTTTCGGTGAGTTGCGGGCGCGGACGGCCGGCGTCGCGTCGGTGATGTCGCCCGGCGACCGATCGGGAGACTCCGCCCTCACGGTCGCGCTGATGACCGCCATCCCGGGGCTGGCCCTTGCCGGACCTCAGCGCCTGGCCGATACGCTGAGTTCGATCCGGACCGAGGCGACGACCGTGCTCGCCCAGAGCCGGCTGCGCTGAGGTCACGCCCAGCGAACCAGGAGGTAGTGGTGACCAATCCATTCGACGACGAGGACGGCCGGTTCTTCGTATTGGTCAACGACGAGAATCAGCACTCGCTGTGGCCCACCTTCGCCGACATCCCGGCGGGTTGGACCAAGGTCTTCGGCGAGGCCTCTCGCAGCGAATGCCTCGACTACGTGAACGAGAACTGGACGGACCTGCGCCCGAAGAGCCTCATCCTGGCCATGAAGGCGGACGAGAAGTCCTGACTGAGCTGGCCGAACGGTACGTGATGTGACGTAGATCACTTTTGAGATTTTGTTAAGGGTGCGTCTTATCACCAAGCCGAAGATCCAGGTCAGGAGGTCGGTCCGATCTCCACCCCATGTCCCGTGTCATACAAATGTGTTACGTCTTCCCGTTTGGTCTTCCGGCAATGCTCCTGGTGGTCCACGATGTCTGCAACGACCA
This sequence comes from Williamsia sterculiae, assembly GCF_900156495.1. Lineage (GTDB taxonomy): Bacteria > Actinomycetota > Actinomycetes > Mycobacteriales > Mycobacteriaceae > Williamsia_B > Williamsia_B sterculiae. The sequence continues at coordinate 76,183 of NZ_FTNT01000009.1, forward strand.
GGAACGCAGGTCGCCAGGGCGGTTCGTCGCACCGTTGACACGGCAAGGGGCAGAAGATGGCAAACGTTGCAGAACGGCATGACACCGACGCGCGGAGAAGCGGTGCGTCACGCACGCCCGACCTTCTCGGCTCCATACGTCGGATCGCCGGCATCACTCCCGATCGCGTGCTCACCGGTTACGGCATCTCGTCGGTCACCTACCGTGAGCTCGCCGCCACCATCGAGCAGATGATCCCGGTGACCCGCAGTCAGCAGATGGACGATCGTGCCGCCGCCGTGGCCGCGGTGTTCGCCTGTCTGCCGCTGCTCGGCTCGGAGAGCAGTACCGCCGTCGTCGCATCCGTCATCGACAGGGCCCTGGCGCAGATCCGGCACGACGCGGTCGAGCTGGACTCGGCGATGGTGCCCCGCACCCGCACCCTCGCCGAGCGCACCGGCGAGATCGATCTGCGGGTCATCGCCAACCGTCTCAGTCCCGCCTGACCGTCACAGATCTTCGCACCCGGCGGGTGCGCACCGGAGTCCGGATCACCCGAGGGTGATCCGGACTCCGTCGTCTGGCGTCTGGGTAAGGTTGGTTAACGGATGCAGTGTTCGGATCGATAAGACTTCGGAGGAATCGCGAAGATGGGTGAATTCGCTCGGCAAATGCGGCGTGCTGCCGAGCGGCCACCTGTGCCGTGTTGAATTGGAACTGTCGTGTCGAATTGGAACTTGGAACACTCGGTCGGGTTAGATTTGAGTCGGGCTGGATTCGAGGCCTACGCAATGTTGAACGGGGCCTGGTCGAGCGAGTGTTCGTGATGGGAGCGGAAGACTTTGGATGCTGACCGCTTCGAGGTACCGGCAAAGGTGTCGGACGAGGCGTTCGAACTGTCGGCGGCGCAGCGCGGGATCTGGTTCGCCCAGCAGGGGCTGGGCGAGATCCCGATCAACATCGCTCAATACGTCGAGGTCGACGGGCACATCGACCACGAGTTGTTGGCGCGCGCCAGCACCCAGGCCGGCCGGGAGCTGGGATCTGCGTATCTGCGCATCGTCGAGACCGAGGGATTGCCGGAGCAGTACGTCGACGGAAGCATCGACGACACCGTCGACCTGATCGACTTCACCGGTGAGACCGATCCCGAGGCCACCGCCCAGGCGTGGATGCGCGCCGATTACAGCCGCCCCATCGACGTGGTCCGCGACCGCCTCACCGTCAGCTCGCTGCTCCGCATCGGTGTCGACCACTACTACTGGTACATCCGTACACATCACATCGCGTTGGACGGATTCGGCGCGATGGCGTCGCTCACCCGCGTCGCCGAGATCTACACGGCTCTGGTGCGGGGGGAGGCTCCCGGACCACACCGGGCTGCCGGACTCGCCGACGTCGTCGCCGAAGAACGCAAGTACCGCGATTCGGCTCGGTTCGCCAAGGATCGTGACTATTGGGCGGAACGTACCCGCGAGCTGCCGGCCCCGCTGTCGCTGTCGCAGCAGCATGCCGCGCCGGGACGATTTTCTCGGCTGTCCTCGGTCACTCTGCCCGACGACACGGCCGCGCTGCTCGACGAGGCGTCGGCGGAGGCATCCGGGGGTAGTACGGCCCCCGCGGTCATCGCCGCATTCGTCGCCTACCTGAGTCGGATGACCGACAGCGACGACGTGGTGCTCAGCCTCCCCGTCTCCGCGCGGAACACCGCCAAACTGCGGCGGGCCGGAGGCATGGTCTCCAACATCGTGCCGCTGCGGCTGACCGTCACCGACGACACCACGATCGACGATCTGATCACCCGCGTGCAGACCGAGCTCACCGGCGCGCTGCGCCGACAGCTCTACCGACATGAGGACATGAGGCGCGACATCGGCCAGGGGTCGGCGCAACGCGGGTTGTTCGGACCGTCGGTCAATCTGATGATGTTCCATCCGGTCATCGCCCTCGGTGACGAGGTCGGACAGTTGCACGTGCTCACCACCGGCCCGGTCGAGGATCTGGCGGTCAACATCTACCCCGGTGTGCACGGTGCGAACCTGCGCATCGATTTCGAGGCCAATCCGCAGCTGTACGGCGACGCCGAGCTGTCGCGTCAGCATCGACGGTTCGTCGATTTTCTCGGGCAGATGCTGCGGGCGTCCCCGGGCACGAGGGTGGGGTCGCTCAACCTGGGATCGCCCGCCGAGATCGCCGCGACCCTGCGGCAGTGGAACGACACCGCGCACGAACTCGTCCTCGATGGTGTCGAGGCGTTGCCCGACACCACTCTGGGGAGTCTGTTCGATGCGCAGGTACGGCGTGCCCCGGACGTCACCGCTCTGGTCTTCGACGGTGAGACGGTCACCTACGACGAGTTCTCCGACCGCGTCAATCGGCTGGCCCGGGAGCTGATCGACCGCGGCGTGGGACCGGAGGTGCACGTCGCCCTCGCGATGCGCCGGTCCTTCGACCTACTCGTCGGGATGTACGCGGTGGTGCAGGCCGGCGGGGCTTATGTGCCCATCGACCTCGACCATCCGGCCGATCGCATCGCCCACGTGCTGGCCAGCAGCCGTCCCGCGTTGGTGCTGACCACGGTTCGCGACGGATTCGACACACCGCCCGACGACGACGGTCGGGTGGCCGAGACGCTGCACGTCGACACCGTCGACCTGTCCGGCCGATCCGGCGAGCCCGTCGCCGACGACGAACGCCGCCATCCGGTCCGGGGGACCACCACCGCGTACGTCATCTACACGTCCGGATCCACCGGGCGTCCCAAGGGGGTCGCCGTCCCGCACGCGGCGATCGTGAACCGCCTCGTGTGGATGCAGGGCGAATACCCCCTCACCGCCGACGACGTGGTTCTGCAGAAGACGCCGGTCACCTTCGACGTGTCGGTGTGGGAGTTCTTCTGGCCGCTCCAGGTGGGTGCGGAACTGGTGATCGCGGTACCCGACGGTCACCGAGACCCGCGGTATCTGACCGACGTCATCGCCGAACGTGGCGTCACCACACTGCATTTCGTTCCGTCGATGCTGTCGGTGTTCCTCGAGGACACCGACCGTGCGTCGCTGACCTCGCTACGTCAGGTCTTCGCCAGCGGAGAGGCGCTGCCGCCCGGCACCGCGGCGCGACTCACGGCCCTGACACCCGCGCGGCTGCACAATCTCTACGGTCCCACCGAGGCAGCTGTCGATGTCACCTACCACGAGTACACGTCCGCCGACGTGTCGGGCGTGCCCATCGGTCGGCCGGTGTGGAACACCCGGGTGTGGGTGCTCGATCGTGCTCTGCGGCCGACCGTGGTCGGTGCGGTGGGAGAGCTCTACCTCAGTGGCCGCCAGCTCGCGCGCGGGTATGTCGGCGATCCCCGTCAGACCGCGGGCCGTTTCGTCGCGTGCTCGTTCGGGGATCCCGGCGAGCGGATGTACCGCACCGGCGATCTCGTCCGCTGGACCGCCGACGGTGAGCTGGAATACGTGGGGCGCAGCGATTTCCAGGTGAAGGTACGTGGGTTGCGTATCGAGCTCGGTGAGATCGAATCGGCGGTCCTCGCAGACGGGTCGGTGCGCGAGACGGTGGTGGCCGTGCACCAGAGTCTGCACGGACAGCGGTTGGTGGCCTATGTGGTCCCCACCGCCGATGCGCAGGTCGATCAGGCGCGGGTACTCGACGCGGTCCGCGACCGGGTGCCGGACTACATGATCCCCGACGCGGTGGTGGTGCTGGACGCGATGCCGCTCGGGGCCAGCGGCAAGGTTGATCGTCGCGCCCTTCCCGAACCCGACTTCTCCGCCCAGGTGGTCGCCTTCCGCGCCCCCAGCAGCGGCACCGAACTCGCACTCACCGAGTTGGTCGGCCAGCTGCTCGGTCGGGATGACATCGGTCTGGACGATTCGTTCTTCGGTCTCGGTGGCGACAGCATCATGTCCATTCAGCTGGTGTCGCGGGCGCGGGCGCGAGGTCTGCACTTCACCTCGCGAGAGGTGTTCGAACACAAGACCATCGGCGAGTTGGCGACCGTTGTCCGTGACGAGGGTTCGGCGATCGTGACCACCGAACTGCCCGGCGGCGGGGTCGGTGAGGTCGACCTGACGCCGATTGTCACGTGGATGCTCGAGAAGCCGGAGGGAGTGGCCGCGTTCTCGCAGTCCGTCGTCGTGCCGTTGCCGACCCCGTACGACGAGGACGCGCTGCGCCGCGCCCTCGCCGGGGTGGTTGCGCGACACGACATCCTGCGCTCGCGCCTGTCCACCGACGCCGACGGAACGGTCACCCATGTGGTGTCACCGGTCGACGACGCCCCCGCGGTGATCGTGGAGGATCTGCTGGTGACCGCGGAGCCGGGTACCGGGTCGTTCGACGAGGCCATGGCCGCGGCCGCGCAGGACGCCACCGATCGGCTCCACCCGGCGAGCGGCGTGGTCGTGAGAGCCGTTGTGGTGCAAGGCCCCTGGGCCGAGCAGTCGGGAACGCGTCTGCTCTTGGTGTTGCACCATCTCGTCGTCGACGGGGTCTCGTGGCGGATTCTGCTACCGGATCTCGCGCTGGGTTGGGCGCAGGCCACGGCAGGTGAGGAGATCACCGTACCCGACGTGGGGACGTCGATGCGTCGGTGGGCACGCGGGCTCACCGACCTCGCCGCCCACGAGGACATCGTCGCCGAGCTCGAGCACTGGACCTCGGTGTTGGCGACCCCGGCACCTGCCTCGTTGCGCATCGATCCCGACCGCGATCGCGTGTCCGGTGTCCGCCACCGGGAGCTCATTCTGGGCGCGGAGCTGACCGAGACCCTGCTGACCCGGGTGCCACAGGCCTTCCACGGTGGTGTCAACGACGGTTTGCTGGCCGCCCTGACTCTGGCGCTGGCCCACTGGCTGCCCGGTCGCGGTGACACCGCAGAACGCATCGCGGTCGCGCTCGAGGCTCATGGCCGTGAGGAGGAGCTGCTTCCCGGGGCCGATCTGTCGCGCACCGTAGGGTGGTTCACCACTCTGTACCCCGTCGCGCTGAGCGCCGAGGGTGTCGACATCGACGCTGCCATCTCGGGCGGTCCGGCGGTGGGCGACCTGCTCAAGTCCGTGAAGGAGCAGCTCGCGGCGGTACCAGGTCGCGGTGTCGGATTCGGCCTGCTGCGTCACCTGAACCCGCAGACCGCAGCCGAGCTCTCGGTGGCTGAGATACCCGTGATCGGGTTCAACTACCTCGGCAGGCTCGCCGGTACCGGCGCCTCGGGTCCGTGGATCCCTGACGGCGACAACGCGATTCGCGGCGTGCGAGGCGGGGACTCGCCGGTGCGCTGGGCGCTGGACATCAACGCCAAGGTCACCGAGTCCCCGGTCGGACCGCAGTTGTCGGCGACCATCGACTTCCCCCCCTCTGCGGTCGACGACGACGCGGTGGACACCCTGATCGGGCTGTGGCGGCGATCGTTGGAGGCGCTCGCCGCGCACGCCGCGTCGGCGGATGCCGGAGGATTCACCTCGTCGGATCTCGACCTCGTGGATCTCGCCCAGCCCCAGATCGATGCCATCGAGCGCCGCTTCGACGTGGTGTCCGACATCTGGCCGTTGACCCCGCTGCAGCGAGGTTTCCTGTTCCATGCCGACCTGTCGGCCGGTGACGTGGACGTGTACGCGGCGCAGATCGTTCTCGACGTGTCCGGGGTGGACGCCGCACGGATGCATCGCAGCGCGCAGACACTGGTCGACCGACACCCGAACCTGCGCAGTGCCTTCGTCGCGGACGACGAGGGCACGGCGGTCGCGGTGGTCGTCGGCTCGATTGCCGTGCCGTGGACCGAGGCCGACGTCCGTGACCTCGAACCCGAGGCCGTCTCGAGGCGTATCGCCGAGCTGACCCATGTCGAGCGGATCACGCCGTTCGCCATGGACGCTCCACCACTGATCCGCTTCGCGTTGATCCGGACGGGAGACGATGCCTACCGCTTCGTCATCACCAACCACCACATCCTCCTGGACGGCTGGTCGATGCCGATCCTGGTCGGTGAGTTGCTGGCGGTCTACCAAGCCGGCGGGAGCGATGCGGGACTGACGTCGCCGCCGCCGTACCGCAGCTACCTCACCTGGTTGTCGGACAACGCCCCGGAGGCCTCGTTGCCGGTCTGGCGGGCTGCGCTCGCCGGATTCGACGAGCCCACCCTGCTGTTCCCCGGGATCGACGCCAGCGGAGCCGGGCAGGTCCCGGCCCAGCTCGACCTCGAGGTGGCCGCGGGCACGCACTCCCGGCTCACCGAGCTGGTCCGCGGCGGTGGTATCACCCTCAACTCGGTGCTGCAGACGGCGTGGGCGGTTGTCCTGCAACGACTCACCGACCGCGACGACGTCGTCTTCGGGACCGCGGTGTCGGGACGTCCGCCGCAGGTGCAGGGCATCGAGTCGATGCTCGGACTGTTCATCAACACCGTCCCGGTGCGGGTGAACGCCGCCCCCGACGTCAGTATCGGCGAGGTCCTCTCGCAGGTGGCCAAGGAGCAGGCAGGCCTGCTCGACCACCACACCACAGGGCTGGCCGAGATCACGGCGGCCAGTGACGTCGACACCCTCTTCGACACGATGATGGTCTACGAGTCCTACCCGTTGGACCGTTCGGCGCTGACCTCTGCGGCCGCGGTGGACGGGTTGTCGGTCGACGCGGCCGATGTCCTCGACGCCACCCACTACCCGTTGACCCTGATCGCGTTCACCGATCCCGAGCTGCGGCTGGTCGCGAAATACCTGCCCGGCATCGTCGACGCGGACCGGGCCTCGGCCATCGTCGCCATGGTCGGTCGCGTCATCGACGCCATCGCGACCGACCCGTCCGCACCCATCGGCAGCATCGACATCCTCGCCGGTTCCGAACGGGCCGAACTGCTCTCGCAGTTCGGGACGGGTGCCACCGTCAGCGCCACCCTGCCGCAACTGTTGGCCGACGCCGCCGCGATGGGCGGCGATCGTGAGGCCGTGGTCTCTCCATTCGGACGACTCACTTACCGCGAACTCGACGAGCGGTCGAACGCGTTGGCGCGCGTGCTGATCGCGCGGGGGATCGGTCCGGAACAGTACGTCGCACTGGGACTGGGACGGTCGTTGGAGTATGTGATCGCGCTGTGGGCGGTTGCCAAGACCGGGGCGGGATATCTGCCCATCGACATGCGTTACCCGACCGACCGAATTCAACACATGTTGTCGGACTCGGGAGCGGTGTTCGGTATCTCCACCGCGCAATGGCGTACGACGCGACCGGCCACGGTGGATTGGCTGGAGATGGATTCGGACGAGGCGCGCGCCACGATCGACACCGAGCGTGTCGACCCGCTCGACGATGCCGAACGGCGGGGCGTGATCCGTACCGCGGACGCCGCCTACATGATCTACACCTCCGGCACCACCGGCGTCCCGAAGGGCGTCGTGGTGACCCACGGCGGTCTGGCCGGCCTGATGCGCGAACAGGCCGAGAGGTTCGGTCTGACCCCCGAATCGCGCACCCTGCAGTTCGCCTCCCCCAGTTTCGACGCGTCGGTGCTCGAGCTGCTCCTCGCAGTGGCGCGTGGCTCCACCATGGTCGTGGCGCCCATCGATGTCCTGGGCGGTCAAGAGCTACACGACTTCCTCGACCAGTACGCCGTGACCCACGCCTTCATCACCCCGACCGCTCTGTCCTCGATCGATCACCGCGGTCTGGAGACCCTGACCACGGTCATCGTCGGAGGCGAGGCCTGTACGGCGGAACTCGTCGAGCGCTGGGGGATGAACCGCGAGTTCTTCAACGGCTACGGACCAACCGAGGCGACCATCCTTGCCGACCTCGCCGGACCGATTCGTCCCGGTGACCCGATCACGATCGGGTCTCCTGTACGCGGCCTGCAGTCGCTCATCCTCGACCATCGTCTGCAACCGGTCCCAGTCGGCGTCGAGGGTGAGCTGTACCTGAGCGGGCCGGCTGTGGCGCGTGGCTATCACGACCGTTCGGCACTGACCTCCGAGCGATTCGTCGCCGATCCGTTCGGTAACGGCGGCGAACGGATGTACCGCACCGGTGACGTGGTCCGGTGGGAGCGTGATCGTGACACCCATCGACTCGAGATCGCGTACCTGGGCCGCAGCGATTTCCAGGTGAAGGTGCGTGGTTTCCGTATCGAGCTCGGCGAGATCGACGCAGCGCTGATGGCGGATGCGAACATCGATTTCGCGACCACGAACGGTGCCGAGCTGCCCTCGGGCGCAACGACGTTGGTGTCCTACGTGCGCACGACAGGGAAGCGCGACGCGCGCGCGATCCGTGATTTCGTCGGCCGGACCCTGCCTCAGCACATGGTGCCGGGGATCGTGGTGTTCCTCGACGAGGTGCCGCTGAACAGTTCCGGCAAGCTCGATCGGCGCGCGTTGCCGGAGCCCGATCTCAGCCAACTGGGCGGGGAGAACGTGGCGCCGCGCACCGCGACCGAGCGTGCGGTGGCCGACGTGCTCGCCGATGTGCTGGGGCTCCCGTCGATCGGGGTGACCGACTCGTTCTTCGACCTGGGCGGCAACTCACTGGTCGCGACCAAGGCCGCGGCCCGGCTGAGTGCTGTGGCCGGCGTGCGAGTTCCGGTGCGCGACATCTTCGACAAGCCCACGGCGGAACTGCTCGCCGCAGGTATGGCCGGTGCCCCGCGTCAGGATGCGCGGCCGGAGCTGGTCGCGGGGCCCGGCGGTGTCGAGGCTCCGTTGTCTCTTGCCCAGCAGTCCATGTGGTTGCTGAACCGCCTGGACGTCAGCTCATCGGTCTACAACATCGTGCTCCCGTTGCGACTGTCCGGGAACCTCGATCTCCCCGCCCTCCGCGCCGCGATCGACGACGTCGTCGACCGTCAGCACTCGCTGCGCACCGTGTATCCCGACACCGTCGACGGCCCGATCCAGCGAGTCGTACCCACCGACGAGTTGCATGTCGATCTGGAACCCGTCGACGTGTCCGGCGTGGACGCGATGTTCGACGCCGCGGCCGGATTCGCGGCCGGTGGATTCGATCTCACGACCGATCTGCCGGTGCGGACGCTGCTCCTGCGATCCGGGACGGACCATCTGCTGATCGTCGTGGCCCACCACATCGCTGCAGACGGCGCGTCGATGGCCCCGCTGGCGCGTGACCTGGTCACCGCGTATCTCGCGCGCAACGCGCAACAGGCTCCCCGGTGGGACGCATTGCCGGTGCAGTACACCGATTTCGCGGTGTGGCAGCGGTCCGTACTGGGCGCGCCGGATGAGCCGGGGACGCCGGCCGCGCAGCAGCTCGAGTACTGGCGGCAGCGTCTGGACGGTGTCGGAGTGCTTGCGCTACCGCTGGACAGACAGCGCACACCGCGCCGCGGCGCGCGCGGTGAGTCGGTGCCAGTGACGTTGGCGGCGGCCGACCTCGTCCGAGTGGCCGAACTTGCTCAGCAGCAACGAGTGTCGACCTTCATGGTGATCCATGCCGGACTGGCCGCCATGCTCGCTCGGCTCACCGGCGAGACCGACATCTGCATCGGTACCCCCGTGGCCGGGCGCACGGATCCGAAACTCGACGATCTGGTCGGGATGTTCGTCAACACTCTCGCCCTGCGTACCAGGGTCGACCTCGACGAGTCGTTCGCGGACTTGGTGCGGCGCATCGGGGACGAGGATCTCGAGGCGTTCGGGCAGCAGGACCTCCCGTTCGAATCCGTGGTCAACTCGCTCGTGCCGGATCGGTCGTCCTCGGTGTCGCCGCTGTTCCAGGTGATGCTGTCCTTCGAGAACAACGAGACCGCCGACGTGACCCTCCCCGGTCTGGACGTGGGTGTGGTCCGATCCGATACCGATGTGGCCAAGTTCGATCTGAGTCTCACACTGGGCGAAGCCGTCGATGACGCCGGCGACACCGTTCTGGTCGGTGAATTCGGCTTCGCGACGGACATCTTCGATCGGGAGACGATCGAGCTGATCTCCGACTTGTTCGTCGGTCTGCTGCTCGACGGGTTGAACCGATCGGATGCGGCGGTCGGGGACCTGGTACTGGCAGGACCGGAGTCGTCGCAGCAGACGGCCGTCGTCGATCCGGTGGACCTGCCCGGGTTGATCTCGGCCGCGGCGGCGATCGACCCCGGTGCCGCCGCCGTGTCCGCCGGCGGGATGACGGTCAGCTATCGGGAGTTCGCCGATCGATATGAGCTGTTGGCGCCGTCGCTGGCCGAGCGCGGGATGGCCGAGGATGCGATCCTGTCCATCGTGGTCGCCGGTCTGGTACCGCAACTCGCCGCGAGTTCCGATTTCTCGGCCACCCTCGATCGGATCGCCACCGATGCGCGGCGTGTGGTCGGCGACGCCGACCCCGCCGATTTCGTGGCACCGACGCCGGCGACGACCACACCGCTGAGCTTGATCGCCGACCGGGTGGCCGAGGATCCCTCGGCTCCGGCGGTGCGCTCCACCCAGGGTGTGCTCACCCGACGCGATCTGAACCGCAGAGCAAATCGACTGGCGCGCCGGTTGATTGATGCCGGAGTCGGACCCGACCAGGTGGTCGGTGTCCTGCTACCTCGTTCTACGGACTGGGTGGTCGCGTTGGTGGCGGTGTGGAAGGCCGGCGCGGCTTATCTGCCGCTCGATCCGACCAGCCCTGGCGAGCGAACCCGTGCGGTGCTCGACGATGTGGGCGCAGCGGTGGTGATCGGTGACCCGACGTCGTTCACCGGCGCCGACGGCGCCACTCGCGGGATCGTGGAGATCGACGTCGAGGACCACCTGTCGCTGGATGAGAGCGACGATCTCGACCCGCCCGACCGCTGGCTCGATGCCGGCAGCGGTGACCGATTGGCGTGGGTGATCACCACGTCCGGGTCGACCGGGCGGCCGAAGCCGACGATGGTCGCCTCGGCGGGGGTGGCCAACACCTTGGCCTGGTTCCGCGATCTACTGCGAATCGAGCCGGGTGAAGGGGTCCTCATCGGATCCTCGCCGCGATTCGATCTGACCCAGAAGAGCGTCTGGACCGCACTGGGCTCCGACGGTGTGCTGCTGGTGCCGGACGAGGGGTTCGACGTTCCGGACATCCTGCGGCTGGCCGGTGCAGGCAACGCCGCCCACTTGAACATCTCGTGCAGTGCCTTCGAGGTGTTGACGGAATTGGACCGCGATCGGGTGCTCGACTCGTTGCGGATAGTCAGCCTCGGCGGTGAGGTGATACGACCGCAGGCGTACCAGCGCCTTGTCGGACGCGACGTGCTGCTGGTCAATTCCTACGGCCCGACCGAGGCGTCGGATGTGACCTCCTGCCTGGAGGTACCCATGCGCGACGTCGCATGGACCGAACGGAATGGACTGGCCGACATCGGCGAATTGTCGCTGGGGTCGCCCATCCCGGGTGTGGATTACCACGTGCTGGACAACCGTCTGCGCCCGACGCCACGCGGTGCGGTCGGCGAGCTGTACATCGGCGGCATCGCGGTGGGTCGCGGCTACGCCGGACAACCGGGACTGACCGCAGCGCGCTTCGTGGCCGATCCGCACGGCGAGCCCGGCTCGCGGCTCTACCGCACCGGCGACGTGGTGCGGTTGACCCGCAAGGGCGAGACCGTCTTCGTCGGGCGCAGCGACTTCCAGGTCAAGATCCGCGGCTTGCGTATCGAGTTGGGCGAGGTGGAGGCGGCCCTGGGTCGGGCACCCGGTACCGGACTGACCGCCGCCAAGGTCTTCGGATCCGGTGAATCGGCGCGCGTCGTCGGCTTCGTCACCGGCGACGCCGACCCGGACGATGTCATGGCGGCGGTGGCCGAGTCGTTGCCGCGGTACATGGTCCCCGAACAGGTCGTCCGACTCGACTCGATGCCGTTGACCGTGAGCGGGAAGATCAATCGGAACGCGCTCCCCGAACCCGCGGTCCGCGAGGTCGCGCAGTACGTGGCACCGCGGACCCCGCTGGAAGAGGTCGTCGCCACCACATTCGCCGGCGTGCTGGGAGTCGACCGCGTCTCGATGACGGAGTCGTTCTTCATGGCCGGCGGAAACTCGTTGGCGGCGACCCGCCTGGCGGCACGGATGTCGGAGGCCGTCGGGGCGGCGATCGGGTTGGCCGACGTGTTCGCGAACCCGACACCGCATGAGATGTCGCGCTTCGTGGACTCGGCCGCCTCGGACATACCCGCGGGAGGGTCGGCACGGCTCCGGTTCGCCAAGCCGATGGGCGAGCGTCCCGTGCACACACCGCTGTCATTGGCACAGCAGCGACTCTGGTTCGTCAACCGGTTCGACGCCGAATCCGGGGCTTACAACATCCCGATGACCTTCGCGTTCCGTGGGGACCTCGACGTGGACGCCCTCGGCGCGGCCCTGGTGGATCTGGTCGACCGGCAGCAGGCGCTGCGGACCATCTACCCGGACGGACCCGACGGTCCCGAGCAGGTGCTCGTTCCCATCATGGATTCACTGCCGCCGTTGCGCGTCGACGTCGTCGACCGTGATGACCTGTGGGACCGGGTTCAGCAGTTCGCACGCACGGGATTCGACGTCACGCGAACGGTCCCGTTCCGCGCTGCGCTCTGGCAGGTCGACACCTCTTCGGCCGATGAACCCGACGAGCACCTGTTGATGGTTGTGGTGCATCACATCTCGGCCGATGGGCTCTCGGTCGCCCCGCTCACGGAGGACCTGCTGACCGCGTACCGTGCGCGCAAGAGCGGGCAATCACCGAACTGGGCCCCGCTGACGGTGCAATACGTCGATTTCGCCGTCTGGCAACAGCAGATGTTCGGTGAGGGTCGGCTCGACGGGCAACTGGAGTTCTGGCGGACCGAGCTCGCCGGGCTGCCCGAGGTCATCGGCATACCCACCGATCGTCCGCGCAGCATCGAACGCTCCGGTACCGGACGCAATCACTTCTTCGCCGTGCCGCCGACTGTGCACCGCGAGATCGTGGACGTGGCGCAGCGCCACGGAATCACCGGTTTCATGGTGCTGCACGCCGCCCTGGCGGTCGCTCTGGCGCGGTCGGGTGCCGAACACGATGTGGCCATCGGTACGCCGATCGGCGGTCGCGACGACGAGGCGCTCGATGCGCTGGTGGGTATGTTCGTCAACACCTTGGTCCTGCGGACCGAGGTCGCGCCACAGACCACCGTCGCCGAACTGCTTCGTGCGGTGCGCGATGGCGACCTCCGGGCGTTCGCCAACGGGGACATCCCGTTCGAACAGGTGGTGGAGGCTGTGGATCACCAGCGCTCGGCCACGCATACCCCGCTGGTGCAGGTGGTGCTGGGTATCAACCAGACCTCCGCCCCGACGTTCGAGGTCGACGGGTTGACGGTGACCCCCGGCGCCGTGGACAACGAGTACAGCAAATTCGACCTGTCCTTCGAGTTCAGCGAGCAGCGGGACGACGACGGATTCCCCGCCGGTATGACCGGTTACATCGGATACGCGTCGGACATCTTCGACGCCGACACCGCGCGCCGTCTTGCCGATCGTGTGGTGGCGGTTCTCGCCGGCATGGTTCGTGACGACACCCCGGTCGGTGACATCCCGCTGCTCACCGAATCCGACGCCGCGGTTGCCCACGGAGTCCGTGGACCGAGGCCACCGGAGCCTGCGACGCTCGTCGAACTGCTCGAGCGTGCCGTCGCAGCGAATCCGGATGGCGTCGCCATCGTCCACGGTGATCGCGCCATGAGCTACCGTGAACTCGACACCCGCTCGAATCAGTTGGCTCGCGAACTGATCTCGCGCGGACTCGGCACCGAAGACCTGGTGGCCGTCAGCATCACGCGCAGTATCGAGTCGGTGTTGTCGGTGTGGGCGGTGGCACGCAGTGGTGCCGCTTTCGTGCCGGTCGATCCGACCTACCCGCCCGAACGTGTCGCGCACATGCTTGCCGATTCGGGTGCGCGAGTGGGGATCACCACCAACTCCGAACTGGCGGGACTGCCGCAGACCGTCGGATGGATCGACGTGGACGACCCCGCCGTGCAACGGCACTCGGCCGAGCCGGTGAGGTCCGCGGAGCGCATGCGTCCGGTCACCGCCGACAACTGCGCATACGTCATCTACACCTCGGGGACCACCGGCAAGCCCAAGGGCGTCGAGGTCACCCACTCCGGTCTGTCCGCGTTCAGTGCTGAACAGCGGGAGCGGTACTCGACCACCGCGACATCGCGAACACTTCATTTCGCATCGCCGAGCTTCGACGCCTCGATCCTGGAGCTGCTGCTCGCTGTCGGGGCGGGGGCGACCATGGTGGTGGTTCCGGTCGGTGTGTACGGCGGTGCCGAACTGTACGAACAGCTCTCCGAACACCGGGTGACGCATGCGTTCATCACCCCGTCGGCGCTGGCGTCGGTGGATCCGGCCGGTCTGCCCGAGTTCGCCGATGTCATCGCCGGGGGAGAGGCGGTGCCCTCGGATCTGGTGGACCGCTGGGCGCCCGGGCGTCGCTTCTACAACGGTTACGGTCCCACCGAGACCACCATCATGACCAACATCAGCCAACCGATGCGTCCGGGCGCTGCGGTGACCATCGGTGGTCCGATCACCGGTGTGCAGGCACTGGTCCTCGACGAGCGGCTGCGGCCGACCCCGATCGGCGTGCCCGGCGAGCTGTACATCAGCGGACCCGGCGTCTCCAGGGGATATCACGATCAGCCCGGCCTGACGTCGCAACGTTTCGTCGCGAATCCGTTGTCGGTCGACGGTGATCGGATGTACCGCACCGGCGACGTCGTGCGCTGGGTCGAGGTGGCCACCGGCGATGACAGTCCGTCGACGCGACTCGAGATCGCCTACCTGGGTCGATCCGATCAGCAGGTCAAGGTTCGCGGCTTCCGCATCGAACTCGGTGAGATCGACGCGGTGCTCACCGGACATCCGGCCGTGGACTTCGCGGTGACCGTGGGTGTAGAGGGTCCCGCGGGTGACACCGTGTTGGCCGCCTATGTGACCGTCCGTCCCGGCAGCAGCGTCGACGCTCGCGACGTCGCCGACTATGCGGGTGGTTTCCTGCCGAAGTTCATGGTGCCGACGTCCATCATCGTCCTCGACGAGATCCCGCTGACTCCGGTGGGTAAGTTGGACACCCGCGCACTACCCGCGCCGGAATTCCTCGGCGTCGCGGCCGAACACCGGGAACCGTCCACACCCATGGAGGCCGCGATCGCCGGTGCCTTCGCCGAGGTGTTGGGTGTCGAGTCGGTCGGTGCCGACGACTCGTTCTTCGATCTGGGTGGTAATTCGCTGGCCGCGACCCGGGCGATCGCGCGTATCAACGAGGTGCTGGGGATCCGACTCGGGGTGCGGATGCTCTTCGAGGCGTCCACGGTGAGCGGACTGGCGGCGTCGATCGCCGCCTCCCCGGATCTCGACGGTCAACCCGTCCGGCCCCTGACCCGGCAGCCGCGTCCGGACCGCATCCCGTTGTCGCTCGCGCAACAGCGGATGTGGTTCGTCAACCGACTGAATCCCGAGGCTGCCGACTACAACATCCCGCTCGGGCTGCGTTTGCGTGGCGCGGTCGACGTCGACGCGATCGGTGTCGCACTGTCCGATCTCGTTGCGCGACAGGAAATTTTACGGACGATCTACCCGGATTCGCTGCGCGGGCCGTATCAGCAGATTCTCGACGTCGAGCAGGCAACCCCCGAGCTCGAGGTGCGACAGGCCGGTTCCGACCAGGAGATGCAGGCGCTGTGCCTGGAGGCGGCGACCGCGGGCTTCGACGTCACGTCGGCGCCGCCGATGCGCGTCCTGCTGATCGAGCTGGCACCCGAGGACCACGTGCTGCTGTTGGTCATCCACCACATCGCAGCGGACGGTTCGTCGTTGATGCCGCTCGCCTCGGACCTGATCGCGGCGTATACGGCCCGACTCGCAGGCGGGGAGCCGACGCTGCGGCCGTTGCACGTGCAGTACGCGGACTATGCGGTCTGGCAGCGCGCGGTGATGGGTTCGGAGTCGGATCCGGAGTCGCTGGCGTCGCGGCAGATCGCATTCTGGCGGCAACACCTGGCAGGCCTGCCCGAGCTGCTGGCGCTCCCCACCGACCGCCCCCGGACCGACCGACGGTCGATCGCCGGTGGCGAGGTGCCCTTCGTGATCCCGGCGGACATCCAGGAACGCCTGCACGCGATCGCCAGGGACAACGAGACGACCATGTTCATGGTGCTACATGCCGCCTACTCGGTGCTGTTGTCTCGGCTCAGCGGCGCGACCGACGTGGCCGTCGGTACTCCCACCGCCGGTCGCAACGCATCGGCCACCGAAGGTCTCGTCGGCATGTTCGTCAACACGCTGGTGTTGCGGAGCACGGTCGATCTCGCCGAGACGTTCCGATCGGTGTTGGCCAAGACCAAGACCTCCGACCTTGCCGCATTCGGCAACTCCGACCTGCCGTTCGAGCAGGTGGTCGAGGTGGTCGCCCCGAACCGGTCGCGTAAGTACGCGCCGTTGGTACAGGCGATGTTGACCATGCAGAACATCGACATCCCCACCGTCACCCTGCCGGGTCTGGAGGTCGGGCAGCTCGAGTCGCCGATACGGTACGTGAAATCTGATCTCGGACTGACGATTTCGGAGAGCTTCGGTACCGACGGTCGCGGTCGCGGGATCGACGCGATCTTCGACTACGCGCTGGACATCTTCGACGAGTCGTCCGTGCGGGCCATGATGGAACGGTTGCTGGCCGTGTTGGAGGCGATCGCCGACGATCCCGACGTCGTCGTCGGTGACATCGACATCCTCACCGGTGATGAACGTGCGGAGATCGTCACCCCGGACTCGCGAGGATTCGGTTCGGCGCTGGCCGATCTGCGTGGCCGCTCCCTGTCGGAGCTGCTCGAGACCGCTGCACGTATCAATCCCGGTGGGATCGCGCTGTCACACAACGGCACCGATGTGACCTATCAGGCACTGCACGACAAGGCCACCGAGCTGTCGGTCGCGCTGAACGCGGTGGGCGTCGGCCCGGAAGCGGCGGTGACGGTGGCCCTGTCGACCATGTTGCCCGGGCTGCTCGACGGCGATGCCGCGGACGGTTTCGGCGAACGCTTCGCCGGCATGCTCGCGTCCGTCATCGCCGAGTCGGGGGAGTCCCCCGATCGGGGCGCGCTGACCTTGCCGCAACTGTTCGACGAGCAGGTGCGCCGGACCCCCGAAGCCACCGCGCTGGTTTTCGGCGACGAGACGATGAGTTACGAGGAGTTCTCGTCGCGCGTGGCGCGCCTCGCCCGACACCTGATCAACGCGGGTGTCGGCCCCGAAGTCCATGTGGCCCTGGCCATGCGGCGGTCGTTCGAGCTGCTGATCGGTATGTATGCGATCGTCGAGGCGGGTGGCACCTACGTTCCCCTGGACCTCGACAATCCCTCCGACCGCATCGCCTACGTACTCGACAGCGCGCGCCCGGTGCTGGTGTTGACCACCGCGCGTGACGGTTTCCGCGTTCCCGACGCCACAGTCGTCGACGTGTCCCTGCTGGCCGTCGACACCGTGGATCTGTCGGCACTGCCGGACACCCCGCCCACCGATGTCGATCGCATCCGTCCGCTGCGCAGCGACGACACCGCATATGTCATCTACACCTCGGGTTCCACCGGACGTCCCAAGGGTGTGGCGATCACCCACCGGGCGATCGTGAACCGGTTGCTCTGGATGCAGTCCGAATACGCGTTGACCGCTGACGACGCGGTGATGCAGAAGACACCCGCCACGTTCGACGTGTCGGTGTGGGAGTTCTTCTGGGCCCTGCAGGTCGGGGCCCGGATCGTCATCGCGATCCCCGACGGTCACCGCGACCCCGTCTATCTGCTCGACCTGATCGATCGCGCGGGCGTGACGACCCTGCATTTCGTTCCCTCGATGCTGTCGGCCTTCGTCGCCGCCCCCGATCGCGCGATCCCGAGGACGCTGCGACTGGTCTTCGCCAGCGGTGAAGCTCTGCCGCCGGCCACCGCCGCGCGGCTCGCGGCACTGAGCGACGCCGAATTGCACAACCTGTACGGACCCACCGAGGCCGCGGTCGACGTGACGTACCACCGCTACACCGCAGACGACGTCGACGCCGTGCCGATCGGTACACCGGTCGCCAACACCGGGGTGCAGGTACTCGATGCCCGTCTGCGGCCGGTGCCACCGAATGTGGCAGGCGAGCTCTACCTGACCGGGGTCCAACTCGCCAGGGGATACGTCGGTCGTCCCGACCTGACCGCGGACCGCTTCGTCGCCGATCCTTCGGGCCGTGGAGATCGCATGTACCGGACCGGTGATCTGGTCCGCAGACGAGCCGACGGCGAACTCGTCTATCTGGGCCGCACCGACTTTCAGGTCAAACTGCGGGGGCTGCGCATCGAGCTCCCGGAGATCGAGTCCGCGCTCACCGACGCAGACAGCGTGGCCGAGTCCGTGGCGCTGGTGGTCGAAGCGGCCGGTGATCAGCACCTCGTGGCCTACGTTGTCGGCGCCGACGACGCCACCCCCGACACCACCGAGCTGGTGCGCACACTACGGGAGCGACTGCCTGCGT
Source organism: Williamsia sterculiae (assembly GCF_900156495.1). Classification (GTDB taxonomy): domain Bacteria; phylum Actinomycetota; class Actinomycetes; order Mycobacteriales; family Mycobacteriaceae; genus Williamsia_B; species Williamsia_B sterculiae. The sequence goes on from NZ_FTNT01000009.1 coordinate 94,654, forward strand.
ACATGGTTCCCGACGTGATCACCGTGCTCGACGCACTCCCGGTCACGGCGAACGGCAAACTCGACCGCACGGCCCTGCCCGCGCCGGAGTTCGCCGATGTGCAGACCGAGTACGTGGAGCCACGAACAGCCGCGGAGCGTGCCGTGGCCGAGATCTTCGCCGACATCGCACGGCGCGAGCGGGTGGGCGTGACCGACTCGTTCTTCGACATCGGGGGAACGTCGCTGGGGGCCACCCGGGTCGCGGCGCGGTTGCAGGCGGCGCTCGGCGCTCCGATCAGCGTGCGCGACGTCTTCGACCGTCCGACCGTCGCCGAGCTGGCCGAGCTGACCGTCGGTCGGGAAGGCGGTCCCACCGGACCGGTGCTGTCGGCGCGAAAGCGTCCGGAACGGATCCCGCTGTCGCCCGCGCAGACCCGGATGTGGTTCATCAACCAGTTCGACACCGCTTCTCCGGCATACAATCTGCCGCTGCCGTTGCGCTTGTCCGGTGAGCTCGACACCGCCGCCCTGCGCGCTGCCGTGCGCGACGTCGTCGCGCGGCACGAGTCGCTCCGCACCACCTTCCCCGACAGCACCGACGGCCCGTATCAGCTGATCCACGACACCGCCGAGGTGATGGACCGGGCCGTCCGCGAGGTGGAGGTCAGAGCCGACTCCGTGCTCGACTTCCTGGCCGCCGATGCGTCGACCGGGTTCGACGTGACCGTGGATTTCCCGCTGCGCGTACAGCTGCTGGAGGTCAGTCCGTCGGAACACGTGTTGATGGTGGTGGCCCACCACATCTCCGCGGACGGGGCGTCGCTGGCACCGCTGTTCCGTGATCTCGTGGTCGCATACGCGGCCCGCGTGGACGGTCACGAGCCCGGGTGGGACGACCTGCCGGTCCAATACGCGGACTACTCCATCTGGCAGCGCGAGACGCTCGGTGCTGAGCAGGACCGGGATTCGTTGGCCGCCCGACAGATTCAGCACTGGCGGGCCGTTCTCGCGGGCCAACCCGAGTCGTTGGACCTACCCACTGACCGCCCCCGGCCCGCGGTGCAGTCCCTGCGTGGCGCCCGCGTCGACTTCGTCGTGCCGGTGGACGTCCGCGAGAAGCTGCAGGAGCTCGCCCGCACCAACGACGTCAGCATGTTCATGGTGGTGCACGCCGCCTTGGCGGTGCTGTTGGAGCGTCTGAGCGGAGCCACCGACATCTCGATCGGCACGCCGATCGCCGGTCGTGGTGAGCAAGCGCTCGACGAGCTCGTCGGCATGTTCGTCAACACCGTGGTGTTGCGCACCGACGTGAACCCTGTGGCCCGGTTCAGCGACCTGCTCGCGCAGATACGCGCGGTGGACATCGACGCGATGGCCAACGGGGACATCCCGTTCGAGCGACTCGTCGAGGTGCTCGACGTGCACCGGTCCACCGCTCATCAGCCGTTGTTCCAGGTCGCGTTGTCGTTCGACAACAACGAGATCCCGGAGCTCAGCCTGCCCGGGCTGTCGGTGAGCCCGATAACCCCCGATTTCGAGGTCGCCAAGTTCGACCTACAGCTGTCGATCGGGGACAACGACCCCGACGGCGAGCCCATGTCGGCGTCGTTCACCTACGCCACCGACTTGTTCGACACCACTTCGGTGCACAACTTCGCCGACCGGCTGAATCGCATCCTGCGCGCGGTGGTCACCGACCCCGACATCCCGGTGATCGACATCTCGGTCCTCGCCGACGCGGAGACGGCGTCGCTACGCACGGTGAGCGGCCCGGATGGCGTCGACCCGCAGACGCTGCCGGAGTTGCTGGCTCGCGGGGTCGCCGAGAATCCGCGTGGTGATGCCCTGGTGTTCCGAGGCGACCACCGGCATCCCGGCCGCACCCTGACGTACACCCAGCTCGATCGGTTGACCAACCGGCTTGCGCGCGAGCTCATCCGTGCTGGTGCAGGGCCGGAGACGGTGGTTGCACTGGGTCTGCGTCGATCTCCGGCGTCGGTGGTAGGGATATGGGCCATCGCCAAGACCGGAGCGGCCTACCTGCCGATCAACCCGGAGTACCCCACCGAACGCATCGTCGACATGCTCACCGATTCCGGTGCGCGACTGGGCCTGACCACCGCCGCGGACGACGCCGATCTTCCGGCGGTGGTCGACTGGATGGACCTGGCCGAACTGGAGCGACGGACTCGCACCGAGTCGGAGGCGCCGATCGAGGCGGCCGAGCTCCGCGGTCCGGTTCATCTCGACCAGCAGGCGTACCTGATCTACACGTCGGGTTCCACCGGTAAGCCCAAGGCGGTGGTGGTGACCCACCGGGGCCTGGCCAACCTGGCGCGAGACGTGCGGGAACACTACGGGGTCGACACCACGTCGCGGTTCATGCACGTCGCGTCACCGAGTTTCGACACCTCGGTGGGTGAGTTGCTCGCCGCCTTCACCGCGGGTGCGGCGCTGGTCGTGTCGCCGCAGGACGTGTTCGGTGGCACCGAGCTCGCCGAACTGATCGTCGCCGAGCGCGTGACCAACCTGGTGATGACGCCGACCGCGTTGATGACCGTGGATCCCCAGGGGCTCGCCACAGTGAGGTCGGTGGTGGTCGGTGGTGACGTCTGCCCGCCGGAACTCGCCGAGCGGTGGTCCGGGGCATTGCGCAATGCCTACGGACCCACGGAGACCACGGTCATCGTCACCATCACGCCTCCGCTCGATGCCGGCGACACGGTGACCGTCGGTGCGCCGTTGAGCGGGGTGACCACCCGCGTCCTGGACGCGCGGATGCGTCTGGTGCCGCGTGGGGTGGTCGGTGAGCTCTACATCTCGGGTCCAGGCCTGGCTCGCGGCTACCATGACCGGCCCGGTGTCACCGCCGAACGTTTCGTCCCCGACCCGTACGGGTCGGCCGGATCCCGGATGTATCGCACCGGAGACCTGGTGCGGTACAGCACCGACCCCAGCGTCGCGCCCCACTCGATCGACTACGTCGGCCGCAGCGACTTCCAGGTCAAGGTACGCGGTTTCCGGGTGGAGCTCGGTGAGATCGACAAGGTGCTCGACGCGCATCCGGACCTCGATTTCGCGGTGACCCTCGGAGTTCCCGGGCCCGGTGGCGACACCGTGCTGGCGTCCTACGTGCTGCCGAAACCGGGTCGTGACGTCGACGGTGAGAACCTGAAGCGGACCGTCGGGGAACATCTGCCGCAACACATGGTGCCCGCGGTGACGATGATCCTCGACGAGATCCCGCTGACGCCGATCGGCAAGCTGGATCGTCGCGCGCTGCCCGAACCCGTCTTCATCGTGGGCGACAAGACGTTCCGCGCGCCGCGGAACCCGTTGGAGGTCACACTCGCCGAGGCCTTCGCCGACGTCCTGGGTGAAGACGAGGTGAGCATCGACGACAGCTTCTTCGACCTCGGTGGCAATTCGTTGAGCGCCACGCGGGTGGTGGCCCGCGCCGGTGGCGCGCTGGACACCAAGATCGCCGTTCGCGAACTGTTCGCCGCCCCCACCGTCGCCGAGCTCGCCGCGCGTCTGTCCGAGTCGACAGGTTGGCGGGCCGACCGGCCGCCGCTGGTGGCTCGACCTCGCCCGGTGCGGATACCATTGTCGCTGGCCCAGACCCGGATGTGGTTCCTCAACCGCTTCGATCCGGAGTCGGTGGCCTACAACATCCCGGCCGCGGTCACGCTCACCGGTGACCTCGACATCGAGGCGTTGCAGCGAGCCATCGTCGACGTCACCGAACGCCACGAATCACTGCGCACCGTGTATCCGGACTCGCCGTCCGGACCCCACCAGGTGATCCTGGACGCCGAGCGGGCCGCTGCGCGACTGCAGCTGCTCGAGGTCGGATCCGGCGGAGTCGTCGAGGAGTTGCGGCGTTTCGTCGCCGTCGGTTTCGACGTCACCACCGAGGTCCCGGTACGGGTCGCGTTGATCGCCGCGGAGCCGGGCGTGCACGTCCTGGCCATGGTGGTGCACCACGTGGCCACCGACGGTCAGTCGATGACCCCGTTCGTGGGTGACCTCGCGATGGCGTACGCCGCGCGAGCCCAGGGGGTCGACCCCGTGTGGACACCCCTGCCCGTGCAGTACGCCGACTACGCGATCTGGCAGCGCGAACTGCTCGGTGACGAGTCGGACCCGACCAGTCTGCTCTCACGCCAGATCGCCTTCTGGCAGCAGGAACTGGCAGGCATTCCCGATCAACTCGAGTTGCCGACGGACCGGCCGCGCCCACCGGTGCAGTCGCTGCGCGGCAAGCAGGTGACCTTCGAGGTTCCCGCCGCGCTGCACAAGCGCGTGGCGGAGTTGGCCCGCTCCCGCGGGGCGAGTCCGTTCATGGCCTTTCATGCGGCCTATGCACTGTTGCTCGCACGACTCAGCGGTGCCCGTGACATCACCGTCGGCACCCCGATGAGTGGCCGTGGTGAGGTCGAACTCGAGGGTGTCATCGGTATGTTCGTCAACACGTTGGCGCTGCGCACCGACGTGGAGCGGGGGCGGGCGTTCACCTCGCTGCTGGACGAGGTCAAGACGCGTGACGCCGAGGCGTTCTCGCACGCCGACGTGCCGTTCGAGCGGCTCGTGGAGGTACTCAACCCGGTCCGCTCCACGGCTCGGCATCCGATCTTCCAGGTGGGACTGTCGTTTCAGAACATCGACCGTGCGGCCCTGGAACTCCAGGGTCTGCGGATCGAGCCGGTGGAGATGCCCGAGGGAGTGGCGCAGTTCGACCTGCACCTGATCCTGTCCGACAACCACGATGCCGATGGCGTGCCCAGCGGTGTCGACGCGGCGTTCACCTACGCCGATGATCTGTTCGACCCGCAGACGGTGGAGACCTTCGCCGATCGGTTCGTCGGACTTCTCGAACAGATCGTCGCCGAACCGCTCCGCGCGGTGGGTGATCTGCCGATGCTCACCGGCCGGCCGCGTCGGGACGTGCTCCGCGGTCGTAACAACACGGTCGTGCCGCTGGCCCCGAGCACACTGGCGGATCTGCTTGGTGCAGCAGTCGAGCGCGACGCCGACGCGACTGCGCTGCAGACGACGGGTGCAGATGCGTTCCGCCTCGACTACGCCGGACTCGCTGCGCGGGTCAACGCGCTCGCGCGCATCCTCATCCAACGTGGAGTCGGTCCGGAAACCGTTGTCGGGCTCGCCATGTCACGGTCGATCGACCTCGTGGTGGGTATGTATGCCACCGCCGTCGCCGGCGGCGCCTACCTGCCCATCGACCCCGACCATCCCGCGGACCGTATCGCCTACATCGTCGAGGACGCGCGCCCGTCGTTGATAGTGGTCAGCGGCGCGACTCCCTCGGCGATCGGCGGAGAGGCCGACGTACTGGACCTCGATTCCGTTGATCTCGACGGGGCCTCCGCCGACCCGGTGACCGACGCCGACCGCATCGCCCCGCTCCGGCCGGAGAACAGTGCGTACCTGATCTACACCTCCGGATCCACGGGTCGCCCGAAGGGCGTCACCGTCTCTCACGGCGCCATCGCCAATCAGCTGGCCTGGATCCAGGTCGAGTACCGGCTGGGCGCGGATGACGCGGTGCTGCTGCGTACGCAGGCCACCTTCGACCTGTCGGTCTGGGAGTTCTGGTGGGCCGTGACCGCGGGGGCGCGTCTGGTCGTGGCCCCGCCGCAGGCGCATCGGGACCCGGCGCAACTCGCGGAGGTCATCGCCGAGACCGCCGTCACCACCGCGACATTCGTGCCGTCGCTACTCGGGGCGTTCCTGGCCGAGGTCGGTGCCGACAGACTCCGTTCGCTGCGACAGGTGCTCTGCATCGGTGAGGCGTTGACCCCCGAGGTGGTCGCTCGGTTCCGGCGGACGAGCCCCGCGCGGTTGGACAACCTGTACGGCCCGACCGAGGCCGCGGTGAGCGTGACCAGTCAGCCGGTGCCCGCCGAGGTGACCACCACGGTGCCGATCGGCAGACCGGAGTGGAACACGGCGGTCTACGTGCTGGACGAGCGGCTACAACCGGTGCCCGACGGTGTCACCGGTGAGTTGTATCTCGGTGGGGTGCAGTTGGCCCGCGGGTACAACGGGCGCCCGGACCTGACGTCCGAACGGTTCGTGGCCGACCCGTTCGGTCGAACCGGATCGCGCCTGTACCGGACGGGTGATCTGGCTCGCTGGTCCACCCTGGACTGTGATACCGCTCCGACCCTGGTGTACATGGGCCGTAGCGACTTCCAGGTCAAGATCCGCGGCTTCCGTATCGAACTCGAGGAGATCGAGCGGGTGCTGACCGGCGTACCGCAGGTGGACGCGGCGGCGGTCACCGTGCACCACGACGACCGGATGGGTGAGCAACTGGTTGCCTATCTGGTGCCCGTCGAGGGTGTGGACCTTGCCGACGCGCGGTCGGTTCTCGCCGCCGCGGCGGCGGACCTACCCGCCTACATGGTCCCCACCCAGACCATGGTGCTGGAGCGTCTGCCGTTGAACATCAACGGCAAACTCGACCGCAAGGCTCTGCCGGAGCCGGTCCTCGACGCCGGAGGCGACGGATATCAGCCGCCCCGCGGCCCGGTGGAGGAGCTCGTGGCCGCCGTCTTCGCCGACATGGTCGGGGCCCCACGGGTGGGGGCGACCGACAGCTTCTTCGCGCTGGGCGGCAACTCGTTGTCGGCGACCCGGGTGGTCGCGCGGATCAACGCCGCCGTCGGATCCGACCTGGCCGTGCGCGACCTGTTCACCGAGCCCACGGTGGCCGGTCTCGCCCAACTGGCCGAACGCGCGGATCGGGCCTCGCGGCCGCCTCTGATGGCCCGACCGCGTCCCGCCCAGGTGCCCCTCTCCCCGGCGCAGACCCGGATGTGGTTCATCAACCAGTTCGACACCTCCTCGGCGGCCTACAACATCCCGGCGGTGATCTCGCTGTCCGGCGATCTCGACGTGGACGCGCTGCGGTCTGCGGTCGGCGACGTCGTCGGCAGGCACGAGATCCTGCGCACCAGGTATCCGGCGGACCGCGGCCAGGGGCCGCGGCAGGTGGTGGCAGACCTGGCCGACGCATCGGTCTCGGGTCTGGATCTGCGGTTGCGTGATGTCGGTGACGACGCGGGGCTGCGCTCTGCTCTCATCGACATCGTCGGCACCGGATTCGACGTCACCACCGAGATCCCGGTTCGGATGGTGCTGTTGCGCCGCTCGGTGACCGAACACGTCCTGGTCGTGGTGGTGCACCACATCAGCGCCGATGGGGCGTCGGTGGCGCCGCTGGCCCGCGACGTGATGGTGGCCTACACGGCGCGCAACGCCGGTGAGGAACCGAACTGGACCCCATTGCCGGTGCAGTACGCGGACTTCGCGCTGTGGCAGCGCGCCGTGCTCGGTGACGAGGCCGATCCGGAGTCGTTGGCCGCGCGGCAACTCGCCTACTGGGGCCGGCAACTCGACGGCCTTCCCGAGGTGCTGGACCTTCCGCTGGATCGTCCGAGACCACCGGTGCAGTCGACCGCTGGTGCCGCATACGGATTCGGTATCGACGGTGAGGTCCGCGAGGCGCTGCAGCAGGTGGCGAACGCTCACGGCGCGACCATGTTCATGGTCGCCCACGCCGCTCTGGCCGTGCTGCTGGCGCGGTCGACCACCACCTCGGACATCGCCGTAGGCACCGCGATCGCGGGTCGTGGAGAGGCAGATCTCGACGACCTGGTCGGCATGTTCGTCAACACCCTGGTGTTGCGCACCGATGTCGACCTCGCGGAGCCGTTCGGCGATCTGCTGGATCGCACCCGTGGTGTCGACGTCGCGGCGTTCACACACACCGAGGTGCCGTTCGAGCGGCTGGTCGAACAGCTCGCGCCCCAACGGGAGACCGCCTACTCGCCCCTCTTCCAGGTTGCGCTGGCGTTCCAGAACAACGAACGAGCCGAGTTGGAGTTGCCCGGTCTGAAGGTGTCGGGACTCGAGTCGCCCATGCCGACCACCAAATTCGACCTGCAGTTGACGCTGTCGGACCGCATCGACGGCAGCGGTGGTTTCGACGCGATGTTCACCTACGCCACAGCACTGTTCGACGAGTCCACGATCGTCGCGCTGGCCGAGCGATTCACCGCCGTCGTGCGCGCGGTGGCCGCCGACGCCGGGATCCGCGTGGGTGACATCGACCTGCTCGGCGCGGTCGAGCGCGATGAGCTCACGCCGGTCACGGGCCCGGCTGACGTGCCTGCGCGCACCTCGGTGGACATCTTCGCCGACGCGGTTGCCGCCGCGCCCGACGGCGTGGCCGTCAGTTACGAGGGCGTGACCCTGACCTATCGAGAACTCGACGAGCGGGCCGAGGTCTACAGTCGGCTGCTGCGCGAGCGTGGGGTGCGCCCCGGTACACCGGTCGCGCTGGCCATCGGCCGGTCGATCACCTCGATGATCGCGTTCTGGGCGATCGTCAAGTCCGGTGGCGCCGTGCTGCCGATCGATCCGAATTATCCGGGTGATCGCATCGAGCACATGATCGGCGACGCCGAGGTCACCATCGGTCTGACCACCGACGAGGTCATCGACGGACTTCCCCAGGTGACGAAATGGGTTCCTGTCGACGCGCACTCGGGCGTCGACACCGACATCCGGGCGACGACGGTACGCCAGGTCGCGGCGCCGTCGGTGTCGGTCGACGACCTGGCATACGTGATCTTCACGTCGGGTTCCACCGGCCGCCCCAAGGGCGTCGGGGTGACCCACCGCGGGCTCGCCGACATCGTCGCGGAGATGGGATTCCGCTTCGGTCTGCAATCGGATTCGCGCGTTCTGCATTTCGCGTCGCCGAGTTTCGACGCGTCGGTGTTCGAGATCCTGATGGCGGTGTCGCGCGCGGCCACCCAGGTGATCGCACCCACATCGATCTTTGGCGGCGACGACCTGGCCCGACTGCTGGCCGACGAGCGGGTGACCCATGCCTTTGTCACCCCGGCCGCCCTGGCCACCGTGCCCGACGCCGGTCTCGACGACCTCCGCATGATCGCCGTCGCCGGTGACGTGTGCCCGCCCGAGCTGGTCCGCCGATGGGCGCCCGGCCGTCGGATGTTCAATCTGTACGGGCCGTCGGAGACCACCATCTGGTCCACCGCGACCACCCCGATGGATCCGGCGGCGCCGGTCACCATCGGCGGCCCCATCACCGGTGCGCGGCTGTTGGTTGCCGACGCCCGCCTGCGGCCGGTGCCGACGGGGGTTCCCGGGGAGCTCTATGTCTCCGGAGAGTCCGTCGCCCGCGGCTATCTCAACCGTATGGGCCTGACCGCCGAGAGATTCGTCGCCGATCCGTACGGCGCACCGGGTGCTCGGATGTACCGGACGGGAGACGTGGTCCGCTGGACCCGCGACGACGAGGGAGCGTTGTCGCTCCAGTTCCTCGGCCGCAGTGACTTCCAGGTCAAGGTGCGTGGATTCCGGATCGAGCTCGGTGAGATCGACGCCGTACTCGGTGAGAGTGATGACATCGACTTCGCCGTCACCGTGGGGTCACCGCACCCGCGGACCGGGCAGACGCAGTTGGTCTCGTATGTCCACCCACGGTCGGGTCGTACGGTGCGGGTATCCGAATTGAGTGAGATGGTGGCGGGACGGCTGCCCGGGCACATGGTCCCGTCCTCGATCGTCGTGCTCGACTCCGTCCCGATCACCCCGGCGGGCAAGCTGGATCGACGAGCGCTGCCCGAGCCGGTGTTCCAGATCGATCAGGACAGCTACCGCGCGCCGGCATCGCCGATGGAGCAGCAGCTGGCTCTGTTGGTCGGCGAGACCCTCGGCGTTGATCGGGTGGGTGTCGACGACTCGTTCTTCGCTCTCGGCGGTGACAGCATCGTCGCCATCACGTTGGTGTCGCGCGCCCGCGCGGCAGGCATCGTGCTGACCCCGCGCGACGTGTTCGACCAGCGCACCGTGGCCCGGCTCGCCGAGGTGGCCCGGTGGGACGCCGACGCCCAGGTCTCGGTGTTGTCCGAATTGCCGGGTGGGGGAGTCGGCGCACTACCGCTCACCCCGATCATGCGGTGGCTGGTGGACACCAGAAAAGAGCACCGCCGGTTCTCGCAGGCCAACTTCCTGACTCTGCCCGCCGATCCGGGCGGGCAGCGCCTGCGCCATGCGGTGCAGGCCGTGCTCGACCGGCACGACGCCCTGCGTGCGCGGCTCGTCGTCGACGCCTCCGATCACGCCCGGTCGCACCTCGACATCCCGCCTGTCGGGACGCTCGACGCGGCGCAGGTGCTGACCCGGGTGGAGTTCACCGCCGAGCCCGGCACCGACGAATTCGTGGATGCCGCGCAGCGGGCGGCCGCCGAGGCCATCGACCGCCTCGACCCCGAGCAGGGTCGGATGATGCAGGTGGTCTGGATGGATCCTGCTGCGACTCTGCCGGATTCGGTCACCGGACGTCTCTACGTCCTGATTCACCACCTGGTGGTGGACGGTGTGTCGTGGCGGATCCTGTTGCCGGACCTCGTGCTCGCCTGGGCCCAGACCGACGACACCGCAGACGGTGTCGTGCCGAGGCTGGCGGACGCAGGCACGTCGTTGCGTACGTGGGCGCATGCGCTCGCCGAGTCCGCGGCCGCGCACGCCGACGAACTCGAGCATTGGACGTCGGTTCTGCAGACCCCGGACCCCGCGCTGGGCGCGCGGCGGATCGATCCGGAACGTGATCTCGCGTCGACCATCGAACGACTGCGGATCGAGATGCCGGTCGAGGTCACCGAGTCCATGCTCACCGGAATCAGTGAGACCTACCGCGGTGGCGTGAACGACGCGTTGCTGACGGCTCTGGCATTGGCGGTCCGGCGGTGGCGCATCCGCCGTGGGGTGCAGGCCGACTCGCTGTTGGTCGACCTCGAGGGTCACGGCCGCGAGGAAGGTGCCGTCGGTGGCGCGGACCTGTCGCGCACCGTCGGCTGGTTCACCACGCTGTACCCCGTCGCGCTGGATCTCACCGGTGTGGACACCGACGATGCGTTCGCGGGTGGGGACGCCGCCGGTGCCGCCTTCAAGGCCGTCAAGGAGCAGTTGAGGACGGTGCCGGACAACGGGATCGGCTTCGGTCTGCTGCGCCATGTGGACACCACGACCGCCGACCGCTTGTCGGGCTTCGACGGCCCGCAGATCGGGTTCAACTACCTGGGTCGCACCGCGGGCGCGGACGACGGTGCCGTCGACGAGAACGCGGTGCACGGATGGCAGCCGGCCACCGACGGTGGCGAACTCGGCGGCGCCCAGGACGACGGCATGGTCGCACCCGCGGTGCTGAGCATCAACGCGATCACCACCGACGGTGCGGACGGCCCGCGGCTCTCGGCGTCCTTCGCCTATGCGTCGGGCATCCTGGACCGACAGGCGGTGGCCGACCTCGCCGACCTCTGGGTCGAGGCGGCGGCCGCACTGGCCACGCACGACCGGGGAGATTCCGCAGGTGGGCTGACCCCGTCCGACGTCGCCGACCTGGTACGGCTCGGTCAGGACGACATCGCCCGATTGGAGGCCGACCACGGCCGGCTCGCCGACATCTGGTCGCTGTCACCGCTGCAGGCGGGCATGTTGTTCCACGCCGAGGTGGCCGGACAGTACGTCACCGACGTCTACACCGCACAGGTGGTGTTGGACCTCCGTGGCCCGGTGGATCCCGAGCGGATGCACGCCGCCGTCGGCGCGCTGGTGGCCCGTAACACCAACCTGCGCGCCGCGTTCACGCACGTCGCCGACGGCTCCCCGGTGCAGGTCATCGTGGACCGGGTCGAGGTGCCCTGGCGGACCGTTGATCTGAGCGGCCGTCCGGACGTCGAGGCCGAGGCGGAACTGCTGTTGCAGGCACATCGCAGCGATCGTTTCGACATGTCCGGCGCACCGCTGATGCGCGCGTTGTTTATCCGCGTCGCCGACGACGACACCGGAGCGCCGCGGCATCTCCTCTCGCTGTCCAACCACCACATCCTGCTCGACGGATGGTCGGGACCGTTGCTGATGGAGCAGCTGTTCCTGCTGTACGCCACCCACGGGGACGACACCCATCTCCCGCGCAGCCGGTCGTACCGGGTCTTCTTGGAGTGGCTGGCTCGGCGTGACACCGAGGCGGCGGTTGCCGCCTGGCGGCATGCGCTGGACGGTCTGGAATCGCCGACCCTGTTGGTGGACAGGGCGTCTGCGGAGACCGCGGACGGCGCGGTCCCGGTCGAACTGGCGTTGCCGATCGGGGACCGCACGGCGGCGGGCCTGGCCGAGCTCTCCCGCGACCGTGGTCTGACGATGAACACGCTGGTGCAGGCCGCGTGGGGTCTGGTGCTGGCTCGCTCTATCGGTTCTGACGACGTGGTGTTCGGTGCCACCGTGTCGGGTAGGCCCGCCGACATCTCCGGCGTGGAATCCGTTCTGGGCCTGTTCATCAACACCATCCCGGTGCGGATCCGTCTGAAACGGGACGAGACCGTCGCCGGACTCCTGGAACGGGTGCAGTCCGAACAGGCCGGTGTGCTGGAGGCCCACCACGTCGGTCTGCCGACCATCCAACGATCGATGGGTCTGCCGGTGTTGTTCGACACCCTGACCGTGTTCGAGTCCTACCCGGTCGATCGCAGCAAACTGCGGGACGGTTCGACCATCGATGGCATGTCGGTTGCGGGTGCACGGATCAACGATTCCTCGCACTACCCGGTGACCGTCCTCGCCCACACCGACCCGCACCTCGCGATGACGGTGAAGTACGTGCGGGCGTTGATCTCCGACGACGAGGCCCGCGAGTTGGCCGATCGCCTGGTGTGGGTACTCGATCGCTTCGCGAACTCGGCGTCGACCCCGGTCCGCGAACTCGACCTCGTCGACGAGGAGGAGCTGCGATCCGAGCTCGACAGGTGGAACGCGACCGCCCACGAGGTGCCGGACGAGACCGCCATGGGTCTGTTCGCGGCGCAGGTCGTCGCCACTCCGGATGCGGTCGCCTTCATCGACGGCGAGCGACGGGTGACCTATGCGGAGTTCGACGCGATCTCCAACCGTAGGGCGCGGGTTCTGCTGGCCCGGGGTATCCGTCCCGACAGCGTGGTCGCCGTGGCGATGCCGAGGTCGCTGGACCAGATGGCCGCCGTATTCGGCATCCTCAAGGCGGGTGGTGCCTACCTGCCGTTGGACATCGACGCCCCGGACGAGCGATTGGTCGCGGTGCTGAAGCAGGCCCGGGTACACAGCGTGGTCGCGGACGCCGACCACATCGGCCGGATGCGCGGTCTGGCGGTCGAGGTGTCGTGCCTGCAGCTGTCGGCGCCGGATCTGCAGTCGGTCGACGACCGGCCGATCCGGGCCGACGAACGCCGCGGTCGGGTGCGACCGGACTCGCTGGCCTATGTGCTGTTCACCTCGGGCTCCACCGGAACTCCGAAGGGCGTGCAGATCACCCAGCACGCATTGGTCAACCAATTGCGTTGGCTGGCCGGCGTCTACGGTCTCGACGAGCAGGACGTGGTACTGCTCAAGACCCCGTTCACCTTCGATGCGTCGGTGTGGGAGATGTTCGCTCCGACCATCAGTGGCGCCGCCACGGTCATCGCCGGACCGCAGGCCCACCGTGATGTCGAGGACATGGTCGCGTCGGTGGCGCGACATCGCGTGACCGTCGTGCAGTTCGTGCCGTCGGTGCTGGCCGTGTTCGCCGACGTCGCGGCCCCCGAGGCGGTGTCGTCACTGCGGGTGGTCTTCAGCGGTGGCGAGGCACTGCCGAGCGGGCTCGCCCGCCGGGTCACCGACCTGTCCGGTGCCACCGTCGTCAACTTGTACGGGCCCACCGAGGTCACGGTCGATGCGACCGCGCAGATCGCGGCCACGCCCGACGGCGCCGTGCAGGCGCCGGGCTCACCACACGACGCGGTCCCCATCGGTACCCCGGTGTGGAACACCCGCGCCTGGGTGTTGGACCGGTGGTTGCGTCCCAGTGTGATCGGTGCGGTCGGTGAGTTGTACCTGTCGGGTGACCAGGTGGCCCGCGGTTACCTGGGCCGACCGGACCTCACCGCGGACCGGTTCGTGCCCGCCGTCTTCGGACCCGCCGGGGCCGTCATGTACCGCACCGGTGACCTGGTCCGTCGGATGGCCGACGGTGCAATGGAATACGTGGGTCGGGTGGACTTCCAGATCAAGGTGCGTGGACTGCGGATCGAGCTCGAGGAGATCGAGAACGCGCTGGAGCAGCACGACGGGGTCGCCCAGGCCGCGGTGGTGCTGCACGGCACGCCGGACGCCGAGGGACTCGAGACCGTGCAGCGGATCGTCGGTTACGTGACGGCCCGCGGTGGCGTGGTGATCGACCCCCGTGAGGTCCGACTCCGTGCGTCTGCGGTGTTGGCGCCGTACATGGTCCCGGACACGATCGTGGTACTCGATGAGTTCCCGCGTAGCCGGTCGGGCAAGATCGCGCGTCGGGAGCTTCCCGTGCCCGAGATCGGGCAGGTCGAGCGCCGTGCGCCGACCACGCCCGCGGAGGCGATTCTCTGCCGCATCGTCGGCGAGTTGGTCGGGGCCGAGGTCGGCGCCGACGACTCGTTCTTCGACGTGGGCGGTGACAGCATCCTGGCCATGCAGCTGGTGAGCCGCAGTCGAGGCGAGGGTCTGCGGTTCACCGCCCGCGACGTTCTCGAGCAACGGACGATCGCGGCGCTGGCCGCGCTGCCGTCGGACACCGCGGGTGCGTTCTCGGACGTGGTGACCGAGAACGGCCCGGCCGAGCTCACCGCGGGCGTCGCGGAGGGGATCGCGCCCCTCGGCCCGGTCGCGGTGAAGATGCTCGAGCGCGGTGGCGATCACAGCCGGTTCATCATGCCCGCGGTGGTCAACCTGCCGGTGGGGGTGACCGAGGAGGACATCGTCGCCGTGATGGCGTCGGTGGTCGACGAGCACGACGTGCTGCGATCGCGGTTGGAGACGTCGTCGCGCACCCTGGTCATCGACGGCCCGGGTTCGGTCGACATACGTTCGCTGATCAGCCGGGTGGAGTTGACCGGTGAGGCCGTGCCCGGTGGCGCCGACTACCAGCGGGTGTTACGTGACGCGCTGTTCGCCGGTGTGGACCGGCTCGATCCCGAATCGGGGACGATGCTGCGACTGGGGTGGTTGGACGCCGGACCGGACCGGCAGGGACGGTTGTTGATCATCCCGCATCACCTGGTGGTCGACGCCGTCTCCTGGCGCATCCTCAGTGCCGACATCGCCACCGCGGGGTCTCAGTTGCTCGGTGGTACGCCGGTGGCGCTGCCGGGTGCGGGAACCAGCTGGACCGAGTGGTCGGTGGCGCAGCATCGGAACGCGACCGCTCATCGCGGCGAACTCGAGCACTGGCTCACCACGCTGTCGGCGGAGGACCCGCCGTTGGGTGCCCGCCGACTGGATGTGGCCACGGACCGGATGGATCAGCTCGGCCGGGTGGAGGTGGAACTCCCTGCCGACGTGGTGGAGCCCTTGGTGGCCGCCGCGGGCGACGGTCTGACCATCGGCGACCAGCTGGTGGCCGGTCTGGCCGCCGCGATCGTCGGATGGCGACGGGACCGGGGATTCATGACCGAGAGTGCTCTGTTGACGTTGGAGAGCCACGGTCGCCACGAGACCGAGATCGCAGGCGTGGACCTGTCCCGCACGGTGGGGTGGTTCACCTCGATGTTCCCGACCCGCATCGATCTGGACGGTATCGGTGTGCAGGAACTCCACGATCGGCCGGAGGTCGCCGCCGAGGTGGTCGCGCGCACGCGGGCCGCGATGGATGCGCACCCTTCCCGTGGCATGGGGTACGGGTTGTTGCGGTATCTCGACCCGGCAGGTGCACCACTGCGTGAGCTACCGGAACCCCAGGTGGTGTTCAACTTCATCGGCACGATCCCCGGTGACACCCTGTCCGACGAGGTCGCGTCGGCGCCGTGGTTCCCGGACGTGCGGGGACCCGAACTCGGCAGCGTGGACGACCCCGAGGTGATCGCACGGGGCAATCGCATGCCGCCGCAGGCTGAGATCGACATCCAGTCGATGGCCACGCCGACGGATCAGGGGACGGTGGTACGAGCGAACATCTCGTTCCTGGCCGACGCCGTCGATCGCGACGACCTGACCGAGTTGGTCGAGCACTGGACGTTGGCGCTGCGAGCGATCGGTGCGCGTGGGTGAGGCGGGCCGACCACCCTCGCGACCCGCTCCCGGAGGGCGGTCGATCAGTGGCGGTCGCCGTACGGTAGGACGCGCTCGGGGCGGCGGCTGAAGGGCTGGCGGACAGAGTACCTGTGCCGCTGCGGATTCCACGCTCGGCTCGGGAGCCAGAACACCAGATGCATGACGCGCATGAAGAGCGCGCTGCCGCGTGCTCTCGACGCCTCCTCGTGCATGCCTCGTGCCTCGAAGGTGGCGGGTAGGTAGTTGGTGAACGTTGCGTAGTTGCTGACATTGGTCAGCATCCTGCGACCCGATGCGCTGATGTCCATTCCCGGGACGAAGGCGCAATACTGTCCGACCTCGGAGACACAGAGCGTGATGTCGAGGTCGTCGAAGATGCCGTCCTGTTCCAGTAACAACGGGCGGATCTTCTCCCACGTCGTCTTCCGGACGGCCATGTTCGCGCCGAACAACGAAGCCAGTGGTGCTCCGTCTCGCATCGCCGATCGCATGCCGAGTCGGAGAAAGCCCTTGTGGACCCACTGCAACGGCATGTCGTACTGGTCGAAGAACCCGGTACCGGCGCCGATGTCGCTGTCCGCGTCGGCGAAGAAGGCGCGGACAGCCGCTGCCCACCCCGGATGGGCCCGGGCGTCGGCATCGATCCTCCCGATGATGTCCCCGTCGGCCACGTCGAATCCGGCATTGCGCGCCGATATCACTCCGGGATTCCGTTCGTCGACGATCCGGAGTTGGGGGAAGTCGTCGATGAACGTCCGCACGACGTCGGCGGTACCGTCGGTGGACGCGTTGTCCACCACAATGATCTCGTGGAGTTCGGAGCTTTCCGACCGCAGGGAATCGAGGAGCCAGCCTATGGTCTCGACCTCGTTGAAGGCCGGAATGATCAGGGACAACGTTGGCCGTGGCATCGGGTCATTCTCGCAGACGCCCCACAGGGGGCTCAGCGCCCCACAGGGGGCTCAGGTGGTCGGTCGGCAGCGTGTGATTCGTACGCGCTAACCGCAGACCCGGGGGTGTCGTACACGGTAGGACGGATCCAACGCGTTCAGGGTGGCCCAGATGGCGTTCGGGTTGCTGGTCATGCCCATGTGGTCTACCTCTAGGCCGGGACAGCCGCTCTGGATCCACTGGTTGTGCACCACAGCGCCGGGACCTGCGGTGAGGAAGGTGCTGGCCGGTGGGGTCACGACGGTGTCGTCCCGGGTACCGAGGGCCGTGTAGACCACGCCGGGCAGGGTGTCGCCGCCGTCGTTGAGTTGGCGGAGGAACGGAGATCCGGCCATTTGCTGGACGAAGGACGGGCCGACGGTGGTGGATGCGAGCCGAACCACGGGGATGCCGATCAGCTGGGCCATGGCGCCCATCTGTTGCTTGCTGTCATAGCTGGTGCCGTGATTGGTCCCCGACAGACTCACCAGATTCTTGACCACGTTGCGCTCGGGGTGGGCGGGGTTCGCACCGCCGTTGAACTTGAGGTACTGGCGCGCCACCAGCGCACCCTGTGAGTGTCCGACCAGGTCGACCTGGGATGCCCCGGTGGACGTGCGGATCGTCGTCACGAAGGCGGCGAGGGTCCGGGCCGATGCCCGGATGTCGTCGCCGCCCAGGAACCCGAGCAGGTTCTCGGTCGACCCGGGTCGGCGACCACCGAAGTCCTGGGCATATACGCAGTATCCCTCGGCCTGCAGGGCTGCCGACATCTTCTCCCACGTGGCGACGGCGCCGCTCCAGGTGCCGTGGATCAGGATCACCGGGCGGGGATGGGCGGCGCTGGGCCGACATCCCAGGTTGTTCGCCCCGGGGAGGTTGGCGGGCGCGGCCGATGCCTCGCCACCGCCCACCGCGCCGACACCGAGAACGGACGCCGCCGAGATCGCCACTGCGATCGCGGCTGTGCGAACCCAGGGCTTTCCCCGTGGACGCATGGTTCACTCCCTTCGCGCTGCCCGGTCGCGGCCGCGTCGACACAGGCACCCCTCCGGCAACCCTGTTGCAGAAGTCTACTTCTGTGTCGCATGTGACTCGTGGGATCGTGTCACATTCGTTGTCGACCACAATTCCGCGCCGACGCAATCTCCGCCGGAGCGTTTCCTTACTCGATACAGGGAGTACCTGTCAGGATCCCAATGGATCCACCCGGGCGTGACGGCTCTCACAACCACGCCGGGGCGACACGCCGTCACGCGGGCTGGACACGGGACGTCGAACAGCCGACAGGCCGTCGGACGGCCGATCCTGACTCAGCCGCGTCCGAACTCGGCCAGTACACCGGTATACCGCTTCGGCGGCGGCGTGCGGAATTCGCCACTTGTCGTGCCGGTCCGTAATCCCAGGGCCGCCATGGACTGCAGCAGCAGGGTGCCCGCGGCGACCCCGTCGATGACCGGCGCGCCGATCTTGTCGGAGATGGTCGCGGCGAGATCGGCCATGCCCGCGCAGCCCAGGACGATCGCGTCGGAACCGTCGGCGGCCAGGGCGTCGCGGCAGGCCTCGGTGAGGATGGCCGCGGTGTCGGGGTTGGTCTCCAACTCCAGCACCGGGATCTCGCAGGCGTGGAATCCGCGGCACCGGGCGGCCATGCCGTAGGTGGCGGCCAGATCCTCGGCGCGACCGATGGTCCGTGACAGCGTGGTGACCACCGAATAACCGCGGCCCAGCATCGTGGCGACATGCATGGCCGCCTCCGCGATCCCGATGACCGGAGCGACGGCGATCTCGCGTGCCGCGTCGAGGCCGGGATCGCCGAAACAGGCGAGCAGATAACCGTCGGCGGGGTCGTCGGCCTCCATCTCCGTGATCACCCGCAACAGCCCGGGCACCGCGAGGGCTTCGTCGTAGTGGCTCTCGATGGATGCCGGACCCATCGGGTTGGTGACCGCGACCACCTCGGTACCCGACGCGGCGACCGACCGTGCCGCGTCGGCGATGGACTCGGTCATCGCCGACGCGGTGTTCGGGTTGATCACACAGATGCGCATGGAGCCGAGAGTGTCAGGCCAGCGCCTTGGCGCGCGCGGCCGGGGTGCCGTAGACGAAACGGTCCGGGACGGTCCGCATCCCGCCCAGGTACACCACGCCACCGAGCGCGGCACCGATGAACCAGGTGAAACTCGACGCGTAGGTGGTGCCCCAGATGACCACGGCGATCGGCGCCAGCGCCCCGATCACCACGGCGACAACAGCGACCGGATTCCAACCGTTGCGGTAGGCGTAGGTGCTCTCCGGGTCCATCGAGAACAGGTCGTCGACCATGATCTTCTGCTTCTTGACCAGATAGAAGTCGGCGATCAGGATGCCGAACAGCGGGCCGATGACCGCCCCGAGGATGTCGAGCGTGTAGTGGATGGCGTCGGCGTTGCTGTAGAGATTCCACGGGGTGATCAGCACCGAACCGACCGCGGCGATCATGCCGCCGGTACGCCAGGTGATCTTGGTGGGCGCGACGTTGGAGAAGTCGAAAGCGGGTGAGACGAAGTTGGCGACGATGTTGATGCCGATGGTCGCGATGGCGAAGGTCAGCACACCCAGCACGGCGGCCGTGGTGTTGTCGATCTTGTCGACGATGTGCACCGGGTCGGTGATGATCTTGCCGCTGTCGTCCTTGCCGATGACCGTCGCACCCGCCGAGACGGTGCACACCACCAACAGCGAGAAGAAGAGGAAGTTCACCGGCAGACCCCAGAAGTTGCCCTTCTTCACCTCGCCGAACGAACTCGCATAGCGCGAGAAGTCACCGAAGTTGAGCATCGGCCCGGAGAAGTACGACACCACCAGAGCGACCGCGCTGATCATCGCGGTCACCGACTCCCAGCCGTGTTTGCCGGGACCCTCGGCGAGGTCGAACGAGACGTGGCTCCATCCGGCCTTGGCGATCAGATAGATCGCCAGGGCGAGCATGACCACATAGACCGCGGGACCACAGAAATCGATGAACCGGCGGATGGTCTCCATCCCGTTCCAGAAGACGATCGCCTGCAGGATCCACATCAGGATGAAGCCGGCCCACCCCAGCAGCGACAGCCCGAGGAACCCGTACCGGCCGACGTCGTCGTATTGCGCCAGACTCGGCCAGAACTTCAGCGCGAGCAGTCCGAACGCCACCGAGGCGAGGTAGGTCTGGATGCCGTACCAGGCCACCGCGATCAGACCGCGGATGATCGCGGCGACGTTGGCGCCCTTGACCCCGAACGCAACCCGGGTGGTCACCGGGTAGGGGACACCCGCCTGCTGCGACGGCTTGGCCACCAGGTTGCAGAGGATGTTGACGCCGACGATGCCGATGATCAGCGCGACCAGCACCTGCCAGGCGGCGATGCCGAGAGCGAAGAGGCTGCCGGCGAACACGTAGCCACCGACGCTGTGGACGTCGGACATCCAGAAGGCGAAGATGTTGTACCAGGTCCAACTCTGCTTGCGCAGCGGTGCGAGATCCTCGTTGGTCAGGTTCTGGTGGTACCCGACCTTGATGACGCTCTCGCCGGCCGCATTGTTCTTGTTGGTCTCGATGACACCGTGCGCGGCGTCCGACTGGGTGGTCTCGGTCATGGGTGAACTCCCGGGGAATGGGCGACGCCGGTGTCCGGCTGTTGTAGAGCGGCCGGTGTCCGGCTTGGGGCAAATGTAGGCCCGCGTTGTTACCCGAGAATTACGCCGAACATATATTTTGGGCGGTTGCGCCGACCCGGTCATTCGTGCTCGGTGGACCGCTCTCCGTGCCGGTCGTCCCCGCGCCGGTTGTCGGTGCCCGCCCCGATGACCACCGACTCCAACCGCTCGTGGTGACGCCGGGCGGCGGCGACCAATGCCGCGGCGTCCCGCTCGGCCATCGCGGCGATCATCTTCTCGTGGTCGGCGTGGAGCTGTAACTGCATGGCCGTGGTGACGGTGCGCATCACCTGGAACGGCTCGGTGATGTTCCAGGTGGAGTCGAACATGGTCAGCAACCGGGGCATCGCGCACGGCGTGACCAGCGCGGTGTGGAACATCCGCGAATGGTGGTGATAGGCGACGCGGTCGTCGGTGATCGTCGCCTCCTGCAGGGCCTGGTGTTCCCGGCGCGCCGCGGCGATGTCGGCGTCGGTCACCGCGGACACCGCCTGTGACAACGCCGCCTGTTCCAGAATCCCACGCACGAAATAGATCTCGCGGAGCTCATTGATGGTCAGGTCGGAGACGAAGTAGCCGCTGTTGACCCGGTGGGTCACCAGGCCCTCGCCGATCAACGTCTTGAGCGCCTCACGCACAGGAATGGGGCTGACCCCGAACACCCGCGCGACCTCCCCGACCGGGATCCCTGAGCCGGGCGCGGCGGTGCCGGCCAGGATCACCCGGCGCAGTTCCTCCAACACGTCGGTCTGGGCGCTGCCCGAGTGGGTGCCCGCCAACTGGCCCACGATCCCGTGACCGCGACGATGGCCGGTCACGGCCGGTCCTCCGTCCGTGCGATGGCGTCGGACCAGGCGACCGCCCGGCGGATCATGGTCTGCTGGTTCTCCCACCGGACGATCTCGTGCCCCTCGTCGGGAAACATCAACAGTTCCGCCCGACCACCCTGGGCGACCACCTGCTCGACCATCCGCTGCGATTCGCTGACCGGCACGTTGGTGTCGTGGGCTCCGTGGATCACCAGCAGCGGCGCCACGATCCGGTCGATGCGGTGGATGGGCGACAGGTCACGCAGGAGTTCGCGATCGGTGTCGGGGTGGCCGTACTTGGTGTACGCCGCGACCGCGATCCACGGTTCGGTGTTGCGGTAGAACGCCTCGAGGTCGCTCATCCCGCAGATCGCCACTCCACCGGCGAACAGCGTCGGGTGGAACGTCAGGCACGCGAGGGTCAGGTAACCGCCGTAGGACCGGCCCGCGCAGAACACCCGATCCGGGTCGGCGACGGCCTCGTCGACCAGGAAGTCGACACAGTCGGCGGCGTCGTCGATACCCGCGTAGCGGCCGTACCGGTCGTCGGCGTGACCGAAGAGCCTGCCGAACCCACCCGACCCGCGCACGTTCGCCGCGAACACGGTGTACCCGGCCGCGACGAGCCCGTTGACGAAGAAGTTGTACTCGGGCCGGGCCTGCGCCTCCGGGCCGCCGTGGAAGTACAGGAACGTCGGCGCCGGCCCCTCGGGGTTCGCGGTCGGCCGGTGCAGCCAGCCCGACAGCGGCATGCCGTCGCGGGCGGAGAACTCCACCTGTATCGGTTCGGGCCGGGCATCGGTCGGCACGGCCTCGTCGTCGACCGGGGTCACCCGACCCAGACGGGTCTGCACCAGATGTACTCGCGGCGGTGAGTCGGGGGACTGCACGGTCAACGTGATCAGCGACCCGGCGGCGCTGATGGACAGTTCCGACGCCACCGCACCGGGCAATTCGATCGGCCCGAGGTTGGTCTGGTCGGGCAACGACAGGATCTCCAGTTCGGACCGCCCGTGGTTGTTCCACAACAACGCCACCGTGCTCTGGTCGTTGCTGACCGCGAACTCCTCGAGGTCGCAGTGCGTGCGCTCCGCCAGCACCTGGAAACGCACCCCACCACTGCTCACCTCCACACCGAGCAGGCGGGCGTACTTGGCGTCGAAGTCGCTGCGCACCAGAGCCTGCACGCTGTCGAGGTCGCGCAACTGTTGCAGATGCGGCGGCCGGGTGAACACCCGCGACGGGTGTGCGAACCCCTGGTCCAGGATGGCGCCGGCGTCGGTGGTCGCGCCGGGATCGTTGGGCAGCAGCTGGGTGACCCGGCCGCGCCGCGCCAACAGCATGTCGCGGTATCCGCGGGGACCCACCCGCAGCAGCGCGGCACCCTTCCACGAGTCCACCAGATGTCCACCGACCCGGGCGTCGAGGTCGATGGTCGCACCGGTCTTCGGGTTCACCTGCAGCGCGTGCGCGGTGCCGTCGGACTCGGTCGCGGTGATCAGCACCAGGTTCGCGTCCCAGCCGACCAACTCGACGGTGGCGTACGCGGTGCCGTCGGCCTGCACCGCGGCGATGCGGTAGGCGGTGTCGTCTTCCGCGTCGGTGGTGACCGCCCACACCTGATGGTGTTCACCGCCGCTGGGCGCGATCTCCACCGCCAGCCATCGACCGTTGGCCGAGTGCACCACGGTCCGCGCGGGCCCGGCCGCGGGGATCCGCACCCATCGCATGGGGCCGACCCCGGTCTTGCGGGACAGTGACCGCTGAGCCGCCCGCGGATATCCCGTGCCGTCGTCGACGATGTAGGCGAACGCGGAGTTGTCGGGCGATACCGAGGATCCGTAGGAACGCCAGGTCGGCGGTGCGTCCCCCGACCGGGCGTCACCGTCGGCGGCAGCGGCCGCGAGGTCGACGGATGCGCGGCCGGCGGCTGCGCCGGTCACGATCCGTTCGAGTCCATCGTCTGTAGCCACATCTCCAGCATCGCAACCTGCCACAGCGCATTGGACCCGAGGGTGGTGCGGATGCCGTTCGGATCGGCCATCAGCTCGGCCACCGCGTCGTCGGCGTACAACGCGCGGTCCTTGGCCGATCGCGAGGCCAGGGTGTCGGCGACCAGGTCGAACACCTCGCCCTCGAGGTGCCGGATCCCCGGCACCGGGAAGTGCCCCTTGGTGCGGTCGATGACCGCGGACGGCAGCAGCGATCGACTGGCCTCCTTGAGCACACCCTTGCCGCCGTGTGCGAGCTTGAGCTCCGGCGGGCAGGTCGCGGCGAGTTCCACGAACTCGTGGTCGAGGAACGGCACCCGCGCCTCCAGCCCCCAGGCCATCGTCATGGTGTCGACCCGCTTCACCGGGTCGTCGACCAGCATGATCGTGGTGTCCAGTCGCAGTGCCGCGTCCACCGCACTGTCGGCGCCCGGGGCGGACTGATGCGCGGACGCGAACTCCCAGCTCGGATCGTGGTCGAGGCGGTAGTCGGGCGTCAGCAGCCGGTTGACGTCGTCGTGCCCGCGGTCGAAGAACACCCGTGCGTACGCCTGGGTCGTCTCCGGTCGCGGCACCCCGGCCAGCGGCGGGTACCAGTCGTAGCCGCCGAGGATCTCGTCGGCGCCCTGCCCGGACTGCACCACCTTGATGCTCTTGCTGACCTCCTGGCTGAGCAGATAGAAGGCCACGCAGTCGTGGCTGACCATGGGTTCGCTCATCGCGGCGATCGTGTCGCCGATCGCGGGCAGCAGGCGGTCGGTGCCGATGTGGATCTTGTGGTGGTCGGTACCGAAAGTGTCGGCGACGAGATCGGAATATGCGTACTCGTCACCGGATTCGCCACCCGCGGAGTCGAATCCGATGCTGAACGTGGCCAGGTCGGACTGCCCCTGCTCGGCCAGCAGGGCGACCACCAGCGACGAGTCGATCCCCCCGGACAGCAGCACCCCGACCGGGACGTCGGCGACCATCCGTCGGCGGACCGCGGTGCGCAGCGACTCCATCAGCGCTGCCTGCCACTGCCGCGCATCCCAGTCCACGCGGTCCCGGTCGGGGGCGAACATCGGTGTCCAGTAGGTGCGTTCGGTGCTGCGGCCGTCGGGCTGGATCACCTTCACCGTGGCGGGCGGCAGTTTGCGGATGCCGTTGTAGATGGTGTGCGGCGCCGGGACCACCGAGTGGAAGGTCAGGTAGTGGTGCAGGGCCACCCGGTCGATGGAGGTGTCGACGTCACCACCCGCCAACAACGCGGGGATCGACGACGCGAATCGCAGCCTGCCGGGGGTCGCGGCCAGGTAGAGCGGTTTGATGCCCAATCGGTCGCGGGCCAACACGGTCACCCCGGTGTCGGTGTCGGTGATCGCGAACGCGAACATGCCGATCAGATGGTCGACACAATCGGGTCCCCAGGCGTGGAACGCCTTGATGATCACCTCGCTGTCGGCGTGTGAGAAGAAGCGATAACCCTTGGCCTGCAACTCGGTCCGGAGCTGTTCGTAGTTGTAGATGCAGCCGTTGAACACCAGCGACAGTGCCAGTTCGGCATCGATCATGGGCTGCGCACCGCGCTCGGAGAGGTCGATGATCCGTAATCGTCGGTGTCCCAACGCGACCCGACCGTGCGCGACGACGCCGGCTCCGTCGGGTCCGCGACGGTCCATCGTCGCGGTCATCGCGGCGACCGCGGCCACGTCGGGGGTGGCGGTGTCGAACCGGATCTCACCGCAGATGCCGCACATGGAGGTCTCCTGGTGTTCGGGTGGTGTACGAGGGCGGTGGGCGTGGCCCGGGCATGGGCTCTGGCGGTGGCGATGCTGCTGCGGTCAGGGGCTGCCGGTACCGAGGATCCAGGTGTCCTTGCCCCCGCCGCCTCGCGAGGAGTTCACGATGAGGCTGCCGGTGGGCGCGACCCTGGTCAGTGCGGCGGGGGCGACCGTCGCCGCCACCCGGTCACCCGTCCCCCGGAGGTGGACGAAGGCGCGCAGATCCACGTGGTGCGGCCAGAAGCCGTCGTCGTCGAAGGTCGGGTGGGTGGACAACTGCACCACCTCCTGGGCGACGAACCGTTCCGGATGGGTCAGCAACTCCTTGCGCCGCTCGTCGAGCACCTTGTCAGTGGCCTCCGGCCCGATGGTGATCCCCGACCCGCCCAGGCCGTCGATGGGTTTGACCACCAGTTCCTCCAATCGACTGAGCACGTGGTCGCGCTGCTCACGCTCGGCGCACAACCAGGTGGGCACCTGATCGAGCAGGGGTCGTTCGCCCAGGTAGTACTCGATCATCGCCGGTACGTAGGCGTAGACGGCTTTGTCGTCGCCGACCCCGTTGCCCAATGCGTTGGCGATGGTCAGTGTGCCCGCCTCGAGCGCCGAGACCACGCCGGCGCGCAGCGGTTGCTCGTCGACGCCGAACGACGACAGCAGCATGTCCTCGTCCATCCGCGCGTAGATGGTGTTGACCGGCGCCGAATGGCGGCCGCGGTGCAGGTGGACGCGGTCTCCGTCGGTGGACAGGTCCTCCGGCTGGGCCAGGTGCAGACCCGCGCCGTCGGCGACGAGCTTGTGTTCGAACCAGGCGCTGTCGGTCCACCCCGAACTCAGCAACACGTCGACCCCGTCGTCGGCGGCGTGCGGTGGTCGAGCCAGGGCGATGGTCTCGCCGATCATCGCCGGCACCCCATCGATGGGCAACACCGAGTCGGGCATCGGGATCTCGGGCAGGAACTGCGACATCAGGTCGCGGTTGGCCATCGCGTACGCCACCCCCGACGGGACCCGAAGGTTGTCCTCGAGCACCACGAACCGCCCGGGTTCGGTGGCGATCAGATCGGTACCGCAGATGTGGGTGCGCACCGGTTGTCGCCGGGGGAAGCCGCCGGACCGCCGATAACCGGGCGCGCGGTCGAGGACCTCCGGGGGCAGGATCCCGTCGGCGACGATCTGCTGGTCGGTGTAGATGTCGCAGAGGAAGGCGTTCAACGCCAGTGCCCGTTGTTTCAGCCCGCGCGAGGTCCGTTCCCAATCGCGGCCGTCGACGATGCGGGGCACCACGTCGAGCGGGAAGATCTGCGCACGGTCCTGTCCGCTCACCCGGAAGGTGACGCCGTCGATGCTCTGCTCGCGCTCGATCTGATACTGCCGATGCCGCAGCTCGGCGGCTCCCAGCGCGGCGGCGCCCGCCATGATGTCGCGGTAGTCGGGATGCACGGTGAGATCGGGGGAGACGGCCTCGTCGCAGGAGTCCGGTTCGTCGTCCGTCTCGGTGCGGGTGTACCCGAACAGCAGGGTGCCGTGCGGGTCCGGCCGGGAGATGATCGGTTCGATGCTGCCCGCGGTCTCGGCGACCAGCTTGTCCACCACCTCGGACAGCCTGCCGCGTTTGCGCAGGATACGACGCTGCCGGGACGAGGAACTGCCGTAGTCGACCGCGCGGGCGGCCAGTGATGAGATGGTGTCCCAATCGCCGCAGTCCTCGAGTTGGGGTCGCAGCGACGTCACCAGGTCGCCGACCACGCGTCGCGCCGGTTTCGGGGCCGCTGTCGGGATGTCGATCAGTGACCCCTCGAGACCGGACCGGGCCGCCTGCCAGATCGCCGCTCGATACAGCGCGGGCGCCGGTGTCGCGCGGGAGTCCGGTTCGGCGGCGGCCCGCAGGGCCAGTGCTCGGTAGAGTCCGGCGATCAGCGTGATGGTGTCCACCGACGGGCAGCTGTCGCAGACCCGCAACTCCAGCGTCCGCAGCCGCGCCGACGGTCGCACGTCGAAGTAGACCATCCCCGGGTCGGCGATGACCCCGCTGTGGATCAGGCGATGGATCTCGTCGTCGTAGTCCTCGGCGGTGCGCACGTCGGGGAACGGTCCGGTGGTCGGCCAGCGCTGCCAGACCAGGGTCCGGGCACTGGCGTAACCGGTGTCGGACCCATCGGACCAGAACGGCGAACTGCTGGACAGGGCGAGCAGGGTGGGCAGGTACGGCGAGATGCCGGCCGCGATGGTCACCGCCTCGTCACGGTCGGCCACGTCGACGTGCACCTGGGTGCCGCAGATGAGCTGCTCACGGGCCAGCAACTGGTAGTCGGCGAGCATCCGTCGGTATCGGGGGGTCTCGGTGACCTGCAATTCGGTGGGCACTGCCAGTGGCACCGACCCGGCGGCGACCACACCCATCCCCATGTCGCGGGCGGTATCGATGAGGATGTCGCGGTTGGCCCGCAGATCCTTGCGCAGCGCGTCGAGGGAGGTGAAGGCGCCACTGTTGGACTCGATGACGCACCGTTGCAGTTCCTCGACGTACGAGCCGGCAGGCAGTGCCGCCAACAACTCGGGTGCCCGCGGGGTGAGACGACGGGTCCGCAGGTCGATGAGATGGAATTCCTCTTCCACCCCGACCTTGCGCACCGGCTCTCCCATTCGGTGAGCCTATGTCCGGTTCGCGGTGTCGGCATCCCGAGCAGATGCGGCCGAGCCGTCGGGTCAGCCCGTGGGGGTCACCCAGGTCCGGATGTCGGCGTGCACCACCTCGACCCCGTCGCGGTCGGTCACCGACACCGGGACCACCACGTCGACCCCGGTGGTGATCGCGGTGAAATCCACGTCGTCGAGGACCGCGGTCGCGGTCAGTCCGGTGGTCGCCTTGGCCAGATACTGCGTCGACATGCCTTTGGGGATCCATCGGTGCGTGGTGGGCACCGTTGCCTCCATGAGCATGCCCATCGCCGTCTCGGCGAGGTTGCAGGCGGCGATGGCGTGGAAGGTGCCGAGGTGGTTGTAGACGCCGAACCACTTGGGGGCGGTGACCACGCAGCGCCCCGGCTCCATGGTCCGCACGTAGGGCAGGATGCCGCCGAAGTACGGCACCCGGGCGACCATGGCGACCGAGAAGATCGTCCTGCCGATCACGTTGTCGGGTAGGCGCGAGCGGACGCGATACGTCGGACTGGCCGGAGCGTGGTTCTGGGCTGCCATGTCTGCACTCTACGAACGTCGTCGCGGTCGGTCGTTCACGGACCGGGGCACACCACACCTTCGGCAGGGGTGATCGGCGTGTCCCGCAGGCTCCGCACCGCGTGGTCGCGGGCGAGATCGAATCCGGTCCACCCACGATCGGTCCGCGCCTGGGCGGCGATGTCGCGTACCGCGCAGCTGCGCAACGGCTCCGGCAGTCGCAGGAGCTGATCGGTGGCGTCCGGCGACAGGTTCGACAGATACCCGACGTCGATACGAGGCGCGCCGGGTGCGCCGGCCAGATATCGGTCGACATTGATGCGGGCGACCTGGGCGTCGGGGTTGTACGCGGCAAAGGCCAGCGCTGCGCCGATCGTCAACACGCCGACCACCCGCGCGAGGTGTCGCGTGCCCACACCGGCTCCGGCGATCAGCAGCGCGATGAGGACGGCACCCAGCCACCACTCCGTGGCCAGCACCGTGATCCGCAGCCGGGTGGCGCCGAAGGCGTCCATGTACAGGTCCATGCGGCTCAGCGCGGAGGCCACCACCGCCAGCGCCGACAGGCACAAACCACCGAGGATGACCCGCACCAGGATCCGGCCGCGCGAGGTGCTGCGGTCGGCGTGATGCCAACCGATGGTCACCGTCAGGATGGTCAGGATCGTCACGGCGAACAGTTGCCAGAACCCCGAGCGTGCGTACTCGGCGTAGGTGAGCCCCGAGGTGCGCTGCACGTAGTCGTCGCCGCCGAACATGGCGCGGGCCTGCGTGGCGAGGAATGCCAGGTAGAGCACGAGGACGGTGCCGGTCGGTACGGCCCACGTCCACGTCTGACCCGGTACCCGCGTCGGGCGGGCCGCCAATTGGGGGTGTGCCTGGAGGATGAAGCAGCCGAGCAGGGTGAACACCCCCACCACCAGGGCCACGACGAGATGCCACGACACGTCGACATCGCCGATCCGCGGGGTGAGATCACCCAGCAGCGAGGCGAAGGTGGCGTCCGCACCCGCGAACAGTGCGCCGAACACGAGCACCAGTCCGATCGTCAACAACCCGACACCGACCGCCCGAAGGGGGTGGGTGATGCGCCTAGCGGCACGGGCGGCGGGCACACCACGGCCCGTCCAGCGAACAGCCGGGATCAGCAGCACGACGGGACTGATCGCGGCGAACACCAACTCGCGTATCGAGCGGGCGCCGACCATCAGCGCGCCGGTGGTGACCGCGGCCAACGGCAGATACCACGGGGTCAGCCATTCCGCGCTGCGCCAGCCGGGCACCGAGGTCACCGCCACTATGCCCACGGCGGTGCTGATCTGACCCCACCCGGGGCGTCCGGGTGTGCAGGTGAACACCGCCACCAGCACGGCTGTCCAGGCGAGCGCGAGCCCGATACCGCTCAGCTCGACGGGCACCAGGACGGCTGCGGCGACCGCGACCACGGTGACTGCGACCAGGACCCGACCCGATGCGGCGGCGGACCGGTCGGGGTCCAGCGACATCCAGGGCGGACGCGGCGGAAGGTCGGCCGGGGGGAGCGGAGGCGGTGGCGGAAGAGTGCCCACCGGGTACGGGGGTGTTCCGGGCTGGGGTGACGCAGGCTGGGGTGTTTCGGACCGAGGTGTTTCGGGCATGGGGGTATCGCCTCTCCGTGCACGGTTGATCGCGGGTGGGGTGGTGGGTCAGATGGCCGGGCGGCGCGCCGGGAGTCGCACTCGGATACGGCAGCCGTGCGGGTCGTCGACGACCCCGATCTCACCGCCGTGCAGGTCGACCACCCACCGTGCGATGGCCAGTCCCAGGCCGGTCCCACCGTCGCGGGAGCCGCCGCGGGTGAATCGCTCGAAGATCCGGGTGCGCTCGTCCGGGGCGATCCCCGCGCCCTGGTCGGCGACCTCCACGACCACCGTCTCGCCGTCGCGGCGCGCTCCGACGCAGACGGTGCCTGCCGGGGGCGAATGACGGACCGCGTTGTCGAGCAGGTTCGCCAAGACCTGATGCAGGCGTGCCTCGTCGGCCTCCACCGCCAGATCGTCGTCGATCTCCACGTGTAGACGGATGTCGGCGCGGGAACCGGGCGTCCCCGTCGCGACACCGCTCGTCGCCGTGCCCCCGGTCGCCATACGCAGACGGCATTCGGCCACCGCGGCGTCGGCGAATGGACGCAAGGCCACGGGGCGGTGGTCCAGCGCCATCGCACCACCCTGCACGCGGGAGAGATCGAGCAGCTCGGTGATCAGCCGACCCAACCGATCGGTCTGATTGAGGGCGAGGGTCAGCGCATCCCGATCCGGGACGCGGACCCCGTCGACGAGGTTCTCCAGCACTGCGTGCAGCGCCGCGACCGGGGTCCGCAGTTCGTGGGCCACGTTGCCGATCACCTCGCGGCGGTAGCGGTCCTCGTCGGCCAGATCGTCGGCCATCTGATTGAACGCGGTCGCCAGGGTGCCGATCTCGTCCCGGGAGGTGGCACGGACGCGGATGGAGTAGTCGCCCTTGGACATGCGGCGGACGGCACCGGTCATCTCCCGCAACGGCGAGGTCATCCCGTGGGCCAGCACCCAGGTCACCACGAAGGCGACGAAGAGCGCCATCAACAGTGCGTACCGGAACTGCCATTGCGCGGTGATCCAGAACGACACGCTGGAGGTGAACAGCGCAGCGCCGACCACCACCGACGTCTTGAACTTGAACGAGTGCACGGCGTCCAGGGGGCGCGGGAAGGTCAGTCCGCGGGGTGCCGACGTCAACGGACCACCTCCAGCGCATACCCCACGCCGTGGACGGTGCGGATGTGGTGCGCGCCCACCTTCTGGCGCAACGACCGGATGTGGGAGTCGACGGTCCGGGTCTCACCGGCGTCCGGCCACTGCCACACGCTCTCCAACAACTGGGCACGGGTCAGCACCGCACCCGGTCGGCGGGCCAGCGACACCAGCAGGTCGAATTCGGTGCGGGTGAGGTGTATCGGTGAGCCGCTGACGAGCACCCGTCGCGCGGCGTGGTCGATCTGCACCTCTCCGAGGGTTTCGACCTCGGTCTCGGGCGCCGGGGGCCCGGCTGTGGCGTCGGGTGCATACCGCTCGGCACGGCGGATGAGTGCCCGGAGCCGCGCCACCAGCTCCCGCATCGAGAACGGCTTGGAGAGGTAGTCGTCGGCGCCTATGCCGAGCCCGATGACCAGGTCCGTCTCGTCCGCCCGGGCCGTCAGCATCAACACCGGGGTGGTGGTGTGGGTCTGCATCCGACGGCAGACCTCGAGACCGTCCATTCCCGGCAGCATCACGTCGAGGACCACGGCGTCGAACACCGTGCCCTGTTGCGCGGCCAGCGCCGCGGGACCGTCGTCGGCGGTGGTCACCGCGAACCCCTCGGCGCGCAGCCGATCGGCGATCGAGTCACGGATCAGGGGCTCGTCGTCCACCACCAGGATCGTGGGTGCGGCGGCGGGACCAGGATGTTCGGTCATGACGCCGACGGTAGTGACTGGATGTCGGTGAGCCCCGGAGATGGGGTGAGAGGAATGGGGAGAAGATGTGAAGAGACCGTGCAGGTCGCCGCGGCCGCGGTGGCCCGGCCGGGATTTGGCTCTGCGTCCGATCTGCTGCATACTGGTCGGGTTGCCCTGACCAGGGTGCGGTGTCTTTGCGGCCCATGGCCGGTGGGAGGCGCCGAGCACATTCCGGTCGGGCCACATCGCCACGACGGAGCAAGCGGTCGCCGAACTGCTCCGAGCACACGGCGGCGGTGGCACGAGCAGCACGAACGTTCGACCAGCACCCGTGAGGGTGTTCGGCCCCCGAGACGAGTGGGAAGCGTCCGCATTCTTGTGAATGCCGACTCGACACGCCCGACCTCGGGTGCCGGGGTTCGCGGTCCGCGGGGGCCGTGGGCACATGTACAGCGACGTATGAGATACGTCGGACAGATGAACAGCGTCGATCTCCACGGTTGGAGCATCTTCTGACCCACCGCCCTGCGGTGTGGCCGATGAGAGCGGTGTTCGTCTGTCATGAAGTCACACAGACGGAAGAGGACACAGCGTGGCGGGACAGAAGATCCGCATCAGGCTCAAGGCCTACGACCACGAGGCGATCGACGCCTCGGCGCGCAAGATCGTCGAGACGGTCACCCGTACCGGCGCACGCGTGGTCGGCCCGGTGCCGTTGCCCACCGAGAAGAACGTGTACTGCGTCATCCGCTCGCCGCACAAGTACAAGGACTCGCGCGAGCACTTCGAGATGCGCACGCACAAGCGACTCATCGACATCCTGGATCCGACGCCGAAGACCGTCGACGCGCTCATGCGCATCGATCTGCCGGCGAGCGTCGACGTCAACATCCAGTAGGCGAGCCAGCAGAGACGATTGTCGGAGTAGAGCAGAGATGACACAGAAGAACGTGAAGGGAATCCTGGGCACCAAGCTCGGGATGACCCAGGTCTTCGACGAGAACAACCGGGTTGTCCCGGTGACCGTCGTCAAGGCCGGACCCAACGTGATCACCCAGATCCGTACCGAGGAGAAGGACGGCTACACCGCCGTCCAGCTCGCCTACGGTGCCGTCGACCCGCGCAAGGTGACCAAGCCGGTCGCCGGCCAGTACGCCAAGGCCGGGGTGACCCCGCGTCGCCACGTCGCCGAGATCCGCGTGCTCGACACCTCGGATTACGAGGTGGGCCAGGAGTTGACCGCCGAGATCTTCGCCGACGGCACCGAGGTCGACGTGACCGGCACCTCCAAGGGCAAGGGCTTCGCCGGCGTCATGAAGCGCCACGGCTTCGCCGGCCTGGGCGCCAGCCACGGCGCGCACCGCGTGCACCGTGCTCCCGGCTCGATCGGTGGCTGTGCCACCCCGGGTCGCGTGTTCAAGGGCATGCGGATGGCCGGCCGGATGGGCAACGAGCGGGTGACCACCCAGAACCTGACCGTGCACAAGGTCGACAGCGAGAACGGGCTGCTGCTCATCAAGGGCGCGATCCCGGGTCGCAAGGGCGGCATCGTCGTCGTGCGCGAGGCCGTGAAAGGTGGTGTGAGCCAGTGAGTACCGATACCGAGAAGACCAACCTGACGCTCGACGTCAAGGCCGCCGACGGCAGCACCACGGGCACCGTGGACCTGCCCGCGGCGATCTTCGACGCCCCCGCGAACATCGCGCTGATGCACCAGGTCGTCGTGGCCCAGCAGGCCGCCGCCCGTCAGGGCACCCACGCCACCAAGACCCGTGGGGCGACCCGCGGTGGTGGCGCCAAGCCCTACCGTCAGAAGGGGACCGGCCGCGCCCGCCAGGGCTCGACCCGGGCGCCGCAGTTCGCCGGCGGTGGCACCGTCCACGGCCCGCAGCCGCGTGACTACAGCCAGCGCACTCCCAAGAAGATGAAGGCCGCCGCGCTGCGTGGGGCCCTGTCCGACCGGGCCCGCAACGCGCGCATCCACGTGATCACCGAGCTCGTCGCCGGACAGACCCCGTCGACCAAGTCGGCTCGGCTGTTCCTGGAGAGTCTGTCGGATCGTCGCAAGTTCCTGGTGGTCCTCGGCCGCGAGGACGAGGCCGGCTGGAAGAGCGTGGCGAACCTGGACAACGTCCTGCCGATCACGCCCGATCAGCTGAACACCTACGACGTACTCGACTCCGACGACCTGGTGTTCAGCGTCGAGACGCTGAACGCCTTCGTCGCGGGCACCCGCGTCGACTCCGCAGACAAGGAGGCCTGAGCATGGCCACCCACGCAGACCCGCGCGACGTCATCCTCGCGCCGGTGATCTCGGAGAAGTCCTACGGCTTGATCGAGGACAACGTGTACACCTTCGTGGTGCACCCGGATTCGAACAAGACGCAGATCAAGATCGCCGTCGAGAAGATCTTCGACGTCAAGGTCGCCAACGTGAACACCGCCAACCGCCAGGGCAAGCGCAAGCGCACCCGATTCGGTTACGGCAAGCGCAAGGACACCAAGCGCGCCCTGGTCACGCTGACCGCTGACAGCAAGCCCATCGAGATCTTCGGGGGCCCGGTCGGCTAGCCGATCGGATCTCGAGAAGAAGTAGAGGACAAGAAGACTCATGGCTATTCGTAAGTACAAGCCGACGTCGCCCGGTCGCCGTGGCGCCAGTGGCGCCGACTTCGCCGAGGTCACCCGTGACCACCCGGAGAAGTCGCTGGTCCGCCCGCTGCACGGCCGTGGTGGCCGTAACGCCTACGGACGCATCACCACCCGTCACAAGGGCGGTGGCCACAAGCGCGCCTACCGGCTGATCGACTTCCGTCGCAACGACAAGGACGGCGTCAACGCCAAGGTCGCGGAGATCGAGTACGACCCGAACCGCACCGCTCGTATCGCACTGCTGCACTATTTCGACGGCGAGAAGCGCTACATCATCGCGCCGCGCGGTCTGAAGCAGGGCGATGTGGTGGAGAGCGGCCCGACCGCCGACATCAAGCCCGGCAACAACCTGCCGTTGCGCAACATCCCCACCGGTACCCAGGTGCACGCGGTGGAGCTGCGGCCCGGTGGTGGCGCCAAGATGGCCCGCAGTGCCGGCTCGGCCGTGCAGCTGCTGGGCAAGGAGGGTCAGTACGCGACCCTGCGCATGCCCTCGGGTGAGATCCGTCGCGTCGACGTGCGCTGCCGCGCCACCGTCGGTGAGGTGGGCAACGCCGAGCAGAGCAACATCAACTGGGGCAAGGCCGGCCGTATGCGCTGGAAGGGCAAGCGCCCGACCGTTCGTGGTGTCGTGATGAACCCGGTCGATCACCCGCACGGTGGTGGTGAGGGCAAGACCTCCGGTGGACGCCACCCGGTCTCGCCGTGGGGTCAGCCGGAGGGCCGCACCCGCAAGAACAAGGAGAGCGACAAGCTCATCGTCCGTCGCCGTCGCACCGGCAAGAACAAGCGCTGAGTAAGGAGGAATAGGTAATGCCACGCAGCCTCAAGAAGGGCCCGTTCGTCGACGACCACCTCCTGAAAAAGGTGGACGTGCAGAACGAGAAGGGCACCAAGCAGGTCATCAAGACCTGGTCGCGTCGTTCGACCATCATCCCCGACTTCATCGGGCACACCTTCGCCGTCCACGACGGTCGTAAGCACGTGCCGGTGTTCGTGTCGGAGTCGATGGTCGGTCACAAGCTGGGCGAATTCGCCCCGACTCGCACCTTCAAAGGTCACATCAAGGACGACCGGAAAGCGAAGCGCCGGTAATCATGGCTACTGATACAACGAAGACGGGCACGACGAAAACAACCCCTGTCAATCCCCAGGCGCGGGCGACCGCGCGATTCGTCCGGGTGACCCCGATGAAGGCGCGTCGCGTCATCGACCTGATCCGCGGCAAGAACGTGGACGAGGCGCTGGACATCCTGCAGTTCGCACCGCAGGCCGCCAGCGAACCGGTGTACAAGGTGCTCGCCAGCGCGATCGCCAACGCCGAGAACAACCTCGACCTGGACCGTCGCACCCTGGTGGTGTCGACCGCGTTCGCCGACGAGGGTCCGACCATGAAGCGTTTCCAGCCGCGGGCCCAGGGCCGTGCGTTCCGGATTCGCAAGCGCACCAGCCACATCACCGTGGTCGTGGAGTCCGTCGCCGAGAAGGCTTCGGCGGGCGGCCGCAACCGCAGGAAGGGAGCTCGCTAGTGGGCCAGAAGATCAACCCGCACGGCTTCCGTCTGGGTATCACCACCGACTGGAAGTCGCGGTGGTACGCCGACAAGCAGTACGCGGACTACGTGAAAGAGGACGTCGCCATCCGCAAGCTCCTGTCCACCGGACTGGAGCGGGCAGGTATCGCGAAGGTGGAGATCGAGCGCACCCGGGACCGGGTCCGCGTCGACATCCACACCGCGCGTCCGGGCATCGTCATCGGCCGCCGCGGCGCCGAGGCCGACCGCATCCGCGGTGACCTCGAGAAGCTCACCGGCAAGCAGGTGCAGCTGAACATCCTCGAGGTGAAGAACGCCGAGTCGGAGGCGCAGTTGGTGGCACAGGGTGTCGCCGAGCAGCTCTCCAACCGTGTGGCCTTCCGCCGGGCGATGCGCAAGGCCATCCAGTCGGCCATGCGTCAGCCCAACGTCAAGGGCATCCGGGTGCAGTGCTCGGGGCGCCTCGGCGGTGCGGAGATGAGCCGTAGCGAGTTCTACCGCGAGGGTCGCGTCCCGCTGCACACGCTGCGCGCGGACATCGACTACGGCCTGTACGAGGCGAAGACGACCTTCGGCCGCATCGGCGTGAAGGTGTGGATCTACAAGGGTGACATCGTCGGTGGCAAGCGTGAGCTCGCCGCGGCGACCGCGCCCACCGAGGACCGTCGGGCCCGGCGTCCGAGCCGTCCGCGTCGCAGTGGTGCCTCGGGCACCACCGCCACCAGCACCGAGGCGGGTCGTGCCGCCGAGGCGCCGGCGACCGCCTCCGCGGGCGCGGCCACAGAGAATCAGGAGGGCTAGCCATGTTGATCCCTCGCAGGGTCAAGCATCGCAAGCAGCACCACCCGAGCCTGAAGGGTCAGGCCAAGGGCGGCACCAAGGTGACGTTCGGTGACTACGGCATCCAGGCACTGGAGAGCGCGTACATCACCAACCGGCAGATCGAGTCCGCTCGTATCGCCATCAACCGGCACATCAAGCGTGGCGGCAAGGTCTGGATCAACATCTTCCCGGACCGCCCGCTGACCAAGAAGCCTGCCGAGACCCGCATGGGTTCGGGTAAGGGTTCGCCGGAATGGTGGGTCGCCCCGGTCAAGCCGGGTCGGGTGCTCTTCGAGATGAGCTACCCCAATGAGGAGACCGCTCGCGAGGCGCTGCGCCGCGCGCAGCACAAGCTCCCCATCAAGAGCAGGATCGTGACCAGGGAGGAGCAGTTCTGATGGCACTCGGAATCGCTGCCGCCGAGCTCCGCGAGCTCAGCGACACTGAACTGGTCGACCGCCTGCGCGAGTCGAAGGAAGAGCTGTTCAACCTTCGTTTCCAGATGGCCACCGGCCAGCTCGACAACAACCGCCGTCTGCGGGTGGTCCGCCGGGAGATCGCCCGCGTGTACACGGTGATGCGCGAGCGTGAGCTGGGTCTGGCGTCGGGACCGGACGGTGATGACGCATGAGTAAGGACGAGACAGTGACCGCAACCAAGAGCGGCAAGACTCCGCGTATCGAGAAGCCGCGCAACAGCCGTAAGGAACGTATCGGCTACGTGGTGAGCGACAAGATGCAGAAGACCATCGTGGTCGAGCTGGAGGACCGTAAGAGCCACCCGCTCTACGGCAAGATCATCCGGACCACGAGCAAGGTCAAGGCCCATGACGAGGCCGAGACCGCCGGTGTCGGCGACCGCGTGCGGATCATGGAGACCCGCCCGTTGTCGGCCACCAAGCACTGGCGTCTGGTCGAGGTGATGGAGAAGGCCAAGTAAGGCCGACCTCTTCGCCCGGATCCACCGAAACGGCCCGTTCCCCCGACTGAGGGGAACGGGCCGTTTCTGGTGGGATGGGTGTGCGGTGGGATGGTCGGGAAGCGCCGGGCCTACCGCGCCGAGATCAGCCGATGGATGTCATCGATCTTCCGGTCGATGTCCGGGATCCGCTCGATTGCGGCCAGGTGGGTCTTCAACTCGGCCAGCAGATCTTTGACTTCGTTCAGCGTGGTCGTGGTCTGCGCGAGGGTGGCGCTCACGTCGGTCAGTGTGGTCTCGACCTGGTCCAGTGTCGCGTCGACCGTTCCCAGGGTCCCGCTGACATTGGTCAGCGTGGCGTCGACCCGGTGCAATGTCGCGTCGGCACTTTCCAGCGTCTTGTCGGCCCGGCCGATGACCGCGCCGGGATTCTTGGGGATCATGCCCATGGGCGTCCTCCTCGATTCGAAGAGATGGGATTCGGAGAGATGGGAGTCGGGAGAGACGGTCGGCGAACGAGCGAGCGTCTCTCCCGACCACGTGTCTGCATCAAACAGTGTGCGCCACCGCCGGTGAGGGCGGTGGCGCAACGTGCGGATATCAGACGGCGGTGCGGGGCTCCATGGCACCGATGTGCTGCTGGGACTCGATCAGGCCCTCGTCGCTGGGGCGTTCGCCCTTGTCGAACACACGGTCGTACTGTTTGGCCCGCATGCCCAGGTGTGCCTGCGCCGGCTCGTCGAAGCCGTATTCCCGCTGCGCCTGCCGCGGCGTCATCGTGATGTCGTTCTCGGCCGGGATGCCGAGCACCACCGGGGCGACGACCGGCAGTGCCTGCGGCGCGAGCACGGCCATGAGAAAGACCCGCGCGAAGAGCCAGCGGTCGAGCAGCGTGTGCAACGCGCGCAGCGGCGGGGTGACGAGGGCATCCACCAACGGACTCTGCTGCACGTTGAGGAGGTCGCGCATGTATTTCGGGTAGGTCGCGACCACACCCTTCGACAGCAGGGTGGTCAGCGGCTTGAACAGCAAGCGCTGCCGCGCGGACATCTGGGGCGGCAACGCCACCTCGAGGTTGAGGATGAAGTGCACCATGTCGGCGGCGGCCTCGGAGGCGGCGAGATGGGGTCGCCAGTCGTCGAAATAGGCGATGACCTCCTCGCGGCTGCGAGGGACCGTGGCCGGGTCGATGGTCTGCAGCTCGGCGGCGCGGGCGCACTCGGTCCAGTACTGGGTCTCCTCCCCCGCCGACAACCGGCCCGGGCCGAATTTCTCGTAGCAGTAGAGGATGGAATGCCAGGCCGTCATGTGGATCCACAGTTGCGACGACGGCTTGTTCGCGTCGTAACGCCCCCCGGTGACCGGATCGTTGCCGATGGCCTTGGAGTGCACCTTGACCAGCACGTCGGCGGCCTTGGCCGTCGGGCGGGTGGCGCCGAAAGCGACCTGCCCGAAGTAGGTGAGGGTGCGGCCGTATCGGGTGTGCGGGCGGTACTTGACGCCACCGGAGGTGACCACGGCCGCGGTCAGGTTGGGATCGAGATGCTCGATGGTCACCGACCGGGCAAAACCGAGGATGTAGGAGGTCGGGTACGCCCAGACCTTCCAGGTCACCGTTCCCGGGCCGAAGAACCCGTTGTCCTCGTGCGGGCCGTACTGCTCCGCCAGACGCTTGCGCGTATTGACGATCGGGACCTTGGGCCATTCATACATCGATGTTCTCCTCTGCGAAAGCGGTCGGGATCGGTTGTTCGGTGAGTTCGGGTGGTTGGTGGCCCCGCAGGACCGGTATGGCGACGCGCAGGATGAGGTCCGCACTGTGGTCGACGGATCGGGTCGGAAGAATGGCGTGTGAGACGAGTACGCGGACCATCGTGTCGGCGTAGGCGTGGGCGTCCGCATCGGTGATACCCGGCATCGCCTTACGCACGATCGGAACGAATTCGCTCGCGGCGCGGCTGATCATGCGTTCGCCGTTGGTCGTCACGACGGGCAGCAGGGCCGCCGTCGCGCGATCGCTGGCGAGAACCGCGGTGATCACCGGATTCTTGGCCAGTTCCACTAGTACGGACCGAAGTCCTTCACGCAGCGCCCGTTCGGGGTTGTCGGGATGCCGGTCGATGGCCGCCTGCGCGACCTCGATCATGATGTCCACCTCGCGGTCGAGGTAGACCTTGGCGAGTTGGTCCTTGGAGCTGAAGTGTTTGTACAGGGTCGGTTTGCTGACGCCCACGCGTTCGGCGATGGCGTTCATCCGCAGGTTTGCCCAGCCCGCAGTTCGGACGAGATCCAGGGTCACGTCCACGACCATGTCCTTCAGCAGACTGTTGGCACGTCCGACGAATGCCTCATCGCGTGACATCGACCACCTCCCGGCTGTTGTGTGTCGCACGACCTCGCCACGCATCAGTGGCAAGGTTTACGACCTGGCGCCAACGGTAAAGCAAAATGACGATCACTGTCCAGCGTCAGTTTTCCTGACCGTAGAGCGTGTCGTGTCACCTCGGTGCGCGAGTGGCCGTCAGCCGCGGTTCCCCAGAAGTGCTCGGCGCAGCAGGTGCAGAGCCACCGTGGTGGATCGGTCTCGGACGTCGGCGCGATCACCGGGGATACGCCGGGTAACGGCACGGGTGGTGCCGTCCGCGAGTGCGATGCCGAAACACACCGTGCCCACGGGCTTGTCCCGGGTTCCACCTCCGGGCCCGGCGATACCGCTGGTGGACACGGCGATGTCGGCGTCGAACCGTTCCCGCGCGCCGCGGGCCATCGCCTCGGCGACGGGCTCGGACACCGCACCGTGAGTGGCGATCAGCGCCGGGTCCACACCCAGCAACCGGACCTTCACCTCGTCGGCGTAGGCGACGACGCCGCCGGCCACATACGCCGACGACCCGGCCAGATCGGTCAGTCGGGCGGCGACCAGGCCCGCGGTGCACGACTCGGCGGTGGCGACCTGCTTTCCGGCGAGCAGGGCGGCGACCTGGTGGTCGACCGTCGCGCCGTCGGTGGAGAAGATGCGGTCGGTGTACTGGTCGGTGAGCAGCGCGACGACGGCGTCGTTGGCGGCTGCCGACGACGGTTCGAACCGGGTCACCATCTCCACCTCGCCGCGACGCTGACAGGTGGTGATCTCCAGGGCGTCGAAACCGTCGACGTCATGCTCGGCAGCGCGCAGGGATTCGGCCAGTTCGGCCTCGACCACGCCGTACATCCGCAGCGTCTGCTGCCGGTACTCGGCGTGTCCGGTGATCGCGCGTCGAACGGCCGTCGTCGCGACCGCTGCAGGCCACATGGCCTGCAGTTCCCGCGGCGGTCCCGGCAGCACCAGCACCGTGGGGGTTCCGTCACCGGCGACGACCACCCCCGGTGCGGTACCGGTGGGGGCGACCCACTCCGCACCGACCGGGATGGTCGCCTGTTTGCCGATCGCGTCGGAGATGGCGTCGACATCCGGATCACTGCCGCGACGGGTAGCCCAGGCGCGGATGATGGCCGTGATCCGTGCGTGCAGGTCGGGGTCGACCATCAGCTCGCGACCACAGAACTGCGCGACCGTCGCGACCGTGAGGTCGTCGGCGGTGGGGCCGAGGCCGCCGCTGGTGATGATGAGGTCGACGTGGGTGTCGGCGAGGAAATGCAACTGGGCGAGCAGGTCGTCGGGCCGGTCTCCGCAGATGGTGATGTGGGCCAGCTCCACGCCCAGGTCGAGCAGTCGGTCCGCCAACCACGGACCGTTCTCGTCGGCCACCCGGCCGGTCAACACCTCGGTGCCGGTGACCACGATTCCCGCGCG
Source organism: Williamsia sterculiae (assembly GCF_900156495.1). GTDB lineage: Bacteria > Actinomycetota > Actinomycetes > Mycobacteriales > Mycobacteriaceae > Williamsia_B > Williamsia_B sterculiae. The sequence goes on from NZ_FTNT01000009.1 coordinate 136,314, forward strand.
CACACTCACGGGTCTCGAGCCTACGCAGCGGCGCCGTCCGGACCTACCCGGATGGCGGTGGCGACGATCTGCGATCGCGTCGAGGCATGACGACCCGCTGCCCGTCGACCGTCCGCGAGATCATCGGCAGTCCGTAGGTCGCGGTGAGCAGATCGTCGCGCAGGGTGTCCGCGGGTGGTCCGGCGGCGACGATCCGACCCTCGGCGAGCACCACCACGGTGTCGGCGTAGGCGGCGGCCAACCCGAGGTCGTGGACCACCGCGACCACCGCGGCGCCGTCGGCCACGCGTTGGGACACCTGTGCCATCACGGTCTCGCCGAAATGCGGGTCCATTGCGGCGGTGGGTTCGTCGAGCAGCAACACCGGTGTCGACTGGGCCAGCACCCGGGCCAAGGCCACCCGTGCCCGTTCGCCACCCGACAGGGTGGCGAACGGGCGGTCGGCGAACGAGACGACGTCGCACCGGGTCATCGCGTCGGCGACCACCGCGTCGTCGTCGGCGTTGGCTGGGGTTCGATTCCACGGATAGCGCGCCATCTGCACCACCTCGCGGCAACTGAACGTGCCGCTGACCACGTGGTCCTGAGGCAGCACCGCGCGCCGTCGCGCGGCCGCGACGGTCGAGAGGGTGTCGATGGGGTCGCCGAGCAGGCTCACGGTTCCGGCGTCCACCGGCAGAGACCCGGCCAATGCGGACAACAGCGTCGACTTGCCCGCACCGTTGGGGCCGACCAGGCAGACCAGTTGTCCCGGGTGGACCGCGAGGTCGACGCCGGCGACCACGCGTCGTCCGTCGCGGCTGACGTCGACCCCCGCCGCGCTGATCAGCGGGTCGGCGGGCCGGGTCATGTCCACCCACCCTGTCGGGACCGGGTGCGACGCAGCAGGAGAAGGAAGACCGGACCGCCGACCAGACTGGTCAGCATCCCGATCGGGAGGTCCGCATACCCGACGATGGTCCGGGCGGCGAGATCGGCGAGGACCAGGAGGACGGCCCCGGCCAGCAGACTGGCCGGGATGAGCACCCGATGCGTCGGTCCCACGACCATCCGCATCAGGTGGGGGATGACCAGGCCGACGAACAGGATGATCCCGCAGAACGCGACCGCCGCGGCGGTCAGTACCGCCACGACGACCACCGCGATCCGACGCAACCGCTCGACGTCGACTCCCAGGTGCCGTGCCGAGTACTCGCCGAGAGCCAGCAGATCCATCTGTCGGGCGATGACCAGTGACGCGACCGCCCCGATCACCACGAAACCCACCACCAGATACACCTGGTCCCAGCTCGCCCGGTTCAGGCTGCCCAGCTGCCAGAACACGATCTGGTCGCGCGCGGTGGGCGCCGCCCGGAAAGTGAAGAAGGCGATCAGTCCACCCGCGAACGCGTTGACCGCGATGCCGGTGAGGATCAGCGTGATCACCTCGGTGCGACCCGCGGACCGCGACATCAGATAGACCAGTGCGGTGGTGACGAGCCCCCCGAGAAAGGCGCCGCCGGCCACCGCATAACCGGCGACGCCGAGCCCGCCGACGAGGATGACCCCGGTCGCTCCCGTGGCCGCGCCCGACGAGACGCCGATGATCCCCGGTTCGGCCAGGGGGTTGGCGAAGATGCCCTGCAACACCGCACCCGCACAGCCGAGGGCAGCGCCGACCAGCAGCGCCAGCATCACACGGGGCAACCGAACGTTCCACAGCGTGTCCTCGCCCACCTGGTCGGGCAGGGGGCCCCACGGGACGTGGAGATGGTGTAGCAGCGACCCCAGCACCTGCAGCGGCGGCACCTCGTTCTGACCGATCCCTGCCGCGACGATCGTCACCAGGAGCAGCGCCGCGATGCCCACGGGTACGACGACGCCGAGTCCGACACGCCGCAACCGGGGTGGTCGCGCTGGCACCGAGGCCATCGGGTGCTCCAGGTCGGGGTCGGGTGGTCGGGTCATCGCGGGCCGTACAGCGCGCGGCTCAAAGCCATCGCCACGTCACCGGTGCGGGCACCGAACGAGAGCAGTTCGCCGTCGTCCATGTCGATCACTCGACGATTCCGTCCCGCGGGGGTCTCGGCGACACCGGGCACCTTGAGCAAGCCGTCGACACCGCCGACGGAGGCGAGTCCGTCGCTCATCATCAGCAATACGTCCGGTGCGGCCTTGATCAGCCCCTCGGACGTGAGCGAGGTGAACGCGTCGGTGAGACCGGCGGCGGTGCCCGCATCGCGACCGCCGATCGCGTCGATGAGCGAGTCGGCGCCGGACCCCGGGCCACCCAGGATGAGCAGACCGGTGCCGCGGGCGTAGACGAACGCGATCCGCGGCCGGTCCGCGTCGGGCGGTATCGCTCGCTTCGCGTCGGCGAGTTGCGTGTCGACGCGGTGGGTCAACTGGTCGCCCGGACCCGGAACCCCCAGCGCCGCCGCGGTGAACCGCAGCAGCGCATCGGTACCGGCGACGGTGCGGTCCGCGTCGCCCACGACCACCAGGATGCCGGTGCTGGTGAGCTGCCGCTCGAGGACGGCGGCGTTGGGCAGCGAGGCATCGGTGAGCACCACGGTGGGCCGTTGGGCGATGATCGCCTCGACGTTCGCGTCGGTGCCCCCCGGGGTCATCAACGGCACCGCTGCCGCGGCCGGGAACTTGGTGGCGATGTCTCGGCCGACGAGGTTGCGGCCGAGACCGAGCGCGAAGACTGCGGTGCCGTAACTGCCGTAGCGGTCCAGGGCGACGATGCGGCTGACGTCGGTCACGGTGACCGTGTGTCCGTCGTGGGTGCGCACGGTTGCGGGTAGTCGCGGGGTGGGGGACTCGGCCACCGGAATCGGATCCGCGGACGGGATGGTCGCGGTGCGAGGCCCGGTCGCGACGGCTGCGGTGGTCGCGTGCCCGACGTCGAGCGGGGCGGTGGAGCACCCACTCGCCCAGAGCGTCGCCGTCACCAGCAGGGCAAGTGTGACAGCCGGACGACGAATGCTCAGTGTGGGCCGTTCGCCATCGACAACAGGGAGTTCACCGCGTCCTTGGACACCTTCCAGGCGCCCTCGACCTTGGTGAACGTGTACGGGACCGCCACCGGCTGTGGTGCGTGCGGGCTGGCCACCTCGACGGTCACCGTGGCGTTGTTCTCGTCGGTCGCCTCGACCGACTTCACGGTGAACTTGTCCGGTGTGTATCCGCCCTGGCTGGCGCCCTTGGCGAATCCGTTCAGCTTCTGGCCGATGCCGGGGTCGTTGTCGTCGACCAGTCCGGCGACGGTCTCCGGTGTGCTGTTCGGGTCGATCACCGTGCGCAGGATCTGCTGGGCCTTGGCGGTGTCGAGATCGGCAGGTGCCGACGCCACCGACGACTCGGCCGCGGAGGCGGACGATGATGCGGAGGTGGTCCCCGCGGCCGAACTGCTCGACGACGCCCCCGAGTCGGAGTCGCTGCAGGCCGCGGCGCCGGTCAGCGCGGCTGCGCACAACGCGGCGGCGGCGATCGAGCGGCTGACGGGGTGACGGAGACGCATGGATACTCCTCGGGTGCTCGCGGACGCCCACGGGGCGCGTCCAAGTCTGGTCGGTGGTTGCTAAGGCGATCCTAACTTGTGGCGTCGAATGGCCTACCCACCGCCCGGTGTCGCCGATCAGTTGTCGAGCGTGACCACCACGACAGCCGTGGGTTGGGCCTTGCCGCGAGTGACGACGGTGCGCACCGCGTCCAGGACCGGGTTGGAGATCAACTTGGCCAACAGGCCGTACTCGTCCTTGATCGCGGACTTCACCTCGTCGACCCGCGGGCCCTCGGTGAACACCTCGGCGGTGCCGTGGAACACCTCGGCATCGGAGGCGACGTTGCCGCGTCGGTCGCAGACCCGCAGGTCCACCTTGTCGTTGTTGCGCAGTCGCTTGACCTTGCCGGTGGTCGCCCCGGTGGTGAAACCGAAGGTGCCGTCGGGTAGCGCGGTGAACCACACCGGGCTCCCGACGGCCAGGCCGGTCTTGCGAAAGGTCGTGAACTGGACGTACGTCGCCGAGGCGAGCGTGGCAGCAGCGTTATCGGTCACGCGTCGAGCCTAGCCGTGTGCGGCGCGACCAGGTCACCGACGATCGGACAATCGGTGTCGCCCGAAGAAGGACCACATGAGAGCGGTTGCCGACACCTGGGTGGTCTCCACACCCGGTCCGCTGGGGAGTGATGAACCGGGCCAGGTGTGTCCGCCACCGTCGATGACGTAGTGCACCACCTCGGCGTTGTGTGCACAGTTCGGCCAGTCGAATTCGGTGACCATCGGTGACACCCGCGTTCGGATGGGACCACCGCCGCAGCGGTCGCGCACCGCCCAGCGGGTGACCCACGACTCGACGGGCGTGTAGCGGGAGCCGAACTCGACACCCCCGCTGTACGCGACAGTCGTGTCACCGGTCCCGTGGAACTCGACGATCGGCACCTCGGGGGAGTGGTCGGTGCAACCGCGTTCGGTGTTCTCGTAGTAGGCGCCTGCTACGGGCGCCACGGCGGCGATACGGTCCGGCAGGGCGCAGGCCAGCAGCGCGGCCATGCCGCCACCGTTCGACAACCCGGTGGCATACACCCGATCGGGGTCGACGCAGAATCGCCGAGACATCTCGTCGATCAGATCGGCGGCGAAGTGGACATCATCGACACGCGATGCGTACGGAGCTCCCTCCCAGGCGGTTCCGAGGGGGCCGACCGCGGCCTGGGGATAGACCACGAGCGCAGGCAGAGTCGACAACCCGGTGATGGCCGCGAACACCACGTCGGGCAGGTTGCGGCCGTGGAACGCGAGGATGAGCGGCGTGGGTCGGCGTGTCCGCGCGGCGGCCGGGACCGACGCCACGTAGTCGCGCGGTGTGCCGTCGATGCGGATTCGGCCGGCGATCCAGTCGGTCGAACCCAGCGCCGCGACGGCGGTCGAACCGACGCCCGGTGTGCATGCCGACGTCTCGGCGTGTGCGACGACACCGGACAGCGTTGTTGCCACGCCGGTCACGATGAGGAAGACGATCAGAATGGCCGTCCGGGAACGTCGGCGGCAGGTGTGCACTCGGCGAGCCACATCGGTCCTGTCTGTCAGGAACGGGCCGACCCTCGGCTCGGGCTCAAATTAGCAGCACGGGGCGTGAGCACGGCGCTGCTTTGTGAACCGAGTGCAGCCGCCACCGGATCCGGTACGGCGTCAGGTGGTGGACAGGTTGGCGTAGGCGCCCGATCCCACGATCAAGGCGATCCAGACCACGGCGATGACGATGGACGCCGCGGCGCAGATGATGCCGGCCAGGGCCATCGTGGCGCCGGTGTATCGCTGCGGTTCACGGTGGATCTGACTGCGTCCGATGAAGCCGGTGATGAATGCGGCAATGCTCAGCGGGATGAACAGGAAGCACAAGAACACCCCGGGTATGGCCAGGATCCCCGCCACCAGTGACACGATGGCCAACGTGTTGCGCTGCGGAGGTCCGCTGATCCCGTCGGCACCGTAGGGGAATTGTGGGTAGCCCTGCTGCGGATACGGCTGACCGTAACCCTGCGGATACCCGCCCTGTGAGGGGTATCCGCCGCTCTGCGGGAACCCACCCTGCTGGGGATAGCCACCCGGCTGGGGGTAACCACCCGGCTGGGGATAGCCACCCGCCTGGGTGTGAGGACCCGGCTGATAGCCGCCCTGGCGCGGGTACTCACCCGGCTGCCCGTATCCCGGTTGTCCGCCGTAGGGCGACTGCCCTGACGACGGGGCGTTGGGATCCGGCTGTTGGTGCGGGTACGGCTGCTCACCCGGCCCCGTCTGCCACTCGTCGTGGGGGCCCTTGTTCAGGTTCGGGCCGTCGGGGTCACTCATCAAACCTCCAGGGTTGCGCCGTATCGGGTTGGCCCCGACCCTAGGGCATCGAGGGCGCACCCTTGGTCGGGAATTAAACGGACCGTGGTCCGGTTGACTCCGGTACACCACCGCTCGACCAGGAGGTACAGCGTCATGCAACTCGGACTGTTCAGCGTCGGCGACATCACCGTCGACCCGACCACTCACACTGCTCCCACGGAACACGAGCGCATCACGGCGATGGTCGCCATCGCGAAGAAGGCCGAGGACATCGGCCTGGACGTCTTCGCCACCGGCGAACATCACAACCGACCGTTCGTGCCGTCCTCGCCGACCACCCTGCTCGGCTACATCGCCGGGCAGACCAGCACCCTGCAGCTCTCCACCGCGACCACGCTGATCACCACCAACGACCCGGTGAAGATCGCCGAGGACTTCGCGATGCTCCAACACCTCGCCGGGGGTCGGGTGGATCTCATGCTCGGCCGCGGCAACACCGGCCCGGTGTACCCGTGGTTCGGCCAGGACATCCGACAGGGCATCCCGCTGGCCATCGAGAACTACCACCTGCTCCATCGGCTGTGGACCGAGGACGTCGTCGACTGGGAGGGCAGGTTCCGCACCCCGCTGCAATCGTTCACGTCCACCCCGCGACCGCTCGACGATGTGGCGCCGTTCGTCTGGCACGGGTCCATCCGCAGTCCGGAGATCGCCGAACAGGCCGCGTACTACGGGGATGGCTTCTTCGCCAACCACATCTTCTGGCCGACGGAACACTTCCAACAGCTGATCGGCTTCTACCGCGAGCGCTACGAGCACTACGGCCACGGAACCGCCGAACAGGCGATCGTCGGCCTGGGCGGTCAGTTCTTCATCCGACCCAACTCACAGGACGCGGTGCGTGAGTTCCGTCCGTACTTCGACAATGCGCCGGTCTACGGTCACGGGCCGTCGCTGGAGGAGTTCACCGAGCAGACCCCGCTGACCGTGGGCAGCCCGCAGGAGTTCGTGGACAAGACGCTGTCGTTCCGTGAGCACTTCGGTGACTACCAACGACAGCTGTTCCTCGTCGACCATGCGGGCCTGCCGTTGAAGACGGTGCTCGAACAACTCGATCTGCTCGGGGAGGTGCTGCCCGACCTGCGTCGCGGGTTCGCCGAGGGGCGGCCGGCGTCGGTGCCGGACGCACCCACGCATGCCTCGCTGGTCGCGGCGGCCGCCGAGCAAGCCGCGGAGCTGGCGTCGTGACATCCCTCGTCGTCGTCAACGCGGGGCTCGGCGAACCGTCGTCGACCCGACTGCTCGCCGACCGGCTCACCGCGAGCACCGTCCGACAGCTCGAATCCGCGGGGTGTCGGGTCGAGGTGCAGGTCATCGATCTGCGCGATCTCGCGGTGGAGTTGTCGCGGAGCCTGATCGGCGCATTCCCGATCGGAGCGGTCCGCGAGGCCGTCGACCGGGTGGTCGGCGCCGACGCGGTGATCGCCGCGACGCCGGTGTTCAACTCGTCGTACAGCGGACTGTTCAAGATGTTCTTCGACGTCGTCGCACAGGACGGCCTGATCGGCACCCCGGTGCTGATCGCGGCGACCGGTGGCAGTCCGCGGCATGCGATGGTGCTCGACCACGCGATGCGGCCGTTGTTCGGCTATCTGCGCACGGTGGTCGTACCCACCGGTGTCTACGCGGCGTCGGAGGACTGGTCGGGTGTCGGCGGTGACGTCACGCCGCTGCGCGACCGTGTCGACCGTGCCGCGGGTGAGCTCACCGCACTCCTGATCGGTGCGCGGGAACGGGCTCGACTCCGGGTGGTGCCGGACCCAGAAGCGCCGTCGGGGCGCGCCGGGGGAGACCCCGACACGACCGCCGCCGAGCGCGACGGCATCGCGACGTTCGCCCGGTTGCTCGGCGAGCAGGCCTGAACCCGGCCAGACGGTGACCGGGCAGACCAGGCTGAGCGGGCAGAAGGGGCGTCCGGGTCGAGATGTGCGGTCGACGAGACCGGATCGGCGAGCAGCCCGATCGGTGGCCCGTCCGGAATTTGTGTCCGACCTGCGCTTTCCCCTACACTTGACCGGTTGCCCGCGACGAGACAACGTCGCACATCGGCGCACGAACCCACTGAGGTCTACAGAAGTCCCAGGCAGGCGTGCGTCCGACGGCAACAGGCCGTGTGCGTCGGGTCGGTAATCCGGCGCACATCCAGACCAGGTCAAGGAGAGAAAGTGATCCAGCAGGAGTCACGCCTGCGGGTCGCCGACAACACCGGTGCCAAGGAGATCTTGTGCATCCGCGTGCTCGGTGGCTCGTCGCGGCGCTACGCCGGCATCGGTGACGTCATCGTCGCCACCGTCAAGGATGCGATCCCGGGTGGGAACATCAAGCGCGGCGAGGTCGTCAAGGCCGTCATCGTGCGCACCACCAAGGAGCGACGCCGTCCGGACGGTTCCTACATCCGCTTCGACGAGAACGCCGCGGTGATCCTCCGCAGCGAGACCGACCCCCGCGGAACCCGCATCTTCGGCCCGGTGGGGCGCGAACTGCGTGAGAAGAAGTTCATGAAGATCGTCTCGCTGGCCCCGGAGGTGCTCTGACATGAAGGTCCACAAGGGCGACACCGTCATCGTCATCTCGGGTAAGGACAAGGGCGCCAAGGGCAAGGTCATCCAGGCCTACCCCAAGGAGAGCCGCGTCCTGGTCGAGGGCGTCAACCGCATCAAGAAGCACACCTCCGCCTCGCAGAACGAGCGCGGCGCCTCCTCCGGCGGCATCGTCACCCAGGAGGCCCCGATCCACGTCTCCAACGTGATGGTCGTCGACTCGGACGGAGCCCCGACCCGCGTCGGCTACCGCACCGACGAGGAGTCCGGCAAGCGGGTGCGGATTTCCCGCAAGAACGGGAAGGACATCTGAGATGAGCACTGCCGAGAAAATCCAGCCTCGCCTGAAGACTCGCTACCGCGAGGAGATCAAGGGCGCGCTGAACAAAGAGTTCGACTACGCCAACGTGATGCAGATCCCGGGCGTGGTGAAGGTCGTCGTCAACATGGGTGTCGGCGACGCCGCCCGCGACGCCAAGCTGATCAACGGGGCGGTCACCGACCTGGCCAAGATCACCGGCCAGAAGCCGGAGATCCGTCGCGCCCGCAAGTCGATCGCCCAGTTCAAGCTGCGTGAGGGCATGCCCATCGGTGCCCGCGTCACCCTGCGTGGCGACCGCATGTGGGAGTTCCTCGACCGCCTGGTCTCGATCGCCCTGCCGCGTATCCGTGACTTCCGTGGTCTGTCGGACCGTCAGTTCGACGGCAACGGCAACTACACGTTCGGCCTCAACGAGCAGTCGATGTTCCACGAGATCAACATCGACAACATCGACCGGCCGCGCGGTATGGACATCACCGTCGTCACGTCGGCCACCACCGACGACGAGGGCCGGGCGCTGCTGCGCGCCCTGGGCTTCCCGTTCAAAGACAACAGCGTGAAGGACAACTGAGATGGCAAAGAAGGCTCTGATCAACAAGGCCAACAAGAAGCCGAAGTTCGCCGTGCGCGCCTACACCCGCTGCAACAAGTGCGGTCGGCCGCACTCGGTGTACCGCAAGTTCGGCCTGTGCCGTATCTGCCTGCGCGACATGGCGCACGCCGGCGAACTGCCGGGTGTGCAGAAGTCGAGCTGGTAACACACAGCGTTCGGTGACCGAAGCCCGGTGACGACCCACGAGTCGTCACCGGGCTTCGTCGTTTCCGTGGTTGCCTGATGTCACCCGGCACGACCCCGTCGGCGGGTGCGGTTGGGCGCGTCGGCTCAGACCACCCGCAGAGCAGGAGCCGCGGGGAACAGATCGACCGCTTCGACGGACTCCAGTGTCCGGTCGTCTACGTTCTCCTCATGCCGAAGCTCATGTACGCGGTCTGGGGCGAGCGGGCCGCAACCGTACTCCGCGCGTCCGACCTGCGAACACGACTGGCCGACGCGGGTGTGGTGCGGATGCAGCTCAACCTCACCGACGATCCGCGCCTCGGGGCAGCCCCGCGCGCGTCCGTCTTCGATCCGCCGGTCGATGCGGTGGTCAGCATCTGGTCGGGCGACGGCGCCGATGCGCTCACCCCGTTGATCGGGGATCGGGTGGACCGGGTGGCCGGGTGGGTGGTCGACGAACGTCGGTCGGTGGAGCCACCGGAGCGGTGGGACGGGTCCGCGGCCCCCGAACTCGCCGAGATCACCTTCCTGCGGCGGCCCGACGACGTGCCCCGTACCGAGTGGTTGCGGCGGTGGCTCAACGACTACACGCCCGCTGCTATCGATGCCCTGTCGCTGCTCGGCGAGCTGCAGAGCGTGGTGGTGTCGCCGCTCGTCCCCGACGCCCCGAGGATCAGTGCCATCGTGGAGGACCTGTACCCGTTCTCCGTGGTCGGCGACGAACGCATCCGCTTCCGCAGCGAACGGCCGGACGGCTGGACCGAGCAACGCGCCGCGGTCGGATACGAGGACAACGTCGACGTGATCCCGACGGTGCGCTACCTCGACGACCTGCGCTCGACGAGGTCGCTGAACCGCTAGCGACCCAGGAATCCGCCGAGGGCGCCGCCGACTCCGGACTGGTCGCCACTGCCGCTGCCGGCGATCAACCCGCCCGGCGGCATCTCCGAGGGCTGCACGATCACGAATCCCTGACCGCTGAACGACAGCGTGAACCGTTCGCCGGTGCTGCGGCCGATGAGGGTGCCAAGGTTGAAGTTGTCGTTGCTCTTCACACCGGTCGACAGGCTCGACGACCACGCCACCGCGGCCTGCGGGTCCGCGTAGGTGGGTTGGTCCACGGTGAGCACCACCGGACTGCCCTCGGTGGTGATCGCGATGCGTCCCCGACCGGTGAACACGCAGTTGAACAGTCCGGCGTTGCTCATCGCGCCGGCCCCGCGCACGCGGGCGATGTCGTACCGCAACGACGACTCGAAGGCGAGCACGTTCGCGCCGTTGATGGTGAGCCCGTCGCTGCCGTCGAGGTCGATGAGGTGCACGTCGGCGGCGGCGTTGGCCAGGAACAGGTCCCCGCGGCCGCTGACCTTCATCAGCGGCACACCCTCACCGGACATCGCCTGTCGGATGGCCCGTCCGATGCCGCCCGCGCCCTGCGCCTCGAACCGCATGTCGCCCTGGTAGGCCACCATCGATCCGGCGCGGGCCATCACCTCACCGTTGAGGCCGACCCGGCACATCTTGCCGCCCTGCTTCTGGATCCCGGCCCCGGAGACCTCGGCGTGGGCGGGGGCGAAGAGATCGCTCTGCATGGCGGGAACTCCCTGTGCTGGTCCGGGCTGTGAGGTGGCGGGTGCGGGCGTCGGGGGACTCGGCGGTGCCTGGGTGACGGGTGCCCGCGGTGGCTGCGGATCGGGCGTCGCCTGTCGAGCGGCGGCGGGCTGAGCGGCGGCGGGCTCGTCGTCGACGACGATGCCGAAGTCCTCGGCGAGACCGGCGAGACCCGAGTCGTACCCCTGTCCGACGGCGCGCACCTTCCACCCGTCGCCGCGCCGGTACACCTCCAGGCAGACCACCGCGGCCTCCGTGCTCAGACCCGGTACCACGAACTCCACCTGGGGTTCACCGGCACCCGTCCCCACGGTCGCCCGCAGGGTGCCCGCGGTCGCGAAGGTGGCGGGCCCGGTACCGTCCAGGCTGGCGGTGACCGCGATGGTCTCGATATCGGCGGGGACCCGCGCCGGGTCGATGTCGACCAGGTCAACCCCTTGTCCGGCGCGATAGGTCACCCCCGGCCCGGACGGCTGGTTGTAGAACACCAGGTCGGCGTCGGATTGGACCCGTCTCGCGCCCGTCAGCAGCACCGCCGAGGTGTTCACCGGCGACGCACACGACACCGAGACCGCTACCGTGCCCGTGGGCAGCGGAGCGTTCTCACCCGGGGACAGCTGCTTCATGGCCACCATTGTTCCAGGTGCCGGCCATCACCCGGGTGGGTTCACCCCCGGGCGCCGTCAGCCGATCGTGGCCGGATCCCGGAAATACGAATCGGTGGCCAGGTCGTCGAGCAACCCGGGGCCGGCCGGGGTCCAGTTCAACGTCTCCCGGGTGACGTCACTCGACGCGGGGAGATCGAGGGAGAAGAACCCTCCGATCCACCCGAAATGATCGGTGACGTCGTCGGGCGCGATCGAGGCAACCGGGACATCCAGACCTCGGCCGATCGCGGTGGCGATGTCGCGTGCGGTGATCGCCTCCTCGTCGACGGCATGGACCACGCCGCCGACCGGTGGACGTTCCAGCGCCAACCGCACCAGTCGGGCGGCATCGGACCGATGTACCGCGGCCCAGCGATTGCCACCGTCGCCCACGTGACCGGACACACCGCGCTGCCGAGCCACCTCGACTAGGGTCTTGATGAATCCGTGGTCACCGTCACCGTGCACCGAGGGCGCAAAGCGCAGGCTCACCGGGCGTACGCCGTGCTCGGCGTAACTCAGTGCCAGCTCCTCACCCCCGCCGCGCGGGGAATCGGGTCCGGACACAGGCGTGGGGTCGTTCTCGGTCACCACCTGACCCGGTTTGACCAGAAGGCCCGCGGCGAACAGCAGAGGCTTCCCGGAGTCGCGCAATGCGTCGCCGAGCGCGGTGATCACCGCCCGCTCGGTGTGACCTGCGCCGACGAAGTCGGAGAAGTCGTGGTTGAACGCGAGGTGCACCACACCGTCGGCGGCGGCAGCAGCAGCGGCGAGACCCTCCGGGTCGTCGATGCTGCCGCGGTGTACCCGGGCTCCGGCGGCCGCGATCGCGGTGGCCGAGGCGTCGGAACGGGCCAATCCGACCACCTCGTGACCGGCCTGCACTAACTCGGGGACGACGGCCGAGCCGATCCAGCCCGATGCCCCGGTGACGAATACGCGCATGAGACTCTCCTTCACGATGTCAGCCACTGACGTCAGCGGCTGACATCACAGTACAACCGATGTCAGTTTGTGTCATCGCTTCTGGGTCCCGACTACACTCGGACTGTGGGACGTTGGGAACCGGACGCGCGTGGGCGTATGCAGCGCGCCGCGCTCGAGCTCTACTCCGAACGCGGTTTCGAGCAGACGACCGTGGCCGACATCGCCGAGCGCGCCGGGGTCACCGAGCGCACGTTCTTCCGGCACTTCGCCGACAAGCGGGAGGTGCTGTTCGACGGTTCGGCAGCCCTGCAACAGGCGGTGGTCGACGCGATAGCGGACGCGCCGGACGACGCGTCACCCGTCGACGTCGCCACCGCGGGGATGCTCGCCTGCGCCGGTGTACTGGACGCCCATCGCGACTACCCGCGACGACGCGCGCAGGTCATCGCCGACAACCAGGATCTGCAGGAGCGTGAACTGCTCAAGATGGCCACCCTGTCGACCGCCGTCTCGGCCGCACTGCGCGACCGTGGGGTCGCCGCACTGGCCGCGGACCTCGCCGCCGAGGTGGGGGTGACGATCTTCAAGGTCGGTTTCGACCGCTGGGTCGGCGGCGACGACGGTGCGGATCTTGCGGAGTGCATGCGCATCGCCCTCGGCGAACTCCGGGCGGTGACCGCGTCGTCCGCGGGCTGACCCGCCGCGAGTCACCCCGTGGGCTGGGATTTGGCCCTGACGACGGGCTTCTCTACACTAGAACGGTTGCCCGGGCTCCGGCGTGTCCACGTGCCGCCACGATGCCCCGGTGACGACGACTTTTTCTCGCTCTTCAGCTGGAAAAGCCTGCAGTGCGACCACGGGACGTGGTTCGGATTGCCGGAGCACGACCCCTCACCGGCAACAGTCGGTGAGGACATGTAACTCGTTTCGTCGTAGGCCCACGACGTTACGTACCAGGCCCGCCGACCAGCGGGAACCGGTGCGGACGTGCTGTATGGGAACCGCCACGAGAAAGGTTGACGGTCACCCATGACCATGACTGACCCGATCGCAGACTTCTTGACCCGTCTGCGTAACGCCAACTCGGCGTTCCACGACGAGGTGACGCTCCCGTCGTCGAAGATCAAGGTGAACATCGCCGAGATCCTCAAGCGCGAGGGCTACATCACCGATTTCCGTACCGAGGACGCCGAGGTGGGCAAGAGCCTCGTGGTGAACCTCAAGTACGGCCCCAGCCGTGAGCGGAGCATCGCCGGCCTGCGCCGCGTCTCCAAGCCTGGTCTGCGGGTCTACGCGAAGTCCAACAACCTGCCGAAGGTGCTCGGCGGTCTGGGCGTGGCGATCATCTCCACGTCGTCGGGCCTGCTGACCGACCGTCAGGCAGCCAACCAGGGCGTGGGCGGCGAAGTCCTCGCTTACGTCTGGTAAGGGGCCAACAACTATGTCGCGAATCGGAAAGCACCCCGTCACTATCCCTGCGGGCGTGGACGTCAAGCTCGACGGCCAGCTCGTCACGGTCAAGGGCCCGAAGGGTGAGCTCAGCCTCACCGTGTCCGAGCCCATCGCCGTGGCCAAGGAGGACGACAGCCTCGTCGTCACCCGTCCCAACGACGAGCGTCGCAACCGTGCCCTACACGGTCTGAGCCGCTCCCTGATCAACAACCTGGTGGTCGGCGTGACCCAGGGTTACACCACGAAGATGGAGATCTTCGGCGTCGGTTACCGCGTGCAGGCCAAGGGCCGAGACCTCGAGTTCGCCCTGGGCTACAGCCACCCGGTGCCCATCGAGGCCCCGGAGGGCATCACCTTCGCGGTCGAGTCGCCCACCAAGTTCTCGGTCTCCGGTATCGACAAGCAGCAGGTCGGCCAGATCTCGGCGAACATCCGCCGCCTCCGCCGTCCCGACCCGTACAAGGGCAAGGGCGTGCGGTACGAGGGCGAGCAGATCCGTCGCAAGGTCGGAAAGACGGGTAAGTGACATGAGTGACACCACAGCAACCACCACGGCACCGCGGCGCAAGCCGGTCGGCACCGACGTCTCGACCGCGCGCCGCGCGGGCAAGTCGCGCCGCCACTTCCGCCTGCGCAAGAAGATCAGCGGAACGCCCGAGCGTCCCCGTCTGGTGGTCAAGCGCAGCTCCCGGCACATCCACGTGCAGCTCGTCGACGACCTGGCGGGCAACACCCTGGCCGCCGCGTCCTCCATCGAGGCCGACGTCCGCGCCGCGGGTGGCGACAAGACCGCGCAGAGCGCGAAGGTCGGAGAACTGATCGCCGCGCGTGCCAAGGCCGCAGGCGTCGAGGCCGCGGTGTTCGACCGGGGTGGCAACGACTACCACGGTCGTATCGCCGCACTGGCCGACGCCGCCCGCGAGGGAGGCCTGAAGTTCTGATGACCACAGCGACCTGTTTCAACGAAGGGACCATCTGATGCCCGGACGTCAGCGGCGTGACGGCGGAAGCGGACCCGCCGGACCGAACGACAACGCCAACAACAGCAACAACAACAACGATCGCCGCGGCGGTGGTGGCGGTCGCGACCGTCGCGACAACCGCGGTGGCCGTGAGCAGGACAAGAACCAGCTCGAGCGCGTGGTCGCCATCAACCGCGTGTCGAAGGTGGTCAAGGGTGGACGTCGGTTCTCCTTCACCGCCCTCGTCATCGTCGGCGACGGCCAGGGCATGGTCGGCGTCGGCTACGGCAAGGCCAAAGAGGTGCCCGCCGCGATCCAGAAGGGCGTCGAGGAGGCTCGCAAGAACTTCTTCCGTGTCCCGCTGATCGGTTCCACCGTGACCCACCCCGTCCAGGGTGAGGCGGCGGCCGGTGTGGTCATGCTGCGTCCGGCCTCGCCCGGTACCGGTGTGATCGCCGGTGGCGCGGTGCGTGCCGTGCTCGAATGTGCGGGCGTGCACGACGTGCTGGCCAAGAGCCTCGGCAGCGACAACGCCATCAACGTGGTCCACGCCACCGTGGCCGCGCTGAAGATGTTGCAGCGTCCCGAAGAGGTTGCGGCGCGCCGCGGCCTGCCCATCGAAGACGTCGCACCCGCGGGCATGCTGCGGGCGCGAGCCGGCCAAGGAGCGTAGCGGCATGGCAGAGCTGAAGATCACCCAGATCAAGGGCACGATCGGCACCAAGAGCAACCAGCGCGACAGCCTGCGGACCCTCGGACTGAGGAAGATCCGTCAGACCGTCACCCGTGAGGACAACGCCGTCAACCGCGGCCTGATCAACACGGTGCGCCACCTCGTGACAGTCGAAGAGGTTCAGTGACATGACCATCAAACTCCACCACCTTCGCCCGGCTCCCGGGTCGAAGACCGACAAGACCCGTGTGGGTCGCGGTGAGGGGTCCAAGGGTAAGACCGCGGGTCGCGGCACCAAGGGCACCAAGGCACGCAAGAACGTGCCCGCCGCCTTCGAGGGCGGCCAGATGCCGATCCACATGCGGCTGCCGAAGCTCAAGGGCTTCACCAACCGCAACCGGGTCGAGTACCAGGTCGTCAACGTGGGCGACATCGCTCGGCTGTTCCCGGAAGGCGGCACCATCGGTGTCGACGACCTGGTGGCCAAGGGTGCCGTCCGCAAGAACCAGCTGGTCAAGGTGCTCGGCGACGGCGACCTCTCGGTCGCGGTGCAGTTGACCGCGGACAAGTTCTCCGCGGCGGCGACCGAGAAGATCGCCGCCTCCGGCGGCACCACCACCGTCAAGTAGCACTCGACGCAGCGGTCGCCTCGCGATCCCGCGGGAATCAAACCCCGACCGGGTCGCGGAGCGGCCGCTGTTAGAGTCGATCTCGCCCGGCTCCGGCCGGGCGACAACCACGAACCGATGCGACCGAGTGCACGCGCAGCAGCGTGCTGGTTCGGTAGGAGGAGTTAGTTGAGTTCCGCCCTCGTCTCGGCCTTCAGGACACCCGACCTGAGGCGGAAGATCCTCTTCGTCCTGGGCATCCTCATCCTGTACCGCCTGGGCGCCACGCTCCCGTCCCCCGGTGTGGACTACACCAAGGTGCACACCTGTCTCGACGAGATCTCGCACAACCAGTCGGCAGGTATCTACAGCCTGATCAACCTGTTCTCCGGCGGTGCGTTGCTGCAGCTGTCGGTGTTCGCGATCGGCATCATGCCGTACATCACGGCGAGCATCATCGTGCAGTTGTTGACCGTGGTCATCCCGCGGTTCGAGGCCCTGCGCAAGGAGGGTCAGTCCGGTCAGGCCAAGATGACGCAGTACACCCGCTACCTCACGGTGGCGTTGGCATTGCTGCAGTCCACCGGCATCGTCGCCCTCGCCGACCGCGGTCAGTTGCTGCAGAACTGCTCCACCAGCAGCGAGATCCTGCGTGACCAGTCCATCTTCGGCCTGACCATCATCGTGCTGGTGATGACCGCGGGTGCCTGCATCGTGATGTGGTTCGGCGAGCTGATCACCGAGCGCGGCATCGGCAACGGCATGTCGTTGCTGATCTTCGCCGGCATCGCGGCGCGCCTGCCGTCCGAGGGCAAGCAGATCCTCGACAGCCGCGGCGCCATCGTCTTCACCCTGGTCATCGTGGCCGCACTGCTGATCATCGCGGGTGTGGTGTTCATCGAGCAGGGCCAGCGACGGATCCCCGTGCAGTACGCCAAACGCATGGTCGGACGCAAGATGTACGGCGGGTCGTCGACATATCTGCCGCTGAAGGTCAATCAGGCAGGCGTCATCCCGGTGATCTTCGCGTCGTCGTTGCTGTACCTGCCCAACCTGCTGGTCCAGCTGACCAGTGGCAGCGGTGGGGCGACCTCCGGCTGGCAGAAGTTCGTGCAGACCTACCTGGTCGACCCGAGCAACTATGTCTACATCATCGTGTATTTCGCGATGATAATCTTCTTCACGTACTTCTACGTCGCGGTGACCTTCAACCCTGAGGAACGCGCCGACGAGATGAAGAAATACGGGGGCTTCATCCCGGGTATCCGGCCAGGGCAGCCCACCGCCGACTACCTGGGTTATGTGCTCAGCCGGATCACCCTGCCGGGTTCGATCTACCTTGGTGTGATCGCGGTGTTGCCCAACCTGTTCCTGGAGATCGGCAACAGCGGAGGCGTGCAGAACATACCGTTCGGTGGCACCGCGGTGCTGATCATGGTCGGTGTCGGCTTGGACACCGTCAAGCAGGTCAACAGTCAGTTGATGCAACGCAAATACGAAGGGTTCCTGAAGTGAGACTCGTGATCTTGGGCCCCCCGGGGGCAGGTAAAGGTACTCAGGCAGAGAAGTTGTCGGAGAGCCTCGGGATCCCGCACATCTCCACCGGCGACCTCTTCCGCGCGAACATCTCCGAGGGCACCGCGGTCGGCATCGAGGCCAAGCGGTATCTCGATGCCGGTGACCTGGTGCCGTCCGAGATCACCATCGACATGGTGCGTGCACGGGTCAAGGAACCCGACGCCACCAACGGCTTCATTCTCGACGGTTTCCCGCGGTCGGTCGGGCAGGCGGATGCGCTGGCCGACATCCTCGACGACCTCGGCGCCGCCCTCGATGCCGTGCTGTCCTTCTCCATCGACGAGGATGTGGTGGTCGAGCGGATGCTGGCTCGCGGTCGCGAGGACGACAACGAGGATGTGATCCGCAACCGGATGAAGGTCTATCTCGAGGAGACCTCGCCGTTGCTGGAGTACTACCAGAAGAGCAGCACCGAGGGCACTGTGAAGACCATCGACGCCGTGGGCGATGTGGAAGAGGTCCACCAGCGCGTGCTGCGGGCCCTCAACGCCTGAGCCATGTCCTTCCGCAAACCCCGACCCGTTCCGTTCCGGACCGCGGGTGAGCTCGAGGCGATGGCCGCGGCCGGTGCGATCGTCGGCGCGGCGTTGGTGGCCGTGCGTGACGCCGCCCGTGTCGGGGTGTCCACCCTCGACCTCGACGAGGTCGCCGAAGCGGTGATCCGTGAGGCGGGGGCGGTGCCGTCGTTCAAGGGGTACCACGGATTCCCCGGCTCCATCTGCTCCTCGGTCAACGATGTGGTGGTGCATGGCATCCCGTCGAAAGATGTGGTCTTGGCCGATCATGACCTGGTGTCCATCGACTGCGGTGCCATCCTCGACGGTTGGCATGGTGACTCCGCCTGGACCTTCGGGGTGGGCGAGTTGAGCCAGGCCGATGCCGATCTCAACGAGGCGACCCGTATCACCCTGGACGCCGGTATCGCGGCGATGGTCGACGGGGGACGACTCACCGACATCTCCCATGCCGTGGAGGTGGCCACCCGTGAGGCCGAGGAGAAGTTCGGCCGGTCGTTCGGCATCGTGTCCGGATACGGCGGTCACGGCATCGGCCGCGAGATGCATCTCGATCCGTTCTTGCCCAACGAGGGCAAACCGAACCGCGGTCCCGCCCTGGTGGTCGGCAGCACCCTGGCCATCGAACCGATGCTGACGCTGGGCACCACCGAGACCTCCGTGCTCGAGGACGACTGGACCGTGATCACCGACGACGGCACGCGGGCGTCGCATTGGGAGCACACGGTCGCGGTCACCGCCGACGGACCGCGGATCCTGACCACGCGTCCGTGACGGCGCTACTGTCGATGCCGTGACGAACAGCGCACAGACAGTCCTCAGCCTCCCGCAGGCCTTCACGGTGGTGGCGCATCGCCCCGACGGCCGCCGGCTGTCGCAGTCCGCCGCCTTCGATTACGGCTTGGTCGGCGCGGCACTCACCGAACTCGCCACCGCGGGGCGGATCGACGTGGTCGACGGGAAGATCGTCGTGCGTGACTCCCGGCCGGTCGACGACCACGCCGCGTCGATCACCTTGCGTACTCTCGCCGAGAGTCGGTCGACGCGCTCGGCGAAACGATGGGTCCGCAAGCTGAAGTCGCGTTCGGTGAACCAGGCCTGTCTGGATCAGCTCCTCGAACGGCAGGCCTACACAGCGGAGAGTGGGCGGGTCCTGGGGTTGTTCCCGACCACCCGCTATGTCCTGCGAGCCCCGGACGACCGTGATGCGTTGATCGTCAGGATGCGGACCGTCGCGGAATCGGGTGTTCCCGAGAAGGACACCTATGCCACCGCCTTGCTGGCGGTCGCGGACGCGAGCGGACTGGCCCGCAAGCTCCTGCCCGGGGTGCACCGGAAGGCCATCAAGGCGGTGATCGCGGGGGACTGGGCCGCACCGGCGGTCCGCAGTGCGATCGCCGCCGCCAACGCCGCGGTCAACGCGGCCGTCTTCGCCGCGGTGAGCAGCAGCAACAGCGGCAGCAGCTGACGCGGCGGTCGGTCGCCGCCGGAATCGGACACCGGCCACTCACTGTTCACCCCCGGCACGGATCCGGTACACGAACCGTTCGATGAACACGTGCACTCTGCCCGAGTGCCCGCAGCCGTCGATCGAACCCTCCCGGAGACCTCCGGATCGGGCTCCAGGGGACTGCTGCACCGCCCGTGGCGTGACTACCTGCTGTTCCTCGCCATCGTGGGGCCGAACCTGGTGCTGCTCGGTGTCTTCACCTATCGGCCGCTGATCGAGAACATCCGCCTGTCGTTCTTCGACTGGAACATCTCCTCCGACGACATCACGTTCATCGGACTGTCGAATTACCGCGAATGGTTCACCCGCGACGACACCTGGGTGATCGTCGGCAACACGGTGATCTTCACCGTGGCCGCGGTGGTCGGTTCGATGGTCATCGGGCTGGCGCTGGCCCTGCTGCTCGACCGGCAGCTGCGGGGCCGGAATCTGGTGCGGTCGGTGGTGTTCGCGCCGTTCGTCATCTCCGGCGCGGCCATCGGCATCGCGTTCCAGTTCGTCTTCGACCCGCACTTCGGGTTGGTCCAGGATCTGATGACCCGGTTCGGTCTGGGCAACGCCCCCGACTTCTACCAGGATCCGCACTGGGCGCTGTTCATGATCACGGTGACCTACCTGTGGAAGAACGTCGGTTACGCCTTCGTCATCTACCTCGCGGCACTGCAGGGTCGGCGCCAGGATCTCGCCGAGGCGGCACAGATCGACGGGGCCTCCCCGGTGACCTACTTCCGTCGGGTGCTGCTCCCACAGTTGCGGCCGACCACGTACTTCCTGTCGATCACGGTGTTGCTGAACTCGTTACAGGTCTTCGACATCATCAACGTGATGACCCGCGGCGGGCCCCTGGGCAACGGCACCACCACGATGGTCTACCAGGTCTACGAGGAGTCGTTCCGCAACTTCCGGGCCGGTTACGGTGCCACCGTCGCGACCATCATGTTCGTGATCCTGCTGATCGTCACCGTCGCGCAGGTGCGGGTGATGGACCGGGGGACTGCGACGTGAACCGAAAGAGGGACGTGAGCCGACAGATCCGTTGGGGTCACGTCTTCGGGTATGTGGCGATGGTGTTGGTGGTGCTCACCATAGCGCTGCCCCTGGCCTGGGTGCTCCTCACCTCGTTCAAGGTGCGCGGCGACATCTATGTCCAACCCGCCATCTGGTGGCCGCGGGTGTTCGAGGCGTCGAACTATCACGATGCGACCACCAGCGTCCCGTTCTGGCGGTTCTTCTCCAACTCGGTGATCGTCACGGGCGTGTTGGCCGTGGTGAAATTCGTCCTGGGCATCCTCAGTGCCTACGGACTGGTGTTCCTGCGCTTCCCGTTCAAGCGCATCGTGTTCCTGGTCATCATCGCCGCGCTGATGGTGCCCAACCAGATCACGGTCATCGTCAACTACTCGTTGGTAGCGCAGCTCGGGTACCGCAACACCCTGCTGGGCATCATCGTGCCGCTCGCGGGGGTGGCCTTCGGAACGTTCCTGATGCGCAATCACTTCCTGTCCATCCCGACCGAGATCATCGAGGCGGCTCGGATGGACGGCGCCGGCCACCTCCGGCTGCTGTGGCGCATCGTGTTACCGGTGTCCGGTCCGACGATGGTCGCCTTCGGCATCATCACGGTGGTCAACGAGTGGAACGAGTATCTGTGGCCGTTCCTGATGGCCGACGACTCCTCGGTGGCCACGTTGCCGGTGGGGCTGACCCAGCTGCAGAACAACGACGGGTTGACCAACTGGGGTCCGGTGATGGCCGCGACCGTGCTCGCGATGATCCCGATCCTCGTCGTCTTCCTGATCCTGCAGCGCCACATGATCAAGGGCCTCACCTCGGGCGCGGTCAAAGGCTGACCGACTCCCATCCGTCCACTCGATTTCCAGCTCGTATCCGACAGGAGAACCACGATGGTCGAACTCTCACGCCGCAATTTCCTGGCCGCGGGTATCACCGCGGCCGCCGGTGCCGCCCTGACCGCCTGCGTCGGCTCGGGCAGCACGTCGAACTCCTCCTCGGGTGGTGGTGACTCCAACACCATCGTCTGGTGGTCGAGCCACCCCGGTAAGTCCACCGACGTGGAGAAGGAACTGATCAGCCGGTTCGAGAAGGCGAACCCGTCGTTGAAGGTGCAATTGGTCGACGGCGGCAAGAACTACGAGGAGATCGCGCAGAAGTTCAACGCCGCGCTCTCCGGCGGATCGCTGCCGGACGTCGTGGTGCTCTCGGACGTCTGGTGGTTCAATTTCGCCCTGCTCGACGCGATCGAACCGCTCGACGATCACTTCTCGAAAGCCGGTGTGAACACCGCCGATTACGTCGACTCGCTGTTCAACGACTATGCGTGGAACAACAAGCACTGGGCGCTGCCCTACGCCCGGTCGACACCGCTGTTCTACTACAACAAGGCCCTGTGGCAGCAGGCCGGTCTGCCCGACCGCGGCCCCGCCAGCTGGCAGGAGTTCGACGAGTGGGGTCCCAAGCTGCAGGGTGTGGTCGGCGGCGGGAAGCTGGCCCATGGATGGGGTAACGCCACCGACTATCTGGGCTGGACGTTCCAGGGCCCGGTCTGGACCTTCGGTGGTGCGTACTCCGACAAGTTCGACCTGAAGTTCACCGATCCCAAGACCATCGAGGCTGCGACCTATCTGCGCGACTCGATCCACACCAAGAAGTACGCGGCGATCTCCAACGACATCGCCAACGACTTCGGTGCCGGGATCATCGCGTCCACCATCGCGTCCACCGGCGACCTGTCCGGTATCGCCAAGAACGCCAAGTTCGAGGTGGGCACCGCCTTCCTTCCCGCGCCCAACGGACCGGGTTGTCCGACCGGTGGTGCCGGACTGGCCATCCCGAAGAAGATCAGCGATGACCGGAAGCTGAACGCGCTGAAGTTCATCGACTTCATCACCAATGCCCAGAACACCGCGTACTTCTCCCAGAAAGTCGGGTACATGCCGGTCCGCACGTCGGCGCTCACCGATCCCGCGACGGTGAAGTTCCTCGATGGCAATCCGAACTTCCGTACCGCGGTCGACCAGTTGCCCAAGACCGCGCCGCAGAACTATGCCCGGGTCTTCGTCCCGGGTGGTGACAAGATCATCGGCACCGGCTTCGAGGAGATCGGTCTGCGTAACGCCGACGTGAATGCGACCATGTCGTCGGTGCAGTCGCAGCTGCAGACGATCATCGATCGGCAGATCACGCCGAAACTGCCGAAATAGCAGGGGGATCGGAACAACATGGCGACGGTGTCCTTCGACGCGGTGACCCGCGATTTCGGCGGGTCACGACCTGCCGTCGACAAACTCGACCTGGAGATCGCCGACGGCGAGTTCCTGGTGCTGGTCGGGCCGTCCGGGTGCGGCAAGTCCACCAGTCTGCGGATGCTCGCCGGTCTGGAACCGACTCAGGGCGGCCGAGTGCTCATCGACGGTCAGGACGTCACCGGGGTGGCACCCAAGGCGCGGGACGTGGCGATGGTGTTCCAGAACTATGCCTTGTACCCGAACATGACCGTCGCCGACAACATGGGGTTCGCTCTGCGCAACGCCGGGATGAGCAAGTCGGACAGCAGGAAATCCGTCGCCGAGGCCGCCGAGATGCTGGAGCTCACCGAGCTGCTGGACCGCAAGCCCGGTGCGTTGTCGGGTGGGCAGCGGCAGCGGGTGGCCATGGGGCGGGCGATCGTCCGGCGGCCCAAGGTGTTCTGCATGGACGAACCCTTGTCCAACCTGGACGCCAAATTGCGGGTCAGCACCCGTGGGCAGATCGCCGGCCTGCAGAAACGGCTCGGTACCACCACCCTCTACGTGACCCACGATCAGGTGGAGGCGATGACGATGGGGGATCGGGTCGCAGTGCTCAAACAAGGTGTGCTGCAGCAGGTCGCGAGTCCCCGGGAGTTGTATCTGGACCCGGTGAACACCTTTGTCGCCGGGTTCATGGGGTCACCGTCGATGAACCTGTTCGACGAGGTCACAGTGGTGGATCGGTCGGCCACGTTGGGCGGCCACCGGATCACCGCGCCGAACGCGGTCGACGTCGCCCGGGTGGTGCTGGGGGTGCGGCCGGAGTCATGGGAGATCGTCTCGGCGGAACATCCTGAGGCACTGTATGCCCGGATCGAGCTGGTGGAGGAGCTCGGGGCCGAGCAGTTCGTGCATGCGGTGCCCCAGAACACCACGGCGACGGTGCGGGGTGACAGGGTGATCGTCCGGGTGGATCATCGCCGCAGTTTTGCCGTCGACGAGACGATCGGACTGCAGGCGCGTCCCGAGGAAACGTACTGGTTCGCGCCGGACTCGGGGTTGCGGCTGCACTGAGCGAGGGTTCAGACCTCGATCAGGATGGTCACCGGACCGTCGTTGACGAGTTCAACGGCCATGTGTGCGCCGAACACGCCGGTGGCGACCCGGGCACCGGCGGCGCGCAGTGTCTCGACGACGGCATTCACCAATGGTTCCGCCACCGGACCGGGCGCCGCGGCGTTCCACGATGGACGGCGCCCCTTGGCGGTGTTGGCGTAGAGGGTGAACTGGCTGACCACGAGGATCGGGGCGCCCACGTCGGCGGCACCGCGTTCGCCGTCCAGGATGCGGAGCCGCCAGATCTTGTCGGCCAGCTTTGCCGCGTCGGCGACGGTGTCGTCGTGGGTCACGCCGATGAGCGCGACCAATCCCTGCGTCGCCGTATCCGGACCAACTCCACCCAGGTCGAGTGCGCCGACCACCTCGCCGTCCACCGACACCGACGCCGCGGTGACCCGCTGCAGGATTGCTCGCATGAATATCACGTTATCGGTCCGTGTTCAGCCACTGTGCACATGTCGTGCCCGCACGGGAGTCAATGCCTGCACGGCTAACCGGGTGGCGGTCCTGACGTCGTTGTGTCGTCGACAGTGCACGCGGCGGTTGCGAGCCATCGGTATATCACTGGCGTGAGGTCTGCGGTGCTGGCGGGCGTGCCGGCCGGGATGTGGAGCAACGAGCGAGCTCCGTAGAGCCGATCGAACAACAGCCCCTCGAGCAGACTGAGTAGATCGTGTGCATCGCCTGCAGGATCCGCTGCACCGAGGAAGGCCATCAGGTCGCGCGCGGCGGTCAGCGAGAACAAGCACCCCGCCAGCGCGGAACGAAGTGTGACATCGCTGGCAGCGTCGGCGGCCAATGCGTAGCGTGCGAGCACATCTCGGCGCCTGTCGTGCAGTAGGTGATCCACGTGCGCCGAGATGAACACCGCGGCGCTCATGACCGAATCGGTCTCGTCCCATTGCGTCGTGGCGAGCGCGGATTGGAACACGTCCCGCGAAGTCCGACTCAGATGGGCGATAGCAGACTCCAAGAGATCCTGTCGTGTTCGGTAGTAGTACGAGGTCGAGCCGCGCGCGATCCCCAGTCGACTGTCAATCGCGTGATGAGTGACTGCCCGGTTACCGCCACCCGCCGCCAGATCGAGCGCTGCCTCGCAGATCTGACGCCGCCGCCGTGCGCCTCGTCTGTCTGCTCCTGCAGTCTCCGTGGTCATGGGTCCAGCATCCCCCGCCCGCAGACACATACCCATTTCGCGCACGTGACGTGGCATGTGACACATCGGTCGCGCACTTTCAACGGTCTTACTCTATAAGTATAGAGGGCAGGCGTCGAACGCTGGCCCAGCTGAGAGAGGTGAATCTGCGATGTCCGGTGAACCACTGGTAAGTCATGTGTCCGATACGGCGCGATGGGTCGCGGTGCGTCGTGCAGTCGAGTCAAACCGATCGGACGCGTTGTTCCGGGATCCGCTGGCGGCGATGCTCGCGGGTGACCGCGGACAGGGGATCGCCCGCGCGGCACATCGCGAGATTGCCGACGACTGGTTCCTGGTCACTCGTACAAAGCTCATCGACGATCACATTGCGAATGCAGTCGCGGGCGGTTGCAACGTCGTGGTCAATCTCGGAGCGGGGCTCGACACGCGGCCCTACAGGATGAGTCTGCCTGCGACGCTGACATGGACCGAAGTCGATCTTCCGCAGATGATCGAAGAGAAGGCGGCTCTGCTTGCTGGCAAGCCTGCCCGATGCCGACTGCAGCGGGTGCCGCTCGATGTCACCGATCAAACGGCCGTGGGCCAATTCCTCGACGATCACCTTGGCGATGGTGACGGCGCGTTGGTCGTGAGTGAAGGCCTGGTGATGTATCTGGATGAGGCCACAGTGCGTGCCCTGGCATCAGCACTGCGGCGACCCGAGATCCGCGGATGGTGTCTCGACTTCAGCTCGTCCGGTGTCGGACAGCTCATGGCGAGACGCAATACGGGTCTGCTGCGAAACGCGCCGTGGACCTTCCTCCCCGACAACGGAGTCGCGTACTTCGAAGACATCGGCTGGAACGTTCACGAGCTCGAGTCGATATTCACGGCAGCGGGACGTCTGGACCGGTTGCCGCCTGCTGCGAGGGTTGCGCTTCGCGGTCCTCAACCGGACCCTCGTTCACCGGGTGTGCAGCCGTACAGTGCAGTGGCCGTCCTGGCTGCATAGGGGCAATTCGACGAAGCCGGTGCCAGGCAACAACATGGGACTTGTGACTGCGCCGTCAAGGACGAGCACGTTCAGGTCGACGGGAATGACGCGGTGATCGGGGAATGACCGGAGACCGGGGCGTGGTTGCACGGGCCATGGGTGACTTCACACAGACGAGTCTCGGACGTAAGGGCGTGTGGGCGGGATACCCCGCCATCTCGCCGGAGCAGGCGGCCCAGATCGAGAACCTCGGTTACACGGCCATCTGGTTGGGCGGCTCGCCTAAGGATTTGTCGCCGGTGCGGCGGTTGCTGGACGCGACCTCGACCATCACGCTCGCGACCGGCATCACCAACATCTGGAACACTGACCCCGCGGCGATCGCTGCTGAATACCTGCAGGTAGAAGCTGACCATCCGAACCGATTCCTGTTGGGCGTCGGCGCCGGTCACCCGGAGGCCACCGCCGAATACCGCAAACCCTATGACGCGGTGGTGGACTACCTGAACGTCCTGGACGACGGGGGAGTACCCGCGCATCGACGCGTTCTCGCGGCGCTCGGGCCGCGCATGTTGCGGCTGTCGGCCGACCGGGCGCTGGGTGCGCACCCGTACCTGACGGTGCCGCAGCACACGGCCGAGGCTCGCGAGATCCTCGGGCCCGACGCGTTGTTGGCACCGGAGCAGAAGGTCGTTCTGAACACCGATCCCGCACAGGCAAGGGCGATCGGTCGCCCGCCGGTGGATACTCCCTACCTGCATCTACGTAACTACACCAACAATCTCAAGCGTCTCGGTTATACCGACGCCGACATCGCCGATGGTGGTTCCGATGCCCTGATCGACGCGCTGGTCGCCCACGGTTCCGCGGCCGACATCGTCCGCAGGCTGGACGAACATCTGGATGCCGGAGCCGATCACGTCGGGGTGCAGGTGCTGTCGAGCGATGGTCAGGATCTGATCGGTGTGTTGGAACAGATTGCGGCGGAGTGGGAATGACGCGAGCGCGGCGATGATCCTGCCGGCGGTGCGGGATCCACGGATGGTGACGATTCGCCGCGGCGGGTCGTTGACCGACCCCGATCACGCACTGCTGGCGGTCTGGGCGGCCGCGTGTGCGGAGCACGTGCTGGACCTCTTCGAAACCGATTGCCCACGCGACCCTCGGCCGCGAGAGGCTGTCGATGCGGCACGAGCTTGGGCCGCAGGCGATCTGGCGATGATGAAGGCGCGTGCCATCGGTGGTCACGCCATGGGTGCCGCTCGGCCGCTGTCGGGCGCAGCCAGATTCGCGGCGTATGCCGCCGGGCAGGCCGCGTGCGTGGGCCATGTGGCCGAGCACGACCTCGGGGCCGCCGCATACGCCATCAAGGCACTACGTTGTGCACGCCCCGGTGACGATGGTGCCGGACGAGATGAGCGTGACTGGCAACGGGATCGGCTACCGCCCGAGATTCGCGATCTCGTGATCGATGATCAGCAGCGACGCAACAGCATCTGTTGGTTCGTGTTCGCCGACTGACCGGGAGCCGTTCCTTCGCCGACGATGTCAGCCGGTGTTCGATCGGAGTGAATGTCAGACCCCGTCTCTACACTCGAACTCATGAGCGAGAGTCGTTGGGCGGGTGAGCCACCGGCAGCATTTGGGTTGCTCGGTGACCTCGATGGTGCCCCCGTCAACGACCTGTTGGGCGAGATGGTGCACACCACCCAGGGGCAGTCGTTTCTGGAGTGGCGGCGGTATCGCATTGCCGCGGAGTTAGAATCTCAGCTGGTCGATGACGGCGCCGTATCCGACTACCGGGTGATCGACGCCACCGCCCTGTGTGCGACCCGGATCGCCACGGTGTTGTCCATCAGTCAGATGGCCGCCGAAGGCCTGTTGGCCGGGGCGGTCGCCTTGCGGGACCGGTTGCCGCAGGTCGCCTTGTGTCTGCGGGACGGGCAAGTCTCACCCCAGCATGTGCGGACCATCGTCTCCCGGACCGAGCTGGTCACCGACCCACAGATCGCTGCCATTGTGGATAGGGAGATCGCCGACTGCCTGCGACGGCGCGGTTCCTGGTCGACCACCCGCCTGCGGGACATGGTCGACCGGGTCGTGTACACCCACGACCCGGACGGGGTACGGGAACGCCGCCGGGCCGCCACCGACGCGCGGTCCTTCTGGACCGAGAACGACGCCGACGGCATGGGCGTCGTCGGGGCCAGCATGACCGCCGAGAACACCCTGCTGTTGGCGCAACGCGTGCACGCCGCCGCCGAGCACGTGTGCGCGAACGATCCGCGGACGAAGGCGGCGCGGCGGTCGGACGCTTTGCTGGCGTTGACCACCGGCATCCCCTGGGCATGTTTGTGCGACGACCCGGACTGCACCGCACCGGACGGGTGGGATGCCACCCCGTCATGGCCGGCCACCACCGCGGTGATCCACGTGGTCACCGACACCACCACCGCCACCGCGAAGGTGGAACACGGTGGTCAGCCCGGGTTCCTGCCGGGTTACGGGGTCATCTCCGCCGACCACATCCGCGACCTCGTCCACCGCCCGGACACCGTCATCCGCCCCGTCCCGACCACCGCACCCGCAGCACAACCCGGCGACCCGTACCGACCGTCCGCCGCGTTGGCGAGGTTTCTGTGGATGCGCGATCAGTACTGTGTGTGGCCCGGTTGCAACCAACCCGCCACCAGATGCGACGCCGACCACGTCGAAGAATACGACCTTGACCACCCGTCTCAGGGCGGTCAGACCACCGCCGACGACATGAACTCCAAATGCCCGTTCCATCACGGCGTGAAGACGTTCACCGAGTTCCTCGACGACCAAACCGTCGACCAGAACGGCCGTCCCGAGGTCGCCATCACCACCCCCGAAGGGCTGATCGTCGGCGGTCCGGCGCACACCGGCTACGACCTGCACCCCGAACTCGACACCATCGAGTTCACCGCACCCCCCAACGGGCCACCGCGACCACCGGCACCCGACGAACCGACCAGGCGACGCCCTCGCCTGGAAGACAAACACGCCCGCCGGCGCCAGGAACGGGACCGCAACCGCCGCACACGCGGCCACGACCGCTGGGCACGCGAGCACGACGACGACCACCAGACCGACCCACCACCGTTCTGACCGACGGCGTCGGTCAGCGTGGCGCCTGGCCGTACACGTGGTCGAAGGAGATGTGCAGGACCTGGCGACGGTCGGTGATCATCGCGCGGGTGTAGTCATCCCAGTCGGGGTGCTCTCCGGCGACCGCGCGGTACAGGTCGACCAATTCCTCGATTCCCGAGTCACCGGGTTCCGACGCGACCGGACCGAGCTCAGCATCGCCGTCGGCCACCGCATACGACCAGAAGTCGGCACTGGTGACGTGCAGCGTGACCCGTGGATCGCGAGCCACGTTGCGGGTCTTCACCCGGTCCGCCGTGACCGAGATCCGCGCCGTTCGAGTCACCGGATCGAACGCGTGATTGACGTTGGACACCTGCGGCCTGCCGTCCCGGCGCTGGGTGATCAGTATCGACCGGTTGATCTCGGCGAACAACGCATAGAGGGCGTCGTCACGCCCGTCGGTCGGGTCGGCTGTGCTCATCTCGGTCTCCTACCTTCTGTTCTTGGCCCGGACGTCGCCCGTCAACGCGGACAGGATCGCACTCACCACCGAGACGATGATCGCCCCGACGAGCGCGGTCCAGAAGCTGTTCACCCGCAGACCCCACGATCCGTGGTCGGTGATCCACGCGGTGAGCATCAACATCAGTGCGTTGACCACCAGATGGAACAAGCCCAGCGTGATCAGGTAGAACGGTGCGGACAACAAGGCGACGATCGGCTTGACCACGGCGTTGACCAGCCCGAAGATCACTGCGACGGCCAGCACGACGCCGACCTTCTCCACGGTGTTCTCGGCGCCGACGATCTGCATACCCGACAGCACGACGGTCGCCACCCAGAGGGCGACTCCGGAGATGACCACTCGCCACAGGAAGCCCACATCCACGATTGTGCCAGCGCACCGATCGCGAGGTGTCGGTCGCGGCAGCGAGCACATTTGTCCTGGAACGGCCTCGAAGCGTAAGATCGAACGCTGGTGCCGCGCGCGCCCGCGTTCTCGTGTCCGGCTCCAGTCGGGACTTCCACGATGAACCGGAGTCGTCGCGTGCGCCACACGGTAACCGACAACTCCTGAGATTGTGGAGGACATGGCCAAGAAAGACGGCGCCATCGAGGTCGAGGGTCGCGTGGTCGAGCCCCTGCCCAATGCGATGTTTCGCATCGAGCTGGAGAACGGACACAAGGTCCTTGCCCACATCAGCGGCAAGATGCGGCAGCACTACATCCGCATCCTGCCCGAGGATCGCGTGGTGGTGGAGCTCTCGCCCTACGACCTCGCCCGCGGACGCATCGTTTACCGCTACAAGTAAGACTTCCCGGGCGACCTGCCTGGGAGATCCAACACCCTCGCACGCGGCGTGCTGCCGTGCGCGCGGGGCGACGAGCAGGAGATTTGACGTGAAGGTTCAGCCGAGCGTCAAGCCGATCTGCGAAAAGTGCAAGGTGATCCGCCGTAACGGGCGGGTCATGGTGATCTGCGACAACCTGCGTCACAAGCAGCGTCAGGGCTGATCAGCGCCTTTCCAGGTTGCTTGAGAACAACACAACTGAACACGGGATAGAAGAGAACCTCCCAGCACCAGCGGTGACAGACGCGTCGCCGCCCACCTCCGGATCAGAGGCCGGAGCCCGACAAGAGATTCGGGGCGGACCGGGAGCAGACCTCTGACAACGAGAAGGAAACCGCCACATGGCACGTGTTGCTGGTGTCGACCTCCCGCGCGAGAAGCGCCTGGAGATCGCACTGACCTACATCTACGGAGTCGGTCGCACCACATCGAAGGAGATCCTCGCGGGTACCGGTCTGAGCGCCGACCTGCGGGCCAAGGACCTGACCGATGCGGACGTCGCGAAACTGCGTGAGTACATCGAGAACTCGGTGAAGGTCGAGGGTGACCTGCGTCGCGAGGTGCAGGCCGATATCCGTCGCAAGATCGAGATCGGCTGCTACCAGGGTCTGCGCCACCGTCGTGGCCTGCCCGTCCACGGACAGCGCACCAAGACCAATGCCCGCACTCGCAAGGGCCCCAAGAAGACCATCGCCGGGAAGAAGAAGTAATCCATGCCTCCGAAGTCACGCAGCGCAGGCCCCAAGAAGGGCACTCGTCGCAGGGACAAGAAGAACGTCCCGCACGGCAGCGCGCACATCAAGTCCACGTTCAACAACACGATCGTCTCGATCACCGACCCCGCAGGCAACGTGATCAGCTGGGCGTCGTCGGGCCACGTCGGCTTCAAGGGGTCGCGTAAGAGCACCCCGTTCGCCGCGCAGCTCGCGGCCGAGAACGCCGCCCGCAAGGCGCAGGAACACGGCGTCAAGAAGGTCGACGTGTTCGTCAAGGGCCCGGGTTCCGGTCGTGAGACCGCCATCCGCTCCCTGCAGGCCGCCGGCCTCGAGGTCGGCACCATCTCCGATGTCACCCCGCAGCCGCACAACGGTTGCCGTCCGCCCAAGCGGCGTCGGGTCTAGCGGGAAAGGAAGGAACCGAACTCATGGCTCGTTACACCGGCCCCGCAACCAAGAAATCGCGTCGCCTTCGCGTCGACCTCATCGGAGGCGACCAGGCATTCGAGCGTCGCCCCTACCCGCCCGGCCAGCACGGTCGCGCGCGGATCAAGGAGAGCGAATACCTGCTGCAGCTGCAGGAGAAGCAGAAGGCCCGCTACACCTACGGCGTGCTGGAGAAGCAGTTCCGCCGCTACTACGCAGAGGCCAACCGCCGCACCGGCAAGACCGGTGACGAGCTGCTGCGCCTGCTGGAGACCCGCCTGGACAACGTCGTGTATCGCGCCGGACTGGCCCGCACCCGTCGTCAGGCTCGCCAGCTGGTCAGTCACGGCCACTTCACCGTCAACGGCGTGAACGTGAACATCCCCAGCTACCAGGTCAGCCAGTACGACATCATCGATGTCCGGCCGAAGTCGCTGCAGACCGTGCCGTTCCAGATCGCCAAGGAACTGCAGGGCGACCGACCGGTCCCCGGTTGGCTGCAGGTCGTGCCGTCGACCCTGCGCATCCTCGTGCACTCGGTGCCCGACCGCGCGCAGATCGACGTCCCGCTGCAGGAACAGCTCATCGTCGAGTTCTACTCGAAGTAATCACCAGGGGCCTCGCCCCCTCGATACCGAACCGCAGCAGCGGCTCGGTCCGCTTCTAGGTCGTCATATAGCGGTCGACCACAAGGAGAAGAAACAAGAATGCTCATCTCACAGCGACCCACTCTGTCCGAAGAGGTCATCGCCGACGACCGGTCCCGGTTCGTCATCGAGCCGCTCGAGCCCGGCTTCGGGTACACCCTGGGCAACTCGCTGCGTCGTACCCTGCTGTCGTCCATCCCCGGCGCGGCCGTGACCAGCATCCGCATCGACGGCGTGCTGCACGAGTTCACCACCGTCCCCGGGGTCAAGGAAGACGTCACCGAGATCATCCTGAACCTCAAGGGTCTGGTCGTGAGCTCGGAAGAGGACGAGCCGGTCACCATGTACGTGCGCAAGCAGGGACCCGGCGCGGTCACCGGTGCCGACATCGTGCCGCCTGCGGGTGTCACCGTGCACAACCCGGATCTGCACATCGCCACCCTGAACGACAAGGGCAAGCTCGAGGTCGAGCTGGTCGTCGAGCGCGGTCGCGGCTACGTCCCCGCCGTGCAGAACAAGGCGTCCGGTGCCGAGATCGGCCGTATCCCGGTCGACTCGATCTACTCTCCGGTGCTCAAGGTGACCTACAAGGTCGAGGCCACCCGTGTGGAGCAGCGCACCGACTTCGACCGCCTGGTGCTCGACGTGGAGACCAAGAACTCCATCACCGCCCGGGATGCGCTGGCTTCGGCGGGCAAGACCCTGGTGGAGCTGTTCGGACTGGCCCGTGAGCTCAACGTCGCGGCCGAGGGCATCGAGATCGGACCGTCGCCCGCCGAGGCCGATCACATCGCCTCGTTCAGCCTGCCGATCGAGGACCTGGAGCTGACCGTCCGGTCGTACAACTGCCTCAAGCGCGAAGGTGTGCACACCGTGGGTGAGCTGGTCGCCCGCACCGAGTCGGACCTGCTCGACATCCGCAACTTCGGGCAGAAGTCGATCGACGAGGTCAAGGTCAAGCTGCACGCGCTGGGGTTGTCGCTCAAGGACTCCCCGGCCAGCTTCGACCCGTCGCAGGTTGCCGGGTACGACCCGGCCACCGGCACCTGGAGCGAAGAAGTCGCCTTCACCGACAGCGATGCCGGTGAGGACTACGCAGAAACCGAGCAGCTCTGACGCGCTGACGGCCGAGACCGAACAGCTGTAGAGAACCCCTCAACACCCCCTCCCGGCCGAGAGGCCGCGAGCCCACCTAGGAGTTACCAATGCCCAAGCCCACCAAGGGTGCCCGCCTCGGCGGTTCGGCGTCGCATCAGAAGGCGATGTTGGCCAACCTCGCCACCTCGTTGTTCGAGCACGGCCGGATCACCACCACCGAGGCCAAGGCGAAGCGACTGCGTCCGTACGCGGAGAAGCTGATCACCCACGCCAAGGCCGGCACGCTGGCTCATCGCCGTGAGGTGCTCAAGGACATCCGGGACAAGGACATCGTGCACACGCTGTTCGCCGAGATCGGACCGTTCTTCGCCGATCGTCCGGGCGGTTACACCCGCATCATCAAGACGCTGCCGCGCAAGGGCGACAACGCCCCGATGGCCGTGATCGAGCTGGTCCGGGAGAACACCGCGTCGTCGGAGGCCAACCGCGCCACCCGTGCCGCGGCGTCACGCAAGGCCGCTGCTGCCGCGCCTGCCGAGGAGAACGTGGTGGAGGCCGTCGAGGCCGACGCCACCGATGCCGAGGTCGCCAACGCCGACGCCGTCGCCGAGGGCCTCACCGACGAGACGACCGCAGAGAGCGCCGCGGAGATCTCCGACGACGACGCCGCCGATCTGCCCGCCGGTGCGCACGCGCCGCTGGCCGACGACGCGCAGCCCGAGGGCTTCCCGATCAAGGGCAACGAGAGCTCCAAGCTCTACCACCGCCCGGGAACCCGGTTCTACGACTCGACCGTTGCCGAGATCTGGTTCGCGACCGACGCGGACGCCGAGGCCGCGGGCTACTCGCTGCCGAAGAGTCAGCAGGAGTCCGAGGACTGAGCGCAGTCAACGAACCCGAACCCGCCGTCACCGCATCCGGTGACGGCGGGTTCGTTCGTCTGCGGCTCGACGTCGGGTACGACGGCACCGATTTCCGTGGCTGGGCGAGTCAACCCGGTCACCGGACGGTCTGCGGGACCATCGAGTCGACGCTGTCCACCGTGCTGCGCTGTCCGATTCGGCTCACCGTGGCCGGCCGCACCGACAGCGGTGTCCACGCCACCGGTCAGGTGGCGCACTGCGACGTTCCACGCGCGTCGTTGCGGACCCGGTCCATCGACGGTGATCCGTCACGGCTGGTGCGGCGGTTGGCCAAGATGCTGCCCGACGACGTCCGGGTGAAGGCGCTGACCGAGGTGTCGGATGACTTCGACGCCCGGTTCTCGGCGCTCCGCAGGCACTACGGATATCGGCTCACCGACCGTCCCTGGGGTGCCGAGCCGGTGCACGCGCGGACCACCGGGGTGTGGACCCGACCGCTGGACGAGACGGTGATGAACGCGGCGTCGCGCCGGTTGGTGGGGCTCAACGACTTTGCCGCGTTCTGCCGGTACCGCGAGGGTTCGACCACGATTCGCGACCTGCAACGCTTCGAATGGAATCGTGGCGCCGATGGTGTGTTGACCGGCGTGGTGGTCGCCGACGCGTTCTGCTGGTCGATGGTCCGTTCGTTGGTGGGCGCGGTGGCCACCGTCGGAGACGGCCGTCGCGACATCGACTGGTGTGGTGCATTGTTGACCGAACGATCGCGGTCGGCACAGGTGCCGGTGTCGGAGGCCCGCGGACTCACCCTGGTCGGGGTCGACTACCCGCCGCCCGATCAGTGGGCGGCGAGGACCCAGCGCACCCGCGACATCCGCGACGCCGGGGACGTGACCGGTGGGTGCTGCTGACGGGACTCAGTCGCGCAGGACGCGCCCTTGACCGTCACGAACATTGCCGGTGAACATCATGATCGCGTCGACCAGCACCCAGATGGACAGGCCGAACAATATGAACAGGCCGATGAAGAATATCGTGCTGATCAGCCCGACGATGAAGAGCAGCAGCTGAGCGACCCCGATCGCCGTCGACCCGATGTAGAAGCGCCCGATCCCGAACATGCCGAGGAAGAACTGCAGCAGTCCGGCGGCGACCTTCGACTTGTCCGACAACGGCTCGCCGGTGCGCGGATCCCGACCGAAGGGTGCCGACGGGTCGACCCCGTACGGGTACGCAGGGGGTTGGCCCTGACCGTATCCGGGAACGGGCTGCCCGTAGGGCGACGGCTGTTGTGGCGGGACCGGTTGTTGGTACGAATACGGTTGCGGCACCGACGGATACGGCTGCTGCCCACCGTGCTCGGCGAACGGGTCGTCGTCGGGCCGGTAAGGGTTGGGGTACGTCATGTGTGCAGCATGGCACACGGATCGGACGACCACCGGCCGATGGTGTCGACCGAACGGACGACGGATCAGGTCGCGCTGCGCTCGTCGTCGAAGGCATCGAACACGGCCTCGCGGGTGTGGGCGTCACCGGTGATGGCGACCCCGCCCTGTCCCTCGGTGAGCAACTGTCGCCAGTTGTCCGGGTCGAAGACGATCGGCGGGTTGGCGTCCGCGAAGGCGATGATGTCACCGGCGAATCGCTGCGGGTCGTTGTGGAAGGGGAAGTGTCCCGCGCCGCGGAACGTCTCCA
Source organism: Williamsia sterculiae (assembly GCF_900156495.1). Classification (GTDB taxonomy): domain Bacteria; phylum Actinomycetota; class Actinomycetes; order Mycobacteriales; family Mycobacteriaceae; genus Williamsia_B; species Williamsia_B sterculiae. The sequence continues at coordinate 172,725 of NZ_FTNT01000009.1, forward strand.
ACCGAGAATGCGGGATGGCGCTGTGGGCCAGCGTCGCGTGCCCGTAGGGGATGACGGTGTCCTCGTCCCCCCAGATCAACAACACCGGCAGACGCTCGGTGAGGTAACAGCGGTCCAGCATCGTCACCACCTGTCCGCGCCAGTCGACCACCGCCCGGAGGGTGCGGGTGAACGCCGACCAGGCGACCGGATCGGCGAGATCACCCATCACCCGCATGAGGTCGTCGGCATCATTGAGCAGTTGCCGCGGTGACAGCGACCGCGGCAGTCCTGGAATGTGCGGGGCGGCCGACAATCGGGTGGCGGCGAACCGCAGCGTGGGTAGCACCCCGGGCACGCGCATCAGGACGAGGAACTCGTGGACGATCGGCATCGACGCCAGTCGCAGGGCCGGGTTCACGTCGCGAGTGACACCGCCGGCCGCCACCAGGATGAGGCGCTCGACCATCCGGGGGAACTGATAGCAGAACTGCATGGCGACACCACCGCCGAGCGAGTGTCCGACGACTGTCACCCTGTCGTGCCCGAGCACGGTGAGCAGATCGCGCATTCCGTTGGCGAAGGCGGCCACCGAATAGTCGGCCCGCGGTTTGTCGGACAACCCGTGTCCGAGCAGGTCCGGCGCGATGACGGTGAACCGCTGGGCCAGCAGCGGGATCACCTCGTCGAAGGTGGAGGAGTTGTCGCCGATGCCGTGGACCAGGAGAAGCGCCGGACCGGATCCGGCGATCCGGAATGCACGCTTGTACCCGTGAATGATCCGGTACTCGACACGGGTCTCGGTGGCGTTGACCGGACGCAGCTTTGCCTGACCGGTGCGGCCCGGTGGTGTGCTGGTGGGTGTGGTCATCGGGTACACCTCCTCGGTTTGGTGTCTCGTAGTGCGGGCTGCAGTTCAGTGAACCCTACGGGTCGGCGGATCGGCGTCGATGTTGCAGGCAATTAACGTGTGACCCCGCCACGATGGCGACACCTCTGGTGATCCAGGTCTCTCGTGGGGTGGGCGCCGGTCGCCGGAGCGGTGGTCATCACGTCCTGGCGCCAGGTTCTTCCGCGTCCGGGACACGCGAGGTGAACACCGCGTGTGAACGGGGTCGAACGCCCTGGTGAACACAGCAGACCTGCAGGTCCCGTGAGGTCGGCGCGGAAAGATGCGTGCGTACCCTCGATGCGGTGAACCCGTTCGATGTGGACTCTTTTCTCGCCACCGGCGGATTGATCGGTCTGTGCGCACTGATCTTCGTCGAGACCGGGCTGCTCATCGGTTTCATCTTTCCCGGGGACACGGTCCTGTTCACCGCGGGAGTGTTGACCGCACAGTCGAATCCGTTCGCGCCCTGGTGGTTGCTGTGCATCGTGGTCCCGGCGTCGGCGGTGCTGGGGGATCAGTTCGGATATCTCATCGGTCGACGACTCGGACGGGCGGCCGTCTCTGGTCGGGTGGAACGGATGATCGGCTCGGGGCCCATCGCCAGGACCCATGCGTTCTTCGACCGGTTCGGTGCGTTGACCGTGTTCCTCGGTCGTTTCATCGGTGTCGTTCGGACCCTGGTGCCGGTGTTCGCGGGGTTCAGCGGGATGAGCTACCGGATGTTCACACTGATGAGCGTGCTGGGCAGCGTGGTCTGGGCGGGAGGTCTGATCATCCTGGGAAATCTGCTGGGCAACGTCGCGATCGTCCGCGACAACATCGACGTCTTCCTCATCGCCTCGGTGCTGACCGTGGTGGTCCCGATCACCGTTCACCTCGGCAAGCGGTGGTGGCGACGGCGCGGTGGAGCCGACACCGCCACGGAGGATCAGGGCTGGAACGGCTCCTCGCGACGTGACGACGTGGTGAAGTCGTCGGCCACCACGGCCGCGAGTTCGACGAACGCCCGACGGGCGTCACGTGACAGCAGCTCCAGATCCACCTCGGCCCCCTCGGACAGGTGATCGTCGAACGGGATCGACTGCACGGCACGACATCTGGTGAGGAAGTGCTGGGCCAGCTGGTTGGTGTCGATGGTCGACGAACCCGGTCGCGACGAACTGAGCACGACGACCGCGCGGGACACCAGGTGGGCGTAGCCGTGGGCCTGCAGCCAGTCCAGGGTCGCCCCCGCGCTGCGCGCCCCGTCGATCGCCGGTGAACTGACCAGGATCAGCGCGTCGGCGAAGTCGAGGACACCGTTCATCGCCGAATGGCTCAGTCCCGTACCGCAGTCGGTGATGATGATGTTGTAGAAGCGCTGGAGTACCGCCATCACGCCGCGGTAGTCGTCCGCACTGAACGCCTCGGCGACTGCGGGATCACGCTCCGACGCGAGTACTTCCAGCCGACTGGGTGCCTGCGAGGTGTGGGCGCGCACGTCGGAGTAGCGGTAGATGGAGGTGTCGGCGAGCAGATCACGGACCGTGGATCGGGTCTGTTGCGGGATCCGCTGAGCCAGCGTGCCGAGGTCGGGGTTGGCGTCGACGGCGATGACCCGATCACCACGCAGGGCGGCGAAAGTCGAGCCCAGGCCGACGGTGGTGGTGGTCTTGCCGACCCCACCCTTCAGCGACAGCACCGCGATCCGATAATCACCGCGGACCGGACGGTTCACCCGCTCCAGCAGCTGCTGATAGTAGAGGTCGTCCGGGGAGTCGCCGGGGTTGATCGTCCCGGCGGACATCCGGTGTACCGCACGTCGCCACCCACTGGCCGGTGCCCGACGAGCCTTGCGTAGCAGGGCGACCTCGTCGAGCGATGGCGGCGGACCGGACTGGTCGTGACCGAACCCACCGGGTTGGCCCCACGGGTCGCCGGCCGGGCGTTGCGACCCGGTGACGTGCTGGCCGGATTGCGGTTGACCTGCTCGAGGTTGACCGGGCTGGGGTGCGCCCGGACCTGGGTGCCCCGATTGCGGCGCGAACGTCGGCTGCCCGTACGGCGGGCGTCCGGGCTGGGGTGCACCCTGGTGCGGCGGACCCTGCGGTTGACCCTGCTGCGGTCGGCCCTGCTGTGGTGTGCCCTGGAATGGGCCGTTCTGCTGGGTCTCGCCGGTCGGGGGCTGCGGAGGCCGGTGCTGCGGGGGCTGGCCCGGGGGAGGGCCACCGAACGGTGGGCGTGTCTCCGGGCCGGCCGCGGTGGCGGACTGTTCCCACGGTCGCTGCATCGGGGGAGGAGGGTCGGTTCGCTGCTCGTGACCTGCCGACGCACCTGTCGGTCGATCCTGTTCGCGAGGTGTCAGGGGTGTGAACGGTGGTTCCGTCGGCTGGGCCCCTGGCCGCCAGGGCTGACCCGGCCCCGCGGGCCCGCCGTGTCGACCCCACCCGGTCGGCGCCTCGCCGTGGTCGGGACGCTGCGTCGGTTCGGAGGTCGACGCGGCAGTCGGGGTAAACATGTCCGCGCGGGGTTCACCACCGTCGGGACCGCGCCGCGACTCGTCGTCCGCCGAGGCCCCACCGACCTGGTGCTCATGGTGCTGCTCGGTCCGCGGCTCGGCGTTGCCCGACGTGTCGTCGCCACCGTCGGACGCGCTGTTCTGCAGCCACGGCGGAGTCGCGGGCAGGCCGTTGTTGTCGTAGCTCACAGGCGGATCCCTTGTTGGAAATAGCTGGTCAGGAGTCGGTCGGTGATGGGCGCGGCGTGGTGTCCCGCTCGTCCGTACTCGCGATCGTCTGGCAGGAGCCTATACGTGCGGTGACCACGGACTCGACCGTGCAGCGGATTTACCCAGGAGTGCGTCGGCGGATCGAATGACACCGCGAGCACCGTGCCCAGCCGATCATGCCAACCGCATCTGCGACAGTGTGTTCGGAAATACGCCTTATCGGACAAGTACCCCACCTTTCATTCGAATAGCCGACACAACCGACGATTACAGGTGGCCGCATAACCTTTGCTATGGCAATATCACGCCGAGAAAGCCGCACATCTATTTCTTTCCTAGGAGCATTGGTGGCCAGTGCATCGTCGCGCAACGGCGACCTGTCCGTGGTGACGACCGACGAGGGTCTGCCCACGACGGTGTCGATCTCGGACGCCGCCGCGGGTCGCGATGCCGCGGTGCTGTCCCGTGAGATCCTCGGGCTGTGTCGACGGTCCGCGGTGTCGGCTGGGGTGGGACGTCGCGTACAACTGCAAGAAGCAGGGGTCGAGAGCGGTCTCATCGACGCCATGGGTCTGCCGACCGCCGATGACCTCGCCAAACTCGAGATGGCGGACGATCTCGACACCGGGGACACCGCGACCTGGATGCGATCGGTCCGATGAGCTGGGCCATGGACGAACTCGAGGCACGCGCGCACGCGCAGCTGAACTCGATGCGCGGTCTGCAGGAACAGCTCGGATCGATCCGGGTGCGAGAGACCAGCCCGGATGATCTCGTCACGGTCGAGGTCGATGCATCGGGTGCGCTCTGTGACCTGGGGTTGGCGCCCGGCGTCGGCGAGCTCGGTGGTCGACGCCTGGGAGAACTCATCGTCGCGACCGCGCACGCCGCGGCTCGCATCGCCTTTGCGCGGCGTGCCGCGCTGCTCGAGGACTTCAACCGGTCGTTCGGTGAGATGGTCGGCGTCGCGGCGGATGGCGGACCCCACGCGGAAACCGCGTCGTCGGGCACCGCATAGTGATCGTCGTGTGGGAGTCGTCACTCGACGAATGTGGAACCGCGCGGCGCGACGATGCGTCGAACGCAGTGAGAGGGGGTGTCGGCGTGCCGACGCCCGAACCGAGAACAGCCCGACAGGGGGTACACGATGAGTGAAGTGACTGCGGTCCCGGCCGCGTTGGAGACTTTTGGTTCCGCGGCCGCCGCCATGTCGGCGACCGTGGCCAGCGCCGGTTCGATCAACGCGGCGGCCAACACCGCGGTGATGGCCCCGGTGTTCGGTCTCATCGGTCAGGAATTCCTCGCCGCGTTCGTGCAAGCCCAGGCCTCCCACCTGTTCTCGGTGGGTCAGCTCGCCGCGGTGCACGCGGGAACGGCGGCGTCGATGTTCACCACAGCGCAGGAGTTCCAGTCGTCGGACACGGCCTCGGGAACGGTGATCAAGGCGGCCGGGGAAGGACAGTGACCCCGGGGCCTCCCCCCGGTCCCGGCGGCCTCCCGGCCGACCCCAGCATCGCGCAGTTCCTCGACGCGAGTCCGCTCGGTCCCATTCTCAACACCCCGGTCAGCGATGTCCTCGACGGACTTGGTCTCTCACTGCCGCAGATACCCGCGGGTCTGCCACCGCTTCCCGGTCTGCCGCCGCTACCGCCCCTCGACATCGGTGCCCTGATCAAACCCATCACCGACCTGCTGGGCGGGTTCGGGACCGGAAACCTCGGGGGCGCCGACTTCGACCCCAGCATGATCTTCCAGGGTCTCTCGCAGGTCCTCGACATGACGATGGGCCTGGGTTCCGGCGCGCTCAAGGCGCTCGATCAGGTGTGGACGGGGCAGGCGGCGGTGGCGAACACGGCCAAGAGCGTCGCCGCGAGCGGCGACACCGCCGCGTTGTCGACGCAGGGGACCGGCATGTCCATCGACATCCAGGCCGCCGCGGGGATCGTCGGCGTGGGCCTGGGTCTGGTGCAGGGCATCGTCGCCAAGACGGTCGCGTTGATCTCGGGGGCGATGCCGTTCATCCTCACACCGCCCGGACAGGCGGTTGCCCTGGGTGCCGCGGCCGACGGGCTCGCCGAGGCGACCGCTGTGGTCGCCTCCACCCGTGCCCAGTTGCTCGCCCCGACCACCACCATGGCCGCCCACGGCACCCCGATCCCGGTCACCGGTGCGCCGGTGCCGACGCCGGGCACCTCGCCGTTCGGGATCGCGGGTTCGGTGCTCGATTCGGTCGGCCAGCCCATGGTCAGTGCGATCGGTCAGACCGCATCGATGCTGGGTGGTGCGGGTGGTGACTTGTTGCGGACGCACCAGAGCAACCTGCTGAAGTCCGCGGGCGAACCGGAGGCGAGTGCGGTCGACGCGGCCGCGCTGAACCCCGATCTCGACCCTGCGGGCGGTGGATCGGGACCCGGTGGCGGCGCCGGCGGGCTCGGGGCGCTCGGTGGTGCCGTCGGAGGCATCGGTGGGGCTGCCGGGTTGGGGGGATCCACCCCACTCACCGGGCGGCCCACGCCGAGCCAGTTGACCTCACTGGGCGAATCGGGGCCGTCGACACCGACCACCCGGTCGTCGTCGACCGCCACCACCACAACGATGCCCGCGTCGATGGCCCCGATGGCCGGCGCGGCGGGTGCCGCCCGCGGCGCGGGCGCATCCGACGAGGAGCACGAGACGCCGGACTACCTCGTGACCGAACACAACGGCAACGAGGTGGTCGGCGACCTGCCCGACGTCGCCCCCGCCGTGCTCGGCGATCCCGAGAGTGCCGACAACGCCGGCGCCGCAGCATCACCGGACGTCGAGCTGCGCCTCGGACCCGTGTTCGAACGCACCATCTGAACCCAGCACGCACGCCGCCCACCACCGTCGAGGGAGAGCAAGGCATGACCCAGCACGTACACGTCGATCGGACCCACCTCGTCGTCGCCGCCCATGAGATGGACGCACTCGCCGATCATCTCGAGACAGCCTTGGGGAACCACGCCCCGACGCTGAGCGTCCAACCAGCAGGTGCCGACGAGGTGTCGGCGCGGGCGGCGGAAACGTTCTCCGAGGTCGCCGAGAAATACGGCGTCGAGGGCAGCCACGGTGTGCTCGAACTCCGCAAGATCGCGGCCACCCTGCGGGCGCAGGCGGCGGACTTCGCGGCCGCCGACGAGACGGTTGCCGAGGCGTTCCGCGCCTGACCGCGGACTGCTCGCGCTCCACTGACACGACCAGAACCGGAGAGGAGGAACGATGACCGGATTCACCGGGGTGGCCTGGGACGGCCGCACCACCGAGCGGCTCGCCCATGACCTGGTTCACGGTGCCGGGCCGGCCCCGCTCGCCGAAGCCGGTCTCGCCTGGGCGCAGGTCGCTGCCCTCCTCGCCGACGCCGGAGTGCAGTACCAGCGCATCGTGACCGAGCTCGGCAGGCATTGGCAGTCCACCGGACACGACACCGTGCAACAGAAGTTGCGAAGCCTCTCTCCTTGGTTCGAGCACATGGCCGGCGAGGCGGCCCAGAATGCGGTGCGGGCCGAAGGTCAGGCCGCCGCCGACACGGTCGCCCGACTGACGATGCCCAACGTCGTCGAGATCGAGGCGAACAAGGCGATCCACGAGAATGCGACCAGGATCGGGGCCGCGCTCGGGGCGCCGATCAACGGTGTCGCCGCCCGGGCCGAGAACGCTCTACACGATCAGAAGGTGCGCGCCGCCCGCGTCATGCAGACCTACGAATCGGCCACCGCACCGGTCGCCGAGTCCTGGCCCGCGCCGATGCCGCCGCAGGTGGTGTCGGGTAAGGCGTTGGCTGCCGAGCAGGCTGCTCGACGCGCTGCCGACGGACCCCGCGCGGCGGGGCCCCCGACGGGGACGCAGACATCGGCCACACGGACTCCGGCGGGTGCGGGAGTCGGGATGATCGGCATGCCGATGGTTCCGGTGATGGCGCCCACGCCGCTGACCGGACCCCGTGCCGCCGCAACGATGCTGGCCTCGGGGACGACGACGGTCGCCGAACCGCGTCCCGCACCCATCGGTGAGGTGCGGTCTCCGGTCGCGGCGCCGCCGACGCCGATCGCGGCCGTGAACGGTCTCAACGGTGACCGGGAGCTGCCCACGCGTCGGGCGGAGATCTCGGCGTCGGGAGACGACGTCACCGAGGCGACGGACGGACTGGTCGGCACCGGGGACGACGCCGCGGTCGGGGAGCGGTACCGAACCGAACGACTCGATCTGTTCGGCACTCCCGCACAGGCATCACCCGCGGTGATCGGCGCGGCGGAAGGGGGCCCATCGTGAATCTGACCGTATTCGCAGACGATGTGTCCTCCGAGACCGTCCTCACCGCGGCGCAATGGACGCGATTGGGCGAGCACGCCGACGTGCAGACCTGGCCGGTCGTGCTCGACCTCGAGCCCCGGTTCGACACCCACGCCGAACGGGCCGCAGCGGCGCGTGATCACGACGCCGCGCTGACCGCGGCGGGTTTGTTCGACCACGGTGAGGTCGATGCCGACCTGCGGAGCGCACTGACGGTGGTCGCCGACCCCGAGCGGATGCTCGCCGTCCGCCGGTTCGCCGGTGACGGCACCGTACGTGCGTGTCTCGCCCGGCGAGGGGACGCGCACGTCTGGCTGGTCAGGACCGGCGACACGATCCGACTGCGCCGACCCGGCGTCGCCGACGACACCGACATCGTCGCGCTCATCACCACACTTCTCGGTGCCCATGACACCCCCGACTTCGTCGGGATCAGTGCTCCGGCCGAGGAACTCGCCGGCCGGCTGAACTCGTGCGAGACCACCGCGAACTACGCGGATGCGTTGTACGCGGTCGGTGCGGGCCAACAGGACGCCGTGGTCGTCGCGTCCGCCCTGCAGGCGTGCGACGCGCACACCGAGATCGTCGCCGAGCAACGTGTCGACGGGGTCGTCTCGTCGTCGCTCGGTGCGCTCGCGATCTTCGAGTCCCCCCGGGGCCGAATCGTCGCGGGTCCCAGTATGTCTCCGGACGGACGGGTGTGGACAACACTCTCGAGAGGGACGAGTCATCGGATCGGGCAGGCTCTGCACCTGCTGATCGAGACCCTGCCCGACTCGCGGTGGATGCCATGACCGCCGGGTCGGGGAAGGAGTTCGGCAGGACCGATGTCGGACTCCGCGCACGAAGTTCGAACATCCGCGGTCATCACGCCGGTGGTGCCGCCTCAGTATGGAGGGAACTACCTTGGCAACTCACATGAATCTCGACACCGCGGGCGGACACGCCGGCGTACAGCAGGTCCAGGGCCAGATCGAGGAGATGCAGTCGCTGCTCAAGGCCGTCAACTCGCAGGTCGCGGCCGCGGCGAGCTGGAAGGGCTCGGCGAGCAGCACTTTCCATGGTGTGGCCGAGGACTGGCAGGCGCATGCAGGCAACTTGCAGCGCGCGCTGGACACCATGCGCGAGAACCTGAACGGCTCCTTCCAGGGCTACGAGCAGGCCGAAGAACAGGCCGCCTCCGGCTTCAACGGCCTCAAGCTCTGACTCACCTCTTCCACCCAACGGACCTTAGGACCACACATGTCTGATCTCATCAGCTACCACTTCGGCGACCTCCAGGATCTGCAGGCCGGCCTCGTCGCCAACGTCAACCGTCTGCACACCCTGTCGGCGGACCTCGGCCAGACCGTCTCCCACCTGAACGACGCATGGAAGTCGGACTCGGCGGGTACCGCGTTCAACTCCGCCTACCAGCAGTGGAACAAGGAACTCGACGCCGCGACCGAACATCTGCACGGCATCGGCAAGGGCGTCGGCAACGCCTCGGATTCGATGCAGCACGCCGACAAGGCGGCGGCGGCCCGATTCGGCAACTGATGTCGCCGCACCCCCGTCCGTCGGTGCTCGTCGGGAGATGAGACCGGACGGACGGGGCGGGTGGCACACGGTCGGCCGTCGTCGAGCGGCGCGCCGGTATGACCACCCCCGGTAGGGTCTCAGCGCGGCACTCGCAACGGGATCCATTCGGAAGGCGGCGTCATGTCCAGTGAGGGATCGACCAAGGCGATCATGGCGGCGCTGGCCGCCAACTGTGGCATCGCGATCGCCAAGTTCGTCGGCTTCGCGATCACCGGGTCGTCGTCGATGCTCGCCGAGGGCGTGCACTCGGTCGCCGACACATCCAACCAGGGTCTGCTGTTGCTCGGGCAGAAGCGCGCCGCGAAGTCGGCCAGCCGGTTGCACCCGTTCGGATACGGCCGTAACCGGTACTTCTACTCCTTCGTCGTCGCTCTGGTGATCTTCTCCCTGGGGTCGCTGTTCGCGATCTTCGAGGGGGTGGAGAAGATCATCGAGCCCCACGAGCTCGAGTCACCATTGGTGGCGGTCGTGATCCTGGTGATCGCCATGGCGTTGGAGGGGTACAGCTTCACCACCGCGTTCCGAGAGTCGGCACCGCTCAAGGGGTCGAACAGTTGGTGGCGCTTCATCCACACCACCCGCAGCCCCGAACTGCCCGTCGTGCTGCTCGAGGATGCCGGGGCCCTGTGCGGTCTCGTCTTCGCGCTCGCCGGCGTCGGGTTGTCCGAGCTCACCGGCGACCCGATCTGGGATGGCATCGGAACCCTCGCCATCGGCGTGCTGCTCGGGGGTATCGCGATCATCCTGATCACGGAGATGCAGAGTCTGCTCATCGGTGAGGGCGTCACCCCCTCCGACGAGCGTCGCCTGATCGACACGGTGGAGTCGGTACCCGGGATCGAACGGCTCATCCACATGAAGACGCAGTACCTCGGTCCCGACGAATTGCTGCTGGCGGCGAAGATCGCCATCCCGCGCGGTACCGAGGCGTCGCAGATCGCCCGGACCATCGACACCGCGGAGGAGCGCATACGCGGCGACTTCCCCGCTGCGCGCATTATCTACCTGGAACCCGACATCGACCGCGGCACGGGTAAGGAGGTGGCCGCACACGAGGCCGCGTCCCGGGACGTCGAGCCGGGAGAGTGATCGGGCGTCGCGGCGACCCCGGATAACGGTCACGACCGCCCGAGCGGTCCGATAGTTTCAATCGTGTGAACTCTTCGCGATCGAACCCACTGCTGCGGACAAAATCCGTCGAACAGTCCATGCGTGACACCGACGAACCCGGTTCGCAGCTGAAGAAATCGTTGTCGTGGTGGGATCTCACGGTTTTCGGGGTCTCGGTCGTCATCGGTGCGGGCATCTTCACGATCACCGCCTCCACCGCAGGTGATCTAGCCGGGCCGGCCATCTCGGTCTCGTTCGTGATGGCGGCCATCGCCTGTGCTCTCGCCGCCCTCTGCTACGCCGAGTTCGCCTCCACCGTTCCGGTGGCGGGTTCCGCCTACACCTTCGGCTATGCGACCTTCGGCGAGTTCCTGGCCTGGGTCCTGGGCTGGGACCTCATCCTGGAGTTCGCGGTCGGTGCCGCGACCGTCGCGAAGGGCTGGTCGAGCTACCTGGGCACGGTCTTCGGCTTCTCCGGCGGGGAAGTCGAGATCGGTGGCCTGACCGTCGACTGGGGTGCGCTGATCATCGTCGGCGGCATCACCGCGCTACTGGTGGTCGGCACCAAGATCTCGTCCCGGGTGAGTGCCGTCATCACCGCCATCAAGGTCGCCGTGGTGTTACTGGTCATCGTGGTCGGGTTCTTCTACGTGAAGTCGTCGAACTTCTCCCCGTTCATCCCCCCGGCCAAGGCGTCCGAGAGCGGAGGTAAGTCGGTGGAGTCGACGCTGTTCGCGTTGATCACCGGCGGCGGTGACTCCAGCTACGGTTGGTACGGGCTGCTCGCGGCAGCGTCCATCGTGTTCTTCGCCTTCATCGGCTTCGACGTGGTGGCGACCACCGCGGAGGAAACCAAGAACCCCCGCCGCGATGTCCCCCGCGGCATCCTCGGGTCGCTCGCCATCGTCACCGTGCTCTACGTGCTGGTCACCATCGTGGTCACCGGGATGGTCAACTACAAGGATCTCAGCACCGACGCCGGCGACGGCTCGGCCAAGAACCTGGCCTACGCCTTCGGCCAGAACGGCATCACCTGGGCCGAGAAGGTCATCGCCATCGGCGCGCTCGCTGGTCTCACCACCGTGGTGATGGTCCTGATGCTGGGTCAGTCGCGTGTGCTGTTCGCGATGTCGCGCGACGGCCTGCTGCCCCGTGGACTGGCGAAGACCAGCCGGTTCGGCACCCCGGCGCGGATCCAGATCATCATCGGCGTGCTGGTCGCGGTGGTCGCGGCCTTCTTCCCGATCAACAAACTCGAGGAGATGGTCAACGTCGGCACGCTGTTCGCCTTCGTGGTGGTCTCCGCCGGGGTCATCGTGCTGCGCCGTCGACGCCCGGACCTCCAGCGCGGATTCACGGTGCCCCTGATGCCGGTCATCCCGGTGCTGGCCATCGCGGCCTGCGTCTGGCTGATGCTGAACCTCTCGGCCCTGACCTGGATCCGTTTCGTGGTCTGGATGATCGTCGGCATCGTCATCTACTTCCTGTACAGCATGCGCCACTCGATGGTCGGTCGTCGTGCGCGCGGTGAGGTCCCCGACACCGTCGAGCATCCGTCGGCGGATACGTCGACCTGACCTGGGTGCGACAGCCCGCCGCGCCCGGACACGGGTGACCGGCTCGACGGGTACTTTACAAATTCTTCGGAATGTCTAGCCAAACGACAGATCATCCTCTAATGTCAAACGTATGCGATGTCGTACATCACATCGACGAGGAGGAATGGAATGAGCGGCGAAGCTCTCACCGCCCGGTCGGCACAGTCGGCCGAGGAGTGGCATGACAAGAAACGACACCTGTGGTTGCTCGGGTTGATCCCGCCGACGGCGGTGTTCCTGGCGTCCGGATTGGTGGCGCTGTTCAACGCGATCGGCTGGGACGTCGCGGCACCGGTGTGGTGGTGGATCGGGCCACTGCTGCTCTACGTGTTGCTGCCCATCCTCGACGTCTTCTTCGGCCCGGACGGTGACAACCCGCCCGAAGAGCTGATGGAGCAGCTCGAGAACGACAAGTACTACCGCTGGTGCACCTACGTGTACATCCCGTTCCAGTTCGCCAGTCTCGTCTACGCCTGCTACCTGTGGACCGCATCCGATCTCGGCTGGCTCGGGATCGACGGCGGACTGGGCATGACATCGAAGATCGGTCTCGCCCTGTCGATCGGTGTGATGGGCGGGATCGGCATCAACACCGCCCACGAACTCGGACACAAGAAGGACTCGCTCGAGCGGTGGCTGTCGAAGATCACCCTGGCGCAGACCTTCTACGGCCACTTCTACATCGAGCACAACCGTGGTCACCACGTGCGCGTCGCCACCCCGCAGGACCCGGCCAGTTCACGCTTCGGCGAGACCTTCTGGGGTTTCCTGCCGCGCAGTGTCTCCGGCAGCCTGACGTCGTCGTGGCAGCTGGAGAAGGCCCGCATGAAGCGCCTGGAGCGACCGGTCTGGCACCGCAGCAACGACGTACTGAACGCCTGGGCGATGTCGATCGTGCTGTGGGCGGCACTCACCGCGGTCTTCGGCTGGCAGATCCTGCCGTTCATGGTGCTACAGGCCGTATTCGGGTTCTCCCTGCTGGAGACGGTGAACTACCTCGAGCACTACGGACTGCTGCGACAGCTGACCGAGCGAGGCCGACCGGAGCGCTGCACGCCGCAACACAGCTGGAACTCCGATCACATCTGCACCAACATCTTCCTGTACCACCTGCAGCGGCACAGCGATCACCATGCCAACCCGACCCGTCGGTACCAGACCCTGCGCAGCTTCGACGGGGCACCGAACCTACCCAGCGGATACGCCAGCATGATCGTCGTCGCCTACGTCCCGCCACTGTGGCGCAAGATCATGGACCACCGGGTGCTCGAGCACTATGACGGCGACATCACCAAGGCAAACCTGCAGCCGGGCAAGCGCGAGGCGATCCTCGCCGACCACGGGGTGCGGGCGTGATGGCCGAGACCACGACGACCAGTTACCGCTGCCCGGTCTGCGACTACGTCTACGACGAGGCCACAGGCGCTCCGCGCGAGGGATTTCCGGCCGGGACATCCTGGAACGACATCCCCGACGACTGGTGCTGCCCCGACTGCGGGGTCCGCGAGAAAATCGACTTCGAGAAGGAATGATCACGATGAATTTCAAACTCTACCGTTGCCTGCAGTGCGGTTTCGAATACGACGAGGAGCTCGGCTGGCCCGAGGACGGCATCGAGCCGGGTACCCGGTGGGATGACATCCCCGACGACTGGAGCTGCCCCGACTGCGGGGCCGCCAAGTCTGATTTCGAGATGATCGAGGTCGCGCGGTCGTGAGCGCAACCACGTCCTCCGATGCCGGCGCCGTGATCATCGGTGCCGGCATCGCCGGTATGACGGCAGCGGAGACCCTGCGCGCCAACGGCTTCGAGGATCCCATCACGGTCATCGCCGGTGAGCCCGGCCCCCCGTTCCGCCGTACCGCGCTGTCGAAGGATCTGCTCACCGCCGATCTCTCCGACGGAAAAGTCACGCTGCGCAAACCGGAACACTGGCAGGACAAGGGCATCGATATCCGCACCGGTGTGGAGGTGACGGCCATCGACACCGACCGCAGGGTGGTCGTCGCGGATGATGAGATCCCCTACGCCGTACTGATCCTGGCCACCGGAGCACAACCTCGCCGACCGGCGAGCTTCGCGGACGACGTGGCGGTACTACGCACCCGTGAGCACGCCGAGGGCCTGCGCGACGCTCTGGTCGATCGCGACACCCGGCTGGTGGTGGTGGGTGGTGGATTGATCGGTCTCGAGTTGGCCGCGTCCGCGGCCACCGCGGGGATGGTGGTCACCGTCCTGGAGGCCGCTGATCGACTCGCCGCCAGGGTGGGTCCGCCGCAGGTCTCCGAATGCCTGGCGCGACTGCACACCGACCACGGCGTCGACATCCGCACCGGCGTGACGATCGCGCAGGCCACCGCCGACTCGGTACACTTCGCCGACGGCAGCGCCGTCGACGGTCTGGTGGTCGCCGCGATCGGGGTCGCCCCGGTCACCGATCTCGCCGAGCGGGCGGGGATCGCGACCACGCCGGTCGGCATCGTGACCGATTCCGCGTTGCGGACATCCGTCACCGGGGTCTACGCGGCGGGGGACTGCGCGGCGGTCCCCGATCCGGCGACCGGCCGGCCGGCCCGGTCCGAACACTGGCTCGCGGCGGGCGACCAGGGCGCGCAGGCCGCCCGCACGGTGATCTCCGACCTGGCCAACGGTGCGGAGCCCACCGAGGCCTTGGCGCTGGTCCCGTTGGCCTGGAGCATGCAGTACGGCGTGAACCTCCAGTTCGCGGGATGGCCAGGACGTTCGGGCGATGTGGAGGTCGAGGGGTCGCTCGGCGACATGGATGCGGAGGTGCTGATCCGCGACGAGGGCGTGCTGATCGGCGCGGTGTGCGTGGCCCGGCCACGGGCGGGCCGGACACGTCGCGAGGAGATCCGCGCGGGGTTGCCCACGGTGGTGCCCGCGTGACGGTGACGCGCGCGGAGGTCGTGGCCCCGCGTGGTCGGTACCCTGGCCGCGTGGCAGCGAAGTCGACCTACGCACAGGCCAGCAAGACGTTGCTGCGCAACTCGTTGCTGGACGCGCTGCGCGATTTGCTGCAGCAGCGCGACTGGTCGTCGGTGACGATGGCCGACGTCGCCACCATCACCGGGGTGAGCAGGCAGACCGTCTACAACGAGTTCGGTTCGCGGATGGGGCTGGCGACGGCCTACGCGATGCGGTTGGTCGGCGAGTTCTGCGACGTCGTCGCGGCCGCGGTCCGGGACAATGTGGACGATCTCGACGCCGCGCTGCGACAGGGTTTCGCCGACTTCTTCCGCTGGGCCGCCGCCGACCCGATGATCCGGTCGTTGCTCGACGGTGAGGCCAAACCCGATCTGCTGCGGCTGATCACCACTGATGCGGCACCGCTCATCGACTCGGCCACCGACCAGCTCACCGGCTTGCTGACGAGCTCCTGGGTGCAACTGAGCACGACCGACGCGGTACGTATCGGCGGGGCCATCGCGCGTATGGCGCTCAGCTACGTCGCGATGCCACCGCAGAACGACCGTGACGTGGCCGCCGACGTGGCCGCCGTCATCGCCCCGGCTGTCCTCGCCGCGCGTCGCTGAGCCCCGCGCCTGTGGAACCGCCCACGGTGTTCGATAGCCTGGTTGCGTCGCCGACCGGGCGAGGTTCGCCATCGACGTCGGTGGCGGCACCCCTCCGGTCGGGCGAGCAACCCCCGAACCCGAACGACCAGGAGTAGCGATGACTTCGGTGCAGACCACAGCACTGCGTCCCGACAACCGCGGTGGCCTTGATTTCAAGGTGGCCGACCTAGGGCTTGCCGATTTCGGTCGCAAGGAGATCGAGTTGGCCGAGCACGAGATGCCAGGTCTGATGGCTCTGCGTCGTGAGAACGCGGATGTGTTGCCGCTCAAGGGTGCTCGCATCTCCGGTTCGTTGCACATGACCACGCAGACCGCGGTTCTCATCGAGACGCTGGTCGCGCTGGGTGCCGAGGTGCGTTGGGCGTCCTGCAACATCTTCTCCACCCAGGACCAGGCTGCGGCCGCGGTCGTCGTCGGCCCGCACGGCACCGTCGACGAGCCCAAGGGTGTGCCGGTGTTCGCCTGGAAGGGCGAGACGTTGGAGGAGTACTGGTGGGCCGCGAATCAGATGCTGACCTGGCCGAATGAGCCGGCGAACATGATCCTCGACGACGGTGGCGACGCGACGATGCTGGTGCTGCGCGGCGCGCAGTTCGAGAAGGCCGGCGTGGTGCCCCCCGAGGAGGACAACGACCCCGCCGAATACAAGGTGTTCCTCAACCTGCTGCGTGAGACGTACGCGACCGACAAGACCAAATGGACCACCATCGCCGACTCGGTCCAGGGCGTCACCGAGGAGACCACCACCGGGGTGCTGCGTCTGTACCAGTTCGCCGCGGCGGGTGAGCTGACCTTCCCGGCCATCAACGTCAACGACTCGGTCACCAAGAGCAAGTTCGACAACAAGTACGGCACCCGCCACTCGCTGATCGACGGCATCAACCGCGGCACCGACGTTCTCATCGGCGGCAAGAAGGTGCTGATCTGCGGTTACGGCGACGTGGGCAAGGGCTGTGCGGAGTCCCTGGCCGGGCAGGGTGCTCGCGTCCAGGTCACCGAGATCGACCCGATCAACGCTCTGCAGGCGCTGATGGACGGGTTCGACGTGGTCACGGTGGAGGATGCGATCGGCAACGCCGACATCGTCATCACGTCGACCGGCAACAAGGACATCATCTCCCTCGAGCACATGAAGGCGATGAAGAACAAGGCCATCCTGGGCAACATCGGCCACTTCGACAACGAGATCGATATCGCCGGACTGGAGAATTCCGGGGCCACGCGGATCAACATCAAGCCGCAGGTGGACCAGTGGGTGTTCGACGACGGCGACTCGATCATCGTGCTGTCCGAGGGGCGTCTGCTCAACCTGGGCAACGCCACCGGTCACCCGTCGTTCGTGATGAGCAACAGCTTCTCCAACCAGGTCATCGCCCAGATCGAGCTGTGGACCAAGAATGACGAGTACGACAACGAGGTCTACCGGCTGCCCAAGCACCTCGACGAGAAGGTCGCGAAGATTCACGTCGAAGCCCTCGGCGGACGCCTGACCAAGCTCACCAAGGAGCAGGCCGAGTACATCAACGTCGACGTGGAGGGCCCGTACAAGCCCGAGCACTACCGCTACTGAACCGGAACGACCCGACGCGTCAACCGACCAGGTCGGGCTGGGTGTCCGGGCAGATCAGCCAGGTGTCGTTCTCGCGCCGGAAGGCGACCGCCGCATCTCTGCGCTTGGTCTGCCCGGACCCGGACTGCAGATGGTAGCGCAGGTCGGCGTCGGCGGTCACCCCGGTGATCTGGATCCGGCCGACCTGGTCGACGACCAGTTGCGCGTCACCGGGGGGTGAGGCGGTGGCCCGGTCGCGGAAGTCGGAGCACACCGCATAGCGGATGCGGGTGATGTTGCCGTCGTTGACGGCCAGCACCCAGGTGTCGACGGCTCCGCGGATCTCTCGTTCGCTGTCCGCCACGTCGAGGGTGCGGGTGCCCGGCAACACCGGACCCGCGGTCACGGTGGGGCCGGTGTGGCTGTCGGGCGGGAGGGTTCCGTGCCGACCTTCGGTGACAAACGAGGCGACGATGACGACGAAGGCGACCGCGGAGCCGACACCCACCACGGCCGCCCCGAGCGTCAGCAGATCCCGACCCCGATCCGAGGTCGGTGCGTCCCGATCGCCTCTCAGCGTGGGTCACTCCCGGTCATACGGCCCAGCCTACGGCCGCGGAATCACACCTGCAGGAGGCTGTGTCCCGACCCGCAGACGGTCCAACCGGTGTCCTCGCGGGTGAACGTGGTGATCGCGCCGTCGGCCGGGATCCGCAGCGCCGCCTGAGGTGCCCCGGTGAGTGCGAGAACGACCCGTGCGGTGGCGGTGTCACCGGTGATCGAGATCTGGTCGACCGACACCACTCGCAGGTGGTTCCGTGCTCCGAGTTGCGGCAGCGCGGCGATCACCGCGGGCGCGGCGGCCTCCTCGGCGGGGCACATGGTCGACCGCAGCCCGTCCACGTCGTGGGCATCCAACGCGGCGACCTGCGCGGCGATCACCGATCGGACCTGATCGGCGGGGGAGGCGGGGGTGTCGCGCAGTCCCAGCACGACGGTGATCACGGCGACGTTGGTGACGATGACGCCCACCGCGATCAGCACAGCGGCAACGCGGTCGTGATGGTGGTGGTCGTGGAGGTGGTGACGAGCGGGATGCGGCAGACGTAGTCGGCCGAGCAGCCCTGTGGACGCATGTGCTCGGTACAGGTGGTGACGCGACAGGTGGCGACGGCGGAGAAGGACGGCCGGACCGGACATGGCGGCTCCCTTGCGGTCAGCACCTCGTGGTCGCACACCGCCGGTCCGCGCTGCTGCAATCCTCGGTGTGCCGTGTCATCACGCTACGGTCGGCGGAGGCCGCGTCGCGGCGACCGCGCGGGCTGTGGCTGTCGCGGCATCGAACCGTGACCGGAACTCCACTCACCGACCGTCGGGACGTCAATCGAGCAGCAGTTTGTCCACCGTCTCGGTGTCGGCGAGGTCGCCGATCAGTGACCACGGGGACATCCACGACATCTCGGCCAACCCCCGGTAGCGGGCGTAGGTGCGTTCCTGCAGCCCGCGGTCGCGTTCGTAACGATCGGTCGGACGATCGGCCTCGTTCGCGGCTCGCGACGACGCGCGTCCCATGGCCACCTGCGGGTCGACGTCCAGCAGGAGCTGGTGATCCGGGACGGGCAGGCGCAGACGGTGGAACTCCAAGTCGGCCACCCACGACACCACCTCACCGTCGGGGTCCTCGTCGAGACGGGCCGCGCTGTAGGCGGCGCTGGAGGCGACGTAGCGGTCGAGCAGCACCACGTCGCTGTGGGTGAGCGCCGCCGCGATCTCGGCCGCGGCGCCGGCCCGGTCGAGGGCGAACAACACCGCCATCCCGTACACGCTGTCGGTCAGATCGCCGTTGCCGCCGTGCAGCGCCTCCGCGGCGAGGTCGGCGGTGACGGACTCGCCGTATCGGGGGAAGGCGAACGTGGACACCCGGTGACCGGCACGAGTCCAACGATCGACCAACCCGTCGACGACGGTCCTCTTCCCGGCCCCGTCGAGACCCTCCACGGCGATCAGCACACCCACGTCTGCGATGGTATCCAGCGTCGGCTCGTCAGCCCTGAACTGCGACATCGGCGCGCCGGGCACCCGAACGCGGTCATTGGTGACACCATGAGGCGATGAAGCCACGGATTCTGGTTGTCGACGACGACGCGGCTTTGGCAGAGATGCTGACGATCGTGTTGCGCGGTGAGGGTTTCGAGCCTTTCGTCGTCGGTGACGGCACCCAGGCGCTGAGCGCCGTCCGCGAGATCCGACCCGACCTGGTGCTCCTCGACCTGATGCTGCCCGGGATGAACGGCATCGACGTGTGCCGGGTGCTGCGCGCCGACTCGGGGGTTCCGATCGTCATGCTCACCGCCAAATCCGACACGGTCGACATCGTGCTGGGTCTGGAGTCCGGCGCCGACGACTACATGGTGAAGCCCTTCAAGCCGAAGGAACTGGTCGCGCGGGTGCGTGCCCGGCTGCGTCGCACCGACGACGAACCCGCCGAGATGTTGTCCATCGGACCGGTGGAGATCGACGTCCCGGCGCACAAGGTGACCAGGGACGGCAATCTGATCTCGTTGACCCCGTTGGAGTTCGACCTGTTGGTGGCCCTCGCCAGGAAGCCGCGGCAGGTCTTCACCCGCGACGTGTTGCTCGAGCAGGTGTGGGGTTACCGTCACCCTGCCGACACCCGCCTGGTGAACGTGCACGTACAGCGACTGCGGGCCAAGGTGGAGAACGACCCGGAGAACCCTGAGATCGTGCTGACGGTGAGAGGGGTGGGCTACAAGGCCGGCCCACCGTGATCGGTCGTGGACGACGCCGGATCAACGGGGGCTTCCGCCGCACGCTCGGCCGTTGGGGCCGCTCCGGCCGCTGGATCGGTCATCTGTGGCGGCGTTCGCTGCAGATGCGCGTGGTGGTGTCCACGCTGGTGCTGTCCTTCGTGGTGTTGCTCATCCTCGGATTCGTCCTCACCAGTCAGATCACCGATCGGCTGCTGGAGCTGAAGCTCCGTGCGGCCACCGAGGAGATCGACCGCACCCGCGTCGCGGTGGAACGCGACCTGGCCGGTGCGGACGCCAACAGTTCCGTGGAGAACCGGTTGCGGCAGACCAGGGCCGTGCTCACCGACCGTGACGTCGACGCCGGCCCGACCTCGGGTGTCGTCGGCACCTTCGACACGGTGCTGTTGGTCCCCGGCGCCGGGCCGTCGAGTGTGACCGGGGTGGGGCCGGTTACCGAGATACCCGCCAACCTGCGCACGATGGTGCGCGGCGGTCAGGTCGCCTACCGCTACAGCACCGTCACCAGCGCCGCCGGCCGCGGTACCCCGGCGCTGATCATCGGGTCGCCCACCAACGCGGGGATCCCGGGGCTCGAGGTCTACCTGGTGTTCCCGTTGGCCAACGAGCAGAGCACGGTGCAGCTGGTGCGCGGGACGTTGTTCACCGGCGCGTTGGTGCTGCTCGGTCTGCTGGCGGCCATCGCGATGCTGGTGTCGCGGCAGGTGGTCATCCCGGTGCGGTCGGCGTCGAGGATCGCGGTCCGGTTCGCCGACGGCAGGCTCAAGGAGCGAATGCCGGTGCGCGGCGAGGATGACATGGCACGGCTGGCGATGTCGTTCAACGACATGGCGGAGAGCCTGTCCAAACAGATCAGCCACCTCGAGGAGTTCGGCGGGCTGCAGCGGCAGTTCACCTCCGACGTGAGCCACGAGTTGCGCACCCCGCTGACCACGGTGCGGATGGCCAGCGACGTCCTCTACGAGGGCCGAGACGAACTCGACCCGATACGCAAGAGGTCGGTGGAGCTGCTGGACAAGGAACTCGACCGATTCGAGACCCTGCTCAACGAGCTGCTGGAGATCTCCCGGCACGACGCCGGCGTGGCCGAGTTGGCCGCCGAACGTCTCAACATGATGATCCCGATCAACGCCGCCATCGCGACCGTGCGTCACCTGGCCACCGAGACCGACACCGAACTCGTCATCGATGTCCCGCAGGAGCCGGTGATCGCCGAGGTGGACCCGCGACGGGTCGAACGGATCCTGCGCAACCTGCTGGCCAACGCCATCGACCACGGGGAACAGCGACCGGTGACACTGACCATGCGGTCCGACGGTGATGCGGTGGCCATCACCGTGCGCGACCAAGGCATCGGACTGCGGCCGGGGGAGGAGAAGTTGGTGTTCAACCGCTTCTGGCGATCGGATCCCTCGCGGTTCCGACGCTCGGGGGGCACCGGATTGGGGCTGGCGATCTCGTTGGAGGACGCGCGGCTGCACCAGGGTCGGCTGGAGGCGTGGGGAGAACCGGGCGAGGGTGCCTGCTTCCGGTTGACGCTGCCACTGGTGCGCGGGCACAAGGTGCTGGGTAGCCCGTTGCCGATGAAGCCGGTGGGCGCGCGAAAGGTCGGTGGGCGTGAGTCCCAACAGGCCTGATCCCGGCCGTGTCCGGCACCGTCGGCAGGTGTGGCTGTCGCTGGTGATCGTGGTGATCGCCGCGGTGGTGGGTGGATGTGTCTCCATCCCCACCTCGTCGAGTCCGCAGCCGATCGGTTCGCTGGAGCGTCGCAACCCGTCGGCGAACGTGCCCTCGCCGACACCGGGGATGGATCCGGAGTCGTTGGTGCGCGCCTTTCTCAAGGCGGGGGTGAACCCTGGTTCCGGTCATCTCGCGGCCCGGCAGTTCCTCACCACGAAGGCATCGGACGACTGGGACGACCGTGGCGGCTCGCTGATCCTCGGTCAGATCAACGTGCTCACCGACGACCGCACCGCAGATGCGTTCTCGGTGCGGCTCATCGGTGACAACACCGGAACCCTGCAGTCCAACGGTCAGCTCATTCCGGCGTCCGGCCGGGTGGAGATCAAACTCGGTCTGGTCCGTCAGAACGGGGAGTGGCGCATCGACGGCCCGTTACCCGCGGGTGCCATCCTCGACCGGACCGTCTTCGAGAACAGCTATCAATCGCATTCGTTGTACTTCCCGTCCACCGACGGCCGTCGGCTGGTTGCCGACCCGCGGTGGTTGTACGCGGCCAACCGGCAACTGCCCGACCAACTGATCGGATTGTTGATCCAGGGTCCGTCCGACGACATCGCCCGCGCGGTGAACAACCCGTTCAACGCCGGATCGAACCTGCGCGGATCCATCACCACCGACGGCGGCGGCGTGCGGATGGATCTCACCGGCCTGGTGGACACCGACGATCAGGTCCGCACCCTGCTCGCGGCGCAGATCGTGTGGACGCTCGCCCGTAACGAGATACCCGGGCCGTACCGCATCGACGCCGACGGGGTCGCGCTGTTGGACAAGTACCCGGGCGGGCTGCAGACAACTGACGTCGCGGCCCTCGACCCCACCGCGGTGCCCGCGGAAACCGTGGGCCTCAACGTCATCCGGGGCGGCGCGTTGTTGAAGGTGGAGCAGGCCGGTGAGAGCCCGGCACCTGGGCCGACGGGTACGTCCAACTCGATCATCGCGGCCGCCCTCTCGCCCGACGGTTCCACCGTGGCCATCGTGCAGCGGGCGGGTTCGGGGCAGTCGCTGTCGCTGGCCCGCTACGGCGGAACCCCGCAGGAGGTGCTGCGCGGCAGCTCGATCACCCGGCCGTCGTTCGCCGGTGACGCGAATGCGGTGTGGTCCGTCGTCGACGGCAAGGTCGTGCGGATCTCGATCGACCCCACGTCGGGGGCGACGCAGCGAGTCGAGTCGGACAGCGGTTCGGTGGGGTCGGCGGCCAGCGGTCAGATCACCGAGTTCCAGGTGTCCCGCGACGGTGCCCGGGTGGCGATGATCGTCGGCGGGCAGGTCGTGCTGGGGGTGATCTCCACCGACCGCAACCGCTACTCCCTCGGCGGGGTGCGGACCGCCGCGTACAACATCGGCGGTCCGGCCGTCTCGCTGGACTGGGCGTCCGGCGACACGGTCGTCGTCGCCCGCGCCACGACCGACACCCCGGTGGTGCAGGTGCAGATCAACGGCACGCCCGCGGTGGGGCTGCTCAGCAGCAACCTGACCCCGCCGGTGTCGGCGGTGGTGGCCAACTCGTCGACCATCTACGTCGCCGACAGTCGAGGTGTGCTGCGGTTGAGCAGCAACAACGGTGAACCCGATCAGTATTGGAACGAGGTCGGCCCGACCATGGGCTCGAACTCCATCCCGGTCCTGCCCTGACCGCACAGGTTGTGGAATGCGGGCGACCCTGTGCACAACCCGGCCGGAGGACCGGGATCCCGTCGCCGCCACCACCTCGCGGCGGCAGGATCGTCGTCATGCGATCTCGCGGCACCCCACCCAGCAGCATTCCTCCCGTGGGCATGGAACCGCTGTGGGCCTTGCTGGACCTGTGTCTACCGGTGGAGTGCGGTGGCTGTGGCCGCGGTGGCACACCCTGGTGCGAGGGCTGTGCGGCGACGGTGCGCGACGACCCGGTCGCGATCACGCCGCGGGTGGCCGTGGGCGCCCCGGTCTGGTCGGCGGGCATGCACCGCGGGGTACGCGGTCACGCGGTGGTCGAACTCAAGGAACACCATCGCCGCGACCTGATCGACCCGCTGGGCGGGATGCTGGCCGAGATGCTGCGCACGTTGGCCCGGTGGCAGGAACTTCCCGACCGGGACCGGTTGGTGCTGGTCCCCGCGCCCACCACCGCGTCGGCCGCCCGCCGCCGGGGTGGCGACCCGGTGACCGCGATCGCCGAAGCCGCCGCGGCACGTCTGGGCAGTCGGGTGCGGGTGGTGCCGCTGCTGCGCACGCGGTGGGGTGTACGCGATTCGGTCGGACTCTCGGCGTCCGCGCGGACCGGCAACCTGACCGGTGCGATACGCGCGATCGGTCCCTCGACACGGTGGCGACACGCCGGCGATGCCGACGTCGCCGTGGTGCTCGTCGACGACGTGCTCACCACCGGGGCGACGGCGGCGGAGTCGGTGCGGGTGCTCGCGGGGCGTGGGGTGTCCGTCGACATGGTGTCCGTGCTCGGTGCCGCGTGAACGGGAACGGGCGGTCGGGGACCGAAACGGCAATGCGCACACCGGTGCTGCAGTCGAACCCGGGGTTACGTCGAGTGGACATCCGAATGGCCAATCCATGGCGAGTCGGGCTCATCGCGGCTACCGTCGAGGGACCAGGCCGGTGGTGCGAACCGCGCACCATCTCGCTGCCGCCTCGGGGAGGTGACGCCCAACGATCCACGACCCCGGCGGAGCCCCGCCGGAGTCGACCAGATCCGATCGTCTTCGTCGCCGCGGCCCGAATCCACTGGTTCTGATGGACGGCAACGCCTGGTACGGCACATGCGGTGACCGAGTCG
This sequence comes from Williamsia sterculiae, assembly GCF_900156495.1. Lineage (GTDB taxonomy): Bacteria > Actinomycetota > Actinomycetes > Mycobacteriales > Mycobacteriaceae > Williamsia_B > Williamsia_B sterculiae. The sequence continues at coordinate 197,350 of NZ_FTNT01000009.1, forward strand.
GTCGGAAGATTTCCCACCAGGAGGTTTGCGAGTGTCGACAACAACGCGTGACGAGACGCGAGCGCAGCTGCCCGACGAGTCGGCGTTCCTGAGACCGACCACCATCGACGACGATCACGAGCCCTCGGAACCCACGGCCACCCTCGTGATCACCGGCCGCAATGTCGAGATACCCGACCACTTCCGCATACACGTGGGTGACAAACTCGCCCGACTCGAACGCTTCGACCCCTCCATCCAACGTTTCGACGTCGAACTGCACCACGAGCGCAACCGACGCCAGTCCAAGAACTGCCAACGGGTCGAGATCACCGTCCGCGGAAAGGGCCCGGTCGCCCGCGCCGAGGCCTGCGCGGAGAACTTCTACGCGTCGCTGGAGGCCGCGGTCGCCAAACTGCAGTCGAAACTGCGTCGCGTGAAGGACCGTCGCAAGGTTCACCACGGTCTGCGGACCCCCACGTCGGTCGCGGAGGCGACTGCCAAGGCCGAGCCGGATCCCGCCGTCGACGGCGACCTGTCGCACTTACTGGACAACTCGGTGGACAACTGGGATGGGAGCATGCCCGAGCCCGTGGGGCCGGGGCGGATCGTCCGGGTCAAGGACCACCCGGCCGTGCCGATGTTCGTCGACGACGCCCTCTACGAGATGGAACTCGTCGGCCACGACTTCTTCCTCTTCCACGACAAGGAGACCGACAAGCCGAGCGTGGTCTACCGGCGTCACGCCTTCGACTACGGGCTGATCCGACTGGCCTGACCGGCGGCTCGGGTGAGAACCACGACCGGCCGGGTGCCGTCGCACCCGGTCGGCCGCGGTTCCGCCACCCGGGACGGGGACGAGGCAGCGGGTGTGGGTGGGCATCGGTACCCACGCGCCTGCGGGGCATCAGTACCATGGACCCCGTTCTGTGGACGCTGGTGAGCCCTGTCGTGGGTGCCGGCGTCGTGTGCCGAGAGTCGGATTGAGGGATCTAACAGTGCTCAGCAAGCTATTGCGGGTCGGCGAGGGCCGGATGGTCAAGCGACTGGACGCTCTCGCCACACATGTCGAGTCGTTCGCCGACGAGACCGAAGCCCTCGACGACGAGCAGTTGCGAGCCCGCACCGACGAGTTCAAGAAGCGTTACACGGACGGCGAGACGCTCGACGACCTGCTGCCCGAGGCGTTCGCGGTGGCCCGCGAGGCGGCATGGCGCGTCCTCGGTCAGAAGCACTTCCACGTGCAGATCATGGGTGGTGCCGCGCTGCACTTCGGCAACATCGCCGAGATGAAGACCGGTGAGGGCAAGACCCTCACCTCGGTCCTGGCGGCCTACCTCAACGCCATCGGCGGTGACGGCGTCCACATCGTCACCACCAACGACTACCTGGCGAAACGTGACTCCGAGTGGATGGGCCGGGTGCACCGTTTCCTCGGTCTCGACGTCGGCGCGATCCTCACCGGGATGACCCCCGACGAACGCCGGGACTCCTACAACGCCGATATCACCTACGGCACCAACAACGAGTTCGGCTTCGACTACCTGCGCGACAACATGGCGCATTCGCTCGAAGATCTGGTCCAGCGCGGCCACAACTTCGCCATCGTCGACGAGGTCGACTCCATCCTCATCGACGAGGCCAGGACCCCGCTGATCATCTCCGGCCCGGCCGATTCCTCGAGCAAGTGGTACCTCGAGTTCGCGCGGATCGCTCCGCAGCTGAAGCGCGACGTCCACTACGAGGTGGACATCCGCAAGAAGACCATCGGTGTACACGAGGCCGGGGTGGAGTTCGTCGAGGACCAACTCGGTATCGACAACCTGTACGAGGCCGCGAACTCGCCGCTGGTCAGCTACCTGAACAACGCGATCAAGGTCAAGGAACTCTTCGAGCGGGACAAGGACTACATCGTCCGCAACGGAGAGGTCCTCATCGTCGACGAGTTCACCGGCCGTGTCCTCGACGGTCGTCGCTTCAACGAGGGTTTGCACCAGGCCATCGAGGCGAAAGAAGGGGTGCAGATCCAGGCCGAGAACCAGACGCTGGCCACCATCACCCTGCAGAACTACTTCCGCATGTACGAGAAGTTGTCGGGCATGACCGGCACGGCCCAGACCGAGGCCGCCGAACTCGACCAGATCTACAAGCTCGGCGTGCTGCCCATCCCGACCAACAAGCCGATGATCCGCGGTGACCAGACCGACCTCATCTACAAGACCGAAGAGGCGAAGTTCGCGGCCGTCGTCGACGACATCACCGAGCGTCACGAGATCGGACAGCCGGTGTTGATCGGTACCACCAGCGTCGAGCGCTCGGAGTACCTGTCGCGGCAGCTGAAGAAGCGGGGCATCCCGCACAACGTGCTGAACGCGAAATATCACGAGCAGGAAGCGCAGATCATCGCCGAGGCGGGCACCAAGGGCGCGGTGACCGTGGCGACCAACATGGCCGGCCGTGGTACCGACGTGGTCCTCGGCGGCAACCCCGACATCATCGCCGACAAGCGGCTGCGCAAGGGCGGACTGGACCCGGTGGAGACGCCGGACGAGTACGAGGCCGCCTGGGACGAGATGATCGCCCTGGTCCGAGGCGAGGTCTCCGACGACGCCACCACCGTCCGCGAGGCCGGCGGGCTCTACGTCCTCGGGACCGAACGACACGAGTCGCGTCGCATCGACGACCAGCTCCGCGGACGTTCCGGACGGCAGGGCGACCCCGGGGAGTCGCGCTTCTACCTGTCCCTCGGCGACGAGCTGATGCGTCGATTCAACGGGGCCGCTCTCGAGTCGATCATGAACCGGGTCAACCTGCCCGACGACGTCCCCATCGAGGCCAAGATGGTCACCAAGGCCATCCGCAGCGCGCAGACCCAGGTGGAGCAGCAGAATTTCGAGGTCCGCAAGAACGTCCTCAAATACGACGAGGTGATGAACCAGCAGCGCAAGGTCATCTACGCCGAGCGTCGCACCATCCTCGAGGGCGAGGACCACGGTGCCGAGGTCCGACGGATGATCGACGACGTGATCGCGGCCTACGTGGCCGGGGCCACCTCCGACGGTTATGTGGAGGACTGGGACCTCGACGAGCTGTGGACGGCCATCCGGACGCTGTACCCGATCGAGCTCGACTATCGGGACGTGGTCGGCGAGGACGAGTTCGGCGAGGGCAAGGAGATCACTGCCGAGGAGCTCACCGAAATCCTGCAGGAGGATGCGCACAAGGCCTACGCCCGACGCGAGGAGCAGATCAACGCGGTCGCGGGTGAGAACGCGATGCGCCAGCTCGAGCGCACCATCCTGTTGTCGGTGCTGGACCGCAAGTGGCGGGATCATCTCTATGAGATGGATTACCTCCGTGAGGGGATCCACCTGCGCTCGATGGCCCAGCGTGACCCGGTGGTGGAGTACCAGCGCGAGGGCTTCGACATGTTCTCCGGCATGCTCGACGGTCTCAAGGAGGAGTCCGTGGGATTCCTGTTCAACGTCGAGGTGGAGACCGCGCCGGCGCCGGAGTCGGAGAACGGGGTCGGAACGACCCCTGATCTCGTCGGTGTCGGTGCGCAGAACGGCGGTTCCCCGGGCATCGGGGGTCCCGGGGGTACCCAGCCGGACGGCAATGGTGCTCGCGCGGCCGGGTCCGGCTCGGCCGCACCCGCCGCGTTGCGCGCCAAGGGTGTCGACGACCAGGACGGTGGCGGCATGCTGCTCAGCGGGCCGTCCGAGCAGGGTGGCACGACCATCGTGCGCGAGGAGGACGACGAGCCCGCGGTGGCGGGCAGCAGGCGCGAACGTCGCGCGGCCGCCCGCGCCGACGCGAAGTCGTCGCGGCCGAAGCCGGCGAAGTCCCGCAAGAAGCGCTGACCCACCGAGTCGGCGGTCCGTCGACCGGATGACACCGACGGAACCGTCGGACCGGCGTTGCCCGTCGAACGGGTATGAGCCGGTTGACCATTCGAACTCTCGCCGAGGTGCAGACGCCGCGGGTGTCCGCGCGCGTCCCCGTCACCGGGGTCTCCGCGCTGACCCCGATGCGGCAGCGTCCGCGTGACGACGTCGACCCTGCCGTCCGCGAACTCGGCATGCGCGCGATGCACCTCGTCCTCGAGGTGGTCGACCGGCGGCGCCCACCTGCTCAGCTCGCGCCGATCGCGGTTCCACACATCATCGATCAACTGCGGGCCTCCGTCGGCCCGCGGGCGACATCGCGGACCGCCGCGACCTTGCGACGGGTCCATGTGCAGTGGCCGCGCCCCGACGCGGCGGAGATCTTCGGGACCTATCAGCGCGGTGACCGGGTGCAGGCGATCGCGGGCCGGATCGAGCGGGTCCCGGTCCGGCTGCCCACCGTCGACGGACGGCCCCGACGCACCGAGCTGCGCTGGCAGCTGGTTGCCGTCAACCTCGGGTGAACCCGGTGCGGATAGGATCGGGCGCATGTCGGTGGTCCCCAGGTCGATGGTGCGCGGTCACCGGACGGGCAGATGCCGGTGGTGACGCGGCTGTCCGCACAGGACGCAGCTCTGTACTACCTCGACGAGTCCGGCGCGAGTTGCCAGATAGGGTCCCTGCTGATCCTCGACCGCGAGACGGCCGAACAGGATTCGGCGGGCACCGCCACCGGCGGGCTGGATTACCAGCAACTGCTGCGAACCGTCGAGGAACGTCTACAGCTGATCCCGCGGTACCGGCAGCGGATCCGCGAGGTCGCCTTCGGACTGGGGCGACCGGTCTGGGTCGACGACAGCGACTTCGATATCACCTACCACGTGCGGCGGTCCGCCCTGCCGAGCCCGGGTGCGGACGACCAACTGCACGACCTGATCGCGCGCCTGATGTCACGCCCGCTCGACCGACGTCGACCGCTGTGGGAGATGTATCTGGTCGAGGGTCTGGCCGACAACCGGATCGCCGTCCTCAGCAAGACCCACCAGGCGATGATCGATGGTGCCGAGTCGCTGGAGATCAATCAGGCCATCGTCGACGACACCCGCAGGCCCACCCCGATGCCCGAGGACCTGTGGCTGCCCACCCGGGTGTCCGGTGACACCGAACTGGTGGTCGGCGCGGTCACCGAATTCCTTGCCCGCCCCTGGGAGGTCGTCGATTCGATGCGCGCCGCCTCCGGACGGGTGTCGGTGCTCGGATCGGTGGTCGCGGGCGGTCTGCGCAGGGTGGGTGCGGTCCTGCAACTGGCCACCGACGGCGCTCCCGACAGCCCGCTGAACGGGTCGACCACCAGCACCCGACGGTTCACGGTCGGGTCGTTTCCCCTGGAGAAGTGTCGGGTGATCGCCGAGCGGCAGGGCTGTTCGGTGAACGACGTCGTGCTCGCCGTGCTGGCCGGGGCGTTGCGCCGATGGCTGTTGTCGCGCAGTCAGGTGGTGGAGGCGTCGACCACGGTGCGCGCGATGGTGCCGCTGAGCGCCTACGCCGACGACCTCGACCGGGTCGCGGTGACCAACGACACCGAGTGGACCGCCGCCGGTCTGGCCGGCTTCGTCACCGATCTGCCGGTGGGGGAGCCGAACGCGACCGTCCGGTTGGCGCAGATCGCCCACCTCACCGACCGGCACGCACACTCCATGCGTCGTGCGGCGGGCGGGCGCACCTGGGTGGTCGAGATGTCACCGGCCACCTTCCATGCGATGAGTTCCCGTGCGGCGGCGACCATGTCGCGGCGCCGGTTCAACCTGCCGATCAGCATCGCGCGCGGTCCGCGCACCGCGCAGTACGTGCACGGCACCGAGATCCTGGCCATCTACCCGGTGCCTGCGGTAGTGCGTCAACGCGGGTTGTCCATCGGTTTGACCTCGTACAACGGGCGAGTGCTGGTCGCCTTCAACGCAGACAGGGATGTGATGTGGGATCTGGGTGTGATGCCGGACTTCCTGACCGAGTCGTTCGACGAGTTGTCGACACGGTCGGCGCGGTGACCGGCTGATGCGCGTCTACCTTCCGGCCACGCTGTCGATGCTGTCCCAACTCACCGACAGCCACCAGTTCGCCGCCATCGGGGGTACCGGTTTCGCCCTCACCCCCGCGTTGCGGGAGTCGTACTCGGTGGGTGATGACGAGGAGCTGTCCGAGGCCGCGATGCGTGAGGCGGCCAGGGCATCGCTGCGTCTGCTCGCCGCCGAGCCCGGGGTGCTCGACCCCGACGTCGACGACGACGGGACACATGCGGCGTTGCCGCCGCGTCGGGTGGTGGTCGCCGCCGACGTGGACGACGACGAGGTGACGCTGCGACCCGACCTCGAGCCCGCCGTGGTGAAGATCGGTGTCCCGGTGCCGATCGCCGACATCGCGTCGGTGCACGTCGACGCGGCCGATGCCGAATCGGCGATCCGCGTGGCCGCCGAGGTCATCGACGCGGCCGACATGGGCGACGAGGACGCCGAGCTCGCGGTCGGGGACGTCGACGACCACGATCTGGCCTGGTACGCGACGCAGGAGATCCCGTTCCTCCTCGACCTTCTGTGACCGACTAACCTACGGTGGCGTAGGTCGGGGTCCGTCAGGCTCCGACGACGAACGATCGAGGAGTCGATGTGGGCTGGCGGGAGAGATTCAGCGAACCGGTGGCCGGCCGCAGTTCGCGCCGGGGCGGTCTCGACGTGGCCCGCGCCGCACTGGCGCGGATCACCACCCCGTTGTTGCCCGATGACTATCTACAGTTGGCCAACCCGCTGTGGTCGGCGCGCGAGCTGCGCGGCCGCATCGTACGGGTGATCCCGGAGACCGCGGACGACGCCACCGCGGCCACCGCCGCGACCCTGGTCATCGAACCCGGGTGGGGGTTCGGCTTCGACTACCGGCCCGGTCAGTACGTCGGCATCGGGGTGCTGGTCGAGGGGCGATGGACGTGGCGGTCGTATTCGCTGACGTCGATTCCGGATGCCACCCCTGCCGACACCGACGGTTCGGGGCTGCGCGGTCGCCGGCGCTCGGGGCCCCAGCACATCTCGGTGACCGTGCAGGCGATGCCCGAGGGGTTCCTGTCGAGTCACCTGGTCAACGGCCTGCAACCGGGCACCATCGTCCGGCTGGCCGCGCCGCAAGGAGACTTCGTGCTCCCCGAACCGCCGCCGCCTGCGGTGCTGTTCGTCACCGCGGGCAGCGGGATCACGCCCGTGATCTCCATGCTGCGGACCATGCGTCACCGGGGTCAGCACAGTTCCGTTCAGCTCATCCACTCGGTATCCGACCAGGACGACCTGCTGTTCGCCGACGAACTCGCCGCGATGCACGACGAAGGGCTCCTCGACCTGCACGTGCAGACCACCGGCACCGACGGCAGGCTCGACAGGGAACTGCTGACCCGCCTGTGCCCCGACTGGGCCGAGCGGGAGACGTGGGCCTGCGGGCCGTCGGGATTCCTGGAGATGGTGGGCGCGGTATTCGGTGACGCGGGGGTGTCCGAGCGGCTGCACGTCGAACGGTTCACCCTCGAACGCGGCGACGTGGACGCTCAGGGCGGAACCGTGACGTTCGGTCGGGGTGGACGAGTCGCGACCGTCGACGGTGCCACCACCCTGCTGGAGGCCGGGGAATCGGTGGGTGTGCAGATGCCGTTCGGCTGCCGGATGGGAATCTGCCAGAGCTGTGTGGTCATGCTCGACCGGGGATGTGTGCGTGACCTGCGCAGCGGTACCGAACACGTCGAGGGCGAGCGGATCCAGACGTGTATCAGCGTCGCGGCAGGGGACTGCACGCTCGACGTGTGACACGCGTCTCACCTCTTGTCGGCTACCGAACCGTAACCTACGATTGCGTAAGTTACGCATACGTAGGTCGATCTGGAGGTATCCGTGGCCATCACCGACATCGAAGAATATGCGCATCTGAGTGAGGCCGACATCGAGGCCCTCGGACGGGAACTCGACGAGATCCGCCGCGACGTCGAGGCCGCTCGTGGCGCCGACGACGCCCGCTACATCCGCAACACCATCCGCTTCCAGCGGGCGCTGGAGATCAGTGGTCGAGCGATGATGTTCGGCGCCCGGCGCCGGTCGCTCTGGTGGGCGGGCGCGGGAGTCCTCGGGGTGGCCAAGATCGTCGAGAACATGGAACTCGGCCACAACGTGATGCACGGTCAGTGGGACTGGATGAACGACCCCGAGGTGCACAGCAGCACCTGGGAGTGGGACAACCCCGACCCGTCGGCGCACTGGAAACACACCCACAACTTCATCCATCACAAGTACACCAACGTGCTGGGTATGGACGACGACGTGGGTTACGGGTTGTTGCGGGTGACCCGGGACCAACGGTGGACGCCGTTCTACCTCGGCAACCTGGCCTACAACACACTGCTCGCGTTGGGTTTCGAGTACGGGGTGGCCATCCAGCACCTCGAACTGGGCAAGGTGGCCAAGGGCAAACACGACCCGGACGAATTCCGTGCCAACCTGCGCGCCGTGGGTGCGAAGGTGGGCAGGCAGACCCTCAAGGACTACGTGCTGTGGCCGGCCATCGTCGGCCTGACCACCCGGTCCCGCGGCGCCTGGGCCACGGCGGCGACCTCCACCGTGATGGCCAACGTCATCCGCAACGTGTGGAGCAACGCCATCATCTTCTGCGGACACTTCCCCGACGGTGCGGAGAAGTTCACCAAGCAGGACGTCGACAGCGAGACCCAGGCGCAGTGGTATCTGCGACAGATGTTGGGCAGCGCCAACTTCCGCTCGGGTCGCGTCCTCGGTTTCCTGAGTGGCAACCTGAGCTACCAGATCGAGCACCACATCTTCCCCGACCTGCCCAGCAACCGGTTGCCCGAGATCTCGGTGCGTGTGCGCGCCATCTGTGACCGCTACGACCTGCCGTACACCACGGGGCCGTTCCTGCTGCAGTACGCGAAGAGTTGGCGGACGATCGCCAAGCTGTCCTTGCCCGACAAATATCTCTGGGCCGACAGCGACGACGCCCCGGAGACCGCATCGGAACGGCGGTTCGACGAGACGTCGACGCCGTGGTCGCCGATACCCGTGACCACCGGGCGGCGTCGCGGACTGCGGTCGGCGATCGCCGAGGCCCGGCGCCGTCGCGGCGGTGTGTTCGGTCGACGACGCGCGCGGGTCAGCGCGCTGCCGACCCGTGACGACCGCCGCCGCGCCGCCTGAGACCCCACGGGGGTGTTGTCGTATCCGACAGGTGATGGACAATGGGATCACGAGGTGATCGTCGGCGTCGTCCGGTGATCGCCGTCCATCTCGGCGCGCCCCTGCGGGCGCGGGGGACACCCGAGGATCAGGAGAGTGCCCGGCGATGGCCATCACCGACATCAATGCCTACGCCCATCTGACCGATGCCGACGTCGACCAGCTGGCCACCGAACTCGACGCCATCCGTCGTGATGTGGAGTCGTCGCGTGGGGTCCGGGACGCGACCTACCTGCGTCGGACCATCGTCGCGCAGCGGTTGCTGGAGGTCGGGGGTCGCGTCGCGCTGTTGCGCAGCGGCAGGCGGTCGCGCTGGGCGGTGGGAACGGCGATGCTCTCGCTGGCCAAGATCATCGAGAACATGGAACTCGGCCACAACGTGATGCACGGCCAGTGGGACTGGATGAACGACCCCGAGGTGCACTCCACCTCGTGGGAGTGGGACATGATGTGCGCATCCGCCGACTGGAAGCACTCGCACAACTTCATCCATCACAAATACACGAACGTGTTGGGGATGGATCACGACGTGGGCTACCGGTTGCTGCGGGTCACGCGCGACGACCCCTGGCAGCCGAAGAACCTGCTCCAGCCGTTCTCCAATCTGTTCCTCGCCGCCACCTTCGAGTGGGGGATCGGGTTGCACGACCTGGAATTGAAGTCGGTCATCGCCGGCACCAAACCGATGGAGGTCGCCCGGCCGCAGATCCGCGGTTTCCTGATCAAGGTGGCCAAACAGCTCAGCAAGGACTATCTGCTGTTCCCGGCCTTGTCCGGTACGCATGCCCGGTCGACGCTGACCGCGAACCTCACCGCCAACCTGGTGCGCAACCTCTGGGCCTACGTGGTCATCTTCTGCGGGCATTTTCCCGACGGGGCGGAGAAGTTCACCGCCGATGAGCTGGAGAACGAGTCCGAAGGACAGTGGTACCTGCGACAGATGTTGGGCAGTGCCAACTTCGAGGCCGGACCGGCTCTGGCGTTCTTGAGCGGCAACCTCTGCTACCAGATCGAGCACCACCTGTTCCCGGATCTGCCCAGCAACCGATACGCCGAGATGGCGGTCCGGGTGCGCGCTCTGTGTGACAAGTACGACCTGCCGTACACCACGGGCACCCTGATGGGTCAGTACCTGCAGAGTTTCCGCACGATCAACAAGCTCGCACTACCGGACGTGTTCCTGCGCGCGGACGCAGACGATGCACCGGAGACCGCTTCCGAGCGCCGATTCGGACTGCCCGACGCCCTGCGGGCGCGCATCGCCGACCGCCCCTCGGTGCGACCGCGTCAGGGTCTGCGCACAGCGCTGGCTGCCCGCGCCCGGCACGCCCGTACCGCCAAGATCGTCGCCCGCGCGCGCTGACCCACGTCGAGTGGGCCCTCGTTCGCGTCGAGCGTGCCCATAACGGCCCACTCGATGCGAGTGTCGGCACGCTCGACGGGGTTCAGGCGTCGAGCGGGCCGTTGTTCTCGTCGAGCGTGCCGTTGTAGGGCTCGAGCGTGCCCTCGTTCGCGTCGACCGGGCCGTCGGCGGAGACCTCGTCCTGCCCGCCGACCGCGACCAGCAGCGCCCGCACGGCCATCGCGCGTCGATGGGCATTGCCGGTGAGCGCGTCCAGCGCACACTCGGGGTCCGCGGGCGGCCCCAGGTGGGTGCAGCCGCGCGGGCAGTCCTCGATCGCGACCCGCAGGTCGTCGAAGGCGTCGACGATGTCGTCCGGTGAGACGTGGGCCAATCCGAACGATCGGATGCCCGGCGTGTCGACCACCCAGCCCTGCGGCGTCCCTGGTTGTCCGACCAACGGCAGGGCGACCGACTGGGTCGAGGTGTGCCGTCCCTTCCCGACCCCCGACACCACACCGGTCGCACGGTCGGCGTCGGGTACCAGTCGGTTCACCAACGTCGACTTGCCCACGCCCGAATGCCCGATGAGCGCGGTGATGGTGCCCGCCAGATCGGCGCGGAGACCCTCGAGCGGATCGTCGCGACCGGCCAACACGATCGGCAGGTCCAGGTCGGCGAAGGCGGCGGTGAAGGACTCCGGCGCGGCGAGATCGGACTTGGTCAGGCACAGGATCGGGGTCAGACCGCCCACGTAGGCCGCGGCCAGCGCCCGTTCGACGAAACCCGTCCGCGGCGGGGGATCGGCCAGCGCGGTCACGATCAACAGCTGGGCCGCGTTGGCCACCACGATGCGCTCATACGGATCGGTGTCATCCGCGGTGCGCCGCAACACCGTTCGACGGTCCGACACCTTCACGATGCGCGCGAGGGTGTCGGGTCTACCGGACAGGTCGCCGACCACCGACACCTCGTCGCCCACCACCACGGGTGTACGGCCCAGCTCGCGGGCCCGCATACACACCACCGGACGGCCGGGATCGCCGTCGAGCACACACCCCCATCGGCCACGATCGACCGACACCACCATCGCGTACTCGGCGTCGTCGTGCCGGGGACGGGTCTTGGTGCGCGGACGACTGCCCTTGCCCGGACGGATCCGGACATCGGTCTCGTCGTAGACCCGACGGCTCAGGACACACCCACCAGGCCGGACCACATGGCGGGAAAGTCGGGCAGTGTCTTCGCGGTGGTCTCGATGTCGTCGACCGCCACACCCGGCGTGACCAGACCGATCAGTGCGCCCGCGGTGGCCATCCGATGATCGGCGTAGGAGTGCCAGGTGCCGTCGTGCAGGGTCGCCGGGACGATGCGCAGCCCGTCGGCGGTCTCGGTGCAGTGGCCGCCCAGTGCGGTGATCTCGGTGGACAAGGCGGCCAGTCGGTCCGTCTCGTGGCCGCGCAGGTGCGCGATCCCGGACAACACGGATTCTCCGTCGGCCAACGCGCAGAGGGCGGCGATGGTCGGCGTGAGCTCACCGATGTCGTGCAGGTCCAGGGCGACGCCTGCGGGTCGCTCGGTCCCGTACACGGTCAGTGATCCGTCCACCAGCTCTGTGCGACAACCCATCTCGTGGAGGACGTCCACGAACGTCGCACCGGGCTGGGTGGTGACCGCAGGCCACCGTGGCACCGTGACGGTGCCACCGGTGACCGCGGCCGCGGCCAGGAACGCCGCGGCGTTCGACAGGTCGGGTTCGATCTGCCAGTCGACCGCGGAGATCGGGCCCGGCAGCACCCGCCAGGTGTCGGCGACCGAGGTGTCGACCACGACCCCGGCCGTCCGCACCATCTGCACGCTCATGTCCACATGCGGTGTCGACGGCACCGGCTTGCCGACGTGGCTGATGCTGATGCCCTGGTCATACCGCGCCGCCGACAACAACAGGCCGGAGACGAACTGCGACGACCCGGAGGCGTCGATGGTCACCTCGCCGCCCGCTGCGGCCCCACCGCCGATCACGGTGAACGGCAACGCATCCCCGTCCACCTGGACCCCGAGTGAGCGCAGTGCGTCGAGGATGGTCGACAGGGGTCGCGACCGCGCCTGTTCGTCGCCGTCGAACTCCACGGTCCCGGAAGCCAGTGCGGCTGCGGGAGGCAGGAATCGCATCACGGTGCCGGCGAGACCGCAGTCGACCCGGCCGCCGTGTAACGGGCCGGGGGTGATGTGCACGGTGGTGGGATCGCCGGGGGCCGGTGCCACATCCACCCCGAGGGTGGCCAGCCCGCTGAGCATCAGGTCGGTGTCGCGGCTGCGCAGGGTTCCGCTGAGGGTGCTCGGACCGTCGGCCAGGGCGGCGAGGATGAGGGCACGGTTGGTGATCGACTTGGATCCGGGCAGGTCGACGGTGGCGACGACGGGCCCGGACGCCACCGGTGCGCTCCAGGAACTCATGGGTACGAGTCTGTCATGCGATCCAGCCCGCGCTCAGTGCCGTGTGTCCGTGCGCAGGGGGTGGTCGCCGGGGATCTCCACGAAGATCAGCGTGCGGCCGTCCGGGTCCTGCACATGCATCTCGATGAGTCCCCACGGTTCGGTGCGTGCCGCGCGGGTTATCGGAACGTCGTGCTCGGCCAATTGCCGCGCGGCGTCGGCGATGTCACGCACCTGCAACCACAGCGAGGCGCCGGAACCGGGTATCCCGTCCGAGTCCGGTGGGAGATGTGCGGGCACTTCGATGAAACCTGCGCCCGCGTGGAAGACGATCCCGCCGGGATATTCGCGTGCGACGGCCAAGCCGAGACTCTCTCGGTAGAAGGCCTGCAACTGCTTCGGATCGCTGGACCGGAGCAGGACGCGGCTGCCGAGGATCTCCATGGGGCCAGTCTCCACCACCGAGGTCGGTTGTCATACGAGTTCGGCGGCCGGGATGCATAGCCGAGTTCGCGAGTGTACAGTCGTGCACTGAGTATGACAGCCCGTCGCGACTCGAAGAATCCTCGGCACAACATGACTGAGGATGAGGTCGACGACCAAGTGAACGGTGGGTACATGGCTGAGCGTGGTGCGGTTCCTCGGGTGTCGCCGGTGCGGCGGGGGTTTATGCGGGCGGTGACGGGGTTGTTCAATCCGTTGCGTCCGGATGATTACGTGGAGATGATCAATCCGTTGTGGACGACGCGGGAGTTGCGTGGTCGGGTGGTGGAGGTGGAGTCGGAGGGGTCGTCGGCGGCGACGGTGTGGATTCGGCCGGGGTATGAGTGGCCGGGTCATTTGCCGGGGCAGTATGTGCGGTTGGGTGTGGTGGTGGATGGGGTGTTTCATTGGCGGGCGTATTCGTTGACGTCGGATCCGGATCCGCGTGATGGGTTGATCAGTGTGTCGCCGAAGTTGGTGCCGGATGGGACGGTGTCACCGTTTTTGGTGCAGCGGTTGCGGCCGGGTGAGATTGTGCGGCTCGGTGAGATCGAGGGTGTGTTCACGTTGCCTGATCCGTTGCCGTCGAAGTTGTTGTTCGTCAGTGCGGGTAGTGGGATCACTCCGATCATGAGTATGTTGCGGGCGTTGGATCGGCGGGATCGGATGGCTGATGTGGTGGTGATCCATTCGGTGCGTGAGCGTGAGCAGTTGATGTTCGCTGATGAGTTGGATGATTTCGCGGATCGTCATGACGGGTTTGATCTGCATGTGCGGGTCAGTGGTGATGACGGGCGGATGTCGGTGGCCGATATCGAGTCGTGGTGTCCGGATTGGTCGCAGCGGGAGGCGTTGTGTTCGGGGCCGTCGGAGTTGTTGGACGATCTCGTCGAGTTCTGGGACACCCACGATGTCGCGGAGCGGATTCATCTGGAGCGGTTCCAGCCGGTGATCGGGGGGGATCCGGGTGAGGGTGAGGGTGGGGTGGTGCGGTTCGCCAAGTCCGGGGCCGAGGCCACGTGTGAGCCGGGGCAACCGATCTTGCAGGCCGGGGAGGATGCGGGGTTGGAGTTGAAGTTCGGGTGTCGGATCGGGATCTGTCATACGTGTACCGGGGTTCTGGATGCGGGGCAGGTGCGGGATCTGCGGACCGGGGAGGTGTCCTCGCCGCAGGGCCAGGCCATCCGGATCTGTGTGCATACCGCTGAGGGTGAGGTCACCGTCAAACTGTGACCCCTGCCCGGGGCCTGTAGTACAACAATTATTTGGGAGAACACATCATGACCACACATGCCACTGACCGCACCGACACGACTTCCTACGGTGGGGATGGTGATCGTTCGGGGGCGCGGGTGTACGGGGTGGGCCCGGATGGGCAACCGCATCCGTTGGCGCATTTGTCTGATGAGGACATCGAGTTGTTGGGCAAGGAGTTCGACGCGATCCATGACGATGTGTACGCCGACCTCGGTGATGGTGATCGGCGGTACATCAAGTCGGTGATCGCCGCGCAACGACAGTTGGCGGTGTTGGGTCGGGTGGTGTTGCTCAACTCGCGGTCCACCCCGGCGTGGGTGGTGGGCACCGCGTGTCTGGGGATGGCGAAGATCCTGGAGAACATGGAGATCGGGCACAACGTGATGCACGGTCAGTGGGACTGGATGAACGACCCCGACATCCATTCCTCGGTGTGGGACTGGGACACCGCCTCCACCGCGGAAGCGTGGAAACATTCCCACAACTATGTGCACCACACCTACACCAACATCCGCGGTAAAGACAAAGACCTCGGCTACGAGATCATGCGGATCGACCCCCACCAACCCTGGTCACCGGTGTATCTGCTGCAACCGTTCTACAACGTGGTGTTGATGGCGTTTTTCGAGTGGGGCGTGGCCGTACACGACCTGGACATCGAAGCGATCCGCCGCGGCGACAAACCCGCCGCCGAGATCATCCACGACCTGAAAGGCATCGCCGGCAAAGCCCGACGCCAGATCGTCAAGGACTACCTCGGCTGGCCCGCCGTGTCGGCGGCAGCGTTCCTCGCCACCCACACCCTGACCGGTGGGCGTCTCGATCAACCCGCCACCTCCCGGACCGGGCGGCTGCTGCGTACCGTCAACCGTCGAACCCACCTGGGCCCGGTCACCCTGCTCGCCGCGGCCGCCGACCGGGTGTTACCCGGCGCCGAGGACACCTTCCTGCGGACCGCGGGCGCCGATTTCGTGGCCAACCTGATCCGCAACGTGTGGTCGAACGCGATCATCTTCTGCGGCCATTTCCCCGACCAGGCCTACACCTTCTCCCAGGACGAGACCGCAGACGAGACCCGCGGCGGCTGGTACGCCCGGCAACTGATCGGCGCCGCGAACATCGAGGGCTCCCCCCTGTTCCACATCATCTCCGGCAACCTCGGCTACCAAGTCGAACACCACCTCTACCCCGACATGCCCTCCACCCGCTACGCCCAGGTCGCACCCCGGGTCAAAGACATCTGCCAACGCTACGGACTGCCCTACAACACCGGACCCTTCCACCGCCAATGGGCACAAGTCCAACGCACCATCCTGCGCCTGGCCCTACCCGGCGGACACCCCCGACCCAAACCCGGCCCCTACCACCGACCACCCCACTCCGCACCCACCCCCACCCGACCCAGCGAAGCCACCCACTCCCGCAACCGCATCCCCCACCCCAACCCCGACACCAACCACCCCACCACCGGACCCGAACACCCCAACACCAACAACGCCACCCACGTCACACCCCCACCCCGCACCTAAACCACCACCACAAGGTGGGG